>NZ_CP155792.1:0-2400000 GCF_039729015.1 Blastococcus sp. HT6-30 | reverse complement strand
CCCGCAGCTGCGCCGGGTCGAACGAGGAGAAGACGACGACCTGGCGCCGCGCGCGGGTGATCGCGACATTGAGCCGCCGCTCGCCGCCCTGGCGGTTGAGCGGGCCGAAGTTGAGCGGCAGCGTGCCGTCGGCGGCGGGGGAGAAGCCCGTGGAGAAGAAGATGACGTCGCGCTCGTCGCCCTGCACGTTCTCCAGGTTCTTGACGAACAGGCCCTCGCCGTCGGTGCGGTCCAGCGCCGCGGAGAGCCGGTCGTCGTCGGCGTCGCGCAGCAGCGCCTCGATGTAGGACCGCTGCTGGGCGTTGAAGGTGACCACGCCGATCGAGGGCACGACGCCCATGCCGTCCCACCTGGAGACCGCGTCGAACCGCCGGCGGATCTCGGCGACGATCGCGCTGGCCTCGACCGGGTTGGTGCGCAGCAGCCGGCCGGCGCCGGAGCGGTGGAAGGTGCCGGGCACCCGCACCAGCGACACCCCGCGGCCGTCCGGCTCCGCGGATGCCCGGCCGTGCGTCGGCGCCGGGAACGACGAGAGGCGGTTCTCGTAGTACTGGGCGTTGGAGAAGGCGATGAGGGACTCGTCCTGGCTGCGGTAGTGCCACGACAGCCAGTGCCGCGGCACCCCCGCCTGCACGCACTCGCTGAGGATCGACTCCTCGTCCTCGACGGCGGTCTCGACGACCTCGACCGAGTCGTCGCAGCTCGCCGTGGTCGGCTCCAGGAACGACGTGGGCGGCATCTGCCTGGAGTCACCGACGACGACGGCGGCGCGGGCCCGGCCCAGCGCACCGACGGCGTCGGCCACCCGGATCTGCGACGCCTCGTCGAAGACCACCAGGTCGAACTGGCCCGCCGTCGCGGGGAAGAACCGGGCCACCGAGTCGGGGGACACGAGCACGCACGGCATGACCGCGGTGATCAGGTCCCCGTACTGCGCCAGGAGCTGCCGCACGCCGAGCCCGCGGCGCTGCTTGGCCAGCTCCCGCTGCAGCGCGCCGACCTGGCCGGTGCCCATCGCCGCGTCGAACGGCCGCGAGCCCAGCACCGCCGCCGGCAGCGCCTGCGTCAGGTGCTCGCGCACCGCGCGGGAGGCGGCGGTGAACCGGGCGATCGCCGACTCGTGCGCCTGCTCGTCGAAGCCGTCCAGCCCGGTGGCGTCCAGCCGCTCGGCGACCGACGCCGACGCCAGCCCGCGGTCGAGCGCGCGCACCGCGTCGTCGGCGGCGACGGCACCGGTGATGAGCAGCGTGCGGGCGTCGAACAGGCCCGCGTAGCGCAGCGGCTCCAGCGTGTCGAGGAAGGACACCCAGCGGCGCAGCGACATCAGCACCGAGTTCTCGACCCCGCGCTCCGGGCGGGTCATCGACCAGCGGAGCACGAAGCCGTCGTCCCCGGCCCAGGCCGACAGCTGGTCGGAGGAGCTGCGGCAGACCTGCAGCAGCGAGGTCACCGCGTCGCGCAGCCGGGCGACGGCGGCAGCGGTCCCGGCCGACGTCGGCATCCCGGCCACGATCAGCTTGCGCAGCGCGACGTGGAAGGCCGAGGACCCGTCGACGGCGGCGCCGGCGCGGCGCAGCCACTCGACCTCGCGCTCGAGCAGGCCGGGGTCGGTGAACGGGTTCCAGCTCTCGGGCGCGGAGAGGCCGGGCACGGAGTTCACCCGGCCGGCGATGGCGGAGACCGCCGTCTGCACCCGCCACAGGTTCTCCACCAGCAGCGGGACGTCCCGGGGCCGGACCTTCGCGCCCGGCCGCAGGCAGCCGGCCAGCTGGTCCCGGACGGCGGTCAGCCGGCGGCGCCGCCCCCACCAGCCCGAGGCGGCCGCCGTCTGCGCGGACACGTAGATCCCGGCCAGCGGCAGGCCGACGACGTCGGGGGTGGCGACGTCGAGCCCCGGGTGCCGGAAGGCGGTGAACGCCGCGACCTCGCCGAGGACCGCGCCGGTCGCCGTCGTCCACCGGCCGCTGAACGTCTCGTCCAGCACGTCGAGGCCCACCGGGGGGCCGGACAGCAGGTGCACGAGCGAGTCGAGGTCCTCCGGGGTCCGCGCGTGCCGGAGCACCCCGCCCAGCTCGGGGAGGCAGGCCAGCTCGCGCACCGCCGCGTCGACGGCGGAGGCCGCCTCGCGGGCCGCGGGCAGGTCGACCTCCGGCGAGTCGACGAACGCCCACGGGTGCCGCGGCGACGGGCGGGTGAGGTCGGCGATGTCGGGCAGCAGGGCCAGCGCCCGCCGCACGGCCGTCAGCACCTCGGCGGGGGCGTTGGCGACGAACGGCAGCGGCACCGGGAGCGGCTCGACGTCGGTGCCGGCCGTCAGCTCGGCGGTGCGCGCGCTGTACAGCGACAGGCCGGCGGCGTTCTCGGCGTGCAGGCGGTCGGCGTAGCGGGCCAGCTGGCGGCGGGCCGAGCGCAGCGTCTCGGAGTCGGCGGCCAGGCCCTCCGCGTCGACGGCGATCGCGTGCTCCAGCGCGAGCCGGATCTGCGCCCGCACCATGGGGGCGCGCGACCCCTTGTCGTGCAGGTCGAGGGCGAACATGCCCATGCCGACCGCGTCCAGCCGCCGAGCGACCACGTCCAGCGCCGCGCGCTTCTCGGCGACGAACAGCACCCGCTTGCCGTCGGCGACCGCCCGGGTGAGCAGGTTGGTGATCGTCTGGGACTTGCCGGTGCCGGGCGGGCCCTCGAGCACGAAGGTGCGCCCGGCACCCGCCTCCGCGATCGCCCGCAGCTGCGAGGTGTCGGCCGCCACGGGCAGGCGGCCGGCCAGCTCGTCGAGGTCGACGTGCCCGCCGGAGTCGCGGGCCGGGTCCCGGAAGGGCTCGGTCGGCTCGTGCACGAGGTGGTGCACCAGCGGGTTCCGCGCGAAGTCGCCCCAGTGCTCGTCGAGGTCCTTCCACAGCCGGTACTTGGCGAACTGCAGGAGCGCCAGGTCCGCGGTCGCCTCGACCCGGTAGGGCAGGCCGTGGCCGACGAGGCCGACCCGCATGGCCTCCAGCGCCCGCTCCAGCTCCGGCGTGCTCTCCGCGGTGTCGCTCAGCGCCGGGACGACCAGGCCGTGCACCTGGCGCAGCTTCTCCAGCAGGCAGTAGTTCGGGGTGCTCGACCCCGACTCGTCCAGCGCCAGCCGGTAGGAGCCGGTGCGCCCGACCGGGCTGAGGACGACGGGTACCAGCAGCAACGGCGAGCGCAGCGGCCGTCCGTCGAGCTCCCACACCAGCGAGCCCAGGGCCAGGTAGAGGTTGTTGGCGCCGGTCTCCTCCTGCACCGTCTTGGCGCGGTAGGCGAGGTTGCGCAGCCGGGAGAGGTAGCCGTCGGAGGTGACGTCGGCGTGCACCTCCCGCCGTTCCACCAGCAGCTCGGTCAGCTGCTCGGCGGGCAGCTCCCGGGCAGTGGTGAGCCCGCGCTCCTTCTGGACGGCGGCCAGCTGGTCACCGGGCAGCAGGGTCAGCGGGGTTCCGTCGTGGACGAAGTTGTCCAGGATCGGCAGCGCGGTGTCCGGCACGGTCAGGGGCAGCCCGGCGCGGTGGCTGTAGTTGATCAGCCGGTTCCGCAGGGTCAGGTCCAGCAGCGCGTTCTTCCACTGCTGCACCCGCGGCGGCGCCTCGGGGCGGTTCGACTGCGGCGCCGGCGCCGGACCGGCCGGGAACGCCGGGGCGCTGTGCTCAGCCGGCCGGTACTCCACGATCTGCAGCAGCCCGTCCGGCGTCCGGGCGCGGGCGGGCAGCGGGAGGATGCCGTCGCACCGGGCGCGGTGGACGTCGGTGACGCCGAGGATGCGCTCGAGCTCGCCGGCCAGCCAGTCGGCGGAGGCGGCGCGGTGGAGGTCCTCGCCCGGGCGCCCGGAGGCGGTGAGCAGCGTCGTCTCGACCAGGCCGACGAGGCCGAGGTCGACCAGGTCGACCAGCGGCGCGGCGTCGGTGGTCGCGGCGCTCTCCGAGCTGCGCTCCTCCCGCCAGTACCCGAGGAATGCATGGCCGTCGGCCAGCCACAGCAGCGGGCGGATGCCGGCCTGCTCCAGCGCGGCGGCCAGGACGACGACGGTGTCCAGCGGGGTGGCCACGCGCCAGGTGAGGACGTCGCCGGGCGAGCGCACCTGCTGGCCGAGGTCGGACCAGCTGGCCGGCGGCTCGGAGTACCGGACCCCCCGGCGCCGGAGCGCCTCGGCGAGCGCCTGCACGACCTCGTCCACCCGCTCGGCGGTGGCCGCGTAGCCGACCATCGCACCGCTGCCGGTCTGCTGCTCCAGCAGCTCGGCGGCCTCGGCGACCAGCCCGGTGATCGCCGGGTGGTTGGGCATGACGTGCGCGGCGAGCATCTCCAGCGCCAGCGGCAGCGGAGCGGCCAGCCACTGGTTGGCCGCGAGCACCTGCACCGGGGCGGTGGTCTCGCCGAGCAGCACGCCGTCGAGTTCGACCTCGACGTCGACCACACCGGGCCGCTGCTCCTCGACGTGCAGCATCGCGGCGGGGTCCATGACCAGGCCGATGCCGGTGAGCACCGTGGTGCGGCCCTCGTCGACGTCGGCCAGCAGCTCGACGGCCTGGGCGATCGGGCCCTCGGCGTCGCGCACCGACAGGCGGACGGTCAGCCCGCGCAGGGTCCGGTCGGCGGTCAGCGCCAGCCGGGAGACCACCGGCAGCCGGTTGTGCGCCAGCGCGTAGCTGAGCACGGGGGTGGAGGTGAGGTCGATGGAGACGACCGCCGACGGCGCGACGACATCACCGAGCTCGATGTCGGCGGTGCTCTCCATGCCACCTGTCTACCGGGTCGGACGGACTGGTCCGCCCATGGTCGCCGACGGGTGGGGCGGATGTGACGGGTGCGGCCGATCGTTGCCAGGGAGCGCAGAACCGGCGGCCGATCCCGGTGCCGGCACGCTGGGGTCCTGCCGATGGGCGCGCCCCGGGCGGTCGGTCCCTGTGCACAGTCGGTCTCTGCTTCGCGGAGGAAGCGGAGACCGACGTCTCCGGAGCCGGCGACGGCACCGCCGTGATCCCCGCGGGCGGGCATCCACCGGCTGCCTCCGCACCGGGCCCTGCGGGCCGTGCCCCGGCTCCGCGCGCGGGTTCCGCGGCCGGCTTGCCCCGTGGACGGCGGCCGGGTCAAGGTGCGGGCATGAGCGATGCGCAGCGGCACGAGTCCGGCCTGGTCGTCGAGGACCGCGGGCACGTCCGGCTTCTCACCCTCGACCGGCCCGAGCGGCGCAACGCCCTGTCCACCGAGGTGCAGGCCGACCTGGTCGAGCAGTTCCTGCGCGTGGTCGAGGACGGCGTCCGCGCCGTGGTGCTCACGGGCAACGGCCCGGCGTTCTGCGCCGGGTTCGACCTCAAGGAGATCCGCGCGGCGGACGAGCGCGGCGAGCGGTTCCGCCCGCCGATGAACCGGCCCGCCCGGGCGGTGTTCGAGGTGGTCACCGAGACGCCGGTGCCGGTGATCGCCGCGCTCAACGGGCCGGCCGTGGCGGGGGGCTTCGAGCTGGCGCTCGCCTGCGACCTGCGGATCGCCTCGCCCGCGGTCCACTTCGCGCTGCCCGAGGCCGCGATCGGCATGGGGGCCAACTTCGGCTCCGTCGTCCTGCCCAAGCGCATCCCGGTGGGCATCGCCCTGGAGATGCTCTTCACCGGCGATCCGATCGACGCGGCCGAGGCCCAGCGCTGGGGGCTGCTCAACCGGCTGGTGGACCCGGAGGACGTGCTGCCGACGGCGCTCGGCCTGGCCGACCGGATCGCCGCCAACGCCCCCGTCTCCGTCCGCCGGATGAAGGAGACCGCCGTCAAGGCCCTGGAGCTGCCGCTCTGGCAGGGCCTGCGGCTCGACGTCGGCCCCAACCCCTACCTCAGCGAGGACCGCAAGGAGGGGATCGCCGCCCGCCTGGAGAAGCGGGCGCCGCGCTGGACCGGGCGCTGACGGATACGGAACCGTGTGGTTCATGACGTTCGCGTAACGGCTCGTCACTCCAGTCCGACGGGGGCGCGCACCGCCGGTCGCGGCTGTCAGGGTCCGACCGTCCCTGTCGGTCGAGCCCGAGGAGTCCTCATGAACTGTGCGCACTGCGGCGCCGTGCACCAGCGAGGCCGTTACTGCGTCGGCTGCGGCAAGACCATGCCGCCGTCACCGCTGCCGCCCCGCCCGGTCCGGCTCGCCCCGCGCCCGCCGTACGAGGTCACCGACGACGTGACCCAGCCGGTGCTGCGCTTCGACGTCCGCCCCCGGCGGGCGGACGCGGCGGAGCGGGTGCCGGCCGAGGCCGGCTGAGCCGCGCCCCCAGGCCTGGTCACCCGATGGGGTGACCAGGCTCACTGCTAGCAATCTGCTTGCAGTTGTTAGCACCCCGGGATGCGGGGCATGTACCAGAGCGTCAGGTCATCCTCGATCTCTGGAGCTGCAACCCTCATGACCGACAACACCAAGCTGATCAACCAGTTGCGCGCCCTCGTCCTGCTCACGCAGACCGAGGAGCAGGTCGCACGGACCCGCATCTCCCAGGCCCGCACCGACGCCGTGCGCCGGGAGCTCACCGAGAACGCCGACAACGCCGCCGCCCGCACCATCGAGATCACCGAGCAGCTGCGTGCGCTCGGTGGCGTGCCGGACGTCGTCACCCCGGCCATCGGCCGGCTCTCGGCGGTGCTCAAGGCGACCTTCGAGCAGGCTGCCCCGCTCGAGGAGGCGCTCCTCACCGACCTGCAGCTCGAGCACCAGCTGCTCGACCGCGCCACGTACCTCAAGGTGCTCGCGGAGGCCGCCGGCCAGACGAAGACCCAGCAGCTGGCCGAGAAGCTGATCGGCGCCCACAAGGCCACCGTCGAGTGGCTCACCGTGGTGCTCGCCGAGGAGGCCCTCGGCGGCCCCGCCGCCCTGCAGCCCACCCCGGTGCAGAAGGTGGCCGGTGGCGTCGCCCGCGCGGTCAACGCGCCGGTCCGGTTCTGGGCCAACACGGTGAACAACGCCGTCGACACGGTGCGTCACGCCGGCGAGGAGACCTCCGAGCGGTTCTCCGCCGTGGGTGACCGCGCCTCCGCCCTCACCGGCGCCGTCCGCGAGACCCTCACGGTCGGCCGCGCCGCTTCGCTGCGCCGCGCCGAGCGGATCGCCGAGCGCGAGGGCGACAAGGACGCCGCCCACGTCGCCCGCGAGGCCCGTGAGGAGCTCGGGGACGTGACCGCCGACGAGCTGCCGATCAAGGGGTACGACTCGCTGTCGGTCCAGGATGCCGTCAAGGCGATCAAGCAGCTGAAGACGCCGCACGACATCAACGTGATCATCCGCTACGAGGAGACGCACAAGGCCCGGGCCAACGTGGCCAGCGCCGCGCAGACCCAGCTGGCCGCCCTGGCCAAGGAAGCGGTCGGCGTCGACAGCTGACGCAGGACCCGCCTCGCAGGAGCACGCTGCAGTCGGAGGGCCCGCATCCCCACGGGGGGTGCGGGCCCTCCGCGTGCGCGAGACCGCGCTGACCGCGGGTTTCGCACGCCGACGGCGAAGGGGAAGCTTGTACCCATGAGCATCACACCCGAGGCCCTCGAGACGGAGTTCTCGCTGACGACGGCCGCGACCCGGCTGGACTTCCTCAGTCGCCGCGACAACGGCGACACTGCGCTCAACATCGTCCGCGACGACGACGCCGAGTCGTGGGCGGCCTCCCTCCGCGACACCGGTACCCAGCTCGACGTCTACGAGTCGCTCGAGCTGCTGGCCCTCGGCGAGGTCGTCTCGCGGAAGGCGCACGACAGCCAGCTGGTCGGCATCCGTGCCGCGCTGCGCGGCGGCGCCGACTGGGAGCAGATCGCCGCCGCCCTGGGCGTCAGCCCGGAGCAGGCCTGGGACGCGTTCACCGAGTCCGTCGCCCGCCAGCTCGACGCCGACGCCGCCGCCTCGGCCCGCGAGCTCGCCGGCACCCGCCCGGGCCGCTGACCGCCGGCGGTCAGCGGACCTCGACGCCCCTCCAGGAGGCGACCCGCCCGGGTGACCTCCCGGACGGCGTCCGTCGGCTCGGGGTGGTGCCAGGCCGCGTCCCGGTCCAGCCGGCCGTCGGCCTGCCGCGCCGCCCGCAGACGCCGGATCGGGGCGTGGTCCGCGGCTCCCCGGGGCATGGAGCGGAAAGGCGGTCATCCGGCCGCCTCCCGCTCAGGACCCAGGAGGCCGCACAGATGGCGCACCCCCACGACGACGGCAGGCAGGACCCGGCCGACGGGCACGGCACATCCAAGGGCCGCCGGCTCGGCCGCGTCCTGATCCCGCTCGCGATCCTGCTGGTCCTCGCGGCGATCTTCACCTACATCCTCGTCGTCGCCCAGACCGGGGACGAGGACAACAACGTCAACGACACCAGCAGCGCCGTCATCCCTCTCCTGGCGGAGCGGGCCCCGGCCCTGGTCTGACGGCGGGGCCGGAGGGCGGACGTCAGCGGGCCAGCAGCGCGAACGTCGCGACGGCGTGGGCGAGCGCCCTGCCCTCCTGCTCCACGTCGGCCTCGCACACCGTCAGGTGCTCCCCGCGGGTGCGCTGCCGGGCCGTCACCTGCAGCGGGCCGGGCCTCCCCGGCCGCAGGTAGGTGACCGTGAGCTGGCTGGTCGCGGGCACCTCGCCCTCCCCGGTGGTGGTGCGCACCGCCAGCCCCATCGCCGTGTCGACCAGCGTGGCCAGCACCCCGCCGTGCAGCGTGCCGGCCGGATTGAGGTGCTCCTCGGTCACCTCGAAGCTCATCCGCGCCGAACCGTCCTGCGCCGACTCGGGGCGGGCCCCCAGTCGCTCGGCGAACCCACCCGTGCGCACATCCTCGCTCATCGCCCGCCCCTACCCCTGCCGGGAGGTGAGCACGCCCGGCGGCCGGAGAACCTGGGGTCGGCGCGGCGGTCCGGAGCGCTCAGGCGCCCGGCGCACCGGCCGGGGCGCGATCCCCGGCGCCACTGCGCTCGCCCTCGCGGCGGTCGAGGTAGTAGGCGCCGAGCGCGCCGGCGACCGTGGCGAACACCACCACGGAGTAGACGGCGAGGACGATGTCGAGGACCCGCGCGAGCCCGCCGTCGGCCGTCAGCGGCTGCCCGCTGACGGTGGCCAGCGCGGCCTCGTAGAGAGCCGTGACGTAGGAGTCGTAGGCGCCGAGCACGTAGAGCAGCTGGCTCACCCCCAGCACCACCACGACGGTCACCGCGCCCAGCCAGCCGATCCGCCCGCTGAGCAGCCGGCCGGCCGACCGTGACCCGCGGACGGCGGCCGAGACGACCCCGCCGACACGGGCCGCCCGCAGCAGGGTCAGCGCACGGGCGAACCGCAGGAACGGTATGGCGAGGAAGACCAGCTGCCACCAGTTGCGGGTCCAGAACCGCCGCTTGTCGCGGGCGGTGATGGCCCGGTGGGCGAACTCGGCGACGAAGACGGCCCAGAGCACCCAGCCCGTGACGCTCAGCGTGGTCACCAGCCACGGGTCCCGGGCCAGCGACTGCCCGAGGACGACGAGGACGAACACCAGGCCGAGCGCCCCCATCGGCTTGTCCAGCCGCCGGGCGAGCCCTTCCTTCTCGGGTGCGTCCGGGGCCTCCGGAAGCTCCTCGGGGCGATCGCCGGGCGCGGAGCCGGGCGTGGGTTGCCGCTGCATCCACCACGCCTACCCAGTCCGGCCGGAGGATCCCTCGGCCGGAGTCGGCAAGCGGCTGGTGCAGGGGGCCGGCGTCAGGGCAGGCGGTCGGCCAGCCGGCGGGCGACCGCGACGGGCGGCGGGGGCACCGGTCCGTCGGCGGCCGCGCGCAGCCAGGCGGCCAGCGGAGGGGCGAGGGCGGGGAGATCGCGGCGTCGTCGGTGGTCCCGCTGCGTCGCGGGGGCGGGACCGGTCACGACCTCCGTCGTAGCCGGCTCCGCCGGGAGGCGGCTGGCCGGGGCGAGATCGAGCATGCTTAGGTATGCCTCGCCTATCCGTAGGAGGACATGCATGACCAGGCTCGGGCGTGCGACCGTCGGCGTCGTCTCCACCCTCACCCTCGCGGCCTCGCTGGCCGCCTGCGGTTCCGACTCCGACACGCTCACCGTGTACAGCGCGCAGCACGAGAGCCTCGTGCGCACGATGCTGGCCGACTTCACGGAGGAGACGGGCATCGAGCTGGAGTTCCGAGACGCCAACGACTCCGAGCTGGCCAACCAGATCATCGAGGAGGGCGAGGCCTCACCGGCCGACGTGTTCCTCACCGAGAACAGCCCCGCGATCGACGTCGTCGACCGGGCGGGGCTGCTGGCGCCGCTGGACGAGGACACCCTCGCCCAGGTCGACGAGCAGTTCCGGCCGTCGTCGGGCAACTGGACCGGTTTCGCCGCCCGTTCCACCGTGCTGGCCTACGACCCGGACGCGGTGCCCGCGGAGCAGCTGCCCGCCTCGATCCTCGAGCTGGCCGAGCCGGAGTACGAGGGCCGGGTCGGGATCGCCGCCGGTGGAGCGGACTTCCAGGCGATCGTCAGCGCCGTGCTCGCGCTGGAGGGGGAGGAGGCCACCCGCGCCTGGCTGACCGGCCTGGAGCGCAACGCCGAGATCTACGCCAGCAACACCGCGGTGATGAAGGCCGTCGACGAGGGCGAGGTCGACCTCGGGGTGATGTACCACTACTACTGGTACCGCGACCAGGCCGAGGGCGGGCTCATCGGCGACGACGCGTCGCTGCACTACTTCGGCAACCAGGACCCGGGCGCCTTCCTCAGCGTCTCCGGCGCCGGGGTGCTCGCCTCCTCCGACCAGCGCGAGCAGGCGCAGCAGCTGGTCGCCTTCCTCACCGCCCGCGCGGCGCAGGAGCGGCTGGCCGAGAGCACCGCCCTCGAGTACGCCGTCGGCACCGGCGTCGCGTCGGCCGACGCGCTGCCACCGCTGGCAGACCTCCAGGCACCGGAGCTGGACCCCGGCAGCCTCGACGCCCCGGCGGTCACCGACCTGATGCAGGAAGTGGGCCTGCTCTGACTGCTGCCGCTCTGCAGGACCCGGGCCCCGGGACGCCGGCCCGGCCGGCGTCCCGGGGTTCCCGCGCGTCCGCGCGCGACGGCGGACGGCTGCGGCGCTCCCCGGTCACCCTGGCGCTGGCCGTCTGCGTCGCGGCGCTGGCGCTGCTACCGCTGGCCTACATCGCCGGCTACACCGCCGAGCTCGGCTGGTCGGGCATCCGCGACCTGGTGCTGCGGCCGAGGGTCGCCGAGCTGCTCTGGAACACCGGCCGGCTGGCGATGGGCACCGTCGCCGTCTGCGCCGTCCTCGGCGTCGGCGCGGCCTGGCTGGTCGAGCGTTCGACGGTGCCCGGCCGTCGGCTCTGGCACGTGCTGCTGGTGGCGCCGCTGGCGGTGCCGGCGTTCGTGAACAGCTTCGCGTGGGTCTCGCTGCTGCCCGGGCTGGACACCTACGCCGGCGCGTTGCTGGTGGTCTCGCTGTCCTACTTCCCGTTCGTCTACCTGCCGGTGGTCGCCGCCTTCCGGGGGCTGGACCCGGCGCTGGAGGACACCGCCCGCGGGCTCGGCCTGTCCGACTGGGCGGTGTTCAGGCGGGTGCAGCTGCCCCAGTTGCGGGTGGCGCTCCTGGGCGGCGGCCTGCTCGTGGCGCTGCACCTGCTCGCCGAGTTCGGCGCCCTGCAGATGCTGCGCTACCCGACCTTCACCACCGCCATCTACGACCAGTACCGGTCCACGTTCAACGGGCCCGGCGCCACGACGCTCGCCGGCGTCCTGGTGCTGCTCTGCCTCCTGCTGCTGCTGGGTGAGCTGCGGCTGCGCGGTGCACGCGGGTACGCGGGCAGCGGTCGTGGCGCCGCGCGGCCGGTGCGCCCGGTGCGGCTGGGCCGGCTCGCCGTGCCGGCCCTGCTGGGCCTCGCTGCGCTGGTGGGCGCCGCGCTGCTCGTCCCGCTCGGCGGGGTGACGTACTGGATGCTGGCGGGCGTCTCCGACGGTGTCCCCTGGGGCGACCTGGCCGCCACCACCGGCAGCACCCTGGCCCTGGCGGCGGTCGCGGCCCTGGTCACCACCGCGATGGCGCTGCCCACCGGTTGGCTGGCCGTCCGCGCCCGGAGCCGGGTGGCGACGCTGCTGGAGCGGGCCACCTACCTGGGCAGCGCGGTCCCCGGCATCGTCGTCGCGCTGGCGCTGGTCACCCTCAGCATCCGGGGCGCGCCGTGGCTGTACCAGACCGTGCCGGTCCTCCTGGCCGGCTACGCGATCCTCTTCCTGCCCCGGGCGATCGTGACGGTGCGGGCGGCGGTCGAGCAGTCCCCGCCGCTCTACGACGACGTGGCCGCGTCGCTGGGGTCCTCCGGCGCCGACCGGCTGCGCCGGGTCACCCTGCCCCTGCTCGCGCCGGGTCTGGGCGCGGGCGCGGCGCTGGTGTTCCTCGCGGTGGTCACCGAGCTGACGGCCACCCTGCTGCTGGCCCCCACCGGGACGACGACGCTGGCGACGGCGTTCTGGTCGGCCAGCAGCGCCCTCCGGTACGGGGCCGCCGCTCCGTACGCGCTGGTCATGGTGCTGCTGTCCGCGCCGGCCACCGTGCTGCTGTCCCGCGACACCCGACGAGGTCTGATCCCATGAGCTCCCTGACCGTGACCGGCCTGAGCAAGGCGTTCGGTCCCGCACCCGTCCTCACCGGCGTCGACCTGCACGTGCCGGCCGGCAGCCTCACCGCCCTGCTCGGCCCGTCGGGCTGCGGCAAGACGACCCTGCTGCGGCTGGTGGCCGGCTTCGACACCCCTGACGCGGGCACCGTGGCGGTGGGGGACCGCATCGTGACCGGCGCGGGGCGCGGGGTGCCCGCCCGCAGGCGCGGCATCGGGTTCGTGCCGCAGGAGGGCGGGCTGTTCCCGCACCTGTCCGTGGCCGGCAACGTCGTGTTCGGGCTGCCCCGACGGCTCCGGCGGGACACCGGGCGGGTGCGCGAGCTGCTCGGCCTCGTGGGGCTGGACGCCGAGCTGGCCGATCGGTCGCCGCACCAGCTCTCCGGGGGCCAGCAACAGCGCGTCGCGCTGGCGCGGGCACTGGCGCCCGCCCCCTCCCTCGTCCTGCTGGACGAGCCGTTCTCCTCCCTCGACGCCGGCCTGCGCGAGGACACCCGGCAGGCCGTCGCCGCGGCGCTGACCGCGGCGGGGGCCACCGCGGTGCTGGTGACCCACGACCAGGCGGAGGCGCTGTCGATGGCCGACCAGGTGGCCGTGCTGCGCCGCGGGCGGCTGGTCCAGCTCACCGACCCGCGCACCCTCTACCGGCGCCCCGCCGACCTGGACGTGGCGGCGTTCGTCGGGGAGTCGGTCGTCCTCGACGGCGAGCTGCGCGACGGCCGGGCGCACTGCGCGCTCGGCGTCCTCCCGGTCGGGCAGCCGGCGGTGGACGGACCCGTCCGCGTGCTGCTGCGGCCCGAGCAGCTCCGGCTCGGCGCGCCCTTCGCATCGTCGGGCGTGCGGGCGCGGGTGCGCAACGTGGACTTCTACGGGCACGACTCCCGGGTGTGGTTGACCCTCCCCGACGGCGGAACCGTGACCGCCCGGCTGGAGGGCGCCGACCTCCCCTCGGTCGGGCAGGAGGTCGCCATCGAGGTGGCCGGTGCCGCGCTGACCTACCCGGCTCCCGGGGCGGCTCCGCGCACCGCCGTCCCCGATCCGGCGGCCTGACGCGGCGCACCGCGGACCGCGCGCGGAGATCGGGTTAGGAGAGCCTAAGCTGACCCGCATGGACCTCTTCCTCTTCACCACCGAGCCGCAGTGGGGCGGCGACGTGGTCGCCGCCGGCGCGGCCGGGATCGTCGTCGACTGGGAGTGCCGCGGCAAGCACCGGCGGCAGGCGGGTGAGGGGACCCAGATCAACGCCGACACCCCCGAGGACCTGAGCGTGATGCGGGCCGCCACCCCCGGGTGGCTGGTCTGCCGGATCAACGGGTACGGGCCGTGGACCGCAGGTGAGGTCGCCGAGGCCGTCGGGCGCGGCGCCGACGAGATCCTGCTCCCCATGGTGCGGACGGTCGAGGAGGTCGACCGGACGCTGGAGCTGGTCGCGGGCCGCTGCGGGCTGGGCATCCTGGTGGAGACCCAGGACGCCGTGGACCGGGCGGCCGAGCTGGCGCAGCGGCCGCTGTCCCGCATCTACGTCGGGCTCAACGACCTGCGCATCGACCGTGGGTCCACCGAGCTGTTCCGTCCCCTGCTGGACGGCACCGTCGACGCGGTCCGCGCGCAGGTGCGGACCTCGTTCGGGGTCGGCGGTCTGACCCTTCCGGGGCGGGGGTTCCCGGTGCCGGGCGACCTGCTCGCCGCCGAGCTGGTCCGTACCGGCGCCGAGTTCACGTTCCTGCGGCGCTCCTTCACCGCCGACATGGCCGGCCGCGACCCGTTCGTGGAGGTGCCCCGGCTGCTCGCGGCCCTGGCGGACGTGCGCGCGGCCGGTCCGGCCCGGGCGGCCGAGCTGCGCCGGGCCTTCGCCGCGGCCGTCGAGGGGTCGCGCGCGGGCGTGACCGGACCGGTACCGCAGCCGGCGTGAGGGCGCTCGTGACCGGGGCCGGCGGTTTCGTCGGCCGGCACCTGGTGGACCGGCTGGAGCGGGATGGCTGGCACGTCGTCGGCCTCACCCGCCGGGACGTGGACCTGGCCGATCCCGGTGCGGGGGCCGCCGCCGTGCGTGCCGCCGACCCCGACGTCGTGTTCGCCCTCGCCGCGGGCCGCGCCAAGGCGACCTCCGCGGACCGGGCCGCGACCACGGCGGTCAACACCACGCCGTGGCTGGTGGACGCACTGCCCGACCGCTGCCGTGCCGTGGTGCGGCTGGGATCGTCCACCGAGTACGCGGCGGCACCCCGGCCGCTGACCGAGGACGCGGCCCTGGAGCCGCGGGGCTTCTTCGGCGCGACGAAGGCGGCGGGCTCGCTGCTGCTGCAGGCGGCCGCGGCCGAGCGCGGTGTGCGCGCCGCGGTCCTGCGCGCCTTCCAGGTGTACGGACCCGGCGACCACCCCACCCGGCTGGTGCCGGTGGTGATGGCCGCGGCCCGCGAGGGCGGCACCGTCGCCCTGCCGGCACGGCTGAGCAGGCGGGACTGGGTGTGGGTCGGCGACGTCGTCGACGCCTGCGTGCGCGCCGCGGTGGACGACCGGCTGCCGCCGGGGGTGGTCCTCAACATCGGCACCGGTGTGCAGACGAGCACGGAGGAGCTGGTGGCGACCGCCGAGCGGGCCACGGGCCGGCCGATCGCGACGGCTCCGGGCGCCCATCCCGGCCGGGGGTGGGACACCGCCGACTGGGTGTGCGACCCCGCGCGGGCGCGGCAGCTGCTCGGCTGGGCGCCCACGGTCGACCTCGCCGAGGGGCTGGCGCGCACCTGGGCGGCGGGATGAGCGTCCCCGCGGCGGGGGAGCCCCGGGTCGCGGTCGTCGTCCCGGTGTACGGCAACGAGGCGACCCTCGCCGAGCTCGCCGGCCGGCTGGGCGCGGCGCTCGTGGGCCGCTCGTGGCGGCTGCGGCTGGTGGTCGACGCCTCTCCGGACGGCAGCGCGGCGGTGGCGGCGGCCCTCGCCGACGACGACCCCCGCATCGGGGTCACCGTGCTGACCGTCAACGGGGGGCAGCACGCGGCCCTGGCCCGCGGGTTGGCCGACGAGGCGGACGCCGACGTCTGGGTGTGCCTGGACGCCGACCTGCAGGACCCGCCCGAGGCGGTGCCGCTGCTGCTGGACCGGCTGGCGTGCGGCGACGTCGAGGCGGTGTTCGCCGGGCGGCGCGGTCGTTACGAGTCGCCGCTGCGCCGGCTCACCGGCACGCTGCACCGGCGGGTGGCCGGAACCCTGACCGGGCTCCCTCCCGACGCCGGCGCGTTCCTCGCCCTGGGACCGGTCGTGCGCGCCGCCGTCCTCAGCGGCGTGCGCGACCGCGGGGCGCCCAGCGTGGTGCTCGCCGTCGGCCGATCCGGCCGGCCGGTGACCAGCGTGCCGGTGACCCGCGCCCGGCGTCCGGTGGGCCGGTCGGCGTGGACGGCCGGCGCCCGGGTGCGGCAGTCGGCCCGGTCGCTGGCCTGGGCGGTGCGCACCCGCCGCTGACCGGGACCGTTCAGCGGACCCAGAGCTGGACGACGAGATCGGTCTTGCCGGCCGGGAAGTCGTACTGCCGGCTCATCCGCATGCCCGCCTCCTGCAGCACCGCGTCGTCGTCGGTGGGCTCCGGGCGGCCGTCGATGAGCCGCCGGACCAGCCACACCCGGTCCTCCCCGGCCGGGGCGTCGTCGGGCGGCAGGACGACGTCGGGGCGCAGCTGGGCGGCGAGCGTGCGCACGTAGTGGTCCAGACCGGTGGCCGACCGCTGGTCCGCGGCGACGATCGGCTCCCCCCGCTGGTGCAGGTCGGCCAGCAACGCCACCACCTCGTCGGCCCGCTCGCGGGGGCCCCGGTCGGCCAGCGGCGCGGACGCGAGCAACGAGCAGCCGAGCAGCACCGCCGCCGCCGGGACGCGCGCCGGCCGCGGCAGCGACATGGCCCCGGCCGCTGCGAGCACGCCCAGGCCCAGCAGGCCGGCCAGCAGGTACCGGGGCAGGAACACCGGGCGCACCAGCTCGGTCAGGACGAGCAGCGCCAGCGGCACCAGCACCCAGCAGGCGCCGACGACCCGGACGCCGGTCGCGCGGACGGCTCCGACCACCGCCAGCCCGATCCCGAGCCAGAGCAGCGGCGTGCGCCCACCGGCCCAGGCCTCCGCGGCGAGGGCGACCAGCCGGCCGTCGGTGTCGCGCAGGTGCTCGGCGTTGCGTGCACCCGTTCCGTTGAGCACGGCCAGCGCCACGAAGCCCGCGGCCGGCAGGGCGGCCAGCGCCCCGGTGACCACGACGGGGAGGGCGCGGCGCGGTCGCAGCAGCACCGCCGCCACGACGAAGGCGGCCAGCACGGTGACGGCGTACCAATGGGCCAGACCCATGCCCGCCCCCGCCAGGCCGAACAGCAGCAGGCCCCGTGGCGCCTCCTGGAGCCAGCGGACCAGCCCGAGCGCCGCGGCGCCGGTGGCCAGGACGGCCAGCCCGTAGCTGCGGGCCTCCACCGACTGCTCGAGCACCAGCGGGGCGGTCGCGAGCACCAGCCCGGCCAGCACTCCGGTGGGCCGACCGGAGAGGCGGGTGACGGCGCGGGTGATCAGGGTCAGCCCGCCCGCGGTCGCCAGCAGCGAGAGCACGCGCAGCGAGGTGTCCCCGCCGAGGCCCGGGAGGGACATCCACACGTGCACGACGAGGTAGTAGGGGGCGTTGTACGACGGCGGGACGCCGGCCAGGTAGCTGGCGGTGCCCTCGCCGCTGGCGATCGCGGTGAGGATCTCGCGCAACGGCAGCCGGGCCACCTCCGCGGTGAACAGCTCGTCGAACCACAGCCCGTGGCCGGCGCTCAGCAGCCACCCGCCGAGAACCGTGACCAGCACTGCGGGCAGCAGCTCCGCGGGCGACCAGCGGGGCACCGGCGCGACCACCTTGGGCGCGGCCGGCCGCTCCGTCACCGTCGCCACCCGTGCAGGTTAGGCGACCCTGATCGGGTTCCCGCGACCCGGCCGCACCCGGTCACGCCGGGCGCGGTCCGGCTCCGGTCGGTTCGCGCCGCATCGGCACGTGCGGAATGCCGTCCTCGACGTAGCCCGGTCCGCTGAGGCGGAAGCCGAAGCGCTCGTACCAGTGCTGCAGGTGCGCCTGGGCGCCGAGGGTGAGCGGCCCGTCGCCGTAGCTCGCCAGCGCCTCCGCCATCAACCGCGCGGCCAGCCCGCGGCCGCGGGCGCCGGCCGCGGTGGCCACCCGGCCGATGGCGCGCGTCGCGCCGTCGTCGAGCACCCGGATGGTCGCCAGCACGGCGCCGTCGGTGGCCTCCAGCCACAGGTGCTCGGTCGCCGGCTCCACGTCCCGGCCGTCGAGCTCCGGATAGGGGCACTCCTGCTCGACCACGAAGACGTCGACGCGCAGCCGGCACAGCCCGTAGACCTCGAAGGGGGTGAGGTCGGCGAACCGGGCGCGATGGAGCAGCGGCTCGGCACGGGTCGGGCCGGGGGGAGTCATGCCGCAGTTGTAGCCGAGGGGTGATCACCGTCCGGCGCCCGGGAGTCGACCCGGCGAACGACCGGCTGCGGCAGGGGAGTACGGCGCGCCGGCGGGGTAGGGAGCGGGGCATGTCGATGTCGAGCCCCCTGGAACCCAACCTCGGCCGTCCGGACGACGGCATCCCCGCGGCCGATCCAGGCGCGGGGGCACCCGCGCCCGCCGACGGGTTCGGCGTCGGGGGCGAGGAGCCCGACCGCGCCGCGGAGACCGACCGCCCGCCGGCCGATGCCGGCGGTGCGCACGCCGACCCGCCGGACGACCCGCCCTTCCGCACGCCGGACC
This sequence comes from Blastococcus sp. HT6-30, assembly GCF_039729015.1. NCBI lineage: Bacteria > Bacillati > Actinomycetota > Actinomycetes > Geodermatophilales > Geodermatophilaceae > Blastococcus > Blastococcus sp. HT6-30. Next base: position 2,381,667 of record NZ_CP155792.1, on the reverse strand, counting down.
CGCACGACGTCGGCCCGGCGACGGAGGACTGACCGCGGTCGGACGCCCAGCGCGGCCGTGGCCTCGCCGACCAGCGCCGTGCGCCGTTCGCCGGGAGAGGCGGAGACCGGCGGTCCCCGGCCGGCACGGTCAGGAGCGGTGGCGCAGGGCTGCCCGCTCGCGGGCCCTGGCCGCCTCGACCTCCCGGTCGCGTGGGGGCGCGGTGGTCACCAGCGACTCGAGGAGGCGGGCCGAGGCGGCGGCGATCTCCGCGACGGCGCGGTCGAAGACCTCGGTGTTGGCCCGGGACGGCTTCGCCGTTCCGCTGGTCTTGCCACGTACTGCAGCGCGGCGGCCCGGATCTCGTCGGTGGCCGCGGGCGGCTCGAAGTTCGCCAGCGGGCGGATGTTGCGGCACATGCCGGCAGGGTAGGAGCCGGCGGCCCGGTTCGGACGGCGTCGCAGACCGCGCGGTCGAGGGCGGGGAGCGGGAGGCGACGAGGTGACGGTGCTGGTCGTGGACGTCGCCAACGTGGTCGGCTCCCGGCCCGACGGGTGGTGGCGCGACCGCGCCGGCGCGGCGAGCCGGCTGCTGGCCCGCCTGACCGCTTTGCCCGAGGCCGACACGACCGGCCCGGACGGTGGGCCGCTGGCCTGCACCGGGGTGATCGCCGTCGTCGAGGGAGCGGCCCGGGACGTTCCGGCGCCCGGTGCCGTGGCGGTCGTGCGGGCCGGCGGTAGCGGCGACGACGCCCTCACCGAGACGGTCACCGGCCTGGCCGGCGGTGGGGTCGGTGTCCTCGTCGTCACCGCCGACCGGGGACTGCGCGCCCGGCTGCCCGACGGCGTCGCCGTCGCCGGGCCCGGCTGGCTGCTCGCGGAGCTCGACCGCATGACCGCCGGGGGGCACGGGTAGTCGGTCGTGGACAACCGGTGTCCCGACACCGGCCGTAGCTCCAGGCGAGGAGTCCCCGTGCCGATCCCCGACTCCGACGGGTCCCCGCTCACCGCGCTGATCACCGGCGCATCCAGCGGCATCGGCCGGGCGACGGCGGTGCAGCTGGCCGGCCGGGGCGCCCGGCTGGCGCTCGTCGCCCGCGGGCGGGAGTCGCTGGAGGCCGCCGCCGCCGAGGTGCGCGCGGCCGGCGCCGCGACGGTCACCGTCTGCCCGGCCGACGTCCTGGACGAGGACGCCTTCGCCGCGGTCGTCTCCGCCGCGGTCGCCGAGTTCGGCCGGCTCGACGTCGTGGTGCACTCCGCCCAGGTCATGGCCTACGGCCGGATGGAGGAGGTGCCCAAGCAGGTCTACGAGCGGGTCGTCGACACCGCGCTGCACGGCACCGCCACGGTGGCCCGCCACGTCCTGCCCGTGTTCCGGCGCCAGGGCGGTGGGCACCTCGTCGTCGTCAACTCGCTGCTCGGGAACGTGACCACACCGCTCATGGGTCCCTACGCCGTCGCCAAGTGGGGCCAGCTGGCGCTGGCCCGGGTGCTGCAGCAGGAGACCCGGGACGAGCCGGGGATCTCCGTCTCGATCGTCCAACCCGGCGGGGTGAACACGCCCATCTACTACCAGGGCGCGTCGTGGGCCGGCAGCACCGGCCGGCCCCCGCCGCCGGTGTACTCGCCGCAGCGGGTGGCCCGCCGGATCCTCTCGACCCTCGACCGGCCGCGCCGGGTCGTGCAGGCCGGGGTGCTCAACCACGTCGTCACGGCCGGCTTCCGGCTGCTGCCCGGTGTCTACGACGTGCTGGTCGAGCCGCTGCTGCAGCGGCTCGCGCTCTCCGGCGACCGGGTGGAGCCCACCGAGGGCAACGTGTTCCGGTCCCGGCCGGCCGGCAACGCCACCGAGGGGCGGTGGCGCGGCATCTGAAGCGGGCGTGTGAACAGCGTGTTCCGTCCCCTCGCAGGACACTCCCCGGAGGCCGCGCCCGGGCCAGGCTGGGCCCGCCCGACCGTGCGGGGGCCCAGCGGGAGGCCGACGGGCACGGATCCCTGGGCGGTGCTGCGGGCGGCGACCCGGGCGCGGGTGGCTCTCGGCCGGGCGGGAGACGGGTTGCCGACCGCGCGGGAGCTGGAGTTCCGGCGGGCGCAGGCGGTGGCGCGCGATGCGGTGCACACGGCCCTCGACCCCGGCATCGTGCGCGCGGCCCTCGACGGGCTGCCGGTTCTCGAGGCCCACTCGGCGGCCGCCGACCGGGCCCAGTACCTGCAGCGGCCCGACCTCGGCCGGCGGCTGGCACCGGGCTGGTCGCTGCCGCGACCGGAGGCCGACAGGCCGACGTCGCCATCGTGCTGGCCGACGGCCTCTCGCCGCGGGCGGTGCACGAGCACGGGGCCGTCCTGACGACAGCGCTGCTGGACCGGCTGGCCGACTGGTCGGTGGCCCCGGTGGTCCTCGCCGCGCAGGCGCGGGTGGCGCTCGGCGACGAGATCGGTGCGGCGCTCGGCGCACGGGTGGCGCTCGTGCTGATCGGCGAACGGCCGGGGCTCTCCTCGGCGGACTCGCTCGGCGTCTACCTCACCTGGGACCCGCGACCGGGCCGGGTCGACCCCGAGCGCAACTGCGTCTCCAACGTCCGGCCCCCGCACGGGCTGGGTTACGCGCAGGCCGCCGATCTCGTGGCGCGGCTGCTGGAGGCGGCGCGGGTGCTCGGCGCCTCGGGCGTGGCGCTCAAGGACGAGGGCCCCGCGCTGCCGTCCGGCGCCGGCTGAGCGGCGGGCCGACCCCGGCCGGCGCCGGGCAGGGTGCCGCGCCGGCCGGGGGAGCACACGGAGGGTCAGCCGGCGGAGATGCCCGCGGCCACCTCGCTCGGGCGCTGCTGCTCGCCGGCGTAGGAGCTGATCGCGACCAGCGTGCCGGTCAGGGCGGGGATGACCCACTGCAGGGTGTCCAGCTGCTGCTGGGCGGCGGCGACCTCGGCCCGCGCCACCTTGGTCCGCTTGCTCGGCCGGGTGCCCGACTTCGACGGCACGGAGCCCGCGGCCGAGACCCGCTGGCCGAGGACCCGGCTGTAGGCCGTCGCGCCGAGGGCGGCCGCGGTCACCAGCGTCTTGAGGGCCGACATCCCGCCGACGCCCTGCTGCGCCGCGACCCGCTGCTTGTTGGCGCGCAGCTGGCCGATGCTGCCGATCAGGTGGACGCCGATCGCGGCGGCGTTGACCGGCGTCCAGCGGTCCCAGCCGGCGTTGGCGACCCTGCCGGTGGCGGAGTCGGACCCGGCCTCGCCGGCGGCGGCGTTCAGGGCGACCGCGTTGGCCAGCGTGCCTCCGAACCAGGCGGACAGGCCGAGGTCGTGCAGTGAACGGGACAGGGTGTTGCGAGCCATGGGATCTCCTCGGGAGGCGGTGGTCCGACCTCCCTACCCCGGGCCTGCGGGGTCATGCCGGTCGTGCGCGACGCGGCGTCGTCAGCGGTTCCGCAGCAGCCCGGCCAGCCGGTGCCGGCGGCCGGCGGTGAGCTCGGCGGGCGTGGCGCGGACGACCGGCTCCGGCGGCTGCGCTGCCGCCGCCTGCCGCTCGTGCAGCCGGGCGCGGACGTCGTCGGGGGAGTGCGCCCGGCGCTGCCGCTCGTCGCGCAGCCGGACGGCGCCCCCCGCCGCGACTCCGGCGAGACCGGCCAGGCCGAGCAGCTTCCAGGGGCGCATCTCCGTACCGTAGCGCCGTGCCGACGCCGGCCCTGGACGGTCTGCCGCCGCTATCACGGCGGGCAGCGACGACCGGCCGCGGCACTCCTCAGGCGGTCGCGCGGGCGGCCGGCTCGCCCAGGTGCAGGACCGTGTCGCCGGGGCGCTCGAGCTGCTCGTGGGTGACGCAGACGACCACGCGCCCGGCCAGCGCCGCGCGGAGGTCGCGCACCAGCCCGGCGGCGGTCGGGGCGTCGAGGTGGGCGGTCGGCTCGTCGAGCAGGACGACGTCCCGGTCGGCCAGCAGCGCCCGTGCGGCGGCGAGGCGCCGTCGCTCGCCGCCGGACAGCGCCGTGCCACCGGCGCCGACGGGGGTGTCCAGCCCATCGGGCAGCGTGGCGAGCAGCCCGGCGAGGCCGGTCGCGGTCAGGGCTGCGCGCATGCGCGCCTCCCCGGCCGGGCCGGCGAGCTCGCCCCGCGGGGCGGCCACCGCCAGGTTGGCCCGGATGGAGGAGGCGAACACGTGCGCCTCCTGCGGCAGCCAGGCCGTGCGGGCGCGCAGGTCGTCGCCGGTCAGCCGGTCGGTGGGGACGCCGTCGACGGTGCAGCGCCCGCCGCGGGGCCGCAGCGCGGCCATGAGCACCGCCAGGAACGTGGACTTGCCCGTGCCCGAGGGCCCGCGCACGACCAGCCAGCCGTCGCCGGCCCGGGCCTGCGCGTCCACCCCGCGCAGCACGTCGGGACCGCCGGGCCAGCCGGCGGTGAGCCCCTCCGTGCGCAGCGCGGAGATGCCGGCCGGTGCGGTCAGCGGCTCGGCGGGGTCGGCGGCGACCGGGGCGGTGAGCACGGCATTGAGGCGGGCCTGCGCGTCGGCGAGCGCACCCCGCCGCTGCAGGGCGGCGACGAGCCCGGTCAGCGGCTCTCCCAGGGCCAGCGGCGCCAGCGCGACGACGGCGAGCACCGGGCCGGCGAGGTCGCCGGCGGCGGCCGCGGCGGTGCCGAGGACGGCGGCGAGGCCGGTGCCCAGGACGACCAGGCCGTCGCCCAGGGCGGCGGCGCGGTCGCGGGTGCCGGCGGTGGCGGCCTGCCGGGCGGCGAGCGCGGCGAGATGGGTGGCGGCCCGGCCGGCCAGGCCGTGCGCCCGCAGGTCGGGCAGCCCCTCGAGGGTGGTGCTGGTCTCCCGGAGCGCCGCGATCCGCAGCGTGCTCTCCGCTCGGGTCGCCCCGGCGTCCACCCCGCGGTGCGCGAGGAGGACGGCGCCGACGGTGAGGGCCAGCACCGCGGCCACCACGCCGGCGGCAGCGGGATCGACGAGCGCGAGCACCGCGACGGTGGCCGTGGGCACGGTGGCGGCCACCAGCAGCGGCGGGCGCACCCGGACGGTGAGGTCCTGCACCACGCCCACGTCGCCGACGATCCGGGCCAGCGCCGAGCCCGGTGTCCGGTCGGCGGCCACGCCCTGCGCGGCCAGTGCCCGCCAGACCCGCACCCGCAGCGCGGCGGCCTGCCGCAGCGCGGCGTCGTGCGCGGTCATGCGCTCCAGCCAGCGCAGCAGCGCCCGGCCCAGGCCGAAGAAGCGCACGCCCACGATGGCGACCATCAGGGTGAGCACCGGCGGCATCTCCGCCGCGCGCACGATGAGCCAGCCCGAGACCGCGGTGAGCGCGACCCCCGCGGCCGACGACAGCGATCCGGCGGCCACGGCCCGGCGCAGCGCACGCCGGATCGCACGGTCGTCGTCCGTCGGCCGCTCGCCGGTCGCGCTTCGTGCACGGACGGTTGCCTCCGGAGCACCGGACACCGCCGTCCGTGCACGAACGGCTGCCTCCGGGGCGGCCGGGTGCGCGGCGGGGAGGTCGACGGTGCGGGCGGCGAGCTCCGCGAGTACCGGATCGTGGGTGACCAGCAGGACGGTGACCGTGCCCCGCAGGGTCGCCAGGACCCCGGCGACCAGCCCGCGCGCGGCGCCGTCCAGGTGCGCGGTGGGCTCGTCGAGCAGCAGCAGGCGGGCGCCGCGACGCACCCGGACCAGGGCCCGGGCGAGCGCCACCCGCTGCAGCTCGCCCGGGGACAGCGACTCCGGGGCCCGCCCGGCGAGACTCCCGGCCTCGACCCGGTCCAGCGCCTCGATGACGACGGCCTCGGCGGTGATCTCGTCGAGGCCGGGCTCCGGGGCCGCGTGCCGGCGCAGCTCGTCCGCGACGGTGGCCCCGGTGGTGCGCGGGAACTGCGGCACGACCGCGACGGCACCCACCCCGGTCACCGAGCCGCCGACGACGGCTCCCGGGTCGGTCAGGCCCGCGAGCGCCGTCAGCAGCGTCGACTTGCCCGAGCCGCTGGGGCCGCGCAGCACGACCAGCTCCCCGGGGCGGACGACGAGGTCGGTCGGCGGCAGCGCGGCGGTGGATCGTCCCGGGTACGAGACGGTCAGCCCGGTGACGGCGACGTCGGCGCCACGCGGGTCGTCGTCGACCGGGGCCGTGGCCGGCGGGGAGCCGGGGGGCGCGGCGAGCACGGCCCGCGCCTCGGCGGCGGCGAGCGCGGCGTCCTCGGACGCGTGGTGGGCCACGCCAAGGGCGCGCAGCGGGGCGAACGCCTCAGGGGCGAGCAGCAACGCGGTCAGCCCGAGGCCCAGGGTGAGGTGCCCCTCGATCAGCCGCAGGCCCACGGTGACCGCCACCAGGGCGACCGACAGGGTGGCGATGAGCTCGAGGACCAACGCCGAGAGGAAGGCGATCCGCAGGGTGGCCAGCGTGCGGGCGCGGTGCGCCTCGCCGAGCGCGGCCAGCGCCGCGGTCTGCTCGGCGGCCCGGCCGAGCCCGACGAGCACGGGCAGGCCCCGCACCAGCTCGGCGACGTGCGCGGCGATGCGGTCCAGCGCCCGCGCGGAGTCCGCCGTCGCCGACTGCGTGTGCCGGCCGACCAGCACCATGAACAGCGGCACCAGCGGCAGGGTGACGCCGACCAGCACCGCCGAGAGCAGGTCGGTCCAGGCCAGCACCAGCAACAGGGCCGGCGGGACGACGATCGTCTGCGCGAGCGCCGGGAGGTAGGTGGCCAGCGCCGGCCCGAGGTCGTGCAGCCGGGTGGTGGCGAGCACGGCGGCCGGGGCGGGGCCGCCGGCCGCGGTCACGGCGGCGGGGGAGGACGCGAGCCGGTCGAGCAGGTCACGGCGGAGCCGGTCCTCGGCCCGGCGGGCGTCGCGGGCCGCGAGGGCCTCGCCGGTGCTGCCCGCCCCGGCGCGCAGCGCCACGCCCGCCGCGGCGAGCACCAGCGGGACCGTCGCCGCGCCGTCGGCCAGCCCGCTCGCGCGGGCCACCGCGGAGGCCAGTCCGCCGGCGAGCAGCACCAGCCCGGCGGTCTGGACCAGCGCGGCCAGGGCTGCACGCACCAGGGCGCCGGTCAGCCCCGGCACTCCGGCGAGCGCGCCCAGCGGACCCCGCCCGGGCTCGGCGGACATCGTCGTCCCCCTGTCCGTCAGACCGTGGCCGGAGCGCTGTCGCTGGGCTCCTCGTGCACCGGCTCGGCGGTCAGCCGCTTGCGGAACACCCAGTAGGTCCACGCCTGGTAGCCCAGCACCACCGGCAGGCCCACCGCGGCGGCCCAGGTCATCACCGTGAGGGTGTAGTCGCTGACCGAGGCGTCGGCGATGGTCAGGTCGAAGGCGCGGTCGACCGTCGAGGGGACGACGACCGGATAGGCCGCGCCGAAGACGGTGGCGGCCGCGGCCACGAGCATCGCACCCCAGGCGGCGAAGGCCTGGCCCTCGCGACCGAGCCGGATCCGCACCCAGGCGACGAGCACGGCCAGCGCCGCGACCGCCCACAGCACACCGGTGACCGGAGTGCCGTACCGCAGGTGGACCAGGCCGGCCCACGCCAGCAGGGGCAGCGCCGCGACCGGCGCCCAGCGGGCGGCGAAGGCCCGTGCCCGGTCCCGCACGTCGCCGTCGACCTTGAGCGCCAGGAACAGCGCCCCGTGGACGAGGGCGAACGCCAGCACCGCCACGGCCCCGAGAAGGGCCGGCCAGCCCACTCCGGCGAACGCGCCGCCGACCCGGTTGCCGTCGCCGTCGATGGGCAGCCCCAGCGTGGTGGCCCCGAGGGCGGCGCCGATACCGAGGGCGGCGATCAGCGACCCGGCGGTGATCACGTGCGTCCAGGTGGTGTCCCACTGGGCGGTGTGGTGCGAGTGCCGCCACTCGAAGGCGACGGCCCGGATGATCAGTCCGAAGAGCACCAGCACGAACGGCAGGTAGAGGGCCGGCAGCCAGGAGGCGTACCAGCCGGGGAAGGCGGCGAACACCGCGCCGGCGGCGGTGATCAGCCACACCTCGTTGCCGTCCCACAGCGGGCCGATGCTGCGCAGCATCAGGTGCCGGTCGCGCGCGCGCCGGCCCAGCACGGGCAGCAGGGCGGCGACGCCGAAGTCGAAGCCCTCGAGGAGCAGGAAGCCGGTCCAGAGGACGGCGACGGCGGCGAACCAGACGGTCTGCAGGTCCATGGCTTCTCCGAATCTCAGTAGGCGAAGGAGAGGACGTCGTCGTCGCTGCGGCGGGGGGCGTCGGCGCCACCGGGAACGTCGTCGGAACCGCCCTCGGCGGTCTCGCCGGGGACGGGGGCTGGCTGGGCGGGGGTGTGATCGCCGGTGGTGACCCCCCGGCGGACGAAGCGGCCGATCAGCCACAGCTCCACCACGGCGAGCGCGCCGTAGACCAGCGTCAGCCCGATGAGCGAGGTCCAGACCTCGGCGGCGGTGACGCCGGGGGAGACCCCCTGGGCGGTGAAGAAGTACACCTGCTCGTCGACCGGGACGTCGGGGTTCGGGTGGACGACGAAGGGCTGGCGGCCCATCTCGGTGAAGATCCAGCCGGTCGCGTTGGCGACGAACGGGGCGGCGACCGCCAGCAGCGAGCCGTGCACGCCGATCCGCGAGGTCGGCGTCCGGCCGCGGCGGGTGGCCCACAGCGCGTAGCCCGCGACGCCGGCCGACACCGCGCCCATGCCGATCATCAACCGGAAGCTCCAGTAGGTGACCGAGAGCACCGGGGTGTAGTCGATCGGCTCACCGGCCTTGTTCCCGAACGACGGGTCGTCGGGGTAGGTGGCGCCGTAGACCTCGGAGTAGGCCTCCTGCAGGTCGTTCACCCCGGGGACGGCGGTGGAGAAGTCGCCGTGGGCCAGGTAGGAGAGCAGGTAGGGCACGGTGATCGAGTGCACGTCGTCGCACTCGTTGGAGCCGAGCTTGCCCCAGGCGAAAATCGAGAAGGAGGCCGGCGCCTCGGTCTCGCAGAGCGCCTCCGCCGAGCTCATCTTCAGCGGCTGCTGCTCGTACATCAGCTTGCCCTGCCAGTCGCCGGTGAGGCCGACGAGGACGAACGCGGCCAGCGACACCCCGCCGCCGAGCCGCACCGACCGGCGCCAGACCCGGGAGTCGACGTCCTCGGGGCGCCCCTCCAGGTGCCGCTTCCGCAGGTGCCACAGCCCGATGCCGACCAGCAGGGCGCCGGCGACCATGAGCGCGGCGACGATCGCGTGGCTGAACGCGGCGAGCGCGGTGTTGTTGGTCAGCACGGCGAGGAAGTCCACCTGGAGGGGCCGGCCCGTGGCGTCGTCGGTGACGACGCCGACCGGGTGCTGCATCCACGAGTTCGCGGCGATGATGAAGTACGCGCTGACGACGGAGCCGATGACAGCGGCCCAGAGCGCGGCCAGGTGCACCTTCTTGGGGATCCGGCCCCAGCCGAAGATCCACAGCCCGAGGAACGTGGACTCCAGGAAGAAGGCCAGCAGGGCCTCCAGCGCCAGCAGCGAGCCGAAGACGTCACCGACGAAGCGGGAGTACTCGCTCCAGGCCAGCCCGAACTGGAACTCCTGCACCAGGCCGGTGGCCACGCCGAGCACGAAGTTGATCAGGTAGATGCGGCCCCAGAAGCGGGTCATGCGCAGCCACTCGGGCTTGTCCGTCCGCACCCACATCGTGTGCATGACCGCGACCAGGACCCCCAGGCCGATGGTCAGCGGCACCATCAGGAAGTGGTAGACGGTGGTGATCCCGAACTGCCACCGTGCGATGTCCAGCACGTCCACGGAGCCTGCTCCTTCGTCCTCGGCGGCGACCGTCGTACGATCGGCACATTCTTTCTACGCCTGGTAGAAGACGAGTTCTACAAGGCGTAGAAGAGTGTCGTGTGATCCGTGGAACAGGAGGGCCGATGGCGTCGCTGGGAGACCTGGAGCGCGCGGTCATGGAGCGGCTGTGGGCCGCCGACGGCCCGGTCGCCGCGACCCGGCTGCGCGACGAACTGACCGACCGCGGGCTCGCGCTGACCACCGTGCACACCGTGCTGACCCGGCTGGAGCAGAAGGGGTTCGTCGTCCACGACGAGGGCCGGCCCCGCCGGTTCTCCCCGCGGTCCAGCCGCGAGGAGCACGCCGCCCAGGTGATGCGCGAGGTGCTCGGTCAGGCCGCCGACCGCCAGGCGGTGCTCGCGCGGTTCGTCGGGGGCGTCGACGCCGACGAGGCGCGCATCCTCCGGGAACTGCTCGCGGGAGCCGGCCCGGACGACGCCGCGCGCGGCTGACCCACCGGTGCTCCCCGCCACCGCCGTCACCCTCGCCGTGCTGGCCGCGCTGCTCGCGTGGCCGGTGCCGGCGCTGCTCGCCCGCTCCCGCTGGCCGGGGCGGGACCCGCTGGTGGCGCTGCTCTGCTGGCAGGCGATCGGGTTGGCCGGCGGGCTGTCGATCATCGGCGCCCTGCTGGTGCACGGCCTGGCGCCGTGGGGTCACTCGCTCCCGGAAGCGGCGTGGTCGCTCCTGGCCGGCCACTCCGCCGACGGGCCGGTGCGCGGCGACCACTGGGTCACCCTCACCCTCGCCGTGGTGCTGGCCTCGGAGCTGGTCGGCGTCCTGGTGCTGTCCTGGATCCGGATCACCCGCACCCGCCGGCGGCACCGGGAGCTGCTCGAGCTGGTGGTGCAGCCGGCGCCGCAGCCGGACGCCCGGCTGCTCGAGCACCCGGCGCCGGTGGCCTTCTGCATCCCGGGTGCCCGGCCACTGCTGGTGCTCTCCTCCGGGATGGTCGCCGAGCTGGACGACGAGCAGCTCGCCGCCGTCGTCGCGCACGAGCGGGCGCACCTGGGGGAGCGCCACCACCTGCTGCTGCTGCCCTTCGTCGCCTGGAAGGCCGCGTTGCCCGTGCTGCCGGCGGCCGAGCGCGCGTACGGCGCGGTCCGCGAGCTGGTCGAGATGCGCGCCGACGACGTCGCGCTGACCTCGCTGCACGGGGCCGATCCGAGGCGCACCCTGGCCGAGGCGATCGTCGCCGCGGCCGGTGGTCCGGGCGCCCAGGGAGTGCCCACCGGCGCCCTCGCGGTCTCCGGTGCCGGGGTCCGGGCGCGCGTCGTGCGGCTGCTGGAGCCCGCCCACCCGCTGCCACCGGCCGCCCGCGGGGCTGCACTCGCTGCCGCGGTCCTGCTGCTCCTGCTGCCGACCGCCCTGCTGCTGGTGCCCGCGGTGGGTTGAGCGACGCCCTGATGCGAGTTCCGCTCCCCACCGGGCCGGTCGGGCCGGATCCGGGCAGGGTGGACCCAGAGCACCGCACGATCCGCTCGCGCCGACCTCCAGGAGTTCCGGATGGCCTCGTTCACGTTCAGTCAGCTCAGCCCCACGGCGTACCTCGAGAGGTCGGCGCGGGTGTTCCCCGATCGCACCGCGATCATCGATGGGGACCGTCGCTTCACCTACCGCGAGTTCGCCGACCGGTCCCGCCGGCTGGCCGGCGGGCTGGCCGCGCGCGGCATCGCGCCCGGCGACCGGGTGGCGGCCCTCTGCGCCAACAGCGCCACGATGCTGGAGCTGCACAACGGCATCCCGTGGGCCGGCGCGGTGATCGTGCCGCTGAACACCCGGCTCTCCTCCGCTGAGCTCGGGTACGTGCTGGAGCACTCCGGGGCATCGCTCCTGGTCGCCGACCCGCAGTTCGCCGCGACCGCGACCGAGGTGGCCGCGGCGGCCGGCGTCCCGCTGGTGCTGGCCGGGAACCCGGACAGCGAGTACGAGCAGCTGCTGGCCGGCGGTGAGGCGCTGGCGCTGCCCTGCGCGGACGAGACCGGGTTGCTCGCCCTGAACTACACGTCCGGCACCACGGGACGGCCGAAGGGGGTGATGTACGCGCACCGCGGGGCCTACCTGCAGGCCCTGGCGATGGCCATGCACACCGGACTCGGGTCCACCAGCCAGTACCTCTGGACCCTGCCGATGTTCCACTGCAACGGCTGGTGCTTCCCGTGGGCCGTCTCGGCCGCCGGCGCCACCCACGTCTGCCTGCCACGTGTGGAGCCGTCCCGCATCTGGCGGCTGCTGCGCACCGAAGGCATCACCCACTTCAGCGCGGCGCCCACCGTGCTGACGATGATCCTCAACGCCGACGAGGCGGCCGAGGGGCCGGTGGACCCCCGGGTGGAGGTCCAGACCGGCGGAGCGCCGCCCACACCGACCCTGCTGGCACGCATGTCGGCGCTGAACATGAACGTCACCCACCTGTACGGGCTCACCGAGACCTACGGTCCGCTGGCGCTGAACGAGTGGCATCCGGAGTGGGACGACCTGGGCGCCGACCAGCAGGCGGAGCTCAAGGCCCGGCAGGGTGTGGGGAACGTGGTCGCCGATCCGCTGCGGGTCGTGGACGACAGCGGTGCCGACGTGCCGCGGGACGCGACGACGGTCGGGGAGATCGTCGCCCGCGGCAACGACGTGATGCTCGGCTACTACCGCGACGACGAGGCCACCGCCGCGGTCACGCTCGCCGACGCGGACGGGGGGCGGGGGTGGTTCCGCACCGGTGACCTCGCGGTCGTCCACCCGGACGGCTACGTGGAGATCCGGGACCGCAGCAAGGACATCATCATCTCCGGGGGCGAGAACATCTCCTCGGTGGAGATCGAGCGCGCCCTGGACGCCCACCCCGCCGTCGTCGAGTCCGCCGTGGTCGCCGAGCCGCACGAGAAGTGGGGCGAGGTGCCGGTGGCGTACGTAACGCTGCGCGCGGGCGGCGAGGTCAGCGACCAGGAGCTGGCCGAGTTCGTCCGGTCCCGGCTGGCCGCCTTCAAGACGCCCAAGCGCTTCGTCCGCGGAGATCTGCCGAAGACCTCCACCGGCAAGGTGCAGAAGAACCTGCTGCGCGAGCAGCACGGCTGACCCCGCCGGCGGACGCGCACCCGTTCCTGGCAGTCAGCAGCCACGTGGGCGAGGCGCTGCTGCTAACGGCGCAGTGACCCGACGGCAGACCAGCCGGCGAGTGCGGACGCCGCGGCCAGCCCACCGCTGATCAGCGCCGCCCGGCGATAGCGGGGGAGCCCCAGCACCGGCAGCATGCTGGCCGCGTGCAGGCCGTCGACGGCTGCCGCCAGCCGGACGGCGGACGCGGTGGGGGCCGCGAGCACGAGCGCGTGCTGGGCGACCAGCCGGGCACCGAGGACGCGCGCGAGCCACAGGCGTTCCCGCGGGAACGCCGGCGCGACCGCGGCGGCGACGACCTCCGGGCGGGTCAGCAGGAGGAGGCCCGCGGCGAGTCCGGCCGCCGAGAGGAGCCGGGCCACGCGCCCCCTGCCGTTGTCGAGCTCAGTACTCACCGTGACGCCTCCGGAGGACCACCGTGCATCTGCGAACGGTCGGTCTCTGCTTACCAGGGGAAGCAGAGACCGACCGTCCGGAGCGAAGTGGTCAGGCCCGGGCGGACACCTCGAGCGGCGCCGGATCGGACGGCACCGCCGTGGTCGCGTCCCGGTTCTCCGGAAGCGGGGCGAACCCGCGCAGCCGCAGGCTGTTGGACACCACGAACACCGAGCTGAACGCCATCGCCGCACCCGCGATCATCGGGTTGAGCAGTCCGGCGGCGGCCAGCGGCAGCGCGGCCACGTTGTAGGCGAAGGCCCAGAACAGGTTGCCCTTGATGGTGCCCAGCGTCCGGCGGGACAGCCGGATCGCGTCGGCGGCCACCCGGAGGTCGCCGCGCACCAGGGTGAGGTCGCTGGCCTGGATCGCGACGTCGGTGCCGGTGCCCATCGCCAGCCCGAGGTCGGCCTGGGCGAGCGCCGGTGCGTCGTTCACGCCGTCGCCGACCATGGCCACCGTCCGGCCCTCGTCCTGCAGCCGCCGGACGACGTCGACCTTGTCCTGGGGGAGCACCTCGGCGATGACCTCGTCGATGCCCACCTGCGCCGCGACGGCCCGGGCGGCCTGCTCGTTGTCGCCGGTCAGCAGGATCGGGGTGAGCCCGAGGGCACGCAGCTGGGCGACCGCGCGGGCGGAGGTGTCCTTGACCGCGTCGGCGACCACGAGCACCCCGCGGGCCGCGCCGTCCCAGCCGACCGCGATCGCGGTGCGCCCCGCGCCCTCGGCCTCGGTGACGGCCCGGTCCAGGTCGGCGGGCAGCGGCATGGCCCAGTCGGCCAGCAGCCGTCGCCGGCCGACGACCACGGCGGAGCCCTCGACCACGCCCTGGACCCCGAGGCCCTCGACGTTGGCGAAGTCGCCCACGGCGGGCAGGGCGCCGGTGCGCTCGGTCGCGCCCCGGGCCACGGCCTGCGCGATCGGGTGCTCCGACGCCGACTCCAGCGCGCCGGCCAGCCGCAGCACCGCGTCGGCGTCCTCGCCCTCGGCGGGGACGACATCGAGCAGCGTCATGCGGCCGGTCGTGACCGTTCCGGTCTTGTCCAGGACGACGGTGTCCACCCGGCGGGTGGACTCCAGCACCTCGGGCCCCTTGATGAGGATGCCGAGCTGCGCGCCGCGGCCGGTGCCGACCATGAGCGCCGTCGGCGTGGCCAGGCCCAGCGCGCAGGGGCAGGCGATGATCAGCACCGCGACCGCCGCGGTGAACGCGGCCGGCAGCCCCGCGCCGGCCCCGATCCAGAAGCCGAGCGTGGCCACGGTGAGGGCCAGGACGACGGGCACGAAGACGCCGGAGATCCGGTCGGCGAGCCGCTGCACCTCCGCCTTGCCGTTCTGGGCCTCCTCGACCAGCCGGGCCATCTGGGCCAGCTGGGTCTCGCTCCCGACCCGGGTGGCGCGGACGACCAGCCGGCCGCCGGCGTTGACGGTGCCTCCCGTGACCACGTCCCCGGGCCGCACCTCCACGGGCACGGACTCGCCGGTCAGCATGGAGGCGTCCACCGCCGAGGTGCCGTCGGTCACCTCGCCGTCCGCGGCGATCTTCTCCCCGGGCCGGACGACGAAGAGGTCCCCGGCGGCCAGCTCGGCGACGGGGATCCGCCGCTCCGTGCCACCGCGCAGGACCGTGACGTCCTTGGCGCCGAGCTCGAGCAGTGCGCGCAGCGCCGCGCCCGCCCGCCGCTTGGAGCGGGCCTCGAACCAGCGGCCGGCGAGGATGAACGTCGTCACCCCGGCCGCAGCCTCGAGGTAGATGTTCGCGCTGCCGTCGGTGCGGGCGATGGTGAGCTCGAACGGGTGCGTCATGCCGGGGACCCCCGCGGTGCCCCAGAACAGCGCGTACAGCGACCAGCCGAAGGCGGCCAGCGTGCCGAGGGAGACCAGCGTGTCCATCGTCGCCGCGCCGTGCCGCAGGTTCGTCCAGGCGGCCCGGTGGAACGGCAGGCCGCCCCACACGACGACCGGCGCGGCCAGGGTCAGCGACAGCCACTGCCAGTACTCGAACTGCAGCGCCGGCACCATGGCCAGCGCGATCACCGGCACGCTGAGCAGGGTCGAGACGATCAGCCGGGTCCGCAGCGCGCGCACCGGTGCATCGGCCGGGTCCGCCTCGGCCTCCTCGGCGAGCTCGGGCCGCGGGGGCTCGGGCAGGCGGGCGCTGTAGCCGGTCCGCTCCACCGTGGCGATCAGGTCGTCGGTGCTGACGCCGTCGGCGTAGCTCACCTTCGCCTTCTCGGTGGCGTAGTTGACCGTGGCGGTGACGCCCTCGAGCTTGTTCAGCTTCTTCTCGACGCGGGCGGCGCACGACGCGCAGGTCATGCCGCCGATGAGCAGCTCGACGTCGCTGGTGGCGCTGCCGGAGGCGGTGGTCATGAGGAGTGCTCCTGGGAGTGCTCGGCGGCCACCGTGAACGCGGCCGTGTGCACGGCGTCGCCGTGCCGGAAGTCCAGGAAAAGCCGGTAGGTGCCCGCCGACGGGGCGGTGGTGACGAACGGGACGTGCGGCCCCGCGGCGGCCTGGGTGCCGTCGTGCTCGGCGGGGTGCACGTGGAGGTAGGCGAGGTCGCCGTCGCGCAGCGCCACCAGGTGCCCGTAGGCGCCGAGGTAGGGCTGCAGGTCGGTGACGGGGACGCCGTCGCGGCTCACGCTCAGCGTCAGCTCCGACTCCTCGCCCGGGGTCAGCGAGCCGGTCAGGACGACGGTGTAGCCGGCCACCTGGGCGACGGCCGACGGTTCGGGCAGCGGCTCGGGGTCGTGGGCGCCGGGGACCGCGAGGTCCGCGCCGAGGACGCGGTTCTCGCCGTCGGCCGTGGCGGTGAAGTCGGCGAACAGCCGCCAGCTGCCCGGTTCCAGCGTCAGCGGGGCGCGCCAGACGCCGTCGTCCCCGAGATCGGGGTGCACGTGCTGGTAGCCGCGCAGGTCTCGGCGGACCGCGATGAGGTGCAGGTCGACGTCGTGGTCGGTGTCGTACGCGGTCACCGGGGAGCCGTCGGGTCCCTGGACGGTGAACGCGACCGGGGTGGCGGATCCGGCCGGAACGGTGTCGTCGGCCAGGGCGAGGGTGTAGCCGTCCTCGGTCACCTGGAGCCCGCCCGGCCGGTCCGCCGGTGCGGGGGCGGCGGCGTCGTGGCCGCCGCTCCCGTGGCCGGCGCCGGCCGGGGTGTGCTCGGTCCCGGAGGAGTTCTCTGCCGGGCCGACGGGGCCGACCGCGGATCCCACGCCGACCGCGGCGCCGAAGACGGCGATCAGGCCGACGGTGAACGCGGCGATCTTCGTGGGAGTGTTCATGGCGCCGGCCGCGTCAGCGACCGCTCACCTCGTATCCGGCTTCCTCGACGGCGGCGCGGACGGCGGTCTCGTCGACCGGCTGCTCGCTGGTGACGGTCAGGCCGCCGGTGGGCAGGTCGACGTCGACGCCGGTCACGCCCGGCACCTGGGAGACCTCCTCGGTCACCGCGTTGACGCAGTGGCCGCAGGTCATGCCGACGACGGTGTAGCTGGCGGTGGTGCTCACGGGAGATTCCTCTCGGCTGTGCGGACGGTCAGGAGCGGACGAGCCGGGCGATGGCGTCGGTGGCCTCGCGGACCTTCTCCTCGGCCTCGCGGCCACCGGCCCGGGCGGCGTCGACGACGCAGTGCCTCAGGTGCTCCTCGAGCAGCCCGAGGGAGACCGCCTGCAGCGCCTTCGTCATGGCCGAGACCTGGGTGAGGATGTCGATGCAGTACTTCTCGTCCTCCACCATGCGCTGCAGGCCGCGGGCCTGCCCCTCGATCCGCCGGAGGCGCTTGAGGTAGTCGTCCTTGCGGTGGATGTAGCCGTGCGCGTGGTCGTGGGCGTCGCAACCGCTGTCGGTGGTGTCCACGTCGTCCCTCCTGTCGGCGCCGCGGGTGCGGCGTCGACAGCCGACCATACCCCCCTAGGGTTTGTGGTCAAGTCCGCCGGCGTGGTCGCGGAGCCGGGCGACGTCCGCGCGCGCGGACGCGAGCTCGTCCTGCAGTCCGACGATGACCTCGGCCGACGCGACCGGATGGCCGTCGTCGAGGAGCTCCCGCATCCGCGCGGCCAGCACCAGTTGCTGCCGCGAGTACCGGCGGTGGCCGCCGGGGGACCGGTGTGGCCGGAGGACGCCGGAGCTGTCGAGGCTGCGGAGGAAGGCGGCCTGGACACCGAGCAGCTCCGCGGCCTGGCTCATCGTCAGCGCCGGGTACTCCGGATCATCGAGCCGGCTCAGCGGGTCCGCGGGGTCGGGCGTCATCGCTGACCTTCCTGTCGTGGCGCCGTCGCAGGCGCCGGACGGCGCAGGGGCCGGGCCCTGGGCGGGCCCGGCCCCTGCGTGCTGCCGGTTCGGCGGCGGTCAGCTCTCGACCGCCTGGTGCTCGCCCTCGATGGTGCGCCCCTCGACGGCTGCCGGGGTGTCGGCCCGCGTCACGTTGATCTTGCGGGCCTTGGCCTTCTCGGCGACGGGGATGCTGATGGACAGCACGCCGTCGTGGTAGCTGGCCTCCAGCCGGTCGGTGTCGAGGCTGCGGCCGAGCACCAGCTGGCGGGTGTAGCTGCCGAACGGCCGCTCGGCGATCGTCCACTCCGCGTTCTCCAACTGGGGGACCGAGCGCTCGGCGGTGACGGTGAGGGTGTTGCCCTCGATCGACAGGTCGATCGAGCCCGGGTCGACGCCCGGCAGGTCGAAGTGGGCGACGAAGTTGTCGCCGACCCGGTAGGCGTCCATCGGCATGCCCGAGAGCGGCCGCGCGGTGGCGGCGCCGGGGCGGCCGGTGAGCTGGTCCAGCGCCCGGAAGGCGGCGGACGTGGCGGCGAACGGGTCGTAAGCGGTCAGCATCATGGCTGGAACCTCCTTGACGGTGGATCGTGTGTTCGCTGCCCGAGGTAGAACCTCTAGTGGCGACCAGAGATTACCTCGGCCTTGCACACTGATAAACGTCTCGGGCCGCACAATGTTCCCGGCGGGTCCTGCCGGCAGTTCCGCCGTCCCGTGCGTGAACCGGGGCCGCGCGGGGCAGGACGGACCCGTGGAGGAGACGACCAGCGCCACGCCGCAGCCCGCCCACCAGGATGCCCCGGCCGCCGAGCCCTCCGTCTCGCACACGGTGGCGGGGGAGACGGCCCGGCTGACCGTCGGCGGCGAGCTGACCGAGGCCGCCCGCCGCCCGCTCGTGCGTTGCGTGACCGACCTGCTGCTCACCGAGCACTCGCTGCGCCGGGTCGAGCTGGACCTCCGCGAGGTCCCGTTCATGAACTCCGCCGGGCTGGCGGTGCTCGTGCAACTGCAGAAGCTCGGGGTGCCGCGGGCCATCGAGACGGTGCTGGTCGACCCGCCGGCGTCGGTGGCCCGCCCGCTGCAGCTCACCGGGCTCTGGCACCGGTTCACCATCGTCGACGCCGGCGGGCGGGTGTCGGCCGAGGCGACTCCGGACGGCGGGCCCCGGTCGCGGGGGACCGAGCACTCCTGACCGGTGTCGGGTGCTGCCCGCACAGGTCCGGGCTCCTAGCCTGACCGGGTGTCGTCGCCCCACTCCCACAGCCACGCCCACGACCCGGACGCGCCGCCGCCCACGGCGGAGGCGCTCGGGCGCCGGCGGCGGGCCGTGTGGCTCATGCTGCTGCTGCTGGTGCCCGTCGGCCTGGCCACGGTGATCGGCCTGCTCGTCCTCTGGCCCGGAGGGGAGCCGACGCGGGCGGAGCAGGCGGCCGAGCAGGCCCTGCCCCCGGGGACCACCTATCCCGATGGCCGGGTCGCCTCCCTGGAGCCGGTCGACTGCGGCACGCCGGACCTGCCCGCCACCTGCGGCGACGCCGTGGTCGAGGTCCTCGGCGGCGAGGGCGACGGCGACTTCGTCCAGATCCAGCTGGACCCCGTGGTCATGGCCAACGGGGTCGAGCAGGGCGACGTGCTGGTCCTCACCCGGGACGCCGGCGCCGAGGGCGGGGCGGCGTACGCCTTCTACGACTTCGCGCGGGACACGCCCATCGTCGTCCTGGCCCTGGCGTTCGCGCTGGTCGTCGGGCTCGTCGCGCGACTGCGGGGGCTGGCTGCGCTGCTGGGGCTCGCGTTCGCCTTCTTCGTGCTGCTCCGGTTCGTGCTGCCGGGGCTGCTCGGTGAGGGGTCACCGGTGCTGGTCACCCTGGTCGGGTCGGCCGCGATCATGTTCGTCGTCCTCTACCTGGCGCACGGCTTCTCGGCCCGGACGACGACGGCGCTGGTCGGCACGCTGTTCGGCCTGACGCTGGTCGCGGTGATGGGCTCCCTCGCCGTCGCCACGGCCCGGCTGACCGGCGTGACCAGCGAGGAGACGGTGACGCTGCAGGGCTACGACCCGACGCTGGACTTCTCGGGCCTGGTGCTCGCGGGGATCGTCGTCGCGGGGCTCGGCGTGCTCAACGACGTGACCATCACCCAGGCGTCGGCGATCTGGCAGCTGCACGAGGTCGACCCCTCGATGAGCTGGCGGGAGCTGTACCGGCGGGGCATGGCGGTGGGCCGCGACCACATCGCCTCGACCGTCTACACCATCGTCTTCGCCTACGCGGGTGCCGCGCTGCCGCTCCTGCTGCTGATCGAGGTCTACGCGCAGCCGATCTGGACGACGATCACCTCCGTGGCGCTGGCCGAGGAGGTCATCCGCACGTTCGTCGGCGCCATCGCCCTGGTCCTCGCCGTGCCGGTGACGACTGCCGCCGGCGCCTTCTTCGCGAAGGCCGCCGACGCGCAGGGCGGCACCGGCACCGAGCGGAGGCTGACCGCGCTGCGGGCTAGGTTCTCCGGATGACGATCGACCGACCCCGTCCCGAGGCTCGCGCCGAGCGTGCGAGGCGGAAGGAGGACGGGGTCCTGCCACTGCTCGCCGCCGCCTCGGCCGCCCCGGGCTTCATGCCCGACGACGAGGGCCGCGCCCTGTACGAGGCCGCGCGCGCCGTCGCCGTCCCCGGGCCGTTGCTCGAGGTGGGCAGCTGGATGGGGAAGTCCGCGCTCTACCTGGCCGCCGCCGGGCGCGAGACCGGCCGGCAGGTGGTCACCGTCGACCACCACCGCGGATCGGAGGAGCACCAGCCGGGCTGGGAGTACCACGACCCGTCGCTGGTCGACCCCGCCGTCGGCCGGATCGACACGCTGCCGCGGTTCCGCCGCACCATCGCCGAGGCCGGCGCCGAGGACGTCGTGATCGCCGTGGTCACCCGCTCCGAGACGCTCGCGCCGCTGTGGACGAGCCCGCTCGCCCTGCTCTTCCTCGACGGCAGCCACACCGAGGAGTCCGCGCGCCGCGACCAGGACGCGTGGGTCACGAAGCTCGCTGTCCACGGCACGCTGGCGATCCACGACGTCTTCCCCGACCCGGCCGACGGCGGGCAGGCCCCCTACGGCGTCTACACGCGGGTGCTGGAGTCCGGGGACTTCACCGAGCTCCCGGGCACCGGCTCGCTGCGGCTGCTGCGCCGTGACCGCTGATCCGCTGGGTGCCGAGCGCGCGGCGGCGCTGACCCAGATCGAGGCTTTGACCCGCGAGTTCGATGCGATCGTGGCGGCGTCGCAGGCGTCCAACGCCGACGACGAGCACGACCCGGAGGGCGCGACGATCGCGTTCGAGCGCCAGCAGCTCGCCGCGCTGCTGGCGCAGGCGCGACGGCGACTGGCCGACGTCGACGCCGCCGTGACGGCCGTGGAAGCCGGCACCTACGGCCGGTGCGAGAGCTGCGGGCGGCCCATCGCGCCCGAGCGCCTCGCCGCCCGGCCGACCGCCCGCACCTGCATGACCTGCGCCCGCTGACCCGAGGCGCGGTGAGGCTGTGCATACGGATCCGGCCGCGCGGCGACGGGCATCGCCTGCCTGCCGTGAGGGGTCAGGGGAGCGCGCCCACCTCGCGCAGGACAGCCAGGGCCTCGGGCACCTCGGCGAACGCGTCCACGACGTCCTGGGGAGTCGCGATCGAGTAGGCATTCTCGCGCAGGTAGTCGGCGAGTGCGGCGTCGAAGTCTTCCCGGCCAACCCGCTCACGGGCGGCGACCAGGGCGGCGCCGCCGCGGATGTAGACGGTCTCGTAGTAGACGCTGCTCGGCCGGCGGAACTCCGTCCAGTAGGACATCGGCCCACCCACCGGCGGAGCGCTGTCCCGCGCGACGGGTGCCTCGGGGAGGTCATCGCCCCCGGACACCATCTGGGCGAACGTCGCGAACGACTCGTCGAGCCAGGGGTGTTCACCCTGGTCGTTGCCGACCCGGCCGTAGAACCACATGTGTGCCAGCTCGTGGGCGACCAGCCCGCGCCGTTCCTGCGGATCCACGTCGCCGAACTGGATCGCCGCGGGGAACTCGATGCCGCTGGTCTGGGCCGACAGGACCGTGACCGACAGGTCGGGGTAGGGAAAAGGACCCAGCAGGTCGATCAGGTCCCTCATCGACTCCTCGATCTGGTCCAGCCAGTCCGACGGATCCGCGGCCTCGACCCCCTCGTCGGCGGCCACCTGCACGCGCACCCCGGCCATCACCCGCTCGGCGACGTCGAACTGACCGACGGACACCGCGACGTCGCGAACGGC
The DNA here is from genome assembly GCF_039729015.1 of Blastococcus sp. HT6-30. Taxonomy (NCBI): domain Bacteria; kingdom Bacillati; phylum Actinomycetota; class Actinomycetes; order Geodermatophilales; family Geodermatophilaceae; genus Blastococcus; species Blastococcus sp. HT6-30. The sequence continues at coordinate 2,359,842 of NZ_CP155792.1, read as the reverse complement.
CGGGGACCCGAATCGATGGATCGTCGTCCCGTCGGGGCCGTCGGACGTGCCGATCGCCGTGCCGGTCGCCAGCACCTCGAGGCCCGAGGGAGCGGCCACCGCGAGCGAGAGAACGAAGTCCTCGCTCACCGCCATCTCCCCGGTCACGGGGACCGCGGGCCCGCGGTCCCATCCCCGGCCCCGCTCCCAGGCCAGCAGCGGGAAGGCAGTGGCGAACCAGGCGGCCTCCTCGGTGCTCGACGTGCCGACCCGCTCATTCGTGTCCGCGCCCAGCTCCAGCTCGAACTCGAGCTCCACCGAGATCGCCTCGCCGGCCTCGACGCACTCCTCGAGCGGGATCTCGACCAGCGTGCCCGCCGGTGCGTCGGCGGGCGCCCCGGCGGCGACCTCCCGGAAGCCGACCGCTCGGTCCTCGAGGCGGACCTCGGTGACCACCAGGGAGTTGCCCGCCGCCGAGGTGGCCGGCTTGTTCGGCCACGCCCGGAAGACGAGCTCGCAGGTCGGCAGGTCGGGGATGAACAGGACGCGTTCCCAGCCGGCCACCGTGTCGAGGTCCTCGGCGACGTCGAAGCGCAGGTCGACGACCGGCCGGTCAGCCCACGGCTCGGGCTCGGGCTCGGCCGGGGTCGGGCTCGCGGTCGGAGTCGGCGGCGGGGCGGGCGCCGGTTGCGGGTTCGTGCAGCCCGCTACGAGAAGGGTCAGCCCGACGCCGAGTGGCATCCCCCAACGCCGCACCGTGCGCATCTCGCCGATCCTGCTCTCGAAGCCCCGCCGGCCCCGGTGGGCGCGATCCGTCGTCCCATTCTCACCGACCGGGCTGCACAGCTCTCGCCAAACCGGGCCATCCGTCATCGGCAGGGTTCCCGGGGTGGGTGTGGCGGATGGGGCTGAAGGGACAAGCGTGAGCCGAGGGTGACCTTCCCGTTGCGAGGAGTGTGTGTTTGCATCGAGTGGTCACACCGCAACGCTCCGTCGCCGTCGCGTCGGGCACCCCGGAGGAACTCCCTTGCGCACATCTCTCACCACGGCCGGCCGTCGCGCCGGCGTGCTGGCCGTGGCCACCGCCCTGGCTCTCCTCACCACCGCCTGCGTGCCGGAGGAGCTGGGTCGGTCCGCGTCGGCCCCCGACACCGCGACCGGGACGACCGAGGGCGTCGCCGGCCACTCGGGGTCCGGAGTGACGGCTCAGGCCCCCGGCTCCGTTCCGACCACCGAAGCCGGCGAGCAGACCGTCGTCGAGACGCCGCCCGTCCCGGTGGCACCCGATGCGCCCGGGGCGGATCCGGCCGGGGACAGGACCGATCCGGCTGCGACCGAGCCGGCTGCGACCGAGCCGGCCGCGACCGAGCAGGACGGAACGGACCCCGCCGACACCCATCCGGCCGACACGGATCGGGCCGTGGCCGCGACCGGCCAGCCACTGGCAGCGGCCGAGACGGCGACCGGCAGGCGGGGCCACGGAACCGCGGGCCGCGGCGCTCGGAGCAGCTCGGTCGGGGAGTCGGCCCCCGTCGCGGCGGCGTCCCCGGCGGCGGCTCCGGCGGTGTCCGGCGGCAGCACCGGCGGCTCCGGGGGGTCCTACAGCGACCAGCCGCGTGCATCGTTCACGGCCGGCAACGGCCAGACCGGCCGCTACCTGCGCTACGCCGGCGGGATCGACGCCGGCAAGCCGGTGGGCCTGGTGATGTACGTCGACGGCACGGGGGAGTACGGGATCGACAACCCGAACGCGTCGTACGCGCTGGGTGGGTCCTCCGGACTGGTCGCCCACGGCAAGGCGCGCAACATGGTCACGCTGGCCGTGGAGAGCCCGAACCAGTCCTGCGAGTGCTGGCACACCGGCGACACCGCGGCCTACGCGGACTTCCTCGCCGAGCTGATCGAGGAGGAGGGGATCGGTAAATACCCGATCAGCGAGGTGTGGCTCGCCGGATTCTCCTCCGGCGCCCAGGAGATCACCCGTTTCCTGGTGCCCCGGCACCCCGAGCTGATGCGGCTCGGCGGCGGCTGGGTCGTGTTCGGCGGTGGCGGGCCGCCGGCCGGTGGCACCGCTCTCACCGCGGCCTCCATGGCCGGCGTCCGCGGCCACTGGTTCACCGGCACCGCCGACACCGCCGTGCCGCTGACCGCGTCCTGGGGTGCGCGGGCCGGTCGCGACTGGTACGCCGGCCGCGGTGTGACCGCCTCCTCGGAGTTCCCGTCCGGCGTGGGGCACGCCCTGGACGGCCGGCTGGGGCCGACCGTCGGGAGGATGCTCGACGCCGGCTGAGGCAGCGCGCGCTGATCGGCTGGACCGGCGACGGGCGTTCCCTCCGGTACGGAGGGGGCGCCCGTCGCGGCTGTCCGGGTTCAGCCCGCCCGGCGGACCGGGCGGCGCTGCTGCAGGACCCGATCGACGAGGTCCTGGGTCAGGTCCGCCCTGACGTCCTCGGGCACGGGCAGTCCGGCGTCGGTGTACCAGTCCGGTGGAGCCTCCGGGTGCGGGCCCACGACCCCCACCGTGCCCCGTCCGAAGGGGGCGACCACCGCGGCGGCCAGCCCGTTGTCGTAGGTGGCGAGCACCTCGGCCGGTCCCCGGGCGGGGTCGAGGTCGAACCAGGGGCCGTCCTCGAAGAAGACCCGTCTCCGCCGGCCACCCCAGGTGACGGTGAGCACGCTGTCCCCGGTGTGCGCCGGACGTGCGCCCGGCGAGGAGATGAAGCGGTCGGCGTCCCCTGGCAGCAGTCCGAAGCCAGGGGTCTCGCCGGCGAGGTATCCGCCGAGGCAGAACCCGAGGTAGCTCCCGCCGGAGCGGACGAAGTCCCGGACGGCGTCGGCGGATCGGCGCAGCTTCCGGTATGCGCGGCGAAGCTCGCCGCCGCCGGGCTGGGCGTAGAGCCGGGCCCGGGCGAGCACGTCCGGCTCGAGCGGCAGCTGCTCCTTCGGCCCCACGAACCGGACGTCGAGGTCCCACCGGCTCCGGGCCAGGGCGGCGGCGACCGCCTCCGGACAGCCGGGCACGGACGCAGGCCCGCGGTAGACCAGGGCCAGTCCGTCAGGCCCGCTCGCGGGCATCAGCGTCCTTCGACCTCCCCGTCGACAGCACCGTCCGGCGCACGGCACCGGTCGCCTCCGCGACCAGCTCCTCGAGCGGTCCCCGGGCGTGGAACCGGCTCCAGACCAGCGCGAAGGCCACGACAACCGCGAGCTGCAGGAGCAGCCCGTCCAGGTCGCCCCCGGGGAAGCCGGGCGCGCTCAGCATGAGCAGGTGCAGGCTGTAGATCGTCAGGGTCATGCTCCCCGCGGCGGCGAGCGGCCGCAGCAGGGCGGTGGTGGTGCGCCCGATGAGGATGCAGATGCCCAGCACGACCAGGCCGATGCCGATCGTGTTCAGGATGTCCAGCGGCGTGCTGGAGTGCGGTGCCATCGTCGCCAGCCACCAGCCGGTGTCGGCCGGCGTTGTGCCGCTCCAGAGAACCCGCTCGATGTCGTCGGCGGTCATCGATCCCCGTGCCGCTGTCTCCAGCTGTGCCCGGCCGCCGAACACGTCCAGCAACAGCCACGAGACCGTCCGGGCGCCCACGACGAGGCCGGCGCCGACGAGCGTGATGGCGAGGACGGTCCGCCGGGAGGACAGCATCGACCGGCCGACGGCCAGTCCGGCGCAGAGGTAGGCCAGCCACGGCAGCGCGGGGTAGACGCCGGTGAGCGCGAGCTCCCCGAGCAGGGACAGCGGGTCAGCGAGCAGATCGGCGAAGGTCGGGTTCGCGCCGTCGCTCGACAACCCCGTCTGCGCCCGCAGGAGATGGCTGAGCACCGGCATGACCACGGCGATGGTCCCGGCCAGGACGACCAGGGTCCGGATGGACAGCGACAGCAGCGGGATCGCGAACAGGAACAGCAGGGCGTAGTAGGCCAGGATCACGGCGGCGTAGTCGGAGGGGACCACGAAGCCCAGCGCCAGTCCGACCGCGCCGATGAGGAGCGCGCGCACGGCGAGTGACGCGGCATCCGCGGTCCACCTGCGCCCAGTGGGCCGCCGTCGGCCCCCGCTCGCGAACGCCACCCCGACACCGGCCAGGAGCGCGAACAGCGCGGCGGACTTCCCGGAGGACAGGGTCCACGCCAACGACAGGGTGCCGTCGTCGTCGTAGGCGTCGATGGTGTGGACCGCCATCATGCCGAGCAGCGCCAGGCCCCGGGCTGCGTCGATCCCGACCAGGCGAGGGCGGGACGTGCCCCGCGCCCCGTCCCCGGAGCTGGCCGGCGTGCCGGACACGTCGCCGGAGGGCACCGGCTCGCAGGCGTGCTCCACCATCCCGGTCGCCGTGGAGCCGCCGGCCGGCACGGCGGGGCCGGACCGTTCGTCCGGCCATCCCTGCGGACCGGTCATCGGTGCGCCTCCCCGGACGTCGTGGCACCGGCGGGCACCGGCTGCGCGTCCGGCAGCCAGGCGATCGGCTGGCTGACCTTCTGGGCCGGGATGCCCGACCAGGTGGTGCCGGGCGGGAGCGACTCGCCCTTCATGACCAGGGACAGCGGCTCGAGGGTCGCCTCCTCCTCGACGGCGGAGTCGTAGAGGACCACGGACTTGGCGCCGACGCTGGCCCGGTCGCGGAGGGTGACGTAGCCCATCTTCATGACGCGGTCCTCGAACAGGTGGGTCTGCAACGACGCGCCGGCGCCGACCGCCACGTCGTCGCCGAGGCGGACGAGGTCGAACTCGGTGAGGTAGGTGGTGTCGATCAGCGAGCGACGACCGACCTGGGTCCCGTAGAGACGCAGCGCCGGGCCGAGCAGCGGAGTGCCGGTCAGCCAGGTGAGCAGCGCCGGCACCGCGGCCGCTTCGTAGATGCCGGTGACGAACTCGGTGCGCCGCACGAAGCCGCTCCACAGCGGGCGCACCCGCGGCTTGTACCGGCCGACGAGGAGCCACTTGAGCGCGGCCACCAGCACGACGACGCCGACGCTGGAGGCCAGGGCGATCAGCGGCGCGCCGAAGACGGTGACCAGGGCACCGTAGTTCGTGGCCAGCAGGGCCGTGCCGTACAGCGTCGCGAACATCGCCACGGCGAGCAGCGAGCTCGGCAGCACGATCCGGAGGAACTCGATCGCGTACCGCGCCCGGACCCGTGCCCGGCTGGGCCGGAAGGTCTGCTCCTCGGTGAACTCGTCGAAGATCTCCCGTCGCGGGAGGAAGAAGGCCGGGGAGCCCAACCACGAGCTCCCCGCCTCGACCTCTGTCGACGGCGGCACGGTACGGACGCCGATCAGCGATCCGTCACCCAGGTGCGTGCCGGACGGGATGAAGGCGGCGTTGCCCACGAAGGCCCGGGAACCGATGACGGTCGGCCGGAACGCGACGTGCCCGTTGGCGTAGGTGGTGCTTCCGACGCTGGCCATGTCGGCGACGAAGCTGCCGTCCTCCAGCGTGAGCAGGTCCGGGTCGATGTTGGCGATGGTGGCGACCTCGGCTCCGTCGCCGACCTTCGCCCCGAGCGCCCGCAGCCAGATCGGGGTGTAGAGCGTCGCGTACATGGTGTTGTTCAGCAGGAGGCTGAGTTCCTGCATCTTGTCGCCGAGCCACTTCTCCAGCCCCAGCTGCGAGCGCAGGTGGTGGATCCCCGGCGGGGTCGCGGGCAGGGCCAGGCGCCGGAACCCGAGGATGAGCCCGCAGGAGGTGACCACGAAGAGCGGTCCCGACAGCGCGGTGGCGAGCAGGCCGGCACCGAGGCCGAAGGTGAGCAGCGCCCACCAGACGAGCGCCACGACGGGGAGCATGATCAGGAAGGGCATCAGCTCGAGCAGCAGGATTCCTGCCGCGAAGCCGGCCAGCAGCTCGCGGGGCCAGGTGCGCGGCGCGGCGTCGCACTCGGCCATGACCTCGACGACCGGGTCGATGGCGTCCGGCATCGGCCGGGCCGCCGATCCCGACCAGGTCTCCCCGGCGGGGATGGACGCGCCGGACTCGAGGAATGACTGGTCCCGCAGGATGGCCTGCTCGCCGACGGTCGAGCCGCACTCGAGCAGGCACTGGGCGCCGATGAGTGCGTTCTCGCCGATCGCGATGGGACGGATCGTGAGCACCCCGTCGGTGATGCGGTAGGGGTGCAGCTGGGTGCCGTATCCCACGGTCGCGCCCCGCCCGATGCTCAGGTGGGCGGGCAGGCCGATGTCCGCGGTGTTGATGTGGCTCTCGTCCTCCACGCGGGCACCTGCGAGGCGCAGGTAGGTCGTCGCCCAGGGGGACCCGGCCAGGACGTTCAGCGGGGACATCTGCATCAGCTTCTGGACCGTCCACACGCGCAGATGGACCTGCCCCCACAGGGGGTGGTCGCCCGGCTCGAGTCCGCGGGACAGCAGCCGGCTGCCGGCCAGGGGCAGGCCCCAGCGGATGACCAGGTATGCCGTCGGCAGCAGCAGGGCGAGCTGGACGACGAGCGCGAACGAGGGAACCCCGTCGTTCAGCACGTACAGCGCGGTCACCGGCAGGAGGAGGAGGGTGACGATCGCGTACAGCCAGCTCAGCTGTGCCGAGCCGAACGCGGCGACCCGTCGCCGAGAGGGAGCGGCCGGCCGGATCGCCCGCTCGGCGGCGGCCCCGCCGTCGACGCCGTCCTCCAGGAACCCCGCGAGAGCCCGGACGGTCGGATGCCGGTACAGCTCCAGGATCGACAGCCCGGAGGCCAGGTCGCTCTCCCGCATCTTCGAGACGATGGTCGCCGCGAGGAGGGAGTGCCCGCCCAGCGCCTCGAAGAAGTCGGCCTCGACGGAGACCGATCCCGGCGGCAGCTGGAGGGTCTCCTCCCACAGGCCGGCGATCCAGGCCTCGACGGCGTCGGCCGGCGGGACGTATGCCCCGCTGGTGCGCATGAGGCGCGGGCCACGCGGGCTGGGCAGGCTCTTCCGATCGGCCTTGCCGCTGGGTAGCATCGGGATCGTGGCGACCACGTCGAGGTAGGCCGGGACCATGTAGTCGGGCAGCCGCTGCTCCAGCTGGTCGTGCAGCTCGTCGACGAGACCGGTATCGGTGGCGTCCGGCCGGAGGACGACGTATCCGGCGAGCTCGCCACCGTTCCCCGAGGACTCCAGCAGCGTGACCACGGCCGCGATGACCCGGTCGTGCCCTTGCAGCACGCTCTCGATCTCCTGGAGGTCGACGCGGTGCCCGCGGACCTTGACCTCGCTGTCGGCCCGACCCAGGTACTCCAGCTCCCCGTCGGGGAGGAACCTGCCCAGGTCTCCGGTCCGGTAGATGCGCTCACCGGGGGTCCGCGGGTCGGGGATGAACCGGTCGGCGGTGAGGTCGGGGCGGTTGACGTACCCGCGGGCGACACCAGGGCCGCCGACGCAGATCTCACCCACCTCGCCCGGTGCGACGGGGGCGCGCTGCTCGTCCAGCAGGCTGATCCGGTAGGTGGGCAGCGGCCGCCCGATGGTGACCGGCTTGCCCGGCCGCAGCTCGGCCATGGTGCAGGTGACCGTGGTCTCCGTCGGGCCGTAGGTGTTCAGGATGCGCCGTCCGGGACCCCATCGGTCGACCAGCTCGCGGGGGCAGGCCTCGCCGCCGACGTTCACCGTGCGGATCAGCGGCAGCAGACGGTCCAGCGTCGCCAGGACCGTGGGGACGCAGTAGATCATCGTGATCTCCTGCTCCTCCAGGAAGTCGGCAAGACCCGACCCCACCCGGCGGCCGTCGGTAGGCCCGGCCACCAGCGTCGCCCCGACCGCCCACGTGGGCCAGATCTCCTCGATGGAGAAGTCGAAGGCGATCGTCATGCCCTGGTAGACGCGATCGGAGGGTTCGACGCCGTACAACGTCGGCACGATCCCGATGAAGTTGCAGATGCTGGACTGGGTGATCTCCACGCCCTTGGGCCGCCCGCTGGACCCCGAGGTGTAGATGACATAGCAGACCGGATCGCCGGCGGAGCGGCGGTCGGGGCGGCGGCTCGACTGGGCGGCGAGCTCACCGCCCAGCTCGTCGAGGTAGACCGCCGGGCACGGCAGCCCCGCGGAGGTGGCACCGAAGGACGTGGTCGTGACCATCAGCGCCAGGTCGGCGTCCTCGGCGATGAAAACCAGCCGGTCGGCCGGCGCCGCCGGGTCGACGGGGACGAAGGTGGCCTCCGTCTTCGTCACGGCCAGCAGCGTGGCGTAGGTGTTCACCGAGCGGTCCAGGAGGATCCCCACCCGGGAGCCGACGCCGATGCCGATGCTGATCAGGTAGTTCGCCAGCCGGTTCGCCCGCTGGTCGAGGTCCGCGTAGGAGAGCCGCTCGCCGTCGCACTCCAGCGCCGTCGCCGAGGGGGAGGTGTCGCAGGAGCGCTCGAAGTACTGGCTCAGCCGGGCGCACTGGGCGCCGAGGTCTCCCGGGTGTGCGATGACGTTGTCCTCGAGGCGGTACCTCGCGGCCGTCGCCGTGGACTGCTCGTCCATGAACCCGGGGATCGTGGACAGGAGGTCCCACTCTCGGCGCGGTGTAGTCATATCTCGCTTTCCGTCGTGGTCACGGGCGTTCTCAGGGCGCGCACCCGGAATTCACAGGTAGTAACTGCGAAAGTAGCAGCTGGATCGCAGGGCAATGGGCGGGTGGAATCCTGTTAACCTGGGTTGCAGGTAAAGTGCGGCAGAGCGTGATTGAACTACTCCCCTGCGTAATGGCACATGCCCCATAATCGTCGCCGTGCCGGATCGTTGATCGGGCCATTCATATCACTGCATTGCGTGCAATAGTCATTACGGTGAGTGCTTGACGACTGTGGGGGCTGGTGTGGTGGGGGAGGACGTGACGCCGCTCGCGGACGGCGTCCCGCGCGCGCTCGCCTGCGCCGTCGGCCCGGACCGGGTGCTGGCCGCGCTCGACCGCGGACTCCTCACCGCGGCGGAGGACCGGCGGCTCGCGGCGCTCCGCCATCCCGCTGACCGGGATGCCTACGTGGCCGCTCACCTGCTGATCCGCTGGTGTGCGGCCGAGCTGACGGGGCGGCCGATGGAGAGGCTCCAGGTGGAGCAACGGTGCCCCGACTGCGGCTCCGGGGAGCACGGCAGGCCGGGGCTGCGGGAGCTGCCCGGCGTGCACGTGAGCCTTTCCCGCACGCGGCACGGGGTCGCCGCCGCTGCCGGGTGGGATGCCGTCGCGGTGGACGTCGAGAGCGTGTCCGGCGACGTCCTGGCGGCGATGCCGGTGGCCCTCTCGGTCGCCGAGCGGAGGCAGGTGCTCGCGGCGCCGGATCGCCGGGTGGCCTTCCTCCGGCACTGGGTGCGCAAGGAGTGCCTGGTCAAGATCGGTGCGACCACCCTGGATGACCTGCGGCAGGTGGATCTGGCGGAGGTGGAGGAGGAGGTCGGGCCGGACGGCCGGGCGCGCGGCCGGTACAGGGGCCTGCACATGGTGGACTGGATCGACCCGTCACTGGACGTGATGGTTGCCGTCGCAGCGGCTGTACGCCCTGCGGTGCGCCCATTTCGGCCGGTGCAGAAATGAATCCGATCAGCACAGCCGCATGGACATCCGTGACATCGCCCGTCGATTCGATGAGACACCTGCGGATGGGCCACATCGGGCGGACTGCTGCATTCATCTCCGGCTGGTGCGAAATGTCCGTGGTAGCTATCCGCGAATGGGTCGCCACGGTGCCTGCCGCGCACGTGAATGGCGGGTCGGATGCTCGCCACCGGGGTGCGAAGCGGTCGTCCGGTGGTCGCCCTAGCGGGCCTGCCTAGAGTGCTGTCGCGACGCCCGGGACATGCCCGGCCGCCGGCAGGAGGTGCGTGTGTACCGCTTCATCGTCGTCCTGGGCGCCGCGCTGGGGTTCCTGGTGGGCGCGGGACCGGCATCGGCCGAGCCGCCCGCCGAAGTCAGCGGCCAGCTCGACGATGCGGTGGACGTCCTGGTGGAGGACGAGGAAGCGCAGGTCGAGCAGGCGCTGGCCGAGCTGCTCGACGCGGGCGGTCCCGAGCTGTACGTCGTGCTCGTCTCCGACTTCGAGGGCACGACCAGCGCCGCCTGGGTCGACGAGACCGCGGCGCTCACCGGACTGGGGGCCGAGGACATGCTGTTCGCCATCGGGGTGGAGGACGCCGAGTACGAGTGGTGGGTGGATCCCGCTTCCCCGCTGCCGGTGGCCGACGTCGACGACGTCGTGACCGGCCAGGTGGAACCGCAGGTGGTGGACGGCAGCTGGACGGAGGCGCTGGTCGCACTCGCGGAGGCTCTGCAGGACGAGCAGTTCCTCGTGGACGAGCAGGAAAGCGGGGCATTGTCGGACGCCGATGCCAACGCCGACGCCGCCGCCGAGGGGTGGTCGGTGACGACTGTGGCCATCGTCGTGAGCGTCGTCGCAATCGTTCTTCTCGGCGCCCATTTCCTGTCCCGGAAGAGAATTACGAGCCGGGCGCGGGTTGAAAGCAGGGAGCCTTCGGCCGATTCGCGTCGGTGACCTGCCTCCGCGGCTCCGGTCGGGCGATCAGCTGACGTACTGGCGGGCGCTGGACGTCCTCTGCGCGTCCTCCAGGGCGGCGAACCGGGCCTCGGCGTGCGGAGGGAGCACCCGCCGCTCGCGCAGCACCCAGGGAAGCCCGCGCACCGCCTGGGCCAGGCCCCGGGCGGTCACCCGGTCCCGCGGCACGGTGCGCAGCAGGTGCACGGTGCGCCGCAGCGCCGGGCGGAACGGGCGGCGCAGCCACGTCGTCCACAAGGTGTTCCGGATGCCGTCGGCGCGCCGCTTGTGCGGGTCGCGGGCGGTGCTCGCCTGGTGGTGGACGGTCAGGGTCGGCAGATAGCAGAGCTCCCACCCGCGGGCGGCCAGGTCGCCGGCCATCAGCTCCTCCTCGCCGCCCAGCCACAGCCGCTCGGAGAAGCCGCCGACCTCCTCGAAGGCCTCGCGGCGGAGCACGGACGCGCCGGCCAGGAACGACCCGAGGGCCGGACCGGGCAGCCAGTCGGCGCCGCGGACGGGGGAGTCGCGCAACTCGGCGACGATCGGGTCCTCGGTGCCGCCCGGTTCCACGAGGATCCGGGCGGTGACCACCGCCAGGCGGGGGTGCTCGTCGAGGGTGTCGGCGGCGGTGCGCAAGGACCCCGGGTCCCACCACGTGTCGTCGTCGCAGAACGCCACGTACGGGGTCCCGAGCCGGGCGACGCCGACGTTGCGGCCCACCGCGCCCAGGTTCTCGGGGCTGGCGATCAGCTCGACCTGCGGGAACCGCTCGCGCACGGCGTCGGCTGTCCCGTCGGTGGACCCGTTGTCCACGACAACCACGTGCGGCCGCTCGGGCAGCGCCACGAGCCGCTCCAGGGCGAGCAGCAGCTCGTCCCGGCGCTGGTGGGTGATGACGACGACGGCGACCCGGGGGTCGGAACCCTGGTGCGGGGACCCGCCGGCGACCGATGCGCCGTCGGGGGCAGAAGTGTCGTTCCTCATGCCCGCTCACCGGCCAGCAGCCGCAGCCCGCTGCGCACCCGGTCCGGCAGGGGCCGCCGTCGGCGCAGCGCCGCGGGGATGTCGGGCAGGGCGCGGAGGACGCCTTCCACGCCGGGCCGGCCGGCCCGCACGGCGCGCCCCACCGTGCGGGCGACGTCACCGGCCGGCAGTCGCATGAGCGCGGTCAGCAGCCGGCTGCGCCAGATGCCCGCCTGCCGCCGTCCCGGGGCCTCCCGCCGCGTCGACGGGTGGTGGTGGATGGTCACCTGGTCAACGTAGGCCAGCCCCCAGCCGGCCGCGGCCAGGTCCAGGGCCACCCGCTCCTCCTCGCCGGGGAACCGCACCACCGGGTCGAAGCCGCCGACCGCCTCGAACGCCTCGGTCCGCACCAGTGCGGCACAGGCGACGAAGCCCAGCAGCGCGGGCCCGGGCAGGTCTGCCGGGGTGCCCAGGGGGCTGTCGGCCATCTCCGCGCAGACCGGATCCAGCCGCTCCTCGGGCCCGACGAGGATCCGGGCGTTGATCAGCGCCAGCCGCGGGTGGGCCCGCATGATCTCGACGGCCCGGGCGAGGTCGCCCGGCGCCCACCAGGAGTCGTCGTCGGCGAAGGCCAGGAACGGGGTGCCGGCCCGGGCGGCGCCGAGCGTGCGTCCGTGCGCGCCCTCGTTGGCGTCCAGCGGCAGCACGGTCACCTCGGGATGGGCCGCGCGCACGGCCGCGACGGTGTCGTCGGTGGAGGCGTTGTCGACCAGCAGCACCGGCGCCTCGTGGCGGGGCAGAGTGGCGAGCAGGTCGTCGCGGCGGTTGCGGCTGGCGACGACCACGGTGACGTCGGGCGCGGGGGAGCGGGGCTGGCCGGCGCTGCGCGGAACGGTCACGGGATCACCGTGCCCGCGCCTCCGGCCAGCCAATCGGTCGCCGGAGTGGAATCCACCGTTCCGGCGGCGGGGAGCGCACCCGGATCGGCGAACAGCTCGCTCGCCGGTGACGCCCCGGAGAGCGCGTCGGCGGCCAGCAGCACCGCGGCCGCCGTCCAGGTGGTGCGCTCGACCGGCCACCGGGCGTCGTCGGGGTAGACGAAGCCGGTCCAGTAGGAGCCGTCGACGTCCCGCAGGTGCTGCATCGCCGCGACCTGTTCCAGCGCGGCGTCGCGCTGCCCGGCGGCGACCAGGGCCAGCGCCAGTTCGCACGTCTCCGCGCCGGTGACCCAGGGCCGGTCGGCCACGCAGCGGATGCCCAGCCCCGGCACGACGAACCGGGGCCAGTCGCCGGCCAGCCGGTCGCGGGCGTCCTCGCCGATCACCGCTCCGCCCAGGACCGGGTAGTACCAGTCCATCGAGTACCTGGACCGGTCGGCGAAGGCGTCCGGCCGGCGGCGCAGCGCGGTGCCCAGGTCGGCGACGGCCAGCTCCCAGTCCGGCTGGGCCTCGCCCACCAGGTCGGCCAGCGCCAGCCCGCAGCGCAGCGCCTGGAACAGGCTCGCGTTGCCGGTGAGCAGGGCCAGGTCGTCGGGCGTGCCGTCCGGGCGCAGCGCCCAGCCGATCGCCCCGCCGGGCAGCTGCATGCGGGTGACCAGGTCCAGCGCCGCGCGCACGGTCGGCCACAGCTCCTCGACGAGCGCGCCGTCCCCGGTGGTCAGCCAGGAGTGCCACACGCCGACGGCGAGGTAGCCGGCGTGGTTGCTCTCCGCGGCCGGGGCCGACTCGGCGCCCGACCGGTACTCGGCGGCCCAGCTGCCGTCGCGGCGCTGCCGGGCGGCCAGCCATCGGTAGGCCGCGGTCGCCCGGGCGTGCTCGCCGCCCACGTCCAGCGCCATCGCCGCCTCGACCGAGTCCCACGGGTCGAGCTGGCCGGCGCGGAACCAGGGCAGCGCGCCGTCGCGGCTCTGCTCCCCGGCGATCCAGGCCACCGTCTGCCGCACCTGGTCGGCGCGGAGCACCCCGGGCAGCTCCGGCAGCCACGCGCCGCGCCGCTCAGCCGGCGGCAGCGGACCGCTCCCGGTCGGACCGCCCGGCCCCCGTCCACCACGTGCGCGTGGCCGGGGCACCCGGCTCGGCGGGCTTGTCGGCGTAGACGACGAGGCTCTTGCCGATCAGCGGGTCGAGCACCCGCTCGGCCGCGCGGGTCAGCCACGGACGCCGGGTGAGGTCCCAGACCAGCAGCCGGTGGTAGGTCCGGACCAGCCGGGAGTCCTTCGCCACGCCGACGGCGCACTTGAGCCACCAGTAGGGCGCGTGCAGGGCGTGGGCGTGGTGGCTGGCACCGGGCACCAGCCCGGCGGTGGCCAGCCGGGCGCGGAGCACGTCGCCGCGGTAGATCCGGATGTGGCCGCCTTCGTTGGCGTGGTATTCGTCCGACAGCGCCCAGCAGACCCGCTCCGGCCCGTAGCGGGGAACGGTGACGGCGACCCGGCCGCCGGGCTTGAGCACACGGAAGATCTCCGCCATCGCCGTGGCGTCGTCGGGGATGTGCTCGAGCACCTCCGAGGCCATCACCCGGTCCACGCTCGAGTCGGGGAAGGGCAGGTGCAGCAGGTCGCCGCGCACCACCTCGTAGCGGGCACCCCCGCCGTCGCCCGCCCGCCCGGCCTCGCCGGCCTCGGCGATCGCGCCGAGCCAGCGCTTCGTCGTCTCGACCTCGGACACGCCCCAGTCGACGGCGACGACCTCCGCGCCGCGGCGGTAGGCCTCGAAGGCGTGCCGGCCCTCGCCGCACCCCAGGTCCAGGACGGTCATCCCCGGCCGCAGGTCGAGACGGTCGTAGTCGACGGTCAGCACTGCGCGCTCCCCTTGCGGTCGGTGGTCCGGCGGTCCAGGGTCTCGGCGTACCAGTCGGCGGTGCGCTCGGCGGTGGCCCGCCAGGTGTAGGTGTCGAGCACCCGCCGACGGCCGGCGCGGCCCAGCTGCTCGGCCAGCGACGGCGAGTCGAGGACCAGCAGCAGCGCCGCGGTGAGCTCTCCGACGTCCCCGGCGCGGACCCGCAGCCCCGCCTCGGTGCCGACCACCTCGGGCAGGGCGCCGGCGTCGGTGGTGACCAGGGGCGTCGCGCAGGCCATCGCCTCGACGGCGGGCAGCGAGAACCCTTCGTAGAGCGAGGGGATGGCCACGACCGTCGCCGTCTGCAGGAGACGGATCAGCTCTGCCTCGGGCACGGAGCCGGTGAACCGCACGGCGTCGTGCAGGGCGAGCCTGTCCAGCGCGGCCTCCGCGGGGCCGCCGGCCCGGGCGGCGCCGACGACGGTGAGCCGGACCGGCCGCTCGGTGCGGAGCTTCGCCACCGCCTCGAGCAGGTGCACCAGCCCCTTGAGCGGGACGTCGGCGCTGGTGATGGCGAGGATCGAGTCGGCGTCGCGTGCCCGCCCGGCCGGCGGTGGGGCGAAGCGGTGGGGGTCGATGCCGACCGGGATGACCGCCATGCGGTCGGGTGCCAGGCCCATGTGCGCGGCGATGTCGCGCCGGGAGCTCTCCGAGACGGTGGTGACCCCGTCGAGCTGCCGCACGACCCGGGCCTGCATGCCGGTGAAGGCGTACCAGCGCCGCAGCGTCAGCCGCCGGCGCAGGGTCGGGGCGGCGGCCAGCTCCAGGTCCCGGTCGATGGCGACCGGGTGGTGGACCGTCGCCACGGTCGGCACCCCGGCGCGCACCAGCCGCAGCAGCCCGTAACCCAGCGACTGGTTGTCGTGCACCACGTCGAACTCGTCGCGGCGCGGGAGCAGGTGGCGCGCGGCCCGCAGCGTGAAGGTCAGCGGCTCGGGGAAACCGGCGGTGCACATGGTCGCCCACTCGGCGGCGTCCACCCAGTCCCGGATCTCCGAGGGCCGCGGGGTGCGGAACGGATCGGGCTCCCGGTACAGGTCGAGGCTGGGCAGCCGGGTGAGCGGCACGCCGTCGTCGAGCTCCGGGTAGGGCTGCCCGCTGAGCACCTCGACGCGGTGCCCGAGTTCGGTCAGCTCCCGGGAGAGCGCCCGGACGTAGACGCCCTGGCCGCCGCTGTGCGGCTTGCTCCGGTAGGACAGCAGTGCGATGCGCAGCGACCGTCCCATGGAACGGACTCTAACGACCCGGTTCGGGCTCCCGGCTACCAGCCGGTAGCGGTGCCACCCGGCCGTCCGGGCGGTGCAGCTGGGACAGTTCCCCCATGATCCGTCACGTCGTGCTTCTCACCTGGTCCCCGGGCGCCGACCCGGAGCGGCGGGCCGCCACCGTCGAGGCGCTGCGCGGTCTGCGCCGGGAGGTCGGGGGCATGACCTCGCTGACCGTCGCGGACGACGCCGGTCTGGTCGACGGGAACGCCGACACCGTCCTCGTCGCCGACTTCCCGGACGTCGAGGCCTTCTACCGCTACGCGCAGGACCCGGTGCACCTGGCGGTCATCGCCGAGCACGTGCGGCCGATCCTGGCCGCCCGCAGCGCCGTCCAGTTCCGGGTCTGAGGTGTCGGCGCGGGCTCCGCGCCCGTGCGCCGGGCGACTGGGTTCGTCGGCGTGTCCTCCGCGTACCGCGTCGCCGGCCGGCAGCGTCTCCGCGGCGTGCTCCTGGCCGGTCCGGCCACCGTCCTGGTCGTCGGCTGCGGGGGGCGACGACGCCTCCGACCGGGTGACCGCCGCGTCCTCGTCGGCGGCCGCGTCGTCCTCGGCCGAGGAGACGGAGGAGCCCGACCTGCCGGCGGCGTCCACAGCCCGTGCACGCGTCCACAGGTCGCGCCGAGCCGTTCCCCGGGGGAGTGCGCGTCGCCAGGCTCCCGGGCATGGACCCTTCCGCGCACGGCCGCTCCGACCGCCCCGAGGTCCGCATCTCCGACCCCGGCGAGGTGGCCGCCGCGCTGCCGCACCTGCTCGGTTTCCACCCCAGCGAGTCGCTGGTCCTGATCGGGCTGGGCGGGCCGTCCGGGGGGCGGGTCGGGCTCACCGTCCGGGGGGACATCCCCACGGCCGGGGACGGCGCCGCGACGGCGCGGCTCCTGGCCCGCGGCCTGCGCACCGACGACCCGGCCGCCGCCCTGGTCGTCGTGGTCTCCGAGGTCGCCGACGAGCTGGACGAGGGGCCGGCCCGGGGTTGCGGCCTGCCGCACCGGTCGCTGGTGCACGAACTGGTCCTCGCGCTGGCCGCCGTCGACGTCCCGGTGCGGGACGTGCTGCTGGTGCGCCGTGGCCGCTGGTGGTCCTACGACTGCCCGCATCCGTGCTGCGCCCCCTCGGCAGGCACGCCACTGCCGGGCGGGGTGAGCGTCCTGGCGGTGGCCTCGGTGAGCACCGGGCAGGTGGTGGCCGCCGACCGGCGGGCCCTGGCGGCGCGTCTCACCGCGCCGCCCGGAGCCGTCGCCGGCGTGCGTCGCGCCTGCGCCCGCGTCGCGGCCGGCTCCCAGCAGGTGGTGGAGGCGGCGCCGGCCGCCGCGTCGGACGCCGTCGTGCGGCGGGCGGTGGCCCGGTCCCGGCCGGGGGCACCGGCGGGCGCCGGTCCGCTGGACGACGACGAGCTGGCCAGGCTCCTGCGGATCCTGCAGGACGTCGGTGCGCGGGACCGCGCCCTCCAGCTGGCGCTGGGGGAGGATGCCGTGGCGGCCGAGCTGCTGTGGACCGACTGCACGCGGCGGGCGCCGGCCCCGCTCGACGCAGCGCCGGCCACCCTGCTGGCGGTGAGCGCCTGGCTGCGCGGCGACGGCGCCCTGGCCAACGTCGCCCTGGACCGGGCGCTCCGCAGCGACCCCGGCTACTCCCTGGCCCGGCTGCTGAGCCAGGCGCTGGCCGCCTGCCTCCCCCCGGCAGAGCTGCGCACGCTCATCGTCCGGGCGGGCGCACCCGGCCTGCCGCGGGCCCGCCCGGCGTGACCGGTCGCGGCGGCCGGTCACGAGGGCACGGGTCACAGCAGCTCGGGGCGCCGCCACTCCTGGTCCAGCACGTGCTCGGCGAGGAACGCCAGCACGGTCTCGTACCAGATCCTGCTGTTCCCCGGCGTCAGCACCCAGTGGTTCTCGTCCGGGAAGTACAGGAACTTCGAGGGCACCCCCCGCTTCTGCAACCCGTACCAGAGCGCGAGCGCCTCCCCGATCGGCACCCGGTAGTCCTTGTCCCCGTGGATCACCAGCATCGGCGTGCGGATCGCGTCCACGTACCGGTGCGGCGAGTTCTGCTCGTACCGCCGCGGCTCGGTGACGGGGTCGCCCCACTCCTTCTCCCAGTAGTAGGCCGCGTCGGTGGTGCCGGTGAACGCCTCGAGGTTCCACAGGCTGGCGTGGGTGACGATCGCCTTGAACCGGTCGGTCTGGGTGGCCACCCAGTTGGCCATGTAGCCGCCGAACGAACCGCCCATCGCCGCGGTGCGGGTGGCGTCGATGTCCGGGCGCTGCTCCGCAGCGTCCACCGCGGCCATGAGGTCGGTGTAGGGCGTGCCGCCCCACTGGCCCCAGCCTCGGCGCACGAAGTCCAGGCCGAACCCCTGGGACAGCGCCGGGTTGGGCAGGAGCACCGCGTAGCCCTGCGCGGCCAGCACCCACGGGCACCAGCGCCAGGACCAGGAGTTCCAGCTCATCAGGGGGCCGCCGTGGATCCACAGCACCAGCGGCGCCGGGGCGTCTGCGGACGCGCCATCGGGCAGCACCAGCCACGACTGCACGCGGGCGCCGTCGGCCGCGGTCGCCTCGACCTCGTGGAGGGAACCGGGCAACCGGTCGACGGTCGCCGGATTGGGCAGCGGCTCCGGGTCCTGCCCCGGTGCCGCAGGGTCCAGCCGGACCGGCACGGATGGGGAGCCGTAGGACGAGCGGAGCGCGTAGAGGGCGCTGCCGTCGCGGGCCACTCGCAGGTCGCTGTAGGCGCCGTCCCCGGTCAGCCGGACGGGCTCCCCGCCGTCCAGCGGCACCCGGAACAACGCGTGCCGGCCGTCCTCGTCGGCGAGGAAGTACACCGCGGCGCCGTCGGCGGAGAACTGCGGTGCGCTGGGCCAGCGGTCGAAGTCCGGGGTCAGCTCGCGGGCCGTGCCGTCGGCGACCTCGACCAGCAGCAGGGTGTAGTCCGGCGGCTCGGCGTAGGACGACATCGCCTCGCGCACGCAGACCAGGCGGGCACCGTCCGGGGAGAACGCCGCGGAGTGGATATCGGCCAGCGGGTCGTCGACGAGCACCCGCGTCCCGCCGGAGCCGGTGTCGGTGAGCACCAGGCGGGTGCGCCGGCCGGCCGGGCCGTCGGGCACCTCCTCGGCGCGGGCCAGCACCGAACCGTCGGGGGAGAGGGCGATCTCGTCGCCGGCGCCGTTCGGCGGCAGAGCGTCAGGGGTCAGGTCGCGCAGCTCGACCGGCGCCCCGCCGGCCGGCTCCTCCTCGGCGGGCAGCCGGCCGGCCCAGAACACGTGCGGGGCCGCCGGTCCCAGGTCGTGGTCCCAGTACCGCACCGGATAGGCCTCGTGCAGGATCGCCGACACCCCGGCGTCGGCCCGCTGCTTGCGCAACTCCTCCTCGGCCGCGGCGTCCGAGCCGCCCGGCATCGTGCCGGCGACGACCACCACGTCCCCGCTGTCGGCCGCCACGAGGAAGGAGCTGACGCCGCCGGGGCGCCCGAGCACCGGCCGGGCCTCCCCGCCACCGGCGGGCAGGCTCCACAACGCCGGCGTCGGCTCCGCCCCCGGGGCCGCGCCGGGGTCCGGCCGGGCCGAGGTGAACAGCAGCGAGCCGTCGGGCGCCCAGGCGGGGGAGGACTCCCCGGGCGCGCTCCGGGTCAGCCGGTGGGCGGGTCGCCGGCCCTGCGGGTCGAGCTCCCAGAGCGCCGACTGCCACTTCTTCCGCTCGGGGTCGAGCGTGTGCAGCGAGACGGCCAGCCGCGTCCCGTCGGGCGACAGCGCCAGGCCGCCGATCCGGGGCAGCGCCACGAAGTCCGCCAGGCGGTGGAAGGGCGTGGGCGCGACCTCGTCGCAGGAGTCGGACGGGGCAGCAGCGGACGAGCTCACCGGGACCTTCTCTCGCGGGGGAGCGGGGACCGGCCCCACCGTAATGAGGCCGGTGCACCGACGGCGCCGGGAGCAGACCCCGGACCGACCCGGGGACGGTGCAGCAGGACCCCGCCTGGCCGGGGCAGCAGCTCCGCGGCGAAGACGTCGGCCGCGCGGGGGCCTGCCGGGGACACGGTGCGCGCCCGTCCGGCGACGCGCTAGAGGAGCGGGGCCGCCTCGAGGGGCGTGAGCTCCTCGTCGACCGCGCTCACGAACATGTGCTGGGCAACGCCGACCGGCAGCACGTAGCCGTCCAGGCTGACCGAGCCCTCCACCAGCTGCGCGGTCATCGTCACGCCCGGGCGCACACCGTGCTCGGCCAGCGCGCGCAGCAGTTCGGCGTTCTCCTGCAGCTGCTCGCTGATCCGGCGGACGACGATCGGCCGCCCCTCGGCGGTGGCCGTCGTGGACAGCAGGGTGAGCGCGTCCAGCACCGCGGCGGTCCCGCCCCCGAGCGGCTCGTCGCCGCGCAGCGCCTCCAGGCCCGGGATGGGGTTGCCGAACGGGGACACCGTCGGATTGCCCAGCAGCGACAGCAGGCGGCGCTCGACCGCCTCGCTCATCACGTGCTCCCAGCGGCACGCCTCCTCGTGGACGTCGGCGTAGTCCAGGCCGATGACGTCGACGAGCAGGCACTCGGCCAGCCGGTGCTTGCGCATCACCGCGGTGGCCAGCTGGCGGCCCTCCTCGGACAGCTGCAGGTGCCGGTCGCCCTCGACGCTGAGCAGGCCGTCGCGCTCCATCCGGGCGACCGTCTGGCTGACCGTCGGGCCGCTCTGGTGGAGGCGCTCGGCGATGCGGGCCCGGAGCGGGACGATGCCCTCTTCCTCCAACTCGAAGATCGTCCGGAGGTACATCTCGGTGGTGTCGATGAGGTCGTTCACAGGTACTCCTCCGTGTCGGCGGCCAGTCTACGGGGACGGAGGGCCGCGACCGGCTCACCTGCGGGGTGGTCTCGGCGACGCACCGGCCTGCGCCGGACCCGGTAGCGTCCGGCGCAGGCAGGCGCGCCCGGCAGGGCCGGGCGCGGCGAGGGGAGGGGTCCGTGAGCGACTCGGTCGCCGTCGTCTGGGACGACGCGCTGCTCGGCTACACGATGGGCGGTGATCACCCGCTGCACCCGGTCCGGCTCGACCTGACCATGCGCCTGGCCGACGGCCTCGGCCTGCTGGGCACCGACCAGCTGCAGGTCCTGAAACCCGTACCGGCCGACGAGGAGCTGCTCACCCTCGTCCACGACCCGCTGTACCTGGAGGCGGTGCGCCAGGCGCCGGGGAACCCGGACGTGGGCCACGGACTGGGCACGGCGGACAACCCGATCTTCCCCGGGATGTACGACGCCGCGGCGCTCATCACCGGCGGCAGCGTGCTCGCGGCCCAGCAGGTGCACAGCGGCGCCGCGCAGCACGCGGTCAACATCTCCGGCGGACTGCACCACGCGATGCGCGGGAACGCCTCGGGCTTCTGCGTGTTCAACGACGCCGCGGTCGCGATCGCATGGCTGCTCGGGCAGGGGTACGAGCGGATCGCCTACGTCGACCTCGACGTCCACCACGGCGACGGCGTGCAGGCCGCCTTCTACGACGACCCCCGGGTGCTCACCGTCAGCATCCACCAGACGCCGCTGACCCTGTTCCCGGGAACCGGCTACCCGGAGGAGACCGGTGACCCCGACAAGGCCCTGGGCAGCGCGGTGAACCTCGCCCTGCCCAACGGCACGGACGACTCCTCCTGGCTGCGGGCTTTCACCGCCGTCGTGCCCAGCGTCCTCAGGGCCTTCCAGCCGCAGATCATCGTGACCCAGTGCGGCTGCGACGCCCACCACGAGGACCCCCTCGCCGACCTCGCGCTCACCGTCGACGGGCAGCGCGCCAGCTACAAGGCCATGCACGAGCTGGCCCACCAGATCTGCGACGGCCGCTGGATCGCCCTGGGCGGCGGTGGCTACGGCCTGGTGCGCTGCGTGCCGCGCGCGTGGACCCACCTGATCGCCGAGGTCAGCGGCGCCACGCTGGACCCGGCGACCGAGATCCCCCAGTCGTGGCGCGACGACGTCGTCCGCCGCGGGCTGCGGGCCCGGCCGCCCACCCACATGACCGAGGGTGGCTACACCGGCTTCTCCCGTTGGGACAGCTTCACCGAGTCCCGCGTCGACCGGGCCATCATGCGTACCCGGCGGGCCAGCTTCCCCTACTTCGGCCTGGACCCGGACGACCCGCGTGACTGAGCCGACCGGCACCGAGTCGCAGGAGAACCCGGCCCCGCCGCCGGGCTGGGAGGCCGACATCGTCGCCGCCGACGGCGGCACGGTGCACCTGCGGCCGATCTGCCCGGACGACGCGGAGGGCCTCAACGGCCTGATGGACCGCAGCAGCGACCAGACGCGCTACTACCGGTTCTTCGGGCCGATGAGGCGGCTCTCCGACCGCGACCTGCACCGGTTCACCCACGTCGACCACGACCACCGCGTGGCCTTCGTGGTGCTGCTGGGCGACCAGATCATCGCCGTGGGCCGCTACGACCGGTATCCCGGCACCGACGACGCCGAGGTCGCCTTCCTCGTCGAAGACGCCCACCAGGGCCGGGGCCTCGGGTCGGTGCTGCTCGAGCACCTGGCCGCCGCCGGCCGGGAGCGGGGGATCAAGCGGTTCGTCGCCGAGGTCCTCGCCCAGAACAGCAAGATGGTCCGCGTCTTCCGCGACGCGGGCTACAAGGCCGAGCGCAGCTACGAGGACGGCGTCGTCCACCTGACGTTTCCCATCGAGCAGACCGAGGACGCCCTCGCCGTCGCCTACGAGCGGGAGCAGCGCAGCGAGTCCCGGTCGATCGGCCGGTTGCTCACGCCGTCGTCCGTGGCGGTGGTCGGCGCGAGCAACGACGACGGCAAGATCGGCAACGCGGTGCTGCGGCACCTGCTCGACTACGGCTTCGCGGGCCCGGTCTACCCGGTGAACCCCGGAGCACGCCACGTGCGCGCCGTCCCCGCCTACGCCGACATCGAGTCCATCCCCGACGACGTGGACCTGGCGGTCCTCGCCGTCCCCGCCGACGAGGTCGCCGGGGTGGTGGAGGCCTGCCGCCGCAAGCGGGTACGCGGACTGGTCGTCATCTCCGGGGGGTTCGGCGAGGCGGGTCCGGAGGGGCGCGCCGCCGAGCGGCAGCTGGTCGCCGCGGCCCGGGCCTCGGGCATGCGGGTCGTCGGCCCCAACTGCCTGGGCGTGGTCAACACCGCCCCGGAGGTGCGGTTGAACGCCAGCCTGGCGCCGATGGTGCCCGGTCGCGGGCGGGTGGGGTTCTTCGCCCAGTCGGGGGCGCTCGGCGTCGCGCTGCTGGAGCGGGCGCGCAGCCGGGGCATCGGGCTGTCGACGTTCGTCTCCGCCGGCAACCGCGCCGACGTCAGCGGCAACGACCTCCTGCAGTACTGGGCCACCGATCCCGGCACCGAGGTGGTGCTGCTGCACCTGGAGAGCTTCGGCAACCCGCGCAAGTTCGCCCGGCTGGCGCGCACCGTCGGGCGCACGAAGCCGGTGGTCGCGGTCAAGAGCGGCCGGCACGTCGGGGTGACCCCGGGCCTGGCCGGCACCTCGGTGGCCGTCCCCGAGCAGTCGGTGGCGGCGCTGTTCGCCTCGGCCGGCGTCATCCGGGTCGAGACCGTCGCCCAGCTCTTCGACGTCGGCTCCCTGCTGGCCCACCAGCCCCTGCCGGCCGGCGACCGGGTGGCGGTCGTGGGCAACTCCACTGCCATCGGGGTGCTCGTCGCCGACGCCGTCCTCGAGGAGGGCATGCAGCTCGCGCACGAGGCGCCGGTCGACATCGGGGTCCAGGGCACGCCCGAGGAGTTCCGGGCGGCGCTGCAGGCGGCGGTGGACGACGACGGCGTCGACGCCGTCGTCGCGGTCTTCCTCCCCCCGCTGATGGCCGGTTCCCACGAGTACGGGCCCGCGCTGCGCGAGGTGTCGACGGGTTCGGACAAGCCGATCGTCGCCAGCTTCCTCTCCACCGAGGGCATCCCGCCCGAGCTCGCCGTCTGCGACGAGCACGGGATGCCGCTGCGCGGGTCGGTGCCCTCCTACAGCACGCCCGAGCGGGCGGTGATCGCTCTGGCCAAGGCGAGTGAGTACGCGCGCTGGCGCCGTCGCCCGGTCGGTGAGCTGCCGGAGCTGCCCGACGTGGACGAGGCCGCCGCCGGGCGGATCGTGCACGAGGCGCTCGCCGAGGCGCCGGGCGGCCGCGAGCTCAGTGACGACGAGCTGATGGGCCTGCTCGCCGCCTACGGCGTGCCGCTGCTGGGCACCCGCAGGGTCACCGACGCCGAGTCGGCGGTCGCTGCGGCCGAGGCGATCGGCTACCCGGTGGTGCTGAAGTCGACCGCTCCGTGGCTGCGGCACCGGTCGGACCTGGGCGGCGTGCGGCTGGACCTGGCCGACGCCGAGGCGGTGCGCATCGCCTTCGCGGCCATCCCGTCCGGCGACCCGGTCATCGTGCAGGAGATGGCGGCGCCGGGCGTGGCCACCGTCGTGGAGATCGTCGACGATCCGTCGTTCGGCGCGCTGGTCAGCTTCGGCCTCGGGGGAGTGGCCACCGACCTGCTCGGCGACCGGGCCTTCCGCACGCTGCCGCTGACCGATCTGGACGCCGCCGAGCTGGTGCGAGCACCGCGCGCCTTTCCGCTGCTGAACGGCTACCGGGGATCCGAGCCGGTCGACCTCGCCGCGCTGGAGGACCTGCTGCTGCGCGTGGCCCGTCTGGCCGACGACCTGCCCGAGGTGCTGCGGCTGACGCTGGAGCCGGTCATCGTCGGCCCGGCCAACCCGTGGCACGGCGGCCGCTCGCTGGTCGTCGCCGGCGGGGCCGCGCTGGTCGGGCCGCCGACGGCCCGCGTCGACCCCGGCCCGCGGCGCATGCGCTCCCCGGTCTAGCTCAACAGCCGAGGGCCGGTCACCCGCAGGTGACCGGCCCCCGGTACTGCTGTCGGCCTCAGGCGAGGTAGTCGCGCAGGGCGTCGGCGCGCTGCGGATCACGCAGCTTGGCCATCGTCTCGCGCTCGATCTGCCGAACCCGCTCGCGGGAGAGACCGAACTGCTTGCCGATCTGCTCCAGGGTGCGGGGCTGGCCGCCGTCGAGGCCGAACCGCAGCACGACCACGTCGCGCTCCCGGTCCTCCAGCGTGGAGAGGACGGTGCGGACGTCGCCCTTCATCATCTGGAAGGCGACGGCGTCCTCGGCGACCGCGGCGTCGGCGTCCTCGATGAAGTCACCGAGCCGGGACTCCTCGTCGGTGCCCACGGTCTGGTCCAGGCTGACCAGGTCGCGGCTGTACTCGAGCAGCTCGGTGATCCGCTCCTCGGACAGGTCCAGCTCCAGACCCAGCTCCTCGGCGGTCGGCTCCCGCTCGAGCTCCTGGTGCATCCGCCGGCGGGTGCGCACCACCTTGTTGACCTGCTCGGCCAGGTGGACGGGCAGCCGGATGGTGCGCCCGGAGTCGGCCATGGCCCGGGTGATGGCCTGCCGGATCCACCAGGTGGCGTAGGTCGAGAACTTGAAGCCCTTGGTGTAGTCGAACTTCTCGACCGCACGGATCAGGCCGACGTTGCCCTCCTGGATCAGGTCCAGGAACGTCATGCCGTGGCCGGTGTAGCGCTTGGCCACGGAGACGACGAGCCGGAGGTTGGCCTCCAGCAGGTGCGCCTTGGCGGCCTTGCCGTCGGTCGCCAGGATCTTGTAGTCGCGCTTGCGGGCCGGCGTGAGGCCGTCCTGCTCGGCGAGCAGTCGCTCGGCGTAGAGACCGGCCTCGATCCGCTTGGCCAGCTCCACCTCCTGCTCCGCGGTCAGCAGAGCGGTCTTGCCGATGGTGTTGAGGTAGACGCGCACGAGGTCGGTGGAGACCAGGCCGCTCGTGTCGGGCTCCCGTCGGGGGGCGCGCACGTCCAAGGTGTCGGTGGGGGAGGAGTGCAGCAGCGTCACGATGGGTCTTCGTCCTTGCCTTCGATTCGGATGCGCTCGCCGGGCGTCGGTGTGCGGCGGGGTCATCCAGGCGTGGAGCGGGGCCACGGCTACGGGGTCACCGGCCGGTCCCGCTCTTCTCTGTCCGGTGTGGTACGTCCTGCACAACGGCCGCTGAGGGGTCCGGTGTTCCGCGAAGCCACCGTTCACAGCAAACCGGCAGGTAGTGCTTTCGGTCACCCCGGGATACCCGGGGCCCGAACTCCCAGTCATGTCGTTTGCGCGACGGGCGCCCGCCAGTCAGGTCTCCAGCAGGAGGGTCATCGGGCCCTCGTTGACCGACGCGACCCGCATGCTCGCGCCGAAGACCCCCGTCGCCACGCTGGCGCCGCGTCGGCGCAGTTCCGCCACCACCTCCTCGACCAGCGGCTCGGCCAGCTCGCCGTTGGCGGCGTCCTGCCACGACGGACGGCGGCCCTTGCGCGTGTCGGCGTAGAGGGTGAACTGGCTCACGACCAGCACCGGCAGGCCCAGGTCGGCCGCGGAGACCGCTCCCGAGTCTCCGGGAAAGATGCGCAGCTCGTGGATCTTGCGCGCCAGCGCCACCGCTCGGTCGGCGTCGTCCTGCCGCCCCACTCCGACCAGTGACAGCAGTCCGTGGCCGATCGTGCCGACGACGTCACCATCAACGGTTACAGCGGCTGTACTGACCCGGCTCACCACGGCGCGCACCAGGCCATTGTCGGCCAGCGACCGCCGGGCTGCCCGGGCCCGACTGCTGCGGCAGCCGCCGGGGACCCTCGGTCTCAGCGGGTGCGCAGCCGGCCGACCGTGGCGGTTCCCGGGTCGATGCGCGGGCGTTGCCGGCTCCCCGGCGGGGGGCCAAGCCCACCGCACCCCGCGATGTACTTGGTCGGGCGGTCGGATCTGCTGCAGGGCCTGCTGCTGCAGATCACCAACGATGCCCGCGCGGCCGCGGCGGCGATCGCCGGCGGGCAGCGCCGTCTGCCCACGCGGGTAGGCATCCGAGGCCGCCGGCGTGGCCTCAGCGTCGACGCCGGGCCCGCATGCGTTGAGCTGCCACGGCCAGCCGCTCGAGACGACCGCCCCGCGGAGGTGCAGCGCCGATCTGCCGCGCTACCTCGGTGGTGTCGAAGTACAGGCGTACGGACCCACCCGCCCTTGCTCCAACTGCAGATACGACATCCCCTCGAGGCACAGACGTACTCCGGTCGGGGCGAAGCCCGGCGGCTCGATCGGCCTCTCGTGCGTGCCGACGAAACGCCACCGGTAGCCGAATGCGCTCCGGTCGGCGGTGGCGAACGGCACACCGACGACGTCGACGCGGCCGTCCGGGAACGGGGCGTACTGCGCCTTGGCTCGCGCCAGCACGGCTGTCCTGCCGACGGCTGGTTCGGATTCGAGAGGGTCGAAGAGGGTCACGTCTTCGTGCAGCATCGCCTCGGAGGCTGGCCAGTCCCCCCGGTTGCCCGCACCGGTCCACTCGCGGAAGAACTGCTCCGCGAAGCGATGCGGGCCACCTCCTCCACCTCGACCAACCGGTGGCCCTGGCCGACGAACTGCGGGCATGGCTGGACGCTCGTGTCGTCGCCCCTTGACCGACCCGCGCAGCGCAGCAACTGACGCCGCCGCTGGTCATCGTCGGCCGGCGCACGGGCCATCTCCCGGGGATGGCACGAGGCGGATCGAAAGGCACGGGGCAAATCGATTGTTCTCGGTCGGTCCCGGGATGACGATGGCCCGGTGATCCTGCGTCGCGAGTTGGCCCGGGACCGCGAGGCGGTGCGTGCCGTCCATGCTGCGGCCTTCGCGCTGCTCAGCGGTGACGTTCCGGGAGAGGCACGCCTCGTGGACGCTCTCCGCGAGGACGGCGATGTCGTTCCCGGCCTCTCGCTGGTCGCCGAGCTCGGCGGCGAGGTGGTGGGCCACGTCGTCTGCAGCAGAGGAGACATCGAGGGCCGTCCTGCGCTGGGCCTCGGACCCCTGGGCGTCGTGCCCGCCCGGCAGCGACGCGGCGTCGGACAGGCCCTGATGCACGGGGTGCTCGCCGCCGCGGACGCGCTGGTCGAGCCGTGCGTGGCCCTGCTCGGCGACGTGGGCTACTACGGACGCTTCGGGTTCCTGCCGGCCCACCAGGTAGGCGTCCGTCCTCCCGACCCGGGATGGGGCGCGCACTTCCAGATCCGCCGGCTGACCGCCTGGACCGACGACGTCGCGGGCCAGTTCCACTACGCCCCCGCCTTCGACCGCCTGTAGCGCTGCCGAGGTGCCCGGCCTGCCGGAACGAGAGCTCCGCGGCGGATGGTCGCGGCCGGACCGCTGTGCGGCACCATCGTCGCGTGCCCACGATCCGCACCGCCCAGGACGACGCCGCCGACGACCTGCTCTCCCGTGACCCGCTGGCGCTGCTGATCGGGATGCTGCTCGACCAGCGCATGCGTCGACGAAACAGCTGAAGAAGTCGACTGCAGTTCGACCAGCCGCGACGAGAGGGGCCGGTTCTGACCGCGACTTCCCGCGCGGAGCGGCCGCGTCCGCGAGAGTCACTCGCTACCCGCGTGGCCCCCGGAAGGGCGGCAGCCGACGCGCCCGGTGACCCGTCACAGGGTGCAGTTCCTGCTCCGTGCCGTATGGGCGGGGGAGGCGCTGGCGACCTTGCGGCGGTAGCGCCGGGATTGCGGATCTGGTCGGTTCCTGGGGCGAGTCCGCGGAGCAGCCCCAGGAACCGTGATCCATGTCAGGCGACGAGCTTGGCGGTCACCTCGGTGAGGCGGCGGCCCTGGTAGCGGGCCGCGGCCAGCTCGGCCTCGTTGGCGGTCGCCGCCTGGCCGCCCGAGGCGTTGGAGATGCCGTAGGGGTTCCCACCGGCCGCGAACAGCACGGGGTCGGTGTAGCCGGGCGGCACGATGACCGCCCCGAAGTGCGAGAACACGTTGAACAGTGTCAGGATCGTCGACTCCTGGCCGCCGTGGACGTTCTGCGCGCTGGTGAAGGCGGTGGCGCCCTTGTTGGCCAGCTTCCCGGTGAACCAGAGCCCACCGAGGGTGTCGATGAACTGCTTCATCTGGGCTGCGGGAGTGCCGAATCGGGTCGGCGTGCCCAAGGCGTAGCCGTCGGCCCACTCCAGGTCCGCCGGCGTGGCCACCTCGACCTGATCGGCGGTGGTGTCCACGTGGGCGCGCCAGAGCGGGTTGGAGTCGATGGCCTCCGCGGGAGCCAGCTCGGGGACTCGGCGCAGGCGGACCTCGGCCCCGGATTCACGGGCGCCGTCAGCAACAGCGGCGGCGAGCTGGTGGACGTTCCCGGTCGACGAGTAGTAGACGACAGCGATGTTGGGCACGGTTCTCCCTGTAGCGCGTGGGTTCGGACATGGCGGCCGCAGTCGGTGCGTCTCATTGAGCGCTCAACTACAGTTTCGACGCTACCGCGCGCCGGCTCGTCATGCATGTCGGGAAGTGGCACCCGGCGCCCAGGAGGCGGACGGCGTGGTGGTTGCCGGGGTAGCGAAGCCGAGAGTCAGCGCTCGTTCGCAAGGCCGTGAACGAGGTCTCTGGCAGGCGCATCGTCCACTGGCGGGACCATACGGCCCGCGGTGCTCGGTGGCGGTTGCGACGGGATCGCTACGGCACCATCTCGGTGTGCCGAACCTCCGCGTCGCCCTGCTCATCGGCATGCTGCTGGACCAGCAAAGCGCCTAACCATGGGGTAAGGGCGTAGGGTACGACCGCATGATCTTGGACACGTACAGCCGCATCTCCGAGGACCCGAACGACCAGCGCCGAGGCGTGACGCGGCAGGCGGCCGATACCCGCGAGGTGGTCGAGGCTCGCGGGGCCACCCTCGGCGTCGAGCACGTCGAGAACGACACCTCGGCCTTCAAGAAGCGCAAGGTGCCAGTCACTGACGCGAGCGGCAACACCTACATGGGCTACCGGGTGATCCGGCCGGTGTGGCACGCGGCGCTCCAGCGGCTGCGCGAGGGCAAGGCCGACGGGCTCGTCGTGTACGACCTCGACCGGCTGGCCCGCGAACCTCGGGACCTGGAGGACGCCATCGAGGTGGTGGAGCACTACGGCAAGACCGTCCTCAGCGCCACGGCGAGCGAAATCGACCTGACGACCGGCACCGGGCGCACGTCGGCCCGGCTGCACGTCATCATGGCGAACAAGGCCAGCGCCGACACCGCCCGGCGTGTGCGCCGCGCCCACCTGGAGAACGCCCAGAAGGGCAAGGCGGTGGGT
This sequence comes from Blastococcus sp. HT6-30, assembly GCF_039729015.1. Classification (NCBI taxonomy): domain Bacteria; kingdom Bacillati; phylum Actinomycetota; class Actinomycetes; order Geodermatophilales; family Geodermatophilaceae; genus Blastococcus; species Blastococcus sp. HT6-30. The sequence continues at coordinate 2,330,254 of NZ_CP155792.1, read as the reverse complement.
GGGCGGCGTCCGTTCGGCTGGCAGGCCGACAAGGTCACCCTCAACGAGTACGAGGCGGGACTGCTGCGGCAGGCAGCCGCCGACGTGCTGGCCGGGACGCGGCTAGCCACCATCGTCAAGCGGTGGAACGAGGCAGGCGTGCCGACCGTGACCGGGGGCACGTGGACCGGCGGCGTGCTGCTCCAGCTGCTCCGCTCGCCACGACTGGCCGGGTGGCGCATCCACCGCGTGGGCGGGTCGGAGTGGTCGAAGGTGCCGCCGGTGGCGCTGGACAAGCAGGGGCAGCCGGTTCGGGGCAAGTGGGAGCCGATCATCGACCACGCCACGCACCTGGCGCTGGTGGAGGCGCTGGCGAGCAAGCCAGACTCCAGGGCCGTCGTGCCGCGCAGGAACGCCCGGCGCTACCTGATGACGGGCCTGCTCCGCTGTGCGGCGTGCAACGGCGTCATGTACGGCAACAAGGTGGGGGAGAGCCACTTCTACCGCTGCGACACCCCGAAGTGCTCCAACAGCGCGAGCGGCAAGGGCGTGGACGCCTGGGTGGCCGAGCGCGTCGTGGAGCGGAGCGAGCTCGTGTCGGCACAGGACGCGCCCTCCACGGCTGGCCCCGACGCCCGGCTCGTGGAGCTGAACACCCGGATCGACGACGTGAACGCCATGGTCGAGGACGTCATGGCCGTCTACCGCAACAAGGGCATCTCGGCCGCGACGGCGTTCGGCAACGTCGCCAAGCTGGAGGAGTCGCTCGTGCCGGTGGTGGCCGAGCGCGACGCCCTGCTGGCCGAGACGGCCCTCTCCCGTCCCGAGGTGCTGGACGCTGACACCTGGGGGGCCCTGGACGTGGACCGGCGTCGAGCGGCTGCTGAGCGGGCTCTGCGGGCCGTCTACGTCCACAAGGCGACCCGTCCCGGCAACCGGTTCGACTCCTCCCGGCTCGACCCGGTGTGGCGGGAAGGCGTGTAGTTCCTGGTCACGGGCCAAACGGCGTCCTATGGGCTACGTTCTTCGTCGTAGGCCACAGGGGTCTGAACGGCAACGGTCCAACCGGGCCGGGTGCCGGTTCACTCCGAACCCCTGGAGCGCCCTGTGGCCACAACCGACCCGATCATGCTCGCCCGCAACCGGCTGGCGGGGCTGCACAACCGGCCCGTCCTCGACCGTGAGGCCATCACCGAGGCCCGCCGGAACCTGACCTTCGCCAAGGTCGAGCGCTCCGTCAAGGAAGCTCTCGCCGCCGTCCCGGCCATGACCGCCGAGCAGCGGTCCGCACTGATCGAGCTCCTCAAGTGAGCGCCTGCACCTCGGTGCCGATCACGACCACGGCGCTCGAGATGCCGCTGTCGTGGCGGGAGGAGGCGTGCCGGGCAGCCGCTGACCTGGCGCTCCTCAACGACATGCAGCTCGTAATCGTGGGCCAGGCCGACGGCTTCGACATCGTGATCTGCCTCGACGAGGAGTGCGCCGACCGACCCGGCGTGATCGTCGTCGTGCCCGACACGCGGGCCCTCCTCCGGTGGTCGTCCGTGCCGCCGCAGGCCGTGACGATGGACCGGGAAGACGGGCGCTCCTGCCTGATCTTCGCAGGGACGGACCCCCAGTGACCGCCCCGCACGAGCACGACTGCCAGTGCGGCTCCCGGGCTCGGGTGTGGGTCGCGGTCGCCCCCGGCATCGACGAGCCGTGCTGCCGCGCCTGCGCCGCGAGGGTGGCCTCAGAGCCCGCCTTCAAGGAGGCCCTGGCCGCTGCCCACAGCGAGCCGTCGGACGACGTCCTGCCGCCGTTCCGTGCGGTCTCCCTGCCGCAGCCCGCCGTGGCCTCCCCGCCACGGTCTGGGTCGACCCGCTCCGAGGCCGCTCGCCGGTCCGCATCGATACGGCGTCGGTGCCTCGGCTGCGACATGACTAGCAACCCCGGAGCACTCGCTCTCCACGCGAGGGCGACCGGCCACACCGGCTGGGAGGCCGTCCGATGAGCAAGTACCTGGAGCTCGCCCATGCCATGTGGCCGGAGGCGCGCTACATCCACGGCGACGGGCGCTACTGCACCGTGCGGGCCTGCGGCGGCTTCACCGTGGTCCTCCACGAGACCGAGCAGGAGGCTCGCTCGGCCCTGCGCCGGATCCACCCCGTCTCGTACCGAGGCTGCCAGCTGCACCACGCCCTGGTGGTGCTCGATGAGTGACAGCAAGGCGGGCTCCGCCACCCAAGCAGAGCCCGCCTCAGGTCCCAGCCACCGCCAAGTAGGAGAAACCGTGCTCGACGATACCCCGCTGGCCCTGGGTGAGCGCCTGCTCGCGGCGGGCATCCCCGTCGTCGTGTGCACCCCCTGCCCGGGGTTCGGCAAGCCGGGCGGGTGCTCCTGGAAGGGCCACACCAAGGGCACGGTGGAGCTCCACCAGCCGAAGGGCTGGCCGAGGCTCACGGCCGAGCAGTGCGACCTGTCGGGGTTCCGGCCGGGCGTCGACACCCTCGCCATGGTCAGCGGCCACGGCCTCGACCTGGTCGACGTGGACACCAAGGCGGGCGGCTCGGTCGCCCATCTGCCGGCATTCACGAGCTACGGCAAGACCCGCACGCCCTCGGGCGGCGAGCACTACGTCGTGCCCTCGTCCGGCTTCGCCAAGGTGAGCCCGTTCAACGCACCGGACGGTCGGCACATCGGCGACTACGTGGGTGGCCGGGCCGACGGGACGGGACGCCTGCTCGGCTACCTGCCCGGGTCCACCCGGCCGAAGTACCCCGGCGGCGTGTACGTCGAGGAGGAGCCGTGGGACATCGACACCTGCCTCCTCGTCGCCCAGCCGGACCCTGCGCTGGTGGCGGTACTGGAGGCAGTCGGGGCGAGCAACGCCGTGCACGAGGAGTACGTGGACGAGAGCCCTCTCCGCCCCATCGAGGAGGGTGTCCACCCGATGGCCCAGGACGGGGTGCGACGGGCGCTCGAACAGCTGGACAGCCTGCCTGCGGTGTGGTCCGACGGCGACCACTGGGACGACGCGCACCACCGGGCTGCCTGCATGCTCCAGCGCTACGCCAACTCCAACTGGACCGGATACACGCTGGAGCAGGCGGAGGCCGACTACCTGGAGCATTCGCGCCGCGACGAGGGCTGGGGCGACGACGAGCTCGACGCCAAGTGGGCTGCTGCCCGGGACACCGTGAAGGGTGGCGGCTTCGCGCCTCCGCCGACCCCGGCCGACGACTTCGCTGAGCCGATCGCCGACGTGTGGTCGACGTCGGTGCTGGAGCACATCCGGAAGGCCGCGCACTCCCGCCTCGTCAGCGCTCCCGCGCTGCTGGCCTACGTGCTGGGGCGGGTCCTGCTGGACGTCCCGCCTGACGTCTACCTGCCGCCGACCGTCGGCTCGGCGGCGTCGCTGAACCTGGGCGTCGCGGTCGTGGGCGGGTCGGGCTCCGGTAAGTCGGCCCTGCTCGACGTGTCCCGCGAGCTGCTGGGCGCCAACCAGGCGCGGTGCGAGAAGCAGATCGGCTCGGGCGAGGGCCTGGTGCAGACGTTCCTGCGCCGGGACAAGGAGACCAAGGAGATGGTGCTCGTCCACGACCCCAGGCGGCTGGTGGTGGTGGACGAGGTCGACCAGCTCGGTGCGCTCGGGCAGCGGTCGGGGGCCACGCTGGGGCCGACCATCCGGTCGGCGCTCACGGGCGGGCAGCTCGGGACTGAGAACGCCGACATCGAGCGCCGACGGAACGTCCCGGCCAGGAGCTACCGGCTCGTCCTGTTCGCGGGGGTGCAGCCGACACGGTCGGCCGCGCTGCTGGAGGACAGCGACGCGGGCACCCCGCAGCGCTTCGTGTGGGTGCGGGCGACGGACCCCACCATCCCCGACGCCGAGGTCGAGTGGCCGGGCGAGCTCAAGTGGTCCCCGCCGGAGGTGGACGGCTTCCTCGACTACCCCGACCACGTCAAGGCGGTCGTGAGGTCGACCCGGCTGGCACAGCAGCGCGGCGGGGGTCGGGAGCTGGACGGCCACCTGGTCCTGCTCCGGCTCAAGGTGGGCGCGGCGCTCGCGCTGCTGCACGGCGAGACGTTCATCCGCGACGAGTGGTGGGCGCTGGCCGGGCAGATCGTCGACGCGTCCCTGGCCCTCCAGGGGGAGTGCAAGGCGGTGCTCGCGGCCGAGGGGCAGCGGCGCACCGCCGGGGCTGCCATCGCGCAGTCGAGGGCGCAGGACGCGGCCGAGGAGGACCAGGTCAAGCGTGCCGCCCAGCAGGTCCTCAAGAAGGTCCGGGAGGCGGGCGGCAAGTGGGTCACCAAGCACCAGGCCCGGCCGGGGACGCACGCCCTCCGCCAGCACATGGACGACGCCATCGAGGTCCTGCGCCTGGCCTCGCAGGTCGAGGTCGAGGAGTACGAGTCGCGGGGGCAGCAGGGCATCCGTCTGCGGGAGAAGGCGGCGTGAGCGCCACTGCGGGGTCGCGGGGTCGCAACCCCGCAGTGGCCCCACCACGTCCCTTATCGAATCCAACTTCTTCTTCTTCGAACTGGGCGTTTGTCGAGCGCTCTCGGCCCCGGCCGCCCCCACTGCGGGGTTCCAACCCCGCGACCCCGCAGTGGAACGCACTGCTTCGTGACACCAACCACCCCCACAGACCGGCCCACCCGCCAACCGAAGGAGCCACACCCCATGACCGAACCGACCCCCTCCAGTTGTCCCGAGTGCGGCGGGGCCAACATCCCCAACCACCCGGCAGGCCCCATCGTGTTCAAGCACGACACCCTGGCTGGCTGCTCCCTCCAGGCCGCCGAGGACGCCCGCGTGGTGGCCGACCAGAGCCTGGAGGGGGACCGCCCGACGACGCCCACGGAGCGCCTGCTGCTTGCTGCCGTCGGCCTCACCATCGCGGACGACGCCACGTGCCTGGTCGAGTGGCTGTCGCCCGGCGTCCGTCGTCGCACGTGGCTGGCGCGCCCTGCTGACGAGACGGCGGTGGCCTGATGTCTCCGCGTGCACCGAAGGCTTGCGGGAAGACCGGCTGCGAGGAGCGGGTGCGAGGTCGGCGCTACTGCGCTGCGCACACCGTTGCGTGGGAGGGCAGCACTCGCGCAGGTGCGACGAGGTCCCGCGCGGACCGGGAGCTCCGGGACCAGGTACTCCGGGAGGAGCCCATCTGTGCCTGTGGGGCTCCCGCCACCGAGGCAGGCCACATCGTGTCGTTCGCTCGTGGTGGTCCGTACACGAGGGAGAACCTCGTCGGGCAGTGCCGCCGGTGCAACCTCGCCGCGCTCGCCGAGGAGCGCCGTGGTGTTGGTGGTCACGCTCGCATCGGCCCGACCCCCGGGGGTCCCGGTCCCCACCCCGCCCCCGACGGACCCCGGGCCGGTCTGCGCTTTCCCAGACGTACGGGTTCCCGATGAACGACCACTCGAACTGCCCGATCCACTCGAACTGACCCCAGGAGGACCGCACCATGACCACGACCGACACCAGCACCACCGAGGCCGGCACTGAGATGACCGACGCCAGCCAGACCGACACCACCGCACCCGAGGGCACCAACCCGCCGGAGGGGACGGAGGAGGGGCAGCAGTCGGCCGCCAACCGGGAGGCCGCGAACTACCGGCGGAAGCTCCGTGACGCCGAGGCCGAGCGGGACGCCCTCGCCTCGGCGGTGGCCACCTACCAGAAGCGTGACGCCGAGGCCCTGGTCGGGGAGCGCCTGCTGTCCGCCGCCGACCTGTGGGTGGCCGGAGTGGAGCTCAAGGACCTGCTCGACGACGGCGCGACCGTGTCGGCCGAGAAGGTCGACGCCGCTGTGGCGAAGGTGCTGGAGGACCACCCGCACTGGGCGCCGAAGAAGCCGGGTGTGCCCCGCGACATGGGCCAGGGCAGTCGTGGCGAGAGCGTGGGCGGGGGCACCAGCTGGGCCTCGGTGATCTCGGGCGGTCGCCGTAGCTGAGGTAAGCTCGGGTCGGTTGGACCAGCCCAGGTGGCGGTCCGACCGACCTGCAGCCCCAGGAGGGCATGGGAAGCGCCCGTGGCGTGGACCAGCACGACCACCCCACTCCCGTCCTCCTGAAGGAGCACATCCAGCATGACCATGACCCGCGCCAACGGCGCCGTCATCCTCACCCCGGAGCAGGTCGCCGAGCTGCTCGTGCAGCCGGTCGGCGAGGCGAGCATCGCCTTCCAGGTGGCCACGCTCGTCAACACGGCGAGCTCCACCTACCGGATCCCGACCGTCACCGCCGACCCGCAGGCCGCGTGGGTCGCCGAGGGCGACGAGATCAACCCCTCCGACATGACCCTCGACGAGGAGGACGTGACCCCGAGCAAGCTCGCGGGCCTCACGATCATCACTCGCGAGCTGGCCGACGACTCCTCGCCGGAGGCTGCTGCCACCGTCGGGCAGGGGCTGGCCCGCGACATCGCCCGCAAGGTCGACGCCGCGTTCTTCGGCAACCTCGCCGCCCCGGCCCCGGCCGGTCTGGGCAGCCTGGCCGTCAACGCCACCCCTGCGGACGTGCAGGGTGTGGACGCCGGGACCGCGTTCACGAGCCTGGACCCCTTCGCCGAGGCGCAGTCGCTCGCGGAGGGTGTCGGCGCTGCCATCACCAACTTCGTGGCGAACCCGGCCGACGCCCTGGCCCTGTCGACCATCAAGGTCGGCACCGGCTCGCAGCAGACCCTGCTGAACGGTGTGCGCTCCATCAACGGCGTGCCGCTGCTGGTCAGCTCGGCCGTCGCCGCCGGGACGGTGTGGGGCATCCCGCAGGACCGCGTGGTCGTGGTCGTCCGCGAGGACGCCACCATCGAGACCGACACGAGCGCCTTCTTCACCTCGGACCGGGTGGCGGTGAAGGCCGTGATGCGCGTCGGCTTCGGCTTCCCGCACAAGGCCGGGCTCGTCAGGGTCTCCCTGTCGGCGCCTGCTGCCTGAGCTAGCGTTCGGCTTGCCCCGGGTCGGTAGCGGCGGAGCTTCGTCCCTCCGACCGTCGGCCCGGGGCACTCACACTTCCGACCGGGCAAAGGTGGAAGAGACCGGCCCCTGGGACTAGGCGCAGCCCCAGGGGCCGGTCGCCCACTTCTCACTGGCCAGCTCGGCAGGCTGTCACCCTGACGCCCCTCGTCGAGCCCAGAACCGCCAGCGTGCCCTCAGCGCGCCGCGTGGTGAGCCAGCAAGATCCGCCCGCATGAGCTTGTCGAGCGTTCCGCCGTGTCCTACGACGCGACCCACGTCGTTGCCTGTGGTGCTCCAGTGCTTCACGTCCTCAAGCAGTCCTCGTGTGGCCTGGTCGACGGTCTCGGAGGCGACGACGCGGCAATGGATCACCGCTGTGAACACGCCGGTGTAGAGCTTCGTGCGCGCCTCCTTCGGCGCACCGGCCCCTTGTTCGACCAGAGCGAAGATGGAACGCAGAACGTCCGCGTAGGCCTCGTGCCGCTTGTCCAGGAGCCACTGCTGGTGCGCCCAGCGGCGGGTCTGTCGAGCGGTCAGCAGGGACACGCCTGCGCCAACCAAAACTGCGAGCAGGGTCAGGAGCTGGCTCATGGAAGTGAGCCTGGCAGCCGCTCGGGGGTCCGGCAGCAGCGCCGAGCCACAGCCGCCACACGCAGCGAGCGTTCCTCTCCCAGCCTCGCCGCCCACCCGTGGGTAATCGGGTGAGGACGCACGACTGCCCCGCCTCCCGGTGATCCCAGGGGCGGGGCAGTCCGTGTAGTGGGGCTCAGTTGTCCCAGGCGAAGTCGAGGCGGGCCCGGAGGGTGCGGGCGCTACCGACGATGGCGCTGCCGCCCTTGCGGCCCATGGCCTCGTTCTCCACGGCGGTGGCGACCTCGGCCAGCTGCTCGCACTCGGCCTTCGTGAGCCGCACGGTGCGGTCCAGGGCACCGTTGGGCTTCTTGGCGGCGAGCTTCGCGGCCAGGCCCTTGTGCTTGCTCGCCATGGCCTCGGAGGCGATGAACCAGCCGACCCACACGCTGACGGTCGGCTCGCCACCGACCGGCGCGTCGCTGGCAGCAGCCGCCTTCGCAGCCTCGTGGGCCTTGGCGACCTTCGCCGCGAACGCCTCGTCGGCCTTGGCCTTGGCGGCCTCCGCCTTCTTCTCGGCAGCGGTGGGCCGCTTGGCCGGGGCCTTCTTGGCGGCAGGTCGCTTGGCCGGGGCCTTCCGGGCGGGCTTGGCGACGGCGATGCCCGCCCGCTCCATGGCGGCGGCGACCTCGGCGTCGTCCGCAGCGGCGGAGGCGTCGGGCAGCATCTCGGCGCGGACCTCCTCGACGGTGGTGGCGGCGGTGGCGGTGTTGGCGGTCATGGCTGGCTCCTTGTGGTGGCGGTGCGCCCCTGTGGCGCTGGATTCGACCTCTACCCCACGGATGCGGAGAGCGCTATGTGGCTAGCGGCTATGCCGCGACCAGCAGTTCCCGATGGAGCGGGCGTTCGGCGCTCCGCGGCTGCTGGCCGACCGGCTCGGGGTGCGGACGCTGTCGGCCGGGCAGCTGGCCGACATGGACCCCGAGGAGCTGGTCCGCGTCTTCCGGGGGGCGCCCGCCCTGCACCGCTACCCCGGTTCGATGGCCGGCCGCGCGCAGGAGGTGTGCCGCGCGCTGGTGGAGCGGTACGACGGGCGCGCCGACGGGCCGTGGGCCGACGTCCCGGACGGCGCCGCGCTGCTGAAGCGCCTCAACGGGCTGCCGGGCTTCGGGGCGCAGAAGTCGAAGATCTCCCTCGCCCTCCTCGGCAAGCAGTACGGCGTCCCCCCGCCGGGCTGGCGCGAGGCCGCCGGCGATTACGGCGCCGAGGGCTCCCGGCGCTCGGTCGCCGACATCACCGGTCCCGGGTCGCTGGCCGAGGTGCGGGCCGTCAAGCAGGAGCAGAAGCAGGCCGCGAAGGCGGCGAAGCAGACGCCGGGGAGCTGATGCCGGGGCACCTGCACGGGGTCCGTCGCGGTGGCACCATGGGGGTGGTCCGGGAGACGGCGGGGTCACCCTCCGCGGCACCCCGGCCAGCGGAGGGAAGAGTGCCCGTGGCCTCGAGCCAGCAGTTCACGCGGTCGCGCCGACCGGAGCCGGTGCTCATCACCGAGGCCGCCCCGAGCCTGGCCGACCAGCAGGCAGCCCGGAAGCGGCGCTACGCCATCACCATGGCCATCCGTGGCCTGGCGCTGGTGCTGGCCGCCGTGTTCTACCAGGTCGTCTGGTTGATGGTCATCCTCGCCGTCCTCGGCACGGTGCTGCCGTGGATCGCCGTGGTGATGGCCAACGACCGGCCACCCAAGCCCAGGACCCGCCTCAAGGGCGTCGACGTGCGTCCCGACCGGGTCCTGGAGAACCCCGCCCGATCCGTGCGGATCATCGAGGGCTGAGCGTTCCGGCCGGCGTCTTCCCGGGGTGCCGCCCGATCGGCACCCGGAGCACGATCGATCCGGCCGAGACCACGGCGGGCAGGTCGTGCAGGGGCCGGCATCAGCGGGCGCCCGGGCGGCGCACCACCTCGGCCGCGCACGCCAGCACGGCGTCCAGGGCCGCCGCGGGGGAGGCCCCTCGCGTACCCAGCCAGGCGTGCAGCAGCCCGGCCGCGAAGGCGTCGCCGGCGCCAGTCGTGTCCACGACCGTCGCCGGCCGGGCGGGGCGGTGGACCACCTCGTCGCCGGCCACCCACAGCGCGCCGTCCGGCCCCAGGGTCACCACCGCGACCGGGTGCCGGGCAGCCAGCGCGCGGGCGGCGTCGGTCGCGTCCGGGCAGCCGGTGAGCAGCCGCGCCTCGTCGGCGTTGGGCAGCACCAGCGTCGCCCCCGCCGTGTCGGCCAGCCACCGGTCCAGCCCGTAGCGGCGCAGCGGGCCGGACGACGCCGGGTCGACCGAGACGGTGCACCCGGCGCTCGTCGCCGCACGCAGCGCCGCGACCCCGGCGTCGCGCGGCCCGGGGTCGAGCAGCGTGTAGCCCGACAGGTGCAGGTGGCCGCCCGGGACCGGAGCGGGCACGTCGGCCGGGCGGAGGACCAGATTGGCGCCGCGGTCGGCCAGCATGCTCCGCTGCCCGTCGCGCTCCACGAGGCTGACGATCGTGCCCGTCGGAGCCCCCGGCACGGTGCGCAGCCGCAGCTCCACGCCGGCCGCCGAGAGCTCGGCGGCCAGTCCGGCCCCCGGGGCGTCGTCGCCGATGCAGCCGGCCAGCACCGTCGGCGTTCCCAGTCGGGCCAGGTGCGCGGCGACGTTCGCGCCGGCGCCCCCGCCGCGGCTGACGATCGAGGCCGGCCGGTCCGAGCCGGGCGCGGGCTCGCCCGACAGCACGACGACGACGTCGGTGGCCACGTCGCCGACGACGACGACGGGGGTGCGCACGGCCGCGGTCAGGCCGCGCGGGCGGCCAGCGCCGAGGCGATCCGGCCGGCGAGCTCCGCGTTGCGCAGCACCAGCCGGACGTTGACCGCCAGGGTGGCGCCCTCGCTGGCGCGGTGCAGGTGGTCGAGGACGAACGGCGTGACGGCCTTGCCGCGCACCCCGGCGGCGTCGGCCGCCGCGAGCGCGTCGGCGATGACCCGGTCGTGCAGCACCGGGTCGAGCTGCTCGTCGGCCGGCAGCGGGTTGGCGACGACGACGGCGCCGGGGGCGAGCGGCCGGCGGGCGGCGAACACCGCGGCGGCCTGCTCGGCGTCGGCGACCGACCAGTCCAGCGTCGACCCGGAGTCGGCGACGTAGAAGCCCGGGAACGTGGTGGTGCGGTACCCGAGCACCGTCACCGAGAGCGACTCCAGCCGCTCCAGGGTCGCCGGGACGTCGAGGATCGACTTCACGCCGGCGCACACCAGGACCAGGGACGTGCGGGACAGCGCCGTCAGATCGGCCGACTCGTCGAAGGTGTCGGCCGCCTGCCGGTGCACGCCGCCCAGCCCGCCGGTGGCGAAGACGGCGATCCCGGCGGCCTCGGCCAGCAGCGCGGTGCTGGAGACGGTGGTGGCGCCGCTCAGCCCGAGGGCGGCGGCGACCGGGAGGTCCCGGACACCGAGCTTGGCCAGCTCGGGATCGGCGCAGACCCGGTCGACCTCGGCGGGCGTCAGGCCGACGCGCGGCACCCCGTCGAGGACGGCGATCGTGGCGGGGACGGCGCCGCCGGCGCGGACTGCGGCCTCGACGTGGTCGGCAGCCGCGCGGTTGTCCGGCCGGGGGAGGCCGTGGGCCAGCAGGGTGCTCTCCAGCGCGACGACGGGGCGGCCGTCGCGCAGGGCGCCGGCGACCTCAGGGGACAGGATCGGGCGGGAAGGGGTGGTCGCGGCGTGCACCCTGTCATCATGGTCGGCGGGTGCGGGAGCACGGCGGCGACCCCGGCCGCGCGGCCACCGCACGACTGCACCGTCGAGCAGGGAGCCCGCATGAGCAGCAGCGACATCCTCGAGCGGCCGGACGTCCGCGAGTCCGACACCGGCAACGCCAACGAGGTCTTCCACTACGTCAAGAAGAACAAGATCGCCGAGAGCGCCGTGATGGGCACGCTCGTCGAGGCCCTGTGCGGGGAGGTCTTCCCCGTGACCAAGACCCCCAAGCCCGGCAGCCCGGTGTGCCCGGCCTGCAAGGAGGTCTACGAGCAGCTCCGCAAGTAGGATGACCCCGCTGCCCCCCACCGCTCGCAGGCTCGCGGCGGGATCCTGCAGCGGGGCCGACACCGTCCGGAGGACGACGGCGTCATCTCCCGCGGTGCGGTCCGGGAGGACCGCAGGGTCATCGTCACCGCAGCCCCAGCCGCCGGGCCTCGTCGTCGAGCTTGGCCTGGCGGCGGGCCCGGCGCCGCCGGTCGTGCCGGCTCAGCGGCGCTGGCCAGCGGGACTGGATCGTGGCGTTGAGCTCGGCGCCGAGCAGCACGGCCATGCCGAAGAAGAAGCAGAACAGCAGCGCGCCGATCGGTGCCGCGAGCGCTCCGTAGGGGAGGGCCGTGGTGAGGAAGTCGCCGATGTAGGCGCGCAGCAGCAGCGCGGCGAGCAGGAAGAACACCAGGCTGAGCAGTGCGCCGGGCAGATGCCGCCGCCACGGCAGCCGGTTCGGCAGGATCACGTGGAAGAAGCTGGTGAGCGCCAGCAGCAGCCCGATGACCACGATGGGCCAGTAGACGGCGTTGATCAGCGTCACCGTGGTGTTGCGCCAGTCCGGGGGCACCAGATCGGCCAGGGTGCCGCGGCCCAGCACCAGCAGCGGCAGGGTCAGCACCGCCAGCAGCAGCCCGACGACGAACAGCCACAGCGCCATGAGCCGGGTGCGGATCGGGCCGCGCACGTCCCGCTGGTCGTAGGCGATGACCGTGGTGTTCATGAAGGTCGCCGTCGCCGAGGAGCCCGCCCACAGCGACAGCAGGAAGCCGAGGCTGACCACCTCGAGCCGGCCGGAGCCGAGGATGTCGGCCAGGGTGGGCCGCACCAGGCTGTCGACGACGTCGTCGGTGAGGACCTGCGACGACGCGTCGAGGAGCTGGTCCTCGATCATCCGGACGGCGTCGCCACCGATGATGTCGCCCAGGTAGCCCAGTGACCCGAGCAACCCGATGAGCAGCGGGGGCACGGAGAGGATCTGCCAGAACGCGGCCTCCGCCGACAGCCCGAGGATGCGGTCCTGCCAGGCCTTCGCCAGCGTCCGCCCGAGGACCTGCAGGGGCACCCGCAGCGGCGTCGGCCAGCGGCGCAGCCGGGACGGTGCGGGGACGTCGGCCCGCGTCGCGCCGCCTCCCGTGCCGGGGACGGCGTCCGGCTGCTCGTCCGCACCGGCCCGGGCGGGCGAGCCGCTGGGCAGGACGGCGCTCACCTGCACAGTGTGCACGCGAGCGCCGTCGCCGACCGGTGGGGGAGCCGCTGGCGGCATCCCGCCGGCCGGCCCGGTGGAGGGCGTCAGAGCGTCCGCGGACGGGCGGGGCGCCGCCCGCCGGTCGCCGGGGCGCCGCCGGGTGCGGTGCCCTCGGGACCGGCCGGAGGCAGTTCCTCCGGCACGCAGACGATGATCGGCTCGGCGGCGTAGCGGGTCTGGAAGTTCTCCCGCCTCAGCTCCGCGCCCGTGCTGAGGTCGCGGAACACCCGGGTGACGGTGATGTCGAAGCCGGTCGACCCCGACTGCGGCTCGCAGGTCGGGCTGGCCGGTTTCTCCTGCACCACCGGCTGGCGGAGGTTGTACCGGTCGCTGCTGACCGACTGGATCTCGTAGCGCTTGGTCCCGTAGAAGGTCACCGTGATCGTCCCCGGGGTCCACGCGGTGTCGACGTAGACGCCGGTGTCGCCGTCGTTGCGCCACTTGAGGTCGATCGAGTCGTAGTAGACCGTCGCCTCGCGGCCGGCCGGGTAGCGGCTGATGTAGTAGCTGTGCGGCTTGTGGAAGACGTCCTCGAGCCCGGCGAAGAAGACGGCGTTGAACATGGTGGTGGCGAACTGGCTGATGCCGCCGCCGACGGCGGTGGTGAACTCGCCGTTGTTGATGACCCCGGCCTCGACGTAGCCCTGCGCCAGGCCGCGCGGCCCGGTGAAGCCGTTCAGGCTGAAGGTCTCGCCGGGCATGATGATCGCGCCGTCGACCTCCTCGGCGACCACCCGGATGTTGGTCCCGCTGGCCGGATTGCCGATGTTGGTGGTGAAGCTGGAGATCTGCTCGCGGATGCCGAGCGCCTCGGCCTCCGCGGTCGTGAACTCGGCGGGCACCGGGCCCAGTTCGGCGGTGACCGACCGCGGCGCCTCCTGGCTGAGCACCGGCAGCAGCTGCTCGACCAGGTGCGCCGGTGCGATGCCGGTCCCGTCGACCGACGGCACGACGCTGACCGAGCCGCCGGAGACCTCGAAGCGGGCGTCCTGTGCGGGGGTGCCGAACGCGCCGAGCTCGTCGCCGAGCGCGTCCTGCAGGGCCGCGGGGTCGAGGCCGACGGCGAGCTCGCCGTCGTCGGTCGGCGTGAAGGTGAGGGCGGTGGCGATCGCCTCGACCGGCACCTCGGCGGAGGTGCTGCCGTCCTGGCTGACCACCTGCACCGGCGCCGCCAGGGCAGGCGTGATGGTCTCCTCGAGGACGCGCTGCGCCTCCTCGACGTCGACGGCCACGGGGGTCACCTCGACGGGCAGCTCGATCGGCGTGCTCGGGTCCCCACCGGAGGCCAGCGCATCGGTGATCGCCTCGGCTGCGCCCTCCCGGTCGAGCGTCCGGCCGTCCACCGCCTCCACGACCGAGGGCGTGGTCCCCTCGATGGCGATGGTGGCGTCCTGCGGAGCTCGGTCGACCCGCGCGGCGATGCCCTCGATCTGGGCCTGCAGCGCCGTCTCCTCACCGGTCATGACCGGCTCCACCTCGCGGTCGGAGAAGAGGGTGACCAGGCGGGTCCACGGGTTGAGCGGCTGCTCCTCGGCGGCGTCCACGGTCCGCGGGACGTCGAGGGTGATGCCGGCGGTCGCGGGGGAGAGGGTGGCCGTCACGTCGGCGGCCTCGACGGTGTGGTCGGCGGCCACCCGCGGCGCCAGCTGCTCCTCGAGCCGCTGCGCCGCCGAGGCCGGGGAGAGCTCGCCGACGTCGACACCGGCCACGACGGTGTTGCGGGGTACGTCCCCGGAGGAGGCGAGCAGGTCCACCCCGTAGGCAGCCGCCAGCAGGACGAGGGCCCCCGCCGGGACGAGCGCCGCCCGGCGCCGCCACCAGGGGCCGCGGGGCCCGCCGCCGGGCGGCTCGTCGCCCGGCGGGGGACCGGTGGGCGCGTCGGGGTCGCTTCCGCCCACGGGCGGGACGGCGGCGGTCGGTGCGGAGTCGTCGCTGCCCGCAGGGGCGGGGGCGCCGGCCGAGACGTCGATGCGCTGGGTGCCGTCGCCGTCGCCGTCGACCGCGTCGGCCGCCGGGTCCTGCGCGGTCGGCTGCTCGGCGATCGCCGAAGGCGGCTCGGGCGTGCTGCGCAGCCATTCCCGGCCCACCGGCCGGGTGTCGTCGGGCTGCTCCCCGTACACCGGCGAAGAGCCCGCCGGCCGGGGGCGCCCCTCGGCGCCCTCGGGGTGCATGCGCACGGTTTCGTCGTGCGCAGGGGGCTGCTGGGACATGGGGGGTTCCTCCGGTCGCCGCCGACCGGGGGCCCCCGGAGACGACGGAGCCGCCGGCCCGACGCCCGCACGAGGCGGGACGTCGGACGCGGCGGCGTCGTCGGGTGAGGCGGTCATCGCGGGCGCGACGATATCGCCTCGGTCAGGCAGTTACGTGCCGCTCGCCCTCTGTGTCGATGATGTCGACAGCGATGTCACGGAGCTTGGTCTCGTACTCCCGGGCGTGGTGCCCGCAGAACACGAGGTCGCTGCCGCTGGCGAGCACGACACGGACCTTGGCCAGGGCGCCACAACGGTCGCAGTGGAAGGGCACGACCAGGTCGTCGGCGGCGGGGGTCGTCGTCAGCGTCTGGGTCATCTGGGTCATCACTCGCTCTCTACCGCACGGACCCGCGGCTGCGGATCGGCCTCCTGCACAGCGCCAGGATGGTCCTCCGGATTCCCGTTCCCACCCGGTTCATCCCGGACTCGCCGAAAGAGATGAGTCCGTAACACACCGGGCGTGCGTGGAGCGGGTCCAGCAGGGACGTCACTGGGGTGGAACTGGTGGTGCACGTGCTGGTGGTGATCTGCCGGCTCGGTGGTTGACCGGGCCGACCGTGGGTCCGCTGCTGTTCTGACGAGGCCCACGCTACGCCGTCTACCCGACAGATGTGGCCGTACACCGGCCGCGTCCGCACCGTGACCCGTCCTGGGAGGGGGTCGGCGCGCCGCGCCCCGAGCGTCCTGCCCCCTGGAGCGGTGTGGACCCCCAGGGGCCCGGGCAACGCTCCGGCGGCCCGACCCGGGAGACCACGAGGGGCCCGGACCCCTGTCGCGGTCCAGGCCCCTCGTGGCGGCGCTCAGTCGAGGTAGTCGCGCAGCACCTGGGAGCGGCTCGGGTGGCGCAGCTTCGACATGGTCTTGGACTCGATCTGGCGGATCCGCTCGCGGGTCACGCCGTAGACCTGGCCGATCTCGTCGAGGGTGCGCGGCTGGCCGTCGGTGAGGCCGAACCGCAGCCGGACGACGCCGGCCTCCCGCTCCGACAGCGTCTGCAGGACGCTGGTCAGCTGGTCCTGCATCAGCGTGAAGCTGACCGCGTCGACGGCGACGACCGCCTCGGAGTCCTCGATGAAGTCGCCGAGCTGGCTGTCACCCTCGTCACCGATCGTCTGGTCGAGGCTGATGGGCTCCCGGGCGTACTGCTGGATCTCCAGCACCTTGTCCGGGGTGATGTCCATCTCCTTGGCCAGCTCCTCCGGCGTGGGCTCGCGGCCCAGGTCCTGGAGCAGCTCGCGCTGGATGCGGCCGAGCTTGTTGATGACCTCGACCATGTGCACCGGGATGCGGATGGTGCGGGCCTGATCGGCCATGGCACGGGTGATCGCCTGCCGGATCCACCACGTGGCGTACGTGGAGAACTTGTAGCCCTTGGTGTAGTCGAACTTCTCGACCGCGCGGATGAGACCGAGGTTGCCCTCCTGGATCAGGTCCAGGAACGCCATGCCGCGGCCGGTGTAGCGCTTGGCCAGGGAGACCACGAGGCGGAGGTTGGCCTCCAGCAGGTGGTTCTTGGCGCGCTCGCCGTCGCGGACGATCCAGTTGAGGTCGCGGCGCATCTGCGGGGAGAGCTTCTGGCCCTCCTCCTCGACCTGGCGCAGCCGCTCGGCGCCGTAGAGACCGGCCTCGATGCGCTTGGCGAGGTCGACCTCCTCCTCGGCGTTGAGGAGGGCGACCTTGCCGATCTGCTTGAGGTAGGCGCGGACGGAGTCGGCCGACGCGGTGAGCTCGGCGTCCTTGCGGGCCTGTCGCAGGGCCTCGGACTCCTCCTCCTCGTCCCACTCGAAATCGGTGCCGCCCTCGGTGGTCTCCTCCTCGGCGGTGACCTCGACGCCGTCCTTGCCGGTGACGACCGTCTCGTCGAGCTTCAGGCCCTCGGAGCCTGCGTCGACGACGGCGACAGCGCCCTCCTCGGTGGCGACGGCGGTCAGCACCGCACCCTCGCCGGTGCCCGGGGACGGAGTGATCGTCGGCTTGGCGCGGCCCTTGGCGCCGGCGGCCTTGGCCGGTGCCTTCTTCCGTGCGGCGGCCGGCTCGGCGGCCGACTTCTTGGCACGGGTACCGGCTGCGGCCGTCCTGGCGCGCGGGGTGCTCGCTGCGGCTGCTTCCGGTGCTGGCTGATCGGCGGGCACTCAGGTTCCTTCCCGTGCTGGGTTCGTTCCCCGGGGGACCGTGTGGTCCTCGGGCAGCGGCTCCGGCCTGCGCCCTGGAGTGGGTGGGGACCCGGCGAACCGGCGCGGCGTTTGGCCACGATCCAGTCGGGGAATCCCTCCCGGCTGAAGGGCGACGGGCTGGGGCTTCACCATTGTAACGACGTCGCCGGTCGAGACCAGCGCCTCGGATCGGAGCGCATCGCTCCGACGGGGCGAACGGGCCGCCCCGTGCAGGTGAGGCATACCGGCCGGTCAGGGCTCGAAGTGCTCGGCCGCGGCCAGCGCGGCCCCGACGATGCCGGCGTCGTTCTGCAGCTCCGCGGGCACCACCGGGGTGCGGGTGCTCAGCAGCGGCACCCACTTGTGCGCCTTCTTGCTCACCCCGCCGCCGACGATGATCAGGTCCGGCCACAGGCCCGCTTCCAGGACGTCGAGATAGCGGTCGACCCGCTGCGCCCACTCGGGGTAGCTGAGCTCCTCCCGCTCGCGCGCGGCCGCAGAGGCCCGCCGCTCGCCGTCCTCGCCGTCGACCTGGATGTGCCCGAACTCGGTGTTCGGCACCAGCTGCCCGTCGACGAAGAGGGCGCTGCCGATGCCGGTGCCGAACGTGAGCATGAGCACCACGCCGCGGCGGTCGCGGCCCGCGCCGTAGCGCATCTCGGCGATGCCGGCGGCGTCGGCGTCGTTGAGCGTCTCCACCGAGCCGGGGATGCGCTGGGAGAGCCCGGCGTCGACGTCGGTGCCGATCCAGCTCTTATCCACGTTGGCCGCCGTGTGCGCCACCCCGGACTTCATCACCCCCGGGAACGTGACGCCCACCCGGCCGGTCCAGCCGAAGGCGTCCACGATCTGCGCCACGACGTCGTAGACCGGCTCGGGCAGCGAGGGCTGCGGCGTCTCGATGCGCAGCCGTTCGCCGACGAGCCGCCCCTCGTCCAGGTCGACCAGGCACCCCTTGATGCCGCTGCCGCCGATGTCCACTCCGAAGCCCTGCACGACGACAGGTTAGTGAGCGGCGCCACCGGCCCGGGCACCACTGGGGCAGGATGCCGGTCATGGCCTCTCCCCGGACCGGCGGAGCCCCCGCTCCCGAGCCCGCCGCGCTGCTCGCCCTCGCCGTGGCGGCCGCCCGCGAGGCGGCTGTCCTCGTGGCCCGTGGGCGGGACACGGCGGCCGAGCACGTCAGCACCAAGTCCAGCCCGGTGGACGTCGTGACGGCGGTGGACGCGGCCAGCGAGGAGCTGCTGGTCCGGCGCCTCCTGGGAAGCCGCCCCGACGACGGCGTGCTGGGGGAGGAAGGTGCCGCCCGCGAGGGCACCAGCGGCGTCCGCTGGATCGTCGACCCGATCGACGGCACCGTGAACTTCCTCTACGACGTCCCCGCGTACGCGATCTCGATCGCCGCCGAGGTCGACGGCGTCGTGCGGGCCGGTGTGGTGCTCGTCGTGGCGACGGGGGAGCTGTTCACCGCGACGACCGGCGGTGGGGCGTGGCTGGAGGCGCCGGGGCGCCCGGTGCGGCGGCTGGAGGTCAACCGCCCCGAGTCGCTGGACCGCACGCTGGTGGCGACGGGCTTCGGCTACCGGGTGGAGCAGCGGGTTGCCCAGGGCGCGGTCGTGGCCCGACTGCTGCCGCGGGTGCGCGACATCCGGCGATCCGGCAGCGCCGCCTTCGACCTGTGCGCGCTGGCCGCCGGGCGCGTCGACGCGTACTACGAGCTCGGCCTGAACGTGTGGGACCACGCGGCCGGGGTCCTGGTGGCTGCGGAGGCCGGTGCGGTCGTCACCGGGCTGCCCGGCACGCCGGTCGGCGAGCCGATGGTGGTCGCCGTCGCCCCGTCGGTCGCGGAGCCGTTCCTCGCCCTGCTGGCCGAGCTGCACCGCTGAGCCGGTCGCGCGGTCAGCAGCCGGCGGCCGCGTCCTCCGCGCCGGCGAGGGCCTCGGCCACCTGCTCCGGGGTCGCCAGGCTGTCCGGGAAGACGAACTCCGGGCCCAGCACCAGGTCGACCACGGCGGTGGCCCGGGTGTCGGGGTAGTCGCCGGCCCCGGGCATGTGGACGGCGAGGAAGCGGGCCGCGTCCCGGCCGGGGGATCCGTGCCGCACCTCCCCGACGCCCTCGACCTCGCGGCTGGTCGGGTCGTTGGCGATCTCGCTCACGGTGAACCCGCGGGCCGCGAGGTCGTCGGCGACCTTCTGTGCGAGCCCCGCCTCGTCGGTGGAGTTGAACACGCGCACCGAGATGGTGGCGGGATCCAGCGACGGGGGCGCGGCCTCCGCCGTCGAGCAGGCGGCCGCCTCCGCAGCCTGCCGCTCGCGGTCCTGCCGGATGACCGTCCACCACACCGCCCCGGCGGCCAGCGCGAGCACGAGCAAAAAGATCAGTGGCGGGAGCGGCCGACGACCACTGCGCGGGCGCACCGGAGGGCGGACGGTGCGCTCGGTCACGGTGATGCTCCTCGGCGAGGACCCGGCAGGCGTGGCGCCACCGGGCCCGATGGGTCCGGCGGAGCCAGCGTCCTGGTGCGGACAGCTGTCGTCTGAGCTTAGGGGCGGCGGACCGGACTAGATCACATCGTCGTCCAGTGCGGCGCGTCCCAGCTCCACGCAGGGGCCGATCCGCTCGGCGTAGCCGCTGGTGTCCTTGCCCGCCATCGCGCCGGCGGCGGAACGGGCCAGGATGCCGGCGATGATCGCGGCGAACTTGAAGAACCCGAAAGCGAGGTACCAGTTCAGCTCCGACAGGTCGGTGCCGGTGACGGTCGCATACCGCTCGGCGACCTCGCGGCGCGTCGGGAAACCGGGCAGCGCGGTGACCGGGCTCTGCGTGGACGGGCGGTCCTCGCCGGCCTCCGGCCAGTAGACGAGCATCATCCCGAGGTCGGTGAGCGGGTCGCCGAGCGTGGACATCTCCCAGTCCAGGACCGCGGCGATCCGACCCGGGGTGTCCGGGTCGAGCAGGCAGTTGTCCAGGCGGTAGTCGCCGTGGGTGATCCCGGGCCGCTGGGTGTCCGGCACCGTCTCGGCCAGGCGTGCGGCCAGCGCGTCCAGGTCCGGCCGGTCGCGGTCGCGGGTGGCCTCCCACTGCGTCGTCCAGCGGCGCACCTGCCGGGCGAGGAAGCCCTCCGGGCGGCCGAAGTCCGCCAGCCCCACGGCCGCGGGGTCGACGCCGTGCAGCGCCCCGAGGGTGTCCACCAGGGCGTCGCCGATCGCCCGACGCTGCTCAGGGGCGTCGGCGTAGCCCGCAGGCATCTCGCGGGTGACGTGCACGCCCACGACCCGCTCCATCACGTAGAAGGGCGCACCGAGCACCTCGGTGTCGGTGCACAGGTGCAGCGTGCGGGGCACCGGCACGGGCGTCGGCCCCAGCGCGGAGATCACCCGGTGCTCGCGGGCCATGTCGTGCGCGGTGGCCAGCACCGCACCCGTCGGAGGCCGCCGGAGGATGACCGCGGCGTCGGCCGGGCCGCCCTCCGGGGTCACCACGTAGGTGAGGTTGGACATCCCTGCCGCGATCAGCTCGATCCGCACCGATCGCCATCGCTCGTCCTCGAGCGCGGTGGCCAGGTAGGGCCCTACGACGGCTGGATCAGCACCCGGGGAAGTCGACACCGGCGCAGGGTAACCTCTGGCGCTCCGCAGCCGCCCGCCCGTTCCCGGCCCGATGTGTCACCTCTGCGGAGGCGGGCACAAATCGGGGCCGTGCGGCGTTGGCGGGCTGCCGGCCCCGACGTGAGGAGGAGCCGGCAGCGTGGACGGGCGCCGCGCCAGCGGGCTGCCCCCACACGGACCCACCGGTCGCCCACCGGCGACCGGCCAGGACGACGACGTACCCCGCGCCGCGTCAGACGAGCGGGCACGACGCCCGCGACAACCCCGGAGGAGGGGCACACCCCATGGCCACCGACTACGACGCCCCGCGCCGCAACGAGACCGACGAGCTCGGCGAGGACTCGCTCGAGGAGCTCAAGGCGCGGCGGGCCGAGGCGCAGTCCTCGTCGGTCGACGTCGACGAGACCGACTTCAACGAGAACCTCGAGCTCCCCGGCGCCGACCTCTCGAACGAGGAGCTCACGGTTCGCGTCCTGCCCAAGCAGGAGGACGAGTTCACCTGCTCGCGCTGCTTCCTGGTGCAGCACCGCAGCCGCCTGGCCGCCACCCGCGGTGACCAGGTGTTCTGCCGCGACTGCGCCTGAGAGAGGCCCCCCCTGCCCCCACCGCTCGCAGGCTCGCGGCGGGACCCTGCAGGGGGGCCACCGGCCCCGCCGCTCGCGGGCTCGCGGCGGGACCTCGCAGGGGGCCACCACAGGAGGGACGACCGATGACCGAGGGGTCGCGCACCGGCACGCCACGTGACGTCCCGCCCCCGCGCCCGGTGCCCGCACCGGCCGGGGCGCCGCCGGCGGAGGAGGGGCCGCTGGCCCGCGCCGGCCGCGCCGTCGCCGAAGCGGTCGCCGGGCTCACCGGGTCCGACCGGTCCCCGGTCGGCGGCCTGCGGGACGTCCTGGGTGCCGTGGCCGGCGCCTTCGGCGGCGGCAGCACCGGCCCGTCGGCCCCCCGCCCCGCGGCGGGCACGTCCACCGGCGGCCACGCGGTCCCCGGCGACGCCCGCAACCCCGGCGCCCTGCTCGGCGACCTGCTGGCCGCGGCGGTGCCCCGGCTGCCGATCCGGGACCGCGCGCGCCTGCGGGCTGCCCACCCCGGGGCGTCGGACACGGAGATCGCCGAGGCCCTCGTCCAGCGCACGGCTCGCATGACGTCGGCGATCGGTGCGGCCACCGGCGGGCTGTCGGCCGCGCACTGGTTCGCGCCGCCGTCCCTGCTGGCCGTCCCGCTGGAGCTGGGCGCGGAGACGGTCCTCGTCGCCGCCGTCGAGGTGGTGCTCATCGGTGAGCTGCACGAACTCCACGGGCGGCCGGCGCCCGGTGACGCTGCCGAGCGGGCCCACGCCTACCTCCGCAGCTGGTCCGACCAGCGCGCCGTCACCGGCCCCGGCGCGGCCGACCTGGGCTCCCTGCTGGGCACCGCGGGGCTGCGCGCCCTCCGGCGGCGGATGACGCGGCGGCTGGCCGGCGCGGTGCCCTCGGCGGCGCCCTTCCTGGTCGGCGCGGCGCTCGCCGGGCGGGTCAACCGCCGGGCGACCGAGACCCTGGCCCGCCGGGTCCTCGGCGACCTGCGCCGTCCGCCCGCGTAGCCGGCCGGCCCGAGGCCTCCCTGCGGGCCCCGCCCCGAACGTGCAGGGGTGGGGGGCAGGGAGGTCCTTATAGGGTCGCCGGCGTGCCCGAACCCTCCGCCGAGCTGGACGTGCCCGTCCTGCTGACCGCGCCCGACGGCGCGGTGCCGCGCTACGCGCTGCCCGGGGACGCCGGGGCCGACCTCACGGTCTCCGAGGACGTCGAGCTGGCCCCCTTCGAGCGACGGCTCGTGGGCACCGGGGTCGCGGTCGCGATCCCGGAGGGCTACGCCGGCTTCGTGCACCCACGTTCGGGGTTGGCGCACCGGCTCGGGCTGAGCATGGTGAACGCCCCCGGGACCATCGACGCGGGGTACCGGGGCGAGATCATGGTCAACCTCATCAACCTGGACCCGGCGGCGCCGCTGCGGCTCGCCCGCGGGGACCGCATCGCGCAGCTGGTGGTGCAGCCGGTGGTCCGGGCACGGTTCGTGCCGGTGCCCGCGCTCCCCGCCAGCGCCCGCGGCGAGGGCGGGCACGGCTCCACCGGCGGGCACGGGTCCGCGGCGCCCGGGTCCTCCGGCACATCAGCACTCGAGGGGCGGAACTGACATGCCGTTCGGACGGCGGCGCAATCGCATCGACCGCAGCCTGCGCGAGCGGGGCGTGCCCCCGGAACCGCAGCAGCGGATCCGGGACGTCGAGGAGACCACCGGGCCCTGGGACGAGGCCGACGCCCCCGACGACGGGCTGGCCCGCATCGACCTGGGGGCGATCCGGCTCCCGGCGCTCCCCGGCATGGACCTGCGGGTGGAGCTCAACCAGCAGCAGAAGGTGATCGCCGCAACCCTGCGGCACGGCGGTTCGCTGCTCCAGGTCGCCGCGTTCGCCGCGCCCCGCGCGGCCGGCATCTGGGACGACGTCCGCGTCGAGCTGGCGCGGACCGCCTCCGGTCAGGGCGCGTCCCTGCGCGAGGTCGAGGGGCCGTTCGGCATCGAGCTGAGCGGCACGGTCGTCAGCGCGCCCCCGGCCCGGCCGGGTCAGCCGGCCCAGCCGCCGGTGCGGCGGCCGGCCCGGTTCCTCGGCGTCGACGGCCCGCGGTGGTTCCTGCGCGGGCTGCTCAGCGGATCGGCGGCCGCCGGTGCCGAGGCGGAGGCCCGGGCGCTGGAGACGGCGTTCCGCGGCATCGTCGTCGTCCGGGGCAGCGAGCCCATGCCGGTGCGCGAGCCGCTGCCGCTCGCCCTGCCCCCGCAGGCCGCGGCGCAGCTGGCCGCGCAGCAGGCGGCGGCCCAGGGCCAGCAGCCACCCACCGGCGGGTCCGCCGGCGGGGCGGCCTGACCGACGCGACGGAGGGAACACCCGTGCGCGCCCCCGTGCCCTGCCGCCCGCACTACGCTGGTTCCGTGACGGAGACCCGACCGGCGGGCTGGTGGTCGCGCACGTTGCAGCGACTCACCGCCGACGACCACACCATCGACGCCCAGGAACTGCGCGCCGGGACTGCCAGCGCCGGTTGCGAGCCGGTCAGCTCCTGCCGCAAGGGGGCGGTGGTCACGGTGACCGGGCGCCTGAAGTCGGTCGTCTACACGCCTCGCGAGACCGTGCCGACGCTGGAGGCCGAGCTCTTCGACGGCTCGGGTTCGGTGACGCTGGTCTGGCTGGGACGGCGGCGCATCGCGGGCATCGAGCCCGGCCGCTCGCTGACCGCCCGCGGCCGGTTCGCCGCCTTCGACGGCCGCCAGGTCATCTACAACCCCTGGTACGAGCTGAGCGCCGGCTGACCGGCGGCGGGCAGCCGCCCGCGTTCCGCACGCCAGGTCAGCGAACAGGGGGACGAGGGTGACCGCAGCGGGTCCGCCGGCCGACGGTGGGCAGGAGCGCCCGGCCGGGGCCGACACGGACGCCCCCGCGTCGCTGTTCGACCGGGAGACGCTGCTGGCGCAGCTCGGCGGCTGGCGCGGCATGCTCGACGCGACGCTGCCCACGGTCGCCTTCGTGGTGGCCAACGGCGTCGCCGGGCTGCGCACCGGGATCTGGGCGGCGGTCGCGGCAGCGGTCGCCGTCTTCGTCCTGCGGCTGTTCCGCCGCGAGAGCACCCAGCAGGCGGTCAGTGGTCTGTTCGGCGTGGCCGTCGCGGTGGCCATCGCCGCGGTGTCCGGCGAGGCCCGCAACTTCTACGCGCCGGGCATCATCCGCAACGCCGTCATCGGCGTGGTGCTCCTCGGTTCGGTGCTGGTCCGCTGGCCCCTGGTCGGTGTCGCCGCCGAGTTCCTAGCACCCAGCCACCTCGGCAGCCTCTCCTCCGGCGCCATCCCGGGGTTGCGCGGGGGAGCGGCACCGGCTTCCAGGCCGGTGGGCGACCCGGCCGGCGCGACGCCGACGGCCGGGTCGGCACCCCAGCTGCACTGGCGGGAGGACCGGCGGATGCTCCGGGCGTACTCCTGGCTCACCGTGCTCTGGGCCGGCACCTTCCTGCTGCGGGTCGCGGTGCAGGGCCCGCTGTACCTCGCCGACGAGGAGGACCTGCTCGGCGTGGCGTCCGTCGCGCTCGGCCTGCCGGTGACCGCCGTCGCGCTCCTCGTGACCCTCTGGGTCGTGTCACGGCTGCACCGCCACCGGGCGCCGGCTCCGCCGGCCGCCTGAGAAAGGATCCCGTCCTCCTCACCCCTCGCGCGCTCGGGGCGAGCCTCCGGACGGGGCCGTTCAGCCGTCGGTGCGGCCGGGCCCCCCGGGGGCGAAGACGTACTGGAGCTCCTCCTCGGTGTCGCCGTGCGACACGAAGAGCAGTTCGTCGCCGGACTCGAGCGGCTCGTCCGGCGACGGGGTCACGACCCGGTCGCCCCGCAGGATCGTGGTCAGCACGGTCTCGCGGGGGAGTGGCACTTCCCGCAACGCGCGCCCCACCCACGGGGTGTCGTCGCCGAGGGTGATCTCGACCAGGTTGGCCGCGCCCTTGCGGAAGGTCATGAGCCGGACGACGTCGCCGACGGTCACCGCCTCCTCGACGAGCGCGGCGAGCACCCGTGGGGTGGAGACGGCGACGTCGACCCCCCAGGCCTCGGTGTAGAGCCACTCGTTGCGCGGGTCCTTGACGCGGGCCACCACGCGGTTGACGGCGAACTCCGTCTTGGCCAGCAGCGACACCACGAGGTTGGCCTTGTCGTCACCGGTCGCGGCGACGACGACGTCGCAGGTGGCCAGCTGGGCCTCCTCGAGGGAGGAGACCTCGCAGGCGTCGGCCTGCACCCACTCGGCACCGGGCACCGAGCGGGTGCGCACCTTGCGGCCGTCCTTCTCGATGAGCATGACGGTGTGGCCGTTCTCCAGCAGCTCCCCGGCGATGGAGCGGCCGACCGCGCCGGCCCCGACGATCGCGACGCGCATCAGTGCACACCGTTCCGGGGGCCGTGCTCGACGACCTGGTGCAGGTGCGCCGTCAGCTCGTCGGTGACCGCGACGACGAGCTGGTCGCCGTCCTGGAGCACCGTGGCAGGCGTGGCCAGCTGGGCCTCCCCGAAGCGGACCAGCCAGGCCGCCCGGGCGCCGGTGGCCGCCTCGAGGCCGGCGAGCTTGCGCCCCACCCAGCCCTCGGTGACGGTGACCCGCACGAGCAGCACCTTTCCCGTCGGTTCGCGCCACAGCTCGCTCACCTTGACCGACAGCAGCTCGCGCAGCAGCCGGTTCACCGTCCACGGGACGGTCGCGACGCTGGGGATGCCCATGCGCTCGTAGACCTCGGCCCGCTTGGAGTCGTAGATGCGGGCGACCACGTGCTGCACGCCGAAGGTCTCGCGCGCGACCCGGGCGGAGATGATGTTCGAGTTGTCACCGCTGCTCACCGCGGCGAACGCCCCGGCGGAGTCGATGCCGGCGTCGAGCAGCGTCTGCCGGTCGAAACCCAGGCCCTTGATCTGGCGGCCGGCGAAGTCCGGCCCCAGCCGGCGGAACGCCTCCGGGTCCTGGTCGATCACGGCCACGCTGTGCCCGATCTCCTCCAGGCGCCGGGCGATGGCCGAGCCGACACGGCCGCAGCCCATCACGACCACGTGCACGTGCAACTCCCCGCATGTCCCGGTGGCGCCGGCGCCGTCCGCCCGCGCATCACCGGGCGCGAAGCTACACCCGCGCGCGGGGTCGGAGCCCGCTTCCCCCGGACGGGGCGGCCGTGCGCCGAGTCACCCGCGCGAGGCCCTCCGGCGTCCGTACCATCGCGCCGTGCCGACCTTGTCCGACCTCGGACAACTCCCGAAACGACTCGTCCTGGGCCGACCGGTGCGCAGCGACCGGGCGGGCGAGTCGCTGCTGCCCAAGCGGCTCGCGCTGCCGATCTTCTCCAGCGACCCGCTCTCCTCCGTGGCCTACGCCACGCAGGAGATCCTCATCGTCCTGACCCTCGCCGGCACCGCGTACCTGTACCTCACCCCCTGGCTGGCCGCCGGGGTGGTCCTGCTCCTGGCCATCCTGGTGCTGTCCTACCGCCAGGTGGTGCGCGCCTATCCCTCCGGCGGCGGGGACTACGAGGTCGCCCGCCGCAACCATGGTCCGTTCGCCGGGCTGGTCGTGGCCAGCGCGCTGCTCGTCGACTACGTGCTGACCGTCGCGGTGTCGGTCGCGGCCGGCACCGACAACATCATCTCGGCGTTCCCGTCGCTCGACGACCAACGGGTGCTCATCGCGCTGCTGCTGGTCACCGTGCTGGCGGCGGCCAACCTCCGCGGGGTCCGCGAGTCGGGGCGGGCGTTCGCCGCACCCACCTACCTGTTCGTCACCGCCATCCTCGTGATGGTCGGCACCGGTCTGGTGCGGCACTTCTTCACCTCCGGGGAGGTCGTGGCCGAGAGCGCCGGTTACGCCGTGACCCCGGATGCCGGCTACGGGGAGGCGGGGGCACTCGCCCTCGTGCTGCTGGTCCTGCGGGCGTTCGCCTCGGGCTGCACCGCGCTCACCGGGGTCGAGGCGATCGCCAACGGCGTCCCGGCGTTCCGTCCGCCGAAGAGCCGGAACGCAGCGACCACGCTGGCCCTCATGGGCGGGCTGGCGGGTGTCATGTTCCTCGGGGTCAGCTCGCTGGCCCTCCTGGCCGGTGTCACCTACACCGACGACGCCTGCGATCTCGCGGGCTTCGCCGACTGCGCGACCGAGCCGCAGCGCACCGTCATCGCCCAGCTGGCCGCGGCCACCTTCGGCGGCTCCTCGATCGGCTTCTTCGTGGTGCAGGCCGCCACCGCGCTCATCCTCCTCCTGGCGGCGAACACCGCGTTCAACGGCTTCCCGCTGCTGGGCTCCGTCCTGGCCGAGGACCGTTACATGCCCCGCCAGCTGCACACCCGCGGCGACAAGCTGGCCTACAGCAACGGCATCCTCCTGCTGGCCGGATTCGCCGGGCTCCTCATCCTGGTGTTCGACGCCTCGGTGAGCCGGCTGATCCAGCTCTACATCGTCGGGGTGTTCACCGCCTTCACGATCGGCCAGTGGGGCATGGTGCGGCACTGGAACCGGGAGATGCGGAGCGAGCCGGACCGCGCCGCCCGGTCCCGGATGCGCTGGTCGCAGGCGATCAACCTCGTGGGCGGCTCCCTCACCTGCATCGTCCTGGGGATCGTCGTCGTCACGAAGTTCACGAACGGCGCCTGGCTGGTGATCGCCGCCATGCCGGTGCTCGTCGTCCTCATGCGGGCGATCAACCGCCACTACTCGAACGTGTCCGAGCAGCTGGTCCCCGACGCCGACTCGCGCACGCTGCCCAGCAAGGTGCACGCCGTCGTGCTGGTCTCCAAGGTGCACAAACCGACCCTGCGGGCGCTGGCCTTCGCGCGGGCCACGCGACCCGATGCGCTGACCGCGCTGACGGTCAACGTCGACGACGAGGAGACCCGCGCCCTGCAGGCCGACTGGCAGCGCTTCGACATCCCGGTGCCGCTGACCGTCCTCGAGTCGCCGTACCGGGACGTCCCCCGCCCGGTGCTCGACTACGTCAAGGGCATCCGCCGCGACAGCCCCCGGGAGCTCGTGGTGGTGTTCGTGCCGCAGTACGTCGTCGGACACTGGTGGGAGAACGTCCTGCACAACCAGACCGCCATCCGGCTGCGGGCCCGGCTGCAGTTCCAGCCCGGCGTGATGATCACCACCGTGCCGTGGCTCCTGGAGAGCACCGCCGGGCACGACGACGCCGACGGGGGGCGTGGCGGACCCGCACCCGGGGACCTCCGGCGGGGGTTCACCGACGACGAGATGGACGTGACGCCGTATGGCTGAGCCCCGCGGAGCCGGGCACCGGAGCGGTGGACGCCGCGGTCGCCGGCCGGCGGCTCCCCGAGAGGACCGCGGCGGCGGCTGGACCGGCCGGGAGTTCGAGGTCGAGGTCGGCCCGGTCGCGCACGGCGGGCACTGCGTGGCCCGGCACGAGGGGCGCGTCGTCTTCGTCCGGCACGGCCTGCCGGGGGAGCGGGTGCGGGTGCGGGTGACCGAGGACCGGCACCCGGGCTTCTGCCGCGCCGACGCCATCGAGGTGCTGACCGCGGCACCGGGCCGGGTCGAGCGGCCCTGCCCCTACAGCGGTCCGGGGAGGTGCGGCGGCTGCGACTGGCAGCACGTCGAGCCGGCCGAGCAGCACCGGCTGAAGGCCGCGGTGGTCCGCGAACAGCTGGTGCGCCTGGGCAGGATCGACCCCGAGGACCCGGTGGTGACCGGTCTGGCGGTCGAGGAGCTGCCCGGCGGCCCGCTGCGCTGGCGGTCCCGTGCCCGGTTCGCGGTCGACCGCGTCGGGGCTGCGGGCCTGCGGCGGCACCGCTCGCACGAGATCGTGGTGCTCGGTGACTGCCCGATCACCGTAGAGCCCGCCGCCCGGGCCGTGCTCTCCCGACGGTGGGAGGGCGCCGGGGCGGTCGACGTCTCCATCGACTCCACCGGCGCGGTCACGACCACCCGGCTGGACCGGCGCGGCCGCCCGCAGCACAGTGAGGTGCTCCAGGCGGGGGAGGAGCTGCCCCGGGAGCCGGCCGCACGCGCGGAGCGGCGGGCGGGGGGGCGCGACTGGGAGGTCGAGGGCACCGGCTTCTGGCAGGTGCACCCGGCCGCAGCCGACGCGCTCGTCGAGGCCGTCGCCCGGTTCGCCGCCGTGCGGCCCGGTGAGACGGTGCTCGACCTCTACGCCGGTGCCGGGCTGTTCGGCGGGGCGCTCGCCCCCGCCGCCGGGGAGGACGGCCGCGTGGTCTGCGTGGAGTCCGACCCCGGGGCGTGCGCGGCGGCCGACGCCAACCTCGCCCACCTGCCGCAGGCCGAGGTGTGGCAGGGCGAGGTCGATGCCGAGGGGCTCGAGGAGCTGTTCGAGGAGCTCGGTGGCCCGCCGGACGTCGTCGTGCTGGACCCGCCGCGGGCCGGTGCGGGCCGGGCGGTGAGCACGCTGCTGGCCGGCACCGGGGCGCGCGCCGTCGTCTACGTGGCCTGCGACCCCGCGGCCCTGGGCCGGGATGTCGCCGCCTTCGCCGAGGCCGGGTACCGGCTGGCCGCCGTCCGCGGCTTCGACGCCTTCCCGATGACGCAGCACGTGGAGTGCGTGGCGCTGCTGGTCCCGGCCGCCTGACGACCCGGCGGGCCCGTGGAAGGCCTCGGCTACCGTCATGGGGTGCCCACGTGGGAATACGCCTCGGTCATCACCGCCAACGACGCCGAGTCGCAGCGAGCCGGGGTGAGCGTCAAGCTCCCCGGCGGTTCGTCGGAACGGCAGCAGGGCGACACCAGCTCGGTCCTCAACAAGCTGGGCGCCGAGGGGTGGGAGCTCGTCAGCTACCACTCCAGCGGCGCCGGGACGTGGGGGTTCGAGCAATTCTGGCTCAAGCGGCAGGTCGGCTCCTGACCGACGAGGCGATCCCGGGCTGACCCCGCCTCGGGCGTCGCGGGCCGACGCGCGGCACGCCGTCGAACGCATGTTCGATCAGTGCGGCAGACTGGTGCCGTGGACACGACGGTGCCGCCGGGCTGGCCGGGGGAGGTGCGCCCGCCGGGCGCGCCGGACTGGGAGCGCACCGCCGTCGCCTGGCTGTTCGACCTGGTGCCACCGGACTACCGCGCGCACGAGGTGCTCCGCCGGTACCCGGTCCTGCTGGCCCGGTTCGCCGCCGACCACGTCTCCGCCGGCCTCGAGGCCGCCCGCAAGGGGTGGCGGACGCTGCGGGTGGAGCTGGCCGACCAGCTGCCCCCCGACGCCGTCGAGGCCGCGATGACCGCCTACGAGCGGGAGGGCGCGCGGCTGGCGGCCGCCGCCCGAGGCGTCGAGGTGGTCGGCGGCGCGCTGCGCGGCGAACGGTGGGTCCCGCGGCTCTGAGCGCCCCATGGGGAGGGAAGCCGGAGCACGGTGAGCTGCATCCGGAAATCTCGCTCGACCGGAAGAGCGGGGAAAGCGCAGTTACAGTGGGTCGGCGGCTGCCGAGCAGCTGCCGCCCGACCGAGAGGACACCGCCGAGCCGTGCCGCTCCTGCGATCGCTCCGGGGTCCCGAGGACCTCCGGGCGCTGCCCCCCGACCAGCTGCCCGCCCTGGCGGCGGAGATCCGTGACGCGCTGGTGACCAGTGTGGCCCGGACCGGCGGCCACCTCGGGCCCAACCTCGGCTGCGTCGAGCTCACCATCGCGCTGCACCGGGTGTTCGACTCACCGCGCGAGCCGATCGTCTTCGACACCGGTCACCAGTCCTACGTGCACAAGATGCTCACTGGGCGCGTCGAGGGCTTCGAGCGGCTGCGCCAGCGCGGCGGCCTCTCCGGCTACCCCAGCCGCGCCGAGAGCGAGCACGACTGGGTGGAGAACAGCCACGCCTCCACGTCGCTGTCCTACGCCGACGGCCTGGCCAAGGCCTTCGCCATCCGCGGTGACTCCCGCCCCGTCGTCGCCGTGATCGGCGACGGCGCGCTCACCGGCGGCATGGCCTGGGAGGCGCTGAACAACATCGCTGCGGCCCAGGACCGCCCGGTCGTCATCGTGGTCAACGACAACGGCCGCTCCTACTCGCCGACGATCGGCGGGGTCGCCGACGCGCTGGCCACCCTGCGGCTGCGGCCGGGGTACGAGAATGCCCTGCTCCAGGTGCGCCAGGCGCTGCACCGGGCGCCGGTCGTCGGCTCGGCCCTCTACGACGCGCTGCACGCCATCAAGAAGGGGCTCAAGGACGTCCTGTCGCCGCAGGGCATGTTCGAAGACCTCGGCATGAAGTACGTCGGCCCGGTCGACGGGCACGACGTCGAGGTGATGGAGTCGGCGCTGCGGCGGGCCCGTTCCTTCGGCGGCCCGGTGATCGTCCACGCCGTCACCACCAAGGGCTTCGGCTACCCGCCGGCGGAGACCGACCAGATCGACGCGTGGCACGCCACCGGCGTCTTCGACCCCGACAGCGGCATCAGTGCCCGCAAGACCGGGCTCGCCTGGACCGACGCCTTCGCCGACGAGCTGGTGCGGGTCGGTGCCGAGCGCCCCGACGTCGTCGCGATCACCGCGGCGATGCTGCATCCGACCGGCCTGGCCCCGTTCGCCGAGCGGTTCCCCGGGCGCACCTTCGACGTCGGCATCGCCGAGCAGCACGCGCTCACCTCCGCCGCCGGGCTCGCGATGGCCGGGATGCACCCGGTCGTCGCCGTGTACTCCACGTTCCTCAACCGCGCGTTCGACCAGTTGCTCATGGACGTCGCGCTGCATCGCCAGCCGGTCACCGTCGTCCTCGACCGCGCCGGGGTGACCGGGGACGACGGCGCCTCGCACAACGGCATGTGGGACATGTCCATCCTGTCGGTCGTGCCCGGCGTCCACGTCGCCGCGCCCCGGGACGAGGCGACCCTCCGCGAGGCGGTGCGGGAGGCGGTCGACATCACGGACGGCCCCTCCGTGGTGCGCTTCCCGAAGGGCGTCCTCCCGCCGGACCTGCCGGCGCTCGAGCGACGCGGGCCGGTCGACGTGCTGCGGCGCGGCGAGCGCCCGGACGTGCTGCTGGTCGCCGTCGGGTCGATGGTGCCGATGTGCCTCGCCGTCGCCGAGCGGGCCGCCGACCACGGCATCGAGGCGACCGTCGTCGACCCGCGGTGGGTGCTCCCGGTGGCCGACGAGCTCCTGTCGCTCGCATCCGGCCACCGGCTCGTGGTCACCGTCGAGGACGGCGGCCGCGCCGGGGGAGTGGGCACCATGCTCACCCAGGCGCTGCAGGACCGCGACTGCGACGTGCCGGTGCGCACCGTCGGGCTGCCCCAGCGGTTCTTCGAGCACGGCAGCCGCGGGCAGGTGCTGGCCGACGTCGGGCTCACCGAGCAGGACGTGGCGCGCCGCATCGCCGAGTGGACC
Source organism: Blastococcus sp. HT6-30 (assembly GCF_039729015.1). NCBI lineage: Bacteria > Bacillati > Actinomycetota > Actinomycetes > Geodermatophilales > Geodermatophilaceae > Blastococcus > Blastococcus sp. HT6-30. Next base: position 2,297,574 of record NZ_CP155792.1, on the reverse strand, counting down.
GCCGTCCTCAGCGAGCGCGCCGAGCAGGCTGTCTCCGCCCCTGTCGAGGAAGGCCGGCGGTGATGATCGCCGAGATCCAGGTGGCGCCGTCCCCGCCCGGCACCGCCGAGAACCCGCACGCGCACGTCGAGGCGGCGATCGCCGTCATCCAGGCGTCGGGGCTGCGCTACGAGGTGGGTGCGCTCGGCACGACCCTCGAGGGTGAGGACGACGCGGTGTGGGCCACGCTGCGCGCCGCGCACGAGGCGATGCTCGCCGCGGGCGCCTCGGCCGGGCTCTCGCACGTGAAGGTCGCCTCGGTGAACCGCACGATGGACAGCCTCACCGCCAAGTTCCGCTGAGGCCCCCCGGGAGCTCGCGGATGCAGCGCACGACCAGGTCGTCGGCGCGGGTCTCGGCGTGGGTGCCCTTCGGGCCGGCCTCGCCGAAGGGGATGCGTAGGCCGTGGACGGAGACGACCTCATGCAGCGTGCGGGACACGGGCCTCCGCAGAAATCGGGACCGGCGCCCGGGAGGGGTCGGCAGGACATGCAGTTACCCGCCGGTAACCTGTCCACCGAGCGCGGTCCGGTGCCTCATCGGGGGGCTCCTGGGTCACGGTCCGGCAACGGCCCAAGGGTGTGCTTGCAGCCACACGCCACCTGCGCGCAAGATAACCCGCCGGAATTTCTCTGTAACCCCAACGAAATAGAGGTCCCTCATGGCGCGACGGCGCACGGTGACGACGGCGATCGCGGCGGCTCTGGTCTTCGGGCTGGCCGCATGTGGCGGCGGCGATGCCGACGGCGGCAGCAACGCCGGCAGCGGTGGCGGTGAGGCCGCCGCAGGCAAGATCGGCGTGATCCTCCCCGACACGGCGTCCTCGGCCCGCTGGGAGTCGGCGGACCGCCCGCTGCTGGAGGCGGCCTTCGAGGAGGCCGGTGTCGAGTACGACATCCAGAACGCGCAGGGCGACGCCCAGCGCATGGCCACCATCGCCGAGCAGATGATCACCGAGGGCGTCACCGTCCTGGCGATCACCAACCTCGACTCGGCCTCCGGTGCGGCGATCCAGCGCCAGGCCGAGCAGCAGGGCGTCCAGACGATCGACTACGACCGCCTGACCCTCGGCGGCGAGAGCGACTACTACGTGTCGTTCGACAACACCGAGGTGGGCCGCCTGCAGGGCGAGGGCCTGGCCCAGTGCCTCGGCGACGAGCCGGCGAACATCGCCTATCTCAACGGCTCGCCCGACGACAACAACGCGACGCTGTTCTCCTCGGGTGCCCACGAGGTCCTCGACCCGATGGAGCAGTACACGGTCGTGGCCGAGCAGGCCGTTCCCGAGTGGGACAACCAGCAGGCCGCCACCATCTTCGAGCAGATGTACACCCAGGCAGGCGGTGACATCCAGGGCGTGGTGGCCGCCAACGACGGCCTGGCCAACGCGGTCGTGTCGATCCTGGGCCGCAACAACGCGGCCGGCCAGGTGCCCGTCACCGGCCAGGACGCCACCGTCGAGGGCCTGCAGAACATCCTCGCCGGGAACCAGTGCATGACGGTCTACAAGCCGATCGAGCAGGAGGCCAGCGCGCTGGCCGAGCTGGCCGTCTCCCTGGTCATCGGCGAGGAGCCCCAGACCGACGGCACGGTCGAGGACCCGGAGGGCCAGCGCGAGGTTCCCTCGGTGCTGCTCGAGCCGGTCTCGATCTTCCGGGACAACGTCAAGCAGGTCATCGACGACGGCTACCAGTCCGCAGCGGACGTCTGCACCGGTGAGTTCGCCGCCGCCTGCACCGAGCTCGGCATCTCCTGATCCATCCGGCCGGGGCACCCGTACGCGGGTGCCCCGGCCGCGTGGTCCCCGCCCTGCGGGTCCCGGGTCCGCCGGGCCCGCAGGGCGTCACACTGTCTCACCACGGTCCCCTCCGGGCCGATTCCATGCAGGAAAGGACGCAGCGGTGTCCGCACCCGTTAAGAGCACGCCCCCCCCGACCCTGGAGCGGCCCACGCTGAGGCTGCGGGGGGTCGAGAAGAGCTTCGGGGCCGTCCAGGTCCTGCACGGCGTCAACCTCGACGTCTACCCCGGCAAGGTGACCGCGCTGGTCGGCGACAACGGAGCCGGCAAGAGCACGCTGATCAAGTCCATCGCCGGCATCCACCCGATCGACTCGGGCACCGTGGAGTTCGAGGGAGAGCCGGTCCAGCTGACCGGGCCCCGCGACGCCGCCCGGCTGGGCATCGAGGTCGTCTACCAGGACCTCGCGCTCGCCGATAACCTGGACGTCGTCCAGAACATGTTCCTGGGCCGCGAACGCAAGCACGGCATCGTCCTGGACGAGGCCTCCATGGAGGAGGCCGCGCGCGACACGCTGGCCAAGCTGTCCGTGCGCACCCTGAAGTCGGTGCGCCAGCTGGTCTCCAGCCTGTCCGGTGGTCAGCGGCAGACGGTCGCCATCGCCAAGGCGGTCCTCTGGGAGTCCAAGCTGGTCATCCTGGATGAGCCGACCGCGGCCCTGGGCGTGGCCCAGACCCGCCAGGTGCTCGACCTGGTCCGTCGGCTGGCCGACACCGGCCACGCCGTCGTCTTCATCACCCACAACATGGTGGACGTCTTCGAGGTGGCCGACCGCGTGGCCGCGCTCTACCTCGGCCGGGTGGCCGCGGACGTCCCCATCTCCGACGTCGACCGGACCCAGGTCATCGAGCTGATCACCTCCGGTCGTTCCGGCGAGCTGGGGCTCGCGCCGGACGCGCTCGAGGACTGAGAGGACTTCCATGTCGAGCAACACCCTGACCGCCGCCGAGGCGAGCGGGCCGCAGAAGCCGGCCGCGGGCTTCGAGGGCGACCGCCAGGACAACACCATGGGCGGCGCCGTCCGCGGCTACCTCAACAAGCTGCGCGCGGGCGACCTGGGCGCGCTGCCGGCCATCCTGGGCATCGTCGTCCTGGGCATCCTCTTCACGATCCTCCGGCCCGAGACGTTCCTGACGCCGCTGAACCTCTCCAACCTGCTGGTGCAGTCGACGCCGATCATGGTGCTCGCGATGGGGCTGGTCTTCGTCCTGCTGCTCGGCGAGATCGACCTGTCCGCGGGCGTGGTGAGCGGGGTCTGCTCCGCGGTGCTCGCGCAGCTGCTGGTGCAGGTGGGCGTCTCGTGGCCGATCGCGGTGCTGGCCGCCATCGCCACCGGCGCGGTGATCGGCGTCTTCACCGGCAGCCTGGTCGGGATGGTCGGCATCCCGTCGTTCGTCGTGACGCTGGCCCTGTTCCTCGGTTTCCAGGGCGTGACCCTGCGGATCATCGGACAGGGCGGCACGGTGCCCGTGCGCGAGCCGGTCATCCGCGCCCTGGCCAACGAGAACCTGCCGGTCACGCTGGGCTGGATCCTGGCCGGGGTCGTCGCCCTGGCCTACGCGGCGCTCGAGCTGTGGCGCTGGCGCTCGCAGAGGGCCCGGGGCCTGGCGCACCAGCCCCTGGCGCTGGTCCTGGCCCGCGTCGTCCTGATCGCCGCGGTGGTGTTCGGCGTGACCGCCATCCTCAGCGTCGACCGGGCGCTGGCCGCCGCGATCGACCTCGCCGGCATCCCGTACGCGGTGCCGCTGGTCGTGGTGCTGCTGCTGGTCCTCACCTTCGTGCTCTCCCGCACCGCGTTCGGGCGGCACATCTACGCGGTCGGCGGCAACGCCGAGGCCGCGCGCCGGGCGGGGATCAACGTGACCCGGATCCGCGTGATGGCGTTCGTCATCTCGTCGAGCCTCGCCGCGATCAGCGGCATCCTGGCCACGTCGCGGCTGAGCTCGGTGACGCCGGACGCGGGCGCGGGCAACACCTTGCTGTATGCGGTCGGGGCGGCGGTCATCGGTGGCACCAGCCTCTTCGGCGGCCGGGGCAAGGCCCGGGACGCCGTCCTGGGTGGCCTGGTGATCGCGATCATCGCCAACGGGCTGGGCCTGCTGGGGGTGGCGGCCTACCTCAACTTCGTGATCACCGGTGGGGTGCTGCTGCTGGCCGCGAGCGTCGACGCGCTGGCCCGGCGCCGGGCGTCCACGGCCCGTCGATGACCCCTGCCGCCCGCCGTGCTCAACGCCGGCGGGCGGCAGGTGACCACGCCGACGCCGGCGTCCTCCGCTCTGCGCGGTGGGCGCCGGCGTCGTCGTCCGTCCCCCGGCCCCGGCGCAGGGACCCGCCGCGAGCTTGCGAGCGGTGGGGGGGCGTCGGGGTCCTTTCTCAGGCCCGGTTGACCGCGTCGGTCAGCACGTCGAGCGTGAGCTCGACCTGCCACGCCCGGGCGCCGCCCGAACGCAGCGCCGCGGCCACCGCCGCGGGCTCCCGGGGCTCCGGCGGGCTCCACACCAGCCGCCGCACCAGGTCGGGGGAGAGGATGTTCTCGACCGGCACCGCGTGCTTCTCCGACAGCTCGGCGAGCCCGGCGCGGGCGGCCTGCAGGCGGGTGGCGGCGGCGGGGTCCCGGTCGGCCCAGCGGTTCACCGGCGGCGGCCCGTCCCCGGGCTTGCTGTGCAGCGGGAGATCGTTCTCCGGCAGCGCCTTGCCGCGGGCCAGCGCGGTGAACCAGTGCGCGACCAGGCGCCGGTTGGCGCGCCCCCGGAACACCGGCAGCTCCAACAGTGCGCCCTCGTTCCTGGGGTCGGCCTGCACCGCCGCGACCATCGCCGAGTCGGGCAGCACCCGGCCGGGGGCGACGTCGCGCCGGCGGGCCAGCTCGTCACGGGCCTCCCAGATCGCCCGCAGCATGCCGAGCTGACGGCGGCTGCGCAGCCCGTGCACGCCGGAGGTGCGCCGCCACGGGTCCTGCTTCGGAGCCGGCGGGCCGGCGGCGAGGATGGCCTCGAACTCCTGGCGGGCCCACTCGGTCTTGCCCTGCTGCTCGAGGAGCGCGGCGAGGGCGTCGCGGAGGTCGACGAGCACCTCGACGTCGAGGGCGGCGTAGACCAGCCACTCCTCGGGCAGCGGGCGGGTGCTCCAGTCGGCGGCGGAGTGCCCCTTCTGCAGCGAGAAGCCCAGCAGCGACTCGACGACGGCGCCCAGGCCCACGCGGGGCAGTCCGGCCAGCCGGGCGGCCAGCTCGGTGTCGAACACGCGGGACGGCGCAAGGCCGATCTCGGCGAGGCAGGGGAGGTCCTGGTTCGCGGCGTGCAGCACCCACTCCGCGTCGGCGATCGCCTCCTGGACCACTGACAGGTCGGGAAGCGGGATCGGGTCGAGCAGGCCGGTGCCGGAGCCGTTGCGGCGCAGCTGCACCAGGTAGGCGCGCTGGCCGTACCGGTAGCCGGATGCGCGCTCGGCGTCCACGGCGACCGGCCCGGTGCCGCCGCGCAGCGCCTCGGCGTACTCGACCAGCTGCGTAGAGGTCTCGATGACCGGGGGCAGCCCGTCGCGGGGGACGAGGAGCGGGATGGGCTCGGGAGCCGCGGCCGCAGCCACGGCCTCCGGCGCCTCGGGAGTGGGCTCGGTGCTCAGTTGCCGTCCACCTTCTCGCCGGTCCTCGTCGTCGGTGCACCGGCGCCCGGTCGGGGTCCACCGCGGCGGCCGCGGGATCCTGGGCAGGAGCACCGGCTCAGGCGGGCGCCGGGCCCGCTGTGCCGCACCGATGTTAGAGAGTCTCGCTACCGACCCGGTCGGAGGGACCCAGCAGCCGCACGCCCGGCGGCGGCAGGCCGGCCGCGTTGCCCAGCACGTCGAGCCAGGCCAGCAGGTGCCGGTCCAGATCGGTGCCCTCGGCCGTCCACGAGGCGCGGATCTCGACGTCGACGGAGTGCTCGGGGCCGGCCAGCTCGCCGAACCGGGTGGACGCGGTGCGGGTGACCGTGCCGCCGACGGTGTGGTGTACCGCCCCCGACTCGTGCAGCGCGTCGGTGAGCCAGCTCCAGGCCACCTCGGAGAACATCGCGTCGTCGACCAGCTCCTCGTCGGTCGCCGCCGAGAGGTAGCCGACGCAGCGCACGGTGCCGTGCCACGCCTCGTGGCCCTGCGGGTCGAACAGGACGATGAACCTCGCGCTGGCGATCTCGACGTCGTCCTCGTCGTCGCCCTCCGGGTCGGGCACCCGCGCACCGATCGCGTGCGCGAAGGGGGCCAGCCGTTGGGGGGCGGGGATCGAGCCGAGCTCGATCTCCGGGCGGGCGCGCACCCCGGCCAGGACCTCCAGGGCGGCGCGGAACGCGGCGGGGACGGCATCGGCGTCCCTGCTCTCGTTCCCGGCGTCGGCCAGGTCGCGCGGCTCCACGTCCGCAGACTAGGCCGGTCAGCAGCGCAGGCGCGCCGACGCGCCGCACGCGGCCGGGACGCGGCGGACCGGCGGACACCGGCCGTCTGGGAGGATCGACGCTCGTGAGTCCCGCTCCCGCGTCGGCGTCCCCGGCCGATTCCGACCTCGTCCGCGCCGCACGTGGCCTCCCGGTGGGCCGCACTCCGGTCTGGTTCATGCGCCAGGCCGGCCGCTCGCTGCCGGAGTACCGGGCTCTGCGCGCCGGCACGTCCATGCTGGCGGCCTGCCAGGACCCCGACCTGGTCACCGAGATCACGCTGCAGCCGGTCCGCCGGCACCAGGTCGACGCCGCGATCCTCTTCTCCGACATCGTGCTGCCGTTGGTGGTCGCGGGGATGGACATCGAGATCAAGCCGGGCATCGGCCCGGTGGTCGCGAACCCGGTCCGCACGGTCGCCGACGTCGACGCCCTGCCCGATCTGGTGCCCGAGCAGCTCGGCTTCCTCGGAACGGCGGTGCGCTCGCTCGTGGCCGAGCTGGGGCCGACGCCGCTGATCGGGTTCGCCGGCGCGCCGTTCACCCTGGCGACCTACCTGATCGAGGGCGGCCCCTCCAAGGAGCACGCCCGCACCAAGGCCTTCATGTACGCCGAGCCGGAGGCGTGGTCGCGGCTGCTGCAGCGGTTGTCGCTGTCGGCGGCGACCTTCCTGCGCGCCCAGGTCGACGCGGGCGCCTCCGCCGTGCAGCTGTTCGACTCCTGGGCCGGCGTGCTGTCGGCGGCCGACTACGCCGAGCGGGTGCTGCCGCACTCGCAGGCGGTCTTCGCCGGGCTGGGGGAGCGCGACGTGCCCCGCATCCACTTCGGCGTGGGCACCGGCGAGCTGCTGCCGCTGATCGGCGACGCGGGCGCCGACGTCGTCGGCATCGACTGGCGGGTGCCGCTGGACGAGGCCGCCCGCCGGGTCGGCCCCCACCGCTCGCTGCAGGGCAACCTCGACCCCGCGGTCCTGCTGGCCGATCGCGACACCGTCGAGCGGGAGGTGCGCCGGGTCGTCCGCCAGGCCGAGGGCGCGCGCGGGCACATCTTCAACCTCGGGCACGGGGTGCTGCCCGACACCGATCCCGACGTGCTGACCCGCGTCGCCGCCCTGGTGCACGAGCTGACGGCGCGATGACCCGGCTCGTCGTCGTCGGGGCCGGGATCACCGGGCTGGCCGCGGCCTTCGAGTGGCGCCGGCGCCGGCCCGACGACGAGATCGTCGTCGTGGAGGCCGGGGACCGGATCGGCGGCAAGCTGGACCGGATCCGGCTGGCCGGCACCTGGTACGACACCGGCCCCGAGGCGCTGCTCGGCCGGGTGCCGGAGGCGGTGGGCCTGGTGGAGGCGCTCGGGTGGGGCGACCGGCTGGTCGCGCCGGCGACCACCCAGGCCTCGGTGGTGCTCCCGGAGGGCCGGTTCCCGCTGCCGGCCGGCACCGTCCTCGGCGTGCCGGCCTCGGCCGACGGCCTCGACGGCGTCCTGACCCCGACCGGCGTGGCCCGGGTGCGCGCCGAGGTCGAGCTGCCGCCGCTGTCCCTGCCCGACGGCGACGTCGCCGTCGGCGGGCTGCTGCGCGAGCGGCTCGGCGACGAGGTGGTCGACCGGCTGGTCGAGCCGCTGCTCGGCGGCGTCTACGCGGGTCGCGCCGACGAGCTGTCGCTGGCCGCCACGATGCCGGCGCTGGCCGCGCAGGTGCGTGGTGCGGGCTCGGTGCTCGAGGCGGCCGCCGCCGCCCGCGACGCCGGGTCACGTAGCCGGTTCGACGCCGACGGGCCGGTGTTCGTGACCGTCGACGCCGGGATCGGTGCGCTGCCGGCCGCGCTGGTCGAGGCGGCGCGCGCGGAGGTGCGGCTGCGCACCCCCGCGCACGGCCTGCGCCGGACCGCCGGGGGCTTCGAGGTCTCGGTCGGGACCGCCGCCGCGCCGGAGGTGCTGACCGCCGACGCGGTCATCCTCACGGCGCCGGCGACCAAGGCTGCGCGGCTGCTCGGTGAGGTCGCCCCCCGCGCCGTCGACCCGCTCCGGGGGATCCCGTACGCCTCCATGGCCGTCGTCGCGATCGCCTTTCCGGTGCAGGACGTCCCTGCCGGCTCGGGCCTGCTGGTGCCGCCGGTGACCGGCCGGCTGGTCAAGGGCGTGACCGTCTCCTCGGCGAAGTGGCCGCACCTGGCCGGCGGCGAGGCGCTGCTGGTGCGGTCGTCGGTGGGGCGCTTCGGCGACGAGTCGCAGCTGCAGCGGTCCGACGAGGAGCTGGCCGCGGACGTGGTCGCCGACGTCGCCGAGCTGCTCGGGCTCTCGCGCCCCGAGCCGCTGGAGACCCGCGTGGCGCGCTGGGGCGGTGGCCTGCCGCAGTACCTGGTCGGCCATCCGGAGCGGGTCGCGGCGGCCCGGGCAGCGGTCGGCGAGGTGCCGGGGCTGGCCGTCGCCGGCGCCGCGTACGAGGGCGTCGGCGTCCCCGCCTGCATCCGCGACGCCCACCGGGCGGTCGACGCCCTCGCGTGATCCGGCCGCCGGGTCCGCAGCGCCGAGACGGGCGCCACGGTCGGACCCGGGCATGGCGGACCGGTCGCCGCCGTTGACAACGGAGTGACATCGGTGCACGACTCGACACGCACGTTCCCCGTCCAGCATTCGCCGGCCCGCTGCCTGCGCCACCACGTGTGGATGGCCGCGTGCGGCGACTGCCGCGCCGCGCACGCCGGTAACCGGCGGGATCGCGCGGCGACGGCGGGCTGAGCCCCCGCGTGGTCGCGGCCGTCGCCGTCCCGGCGGCGGCCGCGACCACGCCGGACCGCCTCTCCACGGCTCACGCCCCCCGGGAAGGAGATGCCGGTGCGGGGGGACAATGGCGGCATGAGCGAGCAGCAGGTCGAGGAACGCAGCATCGGCAAGCGGGCGAACGAGCTCAACGCCAGCATCCGCTACACGATGTGGTCGGTGTTCAAGCTGGCCCGGCCGTTCGGTGACGAGCAGCGGACCGCCGCGGCCGACGAGGCCGCCGCGCTGGTCGAGGAGCTGGCGGGCAAGGACGTCGTCGTCCGCGGCACCTACGACGTGAGCGGCCTGCGCGCCGACGCCGACCTCATGGTCTGGTGGCACTCCTCCTCGGGCGAGGCGCTGCAGGACGCCTACACGCGCCTGCGCCGCACCGCCCTGGGCCGGCGGCTGGAGCCGGTGTGGTCGCAGATGGCGCTGCACCGGCCGGCGGAGTTCAACCGCAGCCACATCCCGGCGTTCCTGGCCGACGAGGAGCCGCGTCGCTTCGTCTGCGTCTACCCGTTCGTGCGGTCCTACGAGTGGTACCTGCTGCCCGACGAGGAGCGGCGGGACATGCTCAAGGAGCACGGCATGCAGGCCCGCCCCTACCCGGACGTGCGGGCCAACACCGTGGCCTCCTTCGGCCTGGGCGACTACGAGTGGATGCTCGCCTTCGAGGCCGACGAGCTGCACCGCATCGTCGACCTCATGCGCGACCTGAGGGCCAGCCGTGCCCGCCGGCACGTGCGCGAGGAGGTGCCGTTCTACACCGGCACCCGCAAGCCGGTGCAGGAGCTGGTCGCCGACCTGCCGTGACGCAACTCTGAGGGTGTTCCTCGCCCCCCGGCAGTCCTGCAGGACGGCCGGAGCGGGAGGAATACCCCCAGAGAGCGTTGAGCGACCTACTCGGCCGGCTGGAGCCTGATGCTGACGCTGTTGATGCAGTAGCGGTCGCCGGTGGGCGTCTGCGGGGCGTCGTCGAAGAGGTGGCCCAGGTGGCTGTGGCAGGTGGCGCACAGCACCTCGGTGCGGACCATGCCGAAGCTGCGGTCCTCGCGGAGGATCACGTTGTCCTCGGCGGAGGCCTCGTAGAACGACGGCCAGCCGCAGTGCGAGTCGAACTTGGTCTCCGAGCGGAACAGCTCCGCGCCGCACGCCCGGCACTCGTAGACACCGACGGTCTTCGTGTCGACGTACTCGCCGGTCCACGCCCGCTCGGTGCCGGCCTGGCGGAGCACCGCGTACTCCTCCGGGGACAGCTGCGCCCGCCACTCCTCGTCGGTCTTGCTGACCTGGGGCTTCTGAGGGGAGGTCGTCATGGCCGGACCAACGATCACCCCCGGACCACCATTCCCGGCGGTCACCACCCCGGTCCGGTCTTCCGCGCCCGCGGCTGAGCAGGCACCCCTGCCCCCGCCGCGGGCACGGTCGTGGCGGGCCCGGGCAGGAGGACCGGCGCCCCGCTCTCCCTCCGGGGGAGGCGGGGCGCCGCCGTGCGTGGGGGCCGGGGAGACTGGGGGGGTGACCTCCGCCCCCCAGCCCCCCGACGGCCTCCTGCCCGACGTCTGGTTCACCCGCGACCTGCCCGTGCTGCGGGCGATCGCCCGGCTGGTCGATGAGCCGAAGCACGGCGGCGCCCCCTACCTGCTCGGCTCGGTCGTGCCGGGGAGCGGTCTGCCGAAGGCGGAGGTCATCGCCGCGGCGAAGGCGCTGGCGTCCGCCGGCTACATCGAGCCGCTCACCAACCACGCGGGTGACATCGTCCGCATCACCGCGATCTCGGCGGAGGCGCGACGGCTGGCCGGTCTCTGGCCGACGCCGCAGGGGGAGTGGGAGCGGCTGCTCGAGCAGCTGATCGCCCGGGCCGAGAAGGCGCCGACCGACGTCGAGCGGCAGCGCTGGCGGGCCTTCGCGGACGCGGCGGCCGCGGTCGGCGAGCACGATGGGGCCCTGCTCATGTCCGCGCTCATCGGCGGGTACGTGCCGCGCGCCCGCTGACCGGCGCACCGCACCGGCTCACGAACGACAGCGCCCCCGCCCGGAGAACCGGGCGGGGGCGCTGTGCTGATCAGGCGATCAGAGCGGGGTGACGTTCGCAGCCTGCGGGCCCTTCTGGCCCTGCTCGATGTCGAACGCGATCCGCTGGCCTTCATCGAGCGAGCGGTACCCGCTGGACTGGATGGCCGAGTAGTGGACGAAGACGTCCGGTCCGCCGCCGTCAGGGGTGGCGAAGCCGAACCCCTTCTCCGCGTTGAACCACTTGACAGTTCCTTCGGGCATTGCTCGCTCCTAGCTGAGGTGGTGCATCGGGGTCCTGCCATAGCGCAGGGCCTTCCCGACGGCCCAACCCTAGCCAAAGATCGCCGGAAGAGGACACCGGTGCCGCTGAACTGTGACCTGGGACTCCTCCACACCCGGTCGGGGAACCCCTGCCGGCCTCACAGCAGCCGGCCCGGCTCCTCCCGGAACGCCGGTGCGACGCGTCGCTGCCGTCGGCCCCAGCCGGGACCGTAGGCACCCACCGAGTAGGTGCGGCCCAGCGGAGCAGCGGGCGGCAGCGCAGACAGCGCCGGGCGCCACGAGCGGACGCCGAGCGGTTGTTCGACGAGGAAGCCGGAGTTCGCTGGGGCCTGCAGCCGGGTCGCCCCCAGCGGGGCCCAGCGCCGCAGGCCGAGGTGTCCGGCGAGCAGGACGGCGAGGCAGACCGAGACGGTGAGGAACGCGTCGGTGACCGCGGTGGCCACGTCGAGGGCGGTGATCTGCGGCCACCCGACGGACTCCAGGGTCGAGCCGACCATCTCGACGACGACGTACAGCACGCCGTACGCCAGCAACCAGATCCTCACCCGTTCGCCTCCACCGCGGTCGTCAGCTGCATCGACCATCGCTACCCACAGCTGGAGGACCGTCCCGTGCCCCGGCGGCGGCCCTCACCCGTCCGGGGGAGGACGTGCGGCCGTCCGGGCGACTGCGGGCCGGCGCGGTCACGCAGCGGCTCGTGCCGGGTGGTCTTGCGGATTTCCTGCGCTTCTCTCTCCGGCGTCCTGCGGTCCGACGCCCACGGTGGGATCCAGCCGGACGGATCCGGCGCACCCCCCGATCCAGGAGAACACCATGCAGCCCCTCGCCGCCTCGCCCGCCTCCGCCGTCTTCCTGCGCGACATCGAGGACCTGCACGACGCCGACCTGGACCAGGTGCTCGCCGACCGGCTGGCGGAGTCCGCCGACGCGCTGCGGGCGGCGGTCACGGCGGCCGAGCTGGCCCGTCAGGTGGCGCAGCCGGCCGCGCTGCGGGTGCACGCCCTGGGCGCGTCCGCCCGGCGCCTGGCGGGCTGAGGCCGCCGTCGCGGAGCCCCCACCCGTCACGCGGGCGCCGCTCGCGCACGACGTTCTCTCCCGCTCGACGGGGGACCGACCTGTGCCCGAGAACCGGCCTGTGGTGGCCCATGGGCGGGCTCGGCGCCGTGCGGGTGGGCCGTCCAGGCATGCTCCGCCGCGTCGGTGACCACCTCGACCGACCAGGAGCCAGGGTTGCCGAGGACGGCGGCCGGGTCGCCCCTGCATAGGCTGCCGGCCATGCCGCTGTTCTCGTTCGAAGGCCGCTCCCCGCAGGTGCATCCCGAGGCGTGGGTGGCGCCGACGGCGACCCTCGTGGGCGACGTGGTGGTGGAGGCCGGCGCCTCCATCTGGTACGGCGTGGTGCTCCGCGCCGACTTCGGCCGGATCGTCGTCCGCGCCGGGGCCAACGTGCAGGACAACTCGGTGCTGCACGGCGGGTCGGACCCGGAGACCGAGGTCGGTCCGGGAGCGACCATCGGGCACATGTGCGTGGTGCACGGCGCCGTGGTCGGCGCCGAGGCGCTCATCGGGAACGGCGCAACCGTCCAGGACGGCGCCCGGATCGGCCGGCGAGCGTTGATCGGGGCGCACAGCCTGGTACCGCCGCGCATGGACATCCCCGACGAGGTGATGGCACTCGGCGAGCCGGCCAGCGTGCGTGGTCCGCTGTCGGCGGGCAGCCGGTTCTGGGTCGACGAGAACCCCACGACCTACCAGGAGCTGGCCCGCCGGCACGCGGCCGGAGTGCAGGAGATCGGTCGGCCGGGGTCAGGCGGCGCGGCGGTCCGGGACAGCCCGTCGGCCGCGCGTAGCCCGGCGCACCCCCGAGGCGCTGCCGGGTGAGCGCTGTGCACGGCACTCTGTGGACGTCAGCTCAGCTGCTCGGGCTGGTGGAACCCTTGGCGCGGCTGGGCTGCACCCGCATCGGCTCGCCCGGCATCTTGGGGTAGTCGGGCGGATAGGGCAGGTCACCCAGGCCGTCGTCGGCCGCCTGGCGCTCGGCGAGCTCCAGCAGCGGCTCGATGCCGAAGGCGTGCTCGGCGAGCCCGGCGTGCCTGTCGCCGACCTCCGCGAACCGGGCCGGCATGGTCAGGACGTCGAAGTCGGTCGGGTGGACGTCGGGCAGCTCGTCCCAGTCCACGGGCGCGGAGACCGGGGCGTGCGGCTTGGGCCGGATGGAGTACGCCGACGCGATCGTGCGGTCCCGGGCCATCTGGTTGTAGTCGATGAAGATCTTCTCGCCGCGCTCCTCCTTCCACCACGACATGGTCACGCGGTCGGGAAGGCGGCGTTCCAGCTCGCGGCCGAACGCGATCACCGCCCGGCGCACCTCGGCAAAGGTCCACCGCGGCTGGATCGGCACGTAGACGTGCACCCCCCGGCCGCCGGAGGTCTTCGGCCAGCCCTCCATGCCGAACTCGTGCAGCAGCTCGCGCACGTGGGGTGCGACCCACACGGCGTCGGAGAAGTCGGTGCCCGGCTGCGGGTCCAGGTCGATGCGGATCTGGTCGGGCTGCTCGACGTCGTCCTTGGAGACAGGCCACGGGTGGAAGGTCAGCGTGCCGAGGTTCGCCGCCCAGGCGACCACGGCCACCGAGTCCGGCGCGATCTCGTCGGCCGTCCGGCCGCTGGGGAAGGTGATGTGCGCGGTCGGGATCCACTCAGGGGCGTTCTTCGGCACCCGCTTCTGGTAGAAGGCGTCGCCGGTGTTGTCCGTCCGGGTGGAGATCCGGGCGCCCGCGAACACCCCGCCGGGCCAGCGCTCCAGCGTCGTCGGCCGGTCCTTCAGCGCGAAGAGGATCCCCTCGCCGACGGCCACGAAGTACTCGACGACGTCGATCTTGCGGATGCCCCGGTCGGGGAAGTACGGCTTCTCCGGGTTGGAGACCCGGACGTCGTGCCCGTCGATCTCGAGGACGACGGCGTCCTTGCTGCTGGCCATTCAGCTGCTCCGCTCGTTCCGGGGCCGCCGAGTCTCACGCAGGACAGGTCAGTCCGTCCACGGGAACGGCCAGGTCGATGAGGTAGGCGTTGACCGCCGCGGTGACGCACTCGGTCTTCGGGTAGGCGGTGTGCCCCTGGCCCTGCCAGGTCAGCAGGACGCCGCTGTCGAGGTCCTCGGCGAGGTCGACGGCGCCCGGCAGCGGGGTGACCGGATCGCCCGCGTTGCCGATGACGAGGATCGGGGCGCTGCCCTCGGCGTCGCGCTCGGGGATGGGCGTGCGCTCGGCCTCCCACACCGAGCACGTGTACAGGCCGGCGGCCGAGCCGGCACCGAACAGCGGGTAGCGGGCGCTCCACTCGGCGGCCAGTTCGCGCACGCGGGTCTCGGCCACCGTCTCCTCGGTGTCGGCGCAGTTGATCGCGACGTTCGCGTCGATCAGGTTGGAGTAGGTGCCGTCCTCGAGCCGGCCGCTGTAGTCGTCGGCCAGCGAGAACAGCGCCCGGGCGTCCCCGTTGCGCGCGGCGGCCAGGCCCTGCGCCAGCTGCGGCCAGGACGCGGTGTCGTACAGCGCGGCCTGCACCGCCGTCAGGACGACGCCGGGCGTGGCCTGCCGGGTCTCGCCCTCCTCGCTGCTCGGGATGGGTGTGGTCTGCGCCTGCGCGAGGAGCTCCTCGAGGAACCGGCGCGGGTCGTCGCCCAGCGGGCAGCCGGCGATCAGGCCCCGGCAGTTCTCGGCGAAGGCGTCGAAGCCGGCCTCGAACCCTGCGGCGCTGGCCTCCGCGTCGGCGATCGCGTCGGTGTCGGGGTCGACGGCGGCGTCGAGCACCATGGCGCGCACCCGGTCGGGGTAGAGCTCGGCGTAGGTGGAGCCCAGCGTGGTGCCGTAGGAGTAGCCGAGGTAGTTCAGCTGCTCCTCGCCCAGTGACTGCCGGATCTGCTCCATGTCCCGTGCGGTGTCGACGGTGTTGAAGGTGCCCAGCGCCTCGCCGTACTCCTCGGCGCAGCCCTCGGCCACCTCCCGGGAGAGCGCGAAGACGTCGTCGAGCTGCTCCGCCGTGGTGGGCCGGGGCTCCGCGGCGATCGCGCGGTCCTTCAGCTCCTTGGGGATGCACTCGACGGGGGTGGAGAGCCCCACGCCGCGCGGGTCGAAGCCGACGACGTCGAAGCGGCGCAGCACGTCCTCGGGGAGGGTGAGCGCGAGCCCGATCGCGGCGTCCGCGCCGGAGCCGCCCGGCCCGCCGGGGTTGACCATGAGAGAGCCGATGCGGTCGGTCTGCCCGGCCAGCACGGCCCGGACCAGGAACAGCGGCAGCGTGGCGCCGCCCGGCTCGTCGTAGCTGATCGGCACGTCGGTGCGGCCGCACTCGAAGGCGATGTCGCGCTCGCTGCCGGGCTGGCCCTCGATGAGCGGCTGGATCTGCGCGTCGCAGTCGGTCCACTCGATGGGTGCCGCCTGCGGCTCGGCCGGCGCCGTCGTCGTGGCGGCGGCCGGCTCCTCCGCGGTGTCGCCGAAGGAGGTGCAGCCGGTCAGTGCCAGCGGTAGTGCCAGCAGCAGGCCGGACGCGACGGCCGGGAGGCCACGGTGCAGACGCATGATCATGAGGATAGGGACCTCATCGGCCGAACCGCTCGTGCGCACGGGTCGGCTCTCTGCGGGGTCCCGCCGCGAGCATGCCAGTGGCAGGGGGCGGGGGATTCTCCCTCACCCGTCCAGCACCTCGGCCAGGTCGTAGCGCACCGGCACGTCGAGTTGGTCGTACGTGCAGCTGCGGGGGTCCCGGTCCGGTCGCCAGCGGAGGAAGTGGCCGGTGTGACGAAGCCGACGGCCCTCGAGCTGGTCGTACTTGACCTCCACGACCAGCTCGGGCCGCAGCGGCACCCAGGACAGGTCCTTCTTCGCGTTCCACCGGCTCACCGCGCCGGGCATGCGGTGCCCGCCGTCGGCACCGGTCTCGGCATCGGCCCAGTCCTGCCACGGGTGGCCGTCGAGCGCCTCGGCCCGGTAGGGGGCCAGCTCCTCGACCAGCTCGGCCCGGCGCTTCATCGGAAAGGACGCGGCGACGCCGATGTGCTGCAGCCCGTCGCCGTCGTAGAGCCCGAGCAGCAACGAGCCGACGACCGGGCCGCTCTTGTGCCAGCGGAACCCGGCGACCACGCAGTCCGCCGTCCGGACGTGCTTGATCTTGGCCATCAGCCGTTGGTCGGGCCCGTAGGGGAGCTCGCCGTTCTTGGCGACGACGCCGTCCAGGCCGGCGCCCTCGAACGTCTCGAACCACCGCTGGGCGGTGCCGGCGTCGCGGCTGATCGCGGTGACGTGCACCGGTGGGCGGATCCCGGCGAGCACGGTGCGCAGCCGCTCCTGGCGCTGGGCGAACGGCGCCTCCAGCAGCGACTCGTCGCCCAGGGCGAGCAGGTCGAAGGCGACGAACGAGGCCGGCGTCTGCTCGGCCAGCAGGGTCACCCGCGACTCGGCCGGGTGGATGCGCTGCAGGAGCGACTCGAACTGCAGCCGGTCGTCGCGCGCGATGACGATCTCGCCGTCGACCACGCACCGCTCCGGCAGCTGCTCCTTCACCGCGGCCACCACCTCGGGGAAGTAGCGGGTGAGCGGCCGCTCGTTGCGGCTGCCGAGCTCCACCTCGTCGCCGTCGCGGAAGACGATGCAGCGGAACCCGTCCCACTTGGGCTCGTAGAACCACTCGTCGCCGGTGGGGATCGTGGTCACGGCCTTGGCCAGCATCGGCTTCACCGGCAGCTGCACGGGCAGGTCCATGCCGGGCAGTCAAGCAGTTCCCGCCGTGGCAGGGTGCCGGCATGGCGACGATCCACCGCACCACGATGGTGCCGACGAAGCTCGAGCTGCTCACCGCGTGGCTGCCCCGGCAGCCGTGGTATCGCCCCACGGGTGCCCCGCCGGCGCTGCGGCGGGCCGGCGGCTTCCGGCTCGACGACCCGACGGGCGAGGTCGGGCTCGAGTTCGTCGTGGTCACCGACGGCCCGCCGGGCGGGGAGACGACGTACTTCGTGCCGCTGAGCTACCGCGGCGCCCCGCTGGCCGGGGCCGAGGAGAGCCTCGTCGGCACCTCGGAGCACGGGGTGCTGGGACTCCGGTGGATCTACGACGCCGCGGCGGACCCCGTGGCGATCGCACAGCTGCTGGCCCTGGCGCGGGGGGCGGCCCAGGCGCAGCACCAGGACGACAGCGACACCCTGGACCCCTCGGTGATCCGCCGCTGGAGCGGGGACGACGAGACGCGGCCGGCGGTCGAGCTGGTCCGCGTGCTGCCGGAGGACGGGGAGGCCGGGTCGGGGATCGGGTCGGTCGAGGCCGGCTGGACACGGGCGGACGGCAGGCCCGCCCGCGGCACGGTCGTCGTCGTCCGATGACCGGGCCCCGAACGGGGCGAGGCGCCGATCAGCCGACGTCGTAGCGGGTGAACAGCATCCCGTCCTCCTCGAGCACCTGGCGCAGCGTCAGCCGCGCCGGGTGCGGGAGCGCGGTGTCGAGCAGCCGGGCCTCGCCCCCGACGAGGGCCGGGGAGACCGACAGGTCGAGCTCGTCGACCACCCCCGCGGCCAGCGCCGAGCGGAGCAGCTGGGGCCCGCCCTCGCAGGTCACCTGCTCCAGACCGCGGTCGGCCAGCGCGTCGAGGGCCGCCGGCAGGTCGACGTCGTCGTCACCGCAGACCAGGACCTCCGCTCCGGCGTCGGCCAGCACGGCCCGGCGGGCGGGGTCGGCGACCGCGCAGGTGACGACGATGGTGGGGGAGACGGCGTCGGCCACCAGCCGGCCCGCGGGGTCCAGCGACGCCCGCCGGGAGACCACGGCGATCGGCGCGGTCGCGGACACCCCCGTGCTCCTGCGCAGCCGGCCGACCTCGGAGTCCGGCAGCACCGGCCGGTAGCCCTCGGCCGCCGCGGTGCCGTGCCCGACGAGGACGACGTCGGCCAGCGCGCGCAGCACCCGGAACACCCGCCGGTCGCCCGGGGAGCCCAGCCCCCCGCTCACCCCGCCGACGGTGATGGCGCCGTCGGGCGAGGCGATGAAGTCCATCCGCAGCCGGCGCCCCGGCGGGCAGCGGTAGGCCTCGAGCAGACCGGCGTCGTCCAGTTCGGCCGGCTCCGGGAGGAGGCGGCGCATCAGCGGGTGCTGAACACGGCCGCACTCTCCGCGGCGAGGGTGACCGTCTCCTCGGCCACCGTCGGCACGTCGGCGGTGCTGAAGAGGACGTCGGCCACCGGCCGGTCGAGGTCGATCTCCCGCGGCTCCCCGGCCAGGTTCAGCACCACACGCAGCGAGCCGCGGTGGACCACCATCCAGCGGTCGGCGTCGTCCCAGGTGACCTGCACGGCGGAGAGGTCGGGGTCGACCAGGTCGGGGTGGGCGCGGCGCAGCGCCAGCAGCGACCGGTGCACGGCCAGCAGGCGCTCGTGCGGCTCCTGCGACAGCTCCGACCAGTCCAGCTTGGAGCGGGTGAACGTCTCCGGGCCCTGCGGGTCGGGGACGACGTCGGGGTCCCAGCCGTGCTCGGCGAACTCGCCGATCCGGCCCTCGGCCGTGGCCTTGCCCAGCTCGGGCTCGGGGTGGCTGGTGAAGAACTGCCACGGCGTGGTGGCGCCCCACTCCTCGCCCATGAAGAGCATCGGCGTGAACGGGCTGGTGAGCACCACGGTGGCGCCCACGGCGAGCAGGCCGGGGGAGAGACTGGCCGAGATGCGGTCGCCGACGGCGCGGTTGCCGATCTGGTCGTGGTCCTGCAGGTAGGCGAGGAACTTCCAGCCGGGCAGGCGTGCGGTGTCCACCGGCCGGCCGTGCGAGCGCCGCCGGAAGCTCGACCAGGTGCCGTCGTGGAAGAAGGCGCCGGTCAGCGTCTTCGCCAGCCCGGGCAGCCCGGCGTCGGCGAAGTCGGCGTAGTAGCCCTGGCTCTCCCCGGTCAGTGTGGTGTGCAGCGCGTGGTGGAAGTCGTCGCTCCACTGGGCGGCCAGCCCGGTGCCCCCGGCCGCACGCGGGGTGACCAGGCGCGGATCGTTGAGGTCGCTCTCGGCGATCAGCGTCAGCGGCCGGCCCACGGCGACCGACAGGCTGTCCACCTCGACGGCCATCTGCTCGAGGATCGGCACGGCGCGTTCGTCGACGAGGGCGTGCACCGCGTCCAGGCGCAGGCCGTCGACGTGCATGTCGCGCAGCCACATCTGCACGTTGTCCAGGATGTAGCGGCGCACCTCGTCGGAGTCCGGGCCGCTCAGGTTGATCGACTCGCCCCAGGTGTTCGACCCACCCTCGGCGAAGATCGGGAAGAACTCGGGCAGGTAGTTCCCCGACGGGCCCAGGTGGTTGTAGACGACGTCCTGGATCACGCCGATGCCCTGCTGGTGGCAGGCGTCGACGAACCGCTGGTAGGCCTCCGGCCCGCCGTACTCCTCCTGCACCGCGTACCAGAGGACGCCGTCGTATCCCCAGTTGTGCGTGCCGTTGAACCCGTTCACCGGCAGCAGCTCGACGAAGTCGACGCCGAGGCGCACCAGGTGCCCCAGCCGGCCGATCGCGGCATCGAGGGTGCCCTCGGGCGTGAACGTGCCGATGTGCAGCTCGTAGACCACGCCCCCGGCCAGCGGCCGACCGGTCCATGCCCGGTCGCCCCACTCGTAGGCCCAGGGGTCGAAGAGGCGGGACAGGCCGTGCACGCCCTCCGGCTGCCGGCGTGAGCGCGGGTCGGGGCGCGGCGTCTCGCCGTCGTCGAGCAGGAACCCGTAGTCGGCGTCGGGCCGGGCATCGACCTCGGCGCGCCACCAGCCACCGTCGTCCCGGCGCATGTCGTGCACGGCGCCGTCGACCTGCACACGCACGCGCTCGGGCAGCGGGGCCCAGACGGAGAACTCGACGGGTGCGGACATGCAGTGTGCCTCCCAGGCAGCGCGGACAGCCTGGCCGGTGGTCGCAGGCGCGAGCTTCATGCCCCCATCGCCGGGGCCCAACCGTGCCGGGGTCACCGCACTCGACCCCGGATCGCGGATCCGCCCGACGACGGACGCCTCCGGCCCTGGGAACGGACCGGCGATGTCGGCACCATGGGGGCCGGGAGCGAACTCAGTCGCGGACGAGCAGGGCCACCGGCAGCCGGGTGAGCAACGAGTCGACGGCGACGCCGGCCACGTCGGAGACCGCCCGCTCCCCGGTGAACAGGTCCCGCCAGGCGCCGTTGGGCAGCTGGAGCGCGGTGTCGCCCCAGCCCTCGGCGGCCAGGCGGGCCGGCAGCCGGGTCGCCACGACGACGACGCCCCCGCGGTCGTAGGCGACGACCTGGTCCGCGGCCGACCCGGTCACCGCGACGGGCTCGTACCCCGCGAACCACTCCGGGTGGTCCCGCCGGGTCCGCAGCGTGCGCGAGGTGACGAGCAGCTTGGCCGCCCCCGTCCCGTCGACGGCCGGGACCTCGCCACCGTCCAGCGAGGCCAGCACCTTCCGCCGCAGCGCGTAGTCCACCGGCCGGCGGTTGTCCGGGTCGACCAGGGAGAAGTCCCACAGCTCGGTGCCCTGGTAGACGTCGGGGACGCCCGGCATCGTGAGCTGCAGCAGCTTCTGGCTGAGCGAGTTCGACCAGCCCAGCGGTGCGATCCGGGTGACGAAGGCGTCGAGCTCCGCCGTCGTCGCCGGGTCGTCGTAGGCGCCGTCGACCAGCGCGTGCAGCTGCTCCTCGAACGCCTGGACCGGGTCGGTCCAGGTGGTGGACGTCCCCGCCTCGCGGGCGGCCTTCTCCACGTAGGCGTGCGCGCGCTCCCGGGAGAGCGGCCACGCGCCGACGAGGTTCTGCCACACCAGGTGCGCGAGCGATCGGTCGGCCAGCGGGTGCCGGGCCAGCCAGCCCCGCACGAGCTGCGCCCACTCGGTCGGGATCTCGGCGAGGACCGCGAGCCGGGCGCGGACGTCCTCGCTGCGCTTCGTGTCGTGGGTCGACAGCGTCGTCATCGACTCGGGGTAGCGCTCCGCCCGGCGCTGCTGGGCCGCGTGGAACTCCGCGACGGTGCTGCCGAAGCGTGCCGGGTCGCCGCCCACCTCGTTGAGCGCGACGAACCGCGCCCACCGGTAGTAGGCGCTGTCCTCGACGCCCTTGGCCATGACCGGCCCGCTGGTCTGCTCGAACCGGGTGGCTGCCTCGGTGCCGGCCTGCGACAGCACCGGGTGCAGCGCGTCCAGCGCGGCAGCCAGATCCGGCCGGCGCCGGCGCACGGCCGCCACCGTGGCGTCGAGGTGCTCCCGGCCGTCGGGCAGGTAGCTGCGGTACACGGGGAAGGACGCCAGCAGCTCGGCCAGCGCCTCGGTCTGCTGCGCGGTGTCCACACCGGGCAGCTCGCCGATGACCCGCACCAGCCGGGCGACCTCCGAGCCGAGCATCCCGTCGGTGACCTCGCGCTTGCAGTCGTGCACCAGCTGCGCGTAGTCCACCCGCCGGCCGGCGAGCTCGGTGTCCAGCGCGGTGAGCGCCTCTTCACCGGCCGGGTCGACGAGCACCTCGTCGACCTCGGCGAGCGCGTCGTAGCCGGTCGTCCCCGCCGTCGCCCAGGACTCCGGCAGGTCCTCGCCGGGCTCGAGGATCTTTTCCACGACCGTCCAGCGGTTCCCCGACGCCTCGGCGAGCCGATCGAGGTAGCCCTTCGGGTCGGCCAGCCCGTCCGGGTGGTCGATCCGCAGCCCGTCCACGGCGCCGTCGCGCACGAAGCGCAGCACCAGCTCGTGGGTCGCGTCGAAGACCGCCGGGTCCTCCACGCGCAGCCCGGCCAGGGTGTTGATCGCGAAGAACCGGCGGTAGTTCAGGTCAGAGTCGGCACGCCGCCAGTCGACCAGCTCGTAGTGCTGCCGGGCGTGCACCTCCTGCGGGGTACCGCCCCCGCTGCCGGGGGCCAGGGGGAACCGGTTGTCGTAGTAGCGCAGCTCGCCGTCGACGACCTCGAGCTTCTCGACGTCGTCGGCCGACCCGAGGACGGGGATGCGGATCTTGCCGCCGCCGAAGTCCCAGTCGACGTCGAACGCCGCCGCGTGCGCAGAGGCCTGCCCGTGCCGCAGGACGTCCCACCACCACCGCGCCGCCGACGGGTCGTCGACCCCCATGTGGTTGGGCACCAGGTCCAGCACCAGCCCCAAGCCGTGCTCGTGCAGCGCGGCGACGAACCGGTCGAACCCGGCCTGGCCGCCGCGCGCCTCGTCGACGTGCGTGTGGTCGACGGTGTCGTAGCCGTGCGTGCTCCCCTCCGCCGAGCGGAGCAGGGGGGAGGAGTAGGCGTGGGTGACGCCGAGGTCGGCGAGGTACCCGGCGACGTCGGCGGCGTCCTGCAGCGGGAACCCGGCGTGGACCTGCAGCCGGTAGGTGGCGGACGGCACCTCCCGGCGACGCTCGGCACCGGGCACTTGGATCGGCTGCGTCACTGGGCGGGACCCGTCAGGACGATGAGCGAGCGGCCCTGCACGGTGACCGTCTCACCGGGCTTGACCTCGACCGGCTCGACCTCGTTCATCTCGGCGGTGTCGAGCACGGTCGTCCAGCTCCGGGAGTAGTCGTCGCTGGGCAGGGTGAACTCGATCGGCTCGGGCGAGGCGTTGAACGCCAGGTAGAAGTGGTCGTCGGACACGTACTCGCCCCGCTCGTCCGTCTCCCGGATGCCGACGCCGTTGAGGTAGACCGCCACGGACTTGGCGTAGGCGACGTCCCAGTCCTCCTCGGTCATCTGCTCGCCGGCCGGCGTCAGCCAGTCGATGTCGGGCACCGGGTCGCCCAGCCCCCGGCGGACCGGCCGGCCGTGGAAGAAGCGGCGACGGCGGAACGTCGGGTGGTCGCAGCGCAGCTTGGTGACCTTCCTGGTGAACTCGAGCAGGCCCTCGTCGACGTCCGTCCAGTCGATCCAGGTCAGCTCGGAGTCCTGGCAGTAGCCGTTGTTGTTGCCCCCCTGCGACCGCCCCAGCTCGTCGCCGTGCAGGAGCATCGGCACGCCCTGGCTGAGCATCAGCGTGGCGATGAAGTTGCGCCGCTGCTGAGCCCGCAGCTGCCGGATCCCCGGGTCGTCGGTGGGTCCCTCCACGCCGCAGTTCCAGCTGCGGTTGTGGCTCTCGCCGTCGTTGTTCCCCTCGCCGTTGGCCTCGTTGTGCTTCTCGTTGTAGGAGACGAGGTCGTTGAGCGTGAAGCCGTCGTGCGCGGTGACGAAGTTGATGCTCGCGACCGGCCGGCGGCCGGAGTGCTGGTACAGGTCGGAGGAGCCGGAGATCCGGTCGGCGAACTCGCCGATCGTGCCGCCCTCGCCGCGCCAGAAGTCGCGGACCGTGTCGCGGTACTTGCCGTTCCACTCGGTCCACAGCGCGGGGAAGTTGCCGACCTGGTAGCCGCCCTCGCCGACGTCCCACGGCTCGGCGATCAGCTTGACCTGGCTCACCACGGGGTCCTGGTGCACCAGGTCGAAGAAGGTGGCCAGCCGGTCGACGGCGTGCAGCTCGCGGGCCAGCGCGGAGGCGAGGTCGAATCGGAAGCCGTCGACGTGCATCTCGGTGACCCAGTAGCGCAGCGAGTCCATGATCAGCTGCAGCGCCTGCGGCGTCCGGACGTTGAGGGTGTTCCCGGTGCCGGTGTAGTCCATGTAGTACTGCTCGTCGCCCTCGACGAGCTTGTAGTAGGCCCGGTTGTCGATGCCCTTGAACGACAGGGTGGGACCGAGGTGGTTGCCCTCGGCGGTGTGGTTGTAGACCACGTCGAGGATGACCTCGATGCCCGCCTCGTGCAGGGCGCGGACCATCCCCTTGAACTCCTGCACCTGCTGGCCCGCCGTGGTGTCGCTGGCGTACTCGTCGTGCGGCGCGAAGAAGCCGATCGAGTTGTAACCCCAGTAGTTGCGCAGGCCCTTCTGCTGCAGGGTGTCGTCCTGCACGAACCGGTGCACCGGCATGAGCTCGATCGCGGTGATGCCCAGATCGGTCAGGTGCTCGATGGTCGCCGGGTGGGCGATGCCGGCGTAGGTGCCCCGCAGCTCCTCCGGGATCCGCGGGTTGGTCATCGTCAGGCCCTTCACGTGGGCCTCGTAGATGACCGTCTTGTTGTAGGGCGTCTTCGGCGGGCGGTCGACGCCCCAGTCGAAGTAGGGGTTGACGACGACGGACTTCGGCATGTGCGGCGCCGAGTCCTCGTCGTTGCGCTCCTTGGTCTCGAAGTCGTAGCCGAAGACCGAGGGATGCCACGCGACCTGGCCGTCGATCGCCTTGGCGTAGGGGTCCAGCAACAGCTTGTTCGGGTTGCAGCGCAGACCCTGCTCGGGGTCGTAGGGCCCGTGCACCCGGTAGCCGTACTTCTGGCCGGGGTGGATCCCGGGCAGGAAGGCGTGCCACACGTACCCGTCCATCTCCGGCAGCCGGATGCGCTCCTCGTTGCCCTGGTCGTCGAACAGGCACAGCTCGACCTTCTCGGCCACCTCGCTGAAGATCGCGAAGTTGGTCCCGGTGCCGTCGTACGTGGCGCCGAGGGGGTAGGCGCTTCCGGGCCACACCTGGGTCATCTGGGGAGTTCCTCCTGCGCAGGGCGCCCCGGGGCGGGGGGCGGGTGACCCGGGTGCGTGCTCGCGCGGCCGGGTCGGGACGGTCGTCGGGACCCCGTTGCCCGCCCGGGCGGCCCGCCACACCTCTGCGCGGTGTGACTCGTGCCGGTGTCCTGTCGCCCACCGGCGGCGGCCGCGCCGGCGCCGGCGTCCGGAGCCGACGACGCCCCCCGCGGCGGGCCGCAGGGGGCGTCGTATGCAGGTCCGGCCGGGCGTGCCACCGGCCGGCCGGCGGGACCGACGGGGGCGTCGAGCTCCGGGGGCCGGGCCGGTGCGCCGGGGTCCGACCTCGCCCGGGGATCCCCGGGTGGCGCTGGTCCTCGGCGCGGACCGCTCCTGCGACTCGGCACGCTAGGGCGGTCGCGGGGAGGAGACAAGTACCCGCCCTGCCGCTCCCGCCCCGGGTGCCCCAGCGGTGGCGGGGCGCCGCTCGCGACGCGTTCTGTCACACGCCCGTCGTACCGTCGACGGCGTGCGCACGACCACCGATCTCCGGCCCACCCAGGGGCGCTTCCGCGTCGTCAGCGAGTTCGACCCCTCGGGCGACCAGCCGGCGGCGATCAAGGCGCTCGCCGAGCGGGTGAACGCGGGGGAGAAGGACGTCGTCCTGCTCGGTGCCACCGGTACCGGGAAGTCGGCGACGACGGCCTGGCTGATCGAGCAGGTGCAGCGCCCGACGCTGGTCATGGCGCCGAACAAGACCCTCGCCGCGCAGCTGGCCAACGAGTTCAAGGAGCTCATGCCCGACGCCGCGGTCGAGTACTTCGTGTCGTACTACGACTACTACCAGCCCGAGGCCTACGTCCCGCAGACCGACACCTACATCGAGAAGGACTCCTCGATCAACGAGGAGGTCGAGCGGCTGCGGCACTCCGCCACCAACAGCCTGCTCACCCGGCGGGACGTCGTGGTGGTCTCCACCGTCTCCTGCATCTACGGCCTGGGCACGCCCGAGGAGTACGTCGACCGCGCGCTGAAGATCTCCGTGGGGGAGGAGCGCGACCGCGACGAGCTGCTGCGCATTCTGGTCACCGAGCAGTACACCCGCAACGACCTCTCCTTCACCCGGGGCACGTTCCGCGTGCGCGGCGACACGATCGAGATCTTCCCGGTCTACGAGGAGCTGGCCGTCCGGATCGAGATGTTCGGCGACGAGGTCGAGCGGCTGTACTACCTGCACCCGCTCACCGGCGAGGTCGTCCGCGAGGTCGAGGAGCTGTTCGTCTTCCCCGCCAGCCACTACGTCGCGGGCCCCGACCGCATGGAGCGGGCCATCGCCTCGATCGAAGCCGAGCTCGAGGTGCGGCTCGCCGAGCTGGACAGGCAGGGCAAGCTCCTGGAGGCGCAGCGGCTGCGCATGCGCACCACCTACGACATCGAGATGATGCGCCAGGTCGGCTTCTGCTCCGGCATCGAGAACTACTCGCGGCACATCGACGGGCGCAGCCCCGGCTCGGCCGGCGCCTGCCTCATCGACTACTTCCCCGACGACTTCCTGCTGGTCATCGACGAGTCCCACGTGACCGTGCCGCAGATCGGCGGCATGTACGAGGGTGACATGAGCCGCAAGCGGACGCTCGTCGAGCACGGCTTCCGGCTCCCGTCGGCGATGGACAACCGCCCGCTGAAGTGGGAGGAGTTCACCGACCGGATCGGCCAGACGGTCTACCTCTCGGCCACGCCGGGGCCCTACGAGCTCGGTCGCACCCAGGGCGAGTTCGTCGAGCAGGTCATCCGGCCGACCGGCCTGATCGACCCGGAGGTCGTGGTCAAGCCGACCAAGGGCCAGATCGACGACCTGGTCCACGAGATACGGCTGCGCACGGAGAAGGACGAGCGCGTCCTCGTCACCACCCTGACGAAGAAGATGGCCGAGGACCTCACCGACTACCTGCTCGAGCTGGGCATCAAGGTCCGGTACCTGCACTCGGAGGTCGACACCCTCCGGCGGGTGGAGCTGCTCCGCGAGCTGCGGCAGGGCGAGTACGACGTGCTGGTCGGCATCAACCTGCTCCGCGAGGGCCTCGACCTGCCCGAGGTGTCGCTGGTCGCCATCCTCGACGCCGACAAGGAGGGGTTCCTCCGCTCGGGCACCTCGCTGATCCAGACGATCGGCCGCGCGGCCCGGAACGTCTCCGGTCAGGTGCACATGTACGCCGACAAGATCACCCCGTCGATGGCGCAGGCCATCGACGAGACCAGCCGTCGGCGGGAGAAGCAGATCGCCTACAACACCGAGCGCGGCATCGACCCGCAGCCGCTCCGGAAGAAGATCGTCGACATCCTCGACGGCATCTACCGCGACGCGGAGGACACCGAGGGCGCCACCGAGCTGCTGGGCGGCTCCGGCCGCCAGCAGTCGCGGGGCAAGTCGCCGGTGCCCGGCCTGTCGTCGAGGAAGGCGGCCGGCGGCAAGGCCAAGGCCGGCTCGATCGACGTGCAGGGCCTGCCGCGGGCGGAGCTGGCCGATCTCATCACGCAGATGAACGAGCAGATGCTGACCGCCGCCCGCGAGCTGCAGTTCGAGGTCGCCGCCCGGCTGCGGGACGAGCTGAACGAGCTGAAGAAGGAGCTGCGCCAGTTCGACGCGGCGCACGCCTGAGCCGGCGTCGCGTGGCCGACGGCGTCGCCGCGCGCCGACCGAGCCGGCGGGCCTACCATCAGCCGCAGAGGCGTTCGTGCGTCCAGCCGGTAGGGTTCGTGCGTGGAGGGGAGTATCCCCCGCGGCAGGGTCGTCATCACGGGGTCTTCCCATCCAGGGTCAGGGCCCCCGGCGCTGCCGGTCGCACGTGCAGGGCGCGTGCGGCGGGAGAGACCTCCGGTCACTGACGACTGCCAGTACTCCGGAGGTATCTGCCATGGACGTGCCCTTCTGGGTGTGGGCTGTCACGGTCGGCGCGATCGTGGGGATGCTCGTCTTCGACTTCTACGGGCACGTGCGCACCCCGCATGCTCCGACCTTGAAGGAGTCGGCCACCTGGTCGGCCATCTACGTGGGGGTGGCGGTCCTGTTCGGGCTGCTGGTCCTGTGGGCCTACGGCGGCACGTACGGCGGCGAGTACTTCGCCGGCTACATCACCGAGAAGAGCCTGTCGGTGGACAACCTGTTCGTCTTCGTCCTGATCATGGCCAGCTTCGCGGTACCCCGGGCGCTGCAGCAGAAGGTGCTGCTGTTCGGGATCGCCTTCGCGCTCGTGCTTCGGACGATCTTCATCTTCATCGGTGCTGCCGCGATCGAGAACTTCAGCTGGGTCTTCTACATCTTCGGCGGGTTCCTGATCTACACGGCGTGGGCCCAGGCGCGCAGCGGTGGCCACGAGGAGGAGGAGGAGTTCAAGGAGAACTTCCTCCTCCGGCTCACCCGCAAGGCGGTGCCGACGACGGACGACTTCCACGGCGACCGCATGCTGACCAAGATCCAGGGCAAGCGCTACATCACGCCGCTGGCGATCGCACTGGTGGCCATCGGCAGCGCCGACATCCTCTTCGCCGTCGACTCGATCCCGGCGATCTTCGGGTTGACCCAGGAGACGTACCTCGTCTTCACCGCGAACGCCTTCGCGCTGCTGGGGCTGCGCCAGCTGTTCTTCCTCATCGACGGACTGTTGGACCGCCTGGTCTACCTGGCCTACGGTCTGGCCGTCATCCTCGGCTTCATCGGCATCAAGCTGCTCATCCATGCGCTGCACACCAACGAGCTGCCCTTCATCAACGGCGGGGAGCACGTGACGGTGGTGCCGGAGATCCCGACCTGGCTCTCCCTGTCGGTCATCCTGGTCACCCTGCTCGTGACCACCCTCGCCAGCCTGGCCAAGAACAAGCGGGATCGGCTGGAGGGTTACGCCAGCCCGACGGGCGCCGGGGACCCGGGCGCCGACCGGACCGGGCGCAACGTGGCCGCCCCCGGGAGCCATGACGGGCTTGACACCCCCGGGCGCGGGGACGGGCCCCCGGACCCGAGGTCCGCCCCGGTGACGTCCCGCGACGAGCATTCGAAGGAGTGAGCCGAGGCCGGAGCCGCCCGGGGTGGGCTGGTCCCCCTCGGGCGGCGTCGGCCGCCTGACCCGGAGTGCCGGCCCGGGATGCACGTCACCCAGGAACCTCTCGATCCCGGTGATCATCGTCTTGCGTGCCCTCCCACGGTTCGCCGCGGAGGCCGAGCCGTTCGTCGTCGGCAGCGAGGACCTGAGCGGGAGCTGCTCCGGTCGTTGAGCCGACCGGGTCCGCCGCCGCGTCCGCACGGGGGCGGCGCCGGCACTCCACTCGGCTAGCGTCGCCGACATGCGGCCGACGGACCTCGCGCTCCTGCGCACCCCTGGGACGCCGACGGTCTCCCCGGACGGGCGGATGGCCGTGGTGGCCGTCGGCTGGCCGGACCTGGCGACCGACGAGTACCGCAGCCAGCTGTGGGCGGTGCCGACCGACGGCTCCGCGCCCGCCCGGCCCCTCACCTCCGGCCACCGGGACACCGACCCGGTGTTCTCCCCGGACGGGCGGTGGCTGGCCTACCTGGGCGCGGAGGCCGGGAGCCGGCCGCAGCTCCACGTGCTGCCGTCCGCCGGCGGCGCCCCGCGCCGGCTGACCGACCACCTGCTGGGCGCAGGGCCGCCGGTGTGGGCACCGGACTCCCGGCGCCTGGCGTACGCCGCGCGCGTGCCCGAGCACGGGCGCTACGGCACGGTGCCCGGCGTCCACGCGGGCGCCGAGGCGCCCCGGCTGATCACTTCGCCGGTGTTCCGGCTCGACGGCGTGGGTTTCGTGCGCGACCGGCCCAGCCAGGTGTTCGTCGTCGCCCTGCCGGCCGACTTCGTCGACGACGCTGCTCCGCGACCCCGGCCGGTCCAGGTCACCAGCGGCGACGCCGACTGCACCGACGTCACCTGGCGCCCCGACGCGGGGGAGCTCGCGTTCGTCTCGGTCCGCCACGAGCGCGCCGGCCGGGATCTGGTCCGCGACGTGCACGCCGTCCGGCCCGACGGCACGGGCCTGCGCCACCTCACCGACTCCCGCGCCGACTGCGCGCAGCCCGTCTACACCCCGGACGGCACGTCCCTGCTGGTCACCGCCGTCCCCGACCTCGGCCCGGACCGGGCGGACCCCGTCGCCCGGCCGGCGGTGCCCTGCCGGTTGCCCGCCGTGGGTGGGCCCCTGGAGCCGCTGCTCGACCCCGAGGTGCACCGGCGGGGGGACTCGACCGCGGCCACGGTGCTGGCCGACGGTGCCGTGCTGGTGGGCGTCGAGCGGCGGGGGACGGTCGAGCTGCTCCGGGTGCCGCTGGACGGCGGTGCACCCGAGACGCTGGTCGACGGACCCTTCGTGGTGCGGGGCGTCGCGGCCGCCGCGGGGGTCGTCGTCGCCACCGTGGCGCACGACCGGTCGGCGGGAGAGCTGCTCGCGATCACCGGCGCCGGACGCCGGCTGCTCACCGGTTTCGGCCGCGACCTGGGCGCCACCGGCCGACTGCACCGGGCGCAGGAGCGCACCGCCTCCGCACCGGACGGCCACCCGGTGCACGGCTGGGTGACCACGCCGCCGGGGCCGGGCCCGCACCCGGTGCTCCTGACGGTCCACGACGGCCCGTTCCGCCAGTACGACCGCGGACTGTGCGACGAGACCCAGGTGCACGTGTCCGCCGGCTACGCGGTGGTCCGGTGCAATCCCCGGGGATCCTCCGGCTACGGCGCCGAGCACGAGCGTGTGATCCGCGGCGCGTGGGGCGGGCCGGATGCCGACGACGTCCTGGCCTTCCTCGACGCGGCGCTGATCGACCCGGCGCTCGACCCGGACCGGGTCGGCGTCCTGGGTGGCGGCTACGGCGGGTACCTGACCACCCTGCTCGTCGCGCGCACCGACCGGTTCGCCGCCGCCGCGGTGGAGGGCGCGCTCACCGATCCGGCCAGCTTCGTCGGGACCTCCGACGTCGGCTGGCACCTGGCCGACCAGTACCTCGGCGCCGACCCCGAGCGGCCGGCCGCGCAGAGCGCGCTCGAGCACGCGGACGTCATCAGCACGCCGACCCTGGTCGTCCACGCGGAGGAGGACCGGCGGGTGCCCCTGGAACAGGGCCAGCGGCTCTACGTGGAACTCGCGCGACGCGGGGTGCCGGCCGAGCTGCTGCTGTTCCCGGGGGAGGGCCACGACCTGCCGCGCACCGGGCGGCCGAGGCACCGGCTGGCGCGCTTCGAGCACCTCCTGCGGTGGTGGGCGCGCTGGCTCTCACCCACCGCGGAGGCGTTACCCGCCGACGAGCGCGGCACCGTCGAGGAGGCGGCCGGTGGCGGTCGGCTCGCGCGCGACCACGTGCACGGTCACGGAGTCACGGGCTGACCGCTGACGGTGGCGCGGCACCACGACAGCCGGCCGGTGGGACGCAGGAGGTGTCCCGGTGACCGGAAGCGCCTAGCGTGCGCAGGATGGCGCTCATCTACCCGGTACGGATCGACAGCCCGGAGCCCGACGACGACGCGGCTCCGGACTTCGCCGAGCTCGCCGCGGACCTCTCGGACCAGTGGCTCGTCGAGGTGGACCTCGGCGAGGACGGCGACGACGCGTGCTTCGGCCCGCTGACGCCCCGGGCGGCCTGGGACCTGGCGCTCGGCGTCGACGAACGGCAGCCGGACTGGACCATCTCGGTGCTGCCCCTGCACGTCCCCGGCACCGCGGACGAGTTGGTCGGGCTCTTCACCGAGGACTGACCCCGGAGGTCACCAGCCGCGCTCGCGCCACTCCGCGAGATGCGGGCGCTCGGCGCCGATCGTCGTGTCGCTCCCGTGGCCGGGGTAGACCCACGCGTCGTCGGGCAGGACGGCGAACAGCCGCTCCTCGACGTCGTCGATCAGGCTCGTGAAGCGGCCCGGGTCCTTCTGGGTGTTCCCCACACCCCCGGGGAAGAGGCTGTCGCCGGTGAACACGTGGACGCCCGCGTCGCCGGGGCCGTGCCACACCAGCGCGATGCTCCCGGGCGTGTGCCCGCGCAGGTGCACGACCTCCAGCACCTGGTCACCGACCGTCACGGTGTCGCCGTGCTCCACGGGACGCTGCACGGGGACCGGCAGGTCCGCGGCGTCG
Source organism: Blastococcus sp. HT6-30 (assembly GCF_039729015.1). Classification (NCBI taxonomy): domain Bacteria; kingdom Bacillati; phylum Actinomycetota; class Actinomycetes; order Geodermatophilales; family Geodermatophilaceae; genus Blastococcus; species Blastococcus sp. HT6-30. The sequence goes on along the minus strand of NZ_CP155792.1, from coordinate 2,265,647 downwards.
GCCGGGTGGGCGACGGTCACCGCGCCGCTCTCCCGGACGACGTCGGGCAGGGCCCGGTGGTGATCCCAGTGGCCGTGGGTCGTGACGACGGTGCGCAGGTTCGCGTCCCCGATCAGCGCCCGCAGCGTCTCCGGCTCCGCCGCGGCGTCGACCAGCAGCGCCTCGCCGGTGTCCGTGGCGCGGAGCAGGTAGGCGTTGTTCGCCATCTCGCTCACCGCCACCTTGCTGATCGTCAGCCCGGGCAGCTCGCGCACGTCGGCGGGGCCCCCCACCGTGACGTTCCCGGTGTAGGTCGGGGTGCTCATCGGGACTCCGTTCGGAAAGTGTCGGTGACCGCCGTTACGGTCCAGCTATGGACGCTAGCGGAGGTGTCGGCACCGCTCAGGGCGGCGCCGGGGACGGGGGGCGGGCCGGGGCGCCGGTCGTCGGCCTGACGGCCACGGAGATCGCCACCCGGGTCCGGGCGGGGGAGCTGACGGCGGTCGAGGTGGTGCGCGCCCACCTCGACCACATCGAGGCGGTCGACGCGCGCGTCGGAGCCTTCCGCGTGGTCCGCCGCGAGGCCGCGCTCGCCGAGGCCGCGGCGGTCGACGCCAGCCTGACCCGCTTCGCGCTGCCGCTGGCCGGGGTCCCCGTGGCGATCAAGGACAACGTCCCCGTGGCGGGGGAGACGTGCACGGACGGCTCGCCGGCCCGCCGGTCCGGGCCCGAACGGAAGGACCACGAGGTGGTCACCCGGCTGCGCAAGGCGGGGGCGGTCGTCGTCGGGATCACCCGCGCTCCCGAGCTCTGCCTGTACGCCGCCACCGACGGGCCCGGCACCGTCACCCGCAACCCCTGGGACACCGCGCTCTCACCCGCCGGCAGCTCCGGTGGGAGTGCGGCAGCGGTGGCGTCCGGGTCGGTGCCGGTGGCGCACGGCAACGACGGCATGGGCTCGCTCCGGCTGCCCGCCGCCGCTTGTGGCCTCGTGGCGCTCAAGCCCGGGATCGGCGTCGTCCCCGGGGGGATCGGTGCCGACGACTGGTCGGGCATGGCCGTGAACGGGGCCCTGGCCACGACCGTGGCCGACCTCGCGGTCGTGCACGCCGTCCTGGCCGGGCAGCAGCCCGCGGCGCCGCCCGCCCCGGGCCGGCCGCTGCGCATCGCGGTCAGCACCCGGTCGCCCCTACCGGGCCTCGGGGCCGACGCCGCCACACGGGCCGCGGTCGACGCGGTCGTCGCCCGGCTGCGCGAGGCGGGGCACACCGTCGTCCCCCGCAACCCGCCGATCACGCCCGCCGCGGCGGCCGGCGCGCTCGTCCGCTGGATGGCCGGGGCCGAGGACGACGCAGAGTTCCTCGGGATCGGCCGCGCCGACCTGCAGCCCCGCAGCCGCACCCATGCGCGGCTGGGCCGGCTGGTCCGGCGGCTGGGGCTCGTGCGGCCGCGCACCCAGGAGCGGTTCCGCGAGCGCATGATCCGGTGGTTCGACGACGTCGACCTGCTGCTGACGCCGGTCACCACCGGCCCGCCGCTGGCGGCGCGGCCCTGGCACGAGCGGTCGTTCCTGGCCAACATCACGGCCAACGCCCGGTGGGCGCCGTGGACGGCGGCCTGGAACCTGGCCGGCATCCCCGCCGCGGTCCTCCCGGCCGCCGCGCGGCCGGGCGGGCCCCCGGTCCCCGTCCAGTTCGTCGGCCCGCCCGGTGCCGAGGAGCGTCTACTCTGGGTCGCCGGAGAGATGGAGGTCCGGCAGCCCTGGCGCCGGTACGCGCCGGTCTTCGACCCCACGACGGCAGCCGCCGCCCCGCCCGGCTGAGCGCCCCGGCATGCCGGTCCCGGAGACCAGGCGCAGGTCACACCGCCTGGTGGACGACCGCGAGTAGCGCCGGTGTTGCACCGGGTGAACCGGGGCCGGGACCGACGGCCGCCGCGCACGCTCCACCGCCCCATCCACCAGGTGGCATCCACCAGCGACCGACAGGGATCACATGGACCGGCTCGTCGTCCGCGGCGCCCGAGAGCACAACCTGAAGGACGTCCACATCGACCTTCCCCGTGACGCGCTCATCGTCTTCACGGGGTTGTCGGGATCGGGCAAGTCGAGCCTCGCCTTCGACACGATCTTCGCCGAGGGGCAGCGCCGCTACGTCGAGTCGCTGTCGGCCTACGCCCGTCAGTTCCTCGGGCAGATGGACAAGCCCGACGTCGACTTCATCGAGGGGCTCTCGCCCGCGGTGTCGATCGACCAGAAGTCGACCAACCGCAACCCTCGGTCGACGGTCGGGACCATCACCGAGGTCTACGACTACCTGCGGCTGCTGTACGCCCGCGCCGGCCAGCCGCACTGCCCCAACTGCGGCAAGCCGATCTCGCGGCAGACCCCGCAGCAGATCGTCGACCAGGTGCTCGCCATGGTCGAGGGCACCCGCTTCCAGGTGCTCGCCCCCGTCGTCCGGGCGCGCAAGGGCGAGTACGTCGACCTGTTCAGCTCGCTGCAGACCCAGGGCTTCTCCCGGGTCCGCGTCGACGGCACGGTGCACCCGCTGACCGAGCCGCCCACGCTCAAGAAGCAGGAGAAGCACAGCATCGAGGTGATCGTCGACCGCCTCACGGTGAAGGAGAGCGCCAAGCGCCGGCTCACCGACTCGGTGGAGACCGCGCTCGGCCTCGCCGGCGGCCTGGTCGTCCTCGACTTCGTCGACCTGCCCGAGGACGACCCGGAGCGGGAGCGCACCTTCTCCGAGCACCTCGCCTGCGTCGACGACGGGTTGTCGTTCGAGGCGTTGGAGCCGCGCTCGTTCTCCTTCAACTCGCCCTTCGGCGCCTGCGGCGAGTGCACCGGCATCGGCACCCGCAAGGAGGTCGACCCGGAGCTCGTCGTCCCCGACCCGGGGAAGAGCCTCAACCAGGGCGCCATCGCGCCGTGGGCCAGCTCGATGAGCAACGAGTACTTCACCCGGCTGCTCACCGGCCTGTCCCAGCAGATCGGCTTCTCCATGGACGACCCGTGGGAGCGGCTGCCGGCCAAGGTGCAGAAGGCGATCCTGCACGGCTCGCCGGACCAGGTGCACGTCCGCTACAAGAACCGCTACGGCCGCGAGCGCAGCTACTACGCCGCGTTCGAGGGCGTGCTGCCGTTCCTGGAGCGGCGCCACGACGACACCGACAGCGAGTACATGCGGGACAAGTACGAGGGCTACATGCGCGACGTGCCCTGTCCGGTCTGCCACGGCACCCGGCTGAAGCCCGAGATCCTCGCGGTCAAGCTCAGCGGCCGGTCGATCGCGGAGGTCACCAACCTCTCCATCGGCGAGGCGTCCCAGTGGCTGGGGGCGCTGGAGCTCGGCGAGCGGGAGAAGGCGATCGCCGACCGGGTGCTCCGCGAGATCCAGGCGCGGCTGTCCTTCCTCGTCGACGTCGGCCTCGACTACCTGTCGCTCGACCGCCCGGCGGCCACCCTGGCCGGCGGCGAGGCCCAGCGGATCCGGCTGGCCACCCAGATCGGCTCCGGCCTCGTCGGGGTCCTCTACGTGCTCGACGAGCCCTCGATCGGTCTCCACCAGCGGGACAACACCCGGCTGATCGAGACCCTCCTGCGGCTGCGCGACATGGGCAACACGCTCATCGTCGTCGAGCACGACGAGGACACGATCAAGGTGGCCGACTGGGTCGTCGACATCGGTCCCGGTGCCGGCGAGCACGGCGGCGAGGTCGTCGTCAGCGGCACGGTCGCCGACCTGCTGGCGAGCGAGCGGTCGCTGACCGGGCAGTACCTGTCCGGCCGGAGGTCGATCACCGTGCCCGAGGTCCGGCGGCAGCCCGATCCGGCGCGGCAGCTCGTGGTCAAGGGCGCCCGCGAGAACAACCTCAAGGGCGTCGACGTGACCTTTCCGCTCGGTTGCCTGGTGGGCGTCACCGGCGTCTCCGGGTCCGGCAAGTCCAGCCTGGTCAACGACATCCTGTACACCGTCCTGGCCAACGAGCTGAACCGGGCGCGCATGGTGCCCGGCCGGCACCGGACGATCACCGGGCTGGAGCACCTGGACAAGGTCGTGCACGTCGACCAGTCGCCGATCGGCCGTACGCCGCGCTCGAACCCGGCCACGTACACCGGTGTCTGGGACCACGTCCGCAAGCTCTTCGCCCAGACCTCGGAGGCCAAGGTCCGCGGCTACCTGCCGGGCCGGTTCTCCTTCAACGTGAAGGGCGGTCGCTGCGAGGCGTGCTCCGGCGACGGCACGCTCAAGATCGAGATGAACTTCCTCCCCGACGTCTACGTCCCTTGCGAGGTCTGCAAGGGCGCCCGGTTCAACCGGGAGACCCTCGAGGTGCACTACAAGGGCAAGACGGTGGCCGAGGTCCTCGACATGCCGATCGAGGAGGCGGCGGACTTCTTCGCCGCCATCCCGGCGATCGCCCGGTACCTGCGCACGCTCACCGACGTCGGGCTCGGGTACGTCCGCCTGGGCCAGCCGGCGACGACGCTGTCCGGCGGTGAGGCCCAGCGGGTGAAGCTCGCCAGCGAGCTGCAGAAGCGGTCCAACGGGCGCAGCATCTACGTGCTCGACGAGCCGACCACCGGCCTGCACTTCGAGGACATCCGGAAGCTGCTGCTCGTGCTGCAGGGACTGGTCGACAAGGGGAACTCGGTGATCGTCATCGAGCACAACCTCGACGTCATCAAGAGCGCCGACTGGCTCATCGACATGGGTCCCGAAGGCGGGTTCCGCGGTGGCACGGTCGTCGCCGAGGGCTCGCCGGAGTTCGTCGCCTCGGTGCCGGAGAGCCACACCGGGCGCTACCTGGTGCCGCTGCTCCACCCCGACGCGATCGCCACGGCCGGCGCCGGCCCGGTGAAGAAGCGGGCGCGCAAGAAGGCCAGCTGACCGACCGGCGTCGGACGACGGCCCGCGCCCCCTCCGGGGAGCGCGGGCCGTCGACATGAGGTGACCGGCACAGGCACCGGCCCAGCCCCGGGGAGGACACGGGGCGATCACGCCCGTCGTCTTGTGAGATAAGTCGCATCCGGCGTACAGTCCGTGTGACCGACATCACCGGGATTCCCCCTGTGTTGCTGCAAGGAGGTCACGATGAGTGCACTCACACCTGACTGCGACCCGGACATGGCCCACTGCGGCCAACCGTGGCAGGGGAAAGGCAGGCCGGGTTCGGGCGTCCTCTCGGCCACCGTGCTGGTCTTGTTGCTCGGGGTCTCGCTGCTCGTCGTGACCAAGGACCTCGTGTCCGACGCGTTCGACTTCGTCGCGGTCCCGGTCGGCGTGCTGGCGGCCGTCGCACTCACCCGCCGGGGCGTCCGACTGGCCGCCCGGGGCGCCTCTGCCGTCGCGGCGCGCATGCCGGCCGTCACGGTGCGGCGGTCGCAGCCCGCGGCCTGACCGCGTCGCCAGCAGTTCCCGGAGCGGCGCCCTGCGGCGCCGCTCCGGCGGCATGCGCCCGGGGCGAGGTGCGGGACGGGACGCGTGGGACGGACGGGTCCGGTTTCCCGCGGCGTGTCGGTCCTCCGACCTAATGTGGGGACATGGCCGATCCGTCCACGTACCGCCCGGCGGTCGGCTCCATCCCCGAGAGCCCCGGCGTCTACAAGTTCCGTGACCCGAACGGTCGGGTCATCTACGTCGGCAAGGCCAAGAGCCTCCGCCAGCGCCTGAACAGCTATTTCGCCGACGTGGCCGGACTGCACCCCCGTACCCGCCAGATGGTGACGACGGCGTCGAGCGTCGAGTGGACCGTCGTGGGCACCGAGGTCGAGGCCCTCCAGCTCGAGTACAACTGGATCAAGGAGTTCGACCCGCGCTTCAACGTCCGGTACCGCGACGACAAGAGCTACCCGTCGCTGGCCGTGACGCTGAACGAGGAGTTCCCCCGGCTGCAGGTCATGCGCGGGCCCAAGAAGAAGGGCGTGCGCTACTTCGGCCCCTACGCCCACGCCTGGGCGATCCGGGAGACCCTCGACACGCTCACCCGCGTCTTCCCGGCGCGCACCTGCTCGAACGGCGTCTTCAAGCGCGCCGGGCAGATCGGCCGCCCCTGCCTGCTCGGCTACATCGGCAAGTGCGCCGCCCCGTGCGTCGGCCGGGTCAGCGCCGAGGAGCACCGGGGGATCGTCGACGACTTCTGCGACTTCATGGCCGGCCGCACCGACTCGATGATCAGGCGCCTCGAGCGGGAGATGGCCGAGGCCGCCGAGGCGATGGAGTACGAGAAGGCGGCCCGGCTCCGCGACGACATCGGGGCGCTCAAGCGGGCGATGGAGAAGCAGGCCGTCGTCCTCGGTGACGGCACCGACGCCGACGTCGTCGCCTTTGCCCAGGACGACCTGGAGGCCGCCGTCCAGGTCTTCCACGTCCGTGGCGGGCGGGTGCGCGGCCAGCGCGGCTGGATCATCGACAAGGTCGAGGAGGTCACCACCGGCGAGCTGGTGGAGCAGTTCCTCCTGCAGGTCTACGGCGGCGTCGACGAGCAGACCGGGGTGGGAGAGGCCGGCGAGGCCGTTCCCCGCGAGGTGCTCGTCCCCGAGCTCCCCGACGACGCCGACGTGTACGTCGAGCTGCTGGAGGAGCTGCGCGGCGGCCGGGTGTCGCTGCGGGTGCCGCAGCGCGGCGACAAGCGCAGCCTCATGGAGACCGTCGAGCGGAACGCCAAGGAGGCGTTCGCCCGGCACCGGGTGAAGCGGTCCAGCGACCTCACCGCCCGCTCGCTGGCGCTCGCAGAGCTCCAGGAGGCGCTGGAGCTGCCCGACGCGCCGCTGCGGATCGAGTGCATGGACATCAGCCACGTGCAGGGCACCAACGTGGTGGCGTCCATGGTGGTCTTCGAGGACGGTCTGGCGAAGAAGTCCGACTATCGCCGGTTCTCCGTCACGGAGGGAACCGACGACACCGCCGCGATGGCCGAGGTGGTCCGCCGGCGGTTCGCCCGTCATCTCAAGGACGAGGCCGACCGCAAGGACGAGCAGGGCATCGCCGCGGAGGAGGGGCGGCCGCGCAGGTTCGCCTACCCGCCGAACCTGCTGGTCGTCGACGGCGGCGCCCCGCAGGTGGCCGCGGCCGCCCGGTCGCTCGACGAGCTCGGCATCGTCGACGTCGCCGTGTGCGGGCTGGCCAAGCGCATGGAAGAGGTGTGGCTGCCGGGGGAGAGCGATCCGGTGATCCTGCCGCGCACCTCGGAGGCGCTGTACCTGCTGCAGCGGGTGCGCGACGAGGCGCACCGCTTCGCCATCACCTACCACCGGCAGAAGCGGTCCACCGGCATGCTGGTGTCTCTCCTGGACGACGTCCCCGGGCTCGGGGAGGCACGACGGAAGGCGCTGATGAAGGAGTTCGGGTCGCTCAAGCGGCTTCGCGCGGCGACAGTGGAGGAGCTGATGGCGGTGCCGGGCATCGGACGGCGGACGGCGGAGGCGGTGCAGATGGCGGTCGCCGAGCCGGCGCGGGCACCGCAGGAGCCGGAGGCGACGGAGACCTCGCTGGCGCCGCAGGGCCCCGCCGACCAGGGCACCGCGCGTGCGGGATCCGGGGACACCGCCGAGGTGGGCCGGGTGGCCTCGTGACCGTCGGCACCGAGCTGGGGGCGGCGGCCGACGCCCGCGGGGACGCCGGCAAGACGACGGGCGCCGGCGCTCCCCCGGGGGCGGAACCGGCCGCCGCGGCCGGGCCGCAGAACGGCGTCTCACCGGCGCTCGACCCGGCGAGCACCGAGACGGCGCCGCTCGAGGTCGTCGTCGTCACAGGTCTCTCCGGGGCCGGCAAGAACAGCGCCGGCCGGGTGCTCGAAGACCTCGGCTGGTTCGTCGTCGACAACCTGCCCCCGGCCCTGCTGCTGCCGATGGTGGAGCTGGGCGCCCGCGGCGACCTCCGCCGGTTCGCCGCCGTCGTCGACGTCCGCAGCCGGGCCTTCTCCAGCGACCTCCAGGAGGCCATCCGCGTCCTGTCCGACGCCGGGCACCGGCCCCGGGTGCTGTACGTGCACGCCCGCGACGAGGTGCTCGTCCGGCGGTACGAGTCCAACCGGCGGGAACACCCCCTGCAGGGCAGCGGCACGCTCACCGACGGGATCACCGAGGAGCGCGCCCTGCTCACCGGCATCGCCGGCGAGGCCGATCTGTGGGTCGACACCAGCGACCTCAACGTCCACCAGCTGCGGGCCACGCTGGAGAACGCCTTCGCCCGCGACGGCGGCACGCCGCCGCTCACCGCGACGGTGATGAGCTTCGGCTTCAAGTACGGCCTGCCGCTGGACGCCGACCTGGTCGTCGACGCCCGGTTCCTGCCGAACCCGCACTGGGTCCCGGAGCTGCGGTCGCACACCGGCCGGGACGCCGACGTCCGCGACTACGTGCTCGGGCAGGACGACGCCGCCGACTTCCTCGACCGGTACACCGAGGTGCTCCGGCTCCTCCTGCCCGGTTACCGGCGCGAGGGCAAGCGCTACCTGACGCTCGCGGTCGGCTGCACCGGGGGCAAGCACCGCAGCGTCGCGATCGCCGAGGAGTTCGCCCGGCGGCTCGGCGCCGAGGGCATCGCCGCCGTCGCCCGGCACCGTGACCTGGGCCGCGAGTAGTGGGCGGCACCACGTCCTCGGGGCGGCCGCCCCGGGTCGTCGCCTTCGGTGGCGGCCACGGCCTGGCCGCGGCGCTGGCCGCCTGGCGCCGCATCACCCCGGAGCTGACCGCCGTGGTCACCGTCGCCGACGACGGCGGCTCGTCGGGCCGGATCCGCCGGGAGATGCCGGTCCTGCCCCCCGGAGACCTCCGGATGGCCCTCGCCGCGCTCGCCGGTGACACCGAGCGCGAGCGGACGCTGGCGTCGCTGTTCCAGCACCGCTTCGGCGGCAGCGGCGTCCTGGCCGGGCACCCGGTGGGCAACCTGCTGCTCACCGGCCTGGCCGAGATGCACGGTGGTGACACGGTGCGGGCCCTCGACGAGCTGGGTGCGCTCATCGGGGCGTGCGGGCGGGTGCTGCCCATGGCCGACGAGCCGCTCGATCTCGTCGCCCGCGTGGAGACCGCCGACCGGGACGACCCCGCCCCGGTGCGCACCATCCGGGGGCAGGTGGCGATCGCCGCCACGCCGGGACGGGTCCGGGAGATCCGCCTCGCGCCGGCCGATCCGGCGGTGCACCCAGCGGTGCTGGACGCGATCGCGGCGGCCGACGTGGTCTCGCTCGGCCCGGGTTCCTGGTACACCTCTGTGCTGCCGCACCTCCTCGTGCCCCGGCTGCGCGCCGCCCTGGCCGCCGCGCGGGCTCGGGTGGTGGTGGTGCTGAACCTGGAGCCGCAGCCCGGTGAGACGGACGGGTTCTCCCCAGAGGAGCATCTGGCTGTGCTGCGGGCGCACCTGGGCGGAGTGGCGTTGCACACGGTGATCGCGGACGTGGAATCAGTGGTTGACCGCCGTGGTCTGCTTGACGCAGTCCGCGGGACCGGCGCCGAGCTCCTCCTGGCGCCGGTGGCCGAGCCGGACGGCGCTCCGCGGCACGATCCCGCGCGGTTGTCGGCGGCGCTGGCCTCCGTGGTCGGGATGCGGTGAACGAGTGGGCGTGAGCGAGCGGGTAGCGGGTGTACGGCCGGCCGGCCGGCACGAGGGGACGGGGGGACGGCGTACATGGCGCTGACCCGAAGTGCGGGGGCGGCATACCCCGGGGGAACGTGGGGGTGGACGGCATGGCGATGACCGCCATGGTGAAGGACGAGCTCTCCCGGGTGGAGTGCACGAAGACCTCCGAGCGCAAGGCCGAGGTGACCGCGCTGCTGCGGTTCTCCGGTGGCCTGCACATCGTCGGTGGGCGGGTGGTCATCGAGGCCGAGCTCGACACCGGCTCGGTCGCCCGGCGGCTGCGCCGGGACATCAGCGAGGTCTACGGCTACACGAGCGGGGTGAGCGTGCTGGCCGGCGGCAACATCCGCCGTGGGGTGCGCTACCTCGTCCGCATCGCCAAGCACGGCGAGGGCCTGGCGCGGCAGACCGGCCTGGTCGACCAGCGCGGGCGCCCCGTCCGGGGACTGCCGCCGTCGGTGGTGTCCGGCAGCATCAACGACGCCGAGGCCGCCTGGCGGGGTGCCTTCCTCGCTCACGGCTCGCTCACCGAGCCGGGCCGGTCCTCGTCGCTGGAGGTCACCTGCCCCGGCCCGGAGGCGGCCATGGCGCTCGTCGGCGCCGCCCGCCGCCTGGGCATCGCCGCGAAGGCGCGCGAGGTCCGGGGCGCCGACCGGGTCGTCGTCCGGGACGGTGACGCCATCAGCGCGCTGCTCACCCGGATGGGGGCCCACGACGCGGTGATGGCCTGGGAGGAGCGGCGGATGCGCCGCGAGGTCCGGGCCACCGCCAACCGGCTCGCCAACTTCGACGACGCCAACCTGCGCCGCTCTGCCCGGGCCGCGGTGGCCGCGAGCGCCCGGGTCGAGCGCGCGCTGGAGATCCTCGGCGAGGACGCCCCGGAGCACCTGCTGGTGGCCGGCCGGCTGCGGCTGGAGTTCGGCCAGGCCTCGCTCGAGGAGCTGGGCCAGCGCGCCGACCCCCCGATGACCAAGGACGCCGTCGCCGGCCGCATACGGCGCTTGCTGGCCATGGCCGACAAGCGGGCCAAGGATCTGGGGATCCCCGACACGGAGTCCGTCGTCACCGACGACATGCTCACGCAGTAGCCGGAGGACCCTTCCGCCCGGACGCCGACGCCGGGCGAGGAGCGTCGTCGAGCAGGTGACCTGATCGACGGGGGCCAGCCGGGTCGGGCGGCGACCGATAGGGTCGGCCCGGAGCGGGACCGCGCGCCGCACGGTCCCGAACGCGACAGCGTCAACGGCGACAGTGGAGGTCTGCAGTGACGGTCCGGGTAGGCATCAACGGATTCGGCCGGATCGGCCGCAACTTCTGGCGTGCCGCCGCCGCCAGCGGTCAGGACATCGAGATCGTCGCGGTCAACGACCTGACCAGCAACGAGGCACTGGCCCACCTGCTGAAGTACGACAGCATCCTGGGCGTCCTCACGGAGGACGTCTCGGCCGACGGCGACGGCATCACCATCGGCGGGAAGACCATGAAGGTCCTCTCCGAGCGGGACCCGGCCAACCTGCCGTGGGGCGACCTCGGCGCCGACGTCGTCGTCGAGTCCACCGGTTTCTTCACCAAGGCCGCCGACGCCCGCAAGCACGTCGACGCCGGCGGGGCCAAGAAGGTCATCATCTCGGCGCCGGCGACCGACGACGACATCACGATCGTCATGGGCGTCAACGACGACCTGTACGACGGCTCGCAGACGATCATCAGCAACGCCTCGTGCACCACCAACTGCCTGGCGCCGCTGGCCAAGGTGCTCAACGACGCGTTCGGCATCGAGCGCGGCCTGATGACCACCATCCACGCGTACACCGCCGACCAGAACCTGCAGGACGGCCCGCACAAGGACCTGCGCCGCGCCCGCGCCGCCGCCCTCAACATGGTGCCCACCTCGACCGGCGCCGCGAAGGCCATCGGCCTGGTCCTCCCCGAGCTCAAGGGCAAGCTCGACGGCTACGCCATCCGCGTGCCCGTCCCCACCGGCTCGGCCACCGACCTCACCGTCCAGCTGGCCACGCAGGCCTCGGCCGAGGACATCGACGCCGCCTACCGGGAGGCCGCCGCCGGCCCGCTGGGCAAGTACCTCACCTACACCGACGCACCGATCGTCTCCTCGGACATCGTCACCGACCCGTCGTCGTGCATCTACGACGCCAAGCTGACCAAGGTCTTCGGGCCCATGGCCAAGGTGCTGGGCTGGTACGACAACGAGTGGGGCTACTCGAACCGGCTCGTCGACCTCACCACGCTGGTGGGCAAGTCACTCTGATGCGTTCGCTCGACGACCTCCTCGCCGAGGGCGTCTCGGGTCGGCGCGTGCTGTTGCGCGCCGACCTGAACGTCCCGCTGGACAAGACGACCGGCTCCATCACCGACGACGGCCGGATCCGCGCGAGCCTGCCGACCCTGCAGGCGCTGCGCGACGGCGGCGCCCGCGTGATCGTCGCGGCCCACCTCGGCCGGCCCAAGGGCACGCCCGATCCCGCGTTCTCCCTCGCGCCGGTCGCCGCGCGCCTGGGCGAGCTGCTCGGCACCACCGTTCCGCTGGCTACCGACGTCGCCGGCGACGACGCGCAGGCCAAGGCGGCCGCCCTCGGCGACGGGGACGTCCTGCTGCTGGAGAACGTCCGGTTCGAGGCCGCGGAGACGTCGAAGGACGACGCCGAGCGGGCCGCGCTGGCCGACCGGCTGGCCGCCCTCGCCGACGTGTACGTCGACGACGCCTTCGGCGCGGTCCACCGCGCGCACGCCTCGGTGTTCGACGTCGCCGAGCGTCTGCCCCACGCGGCCGGGCGGCTGGTCGCCCGCGAGCTCGAGGTGCTCACCCGGCTCACCACGGAGCCCGAGCGGCCCTACGTGGTCGTGCTGGGGGGCTCCAAGGTCAGCGACAAGCTCGCGGTCATCGAGGCGCTGCTGCCGAAGGTCGACCGGCTGCTCGTCGGCGGCGGCATGTGCTTCACCTTCCTGGCCGCCCAGGGCCACGGGGTGGGCAACTCGCTCCTGGAGGCCGACCAGGTCGACACCTGCCGGCGGCTGCTCGCCGAGGCCGGCGACCGGATCGTGCTGCCGGTCGACGTCGTCTGCGCCCCGGAGTTCAGCGCGGAGGCGGAGACCACGGTGGTCGACGCGGCGGGGATACCGGACGGGCAGATGGGCCTCGACGTGGGTCCGCGGACGGTGGAGATCTTCGGCTCGATGCTCGGGGACGCCCGCACCGTGTTCTGGAACGGCCCGATGGGCGTCTTCGAGCTCGCCCCCTTCCAGGCCGGTACCCGGGGCGTCGCGCAGGCGGTCGGCGCAGTGGACGGCCTGTCGGTCGTCGGCGGCGGTGACTCGGCGGCGGCGGTTCGCGTCCTGGGCCTGGACGAGGACGCCTACGGGCACATCAGCACCGGGGGCGGCGCGTCGCTGGAGTACCTCGAGGGCCGGGACCTCCCGGGCCTCGCGGTGCTGGCCGACTGAGCGGGGAGCGGACATGGCACGCACCCGTCCCACCCCCGCCCGCCAGGGGCGCCGGCCGCTCATCGCCGGCAACTGGAAGATGCACATGACCCACCTGGAGGCCATCGGGCTGGTCCAGAAGGTCGTGTTCTCCCTCAAGGAGAAGGAGCTCGACACCGCCGAGGTCGTCGTCCTCCCGCCGTTCACCGCGCTGCGCAGCGTGCAGACGCTCGTCACCGGCGACAAGCTCGCGATCGGCTACGGCGCCCAGGACCTCTCGGCCGCCGACTCCGGGGCCTACACCGGTGAGGTCAGCGGCGGGATGCTCAGCGCACTCGCGTGCCAGTACGTCACGGTGGGCCACTCCGAGCGGCGAGCCCGGCACGGCGAGGACGACGGCGTCGTCGCCGCAAAGGTGCAGGCGGCCCTGCGGCACGGCATCGTGCCGATCCTCTGCGTGGGAGAGGGGCTCGACGTCCGCAAGGCCGGCGCCCACGTCGCGCACTGCACCGCCCAACTCGACGCGGCCCTCGAGGGCCGCACCGCCGAGCAGGTCGCGGGTCTGGTGATCGCCTACGAGCCGGTGTGGGCGATCGGCACCGGCGAGGTCGCCACGCCTGAGGACGCGCAGCAGGTCTGTGGCGCACTGCGGGCGCGGCTCGCCGAGCGCTTCGGCGACGAGACGGCCTCGAGCGTCCGTATCCTCTACGGCGGGTCGGTGAAGGCCGCGAACACGGCCGGGATCCTGGCCGGGGCGGACATCGACGGTGCGCTCGTCGGCGGTGCCAGCCTGGACGCCGACGAGTTCGCGCAGATCTGTCGGATCGCCGCCGGCGGTAGCTGAACCCTGCTGCCCGCCGCCGGCCGGACACGGGTGGGGGCGGGCAGCAGCGTGGAGCAGCAGACGCGGGAGCGGCTGGCCGACCGGCTGCCGCCGTGGGCACGGGGCCGGCCCTGGCGGCGCATCGCCGCCGCGGCAGCCGTGATCGTCCTGGTCCTCGTACTCGCGGTCAGCTGCCTGGGCAGCGGCGGCGGGCGGGCCGACGTCCCGGTGCTGGCCGACGGCCCCGACGCCGGCGTCGAGGGCGTCCGCTCCCCGTCGGACGAGCGCGGTGGCACCCTGCGCGTCGTGGCGCCGACCGTCGACAGCCTGGACCCGCAGCGTTCGTACCTGCCCGGGGTCTGGAACCTGATGCGCCTCTACACCCGCACGCTCGTCACCTTCTCCAGCGAACCCGGCGCCACCGGTGAGCTGGTGCCCGACCTCGCGACCGACCTGGGCACCGTGTCGGAGGACGGCCTCAGCTGGACGTACACCCTGCGCGAGGGCGTCCGGTTCGAGAACGGCCGGCCGATCACCAGCGGCGACGTGAAGTACGGCATCGCCCGGTCGTTCGCCTCCGACGTGATCGTCGGCGGGCCGACCTACCTGGTGAACCTCCTCGACGACCCGGCCAACCCCTATCCGGGGCCGTACTCCACCGAGGAGGACGACCCGGTCCTCACCTCGATCGAGACGCCGGACGACCGCACGATCATCTTCCGGCTGCGCGCTCCGCAGCCGGACCTGCCCTACGTCCTCGCGCTGCCGTCCAGCAGCCCGGTACCGGCGGAGGCCGACACCCGTGGTGACTACGGCGCCGACCCGGTGTCCTCCGGGCCGTACGCGATCACCTCGGTCGACCCGGAGACCGGCATCGTGCTGGAGCCCAACCCGGAGTGGGACCCGGCGACCGACGACGTCCGGACGGCACTGCCCGACCGGGTCGAGGTGCGCACCGGGCTCTCCGGCCTGGCGCGCGACCAGGCGCTGCTGGCCGGCTCCGCGGACCTGGACATCTCCGGCACGGGGGTGCAGGCGGCGACGACCGCCCGGCTGTCCGGTGACGACGTCGCCCTGCTGGACCGGGTGGACGACGTGACGACCGGCGCCGTCCGCCTGCTCGCGCTGCCCACCGACGTGGCGCCCATGGACGACCCGGCCTGCCGGGCGGCCGTGGCCGCCGCCGTCGACCGGCGGGCGGTCCAGTCGGCGCTGGGCGGTGCTGTGGACGCGGTGCGCAGCTCGCAGCTGTGGCCGCGCGCGCTCGCGGGTGGCCCCGAGGTCACCGAGGCGGGGCCGGATCCGGGCGCTGCGCGGAGTGCCCTGGAGGAGTGCGGCCGGCCCGACGGCTTCTCGACCGTCCTGGCCGTGCCGGACGTGCGCAGCAGCGTCGACGTCGCCGACGAGATCGCCGGTCAGCTCGGTGCGGTCGGCATCGAGGTCGAGGTCCGACCGCTGGACCCGGCGACCTTCTACGCCACCGACGTCGGCAACCCGGACAACGTCGCCCGGAGCGGCTACGGGCTCGTGCTGGCCACCCGCACCGCCGACTTCCCGACGGCGGGCTCCTTCCTCGAGCCGCTGGTCGCCGGTCGCAGCATCGCCCGCGTGGGGAACCCGAACTACGCGCGGTTGGACGACCCGGAGATCAACGCACTGGTCGACCAGGCGCGGGCGGGGGACGCCGACTGGGCGCAGGTCGCCGAGGCGGCGCGGGCGAGCGGGGCCTACGTCCCGCTGGCGGAGACCCGCATCCAGCTGGTGTCCGGGCAGCGGCTCCGCAACGGCGTGGTCATGCGCCCGTACGACGGGTACGACGTCGCCACGGCCGGGGTCCGCTGACAGCTGCGGGAGCCTCGCGGCGAGGAGCGGAGCGGAGCACGGAAGCGGGCGGCGGAACGGGTCCGCTGACGGGGACTGCGGTCGGCGTCGGCTAGTCTCGGGGCGAGAGCTGGCGTCCGTCGCCGGTCGTCGAGCCTTCCGGAGAGGTCAATGGAGCTGGTCCTCAACGTGCTGCTGGTCCTCAGCAGCCTGCTCCTCATCGTGCTCATCCTGCTGCACCGCGGCAAGGGCGGCGGTCTGTCCTCGATGTTCGGCGGCTCGGTGTCCTCGTCGCTGTCCGGGTCGTCGGTGGTCGAGAAGAATCTCAACCGGCTGACCGTGCTGACCGCGATGATCTGGACGGTGTGCATCGTCGGCCTGGGCATCCTCATCAAGGCCAACTGAGCCACGCGCCTCCTGCCCGGCACTCGCAGGGTCGCGGTGGGACCCCGCAGAAGGGCCCTGCCAGCACGTTCCGCATCCGGCGCGCAATCGTGACCGGACAGCGCGCCGTTTCGCCCTAGACTGCCCGCGCGGCGGTTCGCGCCGCCGCGACCTGGACCGACGATCAGGGGGCACACGTGACTGGTGGGAACGCGATCCGGGGTAGCCGGGTCGGTGCAGGTCCGATGGGCGAGGTCGAGCGCGGCGAGACCGCACCCCGTCGGCGCATCCCGTTCTGGTGCGGGAACGGGCACGAGACCCGGCTGGTCCTCGCGAGCGAGGCCGAGGTCCCGGAGTTCTGGGACTGCCCGCGGTGCGGTCTGCCGGCCGGGCAGGACGAGGCCGCACCGCCGCCGGCTCCCCGCATCGAGCCGTACAAGACGCACCTGGCCTACGTGCGCGAGCGGCGCAGCGACGCCGACGGTGACGCGCTCCTGCAGGAGGCGCTGGACCGGCTCCGCGTCCGTCGCGGGGGCTGAGGGGCGTCAGCCCTGCGAGCGGGGCAGCTCGGCGGCCGCGGCCTGGTCGAGCAGCCACCTCGTCGCGCGGGTGCCGCGTACCCCGGCGGCCGGTAGCTCCTGCGGGTCGGCGCCGGCCAGTGCGCGGGCGACGGCGGCGGCCTTGCCCGCACCGGAGACGAGCAGCCAGACCTCCTCGGCGCTGTTGATCGCGCGGAACCCGAGGCTGATCCGGGTGGGCGGTGGCTTGGGGCAGTTCCGCACCGCGACCACCGTCCGCTCGTCCCGCACGGCGGGGGAGGCCGGGAAGATCGAGGCGGTGTGCCCCTCGGGGCCCATGCCGAGCAGCAGCAGGTCGAGCCGGGGGAGGACCTGCCCCTCCGGAGCCGCGGCGGCGAGCTGATCGGCGTACCACGTGGCGGCGTCCTCGGGTTCGGAGAAGTCGCCGTCGGAGGGCGGCATCGCGTGCACCCGCTCCGGCGGGACTCCCACCGCATCCAGCAATGCCGTGCGCGCCTGCTTCTCGTTGCGCTCGGCCTCGTCGGCCGGGACGAACCGCTCGTCGCCCCACCAGACGTCCACCGCGGTCCAGTCGACGGTCTCGCGCACCGGCTCGGCGGCGAGGCCGGCCACCCGTTCGAGGACGGCGATGCCGATGCCGCCGCCGGTCAGGACGACCGAGGCGGTGCCGTGCACCGCCTGGGCAGCGGCGAGCCGGGCGACGAGCGCCTCGGCGGCTGCGCGGGCCAGCCGGTCGGCGTCGGGCTCGATCACGACGTCGGGTACAGGTGCCCCGCCGTCGGCGGGTTCGGCCGAGGCGCGGTCGCCGGGGGAGGAGCTCACGAGGTCAGGGCTCCTTCGCCGGTCGTGGGGTCCGGGTCGCCGGCGGCGTCGCCGTCGTGCTCCCCGCTCTCGGCGACCTCGTCGGCGTCCTCCGAGTCACCCGGCACCGTGGGCGCCGAAGCCGGCCGCTGCTCGTCGTCGCCCTCGGGGGCGGCGGGGTCGAACCACACGAGCTCGCGGACCGCGGGCCGATCCGACAACCCGTGCAGGCCGGTGGCTGCCTCCAGGGCCTCGCTGTAGGGCTCGTCGGGATCGAGCCGGCGCAGCTCCTCGCTCAGCAAATCCCCGAGCGGCCGCTCGGGAAGGGCGACGGTCGAGTCCGGACGGAAGGGCTGCGAGATGAGCGCGCCGCCCCGGCGGTCGGCCCGGATCTCCACCTCCTCGTCCTGGTCCAGGGACAGCTTGACCGCGGCCACGCCGCTGGGCCCGGGGCTGCGGGTCGCCTCGGTGATGTCGACGGCGCAGCCGGAGCGCGAGGACAGCCAGCCGGCCAGCAGCCGGGCGGTGGCGTTGCGCGGATCCCCCTCGATCGTGCCGGTGAGCACGCGGACGGAGTCGCCACGCCGGCCGGACACCGAGTCGAGCGTGGAGGCGAGCGCCGAGCGCCAGCCGGTGCTGCGGGTCCAGGCCAGGTCGGAGTCGCCCGGGGCGTAGTCCTCGGCGCGCGTCCGCAGGCAGGCCAGCGGATCCTCGGCCAGGGAGCTGTCGGTGATCCGCCGGTCGGCGAAGACGCCGAGCGCGTCCCGGGCGATCCGTTCCGGTGGTACCCCGTGCCACCAGGTCACGACGGGGGCGTCGGCGGCCAGCAGCGGCAGCACGACCGACTCGGCGTGCAGGGCCAGCCGGCCGTACATCCGCATGACGACGGCCTCGCCCGGGCCGAGCCGGCCGCCGATCTGCACCTCGGCGTCCAGCCGGGGGCCGGGGGCGTCGATCTGCCGGCGCACCACGACGAGCACCCGGCAGGGGTGCATCTCCGCGGCGTGCGTCGCCGCCTCCTCCGCCTCGGTCACCCGGCTCTCCTCGGCGACGACGACGAGCGTCAGCGCCACGCCGGAGAGCACCGCGCCTCCGGTGCGCCGCTGGGCGGCCAGTTCCTTCACCACGGCCGATCCGGTGGTGTCCCACAGCGTCGTCACGGTGCCTCCTCGCTGGCGCTCGTCGGCACCGTCCCCATGGGTGCCCTGCTCCTGGATGACCTCGCACGCTCGGTCATCAGTGCCTCCTCCGATCGACTGGAGCGCGGGGTGCGGGCCTCACGGTCGCCGCCAGCGACGGCCTTCGGCCGCGAGCATGTCGTCAGCGGCCCGGGGGCCCCACTCGCCGGCGCGGTAGGGGTGTGGCTCGGTGCCCTGCCAGAACTCCTCCAGCGGATCGATGACCGCCCAGGAGGCCTCGACCTCGGCGTTGCGGGGGAAGAGCGTGGCGTCGCCCAGCAGGACGTCGAGCAGCAGGCGCTCGTAGGCCTCGGGGCTGGTCTCGGTGAACTGCTCGCCGTAGAGGAAGTCCATGGCGACGTCCCGGACCTCCATGACGCTGCCCGGCACCTTCGACCCGAACTTGAGGGTGACCCCTTCGTCCGGTTGCACGCGCACCACCAGCTGGTTGTTGCCCAGTTCCTCGGTGTCGGTGTCGGCGAAGGGCAGGTGCGGCGCACGCTTGAACACCAGCGCGATCTCGGTGACCCGGCGGGGGAGCCGCTTGCCGGTGCGCAGGTAGAACGGCACCCCGGCCCAGCGACGGGTCTCGACGCCCAGGCGGACGGCGGCGTAGGTCTCGGTGGTCGACTGCGGATCGACGCCCTCCTCCTGCCGGTAGCCGTGGGCGCGCTGCCCGGCCAGCCAGCCCTGCTGGTACTGGCCGCGGATGGCGAAGGAGCTCAGGTCCTCGGGCAGCGAGATCGCCCGCAGCACCTTGAGCTTCTCGGTGCGGATCTCATCGGCGGAGAACTCGACCGGCTCCTCCATGGCGGTGAGCGCCAGCAGCTGCAGCAGGTGGTTCTGCAGGACGTCACGGGCCGCTCCGGTCTCCTCGTAGAAGCCCGCTCGGCCGCCGATGCCGACGTCCTCGGCCATGGTGATCTGGACGGAGTCGACGTGGTGGCCGTTCCAGACCGGCTCGAACAGCTCGTTGGCGAACCGCAGCGCCATCAGGTTCTGGACGGTCTCCTTGCCCAGGTAGTGGTCGATGCGGAAGACGTCCTCGGCGCTGAACACCGAGTCGACCAGCTCGTTGAGCTCCCGGCTGGACGCCAGGTCGGTGCCGAAGGGCTTCTCCACCACCACCCGGCGCCAGCGGCCGGGGGTGTTCTCCGCCATGCCGGTCCGCTGCATCTGCTTGAGCACCGTCGGGAACATCGCCGGCGGGATGGAGAGGTAGAACGCGGCGTTGCCGCCGATGCCGTGGCTGCCCTCCAGCTCGGAGAGCGCGGCGGCGAGCTGGTCGAAGGCGTTGTCGTCGTCGAAGGAGCCCTGGACGAAGTGGACACTGCCGGCCAGCCGCTCCCAGACCTCCTCCCGCCACGGGGTGCGGGCGTTCTGACGGGCGGCGTCGCGCGCCAGCTCGGCGAACTCGGTGTCGCCCCAGTCGCGGCGGGCGAAGCCCAGCAGCGCGAAGTTGGTGGGCAGCAGCCCGCGGTTGGCCAGGTCGTAGACGGCCGGCAGGAGCTTCTTGCGCGCCAGGTCCCCGGTGATGCCGAAGACCACCAGTGCGCAGGGCTCGGGCACCCGGGGCAGCCGCCGGTCCCGCGGATCGCGCAGCGGGTTGGAAGTCATCGTCCGTCCTCGTGGTCGGAGTGACCCGCCGTCCCGGCGCGGGGTCGGACGGCGGGGTGGGGCAGGCGCGGATGGGAAGGGGGTTTCCCGACGGCGCAGTGCGCCGGCGGTCAGCCCAGTGCGGTGAGCAGCTGGCCGATGCCCGCCGCCCGGTCGGTGAGGTGCAGGTGGAGCAGTGGCCGACCCCGGTCGGCGAGCGCCTTGCGGTCGCCCGCCGCCTGCGCGGCCTGGAGCGTGCCGAAGCTGTACGTCCGGTCGGGCACCGGGACGTCCTCGTCGACCGCCCCGGTGAGCTGCAGGAAGGCGCCGACCTGAGGTCCGCCCTTGTGGTACTGGCCGGTGGAGTGGAGGAAGCGCGGCCCCCATCCGAAGGTCACCGCGTGCTCGGTCCGCCGGGCGAGCGCGGCCCGCACGTCGGCCGCGCGGGCGTCGCGGAGCCGGTCGAGGTATGCCATGACGGCCAGGTAGCCGCGGGGCGGGATGGACGCCAGCAGCGCGTCGAGGGCCAGCGAGAGCCCGTCGTGCGCGGAGAGGTCCACCCCCTCGAGCACCGGCGCGGTGCCGCGGATCTCCACCGCGCCGATCGTCGCCGCCGGCTGCTCGTCGGGCAGGCCGGCGGCGAGGAGCGCCGAGGTGTTCTCCTTGCTCTCGGTCACGTTGGGCTGGTCGAAGGGGTTGATCCCCAGCACCCGCCCGGCGACGGCGGTGGCGTACTCCCACCCGAGGAACTGGGCACCCAGCGGGCCGGACACGCAGATGGACGGCGGCTGCGCCGGTGCCTCGGCACCGACCAGCGCGAGCAGCACGTCGGGAGCGGAGGCCCCGGGCGCCTCCGGCGACTCCAGCACCACCGGCAGGATGCCGCGGCCCTCCTTGCCGGTGGACTCGGCGATCAGCTGCTCGGCCCAGTCGCCGAAGCCCTGGATCGGCGTTCCGGCGGCGTCGGCGAGGGCGAGCTTGTCGCGACCGGTGCGGAAGCCTGCGCCCAAGGCGATGCCGAGCTCCATGGCGGCGTTGCCCGGGTCGGCGAGCCGCTCGGCCAGCGCCTCGGCGTCGTCGACCAGCGCGGCCACGTCGGCCCCGGCCAGCGCCGAGGGCACCAGCCCGAACGCGGAGAGGGCGCTGTACCGGCCCCCGACGGTCGGGTCTGCCAGGAACACCGCGCGGGCGCCCATGGCCGCGGCCGTGTCGGCCAGCGGCGACCCGGGATCGGTGACGACGACGAACCGCGCGCCGATCTGCCTCTCGTCGAGACCCGCCCGGGCGAACGCGGCGATGAAGGCACGGCGCTGGCTCTCGGTCTCGACCGTGCCGCCGGACTTGGAGCTGACCACCACGACGGTGCGCTCCAGGTCGGTCATGGCCGCCATGAGCTGCCCGGGATCGGTGGTGTCGAGCACCACCAGGGGCACCGCCGCGGTACGGCAGATCACCTCCGGGGCCAGGGACGAGCCGCCCATGCCGCACAGCACGACCCGGTCCAGGCCCTCGGCGACCAGCTGGGCGCGGAGATCGGCCAGCTGGGTGACCAGCGACCGCGAGGTGGCCGGCAGGTCCAGCCAGCCCAGCCGGACGGCAGCCTCGCTCTCGGCGTCGGGACCCCACAGGGTCGCGTCCTTGCGGACCAGCCGCGCGGCGACGTCGTCCTCCAGGAGCTGGGCCCGTACCGCCTCGGGGACCTCCAGCCCCCTGCTGCTGACCCCGAGGCTCACGTGCCCTCCACGCCGGCGTTCGTCGGGCGCGTCAGCCGGGCTGCTGCGTCCCTCCGTGCACCCGCGGGCTCGTTCACGCCTTGTCCTCGAGTTGCTCGCGGACCGAGTCGGTGAGCTCGTCCCAGGAGTCGACGAACTTTTGCACGGCCTCCTCCTCGAGGACGCGGAAGACGTCGTCGACGTCCACGCCGGCGTCGCGGACCGACTGCATGACCGCGGCGGCGTCGTCGTACGACTTCTGCACCGGGGTGCCGGGAACCCCGTGGTCGGCGTAGGCCATGAGCGTCTTCTCCGGCATGGTGTTGACCGTGCCGGGCGCGATCAGCTCGCTGATGTACAGCGTGTCGGAGTAGTCGGGGTTCTTGACCCCCGTCGACGCCCACAGCGGGCGCTGCGGCCGGGCGCCCTTCGCCTCCAGCGCCCGCCAGCGGTCGGACGAGAAGACCTCCTCGTACGCCTGGTACGCCAGCTGGGCGTTGGCCACGCCGGCCTTGCCCTTGAGCGAGGCGTCGGCGCCGGCGGCATCGAGGCGCTGGTCGATCTCGCTGTCGACGCGGGACACGAAGAACGACGCCACCGACTCCAGGCCCGACAGGTCGGCCGCCGGGTCGTCGGCCAGCCGCTGCTCCAGGCCCGCCAGGTAGGCGTCCATGACCGCCCGGTACCGGTCGGGGCTGAAGATCAGCGTGACGTTGACGCTGATGCCGCGGGCGATGGATGTCGTGATGGCCGGCAGGCTGGCCTCGGTGGCCGGGATCTTGATGAACAGGTTCGGCCGGTCCACCAGCCACCACAGGTGCGCCGCCTCCGCGGCGGTGGCGTCGGTGTCGTGGGCCAGACCGGGTGCCACCTCCAGGGAGACCCGCCCGTCACCGGGCTGCCGCTCGGCCACCGGCCGCAGCAGGTCGCAGGCATCGCGGACGTCGGCGGCGGTGATGGTCCGCAGCGACTCCTCCACGCTCACCTTGCGGACGGCGAGGGCGTGCAGCTGGTCGTCGTAGGAGTCCGACCCGCTGACCGCCGCGGCGAAGATGCTCGGGTTGGTGGTGACGCCCACGACGGAGTACTCGTCGACCAGCGACTGGAGGTTCCCGCTGCGGATGCGGTCGCGCGAGAGGTCGTCCAGCCAGACGGCGACCCCCGCGGCCGACAGCTCGGCCAGGTTCTGGTTCTGTGGCATGAGAGTGCCTTTCGTGTGTGTCGGCGAACGTTCAGCGGTCACCGGTGGCCTGGGGGAGCCCGCCGGTGGCGGCGACGGGTCCGGTGGGGACGGCGGTACCGGAGCGGGCCGCCTCGAGGCTCTCGCGGGCGGCGGTCACGACGGCCTCGTCGGTCAGGCCGAACTCCTCGTAGAGCACGGAGTAGGACGCGCTGGCGCCGTAGTGCGTGAGCCCGACGATCCGGCCGGCGTCACCGACGAACTCGCGCCACCCCATGGGCACGCCCGCCTCGACGCTGACCCGGGCGCGCACCGAGGGCGGGAGCACCTCGTCCTTGTAGGCCTGGTCCTGGTCGGCGAACCACTCGACGCACGGCACGGAGACGACCCGGGTGGGGACGCCGTCGGCCTCCAGGCGCTCGCGGGCGGCCATGGCGATCTGCACCTCGGACCCGGTGCCGAGCAGGATCACGTCGGGGCTGCCGTTCGACGCCTCGGCGAGCACGTAGGCACCGCGGGCCACGCCGTCGGCCGAGCCGAACCGCTCACGGTCGAACACCGGCAGGTTCTGCCGGGACAGCAGCAGGCCGGCCGGGCGGTCGTTGTTCTCCAGGATGGTCCGCCACGCGGCGGTCACCTCGTTGGCGTCCGCGGGTCGCACGACGTCGAGCCCCGGCATCGCACGCAGCGCGGCGAAGTGCTCGATCGGCTGGTGGGTCGGGCCGTCCTCGCCCAGGCCGATGGAGTCGTGGGTCCAGACGTAGGTGACCGGCAGCTGCATGAGCGCTGCCAACCGGACCGCGCCGCGCATGTAGTCGGAGAACGTGAGGAACGTGCCGCCGTACACGCGGGTGCCGCCGTGCAGGGCGATGCCGTTCATCACCGCGCCCATGGCGTGCTCGCGGACGCCGAAGTGGATGGTGCGACCGAAGGGGCCGCCGGACCACATCTTGGTCTGCCGGTCGGCGGGCAGGAACGACGGTTCGCCCTCCACCGCGGTGTTGTTGCTCTCCGCGAGGTCCGCGGAGCCGCCCCACAGCTCGGGCAGCCGTGGGTAGAGCGCGGCCAGCACCTTGCCCGACGCCTTGCGGGTGGCCACGCCCTTCTCGTCGGCGGGGAAGGACGGCAGGTCCTCGTCCCAGCCCTCGGGCAGCCGGCGCTCGCGCATCCGGGCGAGGAGCGCCGCGCCCTCGGCGTTGGCCTGCTCCCAGGCGGCGAACCGCTCGTTCCACTCCGCGCGGGCGGCACGGCCCTTCTCCACGACCGAGCGGGTGTGGGCGAGCACGTCGTCGTCGACCTGGAAGGTGCGCTCGGGGTCGAAGCCGAGGATCTCCTTGGTGGCGCGGACCTCGTCGTCACCGAGCGCCGAGCCGTGGGAGGCGCCGGTGTTCTGCTTCGTGGGGGCCGGCCAGGCGATGACCGTCCGCAGCACGATCAAGGAGGGCCGGGTGGTCTCGGCCTTCGCGGCGGCGAACGCGGCGTCGACGGCAGCGAGGTCCTCCCCGTCGTCGACGTGCTGCACGTGCCAGCCGTAGGCCTCGTAGCGCTTGCCGACGTCCTCGGTGAAGGCGACGGTCGTGTCGTCCTCGATGGAGATCCTGTTGTCGTCGTAGACCAGCGTCAGGTTGCCCAGCTTCTGCGTGCCGGCCAGGGACGACGCCTCGCCGCTGACGCCCTCCTCCATGTCGCCGTCGGAGGCGAAGCACCAGATGGAGTGGTCGAAGAGGCTCTCGCCCTCGGGGGTGTCCGGGTCGAGCATGCCGCGCTCGCGGCGGGCGGCCATGGCCATGCCGACCGCGTTCCCGACACCCTGGCCGAGCGGGCCGGTCGTGGTCTCGACGCCCGGGGTGTGGTTGACCTCCGGGTGCCCCGGGGTCTTCGAGCCCCAGGTCCGGAGCGCCTTCAGGTCGTCGAGCTCGAGGCCGTAGCCGGAGAGGAACAGCTGGACGTAGAGCGTCAGGCTCGAGTGCCCCATCGAGAGGACGAACCGGTCGCGGGCGACCCAGTTCGGGTCGGTCGGGTCGTGCCGCAGCCACTTGTGGAACAGCAGATAGGCGGTCGGGGCCATGCTCATGGCGGTGCCCGGGTGGCCGTTGCCCACCTTCTGGACGGCGTCCATCGCCAGCACGCGAGCGGTGTCGATGGCCCGGCGGTCGAGGTCCCCGAAGCCCTCGGGGAGGGTCGGCTGGGGCTGCGACGGGTGGCCGGTGGGCGCGTCGGTCGCGGCCTCGGCCGGGGCCTCGGCCCGGGTGCTTCGCGTGTCCATTCGGTCGGTTCTCCCTCGAGGTAGGCCTGGCGTCGTGCCCGGGCGAGCGGCCGGGCGCCCGGGGGCGGGTCGGGAGCCGGGGGGCGTGACGACGTCGTCGGGTCGCCCCTACCCGTTCCACCGCCGGCAGCAACGTGATCAAGCCTAGCTATCGCAGGTCATGCCGTGCGGCTGCCGGCGAACCGCCCGGGGCTACAGTGGGGACGTTCCGCCCCCCGGTTCGAAGGGATCCCGTGGTGCCCTGCTGCCCGCGCGCGACCGCGCACGAGGGCACCCGGTGACGGCGCTGTCCGAGCGCCCCGCCGCCTCCGCTGCTCCTCTCCCCACCCGGATGCGTGCCCGGGTGGGCGCCTACGTCGGCCTCACCAAGCCGCGCATCATCGAGCTGCTGCTGGTCACGACCGTGCCGGCGATGATGCTGGCGGCGAGCGGCTGGCCGTCGTGGACGCTGCTGCTGTGCACCCTCGTGGGCGGCACCTTCGCCGCGGGTGCGGCCAACGTCTTCAACTGCTACTTCGACCGGGACATCGACCGGTTGATGCAGCGCACCCAGAAGCGGCCGTTGGTCACGGGGGCGGTCACCCCGCGGGCGGCGCTGGTGTTCGGCTCCGTGCTGACGGTGGCGTCGATCGTCCTGCTGGCCCTGACGACGACGGCGCTGGCCGCCGCTCTCGCCGCGGCCGCGATCTTCTACTACGCCGTGCTCTACACCATGGTGTTCAAGCGGCACACCCGCCGCAGCACCGAGTGGGGCGGCGTGCCCGGGGCCGCGCCGGTGCTCATCGGATGGGCGGCGGTCACCGGATCGCTGGACTGGCCGGCGGTGGTGGTGTTCGGGATCGTCTTCGCCTGGCAGATGCCGCACTTCTGGGCGCTGGCCATGCGGTTCAAGGACGACTACGCGCGGGCCGACGTCCCGATGCTGCCGGTGGTGACCACGCCGCTGTCCGTCGGCCGGCAGACCGTCGCCTGGAGCTGGGTGACCGTCGCCGTCTCGCTGCTGCTGTGGCCGGTCGCGGCCGACTACGGCATCGGGCTGGGGTACACCGTCCCCGCCGTCCTGCTCGGCGCCTGGTTCATCGTGGAGGCCCACCGGCTGCTCGGCCGCATCAGGCGGGACGTCGACACGAAGTCGATGCAGCTGTTCCACGTCTCGATCTCGTACCTGTCCTTGCTGTCGGTCGCGATCATCGTCGACGCGATCGTCTGACCCGCGGCTGACCCGGGACTGCGCGTGTGCGCCCGCGCCGGGTGATCGCACTCACGAGTCGGCCCGACTGCACACACTCGGAGCGGCCGTCCACAGATGTGGGAGGACGTCCCGCGCGGACGACCTGTTCGACAAGGTCGCATCGTGGCGTACGACCTCTCGACCCTGTTCGGTTCCGATGGCTGGGCGACGTGGGCGGAGCTCACCGACCGGATCGATCGCAGCACGCTCACGGCGTGGGTGGTCGCCGGAAGGGTGCGCCGCGTCCAGCCGGGGGTGTACGCGCTCCCCGACGTCGCCGACGACTGGCGCGTCCGTGTTCGTGCCGCGGTACGGGCGTGCGAGGGGGTGCTCAGCCACCACACGGCGCTCGCGCTCTGGGGTCTCCTCCCACCAGGAGGCCCGGTGCACCTGACCGTCGACCTGGCACGCAGCGGCAGGGGGCCGGCCGGTGTCGTGCTCCACCGCAGCCGCGAGGTCACCGACCCGCTCCGCCGGGTAGGCGGCCTGCCGGTCACCTGCGCCGAACGCGCGGTCGTGGACACCTGGGGGCGGCCGCACGGAGCGCCCCGGTCGGAACTCCGGGCTGCTGCGATCACCGCCGTGCGTCGACGGCTGTGCCTCCCGCGGCAGTTGGCCGGCGAGATCGAGCGGCGGCCGTGCCTGCCCGGGCGCGCGGCGCTCGCCGAGCTGGTCGGGCTCCTCGCGGACGGCTGCCAGAGCGAGCTCGAGATCTGGGGATGCCTCCAGGTGCTCCGCACGCCGGGAATGCCCCGGTTCACCCAGCAGCGGTCGGTCACCGTCGGCGGCCGGACCCACCGTCTGGACGCCGCCTACGACGACGTCCTGCTCGCCGTGGAGATGGACGGCGCCGCCTGGCACGGGTCGAGGGAGCAGCGGGAGCGGGACATCCGCCGCGACGCACTGCTCGCCACCGCCGGTTGGCAGACGCTCCGCTTCAGCTACCGCCGACTGACCGTCGAGCCCGAGGAGTGCCGCCGTGAGATCCGGTCGGTGCATGCCGCCCGGCGACGCCTTCTCCTCTCTGGTGTGCGCTGACGCCGGGTTCTTCACGTCCGGATCCGGCCTGGGCGCACACGCTGACGGCGTCGGGTCAGCGTGCGGCGACCGCCGGCTCGACGGAGGCGGTCAGCGGGGCCTCCGAGGCGGGCCCGCGCACCGACCACACCAGGCGCGCGGCGTACGCGGCGACCAGCACGGCGCCGAGCATGTGCAGCAGCACCAGCACGACCGGCAGGTCGGTGAAGTACTGGACGTACCCGACGACGCCCTGTGCCAGCTCGACGACCAGCAGGTCGCGGGCGGCCCGGCGGATCCGGCCGGGGGAGTCCGTGGCGTGCAGGGCCACGAGCAGCGCGACGGTCAGCCCGACGAGCAGGAACACCGCATCGGCGTGCAGGTGGCTGACCAGCTCGGCGTCGAGGCCGGTGCGGCCCGCCTCGAGGTCGCCGCTGTGCGGCCCGCTGCCGGTGACCACCGTGCCCATGACCAGGACGAGCGCGGCCGCCGCGGCGACGGCGCGCACGAGCAGCCGGAACGGACGCCCGACCAGCGGCTGTCCGGCCCCCGGCTCGCGGGAGCGCAGCCAGAGCACCGTGGTGAGGGCCACCAGCCCCATGGACACGAGGAAGTGGGCGGCGACCGTCCACGGGTTCAGCCCGGTGAGCACGGTGATGCCGCCGATGACGCCCTGCGCCGGGATGCCGAGGAACGCCGCCACGGCCAGCGGCCGCAGGTCGCGGCGGGCCGACCGGAGCACCACCACGACGAGGGCGACGGCCAGCACCGACAGGACGAAGGTCAGCAGGCGGTTGCCGAACTCGACCACGCCGTGGATGCCCATCTCCGGCGTGGTGACGAAGCTGTCGTCGGTGCACCGCGGCCAGGTGGGGCAGCCGAGCCCGGAGCCGGTCAGGCGGACGACGCCACCGGTCAGGACGATCGCGCCGTTGGCCAGGACGTTGGCGAGCGCGACCCGCGTGATCGTCGTGGGCGAGAAGGAGGCGGGCAGTACCGGCACGCACCGATGCTAGTTGACCGGCCCCGCTGCCCCCCGCGCCTCGCGAGCTCGCCGCGGGCCCTGCACCGGGGCCGTCGCGGGGGCGTGAGGCTGCTCACGAACGGCCCCCCGAGCGGCGGTTTCTTAGGTGGACCTTGCTTGCAGGGCTCTGGAAATAGGACACACTCGTGTTGTGGAATCCCTCGCGGCGCACCCCCGGCCGTCGGCGTCTGCCGACGACGGCCGCACGCGCGACCGCGTCTCCGCCCTGCTCCTCGAGCACGGCCCGCAGACCGCCACCGAGCTCGCCGGCCGGCTGGGCATCTCCCCGGCCGCCGTCCGCCGGCACCTCGACGCCCTGGTCGCCACCGGGCGGGTCGAGGAACGGCAGTCGCGAGAGGCCCACCGCGGTCGCGGCCGTCCGGCCCGCCGCTTCCACCTCACCGACGCCGGCCGCTCCGCCTTCCCGCACGCCTACGACGACCTGGCGCTGACCGCACTCCGGTTCGTCGCCGAGGCGGGCGGCCCCGACGCCGTCCGGGCCGTCGCCGAGAAGCAGCTGGCCGGTCTCGAGCGTCGCGCGTCCACCGCCGTGGAGAAGGCGGTCCGGGCGCGTCCGGGACAGCCGGTGGACCGGGCGCAGGCGCTCGCCGCCGCGCTCACCGCCGAGGGCTACGCTGCCACCGCTTCGGCGCTCTCCGGCGGCGGGCAGCTCTGCCAGCACCACTGCCCGGTGGCGCACGTCGCGGCGGAGTTCCCCCAGCTGTGCGAGGCCGAGACGGCGGTCATCGGCCGGCTCGTCGGCACCCACGTGCAGCGGCTGGCCACCATCGCCCACGGCGACGGGATCTGCACCACCCACATCCCGGGGCCGCTGGTGCCCGGGACCCGTCCCGGCAGCGGCCGGGAGCACATCCGCGCAGGGAACAGATCGGTCCCCGCGCGCCCTGTACTCGGTGAGCAGGGAGCGTCCCGGCCCGCCCGGGAGCGCACCGCCGCACCGTCCAGCACCACCACCCCCACGAACGACCGGGAGAGGACGCCCGCATGACCAGCATCCAGCAGCCTGCAGCGCCGCTGACGCAGGACGAGCAGATCGACCAGCTCGGCCGCTACGAGTACGGCTGGGCCGACGCCGACGTCGCCGGTGCCTCCGCCCGCCGCGGGATCGACGAGGACGTCGTCCGGGACATCTCGCGGCGCAAGAACGAGCCCGAGTGGATGCTCGAGCGCCGGCTCAAGGCGCTGAAGCTCTTCGAGCGGAAGCCCATGCCCGACTGGGGCTCGGACCTCTCCGGCATCGACTTCCAGAACATCAAGTACTTCGTGCGCTCCACCGAGGCCCAGGCCGCCTCGTGGGAGGACCTGCCCGAGGACATCAAGAACACCTACGACAAGCTCGGCATCCCCGAGGCGGAGAAGCAGCGGCTGGTCTCCGGGGTCGCCGCGCAGTACGAGTCCGAGGTCGTCTACCACCAGATCCAGAAGGAGCTGGAGGACCAGGGCGTCATCTTCCTCGACACCGACACGGCGCTGAAGGAGCACCCGGACCTGTTCCGGGAGTACTTCGGCTCGGTCATCCCCTCCGGTGACAACAAGTTCGCGGCCCTGAACACCGCCACCTGGTCGGGTGGCTCCTTCATCTACGTGCCGAAGGGCGTGCACGTCGACATCCCGCTGCAGGCCTACTTCCGGATCAACACCGAGAACATGGGCCAGTTCGAGCGGACGCTGATCATCGTCGACGAGGGCGCCTACGTGCACTACGTCGAGGGCTGCACCGCGCCGATTTACAAGTCGGACTCGCTGCACTCCGCGGTCGTCGAGATCATCGTCAAGAAGAACGCGCGCTGCCGGTACACGACCATCCAGAACTGGTCGAACAACGTCTACAACCTGGTCACCAAGCGGGCCGTGGCCCACGAGGGCGCGACCATGGAGTGGGTCGACGGCAACCTCGGCTCCAAGGTGACGATGAAGTACCCGGCCGTCTGGATGACCGGCGAGCACGCCAAGGGCGAGGTCCTCTCGATCGCCTTCGCCGGCGAGGGCCAGCACCAGGACGCCGGCGCCAAGATGGTGCACGCCGCCCCGCACACCTCCTCGACGATCGTGTCGAAGTCGGTGGCCCGTGGCGGTGGCCGCACCTCCTACCGCGGCCTGGTCCAGGTCGACGAGGGCGCCTACGGCTCGAAGTCGACGGTGAAGTGCGACGCCCTGCTGGTCGACACGATCAGCCGGTCGGACACCTACCCCTACGTCGACGTCCGCGAGGACGACGTCGCCATGGGCCACGAGGCGACCGTCTCCCGGGTCAGCGAGGACCAGCTGTTCTACCTGATGAGCCGCGGCCTGTCCGAGGACGAGGCCATGGCCATGGTGGTCCGCGGGTTCGTGGAGCCGATCGCCCGCGAGCTGCCCATGGAGTACGCCCTCGAGCTGAACCGGCTCATCGAGCTGCAGATGGAAGGTGCCGTCGGCTGATGTCGGCAAGTCCTGAGAACACCAGCACGACCGACCTGACGACGGTCCCGGCCACCCTCGCCTCGGAGCTCTTCGCTCCGGGCGTGGGTGCGCAGGCCGGACCGCCGACCACCCCGGCCGAGGGCACCGGCAGCGCCGGCCAGGCGGCTCCGGGCGCGCACTCGCACGGCGGCCCTGCGCCGACCGGCTCGCCGGCGGAGCGGTTCACCTCCACCGACCCGGACGCCTTCGGCGTGCCCACCGGCCGCGAGGAGACCTGGCGCTTCACGCCGATGAAGCGGATCCGTCCGCTCCTGGACGGCGCTCCGTCCGACGCGCACCTGACCTGGATCACCGACCTGCCCGAGGGCGTCGAGCTGATCCACGCCGAGGCCGGCGACCCGCTGCTCAAGGGGCTGCCCGACCCGGTCGACCGGCTGGCCGCGCTCGCGCGGCAACGCAGCGGCGGCGCCGCGGTCGTCCGGGTGCCCGCGGAGGCGCAGCTGGACCGCCCGGTCACCCTCGGCCTGGCCGGCACCGGCTCCGACGAGGTCGTCTGGGGCCAGCTGGTCGTCGAGGTCGGCGCGTTCGCGAAGGCGACCGTCGTCCTGGATCACACCGGCCTGGCGCGCTACGCCGGTGGCGTCACCGTGCTCGCCGGCGACAGCGCGCACGTGACGCTGGTGTCGGTGCAGGACTGGGCACCCGGCGCGGTGCACGGGGCTCAGTACGACGCCGTCGTCGGCCGGGACGCCTCGTTCAAGCAGGTCGTGGTCACCCTCGGCGGTGACCTGGTCCGCCTGGTCAGCAACGTGCAGTACGCCGGCCCGGGCGGCTCCGCGGAGCTCTTCGGCGTCTACTTCGCCGACGAGACCCAGCACCAGGAGCACCGGCTCTGGGTCGACCACGCGGTGCCCAACTGCACCAGCAACGTGCTCTACAAGGGCGCGCTGCAGGGCGAGAGCGCCCGCACGGTCTGGATCGGCGACGTCCGCATCCGCCCCGCGGCCACCGGTACCGAGACCTACGAGCTCAACCGGAACCTCGTGCTCACCGACGGCGCCCGCGCCGACTCGGTGCCGAACCTGGAGATCGAGACCGGCGAGATCGTCGGCGCCGGCCACGCCAGCGCCACCGGCCGGTTCGACGACGAGCAGCTGTTCTACCTCTGCTCGCGCGGCATCGACGCCGAGACCGCCCGCCGGCTGGTCGTGCGCGGCTTCTTCGCCGATGTCGTCCAGCACATCGGCGTGAACGAGCTGCAGGACCGGCTGATGGCCTCCATCGACACCCGTCTGGGCGCGCTGCCGGGCCTGGACGAGCAGCCGGTCGAGGTGGCCTGACCATGGCGTTCGAGCGGGTCTGCGCGCTGTCCGACGTCCCGGAGAACGGCTCTCTGAGGGTCGAGCTCGCGGACATCGACGTCGCCGTCGTCCGGTTCGAGGGCCAGGTCTACGCCCTGGAGGACCGGTGCTCGCACGCCGACGTCCCCCTGACCGATGGCGACGTCGAGACCGTCGACGGCGCTCCCACCATCGAGTGCTTCCTGCACGGGTCGTGCTTCGACCTGCGCACCGGCGAACCCACCAACCTGCCGGCCACCGAGCCGGTCGACGTCTACCCGGTCCGCGTGGAGGGAGAGGACGTGCTCGTCGACACAGAAGCAAGCGCTGTGTCCGACGACGTCCTTCCCCACGCGGCCGGTGAATGAAGGAGCGAGAAGAGAAGTGTCCGTTCTGGAGATCCGCGACCTGCACGTCAGCGTGGGCGGTGACTCGCCCACCCACCCGGACGCCAAGGAGATCCTCCGCGGCGTCGACCTGACCGTCCGCTCGGGCGAGACGCACGCCATCATGGGCCCCAACGGGTCGGGCAAGTCGACCCTGGCCTACTCGATCGCCGGCCACCCCAAGTACACGATCACCGGGGGCACCGTCACGCTCGACGGCGAGAACGTGCTCGAGATGAGCGTCGACGAGCGCGCCCGCGCCGGCCTGTTCCTCGCCATGCAGTACCCGGTCGAGGTCCCCGGCGTCTCGGTGTCGAACTTCCTCCGCACCGCCGCCACCGCCGTCAAGGGCGAGGCGCCCAAGCTGCGCACCTGGGTCAAGGACGTCAAGACCGAGATGGCGGGCCTGGAGATGGACTCGGCGTTCGCCGAGCGCAACGTCAACGAGGGCTTCTCCGGCGGTGAGAAGAAGCGCCATGAGATCCTGCAGATGCGGCTGCTCAAGCCGGCCATCGCGATCCTCGACGAGACCGACTCCGGCCTCGACGTCGACGCCCTGCGCGTGGTGTCCGAGGGCGTGAACCGCAGCCGCGAGGACAGCGACGTCGGCGTCCTGCTGATCACGCACTACACGCGGATCCTGAAGTACATCAAGCCCGACTTCGTGCACGTGTTCGTCGCCGGCAAGGTCGTCGACGAGGGCGGCCCGGAGCTGGCGGCCAAGCTCGAGGACGAGGGCTACGCGTCCTACGTCAAGGCGTCCGCGGAGGTTGCCCAGTCATGACCCAGACCGTCTCGCGTCCCGGTGCCGGGGCGCCGGAGGTGCCCCTGCCGCTGGACGTCGAGGCGATCCGGGCGGACTTCCCGATCCTGACGCGCACCGTGCGCGACGGGAAGCGGCTGGTCTACCTCGACTCCGGAGCCACCTCGCAGAAACCGCGCCAGGTGCTCGACGCCGAGCGCTGGTTCTACGAGAACGTCAACGCCGCGCCGCACCGGGGAGCGCACCAGCTCGCCGAGGAGGCGACCGGTGCCTACGAGGCCGCCCGGGCGAAGATCGGCGCGTTCATCGGTGCACCCGAGAACGAGATCGTCTTCACCCGCAACACCACCGAGGCGATCAACCTCGTCGCGTACGCGCTGTCCAACGCGGTCACGGCCAAGGAGCCGGAGTTCCGCACCTACGCGGTCGGCCAGGGGAACGAGATCGTGGTCACCGAGATGGAGCACCACGCCGACCTCATCCCGTGGCAGCAGCTGTGCGAGCGCACCGGGGCGACCCTGCGCTGGCTCGGCCTCACCGACGACGGCCGGCTGGACCTCTCGAACCTGTCGGACGTGGTCAACGAGCGGACCAAGCTGGTCGCGGTCACCCAGCAGTCGAACATCCTCGGCACGATCAACCCGCTCGAGGAGATCGTCGCCCGGGCCCACGAGGTCGGTGCCCTGGTGCTGGTCGACGGCGCGCAGTCGGTGCCGCACCAGCCGGTCGACGTCACCACGCTGGGTGCGGACTTCCTGGTGTTCTCCGGCCACAAGATGCTGGGGCCCACGGGCGTCGGTGTCCTCTGGGGCCGCTACGAGGTGCTGGACAAGCTCCCGCCCTTCCTCACCGGCGGCTCGATGATCGAGGTCGTGCGCATGGAGGGCAGCACCTTCATGCCGCCGCCGCAGCGCTTCGAGGCCGGCGTTCCCATGACCGCCCAGGTGATCGGGCTCGGCGCCGCCGTCGACTACCTGCAGGCCCTCGGCATGGACACGGTCGAGGAGCACGAGAAGGTGCTCACCGGCTACGCGCTGGCGAAGCTGGCCGAGATCCCCGGCGTCACCGTGATCGGCCCGGCCGACACCGTCGCCCGCGGGGGAGCCATCTCGTTCACCGTCGAGGGCATCCACCCGCACGACGTCGGCCAGGTGCTCGACGACCTCGGCATCGCCGTCCGGGTGGGGCACCACTGCGCCTGGCCAGTCGTCCGGCGCTACGGCGTGCCGGCGACCGCGCGCGCGACGTTCTACGTGCACACCGGCTACGACGACATCGACGCGCTCGCCGACGGAATCCGGGAAGCCCAGCGGTTCTTCGGTGTTGTACCCGGCGAGGTGAGCTAGTTGCAGCTGGAGTCGATGTACCAGGACATCATCCTGGACCACTACAAGAACCCGCACGGACGCGGTCTGCGCGACCCGTTCGACGCCGAGGTCCACCACGTCAACCCGACGTGCGGGGACGAGGTCACCCTGCGGGTCAAGCTCGACGGCGACACGGTCGCCGACGTGTCGTACGAGGGCATGGGCTGCTCGATCAGCCAGGCCTCGGTGTCGGCGATGTACGACCTGGTGGTCGGCAAGCGCGTGACCGAGGCCCTGGCGACCGGGGAGCACTTCATGACCCTCATGCAGGCCAAGGGCGACCCGTCGGTCGCCGAGAAGCTCGAGGACGAGCTGGAGGACGCCGTCGCGTTCGCCGGTGTGTCCAGGTACCCAGCGCGCATCAAATGCGCGTTGATGAGCTGGATGGCGTTGAAGGACGCGTCCGCCCGAGCGGTGTCGGCCGCCCAGCCCACCGCCGCTGCGCCTGCCGCCCACCCCGCCACCCCGACCGGAGGTCAGACAGCATGAGCGAGACCACCGAGAACGCCACCCCGGCCACCGACGGCGCGCCCGGCGACCTGCCTGCCTACAAGTCCGCGCTGCTGGAGGACCTCGAAGAGGCCATGCGCGACGTCGTCGACCCCGAGCTGGGGGTCAACGTCGTCGACCTCGGCCTGGTCTACGGCCTCGACGTCGACGACAGCAACGTCGCGATCATCGACATGACGCTGACCTCGGCGGCCTGCCCGCTGACCGACGTCATCGAGGACCAGGCGCGCCAGGCCCTCACCGGTGGCCCCGGCCCCGGCCTGGTCGACGACATCCGGATCAACTGGGTCTGGATGCCGCCGTGGGGCCCGGACAAGATCACCGACGACGGTCGCGAGCAGCTGCGCGCCCTCGGCTTCCGCGTCTAGACCGACCCCCCGCCGATCAGGGGGCTGAGCTCGTCACGCAGTGTCCCTGGAACGGGCATTCCGCCGCCCGGAATGCCCGTTCCAGGGACATCGTCGTCTCCGGGCCGGGGCTCACCTGAGGTCGGCGAGGCGGGCGGCGAAGCCGGCGACCGGGGCGCGCTCACGCCGCATGCCGATGAGCAGCAGCGCGGTCCCCACGACCAGCGCGGTGCCCACCGGCCACGGCAGCGCGCGCACCGCGAGCCCCAGGGCCAGCACGAGCGTCGAGAGCGCCCCGACCAGCAGCGGCGCGCGGATGCCGGCGCGGGCACCGGCCACCATCGCGACCGCCGCCACGGCCAGCACCAGCACCCCGCGCGGTGCGTCGGGGGAGAGGACGGCGAGCGCGGTCGACGGTGCTGCCGCCGTCACCAGGCCCGGCCCCCACGACGGCCAGGACGCCTCGCGCACCAGCCCGCGGCCGGCCGCCAGCAGCAGCCCCGCGGCTGCGGGCAGGGTGTAGGCCTCGACCGTGGCCGTGCCACCGAGCGCCGCCGCGATCCACGCGGCGAGCACCAGCTGGGCCGCACCCACCCGCCAGGCGGCCGAGGCGTCGTCCTCGGTGCCGGCGTCCCGGCGCGCCGCGCGCCCGGTCCACCCCGCCCGCGCCAGCGTCGCCGCGCCCTGCACGGTCAGGTGGACCAGGACCTGTCCCCGCTCGCCCTCGGCCACCAGGAGCAGCACGGCCAGGGCGGCGACGGCCGCGGCGGCGAGCACGGTGGCCCGCCGGGAGTCGCGCTCGAGGGCGGCGGCCGTACCGAGCGAGGCCACGTAGAGGACGGTCAGCAGCACAGCCGCGCCGGCGGGGGAGGCCCAGCCGTCGGGCAGGCCCAGGAGCGCTGCGCCGGCCAGGCAGCCCACCGCCGTCGGAGCCGCCACCGGCCGGTCGTCGGGGCGCAGCGCCGCGACCCACACCGTCGGGGCCGCCGTCAGGAGCAGCAGCAGCGCCAGCGCCGACCAGTGGGCGCCCGCGACCAGGCGACCGATCGACGACGCAGCCAGCAGCACGCCGCCGGACAGCGCCACGGGCAGGAACAGCCCTCGGCGCCACCCCGACAGCTCACCGGCCGCCACCGCGGCGACCAGGACGCCGGCGAACCCGGCCACCGCGACGGCGACGGGCCCGCCGGCGGAGGAGGAGCCGGCGACGGCGACGCCGGTCACGGCACCGCAGACGACGGGGACCAGCCGGGGCGGGCCGAGCAGCACGTCGAGCGGCTCCCGCAGCCGCGCCAGCAGCAGCCCCCCGGCGGCACCTGCCATCAGCGCGGCGGCCGGCCACCGGTCGCCGGCCCCCGCCGTCCAGGCCTCGGCCAACCCGGCCAGCACCCCGGCGGCGAACCACGGGGCGGTCGTGGCCATCACCACCCGCGCGACCAGCGGCCGGCCGAACAGCGCCACCGCCAGCCCGACGAGCGCGACGGCCAGGACGAACTCGGTGCGCAGCAGTTCGGGCACCGACCCCAGCACGCGCAGCACCGTCACCTGTAGGCCGGCCCACGCCGCCAGCGGCCACGCCGCGGTGGCGGGGGAGAGGCGGGCGACCGCCAGGAAGACGCCGGTCAGGGCCAGCGGCAGCAGCGGATCACCGGTGCGGAGGGCGCCGCCGATGTCGCTCGCCGCCAGCGCCAGGCCCGCCGCGCTGGCCGCGAACGTCTCGGCCGAGCTGCGCAGCCCCGCCCGGTCCGCCCGGACCGAACCCGCGGCGGCCGCGACGGCGAGCACCAGGAGCGCCCCCCGCACGAGCGGACCACCGTAGGCCGACGCCAGGGTCGCGCCGGCGCTGACCAGCAGGACGGCGCCCACGGTCAGCAGGACCTGCGGCGGGTGCGCCGCGTACGGGAACGGGGGCACCGACGGCGGCGCCGCCGGCTGCGTCGGACGCGTCCCCGGGGTCACCGCAGCACCGTGCCCGCGGCGATGCCGCCCGAATCACCGGCGAACCGTTCGGAACGGGGCCGAGAAGCGCCTACCCTGGGTGCAGTGATCACGACGACGGGCCTGGAGCTGCGCGCCGGCGCCCGCATCCTCCTCAGCGAGGCCAACCTGCGGGTGCAGCCGGGTGACCGCATCGGCCTGGTGGGGCGCAACGGTGCGGGCAAGACGACGACGCTGACCACCCTCGCCGGGGAGCGGCTGCCGCACACCGGCAAGGTCGAGGTCAGCGGCGAGATCGGTTACCTGCCGCAGGACCCGCGCAGCGGCGACCTCGACATCACCGCCAGCGACCGGGTCCTGTCCGGCCGCGGCCTCGACGTGATCCGCAACCAGATGGTCAAGGCCCAGGTGGCCATGGCCGAGCCGGCCGACGACGCCGAGCGCGACAAGGCCGTCCGTCGGTACGGGCGCCTGGAGGACCAGTTCGCCGCCCTCGGGGGGTACGCCGCGGAGAGCGACGCCGCCCGCATCTGCACCAACCTCGGCCTGCCCGACCGCGTCCTGGCGCAGCCGCTGCGGACCCTGTCCGGCGGGCAGCGGCGCCGGGTCGAGCTGGCCCGCATCCTGTTCTCCGACGCCGAGACGCTGCTGCTCGACGAGCCGACCAACCACCTCGACGGCGACTCGATCACCTGGCTCAAGGGCTTCCTCTCCAGCCACAAGGGTGGCCTGATCGTCATCAGCCACGACGTCGAGCTGCTCGACGCCGTCGTCAACAAGGTGTGGCACCTGGACGCCAACCGGGCGACCGTGGACATCTACAACCTCGGCTGGAAGCCCTACCTGGCCCAGCGGGAGACCGACGAGCGCCGCCGCAAGCAGGAGCGGGCCAACACCGAGCGGAAGATCGACACGCTCAACGCCCAGGCCGACAAGATGCGCGCCAAGGCCACCAAGGCGAAGGCCGCCAAGAGCATGGACAAACGGGCCGAACGGCTCGCCGCCGGGCTGGCCGACGTCCGGGTGCAGGACAAGGTCGCCAAGCTGCGGTTCCCGACGCCCGCGAACTGCGGCCGGACCCCGCTGACCGCCGAGGGCCTGTCGAAGAGCTACGGCTCGCTGGAGATCTTCACCGACGTCGACCTCGCGGTGGACAAGGGCGCCCGCGTCGTCGTCCTCGGGCTCAACGGCGCGGGCAAGACCACCCTCCTGCGGATGCTGGCCGGCACCGAGAGCCCGGACACCGGCGAGGTCAAGCCGGGGCACGGGCTGCGGATCGGTTACTACGCGCAGGAGCACGAGACGATCGACATGGACCGGTCGCTGCTGGAGAACATGCGCTCCGCGGCCCCGGACAGCACCGACACCGAGCTGCGGCGGATCCTCGGCGCGTTCCTGTTCTCCGGCGAGGCCGTCGACCAGCGGGCCGGCACGCTCTCCGGCGGTGAGCGCACCCGGCTGGCCATGGCCACCCTGGTCGTCTCCGGCGCCAACGTGCTGCTGCTCGACGAGCCGACGAACAACCTCGACCCGGCCAGCCGGGAGCAGGTGCTGGAGGCGCTGCGTACCTACGCCGGCGCCATCGTGCTGGTCACCCACGACGAGGGCGCGGTGCGGGCGTTGAACCCCGACAAGGTCATCATGCTGCCCGACGGCACCGAGGACGCCTGGAGCGAGGACCTCGCCGACCTGGTGGAACTGGCCTGATACATCGTCGGCCTCCAGCCGACACCGCGGCCGGGTGCCGTCCCCCTGCGCGTGCCGCGTGTCCGTGACCTTCCTGGGGGACCCTCCGGGCCCCGCTCGGCAGGTCACCTTTCGCATGGCCGACGTCCCGCGTCTGGGTGATCATGGGTTCGAGGGAGCCGTGGTCGACGGGACGGCGGCACCACGGCGACAGCCAACAACGGGTCGCCGCGCGCCCGGCATCTCTGTGCCGGTGGGCGGTGGCCGACACGGAGGGGAGCCATGGCCGACACGAGCACTGCGGACCTCGGCAAGGGCAAGCGGATCACCGGCGGAGACCGGTCCACGCTCGCCGACGAGCTGCGCAAGCGGTACGACGAGGGCGAGAGCATCCGGTCGCTGGCCACCTCCACGAACCGGTCCTACGGCTTCGTGCACCGGCTCCTGTCGGAGTCCGGGGCCTCGCTGCGCAGCCGCGGCGGGGCCAACCGGAATAGCAAGAAGGCGTGATCGCAGACCTCTCCAGCTCTCCGTCCGGGTCCGGCTTCGTGCGGACGAGCCGCGACGGCGCCGTCCTCACCGTCACGCTCGACCGCCCGGACCAGCTCAACGCCCAGACGCCGGCCACCTGGTCGGCCTTGGCCGACGTGGGCGCCTCGCTCGACGACGACGTCCGCGTCGTCGTCGTGCGTGGCGCGGGCCGGGCCTTCTCGGCCGGCCTGGACCGGAGCATGTTCGACACCTCCTCCACCACGCACGGCGGGCTCGGCGAGCTCGTCCGCCTGCCGGTGGAGGAGGCGCAGGAGCGCATCCGCGCCTACCAGGCAGGCTTCCGCTGGCTGCGCTCGTCGGGCGTCGTCTCGATCGCCGCGGTGCAGGGGCACGCCATCGGCGCGGGTGCGCAGCTGGCCCTCGCCTGCGACCTGCGGGTGTTCGCCGAGGACGCCCAGCTCCGGCTGCCGGAGGTCACCCTCGGCCTGGTCCCCGACCTGACCGGGACGAGCACACTGGTCGAGCTGGTGGGCTACTCGCGAGCGTTGGAGCTGTGCCTGACCGGCCGCGCCGTGAGCGCGGCGGAGGCCCGGGCGATCGGCCTGGCCACCGCGGTCGTGCCGGGGACGGAGCTGGACGACGTCGTCGGCGACCTCACCGCCGCCCTGCTGGCGCCGCCGGCCGGGGCCAGCAGGGCGACCGCGGCGTTGGTGCGATCGGCCGTGCGCAACGACTTCCCGACCCAGGACGCGGCGGAGCGGGCCGCCCAGGTGGAGCGCCTGCACGACCTCGCCGGCGGTCGCTGACGGTCGGCGGAACAACCGCCGTCGCGCCGCGGTTGGACGATCCGCCGGGTCGGAAGCGGCGCACGGAGGAGGTTCGGTGGACGGTCCCATGACCTCCATGGCGGCGATGCGGTCGTTCCGGCGCGATCCGGCGGTGACCGCACGTCGGCTGCCGAAAGGGACCGTCCGGCGGATCCTCGGCATAGCCCGGCCCTACAAGCGGGAGCTGACCACGTTCCTGGTCCTGGTCGTCGGGTCCTCGGTCATCGGGGTGATCACCCCGCTGCTGGCCGGGAACATCGTCAACCGGATCGCCGGGCTCGAGGGCACCGCGGCCGGCATCGTCCGGATCGCGCTGCTCATCGCAGGCCTCGCGGTCGTCGACGCCGCCATCTCGCTGGCCACCCGCTGGTACTCCGCCCGGATCGGCGAGGGCGTCATCTACGACCTGCGCAGCCAGGTGTTCGAGCACGTGCAGCGGATGCCGGTCGCGTTCTTCACCCGCACCCAGACCGGCGCGCTGGTCAGCCGGCTGAACAACGACGTCATCGGGGCCCAGCAGGCGTTCACGTCCACGCTCTCCGGCGTGGTCTCCAACGTCATCGGCCTGGTGCTCACCGCCGGCGTCATGTTCACGCTGTCCTGGCAGATCACGCTGCTGTCGCTGCTGCTCGTGCCGGTGTTCGTCATGCCCGCCCGGCGCATCGGCAGCCGGCTGCAGGAGATCACCCGGGAGTCCTACTCGCTCAACGCGTCGATGAACGCGACGATGACCGAACGCTTCAACGTCGCCGGCGCGTTGCTGGTCAAGCTGTTCGGCCGGCCCACCGTCGAGGCGGAGTCCTTCCGAGGCCGCGCCGCGCGGGTGCGGGACATCGGCGTGCTCTCGGCCATGTACGGCCGGACGTTCTTCACCGCGCTGACGCTGGTCGCCGCGCTGGCCACCGCGCTCGTCTACGGCCTGGGCGGCTGGCTGGCCTTCACCGGCACCCTCAGCGCCGGCGACGTCGTGGCGCTGGCCCTGCTGCTGTCCCGGTTGTACGGCCCGCTGACCGCGCTGTCGAACGTGCGGGTCGACGTGATGAGCGCGATGGTCAGCTTCGACCGCGTCTTCGAGGTGCTGGACCTGCCGCCGATGATCCGGGAGGCGCCCGACGCCGTCCCCGTGCCGGCCGACGACCGGTCGATCGAGTTCGACTCCGTCTCGTTCAGCTACCCGGCGGGTGCAGATGTCTCGCTGCCGTCGCTGGAGGAGGTGTCCCTGCCCGAGCACGGCGGGCCGGTGGACGTGCTGCACGACGTCAGCTTCCGGGTGGAGCCCGGGCAGCTCGTCGCGCTGGTCGGCCACTCCGGCGCGGGCAAGTCGACCATCGCCAACCTGGTACCGCGGCTGTACGACGTGACCGGGGGAGCCGTCCGGGTCGGGGGAGTGGACGTCCGGCATGCCACCTTCGGCTCCCTCCGCGACGCCATCGGCGTCGTCAGCCAGGACGCGCACCTCTTCCACGACACCATCCGCGCCAACCTCCGCTACGCCCGCCCGGAGGCCTCGGACGAGCAGTTGTGGGATGCGCTGACCGGCGCCCGCATCGGCGACCTCGTGCACTCGCTGCCCGAGGGGCTGGACACGGTGGTGGGCGACCGGGGCTACCGGCTCTCCGGCGGCGAGAAGCAGCGCCTGGCGATCGCCCGCGTGCTCCTCAAGGCGCCCGGCATCGTCATCCTCGACGAGGCGACCGCCCACCTGGACAGCGAGTCCGAGGCCGCGGTCCAGCACGCGCTCGACACCGCACTGGCCGGGCGCACCTCCCTGGTCATCGCCCACCGGCTCTCCACCATCCGCAGCGCGGACCAGATCCTGGTGGTCGACGGTGGTCGGATCGTCGAGCAGGGGACCCACGAGGAGCTGCTCGCCCGGGACGGCCGGTACGCCGATCTCTACCGGACCCAGTTCGCCCGCAACGAGCACGACGCCGCCGCTGTCGGGTGACCGCACCGAGTTCTCGTGGCGCTGCGCGCACAGCCGGGCACGGGCTGTCGCGGGCGCTCGGGAAACGGTCGAACGAGCAGATCAGACGGGGTGGAACTCCGGCGGGGGTCGGACGAGCGAGCGCTCGCGACCACTAGCGTCACTCCTGTCCCAGGCGACCGCAGCCCGGGGCACGTGACCGGGCTGGCGCGGTCACGCAGAACCACAGCAGGCGTCGGACGAACCGGCGGACGCCAGCGAGGAGGAGACGTGACCGCAGCGCACCCGCAGGACACCCAGATCCGTTCGCTCTACGCCCAGTTCATCGACGGGTGGAACCGGCGCAGCGGTGCGGCGGTGGCGGCCGGGTTCGCCGACGACGGCGACATCATCGGATTCGACGGCACGCATCACCGCGGTCGGCTCTCCATCGCCGCGGACCTGCGCCAGGTCTTCGGTTCCCACCAGACCCCCGCCTATGTCGCGGTGGTCCGCTCGGTGCGGCCGATCGGCGAGGGCGTCGCGATGCTGACGGCGCACGCCGGGATGATCCCCGCCGGCGGCAGCGACCTCGACCCCGACCTGAACGCCGTGCACACGATGGTCGCCGTCGACGAGGGGCGCGGCCGGTGGCGGATCTCGCTGTTCCAGGCGACTCCCGCGGCCTGGGACCAGCACCCGGAGGCCCGGGAGGCGCTCACCGAGGAGCTGCGGGGGCTGCTCATCCCGCAGTGAGCGGCGCTCAGCCGACGGTGGCGTCGACCGTGACGACGTCGGCCTGCTCGACAACGGCCTTGCCGCCCACCCGGCCGATGTCGGCGATGATGCCGCCGGAGACCTGGAGCGCGACGGCCATCGCGGCCGGCGGGCCGACGGCACGGACGTCGTAGGGGGCGCTCAGCCGCTCGCCGTCGATGCGCAGGTCGCCCGGGGTTCCGGTGACCGCGCTGGACGCGATCACCCGCACGCCGTCGACCTGGAGGGCCTCCGCGCCGGCGCCCCGGAGCTCCTGGATCGCGCCGAGCACCACCGACGCCGGTACCGCGCCGTCCGGATCCTGGATCGTGATGCGCAGGCCGGGGCCCGTGGCCGGGAGCGTGCCGGCGAGGATGCCGATGGCCTCGGCGCGTGTCCGGGCCTCGGCCAGGGCGCTGCCGGACTGCTCCTGGCCGCTGCTGAGTTCCTCGACGGTCTGCCGGGTCTCGCCGATCTGCCGTCGCAGCGCCTCCTCGCGGGCGTTGAGCTCGTCGAGGATGAGGACGAGGTCCTGCTCGCGCCGCAGGTCCCGGACCTCCGGCTCGGCCGTGCTCCGGATCTGGACGGTGAGCGCGAACCCCAGCGCTACGGTCAGCCCGGCGGTGGCCAGGGCGGCGACCGGACGGCGCCAGCTGCGACGTGGAACTGACCCTCTAGTGGAGGTAGAGCGTTCACCGCCGGTGGAGGCAGCCGGCTGGGAGCCGTTCTCCGACGCCGGCGACTCCGGCGACGGGTCCGGCACCTCGTCGGTCGTCGGCTGGCGCTCCATCGAGCTCCACAGTAGGTCAGCGCCGCAGCGTGCCGGTGGTGCCCGGCCGGGTCAGCGAGCCGGTGCGGACGCCGACCGCGGCGTCGTACCGGTCGAGCAGGACC
This sequence comes from Blastococcus sp. HT6-30, assembly GCF_039729015.1. NCBI lineage: Bacteria > Bacillati > Actinomycetota > Actinomycetes > Geodermatophilales > Geodermatophilaceae > Blastococcus > Blastococcus sp. HT6-30. The sequence goes on along the minus strand of NZ_CP155792.1, from coordinate 2,221,438 downwards.
GCGGCGATCCGCTCGTCCGGCAGCAGGGGAGCGGTGACGACGTCGGCGCCCGCCCCGCGGAGCTTGTCGTGGAAGTGGCCCGGCGCGAGCAGGTAGGACGCGACCACGACGGTCGCGGCACCGGCGGCCCGGGCAGCCGTGACCGCGTCGGGCACCGCGGGGCGGGCGGCGGAGCCGTATCCGGTGGTGACCGGACCACTCCACGCCTCCTGCAGCAGCGCCGCCGTCCGCTCCACGTCGGCCACGGAGCGGTGGTCGCTGGAGCCGGCGGCGGCGACCACGACGGCGGTGCGGGGATCACCGGGGTCGGCGCCGGCCTGCACGAGCCGGTCGCGCAGCACGGCAGCCAGCCGCGGATCGGGCCCGAGGGGCCGGGCCGCGATGGCGCCGTCGGCCTGCGCCACGGCCCGGGCGATGTCCACGTGCACGTGGTAGCCGCCCGACAGCAGCAGCGGGACGACGACCGCCGGCCGTCCCTCGGCCGACAGACCGGCCACGACGTCGACGACCGTGGGTGGCTGCACGTCGACGAACGCCGCGGTCGTCACGAGCCCGGCGCGCCGGGCTCGGGCGGCGAGGGCGAGCTCGGCGATCAGCCGGCGGCCGGTGGGGTTGCGGGTGCCGTGGGCGCAGGCGACCAGCACCGGGGACGGAACGGCGGGAGTCACGGAGCAGTGGTCACAGGGCGCGGGTGACGCCGCCGTCGACGGCGACCATCGTCCCGGTGAGGTAGGAGGCGGCCGGGGAGAGGGCGAACGCCGCCACCCGGGCGAACTCCTCGGGGCGGCCGACCCGGCGCAGCGGGATGCCGGCCTCGGTTCGCGCGCGCATGGCGGCCGCCTCCCCGGACGCGGCCTCGATCTCGGTGATCCGGTCGGTCGCGATGGTCCCCGGTAGCAGTCCGAGCACCCGGATGCCCCGTGGTCCCAGCTCGTCGGCCAGCGCCTTCGCCGTCATCGCCAGCCCGGGGCGCAGGCCGTTGGAGATCGCCAGGTGCCCGATCGGCTGGCGCACCGAGGTGGAGAGGACGAACACGATGACGGCGCCCTCGCCGAGGTGGGGCACCAGCGCCTTCACCAGGCGCAGCGGGCCGAGCAGCACCGTGTCGACGCCGGCGCGCCAGTCGTCCTCGGCGGTCTGCAGCACCGAGCCGGGGGTCGGGCCGCCCACCGAGATGAGCGCGCCGTCGACCCCGCCCAGGCGGTCACGGGCTGCGGTGACCAGCCGCTCCGCGGCCGCCGCGTCGGCGAGGTCGGCGGTCAGCCCGTGCGCGGACGGCGGCCCGCCCAGCGCGGTGACCGCCTGCGCGACGCCGTCCTCGGACCGGGAGCTGACCAGCACCCGGGCCCCGTCGTCGACGAGGGCCCGGGCGGTCGCGAACCCCAGCCCCCGGCTCGCGCCGGTCAGCAGGAATCCGCGGCCACCCAGGCCCAGGTCCACGACTCAGTCCCTCCGGATCAGGCGGCGGAGCCGCGCAGCGACCGCAGGACGTACTGCATGATCCCGCCGTTGCGGTAGTAGTTCGCCTCACCGGGGGTGTCGATCCGGACGCGGGCGTCGAACTCCACCTCGCCGGCCTTCACCTTCACCGTGCGCGGGACCTCGCCGTCGTTCAGCGCGGTGATCCCGGTGATGGTGAACTCCTCGTCGCCGGTCAGGCCGAGCGACTCGCGGTTCTCGCCCTCGGGGAACTGCAGCGGCAGGACGCCCATGCCGATGAGGTTCGAGCGGTGGATGCGCTCGTAGCTCTCGGCGATGACGGCCTTGACGCCCAGCAGCGCGGTGCCCTTGGCGGCCCAGTCGCGCGACGAGCCGGACCCGTACTCCTTGCCGGCCAGCACGACCAGCGGGATGCCGGCGTCGATGTAGGCGCGCGAGGCGTCGTAGATCGTCGTCGTCTCGCCGGTCAGGTGGTTCTTGGTGACCCCACCCTCGGTGCCGGGCACCAGCTGGTTGCGCAGCCGGATGTTGGCGAAGGTGCCGCGGATCATGACCTCGTGGTTCCCGCGGCGCGAGCCGTAGGAGTTGAAGTCGCGACGGTCCACCCCGTGCTCGCGCAGGTACTTGCCCGCGGGGCTGTCGGCCTTGATCGAACCGGCCGGGGAGATGTGGTCGGTCGTGACCGAGTCGCCGAGCACCGCGAGGGTGCGGGCGCCGGTGATGTCCTCGACCGGAGCAGGCTCGGCCGGCATGCCCTCGAAGTACGGAGGACGCCGGACGTAGGTGCTCTCCTCGGCCCACTCGAAGGTGTCACCGGTGGGCGTGGGCAGGTTCTGCCACTGCTCGGTGCCGGCGAAGACGTCCTCGTAGCTGCGGCCGAACTGCTCGGCCGAGACGGCGTGGTCGATGACCCGCTGGACCTCCTGCGGAGAGGGCCAGATGTCGCGCAGGAAGACGTCGTTGCCGTCGGCGTCCTGGCCGAGGGGTTCGTTGTTCAGGTCGACATCCATCGAGCCGGCCAGGGCGTAGGCGATGACCAGCGGCGGGGACGCCAGGTAGTTCATCTTGACGTCGGGGTTGATCCGGCCCTCGAAGTTCCGGTTGCCCGAGAGCACCGAGACGACGGCGAGGTCGGCCTCGTTCACGGCGTTGGAGACCGGCTCGGGGAGCGGGCCGGAGTTGCCGATGCAGGTGGTGCACCCGTAGCCCACCAGGTAGAAGCCCAGCTTCTCCAGGTACGGGGTGAGCTCGGCCTTCTCGTAGTAGTCCATGACGACCTTGGACCCGGGGGCCAGCGTCGTCTTCACCCACGGCTTGCTGGTCAGACCGCGCTCGACGGCGTTCTTCGCCAGCAGCGCGGCGCCGATCATCACCTGCGGGTTGGAGGTGTTGGTGCAGGAGGTGATCGCGGCGATCACGACGTGGCCGTGGTCGACGTAGGTCTCCGTGCCGTCCTCCATGACCACCCGGGTGGGCTTGGAGGGGCGGTCGGGCACCCGGTCCGGGACGGTCTGGTGGTTCGGCTTGCCGGCCTCCCCGTTGCCGGAGGCGAAGGGACTGACCGGGTCGGACGCGGGGAAGGACTCGGCCGAGGCCTCGTCGGCCGCGGACTCGACGCCGTAGGGCTGCTCCTGGCCGGGAACTCCGGGCTTGCGGTCCTCGCCGCCGGTCTCGTCGTCGGCCACGTAGTTCGCCAGCGACGTGCGGAACGCCGGCTTCGCCTCGGTGATCGCCACGCGGTCCTGCGGGCGCTTCGGCCCGGCGATCGACGGGACGACGGTGGCGAGGTCCAGCTCCAGGTACTCGGAGAAGGCCGGTTCGCGGGACGGGTCGTGCCAGAGGCCCTGCTCCTTGGCGTAGGCCTCGACCAGCTTGACCTGCTCCTCGGAGCGGCCGGTGAGCGTGAGGTAGGTGATGGTCTCCTCGTCGATGGGGAACATCGCCGCGGTGGAGCCGAACTCCGGGCTCATGTTGCCGATCGTGGCGCGGTTGGCCAGCGGGACGGCGGAGACGCCGGCGCCGTAGAACTCGACGAACTTCCCGACCACACCGTGCTCGCGGAGCATCTCGGTGATGGTCAGCACGAGGTCGGTCGCCGTGGCGCCGTCGGGCAGCTGACCGGTCAGCTTGAAGCCGACCACGCGGGGGATGAGCATCGAGACGGGCTGGCCGAGCATCGCGGCCTCGGCCTCGATGCCGCCGACGCCCCAGCCCAGCACGCCGAGGCCGTTGACCATCGTGGTGTGGCTGTCGGTGCCGACGCAGGTGTCGGGGTAGGCGATGACCTTGTCGCCCTCCTGGCGCGGGAAGACCACGCGCGCCAGGTGCTCGATGTTCACCTGGTGGACGATGCCGGTGCCCGGGGGGACGACCTTGAAGTCGTCGAACGCGCCCTGGCCCCAGCGGAGGAACTGGTAGCGCTCGCCGTTGCGTTCGTACTCGATCTCGACGTTGCGCTCGAAGCTCTCCGGCGTGCCGAAGACGTCGGCGATCACGGAGTGGTCGATGACCAGCTCGGCCGGCGCGAGCGGGTTGATCTTGTTCGGGTCGCCACCGAGGTCGGCCATGGCCTCGCGCATGGTGGCGAGGTCGACGATGCAGGGGACGCCCGTGAAGTCCTGCATGACCACGCGCGCCGGGGTGAACTGGATCTCCTGGTCGGGCTCGGCCGACGGGTCCCAGTTGGCGATCGCCCGGATGTGATCGGCGGTGATGTCCGCACCGTCCTCGGTGCGCAGCAGGTTCTCGAGGAGGACCTTGAGGCTGAAGGGCAGCTTCTCGGAGCCCTCCACCGCGTCGAGCCGGTAGATGTCGTAGTCGGTGCCGTCGACGGAGAGCGTCGCCCGTGCTCCGAAGGTGTCCTTGCTGGCTGCCACTGCTCTGCGCCTACCCCTCGTGGTTCATCACGCTTCGTTGACCACCCTCGATCATCCCAGTTCGCGGCCGGGTGGACCGAGTCAGGCGACCCTTCCCTCACCCGGTGACCTGTATCACGGCCCGGGAAACACGTCGGCGGGCCCGGGTCCGGCGGTGTCCGTGCCGCCCGGACCGCCGCACCCGTCGCAACCGGCGTTCGGGGGACGCGTGCCCCGGGGAGGGCACGCCTCCGCCCGGGGGCGTGGGGCCGTGCACCGGCGTCCCATCGCGCCGCTGCTGGGCGGCGCCTACGCCTGCGCGGTCGTCCTGCTCCTCCCGCCGGCCGGGCGGCCGGCGCGCGCGGGAACCCGCCGCGCGGCCCTACCGTGGCGGGCGTGACCGGCGTCGTCCCCGAACCCCTGCCCGGCTGGCTCACCGCCGCCTCCCGCATCACCGCGCTCACCGGCGCGGGCATCTCGACCGACAGCGGCATCCCCGACTACCGGGGACCGAACGGCGTCTGGACGCGCGATCCGGACGCCGAGAAGCTCGTGACGCTGTCGTACTACGTGGGCGACCCCGACATCCGCCGCCGGGCCTGGCTGATGCGCCGGGACATGGGCGCGCTCGACGTGCGCCCCAACGCGGGGCACGCGGCCCTGGTCGACCTCGAGGGCCAGGGGCGGCTGCGCACGCTGATCACCCAGAACGTCGACGGCCTGCACCAGGCCGCCGGGTCGGCGCCCGACCGGGTGCTGGAGATCCACGGCACCGTGCACGAGGTCGAGTGCCTGGGCTGCCGCGCGCGGACGACGATGCAGGAGGCGCTGGACCGGGTGGCGGCCGGGGATCCCGACCCCGCGTGCCGGGCCTGCGGCGGCATCCTCAAGTCGGCGACGATCAGCTTCGGGCAGATGCTCGACCCCGCGGTGATCGACGCCGCGGCGGCGGCCGCCGCCGACTGCGACGTGCTCCTCGCGGTCGGCACCTCCCTGACCGTGCACCCGGCGGCCGGCCTCGTCGACATCGCGGTGGCGAACGGTGCGCGCGTCGTCGTGGTCAACGCCCAGCCCACGCCGTACGACGACGTGGCGGACCTCGTCGTCCGGGAGCCGATCGGGAGCGCCCTGCCGAAGCTGGTCGCGGCCGGCTGACGGTGTGCTGGCTCACGACCGGTGGCGAGCCAGGGCCCGTGAGCCCGGGTGACCTGGTCGTCGCGAACAGCGGCCAGGCGACGACGTGGCCGCGGGATGCGACGTCGGCTCCTCCGGCTGGTTCCGCGCCATCGGCCTGAGCGGAGCGCACCGGTTCGTCGTCGTCCCCGACGGCCGATAGCGTGACGGGGACCACGTCTTCGGCCGGCCTCGTGCCGGCCCAGCACCTCCGGGAGCCGGCATGCGCGTCCCCCTCACCAGTCGCGACTTCCTCGACCGCGCCGAGCTGGTCTACGGCGACCGCGTCGGCGTCGTCGACGAGCCGGCGCAGCCCGCCCCGTCGCTCGGGGACGTCACCTACCGGGAGGTGGCCCGGCGGGGCCGCGCCCTGCAGGCCGGGCTCGACGCGCTGGGCATCGGCGAGGGGGAGCGGGTGGCGATCGTGAGCCACAACTCCGCCCGGCTGCTCGAGCTGCTGCTGGCCGTGCCGTCGTCGGGCCGCGTCGCCGTGCCGATCAACTTCCGGCTGCAGCCGGAGGAGGTGGAGTACATAGTCGGGCACTCCGGTGCCCGGGTGCTGCTGGTCGACCCCGAGCTGGAGACCTCGCTGAAGAGCGTGCGGGCCGAGCACCGCTTCGGGACGGGGGAGGAGTACGAGCAGCTGCTCCGCTTCGACGCCGAGCCCCGGCCGTGGTCGGAGCCAGACGAGGACGCCACGGCGACCATCAACTACACGAGCGGCACGACGGCGCGGCCCAAGGGCGTGCAGATGACCCACCGCAACATCTGGGTCAACGCGGTCACCTTCGGCATGCACATGCAGGTCAGCGACCGGGACGTCTACATGCACACCCTGCCGATGTTCCACTGCAACGGCTGGGGCCTGCCGTACGCCATGGCGGGGGTCGGCGCTCGCCAGGTGGTGATCCGGAAGATCGACGGCGCGGAGATCCTGCGCCGCGTCGACCAGCACGGCGTGACGGTGATGGCGGGGGCGCCGGCGGTCTGGAACGCCGTCCTGGAGGCCGCCGGGGACTGGGACGGCGAGATCCCCGGGCGCGATCGGGTGCGGATCGTCGTCGCCGGTGCGCCGCCGCCCTCGCGGACCATCGCCCGCGTCGAGGCCGAGCTCGGGTGGGAGTTCAACCAGATCTACGGCCTCACCGAGACCGCGCCCCTGCTCACCATCAACCGGCCGCGCGCCGAGTACGACGGCCTGGACGCCGAAGAACGCGCCAAGCGGCTGTCCCGCGCCGGGGTGCCCGTGATCGGCACGCGGATGGCGGTGAGCGACAGCGGCGAGGTGCTCGCGCGCAGCAACACCGTGCTGGCCGGTTACTGGGAGAACCCCGACGCCTCGGCGGAGGCGCTGGAGGGCGGCTGGTTCCACACCGGCGACGGCGGATCGATCGACGAGCACGGTTACCTGACGATCTCCGACCGCAAGAAGGACGTGATCATCACGGGCGGCGAGAACGTCTCCTCGATCGAGGTCGAGGACGTCGTCTTCAGCCACCCGGCCATCGCGGAGGTGGCGGTCATCGGCATCCCCGACGACAAGTGGGGCGAGATGGTGACCGCGATCGTCGTCCTGGCCGAGGGGGAGCAGGCCACGGAGGCCGACATCATCACCCACTGCAGGGCGCGCCTGGCCGGCTACAAGGCGCCCAAGCGGGTCGAGTTCCGCGACCAGCTGGCCCGGACCGCCACCGGGAAGATCCAGAAGTTCAAGCTGCGCGAGGAGTTCTGGTCCGGCTCCGACCGCAGGGTCAACTGAGCAGCCGGGAGTCGGCAGGCTCCCGGGGCGACGGCGCTCCGCACCCGGCCGTCCCACCCTTCGGGGTGAGGAGCGCTCAACGACGTCCCCGTCCGCACCGAACACCAGCACAGCGGCGCCCTCCCGGGGTGCCGGTCGTCGATGTGCTGGAAGAGGTCCGAAGACGTGGACAGCGGTATCCGGAGCGGTACGGCCCGCCCTTCGGGGGCTCGCACGGCACTGCGGGTGGTCGGGACGGCGCTGGCCGGCCTGGTCGTCCTCGGGCTCACCCCCGCGGTCGCGGACGCGGCGCCCCGCCGTCCCGGTGACAGCCGGATCGAGGCGGCGCAGGCGCAGGCCGACGCGGTCACCGGGCGCATCGGGGAGCTCCGCGGGCGGTTGACGGCCGCCCAGGCCTCGGTGGACGCCGCCCGCGCGGTATCGGCGATCGCGCTCGACGAGTACCAGGCGACCCAGGAGTCCTTCGAGGCCGCGCGGGCGCACGCCGACTCCGCCGCCGCGGCGTCCGCGCAGGCCGCGGCCGAGCTGGGTGTGGCGCGCGACGACGTGGCCGTGTTCGCCCGGCGCAGCTACATGGAGGGCAGCACCTACGCCGGCGCGACGGCCCTGGTCACCGCCGGCGATCCGGGTCAGCTCGTGGAGCGCGCCGCGCTGCTCGAGGCGGCCGGCAGCCACCGGTCCGACGTCCTCGGCCGGGTCGCCGAGCTCAAGGTGGTGGCAGACCGGGCGGATGCCGTCGCGCAGGTCGCTCTGGTCCAGGCGGATGCCCTCCAGACGGAGGCCGCCGCCACGCTGGAGATCGCGCGGACGGCGGAGATCTCCGCCCGCGCCCAGGCGGCCTCGCTCGCCGCCGAGGAGGAGCAGCTCCAGGAGGAGCTCGGCGCGGCCCAGCAGCAGTTGCAGACCCTCGTCGGCGCCCGCGCCGCCGAGGAGCGGACCGCGGCGCTCGTCGTCGCGTCGTCCGCTCCCGCTGCGGCTCCGGCTCCGGCGCCCGCTCCGGCTCCTGCTCCGGCTCCTGCTCCGGTCGCCGGCACGCCGTCGTCGAGCGGTGGCGGCTCGACCAGCCCGGCCCCGCCTGCCGGGACCGGGGACGCCTCCGTCGCCCAGCGGGCGATCGACACCGCCATGGCCTACCTCGGCACCCCGTACGCGTGGGGTGGCGGGGGTACCCGCGGACCCGGCCCCGGGCAGGATCCGGACCTGGGCATCGTCGGCTTCGACTGCAGCGGCCTGACCCAGCACGCGTACGCCCGCGCGGGCATCCCCATCCCCCGGAACAGTCGCGACCAGTACGCGGCGCTGCCCAAGGTCTCCAGCGACGACCTGCGCGCCGGCGACCTGGTCTTCTGGGGCACCGATCCCAGCAATCCGCGGTCGATCACGCACGTGGCGATCTACCTGGGTGGCGACCGGGTGGTGCAGGCGCCGCAGAGCGGCGACGTGGTGAAGGTGTCGCCCATGTGGTGGCGGGGATACGTCGGCGCGGTGCGGCCGAGCGCCCGCTGACGGGCCTGCCGCCGGTGCGGTGAGCCGCGGGCAGTGGGGCGTCGGGCAGCCACGGGGGGAGCTGCCCGACGCAGACGCGAGGCTAGCAGTCCGGAACGCCCGCGGGCAGGGGTCCCGACGCGGCTGCGCCGATTCGCCGGCGACGGCCGGGCGGGCCTGTGTCGGCGGGGGGTGGCCGCACCGGATTCGTGTAGGACACTGGGCAGGGGGCCGGGACGACACCGCCCCGTCGACGGCCTGCCCGAGCCGGGCAGTCGCGGCCCGGCACGACCAGGGAGCCACGTGTCCAGCGCTGCCAGCACCCCGACCGAGAGCGTGCCCGCCCACCCGCAGGCGCCCGTGCCGCCCTCCGTCGACGCCGCCCGGCTGGAGCGGGTGATCTTCGAGATCAAGCGCGTCATCGTCGGCCAGGACCGGCTGGTGGAGCGGATGATCGTCGCGCTGCTCGCCCGTGGTCACGTGCTGCTCGAAGGCGTGCCCGGCGTCGCCAAGACCCTGGCGGTCGAGACGCTGGCGACCGTGGTGGGTGGCAGCTTCTCCCGCCTGCAGTTCACACCCGACCTCGTGCCCGCCGACATCATCGGCACCCGCATCTACAAGTCCGGTCAGGACTCCTTCGACACCGAGCTGGGCCCGGTGTTCGCCAACTTCGTGCTCACCGACGAGATCAACCGGGCACCGGCCAAGGTGCAGTCGGCGCTGCTGGAGGTCATGGCCGAGCGGCAGGTCTCCATCGGCGGGGTCACCCACCCGCTGCCCGACCCGTTCCTGGTGCTCGCCACCCAGAACCCGATCGAGTCCGAGGGCGTCTACCCGCTGCCCGAGGCCCAGCGCGACCGCTTCCTCATGAAGGTGCTGGTCGACTACCCCAGCTCCGAGGAGGAGCGCGAGATCATCTACCGGATGGGCTCCGAGCCGCCGGTGCCCGAGACGGTGCTCGCCCCGGGTGAGCTGCGCCGGTTGCAGCGCACGGCCTCACAGGTCTTCGTGCACCACGCCCTGGTCGACTACGTCGTCCGGCTGGTGATCGCCACCCGCTCGCCGCGCGAGCACGGGATGGACGACGTCGCCGGCTGGGTCTCCTACGGCGCCAGCCCGCGCGCCTCGCTCGGCCTGATCGCCGCCAGCCGTGCACTGGCTCTGGTGCGGGGCCGGGACTACGTGCTGCCGCAGGACGTCCTCGACATCACCGCGGACGTCCTCCGCCACCGTCTGGTGCTCTCCTACGACGCGCTGGCCGACGGCGTGCCGGCCGACCACATCGTCAAGCGGATCGTGCAGACGGTCCCGCTGCCGCAGGTGGCCCCGCGGCAGGGCGCGTCCGGCGGCGGTCCCGGGGTGCCGGGCGGGCCGTCGGTGCCGCCGGGGCACGGCGGTCCGTTCTTCGGCCCGCCGCAGGGCATGCCCAATGGCGGCCCGTGGGGGCAGGGCGCCCCGCAGGCTCCGGTCGGGCGGTCCTACGGCCCCGGTCCGCAGGGGCCCGGCGGACCGGTCGCCGGCGGCGCGTCCGCGGCCGGCGGGCACGGCAGCTCCAACGGCGCCGTCCCCGGGCCGCAGCAGACGTGATCCGCCGCCGTCGCCGGGAGGAACCGCTCCCGGCCGCGCCCGAGCACCCCGGCCTGCTGCTGCACCCGGCGACGCCCGGGTCGGCCGCGGACGGGGGTGCGACGGAGGACGACGGTGCACCACCGCGGTTCACCGACGGCCCCGCCGACGTCCTGCTCCGGCGGCTGGAGCTCACCGTGCGCCGGCGGCTCGACGGACTGCTGCAGGGTGACCACCTCGGCCTGGTGCCCGGCTCCGGCAGCGAGGCCGGCGACTCCCGGACCTACCACCCCGGCGACGACGTCCGGCGGATGGACTGGCCGGTGACCGCCCGCACCCAGGTGCCGCACGTCCGCGAGACGATCGCCGACCGTGAACTGGAGACGTGGGCGGTCGTCGACCTGTCGGCCAGCCTGGACTTCGGCACCGCCAACTGCCAGAAGCGCGACCTGGCGATCGCCGGCCTGGCCGCCGTCGGCCACCTCACCGTGCACGGCGGCAACCGCCTCGGCGCCGTCGTCACCACAGGGGAGCGGGTCGACCGCTACCCGGCGATGCCCGGCCGGCTGGCCGCCGAGCGGCTGCTGCACTCCGTGGTGGCCACACCGCGGGCCGCCAGCGGCCGGCGCGGGGATCTCGCGGCGGCGCTGGAGACGCTGCGCCGCCCGCTGCGCCGCCGCGGGCTGGTCGTGGTGATCTCCGACTTCCTTGGCGACAGCGACTGGGAGCGGCCGCTGCGTGGCCTGGGTACCCGGTACGAGCTGCTCGCCGTCGAGGTCCTCGACCCCCGGGAGCTGGAGCTCCCCGACGTCGGCCTGCTCACCGTGGTCGACCCCGAGACCGGCCAGACCCTCGAGGTGCCCACCGGCGACGCCGAGTTCCGCGCTCGCTACGCCGAGGGCGCCGCCGCCCAGCGCGAGCAGGTGGCCGCAGCGCTGCGCCGGGCCGGCGCCGGCCACCTGCAACTGCGGACCGACCGTGACTGGCTCATGGACGTCGTCCGCTTCGTCGCCGAACGCCGGCGTGCCGGCAACGGAGGGGCCTCCCGATGACCTTCCAGTCCCCGTGGTGGCTGCTGGCCCTGCTGGTGGTCGCCCTGCTCGTCGCGGTCTACGTGGTGCTCCAGCTGCGGCGCAAGGCGTACGCCGCCCGGTTCACCAACGTGGCGCTGCTCGGCTCGCTGGTGCCCAGGCGGCCGGGCTGGAAGCGGCACCTCGCCTTCGGGGTCGTCGCGCTCGGTCTCGCCACGCTGGTCGTCTCGCTGGCCGTGCCGAGCACCGAGGTGCGGGTGCCGCGGGAGAAGGCCACGGTGGTCATGGCCGTGGACGTCTCGCTGTCGATGGAGGCCGAGGACGTCGAGCCCACGCGGTTCCGGGCGATGCAGCGGGCGGCCACCGAGTTCGTCGACGTGCTGCCCGAGCGGATCAACCTCGGTCTGGTCACCTTCGCCGGCACCGCCACGACCGTGGTCCCCCCGACCACCGACCGGGCGCAGGTGGCGGTGGCCATCGAGAACCTCGACCTCGCCGAGGCGACGGCGATCGGGGAGGCGATCTTCACCTCGCTGGCGGCGATCGAGAACTTCCAGGCGTCGCTGGAGAGCACCGGCGAGGAGCCGCCTCCGGCGCGGATCGTGCTGCTCTCCGACGGCACCAACACCGTCGGCCGGGACAACACGCAAGCCGTCGACGCCGCCCGCGCCGCAGGGGTGCCCGTCTCCACCATCGCCTTCGGCACCGACTACGGAACGCTCGACATCGACGGCGAGCGGGTGCCGGTGCCGGTCGACCGGGGGGCGCTCGAGGAGATCGCCGACCAGACCGGCGGCAGCTTCAGCGAGGCCGCCAGCGCGGCGGAGCTCGAGCAGGTCTACTCGGACCTGGGCAGCCAGATCGGCTACACGACCGAGCCCAAGGACATCAGCCCGTGGTTCGTGCGGGCCGGCGTCCTGGTGGTGCTGGTCGGCGCCGTCCTCAGCCTGTTGTGGACCAACCGCCTGATCTGAGAAGGACCCCGGCCGCCCCCACCACTCGCTGCGCTCGCGGCGGGTCCCCTGCGGCCGTTCCAGCGGGTCACCGGGAGGGGTCGAGGACGAGCTTGCCGGTGGTGCGGCGGGCCAGCAGGTCCTCGTGTGCCTCGGCGACGGCGGACAACGGGTAGCGGCCACCGATCACCGGGTGCAGCTGCCCGTCGGCGACCTGCTGCAGCAGGTCCGTCATGGCCGCGTCCATCATCTGCGGCCGCAACATGCAGTGCGCCAGCCAGAACCCGATGACCGCCCGGCTCTTCTGCAGAAGCATGCCCGGGGGTACCGAGTGGGTCCGCTGCCGCGCGGCCATGCCGTAGGTGACCAGCCGGCCGAACGGCGCCAGGGCGGACAGGGAACCGGCGAAGACGTTGCCGCCGGTCATCTCCAGCACGATGTCGACCGGCTTGCCGCCGTTGGCCTCGCGCAGCGCTGCGGTGAACTGCTTGGGGTCCTCGTCGGCGAGCGCGGGGTCGACGGTGGCGTGTGCGCCGAGGTCCTCGGCGAGCGTCCGCTTCGCCGGGCTGGAGGCGGTGGCGATGACCCGGCCGGCGCCCCAGCGGCGGGCGAGCTGCACTGCCAGCGAGCCGACGCCGCCGGCACCGGCGATGACGACGACGGACTCGCCCTCGGCCAGGTGGGCGCTGGTGCGCAGCAGGTGCCACGCGGTGGAACCCTGGAGGACGACGGCCAGCGCCTGCTCGTCGCTGACGCCGGCGGGCACCGGCCAGGTGAGGACGTCGTTCGCCACCACCTTCTCGGCGTAACCGCCGCCGTCGAGGAGGCCGACGACGCGCTGCCCGCCCCCGACCGGGGTGCCGACGAACTCCGCCCCCGGAACGAGCGGCAGCCGCTGCTCGGCGAGGTAGCTGTTCTCGATCTGGTGGGTGTCGGCGAAGTTCACGCCCGCGGAGCTCACCTCGTAGAGCTGCTGACCCGGCCCGGGAGTGGGGTCGGGAAGGTCGACGACGTCCATGACCTCCGGGCCGCCGAAGCGGGTGATCTGCACAGCTCGCATGCACGTGAGGCTAGGGCCTGGCTCCGCGCGCCCACCCTGACACAGCGTCCGGAACTGAACGGTGCGCATGCAGCGAGGCGTGGTGCTCTCCGTGCTCTTCGTCGGCATGGGTTCGTCTGCGCGCTGCAGGCAGCCTTCGCCTACCGCGTGGCGGGCCCGGGCGGGCGCGCTTGAGGTGGACCGGCGGCCTCCCGGTCGCAGCGCGAGAATCCACGTGGGCGGCCCAGGATGGTGCGTGTCGGCCCCGTCGCCGCCGGCGGCGGAGACGTCGTAGAGCTACTGCCCCGGACCGGACTCCGGCTCGGGGATGTCGACGACGTCGAGGACGTCCGGACCGCCGAAGCGGGTCATCCGCACGGCTCGCTCGCAGGTGCAGCCGGGGCTGGTCGGGAGCGGGCGGACCGAGAGCCCGGGACCGGGACCGTGGTCGCAGTACCGGCCGCCAGGGTTAGCGGCGGCTCCGGGTGGCATGGATGCGGACAGGGCTCCGCGGCGGACCGGGACCGGCGCCGTGGGACGACGACCGAGCGGAACGGACCTGGACACTATGAGCGAGGCGACGGCGGACGCGCACGGCAGCGTCCTGGTCACGGGGGCCGGAGGCGTCATCGGGGCGCATGCGGCCGCGGAGTACGCGAGGCGGCCGGGCTGGCGCGTGCGGGGGGTGAGCCGCCGTCGGCCGCGGACCACCCAGTGGGACCACCTCCCGGTCGACCTCGGCGATCCGGATGCCGCGCGTGCCGGCCTGGCGTCCCTCGGGGACGTGACGCACCTCGTCTTCGCCGCCTACACCGAACGCGCCACCGCGCGGGAGGCGTCCGAGGCCAATGTCGCGCTGCTGCGCAACACCCTGGACGGGCTGGCGGCGGCGGGCGCGCCCCTGGAGCACGTCACGCTGTACCAGGGCGGCAAGGCGTACGGAGCGCACATGGGGTTCTTCAACACCCCCGCCAAGGAGACCGACCCGAGGATCATCCAACCGAACTTCTACTACGACCAGGAGGACCTGCTGCGCGAGGTCGCGGCCGAGCGCGGCTTCCGGCTCACGGTCTTCCGCCCTGAGGGCGTCATCGGCTATGCGGTGGGCAACCCGATGAACCTGCTCATGGTCATCGCCGTCTACGCCGCGATCGCCAAGGAGCTCGGCCAGCCGCTGCGGTTCCCCGGGAGCCTGGCCGCGTACGACGCCCTCTACCAGGTCACCGACGCCGAACTGCTGGCCCGGGCCACGGTCTGGGCCGGGAGCGAGCCGCGCGCGGACGGCGAGATCTACAACGTCACCAACGGTGACCAGATCCGCTGGCGGCACCTGTTCCCGGCCTTCGCCCGGCACCTCGGGATGGAGCACGCCGAGCCGCAGCCGGTCCCGCTGGCCGAGGCGATGGCCGACCGGCGGGACGTGTGGGAGCGGCTGGTCGCCCGGCACGGCCTGGTGAGCACGCCCTACGAGGACCTGGTGCGCTGGGAGTTCGGGGAGTTCATCTTCACCTCCGGCTTCGACAACGTCAGTTCGACGATCAAGCTCCGTCAGGCCGGCTTCGCCGACTGCCTCGATACCGAGCACCGCTTCCTGGAGCTCTTCGACCGGCTGGCCGCGGATGGGGTCATCCCGCCGTTCCGGTGACCGCGGCCACGCGAGCAGGAGGGCTCAGACCTCGACGGCGGTGCCGCAGATGCCGCAGACCTCGAGCTGCCGTCGCCCCCACCGGGCCAGCGGCACGAAGAACACGGTGAACTGCCGGAACCGCCGTACCCGCGCCCACTGGGAGGTGTTGCCGCAGCGCGGGCAGGTGCGGACCTCCCCGGGGCCCATGTCGCGCTGCTTGCTGCCGAAGCCGAAGAGGAAGAACACGGCGTCAGCGTAGGCAGCCGACCCCGCGACCGCCCGCGGTCGGCGCGCACGACGTTCCCCCGACTCGGAAGGCGAGGAGCGCGGCGTCGTCCTCGGTCCGTCCGTCCACGAGGTCGAGCAGGGCGTCGCACAGCTGCTCGTGATCCCGGCAGGCGAGGTCGGCGACGGTCGACGTCAGCCCGCCCATGCCGTCGTCCAGATCCCTTCCGCGGCCTCCGACGAGGCCGTCGGTGTAGAGGACAGCGCCGGTCGAGCGCGCCCCAGCGCCGCCGGGAGGGCTTCCATCAGCCGGGGTGTGCTCGTCGTCCGACCGGAATCCCTCGTGGCTGTCGGGATCGCGGGGCGCAGGGGTCACCAGGTCGCCCCCTCCCGGCAGGCGCCCTGGATGCTCGGCGGCGCCGCATGACGGCGTCACGTCGCCACCGCATTGATGCATCTGCCGCGCCGACGAGGTTCCGGTGGTCCAACACGGTGGCCACCGGGGCCGACTTCACCGGCGTCCGGTCGCGACGATGCCGTCCGTGCTGGCACGCCGGACGACCCGTCGGCCGGCCCGGCCGACCGCCTCACGAACGGTCAGCGGCCCAGGAGCTCACCGGTGCGGACCAGGTGGTCGGCGAACGCGAGTTGCTCGGTCTCGGCCGTGGACGCGTCGCTGGCTGAGCCCCGGGCCGCTCAGGCCGGCCGATGCCGTAGCCCGGCAGCCAGCACCGGTGCCAGCGGGAGCTGGGGGAGCAGCGTCGCCTGGTAGGCGTGGTAGACGTCGGGCTTGCCCGTCCAGACGGCCTCGGCGCCGCCCACGGGCAGCTCGTGCACCCAGCTCCCGCGTTCCCGGTCGATGAAACGGGTGGCGGCCTCGTCCCAGAACGTGCGGTACCAGCGCTCGTAGCCCGGGTCGCCGGTGCGCTGGACGAGCGCGGCCGCCGCGCCGATGGCCTCGGTCAGCACCCAGTGCAGCCGGGAGGCGACGACCGGCCGGTCCGCCCAGTCCAGCGTGTAGACGAAGCCGGACTCCCCGTCGGGCGCCCAGCCGACCTCGACGGCGGCGTCGAACAGGCTGCGGGCGTCGGGCAGCAGCCAGTCGGGGGCGTCGGCACCCAGCGCGGCCTCCAGGTGGAGCAGCAGCCGTGACCACTCCAGCCAGTGGCCGGGGGTGGAGCCGTAGGGGCGGAACTTGTCGTTCTTCCGGTCGGCGTTGTATTCCGGCAGCGGCCGCCAGTCGGTGTCGAAGTGCTCGGGCAGCCGCCAGCCGTTCTCCCGGGCCGCGGTGTGCACCAGCCGCTCCGCGATGGTGGTGGCGCGGGTGAGCCAGCGGTCGTCGCCGGTCACGGCCGCGACGGTGAGGAATGCCTCCACCGTGTGCATGTTGCTGTTGGCGCCGCGGTAGGCCTCCAGCTCGGTCCACGTGCGGTTCCAGCTCTCGACCGAGCGGCCCTCGTCGTCCCGCCAGAAATGCTGCTCCACCACCGCGAGCGCTTCCCGCAGCAGGTCCGCGGCGCCCGGCCGCCCGGCCGCGGTGGCGCTGGCCGCGGCCAGCACGACGAAGGCGTGGTCGTAGGCGGACTTGTCCGTGGCTGCGGGCGCGCCGTCGGCTGTCAGCGAGGAGAACCAGCCGCCGTGCTCGGCGTCCCGGAAGGATCCGGTCAGGGCGGCCAGCCCGGTGTCGACCAGCAGCCCGGCGCCGGGCCGCCCGCGCAGGTGGGCCAGCGCGAAGACGTGCGTCATCCGCGCGGTGATCCACAGCTGCGGGACCTGCTCGGTGTCGGGACGGCCGTCGTCGTCGAGCCACGCGAAGCCGGTCGTCGCGCCACCGGTGGCCTCGGCGAAGGCGAGCAGCCGTTCGCCCTCGCCGTCGAGCCAGGCGCGGTGACTCGGCAGCGACATCCAGGAACCCGATCGCAGGGAGTCACCGGTCGTCGTCATGGGTCCTCCTCGTGGATGGGTCCCCGGGTGGCTCCGGGACGTCGCGGTGGACGACGAGGTCGGCGCGCGACCGCGACGTCTCGACGGTGCGGCCGTTGCGGCCGTCGACGGTGCGCACCCACGCTTCGGCCGCCTCGGGCTCGTGACCGTAGGACCGCCGCCGGCGGACCAGGCGCCGCTCGCGCACCCCCGGCGGGACGTCGAGGTACCAGACCTCGTCCAGGCACGGGCGAACCGCCGACCAGCCGTGCTCGTCGAGGAGCAGGTAGTTCCCCTCGGTGAGCACGAGGGGGGTGTCCGGAGCGACCGGGACGGCGCTGCCGATCGGCTCCTCGAGGGCGCGGTCGAACACCGGTGCGTAGACCGCCACGGGAGGCGGCGTCCGCAACCGGCGGAGCAGGGCGACGTAGCCGTCGACGTCGAAGGTGTCCGGTGCCCCCTTGCGGTCCACGCGCCCGAGGCGCGCCAGTTCCGCGTTGGCGTAGTGGAAGCCGTCCATGCCCACCAGGGCCGCCCGCTCGCCGAGGGCGTCGAGCAGGGCGGCGCAGAGGGTCGACTTCCCCGCGCCGGGAGCGCCGGTGATGCCGAGGATGCGTCGGGCGCCCGGTCGTACGAGGGCAGCTGCCCGGTCGACCAGCTGCTCCAGGGTCGCGCGGACGACCGGCGGGGAGCCCACTCCGGGCGGGGCCTGCTCGTGCACCGTCCACGTCCTCTCGGTCCGCCTGCCGCTGCGGCGCGGGGCAGACGCAGCGGGCACGGAGGACGGTAGAGGTGGGGCGACACGGGGGCCACCGTGGTTGGTCACCGGCGGTCTCCTCGACGTCGGTCGTCCGCGCCGCGCTTGGCCCTGGTACATCGCCGCATCGGCGCGGGCGATGAGTGCCGCAGCCGTGTCGGCGTCCCGGGGGAAGAGCGCCGCGCCTGAGCTCGCGGTGAGCCGGAGCGCGGTGCCGGCCAGCTCGAGCGGCTCGTCGAGGGCGGCGCGCAGGTGGTTCTGCACCCGCCGGACCAGCTCCGCCGCTCCGGGCGGTGTCCCCGCTTCGGACGGATGTGCCCTCTCCGGGGGGAGTCCGGCGGCACCCGCTGCCGGTCGTAGGTCAGCACGTGGTCGAGCCGGCGCCCGGCGGGGGTACCGGCGGCGCGTGCGGGCGTTCATCTGGTTCGCGTGCTGGAGGTTCGCGAGGACGACGGTCTGCTCGTCCCAGGAGCAGGGCCCGGCGCTCGACCTGGCGGGTCATCGAGGCGAGCAGCGGCACGCTGGTGCGCCGTGGCTCCGAACCGGCGGCGAGGACGTCGTGCGGGGCCCTCGGCCGGCACGGCCGCGCCGGAGCGCTCCGCGTCGGCACGGACGGCGTTGATCACCGCGGCCGCCTGCCGGTCCGGGTGCTCGCGGACCAGGGCGAGGTCCAGCTTGATCACGTCCGGGCGCCGGAACGTCACGAGCGCGAGACCCCACCGCCACCAGGGCGCCGTCGTGCAGGTCGACGATCGGCTGGAACAGCGATCGCACGGCGTGCCCCTGGCGCACCGGCGGGATCATGGAACCGGGCGTCCCACGTGCCCATCCAGCCGGCGCGGCGTCGTGGAGCGCCGGTTCTCGCCGCGGCGGTGCCCGCGCGCAGGTGGCGGTGGGATCAGGCCGTGGGGCCGAGCGCCGCCCAGACGTGCTTGCGGGCGCCGACGACCGCCCAGCCGAACGCCGAGGACAGCCGGGCGATCAGGTGCAGCCCCAGCCCGCCGAAGGCCGGGTCCCGGTCGACGGCAGGAACGGGTGGCCGGTCGGGTCGCGCGTCGCTGACGTCGACGAGCCAGCCGTCGTCACAGCTGTAGACGCGCACCCGGACGGCGGCGCCGCTGTGCCGCAGGCCGTTGGAGGCCAGCTCCTCGAAGGCCAGCAGCAGCCGGTCGACGTCGTCGCCGTCGGCGCCCTGCGGCAGCGGCGTGGCGGCGAGCCCGCGGCGGAGGTCGTTGCGGGCGGAGGTCAGCTCGGCGGGGCGGGTGATGGCCCACGTCCAGGTGCCGTTGGCGCCGGTGATGGTGGGCAGCGGTCGGTGCGCCCAGGTCTCGGGCCGGTCGGTGCTCATCGCTCCCCACGGTGTTCGGCGGGGTCTGCGTCCGGTACGAGGTGGGCCGGGTGGCCGAGGGTGTGCTGCGAGCCCGCTGTTCCCCACGGTAACGCCGGTCGCCGGGTCGGGCACGCGCCCAGCCCGCATCGTGACCCGGCGGCCGTGGCCCGGGCGGGTGACACCGGTAGCGGTGCCCGGGGATCGTCGGCGGACACTGCGCTGTCCACGATCGCTACGCCCAGGAGGACGCGTGCCCGACACCCCCGACCTGCTCCTGGTCGTCAACAGGTCCGCCGGGACGGCCGCCGACGACGCGGTCGAGGCGGCGCTGACCGAGCTGCGGTCGGGAGCCGACGTCGCCGTGGCCGCGACCTCCGACGCTGCGGAGCTGGACGACGCGCTGGGCGACCACCCCGGCCGCCGGGTGGTCGTGCTCGGCGGTGACGGCTCGGTGCACGCCGTGGTCGCCGCCCTCGACCGGGCCGGACGGCTGACGCCGGTCGAGCCGGTCGGCATCATCGCCCGCGGCACCGGCAACGACCTCGCCCGCGCCCTGGGGCTGCCCCTCGACCCGGTCGAGGGGGCCGCCGCGGTGCTGGCCGGCTCACCGCGGCCCCTGGACCTGGTCCGGGACGACGACGGTGGCATCGTCGTCAACGCCGTCCACGCCGGCGTCGGCGCCGAGGCCGCGGCCGAGGCCGTCCGCCTCAAGGGCCGGCTCGGTGCGGTCGCCTACCCCATCGGCGCCGCGATCGCCGGGATGTCCGGCTCCGGATGGCAGCTGTGCGTGGAGATCGACGGCCGGGTCGCCACGCACGACGCGGAGGGCTGGACGGCCGACGGCACGACCGGACTGCTGATGATCGGGATCTGCAACGGCCCGACCATCGGCGGCGGCACCCCGCTGGCCCCGGCGGCGCGTCCGGACGACGGCTGGCTCGACGTCGTGGTCAGCGCCGCGACCGGCCCCGTCGCCCGGGTCGCCTTCGGCGCCGCGCTGACCGGCGGCCGGCACGGGGACCGCGCCGACGTGCTCGTGACCCGGGGCCGCGAGGTGCGCGTCTCCGGCAGAGCGGTCGCCGTCGACGCCGACGGCGAGCTCGACGAGGTCGCCGTCGCCCGGACGTGGCGGGTGCAGCCCGCCGCCTGGTCGGTGCTGGCGCCCGCGTAGTCCCCGACGGACGGTGGCCGCCCTGTGACGATCCGTCCGAGCCGGACATGTACCGGATGTGTTCGCGACGCAGGGGCCGCCACCCATGACCAGCCCGCCAGGGGGCGGCGACATCTTCGAGCAGGTGTACCGCAGCGCGGGCACCGCCGTGCTTGGCTACGCCCTTCATGGCGCTGCCCTACGACGAGGACGAGATCGACGACCGCGGGACGGTCACCGTCGACGGCCGGCCGACTTCGTCCGCGCCACGTTCGACGCGCCCGACTGCCGCCGCGTCCCCGCGGCGCCGACGCAGGAGGACGAACCCGCCCAGCTCTGCAGCACCGCCTACGCCGAGCTCGTCTACCAGCGCGAGGACGGCCGGTGGATCGCGCTCGCCGGTCAGGGCGACCGGTACGGCCAGGTGCCGGCGCTGGTCTCGGTCGCCGAGTCGATCGTGGACCGCGCGCAGCCGGTCGTGCTGCAGTTCGGGCTCGCTCCCGACGGCTGGGGCGTCTCCAGCTACGAGAGCCCCGGCCATCTCGCGCTGGTGGACGAGGCCGAGCCCACGAGCCTCAGCGACCGGATCGGCGTGAGCCTGCAGGAGCGGTGGCGTGGGCACCACGAGCCGGAGGACGTGCTGCAGGGCATGACCGACGGCGACCCGGTGCAGCAGGTGACCGTCAACGGGCTGCCTGCCGCCCTGGTCTCGGTGCCCGACTCCTTCGCCGACCCGGGTGCCGGCCGCCGGACGTGGCACCTCGCCGCCCGGTTTCCCGACGGCGCGCTGTTCCTCTTCCAGGCGCCCGACACGCTCACCCGCGAGGACGTGCCCGCCATGGCCGACGGGATGACCTGCACACCCTGAGCAGCGGGCGCCGCGGGTATCCCCGCTCCTGGGTGTCGACCACGTGCACCCCGCCCGCCGCCGACGCGGGCGCCGCGAACGGTCCCCGTCGGCTCCGGCGGCCGGTGACGGGCATGGAAAAGGTTCGGTGGGGCACAACCGAGTGGTGAAGACCGCCGCCATCGCCGTCCTCGGTTCCCTGCTCACCCTCTCCGGCGTCGCGCTGCTCGTGCTGCCCGGCCCGGGCTTCGTCCTCGTCGCGGCGGGGCTGGCGGTGCTGGCCACCCGCTTCCCGTGGGCCAGGAAGCCGCTGGACTACGCGAAGGAGAAGGCGCAGGAGGGGGTCGAGGAGGTCGGCCGGAACCCCTGGCGGGCGGCCGGCGCCGTGCTCGCGGCCCTCGTCCTGGTCACGCTCGGGGGAGTCACGCTGGCCGGGGTCGACCTGCCGTTCATCAACGCGTTCACCGCGGTGGTGCTCATCCTCTCCGGCTTGTTCCTCATCGGCACCGTCGTCTTCGCCCGCCACGAGGACAAGGCGGAGCAGGCCCGGGCGCACCGGCCGGCCGGGACGCCGCAGGGCGGTGGCGCCTACCGCGCCGCGCGGCCGACGGCGGACTGAAGGCGGGCGACCGGCGGTCGGCACCCGGCGATCCGGCCTACCGGCGGGTAGGGGGTGTGACCTGCGACCAAGGGATAGGTTCGGACCGGAACACCGGGTCGTCGGGCGCAGGGGAGTGGCACGTGGGCAGGTCGGTGCTGGTGACCGGCGGCAACCGGGGGATCGGGCTGGCCATCGCCCGCTCCTTCGCCGAGCAGGGCGACTCGGTCGCGGTGACGCACCGCGGCAGCGGCGCTCCCGACGGCCTGTTCGGCGTGCGGTGCGACGTCACCAGCGCCGAGGACGTCGACCGCGCGTTCGGCGAGGTGGAGGCGCACCAGGGGCCGGTGGAGGTGCTGGTCAGCAACGCCGGCATCACCCGCGACGGCCTGCTCATGCGGATGAAGGAAGAGGACTTCACCGACGTCGTCGACGCGAACCTGACCGCCGCCTACCGGGTGGCCAAGCGGGCGACGGCGAAGATGGTGCGGGCCCGCTCGGGTCGGATGGTCTTCGTCTCGTCGGTCGTGGGGCTGCTCGGATCGGCCGGTCAGGCCAACTACGCGGCGAGCAAGTCGGGCCTCGTCGGCCTGGCCCGCTCGATCGCCCGCGAGCTCGGCAGCCGCAACATCACGGCCAACGTGGTGGCGCCCGGGTTCGTGACCACCGACATGACCGCGGAGCTGCCGGAGGCCCGGCAGAGGGAGATCCTGGGGCAGGTGCCGCTGGGCCGGTACGCCGACGCCGACGAGATCGCCGGCGTCGTGCGCTTCCTGGCCTCCGACGCGGCGGCGTACATCACCGGGGCGGTCGTCCCGGTCGACGGCGGACTGGGAATGGGGCACTGATGAGCGGCGGCATCCTCGAGGGCAAGAAGGTCCTCGTCACCGGCGTGCTGACCGAGGCGTCGATCGCCTTCGCGACCGCGCGCATCGCCCAGGAGCAGGGCGCGACCGTCGTCCTGTCCAACTTCGGGCGAGCGCTGTCGCTGTGCCAGCGGATCGCCAAGCGGCTACCGCAGGAGGCGGCGGTGGTCGAGCTCGACGTCACCGACGACGAGCACCTGGCAACGCTCGCCGACCGGCTCCGCGAGCAGGGCTTCGACTCCCTCGACGGCGTCGTCCACTCGATCGGCTTCGCGCCGCAGGAGGCGATGGGGGAGGGCTTCCCCGAGGTGGCCTGGCAGCACGCCGCCACCGCGTTCCAGGTCTCGTCCTGGTCGTACGCCTCCCTCACCCAGGCCTGCCGACCGCTGCTGGCCAACCCGTCCTCCGTCGTCGGCCTCACCTTCGACGCAACCGTCGCCTGGCCGGTCTACGGCTGGATGGGCGCGGCCAAGGCAGCGCTGGAGTCCGTCAGCCGCTACGTGGCCCGCGAGCTCGGCCCCGAGGGTGTGCGTTCGAACATCGTGGCCGCCGGCCCGCTGCGCAGCATGGCCATGAAATCCATCCCCGGCAGCAAGCAGTTCGAGGAGGCCTGGGAGGGGCGCGCGCCGCTGGGCTGGTCGGTCACCGACACCGAGCCCGCGGGCAAGGCCGTCGTCGCGTTGCTGTCGGACTGGTTCCCCGCCACCACCGGCGAGATCGTCCACGTCGACGGGGGCTTCCACGCGGTCGGTGTGTGAGTGCACCCGGCGACGCCCCGCGAGAAGGAAGAACCCACGTGCCCCGCGCAATCGTCGACATCACCCCTGCCGGTCAGCGGCCCGACGAGGACCCCTCGCTCGCTGTCCGCAACAACGGCGGCATCGCGCCGTCGGCCGAGCCCGCCGCGCCCGGCCGGCGGGAGGCGCTGCTGCTCCTGTCGTTCGGCGGCCCGGAGGGCCACGACGACGTCATGCCCTTCCTCGAGAACGTCACCCGGGGCCGCGGCATCCCGCGCGAGCGGCTCGAGGAGGTCGCCGAGCACTACCACCACTTCGGTGGCGTCAGCCCGATCAACGACCAGAACAAGGCACTGCTCGCGGCGCTGGAGGCCGAACTCCGCTCGGCCGGGATCGACCTGCCGGTCTACTGGGGCAACCGGAACTGGGCGCCCTACGTCGAGGACGTGTGGCAGCAGATGACCGACGACGGCATCCAGCACGTCTACGTGCTGGCGACGTCGGCCTACGCCTCCTTCTCCGGCTGCCGGCAGTACCACGAGGACATCGCGCGGGCCCGGACGGCGCTGACCGGGGACGCCGCCGCGCCGGGCGGGCCGACCGCGGAGAAGCTGCCGCACTACTTCGACGCGGACGGCTTCGTGCGGGCCAACGCCGACGCGCTCGCCGCGGCGCTGGCCGAGCTGCCCGACGGCGTGCGGAACACCGCCCGCCTGGTCGCGACGGCGCACAGCATCCCCGACACGATGGCCGCCGTCGCCGGGCCGGAGGGGCATGCCTACGAGGCGCAGCTGATGACCGCCGCCGGGCAGGTGGTCGAGCTCGCCGCCCCGGGGCGGCCGTTCGACCTGGTCTGGCAGAGCCGCAGCGGCCCGCCGTCGGTGCCGTGGCTGGAGCCGGACGTCAACGACCACCTGAAGGCACTGGCCGAGGCGGGGGAGAAGGCCGTGGTCCTCTTCCCGGTGGGTTTCGTCAGCGACCACCTCGAGGTGATCTGGGACCTCGACAACGAGGCGAAGGAGACCGCCGACGAGCTCGGTCTGGCCTTCGCCCGCGCCGCCACCGCCGGCACCCACCCGGCGTTCGTGACGGCGCTGCGGGAGCTGCTCGAGGAACGCCGGGCCGGTGGGCAGCCGCGCCTGGGTACCGACTGCCCGGCGTCCTGCTGCTATGTCCGACGTCGGCTTCCGGCCGACACCGCGACCAACGGTCGTCCCCCCGTGGGCTGAGCCCTTGCTTCGTGCCTGCGCGGGACCCTGCGGGCCCCACTCGGCCCGAGTCGCCCAAGGGCGGCGTTCCCCCCTCAGCTACCTCGGGACGGCGTTGTAGGCGGCGGTGACCGCCTCGCGCACTGCGTCGGACAGCGGGCGCAGCGCCGTGTCACGGGCGGTCGCCTGCGCCTGGTTGACCGCCGCTCCGGGGGCGTCGGTCGACGCGAGGTCGAGCACGGCCGCCAACCGCTGGGCCCGCCCCAGCACCGACAGCGCCAGCGGGTCGTGGTCGGACGGCAGGCCGGGGGCCGGCTTCGGGCGGGCCAGCTCGGCCAGCAGCGCGGGCACCTCGGGGTGCCAGCGGGCGAGGTCCAGGCCGGCGAGGGTGCGCGCCGCGTCGCCGACGGCGAGGTCCAGCGCGCCCGACGCCGCGCGCAGCGTGCCCTCGGCCGGTGGGGGCGGGAGCGCCGCGCCGTCCAGCGGGAACGCCGTCCAGGTGACCACCTCAGGGCCCGGCCGCGGCACGAGGGCCACCCGGTCGCCGACGGCGGCCTGACCGGCCTCCAGCGCCACCGGGGCCAGCCCCGGCACCGCGGGCAGCCCGCGGACGTCGCCGGGCACCGGCAACACCAGCCGCAGCCGCCGCTCGCCGAGCCCCCGCAGCGCCCTCAGCGCCGCACCGAGCGGCACTACCCCCACCTCGCCGGGCATGCCCGCCACCAGGTGGGCGTGCGCGCCGGTCAGCGACTCCAGCGCCTCGTCGTAGGAGGTGCGTCCGGACAGCCAGGCGGTGGACCAGACCGCGAGGCGGCCGGCGGGGAAGTCGTGCACCGAACGAGGCTACGACGACGGGCGGGGCCGCCGCGGGGCGTCCCGGGCCTGCGGCTCTGCCAGACTCGGTGCATGGCGTGGTTGCTGTGGTTGATCGGTGCGGGGGCGTTGGCCGTCGGCGAGATGCTCACCCTCGACCTGGTACTGCTGATGCTGGCCGGTGGCGCGCTCGGCGGCATGACCGTCGCGCTGCTGGGTGGCGCGCTGGCGCTGCAGGTGGCCACCTTCATCGTCGTCTCCGGTGTGCTCCTGGTCCTGGTGCGCCCGCTGGCGAAGAAGCAGTTGACCGACCGCACCCCGCTGCAGCTCGACGGCGTCGACACGCTCATCGGCAAGACGGCGCAGGTCACCGAGCACGTCGACGTCTCCGGTGGCCGGATCCGGCTGGGGGCCGACGAGTGGAGTGCACGGAGCCAGCACAGCGCGGAGTCGTTCGACGTCGGGAAGACGGTGCGCATCCTGCAGGTGGAGGGAGCGACCGCGGTCGTCGGCGACGCCCTGGAGTGATACCCGTCCACAGGGTGCTGACGTCGGCGTACCCGGCGGGGGAGGATCGGGGCTGACCCCCGACGAAGGGAGCCAGCCGTGGACGCGGCCCTCATCGCACTGCTCGTGATCGCCGTCCTGGTGATCGTCGTGATCGCCAAGAGCGTGACCATCGTTCCGCAGGCTCAGGCCAAGGTCGTCGAACGGCTGGGCCGGTACAGCCGGACCCTGTCGCCCGGCCTGTCGATCCTGGTGCCGTTCATCGACCGGGTGCGCGCCACGATCGACCTGCGCGAGCAGGTCATCTCCTTCCCCCCGCAGCCGGTCATCACCGCCGACAACCTTCAGGTCGGCATCGACACCGTCGTCTACTTCCAGGTCACCGACCCGCGGCTGGCGGTCTACGGCATCGCCAACTACATCACCGGCATGGAGCAGCTCACGACGACGACGCTGCGCAACGTCGTCGGTGGGCTGAACCTCGAGGGCGCCCTGACCGGCCGGGACGGCATCAACAGCCAGCTGCGCTCCGTGCTGGACGGCACGACCGGGCCCTGGGGCCTGCGCGTGGCCCGCGTCGAGATCAAGGCCATCGACCCGCCGCTGTCCATCCAGGACTCGATGGAGAAGCAGATGCGCGCCGACCGCGACAAGCGTGCGATCATCCTCACCGCCGAGGGCCAGCGGCAGGCGGCGATCACCTCCGCGGAAGGCGAGAAGGCCGCCGCGATCCTGTCGGCGGAGGGCAAGAAGCAGTCCGCGATCCTCGAGGCGGAGGCCGAGCGGCAGAGCCGGATCCTGCGTGCCGAGGGTGAGCGCGCCGCCCTCTACCTGCAGGCCCAGGGCCAGGCGAAGTCCATCGAGACGGTCTTCCAGGCCATCCACGACGGCAAGCCCGACCAGGGGCTGCTGGCCTACCAGTACCTGCAGACGCTGCCGAAGATCGCGCAGGGCGACGCCAACAAGATGTGGATCGTGCCCAGTGAGTTCAGCAAGGCGCTGGAGGGGCTGGCCAACCTCGGCGGCGCCGAAGGCGGCACGTCGTGGATGGACGTCGACCCGGAGAAGGGCGCCGGCAACGGCTCCCGCCCGGCCGACGGCGGCCTGGACACCAGCAGCTGGTTCGAGTCGCACCTGCCGGCCGCGGCCGACCAGCCGGAGGCCCGCATCGAGCTGTCCAGCATCACCGACTCGGTGCCGGCCGTCCCGACCCCGCCCCCGTTGTCCGAGGTCACCGCCGACGTGCGGGACAGCGGCCCGGCGGCCGATCCCGCCGTCCGCGAGCAGTTCAGCGCGACCGAGGAGGGCGACGCGCCGCGCTGACAGGTGGACCGGTCGGGACGCCGAGGGCTCCCGGCCGGGACACGGGCAGCGGCTCGTGCCCGGCCGGGAACGGTTCCTGGCCGCGGCGCGGTGCGGAGGACCGCAGTCTTTCAGTCCTTGAGCAGGCCCTCGCGCAACTTGGCCAGCGTCTGGCTGAGCAGCCGCGACACGTGCATCTGCGAGATGCCGATGTCGGCGGCGATCTGCGACTGCGTCATGTTCCCGAAGAACCGCAGGATCAGGATGCGTCGCTCGCGGGCCGGGATGGTGGCCAGCAGCGGCTGCAGCGACTCGCGGTACTCCACGCCCTCCAGCGCGGCATCCTCCTCGCCCAGCGTCGCGGCCAGGGTGGGGGAGTCGTCCTCACCGGAGAGCCGCTCGTCGAGGGAGCTGCTGCGGTAGGCGTTGGCCACGGCCAGGCCCTCGAGCACCTCGGCGCGCGGGATGCCCAGGTGCTCGGCCAGCTCCGAGGGGGTCGGTGCGCGACCGTTCTTCTGGGCCAGCTCGCCGACGGCGGCGTTCAGCGACAGGTGCAGCTCCTGCAGCCGCCGCGGCACCCGCACCGACCAGCCCTGGTCGCGGAAGTGCCGCTTGATCTCACCGGTGATCGTCGGCACCGCGAACGAGAGGAACTCGACTCCGCGGGTCGGGTCGAACCGGTCGATCGCAGCGATCAGGCCGAGCGTGCCGACCTGCAGCAGGTCGTCGAACGGCTCGCCGCGGTTGCTGAAGCGGCGGGCGAAGTGCCGCACGAGTGGCAGGTGCTCCTCGACGAGGATCTCCCGCAGCCGCTCCCGGCGTGGGTCGTCCTTCTCCAGGGTCGCCAGCTCGGCGAACAGCGGGGCGGTCCGCTCGGCCCGCTTCCGGTTCTCCGACAGCGGCGGAGCATCGGGCTCGGGGGCGGGCGCCGCCTCGGCCACCGGCTCCGCCGGCGTCTCGACCGCGGGCTCGTCCGGGGTGTCGACGGGCGCCTCGGCGGCGGGGTCGACCGGGGTGCCCTCCGCGGCGTTCAGCGGCTCCTCCTCGCGGGAGTCGGTGGCAGCCGACCGGCTCACCGGGCCACCGTGAGGTTCTGCCCCGGACCGCCGTCCACCCCGGTCGGACGCTGACCAGGGAGGTACTTCTCCAGCGAGATGACGGCGACCGGGGCCCCGGAACCGTTCCCGCCGGGCATCTCGCCCTCGGTGGACCGGCGGCCCTCGACCGCGTCCACCAGGGCGGCGAGCACCGCCCAGCCGAACCCGTCGGTGGGCACCTCGGTGCCGTCGGCGGTCGGCACCCAGGCGTCGATGTGCAGCCCGGCGCGGGTGGTCTCGAAGACGACGGTCAGCGGGGCGTCGCCCAGGGCGACGGTCGTAAGGGTCGCGCAGGCCTCGTCCACGGCGAGCCGGAGGTCCTCCACCGCGTCGAGGTCGTAGTCCATCCGCATCGCCAGGTCACCGGCCATCGCCCGTACCGCCGGCAGCTGGGTCGCTGTGGTGGGCACCCGCAGCTCCAGCCGCTCCGCGCGTCGTCCGTCCTGCGCGAGGGTGCCCCTCGAGTCGACCATCCGTCGTCCGCTCCTTCGTTGCCGGCGCGCTCGACCCTCGAGTCGCGGCGGTCCCATCCTGTCGGGCGGCCCGGCCACCGGTGCGGTCGGACCGGGCCCGGTCGGTGCACGAGGGGCTCTGCTACCCCCGCGACGTGGCTGGAAAACGTGGTGGTCGCCACGTGTTCCACCGTCCGTGTACGCGGTTGCCGCCACCGGGACCCTGTTGTTTCCTGGCCCGAGATGAGCGCCAGTTCAGGCAGTCTGCCACCCGCACCCGACGGCTCCCCGGACGAGGGGTCCGCCGTGCTGCTCGCTGCCCTGGAGGCGGCGTCCGATGCCGTCTTCTGCCTGGCCGCCGACGGCTCCGGCCCGCTGTGGGCCAACGCCCGAGCCCGGGGGATGGACGCCGCGCGCAACGGCCTGCCGGAGATCGCCGGCAGGCCGCTGGCCGACCTGGTCGACGTCGCGGTACGGAGCGGTCACGCCGAGACGCTGCACGGCACGCTGGGGGAGGGCGGTCCGGTGGCGACGGCGACCGTGCGGCCGATGACCGTCGCCGGCGGGCCGGGCGCCCTCGTCGTCGTGGAGGCGCCGGCCGGTGACGACGTGCACCCTGCGCAGCGGTCGCTGCTCCCACCGTCGCTGCCGATGCTGCCCGACGTCGGCCTGTCCGGCAGCTACCACCGCGCCACCGACCTGTCCGCGGCCGGCGGTGACTGGTACGACGCCGTGCCGCTGGGCAAGGGGCGGGTGGCCCTCGTGGTGGGAGACGCCGTCGGCCACGGCGTGCCCGCCGCCGGCGCGATGAGCCGGCTGCGGGGCGCCATGCGCTCCACGGTGCTGCGGGATCCGGAGCCGGCGAGCGTGCTGGCCGCCCTGGACGCCTTCGCCGCCGAGATGGACGACGTGGAGGGCACGTCGGTCTTCTACGGAGTCCTGGATGCCGCGACCGGACGGCTGGTGTATAGCGCCGCCGGTCACCCGGCGCCCCTGGTCGTGCACGCCGACGGCCGCAGCTCCTTCCTCGACGTGACGCCGCGGCCGCCGCTGGGCAGCCTCCCCGGTGCGCCGGCGCCGGTGCACGAGGACGTGCTGCGCCACGGGGCCACGTTGGTGCTGTTCTCCAACGGCGCGGTCGCCGGTGCCGAGCAGCCGGCGGAGGCGCTCGAGCACCTGGGGCAGGCCGCCCGCGGGGTGCTGGCCGAGCCCGGCGCCCTCGACGTGGCGGCGGTGGCGGGGCTCGCCGGCGCCATCGCCGAAGGGGCACGGCGGCCGGATGGCTGGCTGGACGACGTCGCCGTCCTGGTGGCCCACCGGCGGGCCACCACGCAGGAGGCGCTGCGGCTGGACCTGCTCGCCGTCCCCTCGGCGCTGCCGGGGGTGCGCCGTCGGCTCAACGCGTGGCTCACCGGGCTGGGCATGGGGGAGCAGGACCGGGTCGGCGTCATGGTCGCGGTCGGCGAGGCCTGCGCGAACGCGGCCGAGCACGCCTACCGGGGCACCGAGCCGGGGCCGATGTCGGTGACCGCGCAGGTCGACGTCGACGGCGTCCTCACCGTCACCGTGCACGACGAGGGCAACTGGCGGCCGCCCGACCGCGACCCCGGCGACCGCGGTCGGGGCTTGCTGATCATGCGGCAGCTCGTCGACGGCGTGACGCTGGAAGAGGACCACGGGACGACGGTGACCCTCAGCTTCCGGCTGCGCCGAACCCCTGACGAGAGCCTCGACGAGCACCGGTTCCCCGACAACGCCGACGTGGTCGTCGACCGCGACGGCGAGCGTCCCGTGGTCCGGGCGCGCGGGGCCGTCGACACCGCGGCCGCCGAGCAGTTGAGGATCAGGATGCTGGAGGCCAGCCACGGCGGCGCGACGCCGATGGAGCTGGACCTCGCCGGCGTCGGACTTTTCAGCAGCGCTGCCGTCCGCGTGGTGCTCGCGATGGCGCGCATCGCCCGGGACGAGTCCTGGCGCCTGGTCGTGCACGCGCCGGAAGGTGGGGTCACCCGTCACGTGCTGGAGATCAGCGGGCTGGACGGGCTGGTCGAGCTGCGCTGAGGCGTGACTCTCCGTCCCGGGGGGTTTGCGGAACGGCTGCGGTGCTCATGCACCGCCCGTGAGACTGCGGCGCAGCGACGTGCACGGTCCGGGCTACCGGCGCCGGAGGGCAGGGCGGGGCTTCGCCTACTACGACACCGACGGCGGGCTGATCAAGGACGACCGCCTGGAGCGGATCCGGGCGCTGGCCGTCCCACCGGCCTGGAAGGACGTCTGGATCTGCCCGTGGCCCAACGGCCACATCCAGGCCACCGGGGTCGACGCGGCCGGCCGGCGGCAGTACCGCTACCACGACGCCTGGCGTGCCCGGCGCGACGCCGAGAAGCACGAGCGGGTGCTGGAGATCGCCCAGCAGCTGCCCGACGTCCGTGACGCGGTGACCTCGGCGCTGCGGACGCGTGGCCTGAACCGGGAGCGGGTGCTGGCCACGGCGGTGCGGCTGCTCGACCTGGGCGCCTTCCGGGTGGGCAGCGAGCAGTACGCCGAGGAGAACGGCACCTACGGGCTTGCGACCCTGCGCCGCGAGCACGTACGGGTGCGTGGTGAGCGGACGTTCTTCTCCTACACCGCGAAGGGCGGCATCGAGCGCGAGATCGAGTTGACCGACCGTCCCACCGCCACCGTCGTCCGTCAGCTGCTGGAACGGCCCGAGGGCACCGGGGAGGAGCTGCTGGCCTACCTCACCGACGACGGGGAGTGGCGCGACGTGACCAGCGACGAGATCAACGCCTACCTCAAGGAGATCAGCGGCGCGGAGATCACGGCCAAGGACTTCCGCACCTGGAACGCCACCGTGATGATGGCCGCGACCCTCGCCGAGGGGCCGCCGCCGGCGACGAAGACCGCCCGCAAGAAGGTCATCAGCGCGGCGTACAAGGCGGTCTCGGAGCAGTTGGGGAACACCCCGGCCGTCTGCAAGGCCAGTTACGTCGACCCCCGGGTGGTCGACCGGTTCGAGCACGGCGAGACCGTGGCCGACGCGCTGCGGGCGGCGGGCGAGGCCGAGGCCGACCGGGACGCGCAGCGCACGCTGGAGCAGGCGGTCTGCGCGATGCTCTCGGCCCAGTGACGCCGCCGGCCCCGTTCCAACGAGGAGCGGGGCCGTTCCGCGGGGCCCTTGCCCCCCGCCAGCTAGCGAGCGGCGGGGGCAGGGGGCCCTTCTTCAGCGCGCGGGGCTGTCGGCGATCGTGAAGAGGTCGATCAGGCCCGTCACCTCGAGCGGCCGGGTGACGGCGCGGGTCGTGGCGATCAGCCGGAGGGCGACCTCACGGCTGCGGGCCGACTTCTGCGTCTCGACGAGCACGGCCAGGCCGGCGGAGCCCAGGAACTGGACACCGGACAGGTCGATCACCAGCTCACGTGGCTGCTGCTCGAGCTGGCTGTCCAGGGTCGAGCGGAGCACGGGTGCGGTGAAGGTGTCCACCTCGCCGACGACCGTCACCGTGACCGCGCCGTCGCTGTCGGTGGAGGTCGACAGCGTGATCACGTCGTCGAAGGGTGCCTCGGTGCCCTCGGTCGACACGTTGGGCTGCCCCTCGGCAGGCAGGTCGGAAGTGGTCACGGACAGTTGCTCCTCTCGGCGGCACCCGGACGGCTGCCCGCCCGGACAATCTACCGCTGGTGCGCCCCGGGAACTCGTCCTCGGTGCGCCGGTGGTCGAACGTGGTGCGTGCCGGACCACCGGTCCGGCACGTGCGGCTGACTGCTGAGCCGCTGACCCAACGTAGACAACCTGCCGGGCGCGCGCCAACCCACCCCCCGGGACACGCTCGAGGGGGGTGGGCCGGCGGCGCCGAAGCGGGCGGCGCTCAGCCGTCGATGACGTGGACCGCGCTCTCCTCGGGACCCTCGCCACCGATCGGCACGTCGGCGGTGGCCTCGACGTCGTCGGCCGTGCGGTTGGTGCCGGAGTCGCTGTCGGGCGTGGTGGACGTGTCCTGCTCGAGCTGGGCGTCGGCCCGCTGCGGGTCCTCGGCCGGTCGCACGTCCGGGACGTCGTCGGGGATCTCCCGCTCGAGCCGGCCGGTGAGCGACTCGCCCTCGGACTGCTCGAAGGCGGTCGTCCCGAAGTCGACCGTCGCCGTCGCGCTCTCGTTCGGCATCGGCTCGAACTGGGGGTCCTCCGCGCGCGCCTGGGTGGGGTTGTCGTCCTGTGCCACCTCGGGAATGCCGTCGTCCGCGGGGAAGATGTCCCGGGCGGTCTGCCCCTCGGTCTGGGTCGTGCCGTCGTAGGTGCCGGGGTCGGTCATCGGGGCCTCCGTTCGTCGGCGGGCGTGCCCGCGCTCGTCGCCCTCAGGGGGCCGTGAGCCGGTCGGGGGGGACCGGCGTCGGACCATCGCCCTACCCGGCGCGTCCGCGGGCATGCGCCGGTGTGCGTCGGCGCACTCCCGCGCCGCCGTCGGCATGGCCGCCGCCCGGCGGGGGTAGCCAGGGGCCATGGCGATCGCAGACGAGGTGCAGCGGGCCGGCGCACCGATCTTCCGGTGGGCGCGGACCCAGAAGCGCGAGTACACGAACGGGGAGGCCCGGCCGCTGGGCAGCGACCTGGGCGCCATGGGGGTGTACGGCAGCCTCGTGGCCGCGGGTGTGGTGGCGGTGCGTGCCTCCGGGCGGGAGCTGCCGGAGCGGATTCCGTTCGGCGACGCCGCCCTGCTCACCATCGCGACGTTCCGGCTCGCCCGTCGGCTGGCCAAGGACCCGGTGACCGCGCCGATCCGCGCGCCCTTCACTTCGTTCCAGGGCTCCTCGGGCCACGCGGAGGTCGCGGAGGAGGTGCGGGAGCACGGCGGGGTGAAGCACGCCGTCGGCGAGCTGCTCACCTGCCCCTTCTGCCTCGCGCAGTGGGTGGGGACGGCGTTCGTCTTCGGCTACGTCGCCGCGCCCCGCGCGACCCGGCTGGCGGCGCTCACCATGGCCACCGTCGCCGGCTCGGACGTCCTGCAGTTCGTGTACGACGCCATCCAGAACGGCGCGCTGGCTCCGGCCGGGAACGAGGACGAGGGCGAGGAGCAGGCGCCGTCCTGACCGGACGCCGTCCTCCGTGAGGGGGAGGAGGCGCGTCGTTCGCGCTGCCGCGGGTGCGACTCCGCGCCTATCGTGTGATCTTGACCCGGCTCCGGGTCCGGGACCGCCCGGGGAACCGGGTGCGAGGGAGGGGCCGGCATGCGATCGATCTGGCGGGGCGCCGTGTCGTTCGGCCTGGTCAGCATCGGCGTGAAGCTGTACTCCGCCACGGAGGACAAGGACATCCGCTTCCACCAGGTGCACGCCGTCGACGGCGGCCGGGTGAAGTACAAGCGGGTCTGCTCCATCGACGGCGAAGAGGTCGAGTACCGCGACATCGCCAAGGGCTACGAGCTGCCCAGCGGCGAGGTCGTGATCCTCACCGACGAGGACTTCGAGGAGCTCCCGCTCTCCACCCGACGCGAGATCGAGGTCCTCGAGTTCGTCGCGCAGGACGAGATCGACCCGATCATGTTCGAGAAGACCTACTACCTGGAGCCCGACGGCCCGGCCGCGCGCCCCTACGTCCTCCTGCGCGACGCGCTCGAGAACGCCGGGCAGGTGGCGATCACCAAGATCGCGATCCGCCAGCGCGAGTCGCTGGCCGCGCTCCGGGTCCGGAACGGCGTCCTGGTGCTGCACACGATGCGCTGGCCCGACGAGATCCGCCGCCCGGACTTCGCCTTCCTCGACGAGGACATCTCCGTCCGGCCGCAGGAGCTGAAGATGGCCGAGGCGCTCATCGGCTCCATGACCGCGGAGTTCGACGCCACCGAGTTCACCGACGACTACCGCGAGGCCATGACCGCCCTGCTCGAGGCCAAGCAGAGCGGTGGCGAGGTCGCCGCGCCGGTGGAGACCCCCGACGACGGCGCCGCGGTCGTCGACCTGATGAGCGCGCTGCGGCGCAGCGTCGAACGGGCCCGCGGCGGAGCCGCTGCCGACGACTCCGCTGCCGACGACACCGCCGCCGGCGGGGGCGCCGCGGAGGACGACGCGACCCCCGCGACGACGAAGGCGCCCGCCAAGCGGGCGCCGGCGAAGAAGGCCGCGGCCGCGAAGGCTCCGGCGAAGAAGGCCGCCGCGGCGAAGAGCACGCCGGCGAGAAGCACGGCGGGGAAGAAGACCACGGCGAAGAAGACGACGGCGGCGAAGAAGACCACGGGCGCCGACAAGCCGCCGGCCAAGCGCGCCCGCCGCAGCGCCTGACGTGCTCGCCCGCTCCGGCGGCCGGCGCGACGACCCGCTGGCCGAGTACCGCGCCGAGCGGGACCCGGCCCGCACCGCCGAGCCGGTCCCGCCCGCCGGGCAGCCGCTGCCCGCGGGCAGGGACGACACCTTCGTCGTCCACGAGCACCACACCGCCCGTGGCCGGGCCGGGGAGCGGGTGCACTGGGACCTGCGGCTGGAGCGGGGCGGCGTCCTGAAGAGCTGGGCGGTGCCCGAGGGTCCGCCGCTGGAACCGGGCGCGAACCGGCTGGCCGTCCCGACCGAGGACCACCCGCTGGAGTACGCCTCCTGCGCCGGCACCATCGCCGCCGGCGAGTACGGCGGCGGGGAGGTGGCCATCTGGGACCTCGGCCGCTACGCCACCGAGAAGTGGGACGAGCGGCACGTCATCGTGACGTTCGACGGCCGCCGGCTCACCGGCCGCTACGTGCTCTTCCCGGTGGACGACGGCGCCTGGAACCTGCGGAAGCTGGACGACGCACCTCCGGTGGGGAACCGGACGCCCGCGGCGGGATCCATGCCGCCGCCGGCGCCGCTGCCGATGCTGGCCACCGCCGGTCAGCTCCCCGCGGTCGCGGAGGACGGCGCCTGGGGCTACGAGTTCAAGTGGGACGGCGTACGGGCGGTCGCGACCGTGCGGGCCGGCGTGCCGACGCTGTCCTCGCGCAAGGGCACCGACATCACCGTCCGGTACCCGGAGGTCACGAGGCTGCCCGGCGCGCTGGCCGGTCGTGACGTGGTCGTCGACGGCGAGGTCGTGATGATGGACGCCGCGGGGCGCCCGGACTTCGGGGCCCTGCAGAACCGGATGCACCGAACCGGGCCCGAGGTCCCGCGGCTGGCCGCGGCCGCGCCGGTCACGTACCTGGTCTTCGACCTGCTCGAGCTCGACGGGGAGGACCTGCGGCCCCGGCCCTACGCCGAGCGCCGGGACCTGCTCGACGAGCTCGCGCCGGCCGGGCACCGGTGGGTGCTGACGCCGTGGTTCCGCGGTGGTGGCGCCGACGTGCAGGCGGCCAGCGAGGAGAACGGCCTGGAGGGTGTCGTCGCGAAGCGGCTGGACTCGCCCTACCGCGAGGGCGTCCGCAGCCCCGACTGGCGGAAGGTCAAGAACTTCTACACGCAGGCGGTCGTCGTCGGCGGCTGGCGACCCGGCCAGGGCCGCCGCGCGGGGTCCATCGGCTCGCTGCTGGTCGGGGTGCCCGACGACGAGGGCCGACTGGTCTACGTCGGGCACGTCGGCACCGGGTTCAGCGACCAGGACCTGCGCCACCTGCAGCGCACCCTCACCTCACGCAGCGCGCCGCCGTTCGACGGCGCCCTGCCGCGCGAGGTGACCCGGGACGCGCACTGGGTCGAGCCGGACCTCGTGGGTGAGGTCGCCTACGCGGTGTGGACGGCGGACGGGCGGCTGCGGCACCCGTCGTGGCGCGGCGTGCGGGACGACCTGGAGCCCGACGACGTGGTGCGGGAACCGTGAGCCCGGCCAAGCAGCGGGTGGAGATCGCCGGGCGGCAGCTGGCGGTGAGCAACCTGGAGAAGGTGCTGTTCCCCGAGGTGGGGTTCACCAAGGCGCAGGTCATCGACTACTACGTCCGCATCGCGCCGGTGCTGCTGCCGCACCTGGCCGGCCGGCCGGTGACCTTCACCCGGTGGCCCGATGGCGTGGAGGGGCAGGCGTTCTTCGAGAAGAACAGCGCCCGGCACGCGCCCGAGTGGGTGCGCCGGGTGACGCTGCCGAGCCCCGGCAGCTCGACGGGCCGGGAGACGCTCGACATGGTCGTCCTGGAGCACGTCCCCGACCTGGCCTGGGCGGCGAACCTCGCGGCGCTGGAGCTGCACGTGCCCCAGTGGCAGGTGGACGACGACGGCGCGGCCCGGCTGCCCGACCTGCTGGTGCTCGACCTCGACCCCGGCCCGGACACCGGCATCGCCGAGTGCTGCCAGGTCGCCGAGCGGCTCGGGCAGCGGCTGGAGGCCGACGGCCTGGACCCGGTCGTCAAGACGTCGGGCTCCAAGGGGATGCAGGTGTACGCGCCGATCCAGCCGCCGACCGACCGCGAGCACCCCAGCCGCTACGCCAAGAAGCTGGCGCAGGAGCTCTCCACCGAGACGCCCGACGACGTCGTCTGGCGCATGGAGAAGGCGTTGCGCCCGGGCAAGGTGCTCATCGACTGGAGCCAGAACAACCCGGCCAAGACAACGGTCGCGCCGTACTCGCTGCGGGCGCGGGCCGGGGCCACGGTGTCCACCCCGATCGGCTGGGACGAGGTCGACGCCGTGCGCGAGGGCTCCCTCGACCCGGCGGGGCTGCGGTTCACCACCGATGACGTCCTGGCGCGGGTCGAGGAGTACGGCGACCTGTTCGACGTGGCCGGCGCCATCCGTGCTCCGCTGCCCGAGGTCTGAGGTTCCCCCTGGGCGCCCCGCACGCTCCCGCACACCGCCCGCCGCCTGGTGAGGCGCCGGAACTGTCGCACCTCGAAAATACGTTCGGGTCATGCCGGTGGCCGATCTGGAGCGCTCCCCCGTGGAGGGCGTGCTGGTGGGCTGGGTGCTGGAGCGGTCGCCGTCGGTGGATCGTCTACCGGTGGGTGTGCTGACCGCCGCCGAGGTCGCGGCGGAGCTGGAGCGGGTGCAGGCGCGCAAGGCGATGGATGCCGCTTATGAAGCGGAGCTGGTCGTGGCGCTGGCGGGGCACCGGCCTGACGTCGCCGATCCGCCGCCGGGGCATCCCGGGGCGCGCCGGCGGGGGAGCGGGTCGCCGGTGCCCGGGACATCGGAGTTCCTGCCCGACGAGCTGGCGGCGGCGCTGAAGTGCTCCCGGTCCTTCGCCGGCGGGGTGCTGCCGACGCCCACCAGCTGGTGGACCGGATGCCGGCGGTGTGGCGGGCGTGCGGTGCCGGGGAGCTGGACTGGTTCCGGGCGCGGGTGTTCGCCGACGTGCTGGGTGCGGCCTCTGACGAGGTGGTGGCTGTGGTGGTGCCGGCGCTGCTGCCGGTGGCGGCGGGGCTGCCCTCGGGGCGGCTGCGCAAGCGGCTCGTGGCAGCGGCGATCGGTACGGACGAGTCCTTCGCCGAACAGCGCCGCCGGCAGGCGGAGCGGCGGGCCGGGGTCCGTACCTATGCCACCTCCGACGGGATGTCGGTGTTCGCGAGCGAGCTGCCGTCGTCGGTGGCCGCAGCGATGTGGTCGGTGATCGACCGGGCCGCGCAGCTGGCCCACACCACCGGGGACGACCGGCCGATCGGGCTGCTGCGCGCCGAGGCGCACGCCGCGCTGGTGCTCGACCCGGGCGGCACCGGCGGTCCGGCGTTCACCGGGCACGTCACCGGACGACACGCCACCACCGTTCTGAGGACGTCGGCGTGGTGGCCTCAGGGCTAGCCTCGAGCGGCGGCGATGATCATGGCCGGCCGGAATGAGACCATTCGCCCATGTCAGTCGCAGGTCCGCAGGATCCCCGCACCACCGACGTCGGGCGGCTGGTCGTCCGCTGCCCCGACCGGCCGGGGATCGTCGCAGTGCTCAGCGGGCTGATGGCCGACGTCGGCGCCAACATCACCGAGTCGCAGCAGCACTCCTCCGACCCCAGCGGCGGCACGTTCACCCTCCGGCTCGAGTTCGTGCTGGCCGGCCTGGCCACGCGCCGTCCCGAGCTCGAGCAGCGGCTGGCCGCGCTGGCGGAGGAGTGGCAGCTGACCTGGAGGCTGGTCGAGGCGGCCCACCGGCCCACCGTGGCGGTCTTCGTGAGCCGGACCGATCACGTGCTGCAGGAGCTGATCTACCGGGTGCGCGCCGGCGACCTGCGCGCCGAGATCGTCGCGGTGATCTCCAACCATCCGGACCTCGAGCCGGTCGCCGCCGCCGCGGGCATCCCGTTCCACCACGTGCCGGTCACCCCGGGCACCAAGGCCGCGGCCGAGGGGCGGGCGCTGGAGCTCGCGGGCGACGTCGACCTGCTGGTGCTGGCCCGATACATGCAGATCGTCTCGCCGGAGTTCTGCGCGCGGTTCCCCGAGCGGCTGATCAACATCCACCACAGCTTCCTGCCGGCGTTCGTGGGCGCCAACCCCTACCAGGCGGCGCACGACCGGGGCGTGAAGCTGATCGGGGCGACCGCGCACTACGTCACCGCCGAGCTGGACGCCGGGCCGATCATCGAGCAGG
Source organism: Blastococcus sp. HT6-30 (assembly GCF_039729015.1). Taxonomy (NCBI): domain Bacteria; kingdom Bacillati; phylum Actinomycetota; class Actinomycetes; order Geodermatophilales; family Geodermatophilaceae; genus Blastococcus; species Blastococcus sp. HT6-30. The sequence goes on along the minus strand of NZ_CP155792.1, from coordinate 2,182,234 downwards.
AGGTCGCCCGGGTCGACCACAGGGCGACGGTCGAGGACATGCGCCGGGTGGGCCGGTACGTCGAGCGGCAGGTGCTGGCCCAGGCGGTGACCTGGCACGTGGAGGACCGCGTCATCGTCGAGGGCGACCGCACGATCGTCTTCGCCTGACCCACCCCGGCGTCGTGCGCGCAGGCCGCCGGAGACGTCGTCGCCGCACAGTTCATGCGCAGGACGCCGGGGTTCCGGTGGTTCGTGATCGGCCGCCCGGGGAACCGGGTGACGGAGGGTTCGCGGACGGGTGGTTCGACTCACCCCGCGTGCCGTTGTCTTGACTCAATCAAGGAAAGCGCGTTGGATGGCTAGCGATGGAGACGACCTGGGCGCACCAGCTGCGGGAGGTCGGCCTGCGCGTGACGCGGCCCCGCCTGTCCGTGCTGAGCGTGCTGGCCGACCATCCCCATGCCGACGCCGAGACGATCGTGACCGGCGCGCGGCAGCTGCACCCCTCGCTGTCTCCCCAGGCCGTCTACGGCGTGCTCAAGGCCTTCGTCTCCGCCGGGATCGCCCGCCGGATCGAGCCCGCCGGGGCCCCCGCGCTGTTCGAGCTCCGGGTGGGCGACAACCACCACCACCTGGTCTGCCGCTCGTGCGGCGCGGTCGCCGACGTCGACTGCGTCGTGGGTGCAGCCCCTTGTCTGAGCCCGTCGGACACCGCCGGCTTCGTCGTGGACGAGGCCGAGGTCGTGCTCTGGGGGCTCTGCGCCACCTGTCGGAGCCGTGACCGGGAGGTCGCGGCAGGCACCGACGCCATGCAGGTCGAACCGCAGCACCACATCCGAGGAGGAGTAGGAGCATGACCGACGTCGCATCGCAGGGCACGGCGCCCAGCCAGGCCGGCAAGCCGGTCCTGACCAACCGTCAGGGCCACCCGGTCTACGACAACCAGAACCAGCGGACGGTGGGGGCCCGCGGCCCCGCCACCCTGGAGAACTACCAGTTCCTCGAGAAGATCAGCCACTTCGACCGGGAGCGCATCCCGGAGCGCGTGGTGCACGCCCGCGGCGTGACCGCCTACGGCTACTTCGAGGCCGACGGCACCGTCGGCGACGAGCCGGTCTCGAAGTACACCCGCGCCGCGCTGTTCCAGGAGAAGGGCAAGCGCACCGATGTCGCGCTGCGGTTCTCCACCGTGGCCGGTGGCCGCGACTCCTCGGAGATGGCGCGCGACCCGCGCGGCTTCGCGGTGAAGTTCTACACCGAGGAGGGCAACTGGGACCTCGTCGGCAACAACCTGGGCGTCTTCTTCATCCGGGACGCCATCAAGTTCCCCGACTTCATCCACTCGCAGAAGCCGGACCCGGTCACCTTCGAGGCCAACGTCGCCGAGCGCGCGTTCGACTTCTTCAGCCAGACCCCCGAGGCCTTGCACATGGTCTCGCTGGTCTTCAGCCCCCGCGGCCTGCCGGCGAGCTACCGGCACATGCAGGGCTTCGGCGTGAACACCTACAAGTGGGTCAACGCCCAGGGCGAGACCGTCCTGGTCAAGTACCACTGGCTGCCCAAGCAGGGCGTGAAGTCCTACACGGCCGCCGACGGTGCCGCGGTGCAGGCGCAGACGCTCGGTGCCCACACCAAGGACCTGTACGACTCGATCGCCAACGGCGACTTCCCGTCGTGGGAGCTGCACGTGCAGCTCATGAGCGACGACGAGCACCCCGAGCTCGACTTCGACCCGCTCGACGACACCAAGGTGTGGCCGGAGGAGGTCTTCCCGCTCCGCAAGGTCGGGACGATGACCCTGAACCGGATGCCCGAGGACTTCTTCGCCGAGAACGAGCAGATCTCCTTCGGCACCGGCGTCCTGGTCGACGGACTGGACTTCTCCGACGACAAGATGCTGGTCGGCCGGACGTTCTCCTACTCGGACACCCAGCGCTACCGGGTGGGCCCGAACTACCTGCAGCTGCCGGTGAACCGCCCCAGGGTGCAGGTGAACACCAACCAGCAGGGTGGCCCGATGTCCTACGGCCGCGACAACGTGGGCGACAACCCGCACGTCAACTACGAGCCGTCGATCACCGGTGGTCTGCGTGAGGCCACCTACCCCACGCACGACGAGCAGGGCCCGGTCATCAACGGCCGGCTCACCCGCAAGCGGATCCCGCGGACCAACGACTACAAGCAGGCCGGCGAGCGCTACCTGCTGAGCGAGCAGTGGGAGAAGGACGACCTGGTGACCAACCTGGTCGGTGCCCTCCAGCAGTGCCGCCGCGAGATCCAGGAGCGGATGGTCTGGCACTTCTTCATGTGCGAGGACGAGTGGGGTCAGCGCGTCGGTGACGCGCTCGGCATCACCGCGGACGACGTCCGTGGCCTGCCGCCGCTGCAGACGCAGACCCTCTCCGCGGAGGAGCAGCAGCGCGCCGCCAACCTCGGCAAGAACGGTCCGCGCGACGTGACCGGCCTCGTCATGACGCACTGCGTGCCGAACGAGCACGTCGTCGTCGCCTGACAGCCGGCGGCGGGCCGCGACCGGGATTCCCGGTCGCGGCCCGCTGTCGTTCCACCCAGCGGAAGGCCGGTGGGGGAGCAGGGAACCGGACGACCTACGGTTCTCGGGCACCTGATCGCAGACCCCGAGGGGACGACGTGAGCTCCGCCTCCACCGCCGCCGGCACCACCCCCCGCGCTGCAGCGGGCTGGGTGGCCCCGCTGTGCTGGATCGCCGTCCTGCTCGACGGCTTCGACCTGGTCGTCGTGCCCACCACGCTGAGCGGTATCTCGGCGGAGTGGGGGCTGAGTGCCGCCGGCGCCAGCACCCTCATCACCGTCGGCCTGGTCGGCATGATGGTCGGCGCGCTGACCATCGGCACGCTGACCGACCTCGTCGGTCGTCGGAAGGCGCTGATCGGGGCGGTCGCCGCCTTCTCCGTGCTCACCCTGCTGTGCGCCTTCGCGCCCAACCCGTTCGTCTTCGGAGTGCTGCGCTTCCTGGCCGGCCTGGGGCTGGGCGGCTGCCTCCCGACGGCGATCGCGATGGTCAACGAGTTCAGCCGGAGAACCCGCGGCGGCCGGGCGACGACGAGGATGATGACCGGCTACCACGTCGGTGCCGTCGCCACCTCGGCTCTGGGCATCCTGGTGGTCGAGCCGATGGGCTGGCGCTGGATGTACGTCATCGGCGCGCTGCCGGCCCTGGTGCTCGTGCCGCTCATGCTCCGGCACCTGCCCGAGTCCGCCGCCTACCTCGCCTCGCACGGCCGTCGGGCCGAGGCGGAGGACGTGGCCCGTCGCTACGGGCTGGAGCTGCCGACCCTGGACGCTCCGGTCGACCCGCGCGCAGGACAGGCCGGCGCCGGGGGCGCCGCCGCGAACCTGCGGACCCTCTTCAGCAACGTCTACCTGCGCAACACGATGGCCCTCGGGGTCACGTCGTTCATGGGCCTGCTGCTGGTCTACGGCCTGAACAACTGGCTGCCGGGCATCATGCGCGAGGCCGGCTACGAGCTGGGCGCGCAGCTCGCCTTCCTGACCGTGCTGAACCTCGGGGCGGTCGCCGGCCTCCTGGTCGCCGGTCGGGTGGCCGACCGGGTGGGTGCCCGGAAGGCCGGCATCGCCTGGTTCGCCGCCGCGGCGCTGCTCCTCGCGCTGCTGTCGATCAGGCTGCCGACCCTCGGGATCTACCCGATGGTCTTCCTGACCGGCTGCTTCGTCTTCAGCGCCCAGGTGCTGGTGTACGCGCTGGTCAGCGCCGACCACCCACCGCACGTGCGGGCCACCGCCCTCGGCTGGTCGGCCGGCGCCGGTCGCATTGGCGCGATCGTCGGCCCGATCCTGGCCGGCCTCCTCGTCGGCGCCGGGATCGCCTTCCCGTGGGGCTTCTACATGTTCGCCGTGGTCGGTGCGCTGGGCGCGCTGGCACTCAGCATCACCCGCCGCGCGTAGCGGGTCGAGGGCGTACTGACCCCGACGGGCTCAGTCGCGGGGGCGGTTGCGGTCCTGGTCGGCCAGGAAGCGCTCGAACTCCGCACCGATCTCCTCGGCGCTGGGCACCTCGCCGGCGCTGCCGAGGAGGTCGCTGCCCTCGCGGGCGGCCGTGAACGAGTCGTACTGCTGCTCCAGAGCGGCGACGACCGCGGTGTTGTCGGTCGACCGGGCGATCTGCTCGTCGATCTCGGCCCGGTTGGCATCGGCGGCCTCCTGCAGCGACTCGGTCGGCAGGCGGAGCCCGGTCAACCGCTCCAGATGCTCGATCAGCGTGACCGACGCCGCCGGGTACGTCGCCTGGGCGAGGTAGTGGGGGACGTGGGCCGCGACTCCGAGGGCGTCCACCCCGGCCTCGCCCATGCGCAGCTCGAGCAGGGCCGAGACGCTGCCGGGGATGCGCATCTCGCCCCAGTACACGGGATAGGGCTCGATGAGCTGCCGTCGTGTCGCGTGCGCGGTGACGGTGACCGGCCGGGTGTGGGGCACCGGCATCGGGATGGCCTGCAGCGCGACGACGGAGGTGACCCCGAGCCGCTCGACCAGTTGGCCGACGGCGGCGACGAACCGCTCCCAGGCGTAGTCCGGCTCGGCCCCGTGCAGCAGCAGGAACGTCTCGCCGGCATCGTCCTCGACCGCGTACACCTGGATCTCCGGAGCCGTGAAGCCCTCGTAGCGGTCGGCGTTGAAGGTCATGCGAGGCCGGCGGGCGCGGTAGTCGACCAGGCTGTCGGCGTCGAAGCGGGCGACGACCTCGTGCGGCAGGGCGGCCAGCAGGTGCGCGCCGGCCAGCGTGCCGGCGGACGCGGCATCGAAGTCGCCAGCCAGGTCGTGCACGAGCACGAGGCCGCGGCGCTGCGACGGGTCACCGACGGCGGACTCACGGGTGAGGAAGCGCTCGGCCGCCGGGAGCAGCTCGACGAGGTCCTCCGGTCGCTGGGGCACGGTCGTCCTCCTGAGGGTTCGTCCGGCGCGACGCACGATCGCGCCTGCCGGTACAGCCCCGGCGGGAGGCGCCGCATTCCCGCCGGGACCTCGGCGTCCCCGGACGCCGGCGGGGTCAGCGCGCCGCCACGTCCTCCCCGTCATCCTCGGGCGTCGCTCACCGGCTGCCCCGCGCCCTCCGGCGCCACCGGCTCCCGCACCAGGTGGGCGCCGGTCTCGTCGGCCGTGATCTGCGCGCGCGTGCCGTCGGGGAGGATCTCCGGCGACTTCCCGTCCAGCTGGTCGCGGGCGTAGCGGTAGGAGACGGCGATCAGCGCGGTCACCGGGACGGCGAGGAAGGCACCGATGATGCCCGCCAGGCTGCTGCCGGCGGTGACGGCCAGGATGACCACGGCGGCGTGCAGGTTCAGCCCCCGGCCCTGCAGGATCGGCTGCAGGACGTTCCCCTCGATCTGCTGCACGACGAGAACGATGCCCAGCACGATCAGCGCTGTGGTGAAGCCGCTGTCGACCAGTGCGATCAGCACCGCGAAACCGCCGGCGACGAAGGCACCGATGATCGGGATGAACGCGCCGAAGAAGGTGAGCACCGCCAGCGGGAGCACCAGCGGGACCCCGAGGATCCACAGGCCGAGGCCGATGAAGAACGCGTCGACGAACCCGACGATGGCCTGCTGGCGGATGAACTCCGAGAGCGTCGACCACGTCTTGTAGGACAGCGCGGCCACGTGCGGCGCGGCCGGCGGGCCGGTCTGGGCGGCCAGCCACGGCACCCAGCCGGGACCGTCCTTGAGGAAGAAGAAGGTCAGCACGAGGGCGAGCACCAGGTTGATCAGCAGGCCGCCGATCGCCGTGGCGCCCGTGACGGCGTACTGCGCGATGTTCTGCGCGTTGCCCTGGATCGAGTCGATGGCCTGGTCGACGGCGCCGCCGATCTGCTCCTGACCGAGGTTGAACGGCGGGCCGGTCAGCCACTCCTGCAGCTGCTGGAGGCCGACGCTGACGCCGTCGGCGAGCTCCTCGACCTGCCGGACCACCGGGGGTGCGATCAGCGCGATGATGCCGCCGAACGCGGCGAGGAACGTGATGAGGACGGTGAGCGCGGCCAGGGCCGAGGGCCAGCCGTGCTCGCGGAGGAAGCGCGTGGGGGGCCACAGGACGGTGGTGAAGAGCAGCCCCAGGACGACCGGGAGCAGGATGACCCACAGCTTGCCCACGACGTAGCCGAGGACGATCAGCCCGCCCACGATCAGCAGCAGCTCGGCCGAGGCGATGGCGAGCGACCGGCTCGCCCGGTGGAGGCGCTGCCCCCGCAGGTTGGTCGGAGCGGGGGCGTGCGTGGCTGACCGGACCCCGGCGTCCGGGCGGGGCTGGTCGGGCTCGACGTCCCCGGTCTCGTCCGGTGGCGGGTCGGTGCGACCGGGCAAGCGGATCCTCATGCTGCGATCTCAGCACAGATGCCGGGTCGGGACCGGGCGGGAAACGATCAACTCACCCGCGTCGTAGCGTTCGATCCATGCTGAAGATCGCGACCGCCGACCGGGTCGACCGCAGCGCCCTCCTGGACTTCCTCCGCCCACGGCACCGCGCGGTGCTGGTGACCCGGCGGCGCGGTGGCGCCGTGCAGCTGTCACCGGTGACCTGCGGGGTCGACGCCGAGGGGCGCGTCGTCGTCTCCACCTATCCACAGCGGGCGAAGGTCGCCAACGCCCGCCGCGATGCCGCGGTGTCGCTGTGCGTGCTCTCCGACGAGTGGGACGGGCCGTGGGTGCAGCTCGACGGCGAGGCCGAGGTGCTCGACCTGCCCGACGCCCTCGAGCCTCTGGTCGACTACTACCGCGCGATCGGCGGGGAGCACCCCGACTGGGACGACTATCGCGCGGCCATGGTGCGGCAGGGGAAGGCGCTACTGCGCATCACCGTGACCGGATGGGGGCCCATCGCCACCGGGGGCTTCCCGGCGGACGTGGCCGACAAGCTCTGAGCCTTGCCCTTGTCCTGGAAAGCTGGCAGGCTTGCCCCGTGCCCTTCGTGCTGACGGTCGACCAGCGCGCCAGCCGGCGCGGCCCCGACCGGGTCGCCGACGTCCTGGCCCGGTTGAACGCCGACGTCTGCGCCGTGCTGTCGTTCGAGCGGACCGCCGGTGACGAGTTCCAGGGCGTCCTGGCCACGCCGGAGGCCGCCGTCGACGTCGCGATGCGCCTGGTGCGCCTCGGTGGCTGGAGCATCGGCATCGGCGCCGGCCCCGTCCAGGCCCCGCTGCCGTCGAGCACGCGGGCCGCGACGGGGCCGGCCTTCCTGTGTGCCCGGCGCGCCGTCGACGCGGCGAAGCAGCGGCCGGTGAGGCTGGCCGTGCGCGGCGCGGTGCCACCCGACGCGGCCGACGCGCAGGCCGTCCTGGGCGCCCTCGCCGTGCTGGTGGGCAGGCGCAGCGAGCAGGCGTGGGAGGCGATCGAGCTGGTCGAGGGCGGACGGACCCAGGCCGAGGCGGCCACGACCCTCGGCATCTCCCGGCAGGCGGTGGGCCAGCGGCTGGCAGCGGCCTCGTGGGAGCTGGAACGCGAGCTGCGGCCGACGGCGGCCCGGCTCCTGGGGAGGGCCGCCGGATGACCACCGGGGTGATCCTCCTGCTCGGGCTGGTCGCCGTCGCCGGCTTCGCGCTCGCCCTTCGCGGCGAGCGGCCGGGAGCCGCGTTCGGCGCCGCGGCCCTGGTCGCCGCGCTGGCCGTCGCGGGGATCTTCGCCTGGACGACGGAGGAGGGCGGCGCCGGCCTCGTGCAGGCGGGCGCCCTCCTCGCGGTCCTGGCGGCCGTCACCGGCGGCGGCCCGGTGGCGACGGCGGTGCTGCGCGCCGCGGACCCGGCCGCTGTCGGGGTGTCCGGCGGCCCCCAGGACCCCGACATCCTCCGCGGGGGTGCCTGGATCGGCGTGCTCGAACGCGGCGCGATCGCCGGCACGCTGCTGGCCGGCTGGCCCGAGGGGCTCGCCGTCGTGCTGGCGGTCAAGGGGCTGGGCCGGTTCTCCGAGCTACGCGCCCCTGCCGCCGCCGAGCGGTTCATCGTGGGCACGCTGGCCAGCGCACTGTGGGCTGCGGCGTGCGTGGGGGTCGCGGTCCTGCTCCGCGGGTGACCGCACGCCGAGCGGGGTGATCACGGGGCAACCACAATGACGGGCGACATCCTCGCTCCTCCTGGAGGCCCCGTGCCCGAGACACCCGCCACCGGCGCCGTCCGCAACCCCGACCTGCTCACCGTCTACTGCAACGACCACCTGGCCGCGGCCTCCGGTGGGATCGAGCTGGTCGGCCGGATGCTGGGCCGCCATCGCGGCAACCGGTACGAGGCCCCGCTGGAGCAGCTGCTGGACGAGCTCCGCGAGGAGCGGGCGGCGCTGCGCACGACGATCGGCGCCCTGGGGCTGCCGGTCCGCCAGTACAAGCAGGTGGCCATCTGGGCGGCCGAGAAGCTCTCCCGCGGCAAGCTCAACGGGCGGCTGCTCACCCGGTCGCCGCTCAGCGACCTGGTCGAGTTCGAGTTCATCGCCACTGCGGTGCTGGCCAAGCGGGCCGGGTTCGAGACCCTCCGCGCCCTCGGCGAGGTCGACGGCCGCATCGACGCCGCGCTGTTCGAGCGGCTCATCGACCAGGCCGACCGGCAGCACCACTGGCTGTCCGAGGCGCGGCGCGACGTCGCGGCGTCGGTCTTCGGCGGGCAGGCGCAGGCCGCCAGCGACGCCGCCGACACCTGAGCCGGATCGCGCGCATGTGCCACGCCCACGACAGCCGCCCGCCCGCCCCGCCGCGCAGCGGGCCGGTGCGCGAGCGCACCAGCACCACGCTCACCGCGGCCGACGGCACCGCCTTCTCGGCCGCCACCGCTCTGCCCGAGGGCAACCCGCGCGCGGGCGTGGTGGTCCTCCCCGACATCCGCGGGCTGCACCCGTACTACGTCGCCCTCGCCGAGCGGTTCGCGGAAGCCGGCGTGGCCGCAGTGGCGATCGACTGGTTCGGCCGGACCGCCGGGATCTGCGCGGACGGGGTCCGGGCGGAGGACTTCGACTGGCAGGCGCACATCCCGCGCACCACCCCGGAGGGCGTCGACGCCGACGTCACCGCGGCCGTCGCGCACCTCCGCGAACGGGCCGGCGCCGCGCTGCCGGTGGTGGTCGTCGGCTTCTGCTTCGGTGGCAGCCACGCGTGGCGGCTGGCCGGCGGCGGGATCGACCTCGCCGGCTGCGCCGGCTTCTACGGCCGGCCCGCCCTGGTGGGGGACGCCGCCGACCGCGCCGCACTGCCCACGGTCATGCTGATCGCCGGCGCCGACACCGCGACGCCGGTGGAGGACCAGCTGGCCCTGGCCGGACGGATGCGGGCGGCGGGTGCGGAGGTGGACGCCGTCGTCTACGACGGGGCGCCGCACTCGTTCTTCGATCGCTCCTTCGGCGACTGGGCCGACGCCTGCCGCGACGCCTGGGAGCACGTGTTCGCGCTCACCGACCGCGTCGGCGGCGACCGGTCCGGTGGATGAGCCGTCCGGCCGGGCCTGGGGTCCGTCGACGGGCACCGCCGCGCACGTGGCGGAACGGTGCCGTGCTCCCGGGCCGGCGGAGCAGCGGTCTCCTACGCTGGTGCCGTGAGCGGCCAGCCGATCGATCCCGGAGTCATCGAACTCGCCGGGCGGGTCTTCGATCTGGCCCGCGGTGGGCACACCGAGGAGCTCGCGGCGTACGTCGACGCCGGGGTACCGGTCAACCTCACCAACGACAAGGGTGACACCCTGCTCATCCTGGCCGCCTACCACGGGCACGCCGGCACGGTGGCCGCGCTGCTCGAGCGGGGCGCGGACCACGGTCGCGCCAACGACCGGGGCCAGACGCCGCTCGCCGCGGCGGTCTTCAAGCAGTCGGCGGAGACCGTCCGGCGGCTGCTGGACGGCGGCGCCGATCCCGACGGCGGGAACCCGAGCGCCCGGGCGACCGCGGCGTTCTTCGACCTGCCGGCCATGACCGCGATGCTGGACGCCCGCGGCTGACCGGCGCGCCGCGGCGGCGTGGTCGGACCAGGCGGGACCGAGGGGGAGGGCATGGCGGGACGGCGGGACTCGCCGGCGACGGGGCGGCTGCCGCTCGTCCGGGCGGAGCAGCAGGCCGCGGACCCGGCCGCCGCCGAGCGCGCCGCCGACCTGCCCACCGCCGCTGACGGCGGTGAGCCGCTGGTGCAGGCGCCGTCCAGCGGGCTGCCGCGCTGGCTGCTGCTGGTCGGCGGGGCGGCCGCCGCCACCATCGCCATCGCCGGGCTGCAGGCCGTCGCCTGGCTCGTGGCGCCGGTGTTCCTGGCCCTCGTCGTCGTCGTCGCGCTGGCCCCGGTGCAGGGCTGGCTGCGCCGGATCGGTACGCCCGGCTGGCTGGCCACCACGGTTCTGCTGCTGCTCGTGTGGGCGGTGCTGCTCGCCTTCGTCGCGCTGCTGGTCGCCTCCGTCGCCCAGTTCGCCGCGCTGCTGCCCGACTACACCGGACGCGCCGAGATCCTGATCAACGACGTCGTCGCCGACCTGAACAGCCGGGGCATCGTCTCCGGTCAGTTGTCCGACCTCGTCCAGCAGATCGACTACGGCTCGCTGGTCGGCCTGGCCACCGACCTGCTCAGCCGGCTCACCGACGCGGCCACCACGCTGCTGCTCCTGCTGTCGGCACTGGTCTTCATGGCGATCGAGAGCAGCGGCTTCGGCCGCCGGATGGCGCTCATCGGCGCCGAGCGCCCGCACCTGCCGGTGGCGATGACCCTCTTCACCCGCGGAACCCGGAGCTACCTGCTGGTCAGCACCGTCTTCGGCGCGATCGTCGCGGTCGGCGACACCATCGCCCTGGCCTGGCTGGACGTCCCGGCCGCGCCGCTGTGGGGGCTGCTCGCCTTCATCACCAACTACGTGCCCAACATCGGTTTCCTGCTGGGCGTCGCGCCCCCCGCCGTGCTCGGCCTGCTCTCCGGCGGCTGGGGCGAGCTGATCGCGATCATCGTCGTCTACTCGCTGCTGAACTTCGTGGTGCAGACGCTCATCCAGCCGCGATTCGTCGGCGACTCCGTGGGCCTGTCCATGACCGTCACCTTCATTGCGCTGCTGTTCTGGGGCTGGGTCCTCGGCGCGCTCGGGGCGCTGCTGGCCATCCCGCTCACCCTGCTGGTCAAGGCGCTCCTGGTCGACGTCGACCCGCGGAGCCACTGGCTGGACGCGCTGCTGCGCGAGGAACCGCGAGCGCCCCGCACCATGCGGGCGCGCCGGCGGATGGCCGCCCGCCGGGCGACGCTGGCGTCCATGCGCAGGCTGCACCACCACCCGCACCGCCGCTCGGCCGCCGCGGAAACCGCGGAAGCCGGGGAGGCCGGGGAGGCCGGGCAGCCGGCCGGGGGCGACCCGCTGCGCGCGCAGTCCGAGCAGGCCACGAGCCCGGCGAGCCAGGTCTGAGCGGGCCGGAGCTGGTCGTCCTGGCCGGGTTGCAGGGCAGCGGGAAGAGCACCTGGACCGCCCGCACCCTGGCCGGCACCCACACCGTGGTGAGCAAGGACCACTGGCCCAACGCGCGGCGCCGCGAGGCCCGGCAGCTGCGGGTGGTCGCCGACCTCCTGGCGGAGGGGCGCGACGTCGTCGTGGACAACACCAACCCCTCGCCGGACGAGCGCGCGCCGCTGATCGCGCTGGCCCGGAAGGCAGGGGTACCGGTGCGCGCGGTCTGGATCGACACCCCGCTCGAGGTCTGCCTGACCCGCAACGCCGCGCGCGAGGGCCGGGCGAAGGTGCCCCTGGCCGGGCTGCTCGGCACCCGGGCACGCTTCGTGCCCCCGTCCACCGCCGAGGGGTTCGACCGGGTCGACGTCGTCCGCGGCAGTTCCTGACCGCGCCGCCTCCCGTCGGCGCCGGACCATGTGGCCGGGGCCTCGACCGGCGGCCGTAACGTGTCGGGCGCAGCTCGCCGCGCGCCGGGGCCTCCGCCCCGGTGACCGCAGGCATCCGAGACGAAGGGAACTCTCATGAGCGAGGCAGGCACCACGGGCGCGTCCCGCGTGGCCATCGTGACCGGCGCAGCCCGCGGCATCGGCGCGGCGACCGCCCAGCGCCTGGCGGCCGACGGCTTCGCCGTCGCCGTCCTGGATCTGGACGAGGGGCAGGCCAAGGCCACCGTCGAGGCCATCGAGTCCGCCGGCGGCCGGGCGCTCGCCGTCGGCGCCGACGTGAGCGACTCCGCTCAGGTGGAGGCCGCCGTCGAGCGGATCGCCGCCGAGCTGGGCCCGCCGACCGTCCTGGTCAACAACGCCGGTGTGCTCCGGGACAACATGCTGTTCAAGATGTCCGACTCCGACTGGGACATCGTCATGAACGTGCACCTGCGGGGCGCGTTCCTCATGACCCGCGCGGCGCAGAAGCACATGATCGACCAGAAGTGGGGCCGGATCGTCAACCTGTCCAGCACCTCGGCGCTGGGCAACCGCGGCCAGGCGAACTACTCGACGGCGAAGGCGGGTCTGCAGGGCTTCACCAAGACCCTCGCCATCGAGCTGGGCAAGTTCGGCGTCACCGCCAACGCCATCGCCCCCGGGTTCATCCAGACGGAGATGACCAAGGCGACCGCCGACCGCATGGGCGTGCCCTTCGACGACTTCATCAAGGGCGCGGCGTCGATGATCCCGGTGGCCCGCGTCGGCCAGCCCGAGGACATCGCGCACCTCGTGTCGTTCTTCGTCAGCGAGGGTGCCGGCTTCGTCTCCGGCCAGGTGGTCTACGCCGCCGGCGGCCCGAAGGCCTAGAGCAGGACCCCCGCGTCCCCCGCTCGCTCGGGGTGGGACCCTGGCGCGGGGTTGTTCCCGCAGGGCCGGGCAGCCGTTCCGGCTGCCCGGCCCTGCGCCATCTCTGCCCGCCCGAGGAGGCGTCATGGTCGACGACGACGACAAGGTCCTGGTGGAGCGCCGCGGCGCCGTCCAGGTGATCACGATCAACCGGCCGTCCGCGCGCAACGCCCTCGACGGCGGCGTCGCCCGGGCGGTCGCCGCCGCGGTGGACGAGCTCGACGCCGACGGCGACCTGCGGGCGGGCGTGCTCACCGGGGCCGGTGGCACCTTCTCGTCCGGAATGGACCTCAAGGCCTTCCTCCGCGGCGAGAGCCCGTCGATCGAGGGCCGGGGTCTGTGCGGCATCACCCGCACGCCGCCGCACAAGCCCCTGGTCGCCGCCGTCGAGGGCTGGGCGCTGGCCGGCGGCTTCGAGCTGGTCCTCGCCTGCGACCTCGTGGTGGCCGGCCGCGGGGCCCGGTTCGGGGTGCCGGAGGTGAAGCGCTCGCTGGTCGCGGCCGGCGGGGCGGCGCTGCTCCTGCCGCAGCGGGTGCCACGCGCGATCGCCCTGGAGCTGCTCCTGACGGGGGACCCGGTGGACGCCGAGCGCGCGGCGGCGGTGGGCCTGGTCAACCGGGTGGTCGACGACGGAGCGGCGGTGGAGGCAGCGGTCGCCCTCGCCGAGGTGATCGCCGCCAACGGCCCGCTGGCGGTCGCCGCGACCAAGCAGGTCGTGCTGTCGGCGCCATCCTGGCCGGTGGAGGAGGCGTGGGAGCGCCAGGAGCAGATCGTCCGCCCGGTGTTCGGCTCGGAGGACGCCCGGGAGGGGTCGACCGCATTCGCCGAACGCCGCCCGCCGGTGTGGCGAGGCCGCTGACCGGTCGGTCCGCCGCCTCGTGTGGACGCGGTGGGAGAGGCATACCGGAGGGGGTCACGTCGTTCCCCCTGACGTGGCTTTCTCCGCCCTCCGCCTGCTCCTCCTCGGTGACTCCCTCGCCTTCGGCACCGGTGCCGCCCGCCCCGCCGACGCCCTCGGCCCGCGGCTGGCCCGGGCGCTGACCGACGACGGGTTCGACGTCGACCTGCACGTGCTCGCCGTCCCCGGCGCCGTCTCGGCCGGGCTGGCCGACCAGGTGCGCCGCGCCCTGCCCCTGTCCGCCGACCTCGCCGTCGTGGTCGTCGGCGCCAACGACCTCGCCCGGTTCGTGCCGGCCGAGCAGGCCGCGACCGCGCTCTCGGCCGCGGTGACCGCTCTGCGGGCCGCGGGCACCGATGTCGTGGTGGTTCCGGCGCCGGACATGTCGATGGTGCCGTTCGTGCCGCCGGCACTGCGGGCGCTGGTCCGGGGCGCCTGCGCGGTGCTCCAGCGGCGGCAGTCGCAGGTGGCGACCACCGGCGGTGCCACGGTGGCGCCGGTGGCCGCCGAGGTCGCGCGCGCCTTCTCGGCCGACCCGGCGCTGTTCTCACCCGACCGGTTCCACCCGTCCTCGGCCGGCTACGCGCGCATCGCCGGGGTGCTCGCCCCGTACGTGCTGGCCGCGGCCCGCGCCCGGCGGGGCGACGCCGCGGCCTGACCGCTCACGCGGCGGCCGGGGCGCGTACCAGTCGGTCGGACAGCGGCTCCACGAAGCGGGTGAGCACCGGCCCGGTCACCGCGAGCACGAGCACGTACCCGGTCGCGACGGGGCCGACGGCCGGGAGCCCGGCGGTGACCGCCAACCCGGCGATCACGATCGAGAACTCACCGCGGGCCACCAGTGCGGTGCCGGCGCGCAGCCGGCCCGGGACGGCGACCCCGTCCCGGGCCGCGGCGAACCAGCCGGTGCCGATCTTCGTGACGGTGGTGACCGCGGCCAGGGCCAGCGCGGCGGGCAGCACCGGGAGGATCGCCCCCGGATCGGTGGCCAGGCCGAAGGCGACGAAGAAGGTGGCGGCGAACAAGTCGCGCAGCGGGCCGAGGATCACCCGGGCGCGCTCGGCGAAGGACGCCGGCAGCGCCAGCCCGACGAGGAACGCCCCGACCGCCGCCGAGGCGCCCATCGCCTGCGCGGCGCCGGCGACCAGCAGGGTCAGCCCGACCAGCCGGAGCATCACCTGCTCGTCGTCGTCGTGGCTGAGCAGCCGGCCCAGCCGGTGGCCGTGCCGCTGCGCGGCCAGGAGCACCAGGAGCACCGCCCCCACGGCGAGCCCCACGCCGGCCACCGCGGACATCGGGCCCTGACCGGCGAGAGCCACCACGAGCAGGGGCAGGAAGAGCGCCATCGCGAGGTCCTCGAGCACCAGCACCGAGAGCACGGCCGGGGTCTCCCGGTTGGTCAGCCGCCCCAGGTCCCCGAGCAGCCGCGCGATGATGCCCGACGACGAGATGTAGGTGACCCCGCCCAGCGCGAGCGCCCCCTGCCAGGGCAGCCCCAGGAGCAGCCCGGCGACGAAGCCCGGCGGACCGTTGAGCACCAGGTCGACCAGTCCCGAGGGCGCGTGCCGGCGGAACGACGCGAACAACTCGGTGGCGGAGAACTCCAGGCCCAGGGTGAGCAGCAGCAGGACGACGCCGATCTCCGCGGCCGCCTCCAGGAACGGTGCGGCGTTCTCCACCGGCACCAGGCCGCCCTCGCCGAGGGCCAGCGCGGCCAGCAGGACGAACGGGATGGGGGAGAGGCCCAGCCGTCGGGCCAGCAGCCCGAGCGCCGAGAGGCCGAGGAAGAGCAGCCCCAGCTCGAGCAGCAGGGCGGCGACGTGGTCCACCGCGGGCTACTCCTGACCCGCGAGCCGCCGGTCCAGCTGCTCCAGCCCGGCCGCCGAGCCGATGGCCACCAGCACGTCGCCGGCGAACAACGGGTCACCGGGCGAGGGGGAGGGGACCACGTCGGCGCCGCGGACGATGGCGACCACCGAGCAACCGGTCAGCGTGCGGGCGCGGGTGTCGCCCAGGGTCCGGCCGGCGAACGGCGAGCCCGGCCGGATGGAGATCCGGGCGGACTCGAGCCCGGGCACCTCCCGGGACAGGTCGGCGAACCGCTGGGTCAGCCGGGGTGCGCCCAGCACCTCGGACAGGGCGTCGACCTCCTCCGGGTCGAGCCGGAACGTCTCCCGCGCCCGGTCGGGATCGCGCCGGTCGAACACCGCGATCTCGGCTCCGCCCTCCCGCTGCACCACGATGCCCAGCACCTGACCCGACCGGGTCCTCATCTGGTAGCGGACGCCGACACCGGGCAGCAGGGTCTCCTCGAGCTCCACGTCCGGCATCGTCGCAGACCGGCGCTCAGCCCAGCCGGTCCGCCAGCAGCTCCGCGAGGTGCCGGCCGCGCCGGCCGGCCAGCTGGTCCAGCTGCGTGCGGCAGGAGAACCCGTCGGCGAGCACGACCGCGTCGTCGGGGAGGTCGCGCACGGCGGGCAGCAGCTGCTGCTCGGCCACGGCCACCGAGACGTCGTGGTGCCCGCGCTCGACGCCCCAGTTGCCGGCGAGCCCGCAGCAGCCGCCCAGCCGGGTCACCGTCGCGCCGGCTCGCTCGAGCAGCTGCGCGTCGGCCGACCAGCCGAGCACGGAGGCGTGGTGGCAGTGCGGCTGCGCGACGATCTCCGTGCCCGCCAGCGACGGCGGGGTCCAGCCCGGGGTGTCGCGGAGCAGCTCGGCGAGGGTGCGGGTGGCGGCGGCCACCTGCTCGGCCTCCGGCCCGCCGACCAGCTCCAGCGCCTCGCTCCGCAGCACGGCGGTGCAGGAGGGCTCGATGCCGACGACCGGCACGCCCGCGGCCGCCAGCGGTGCCAGCGCACGCACCGTGTCGCCGAGGATGCGCTTCCCCTTGTCGAGCTGCCCGGTGGTGATCCAGGTCAGCCCGCAGCAGGTGTCGGCGCCGGGCACCTCGACGCGGTAGCCGGCCGCGGTGAGCACCCGCGCGGTGGCGACCGCGACCTCCGGGGCGAAGTGGTCGGTGAACGAGTCGACCCACAGGGCGACCCGCGGCCCGTCGCCTGCCTCAGGCCGGTCGGCCCACAGCTGCCGGAAGGTGCGCGGCGCGAACGTCGGCACCGAGCGGCGCTGGTCGATGCCCGCACCCCACTTGGCCAGCGGGCCCACGAGCGCGGAGCCGAGCATCGCGTTGACCAGGCGCGGGGCCAGGGCGACCAGGTCCGACCAGAAGGGCAGCCGGCCCAGCGTGTAGTGCGCGCGGGGCCGCAGCCGCCGCCGGTAGGACTGGTGCAGCACCTCTGCCTTGTAGGAGGCCATGTCGACGCCGGTGGGGCAGTCCGACGAGCAGCCCTTGCACGACAGGCAGAGGTCCAGCGCCGCGTGCACCTCCGGCGACCGCCAGTCGCGCACCGGGCCGCCGGGCGCGAGCATCTCCTGCAGCACCCGGGCGCGGCCGCGGGTGGTGTCCTTCTCCTCCCGCGTCGCGGGCCACGAGGGGCACATGACCCCGCCGGAGGACTGCAGGTCGGCCCGGCACTTGCCGACGCCGGTGCAGCGGTGCACGGCCGTGGAGAAGTCCCCGCCGTCGTGCCGGTAGGCCAGCGCCAGGCCCTCGGTCAGCCGCGGGGCGACCGTCATCCGCACGTCGTCCTCGACCGGCACCGGGCGCACGACCACACCGGGGTTGAGCAGGTCGTCCGGGTCGAAGACCGCCTTCACCTGCTCGAACAGCGAGAGCGCGGCGGGGGAGTACATGTGCGGCAGCAGCGCGCTGCGGGCCCGGCCGTCGCCGTGCTCGCCGGACAGCGACCCGCCGTAGCCGGCGACGAGCCGGGCGGCGTCCTCGACGAACGACCGGTAGGCGCTGCGGCCCCCGTCGTCCGGGTGGGCGGGCGAGCCGTGGCCGAAGGGGAAGTCGATGCGCACGTGCAGGCAGCCGTCGCCGAAGTGCCCGTAGGGCACGCCCTGCAGCCCGTGGTCGTCGAGCAGGGCCTCGAACCCGCGGAGGTAGTCGCCGAGCCGCTGCACCGGCACGGCGGCGTCCTCCCACCCGGCGTGCGCCGGCCGGCCGTCGGAGGTGCGGTTGGCCAGCCCGGCGCCGTCCTCCCGGATCCGCCAGATCGCCGCGGCGTGCGTCGGGTCGGTGACCACCATCGAGTCGACGGCGCCGGCGTCGGCGAGCACGCCGCGCGCCTTCGACTCGACCTCGGCGACGCTGTTCCCGGTCAGCTCGACGATCAGCCAGCCCGCGCCGCGCGGCAGGTCGGGGACCACGGCCGCCGGCACGTCCCGCAGCCGCTGCACGATCCGCTCGTCCAGGCCCTCGACCGCCGTGGGCTCGTGGGGCAGCAGGCCGGGTGTGGCGTCGGCGGCGTCGGCCATCGTGGGGTAGCCGAGCACCACCAGCCCGCGGACCGGGGCGTCGGTGACCAGCCGCACCGTCGCACCGAGGACCACGGCCAGGCTGCCCTCACTGCCGACGAGCGCCCGGGCGACGTCGAATCCGCGCTCGGGCAGCAGG
This sequence comes from Blastococcus sp. HT6-30, assembly GCF_039729015.1. Classification (NCBI taxonomy): domain Bacteria; kingdom Bacillati; phylum Actinomycetota; class Actinomycetes; order Geodermatophilales; family Geodermatophilaceae; genus Blastococcus; species Blastococcus sp. HT6-30. The sequence continues at coordinate 2,164,074 of NZ_CP155792.1, read as the reverse complement.
TGCTCCAGCGAGTAACCCGACACCTGCCGGCCGAAGCGGCCGAACTCGGTGCGGATCGTCGCGAGCTCACCGGCGACCAGGCGGTGCAGGTCGGCGAGGACGCCGTTCCGCGGCGGAGTGCCCGGGCCGACGGTCAGGCGCTCGCCGGTGCCGGTGACCACGTCGAGGGCGACGACGTTGTCGGAGGTGCGGCCGTAGCCCAGTGCCCGGGAGCCGCAGGCGTTGTTGCCGATCATCCCGCCGACCGTGCAGCGGTTGTGGGTGCTGGGGTCGGGGCCGAAGCGCAGGCCGTGCGGGCGAGCGGCCGTCTGCAGCGCGGCCTGGACCACGCCGGGGTCCACCGTGGCGGTGCGGGCGCCGGGGTCGACGGCGCGCACGCGGGAGAGGTACCGGCTGGTGTCGAGGACGACGCCGGCGCCCACGGCGTTGCCCGCGATCGAGGTACCCGCGCCGCGCGGGGTCAGCGGAACCCCCAGCGACCGGCAGACCTCCAGGGCGGCGACGATCTCGTCGGCGTCGCGCGGGCGGACCACCGCGCGCGGCAGGACGCGGTACAGCGACGCGTCGGAGGAGTAGAGGGCCCGGGCCAGCCCGGAGTCGTCGACGTCGCCGATCCCGGCGCGGCGCAGCTCCTCGGCCACCGCCCGGCCGTCGTCGGTGCGCGTCGTCGGGTTCGCGGCCGGTGCGCTCATACCGCCGAGTCTGGTCCCCGCTCCTGACACGGGCACGAGCGGGTGGTCCGGAGGCGGGAACGGCCGTGGCCGGGCACCGTCGGTGCCCGGCCACGGCCGGTGGAGGTGTGCGGAGGTCAGGACGCCGGCGGCTCGTCCTCGCCCGACTCCTCGGCCTCGTCGGCCTCCTCCTTGGTCCTGTGCACCGCACCGTCGGCGTGCTCGGGCGGGCCGTAGACGGTGTAGAGCACCAGTGGGTTCCCGCCGGTGTTGAGGAAGTTGTGCTTCGTGCCGGCAGGGACGACGACCAGGTCGCCCTGCGCGACGTCCTTCTCGCTGCCGGAGATGACGGCCTTACCGATGCCGCTGACGAAGGTGAGGATCTGGTCGATGTCCTCGTGCGTCTCCTCGCCGATCTCCCCGCCCGGCGGGATCGTCATGATCACCAGCTGGGTGTTCCTGCCGGTCCAGAGCACCCGGCGGAAATCGGGGCTCTTCTCGGCCTCGGTGGCGATCGTGTAGTGGATGACGGACGCCATGGACGGCGCTCCTCTCGTCTCGGGGCCGGGTGGCGGACCGGCCGACAACGACCCGTCCGGGAACTGCCTTGGTGCTGCCCCGGCGTGCGGCCGAGTAGTCCTCGTTCGCCTCCGTGACGCCGGCCACCCGCCGGGCGGAACGGCTCAGTGGCGCAACTCACCTGTCGCTCCCGGAAGGACCGGGGTGGCGCGGACGTAGGAGAGGGTGTGCACATGCCGCCTCCCGCGCGCCCCACGACGCGTGCCTACGCCATGTGGGGCGTCGGGCTGCTGGCCTACGCGGTGGCGGTCTTCCACCGCTCCTCGCTGGGTGTCGCCGCGGTCGAGGCGCAGGAGCGGTTCTCCGCGGGCGCTGCGGCGGTGTCGCTGTTCCTCGTCCTGCAGCTCGCCGTCTACGCGGGTCTCCAGGTCCCGGTGGGCGTCGCGCTGGACCGGTTCGGGTCGCGCCGGATGATCCTGGCCGGAGCGCTGACCATGGCGGCCGGACAGTTGGTGCTGGCCCTGGCCGGGGGCGTGCCCACGGCCGTCGCGGGGCGCGTGCTGGTCGGTGCCGGCGACGCCATGACGTTCATCAGCGTGCTGCGGGTGGTGTCCTTCTGGTTCCCCGGTTCGGCGGCGCCGCTGATCACCCAGCTGACCGGGATCCTCGGCCAGGTCGGTTCCATCGTCGCCGCCTATCCGTTGGTGACCCTGCTGCACGCCACCTCCTGGACGGCGACGTTCCTGGGGGCCGCGGCCACCGGTGTGCTGGTGTTCCTGCTGGTGCTGCTGGCCCTGCGCGACGCCCCGGCCGGCAGCACCCGGCCGCAGGCCCCGGACCTCGCCCAGCTGCGCCACGGGCTGGTCGAGACGTGGCGCGAGCCGGGAACCCGGATCGGTCTCTACACGCACCTGGTCACCCAGTTCTCGGGAACCGTCTTCGCGTTGCTGTGGGGTTACCCCTTCCTGGTGGTGGGTCAGGGGCTCACCCCGGGGACGGCCGCGGGGCTGCTCACGCTGCTGGTGCTGGTCGGCATGGGCGTGGGCCCCGCGCTCGGCCGGCTCTGCGCCCGGTGGCCGCTCCGTCGCTCGGTGCTGGTCTTCAGCATCCTGGCGGCGACGGCGACGGTGTGGACCGTCGTGCTGCTGTGGCCCGGTCGGGCCCCGCTGCCGGTGCTCGTGCTGCTGGTGGTGGTGCTGGGCACCAATGGCCCCGGCTCCATGATCGGGTTCGACTACGCCCGCACGGAGAACCCGGTGGAGCGGCAGGGCAGCGCGAGCGGCGTGGTCAACGTCGGCGGGTTCGTGGCCTCGCTGCTGACCATCCTCGCCGTCGGGGCGGTCCTGGACGTGCTCACGCCGGGCGTCTCGACCGACTACGACCTGGACGCCTTCCGGGCGGCGTTCTCCGTCCAGTACCTGTTCTGGGCGATCGGGCTGGCCGGTGTGGTCCGGCACCGGCGCCGGCTGCGGGACCGGTTGGCCCGCGACGGCGTCGTCCTCCAGCCGTTGATGGTCGCCGTCCGCCGGCGTCTGGGCGGGGAGGGGCCGACCGGCTGAGCCGCGCTCCCGCCTTGCCGCCACCTGCTCCTCGCGGGCAGGATGCCTGGAGCGAGCGAGCCGGTCAGGGGGTGGGCGTGGACGTCGTGGTCGGTCTCGACTCGGGGACGACGGCGACGAAGGCGGTCACGGCGGGGTCCGACGGGCGGGTCCGGGACGTCGTCAGCGTCGCCTACCCGCTGCTGGTGCCCGCACCGGGCCGGGCCGAGCTGGACGCCGGAGCCCTTGCGTCCGCGGCCGTGGAGGCCCTCGCCGACGTCACCGCCCGCGCCCGGGAGCGCGGCGACACCATCGTCGCGGTCACCCTCAGCGCCGCGATGCACGGCCTGGTGCCCCTCGACGGGGACGGGCGCCCGCTCGGCCCCGTGGTGACCTGGGCCGACGACCGGGCCGCGCAGTGGGCCCAGGCGCTGGTGGCCGACGGCCGGGCGCCGCAGCTGCACGCCCGGACCGGCACCCCCGTGCACGCGATGTCGCCGCTGGTGAAGCTGTCGTGGGAGCGGGTGCAGGACGCCGATCGCCTGGCCGGGGTCCCGCGCTGGGGCGGGGTCAAGGAACTGGTGGTCGCCACCCTCTGCGGCGGGCCGCACGTGCTGGACCGCTCCAGTGCGTCGGCGACCGGGCTCTACGACATCCGGGCCGGCCGCTGGGACGAGGAGGCGATGCAGATCGCCGGCGTGCGTCCCGGCCAGCTGGGAGAGGTGCTCCCGACGACGGCTGTGCTGCCCGGGCTGCGGCCGGAGGTGGCTGCGGCCACGGGCCTGCCGGCCGGCCTCCGGGTCGTGATCGGCGCGTCCGACGGGGTGCTCGCCAATCTCGGCATCGGTGCGGTGCGCTCCGACGTCGCCGCGGTCTCGCTCGGCACGAGCGGGGCGATGCGCGTCGTCGTCCCCGCCCCGACGGTCGATCCCGGCCGCCGGCTGTTCTGCTACGCGCTCACCGACGACGCCTGGGTCGTGGGCGGGGCCATCAACAACGGCGGATCGGTCGTGCGGTGGGCCGCGCAGGCGCTGGCCGCAGGCCTCGACGGCGCACCGCCGCCGGAGGGGGAGGCGGCCGACGACCTCGATGCCCGGCTGCTGGCCGAGGCCGAGGCCGTTCCGGTGGGCAGCTCCGGCCTGGTCTGCCTGCCCTACCTGCTCGGCGAGCGGGCGCCCTGGTGGCGGTCGGGGATGCGCGGGGCCTACCTCGGGCTGCGGCGCGAGCACGGACGTGCGCACCTGGTCCGGGCCGCCGTGGAGGGGGTCTGCCAGCAGCTGGCGCTGGTGCGCGACGCCTTCGCCGCCACCGATGTGCCGGTGCGGGAGGTGCGGGCGACCGGGGGCGCGGTCGCCTCCCCGCTGTGGATCCGGACGCTGGCGGCGACCCTCGACCTGCCGGTGCGCGTCGCCGAGTCGCCGGAGGGCACCGGGCTCGGCGCCTGCCTTCTGGGCTGGCACGCCCTCGGGGAGCTGCCCGACCTGGACGCGGCGACCTCGCTGGTCGCGGTGCACGAGCCGGTCCTGCCCGATCCGGATGCCGTCGACGTCTACCGGCGGTTGCGCCCCCTGGTCGACCGGTCCACCGAGGCCCTGGTCGACGTCTTCACCACGCTCGACGCCCTGGACGACGCACCCACCCCACCGACCTGACCTCAGTGGAGGAGCCATGACCGACGCCGAACCGGCGCTGAGCGCCGGACCGCTGCTGCTGATCGCCGCGGTGGCGGTCGGCGTCCTCCTCTTCCTGATCATGAAGGTGAAGCTGCACGCCTTCCTGGCTCTCATCCTGGTCAGCCTGGCGGTGGCGCTGGCGGCGCGGGTCCCGCTGGAGGACGTGGTCACCACCATGACCACCGGCTTCGGCTCCACCCTGGCCAGCGTCGCGCTGCTCGTGGGCATCGGGGCGATGCTGGGCCGGCTCTTCGAGCACAGCGGCGGCGCCCAGGTGCTCGCCGACAGCCTGATCAGACGCTTCGGCGAGCAGCGGGCGCCGCTGGCCCTGGGCGTGGCGGCGCTGCTGTTCGGGTTCCCGATCTTCTTCGACGCCGGGCTCGTCGTCTTCCTGCCCATCGTGTTCACCGTGGCGCGCCGGCTGGGTGGCTCGCTGCTCACCTACGGGCTGCCCGTGGCCGGCGCATTCGCCGTCATGCACGCGTTCGTGCCGCCGCACCCGGGGCCGGTCGCCGCGGCCGGGCTGATCGGCGCCGACATCGGCCTCGTGCTGGTCTTCGGCCTGCTCATCGGCGTCCCGACCTGGTTCCTGGGCGGCTACCTGTTCGGCCTCTGGGCGGGGCGCCGGTTCGAGCTCCCCGTCCCCAACATCCTGGCCGGCGAGCCGAGGACGGCCGACGACTCCCCGGACCCGTCGGTGGAGGGCAGCTCGCCGGGGATCGCCGCCGGCGGGCGGACCGGCACGGAGACGGCGACCCGCCCCGCACCGCCGCGCTTCGCGACCGTGATCTCGGTGCTGCTGCTCCCGATGCTGCTGATCTTCCTGAACACCGGCCTGACCACGCTGGCCGCCGAGGGGGTCGTGGACGAGGAGTCGGCGTTCGTCCGCTGGGGGCAGCTGATCGGGGCGACGCCGATCGCGCTGCTGATCACCGTCCTGCTGGCCATGTGGGTGCTGGGCCGGCGCCGCGGCGACAGCGGTGCCGAGGTGGAGTCGGTGCTCAACAGCGCACTGGGGCCGGTGTGCGCGATCATCCTGATCACCGGTGCCGGTGGCATGTTCGGCGGCGTGCTGCGGGCCAGCGGCATCGGCGCCGCGCTGGCCGACGTCCTCGGGGACATCGGCCTGCCGGTCATCGTGGCGGCCTTCGTCATCTCCGCCCTGATCCGGGTGGCGCAGGGCTCCGCCACGGTGGCGCTGACGACCGCGGCCGGCCTGATCGCCCCCGTGGTGGCGGCCAGCGAGGGGCTCAGCTCGGTGGACCTCGCCCTGATCGTCATCGCGATCGCCGGGGGGGCGACCGTGCTCTCGCACGTCAACGACTCCGGTTTCTGGCTGGTCAGCCGGTTCTTCCAGATGGACGAGAAGACCACCCTCAAGACCTGGACGGTGATGGAGACACTGCTGGGCACGATCGGCTTCCTGCTGGCGCTGGTGCTGAGCCTCTTCCTGTGACTCAGCCTGTTCCTGTGGCCGGGGCCGGCAGCGACTGCGCGGCCGGCCCCGCCGCGCGATAGTGAGGCATGCCGCTCCTCCCGCGCGCCGCCGCTGCCGGTCTCACCGCGCTGGCCGGGGTCGCCGTCCGCGACCTGCTCCAGCGCGAGCACACCCTCCTGCGCAACTACCCGCTGGTGGGCCACGCCCGCTACCTGCTGGAGTCGATCGGGCCTGAGCTCCGGCAGTACCTGGTCGCGGGGAACAACGAGGAGCGGCCGTTCACCCGCGACCAGCGGCGCTGGGTCTACGCCTCGAGCAAGCGGGACAACAACTACTTCGGGTTCGGCACCGACAACGACCTCGAGTACACCGCGGGGTACCCGGTGATCAAGCACCGCACGTTCGGGCGGGCGGTCCCGGCCACCCACGTTCAGGCCGGGCAGGACGTCGACCTCCCGTGCGCGAAGGTGCTGGGCGCCGCCCGGGGCCGGGCGGGAGCCTTCCGGCCGCCGTCGGTCGTGAACATCTCGGCGATGAGCTTCGGCTCGCTGTCCGGCGCGGCCGTGGAGGCCCTCAACCGCGGAGCGGCGCTGGCCGGCTGCCTGCACAACACGGGGGAGGGCGGGATCTCCCGCTACCACCGGCACGGCGGGGAGCTGGTCTACCAGATCGGCACGGCCTACTTCGGCTGCCGTGACGCGCACGGGCGGTTCGACCTCGACCGGCTCAAGGACCTGGTCGCGGGGGCGCCGGTACGCGCGCTGGAGATCAAGCTGAGCCAGGGGGCGAAGCCCGGTCTCGGCGGGGTGCTGCCGGCGGCGAAGGTCTCGGCCGAGATCGCCGCGGCCCGGGGCGTTCCCGAGGGCGTCGACTGCGTGAGCCCCTCCCGGCACGCGGAGTTCTCCGACGTCGACAGCCTGCTGGACTGGGTGGAGCTGCTCGCCACCGAGACCGGCCTGCCCGTGGGCATCAAGTCGGCGGTCGGCGACATGGAGTTCTGGGAGGAGCTCACCGAGCTGATGTCGAGCACCGGGCGCGGCGTGGACTTCGTGACCATCGACGGCGGCGAGGGCGGGACCGGTGCCGCGCCCCTGATCTTCACCGACTCGGTGTCGCTGCCCTTCCAGCTCGGCTTCTCCCGCGTCCACGCGCTGTTCGCGCGCGCCGGTCTGGCCGACGACGTGGTCTTCATCGGGGCCGGGAAGCTGGGCCTGCCCGACAACGCCGTGGTCGCCTTCGCGCTCGGCTGCGACATGGTGAACGTCGGGCGGGAGGCGATGCTGGCCATCGGCTGCATCCAGGCGCAGAAGTGCCACACCGACACCTGCCCGACCGGGGTGGCCACGCAGAACTCCTGGCTGGCGCACGGGCTGGACCCGGCGCTGAAGTCGGCCCGGGCCGCCAACTACATCCGCACGCTGCGCCGCGACCTGCTGAAGGTGGCCGAGGCGTGCGGTGTCGAGCACCCGAGCCTGATCGACACCGACTCGGTGGAGGTGCTCACCGGCCGGACGGCGTCCCGCCCGCTGCGCGAGGTGTACGGGTACGAGCCGGGCTGGGGTCTGCCGTCGGCGGCCGACCGGGCCGCCGTCGTCGCGCTCATGACCGGCGAGGGGTCCGAGGGCGGTGCCGCGCCCCCGTCGGAGGACGCCGTCGGCTGAACGAGGACCCCGTCCGGCGCCGGCCGCGCGGCGGGTGCGGGTGACCGATCGATGACGTCGGGACGGATGTGCGTGCTTCGGTGCGGGCCGGGGCACAGCACGAAAGGCACATCCGCTCCGACCCGTGGTCGGCCCACCTGGAGGAGAAACCATGAACCGCACGTCCCTGCCCACCCGCCGCTGGCGCTCGGCCGCAGCCGGGATCGCCATCGCGGCCGCTTCGTTCACCATGACCGCCTGCGGCGGCGGCGAGGAGGCCGTGGACGAGGGCGGCATCGTCGAGCAGGAAGGCGGCGAGGAGGGAGGCGGCGAGCAGGAGGACGACTGATCCCTCGGCCTCCGGCCGGAGCGGCCCCCTGCCGGCGCCCGTCGCGATCGTGTCGGCGGTCGGGGCAGGGGGCGTTCCTCAGGCGCCGGAGCCGCGGAGCAGGTCCTCGAAGGAGCCGACCGGGTCGGCGAACGGGTCTGCCGGGGCGGCCGGTGGCCGTCCGGCCACCAGGTCGGCGAGCTCGCCGGCGGCCCGGTGCGCCCGCCCCGTGAGAGCCGGGCTGCCGGTCTCGCCGCCGGCCCAGTCCTCCGACGCGGCGAAGACCGCGGTCGGGGCGACCGTCGCCCGGAGGTAGGCGAACAGCGGCCGCATGGCGTGCTCCAGGGCCAGCGAGTGCCGCGCCGTGCCGGCGGTGGCGCCGAGCAGCACCGGCTTGCCGGCCAGCGCCTCCTTGTCCAGGACGTCGAAGAAGGTCTTGAACAGGCCGCTGTAGGACGCCGAGAAGATCGGTGTCACGGCGATCAGGCCGTCGGCGCCCACCACCGTGTCCACCGAGCCCCGCAGCGCCTCGTTGGCGAAGCCGGTGACCAGGTTGTCGGCGAGGTCGCGGGCGTGCTGCCGCAGCTCGACCACCTCGACCGTGGCGGTGACGCCCCGCTCGCGGAGGGCCTCCACCGTGGCCGTGGTCAGCCGGTCGGCCAGCAGCCGGGTGGACGACGGGACGCCCAGCCCGGCGCTGACGACGGCGAGGGTGCGGGTGCTCATCGGGTCACCGCCTCAGGGGTGCGCCCGGTGACGTCGTCGCCACCGGCGTGGACCGTCGTGTCCGTGCTGCCGCCGGCCGCCGCGACCCGCGCGGCGTGCGTGGGCGCCTCGGGCACGTGCGCCGGCTTACGGGCGGCGAACTCCTTCCGCAGCACCGGGACGACCTCCTCGCCCAGCAGGTCGAGCTGCTCGAGCACCGTCTTCAGCGGGAGCCCGGCGTGGTCGACGAGGAACAGCTGCCGCTGGTAGTCGCCGACGTAGTCGCGGAAACCGAGCGTCCGCTCGATGACCTGCTGCGGCGAGCCGACGGTCAGCGGGGTCTCCCGGCTGAACTCCTCCAACGAGGGGCCGTGGCCGTAGACCGGCGCGTTGTCGAAGTAGGGGCGGAACTCGGCGACGGCGTCCTGGCTGTTCCTGCGCATGAACACCTGGCCGCCGAGGCCGACGATCGCCTGGTCGGCGCTGCCGTGGCCGTAGTGCTCGTAGCGGCGGCGGTAGAACTCGACCATCCGCTGGGTGTGCTCCTTCGGCCAGAAGATGTGGTTGGAGAAGAAGCCGTCGCCGTAGTACGCGGCCTGCTCGGCGATCTGGGGGGAGCGGATCGAGCCGTGCCACACGAACGGCGGAACGCCGTCCAGGGGGCGGGGTGTCGAGGTGAAGCCCTGCAGCGGGGTGCGGTACTTGCCCTGCCAGTCGACGACGTCCTCGGTCCACAGCCGGCGCAGCAGCGCGTAGTTCTCGACGGCGAGCTCGATGCCGTTGCGGATGTCCTGCCCGAACCAGGGGTAGACCGGGCCGGTGTTCCCGCGGCCCATCATCAGGTCGACCCGGCCCTCGGCCAGGTGCTGCAGCATCGCGTAGTCCTCGGCGATCTTCACCGGGTCGTTGGTGGTGATCAGCGTCGTCGACGTCGACAGCTGGAGCGTCCGGGTCCGCGCCGCGATCCACGCGAGCGTGGTGGTGGGGGAGGAGGAGAAGAACGGCGGGTTGTGGTGCTCGCCGAGGGCGAAGACGTCGAGGCCGACCTCCTCGGCCTTCTGCGCGATGGCCAGCACCGCCTTCAGCCGCTCCGCCTCGGTCGGGGTGCGCCCGGTCGTCGGGTCGGTGGTGATGTCGCTGACGGTGAACACGCCGAACTGCATCTCGGTCTCCGCATCTGGTTGAGAGTGCAAGTATCTCTGCCGGGTGAACGCGCCGCACCGGCCCGGTATGCCCGGGTGCCCGATGGGTGGAGGCGAGGCGGCGGCAGCGCCGCGTAGTCGTTCCAGTACGCCCCGGCGTGGCACCGCCGGGGTGTCGGCGACACGGTCACGGACCCGTCACAGCGGCCCGCGAGCCGGGTGGCCCTCTGGCAGATTCCGCCTCACCTACTTCCCAGGGGGGCCGTCCGGATGCTCCGGCATGTCGAGTTCGTCGCCAATCGTGTCCAGGACGAGGAGGTGCCGCCGGACGCGCCCGATGCCCGGGCTCCGCGGCCGGCGGGCGCCCTGGAGACGTTGCTGGACCACCGGCCGGCCTTCCGCGGTGCGCTGCGCGGCTACGACCGGATGGAGGTCGACAACTACGTCGCCTGGGCCGAGGGGGAGCTCTCGGCCGCGCACCGCGAGCGGGAGCACCTGCTCGACCGCGTGGTCGCCTGCGGGACGGAGCTGGAGATCTCCCGCCGCCTGCTGGCCGAGCAGCCCGTCGGGCGCGAGCGGCCGGTGGTCAGCGCCCGGGTCGGGGAGGTCCTGCGGCTGGCGGAGAACCAGGCGGCCCAGGTGCTCGACGCGGCCGAGGCGGATGCGGCGCAGGTGCTCGCCGACGCCCGCCTGGAGGCCGACGCGCGGCTGCGCAAGGCGCACGAGATCAAGGAGATGGCGATCGACGTCGCCGATCAGCTCCGGGTGAACGCCCAGCGGGACCGCGCCGAGGGGGCCGCCGTGCTGGAGAGGGCGAAGGCCGAGGCCGCCGAGCTGCTCAGGGTGGCCGCCGCCGAGCGTGACCGCGCGGCTGCCGAGTCGGCGGCGGAGCGCGACCGCCTCGCCGCTGAGGCCATCGCCGAACGGGACCGGCTGGCCGCCGAGGCCGCTGCCGAGAGGGAGGAGCTGGCCCGGGCGGCGGCCGCCGAGCGCGAGCAGGCCGCGGCCCTGGCCCAGCGGGACCGCGAGTCCGCCGACGACGTCGCGGGCGCCCGGCTCGCCGCGATCAGGGCGGAGGTCGACGACCTCTGCCGCCAGCGCGACCAGGCCCGGGAGTCCCTGCGGTGCCTCACCGACCGCATCGGTGCGGCGCTGCAGGCCGTGGGTGTCCCGCCGGCCGACGAGCTCGTGCTGCTGGGTGGCCGGCCCGAGCCCGTCTCGGGCTGACGGTGCGCCGTCCGCCGCCGGTGACGTGCGCGTCGCCGCGTGATGAGAGGCTGACCGTGTCGGTGATCACGCCGGCGCGCACCAACGTGGAGGGCAGCAGTGGACGAGGTCCGTAAGGTGGTTCAGGTCGAGGGTGGCGTCGTGGTCGGGCACGACGGCTCGAAGTGCGCGCAGGAGGCGCTCCGCTGGGCGGCGCGGTTGGCCCGCCGGGCCGACGTCGACGTGCACGTGGTCCGCGCCTGGTCGATGACCACCGCACCGCACCCCGCCACCTGGGAGCCCGGCTACGTGCCGCCGCTGCCCGACTGGGAGCAGGCCGTGCTGGAGGAGCTCACAGCGCACGTCGCCGCGGCCGGGCTGGACCCCGCCGCGCGGGTCACCTGCCACGTCGTCCACCGGCCGCCGGTGCAGGGCCTGCTCGCCGCCGCAGAGGGTGCCAACCTGGTGGTGGTCGGCGCGCGTGGCCGCGGCGGGTTCTCCGGCCTGCTGCTCGGCTCGGTCAGCGACCAGCTGGTGCACCACGCGGCCTGCCCGGTCACCGTGGTCCGCACCGGCGCCGGCGGCCGCGACTTCACGACCGCCGGGGCCGGCTCCGCCGTCGTCGGGGAGTGATCCCGGCGGCCTCCGGGGCCGGCGGGCAGTCTGCCGCTGACCTCCGGACCGGCCGCGGAGTGGGAGCGGGAGGATCGGCGCGCGCGACGTCGGTGGGCCGACGGTGGTGCCGGTCGGCGAGGGGCCGGAGGGCGTCCTGGTCACGGGGCGGGGCGGGTGTACATGGGCCTGGCCGACGGGCGCATCGTGCGCGTCGGCGGCCCACCGGTCGGGTCGGCACCGTGGCGCGCGTGCCAGGCCGACCGCCGGGCGTTGAGTGCCTCGACGACCACGAGCTGCCGGTCTGCGCGTCGGACGCCGGCCTGCTGGCCGACTCCTCGCTGTACTTCCGGATCCCGCGGCGGCGCGCCCACCTGGTGCGGCGGACCACGACGACCGGTCGTTCCGCCGGACGCCCGACGGCACGGTGATCGAACTGCTCGGCCGCCCGCGCCGCTGCGCGCCCTGCTCAGCATGCTCAGTCGGGGACCGCAGCGCCGTAGACCGCCGAGAGCCAGATGCCGAGGAGCACGTCGACGACCCGCTCCTCGGGGACGGCCGGCCCGTCCCCGCTGAACGTCGCGTAGAGCACCCGCTCGTTCATCGACGTCAGGGCGACGGCGAGGGCGCGCGAGGGCAGCCCCGGCGGTGCGGCCCCGCGTGCCCGCTCGGCGTCGACGGCCGCGGCGCACTGCTGCACCCAGCGCTCGAACACCTCCGACCACAGCGCTCGGACCTCGTCGTTCGTGGAGCGCGCCTGCGCCCAGGCGACGGTGAGCGACCGGTGCGCGCGGAAGGTTTCGTAGTAGGCGCCGATCGCCCGCGCCCAGCCGTCCCGCGCACCGGTGGCCGGCGATCCGAAGGCCCGCTGCATCGCGGCGTCGGCCTCGGCGACCACGCGGTCGAGCAGGGCGAGCAGGACGGCGTCCTTGGAGGAGAAGTAGAAGTAGAACGTGGGCCGGGAGATGCCTGCGCCACGCGCGAGGTCGTCGACCGAGATGGCGGCGAGCGGCCGCTCGGCGAGGAGGCGCTCCGCGGTGGAGAGGATCGCCAGTTCCCGGTCGTCGCCGGAGGGCCGGGCGGGCCGCCGGCCGCGCCCGGCGCTGGGGAGCTCACCCGTGGCAGCCGGCACGGCACGCAGACTAGCCGCACCGGCCCATGTCTCGACGTCGTGTTGACTCTATCGACACGCCGTCGATACCGTGCGCCGCGCACCGTCCGCGACGGCGCAGACCCAGTTCCGGCCCGGGCCGGACGAGCGAACCGGAGACAGGCATGCCAACCGAGCACGTGGACGTCCTGGTCGTCGGCGCCGGCCTCTCCGGCATCGGCGCCGCCTGCCACCTGGAGAAGGACCGGCCGGGCACGAGCTATCTGGTGCTGGAGTCCCGCGCCGCTCTCGGGGGCACGTGGGACCTGTTCCGCTATCCGGGGATCCGGTCGGACTCCGACATGTTCACCCTCGGCTACTCCTTCCGCCCGTGGGACGAGGCGAAGTCGATCGCCGACGGACCCGCCATCCGCCGGTACATCGAGGAGACGGCGCGCGAGTACGGGGTCACCGACAACATCCGGTACCACCACCGCGTGCTCTCCGCGGAGTGGTCGACGCCGAACAGCCGGTGGACGGTCACCGCCGAGCGCACCGACACGGGGCAGACGGTCCGGCTGACCTGCTCGTGGCTGTCGGTCTGCTCCGGCTACTACCGCTACGACGAGGGCTTCCGCCCCCGCTTCGAGGGCGAGGAGCGATTCCGCGGAGAGCTGGTGCACCCGCAGCACTGGCCCGAGGACCTCGACATCACCGGCAAGAAGGTCGTGGTCATCGGCAGCGGCGCCACCGCCGTCACCCTCGTGCCGAACCTCGCCGAGCAGGCCGAGCACGTGACGATGCTGCAGCGCACGCCGAGCTACGTCATGTCGCTGCCGAGCCGGGATCCACTGGCCCAGTGGCTGCGCGCCAAGCTGCCGGCCCGGGCCGCCTACCCGATCGTCCGCTGGAAGAACGTGCTCACCAGCACCGCGCTGTACCAGCTCAGCCGCCGTCGCCCGGCGATGGTCCGGAAGCTGATCCGCCGGCTCACCGAGAAGCAGCTGCCGGCCGGGTTCGCCGTCAGCACGCACTTCAACCCGCCCTACGACCCGTGGGACCAGCGGCTCTGCCTCGTCCCGGACGGCGACCTGTTCCGCGCCCTGCGGCAGGGGAGGGCCTCGATCGCCACCGACCGGATCCGCACCTTCACCGAGGACGGCATCGAGCTGGAATCGGGAGAGCACCTCGCCGCCGACGTCGTGGTCACCGCGACCGGGCTGAACCTGCTCCCGGCCGGCGGCATGACCCTCGCCGTGGACGGAGAGCCCGTCGAGCTGCCCGAGACGGTCTCCTACAAGGGGATGATGCTCTCCGGCGTGCCCAACTTCGCCATGGTCATCGGCTACACCAACGCCTCCTGGACGCTCAAGGCCGACCTGGTCAACGGCTACGTCGTCCGGCTCCTGGACCACATGGACGCGCACGGCTACGTGTCGGCGACCCCGGTCGCCCCGCCGGAGGGGGCCGACGCGCCGTTCCTGGACCTTGCGGCCGGGTACGTGCAGCGCAGTCTCGCCGGCCTGCCCAAGCAGGGCGGCCGCGCGCCCTGGCGGCTGCACCAGAACTACCTGCGCGACGTCGCGCTGATGCGCCGCGGCTCCCTGGAGGACGAGGGCATGACCTTCCAGCCGCGAGCGCTGGCCGGCGCCGTCGCCGAGCGGACGATGGCGTGATGGGTCCCTACGCGTTCGCGGGCGGAACGGCCGTCGTCACCGGCGCGGCGAGCGGCATCGGCGAAGCGCTCGCCGCGCAGCTGGCCGGGCGGGGCAGCCACCTGGTGCTGCTGGACCGCGATGCCGAGCGGCTCGAGGGGGTGGCCGGGCGGATCCGTGCCGACCACCCGGGGCTGCGGATCGCCACCCACGTAGCCGACCTCGCCGACGACGAGGCGACCGCCCGGGTGGCGGCGACGCTCGTCGCCGAGCACCCGGAGACGACGCTGCTGGTCAACAACGCCGGGGTCGCGCTCGGCGGGCGCTTCGACCAGGTCACCCTGGAGGAGTTCGAGTGGGTGATGGCGATCAACGTGCGCGCCGTCGTCCAGCTCACCCACGCCCTGCTGCCGGTGCTCAAGACGCACCCCGGCGCGCACGTGGTGAACGTGTCCAGCGTCTTCGGCATCGTCGCCCCGGCCGGCCAGGCCGCCTACGCGGCCAGCAAGTTCGCCGTCCGGGGGTTCACCGAGGCGCTGCGGCACGAGCTGGCCGAGGACGGCATCGGCGTGACTGTGGTGCACCCCGGCGGCGTCCGCACGCGCATCGCCGAGAGCGCCCGGACCGGCTCGGGCGTGTCGGTGGCGGAGTACGAGGAGGGGCGCAAGCGGTTCGCCACGCTGCTCCGGATGCCGCCGGAGGACGCCGCCGCGCAGATCGTCGCGGCGATCGAGCGTCGTCGTCCGCGGCTGCTGATCGGCTGGACCGCGAAGGTTCCCGACGTGCTCGTGCGGCTCGTGCCGGGCAGCTACTGGCGGCTGATCGCCCGTCGGGCGGCACCGGCGAAGCCGACGAGCTGACCGGTCGCGGCGCTCCGGGAGCGTTCCCCGAGGCGTCCCCGGATCAGCACCTGCAACTCCGGGAGCAACGCCCGGATGGTGGGCGTCGACGAGGCGCTGGGTCTCCGGCCGACCGGGGAAGCTGCCGTCGTGGGCGCCCCAGGCCTGAGCGACGGCACCTCGATTGCGCCGTCGTCCCGCCGGTGCGGTTGACTGCCCCGGTGCCGGCCGACCGTCCCGTCCCCCCGGAGTTCGTCCGCGCCCACACCCGCGCGGTGCGGCCCGAACTGGTGCCCGAGGTGGAGCTGCTGGTGGCCGCCGACGTCGTCGCCCTGTGGGAGGCCATGGAGACCGAGCAGGGGCGCACCTCCACCGATCCGCCGTTCTGGGCGGCGGCCTGGCCGGGCGGACAGGCGCTGGCGCGGTACGTGCTCGACCACCCCGACCTGGTCGCGGGGCGGGCGGTGCTGGATCTCGGCGCCGGCAGCGGGCTGGTCGCCGTGGCGGCGGTCCGTGCCGGGGCGACGTCCGTGCTCGCCAGCGACGTCGACCCCTTCGCGCTGACCGCCGTGATCGTGAACGCCGAGCGGAACGGAACGCCGGGCATCACGCCGGTGGGTGACGTGCTGGGCGCCGAACCGCCGGACGTGGCGGTGATCCTGGCCGGCGACGTCTGCTACGACCGAGAGATGACCGACCGGGTGCTGCCCTTCCTGGAGGCCGCACGTGCCCGCGGCGTGGAGGTGCTGGTCGGCGATCCGGGGCGCGTCTACCTCCCGGAGGACCGGCTGCAGTCCCTGGCCGCCTACGACGTGCCCGACACCGAACCGTCGCCAGGCCGGCCCGCACCGGTGCGCCGGACCACCGTCTGGCGGTTGCCCTGAGGGTCGCGTCACGTTCCTTTTCCCGGCAGGGGATTGTCACGAACGGATAACGCTGGTTACCGTGGGCCCCGCCCGGCCGTTCGTTCTCTCCCCACCCGGGGAGGTCCGCCGGGCGCCGCCGAGTCGCCCGCTGCCGTCGAGTTGCGGGCGAGCCGGGGACCCACCGCAGCACTGGGGTGAATCGCGCGCCGAGCACGTGGCGGCGCGGGTAGGGCCGCTTCCCGCCCGAATCCGTCAGCTGACCCGGTAGGCGGCACGACGGAAGAAACGGAGAGCCGCCGCGTGGTGACCCTGCGGGCCCACCCTGTAAGGAACCGCAGCCGGTACGGGGCCTCGCGCGCGCCTTCCCCGCGCTGAGCGCCCGGGCGCACCACCCGACCGCCGCTGCCACTCGACCACCCCGCAGCAGTCCGTGCAGCCTCCGCTGCCCCGCTGTGCCCCGCCCCTGGAGCAGTTCCTCCCCATGAAGCTTCGCGCCACCTCGATCACCCGCGCCCTCCGGCCCGAGGGCGGACGGCGTAGCGCCGGCCGGGTCCGCCGTCCGGCGCTGCTGCTGGCCGTCGTCGCCGCCGGCGGGCTGATCGCCAACGTCGTCGTCACCGACGAGCCGACCGCGCAGGACGAGCCGCAGCTGGCGTCGGTCAGCGTCGCCGAGCAGCTCGGGATCACCGCCGAGGCGCCCGCCGCCGACACGGTGCAGTCCGCCGTCGACAGCCTCGCCCCGCTGGCGGCGAGCCGCAGCGAGCGCGCCGCCGAGCGGGCTGCGGCCGCCGAGGCCCGGGCCGCCGCGGAGCAGGCCGAGCTCGATCGCCGGGCCGCCGAGGAGGCGGCCCGCATCGCGGCCGAGGAGGCCGCCCGCGCCGAGGCCGCCCGCGCCGAGGCCGCCCGCGCCGAGGCCGCCCGCGCCGAGGCCGCCCGCGCCGAGGCCGCCCGCGCCGAAGCCGCGCGCGCGGAGACGGCTCGTGCCGAGGCCGCCCGCGCCCAGGCAGCCGTCCCCGCTCCGGCGCGCGCGACCAGCGCCCCGGCGGCACCTGCCGCCCCTGCCGGGTCGTTCAAGCAGTACGCGATGAGCAAGGTCGGCAGCGCCGGCGAGTTCAGCTGCCTGGAGAGCCTGTGGGGCAAGGAGAGCGGCTGGAACCCCAACGCGCAGAACCCGACCAGCACCGCGTACGGCATCCCGCAGTTCCTCAACTCGACGTGGGCCGGGACGGGCATCGCCAAGACCTCCGACGGCTACCGGCAGATCGACGCCGGGCTGATCTACATCGAGAACCGCTACGGCTCGCCGTGCGGCGCGTGGTCGCACTCGCGGGCGACCGGCTGGTACTGAGCGCAGCTGGCTCCCCCGATCACCCACCGACCAGATCGGTGATCTCGTCCCCTTCACGCGCGTGATGGGGGGGAGATCGCCGAACTCGTCGTTTCCGGGCTCAGCCGAGGAGGCCGGCCTCGGCCTTGGCGGTGAGGGCGGTGCGGACGGCGGCGTCGACGGTCGCGGCGAAGGCGGGGTCGGTCTCCGCTCGGGCCACGGCGGCGTCGACCATCTCCGGCACCAGACCGGCGTCGACGGTCAGCACCAGCGTGCCCCCGGCCGCGAGGAAGCGGACGGCGCGCTCGCCCGGCGGGATGTCCGCCACCGCCTCGGCGGCACCCAGGTCGTCGGAGACGACCACCCCGTCGAAGTCCAGCCGGTCGCGGAGCAGGTCGGTGACCACGGCGCGGGAGAACGCGGCCTGCTCCTCCGGGTCGATTCGGGGATAGGTCGCCGACGACGTCATCACGAACGGGTCGGCCGCGGTGCGGGCGAGCGCATCGGCGAAGGCGGTGACCTGCTCGTCGCCGGCGGCGGTCACCGGGTCGACGACGTCGCTGGTGATGTCGGTGTTCTCGGACACCCGGCCCAGGCCGGGGAAGTGCTTGAACGTCGGGACGACGCCGTGCGATGCCAGCCCGTCGGCCATCGTCGCGGCAGCGGCTGCCACCGCGGGGCCGGCGCCGGCGTACTGCCGGCCGAACGCGCTGATCGGCGCGTTGCCCGCCTCGGTGCCCGGGGGAACGACGTCGGCCACCGGGGCGAGGTTGAGGTTCAGGCCGGCACCGGACATCGCGGCTCCCAGCCGGTCGGCGAGCGCACCGAGCTCGCCGACCGCCAGCACCCCCTGCTCCACCGCCGGCGGGAGCACGTCGAACCCGGAGCCTTTGAGGGTCTGGACTGCGCCACCCTCCTGGTCGGCGGCGATCCAGAGGTCGGGGCCGGGCGCCGCCTCCTGCCAGGCGGCCGTGGTGGCGGCGAGCTCCGGTGCGGCCAAGGTGGTCCGGCCCTGCAGGAAGACCCCGCCGACCCCCTCGCCGACGACGGCCGTGCCCGCGCCCAGCCCGTCCAGCGGAACGCCGGCCACGAACAGCTGCGACACCTGAGCCCGGCGGTCCAGTCCGGCGAGCACGGCGTCCACGGACACGTCCGCCGACGTCTGCTCGGGCGATGGGGGAGTGGTGGTGGCCGTCGCGGGTCCGCCGCCGGAGAAGGAGGCCGGTCGGACGGGCGTGGAGGCGTAGCCGGTCAGCGCGGCGACGACGACGGCCGCGAGGAGCAGGGACCGCGCCCGGTCCGGCCGTCGGATGGGCGCGGAACCCGCCCGGGACGTCGTCGTGCGGTGTGTGGGCATCTCCCCGAGTGTTGCCCGGGCCGCCCCGGGAGCCGGGGAGATGGTGGCCGTGTCGCAGTCGGGTGACCCTGAGCCGCTACCCGGGCGACGGAGGAGGAGATCCGGAACCGCCCCGCCGACGGCTGACCGGGCACCGTCGGCCCGTCCTGCCTAGGGTCGGGGGGGGCAGGACAGCCGGAGGGGGAGCGATGACCGAGGCCGACGGCGACCGCACCGACCCGCAGAGCGGGATCGTAGGGCGGTCGATCGACGAGTTCGTGAGCCAGCTGCGGTTCTTCACCGACCGCGCCCGCACCCTGGCCGGCAGTGCGACGTCCCGGCTCCCGCTGCCGGCCCTGCCCAGTCCGCCCGGCGCGATGTCGGCCGCCCAGCTGCGCGCGATCATGGAGATGGTGACCGCGCAGCGCACCTCGATCGCGGCGATGCGGGCCCAGTTGGACGCCTTCGACCAGCAGCTCGCCGTCTTCGAGCGGATCCTCGACCCGCTGGTGGAGTGGAGCGGCTCGTGGGCCCGGTTGGAGGAGGCCGTCGGCGACCTCGTCCGCCGGGAGCCGCCGCCCGGGGGCTGAGAGCCCTGTGTCAACCCGCGGCGGTCAGGAGTTGTTGTAGGCCGTTGTAGCGGGCGGGGTCGTAGGCGGTGTTGTCGGTCCAGCAGCGCCAGATGATCCGGCACCAGGCTCGGGCGAGGATGCGAACGGCGTGAGGGTGGCGGGCGCCACGGTCGCGGGCTCGCTGGTAGATGTCGGCGGCCCAGGGGCTGGCCTGGCGGCTGTCGGCGGCGAAGTCGATGAGTGCTTCTCGCAGCTTCTTGTCGCAGGAGTGCCGGAACGCGACGTGATGGCGTTTGCCGCTGGCCCGGGTCGAGGGCGCCACTCCAGCTGCGGCGGCCAGGGCGGTGTCGTCGGGGAAGCGGGCGCGGCAATCACCGATCTCAGCCAGCAGCAGCGCGGCGCGGTTGATGCCGGCGCGGGGCAGGCTGGTGAAGACCGTGGCGTCGTGATGCAGGGCGAGGCTTTCCGCGATGGCCTTGTCGAGGACGTCGATGCGAGCCCGGAGGTCGCTCAGCGTGGCGACGAGCTGCTCGGTGACGGTGGCGCAGGCGGCGCCCGCGGGACCGGGAAGCCCGGCTGGGGCATTCCGCAGGTGGGCCATGAGCTGCTCGGCAGTCTGCCGCCCGCAGTAGCCGACCGCGGCCAGCCAGGCGGCCATCCGCTTCTCGGAGAGCCAGGCCGCCCGCTCGGCGCAGGGAAAGCGGGTCAGGAAGGTCAGGCTGATCGGCGAGTCGATCTCGGCGAAGAGCCCCACCGCGCCAGGGAAGGCGGCCAGCAGGTTGGCGCGCAGCTGATTGGCCAGCGCAATCCGGTGCTTGATCAGGTCCTTGCGGGCGCGCACCAGCGCCCGCAGCCCGATCGTTGCGGAGCTGTCCGGGGTCAGCGAGGCCAGCCGGTGCCCGTCGCTGCGCAGCACGTCGGCGAGCACGAACGCATCGAACCGGTCGTCCTTGTTGCCGGCCGTGCCGTAGCGCAGCCGCAGCGCCTTGACCTGCCGGCTGGAGACGACCACCACCTCCAGGCCGCCGGCCAGCAGTGCATCCACGACCGACCCGTCACCGCGCTCGATCGCCACCCGCACGACCCCGGCCCGCCGCAGCCGATGCGTCATCGTCTGCAGTCCGGCCGCTTGGTGCTCAGCCTCGAACCGCTCGATCACCGCCCCGGCCGAGTCGACGATGCACACCGCGTGCCGCTCCCAGGACCAATCCAGCCCGCCGAAGCGGGGTTCCTCGTCTGCCCGAACCTGCCTACCGTTCATGTTGCTGCCTCCGCTGTTGCACCAGTGGGGTCAGCACCCGCGGTCCGGGACGTGCAGCCGGTCGCTCACTGATCGGCGCTCGAGGCGCGCAGCCCTGTCGCCAGTCGGCACGCCCCGGGCCGCCGGGCCCGCAACTTCTCAGCCAGGCCCTCGAAAGGCTCCGTCAGCCTGGCGGTGCACCGGCGACACCGGGGTGCGACGGCAGGCTGTCACCAACCCAGCCGCGGCACCAGGGTCCAGCAGTGAGGGTCAGCCGGTCAGCGCCCGGACCAGCAGCGCCGCGCCGGAGAGCAGGCACAGCACCAGCGCCGCGCGGCGCATGGCCGGCAGGGACAGCCGGCGCCGCAGCGGGCCGGCGGCGACGTAGCCGAGCAGGACGAACGGCACGAGCAGCGCGCCGGACGCGGCACCGCTGCCCGAGAGCTCCCCACCGGCCACGAGCACCCCGAGGGAGAGCACCGTGGTGCCGACGAAGAAGACCGAGAGGTTGGCCCGCTGGGCGGCGGGGGAGGGCGCGCGGTAGGTGAGCACCAGCGGCGGTCCCGGGGTCGCCGCGACGGTCGACAGGGTGCCGGAGGCGAAGCCCGCGACGGTCAGCGCACGCCGGCCGCCGGGCAGCTGGACGCCGGCGATCCCCGCGCCGCAGGCGACCAGCACCACGACCGCAACCGTCGCCGCCAGCAGCCGTGCATCCATCACCTGCAGCAGCCCGAGCCCCGCGAGCGCTCCGGGGACCGAGGCGAGCATCGCTCCGCGCATCGCCGGGATCTCCAGCGCGCCCCGCTCCCGCCACAGCACCGGCAGCAGGGAGGCGAGCGTCCCCACCAGCAGTGGACCGGGCACGAGCGCGGGCTGGACGAGCAGGACCAGCGGTCCGGCGAGCAGGCCGAAGCCCATGCCCGTCGCCGTCTGCACGACGGACGCCACCAGCACCGCCAGGCCGCACGCCACCAGTGCGAGCGGATGGGCGGCGAGCTCCACGCTCAGAAGCCGTCGTCGCCGTCTTCGTGGGGACGACGGCGCAGCAGGCCGGTCACCGAGCCCACCCGGCTCTGCGCCTGGCGCAGGCCGTGGATCAGCGGCATCAGGTCGTCGTGGATGCGTCGCAGCGTGTCGGGAACGGTGTCGACGGCGGGGTCGTCGAGCACCCGGCCGACCCGCTCGATGCCGGGGCGCAGCGCGCGCACCGGCTCCTCCAGCTCCTCGACCAGCCCTTCCAGGCGCTCGGCGATGCGGTGGGCCGAGGCGATCGTCTCCCGCGCGGACGTGGTCGCCGCGGTCAGCTCGCGGACGGTGGCGTTGAGGTCGGAGAGGGTCCGGGGCAGCTGCGCCAGGGCCTCGGTCTGCGTCTGCAGCAGGGTGAGCAGTTCGCCAAACCCGGGGATGCGGGGCATGCCGAGACCGCGGAAAGGATCCACCGGGCAACCGTCGGCGACTCCGCCGCGCAGCGCAACCCGGCGGTGCCCGGGGCGATCCAGCGGCCGACCGGCAGGTGCTCGGCCCGATCCACGGCGGTCCCTGGGAGGTACGTCTTCGCCACCGGCCCGACCGCGCACGCGGCCCGCCGGGAGACCAGGCCCCGGGTGCGGCGCTCACAGTGACTTGAGGATGTCCTCCACGCGATCGCGTGCGTCGCCGAACAGCATGGCGGTGTTCTCGCGGAAGAACAGCGGGTTCTGGACGCCGGCGTAGCCGGTGCTCATCGACCGCTTGAAGACGATCACCTTCTCCGCCTCCCAGACGCGCAGCACCGGCATGCCGGCGATGGGGCTCGTCGGGTCCTCGGAGGCGGCCGGGTTGACGGTGTCGTTGGCGCCGATGACCAGGACGACGGAGGTGGCGGCCAGGTCGTCGTTGATCTCGTCCATCTCCAGGACGACGTCGTAGGGTACCTTCGCCTCGGCCAGGAGGACGTTCATGTGGCCCGGGAGCCGGCCGGCGACGGGGTGGATGCCGAACCGGACCTCGACGCCTCGCTCGGTCAGCTTGCGGGTCAACTCGGCGACCGGGCCCTGGGCCTGGGCGACGGCCATGCCGTACCCAGGGGTGATGACGACGGACTTCGCCTCGCGCAGCAGCTCGGCGGTCTCGGCGGCGCTTATCTCGGTGTGCTCGCCGTAGTCGACGTCGGCGGAGCCCACGCTGCCCTCGTTGCCGAACCCGCCGGCGATGACCGACAGGAACGAGCGGTTCATCGCCTTGCACATGATGTAGGACAGGTAGGCGCCGGAGGAGCCCACCAGGGCACCGGTGATGATCAGCAGGTCGTTGCCCAGCAGGAAGCCCGAGGCGGCGGCGGCCCAGCCCGAGTAGCTGTTGAGCATCGAGACCACCACCGGCATGTCGCCGCCCCCGATCGAGGCGACCAGGTGCCAGCCGAGGGCGAGGGCCAGCACCGTCACCACCGACAGCACGAGCAGGTTCGGCTCGGCGACGAAGATCACGGTGAGGACGGCGAAGAGCGCCAGCGCGCCGAGGTTGAGCCAGTTGTGGCCCGGCAGCATCAGCGGGTTGCTCTTGATCCGCGCCGACAGCTTGAGGAAGGCGACGATGGAGCCGGTGAAGGTGACCGCGCCGATGAACACGCCGACGACCACCTCGCCCGAGTGGATCCCCGCCTCGGCCCCGGTGAGCGTCGAGCGGCCGTCGGCGCCCTCGACCGAGAGGTACCCGTTCCAGCCCACGAGCACCGCGGCCAGGCCGACGAAGCTGTGCAGCAGAGCGATGAGCTCGGGCATGCCGGTCATCTCGACCCTGCGCGCGCGCCACAGGCCGATCGCCGCGCCGATGGCCACGGCGACCACGAGCAGGGTGAGGCCGACGGCGGAGATGTCGCGGGTCGCGACGCCGACGGTCGCGGCGAGCGCGATCGCCATGCCTGCGATGCCGTAGGCGTTCCCGGCCTTCGCCGTCTCGTGCTTCGACAGGCCGGCCAGGCTGAGGATGAACAGCAGGGCGGCGACGATGTACGCCGCGGCGGCGGCGGTGGTGGCGGTCATCGGGCGGCGCCCTGCACACTCGGGCCGCGGGAGAACATGCCCAGCATGCGGCGGGTGACGGCGAAGCCGCCGAAGACGTTGATGCTGGCCACCAGCGTGGCGACGAAGGCCAGGGCCTGCACGACGCCGTCGTCGCTGCCGAGCTGCAGCAGTGCACCGACGACGATGATCCCGGAGATCGCGTTGGTGACGCTCATCAGCGGGGTGTGCAGGGCGTGGTGCACGTGCCCGATCACGTAGAACCCGACGACGACGGCGAGCGCGAACACGGTGAAGTGCCCGACGAGCTCGTTCGGGGAGAATGCGGTGAGCAGGAACAGCAGCGCCGCACCGAGGGCCACGAGCGCGAACCGGCGGCCGGGCGAGGGGGTCTTCTGCGGCACCGCGGGGGCGCCCGCCGTCGCGCCGGCGGGTGGGGACGGCGGCGGTGGCGGTGCCGCCGAGACCTGCACCGGCGGTGGCGGCCAGGTCTTCTCGCCCTCCCGCACGACCGTGATCGCCCGCTGCACGACGTCGTCGAAGTCGAGGACCAGCCGTCCGTCCGCGCCCGGTGTCAGCAGCTTGAGCAGGTTCACCAGGTTGGTGCCGTAGAGCTGGGAGGCCTGGGCCGGCAGGCGGGCGGGCAGGTCGGTGTACCCGATGATGGACACGCCGTTCGGCGTCACCACCACCTCGTCGGGCACCGACCCGGCCACGTTGCCGCCCTGCGCGGCCGCCATGTCGACGATCACCGACCCGGAGCGCATCGAGGCGACCATCTCCTCGGTGAACAGCCGGGGGGCCGGCCGACCGGGGATGAGCGCGGTCGTGATGACGATGTCGACGTCGCGGGCCTGCTCGGCGTACATCTGGGCGGCACGCCGGTTGAAGTCCTCACCCATCTCGCGGGCGTAGCCGTCGGAGCTGACCTCTGCACCGTCGGCGTCGGGCACCGCCACGTACTCGCCGCCGAGCGACCGCACCTGCTCGGCGACCTCGGGGCGTACGTCGGTGGCCCGCACGACCGCCCCCAGGCTGGAGGCGGCTCCGATGGCGGCCAGCCCGGCCACGCCTGCGCCGGCCACCAGCACCTTGGCCGGCGGGACCTTGCCGGCGGCGGTCACCTGACCGGTGAAGAACCGGCCGAACACGTTCGCCGCCTCGATCACCGCCCGGTACCCGGCGATGTTGGCCATCGAGGACAGCACGTCCATCGACTGCGCCCGGGAGATCCGCGGCACCGCGTCCATGGCCAGCGCGGTGATCGGCCGCGCGGCCAGCGCGTTCACCAGATCCGGGTTCAGCGCGGGGGAGAGCAGGCTGATCAGGGTCGCGCCGTCGGCCAGCCGGCCGATCTCCTCGACCGCGGGGGCGTTGACCCGCAGGACCACCTCGGCGCCCCATGCCTGCTCGGCCGTGCCGACGCGCGCGCCGGCCTCGGCGTAGGCCTCGTCGGGGAAGCTGCTGGCGGTACCGGCACCGGCCTCGACCACGACGTCGTATCCGAGCCGCACCAGCTGCGTCACCGTCGCCGGTGTCGCGGCCACCCGCGTCTCGCGGGGCCGCGTCTCGCGCGGAACTCCGATCAGCATCGTGGTGCTCCATTCCTCGGTGCGTCGCCTCGTCGCCTGCCCGCCAGTGGCGGGGTCGTTCACGGTGCGGTGGATCCCGGGGGATCTTGCCTGCTGCCGGACCGTTGCGGCGTCCGGCTCCAACGATGTGAGTCACGGCACACGAGGTCGGGGCACCGGGCGCGCCTCCGGGCGGGAGTGTGACGGCTGCCTCCCCCCACGAGGGGCGGGGCGGCAGCCAGGGTGAGGCGGGTGGCGGAACCGGCCGAGGAACTGCGGGATGGGTCCGGACGACGGTGGCCGTTCGTACGGAGGGAGGACCGTGTCCGTCCCCGGGATCGGCGCTGCCGGCTCCCCGCGTCGGCGATCAGCCCCGACCGGGCGGACCGCCTCGTCGTTGCCTGCCTCGCCTCCTCACCGCCGGGCCGACCCGGCCCGAGACGGCGGTGCCCCGCCCCCCCGGGAAGGGGGAGCGGGGCTCCGGCGCAGACCTGCAGTTGGGCCCTCGTTCAGACCGCGTAGGGCGCGCCCAGCGGGTCGACGGTCGGCCGGTCGGCCACCGTGCGGGCCAGCCGGGCCGCGGCGAAGTCGCCGTCGCCCAGCAGGTGGTCGATCGCGGTGAGCCGGCTGGTGTAGTGCCCGACGGAGTACTCCGCGGTCACGCCGATCCCGCCGTGCAGCTGGATGGCCTCCTTGCCGACGTGCCGGCCGGCGCGGCTGGTCTGCAGCCGGGTCCGGTCGGCGGCGGAGCGGACGTCGCCGCCGGCGTCCTGCACCATCGACGCCCACAGCGCGGTGCTGCGGGCGAGCTCCAGGGACACGTACATGTCCGCGGCGCGGAAGGTGAGCGCCTGGAACTTGTTGAGCGTCACCCCGAACTGCTTGCGGGTCTTGAGGTACTCGGCGGTGATCCGCAGGGCGGTGTCCATGGCGCCGATCGCCTCGTGGCTGTAGGCGATGCGCGCCTCGGTCAGTGCCCGCTCGATCGCGGCCGTCTGGTCGCCGCCGGTGCCCAGCAGGGTCGCGGGGGTGCCGTCGAAGCGGACGTTGGCCGCGCGGGTGCCGTCGTGCGTGCGGTAGCCGGTGCGGGTCAGGCCCGCCGCGTCGCCCTGCACCACGAACAGCCCGGTGCCGCCGTCGACCATGGCTGAGACCACCAGGACGTCGGCGCGGGCGCCCGTGGGCACCGGCTCCTTGACGCCGGTGAGGGTCCAGCCGTCGCCGGCCTGCGTGGCGGTGACCGCCGACGCCGACGGGCTCCACCGGGTGCCGATCTCGGCGTGCGCGAAGGCCGGCACGCTGGTGCCCTCGGCGATCACGCTCAGGAGCTGGGCCTTCTGCTCGTCGGTACCGACGGCGGCGATCAGCCCGCCGGCCAGCACGACCGCCTCGATGAACGGCTCGGGAGCGATGACGCGGCCGATCTCCTCGGCGACGATCGCCACCTCGATCGGCCCGGCGCCCATGCCGCCGTGCTCTTCGGCGAAGGGCAGGCCCAGCAGGCCCATCTCGGCCAGCCGCGACCAGGTCTTCTCGTCGAAGCCGGGGTCGTTCGCGGCGACCTTGCGGCGCGCCTCGCTGTCGGAGTACGTGCGCTCCAGCAGGCCGCGGACGGCCTCGCGGAGGTCGTTCTGCTCGCTGTCGAAGGTGAAGTCCACGTCAGATCACAGCCCCAGGATCGTGCCGGCGATGATGGTGCGCTGAACCTCGTTGGAGCCTCCGTAGATGGAGACCTTCCGGTAGTTCAGGTAGTGCGGCGTCGCGACGCGCGCCCAGTCGGGCACGTCGGAGCCCTCCTCGGCGAACGAGGCGACCGAGAGCGGGCCGGCGATGTCCACCAGCAGCTCGGTGGCGGCCTGCTGCAGCTCCGAGCCCTTGAGCTTGAGCACCGAGGAGGCCGGGTGCGGCTTCCCGTCGGCGGAGTTGGCGACCACGCGCAGCGCGGTGAGCTCCAGGGCCACCAGCTCGTTCTCGACCTCGGCGATCCGCCGGGCCATGAACGGGTCCTCGAGCAGCGGGCGGCCGTCGACGGTGATCTCGCGGGCGTACTCCTTGGCCTGGGCGAGCATCTTCTTGGTGGCGCCGACGCGGGCGATGCCGACGCGCTCGTTGCCGAGGAGGAACTTGGCGTAGTCCCAGCCGCGGTTCTCCTCGCCGATGAGGTTCTCGGCGGGCACGCGGACGTCCTCGAAGAACACCTCGTTGACCTCGCGGCCGCCGTCGATGAGCTCGATGGGGCGGAGCGTGACGCCGGGGGTGTCCATCGGGAAGACGAGCATGGAGATGCCGCGCTGCTTCTTCTCCGCGGTCGGGTCGGTGCGGACGAGGCAGAAGATCCAGTCGGCGTGCTGCCCCAGGGTCGTCCAGGTCTTCTGACCGTTCACCACCCAGTCGTCGCCGTCACGGACGGCGGTGGTGCGCAGCGAGGCGAGGTCGGAGCCGGCGTCGGGCTCGGAGAAGCCCTGGCACCACCAGATGTCGAGGTTGGCCGTCTTGGCCAGGAAGCGCTCCTTCTGCTCCTGGTTGCCGAAGGCGGCGATGACCGGGCCGATCATGCTGGTGTTGAAGGCCAGCGGCTCGGGCACACCGGCCAGCTGCATCTCCTCGCGCCAGATGTGGCGCTGCAGCGGCGTCCAGTCCCGGCCGCCCCACTCGACCGGCCAGTGCGGCACCGCCAGGCCGGCGGCGTTGAGTGCGCGCTGGGCCTGGACGTACTCCTCCTTGGACACGTGCCGGTGGGCCGCGACCTTCTCGCGGATCTCCTGCGGCACCTGGGTGGTGAAGAAGGTCCGCATCTCCTCCCGGAAGGCCTGGAGCTCCGGGGACAGCTGCAACCGCATCGGTCCTCATTCCTGACGGCGGCAGCGCCGTCTCGACGTAGTGCCTCCGACGATCCCACACGGGCTACCGGCGGGTAGATGCGGCATCCCGGCTGCGGAGTGCCGGCCGCACGACCGGGCCCGGGCAGCGGTGCTGCCCGGGGCCCGGTGCGGAGCGCCGACGGATCAGATCGGGGTCGACCAGAACGAGCAGCTCGCCCCGGCGGGCGCCGCAGGTCGCGACGCACGGCTGCCCGGTCAGATCTCGATCGGCAGCCCGGTGTAGTTCTCCGCCAGTTCGCGCGCGGCGGCCTCCGACGAGCACACGCGCTCCAGCTGGGCGAGCTGCAGCCGGGCGTCGAAGTCGTCGCCGGAGGTGTGCAGCATCGACGTCATCCACCACGAGAAGTGCGTGCACCGCCAGACCCGGCGCAGCGCGGTGTCGGAGTACGCGTCCACCAGGTCGGTCCTGTTCTCCTGGAGCAGGCGGGTCAGCGCCGTGGCCAGGAGCGTGACGTCGGCGACGGCCAGGTTCAGCCCCTTCGCGCCGGTGGGCGGCACGATGTGCGCGGCGTCGCCGGCGAGGAACAGCCGGCCGCGGCGCATGGGCGCGCTGACGAACGAGCGCATCGGCAGGATCGACTTCTCGGTGATCGGACCGGTGGAGACGTCCCAGCCGTCCAGCGACATGCGGCGGGAGAGATTCTCCCAGATGCGGTCGTCGGACCAGTTCTCGATCGAGTCCGACGGGTCGACCTGCAGGTACAGCCGGGAGACCGACGGCGAGCGCATCGAGTACAGCGCAAAGCCGTCGGGGTGCCAGGCGTAGATCAGCTCGTCGGTGGCGGGCGGGGCGTCGGCCAGGATGCCCAGCCAGGCGTAGGGGTAGGTGCGCTCCCACAGCCGGCTGTCGGTTCCCGCCGTCACGACGGGCCGGGAGACGCCGTGGAAGCCGTCGGTGCCGGCGACGACGTCGCACTCGAGGACCTGCGCGACGCCGTCGGCGTCGGTGAACCGGATCCGCGGCGACTCGCCGTCGACGTCCTCGGGCACCACGTCGGAGACGTCGAACAGCAGGGGCGGCCCGCCGTCGAGCTGCGCCTTGATGAGGTCCTTGGTGACCTCCGTCTGCCCGTAGACCCACACGGTGCGCCCGCACAGCTCCGGGAAGTCGAGGGTGTGGCGGGTGCCGGGGTACTGCAGGTGGATGCCGCGGTGCTCCAGCCCCTCCCGGCGCAGCCGGTCGCCGAGGCCGGCGTCGGTCAGCGTGTCGACGGTGTGCTGCTCGAGGATGCCCGCGCGGATCCGGGCCTCGACGTACTCCCGGGACCGGTTCTCCAGGACCACCGAGTCGATGCCGCGCAGCGTCAGCAGCCGGGACAGCAGGAGGCCGGCCGGGCCGGCGCCGATGATTCCCACCTGAGTGCGCACGGAAGGAAGTGTTCCCGCCTGCGCCCGTCGGCGGGACCGGAACCTTCCGCCCAGTGGCAGGGGCGGTGGCATCCCGGGAGGCGGGCGTCGGTCAGCGATCCCGCCGACGGGCCGCTATGCCCCCAAGCTGTCCCCCCGGTGGCGCCGAGCTCGACCACTGGGGAAGCCGGTGTCGCCGGGCGCGCGGACGTCAGTGGAACTCCTGCGAGCGGGCGAGCTCCCGGCCGATGCCCCGCGCCGCCATCTCCAGCGCCGGAACCAGGCGGGCGAGGTCCCGGCGGTGCGGTGGGACGACGATGCCGAGGGCGGCCACGGCCAGCGGGCCGGTCGCCCGTTCCACCTGCACGGGAACGGCCACGGACGCGGCCCCGGGCGACATCTCCTCGCACGTGCGCGCGTACCGGCGCCGGCGGATCTCGACCAGCTCCCGGGTGAGCTGCGCCGGGTCGACGACGGTGCGCCGGGTGATCGGGGACAGCGAGCGCAGCGTCTGGTCGACGACGTCGTCCGGTGCGGCGGCGAGCAGCACCTTGCCCACGCCGGTGGCGTGCAGGGGCAGCCGGCTGCCCACCTGGCTGACCACCGGCACCGACTCCCGCCCTGACACCCGGTCGACGTACAGAGCGGCGAGCCCCTCCCGGACGGCGAGGTGCACGGTGTCGCGGATCGTGGTGTGCAGGTCGAGCAGGAACGGGGCGGCCACCTGCCGGAGCCCCAGCTGAACCGGGGCGAGCAGGCCGAGGTCCCAGAGCTTGCGGCCGATCTCGTAGCGGCCGTCGGACCGGCGCACCAGCGCTCCCCACCCGGTGAGCTCGCCGAGCAGCCGGTGCGTCGTCGTCAGCGGGGTGCCGGTCCGCTCGGCGATCTCGGACAGCGACAGCCGCGGGGTGTCGCTGCCGAACGCGTCGAGCACCCCGAGCGCCCGGGAGGTGACCGACCGGCCAGGGGCGGCGCTGCGACCTGCCATCTCGTGGTACTCCCGCCCAGTGGAAGCTTGGGGTTGGGAGCTTAGCGTCCCGGTCGTACCGTCCCGGCATGACCGGGACCACCTCCGCCGGCGGCCTGCACGTGCCGCGGTACCTGCGCGAGCCCGAGGCCCTGCGCACCCCCGTGGGCTTCCCCGAGTACCGCAGCACCGGTTTGCGCGCGCCCCTGCGCACGCCGGTGGACCTGCCGCACCGGCTCACGGAGGTCACCGGTCCGGTGCTGGGGGAGGACCGGGTGCGGCCGGAGGACGCCGACCTCACCTTCCGCAGCGGCGGCGAGGCGATCGGCCAGCGGATCCTGGTGCACGGCCGGGTGCTCGACAGCAACGGCCGCCCGGTGCCCGGTGCCCTCGTGGAGGTCTGGCAGGCCAACGCCGCCGGCCGCTACCGGCACGTCGTCGACAACTGGCCGGCGCCGCTGGACCCGCACTTCGACGGGCTGGGCCGGGTGGTCACCGACAGCCTGGGCCGCTACGAGTTCATGACGATCAAGCCCGGCGCCTACCCGTGGGGCAACCACCACAACGCCTGGCGCCCGGCGCACATCCACTTCAGCCTGTTCGGGCGGGCGTTCACCCAGCGCCTGGTGACCCAGATGTACTTCCCGGACGACCCGTTGTTCGGCCAGGACCCGATTTTCAACGCCATCCCGGCGGCTGCGCGGCACCGGGCGATCAGCCGGTACTCCCTCGAGCGCACCCAGGACAACTGGGCGCTGGCCTTCGAGTGGGACATCGTGCTGCGCGGGGCCGACCAGACGCCGTTCGAGACCGACGACGACGGAGATGTCGCGTGAACCCCCTGGACGTGCCGCCGGACCCACCCGGCCCCTTCCAGCCGCGCACCGGGCAGCGCGGCACCGGCTTCCTCACCGGGCCGCTGCGGCTGGGCACCACCCCGAGCGCGACGGTGGGGCCGTACCTGGCCATCGGCCTCACCTGGCCGGATGGCGAGTGGGCCGCGGCCGAGGGCACCGAGGGCGGCGTCTGGATCCGCGGCCGCGTGTTCGACGGCGCCGGCGACGTGGTCCCGGACGCGATGGTCGAGACCTGGCAGGCCGATCCGGACGGCGGCTTCCCCTCGCCCGAGGACCCCCGCGGGCCGTCGTCCTACCCGGGCTTCCGCGGCTACGCCCGGGCGCAGACGCTCAGCGGCGAGTTCGCCGTCCACACCATCAAGCCCGGCCGGGTGCCGGACGGGGACGGCGGGCTGCAGGCTCCGCACGTCGACGTGAGCGTGTTCGCCCGCGGGCTGCTCGACCGGGTCGTCACCCGCATCTACTTCGCCGACGAGGCGGAGGCCAACGCCGACGACGTCGTCCTGCGGGCGCTGCCGGACGACGCGGCGCGGCAGACGCTGATCGCCACGCCCACCGTCGACGGCTACCGGTTCGACATCCACCTGCAGGGCGAGCGCGAGACCGTCTTCTTCGCGGTATGAACTCTCCTGTGACGGGAACCGCCGCGTGAGCGGCCTCTTCAGCGGGACCTTCGCCCGGGGCGGGGCGGCGGCGGCCGTCTCCGACGCGGGCTGGTTCGACGCCCTGCTGGACGTGGAGGCGGCGCTGGCCCGTGCGGCGGCCGCCACCGGTCTGGTGCCCACCACCGCCGCTGACGCGGTCACCGCGGCGTGCGCGGAGCCGGCCGGGCTGGACCTCGCCACCGTCGTGGCCCGTGCGGCCGACGCCGGGAACCCGGTTCCCCCGCTGGTGCGGGTGCTGCAGGCGGCGGTGGGGGAGCGCGACGCGGCCGCGGTGCACGTCGGCGCCACCAGCCAGGACGTCCTCGACACGGCGATGGTGCTGCTGGCCCGGCGGGCGATCGCGGCGATCGACCGCGACCTCGCGCTGGCCGCCGAGGCCGCCGCCGGCCTCGCCCGCACCCACCGCGACGACGTCGTCATGGGCCGCACCCTCATGCAGCAGGCGCTGCCGACCACCTTCGGCCTCAAGGCCGCGGGCTGGCTCAGCGGCCTGGACGGCGCCCGGCTGCGGCTGGCCGAGGTCGTGGCCACGCTGCCCGTGCAGTACGGCGGCGCGGTCGGGACGCTCGCCGCCTCGGGCGGATCGGGCGCCGTGCTCCGGGCCGCGCTGGCCGCCGAGCTGGGCCTGGCCACCACTCCGGTCCCGTGGCACACGGTGCGGCTGCCGATCGCCGACCTGGCCGGTGCCCTCGGGGCGACGGCGGGCGTGCTGGCGACCGTCGCCGTCGACGTGGTGCTCATGGCGCAGACCGAGGTCGGGGAGGCGGCGGAGAGCGGGGCGGGCCGGGGCGGCTCGTCGGCGATGCCGCACAAGCGGAACCCGGTGGCCGCGATCTCGGTGCGGGCCTGCGCCCGCCGCGCGCCGGGCCTGGTCGCCACCCTGCTCGGGGCCATGGAGCAGGAGCACGAGCGCGCCGCCGGCGCTTGGCACAGCGAGTGGCCGGCGCTCACCGATCTGCTCACCACCGTCGGCTCGGCGGCGGCCTGGCTCGTCGAGAGCCTCTCCGGCCTGCGCCCCGACGTGGACCGGATGTCCGCGACGGTGGCCGCCGCCGGGGATCCCGAGCTCGCCGGGGCCCTCGCGGACGCGCTCACCCCGGTCCTCGGTCGCGGTGCCGCGCACGACGAGGCCGCGGCCGCCGTGCGGGAGGCCGCGGCCACCGGCCGGGCCCTCGCCGACGTGGTCGCCGGCCGGGACGACGTCGAGCTCCCCGACCTGCTCGGCGGCGGACCGGACGTCGGGGAGGCCGGCGCCCAGGTCGACGCTGCGCTTGCCGAGCACGCCCACCTCACCGAAGGAGCCCGATGACCGCCGTCGCCGTCTCGTACACCGTCGACGGGCCCGCCGACGCGCCCGTCGTCGTCCTGTCCAACTCGCTGGGTGCGACCCGGGCGATGTGGGACCGGCAGGTGCCCGCGCTCGCCGAGCGCTTCCGGGTGGTCACCTACGACACCCGCGGGCACGGGGAGTCCCCGGTACCGCCGGGCCCCTACTCGCTGGACGACCTCGCCGACGACCTCGTCGCCATCCTGGACGAGGTGGGCGCGGAGCGGGCGCACCTCGCCGGGCTGTCGCTGGGCGGCATGACCGGCATGCGCCTGGCCGCGCGCGAGCCGCAGCGGGTGCACCGGCTCGCGCTGCTGTGCACCTCCGCCCTGCTGGGCCCCCGCCAGAACTGGCTCGACCGCGCGGCGACGGCCCGGACCGAGGGCACGGGCGTGCTGGCGCCGACCGTCGTCAGCCGGTGGGTGACCCCGGGCTACGCCGCAGACCACCCCGACGTCCTCGCCGGGCTGCGGGACATGGTCGCCGGCATCGACGGCGAGGGGTACGCGAGCTGCTGCGAGGCGATCGCCGACATGGACCTGCGCGCGGACCTCCCGACCATCGCCGCGCCGACCCTCGTCGTCTCCGGGGCGGAGGACCCGGCGACGCCGCCGGAGCACCAGCAGGCCATCGTCGAGGGGATCCCGGGTGCGCGGCTGGTCACGGTCAGCCCCGGTGCGCACCTGGCCAACATCGAGCAGCCGCTGCAGGTGACCGGCGCGCTGCTCGCCCACTTCGACGCCGCAGGAGACACCCGATGACCGAGCTGCCCGACACCGACCGGGCACGCCGCGAGGCGGGGATGCGCACCCGCCGCGAGGTGCTCGGCGACGCCCACGTCGACCGCGCCGTCGCCGGCACCACACCGTTCACGGCCGGGTTCCAGGACTTCATCACCCGGGTGGCCTGGGGCGACGTGTGGCAGCGACCGGGTCTGGCCCGCCGCGACCGCAGCCTCATGACGCTCTCCATCTGCATCGCGCTGCGGCACTGGGACGAGTTCGCGCTGCACGTGCGGGCGGCCGTGAACAACGGGCTGACCGACGAGGAGATCGGCGAGGTCATCCAGCACGCCGCGGTCTACGCCGGCGTGCCCGCGGCCAACCACGCCTTCAAGGTCGCCGGCCCGATCCTCGAGGAGCTCCGCACCACCGGGACCTGACCGCCACCGGCCTGCGTGCCGCAACGGCGTCGGGGCTGCTGATCGCTGGGTCACCGCCGTCCCGATCCGGACGACGGCGACCCGACCTCCGGCGCCGTCAGACGGCAGCGGGCAGGGGCATCTCGCGGAGGTCCTCGGCGACGGTGAGCGGCGCGCCGGTGGCGGCCACCACCTCGTCGGCGGTGACGCCGGGAGCGGTCTCCCGCAGCACCAGGCCCGAGTCGGTGACGTCGATGACGGCGAGGTCGGTGACGATGCGGTCCACGCAGGCCTTGCCGGTCAGCGGCAGGGTGCACTCGTCGACGATCTTGGGCGAACCGTCGCGGGCGACGTGCTCCATCATGATGATCACGCGCTTGGCGCCGTGGACGAGGTCCATGGCACCGCCCATGCCGTTGACCATCTTGCCGGGGATGAGCCAGTTGGCGAGGTCGCCGCGGGGGTTGACCTGCATGGCCCCCAGGATGGCGACGTCGAGGTGCTGGCCCCGGATCATGCCGAACGACAGCGCGGAGTCGAAGAAGCTGGCGCCCGGCAGGACGGTGACGGTCTCCTTGCCGGCGTTGATCAGGTCGGGGTCCTCCTCGCCCTCGAAGGGGTAGGGCCCCACGCCCAGGACGCCGTTCTCCGAGTGGAGGACGACGTGGACGCCGTCGGGCACGTAGTTGGGCACCAGGGTGGGCATGCCGATGCCGAGGTTGACGTAGGAGCCGTCCTCCAGCTCCAGCGCGACACGGGCGGCCAGCTGCTCGCGGGACAGGGACATCAGGCTGCTCCTCCGGTCGCTTCCTCGCCGGCGGCGGCCGGCGCGGCGGTGTCGGCGGTGCCCGCCGCGGGGCGGGGGCGGGTGGTGCGCCTCTCGATCCGCTTGCCCTCCGGGCCGACGACGACGACGCGGTCGACGAAGACCCCGGGCAGGTGCACGTCCTCGGGCAGGATCTCGCCGGGTTCGACAAGCTCCTCGACCTCGGCGACGGTGACGCGAGCGGCCATCCCGGCCAGCGGGTTGAAGTTGCGCGCCGACTCGTGGAACACCAGGTTGCCGTGCCGGTCGCCGACGGCGGCGCGGACCAGGCCGTAGTCGGCGGTCAGCGCGGTCTCCAGCACGTACTGGCGGCCGTCGAACTCGCGCACCTCCTTGGGTGCGCTCACCTCGGTCACCGTGCCGTCGGGGGCGTAGCGGATCGGGATGCCGCCGTCGGCGACCATCGTGCCCACGCCGGTCGGCGTGTAGAAGGCGGGAATGCCGGTGCCGCCGGCGCGCAGCCGCTCGGCCAGCGTGCCCTGCGGGGTCAGCTCGACCTCCAGCTCACCGGAGAGGTAGAGCCGGGCGAGCTCCTTGTTGCCGCCGACGAAGGAGGAGATCGTGCGGCGGATCCGCCCGGCGTAGAGCAGCACGCCCAGCGCCTGGTCGTCGACCCCGCAGTTGTTGGAGATCGTCGTCAGCCCGTCGGTGCCCTGCTCCAGCAGTGCGTCGATCAGCGCGAACGGCACCCCGCACAGCCCGAACCCGCCCACCGCCAGCACCGAGCCCGGTTCGATGTCGGCCACGGCCTCCCGGGCGGAGGCGACGACCTTGTTCACCGGCGGGCCAACTCGACGGGGACGGTGTTCCGCCCGCGGTACGCGCGTGTCCGATCCACCACAGTGCTCCCATCGCTCGCCGACTGCCGCGCCCAGTATCGCCGTCCGCGATCGCACCGCGGGCCCGGGGGCTCCACGGGCCGGAAGTTCCGGCGGGATCAGCGGAGAACGGTGGTCAGCCGGACGCTGACGCCGCCGTCGCCCGGGTGGTGCTCGCCGCCGGCGATGTCGACGTGGTCGCACAGCTGGCGAGCCAGCCACAGCCCCATGCCGCCGTGCGAGAGGTCCTCGCCGTGCGCGGGGCCGTAGCCCGCGAATGGATCGTCCCAGCCGGGTCCGCCGTCGCTGATCGTGCACACCATGCGGTCCGGCGCGGTCCAGAGCCGGAGGCTCACCGGCGGCCGCCCGTGGCGGACGGCGTTGGAGGTCATCTCGTCCACGGCCAGGAGGAAGTCCTCGACCACGTCGGCGGAGGCCGGAACGGCGGCCAGCTCCGCGGCCACGGCGTGCCGCAGGCCGATGAAGTCGGCGACGTCGGCGGCGGCGAAGCGCGGGGGCGTGCGCTCGAGCGGCTCGGCGGGCACCGGGAGCGCGCGGAGGTACTCGGCCGGATCGGTGTACCCGCGGTTGGGCGTGCGCCCGGCCGGGGTGACGACGTGGGGGTGCGTGCGGATGGCGGACGCGAGCACCGGCTCGGGCGAGTGCCGGGTGTCGAAGGCGCAGACACCCCACATGTCCCACCCGCGCAGCGCCTCGTTGATGACCGACTCGTACCGCTCCCACTCGAGCCACTCCCGCTCGGTGCGCCCGTAGTCCAGCTCGCCGACGACGCGGACCCGCGGGGCCCCACCGGCGGTCTGCTGCTGGGCCAGCCGGCGGAAGGCGGTGATCGCGGCCGGCGTGCGCTGCTGGTAGGCCTCACCGCGGTCGAGCACCAGCAGTCGCGGATCGCCGTCCAGGGCCTCGCGCAGCGCGGTGGCGCCCTCGGGCGACGCCGCCACCACGGCGGCCTCGCCGGCGTCCAGCCCGGCACGCAGGAAGGGGGCGGCGGTGGCGACCAGCTGGTCGGTCGAGTCGTACAGGAGGGCGTCGTGCGGAAAGCCCCCGGCGGGGGGATGTCCCACCCCGCCTGCTGCCGTCCACTCCACGTGCACCCCTGCCTGTTGCGTCCGCCGCCCCGGACCGATGCTCCACGGTAGGCCCTCGCCGGGGATCGGTCAGCCGCAGGTGCTCCCTCCGCCACTCGCGACCCACAGGTGCCGGAAGCCGGTCGCGGCCGACGGCACCGGACCGCACCCGCGAGTGCCGGGTGCCGGCGACCGCGGCGATGCCGCAGCCGACCAGGTGGCGGGCGCTCAGCGGACCGAGGCGGCGCAGGGCACCTGCCGGCCGCCGGTTTCACCTGCCTGCGTCCGGGCAGGGGAGAGCACACCAGGAGGGAGAGAACCATGGCCATCGCCACGATCAACCCAGCCACCGGGGAGACGCTCAAGACCTACGAGCCGCTCACCGACGAGGCCCTCGAGGACAAGATCGCCCGGGCCGCCCAGGCGTTCGCGAGCTACCGGCTGACCACGCCGCAGCAGCGGGCCGGCTGGTTGTCGGCCGCCGCCGACGTCCTGGACACCGACGCCGACTCCGTCGCCGAGCTCATGACCACCGAGATGGGCAAGACCCTCGCCTCGGCGAAGGCCGAGGTGGGCAAGTGCGCGAAGGCGCTGCGCTGGTACGCCGAGCGCGGCCCGGCCTTCCTCGAGCCCGAGGACAAGGACGCCGCCGCCGTCGGCGCCGAGCGGGCCTACGTCGTCCACCAGCCGCTCGGCGTGGTGCTCGCGGTCATGCCGTGGAACTTCCCGCTCTGGCAGGCGATGCGCTTCGCCGCCCCGGCGCTGATGGCCGGCAACGTCGGCCTGCTCAAGCACGCGAGCAACGTGCCGCAGACGGCGCTGTACATGGAGGAGGTCTTCCGCAAGGCCGGCTTCCCCGACGACGTCTTCCAGACCCTGCTGATCGGCTCGTCGACCGTCGAGAAGGTGCTGCGCGACGACCGGGTCATGGCCGCGACGCTGACCGGCAGCGGCCCGGCCGGGCAGTCGGTGGCCGCGATCGCCGGTGACGCGCTGAAGAAGACGGTGCTGGAGCTGGGTGGGTCGGATCCGTTCATCGTGATGCCCTCGGCCCATCTGGACACCGCCGCGGAGGTGGCCACCACGGCCCGCAACCAGAACAACGGGCAGAGCTGCATCGCGGCGAAGCGGTTCTTCGTGCACCGCGACGTGGCCGAGGAGTTCACCCGGCTGTTCGCCGAGAAGATCGGGGCGCTGACCGTCGGGGATCCGACGGACGCCGACACCCAGGTGGGCCCGCTGGCCACCGAATCCGGCCTGCAGGACGTCGAGGACTACGTCGAGGACGCCCGGAGCAAGGGCGCCACGGTGGTGGTCGGCGGGCAGCGGCTGGACCGGCCCGGCTGGTTCTACGCCCCCACCCTGCTCACCGGGGTCACGCCGGAGATGAAGGTGCACTCGGAGGAGGTCTTCGGACCCGTCGCCGCCCTCTACACCGTCGACTCGCTCGACGAGGCCATCGAGATCGCCAACAGCCACGTCTACGGGCTGGGGTCGAACCTCTGGAGCGAGGACGAGGACGAGCGGGCGCAGTTCGTCCGCGACATCGCCTCCGGCATGGCGTTCATCAACGGGATGACCGCCAGCTATCCGGACCTGCCCTTCGGCGGCATCAAGCAGAGCGGCTACGGCCGGGAGCTCACCGAGCTGGGCATGCGGGAGTTCATGAACGCCAAGACCGTGTGGGTCGGCGGCCCCAGCAGCGGGCAGGCCAAGGGCAGCACCGCCGGCGCCGCCGCCGAGTGATCCCCGCAGCACCGCCGCGGGCATGCGTGCTCGGCGCAGGCGAAGGGTCCATCGGCGGGCACCCGACCGCGCGGTCCGGGCGCCGGCTGGTCGAGGGGGTGGTGCTGGGGCGGGGACAGCGCCACCGGTGGCCGGGCACTCGACGAGCCCTCCTCGCCGGCCGGGACCGGGCGATCGATGGCGCGCTCGGTCATGACTGACTCCGGCAGGACCAGCCCGCCTCTTCGAGCCCTTCCTCACGACCAGGCCGGTCGGTCAGGGCACGGGGCTGGGCCTGGACGTGTTCGTGGTGGATCGTCGTCGAGCGCCACGGTCGGGACGTCCGGGTGGCGTCCGTGCGGGGGACGCGCGCTTCCGGGTCATGCTGCCGGTGACCGAGCCGACAGGTGCCGCCGGCTGACCGGTCGGGGACAGTGGAGGGCGTGTTCGACGTCGACTGGATGGGCCTGCTGACCCGCGAGGTGCTGCGCGAGCGCGGCGTCGCGCTGATCGCCGAGAGCTGCGCGTGGGCCGTCGGGCTCTCCGACCGCCCGCACTACCGGCGCCGCTCCGGCCGGATCGTGCCCAGCGGGCTGACGGTGGGGGAGCGCGCGGCCAACGGGCAGCCGCTGGGCAGCGAGGAGGACGGCCGGGTCGACCTCGAGGACGCCCGCCCCGGCAGCTTCCAGGACGCGCTCACCATGATCGGCCCGGACGGCCGGCTCGAGGCCGAGCGGTTCGACGACGAGGTGCTCGTGCCCTTCGTCACCGAGACCTGCCGGGTGGCCGGTGAGCGGGCGCGCACCACCCGCCGGGCGGAGTGGGCCGAGCTCGCCGAGGACCTGGGCGAGGAGCCGGCCGACGTCGGGGACGTCGTGCGCGCCGGGGGCTGGGAGGCGCCGCTGCGCATCGACGCCGAGCACCTCGTCCTCGCCGCGCTGCGCGACGTCCCGCTGATCGAGGTGGAGGCCGAGGGCCTGCCGCTCTCGCTCGTCCGCGCGGCCGAGGCGGCGACCCGGGCGGCTGCGCCGGCCCCCGCCCCGACTCCCGACGAGGGCCTGGCGGGGGCGCTGTTCCTCGCCCGAGCGGCCCTGGAGGACTCCGGCTGCGCGGTGCCGGTCCCGCCGGCCGAGGCGGACCTGCTCCTCGCCGCGCTGGGGGACGCCGGCCTGGAGCCCGACGAGGTGACGGGCGTACTGCCGCACCTGCCGGTCGAGGAGCCGACGATCACCCGGATCGCGGCGACCCTCGCCGGGCGCTGAGCCGGGTCAGACCTCCTCGACGGGGAAGGTGCGCGACGGGGCGACGAACTCCTCCTGCGCGGCCACCAGCAGGATCTCGCGGGAGCGGGCGTCCTCGGTGCGCTGGAGCAGCCCGAACACCGACGCCGCCGCCCGGCCCAGCGCCTCGGCCGCCGAGCGGGTGTCGAGCCAGTGCGCGAGGAACAGAGCGGCGATCGCGTCGCCGGCGCCGTTGACCGACACGCCCAGCCGGGGGGTGCGGACCCGGAAGTGCCGTCCGTCCTCCGACGCCAGCAGGTCCACCGCGTCGTCCGGGGTGTCCTCGGTGACCAGCGAGGTGGTGAGCACCGCCCGGGGGCCGAGCGCCTGCACTGCGGCGACGGCGTCCTTGACCGAGGCCAGCGAGCGGGTGGCCGTGCCGGAGAGCAGGTCGAGCTCGTAGTGGTTGGGCGTCACGACGTCCGCGGCGGGGACCGCGACCTCGCGCATAAACTCCTCGATGCCCGGCCGCACGAAGACGCCGCGGCCGACGTCGCCGATGACCGGGTCGCAGCAGTAGACGGCCTGGGGATTGGCCCCCCGCACACGGGCCACCGCGCCGACGACGGCGTGCCCGATGTCGGCCGACCCGAGGTAGCCCGAGAGCACGGCGTCGCAGCTGCCCAGCACACCGCGCTCGGCCACGCCCTGCACCAGCTCATCGATCGACTGGCCGTCGTAGACCCGGCCCCGCCACTCGCCGTAACCGGTGTGGTTGGAGAACTGCACGGTGTGCACCGGCCACACCTCGATGCCGAGGCGCTGCAGCGGGAACACGGCCGAGGAGTTGCCCACGTGCCCGTAGGTGACGTGCGACTGGATGCTGAGGACGGCGGTCACGGAGGGCACCCTGGCACACGGCCGTCACGGTTCGTCGACATCGGGGCGAGGAGGTAGTCGCGCGCCGTCAGGCCGAGGCCGTGTCGTCGCCGGCGGTGCCGTGGGGCGAGACCTCGGTGTGCGGCCGGGCCTGCCACACCGCCCACTCGGCGCTGACGTCGCCCGCCGTCCGCAGCAGCAGCGGCAGGTGGTCGCGCAGGAGGCGGTCGGTGGACGTCTCCGCCGCGTGCACCGTCACGTTCATCGCCGCGCGCACCACGCCGGCGCCGTCCCGGACGGGGACCGCCACCGAGCGCACGCCCGGGGCCAGCTCCTCGTCGGCGAGCGCCCAGCCACGGGCGCGCACCTCGGTCAGCTCGGCGCGCAGCTGCTCGGGCGACCGGCCGATCATCGGTGGCAGGCCGGCCCGGCTGCGCTGGGCGAGGGTGTCGGCCAGCTCATCGGGCGACAGCGCCGCGAGCAGCACCTTTCCCTGGGAGGTCTGGGTGGCGGGGAAGCGGGTGCCGATGTCGACGCGGAGCGCGATCAGCTTGGGCACCGACACCCGGGCGACGTAGACGATGTCGGAGCCGTCGAGCTGCGCCATCGACGAGGACTCCCCGGTGCGGGCGACCAGGTCCTCCAGGTGCGGTCGGGCGATGTCCCACAGCCCGAGCGCACCCACGTAGGCCATCCCGAGGGTCAGCACCTTGGGGGTGAGGGAGAACGTCCCGTCGCGGGACCGGACGAAGCCGAGCTCCTCGAGGGTGAGCAGCAGCCGCCGTGCGGTGGGCCGGGCCAGCCCCGCCCCGGCGGCCACCTCGGTGAGCGACATGGTGGGGGAGTCGCGGTCGAAGCAGGCGAGGACGTCGAGCCCCCGCGCGAGCGCCTCGACGAAGTCGGGCCCGGTGCCGCGCCCTGCCATGTCCGTGGTCCTCTCCTCGGTGCCGGTGGAGGGCGGTCCCGCGCACCCCGCTGCCGGATGTGCGCGGGACCGCCGGCCCGGACCGCTCAGTGGTGGCTGGTCGGCTGCTCGCCGGCCGGCCGCTCGGTGGCCAGGTGGTCCTCGAACACCTGCTCACGGGCGGCGTGCGTGCCGTGTGACTTGTAGTCGGTGTACTGGTACGGATTGTCCAGCACCTCGGCGTCGGGCAGGTCCGGGTACATCCCGCCGGTCCACGCGTCCTCGCCCATGGCGCCGCGCAGGTGGTCCACCGTCGACTCGACCTCGCGCCGCACCGCCGCCAGGTCGACGTCGACCAGGCGGTGCGCGTGCTTCACCACCCGGCCGTCGACCAGGACGGTGTGCACGTCGCCGCGCTGGGCCTGGAAGGCGACGTGGCCGAACGGGTTGAGCATCGGGAAGGAGACCGGGGAGGCGTCGTTCTTGATCAGCACGACGTCGGCCTTCATCCCCGGCTCCAGGCTGCCCAGGTCGTCGCGGCCCAGCGCCAGCGCCCCGCCGCGGGTGGCCCACTGGACGACGTCCTGGGCGCGCAGCTGCAGGTGGGTCACCGTGTCCCCGGTCAGGTGCGCCTCGAAGTGCTCGCGGGAGCGGTCGGCGCCCAGCGTGGTCCGCATGGCCGAGAAGAGGTCGCCGCTCCACCAGACGCTGGTGTCCATCGACAGCGAGACCGGGATGCCGTGCGAGCGGACCTGCCAGGTGGGCGGGTAGCCCTGGCCGGCGCTCTGCTCGGACTCGGTGGACACCGAGATCGATCCGCCGGTGGCGGCGATGCGGTGGTAGGAGTCCGGGGTCAGGGTCGCCGCGTGGACGTACACCGTCTCGGGGGTCATGAAGCCGTGCTCGTGCATGAGCCGGATGCCGTCGTCGTTGGTCGCGCCCCACACCCCGGCGTGCGTGGTGACCGGCAGGCCGAGCTCGCGGGCGACCTCGAACGCCGCCTTCTCCGGGAAGGCCGGGTCACCGGTGACGTCGAAGGCCAGTTGCAGACCGAGGCGGTCGTCGGCCGCGTCGCGGTGGCGCGCCAGGAACGCGCGGACCGCCGGGTCGGCGGTCCACTCCCACGGTGCGGCCTGGATGTTGCCGTAGGCGAGCACGAAGCGGCCCGGTACCGAGCGCAGCGCCGCGACGGCGGCCTCGGCGTGGTCGACGGTCTGCAGGCCGTGGGACCAGTCGACGGTGGTGGTGACCCCCGACT
Organism: Blastococcus sp. HT6-30; assembly: GCF_039729015.1. Classification (NCBI taxonomy): domain Bacteria; kingdom Bacillati; phylum Actinomycetota; class Actinomycetes; order Geodermatophilales; family Geodermatophilaceae; genus Blastococcus; species Blastococcus sp. HT6-30. Next base: position 2,121,203 of record NZ_CP155792.1, on the reverse strand, counting down.
CGAGGGCCTCCAGCGCCGACAGCCGGTTGCCCGCGGCGACGTCCTCGGGCCGGAACTTCTTCCCGTGCTCGAGGTAGTACCAGACGAAGTACTGGGTCAGGGTCCAGTCGGCGCCGTAGCCGCGCATCGCCGTCTGCCACATGTGCCGGTGGGTGTCGATCATCCCCGGCATGACGATGCCGCCGCGGGCGTCGATCTCCTGGGTGCCCTCGGGTACCTCCAGGGCAGGCCCGACGCCGGCGATCCGGTCGTCGACGACCAGGACGTCGGCGCGGTCGAGCACCGTGCAACTGCTGTCCATGGTCAGCACGGTCCCGCCGCGCAGGACCACCGGCCGGCCGAACACCGGAGTGGGCTCGGACTGGGTCATCGTCTCCTCCTGGACGTCGTCGTCTCATCGCCGGACGGGCGTCCGCAGAATGGACAGACCGTGCGACCTGCGTCACCTTCGCCGTTCGGGCGCCGAGTGTCAACAGCGGGCCGAGGGGCCGCCCGAGCCGCTGCGCTGCGGTTGACAGGCGTCACGAGCCCGGCAGAGACTGCGACGACGAGCGCGGACAGTGGTCCGTGTAGGGCTTGTGAGGAGTGGCGAACCGCAGATGAGCGCTGACACGACGGACCGGGCGAGCACCGCAGCGGCGGCCCCGGGGCCCCTCTCCGGGCTCCTGGTGGCCGACTTCTCCCGCATCCTGGCCGGTCCGTACGCCACCATGCTGCTCGCCGACCTCGGCGCCGAGGTGGTCAAGGTGGAGGGGCCCACCGGCGACGACACCCGCACCTGGCAGCCGCCCGTGCGCGAGGGCGTCTCGACCTACTACATGGGCGTCAACCGGAACAAGCGCTCGGTGGCCCTGGACCTCAAGGACGACGCAGACGCCGACGCCGCCCGCGAGCTGGCCCGCCGCGCCGATGTGGTGGTCGAGAACTTCAAGCCGGGCGGCCTGGCGCGCTTCGGCCTGGACTACGACTCCGTCGCCGCGACGAACCCCGGCGTCGTCTACGCCTCGATAAGCGGTTTCGGCAGCGGGCCGAAGGGTGCGCCGCTGCCCGGCTACGACCTCATCGTGCAGGCCATCTCGGGGTTCATGAGCCTGACCGGCGACACCGACGGCTCGCCCTACCGCGCCGGGGTCGCCCTCTTCGACGTCATGGCCGGGCTGCACGCCACCATCGGCGTGCTGTCGGCTATCAACCACCGCCACGCCACCGGGCAGGGGCAGCACATCGAGGTCAACCTGCTCTCCTCGGCGCTGTCCGGGCTGGTGAACCAGACCAGCGCCTACGTCGCCGGGAACGTGGTCCCGTTCCGGATGGGCAACAGCCATCCCAGCCTGTTCCCCTACGAGCCGCTGCCCTGCGCCGACGGCGACCTGATCATCACGGCGGGGAACAACGGCCAGTTCCGCCGGCTCGTCGAGGTCCTCGGCGTGCCGGAGCTCGCCGACGACCCGCGGTTCGGCCGCAACGAGGACCGCACCGCCAACCGGGACGAGCTCCGCCCGCTGCTCGTCGAGCGGCTGCGCACCCGCAGCAAGCTGGAGTGGTTCCGCGACATCATCGCCGCCGGCGTCCCGTGCGGGCCGATCAACACCATCGACCAGGGGGTGGCCTTCGCCGAGGAGGTCGGCCTGGACCCGGTGGTCCGCGTGGGGGAGGGGGCGGCGGCCGTGCCGTCGGTCCGCAACCCGATCACCTTCTCGCAGACGCCGCCGGCCTACCGGCTCCCGCCCCCGGGTCTCGACGAGCACGGCACAGAGATCCGCCGCTGGCTGGCCGCTGCCGAGGAGACCCGGTGAGCGACGAGCGACCCGGCTACCCGACCGCGCTGGGCGCCTCCAGCCTGGACAAGATCACGCTGCTCGGCAGCGACCTGGCCGGCGACGTCATGGGCCGGGTGGGCTTCGGCGAGCTGGCCTTCTGGCTGGCCACCCAGCGGCGCCCCAGCCAGGGGGAGACCCGCGTGTTCGAGGCGGTGCTCGCCGCGCTGGCCGACCACGGCTTCACCCCGACCGCGATCGTCACCCGGCTGACCTACCTGTCGGCCCCCGACTCGATCCAGGGCGCCCTGGCGGCCGGCCTCCTCGGCGGCGGCTCCCGGTTCCTCGGCGTGACGGAGGACTGCGGCCGGTTCCTGCACGACGTCCTCGCCTCCGTGGACGGCGACCTCCCCACCGACGACGCCGGCTGGGACGCCCTCGCCCTGGCGACGGTGACCGCGCAGCGCACGGCCAAGCGGTTCGTCCCGGGCCTGGGCCACCACGTGCACAAGCAGGGCGACCCGCGCACGCCCCGGCTGTTCGAGATCGCGGCCGAGGAGGGGCTCTACGGCCCCCACCTGTCGCTGTTCGCCGCCATCGGGCGGGTGCACCGGGAGGTGCTCGGCAAGCAGCTCCCGCTCAACGGCGCCGGTGTCTGCGGTGCGGCCCTGGCCGATCTCGGCCTGCCGCTGGAGCTGCTCCGCGGCTTCGCGCTGCTGGCGCGGACCGCCGGGCTGATCGGCCAGCTCGCCGAGGAGCTGCGGCACCCGGTCGCCAACGAGGTCTTCCTGTCCGTCGACCTCAACAACCGGCCGGTGGACCCCGATCCGTTCGTCCCGCCGCCGCTGCCGGTCGCCGGCGACGGCGCGCCGGGCTGAGGCGCCGGCCGTGCGCGCCGCCGTCCTGCACACGCCGGGGGAGGCCCCGGAGTTCCGCGAGCATCCCGATCCCCAGCCCGGACCGGCGTCGACGGTCGTCCGGGTGACCGCGGCCCCGCTGGTCCCGCTGGACCTGCTCTGCGCGTCGGGCACGTCCTACTTCGGGCGCCCCGCCGTGCCCTACGTCCCCGGGGTGCAGGGAACGGGGGTCGTGGAGAGCGGGCCCGGTGCCGCGCCCGGCACCCGCGTTTGGTTCAGCACCGCCGCCGGCATGGCGCCGGGGGACGGCAGTCTGGCGCAGCGGTGCGCGGTCGCAGCCGACGACCTCGTGCCGGTGCATGCCGACGTCCCCGATGCGGCGATGGCCGCCCTCGGCCTGTCCGCGGTCGCCGCCTGGATGTCGCTCACCGGGCGCGGCGGGCTCCGCCCGGGCGAGCACGTGCTCGTCCTCGGCGCCGGCGGCGCGGTGGGCCAGGCCGCGGTGGCCGCGGCCCGGATCCTCGGTGCGGGCCGGGTGGTCGCGGGCGCCCGGTCGGCGACGGCGCGCGAGCGCGCCCTGGCCGCCGGCGCCGACGCGGTCGTCGCGCTGGACGGCGAGACCGGCACCCTCGCCACCCGGTTCGCCGACGCCGCCGGGGGGCGCCTGGACCTCGTCGTCGACCCGGTGTTCGGGCCGGCCGCCACAGCGGCCGCCCAGGCCCTCTCGCCCGGCGGGCGGCTGGTCAACCTCGGCGGCGCGGCCGGGGACTCCGCGGAGTTCTCCTCCGCGGGGCTGCGGTCGAGGTCGGCGTCGGTGCTCGGCTACACGAACAACGCGCTCACGCCGGCCCAGCGGGCCGACGCGGTCACGGCCATCGCCCGTGAGGCCGCTGCGGGCCGCATGGCCGTGGCCCACGAGGAGCTTCCGCTCGCCGACGTCGCCGCCGCCTGGCGCCGGCAGGCGACCGGCGACCCCGGCGTCCGGCTCGTGCTGACGCCCTGAACGAGCACGACCCCGCGGGAGCCGCGGGGGCGAGAGGTCGCGCGGCCGGGGCACCGGCCGCGCCGGACGGCAGGAGGATCGGCGTGCAACTGGTCACCGAGGACAACATCACCGAACTGGCGGCGGAGCGGTGGGCGACCGCTCGCGATCCGCGGCTGGCCGAGGTCATGACGGCGCTCGTGCGGCACCTGCACGACTTCGCCCGCGAGGTCCGGCTCACCGAGGCCGAGTGGATGGCCGCGATGCAGTGGCTCACCGCCACGGGGAAGATCAGCACCGAGAAGCGCGAGGAGTTCATCCTCGCCTCCGACGTGCTCGGCCTGTCGATGCTGGTCGTCCAGATGAACCACCGGCTGGACCCCCGGGCCACCCCGGCGACGGTGCTCGGCCCCTTCCACATCGAGGGCTCCCCCGAGCTGGGTTTCGCCGAGGACATGTCCGACGGGCTGCCCGGGGTGCCGCTGTTCCTGCACGGGCGGGTGACCGACCTCGACGGCGCCCCGGTCGCCGGTGCGGTCCTCGACGTCTGGCAGTCGGACTCGGAGGGGTTCTACGAGTCGCAGCTGGCCGAGGTGGACGAGGCCCGGCTGCGCGCCAAGTACACGACCGGGCCGGATGGCGAGTACTGCGTGCGCACGATCGCGCCCCTGGGCTACTCGATCCCGATGGACGGCCCGGTCGGCGACCTGGTCGCCCGTACCGGCATCAGCCACTTCCGGCCGGCGCACGTCCACTTCCTGATCAACGTGCCCGGGTTCGAGCCGCTCATCACCCACCTGTTCCAGGAGGGGGCGCAGTACCTGGACAGCGATGTCGTCTTCGGCACCAAGCAGGAGCTGGTCACCTCCTTCGACGCCCGGGAGCCGGGCCGGACGCCCGACGGCGGATCCCTCGACGTGCCGTGGTTGGAGTCCCGGTACGACTTCGTGCTCCAGCGCCAGGGCTGACCGGCCGCGCCGGTTCGGTGCGGTCACTGCACCGAACCGGCGCCGGGGGCCGATGCGGGGTCGGGACGCAGGCGCGGTCCGTTGCAGCCGCTGTAACAATCCGCGTCGCGGGTGCCACAGCGCCGGTTCCCGTCCTCGGTTTGCCGCCGGGCCGACCCGGCGGGAGGCTGCTGTGGTAAGCAGGCACCACCCCGAGGAGGCGACCATGGCGGCTCGTGAACCGCAGGAGATGGCCCAGGTAGCGGCCGCGACCGGTGCCAAGAAGGTGCACCGCACGTGGGACCGGGTGCTGGTCAGCGCCTTCCTCGCCGGCGCCTACATCGCCTTCGGCGGGCTGGTGGCGATCACCGTCTCCTCGGGCCTGGACCCGGCCACCTGGGGCACGCTGCCCACGCTCTTCACCGGTGCGGCCTTCACCCTCGGCCTCGTGCTCGTGCTGATCGCGGGCTCCGACCTCGCCACCGGGAACATGCTGCTGGTCCCCTTCGGCGCCATGAACGGCAAGCTCGGCCTCGGCGACGTCGCCCGCAACCTCACGCTGGTGCTCCTGGGCAACCTGGCCGGGGCGCTGCTCGTGGCCTACTTCCTCGCGGTGCAGACCGGGGTGATCGGCGACGCGGACGCGACCGGTGCCGCCGGGCTGACCCACGAACGGCTGGTAAGCATCGCCGAGGGCAAGGCGCTGGGGGAGACGCCGTGGCAGACCTTCCTGCGTGCGGTCGGGTGCAACTGGCTGGTCTGCCTCGCCGTGTGGATGTCGCTGGCGGCGACGACGGTCTCGGGCAAGATCCTGGCGATCTTCTTCCCGATCATGGCGTTCGTGGCGATGGGCTTCGACCACGTGGTCGCCAACATGTTCTTCCTCCCCGCGGCGATCTTCGCCGGCGTCGAGGACATCGGCTGGGGGACGTGCTCCTGAACTGGCTGCTCGCCGGGGTCGGCAACCTGGTCGGCGCGGTGGTGTTCGTGGCGACGTCGTACTGGTACCTGTTCCTGCGCGAGACGCCGGGCACCTCGGCGGAGGCCGACGCGGCCGAGCCCGCGGAGCGGGCCTGACCGGGGCCTCCCGCGCCACCCGGTCGGCCGGAGCGCCGTCACACAATCGTCATGGTCGATGGTGTGCCCGCCGCGGGCGCGGGGTAGGGCGTCCCGCGGCGAGAGCCCCGGACGTGACCGCGCACCGGGCCGAGACCGTGAAGGAGTCCGACGTGACCGTCGCCGCGCAGATGCTCGACACCTACCCGAAGGACCTGGGCGGGGTGGACAAGCAGAAGCTCCTCGAGTGCATCGAGGCCTGCTTCGAGTGCGCCCAGGCGTGCACCGCGTGCGCCGACGCCTGCCTCAGCGAGGACATGGTCGCCGAGCTGACCAAGTGCATCCGCACCAACGCCGACTGCGCCGACATCTGCGACACCACGGGGCGCGTGCTGTCCCGGCACACCGGCTACGACGCCAACCTCACCCGGGCGGTCCTCGAGGCCTGCGCCGCCGCGTGCAAGGCCTGCGGCGACGAGTGCGCGCAGCACGCCGAGATGCACGAGCACTGCCGTGTCTGCGCCGAGGCCTGCCGCCGCTGCGAGACGGCGTGCCGGGAGCTCATCGCCAGCCTGGGCTGACCACCGTGCTGCACGTCTGGAACGAGTCCGGCGGGGCACGATGACCGTCGACGTGCTGCTCGCGGCGGCGGGCGCCCTGGCGCTCGTCGCCGCGGCGTGGTCGGACTGGATCCGCCGGCTGCCGGTCAGCGAGCCGCTCCTGGCGCTCGGCATCGGCGTCGTCCTCGGCCCGGCGGTGTTGGGCGTGCTGCCGCTGCCCGACCTGCTCGAGGACCACGCGTGGCTGCACACCGCCGCCCGGCTGCTGCTGGCGATGTCGGTCATGTCGGTGGCGCTGCGCTACCCGTTCCGCCTCGCGCGCACCCGCTGGCGGCAGGTGCTCCTGCTGCTGGCCGTGGTGATGCCGGCGATGGCGTTCGTCACCGCCGGGCTGGCCGCGCTGACCCTCGGCGTCGGGCTCGGGGTGGCGGCGCTGATCGGGGCTGCGCTGACGCCGACCGACCCGGTCCTGGCCTCCACCGTCGCCACCGGCAAGCCGGCCGAGGAGGATCTGCCCGGGCACGACCGCCAGCTGCTCTCCCTGGAGTCCGGGGCCAACGACGGCCTGGCCCTGCCGTTGGTCCTCGTCGCCATCGCCCTGGCCGGTCCGCTGTCCATGGGTGAGGCGCTGGTGGAGTCGCTGTGGGACGTCGCCGGCGCCGTTCTGCTCGGCGTGCTGCTCGGCTGGCTGGGTGGCCGCGCGCTGCGCGCCGGCGCCGAGCACGGGGCGACCGATCCAGGGCCCGAGCTGGTCTTCACGGTGGTCCTGGCCTTCGCCGTGCTCGGCGTCGGTGGGCTGATCCGGGTCGACGGGATCCTGGCGGTGTTCGTCTGCGGCCTGGCCTTCAACGCGGTCAGCACCGGCCGGGAGCGCACCGCGGACGTACGCATCGACGAGGCGGTGAACCGGTTCGTCGTCCTCCCGCTGTTCCTGGCCTTCGGTGCGATCCTGCCGTGGTCGGAGTGGCGCACCCTCGGCTGGGGCGGCCTGCTCTTCACCGTGCTGGTACTGGTGCTTCGCCGGCCCCCCGTCGTCTACCTGCTCCGCCGTCCCCTGCACCTGGCCCGACCGGACGCCGCTTACCTGGGCTGGTTCGGCCCGATCGGTGTCTCGGCGCTGTTCTACCTGACGCTGGAGTCCGAACGGTTGTCGATGGACCCGGTCGTCCTGGTCGCCGGCACACTCGTGGTGGCGGCCAGCACCGTGGTGCACGGCCTGACGGCGACGCCGGGGCGCGTTCTCTACCGCAAGGTCGCCGGCCCGAAGGGCCGCGACGAGCAGGACGACACCGGAGATCACGATCGGGACCGATCTGCGTCGACTCCGGGGCCGGACGGGTAGGGGCACCCCATGTGGTTCGACGAATGGTCCGGTGTGGTCCGGGTGCTGCTGGTGGGATCGGCGGCGTACGTGACCGTCGTGGCGGTCCTGCGGCTCTCCGGCAAGCGGACGCTCACCAAGCTCAACGCCTTCGACCTGGTGGTCACCGTGGCGCTGGGCTCCACCCTGGCCACCATCCTGCTCAGCAGCGACGTCGCCTGGACCGAGGGCGCCGTCGCCCTGGGGCTGCTGGCGCTGCTGCAGGCGGTGGTCGCATGGCTCACGGTCCGGTGGCCGGGGTTGCGGACCGTCGTCACGTCCCGGCCCACGCTGGTGCTGCGGAACGGCGAGCCGGTGCGCGACCGGATGCGGGAGGTGCGGGTGGGCATCTCCGAGATCCGCCAGGCGGTCCGCGCCTCCGGGGCCGGCGACCTGGCCGACGTGGCCGCGGTCGTGCTCGAGAGCGACGGCTCGCTGAGCGTCATCCCGGCGGAGAAGTACGGCGCCGGTTCCGCGCTCGAGGGGATCGCGGGTGCCGACGACGTCACCCGCGGCGCGAAAGCCTGACCGACGCCCGCGGCGGCAGGTGCACGTGTCGCCGTGGGGGCCGGGCCGATGTGACGAAACCGTGTCAGCTGCTCCCGACAGCCCAGGTGGGTGTTGCAACCGGCGGCCGGCCGGGCACGGGGCGGGCCTGGAACACCATCGACCTCCCGGAGGACGACCGTGCGACGCACCGACCGCATCGCGGACCCGTGGGGCACACGCACCCCGTACGGACCGGGCGAGGACTGGCCCACACGGGTGGACAGCTACCTCGCCGACGGACTGACCGAAGACGACGTCGACCGCTGGGTGCAGTCGGCGACGATCCTGCACTCCAACGGGGACGGCCTGGACATCGCCGTCAAGGACGACCGCATCGTCGGCGTCCGCGGGCGCGCCGTCGACCGCGTCAACCACGGTCGGCTGGGGCCGAAGGACCTCTACGGCTGGCAGGCCAACAACTCGCCCGACCGGCTCACGAAACCGCTGATCCGCCGCGACGGCGAACTCGTCGAGACCGACTGGGACACCGCGATGGAGGCGGTCGTCGGCCGGGCGAAGCAGCTGCTCGACGAGCAGGGCCCCAGCGCGATCAGCTTCTACACCACCGGGCAGCTGTTCCTGGAGGAGTACTACACCCTGGGACTCATCGCCCACGGCGGCATCGGCACCAACCACGTCGACGGGAACACCCGGCTGTGCACCGCCACCGCCGCGGCCGCGCTGAAGGAGTCCTTCGCCAGCGACGGCCAGCCGGGCTCGTACACCGACATCGACCACGCCGACGTCATCGCGCTGTACGGCCACAACATGGCCGAGACCCAGACGGTGCTCTGGTCCCGGATCCTCGACCGGCTGGCCGGGCCCACCCCACCGGCGGTCGTCTGCATCGACCCCCGGGAGACGCCGGTGGCCCGCGCGGCGACCGTCCACCTGGCCCCGCGGCCGGGCACCAACCTCATGCTCATGAACGCCCTGCTGCACGAGATCATCGCCAACGACTGGGTCGACGCCGGGTACGTGGAGGCGCACGCGGTCGGCTACGAGGAGCTGGTGAACCGGGTGCAGAACTACCCGCCCGAGGTGGCCGCCGAGGTCTGCGACGTGCCGGCGGAGCGCATCCGGGAGGCCGCCCGCGTCATCGGCACCGCCGAGCGGCTGCTGTCGTCGGTGCTGCAGGGCTTCTACCAGTCCCACCAGTCGACGGCCGCGGCCGTCCAGGTGAACAACATCCACATCGTGCGCGGCATGCTCGGCAAGCCCGGGTGCGGAATCCTGCAGATGAACGGCCAGCCGACCGCGCAGAACACCCGGGAGGCGGGGGCCGACGGCGACCTGCCGGCCTTCCGCAACTGGTCGAACGACGAGCACGTCAAGGACCTCGCGCGGGTCTGGAACGTCGACCCGATGGACATCCCGCACTACTCGCCGCCGACGCACGCCATGCAGATGTTCCGGTACGCCGAGGAGGGCTCCATCCGGTTCATGTGGGTGCAGGCCACCAACCCGGCGGTCTCGCTGCCCGAGCTGGGCCGGATCCGCGACGTGCTCGCCCAGGACCGCCTGTTCCTGGTGGTGCAGGACATCTTCCTCTCCGAGACCGCGCAGTTGGCCGATGTCGTGCTACCCGCGGCGACCTGGGGGGAGAAGACCGGCACCTTCACCAACGTCGACCGCACCGTGCACCTGTCGGAGAAGGCGGTCGAGCCGCCGGGTGAGGCCAAACCCGACCTCGAGATCTTCATCGACTTCGCGCACCGGCTGGGGCTGAAGGACAAGGACGGGCAGCCGCTGGTCAAGTGGTCGACGCCGGAGGAGGCGTTCGAGGGCTGGAAGGACTGCACCCGCGGGCGGCCGTGCGACTACACCGGCCTGAGCTACGACAAGCTGCGCGGCGGCAGCGGCATCCAGTGGCCGTGCAACGAGGAGCACCCCGACGGCACCGAGCGCATCTACGTGGACGGGCAGTTCTGGGCAGCTCCCGGCTACTGCGAGAACTACGGCCGGGACCTGGTCACCGGTGCGCCGTTGTCGCCCACCGAGTACAAGGCCATGAACCCCGGCGGCAAGGCCGTCCTGAAGGCGGCGGAGTACGTGCCGCCCCACGAACTGCCCAGCCAGGACTTCCCGTTCCAGCTGATCACCGGCCGGACGCTGTACCACTTCCACACCCGGACCAAGACCGCCCGCGCCCCCCAGCTGCAGAAGGCGGCACCGGAGGTGTGGGTGGAGATGTCGGCGGGCGACGCGGCCGACCGGGGGTTCACCGAGGGGGACCTGCTGGAGATCAGCACGCCGCGCGGCCGGGTGGAGGCCAAGCTGCGGATCAGCGGCATCCGGCCCGGGGTGGTCTTCCTGCCGTTCCACTACGGCTACTGGGACGCACCCGAGGGGCGCGAGCCGGCCGGGAAGCGGGGCCGGGCGGCCAACGAGCTGACGCTCACCGACTGGGATGCGGCCTCGAAGCAGCCGATCTTCAAGACCGCAGCCGCTGCCGTGAAGCGCCTGGAGAAGGCCGACGGGCCGTCGCCGGCCCCCACCACGACCGGCTCGCGACCGGTCACCGAGGGAGTTCCGCCCACGACCGGTGGCGAGGCCGCCCTGGCCACCGAGGAGTTGGTGAGCGTGTCCGGAGGTGCCCGATGAAGCTGAGGCTGGCGATCGAGGAGCTGCACAGGTCGGAGAACCACCTCGCCGGCGCCCTGCTGGCGATGTCGGACCGGCACAAGGCCGACCACGAGATCTTCCACGTGGCGCGTGACATCGCCCGGTGGTCGCAGGACCACGTGCGCGCCCTGGCGGACATCGGCCAGGAGTTCGGGCTGGACCTGGACCCCGAGCCCGAGGGTGATCCGACGATCCTCGAGAAGACCCGGCAGAAGGCCTCGGACCTGATGGGTCGCAGCAGCGCGCCGGGGCTCCTGCTGCTGGCCGACCTGCGGCACATCTACCGGGAGGCGTCGGGCACGTCGCTGGACTGGGAGCTGCTGGCCCAGGGGGCGCAGGGCGCGCGGAAGAAGGAGCTGCTCGAGCTCGCCCAGCGGTGCCACCCGCAGACGCTCCGCCAGGTCCGGTGGGCCAACGGCAAGCTCAAGGAGTCGGCGACCCAGGTGCTGGTCAGTTGAGCACCGGCGCGGGTGCCACGCCGACGGGGACGCAGGTCGTGCTCCGCCCGCTGGCCACGCCGCTGCCGCTCGGCTTCCTGGCGCTGGCGCTGGCCACCACGGTGTTCAGCGCGGTGCAGCTCGGCTGGGTGCCGCCCGAGGAGGGGCGGGTCGCCGGCTACACCGCGCTGTTCGCCACCGTGCCGCTCCAGCTGCTGGCGTCGGTGTTCGGATTCCTGAGCCGCGATCCCGTGGCCGCGACCGGCATGGGCGTCCTCAGCGGGACCTGGGCGGTCGCGGGTCTCACCACCCTCAGCACCCGGCCGGGCCAGGTCAGCCCCGGGCTGGGCACGCTGCTGCTCGTGGGCGCCGCCGCCATGCTCGTGCCGGCGGCCGCGGCGGTCAGCAGCAAGGTCGTTCCCGCGGCCGTGATGGCCCTGGCCGCCACCCGGTTCGCCGTCACCGGGATCTACGAGCTCACCGGCTCCGCCGCCTGGAAGACGACGGCCGGCTGGGTCGGGGTGGTGCTCGCCGTGCTGGCGATCTACGCGGCCCTCGCCCTGGAGCTGGAGGGGGCCCGGGAGCGGACCGTCATCCCCGTCGGCCGGCGCGGCGCCGGCCGCTCGGCGATGGCGGGCGACGGCCCGCTGGACCCCGGCGACCTCATCCGGGAGGCGGGGGTCCGCCCTCAGCTGTGACCCGCCGGCCCTCGGCGCGTCGGCCCGGCGGCGGCGGTGCTCAGCCGGCCGGCGCGTCCTGGGCCGACGGCCGGCGATGGGGCTCGGGCGCGACCGACCACCGGCCCGCGAGCGCGTCCTCGACGCCGGAGCGCCACAGGGCGGCCTCCCGGTCGTCGATCGCGGTGGTCTCCACGGCCAGGCTCGTGGTGCGCTCGACGAGGACGTCGAGGTCGCGGTCCAGCCCGTGCCCGCGCACGCGCCAGGCCAGCTCGCGCAACAGCCCCGCGATCCGCCGCAGCACCGCCGGCTGCCCGGAGGCGTACTCGAGCGTCTCCTCGAGCCCCAGCCGCAGCAGCTCCCCGGACGTCCAGCGGTGGACCACCAGGCGCACGACGCCATCGGCGTCCCGGCGGACCAGCGTCGGCGAGTGGCGGGGCAGCATGTCGCCCAGCAGCGCGGAGAGGTGCGACAGCGCGTGCACGGCCGTCGTCGGGTCGTTGATGCCGGGGGAGAGGGCTCGCCCGGCGATGTCGACGATCTTGCGCACGCTGTAGGCGGCGTCCTCCTCCGGGGTCCGCTCGTAGGACAGCGCGACCGCGCCGGTGACGACCTCCGCCAGCTCGTCCGCGTCCCGCACCGGGCCCCCGGCGCGCACCCAGGCGTGGGCCAGCGGTGTGCCCGCCACCACCGAGTCGCCCATCCGAGGCCGCAGGACCACGACGAGGTCCCGGTCACGCGCCTCGGCGACCAGCCGCTCCTCGTCGACCGCCACGACGAAGCCGCTGGCGCGCGCCTCGACGGGCGTGCCCGGGCCGGCGGGCAGCTCCGGCGGGGCGTCGTCCGGGTCGTCCGCCGTGCGCTCGATCGTGGCCACGGCCTCGTCGTGGACGTTGCGCAGCATCGTCTCCACCCGCAGCATCCGGGCGAGGTGGCCGAGGAACACCACCAGGGCCGCCACGCTGCCCAGGGAGAACAGGAAGGCCAGGGTGATCGACAGGCGGGGCACGAACGCCGAGCCGTCCAGCGTCGCCTCCGACGTCCGGACGGTCCGGAGCACGGTGAGCGCGTAGACGAATGTCCCGGTCAGCTGGGCGAGGGTCGCCTGCACCACCGGATCGGTGACGAACGTCTGCAGCAAGCGGGGGGAGTACTGGCTGCTGCCCAGCTGCAGGGCGACCACGGTCAGCGAGAAGGTGACGCCGGTGACCGAGATCAGCGAGCCGGCGATCGCGGCCAGCAGGTCCCGCGCGGCGGCCGGTCCGCCGCCGAAGACGGACGCGAGCGGCGAGCCCTCGTCGGCGGTGCCCAGGCGTTCGTCGAGCAGCGGCAGCATCACTCCGACGGCCACGGCGAGGGTCACGGCGAGGAGGGGCAGCGGCCAGAGGGCACCGCGGGCCAGCCGCCAGAGCCGGCCGAACGGGTTGATCCGCGTCACCCCGTCACCGCCGCATCTCGAGGACCATGCCGACGATCATGACCGCCGCCTCCGCTCCGTCGGTGACCAGGGTGACCAGCACCGCACGGGTGCTGCTGTGGACGGGGACCCGACCGCCTGACGACGGCGGGACCGGCCGGTCACTCGGTCTCCGTGGCGGGCGGCCCGGACGGCGGCCGGTCGTCGTCGGGACCGCTCACCGGCGCCACGGACCGGAAGTGGGTGCGGCTCACCGGCTGCTCGGTGAGCCCGCCGTCGGTGGGGACCTCCACGGGCACCCCGTCGACGAGGAACCGCACCTGCGTGGTGCCCGGCAGGTCGGTGAGCGTCCACACGACCTGGGCCACCGCGAGCAGCTGGTTGCCCCCGGTGATTCCGGTGAACTCCCGGGTCACCGACACCGACGTGATGCCACCGGGAACGCCCTCGTCGACCCGCAGGGTCTGCGGCGCGAGCGCGGTGCGCAGCCCACCGATGACCTCGGCCCGGGTGGGTCCCAGGTTCAGCTGGCCGAGCGCGGACGGGGCGTCGACGACGTCCGTCGCGCGCTCGACCGGCGCCAGGACGGTGCCCCGGACGAAGTAGACGGTGAGCGTCGGGCCGTTCGCCGGGGGCTGCCCCCCGGTCTCGCTGACCTCGGGCACCGGGATGGTGAGCACCTGCGGGCGGTCCTGGGGGTCCACCCCGCAGCCGGCGAGGACCACGAGCGCGCACAGCAGCACGGCGAGGGCCCTCACGACTGCGTCTCCACGGGCAGCTCGACGACGAAGCGGGCGCCGCCGGACGGGCTGTTCCTGACCCGGATCCGCCCGTCCATGGCGGTGATGTGCCGGGTGACCAGCGCGAGCCCGAGGCCGGAGCCGTCGGTCCGCGTGCGGATGCTGCCCGACCCGCGGGCGAACCGCTCGAAGATCCGTTCCCGCTCGTCCTCCGGGACGCCAGGGCCGGCGTCGTCCACGCACACCATGGCGGTGTCGCCGTGCCGGTCCACGATCACGGCGGTGACGCCGGCGCCGTGCTTGTCGGCGTTGTCCAGCAGGTTGCTCAGCGCCCGTTCGAGCCGTCGCTTGTCGACGCAGACGAGGACGTCGCGGGCGGCGTCCTCGACGGTGAGCAGCTCCGCGGCGCTGCCGTCGAGGCGGTGCCGGGCGACCACGGCCTCGGTCAGCGACGCCAGGCGGACCGGCTCGGCGACCAGGTCGGCGCTGCCGGCGTCGGCCCGCGAGATCTCCAGCAGGTCGGCGACCAGGCGCTCGAAGCGGACCACCTCCGAGCGGAGCAGGGCGAGGGCCTCGGCCTGGTGCGGGTCGTCAGGGTCGGCGGTGGCGTCCACCAGGTCCAGCGCGCCCAGCATGGTGGTGAGCGGGCTGCGCAGCTCGTGGCTGACGTCGGCGGCGAAGCGGGCGTCGCTGCGCACCCGCGCCTCCAGCGCGTCGGCGGTCTGGTTGAACGAGGTGGCGATCGGGACGAGGGAGGGGTCGCCCCGGGGGTCGATGCGCGTGTCGAGGGCACCGCCGGCGACGGCGGCGGCCGCGCTGGAGATGCGGTCCAGCGGGCGCAGGGTCGGGCGGGTCACGTACCAGCCGACCAGCAGGGAGAGGGGCACCGTGCCCAGGACCGCGACGGCGAGCACGGTCGCCAGCACGCGGTAGGTCTTGTCCAGCTCGTCGAGCGGGAAGACCTCGACGTAGGCCTGCCGGAGCTCCGCGAGCGGGATGCCCACGGCCATCATCGTCTCGCCCTGGACCTCGATCCGCTGCCGCGCGGGCGTGCCGGCGACCACCGTCTCGCGCAGCTGCTCGGGGAGGGCGTCCCGGCCGACCAGCAGCGAGGTGGTCGTCCAGGCGCCGTCGTCGACGAGCAGCGACGTCGACCCGGTCTCCCGCGGTAGCTGGGCGAGCACCTGCGGGACGCCGAGCCCTTCGGTGGCCAGGGCACGCTGGACCTGCGCCGCGTTGTCGGTGGCCTGGATCAGGGTGACCCGTTCCCGCTGGACGAGCAGGTACTGCGACACACCGACCCACACGGCGATGGCCAGCACGCCGGAGAGAACGAAGGTGACCGCGGCGAACGCCACGGCGGCCCGCCCCCGCAGCGTCCGCGGCCGGAGGGACCGGGCCGGCCGACCGTCCTGGTGGTCGTGCCGGGGGATCACTCCGGTACTCGGTAGCCCATGCCGCGCACGGTGGTGACCAGCGTGGGGTTGCCCGGCTCCGGTTCGATCTTCTTCCGCAACCGGCGCACGTGGACGTCGACCAGCCGGGAGTCGCCGAAGTAGTCGTAGCCCCACACCCGCTCGAGGAGTTCCTCGCGGCTGAGCACCCGGCCGGGCTCGGCGGCCAGCTCGCACAGCAGCCGGAACTCGGTACGCGTGAGGTTGAGCAGTTCCCCACCCCGCGTCACCGTGCCGTCCGCCGGTGCGATCTCCAGGTCGCCCACCTGGAGCCGGGTGCGCGGCTCCGGGGCCCGGGTGCGCCGCGCCAGGGCCCGGATCCGCGCGGACAGCTCCTTGACCACGAAGGGCTTGGAGACGTAGTCGTCGGCGCCGGCCTCCAGGCCCGCGACGACGTCATGGCTGTCCGAGCGCGCGGTCACCATGATCACCGGTGTGTTGGAGGTGCGGCGGATCTCCCGGCAGACCTCGAAACCGTCCTTCCCGGGCAGCATGAGGTCCAGCAGGATGACGTCGAACGTGTTCTCCGCCAGCCGCGCCAGCCCGTCCTCGCCGCTGCCGGCCTCGGTGACCTCGAGCCCCTCCCGCTGCAGCGTCATCTGGAGCATCCGGCGGATCCGCGGATCGTCCTCGATGATCAGCACGGACCGCGACATGCGTTGCTCCTATGTCAAGCCGCCTGCGGCAGGGGTGCCGCGGCGAGCTGGTCGGTGGGTCGAAGGAGGTGGAAGACGATCCGGGCGAGGCGTCGCTTGAGCGCGCGAAGTGCTTCCATGCTCGTGTCGCCGTTGGCGCGTCGGCGCTGGTAGTAGGCGCGGCCTTGGCCGTCGAGGCGGATCTGGGTGACCGCGATGCGGTGCAGAGCGGCGTTGAGCTGGCGGTTGCCGCCGCGGGCCAGTCGGTGCCGGTCGGTCTTGCCCGAGGACGCCGGGATGGGAGCGGCGCCGGTGTGCATGGCGAAGCAGGCTTCGGAGCGGAACCGGGCCGGGTTGGCCGTCTCACCCAGCAGCTTGGCCGCCGTCAGTGCCCCGCAGCCGGGCAGGTCGAGCAGCTGGGGGGCCTGGGCCCGTACCAGCTCGCTGATCTCCTTCTCCAATGCGTTGATCCGCTCGGTGAGCGCACGGATGTCGGCGAGCTCCTCCAGCGCGATCCGCCGCACCGTGCTGGCCGGCAACTCCTGAAGCCGCGCCTGGGCGCGGTCCAGGTGCTTGGCCAGGTCCAGTTTGCGAGTCGGCGGGTCGAACTCCGGGTCGAGCTCGTGCAGCCGCCAACGCAGGCGGTTCTGCAGCCCGGTCCGCGTGCCGACCAGGTCCTCGCGGTGGTCGACCAACAGCTTCAGCTCCCGCGAGGCGTGGGTGTGCTCAGCGCGCGGCAGGTCCGGCTCGCGCAGCGCCGCCCGGGCGATGGCCAGCGCGTCGATGGGATCGGACTTGCCGCGGGTGCGGGCGCTGGTGCGGGCCTGCGCCATCAGCTTCGGCGGCACCCGCACCACGGAGGCGCCGGCATCCAGCAGAGCCCGCTCGAGCCGGGTGGAGACGTGACGGCAGTCCTCCACCGCGAACTCCACCCGCTGCTCGGCGAACTCGCGGATCGCCCAGCGCATCAGTTGCCGATGCCCGGCATCGGTCGCCCGCACCGTCTTCGGCGTGCCCAGCTGCCGCCCGGCTGCATCTACCCCAACCGCGCAGTGGGTCTGCTTGTGGACGTCGATCTCAACCGTGACCACCATGAGGGGGTCTCCTCTCTGACCCGAGAAGGGACGGTTGGGCCGGCCGGCGGACACACCTCAGTGGGGGCGCGGCCACGCTCCTATCAAGTCACGCCGGTCGGCCCTGACCAGCGGCGATCGGCACAACGCATGACGGCCAACCCCTTACGGAGCGGCACGCAGTCTGCGAGCCAGACCACCGCCAGCCAGGATCCCAACCCCCGCAACCAGTCGGCGCGGTGCTCAGCACCCTGACACTGACCTCAGTCTGACGACCGCACCGGCGGCCTGCAGCGCGGAGCGCCCGGGCGGGTGCCGGTCCGGGCGGGACCATGTGACGACTGCATGATGACCGGGTCGCGAGCGCCGGGGTGGGCTACCTCGTCCTGGACGAGCCGGGTGGAGACGCCGCGGCGGAGGAGGAGAACGTGCAGATCACCCGCAGGAGACGTCCCGGCCGACGGGGCCGCGGCGGGCCCCCGGAGGTCCGTGCGCGGTGAGCGACGTCCTCCTCGTCCTCGTCGGGGCGTCCGCCGTCGCCCTGGTGGTGTGGGACGTCAGCGCCACCACGCTCGCCCTCGGCGAGGGCGCCGGTCCGCTGACCCGGCGGCTGCTCGCGGCGGCGTGGCGCGTGCTGCTCCGGCTCCACCGGCGGGGCGGCGGTCGGCCGCGCCTGCTCAGCGTGGCCGGCCCGGTCCTGATGGGCGCGACCGTCGCCCTGTGGGTGGTCCTCTTCTGGGCCGGCTGGTCGCTGATCTTCCTCGGCAGCGGCTCGGTGGCCGAGGCCAGCACCGGCCGGCCGGGGTCGGCCGCCGACGTCGTCTACTTCGCGGGCTACGCCGTGTCCACCCTCGGCGTCGGCGACTTCGTCGCCACCGATCCGGCCTGGCGGGTGATCACCTCTCTCGCCAGCTTCAGCGGCCTCGCGCTGGTCACCCTCTCCATCACGTACCTGTTCTCCGTGATGAACGCGGTCGTCGCCCGGAGGTCGGTGGCGACCCAGCTGCACGGGCTGGGGGACAGCGCCCAACGGATGGTGGTCGGCGGCTGGGACGGGGACCGGTTCAGCCCCGTCCTCACCCAGCAGCTCCTGCAGCTGCCGGCGCAGCTGGCCTCGGTCGCCGAGCAGCACCTGGCCTACCCCGTGCTGCACTACTTCCGCAGCGCGCGGGCCACCGCGTCGGCGCCGGTCGCGATCGCCCGGCTCGACGACGCGCTGCTGGTCCTCGGGGCGGCGGTCGCCGCGGAGCTGCGGCCGCCCGCCGCAGCGGTGCTGCCGGTCCGCCGCGTCATCGACCGCTACGTGGCGACCGCGTCGCACGGCCGGACACCCCTGCACGACGCGGGGCCGCCGCCCGAGCCCGGGCTCCGCCGGCTGATCGACGCGGGCATACCGCTCGGCGATGCGGCGGAGTGGCGGCGCGCCGTCGACGCCGCGGCGCCGCGCCGCGCCCGGCTGCGGCAGCTCGTGCAGGACGCAGGCTGGGAGTGGCAGGAATGACCGCGCCGGTCAGTCCCCCGGGCGCAGCTCGAAGAAGGCGACCTCCGGCGGGGCGTTGATCCGCATCGGCACGAGGCTGAACCCGATGCCGCAGGTCACGAACATCCGGTTGCCCTCCGCGCCGTACTCCTCGGGGGCCCAACCCTTGGCGACGATCTTCTCCTCGTCGGTCAGCGCCAGGTACGACCACGTCGGCGTGCCCGGCAGCGCGATCTGGCCGCAGTGGGTGTGCCCGGCGAGGGCCAGCGGGGCGGTGCCGGCCGGGAACTCCGGAAAGGCCGTGGGGTTGTGCGACAGCACGATCCGGGGGGCGTCGTCCGGGACGCCGGAGAGGGCCGCCTCGACGTCAACCTCCCCGGGGACGACGGGGCCGATCCCCACCACGTGCAGCGCCTGCGCACCGGTCCCGGTGCCGGGCACCGGCGCCGCCTCGTTGCGCAGCATCGTGATGCCCGCCTCCTCGAAGGCGGTGGTCAGCTCCTCGGCCGCACCGACGGCGTAGTCGTGGTTGCCCAGGACGGCGAAGGTGGGGATGCCCGACTCGACCAGTGGGTCGAGCAGCTCCATGACCCCGGCCACCTGCTCGGGGATGCTCGGGTCGCTGCTGTAGACGTAGTCACCGCCGAGGAGCGCCATGTCCGGATCGGCGTCGACGATCCGCTCCACGGCCCGCTCGACCATGCCGGTGTTGGACCACCACATGCCGATCTGCAGGTCGGTGACGACCCCGACCTCCGTGCCGTCGGCAGCGGTGACGAGGCCGGGCAGCGGGACGTCGAGGTGCTCCTCGTCGAGGATCAGCCGCGGCTCCACCAGGACGCCGTAGGCCACGAGCAGCGCCAGCGCCCCCGCGAGCGCCACGGCGATCCGCAGGGTCCAGCGCAACATGTCGGGGTGCCTCCAGGGTGCAGGGCGCGGCCGTGTGCCGCCGTCGGGCGGTGCCCGCCGCCGTTCCGCCGACTCCTCCGGCGACGGGATCGCCACGCGCTTGTCATGTAGGGCCGAGCCCGCCGCGGCGGGCCACGCGGTGGCGGCCGGGAACCGCTGCCGGCCGCCGTCACGGTTCCGCAATGACCGGCCGCTGCGGGGCGCCCCCGGTCTTTGCGGAACCGTGACGAAGTGGCGGGCGCGGCAGGGTGCCGCCCCTGCCGGGGCAGCACCAGCGGCAGCACAGCACCCGCCGCGGGAAGCCCCGTGGCCGGACCCCGGCCCGGAAGGAACGACGTCCATGCAGACCAGCCGGCCCACGACCGGGGCGCACGCCCCCGCGCCCCTCGCCCCACGGAACGGGTGAGCGGCGTGGCGTTCCACACCCTGCCCCCGGCCCGGCGTCGCGCGCCGCGCATCGCCGGCGCCTTCCTGGTCACTGCGCTGGGAACCGCCGTCCTCGGCGGCTGTTCGGGCGTCGACGACGCGGAGGGCGGGGGCGGCGAGCCCACCACGGCCGCCGATCCCGACATCCGCCCGTCCGGCGACCTCGAGGACCCCTACGACGGGGCGTACACGGCCGAGTTCCGCGAGGACCTCGACGCGTATACCAACGTGGAGGTGACGTTGACCGGCGAGGTGGTCAGCATCGTCTCGCCGGTGGCGTTCACCATGAGCGGGCCGGATGGTGCCGACGTCGAGCCGATCCTGGTCCTCACCAGCACCGAGCCGGCGCTCGCGCCGGGGGACCAGGTGGTGGTCGCAGCTCAGCCGGAGGACGAGTTCTCGCTCGCGGAGGCCGAGGACGCGCTGGGGGCGGACCTGCCCGACGAGGCGTTCGAGGAGTGGGAGGACGAGCCCTACCTCGCCGCCAGCCAGGTGCGCACCGAGTCGTGAGCCGGGCGGCGCTGCCGGTCAGGTGTCGAAGTCGACGGTGACCGCGTCGCTTCCCGGCACGGCCTGGCAGGTGAGCACGTAGCCGGCCGCCACCTCGTCCGGCTCGAGCGCGTAGTTCCGGCGCATCTCGACCCGCCCGTCGGTGACGTGGGCGCGGCAGGTGCCGCAGACGCCGCCCTTGCAGGCGAAGGGAAGGTCGCCGCGGACCTGCTGCGCCGAGTCGAGCAACGGCACGTCCCGGGGCACGGCGATCGTCGTCGTCCGCCCGTCGAGGACGACGGTCACCTGGGCGCTCGGCCCGTCGACGGTCCGCTCGTCGCCGCGGACCGGCTCGGGTCGGACGTCGTCGACGAAGAAGAGCTCCTGGTGCACGCGTGATCCAGGCACCCCCAGCGCGGTCAGCAGCTCGCGGGCGTCCTGCACCATCCCGTGCGGTCCGCAGAGCCACCAGTGGTCCACGTGGGCGGCGTCGACCAGGTGGCCCACCAGGGTGCCGAGCCGGTCCCGGTCGAGCCGGCCGCTGGTCACCTCGGCTCCGCGCGGCTCGCGGGAGAGCACGTGCACCAGCTGCAGGCGGGGGCCGTGGCGGTCCTTCAGGTCGGCGAGCTCGTCGGCGAACATGACGGTGTCGGTGCGCCGGTTGCCGTACAGGACGGTGACCGTCGACCCGCCGTCCGCCAGCACCGTCGCGGCCAGCGACAGCACCGGCGTGATGCCCGATCCAGCGGCGATGAAGACGTGGTCGGCCGGCGTCGAGAGGTCGGCGGTGAAGGTGCCCGACGGCGGCAGCACCTCGATCGCGTCACCGGGGCGGACCTGGTGGACGAGGTAGGTGGAGAGGAAGCCGCCGGGGACCTCGCGGACGCCCACCCGCGGCGGCGCGCCCACGGGCGCGCAGATCGAGTAGGACCGCCGCTCGTCGCGGTCGCCGTCGACGCGGCGCAGGGTCAGCGCCTGGCCCGGCCGGAACGCGTACTCCTCGGCGAGCTCGGGCGGGACGTCGAAGGTGACCGCCACGGCGTCGTCGGTCAGCCGGTCCACGCGCGCCACCGTCAACGGGTGGAACCGCGGGCGACGGCGGGTGCCCGCTCCCTGTCGCGCCACTCAGATCTCCTTGACGTGCTCGAAGGGCTCCCGGCAGCTGCGGCAGCGGCGCAGCGCCGTGCAGGCGGTGGCGCCGAACTCGCTGAGCTGGTCGGTGTCGGGCGATCCGCACAGCGGGCAGTCGGCCGTGCGCCGGGCCCGGCCGAGCTGGAGGGGCACCGGACCGGGGGCGGCCTCCGGGGCCGGGCCCGGCGGGGCGATGCCGGCCTCGGCCAGCTTCCGGCGTCCCGTGGCGGTGATCCGGTCGGTGCTCCAGGCCGGGGACAGCACCGTGCGGACGTCGACGTCGGCGAAGCCGGCCGCGTGCAGCGCGTGCAGCAGGTCGGCGCGCATCACACCCATGGCCGGGCACCCGCTGTACGTGGGCGTGATCTCGACGACGACCGTGCCCTCCTCCTCCCGCACGTCGCACAGCACGCCGAGGTCGGCGAGCGTGAGCATCGGCAGCTCGGGATCGGTCACCGTCTCGGCGACCGCGCGGGGGTCGAGGGTCACGGGCACCGGCCTCACCAGGTCGCCGCCGGGTGTTCCCGGGCCAGGCCCTGCAGCCCGGTGAGCAGCTCGGTCAACTCCGGCCCGTGCTTCCCCACCCGCCCGCGCGGCGGCGTCCGCGCCGGCCAGGCCGGCGTCCGGAGGGTCGCCTGCTCCAGCACCTGGCGGAGCACGCCGGTCACCTCCTCGGCGGTGTCCGCCGGGTCCACGGCGACGCCCGCGGTGACCAGCCTTCGCTCGACCTCGGTGGCGGCCAGGACGTCGCCCAGCAGAGGCCACACCGCGTCGACGCCGGCCTGGGCCCGGCGGTGGGACAGCGCGGTGCCGTCGCCGAGGCGCAGCACCCAGCGGGCGGCGTGGTCGCGGTGGTAGGCCAGCTCGTGGACGCCCTTGGCGGCGATCGCGGCGAGCACCGGGTCCCGCGATCCGCGCAGCCGGGCGAAGACGGCGAGCCGCACGGTGGAGGCGACGAGCAGCCGGACCATCGTCTGCGCGAAGTCACCGTTCTCCGCCGCGGCCAGCGCGGTGCAGCGGAACTCGCCGGGGTCGCGGAAGTAGGCGAGGGCGTCCTCGTCGGGGATGGAGGCGGTGGCCGTCTTCCGGGACCGGCCGAGCACCCCGACCGATCCGGCCCGGGCCAGCAGCAGCCGGGACTGGCCGAGCAGGTCGAGCGCCGTGTTGGCGATCGCGACCTCCTCCTCGAGCTCCGGCGCGGCCGTCACCCACTGGATCAGCCGCTGGGCGAGCACCAGGGCGTCGTCGCCGAGCATCAGGCAGTAGGCGCCGAGATCGGTGGGGTCCACACCGTCGGGGACGGTGGTGTCGACCCCGGCCAGCGGGTCGTCGAACCCGGCGCCGAAGGCCCAGTGGCCGGCATCCTCCTGCGCGTTGGCCAGCGCGTCGTACACGGTCTCCTCGTGCATGGTGCCCTCCGTGGGTGGCCCTTCCAGGGGTCCCCGCACCGAGGTACGAGGTGCGGGGGAGGAGGGGTCCTCTTACATGTGCGGGACGTCGACCGGGATCTCGTAGAACGTCGGATGGCGGTAGACCTTGTCGCCGCTGGGGGCGAACATCGGGTCCTTCTCGTCGGGGCTCGACGCGGTGATGTCGGCGGCCCGGACCACCCAGATGCTCACGCCCTCGTTGCGCCGGGTGTAGAGGTCGCGCGCGGCGTGCACCGCCATCTCGGCGTCGGGGGCGTGCAGCGAGCCCACGTGCACGTGGTTGAGACCGCGCTTGCCACGGACGAACACCTCGTACAGCGGCCAGTCGCGCTGCACCGCCCGACGGGTAGGGGCCACCGGCACCTCCGACGCAGTCGGGACGGCGCCGCGGCCGCCTTCGGCCGTCAGGTCACTCATGCCGGGGGCCCCGCCTGCTTCGCGGCGTAGGCGGTCGCCGCCTCGGTCACCCAGGCGTTGTCGTCCCGGGCCGCGCGCCGGCGGGCGATCCGCTCGGCGTTGCACGGCCCGCCGCCGCTGATGACCCGCTTCAGCTCTCCCCAGTCGATGGCCCCGAACCGGTAGCGGCCGCTCGCCGGGTCGAAGGACAGCTCCGGATCGGGCAGCGTCACGCCGAGGAACTCCGCCTGGGGCACGGTCATGTCGACGAAGCGCCGGCGCAGTTCGTCGTTGCTGTGCCGCTTGATGCCCCACGCCATCGACTGCGCTGTGTTCGGGCTGTCGGTGTCGGGCGGGCCGAACATCATCAGCGACGGCCACCACCACCGGTCGACGGCTTCCTGCACCATCGCCCGCTGCTCCGCGGTGCCGCCCATCATCGTCATCAGCAGCTCGTAGCCCTGCCGCTGGTGGAACGACTCCTCCTTGCAGATCCGGATCATCGCCCGGGCGTAGGGGCCGTACGAGGACCGGCACAGGGGCACCTGGTTGCAGATCGCCGCGCCGTCGACCAGCCACCCGATCACGCCCACGTCGGCGTAGGTCGGTGTCGGGTAGTTGAAGATCGAGCTGTACTTCTGCCGGCCCTCGATCAGCTTGTCGGTCAGGTCGGCCCGGTCGGCGCCCAGCGTCTCAGCCGCCGCGTAGAGGTAGAGGCCGTGGCCCGCCTCGTCCTGCACCTTGGCCAGCAGGATCACCTTGCGGCGCAGGCTCGGTGCGGCGAGCAGCCAGTCGCCCTCGGGCTGCATGCCGATGGTCTCGGAGTGGGCGTGCTGGGCGATCTGGCGCACGAGCGTCCGCCGGTAGCCCTCCGGCATCCAGTCGCGCGGCTCGATCCGTGAGCCGGCGGCGATGGTGGCGTCGAACAGCGCCTGCAGGCTGGCCTCGTCGGCCGGCGGCCCATCGATCCCCGACGCGACCATGACACCTCCTGCGACTGACCGGTTGGTCAGTAATAGTGTGATGCAGCGCACATCACGCCACAAGCCCCGCCTGCCGGAAGGGATCGCCGCCATGACGACCCGTGGTCCGCGAGCGGAACCGGCCGGACGGCGGGGCCGGCCCGGGCACTCCCTGGACACCCTGCTGACTGCCGCTGTCGAGCTCTTCGACGAGCGCGGCTACGAGGCGGCCAGCATGGAGGAGCTCGCCGGGCGGCTCGGCGTCACGAAGGCGGCTCTCTACCACCACGTGCCGAGCAAGCTCGACCTGCTGAGGGTTGCGCTCGAGCAGGCGCTCGACGCCCTCTTCGCCGTCACCGAGGAGCCGGGGGCCGTCACCGGGCGTGCCGTCGACCGCCTCGAGCACGTGGTCCGGGCCTCGGTCCGGGTGCTCGCCGCGCAGCTGCCGGCGGTCAGGCTGCTGCTGCGGGTGCGCGGCAACTCCGAGGTGGAGCGCGCGGCGCTGGACCGTCGACGGGAGTTCGACCGGCTGGTCGCGGGGCTCGTGGTCGACGCCGTGGCGGAGGGGGACGTGCGCCCCGACGTCGACCCGGCGGTGACTGCCCGGCTGCTGTTCGGGGCGGTCAACTCGGTGACCGGGTGGTACCGGCCCGACGGCGGCCTGTCGCCGGACGAGCTCGCCGACGCGGTGGTCACCACCACGTTCAGCGGGCTGCGCGCCCGCCCGGCGTGAGCCCCGGCTGCCGGCGCAGGACCACGGGGCTGTGTACGGCGCCGGCTCTACCGACCCGGACGGCACCGTCGGGGAGGTCATGTGGATGGACCCGTCGGTGGTGCAGGCCGGCCCCCCGCGGAGCGTCGTACCCCGCGGCCACACTGGGACCGGCGGGACCGGATGGCGGTCCGGCCCGACCTCGGCCACCCTGGGTCTCCGACCGGATACCCGCGGTCGCGAGCGTGCGGGTCGCCGTTCCGGCCCGCCACGACGCCGAGGGGGAGCAGTGATCGATCCGCAGGAGCCGCCGGAGCCGGGCAGGGTCCGGCACGGAGCCGTGGAGCCGACGGCCCGGACCACCGGCCGCCAGATCGTCGTGTTCGCCGACGCCGGGGAGGGCGCCGAGGCGCCCGTGGACTGGGGTCGCGCCGGCGTGCACCGGATCGCCGACTCGCGGGACTTCGCGGACGGGGGCGTGCCCCCGGAGACGCTCCGAGAAGCCGGGGCCACGGTCTTCGCCGCCCTCGGCATCGCCGTCGTCGCGGCCGGTCCGGACCAGGTCGGCGCGCTGCGGGCGGCGTCGGCCCGGCCGGTGCTCTCGGTCTCGCCCGAGCTCGTGCACCGCGTTCTCGGGAACGACGTGGGCGGGTACGCGCGGGGATACCGCGACGGCGTGTCCGACCTGGCCGGACGGCTGCTCCCGCCGGCCGCGCCAGGCGGTGGCGTGCCGACGGCCCGGTTCGCCGACACGCCGTACGCGACGTGGGGGGTGCAGGCGGTGCGCGCGGACGCCTCGTCCCGATCGGGGCGCGGCGTCCGCGTGGCGGTGCTCGACACCGGCTTCGACCTCACCCACCCCGACTTCGCCGGCCGGGCCGTGACGGCCCGCTCCTTCGTCACCGGCGAGGACGCCCAGGACGGTCACGGGCACGGAACGCACTGCATCGGCACCGCCTGCGGGCCGCGGACCCCGCCGGACGGGCAGCGCTACGGGATCGCGCACGAGGCGGAGGTGTATGCCGGGAAGGTGCTCGGGACCGACGGGAGCGGCACCGACGCCGGCATCCTCGCGGGGATGAACTGGGCCGTCACGAGCGGCTGTCCGGTCATCTCCATGTCGCTGGGCGCCGACGTGGTCGAGGCCCACCCGCCCTACTCCGCCGCCGGCCGGCGCGCGCTGCAGCGGGGGTCGCTGGTCATCGCCGCGGCCGGGAACAACGCCGACCGCCCGGCCGGGAACGACGGCTTCGTCGGCGCCCCGGCCAACAGCGTCGAGATCATGGCCGTCGGTGCGGTCGACCAGGGGTGCGAAACGGCCTACTTCTCCGCGCGGAGCCTGCCGGCGCGCGGGGGGCAGGTCGACGTCGCGGGCCCGGGCTGGGAGGTCCGCTCGGCCTGGCCCATGCCGGCCCGCTACAACACCATCAGCGGCACCAGCATGGCCACTCCCCACGTGGCCGGGGTCGCGGCGCTCTGGGCCGAGGCGACCGGCCTGCGGGGGCTGGAGCTCTGGGCGACGCTCTGCCAGGAGAGCGAGCGGCTGCTCCAGCCGTCGGCCGACGTCGGCAGCGGCCTGGTGGTGGCCCCGCGCTGACGGTTCCCGGCCCGGCCGGACCCGCGTAGCGTCGGCCGCATGACCCACGTCAGCGTCACCGTGGACGACGGGCACCTGGCCGCCCTTGACGGCGTGGTGCAGGGCCTGCGCGCCCGCGGCATGCAGGTGGAGCAGGTCCTCGACGGGCTCGGGATCATCACCGGCTCGGTGCAGTCGGGCGCCCTCGGCGCCCTGACCGGCGTCGCCGGGGTCGTCTCGGTGGACGAGCAGTTGACCACCCGGCTGCCCCCACCGGACGCACCGGTCCAGTAGCGGTCCGGGTCAGACCCGGGTCGGCACGGTCCGGATCGGGTGCCCCGCCCGCAGCGGACCGGCCGACGGCAGCGGACGGTGACCGCCCGCCGCGGGCGGCGCCGCGGCGCCGGTGGGGTGCAACTCGAGCATCTGGTCCAGCCCGACCAGCAGGATGAGCCGGTGCAGGCAGGGGCTCGGCCGCTCCAGCACGAGTGCGCATCCGTGCCGCCGGGCCAGGTGGTGCGCGGTGACCAGGATGCGCAGCCCCGCGGCGTCGCAGAAGATGACACCGGCGGCGTCGATGGCCCAGCGGCGGTGCCTGGTGGCGGTCAGCGCCGCCAGCCCGTCGACGACGTGGTGGGCGTTCTCACGGTCGAGCTCGCCGGCGACGGTCACCGTCGCGTCGACCAGGTCGACGCACACGTGGAAGGGGATCGGCTCGTCGTCGTGACGAGGGCTGAACTGCAGTGCGTCCGGTGCCATGGCAGGTCTCCCGCCTGGAGGTCGCGCGAGCCGGGGCCGGTGGCTCCGGGCAAGCGCTACCCGCGGTGCGGCATGCGCCGGGCCGGTGCTTCGACCCACGCGTCACGCTATACCCGGGATGGGGACCGTGGCGGTTCCGCAGCCGCGGTCGGCCCGGTGCTCACCGTGGGCGCGCGGACGGTGACGGCAAGGAGTCCGGGGCGGAGACCGCTGCGGGAGGCGCCCGGGCGGGCCGTGGTGGGATGGGGGCGATGAGCGAGAACGCGACCCGACTGCGTGATGTCCGCCCCGAGGACGCCTTCGACGTCGACGCCGTGCACGCGTGGCTCGCGCCGCGCGTGCCGGCGCTCGGCGGGCGGCCCGCGCCCCAGGTACGGCAGTTCACCGGCGGCGCCAGCAACCTGACCTACCTGCTCGACTACGGCGGCCTCGACCTGGTGCTGCGCCGGCCGCCGCACGGCCACAAGGCGGCCTCGGCCCACGACATGGGTCGCGAGGTCCGGGTGCAGCAGCGGCTGCGGCCGCACCTGGACGTCGTGGCGCAGATCCACGGCTTCTGCGAGGACCCGTCGGTGATCGGCAGCGACTTCTACGTCATGGAGCGGCTGGACGGCGTCGTGCTGAGCCGGACCCTGCCCGAGGGCGTGGAGCTGGGGCCCGACCGCGCGCGGGTACTGGGGGAGACCGCCTACGACACCCTCGCCGAGCTGCACTCGATCGACGTCGACGCCGCCGGCCTGGCCGATCTGGGCAGGGGACCGGGGTACGTCCGGCGTCAGGTCGAGGGCTGGTCGCGCCGGTTCCGCGACGCCCGGACCGACGACGTGCCCGCCGCCGAGGAGCTCATGGCCTGGCTGGCCGCCTCCCAGCCGGAGGACGTGCGCGCCAGCCTGCTGCACGGTGACTGGAAGCTGGACAACCTGGTGCTCGACCTGTCGGGCACGCCGCGGATCACCGGCGTCCTCGACTGGGAGATGGCCACCGTGGGCGACCCCCTCATGGACCTCGGCGCGTCGCTGGCCTACTGGGTCACCGCCGACGACGACGAGGCGTTCGCGATGGTGTCGAACCAGCCGAGCATCCTGCCGGGCATGCCGACGCGGGAGCAGCTCGTCGAGCGATATCTCGCCCGGACCGGTCTGCAGACGTCGAACTGGGCGTTCTACGAGGTCTTCGGGCTGTTCCGGCTCGCGGTGATCCTGCAGCAGATCTGGGCGCGGTACAGCTCCGGGCACAGCACCAACCCACGGTTCGCCACCTTCGGTGCCGCCACCGCCGTCCTGCTCGAGCGCGCGGAGAAGCTGGCCGGATGCCGCTGATCTGCCTCGTCCGGCACGGGCAGGCGTCCTTCGGTGCCGACGACTACGACGTGCTCAGTGACCTCGGCCGGGAGCAGGCCCGCTGCGTGGGGGAGGAGCTGCGCCGCCGGGAGCTGCGCGACCCGCTGGTCGTCTCCGGCACGCTGCGCCGCCAGCGGGACACCGCCGCCCTGCTGGCCGCGGCCGCCGGGTGGCCGGTGGCGGCCGAGCCCGACCCGCGGCTGGACGAGTACGACCACCTGGACCTGCTGAAGCGGTATCCAGGGGAGGGCGGGGCCGGGGACGGGTCCGGATCCCGGGAGGTGCAGCGGCTGCTCGACGGCGCGCTGCGGTCGTGGATCGCGGCGGCTGACGCCGACGGCTGGCCGGCCTTCTCCGCCGGGGCGGTCGCCGCCGTGGCCGACGTGGCCGCCGCAGTGCCCTCCGGGCGCGACGCCGTCGTCGTCAGCTCCGGAGGCGTCATCGCCGCAGTGGTGGCCGCGCTGCTGGGCGCTCCGGGGGACGGCGTCATCGCGCTCAACCGCGCCGCGGTGAACGTCGGCGTCACCTCCGTCCTCGCGGGGTCGAACGGCCTGTCGCTGCTGGCGTTCAACGACCACGCGCACGTCACCGGGGCCCGCAGGGACCTGCTCACCTACCGTTGAGGAGCGGTCGGGTCCTCGCGGGTCAGGATGGGGCGGTGCCCGACGAGCCGACGCCCGACGACGCCCTGCCCGGCAAGGCGCTGCCCGACATCGTGGCCCCCGGGCTCGACGTCCTCTTCTGCGGGATCAACCCGTCCCTGATGTCGGCCGAGCGCGGTCACCACTTCGCCCGGCCGGGCAACCGCTTCTGGCCCGCGATCCACCTCGCCGGGCTGACCCCGCGGCGGCTCTCCCCGGACGAGGACCGCGAGCTGCTGCGCCACGGGCTGGGCGTGACCAACGTGGTGGACCGGCCCACGCGGACCGCGGCCGAGCTGACCCCCGAGGAGCTGCGGGCCGGTGCGGCCGCGCTGGAGCGCCTGGTCACCCGGTACCGGCCGCGGGTGCTGGCGGTCCTGGGCATCACCGCGTGGCGGGAGGGGTTCGGCCGGCCGAAGGCGGTCATCGGCCGGCAGCCCGAGCGCGTGGGCGGCGCCGACACCTGGGTCGTCCCGAATCCCAGCGGGCTGAACGCCCACTTCCAGCTCGCCGATCTCGCCCGCGTCTACCGGCAGCTCCGGCCCGTGCCGGGGACGGGATGATGCCGGGGTGTCCCGTCTCCTCGTGGTCCACCACACCCCCTCACCGGCGCTGCAGGCGGTGCTCGAAGCGGTCCGGGAGGGCGTCGCCCTCGTCGACGACGTCGAGCTGACCGTCCGCCCGGCCCTGTCGGCCGGGGCCGCCGACCTGCTCGCCGCCGACGGCGTCCTGCTGGGCACCCCCGCGAACATCGGCTACATGTCCGGTGCGCTGAAGCACTTCTTCGACACCGTCTACTACCCGTGCCTCGACGCCACCGGCGGGCTGCCCTACGGGGTCTACGTGCACGGCAACGACGACACGGCGGGCGCGCTGCGCAGCATCGAGCGGATCACCGGCGCGCTGCGCTGGAAGCAGGTCGCGGCGCCGCTGAGCCTGACCGGCGCACCCGGTCCGGCCGAGCTGGAGGCCTGCCGCGAGCTCGCGGCGACCGTGGCGGTCAGCCTCTGACGATCCCGGGCACCACGCGCGAGACCACCAGCGCGACGTCGTCGGCGTAGTCCGGCGCCATGCGGCCGAGGAGGGTGTCCGCCACCTCCTCGACGGAGAGGCCGGGGGGGCGCCGGCGGCGGAGGCAGCCGGTCCAACCCGTCGTCCAGCGTCGGACCGCGCCGCTCGACCAGGCCGTCGGGGCGTGGGCGATGCCGCGCAGCAGGTTGCGCAGCCGGCGCATGAGGGCGGCCGCGGTGTGGTCGTGGCCGGCGACGACCGTGGTGGCGCCCTCCCGGGGGGATCCGGGTCACCGCCGTCCTCCCTGATCGCCGGGCCCGGTGACGGGCCGACCCGGAGCCGCCCCGTGTCGCGTGCCGGGGACGGGGTACCGGTCGGCCACCGGATCCGCCGGGGAGGAGGACGACGGTGCCGACGCGACGAGCCGTGCTGGGAGCGGGGGCCGCGACGGCGCTGGCCGTCCTGGGCGCGGGCTGCGCGCCCCGGACGCCGGGCTCGGCCGGTGGGGCGGCGGCGGGGCAGGAGGGGGCCGCGCTCACGGCCCGGCCGACCGGGTCGCCGCCGACGGGTGCGCCCGAGCCCGGTACCCGTCCGCTCGGGCTCGTGTCCTCGCGCGACCCGCTGCTGCACGTCCCGCCGGACCCCGGCACGGGCCCGCTGCCACTGGTCGTCTCCCTGCACGGCGCCGGCGGGGACGCCGAGGCGGGGCTGGGCCTGCTGCGGCCGGCGGCCGACGAGCAGGGGCTGGTGGTCCTGGCGCCTGCGTCGCGGGGGCCGACCTGGGACGCCGTCGGAGGCGAGTACGGCCGGGACGCGGCGCTGGTGGACCGGGCGTTGGCCGAGGTCTTCGGCACGGTGCCGGTGGATCCGGCGCGCATCGCCGTCGCCGGGTTCTCCGACGGGGCCTCGTACGCGCTGGGGCTCGGCCTGGCCAACGGAGGGCTGTTCCGGCACATCGTCGCCTTCTCCCCGGGGTTCGTGCCGCCCGCCCCGCGGTCGGGCAGCCCGGCGGTGTTCGTCTCCCACGGGGTCGACGACGACGTGCTGCCGATCGACCGGACCAGCCGCCGGATCGTGCCCGCGCTCGAGGACGACGGCTACGACGTCACCTACCGGGAGTTCCCGGGGCCGCACGCCGTGCCCCCGGAGGTGCTGCACGCGGCCGTCGAGTGGCTCGCCGCCGACTGACCTCCGACAGGCCGGATAGCGTTCCCGCGTGGGCGAGATGAAGGACCGCATGCTGGCCGGGTTGCCGTACCGCCCCGACGACCCCGACCTCGCCGCGGACGGGCGGCGGGCCGCCGCCCTCGTCGCCGCCTACAACGCCGAGTCCGACCCGCATCGCCGGCACGAGCTGCTCACCGGGCTCCTCGGCGCGGTGGGCGGCGGGACGACGATCCGATCGGACTTCCGCTGCGACTACGGCTACCGCATCAGCATCGGCGCCTACTGCTTCGTGAACTGGGGTGCGGTCTTCCTCGACGTCGGCCCCATCGTCCTCGGCGACTCCGTCCAGCTGGGCCCGAACGTGCAGCTGCTCACCGCCGTCCACCCGCTCGACCCGGCCGAGCGGCGGGCCGGCTGGCAGCACGCGGCACCCGTCACCATCGGGGACAACGCCTGGCTCGGCGGCGGGGTGATCGTGCTCCCGGGCGTCACCATCGGTGCCGACACGGTGGTGGGCGCGGGGGCGGTCGTCACCGCCGACCTGCCCGCCGGCGTGACGGCCGTCGGCAACCCCGCGCGGGTGGTCCGCTCCCTGGGTTAGGCCGACCGCTGCGATCCGGCCGGGGCCACCGGCCGCCCGAGGACGGCGTCCAGCCACTGCCCGGTGCGCCGCCCCCACGTGCGGTCGGCGGCCCAGGCCCGGCGCCGGGCCGCGAACTGCCGCGGCTCCTCCGCGGCGGCGCGCAGGGCGGCGGCCATCTCCTCGGCGCCGGAGACGATCGCGGTGTGCGGGGGGAGCTCCGCGGCGTGCTCGAGGTGACCGGCGGTCGCGACCAGCGGCAGCCCCCGGGCCGCGTAGTCGTAGCTCTTCATCGACGACTGGCCCAGCGCCCGGCCGGGCACGTCGGGGACCAGCCCGACGGTCGCGGCGTCGAGGACGGCGGCCAGCCGGTCCCGCGGCAGCAGACCGCACCAGGTCAGCCGCCCGCCGGACTCCGCGACGAGCGCGCGGAAACGCTCGGCGGCCGGACGGGCCCGGTCGGGGAACACCAGCTGGCCGTGCACGGAGATCGTCCAGTCCGGTAGCGCCCGGAGCAGGGCGCGGACCAGGTCGACGTCGAAGCGCTCGGCGATGCTGCCGACGTAGACCGCGTGCCGCTCGGCGCGCTGGGCCGTCCGGGGCGCGGCGAGCAGGTCGGCGTCGGTGCCGTTCGGCACGACGACCGGCGTCCGCCCCGGGAAGAGCGCGCCCAGGAGCGGGTTGACGACCACCACCTCGTCGGCCTCCGCGGCGATCCGGCGGAGCTGGTCGGGCAGCCGGCGGGCGTGCGGGAGCAGCCGGGCCCAGTCGTCGGTGCAGTCGAACACCACCCGCCCGCGGACGGCGCGGGAGGCGCGCCACTCCCAGGGCAGCATGAAGGCGGTGACGTCGGCGTCCCAGCCCGAGCGCCGGAGGACGGTGCCCAGCAGCGCCGCGTCCAGGCGCTCGGCGAGGGGGCCCCGTGAGCCGGGCAGCACGGTGGAGCGCTCCGACACCCGGACGCCGGGAGCGGCCGGCGCGAACCGGGCCCGGGTCAGGTGGCCCCACCAGTTGGCCGGGTCGCTGCGCAGCCGGCGCCAGTCCGCCGGCGCCTGCAGGAAGCTCACCGGCCGGTCCTGGCGGACGAGCTCGCGGGCGATCATCTGCTCGCGCCGGATGGCCGGATGCCACGGGTCCTTGGCCACGAAGCCCACCCCTCCGGACGGTTCCCGGCTGTCGGTCCTGCTCAGTGCGGGGCCCCGTCCGTCGTCACGGCCCCACCCTAGGAGCAGACCGTCCGGTCCGCCGACCAGACTGTCCGGGAGGGGCCGGTCCGGACGGCCCCGGGGGACCGAGGAGGAGGCAGCGTGGCCGCGGTGCCCGACCGGCTGCACCGGGCCCTGGTGCGGCGCCTGCCGCTCGCGGCGAGGCGTGCCCTGCTGTACGCCGAGGCGCACGGCCGCCGGCCGCACCTGGGGAACCCGCGCACCTTCACCGAGAAGCTGAACTGGCGGATCGTCCACGACCGGCGGCCGCTCATCGGGCAGCTGGGCGACAAGCTGGCGATGAAGGAGTACGCGGCGCGCGCCTGCCCGGGGCTGGCGATCCCGCGGGTGCTGTGGTCGGGCACCGACGTCGGCGAGCTCGCCGGGGTGGCGTTGCCGGAGCGGTGGGTGCTCAAGCCGAATCACGGCACGCTGCGCGTGCACCGCGGCACCGGTGCCCCGGACGTCCCGGCGCTCCGGCGGTTGACCGCCGACTGGCTCGGCGAGCCGCTGTGGCCCGAGCGCGGCGAGTGGGTGTACAGCCAGGCCCGCCGGCTGCTCCTGGCCGAGGAGTTCCTGGGCCGGCCGGGAGAGGTGCTCGCCGACCACAAGTTCCTGGTCTTCGGCGGCCGGGTGCGGCTCGTGCAGGTGGACACCGGCCGGCTCACCGGAAGCCACTCCCGGCGGCTCTACACCCGGGACTGGGAGCCGGTGGCGGCACACGAGCCGCACGTGGTCACCGGCCCGGTCACCCCGCCGCCGGCGGCGCTGCCGGCCATGGTCGCGGCCGCCGAGACGCTGGGCGCGGCGTTCGACTTCGTCCGGGTGGACCTCTACGACGTCGGCGGCGAGGTGTGGTTCAGCGAGCTGACGCCCTATCCCGGCGGCGGGCTCGACCCGTTCGACCCGGCGCTGGACCGGCTGCTCGGCGACTGCTGGACGCTCCCCGGCCGGGCGGAGGTCCGGGCGCCCTAGCGGGAACACCCGGCGCTGCAGCAGCCTCAGGAGGCCGGCAGTTCCCGGCTCACCAGCGCAGAGGGTGCGTGGAGCGGGAGTGCGCGGTCCGGCAGGCCCGGCAGTTCCCCCAGGAGACGATGCACAGCGGCGTGGTCGGGCCACCGCACTCGGGGCACTCGACCGCTCCCTCGGAGCTGGCGCGCGCCTCGCTGAGCGCCCGGGAGCGCTCCTCGTGGATCCTGGCGTCGCCTCGGCAGGGGCAACCGAGATGAGCTTCCTCGCAGCGTCCGGCATGTGTGGCGATGGGGTGCCCCTCGGTCTCGTGGTCGACGGCACGCCGGCGGCGCCCGTCGTCGTCGCCGGTGCGGGCGACGCCCGGGCACCGACGCGAAGGGGGCCACGGCGCAGTGCGCCGTGGCCCCCTCCTCAGGCGTCGATCAGAGCGGGCGGACGTTCTCCGCCTGCGGGCCCTTCTGGCCCTGCGTGACGTCGAACTCGACCTGCTGGCCCTCGTCGAGGGACTTGTAGCCGGTGCCGGTGATGGCGGAGTAGTGGCAGAAGACGTCGGCGCCGCCGCCGTCCTGGGCGATGAACCCGAAGCCCTTCTCCGCGTTGAACCACTTCACAGTGCCCTGAGCCATGTTCGTTCTTCTTCCGTGCTGGGAGGTGACCGCACAGGTACGTACCGGGTGCGGGGCCGCCGCACCGACCGGAAGGACCGAGAGGAACGTCAGGCAGAGACGACTGCGGACGTCCAAGAACGAAAGCAGAGGCGCAACAGCGACCGAGCAGAACTGTACGCCCTGCCGGCCGCCATGGGAAGCGCCTGGTCACGGGCGCGCCTCGGCGGGGGGTGACGACCCGGCTGACGGAGCCGGCTCAGCGGGCGGTCGCCAGGTCCTTCGCCGCCTTCGCCACGTACATGACCGACAGGGCCAGGAAGAGGGCTCCGATCGCCGCCCGCACCTGGTCGTCGGTGACCGGCGTCCGCTGGGCCACCGGCCCGGCCACCGCATCCGCCACGCGTGCGCGCCAGCCCTTGAGGCCGGCCTTTCCGAGAGTCACTGCGTCCATGGCCGGGGGTCCTACCCCGTGCACGCCCGGATACCCACGGCCGGTCGAGGCCACCACGTGCACGGACCCGGGGACGTGGGCAGTGACCCCTCATGGAGCTACCCATCGGAGAGACGCGCACGGTCCAGGTCGGCGATCACCGGCTGCACGTCTGGGAGGCCGGGAGCTCCGGACCGACGGTCCTGCTGATCCACGGCATCCCGACCAACCACCGGCTCTGGCAGGACGTCGTCCCGGCGGTGGCCGCGGAAGCGCGGGTGCTGGCCGTGGACATGCTCGGCTACGGGAACTCGGATCCGTCCGGGGGGAGCCGGGTGGACCTCGCGGCGCAGGCGGCCTTGCTGCTGCGGCTGCTCGACACATCAGCGGTGGAGCGCACGGTGGTCGTCGGCCACGACCTCGGTGGAGGAGTGGCGCAGATCCTGGCCACCACCGCCACCGAGCGGGTCGCCGGCCTGGGCGTCGTCAACGGGGTGTCCTACGACGGGTGGCCGGTACCGCTGGTCCGGGCGATGAAGGCCGCCTGGCCGGTGATCGAGCACCTGCCGCCCACCGCACTCGCCACCGGACTACGTCCGGCGCTGCGCACCCTGTTCGCGCACCAGGACCGCGCCGCGCCGTTCATCGACCGCTTCGTCGAGCCGTGGGAGCGCCCGGGCGGCCCCGCGCAGCTCGCGCAGCACCTTCGGTCGCTGGACTCCGTCTACACCCAGACGGTGGCCCCTTTCCTGCCCCGGCTGTCCCTCCCGGCCGAGATCGTGTGGGGCCGCCGGGACCACCAGATGAAGCCGGAGTACGGGCAGCGGCTGGCCGACGACATCCCGGGTGCCCGGCTGACCTGGATCGACGACGCGAGCCACTTCGCGCCCGCCGACCGGCCCGACGTCGTCGCCGAGGCGGTGCTGCGCCTGGTCGCGCAGGCCTGACCGGCCGGGGCAGGTGTGCCCCCGGCCGGGGCCGGGTAGGGCGCCGGAATGACATCTACGCTGGTCAGACCACGTTCGCAGAAGGTCATCGCCGGGGTGTGCGCCGCCCTGGCGAACCGGTTCGGCGTCTCCCGGACCCTCGTCCGGCTCGGCTTCGTCGTCTTCGGCGTCGTCGGCGTCGGGGAGCTCGTCTACATCGCCCTGTGGATCATGATCCCCAAGGAGCGCTGAGGCGTTCCCGGGAGGGCCGGGCTGCCGACGACGATCATGTTTGACTGTCGGCCGTTCCGCCCTCCTGCGAAGGGACTTCGATGTCGCTCCTCACCAGCCTCGCCGAGGCGCTGGCCACCGCGCGGATCGAGGTCGTCGACCTCACCGCGCCCCTGTCGGCGGAGACGCCGGTCATCCAGCTGCCCGAGCAGTTCGCCCAGACGGCGCGGTTCGAGCTGGAGGAGCTGAGCCGGTACGACGACCGCGGCCCGGCCTGGTACTGGAACAACTTCCGTACCGGCGAGCACACCGGAACGCACTTCGACGCGCCCAACCACTGGGTGACCGGCCGGAACGGCGACGACGTCGCCTCGGTGCCGGCCGGGCGGCTGATCGCCCCGGCCGTCGTGCTGGACTTCTCCGCGCAGGCCGCCGCCGACCCCGACTTCCTGCTCGAGGTCGAGCACGTGCGGGAGTGGGAGGCCGAGCACGGGCCGCTACCCGAGGGCGGGTGGCTGCTCTTCCGCACCGGCTGGGACGCCCGGTCGGCCTCCCAGCAGGCGTTCCTCAACGCCGACGACACCGGACCGCACACTCCGGGGCTCTCGCCGGCCTGCGCGCGCTGGCTCGCCGAGGAGTCCCCGGTCCTCGGGCTCGGCGTCGAGACCGTGGGCACCGACGCGGGCGCGGCGCACTCCTTCGACCCGCCGTTCCCCTGTCACGCGGCGCTGATGGGCAGCGGCAAGTACGGGCTGACCCAGCTGCAGAACCTCGACCGGCTCCCGGCGACCGGTGCCCTCCTGGTGGCGGCACCGCTGCCGATCGTCTCCGGATCCGGCTCGCCGTCGCGGGTGCTGGCGCTGGTCGAGCGGGGATGACCCCGGCCACCGGGCGCACGGTCGCGGCAGCCGTCGGGGAGACGCTGGTCCGGCGCGGGGTCGACACGGTCTTCGGCGTCGTCGGCTCGGGCAACTTCGTGGCGACCAACGCGATGGTCGCCGCGGGGGCCCGGTACGTCGCGGCCCGCCACGAGGGCGGCGCGGCCACGATGGCCGACGCGTACGCCCGGACCAGCGGCCGGGCGGCGGTGCTCAGCCTGCACCAGGGCTGCGGCCTCACCAACGCGCTCACCGGCATCACCGAGGCGGCGAAGAGCCGCACCCCGCTGGTGGTGCTGACGGCGGAGGCGACGTCGGCGCGCTCCAATTTCTACGTCGACCAGTTCGGGCTGGCCACCGCCGTCGGCGCGGTGCCGGTGCGGGTGACCTCGGCGGCCGAGGCGGTCGCGGTGGCCGGCGCCGCGGTGGACACCGCCCGGCAGGAGCGGCGCACCGTCGTGCTGAACCTGCCGCTCGACGTCCAGTCCCTCGCCGCGGAGGAGGCCGGCGCTCCGCCGGCACCGCACCGGGCGGCGCCGGTGCCCGCCGACGCGGAGGTGGCGCGGTTGGCCGACGCGCTGCGCGCCTCGCGGCGGCCGGTGTTCGTGGCCGGCCGGGGCTCCCGCGGGCCGGGTGCCCGCCGGGCGCTGGAGGAGCTGGCCGCGCGCTGCGGGGCGCTGTTGGCGACCTCGGCGGTGGCCCGGGGGCTGTTCCGCGGCAGCGACTGGGACCTGGACGTCTCCGGCGGGTTCGCCACCCCGCTGGCCGCCGAGCTCATCGGCGGCGCCGACCTGATCGTTGGCTGGGGCTGCCAGCTCAACATGTGGACCATGCGGCACGGGCGGCTGATCGCCGACGACGCCACCGTGGTGCAGGTCGACCTCGACGCCGACGCGATCGGCGCGCAGCGGCAGGTCTCCTTCGGCGTCACCGGCGACGTGCGGGCCGTCGCCGAGGCGGCGGCGGCCCGCGTGGGCTCGTCCGGGGCCGCGGGCTACCGGACGCCGGAGGTGCGGTCCGCCCTGGCGGGGCGGGGCCGCTGGCGGGACGAGCCGCTGCCCGGCGCCGCGGACGGCGAGCGCATCGATCCGCGGTCCCTGACCGTGGCGCTCGACGACCTGTTGCCCGCCGAGCGGGTGGTGGCCGTCGACTCCGGCAACTTCATGGGCTACCCGAGCATGTTCCTCGACGTGCCCGACGAGCAGGGCTTCTGCTTTACGCAGGCCTTCCAGTCCGTCGGCCTGGGCCTCGCCACGGCGATCGGCGCGGCGCTGGCCCGGCCCGACCGGCTGCCGGTCGCGGCCCTCGGCGACGGCGGGGCGCTGATGGGCGCGGCCGAGCTGGAGACCGTCGTCCGGCTGGGCCTGCCGATGGTCGTCGTGGTCTACGACGACGCCGGCTACGGCGCCGAGATGCACCACTTCGGTCCGGACGGGCACCCGCTGGACACCGTCCGCTTCCCGGAGACCGACTTCGCCGCGCTCGCCCGCGGTCACGGCTACGCGGCGGTGACCGTGCGGCGGGCCGCCGACCTTGACGGGGTCGCCGCGTGGCTGGCCGGACCGCGGTCGGCACCGCTGCTCGTCGATGCCAAGGTGACTCGCGACCAGCCCTCGTGGTGGCTGGAGGAGGCGTTCCGCGGCCACTGACCGAGGACCTGCTGGACCGCC
Organism: Blastococcus sp. HT6-30; assembly: GCF_039729015.1. Classification (NCBI taxonomy): domain Bacteria; kingdom Bacillati; phylum Actinomycetota; class Actinomycetes; order Geodermatophilales; family Geodermatophilaceae; genus Blastococcus; species Blastococcus sp. HT6-30. Next base: position 2,082,148 of record NZ_CP155792.1, on the reverse strand, counting down.
CAGCGAGCCGGTCCAGCAGGTCCTCGGCGGCGTCGGTCACTCCCCGCGGCTGAGCACGCCCACCGGTGGATCGGCCGCCATGCGGGCGAGCTGGCAACCGGCGCCGCCGGGTGAGGCCGGGATCGGCGGGTAGGGGAGCCCCATGGTCGAGGACCCCTCACCCGGTCAGAACAGCATCCGGCTGCGCGACGGCCGGGTGCTCGCGTACGCCGAGTACGGCGATCCGGCCGGCTGGCCGGTGCTGGGCTGCCACGGATCGCCCAGCTCGCGGCTGGAGCGGCACGTGGAGGACCCCGACGCCTACCGGCGGTGGGGGATGCGGGTGATCGTCCCGGACCGCCCCGGCTTCGGGCGCTCGGACCCGCAGCCCGGTCGCCGGGTGCAGGACTGGCCCGACGACGTCGGGCAGCTGCTCGACCACCTCGGCGTCGACCGCTTCTCGGTGGTCAGCCTGTCCGGCGGGGCGGCCTACGCGCTGGCGTGTGCGCACACGTTCGCCGACCGCGTCCGGGCCGTCGGCATCCTCGGTGGGGCGCCGCCGCCCGACGTGCCCTGGCCGTGGCCGCGCTGGGTGCCGCGGCGCGTGCGGGCCGCCGCGCACCGGCCCGCGCAGCTGGCGGCGGTGCTCCGGCCCGTCCTGGCGCCGATCGGGCTGCGGCCGGCGATGATCCCGCGGTACCTGCAGCTGCGGCTCAACGCCGCCGACCGGCGGGTGATCGGCCGGCCGGCGGTCCGGGGGATCCTGGCGGCGACGTTCAGCGAGGGGCTGCGGAACGGAACCGCCGTGCTGGCCGAGGACCGGGCGCTGCTGTTCCGGCCGTGGGGCTTCCCGCTGTCGGAGATCCGCCAGCACGTGCACATCTGGCACGGGACGCAGGACTGGCAGGTGCCCGTCGTCCTGGGGCAGGTCCTGAGCGCCATGCTGCCCGTCTGCACGGCGCACTGGCTCGGCGGCGAGGGGCACTTCTTCGTCTTCGACCACGCCGAGGAGGTGTACGCCGCCCTACGGGGGTGACCGCGCGTGCCCGGCTCAGGCCAGCTGCGCGGCCACCAGCGGCTCCAGGGTGACGCGCGGATGGCGCTGCTGGAGCATCCGCAGCGCCCACTTGTCGGGGAACAGGGCGAGCAGCTCGCCGGTGGTCCGCTGCACCACCTCGACCCCGCCGGAGCTCGCGATCAACGGCAGGGACGCCTCGTCGGTGCGCATCGCGATGCTGTAGGGCAGCCGGTCCAACGCCACCGGGGCGTTGAACTCGTGCTCCATGCGGTGCGTGGCCACCTCGAACTGCATCGGCCCGACGACGGCGAGCACGGGGGAGCCGTCGCCCCGCCGCTCGGAGCGCAGGACCTGCACCACGCCCTCGGAGTCCAGCTGCTCGATGCCCTTGCGGAACTGCTTGTGCTTGGCGGTATCCCGGCTGCGCACCACCGCGAAGTGCTCGGGTGCGAACGTGGTCAGCGCCGGGTAGCTGACCGACCGGTCGGTGTACAGGCTGTCGCCGACGCCGAGCGCCGAGGCGTTGACCAGGCCGACGACGTCGCCGGGGTAGGCGACGTCGACGCTCTCCCGCTCCCGGCCGAAGACGTGCTGGGCGTACTTGGTGGCGAAGGGGCGTCCTGTACCGGCGTGCGTGACGACCATGCCGCGCTCGAAGACGCCCGAGCAGATCCGGATGTAGGCCAGCCGGTCGCGGTGGGCGGCGTCCATGCCCGACTGCACCTTGAAGACGAAGGCGCTGAACGGCTCGTCGAGGCCGCGCACCGCGCCGTCGGCGTCCGGGCGCCCGGCCGGCGGCGGGGCGAGGTCGACCAGGGTGTCCAGCAGCGCGCCGACGCCGAAGTTCGAGATCGCGGATGCGAACAGCACCGGCGTGGTCACCCCGCCCAGGAAGGACTCCTGGTCGTGCTCCGCGCCGGTCGCCTCGAGCAGCTCGGCCTCCTCCTCGGCCTGCCGCCAGACGTCGCCCTCGCGCGCGGTGGCCTCGGCGGCGGTCAGCAGCTCCTCCGGGGCGATCGTCGCCCCGCCCGCGGTACGGGTGAAGCGGCGGAAGGTGCCGTCACGGCGGTCGAGCACGCCCCGGAAGTCACCGGCGATGCCGACCGGCCAGGTCAGCGGGGTGGGGGTGAGGCCGGTGCGCTCGCTGATCTCGTCCATCAGCTCGAGGGCGTCCTTGCCGGGCCGGTCCCACTTGTTGATCACCGTGATGATCGGGATGCCGCGGTGCTTGCAGACGGCGAAGAGCTTCATCGTCTGCGTCTCCAGGCCCTTCGCCGCGTCGACGAGCATCACGGCGGCGTCGACGGCGGTGAGCACCCGGTAGGTGTCCTCGGAGAAGTCGGCGTGCCCGGGGGTGTCCAGGAGGTTGATCACCGCGTCGCGGTACTCGAACTGCAGCGCCGCCGAGGTGATGGAGATCCCGCGGGCCTTCTCCATGTCCATCCAGTCCGACACGGTGCCCCGGCGGCCGGCCTTGCCGTGCACCGCGCCGGCCTGCCCGATCACCCGCGCGTGCAGGGCCAACGCCTCGGTGAGCGTGGACTTCCCGGCGTCGGGGTGGCTGATGACGGCGAAGGTGCGCCGCCGGGCGGCCTCCGCGACCGCCGAGCGGGCGGTCCGATCCGCATCACCGGAGGTGGGAGCGGCAGTCACGGGTGGTCCTCCTCGCAGGACGGGGCGCCGGCGCCTCGCGGGAGGGCGGCGGCGGGTGGAGCGGGGACACCGCGGCCGGGGCGCTCCGCCGGCCGGGCCCCGGGGGGCCGGAGGGTCGGGCGCGCAGCGTCGGTGTCCTGAAGAACAGCACGCTACAGGCGTGTGCCCATCGGCCGCGTCGCCGCGCTCCGCTGCGTCAGCCGGTGTAGCCGGCGCGCAGGTCCTCGACGATCAGCGGCCGGTCCAGGGTCGAGGGCGCCAGCCGCTGCCGGGGCCGGTCGGCGGGGAAGACTGCGGCGGCGGCCAGCACGTCGGGGTGGAGGAACCGGGTCGCCGGTGCGGCAGGGGACAGCGCCAGGTCGGGCGGCCGCGGACCGCGCTGGGCCAGCGCGAAGCCCCAGTCGCCGAAGCTCGGCACGTGCACGTGGTACGGCGCGGCGGCCAGCCCGGCGGCGTCGAGGGTCGAGACCGTCCGCCAGAACGCCGTGGGGGTGGAGTACGGGCTGCCGGCCTGCACCACCACGAGCCCCTCGGGCGCGAGCGCGGCGGCGACCAGGCCGTAGAACTCCTCGGAGTAGAGCCGGCCCAGCACGGGGGTGTCCGGGTCGGGCATGTCGACGATCACCGCGTCGAAGCCGTCGGCGGCCGGGGAGCGCAGCCAGCGGAAGGCGTCCTCGGGGACGACCTGGACCCGGGGGTCGTCGAGCGCATGGTCGTTGAGCGCGGCGAGCCGCGTGCGGGCCAGCTCGATGACGGCTGGGTCCAGCTCCACCTGCACGACCTCCTCGACCGAGGGGTGGCGCAGCACCTCGCGGGCGGCCAGGCCGTCGCCGCCGCCGAGGACGAGCACCCGCCGGGGGTCGCGGGACAGCACGGGGTGCACCAGCGACTCGGTGTACCGGTGCTCGTCCCGGCTGGAGAACTGCAGGTCGCCGTCGAGGTACAGCCGGGTGTCGCCGGAGCGCTCGGTGACCACGATCTCCTGGTACGTCGAGCGCTCGGCGGCCACCACGGGGTCGTCGTAGAGCCGCTGCCGCGCCGTCGTCTCGATGTCCTGGGCGCGCAGCAGCAGGAACCCGAGCCCGGCGGCCGCGACGAGCAGCGCGGCGGTGGCGGAGCGGCGCGCGCGGACGCTCATCTGCCGGCGCAGCAGCAGGCCGGAGACCACGGCGGCGGCGAGCAGGTTGACCAGGCCGGTGATCGCCGCCCCGCGCACCTGCCCCGCCACGGGCAGCAGCAGGAACGGCCACAGCAGGCCGCCGAGCAGGGCGCCGGCGTAGTCGGCGGCGTTGAGGTCGGCCAGCACCTTGCCCGAGCCCTCGGCGTCGATCCCGCTGCGCCCGGTCTGCAGCAGCGTCATCAGCAGCGGCACCTCGGCGCCGACCAGCACGCCGAGCACCCCGGTCGCGACGAGCAGGACGGCGGTGCTGGTGCCGTAGAAGGAGAACGACACGTAGAGGGTGACGGCGCTCAAGCCCCCCGCGACGCCGAGCAGGATCTCCACCGCGACGAACGTCGTCGCCGCGTGCGGCAGGAAGGGCTTGACCAGCAGGGCACCGGCGCCGAGCGCCGCGACGAACCCGGCGACGATCAGCGAGGTCTGGGTGATCCCACCGCCGACCAGGCTGGCCGACAGGGTGAGCAGGACCAGTTCGTAGATCAGCCCGCAGGCGGCGCAGACCGCGACGGCGGCCAGCAGCAGCGGCCGGGAGCGGACCGCGCCGCGGCCCGCCGCCGGTGCCGGGGCCACCTCCGGCGCGGACGCGGCCACGGCGTCAGGACAGCGCGGCGGCGTTGACCGCGCCGATGGCGACCAGGCTGGTGGCGACCGCCCACGCCGAGCCCCGCATCCGCGGCTCGTTGACCAGGTCCCGCAGGTTCTCCGGGATCACCGCGTCCAGCAGCCGGAGCGCCACGGCCTGCAGCACGACGCCGACCAGCCCGTAGACGGCGGTGTCCACCAGGCCCTGGCCGAGGCTGTCGGCGCTGGTCATGATCGCGGTGACCACGATGATCCCGAGGGCCAGGTGGTTGGCGGCGAGGAGGATCGCGGCGTTCGGGTTGTGGTCGGTGTAGACCTGGGTGCGCAGGTTCCCGGGCGTCAGCAGGTCCAGCGCGAGGAAGCCCAGCGCCAGCACGCCGACGCCGATCACGAACCACAGCAACGTCGCCAGCACGCCGTCGACCAGGGCGCCGCCCTCGACCGTGCCGAACTCCAGGGCCTGCCAGGTGCTGCTCACGTCGGGGTTCCTCCTGAGGTCGGGTGCGCCCACGGCGTACGCGGACGGGTCACTTGGCGTCACCGGGGCCGCCGCTGCCGCCGCCCCCGACGGGGGAGCCCGGCCGGAACCCGGGGCCGAGGAAGGCGAAGAAGCCGCTGCGGTAGCGCCCGTCGAGGTCCTCGACGCGCACCGTGCTGCCGCCGGCGGCCGCGCTCACGATGACGATGTCGTCGTCGTAGCGCAGGTACTCGTTGCCGCCGTCGGCCTGCCGCTCGGCCGGAGGGACGGCGTCGGCGATCGCCGCGGTCGTCGTGCCGACCGGGTCGGGGGAGGAGTAGACGACCGTGTCGTCGGTCGCGCTCTGCCGGTCGTAGGTGCCGGCCAGGAAGTCGCGGACGCGGGTGCCGCTGCTGCAGCCGGCCAGGAGGACGGCGACCAGGAGCACGGCCAGCACGCGGGGCATCGGTCTCACGGCGTCCACCAGCTCCGGGTCGTGACGACCTCGCCGGTGACGCCGGCGGGGTACAGGTGCCAGGTCTGCCAGGCCCAGCCGCCGCCCGCACGAGGTTGCGCGGTCATGGCGGTCAGCGCCCCCGCCGACCCCGGGAAGGCGCCGCACAACCAGGCCGGATCGGCCGCGGCGAGCCCCCGCAACCGGTCGGCGGTCGCGTCGAGCTCACCGCGGCCGGTGGCGGTGACCGCCGTGGTGAGCCGGTAGCCGCCGGAACGGGCGGCGCGGGGGAGCGGGTGGCCGCCGGCGCCGACGGCGTCGCAGGAGACCTGCTCGGTCAGCCGGCGGCCGCCGGCCTCGGCGGTGACCACGTGGGAGGCCCCGAGCACGCCGAGGGTGATCGATCCGCCGCCGGGACCGGGCAGCCGGAGCTCCGCCAGCGTCTCCGGCGCGGGGCCGCCGAGCAGCAGCCCCAGCGCGGCGGCGGAGACGTCCCGCGGCTCCACGTCCAGCTGGTGCAGGCTCATGCCTCGGGCGTCCGGTGGTAGACGGTGAGCTCGCCGCGGCTCACGCTGCGGCCGGTGGAGACCTCCCACGACTGGGTCGGCGCCCAGCGCTCGAAGGCGAGCAGGCCGGTCTTGTCCGCGGTGGCGTAGTCGGCGTAGTCGACGGTCCCGGTGGCCGGGGTGCCCGTGGTCCCCTCGGCGGTGTAGGACGCCCGGCCCCGCTCGATCTGCCGGTGCACCCGGTCGTCGAGGATCACGTCGCCGTCCGGCGTGAGGTTCGTGCCCTCCCGGCGCATCCAGAGGGTCATCTCCAGCTCTCCCTCGTCGTCCTCCACGGTGAGCCAGCGGCGGCCGGTGGAGCCGTCCAGCAGGTGCTCGCGCCAGGTCATGCCGCCCTCCTCGAGGACGATCGTGCCGCGGACGACGTGGTCGATCCCGGCGTAGGTGATGACGTCGCCGACGCCGATCGCGTGCGGGTCGTAGACGTCGGGCTCGTCGGCCAGCGGGTCCACGCGGGGGCGGGGGGCCGCCGCGCGGGCGAGGTTCCGCCGGCGCAGCACGAGGATCACCACCGCGAGGACCGCCAGGGCCACGAGCACGACGATCAGCAGGACGAGGAGCACGTCGGGCATCGGGCGGCCTCCTGGCGGTCGGCGGACGGGCCGGGGAGAACCTATCGCGCCGAACCGCGGAACGGGCTCCGCGCCCGGTGGCCCGGCCCGGGAGCCGGCCGCCCGGGCTCAGCCGCCGGACGCGCGCGCCCCCGCGGGTGCGGCGCGTTCGGCGTCGTGCTCGTCCTCCTGCACGGGGCCGCCGGCGCTGTTGCCGTGGAAGGACGCCTGCGGTGCCGCGGTGCCCCCGGGGCGCCGGCCCGGCTGGGCGGGAGAGGCGATCGCCTGCGGGGCCAGCGCGGGGTCGACGCGGCCCCACTCGGTCTCGACGTCGGTGAGCAGCGCCTCCAGGTAGGCCCGCAGCTGGGCGCGGCAGGCCTGGGCGAACGCCTTGAGGAAGGCGACCTGCTCCTCGAGCTCCGCGGCGGTCCGCGAGCCGGGGGCGGCGTCCTCGTCCACGGCGGCGGTCCTGCCGGTCAGCCGGGCGGCCGCCTCCTGGGCCGCCTGCATGATCGCCCCGGCGTTCTCGCGGGCGAGCCGCAGCTGCTCCTCGTACTGGTCGCGGGCCTCGGTGGTCATCTGCCGGCTGAAGTCCTCGGCCTCGGCGACGTACTCGTCGGCCGTCTGCTGCGCGCTGGCCAGGATCTTCACCGCCTGCTCGCTCGGCGGCTGGGGCACCGGCGCGCCGTCCAGCCGCTGCTCGAGGACGGTGACCTGCTCCCGCAGGCGGGCGCGCTCCCCGGCGAGGGTCTCCACCTCCGCGGCCAGCGCGCTCACCTCCGCCGCCACCAGCTGCTGGAAGCGGTCGACGGCGGCCTGGTCGTAGCCGGGGTGCAGCATGGTGCCGGAGGGGAACCGCGTGCTGCGGATCTGCGCCGGCGTCAGCCGTCGATCCTGCCCTCCGGAACCGGACGCATCGGTGGTGGTCATTCGGTCACCTTCCCCTCGGCACTGGGCCCCGGTCGGCTGGGGGCGAACACCTCGCTGCGCAGCCGCTCCCGCGGTACGCCGTGCTGGAGCAGCCCGTGGACGGTCTGCTCCACCATGGGCGCCGGGCCGGCCACGAACACCTCGCGGCTCAGCCACGGACCGTGCCGCAGGACCACGTCCCCGACGTCGCCCTGCTCCAGGTCCGACAGCCCGTCGTCCGACACCGCGTACCTGACGCTCAGCCACGGGCAGGCCTGCTGCAGGGCGTCCAGCGCGGCGCGGTCGTACAGCTGGTCCTCGGTGCGGGCGCCGACGAAGAGATCCACCCGGCGGGCGGGCCCCTGGCGGCGGACCTGGTCGACGAGGGCCTCGAGCGGGGCCAGGCCCATGCCACCGGCCACGAGCAGCAGGTCGCGGTCGGAGCCCTCGCCCAGCGTCAGGTCGCCGAGGGGCGGGCCCAGCCGCATCAGGTCGCCGACCTCCACGCTGCGCACCAGCGCGGTGCTCACCGGTCCGCCGGGGCGGGCCTTGACGTGCACGTCGAGCGTGCCGTCGTCGCGGGGTGCGTTGGCGGGGGAGTAGTAGCGCCAGAGCCGGGGACGCCGGTCGATCTCCAGGGAGAGCGACTGACCGGCCAGGTAGTCCACCGGCACCTCGGGGCGGACGCGGAGCACCGCCACGTCGACCGAGCGGCGCTCGTGCGCCACGACCTCGGCCCGCCAGGTGGCGGGGTGGTCGGCGGACTCCTCGGCGCCCTGGATCATCACCGAGGCGACCAGCCCGTAGGCCTCGGTCCAGGTGCGGGCGCGGTGCTCGTCCCACTCGTCGTCGAAGTGCTCGAGGGTGGCCAGCAGGCTGGGCAGCACCGCCGGGTAGTGCGCCGGGAGGGTGCCGAACTTGCGGTGGTCGTACCCGAGCTGCTTCAGGATGGGCACGAGGCCCTCGAGGTCGTCGACGTGCGAGACGACCTCGCCGAGGGCGTGGAAGAACCGGTCGCGCTGGTGGGCCATCGAGACGGGGAACATCGCCCGGGTCTCGGGGTGGCTCAGGAACAGGTGCGAGTAGAAGTACAGCGGCGCCTCGTCGCCCGTCGCGGCGGCCTTCGCGAAGCTGGCCCGCATCGCGGCGATGTCCATGCGTGCCTCCTCGCGGCGTGGTCGGTCCGGCTGGGCGAGCGCCCGACGTCAGCTCTGGCCGGCGACCACGTCCGCGCACTCCGCCTGCCCCTTCCCCGGCCCGGCCGCCGCCACACAGAGGTGGCGGATCTTTCTCGCCGCTCCGGCCGGCACGGTGCCCGGCCGCGGAGAAGTCGTTGGCCTCCGATGAGTCCGCCGAGGAGAGTCCGTCGAACAGGGGGAAGAACCCGACGAGGCGACACCCGGCGAGGTCCCCATGGAGCTGCACGCACCCCTGGCGGTCGAGGCGACCGCACTGGTCAAGACCTACGGGGGGACGACGGCCGTCGGCGGGCTGGACCTCGTCGTCCCGGCCGGGACGATCCACGGGGTGCTGGACTGCTGGGCTCGCTGCTCGGGGACAGCGTCCGGTACGTCGTCGCCGGCACCGTGATCATCGTCGTCGGTGTGCTCCTGGGCTACCGCCCGGACGCGGGGGTGGCCGGTGCCGTGGCGGCACTGGCCCTCGTGCTGGTCCTCTCCTTCGGGCTGTCGTGGGCGTTCTCGGTGCTCGGCCTGCTGCTCCGGAGCCCGAACGCGGTGATGAACGCCGGCTTCATGGGCATCTTCCCGCTGACGTTCCTGTCCAACGTGTTCGTCGACCCCGCCACGCTGCCCGGGCCGCTGCAGGCGTTCGTCGCCGTCAACCCGATCTCGATCCTCGCGACGGCGTGCCGCTCGCTGATGGACGGCACACCGGACGGCGGCGCGATCGGCGTCTCGCTGGCGGTGGCCGCCGGCCTGGCCGCGGTGTTCCTGCCGCTGACCACCCGGTTGTACCGGAGCAGCTGACGGGGGTCAGGGGGTGGGCGCCCCGACCGCCGCGGGCCGGGGCGCCTCGCGCGGCATGACCAGACCGCCCACGAGACCGGCCGCGAGGACGGCGGTGCTCACGGCGAACGCCACCTGGAAGGACGCGACGTCGGTCAGCCAGCCGGCGACCAGCGGGCCGGCGATGGCCCCGAGGTCGGCCGACATCTGGAACACCGCCACGACCCGGCCGCCCCGCCCGGCGCTCATGTCGCCGACGAGCGCGGCCGGCGCGCTGGCCAGCAGGGAGGCCGCCAGCCCGAAGACGGCCATGGACAGCAGGAACGCCCAGATGACCGGCGGCAGGACGAGGATCGCCATGGCGGCGGTGCCCAGCGCGGCGCCGACCACCAGGGAGGGACGCCGTCCCCAGCCGTCCACCAGCCGGCCGGACCGCAGCAGCCCCAGCGCCTGGGCGACCGAGCCGGCCAGCAGGCCGGCGCCCGCCCAGGCGACCGTCCGGCCGAGCTCCTCGGTCACGTACAGCGGCACCAGCGAGTTGCGGACGCCGAAGAGCACCCAGCCGACGCCGAAGTTCGCCACCAGCGCGGCGAGGTACACCCGGGAGCGCAGCGCGGTGCCCAGGGGCATCGGCCCGGCGCCGAGGTCGGGCGAGGCGACGTCCGCGGCCTCGGGGTCCGGGGCGGGCGCGGCCGAGCGGAGCATCAGCACACCGACGCCGCCGGCCACGAGCAGGAACCCGGCGTAGAGGAAGAAGGGCAGCCGGGGGGAGAGCTCGGCCAGCAGCCCGCCGGCCGCGGGCCCGGCGATGCCGCCCAGGATGAAGCCGCCCTGCCAGGTGGCGGCCGCCCGCCCTCGGTGCGACGGGGGTGCGACGCGCAGCAGCAGCGAGAGGGCGGCCACGGTGAACATGGCGCTGCCGATGCCACCGGCCGCCCGCAGGGCGAGGAACAGCGGAAAGGACCCCGCCAGCCCCGCCGCACCGGTGGTCACGGCGACGATGGCCAGGCCGGTGGCCAGCACCAGCCGCTCGCCGAAGCGCTCGACCAGCGTGCCGCCGCTGAACGCGGAGACGAAGCGGAAGAACGCGAAGGCGCTCACCGCCAGCCCGACGGCGGTGGTGCCGACGCCGAAGGAGCGGGCGAACAGCGGGATCGCCGGCGCGACGATGCCGAACCCCAACGCCACGACGAAGGCGATGACCGCCAGGACCCTGACCTCGCGGGGGAGCTCGCCCCGCGTCCCGACCCGCACGGAACGCGATCGTCCCACGCCGCCCGCCCGGGCCTCCGGGCAGGCGGGGGCGCGGGGCGGACCGCCGCCCCGCGCGCCCCGAGATCAGCCGGCGATCCGCCGGGCGCTGTTGAAGCTGCCCATCGAGTCGATCGACGCGACCTTGACCGGCACGCCCGAGGTCGAGGCGTGCACCATCTGCCCGTTGCCGACGTAGATGCCGACGTGGCTGACCGGGCTGTAGAAGAACAGCAGGTCACCCGGCTGCAGGGCCGACCGGGACACCGGGGTGCCCATGGTCGACTGCATCCGGCTCGAGTGCGGCACCGAGATGCCGGCCGCGGCGTAGGCGTACTGCACCAGCCCGGAGCAGTCGAAGGCGTTCGGCCCGGCGGCGGCCCACACGTAGGGGTCGCCCACCTGGGCCAGGGCGGTGTCGACCGCGGTCCGGGCCGCGGCGCTCCCGCCCGCGACCGGCGCCGGCGGGGGTGCGGGGGCCGGAGCCGGCAGGGCGGCCGGAGCTGGGGCAGCCGGAGCTGGGGCAGCCGGAGCCGGAGCAGCCGGAGCCGGAGCAGCCGGAGCCGGAGCAGGCGGGGCCGCCGGAGCCGGGGCAGCGGCGACCGGCGCCGAGGCGCGCGGCGCCGCAGGGGCCGGGGCCTGCTCGGCCGGAGCCTCCTCGGCAGCCGCCGCCTCCTGGGCAGCCGCCACCTCCTGCTCGGCGGCGTGCCGCTCCGCGGCGGCCCGGGAGGCGCGCTTCTCCTCCTCGGTGAGCCGCTCGTACTGCGCCTGGTACTCCGCGATCTGCTGGTCCAGCCGGGCCCGCTCGGCGGTGACCCGGTCGACCTGGGACCGCGCGTCCTCCGCTGCCTGCTCGGCCGAGGCCCGGGCCCGGTCGGCGTCCTCCCCGGCCTGACGGGCCTCGCTCAGCACGCCGTTGTTGTGCGCGGCGATGGCGTCGAGCAGGCCCACCCGGTCGACCAGGTCGCCGGCGGAGCCGCTGGTCAGCATGGCCTCGAGGACGCCGAGCCCGTCGCCGGTGTAGGCGCTGCGGGCCACGGTGCGGACCCGGTCGCGGGCGCGCTCCAGGGCGGCCTGCGCGGCGGTGAGCTCCTCGGCGGCCAGGTCGGCGGCCTGCTGGGTCGCCTTGAGCTGCTCGCGGGTCTCGTTGTACCGCTCGGTGAGCACTTCCAGGTCGTGCGCCCGGCTCGCGATCAGCTGCGCGGCCTGCTGCGACGTCGTCGGCCGCTCGGGGTCGGCGAACGCGGGGAGCGGCGTGAGGGCGACACCGCCGGCGGCCACGAGGGCCACCAGGGCCCGACGGCCGGTGATCCGGCGGTGGGCAGGGTTGAGCGAACTCGCCATGTTCGGCGGGTTTTCCTTTCTTCCACGGCCGCCTACCGGGTTAGCTGACGGGTTCGGGCGGGAAGACGCCCGGCGTCCGGCGGCCCTTCCGGGTCGGTCGGTCGCTTCACCCCGGGAGTGCGATGGGTCCCCGGTCCGGGTGCCGGCGGTGCCGGCGGGTGGTTCGGCGGCGTCCGGGCGGCTGTCACCGGTCGGGCGACGGACGGGTCCGTCCGGACGGGCCCACGCTAGGGGGCGACCGGCGCCGTCACCACGTCGGGTGACGAGTTCGTCGGGCCTTTCCTCCTCCGCTGCCGACGCGTTCACGCACGGTCACGGCGCACCGCCGGAGCGCCCTCGGAAACGGTGGCAAGGCTCACGACCTCGCCGACGACCCAGACCGCAGGTGGCCGGATGCCACCGTCGGCGAGGACCTGCGGCAGGCCGGCGAGGGTGGTGCGCACGCTCCGCTGGGTGGCGGTGGAGCCGTCGGCCACGACGGCGACCGGGGTGTCCGGCGCCCGGCCGTGCTCGACCAGTGCCGCGGCGATCGCGGGGGCGGTCTCCACGCCCATGAGCACGACGAGCGTGCCGCGCAGCCGGCCGAGGGCCGCCCAGTCGACCAGCGACTGCGGATGGCCCGGGGGCAGATGGCCGGAGACGACGACGAACTCGTGGGTCAGGCCGCGATGGGTGACCGGGATGCCGCCCAGGGCAGGAACGGCGACGGCGCTGGTGACGCCCGGCACCACCTCCACCGGCACCCCGGCGGCGGTACAGGCCGCCAGCTCCTCCATGCCGCGGCCGAAGACGAACGGGTCGCCGCCCTTCAACCGGACCACCCGCCGGCCGGCGCGCGCGTGGCCCACCAGCAGGTCGTTGATCCGCTCCTGCGCCATGAACCGGCCCCGCGGGAGCTTGGCGGCGTCGATCACCTCGGCGCCGGGCGCCAGGCACGTGAGCAGCGACCGGGGTGCCAGGTGGTCGACCAGCACGACGTCGGCCTCGGCGAGCGCCTGCCGGCCGCGCACCGTGATCAGCCCCGGATCCCCCGGGCCGCCACCGACGAGGACCACGCGTCCGGGGGCGGCTCCGGCGTCGGGCGACCGGAGAGCCAGCGTCCCGTCGCCGAGGCCGGCCAGCACGGCGTTCCGCACACCGGCCGCCCGCCGGGGATCCGCGGCGCGGTGGACCGCGACCACCAGGTCGCCCGCCCGGCCCGCGACCGGGAGTGCGGCGCTGGACAGCGCCGGGTCGTCGGCCCGGGTGCAGAAGATGCGGGCCTGCTCCGCCTCCGCGGCCACCGCCGCGTCCACCGCGGGGTCCCCGCTCGCCGCCAGCGCGAACCAGGCACCGGCGAGGTCGCCGGCGCCGTAGGGCCGGCGCTCCCAGGCAATCCCGCCGGTCGTCGCCAGCGACTCCAGCGCGGGGGTGACCTCGGGGCCGACCACGGTGACCACTGCGCCGGCGGCCCGCAGGCCGGCGACCCCGCGGTGCGCCGTCGCGCCGCCGCCCACCACGACCACGGGCCGGCCGGCGAGCCGGAGCCCCACCGGGTGCAGCAGCTCGCCGGCCGGGTCGGGGGTCACGGGACCTCCTCGGTCCTCGGCGTCGACGGCGGTCCCGGCGGCGTCGGGCAGCCGGGCGACGGCGACCGTCACCCGGCCGTGGACGGTCTTGCCGACGACGAGTTCACCCCCGCCGAGCAGGGCCGCCGCCTCGGCCACGGAGGGGGTGCCGACGCGGGCCGCGACGGCGGGCGACGGCGTGGGCACCAGCACGGCGGCCAGGTCCGCCGCCGGGTGGCCGGTCACCGGCCAGCCGCGCCGTGCGGCGGCCGCGACCAGCCCCGGCTCGGTCGACCGCGTGTCGAGGGTGGCCAGCCGCACCGGGCCGGCGACCGGGGGCAGGACGGCGTCCACCGCGGCCAGCACCTCGGCGGCGCTCACCCCCGACGACAGCCCGATCCCCACGGTCGTCACATGGGCACCCCCGGACGGTCGGGGAGCGCGGCCAGCAGCCCCGCGGCGTCGCGGGGGAGCGGACCGTCGGGGAGCAGCCCGAGGTCGCGCAACCGGGCGCCGACCTCCAGGGCCCACGGGCGGGACAGCCGGGCCCGGGCGAGCAGGCCGCCGTCGCCGAGGACCGTGCCGGGGGCGCCCTGGACCACGGTCCGGTCGACCACGACCGCGACCTCGTCGGCCCAGCGCAGCGCCAGGTCGACGTCGTGGGTGCTCATCACCACCGTGGAGTCGTGCTCCTGCAGGCGGGCGAGCGCCGCGAGGGTGTCGGCCACCGCGGTCGGGTCGAGCCCGGCGGTCGGCTCGTCGAGGAGCAGCACGCACGGGCGCATGGCGACGGCACCGGCGATCGCCACCCGCTTGCGTTCGCCGTAGGAGAGCTGGTGCGTCGGCCGCGATGCCAGGGGTGCCACGCCCAGCAGCTCCAGCGCCTCCGCCACGCGGGCCCGGACGGCGTCCTCGGCCAGGCCGAGGTTGAGCGGGCCGAAGGAGACGTCCTGGCCGACCGAGGCGCTGAACAGCTGGTCGTCCGGGTCCTGCAGCACGAGCTGGACCACCTGGCGGTGGGCGCGCAGGCCGCGGCGGGTGTGCGCGAGCGGCTCGCCGTCGACGGTGACCGTGCCGGCGGCGGGCCGCAGCGCCCCGGACAGGCAGCGCAGCAGCGTGGTCTTGCCCGAACCGTTGGCGCCGAGCAGCGCCAGCCGCAGCCCCGGCGGCACGCGGACCGCCGCGCCGTCGAGCACCGGGGCCGCGCCGGGGTAACCGGCGACCAGGCCCGCGGCGGCGAGGGTCCGGTGGCTCACCGCAGCACCAGGGTCAGCGCGACGACGGCGGCCGGGAGCGCCACCGCCAGCACCAGGAAGGGGCGCGACGACGGCCGGGCATCGGGCAGCACCCGCAGGCCCGTCTCCATGCCGCGGCCGGCCAGCCCCTCCTGCATGCGCCGGGCGCGGTCCCACGACCGGGTCAGGACGGCGGCGGCGAGCATCCCGGCCGAGCGGTACGAGCGGCGCGGCGTCGACCAGCCCATCCGGGCGGCCTGGGCCTCCCGCACGGTGCCGAGGCTGTCGAGCAGCACGAACAGCAGCCGGTAGGTGACCGAGGCGATCTCCACCACGGCGGCCGGCACGCGCAGCCGGTGCAGCAGCGGCAGCAGGTCGGACATGGGGGTGGTGGTGGCCAGCAGCAGCACGGCGGCGCTGCCGGCGACGGCCCGCCCGGCGAGCTGTCCCGCCCGCTCCGCCGCGTCGGGCGCCCAGCCCAGTCCGCCGCCGTCCACGGTGACCACCGCCGTCACCGCGCCGACGGTGATGAACGCCAGCGGCCACCGGACGGCCCGGAGGAAGGTGCCGGGCGGGACGCGGGCCGGGCCCAGTGCCAGCGCCACCGCGCTCGCCGCCACCAGGACGGCACCGGGCCAGGGCGGGAGCACGAGCGCGCACCCGACCAGGCCCGCGCAGAGCAGGAGCTTGTCGCCGGGGGCGCGGCCACGCCAGGCGCTCGCCCAGGCCGCGTCGTCGACGGCCAGGCCGGTCACCGGGGGTCGGCCTCCGCGGGGCCGGGCTGCGCGGTCGACCGGCGACCGCGCAGCCGGCCGAGCACGTAGCCGAGCACGCCGCCCCCGAGCGCGGCCTGCAGGGCGAACAGCCCCGACTCCACCTCACCGGCAGGGCTGGACAGCGACTCGAACCAGGGCGTGTAGCCGTCGGCCGCCAGCTCCTCGGTGACGGCGGCGTCGGTGCCGCCGTACTCGGAGGTGCCGCCGTCGAGGAGGACTGGAACGGCGAAGAGCGCGACGACGGCGAGGACGAGCAGCGCGTTGACCAGCGCCCGCCGGCTCACGCGACGCCCTCGGTGCGGGCGAGCGGAGCGGGCCGGAGGATGCCGAGCCGCTCCAGCTCGGGTCGGGCGTTGACGGTGAGGACCCGGAACAGCAGGACGCCGAGCAGCCCCTCGCCGAGGGCGAGCGGGATCTGGGTGACGGCGAAGACGCCGAGGAACTTGACCAGGGCGCCCGCGACGCCGGTGCTCGCATCGGGGAACGCCAGCGCCAGCTGCAGCGACGTGGTGACGTAGGTGGCGAGGTCGGCCAGCGCGACTCCGGCGAAAACCGCGGGCAGCAGACCGGTCCCCACCGAGCGGGCCAGCCGGTAGACCAGGTAGCCGGTCCACGGGCCGACCACCGCGAAGGCGAAGGCGTTCGCCCCCAGGGTGGTGAGCCCGCCGTGGGCGAGCAGCAGCGCCTGGAACAGCAGGACGACGGTGCCGAGCAGCGCCATCACCGGGGGCCGGAAGAGGATCGCGCCCGGCCCGGTCCCGGTCGGGTGGCTGGAGCTGCCGGTGATCGAGGGCAGCTTGATCGCGCTCAGCACGAAGGTGAACGCGCCCGCGGCGCCCAGCAGCAGGGTGGACTCCGGGTTCTCGCGCACCTCCGTGACCACGGCGCGGGCCCCGTACGCGACGAACGGCGCCGCGGCGAGCGTCCAGCCCAGGGCGTGCCCGGCCGGCAGAAAACCTTCAGCGATGTGCACGGGCGTGCTCCGATCGGTCGGCCGTGGCGCAGGCGGTGACGAAGCGGCCGGCCAGCGAGGGCGAGCCGGCCCAGTTCAGGTGCAGGTAGGAGGCGTGCACGCCGCCCCGGACGAAGCCCTCGGCCCCCGCGGGCGCCCAGTGCCAGGCCGGGGCCGGTCCCGCGCCCGGCTCGGCGGTCGTGCGGTGGAACTCGTGGCCGCGCACCCGGGTGCCGGCCGCCGCGAGCACGGAGTCGCCGGCCGCCACCGCCGCGCGGTAGCCCAGCGTGAGCCGCCCGCCCATCGCCGTCGCCACGTCGAGGACTCCGCACATGGGGACGCCGTCGAGCTCGCGGGCCAGGTACAGCAGCCCGGCGCACTCGGCGGCGATCGGCGCACCCCGGGCGGCGAGCGCGGCCACGTCGGCCCGCAGCGCCCCGTTCGCCGACAGGTCGGCGGCGTGCACCTCCGGGAACCCGCCGCCGACCACCAGCCCGGCGGTGCCCTCGGGAAGGGTCTCGTCGCGCAGCGGGTCGACGGTCACCACCTCGGCGCCGGCGGCCTCGAGCAGCTCGGTGTTCTCCGCGTAGCCGAAGGTGAACGCTGGCCCGCCGGCGACCGCGATGCGCGGGCGGCCGGCGACCGGTGGGACCTCGACGGTCGGGTTCCAGGCAGCCGCGTCCAGCGGGGGAGCGGTGCGGGCCAGCGCCAGGACGGCGGCCAGGTCCACGCTGCCGGCGACGACCTCGCCGAGCCGGCGCACCGTGTCCACCGCCGCGGCCGACCGCTCGGCGGCGGGCACCAGCCCGAGGTGGCGCGAGGGCGTGTGCAGCCGGTCGTCCCGGCGGACGGCGCCGAGCACGGGCACGCCGGCCGCGCCCAGCGCCTCCCGCAGGATCGTCTCGTGCCGGTCGGTGCCCACGCGGTTGAGGACCACCCCGCCGAGGCGCACCGACGGGTCGAAGGTGGCGAACCCGTGCACGAGCGCCGCGACGCTGTGCGCCTGCGAAGCGGCGTCGACGACCAGGACCACCGGGGCCCGCAGCAGCCGGGCGACGTGCGCGGTCGAGGCGTACCCCGGCTCGACCGAGGGGTGCGCGGCGCCGTCGAACAGGCCCATCACGCCTTCCACGACGGCGACGTCGGCGGGCTGCGGGTGCACGGCGCCGCGCAGGAACAGCGGGGCGATCCGCTCCTCACCGACCAGCCAGGGGTCGAGGTTGCGCCCGGGCCGGCCGGCGGCGAGGCCGTGGTAGCCGGGATCGATGTAGTCGGGGCCGACCTTGTGCGGGGAGACGGTCAGCCCCCGCGCGGTCAGGGCGGCGATCAGCCCGGTGGCGATCGAGGTCTTCCCCGCGTTGCTGCTCGGCGCGGCGACCACCACTCTCGGGACCGTCACCATTCGATGCCCCGCTGGCCCTTCTGGCCGGCGTCCATCGGGTGCTTGACCTTGGTCATCTCCACGACCAGGTCGGCGGCCTCGACGAGCGCCGGAGGAGCGTCACGCCCGGTGATGACGACGTGCTGGTTGCCCGGCCGGTTCACCAGGGTCTGCACCACCTCGTCGACGTCGACCCAGCCCCACTTCAGCGGGTAGGTGAACTCGTCGAGCACGTAGAACCGGTGCGCCTCGGCGGCGAGGTCGCGCCGGATCTGCGCCCAGCCCTCGGCGGCGTCGGCGGCGTGGTCGACCTCGGTGCCCTGGCGGCGCGACCAGCTCCAGCCCGACCCCATCTTGTGCCAGACCACGGGGCCGCCCTCGCCGGTCTGCTCGTGCAGCCGGCCCAGGGCGGTCAGCGCGTTCTCCTCGCCGACCTTCCACTTCGCGCTCTTGACGAACTGGTAGACCGCGATCGACCAGCCCTGGTTCCACGCCCGCATCGCCATGCCGAAGGCGGCGGTGGACTTCCCCTTCATCTCGCCCGTGTGCACGGCGAGCAGGGGGCGGTT
This sequence comes from Blastococcus sp. HT6-30, assembly GCF_039729015.1. NCBI lineage: Bacteria > Bacillati > Actinomycetota > Actinomycetes > Geodermatophilales > Geodermatophilaceae > Blastococcus > Blastococcus sp. HT6-30. The sequence continues at coordinate 2,063,777 of NZ_CP155792.1, read as the reverse complement.
GCGCCGCTGCCGCGTGGTCAGCCCGTCGGCGGGGACGACCTCGACCTGTCCCCGGGGCATCAGGCCGCCGCCCGGGCGCTGCGGACGGTCGCCGCCAGCGAGTCCGCGGCCAGTTCCTCCAGGCGCAGCGTCTGCGCGCCGAGGGCGGCCCCGAGCCCGCCGGCCAGCCCGAGCCGCACCGGCCCGGACTCGCAGTCGACGACCACGGCGGCGACGTCCGCCGCCGCGAGGAGGCCGGCCGCCCGGCGGGCGTCGCCCAGGTGATCGCCCCCGCGCGCCCCGGTGGCCCGGCCGTCGGTGACGACGACGAGCAGCGGCCGGCGGCGCGGATCGCGCACCCGCTCCACCCGGAGCACCTCGGCGGCGCGCAGCAGCCCGGCGGCCAGCGGCGTGCGCCCGCCGGTGGGCAGCCCGGTCAGCCGCGCGGCGGCGGCCTCCACCGACCAGGTGGGCGGCAGGGCCAGCTCGGCGCCGGCCCCGCGGAAGGTGATCAGGCCGACCTTGTCCCGGCGCTGGTAGGCGTCGAGGAGCAGGGAGAGGACCGCGCCCTTCACCGCCGTCATCCGGGCCCGGGAGCCCATGGAACCGCTGGCGTCGACGACGAAGAGGACGAGGTTGCCCTCGCGCCCCTCGAGCGTGGCCTGGCGCAGGTCGTCCCGGACGACTCGCAGCCCCGGGCCGGTGCGGCCGCGGGCCAGCTGGTGCGGGGCGGCGGCGAGCACGGTGGCGGGCAGGTGCAGCCGGGTGACGGCGCCGGCCGGGTGGGTCGAGCCCACCACCCGGCCGCGCTCGGCCCGGGCGCGGGAGCGGCGCCCGGCCGCCCCCGCGCCGATGCCGGGAACCTCCAGCCGGCGGGTGCGGAACGGGTCCGCCGGGGTGACGGCGGAGCGCTCGGGAGCGGGCGCCGCCTCGGCCTGGCCGCCGCCCTCGCCGCGCGGCGAGGGCGGCGGCTCGCCCGCGTCCTCGCCGTCGCCGGGCATTGGATCCGTTACCTGCGCCTCGGGGCCGGATCCGTAGGTATTGCTTCCTTTGCCTGGGTCCGGGCCGCCCTGGTCCGGGCCGCCGGTTGCGTCGCCGGGGCCCGCGCCGCCGTCGTCGGGGCCGCCGCCGTCGGGGCCGTCGGTCGGCGGCTCGTCGTCGGGGCCGTCGTCGGGGCGGGAGTCGCTGAGCGCCTGGTCGAGGGTGTCGTCGTCGAGGCCGGGAGCGTCGAACGGGTTGCGCCGCCGGCGGTGCGGCAGCGCGAGCCGGGCGGCGACGCGGACGTCGTCCTCGGTGACCTCGTCGCGCCCGCACCAGGCGGCGTGCGCGATGGCGGCGCGGGCGGTGACCAGGTCGGCCCGCAGCCCGTCGACGTCGAAGGCGGCGCAGACGGCGGTGACCTGGCGCAGCGCACCGTCGGAGAGCACGACGTGCGGCAGGCGGGCGCGGGCGGCGGCGATCCGCTCGGCCAGCGCGGTCTCGTCGTCCGCCCATGCCGCGGCGAACCCGGCCGGGTCGGCGTCGGAGGCGAACCGGCGGCGGACGACCTCCGCGCGCACGGCCGGGTCGCGCGGCGCGGCGACCTCCACGGTCAGCCCGAAGCGGTCGAGCAGCTGGGGGCGGAGCTCGCCCTCCTCGGGATTCATCGTGCCGACGAGCAGGAAGCGGGCGGCGTGCCGCACCGAGATGCCCTCCCGCTCGACGTAGGCGGTGCCCAGCGCGGCGGCGTCGAGCAGCAGGTCGACCAGGTGGTCGTGCAGCAGGTTGACCTCGTCGACGTAGAGCACCCCGCGGTGGGCGGCGGCCAGCAGCCCGGGCTCGTAGGCCTTCACGCCCTCGGTGAGCGCCCGCTCGAGGTCCAGGGAGCCGACCAGCCGGTCCTCCGAGGCGCCGACCGGCAGCTCGACCAGCCGCGCCGGGCGGCTGCGGGCGGCGGCGCCGGCCTCGTGCGGGCCGTCGGGGCACGTGGGGTCGGGCGCGGCCGGGTCGCAGCCGAACCGGCAGCCGGCCACCACCGCCACCGGGGGCAGAACGGCGGCCAGCGCGCGCACGCTGGTCGACTTCGCAGTGCCCTTCTCACCGCGCACCAGCACGCCGCCGACGGCGGGGGAGACGGCGTTCAGCAGCAGCGCCAGGCGCAGGTCGTCCATGCCGACGACGGCGGTGAAGGGAAAGCTCATGCGGGGTACCCGAGCATGGCGCGCATCCTCTCCCCGGGTGTCCACGCCCGGAGGTGGCAGGGACGACGGCTGGAGTCTCCTGGCTCCCGGCTCGACGTCCGTCCCCGGCCTTCCCGCCCCCGAGGGAGCAGTGGCCTTCGCTGGGGACGGACTCCCCGGTCACAGTGGCGGGACCGCGCCGGAATCTCACCGGGCTTCCTCCGCTGCCGTCGCGTGGCAGTGGTCATGAGACCACGAGTGCACGACGCCCCGACAGGCGGCCCGTCGCTCGACGACCGGGACGGTCTTCGCGGCGGTGATCCACCGGACGCCCCGGCCGCAGATCCACGCGTCGCCGACGTCGCGGAGGTCGGACCCGTCACCGACGTGTGACCCGAGTCTCTGCCCCTACGGGCCCTGCGGACGGAGAATGATCCCGGACGACGACGGGAGCCGGTGTGGGAGCGCGGGATGCATGGCTGCGGTCCGTGGACCTGCTCGCCATCCTGGTCCTCGGCGTCCTCGTCATCCTCGGCTTCGAGGCCCTGGGGGTGCCCTCGCCGCCGCTGTTCGCCGGCCTGTTGGTGGGGCTCGCCCGCGCGCTCGCGGTCCCGCGCAAGCTGACCCTCCCGCAGCACGCGACGACTGCCGCCCAGGTGGTCATCGGCGTCAAGGTGGGCACGTTGGTGCAGATGGACACCGTGGTGGCCATTGCCTCGGACTGGCTGCCGGTCCTGCTGGTCACGGTCGCGACCCTGGTCCTCAGCCTGGTGGCCGGGCAGCTCATGGCGCTGCGCCGGGGCATCAGCCGGGTGACCGGTGCCTTCTCGATGGTGGCCGGTGGGGCCTCCGGGATCACGCTGATGGCCCGCGAGCTCGGCGCGGACGAGCGGATGGTGGCGGTTCTGCAGTACCTCCGGGTACTGCTGATCGTGCTGACGCTGCCCGCCGTGGCGCTCCTGGTGTTCTCCGCGGACCCCGTGGGCGGCCCCGGGATCGGTGCGGTCACGGCCCCCGGATGGTGGACGGAGCTGGGGTTCACGGCGGTGTGCGGGGTGGTCGGCACCGCCGCGGCGACGCTGCTGCGTCTGCCGGTCGCCTCGTTGCTCGGCCCGATGCTCGTGGCCGCCGCGCTGGACCTGGGCGGTCTGTCCGGTGGGGCCGGCGTGCCCTTTCCGCTGGCCGAGCTCGCGTTCCTCGTGGTCGGCCTGCTGGTGGGACTGAACTTCACGCGGGCCAGCCTGCGCATGGTCAGGGAGGTCCTGCCGCTGGCACTCGCGGTGCTGGTCGTGCTCAGCGTGGCGTGCGCCGGCCTCGGTGTGGCCCTCGCCGCGGCGACCGGCGTCAGCCCGCTCGACGGCTACCTGGCCACCACGCCGGGCGGCATGAACGCCGTCCTCGTGACGGCGACCTCCACGGGCGCCGACACCACGTTCGTTCTCGCCGTCCAGCTGCTGCGGCTGTTCGTCATGCTGCTCAGCGCGCCGCTCATCGCTCGGCTGCTGCGCCGCTGGGCCTGATCTCCCTGCCACCGTCCGGGCGTCGTCCCTAGGATCTGCCGATGTGCCTGCCGCCGCCCCCGGACCGTCCCCGGCGACGACCGCGTCCCCGGTCGTGGTCGTCGGCATCGGCGCCGACGGCTGGGACGGCCTGTCCCCGGCCGCGCGCCGGTCGATCGAGGCCGCCGATGTGCTGCGCGGGAGCGCCCGGCAGCTGGCGCTGGTGCCGCCCGGGGCGGCCGCCGAGCGGGTGCCCTGGCCCTCGCCGGTGGCCCCCGCGCTGCGGGCGCTCCCCGCTGCGCACCCGGGCCGCCGGGTCGTGGTGCTAGCCAGCGGCGACCCGATGCTCTCGGGGATCGGCACGTCGCTGGTCCGGCTGCTGGGCCCGGGCGCGGTCGACGTCGTCCCGCACCCGTCGTCGGTGACGCTGGCGTGCGCCCGGCTCGGCTGGGCGGTCGAGGAGACGCAGGTGGTCTCCGTCGTGGGACGTCCGGTGGAGCTCGTCGCGCCGCACGCGACGCCGGGGCGCCGGCTGCTGGTGCTCGGCTCCGACACGGGCACGCCCGCGGCCGTGGCGGCCCTGCTCGCCTCGCTCGGCTCCGGCGGCAGCCGGCTCACCGCGCTGGCCCAGCTGGGCGGGCCCGGCGAGCGCGCGTTCACCGGTACGGCGGCCGGCTGGCCGCACCCGGAGACCGATCCGCTGGTGATCACCGCCGTGGAGGTGGTGGCCGACCCCGGCACCGTGCCGCTGCCGACCGTTCCCGGGCTGCCCGACGACGCCTACGAGCACGACGGCCAGCTGACCAAGCGGGACGTGCGCGCGGTGACCCTGGCCCGCCTGGCCCCGCTGCCCGGGCAGCTGCTCTGGGACGTCGGCGCGGGCGCCGGGTCCATCGGGATCGAGTGGCTGCGCACCCACCCGTCCTGCCGCGCGGTGGCGATCGAGGCCCACCCGGACCGCGCCGCGCGGGTGCGCCGCAACGCCGTCCGGCTCGGCGTACCCGGCCTGGACGTGGTGGAGGGGCGGGCGCCGGAGGCCCTGGCCGGGCTGCCCGCCCCGGACGCGGTCTTCGTCGGGGGCGGCGCCACGGCGCCCGGCGTGCTCGACGCCTGCTGGGACGCCCTGCCCGCCGGTGGCCGGCTGGTGGTCAACGCCGTCACGCTGGAGAGCGAGGCGGTGCTCGCCGACCGGTACGCGCGCTGCGGTGGCGAGCTGGTGCGGCTCGGCGTCGCCCACGGCACACCGGTGGGCGGCTTCACCGGGTGGAAGGCGGCCATGCCTGTGACGATCTGGTCGGGAGTCAAGCCGTGACGGTGCACTTCATCGGAGCCGGGCCGGGAGCGGCGGACCTCATCACGGTCCGGGCCGCCCGGCTCATCGCCACCGCGCCGGTCTGCCTCTACGCCGGCGCGCTGGTGCCCCGTGAGCTGCTGGACACCGCGCCGGCGGGCGCCCGGCTGGTCGACACCGCGAACCTCGACCTCGACCGGATCACCGCCGAGCTGGTCGCCGCGCACGAGGCCGGCCACGACGCCGCGCGGCTGCACTCCGGCGATCCGTCGGTCTACAGCGCGATGGCCGAGCAGATGCGTCGTCTGGACGCGGCCGGCGTTCCTTACGACGTCGTCCCCGGGGTGCCCGCGTTCGCCGCCGCGGCGGCGTCGCTCAAGCGGGAGCTGACCGTCCCGGGGGTGGGGCAGACGGTGATCCTCACCCGCACGTCCGCGCGGTCGACGCCGATGCCGCCGGGGGAGGACCTGACCACCCTCGGCGCGTCCCGCGCCACCCTCGTGCTCCACCTCGCGGTGCAGCGGATCGCCGCGCTGGTGCCCGAGCTGGTGCCCTCGTACGGGGTCGACTGCCCGGTCGCCGTCGTGGCGCGGGCCAGCCGCGACGACGAGCTGGTCCTCCGCGGCACGCTGGCCGACATCGCCGGTCAGGTGGAGGCGGCCGGGGTGACCCGCACCGCCGTGGTGATCGTGGGCTCGGTGCTCACCGCCGGCGAGTTCCCCGACAGCCACCTGTACTCGACGACGAGATGCCGCAGCTAGGCGCGTCCCACGACGGTCCCGGCGCGGTCGATGACGAGCACGTCGACTGCGACCGGTGCGCCGCGCAGGACGCCGAGCGCGGTCCGGCGCGCGCCGGCGGCCACCAGGTCGCCGAGCGGCAGCCCGTCCGCCTGGCACTGCTGCAGGGCGTCGAGGGCCGTGTTGGCCGCGCGCACCCGATCGGCCAGCCCGGGGGATCCGCCGGCGCCCTCGACCATGGCCGCCAGCGAGTCGGTCGACACCTGGGAGCGACCGGAGTGCAGGTCCAGGTGGCCGTCGGCCAGCTTGGCCAGCTTTCCGATGCCCCCGGCCATGGTCAGCCGCTCGACCGGGTGGCGGCGCAGGTACTTGAGGACGGCGCCGGCGAAGTCCCCCATGTCCAGCAGCGCGTCCTCGGGGAGCCCGTAGGTCTCGACCGCCACCCGTTCGCTGGTGCTGCCGGTGCAGGCCGCGACGTGCGCGCGGCCGGCGGCGCGCGCGACGTCGACCCCGCGGCGGATCGAGTCGATCCACGCCGAGCACGAGTACGGCACGACGACGCCCGTGGTGCCGAGGATCGACAGCCCGCCGAGGATGCCCAGCCGCGGGTTCCAGGTGCGGCGGGCCAGCTCCGCGCCGTGCTCGACGGACACCTCCACGACGACGTCGCCGGTTCCGCCGTGCCGGGCGGCGACCGCGGCCACGTGCTCCCGCATGAACTGCCGGGGCATCGGGTTGATCGCCGGCTCGCCCACCGGCAGCGGCAGCCCCGGCTTGGTCACGGTGCCGACGCCGTCGCCGGCCCGGAACGTCACGCCGCTGCCCGGCTCCCCGGGGGTGATGCGGACGGAGACGAGCGCGCCGTGCGTGACGTCGGGGTCGTCGCCGGCGTCCTTGACGACGCCCGCGGTGGCGGCGCCGTCCTCGAGCCGCTCGACGGCCAGCGCGAAGGACGGGTGGCGGTCCTTCGGCAGGTCGATGGTCACCGGATCGGGGAACTCGCCGGTGAGCAGCGCGGTGTACGCGGCGGTGGTCGCTGCGGTGGCGCAGGCCCCGGTGGTCCAGCCGGAGCGCAGGCCGGTGCCCTCCGCCCGATCCGCCGTCGTCACGGGATCAGCATGCACGGCGGGATCAGGTGACCGGCCGGGTGCTGGTGCTCGGCGGCACCGGCGAGGGGCGGCGGCTGGCCGCGGCGCTCGCGGGCGCGGGGATCGACGTGGTCAGTTCGCTGGCCGGCCGGGTGGCCGATCCGGCGCTGCCGCCGGGGCGCGTGCGGATCGGCGGTTTCGGCGGGGTCGCCGGGCTGGTGGCGTGGCTGCGGGAGGCGCCCACCGCGGCGGTGGTCGACGCGACGCATCCGTTCGCCGCCGGGATGACGGCCACGGCGGCCGAGGCATCGGCGGCCACCGGCATCCCGCTGCTGCGCCTGCAGCGACCCGGCTGGACGGCGCGACCGGGCGACGACTGGCGCTGGGTCGACTCGCTGGCCGACGCCGCGGCCGCGGTGGCCGGGTTCGGCTCGGTGTTCGTGACGACCGGCCGGCAGGGGCTCGCCGCCTTCGCCGACGTGCCCGGGCACTGCCTGGTGCGCTCGGTCGATCCGCCGTCCCCCCCGCTGCCGCGGCGGGCCACCGTGCTGCTCGACCGCGGGCCGTTCGACGTCGCGGCGGAGCGGGCGCTGATGGGGGAGCACGGCGTCGAGGTCGTCGTCACCAAGGACAGCGGGGGACCGATGACGGCCGCGAAGCTCACCGCCGCCCGCGAGCTGGGCCTGCCCGTCGTGGTCGTGCGCCGTCCGGCGCTGCCGCAGGGAGTGCCGGTGGCCGCGACGGTCGGAGCTGCCGCGGACTGGGTTCGGTCGCACGCGATCTGATCGTCACGTGTGAGACCTACTGGAACGACCAGGCGATGGGCGGCACCGACTACATGGACCTCGACCAGACGCCCGAGGCCGTCGCCTCCACGACCGCGACCCTGGCCGAGAACGCCGCCTCCCTGGCGCGGGCGCTCAAGGTCCAGCCGTACAGCTGACCCCCGACCCGGCTCTGCCCCGGGGCCTGCGTGGGGTGGGGAGGACGAACTCCTCCTGTCAGGCCGGGAGGCGTTCCGCGGTCGGGCCGGGCGCGCCCTCGGGGAGCCGGGCGCGGCGGCGGCGCAGCCGCACCCCGCCGATGGCCAGCAGCGCCAGGACGACGAGCACCGCGGCGTAGATCTCGGTGACGGTCTCGAGGCCGATCACCGCCGCGGCAGAGCCCGCGACCACCGCCGGGACGCTGAAGCTCAGGTAGCCGACGACGAACACGCTGGACAGCAGCCCGGCGCGCTCGGCAGGCGCGACGCCGGCGCTGACGGTCGCCACCGCCCCGAGGAACGACAGGCCGAAGCCGAGCCCGGAGACGACCGCCGAGACGAAGAGCACCGCGACCTGCCCGGTGACCAGGGCGGCGATCGTCCCGGCCACTCCGACGGCGAACACCGCGGCGCCGGCGACCATGGCCCGCTCCGGGGCGAGGTTGCGGCCCAGCACGGCGCCGACGGCAGCCGTGCCCTGCATGGCCAGCACCAGCAGGCTGCCGACCAGGTGGTCCTCGATGCCGAAGACGGAGGCGACCAGCGACGGGCCGAGGGACAGGTAGAGGCCGCCGAGGGCCCAGGCCGCGACCATGGCCGGCACCGCGGCGAAGAAGGCCGGGCGCTGGGTCCGGGGCACCCGCACCGTCGGCCGCAGCGAGCGCAGCGCACCGGGACCCCGGGGTGACGTCTCCGGCAGCAGCGCGACGACGGCCGCGGCCAGCAGGAGGGCGGCGGTCAGGACGGCGAAGACCCACCGGGTGGGCGAGGCCACGTACTCGACGACCACCGCTGCGCTGACCGCGCCCAGGGACAGCCCGACGCCGGGGCCGGCGCTGTTCACCAGGGCACCGAGCGGGCGGTTCGCGTGCTGGGTGTCCAGCAGCAGGGCGCCCAGCGTGCCGGTCAGCACGCCCATGGACAAGCCTTGCAGCACGCGGGCCACCAGCAGCCAGCTCACCGCGTCCGCGGTCAGGAAGACCAGCATGGCGGCCGCCTGCAGCAGCAGCCCGGCGGCCACCACCGGCCGGCGTCCGACGTGGTCGGAGAGCCCGCCCGCGACGAGCAGCGCGGCCAGCAGCGCGAGGGCGTAGATACCGAAGACCGTCGTCAGCATGCCCGGACCGAAGCCGAACTGCTCCTGGTAGACGCGGTACAGCGGCGTCGGCACGCCGGACGCGGCGAGCACCAGCAGGAGGAGGCCGGCCGTGGTCCAGAACGCGGGGGTGCGGGAGAGCGTCGGAGGTGCCACGGTGGTGGGCAAGGGCAACGATCTCCCCGGCATTCCCGCCCGGCGTGTCAGCGCGGGTAGCTGCGGGAGGTGTAGACCGCTCCCGACGGCGTGACCCGGGTCTGCGACGAGCCGATCATGACCAGGCAGCGCATGTCCACCGTCGCCGGGTCCAGCGCGCCGAGGGTGGTGACCCGGACGGTCTCCTCGGGGCCGCCGACGTCCCGGCCCACGACCAGCACGGTCTCCGGGGGGCGCGTCTCCAGCAGCACCTGCAGCGCCTCGCCGAGCTGGTGCGGGCGGTGCTTCGACCGCGGGTTGTACAGGGCGATGACCAGGTCGGCGGCGGACGCGTGCCGCAGCCGGTCGACGATCACCTCCCAGGGCTTCAGGACGTCGGACAGCGACATGACGCAGAAGTCGTGGCCGAGCGGAGCGCCGACCCGGGAGGCCACCGCCTGGGCGGCGGTGAGCCCGGGCACCACGCGCACCGGGACGCCGGCGAACTCGGGCCGCTCGGCGACCTCCAGCACCGCGGCTGCCATGGCGAAGACCCCCGGGTCCCCGCTGGACACGACGGCCACCCGCCGGCCGGACCGCGCCAGCTCCAGGGCGTGCGCGGCGCGGTCGGCCTCGACGCGGTTGTCGCTGGCGTGGCGGGTCTGGCGGGGATTGGCCGCCACCCGGTCCAGATAGGGGCCGTAGCCGACGAGGTCGTCGGCGCAGGCCAGCGCCTCGGCGGCCTCCGGCGTCGTCCAGCTCCGCGAGCCGGGGCCGAGGCCGACGACGACGACCTCGCCGTGCGGTGCGGCCTGTCCGGTCGGCGGGGCCGGCCCGGTGCCCTGTGGGGTCAGCGGGCTGGGCAGCAGGGCCAGGGAGAAGTACGGGACGCTCGCCGGGTCGACGTCGGCCAGCGGCAGGCAGCGCTGGCGATCGGTGGTGGCGCGCTCGACGTAGAGGGCCCGGTCGAGGACGCCGGCCCGCTCGAAGGCCTCGCGCACCCGGGGGAACGTGCGGCCGAGCTTCATGACCGCGGCGGAGTCGGTGGCCGCGAGCCGCGCGGCGAGCTCGTCGGCCGGCAGGGTGCCGGGCAGGACGGTGAGGACCTCGTCACGCTCGACCAGCGGCCGGCCGACGGCGGCGGCCGCGCCGCTGACGCTGGTGACGCCCGGGACCACCTCGGTCGGGTAGCGGTGTGCCAGCCTCTTGTGCATGTGCATGTAGGAGCCGTAGAAGAGCGGGTCGCCCTCGGCGAGGACGACGACGTCGCGGCCGGCGTCGAGGTGCGCGGCGAGCCGGGCGGCGGCGGCCTCGTAGAACTCGTCGATCGCACCCTGGTAGCCGCCGGGGTGGTCGGTGGTCTCGGTGGTGACCGGGTAGACCAGCAGCTCCTCGACCTGGCCTTCCCGCAGGTAGGGCTCGGCCAGCGCGCGGGCGACCGACCGCCCGTGCCGGGCGGCGTGGAACGCCACGACGTCGGCGGACCCGATCAGGCGGGCGGCCTTGACGGTGACCAGCTCCGGGTCGCCGGGGCCCAACCCGACCCCGTAGAGACGGCCGGGGGTGGTGGCGTCCGTGGTGCTCACTCCTCGGTGCTCGCTATCGCGTTGATCGCCGCAGCGGTGATCGCGCTGCCGCCGCGCCGGCCGTGCACCACCAGGTGTTCCAGGTCGGAGGCGGCGAGGGCCTCCTTGGACTCGACCGCGCCGATGAACCCGACCGGGATGCCGATGACGGCGGCCGGCCGGGGTGCGCCCGCGGCCACCATCTCCAGCAGGTGGAACAGGGCGGTGGGCGCGTTGCCGATCGCGACGACGGCGCCGTCGAGCCGGTCGCGCCACAGCTCCAGGGCGGCGGCGGTGCGGGTGGTGCCGAGGTCGGCGGCCAGGCCGGGGGTGCGCGGGTCGTTCAGGGTGCAGACGACGTCGTTGTCCTTCGGCAGCCGCCGGCGGGTGATGCCGCTGGCGACCATCTGCGCGTCGCAGAGCACCGGTGCGCCGGCGCGCAGCGCCTCGCGGGCGCGCTCGACCACCGCGCCGGAGTGGGCGACGTCGTCGACCAGGTCGACCTGCCCGCAGGCGTGGATCATCCGCACCGCCACCTGGGCGACGTCGGCGGGCAGGCTCGTGAGGTCCGCCTCGGCGCGGATGGTCGCGAACGAGCGCCGGTAGATCTCGGCGCCGTCCTTCTCGTAGTCGTACATCGGCAGGGAGGCTACGTCCCAGGCTGCGACCATTCGCTCCGGGGAACGGCGGGCAGCCGGGATCAGCCCGCGCGCGCGTCGGCCGTCTGCTCGGTGCGGCGGGGGAGGATGAGGATCTCGGTGCCGTCGGGGCGCCAGGTGCGCCATCGTCCGTCGGGTTGGCGTTCGATCCGGAATCCGTGGTGGACCTTGGTGTGGTGCTGTTCGCATAGCAGCCCTGAGTTGTCCAGTGAGGTGTCGCCACCCTCGGCCCAGTGGATCAGGTGGTGGACGTCGCACCAGTGGGACGGGGCGTCGCAGCCGGCGAACACGCAGCCGCCGTCGCGGGCCTCCACCGCCCGGCGCAGATGGGGTGGCACGACCCGGTGGCTGCGGCCCAGGTCCAGCGGTTGACCTTCGGGGCCGAGCACGATGCGGGTGATGGTGCCGTCGCAGGCCAGCCAGCGGGCACGGGCGGCGGAGATCGTCGCGCCGAAGCCCATCCGCCCCGCGGCCGGGCCCCTCGAAGGGTCGACCAGGTCGGTCAGGTCCACGCGCACCACCACGTGCGGCTTGACCGTCCGCAGCACCGGCAGGGACCCGGCCGCGAGCTGGTTGTCGGCCAGCTGCACCAGGGCGTCGGCGGACTGCTGCGCCCGCGTCCGCGTGTCACCCGAGGGGCGGGTGGCCTGCGTGATCGACTCGACCGCGGCCTGCAGCTTCTCCCCGCCGACGGCGTCGAGCTCACCGCGCAAGGACACCGATCCGTCGGCGTGCCGCACGATCACCAGCGACCGCTGCTCGGTCGGGTCGGGTTCGGGTCCGTCGGGGTCCAGCCGGGCCAGGTAGTGGTGCACCACCTGCCGCAGCTCGGCGTAGGGCTGGGTCGCCGCCACCTCCGCCAAGGCCGCAGCCACCCCGGCCACATCGACGCCCTGCGCCTGCGCGGCGGCCAGGTGCTTCGGCGCCGCGACCGGCGCGACCGCGGCCACCCCCTCCGGCGTCACAACGCCGGCCACCGCCGCGGCAGCGACCGCCGGCAGCTCCGCCAGCGCCCGCCCCGAACCCACCAACCGCGACGCCGCAGCCGCCGAGAACCCGGCGTGGCCGCGCAGCCAGGAGGCCATCGTCTTCAGCCCGTCGTGCTCGGCGGCCTGGGTCAGCTCGCACTCCCGCACCGTGCGCGCCACCTGCGCGGCCAGCCGGTTCGACGCGGTCAACAGGCCACCGAGCCGGTCGAGCAACTCCGGGCCGAACCGGCCCGCCAGGTCCTCGGCGGCCAGGTCGTCCAGCGCGCCCGCCAACCGGCTCAGCGCATCGGACCCACCCGTCGAACGCATGTACGAAGAATATCGCCGGCCAGCCGCCGGCGCAGGACGAATCCCCAGGTGAGCGGCTCGTCCACAGCTTGCCGTGACGTCTTGACGGGCCGACGGCTCTCGTCGCCGGCGCTGCCTCAGCGGGAGATCGGATCCCTGTCGACGCGGTAGCCCGAGCCGGTCGCCACGACGTCGACCACGCCGCCGGCCGGCCGGCCGCAGCGGCGTTCGCAGCCGGCCCAGTGCTGTCGTGCCCCGCCGGCGGGCAGGGTGCCGGCCGCGACAGCGGCCTCGGCGTCGGCACGTACGTCGGCTCGCGACTTCGCGCACCCGGGCAGGCCGGCGCAGGAGGTGACGTGCAGCCAGGGGCTGCCGGGCTCCAGGACCAGACCGGCCGCCGCCAGGGCGTCCGACGCGCTCCCGTCGGCGAGGTCGGGTACCACGACGCTGCGCCACGGCGTCAGCTGCAGCTCGGACGGGCCGACGTCGGCGAGCACGGCGGCCTGTCCGGCCGTGAGCCGCCCCAGCGGGACGACGGCGACCAGCGCCGTCCGCCCGTCGTCCTGGGCCACCGGACCGGCGGGGCCGGTCCGGGGTGCGCTCGGCGCCGGCACCCGCTCTGCCCGGGGGCCGCGCAGGGCCGCCGCGACCCGCTCCGCGCCGCCGGCCAGCTCCGCCAGCCGCCAGGCGGTACCGCCCTGGGCCGCCCGCTCGGCGACGAAGGCGCGCGTGGCGGCCAGCGCCAGGTCCACCGCGTCCTCGGGCCGGGCCCGGACGCCGGAGTCGGCGCCGGCCAGGAGCAGTGCCACCGCGTCGGGGGCGAGCGCGAGGACGGTGACGTCGGCACCCTGCCCGGCGACGTCGCCGCGGCCGTCGTCGAACGCGGCCAGGAAGCGGCCCGGCAGCTGCGCGAGGGCGGGGTCGGCGCACAGACCGGCGTCGAAGGCCGGCACCCACGGACGCGCGTCGACCAGCCCGCCGGAGCGGCCGCTGAGCACGCTGGCGAGCACGTTGCGCGCGGTCTCGTGCGTCGGGCTCGGCAGCAGCCCGGCCGCCGCCAGCCGCTCGCCCAGCTCAGGCTCCGACCCGCGCGCCAGCCCGCGCAACTGCACGTTGCCGCGGCTGGTCAGCTCGAGCGCGCCGTCGCCGAGCTCTCCGGCCGCGGTCGTCAGCACCCGCAGCTGTGCGGTGGTGAGGACGCCGCCGGGCACCCGCACCCGCGCCAGCGCGCCGTCGGCGGCCGGGTGGGTCTGCAGGGCGCCCGGGCAGGCGTCCGCACGGTCGCGGGCCGCCGCCGGGAAGGTCATGGCGGAGAAGGCTACGTCCCGGCGCCCGGCCCGCCGGCGTCGAAGGACATCCACACCCGCGGCGGTCCGCCCGGCTCCGGGCCCCGGCCATGGCGGCCGCGCGGCGGTGCTGGTCGGGGGTCGCGGTGTGCTGCACGACGGCGACCTCCGCGTTCCGCATCGCCCTTCGCCGAGGAACCGGTCGATAGCCCTCCTTCCCCCCGGATGCGGACGGTGGGTGCTGCCCCGCGCCGCGCAGGCACCCCGGTAGCGTCCGGGCCACATCACGGCAGTGCAGCGAGGAAACCGGTGCGATCCCGGTGCGGTCCCGCCACTGTGAGCCCTCGGGTGAGCCAGACACTCCGGCTGCCGTGCCGAGCGGACCGGGGCGCGGACCCCGAGGGAGGCCGAACGCGTGTTCACCCTGCTCTCCACCAGCGACACCGACCTGCTGTCCGCCCGTGCCAGCGCCGCCGACTGGCGCCTGGGCAACCCGGTCCGCCTCGGCACCGACGGTGTCGCCGCGCTGGTCGAGGGCAGCGACGTGGTGGTGGTCCGCATCCTCGGCGTCCGGCGGCAGTACGAGGAGATGCTCGCGCCGCTGCTGGCCGGGCCCGCGCCGGTCGTCGTCCTCGGCGGCGAGCAGGTGCCCGACGCCGAGCTGATGGAGCTCTCCACCGTTCCGATGGGCGTGGCCACCGAGGCGCACGGCTACCTCGCCCAGGGCGGGCCGGACAATCTCGTCCAGCTGCACCGCTTCCTCTCGGACACGGTGCTGCTCACCGGCGAAGGCTTCGACCCGCCGTCGGTCGCCCCCGACTGGGGGCTGCTGGAGCGCACCGCCCGGGCGACGACCGGCCCGCGGATCGCCGTCCTGTACTACCGGGCGCACCACCTGGCCGGGAACACCGCGTTCGTCGAGGAGCTCTGCACCGCGATCGAGGACGCCGGCGGCCAGGCGCTGCCGGTGTTCACCGCCAGCCTGCGCACCGTCGAGCCCGACCTCCTCGACACGCTGCGCGGGGCCGACGCCCTCGTCGTCACGGTGCTCGCCGCCGGCGGCTCCCGGCCGGCGACCGCCTCCGCCGGCGGGGACGACGGCGCCTGGGACATCGGGGCCCTGGCCGAGCTCGACGTCCCGGTGATCCAAGGGCTCTGCCTCACCCGCTCCCGCGCGGAGTGGCTCGCCGATGACGACGGCCTCTCGCCGCTCGACGTCGGCAACCAGGTCGCGATCCCGGAGTTCGACGGCCGGCTGATCAGCGTGCCGTTCTCGTTCAAGGAGACCGACGCCGACGGGCTGACGCACTACGTGGCCGACCCCGAGCGGGCCGCCCGCGTGGCCGGCACCGCCGTCGCGCACGCCCGGCTGCGGCACACTCCGCCCGCCGAGCGCCGGATCGTGGTCATGCTGTCCGCCTACCCGACGAAGCACGCCCGCATCGGCAACGCCGTCGGCCTCGACACCCCCGCCTCGGTCGTCCGGCTGCTCGCCGCGATGGCCGGCCAGGGCTACGACATCGGCCCCTTCGACGGGCCGGGCGCGCTGCCCGGCGTCGCCGACCTCGACGGCGACGCGCTCGTGCACGCGCTCATCGCCGCCGGTGGCCAGGACGCCGACTGGCTGACGCAGGAGCAGCTCAGCGGCAACCCGGTCCGCATCCCCGCCGCCGAGTACCGCGCGTTCTTCGACACACTCCCCGCGGACCTGCGGGTCGCGATGGAGGAGCACTGGGGCCAGGCGCCCGGCTCGCTGTTCGTGGACGGCGACGGCGACGACCAGGCGATCGTCTTCGCCGCCCTGCGCGCGGGCAACGTCGTGGTGATGGTGCAGCCGCCGCGCGGCTTCGGCGAGAACCCGATCGCGATCTACCACGACCCCGACCTACCGCCCTCGCACCACTACCTGGCCGCCTACCGGTGGCTGCGGGAGTCCTTCGGTGCGCACGCGCTGGTGCACGTCGGCAAGCACGGCAACATGGAGTGGCTGCCGGGCAAGACGGTGGGGCTGTCGGCCTCGTGCGGCCCCGACGCCGCCATCGGCGACCTGCCGCTGATCTACCCGTTCCTGGTCAACGACCCCGGCGAGGGCAGCCAGGCCAAGCGCCGCGCCCACGCCACGCTGATCGACCACATGGTTCCGCCGATGGCCCGCGCGGACTCCTACGGCGACATCGCCCGGCTGGAGCAGCTGCTCGACGAGCACGCAAACGTCGCGGCCATGGACCCGGCCAAGCTGCCGGCCGTCCGCGCCCAGATCTGGACCCTGCTGCAGGCCGCCAAGCTCGACGCCGACCTCGGCCTGAACGAGCGGCCCGCGGACGACCACTTCGACGAGATGATCCTGCACGTCGACGGGTGGCTCTGCGAGATCAAGGACTCCCAGATCCGCGACGGGCTGCACGTCCTCGGCACCCCGCCGGCCGGCCAGGACCGGGTCGACCTCGTGCTGGCCATGCTGCGCGCGCGGCAGATCTGGGGCGGGTCGGTGGCGCTGCCGGGGCTGCGCGAAGCGCTCGGCCTGCGCGAGGACGGCACCGCCGGGCTCAAGGCGACCGACGAGGTCGAGGCCCGGGCGGAGGCGCTCGTGGCCGGCATGGAGGCGCGCGGCTGGTCGCCGGCCGCGGTCGCCGACGTCGTCGGAGACGTGCTCGGCAGGACGGACGACGGGGTGGCCGCGATCCTCCGCTTCGCCGTCGACGAGGTGGTGCCGCGGCTGGCGCGCACCACCGACGAGCTCGACGCCACCCTCCACGCGCTCGAGGGCGGCTACGTGCCGGCCGGGCCGTCGGGCTCGCCGCTGCGCGGGCTGGTCAACGTGCTGCCGACCGGGCGCAACTTCTACTCGGTCGACCCGCGAGCGGTGCCCTCCCGGCTGGCCTGGGAGACCGGGCAGGCCATGGCCGAGTCGCTGGTCGCCCGCTACGTCGCCGACACCGGCGACCACCCCCGCTCGGTCGGACTGTCGGTGTGGGGCACCTCGGCGATGCGCACCTCCGGCGACGACGTCGCCGAGGTGCTCGCGCTGCTCGGCGTCCGCCCGGTGTGGGACGACGCCTCCCGACGGGTGACCGGCCTCGAACCGATCCCGCCCGAGGAGCTGGGCCGGCCGCGGATCGACGTCACCGTGCGGATCAGCGGCTTCTTCCGGGACGCCTTCCCGCACGTGGTGACCATGCTCGACGACGCCGTCACCCTGGCGGCCTCCCTGGACGAGCCCGACGACCAGAACTTCGTCAAGGCGCACGTGGAGGCCGACGTCGCCACCCACGGCGACCGGCGGCGGGCCACCACCCGGGTGTTCGGGTCCAAGCCGGGTGCCTACGGCGCGGGGCTGCTGTCGCTGATCGACAGCCGCGACTGGCGCGGGGACGCCGACCTCGCGGAGGTGTACGCGGTCTGGGGCGGCTACGCCTACGGCCGCGACCTCGACGGCGTGCAGGCGAGGCCGGACATGGAGGCCGCGTACAAGCGGATCGCCGTCGCGGCCAAGAACGTCGACACCCGCGAGCACGACATCGCCGACTCCGACGACTACTTCCAGTACCACGGCGGCATGGTGGCCACGGTGCGGGCGCTCACCGGTGCGGCACCGAAGGCCTACATCGGTGACTCCACCCGCCCGGAGCAGGTGCGCACCCGATCGCTGACCGAGGAGACCGCCCGGGTGTTCCGCGCGCGGGTGGTCAATCCGAAGTGGCTGGCCGCCATGCGCCGGCACGGCTACAAGGGCGCCTTCGAGCTGGCCGCGACCGTGGACTACCTGTTCGGCTACGACGCCACGACCGGCGTGGTAGCCGACTGGATGTACGAGAAGCTGGCCCAGACCTACGTGCTCGACCCGGAGAACCGCGAGTTCATGGAGACGTCGAACCCGTGGGCGCTCCACGGCATCGCCGAGCGGCTGCTCGAGGCCGTCGATCGGAAGATGTGGGCCGAGCCCGACCCGGCGCTGCTCGCCGAACTGCAGCAGGCCTACCTCGACACGGAGGGCGACCTCGAGGGCGGGGAGACGCCGGCGGCCGTCGACGCCGGCCGGGCCTGATCCGGCGGGCTGCCGACCGTCTCGGGGCTGTCGACCGGGGATGGCCCGACGACGGGGGAGGGGGTGGCCCGCGGATCGCAGCCGGCCCGGCCGGTCGTCACGCCCGCCAGGCCGGCCGGAGCAGGCGGCCCGCCGCGTCGTCGTACCGCCGGGGCGGCCGGCCCGGGCGGCGGAGCCGGGTCTCCGCCCACGAGCGGGCCCCGAGCCGCAGACCGTAGCCCACCAGGTGGCGCAGCCCGATGACGACGGCCGCGGTGGCCAGCGCCTGCCAGCTGGGGGCACCGACCAGCCGGAGCAGCCCTGCGGCGACCAGCATGTCGAGCAGGACGCCCAGGGCCAGCGCGGGCCGGCGGGTGGCGGCGAGGGTGACCAGGCCGCTGACGAGCGCCGCGCCGGCGACGAGCTGCGCGGCGGCACCGGAAACGGCCGCCAGCGTGGAGATCACCTGGTGCGTCCGGCCCGCGACGTCGACCGGTCCGTCCCCGACGACGAGGCGTCGTCCGGACCGTCGGTGGACCGGTTCTCGTCCTCCTCCATCTGCCGGCGCTCCTCGGCGATCTCCTTGCCCAGGAAGTAGTTCAGCGCCGTCCGGATAGCGGCGATGGCGGCGAGCTGGCCGATCTCCTCCCAGCTGGGGGCCACGGCCGTGCGCAGGACGTCGCCGGCCAGCTGGAACTCCAGCCCCAGGGCGAGGAACCGACCCAGCGTCAGGCGGACCGGGAGGAAGCCGTCGGCCGCGCGGTGCCGCAACCCGACCCACAGGAACCGGACGAAGGCCCAGACCGCCCCGACGATGATGACCGCGGCGCCGCAGGCCTCCACGATGACGACCAGGACGTCGACGACTTCCTGCAGCAGCTCTTCCACGCGGCGCGCATACCCGGGCCTTCCACCCGACCACGCATCACGGCTGCGAGACTTCTGGCGTGCGCCAGCTACGTCACTCCGAGTCCATCACCGTGGCCGCGTCCCCGGAGGACGTCTACGACCTGGTCTCCGACGTGACCCGCACCGGCGAGTGGAGCCCGGTCTGTGCGGCCTGCTGGTGGGACGAGGGCGCCTCGGGCACGGTCGGGGACTGGTTCACCGGCCGCAACGTCACCCCCGACCGGACCTGGGAGACGCGCTCGCAGGTCGTGGCGGCCGACCGCGGCCGGGAGTTCGCCTGGCTCGTCGGAAAGGGCTACGTCCGCTGGGGCTTCACCCTCGGGCCGGCCGACGGCGGCACGCGGCTCACCGAGTCCTGGGAGTTCCTCCCCGCCGGGCTGGCCTACTTCGCCCAGCGCTTCGGCGACGAGGCGCAGGAGCAGATCGACCTGCGCACCCGCCAGGCGCGCGAGGGCATCCCCGCGACGCTCGCGGCAATCAAGCGGATCGCCGAGGCAGGCTGAGCGGTCCGGCACCGACCGCCGCGCCTGGATCCGGCGCGGCGGGGTAACGGGCGTCCATGCCGCTGGGACTGCCACCGCCCGCCGACCTCCTCCGGCTCCCGGGCGCCGTGACCGACGCCGTCCGCGCCCTGGGCGCGGTCCTGCCCCGGGCCGAGGCCCTGGTGCCGCGGGCGGAGGACGTCCTCGCGCGCGCCGGGGTCCTGCTCGACCGCGCCGCGCCCGCGATCGGCCAAGCCCTGCCGGCGCTGCCCCGGGTGGTCGGGACGGCGGCGGCAGTGCTGGAACGGGTGGCCGGGGTGCTCACGCCGGAGCGGACCGCCGCCGTCGGGGAGCTGCTGGACCGGGTGCTGGCCGACCGGCGGCTCGACCGGCTGCTGGACCTGGCCACCGACGGCCGCGCCGACCGGCTCCTCGACCGGGTGCTGGACCTCGCCGCCGACGGGCGGATCGACCGGGTGCTGGACCTCGCCGCCGACGGGCGGATCGACCGGGTGCTGGACCTCGCCGCCGACGGGCGGGCCGACCGGGTGCTGGACCTCGCCGCCGACGGCCGGGCCGACCGGGTGCTGGACCTCGCCGCCGACGGCCGGGCCGACCGGGTGCTGGACCTCGCCGCCGACGGCCGGGCCGACCGGGTGCTCGCCCGCCTCGACGCCCTCCTCGCCGACGACCGCGCCGACCGGGTCCTGCACCGCGCCGACGAGCTGCTGCACGACGACCGGCTGCGCGGGGTCGGCGACCGGCTGGACCGGGTGCTCGCCGAGGAGCACGTGGAGCGGCTGGAGCGACTGATCCCCGAGGGCGGCCTGGCGGCGGCGCTGCGGTTGTTCGCCCGGTTCGAGCAGGCCCTCCCGGAGCCCCGCGCCGAGGAGCTCGCCGACCTGCTGCAGCGCGGCGCGGCGGTGCTCACGGGGGAACGCACCCAGCACCTGGCGGCGCTCGTCGACCGGGCGCCGTGGCTGACCGGAGCGCTGGAGGGGGACGAGCTGCCCAGCAGCCGGGAGCTGGGCCGGGTGCCGGCCGACCTGCACGCGATGCTGGAGATCCTCGACGACCTCCACCAGGTGCTCTCCGGGATGCCCGGCGCCACCCGGGCCCGGGAACGCGGTGCCGATCCGCATCCGCAGCTCTGACCGGTGCGGGATGAGCTCCCGGGCCGAGGGGTAGGCGGCCGTCGGGGATGCCGGTTCGGCTGGGGTCGGTGCGCCGGGTCCCCGGGGTGAACACCCACGAGGCGGTGGACACCTGAGCCTGCCGGCGGCGTTCAGCGGGGCAGCATCGAACCCGTCTCCAGGTACCGCGTGTGCCAGGACAGCGCCTCGGGAAGCAGGTGCGGGGTGTGCCGGCCGTACGCCCCGCGCTCGGCCCGCTCGAGGTAGTCCTCCAGCAGCGGGCGGTAGTCGGGGTGCGCGCAGTGCGCGATGACCGCGTGTGCCCGCCGCCGGGGCGAGAGCCCCCGGAGGTCGGCCAGCCCCTGCTCGGTGACGAGCACCTGCACGTCGTGCTCGGTGTGGTCGACGTGGGAGACCATCGGGAGGATGCTCGAGATCGCGCCGCCCTTGGCGGTCGACGGGCTCAGGAAGAACGACAGGTAGGCGTTGCGCGCGAAGTCGCCGGAGCCTCCGATGCCGTTCTGGATCCGGCTGCCCATGAGGTGCGTGGAGTTGACGTTGCCGTAGATGTCGGCCTCGATCATCCCGTTCATCGCCAGCACCCCGAGGCGCCGGACGATCTCCGGGTGGTTGCTCATCTCCTGCGGCCGCAGCACGATCCGGTCACGGTAGGCGGAGGCCGAGTCGTTGAACGCGGCCGCGACCTCCGGCCCCAGGGAGAAGGCGGTCGCGGAGACCGATGAGAGCGTGCCCGAGTCCAGCAGCTCGAGCATCCCGTCCTGGATCACCTCGGTGTAGGCCGACAGCCCCTGGAAGCGGGAGGACTCCAGGCCGGCCAGTACGGCGTTGGCCACGTTGCCGACCCCGGACTGAAGGGGAAGCAGTCCGTCGGGCAGGCGCCCCACGGCCACCTCGTGCTCGAGGAACTCCACCAGGTGCCCGGCGATCCGCCGCGACGTCTGGTCGGGGGTGGCCAGCGGGCTGTTCCGGTCCGGTGCGTGCGTCTCGACGATCGCGACGATCTTCTCCGGCGCGCACCGCAGATAGGGCACGCCGATCCGGTCGGCCGGCCCGGTGAGCGGGATCGGCAGCCGGTTCGGGGGGAGGGCGGTGCCGTAGTAGATGTCGTGCATGCCCTCGAGGTCGGCGCTCTGCCAGGAGTTCACCTCGAGGACGACCCGCTCGGCGCGGTCGAGCCAGGTCTTGTTGTTGCCGATCGAGGACGACGGCACGAGGTCGCCGTCGGCGGTGATGCCGCTGACCTCGACGACGGCGACGTCCAGCGGCCCGAGGAACCCTTCCCAGGCCAGCTGGGCGACGTGCGACAGGTGGACGTCGAGGTAGTCCATCTCCCCGGCGTTGATCTTGGCGCGGGTGACCGGGTCGGACTGGTAGGGCAGCCGCAGGTCGACGCCGTCGGCCGCGGCGAGGACGCCGTCGAGCTCCGGGGCCGTCGAGGCGCCGGTCCAGACGTTGACGCGGAAGGCCTCCCCGGCCGCGTGTGCGGAGCTGATCCGGCGGGCGAGCGCCTCGGGGACCGCCTTGGGGTAGCCGGCGCCGGTGAACCCGCTCATGCCCACGGTGTCGCCGGGGCCGATGAGGGCGGCCGCGGCGTCCGCGGGCACGACCCGGCGCGCCAGGTCCGGATGCTGGATGCGGCCGTCTCCGGGCATGGCGCGGGCCCTCCGTCAGATCGTGCGCGCCGGCACCCGGGTGGCGCGGCCGCGTCGTCGGCCGATCCTCCCCGACGGCGCCGTCCGCGGCGCCCCGGAGCGGGCGAGGCGGTCGGCTGGGCGGCCACCGCGACGAGGCCGGCGGCCAGCCGGAGCTGGAGGACGCCGCGCCCGTGGGTGGTCCACGGCCGGTTCGCGGCGGAATCACAGGTCCGCCACAGCAGCGGCCCGGAGGGTGGCGGCAGCGGTCGGAGGTGCCGGCCGAGGCGGAGGAGTTCCATGCGCAAGAAGATGATCATCGGCGCCACCGCCGGTGCGCTCAGCCTGACCGGGATGGCCGTGGCCGTACCGGCCCTCGCCGCGCCGGGTACGACCGCCGAGGCGGCGTCCACCGCCGCCGACCGCATCCGCGATGCCCTGTCCGGCCTGGTCTCCGACGGCTCGATCAGCCAGGAACAGGCCGACGAGGTCGCCGACACGCTGGCGGAGAGCGGGCCGGGCGGCCGCGGTGGGCACCACGGAGCTGGCCGGCTGGACCTGTCGGCCGCAGCCGGGGCGCTGGGGCTGAGCGAGGAGCAGCCCCACACGGCGCTGCGGCCCGAGGGCACCACGCTCGCCGACGTCGCCGAGGCGCAGGGGGTGGCCACCGACACCCTCCTCGACGCCCTGGTGCAGGCGGAGGAGGAGCGGATCGCCGAGGCCGTCGAGCAGGGCCGGATCACCCACGAGCAGGCCGACGAGCGGCTGGCCGACGTCGAGGAGCGGATGGCCGAACGGATCGAGCGCACGTTCCCCGGCCGCGGTGGCGGCAAGGTACCCCGGGGGAACGCCGCCGACCCCGGCAGCTCGACCGACGGCACGCACTCGACCGACGGCACCGAGTCGACCGAGGAGACGGAGCAGACCCCGGCCGACTGAGTTCCTGGTCCCGTCGCCCAGCGGCGCCGCATCCCGTTCTGCGGAGGCGGCGCCGCTGCCGCCTTCCCGGGTCCCCCGGGCGGGGGACGCCCGTAGCCTCCCGGCATGCCCGATCAGACCTTCTCGATCGACTCCGCCTCCGACGTCCGCGTCACCGCCTACCGCTGGGACCCCGCCGGCCCGGTGCGCGGCATCGTCCAGCTGACCCACGGGATGGGTGAGCACCTGCTCCGCTACGAGCCCCTGGCCGCCGCGCTGACCGGCGCCGGCTGGGTGGTCGTGGGCCAGGACCACCGCGGGCACGGCGCCACCGCGGAGGACGGCCGCTGGGGCGACCTCGGACCCGGTGGCTGGGACGAGCTGGTGCGCGACGTCGGCCGGCTGAGCGCCCGCGTGCGCGCCGAGCTGCCCGACGCCCCGCTGGTCCTGCTCGGGCACAGCATGGGATCCTTCGCCGCCCAGCAGCACGTCCTCGACCACTCCGCGGAGCTGGCCGGCCTGGTGCTCACCGGGACGACGCTGCTGGACCTGCTCGAGCCCGCCGTCGACCTCGACGGGCCGACCGACCTCGACGGGCCGACCGACCTCTCGGCGTTCAACGCGCCGTTCACGCCGGCCCGCACCGACTACGACTGGCTCTCCCGCGACGAGGCGCAGGTCGACGCCTACGTCGCCGACCCGCGGTGCGGGTTCGGCCTGGCCACCGCGGACAGCCGGCAGATGTTCCTCTCGGGGCGGCAGCTGGCCGACGCCGACCGCGTGCGCAGCATCCGGCCGGACCTGCCGGTGTACGTCGCGGTCGGCGACGCGGATCCGCTCAACGGGCAGCTGGCGCTGGTCCGGGTCCTGGTCGAGCGGCTGCGGGAGGCCGGGGTGGAGGACGTGACGCTGCAGGCGTACCCCGGCGCCCGGCACGAGGTGTTCAACGAGACCAACCGCGCCGAGGTGGTCCGCGACCTGCTCGCCTGGCTGGACCGGGTCGTGCCGCCGGGCTGAGCTGGTAGAAGACGCGGCGTGGCGGCCACCTCCGGTGAGGTGGCCGCCGCCGTGCGGTCGGGCGCATCGGGAGCCGGGGCGACCAGGCCAGCCGGTCGGGGTCCTCGGCGGGTTCGGGCCGGACGTGTCCTGCCCCGGCAGCCCCTCGGTGCTTGACTGACGGCCGGATCCCCGCGGGGCCGGCCGGCCGGCCGGCGCCCGTCCGCGCAGCCCCGGAGGACGGCCATGCACCTCGGCGTCGACAGCTTCGTCTCCGCCGTCACCGATCCCCGCACCGAGCGGGTCATCGGCCCGGAAGAACGGATGGCGCACCTGCTCGAGGAGATCGAGCTCGCCGACCGGGTCGGGCTGTACTCCTTCGGCATCGGGGAGCACCACCGGCCCGAGTACTACGACTCCGCGCCGCCGCTGATCCTCGCCGCCGCGGCGGCGAGGACGTCCCGTATCCGGCTGGGCAGCGCGGTGGCGGTGCTCAGCGCCGCGGATCCGGTGCGCGTGTTCCAGCAGTTCGCCACCCTGGACCTGATCAGCGGAGGCCGCATCGACCTGGTGGTGGGCCGCGGCTCCTTCACCGAGGCGTTCCCGCTCTTCGGCCTGAGCCTGGCCGACTACGACGAGCTGTTCGCCGAGAAGCTCGACCTGCTGCTGCAGATCCGGGAGAGCGAGCACGTCACCTGGTCCGGGAAGCACCGGCCGCCGCTGACCGGTCAGGGGGTCTACCCGCGACCGCTCCAGGACCCGCTGCCGATCTGGGTCGGCGTGGGCGGGACGCCGGAGTCCTTCGTCCGCGCCGGGCTGCTGGGCCTCCCGCTGATGGTGGCGATCATCGGCGGCGAACCCCGCCAGTTCGCCCCGCTCGTCGACCTCTACCGGCGGGCCGGTGCGCACGCCGGGCACGCTCCGGAGAAGCTGCAGGTCGGCCTGCACGTCTTCGGCTTCGTCGCCGACAGCACGCAGGCGGCCGCGGACACGATCTACCCCGGGTGGCACGAGATGTTCACCAAGGTCTCCCGCGAGCGCGGGTTCGCCGCGCCCACCAGGGCCCAGTTCGACGCGACCAGCGGGCCGGACGGCGCCTTCTTCATGGGGGATCCCGAGACGGTCGCGGCCAAGCTGCGCCGCGTCTCCGACCAGCTCGGGGGCGTGGAACGGGTGGCGCTGCAGATGACCAACCCGCGGCTGGCGCACGAGGACCTGCTGCGCGGGATCGAGCTGCTGGGCACCGAGGTCGTCCCGCGGGTGGCGGCCGGCTGACGCGGAGGCGAGGGACCGGAACCGGCCCGGCGGGGACCCGGAGCGGTGCCGCCGGGTGATCCGTACGAGGATGTGGGCGTGGCGAGAAGACGGAAGGTCGGGCCCGAGGACGCACGCTCCTGGCTGCTGGTGAACGGCGCGCGCACGGAGCTGTTCGACGTGGCGCACGAATCGCGGGCCGACTCGGTGGTGCTCGACATCGAGGACGCCGTCGACCCCGCGCACAAGGCGGAGGCCCGCGAGGGCGTGGTCCAGTGGCTCTCCCAGGAGGACCGCAGCGCCTGGGTGCGGATCAACGACCACTCGACGCCCTTCTGGGCCGACGACGTCGCGGGGCTGGCCGGCCTGCCGGGCCTACTCGGCGTGATGCTGGCCAAGGCCGAGGCCGCCGAGCACGTGACCGAGACGTTCGACCGCCTCGCTGGGGTCACGCCGGTCCTGGCGCTGGTCGAGTCGGCCCTCGGCATCGAGGAGGCGGTGAACATCGCCCGCGCCCGCGGCGCCTTCCGGCTGGCGTTCGGCAGCGGCGACTACCGGCGCGACACCGGCACGAGCGCCGACGACCTGGCGATGGCCTACCCGCGCTCGCGCCTGGTGGTGGCCAGCCGCATCGGCGGGCTCCCCGGGCCGATCGACGGACCGACGGTGAGCAGCAGCCACCCGGTGCTGCGCGAGCAGACCGCCGTCACCGTCTCGCTGGGCCTCACCGGCAAGCTGTGCCTGGACATGGACCAGCTCCCGGTCATCAACGAGGTCATCAGCCCCACGCCGTCCGACGTCGCGTGGGCGCGGGACTTCCTCGCCGATTTCGACGCGCGCGGCCAGGTCATCCGCGACGGCAGCGACCTGCCCCGGCTCGGGCGCGCCCGGAAGATCGAGCGCCTGGCCCGGGTGTTCGGGGTCGAGCCCGTCTGAGGCCGTCGCCGCGCACCACGACGGAGGGCCGCCCCGCCTGCGAGGCCGGGGCGGCCGTCGGCCGTCAGCCCTCGGCGAGCCAGATCGCGGTGTGCGGAGGCAGCGCCACGCTGGCCGGGGACCGGCGCACGCTGGTGTTCGAGGCCAGCAGCACCGGGCCGCGGGAGCGCACCAGCGCCGTCGCCGACCCCATGTTGACCACGCACCGCACGACGGCGCCGTCCGCGGCGGTGCAGCGCACGGTGAGGACGTCGCCGCGTGTGCTCACCGCGGCCTCGCCGGAGCCGAGGGCCGGGTGCGCCTGACGCAGTGCGAGCGCCCGGCGGTAGAGGGTCAGCATCGAGCCGCCGTCCCGTGACTGGCGGGACACCGCGTAGCGCTCCCAGTAGTCGGGAATCGGCAACCAGGGCTCGGCCGGGCGGGTGGAGAAGCCGACTCCGGGGGACGGGTTCCAGGGCATCGGCACGCGGCACCCGTCGCGGCCCGAGCGGGCCCCTCCGCTGCGGAAGAAGATCGGGTCGCGCTTGGCCTCGTCGGGCACGTCGGCCTGCGGCAGGCCCAGCTCGTCACCGGCGTAGACGTAGGCCGAGCCGGGCAGCGCCAGCATCAGCAGCGCGGCGGCCCGGGCCCGGGCGGTGCCCACGGCGCCGCCGCCGAACCGGGTCACCTGCCGGTCCTTGTCGTGGTTGCCGAGCACCCAGGACACCGGTGCGCCGACCTCGCCGAAGGCGTCCAGGGCGCTGCGCACGCCGTCGGCGAAGGCCTCCACCGACCAGGGCGACTTGAGCAGCCGGAAGGAGAACGACTGGTGCATCTCGTCCGGGCGGGAGTAGAGCGCGACCTCCCGCGGGTCGGCCAGGCAGACCTCCCCGACCAGCATCGTGCCCGGGTACTCGTCGCAGACCGACCGCCACCGGCGCCAGACGTCGTGCACCTCGGGCTGGTTCCAGGTCATCGCCTGCTCGGGGCCGTGGCCGAACAGCGTGGGGGAGTAGGCGCCCGGGTTGTTCCGCAGGCCGGCGTCCTTGAAGAGCCCGTAGGCGACGTCGACCCGGAACCCGCTGACACCGCGGTCGAGCCAGAAGCGCAGGGTCCGCTCGAAGTCGGCGGCGACGGCCGGGTCGCGCCAGTTCAGGTCGGGCTGCTCGGGGGCGAACAGGTGCAGGTACCAGCGGCCGTCGGGGGTGCGCGACCAGGCCGGCCCGCCGAAGAGCGACTGCCAGTTGTTCGGCGGCTCCTCCGACGGGGGCGCGAAGTGGTAGCGGGAGGCCTCGGGGGAGTCCGGGTCGGCCAGCGCGGCCTGGAACCAGGGGTGCCGGTCGGAGGTGTGGTTGGGGACGACGTCGAGGACGACCCGCAGGCCGAAGGCGCGGGCCTCGGCGACGAGCGCCTCCAGGTCGGCCACGTCGCCGTACTCGGGGTCGACGGCGCGGTAGTCGACGATGTCGTAGCCGCCGTCGGCACCACCGGAGGGGTAGTGCGGGTTGATCCACACCGCGTCGACACCCAGCCAGGACAGGTAGGGGAGGCGCGAGCGCAGCCCGGCGAGGTCGCCGATTCCGTCGCCGTTGCCGTCGGCGAACGAGCGCAGGTAGACCTGGTAGACCACCGCCGATCGCCACCAGGGGGACGACGACGTCTGGGCCGCGACCTGCTGACCGGTCGCGGTCCGCACCGTTGCGAGCCGCACTGCCATGCGACCTCCATCGGCAGGGCGGCACCGGAGCCCGTGCCTCCTGCGCACCGGAGTGATCCGTGTGCCGTTCCGTGACCTGCCCGTGAGGTGGGGCCGCCGGCTGCCGGGGCCGGCCGGGCAGGCGAGGATGGCCGCATGGCAGATGACGGACGGACCTATGACCTGGTCGTCTACGGGGCCACCGGTTTCGTCGGGCGGTTGCTCGCGGCCTACCTGGCCGAGCACGCCCCGCGGGGGACCCGCATCGCGCTGGCCGGGCGGTCGCGGCAGCGGCTCGAGGAGATCCGCGCCGGGCTGCCGGCCGCCGGCCGCGACTGGGCGCTGGAGGAGGCCGACTCGACCGACGCCGCTTCGCTGGCCGCCCTCGCCGGGAGCGCCCGCGTGCTGGTCACCACGGTCGGCCCCTACGCCCGGTACGGCCTGCCGGTGGTCGAGGCGTGCGCCCGGGCCGGCACGCACTACGCCGACCTGACCGGTGAGGTCCTGTTCGTCCGCGACGCGATCGAGCGCTGCGACGCCGTCGCCAAGGAAACCGGCGCCCGCCTCGTCCACGCCTGCGGCTACGACTCCATCCCCTCCGACCTCAGCGTGTTCCTGCTCGGCCGGCGGGCCGCGGCCGACGGTGCGGGTGGCCTCCGCGACGTCCAGCTGGTCGCCACGGCCCGGGGTGGGTTCAGCGGCGGCACGATCGACTCGATGCGGGCCCAGGTGGAGGCCCTGCAGCAGGACCCGTCGCTGCGCCGCGTCGTCGGCGACCCCTTCGCGCTCAGCCCGGACCGGGCCGCCGAGCCCGACACGCGGCAGCCCCGCGACGGCGTCCTGCCGACCCGGACCGCCGACGGGCGCTGGACGGCGGCGTTCGTGATGGCGCCGTTCAACACCCGCATCGTGCGGCGGAGCAACGCGCTGCAGGACTGGGCGTACGGGCGGGGGATGAGCTACGGCGAGGTGATGGGCTGCGGTCGGGGCCCCGTCGGCGCGGTGACCGCCGCCGGCATCAGCGCCGGCCTGGTCGGCACCGTCTCCGCGATGGCCTTCCCGCCCACCCGCGCGCTCCTGGACCGGGTCCTACCGGCGCCCGGCACCGGCCCGGGCGAGGCGGCCCGGGAGAGGGGCTGGTTCCGGATGGTGGTCGACGCGGAGACCGAGGACGGGCGCCGGTACCGGGCGACCGCGGCGGGGGAGGGAGACCCGGGTTACGCGGCGACGGCGGTCATGCTCGGGGAGAGCGCCCTGGCGCTCGCCCTCGACGGCGACCGGCTGCCCGACCGGGCCGGGTCGCTGACACCGGCCACGGCGATGGGCGAGGTGCTCGTCGAGCGGCTGCGCACCGCCGGACACACCTACGAGGTGACCGCCCGCTGATCGGGCGCGTCGGCGACGCCGGAGCGGCGTCGCTAGGGTTGGCCGACATGCCGATCAGCTCGCCCGACCAGCCCGCAGGGACGATCCGGGACCTCGGCCTGCCCGCGCGGGCGGTGACCGCGCTGACCCGCGCGGGGATCACCGACGTCGGGGCGCTGGCCGCGCTCACCCGGCGGGAGCTGAGCGCGGTCGCCGGGCTCGGCCCCGGCATGGTGGCCGCCATCCGCACCGTCGTCCCCGAGCCACCCGCGCGGCTGCCCGCGGCCGGCGGGCCGCCGGCCGCCCCCGCGGCCGACCGGGAGCCCGCGCCGGCGGAGGAGGAGTCCCCGGCCGCCCCGGCGATCCCGTCGTTCGCCTCCCTGCGCGGCCCGCGCCGCCGGTCGGCGGTCGACCTCCTGCTCCCGGACCCGCCGCCGCCGGGCGTGCCCGCGGACCCGGCCGCGCCGGCCGCGCCGTCGCCGTCCCGCCCGCCGACCGCACCGCTGGCACCGACCGGGCCGGCCGCGCCTGCGGCGGTGCGGCCACCGGACTACGCCGATCTCTTGCGGCTGGGGGTGCACGTCGCCCGCACGGTGCTCACCGCGCCGGCCCGCTGTCTGCGCCGGTTGCTCGGCTAGGGACCGGCCCGCGGATCCCTCGGTGCCGTCGGCGACACTGCGGGGGTGCAGCGGGTCCTGCTCCGGCGCCGCGGGTCCGCGGTGGACATCACGGAGCACAGCGACGACGGGTCGGCGGCGGCCACCCGCATCCCGGTCGAGGAGCTGCCCGCCGTCGTCGCCGAGCGGGAGGCCGCACCGGCGCCCGTCCGCTGGGTCTGGGACGACACGACCCGCTGGTACCCGGCCCTGCTGGCGGCCGGGGCGCGCGTGGAGCGCTGCACCGACCTGCGGCTGAGCCACGTCCTGCTGCGGCGGTCACCGTTCGCCGACCAGGCGCTCCTCGTCGGTGGGGACACCGCCGGCTGGGACGCGCTGCAGCCGGTCGCGGCGGCCGACCCCGCGCTCTTCCCGCCCGCTGATCCGGCTGACCTGCTCGACCCGGCGGCCGAGCACCGGCGCCAGCAGGCGGCCCTGGCCGCCTCGCCGCGGCGCGACCGGCTCGCCCTGCTGCTCGCGGCGGAGTCCGCCGGCGCTCTGGTGGCCGCCGAGATGACGTACACCGGCCTGCCCTGGCGGGCCGACGTGCACGAGCGCCTGCTGACCGCGCTGCTCGGCCCCCGCCCGGTGGCCGGCGGGAGGCCGGCGGTGCTCGAGCGGCTGCTCGGCGAGATCCGCGCGGCGCTGGGCGCACCGTTGCTCAACCCCGACTCGCCGGCCGAGCTGCTGCGAGCGCTCCAGCAGGCCGGTCTCCCGGTGGCCGACACCCGTTCGTGGAGCCTCGCGCAGCTGGACCACCCCGTGATCCCCGCGCTTCTCGAGTACAAGAAGTTGATGCGGCTGCTCACGGCCAACGGCTGGAGCTGGCTGGAGACCTGGGTGCAGGAGGGGCGGTTCCGCTCCTCCTTCCTCCCCGGCGGGGTCGTCACGGGGCGGTGGGCCTCCACCGGCGGCGGCGCGCTCTCGGTGCCCACGCTCATCCGACCCGCGGCGGTCGCGGACGACGGCTGGCGGTTCGTCGTCGCCGACGTAGCCCAGCTGGAACCGCGGGTGCTCGCAGGGATGAGCGCCGACACCGCAATGGCCGAGGCGGCGCGCGCCTCGGACCTCTACGAGGGCATGGTCGCCGGTGGGGCGGTGGCGTCCCGGGCAGAGGCCAAGCTGGGCATCCTCGGCGCCATGTACGGCGGGACCCGCGGGGAGAGCGGCCGCATGATGCCCCGGCTCACCCGCCGCTACCCGCGTGCCATCGGCCTGGTCGAGGAGGCGGCCCGGGCGGGGGAGCGCGGCGAGGTGGTGCACACCCTGCTGGGCCGGGGGGCGCCGTCGCCGACCGGGGCGTGGGCGCAGCGGGCGGTCGAGCTCGGGGAGCCCGCGGAGCAGGCCGGCTCGCGGGGGGACCGCGACCGCGCCCGCCGTGCGTGGGGCCGGTTCACCCGCAACTTCGTCGTCCAGGGCACCGGCGCGGAGTGGGCGCTGTGCTGGATGGCCGACCTGCGCAACCGGTTGTGGCGGCTGGGCGGGGCCGGGTCGCCGGCCGAGCGGCCGCACCTGGCCTTCTTCCTGCACGACGAGGTCGTCGTGCACGCTCCGGAACACCTGGCCGACGACGTGGTGGAGGTGGTGCGGGCCGCCGCGTCCACCGCCGGGCGCCTGCTGTTCGGCGCGTTCCCGGTGGACTTCCCGCTCGACGTCGCCGTCGTCCGGTCGTGGGCCGACGCCGGCTGAGCCGGGGTCCGCCCTACACCGCCGGGGGGGCGGTGAGGGGCAGGCGACACACGTCACGCCGTGGAAATAACCGGCTCTCGATTGTCACATCTGCATAACGGCGGTTACCGTGGCCAGGTCCGATCGGTCGACACGTCCCCGTCCGGGGAGTCCGATCGGCGCCGCCGAGTCACCCACTGCGATCGCGCTGCGGGTGAGCCGGGGACCCACCGCAGCACTGGGGTGAATCCTGCGCCGAGCACGTCGGCGGCGCGGGTAGGGCTACTTCCCGCCCGAATCCGTCAGCTAACCCGGTAGGCGGCAACGGAAGAAACGGAGAGCCGCCGCATGGCGCGCCCTTGCACCGCCGCACGTCCCTGCACCACCCGGCACCGCCGCATCCGGGTGCGCCCGCGGAACTGACCGCGCCCACGCACGGCGCCCCGCCGGCTGTCGCCCACCACCGAGCACTTCCCGCTCGACCGGCTCCCCGCCGTCTCCCGGTGGCCCAGGCAGTCGTCCCGGCGCCGGCGCCCTGCTGCCCGCACCCCGCCGCGGCCCGCCCTCCGGCCGGCCGCGCGACACCCTCGGAGCTCCCGTACCCATGAATGTCCGCACCACCACCTCCGGCCGCCGCTGCCCGCCGGCGCACGTCCGCCGTCCCGCCCTGTACCTGGGTGCCGCCGCCGCCGGCGCGCTCCTCGTCAACGTCCTCGTCGGCGCTGAGCCGGCGGCGCAGGCCGAGGCCGATGCGCCCCAGTCGGTCAGCGTCGCCCAGGAGCTCGGGCTCACCGCCCAGTCCGGCCCGATCGACGTGACCGAGGACCTGGCCCCGCTGCAGGACCTCACCGCCAGCCGCAGCACCCGCGACGCCGAGCAGGTCGCGGCGCAGCAGGCCCAGGCCGCTGCCGACCAGGCGGAGCTCGACCGGCAGAAGGCCGAGGCGGAGGCCGCAGCCCGTGCCGAGGCGGAGGCCAAGGCCAAGGCCGAGGCGGAGGCCGCCGTGGCCGCGGAGGCAGCGGCACCGGCTGCCGCGGCACCGGCTGCCCCGGCACCGGCTGCAGCGGCACCGGCGGCCGCGAGCCGGAGCCGGCAGGCGCCGGTGTCCAGCTCGCCGGCCGCCTCGGTGGCCGCGTCGGCGGTCGCGCGGATCAGCAACAGCGCCGGAGCCGTCAGGCCGCAGGCCCAGGCCGCGGCCGACGCCGTGGTCAGCAACGTGCCGGGTGCGGCGAGCATCACGATCGGCGGCACGCGCGCCAGCGCGGCCGATCCGGGTGGTCACCCGTCCGGGCTGGCGCTGGACTACATGGTCATGTCCAACGCGGCGCTCGGGGACGCCATCGTCGCGTACCACCGCGCACACTGGGCCGAGCTCGGGGTGGACTACATCATCTGGCAGCAGCGCATGCTGTCGTCCGCGAACGGCTCCTGGCAGCCCATGGGGAACCGGGGCAGCCCCACGGCCAACCACATGGACCACCCGCACGTGAACTACCGGGGCTGAGCGCCGACGCCCCGGGCCCGCCCGGGCCCGGGGCCGCTCGACCCCCGGACGACGTAGCGTCAGCTTCCGGACGACCGACAGCGGCAGCATCCGCATGGCCAGGGCGATCGGTACCCAGGGCCCACACGGACGTGCTGATCTCTCTCCGAGCGGATGGAGCCGTGGGCGATCGACGTGCTCATGCGTCGGGGCGTGCCGACCGGCTCCGCCCGTCGGTCAGCCCGGTTCGGCGGGGACGGACCCGGTGCCGACCAGGGCCCGTGCCAGCGCCGCCGAACGGAGCAGCGGCAGCTGCCGACCGATCCGCGCGGCGGCGTCGAGGTGGTCGAGCAGCAGCTGCCGGCCGGCGGCGGAGAGCCCGGTCACCGAGCCGGCGTCGACGCGCACCGGCTCGCCGCCGTAGTGCTGCAGGAAGGTGTCGACGACGGCGTCGTCGACCTCCCCGGCCAGGCACAGCACCCGGCCGCCAACGGTGTCGAGCAGCCGGACCACGCGATGCACCAGCGCGGACGGACGGGAGGGGAGCGGGTGCACCGCCCCGGTCTGACCTCCTCGGGGCCGACGGGGTTCGGCTGCGGCCGGGACGGGCACCCACAAGGGCACGGGCGACGGGCGAGGACGGCCTCGCGGGGACCAGCACGAGGGAATCGGGAGTGACCACGGCCGAGACCAGCCGGCAGATCCTCGGCGACCGGTACGAGCTGCGCGACCTGATCGCCGTCGGCGGGATGGGTCAGGTGTGGCGGGCCCGCGACGTGCTGCTCGACCGTTGGGTGGCCGTCAAGGTGCTGCGCAGCGAGTACGCCGACAACCCGGTGTTCGTGGCGCGGTTCCGCACGGAGGCCCGGAACGCCGCCAGCCTCAGCCACCCCAACATCGCCGCAGTCCTCGACTACGGTGAGTCGACGGCGGAGGGCACCGGCGAGCACCTCGCCTACCTCGTCATGGAGCTGGTCGACGGGCCGCCGCTGTCGGCGCTGCTGGCCGAGGACGGGTCGCTCGGCACCGGCGCCGCCCTCTCGGTCCTGCAGCAGGCCGCGGCCGCGCTCGCCGCCGCCCACCGGGCCGGTGTGGTGCACCGCGACGTCAAGCCGGCCAACATCCTGCTGACCCACGACGGCACCGTGAAGCTCACCGACTTCGGCATCTCCTGGTCGGCGGGCAGCGTGCCGCTGACGCAGACCGGCCAGGTGATCGGCACGGCGCAGTACATGTCCCCCGAGCAGGCCAGGGGCGAGCACGTCGGCCCGGCGAGCGACGTCTACGCCCTGGGGCTGGTCGGCTACGAGACCCTCGCCGGGCACGCCGCCTTCGACGGCGACAACCCGGTGACCGTCGCGCTCAAGCAGGTGCAGGAGCACCCCGAGCCCCTGCCCGC
Source organism: Blastococcus sp. HT6-30 (assembly GCF_039729015.1). NCBI lineage: Bacteria > Bacillati > Actinomycetota > Actinomycetes > Geodermatophilales > Geodermatophilaceae > Blastococcus > Blastococcus sp. HT6-30. The sequence continues at coordinate 2,029,471 of NZ_CP155792.1, read as the reverse complement.
CGAGCTGCCGCGGGACGTCCGCGCCCTCATCGACGCCGCGCTGGTCAAGGACCCCGACGACCGCCTGCCCGACGGGAACGCCTTCCTGCACGCGGTCGAGGAGACGATGCACGGCCCGCCGGACACCGCGTCCCTCACCCGGCCGGTGGCCGTCGTGGCGGCCGCCCGCGCGACCGGCTCCGGGGGCGGCACGGGCGCGCACCGGGGGACCGGTTCGGTCGGGGAGGCCGGCCCCCGCCGGGAGACGCCGGCAGAGCGACCCGCGGGGCGCCGGCCGCTCCTCCTGGTCCTCCTCCCGGTCCTCGCCTTCCTCCTGCTCGGCGGAGGCGTGGCCGCCCTGCTCGCCGCGTCGGCCTCCGATCCCGGCGGTGCGGCCGGGGCCGTCGAGTCGCAGCCGGTCGCCGAGGTGGACCTGGTGGCCGCGGACTACGTCGGGCGGCCGGTCGAGGAGGTCGTCGCCGAACTCAGCGCGCTCGGCCTGACCGTGCGGCTGCAGGAGGACCCGACCCCGGGCGGTGTCGCGGGGACCGTGACCGGAGTCGAGGCCGCCGATGCGCGACCCGAGCCCGGGGACGAGGTCCTCGTCCGCGTCGCGGCACCACCCGCCGCGCCGGACACGTCGTCGTCGACCGACGGCGGCGGCGCCACGGCGCCCGCGCCCGCCCCGGCCCCTGCGCCCGCCCCGGCGCCCGCCCCTGCGCCCGCGCCCGCCCCTGCGCCCGCGCCCGCGCCGGCCCCGGCGCCCGCTCCTGCGCCCGCGCCGGCCCCGGCGCCCGCGCCGGCCCCGGCGCCCGCGCCGGCCCCCCGGCCCGAACTCCGGCCCGAGCCGGCGGCCACGACGACGGAGCCGCCGGCCGTCGACGAGTCGGCGCCCGGGACGTCCGCGCCCAGCAGCCCGGCCGGCGATCCCACCGATCCGGGCACCGGCACACCGACCACCCCGGCCGACGAGGGGACCGGGACGCCGACCACTCCCGCCGACGAGGGGGAGGAGCCGACCACCCCCGTCGCCGAGCCGGAGACCCCGTCCACCACCGGGACGACGGAGACTCCGGCCACCGGGACGACGGAGACCCCGTCCACCACCGGGACGACGGAGACCCCGACCACCCCGGAGGGCGAGGATGACGGCGACGCGGGTGATCCGGAGGACGGCACGGCCGACCCCCGGGTCTGACCTGGGGCCTGCCCCCCGGGTCGGTCAGCCGCGGACCCGGAGCAGCACCTTCCCGGTGGCGCGGCGCTCGTCGAGCTCGGCGACGGCCTCGGCTGCATCGGCCAGCTCGTGGACCGAGCCCAGGGGCGGGTCCAACCGGCCCTGCTCGAGGAGCGGAGCCAGCTCCGCCCACTGCTCCTTCGGGTAGCCCGGCTCGCCACCCGACCAGAACGCGCCCCAGCCGACGCCGACCACCGACACGTTGTTCAGGAGCAGCCGGTTCACCTTCACCGTGGGGATGTCGCCGCCGGTGAAGCCCAGGACGAGGAGCCGGCCCTCCCGGCCCAGGCTGCGCAGCGAGTCGGTGAACCGGTCGCCGCCGACCGGGTCGACGACGACGTCCACGCCCCGCCCGCCGGTGAGTTCCTTGACGCGGTCGCGGAACCCCTCGGCGAGGACGACCTCGTCGGCGCCGGCGGCCCGGGCGACCTCGCCCTTGGCCTCGGTCGAGACAACGGCGAGCACGCGGGCGTCCGCGGCACGGGCGAGCTGGACGGCCGCCGTCCCGAGGCCGCCGGCCGCGCCGTGCACCAGCACGGTCTCGCCGGCCGCCAGCCGACCCCGGCGGTGCAGCGCGAAGTGCATCGTCAGGTAGTTCATCGGTAGGGCGGCGCCCTCCTCGAAGCTGGTGCGGTCGGGGAGCGGGAAGACCAGTGACGGGGGCACGGCGACCACCTCGGCGAAGCCGCCGAATCCGGGGAACGCGGCCACCCGCTGCCCGGGCTGCAGCCCGCTGCCCTCGGGGGCGCTGCGTACCGTGCCGGCGACTTCGCTGCCCGGGACGAACGGCAGCTCCGGTTTGAGCTGGTACTCGCCGCGGCTGAGGAGCACCTCGGGGAAGGTCACCCCGGCGACGTGCACGTCGACGAGGACCTTTCCGTCGGCCTCGGGCTCGGGGATGTCGACGACCCGCACCGCGCGGGGGCCGTCGTGGGAGCTGATCTGGGCGGCGTGCACAGGTCCTCCTGCTCGGTGGGCACGTGGCCGGCGCGGCGCGTCGCCACGCGGACCGGGTCCCGCGAGCCTCTCAGACGGATGTGGCCCCGGTTCCGGGGAGGCGGCCGGAAGCCTCAGAGCAGCCGGTCGAGGTCGTCGGGCCCCGGCCCGGTGCCGCCGGAGTCGACCAGGGGAGAGGTGTCGGGGACGTCGTCGTCCGGGGGCTCGGGCGCCACCGGCCCCTCGGCGTAGAGGGTGTCGGGGTTCTTGGGGTCCATCTCGCGGGGCACGGGGCCGGACTACCCGCGGGGCTGGGCGCCAACCGGTGGCCGGCCGGCGCCGACGCGACTCAGGTGCCGCAGAAGGTCCGGTAGGCGCCGAAGTCCTGCGGGGCGGGCGCGGCGTACCGATCCAGACCCGGCCGCGCGTCGAAGGGCGCGGTCACGGCCTCGAGGAGCTGCCCGAGCGGGGCGAGGTCGCCCTCGGTCGCGGCGTCGAGGGCTTCCTCGACCAGGTGGTTGCGCGGGATGTAGACCGGGTTGGCCCGGTCCATCCCGGCGGCGTCGGGAGCCAGGGCCCGCCAGCGCTCCAGCCAGCCGTCGATCCCGGCGAGATCGAGGAAGAGCAGCCGCACGGGCTCCACGTCCCCGCGCGCGGCGCCGCCCAGGGCCCGGAAGACCGATGTGAGGTCGACGTGGTCCTGCCGCAGCAGGACGAAGAGGTCCTCGGCCAGGGCACGGACCACCGCGTCGTCGAGCCCCTCCGGCAGCCCGAGCTTGGCCCGGACGCCGGCGGTCCAGGCCGCCTCGTACCGCGGTGCGAAACCGCGGAGGGACTCCACGGCCACGGCGACGGCCTGCTCCTGGTCGTCGTCGAACAGCGGAAGAAGCGCCTCGGCGAGCCGCGCGAGGTTCCACTCGGCCACGACCGGCTGGTTGCCGTAGGCGTAGCGCCCGCCGGCGTCGATGGAGCTGTACACGGTGGCCGGGTCGTAGGCGTCGAGGAAGGCGCACGGGCCGTAGTCGATGGTCTCGCCGGAGATCGTCGTGTTGTCGGTGTTCATGACCCCGTGGACGAACCCGACGAGCATCCACTGCGCCACCAGCGACGCCTGCGCCGCCACGACGGCGTCGTACAGGGCCAGGTACCGGTTCTCCGCGCCGGCCGCGCCGGGGTGGTGGCGATCGATCGCGTGGTCGGCGAGCCGGCGCAGCAGGTCGACGTCGCCGGTGGCCCGGGCGTACTGGAAGCTGCCGACGCGCAGGTGGCTGCTCGCGACCCGGGCGAGGACGGCGCCGGGCAGCAGGGTCTCCCGGCGCACGGCGCGCCCGGTGGCGACCACGGCCAGGGAGCGGGTCGTCGGGATGCCCAGGGCGTGCATCGCCTCGCTGATCACGTACTCGCGGAGCATCGGGCCGACGGCGGCCAGGCCGTCGCCGCCCCGGGCGAACGGGGTCCGGCCGGAGCCCTTCAGGTGCAGGTCGCGCAGGGCGCCCTCGGCTCCGGGCAGCTCACCGAGCAGCAGCGCCCGCCCGTCGCCGAGGCGCGGGTTGAAGCTGCCGAACTGGTGCCCGGAGTAGGCCTGTGCCACCGGGGTGGCCCCCTCGGGCACGAGGGTGCCCACCAGCAGCCGGAGGCCGTCGGGCGTGCGCAGGGCCGCCGGGTCGAGACCGAGCTCGGTGGCGAGGGGCTCGTTGAGCACGAGCAGGCGGGGATCCGGCGCCTCCTCCGCCTGCCAGGGGAGGGCCATCTCCCCGAGCTCACGGGCGAAGCGGTCGCCGAGGACGATTGTCGGAGACGGTGCGACGCTCACCCCATCGAGGGTACGTCGATTTCCGCGATCGTCCCCGGCCGCGGCGGCGGGACGGACGCCGGCGGTCAGCGGAAGCGGCGGCGGAGCATGCCCTCCTGGGCGACGGTCGCGACCAGCCGGCCCGCGCGGTCGAACAGCCGGCCGCGGCAGAGCGTCCGCCCGCGCCCGGCCCAGCTGCTCTCCTGGTCGAACAGCAGCCACTGGTCGATCCGGGCCGGCTCGTGGAACCACACCGCGTGGTCCAGGCTCGCCGCGGCGACGCCGGGCTCCCCGATCATGGTGCCGTGCGGCGTGAGGGCGGTGCCGAGCAGGAGCATGTCCGACGCATAGGTGATCCCGCAGCCGTGCGCCAGCGGCTCGTCCGGGACGGGGGTGCGGCTGCGCAGCCAGAACTGCTGGAGGGGAGGCCTGCGCTCGCCGCGCGCCGCGGCCAGCCGGGGCGAGTCGCCGGCGAAGCGGATGTCGAAGGGGTGCCGCTGGGCGAGCCAGCGGAGCCACTCCCGAGCCGGTCCCTCGCTCGCGTCCGCCACCTCCTCCAGCGTCGGCAGCTCCTCGGGTGCCGGTGCGTCGAGCTGGGGCAGCTGGTGCGCCCACCCCTCCTCGGTCACGTGGAAGGAGGCGGTCAGCGCGAAGACCGCCGCACCGTGCTGCTCGGCGACGACGGAGCGGGTGGAGTAGCTGCCGCCGTCGCGGACCGGGGTGACGGAGAAGTCCGTGGGTGCGGTGACGTCGCCCGGGCGCAGGAAGTGGCCGTGGATCGAGTGCACCGCCCGCTCGGGCGGCACCGTGCGCCCGGCGGCGAGCAGTGCCTGTGCCGCCACCGCGCCCCCGAAGGCCGGCCCCGGGACGGCGCTGCGGGGCCCGGCGCGAAAGCGCCCCGGCGGGGCCGCCTCCAGCCGGAGCAGCTCTGCCAGCCCACCGGAGCCCGCGCCGGTGGGCTGCTGTGGGGGTGCCGGCCGTTCGTCGTCGAGCGGCATGTCGGTCGTCCACCTCGTCCCGTCCGGAGCACTTGCCGGGTGAATGGAATCACCCCTCGGCTGGGGCACGGCCGCTGCTACGACCTCAGCCCCGACCTCAGCGGTGAGGACGAGGACGGCTACGGCACCGTGCCCGGCGGCGGGCAGGTGCCCGCCGGCCGCGAGGACGGTGCCCGGCTGGCCACCGCCGACTGCCCGGAGTCGGCCGTGGCGATGCCGGAAGCGGCCTTGCGCCGGCCCTCGGCTGACCGGCGGGACCGCGGGGTCAGGCGCTGATCGAGCTGCGGCGCTGCAGCCGCACCCGGCGGCGCTCCCGCTCGGAGAGCCCGCCCCAGATCCCGAACCGCTCGTCGTTGGCCAGTGCGAACTCCAGGCACTCGGCGCGCACCGGGCAGCCGGTGCACACCCGCTTGGCCTCCCGGGTCGACCCGCCCTTGTCGGGGAAGAACGCCTCCGGGTCGGTCTCGGCGCACAGCGCGTCCTGCCGCCACGCGTCCTCACCCGCCTGGTCACCGGTCCACGCAGGGGTCTGCTGCGACGGGGAGCCGGCGCCCCACTGCGGCGCGTCGTCCCACTCGGGCGCGGCCTCCCACACCGGCGCGGTGTGGGGCGCAGGAACGGCGCCGTCGAGGCGGGCCTCGCCGTCGTGCACGAGAGTCAGGGCGGGGCGGAAGAGGGAAGGCATGGGAAGCTCCTCGGGGTCGCGGGACACGACGGGTGACGGACCGGTACGGCCCGGCTGCTGTCAGTGACGGTACGGACCGGGCGGCGGATCGGCACTGGCAAGAAGCGGATGAAATCGGCGCCGCTCTTGGTGGAACCTGCCCATTGCGACCGCCCACCGTGGCCGGCGGTGAGCCGGCTCAGCCGCGGCGGGCCCGTCCCCGGGGACCACCCTGGCGGCCGCCCAGCGCGCGGCCGGCCGCCCGGCCCGCCGCCCGCCGACGACCACCGGGACGGCGGTCGCGATCGCCCTCCCGCCGGCCGGCCGGTGCGCTGCACGGCCGGCAGGTGGTGAACCAGGGCGCGATCGCGTTGCCGCACTCGGCGCACTTCCCCGAGCGGCCCAGCGCGATGGCGTCGGGGAGGAGCTCGGTGATCATCTCGGCGCACTCCTCCTCGACCCACGCGGCGTCCTCGCTGTCCAGTCCGGCGACGCCGGGGAACTGGCGGAGCAGGGTCTGGGCGTCGCGGGCCGCCGCGGCGGCCTGCTCGTAGTCCTCGACGGCGCCGCCGCGCGGAACGTCCGGCAGCACGGTCTCCGGCGGGACGGGCAGGCCGACGGCGTGCCGCAGCGCGGCCTTCGCGAGCACCAGCCAACGCGTGCGCCGCGGCGGGTTGTAGTCGATGGCCAGGTTGACCAGCCGCCAGACGGTGGCCAGGTCGCCGGCCGCCCCGAGCGGGCCGCGGAGCAGCGGCAGCAGGGCGTGCACCCGCAGCACGAGGCTGGTGACGTCGTCGGCGGTCATCGCCTCGTCGCGAGTCGCGGCGCGGGCCCACGCCATCCAGCGGGTCAGCGCCTCGGGCAGGTCCACCGCCTCGAAGGCGCCGAGGTCCTCGAGCTCCGGCCGCAGCCGGGGCGCGCGCTTGGGCAGGTCGCTCATCTCGTCGCCGCGGGCGACGGCCGCACCGGCGCCGACCAGCGACGCCACGGGCTTGAGCCCGCTGACCCCGATGAGGATGCCGACGCCGCCGTGCCCGGTCAGGCCGTAGCGCCCGGCCCGCCCGGCGATCTGGGCGGCCTCCCAGGTGCGCAGCGGCCGCATCTCCTGGCCGTCGAACTTCGTGGTCTCGGCGAAGAGCACGGTCGTGGCCGGCACGTTGATGCCGTGGCCGATGACGTCGGTGGTGACCAGCACGTCGAGCTCGCCCCTGGTGAACCGCTCGATGACCTCACGGCGGGTGGCCGGCGGGAGGGCGCCGTAGAGGACGCCGACCTTGCCGGGCCGGTGCTGGTCGAGCTCGGCGGCGACGGCGTAGACCGCCTTGCGCGAGAAGGCGACGACGAGCGTCTGGGGCCGGACGCCCTCGGGGCGGACCGGGCCGCGCAGGACGTCGAGCCGGGACAACCGCTTGTGGTTGACGACCTCGACGTGCTCGGCGTCGGAGACCAGCGGCTTGAGCACGAGGTAGGCCTCGGCGGCGGAGATGAGGTGCATCTCCCGGTACTCGCCGGTCAGCAGGAGGCGGGCCCAGTGGTGGCCGCGATCGGGGTCGGTGACCCAGTGCGCCTCGTCCAGCACCAGCATCTGGCCGCGGTCGGGCGCCTTCTCGACCGTGCAGCAGACGATGGGCGCGAACGGATCGATCTCCTCCTCGCCGGTGGACAGGCCGACCGTGCCCTCGGGGAGCTGGGCGGACAGCTTGGCGTACGCCTCGTGGGCGAGCTGGCGCAGCGGTGCGGCGTAGACGCCCGACCCCGTGGCGGCCAGCGCCTGCAGCGAGTCGTAGGTCTTGCCGGAGTTGGTCGGGCCGAGGTGGAACACCACGTTCTCCGGCCGGGTGGCGCGGGCGGGGAGCTCCGGCTCGGCGCCCTCGACCCAGCTCTGCTGGGCGAGCCGCTCCTCGAGGGCGGCGGCGCGGTCGGTCTGCCGCCCCGCCGACCGGCGGGTGGCAGAGCGCTCCCGGCGTCGCGAGGTGGCGGCGGGCTGGGGGTCGTGCTGGGGCAAACGACGTCCTTCGGTGGGGAACGGCTGAGGTGGTCGGCGTCCCTCCGGGACGGACCGTCATCCAGCCAACACCGACGGGCGCCGATCCATGCCCGCGGGGCCGGCCGCCGGGTGCCGGTCTGCGCGAACGCCCGCCACTGCCTAGCCTCCGGAGGTGCCCGGAGCCCTGCCCAGAACCGTTCTCCTCGCGGTCGAGGACCCGGTGGTCACCGATCCGATCACCTGGCAGGAGGCCGTGCAGGCGCTGGTGGTCTTCTCCCTCGGCCTGGTGCTGGCGGTCGTGGTCCGCCGCGTGATGGTCCGGGCGATCGACCGCGAGGGCAGCCGCCACATCGGCCGGGTGGTCGGGCGCTTCGTGAGCGTGGTCGTCGCGGCCGTGGCCGGGGTCTACGCCCTGGACCTGCTCGGGGTACGCATCGGGCCGCTCGTCGGGGCCCTCGGGGTGGGCGGCATCGCGATCGCCTTCGCCGCCCAGGACATCCTGCAGAACTTCGTCGCCGGGGTGCTCCTCCAGGTCCGGCACCCCTTCCGCGTGGGGGAGCAGATCGGCAGCGGGGACCACGAGGGGGTGGTCGAGGACGTGAACCTGCGGACCACGCAGCTCAGCACCTACGACGGGCTGACCGTGTACCTGCCCAACGCCGAGGTGCTGAAGAACCCGATCATCAACTACACGCGGACGCCGACCAGCCGGACGTCGCTCACCGTGGGCCTGCCCTACGACGCCGACCTGGACCGGGCCCGGCAGGTGCTCGCGGAGGCGTGCGCCCGTGCCGACGGCGTCCAGCCGAGCCCGCCACCGGAGGTGTGGGTGGAGGAGTTCGGCGAGTCCTCCATCAACGTGGCGGTGCGCTACTGGCACCCGGCCGACATCGCCAGCCGCTGGCGGGTGCGCAGCGAGGTCGCCATCTCCCTGAAGAAGGCGCTCGACGCGGCCGGCATCGAGATCCCCTTCCCGCAGCGGGTCCTCTGGTTCCCGCGGGATCGCGATGCATCCGCTCCCGGAGCCGACGGGAGCGACGCGGGCTGAGCTGCCACCCCGGACGGCGCACGGCCCGCCCCCCCCGGGGGACGGGCCGTGCGGGGTGGGACGGGGGCGGCGCTCAGCGGCGGCTGGCGCCGACCGGCTCCCGGTCCCCGGCAGGGGTGGCGGCCTTCTCGAGCGCGGCGCCCTCGACGTCGAGGACGGGCAGCCACCGCAGCCAGCCCGGCAGCCACCAGGCCCGCTCGCCGAGCAACGCCAGCGCGGCCGGCACCAGCACCATCCGGACCGCGAAGGCGTCGAACAGGATCCCGGCCGCGAGGGCGAAGGCGATCGACTTGATCGTCGCCTCGCCGGCGGGCACGAACCCGGCGAACACCGAGAACATGATCAGCGCGGCGGCGACGACCACCGGGGCCGCCTGCCCGAAGCCGGTGCGGATCGCGTCCAGCGGGCGGGTGCCGTGGCTGTGCGCCTCGTGCATCCGGGACACCAGGAAGATCTGGTAGTCCATCGCCAGGCCGAAGAGGATGCCGATCACCAGGATGGGAGTGAGGCTGATCAGCGGCCCGGTGGTGTCGAGGTTGACCACGTCGGCCAGCCAGCCCCACTGGAACACCGCCACGGTGGCGCCGAGCGAGGCGCCGATGGTCAGCAGGAAACCGAGCACGCCGACCAGCGGGACCAGCAGCGAGCGGAAGACCAGGACCAGCAGCACCAGCGCCAGGCCCACCACGAGCGCCAGGTAGACCGGCAGTGCCTCGTCCAGGCTCTGGGCGACGTCCACGCTCACCGCGGTCTGGCCGGTGACGTAGGCGTCGACCCCCTCCACGCCGGCGAGCCGGTCGCGCAGGTCGGCGACGAGCTGCTCGGTGGCGGGGTCGGTCGGGCCGGACCTGGGGATGACGGTGAGCAGCGCCGCCGTGTCGTCGGCGTTGGGCACCGGGGGCGTGACGAGCGCGACGTCATCCAGCCGGCCGATCGGTGCGGCGACCCGGCCGGCGGCGCCGGACGCGCCCTCGCCCTCCAGCAGGATGGTGATCGGGCCGTTGAAGCCGGCGCCGAAGCCGTCGGCCAGCAGCTCCTGCGCACGGGCCTGGGTGGAGTTCTCGGGCGGGGTCTGCACGAGCGTCGTCTGCATGGCGAGGAACGGGAGGGCGATCGTCCCCAGGGCGACGACGGCCAGCAGCAGGGAGGGCACCCGGCGGCGGGTGACCGTGGTGGCCCAGCCGGCGAGGAAGCCGCGTCCGCCGGCCGGCGCGGCGCTGCCCGCGGTCGCCTCCCGCGCTGCGGCGCGGTGCTTGCGGGGCAGTGCCCGGTAGCCGAGGAAGCCCAGCACGGCGGGTACCAGCGTGAGGGCCACGAGGACGGCGACCACGATGGTCAGCGCGGCGGCCACCCCCATCTGGGTCAGGAACGGGATGCCGACGACGAACAGGCCGGCCAGCGCGATGACGACGGTCAGGCCGGCGGTGACGACCGCGGAGCCCGCGGTGCCCGCGGCGGTGGCGATGGCCGTGCCGACGTCGGAGCCGGAGCGCACCTCCTGCCGGTACCGGGTGATGATGAACAGCGCGTAGTCGATGCCGACCGCCAGGCCGAGCATCGCGGCCAGGGTGGGGGTGGTTGACGAGAGCTCGATGAACCCGGTGGCGACGGTGACGCCCAGGACGCCGATGCCCACGCCCACCAGGGCGGTGAGCAGGTTGAGGCCGGCGACCGCCAGCGCGCCGTAGGTGACGGCGAGGACGAGGAGGGCGACGACGACCCCGATCGCCTCGCTGGGGCCACCGACGTGCGGGGCCTCCTGGATCGCCTCACCGGCGGCCTCGACGGTGAACCCGCCGGCGCGGGCGTCCGCGACCGCGTCGAGCAGCGCCTCCTGCTGCGCCGGGGTCACCTCGCCGGGTGCGGCGTCGTAGGTGACCGTGCTGTAGGCGGTGGTCTGCTGCGCGTTCACCGACGGCGCGGCCGGGTCGAGCGGGTTCGTGGCGGAGGTGACGCCCGGCAGCTGACCGAGCCCGGCCACCAGCTCACCCAGCGCGACGACGTTCTCCGGCGTGGTCAGGGTCTGGCCGTCGGGCGCCTGCACCACGACCCGCGCGGTGGCGCCGTCACCGCCGGGGCCGAACTCCGCGCCGATCCGGTCCAGGGCGATGGTCGACTCCTGCCCCGGGATGGCGAAGCTGCTCGACGTCTCGCCCGCGAAGGTGAGTGCACCCACGCTCCCGCCGACGAGGAGGACCAGCCAGACGGCGACCACGGACAGCCGGTGCCGGTGCGAGAAGGCGCCGAGCCGGGACAACAGCACAGCCATGCGGGATCAGGCCTCCACCTGGTGCGGAACGGGAAGGGCAGCGCCGGGCCGGGGGTGGCCGAGCGCGTCGAAGCAGGTGGCGACGATGGCGGCCCGCCAGGTCGCCGGCTCCTCCTGGCCGTGCGCCGCCAGGGTCAGCACGGCGAGCGCGGAGAGGGCGCCGATGGCGCGGATGGCCCGCTCGGAGACCGGGGCCTCGGCGGAGACGCCGAGCGCCTGGAGCGCCGCGGCTCCGGCGGCGTCCATCTCGGCCTCACCGCGGCCGGAGCTGTCCTGGGTCAGGGGCGTGAGGAGCAGGGCGACCACCCCGGGGTGGTCGAACGCGATGTCGACCAGGATCTCGATGGCGCGCCGGTCGCGCTCGGCCCCGACGGGTAGGTCGCTCACCTGGCCCAGCACCCGCTCGCCGAGGGCGCCGGCCTGGGCCAGCACCGCGTCGTACAGCGCTTCCTTGCTGGGGAAGTGGTGCAGCAGGCCAGCCTTGGAGAGGCCGACGGCGGCGGCGATGTCCTGGAGCGACGTCTTCGCGAAGCCGCGGCGGGCGAAGAGCCCGGCGGCCCGGTCGAGGATGCCGTCGTCGGCCTGCTGCCGGAACGGTCGCGCCATGGCGACGAGCGTACGACCGCCCGACCGGATCGGTAGGTTCTCCGACCGACCCGGTCGGTGGACGTTCGTCACACCGGGCGCGGGCGGCTCAGGGCTTGACGGCGAGCACCGGGCGGTCGGCGTCGAGCAGGATCCGCTGGGCGTCGCTGCCCATCAGGAGCTTGCCGACGGGGGAGCGGCGGCGCAGGCCGATCACGATCACCGAGGCGTCGACCTCCCGGGCGGTCCGGAGCACCTCGTCGGCGGCGTCGCCGTCGTGGCTCGTCTGCCGCAGGTCCAGCGCCACGTCCTCGGCCGCGGCGCGCTGGGTCATCTGCTGCACCGCGTGCTCGGGCGCGACCTCGGCACTCACCGGCGCTCCGCTCCGGGCGGTGTTGACCACGACCAGCGGCTCCGAGCGCCGCCGCGCCTCCTGCAGTCCTGCGCTGAAGGCGGCCTCGCCCGCGGGGGTGGGCAGGTATCCGACCAGGACGGTCATGCGAGCTCCTCGGTGTCGCTGGGACGCCCGGCGGACTTCCGCCGGGCCGGGGGCGGTGCGGATCGCGGGGCCGGGGCCACCAGCAGGAAGACTACGAGCAGCCTGCCGGGGTCGGCCCGGTGAGGAATCGGGCGGTGGACGCCCGGCAGCCGGGGCCCGGGCCGGTGACGACCTGCCCGCGTGGGCCGCCCGTGGCAGGCTCGGGCCCGTGACGCGCGTGGGCCTGGTGCTGGGCGGCGGCGGCGTCGTCGGGCAGGCTTACCACTCGGGCGTGCTGGCGGTCCTCCAGCACGACGCCGGCTTCGACGCACGCACCGCCGAGGTGGTCGTGGGCACCTCGGCCGGCTCCATCACCGGTGCCCTGCTGCGGCTGGGCGTGTCGGCGGAGAACCTCGCCGCCTGGACGGTGCGGGCACCGCTCTCGGGCACCGAGGACGTGCTCCGGTACATGGCCGACGCCGCGGTGCCCGAGCTGGCGCCGTTCCGCGCCTGGGAGCTGCTGTACCGCCCGCTGCGGCTGCCCGGGCGGCACATGGTGCACCGGGCGCTCACCCGGCCGCTGCAGTTCCGGCCGATGGCGGCCGGGATGGCGCTCATGGCGCCGGGGCGGCACGACGTCGTCGAGCAGCTGGCCGCGCTCCGGGAACTGGAGGGACCGGGCTGGCCGGAACCGGCCCTGTGGATCTGCGCGGTGCGCCGCCGGGACGGCCGCCGGGTGGTGTTCGGTCGCCCGAGATCGCCGGAGGCGCCGCTGCACCTGGCGATCGGGGCGTCGTGCGCGGTGCCCGGCTACTTCGCCCCGGTGACCATCGGGGGGCACAGCTACATCGACGGCGGCGTGCACTCGTCGACCAACGCCGCCGTGCTCCGCGGTCAAGGGCTCGACGTCGTCATCGTCATCGCGCCGATGAGCGGTCCCACCGGGTGGCGGCCGGGGGTGTTCCCGGCTGCCCGCCGGTACTCCGACCGCCTCCTGCAGCGCGAGGTGCGGGCGCTGCGCGCCGAAGGGATCCGGACCGTGGTGTTCACGCCCGGCCCCGAGGAGCAGGAGGTCATGGGCACCGACATGATGTCGCGCGCCCGGCTGGACGAGGTCGTCCGGCATGCGTTCCTCTCGGCGGGCGCGCACGCGGCGGAGCCGGAGGTCGCCGAGCTGCTCCGCGCCGCGGCGGCGCCGTAGCGCCGGCCGGTCAGCGGCCGAGGTGCTCCCGCAGCGCCCCGACGACCATGCGGTGGTCCGCGAGCTGGGGGAGCCCGGAGACCGTCACGACGCCGATCGGGCCGACGTCGCGCACCAGCAGCGGGAAGGCGCCCCCGTGGGCCGCGTACCGAGCGGGGTCCAGACCGAACTCGGCCTCGAAGGTGGTGCCCCGCTCGATGCTGTCCTGGCGCACGTAGAGGGAGCTGTGCCCGAACCGGTGCACCACCCGCGACTTGCGCTCGATCCACGACGCGTTGTCCGGGGTGGCGCCGGCCAGCGCGACCGCGAACAGCCGGTGGGCGTTGCGCGAGATCTCGACGGCGACCGGCGCGGCGGCCCGGCGGGCGGCGGCAACCAGCGCGGAGCCGAGCTCCCAGGCGTCGTCGTTGGTGAAGGACGTGAGCTGGAGCTCGGCCTCCTCGGCGGCGAGATCGGCGAGCGAGGGCAAGGGATCGGCCATGCGACCTTCCTACCGTGCCCGGCTGAGCCGATGTCGACGTTCCACTCGCGGACCGTCCAGCCGGTCACCAGGCCGTGGCCAGCCCGCAGGGCCGCCGGAGGTCTGGGACGACGCCGGCTCCGCGCCCCGGCGACCGTCCGCATCGCGGCTGGACGCCGGCAGCGGACGTGGCCGATGCTTCCGGAGGTGCTTCCTTCCCCCGCGCCGGTGGACCGGTCGGTGCTCACCCGGTGGGTGCCGGGGCCCGACACGGTCCTGCGGTACGGCCCGGAGGAGGACCGCGTCCACGTGCGGCCGATGACCGAGGCGCTGACCACCGCGGGCTGGACGACGGTGGCACCGGAGTACCGGCGCGTCCCCGGCCGCCCCGACCTCGCCGTCCAGGACGTCCACGCGGCCGTGCGGGCGGTCGCCGGCCGGGCGCGGTCCGCCGGGGTGCTGCTGGTCGGTCACTCCGCGGGCGGGCACCTGGTGCTGCAGGCGGCCGCGACCATGGTGGGGCCGGAGGTGCCGGTGGGGGTGGCGGCGCTCGCGCCGGTCGCCGACCTGCGCCGGGCGCAGGCGCTCGGCTGCGGCGGCGCGGTCGCCGACTTCCTCGGGGAGGACGCCGCGGCGCGCCCCGACCTGGACTCCGCGCAGCTGCCGGCCCCGGCCGTGCCGGTCCCGATCGTGCACGGAACGGCGGACGAGGTGGTGCCCGCCGAGCTCAGCGAGTCCTACGCGGCCGCCCGCCCGAGGGCCGTGCTCGTCCCCGTTCCGGCCGGGCACTTCGCCGTGATCGATCCGCGCAGCGCCGTCCGGCCCACGGTCCCGGCCGCGCTGCAGGAGCTCGCCGGCACGCGGTGACGGCCGTGGCGAGGCGCTGGCGGACGGCGCGCCAGGTCTCCTGGGTCTTTCCGGCCGCCCTCGCGGGGCCGGCTCAGGCCTCGAACTGGATGCGCACGACCTCCTCGCTGATGGGAGCGAAGAGCTCCCGACGCACCCGGTCGTGCTCGGCCTCGGCGTCGTAGGCCCGGTAGGCGTCCGCGTCGACGAAGTCCGCGGTGATCGAGAAGCTCCAGTTGCCTGCCCGCAGGCCTGCGTCGACACCGACCCGCATGTCCAGGCAGCCCGGCGGATGAAGGGCGACGACGGCTGCCAGCGCCTCCTCGATCCGCTGCTGCGGCACTCCCGCTCGCACCCGGCCGACGACCACGTTGCGGATCACGCGTCCAGTCCAGCACGGCAGCGAGGTGCGCGCAGGCCGGGGTGGGGCGGGATCCGCGGAGGAACAGGCGGCGAGGTCGGTGGCCGGCCGGCGGTGGCGGGCGGTGCGGACGGCGCAGGCCCGTACGGAGGCGAGCAGGGTAGGCGTCGACGCCGACTCGACCGTCGACGGGAAGTATCGATGAAGGTGCACGGGGGAACCTCGGCGCGGTCGGCGACGTGCGCTCGCTGCCCCGCGGATGTCAGCTCCTGCGCCGGGTCCAGCGCCATCGGGCGGAGAGGCTGCCGGCGGCCGACGGTGGACCTCCCGTCGTGGGTGCGATCGAGCCGGCCGCGCGCCGGAGCTCCGCCTCGAGCTCGGACCGCCGGCGCACGAGGGCGGTCACGTCGGCCAGCAGGGCGGCGCGGCGGTCTGCGGCCGCGCAGTCCAGGCGCTCCCGTTCCACCTCCGCCGCGGCGTCCGCACGGCGGCGCTCCTCCCGGCCGCTCGCCAGCATCCGGACCACCTCGTCCCTGCCCTGCAACCGGAGGTGCGCCACGTCGGCCGCGGCCTGCCGTCCCAGCAGGGCGGCCCGGTCGGCGGCGCACTGCTCCACCGCCCTCGCCTCGGCCATCCGGGCGGCGGCCTCCTCGGCGGCGTCGCGTCGAGCCTGCTCGGCGTCATCGCGCGTCCGGCCGGCCGCGGCGAGGATCGTCTCCGCCCGTGCCGTCGCGTCGGCGATGATCTCGCGGGCGCGCGTCCGGGCGTCGGCGAGCTCCGCGGCGGCACGGGCGACGAGCTCCTCGGCCTCCGCCTGCGCCGCGGCGCGCACGGCGTCGGCCTCGGCCGTGATGCCCGCGGCCTCGTCGGCGGCGGCGGCGAGCATCGACCCGATCCGGTCCGACAGCCGGAGGAACTCGCCCGCGCCGGCCGAGTGGTCGAGCAGTTCCCGGGCCTCGGCGAGCTCTCTCCGGGTGTCCAGGCAGCGGGCCAGCAGGTGCTCGCGCTCCCGCTCCGCCGTCGCCAGCTCGTCCTCCGCCCACTGGACGTAGGTGTCGACCTGGAAGCGGTCGTAACCGGCCAGCGCCCGGCCGAACATCGGCGCGGCCCGGAACAGCGTGGACAGGTCGCCGGTGACGTTGGGCCGCTCGCGCTCGGCCGACGGGTCGCCACCGGTGACCCCTGCAGGGCGCTGGTGCTGCGTCGCCGCGCTCATCGGTGCCCCTCGGGTGCCCGCCTGGTCGTCATCGCACCGACGCTAGGTGGGCGGGGCGCCGGTCCGCTCCCGCGCGTGGCGGCCGATCACCCGGGCGGGTGGGACGGGTCGCCCGGTCCGGGTCGTCGCCTTCCTCAGCGGTCGCTCCCCGCGACGTCCCCCGCACGGGTGAGCCACGACGCGCGGAGGGTGGAACAGCGCGGCGCCGGGGCAGACCGTTCCTCATGGCCCTGCCCACTCCCGTGCCGGCCCCCGGCAGCATGACGGTTCCGCCGCTGTTCGACTGGCACGTCCTCGCCTCCGTCGTCATCCTCGTGGCGCTCGTCGCCGTGGCGACGCTGTTCACCCTCTCGGCCCGCCAGGGGGCGAGCGGCCGTGCGGAGTGGCAGCAGTGGCTGGCCGCACGGTCGCGGGTCCCGCACGACCCGGACGAGGTGGGCGTCGATCGGTAGCGGAGCCGGCCCAGGGCGTCGGTGGCCGGGGGAGCGGCGCCTCGGTACGGTCCGGGGGTGCGCCTCCCTGACGGCCTCGTCGCCGTGGTCAAGCGCGACTGCCCCACCTGCGTGCTGGTCGAGCCGGTGCTGCGGCAGCTCGGCGCGGCCGTGTGGTGCCAGGACGACGCCGCGTGGTTCCCCGGGGACGACACCGAGCTGGAGCTGTCCTACCGGCTGGGGATCGAGACCGTCCCCACGCTGTTGCGGGTGCAGGACGGTGCGGAGACGGCCCGGGTCGTGGGCTGGAGCCGGGAGCAGTGGGAGCAGCTGACGGGCGTGGCGGGGCTCGGCGCGGAGCTGCCCGAGCACCGGCCCGGCTGCGGCTCGTTGTCGGTGGACCCCTTCCGGGTCGACGCCCTGGAGGCGCGGTACGGCGCCAGCGGCCTGACCAGCCGGCGGGTGGAGCTGGCCGACCTCGAGGACGAACACGAGGCGATGTTCGACCGCGGCTGGACCGACGGGCTGCCCGTCGTCCCGCCGACGCCGGAACGGGTGCTGCGGATGCTGCGCGGCACGACCCGCGACCCGGCCGAGGTGATCGCCCTCGTGCCGCCGGACCTCGTGGAGTGCACGGTCGAGAAGGTGGCCGTCAACGCGGTGATGGCCGGCTGCCTGCCGGAGTACCTCCCGGTCGTGCTGGCCGCCCTGGAGGCGGCCTCCGCGGAGGAGTTCGCGCTGCACGGCCTGCTGGCGACGACGTACTTCTCCGGGCCGGTGGTGATCGTGAACGGGCCCGTCGCCGGGCGGATCGGGATGAACAGCGGGGTCAACGCGTTCGGTCAGGGGAACCGGGCCAACGCGACGATCGGCCGGGCGCTGCAGCTGGTGGTGCGCAACGTCGGCGGCGGGCGACCCGGCGAGGTCGACCGGGCGACCATGGGCAACCCGGGCAAGTTCACCTTCTGCTTCGCCGAGCGGGAGGAGACCAGCCCGTTCCGCCCGCTGGCCGCCGACCGGGGCGTCCCCGGCGACGCGGTCACCGTCTTCGCGGGGTCCGGTGTCCAACCCGTGGTCGACCAGCTCAGCCGCGACCCGGAGTCGCTGGCCCGCACGTTCGCGGCCTGCCTGCGGGTCAACGCCCACCCGAAGCTGCCGATGGCCTTCGATGCGATGCTCGTCGTCTCCCCGGAGCACGGCCGGGTGTTCCGCGAGGCGGGCTGGGACCGGGCCCGTCTGCTGGCCGAGCTGGAGGGGCTGCTCGCGCTGCCGGCCGCCGAGCTGGTCCGGGGGGCCGACGGCATGGCCGAGGGCCTGCCCGGTCCGGTCGAGGGAACCGTGCCGAAGTTCCGCCCGGGCGGGCTGCTCATCGCCTCCGCGGGCGGCGACGCCGGATTGTTCAGCGCGATCGTCGGCGGCTGGGTGGCCGGTGCGACGGGAAGCGTCCCCGTGACACGAGAGGTGCGCGCTTGAGAACCGTCCTGGACCCGACGGGTGAGCGGCAGGCGTCCGCCCGGGAGCTGCTGCCCCGGCCGGACTCGCTGCGCGGCCGAACCGTCGGGCTGCTCGACATCAGCAAGGCCCGCGGGGACGTCGTCCTGGACCGCCTGGAGGAGCTGCTGACCGGGGACGGCGCGGTGGTGCGCCGGTACCGCAAGCCCACGTTCGCCCGGACCGCCCCGGTCGACCTGCGCCACGAGATCGCCGAGCAGTGCGAGGTGGTCATCGAGGCGCTCGCCGATTAGGGCTCCTGCACGTCGTGCAGTGTGCACGACATCGCCGATCTCGAGCGCCGCGGTGTGGTCGGGGTCTTCCTGGCCAGCGAGGCGTTCGCCGAGGCCTCCCGGCTGCAGGGCGAGGCGCTGGGCTTCCCCGCGCCGTCGGTCCTGGTGCCGCACCCGGTCCAGGACCGCACCGACGCGGAGCTGCGGGCCGTCGCCGAGCAGGTCTACCCGGCGGTGGTGAGTGCGGTGACGGGGACGGGGTAGCCGCCGACGAAGGAGGGATGCACGCATGGCGCTCGCCGCACGCTTCGACGCGTTCCAGGCCAGGCATCCCGCGGTGGCCTTCCCACTGGCGGTGGTCTACAAGTTCGCCGACGACCGCGGACCGCACCTCGCCGCGCTGATCACCTACTACGGCTTCGTGTCGCTGTTCCCGCTGCTGCTGATGCTGACGTCCGTGCTCGGCTTCCTGCTGCAGGACGACCCCGGGCTCCAGCAGCGCATCCTCGAGTCCGCGCTGTCGGACTTCCCGCTGCTCGGGCCGGTGCTGGTCGAGAACATCGGCACGTTCCGGGGGAGCGGCGTCGCGCTGGTCATCGGGATCCTGGGCAGCCTCTACGGCGGGCTGGGCGTCATGCAGGCGGCCCAGGCCGCCCTCAACCGGATCTACGCAGTGCCGCGCTTCGCCCAGCCCAACCCGCTGCTGTCCCGGCTGCGCAGCCTGCTGCTCGTCCTGGCCCTCGGGCTGGGCGCGGTGGCGTCGACCGCGCTGACCGCCTCCGTGTCGTCCCTCTCGGGCGCCCTGCCGGTGCCGGGGCCGGTGGTGACCGTCGCGGCCACGCTGACCAGCCTGACGATCAACGTCGGGATCTTCCTGGTGGTCTACCAGGTGCTCACGGCGCGCCGGCTGGACTGGCGGAACGTCGCCGTCGGCGCCGTCATCGCCGCGGTCCTCTGGGAGCTGCTGCACGTGCTCGGCACCTACTACTTCGGCACGTACGTGACGCGGTCCAGCGACGTCTACGGCGTCTTCGGCGTGATCCTCGGCCTGGTCGTCTGGATCTACCTCCAAGCGCTCGTCGTCGTCCTGGCCGCGGAGATCAACGTCGTCCGCCACCGGCGGCTCTACCCCCGGTCCCTGCTGACCCCGTTCACCGACGACGTGGAGCTCACGCCCGCCGACGTCCGCGCGTACACCGGCTACGCGCGCAGCGAGCGGTACAAGGGGTTCCAGCGCGTGGAGGCCACGTTCGGCAAGGGCGCCCGGCCGCAGTCCGCCGACGCCGAGGGGTTCCCCGGGGACGTCGCCGGGGACGACGCCGCGGCCGCCGTGGACGGGTCCCCGGGCAGCGGTCAGCGGTAGACGACGTCGACGCTCCGGAAGGCGCCGAGCGCGTGGTCGGCGACGAAGTGCTCGTGGTCCTGCCGGACCCGGGCGGCCGCCTCCTCGGCGAACCGCAGGACGTCGTCGACGAACAGGTCCCGGCCTCCGATCGCGTCGAGGATCGCGGGCTCCACGTCGTAGTCGACGTTCCCGGTGTCGTCGGACATGGCGTGCGTGTGCGCGAGCACCCGGCCGCAGATCTCGGCGTACTCCTTCCACTCGCGGCCGGAGAGCTTGCCCAGGCTGATCGAGTCCCGGAAGGGCGCGCGCTCGCGCACCATGAAGCTGCGGCCGTCGATGTCCACGCTGCCGTAGAAGACGTCGCCGTCCACCAGGTGCACCCGCTGGGCGTGCCGGATCCGGTCGGCCAGGCCGTCCATGCGGTAGTCCGAGGGCGGGACCACGCCGTCGAGCGCAGACCGGCGGGCCTGCTTGAACTCCAGGAGGAGGTCGTCGGTCCCGTCGGCGCGCGGCCCCTCGATCAGGACGAAGAAGCGGGTCAGGCCGAGGGAGGCGGTGCCCGCGCCCTTGCGCTCGGCGACGTCCTTCACCCGCATCCGGCCGGCCCGCTCGGGCACCGGCACCTCGTTGTCGGCGACGTACCGGTCGACGATCTGCTGGAACTCGACGCGGCGGCTGCTGACCGGCACCACCTCGTCGTCGGTGCGGAAGCCGCTGCGCGCGTCGTCCAGGAGGCCGGCCAGCCAGTCGGCCCGGCTCACCTCGAGCGCACCGGCGATGAGGTCGGCGATCAGTGGCGGGGCGTTGTCCAGCCGGAGCTGCTCGGAGTCCTCGGTGGCGGCGGCGGCGTAGGAGGCGATGCCCGAGACGTAGCCGTGGACGAACCGGCGGGCGATGGCGCGCTGCTTCGCGGGGCCCTGCCCGCCCTTCTCGCCCGCGCCGAGCAGGAAGCCGACCGCACCGCGCTTGAGGTCCCAGGTGAAGGGGGCGTAGAAGGCGTCGTCGAAGTCGTTGACCCCGAAGATCGGGACGTCGTCCGCACTCGGCATCACCCCGAAGTTGCCCGGGTGGACGTCGCCGAGGGCGAGCACCGTGGGCATGCGGGCGTCCTCGCCGACCAGGTCGCGGTAGAAGAGCAGGGCGGTACCGCGGAAGAACTGGAAGACCGACCGGGCGAGTTTGTCGAACTTCTCCTGGGCCTCGACGTCGTGGCTGGCGATCCGGGTCCCGTGGTCCTCGCGCACCGTCTCGCGGACGTGGATCCGGCGGTCGTTGCCGGTCAGCATGCGGGGCACCGGCACCATCTCGCCCGCTGCCCGGGCCTCGGCGAGCAGACGGAAGGCGTCCACCCGCGAGCCGATCCGCCGCCGGCCGGACCCCGGGCGCCCGGTTCCGAGCTGCGCCGCGGGCCGTTCCCGCTGCCGTAGCGCGGCGACCAGCTCCTCCTTGCTCATCCGGCTCCGGCCGGGGATCCCGTGCTCGCGGGCCAGGCGCAGGAGCTCGTCGCGGGTGGCGGTCGTGAGCTGGGGGGAGGAGTCCATGGCCTCACGCCTACCCGCCGGCGCCCCGACCAGGCACGACGGTTGTGTTACGCCCCGGACCTCGTGGTCGTCACCGTGCTCGCCGGCGGAGCGCTCGCGGCCGGTGGGCCCGTGAGCGCCTCCTCGCCCCGCCGCCCGGGAGCGGGTGACGGTCAGCGGCCGGCGGCGTCCTCGGCCTCGATGGCGGCATTCCACTGCCGCTTGGTCGACTGCCAGCCGTCCTCGGTGTCACCCCGCCGCCAGTAGCCGGAGACCGACGTCCACGCCGGGTCCAGGCCCCGCTCCGCGCGCAGGTGCCGGCGCAGCTCCCGGACCGCGTAGGCCTCGCCGTGCACGAACACGTGCCCGTCGCCAGGCGGCAGCGGAACGGCGCGGACGGCGTCGACCAGCGCCGATCCCGGCTCGGTGCCGTTCCGGTGCAGCCAGCGCAGCTCCACGCCGGTCCCGGTGGCGAGGTCGGTCTGCTCCTCCTCGGGCCCGGCCACCTCGACGAACACCAGCGCCCGGGCGCCGGCGGGCAGCCGGTCGAGGGTCGCGGCGATCGCGGGCAGGGCGGCCTCGTCCCCCGCGAGCAGGTGCCAGTCGGCATCCGGCCGCGGCGCGTAGGCGCCACCGGGGCCCATGAACTGGATCCGGTCGCCGGGGCGGGCCGCGGCGGCCCAGGGCCCGGCGATCCCCTCGTCGCCGTGGTGGACGAAGTCGATGGTCAGCTCACCGGCCGCCGCGTCCCAGGCCCGGACCGTGTACGTGCGGGTGACCGGCCACTGGTCGGCCGGGAGCTCGGCGCGCAGCTGCTCGACGTCGTAGGGAACGGCGTACGTCGCGTCCGCCGGCGGGAACATCAGCTTCACGTAGCGGTCGGTGAACTCGCCGTCCGGGAAACCGGCGAGGCCTTCGCCGCCGAGCACGACGCGGACCATGTGCGGGGTGATCCAGGAGGTGCGGACGACCTCCCCGATCCGCGGTGTCCGCTTGCGGGGCGGGCGCCCGTCGCCGTTCCGCCGTGGCTCGCTCATCGCTGCTCCGCTCCCGGTCGCCCCGGCGACCGCTGTACCGACCGGCCCGTCGTCCCCGGCCGGTGTGCGGCCGCTGCGCGCGGACGACGGTACAGAGCCCGGTGATCACCGCGCCCGGTCGGCTGGCCCGCTCGCCCGGGGCGGCGGGGGACTGCGGTTACTGTCCCGGCGTGGGATCCGTGGCGGCCGGTAGCGGCGAGGACCGATCCGGAGCCGGGCCGAGCGTGCTCGACGTCCTGGCGCTGGAAGAGATCGACCGGGACCTCTACCGCAGCACCCTGCTGTTCACCGACCCGTTCCCGCTGTACGGCGGTCAGGTGGCCGCCCAGGCGCTGTACGCGGCCGGCCGCACCCTGGGCGCCGACCGGCTCCCGCACTCGCTGCACGGGTACTTCCTGCGCAGCGGGGACGCCGCTCGCCCGACCATCTTCCGGGTCGACCGGGACCGCGACGGCGGGTCCTTCTCGGCCCGCCGGGTGGTCGCCGTCCAGGGCGGCGACGTCATCTTCAGCATGTCCGCCTCCTTCTCGGTGCCCGGGCCGGGGCCCGACCAGCAGGTGCAGGAGACGCCGACCGTCGAGGCGCCGGACGCGCTGCCCCGGTTCGACCTGCCGCGGCTGTTCTCCATGGCGGCCCGCCGGCCCGAGCAGCCGTTCCCGGCGGCGCACCGGCCCACCCGGTTCTGGGCCCGGTCCACGGTCGCCCTGCCCGACGACCCGCTGGTGCACGCCTGCGTGCTGACCTACCTGTCCGACATCGGCACCGGGCTCTCGGCGCTGCCCGAGGACGAGGCCGCGCCGGGCCCGAGCCTGGACCACGCGGTCTGGTTCCACCGGCACGCCCGGCTCGACGACTGGGTGCTCATGGACATGGTCCCGCGCACGGTCTCCGGCGGGCGGGGCTGGTACACCGGCTCGATCACCACACCCAGCGGCGTGCTGGCCGCCAGCTTCGCGCAGGAGACGCTGTTCCGGCCGGGTCGCAACCCGTTCCGCCCGGGCAGCTGACGAACGGCGCGTGCATGCACCGCAGCCGGTGACGACCGGCCGCGGCGGTCCGCGCGTCGCCGGTTCGTCCAGACGTCATGACGTACCGTCGGGCGCGTCCCGGCCAACGACCGCGAGGAGCCAGCCGGTGCGCATCGGAGTACTGACCGGAGGCGGGGACTGCCCCGGTCTCAACGCCGTGATCCGCTCGGTGGTCCGCAGCGCCGGCGCCCACTACGGCAGCGAGGTGGTCGGTTTCCGCGACGGCTGGCGCGGGCTGCTGGAGAACCGGTCGACGCCGCTGGACGTCGCCGCCGTCGACGGGTTGCTGACCCGTGGCGGCACCACCCTGGGCTCGGCCCGCGTGGCGCCGGAGAAGCTGCACGCCGGCATCGACGAGATGATCGGCACCCTCGACGAGCACCGCATCGACGTGCTGATCCCGATCGGCGGCGAGGGCACCCTGACCGCGGCCCACCTGCTGTCGGAGGCGGGCGTGCCGGTGGTGGGCATCCCCAAGACCATCGACAACGACATCGACTGCACCGACCTGACCTTCGGCTTCGACACCGCGGTCAGCATCGCCACCGAGCTGATCGACCGGCTGCACACCACCGCCGAGTCCCACCAGCGGGTGCTGCTGGTCGAGGTGATGGGCCGGCACGCCGGGTGGATCGCGCTGCACGCAGGCCTGGCCGCCGGGGCGCACCTCACCCTGGTGCCCGAGCAGCCCTTCGACGTCGACGAGGTCGTCTCGCTGGTGTGCGAGCGCTTCGGGCGGGGGGATTCCCACGTCATCGGCGTCGTCGCCGAGGGCGCCGAGCCGCTGCCCGGGCAGATGGCCTTCCGGCGGGGCGGCGTCGACGAGTTCGGCCACCGCCGCTTCACCGGGGTCACCCAGCAGCTGGGGGAGGAGCTCGAGCGGCGCACGGGCAAGGAGGTGCGGGCCACCGTGCTGGGCCACGTGCAGCGCGGCGGGACGCCGACCTCCTTCGACCGGGTGCTGGCCACCCGTTTCGGGCTGCACGCGACGATCGCCGCGCACGAGGGACGCACCGGCCAGATGGTCGCCCTGCGCGGAACCGAGATCGAGCTCGTCCCGCTGGCCCGCGCCGTCGCCCGGCTGAAGACGGTGACCCCCGCCCGGCTGGCCGAGACCCGCGCCTTCACCGGCTGACCGCACGTGACCTGGCGCTCACTAGCATGCCGGCGGGCCGCGACGGTGCGGCCGAGGACTTCCCGGAGGCGGCCGTGAGCGACCAGGACCGACGCGTGACCCTCGACGTGGTGGAGGGGGTCGCCCACGTGCGGCTCGACCGGCCGGAGAAGCTCAACGCGCTGGACACCGCCATGTTCGAGTCGCTCGTGGCCGTCGGGACCGAGCTCATGACACGTGCGGACGTCGGCGCGGTGGTGCTCGCCGGGAACGGCCGTGCCTTCTGCGCCGGGCTGGACTTCGCCCAGTTCGCCGCGATGGGCGACGGCCGCCGGTCGGGGGCGGCGGCGCCCCGGGAGCCGCTCGGGGCGGCACGCGCGCTGGCGCAGCAGGCGGTGCACGTGTGGTCCCTCGTACCGGCCCCCGTGATCGCGGCGGTGCACGGCGTGGCGCTGGGCGGAGGGCTGCAGATCGCCCTGGGGGCCGACATCCGGATCGTCGCCCCGGACGCCCGGCTCGCGGTCATGGAGGTCCACTGGGGGCTCGTGCCCGACATGATGGGCACCCAGTTGCTCCCGGAGCTCGTCGGCCGCGACGTCGCCAAGGACCTCGCGCTGACCGGCCGGCAGGTCGACGGCGCGGAGGCGGTGCGCCTCGGCCTGGCCACGCGGTGGGCCGTCGACCCGCTCGAGGCGGCCGGCGCGCTGGCCCGGGAGATCGCCGGGCACAGCCGCTCCGCCACCCGGCACGTCAAGCGCCTGGTCGACCTCGCCGGCCGGGTCGGCCTGGCCGAGGGGCTGCAGGCCGAGCAGGAGGCGATCGGTGGGCTGATCGGCTCTCCGGAGCAGGTAGCGGTGGTGAACCGGCGCCTCCAGAGCACCCGGGGTGCCGGTTCCCCGCGCGGCCAGGCCGGACCGTCCGCGACCTGATCCACGCGGGGGCGCCCCCGCCCGACCCCGCGGTCGAGTAGGTGGGCGGCGGGCCCTACCGTTCCCGTGGACGCCCGGGCCGGGGGCGGGGGACGAGGAGGTCGTGGGCGGAATGCTGGACGCCGTCCCGGCCGACCTGCTGCCCGAGGGCCTGACCCCGGGCATCCTGCTGCTGCTCCTGCTCGCCGCGCTCACGGCCGGGTGGATCGACGCCGTCGTCGGCGGCGGTGGGCTCGTCCAGCTGCCCGCGCTGCTGCTCGTCCCGGGGATGAGCCCGGTGCAGGCGCTGGCCACCAACAAGCTGGCCTCGATCTTCGGCACCACGACCAGCGCGGTCACCTACTACCGCCGGGTCCACCCCGATCTGCGGACGGCCCTGCCCATGGCCGGGATCGCGCTCGTCGGGAGCTTCGCGGGGGCGTCGGTCGCGGCAGCGCTGCCGGCCGCGGTGTTCAAGCCGGTGATCGTCGTGGCGCTGATCGCCATCGCCGCGTTCACCCTGCTGCGCCCATCGCTGGGCGAGGTGACGGCGCTGCGGCACAGCGGGCAGCGGCACCACGTCGTCGCCGGGCTGGTCGGTGCCGTGATCGGGTTCTACGACGGCATCCTCGGCCCGGGGACCGGGTCGTTCCTCGTGTTCGCCATGGTCTCGCTGCTCGGCTACGACTTCCTCAACGCCAGCGCCAAGGCCAAGATCGTCAACGTCGCCACGAACCTGGGGGCGCTGCTGTTCTTCGCCCCGCACGGTGCGGTCTTCTGGGGCCTGGGGCTCGTCCTGGGCGCGGCGAACATGCTCGGCGGCTACGTGGGCTCCCGGACGGCGGCCACCCGGGGGAGCGGTTTCATCCGGGTGGTCTTCCTCGTGGTGGTCACCGCACTGATCGGCCGGGTCGGCTGGGACGTGTGGACGGAGAACGTCCGTCCCCTCCTCGGCTGATCCCCGGCCCTCGGCGACGCCCGCCGATGCGCGACCCCGGAGTAGCTGGCGGCTGACTCCGACGTCTTCCCGAAGGAGCCGACCGGCCCGGGAGGCCCGTCCGGGTCGGAGCCGCGCGGGCTGCCCGACCTCGTCCTCACCCCGCACGTCGGCGGCTCCACCGAGGACGCGCAGCAGGACATCGGCGACTTCGCAGCCGGCAAGCTCGTGGGTACCTGCCAGCCGGGGCCACCGGGTTGTCGGTGCACCTCCCCGAGGGCGTCAGACGAGGACGCGGCACCCGTGCAGGCGGTCGGCGGCCTCGGCGGCGAGCAGCATCCGGCGCGCCGGGCGGTAGCGGCCCTCGCGCAGTGTGCGGGCCCGGTCGGGATCGGTCGCGGCCAGGGCGGCGCTGGCGGCGAGGTCGCGGCTGTTGGCCACCAGCATGACCAGGCGGCCGAGAGGATGGGTGGCCGCCCGCCGGACCAGGCCGGACATGTAGGGCTCGCCGGGCCGCCGGGTGACCGCGTCGACCGCCTCGACGACGACCTCCGGCACACCCAGTCCCCGCAACCGGTCGAGGTCGAAGCGGCGGGCGGGGTCGGGGTGGTCGCGGGTGCACTCGACGATGCCCGAGAGCAGCCCGGCCATCACCGCGTCGGGGCCGTACGGGCGCAGCGCCTCCCCGAGGGGCCGCAGGTGCGCGAGGTAGTGGTCGTGCCCGTGCTCGTCGACCTGCCCGTCGTGCGCGTCGAGCGCGAGCAGGTGCGCGTCGGGAACGGAGAAACCCACGCGGCCGAGGCTAGGCGGCGTTGCGGCCGGATGCGTCGGGCGCGGCCGACGACCGGGTGCCGGGGGACGCCGGGCCGTCCCCCGACCCGAAGGCGAGGAGGCCGGCGAGCGCCCGCCCGGGCTCCGGGCCGCGGACGGCGATCCGGCCGGCCGGCCCGGCGGGCAGCGCCGCCTCGGTGACCTCGCCGCTCCGGAGCGCCGCCGAGAGCCAGACGACGCCTGCCTGGACGTCCCAGCCAGCCGGCGGCGCCGCCTCCGCCCACTCCCCGGCGGCCGGGCGGTGGGGTGCCGCGCGCGGGAGGCCGGCGGCGTTCCAGAGCTCCTCGAGCGATGCCGCGACGTGGGCCCGCCCGGTCGCGGCCGTGAGCAGGTATCCACCGCGCCAGGCCGAGACCCGCATCCGCCGGCCGGCCAGCAACCGGCCGGCCGCCGCCGCACGGGCGGCCCGCTGCGCCGGTCCGGCCCCGGCGAGCAGGTCCTCCGGAGGCGCCGGCCCCGCCGCGCCGCGGCAGCCGCCGCACATCAGGGGTGCCCGGGCCTCACGAACCCGCGCCCGTCCGGGGCCGGCGGCGCAGGAAGTCCCGGGCGATCTCGTCGAACGTCGCCCAGGTGACGCCGTCGTGGGCGTTGATGTGCTCGATGAGCCGCTCGAGCGCCAGGAGCACCTGGGGCCGCCCGGCGACGTCGGGGTGGATGGTCATCGTGTACACGGCGTAGTCCTGCTCGCGGTACACCCAGTCGAACTGGTCCCGCCACGACTGCTCGATGTCCCGGGGGCTGACGAACCCGTGGCTGTTCGGGCTGGACTTGATGAACATCATCGGCGGCAGGTCGTCGAGGTACCAGTTCGCCGGGATCTCGACGAGGTCGGTCTCCTCGCCACGCACCAGGGGCTGCATCCAGGTCTCGGCCGGCTGCGAGTAGTCGATCTTCGTCCAGCTGTCGCCGACGCGCACGTAGTAGGGCTCGAAGTCCCGGTGCATCAGCGAGTGGTCGTAGGTGATGCCGCGCTCGAGCAGCAGCTCGTTGGTCACCGGGCTGAACTCCCACCACGGCGCGACGTAGCCGGTGGGGCGGCGCCCGGTGCGCTGCTCGATGAGCTCGATGCAGCGGTCGAGGACCGCCCGCTCCTGCTCCCGGCTCATCGCGATCGGGTTCTCGTGGCTGTAGCCGTGCACCCCGATCTCGTGCCCCGCCGCGACGCAGGCGTCGAACTGCTCCGGAAAGGTCTCGATGGAGTGGCCCGGCCAGAAGAACGTCTGGGTCAGCCCGTACCGCCGGAACAGCTCGAGGATGCGGGGTACGCCGACCTCCCCGGCGAAGAGGCCGCGGGAGATGTCGTCGGGCGAGTCCTCCCCGCCGTAGGAGCCGAGCCAGCCGGCCACCGCGTCGATGTCGACGCCGAAGGCCACGTAGATCTCCTTGGTCATCCCTGTCGGTTCCTTCCCTGGTGGCCGCGAGCGGCCTCGGACGTGGACGGGTGGATCACCGGGGGAGCCGGTCGACCAGCAGCCGGTGCGGTTCCCGGGGGTCGAGGGAGAGCGCGGCGGCCAGGAGCAGCCGGCCCTGCCAGGGGCTGAGGTCGCCGGCGAACAGGGCCCCGGCGCGGGCCAGGCCGGCGCCGCCACCGGCGTAGAGGGGGGCGACCGGGCCGGACGGCACCCGGGAGCACACGAGCACCGGGATGCCGCGGCCGACGAGCCGGCCGGCCTCCTCCGCGATGCCGGGCGGCACGTTGCCCGCGCCGAAGGCCTCGAGCACGACCCCCTGCGCGCCGGCCGCGGCCGCGGCGCGCAGCAGCGCGGCGTCGGCACCCAGGTAGCAGGCGACGACGTCGACGCGCGGCAGCTCCCGGTCCAGGTCGAGGGGCAGCGGCGTGGGACGCACCGGGCGGGCCAGCGGAACCGGGGTTCCGTCCGCCACCTGCAGCACCGGCCCCCTCCCGGGTGCGGCGAAGGCGGCGCTGCGGAGGGTCTCGACCTTGCGCACGCCGCGGGCGGCGAAGACCAGGCCGTCGAAGCAGAGCAGCACGCCGAGGTCGCGGGCCGCCGGGGAGGCGGCCACGCGGAGGGCGGCGCCCAGGTTGCCCGGGCCGTCGGGGGCGGGGGAGTCGAACGGTCGCTGCGACCCGGTGAACACCACCGGGCGCGGGTCGTCGTGGACGAGGTCGGCCAGGTACGCCGACTCCTCCATCGTGTCGGTGCCGTGCGTGACGACGACACCGTCGACGTCGTCGTCGGTGAGGCAGCGGCGGACCTCTGCGACCAGCCTCCGGAGGTCGGCTGCCGAGAGCGCGTAGCTGCCGACGGTGGTCAGGTCGCGCACCGTGACCTCGACGCCGTCCGGGGACCCTGCCGCGGCGAGCAGCTCGGCCGCCGGGGTGGTGGCCGCGAGCCCGGCGGGGCCGCGGCGGCTGGCGATGGTGCCCCCGGTCGCCAGGAGATGCACCCGTCGCACGCGACCTCCCGGTTCGCCGATGCGCCGGGCCCGGCCCGACGCGGGGTACCGCCACCGGCCTCAAGGTCACCACGGGCGGGACGTGCGCGCACGTCGGGCGGTGCGCACCGGGGGAGTCGCTGCCAGAGTGGGGCCGGTGACCCGGATGCCGATCAGCCGCTTTCCGCTCCGCCCGGCCACCGAGCTGCCGGCCGACCTCGCCGAGCGCTACGCGGAGGTCGAGGAGCGGTCGGGCTTCCTGCCCAACGTCTTCGCCGCGCTGGCGTGGCGGCCGGACGAGGCCCGTGCGTTCTTCGCGATGCACGACGCCCTGATGGACAAGGACACCCCGGGGTTGTCCAAGGCCGACCGGGAGCTGATCGTGGTGGCGACCAGCGCCGGCAACGACTGCCTGTACTGCGTCGTCGCGCACGGGGCCGTCGCGCGCGTCCGCACGCGGGACCCGCACATCGCCGACCACGTCGCCGTGGACTGGCGCAAGGCGCCGCTGCCGCCCCGGATGCACGCGGTGCTCGCGGTCGCGACCCGGCTGGCCGCCGACCCGGCCGCCGTCACCGCGGAAGACCTGGCGGGTCTGTCCGAGCACGGCCTCACCGAGGACGACGTCTGGGACGTCGGCATGATCACCTCGTTCTTCGCCCTGTCGAACCGGCTGGCGCACTTCGCGGCGATCACCCCCAACCCCGAGTTCTTCCTGATGGGGCGGCTGCCCCGGCCCGCCGCACCTCCCGAGGGCGCCGGCCCCGGGTGATGCCCGCGACGGTCCGGCCCGTGACGACGACCACCGTCCTCGCCGACGACCTCGGCTTCCCGGAGGCCCCCCGCTGGCACGACGGGCAGCTGAGGTTCTCCGACTTCCACGACCGCGTGGTGCGCCGGCTCGCGCCGGACGGCGAGCTGTCCGTGGCCCTGGAGCAGGACGACAGCCCGTCGGGGCTCGGCTGGCTGCCCGGCGGCGACCTGCTGGTGGTCTCGATGGTGCAGCGGGTGGTGGACGGGAGACCGCGGCTGCACGCCGACCTCTCCGGCGTCACCCGCTTCCGGGCCAACGACCTGGTGGTCGACGCCGCCGGACGGGCCTGGGTGAGCAGCTTCGGCTCCGACCTCGAAGCCGGTGCCGAGCCGGAGCCCACGGTCCTGGTGCGCGTCGACCCCGACGGCTCGGTGTCCGGAGCCGCCGAGGGCGTCGTCTTCCCCACGGGATGGTGCTGACCCCGGACGGCCGCACGCTGGTGCTCGCCGAGACCTACGCGGCCGGGCTGACCGCCTTCGACGTCGCCGCGGACGGCTCGCTGTCGGGCCGGCGGGTCTTCGCCGAGCTGCCCGGGATCGCCCCCGGCGGGATCTGCCTCGACGCCGAGGGCCAGGTGTGGGTGGCCACCGCCCGCTCGCCCGAGGTGCTGCGCGTCCGGGACGGGGGTGAGGTGACCGGCCGGGTGGCGGTGGGCAGCGGGTCGCTGTCCTACGCCTGCGCGCTCGGTGGCGACGACGGGCGCACCCTCTTCGTCTGCCCGGCCCCGAGCTGGCGCCCGGGTCCGCGCGCCGGCCGGATCGAGACCGCCCGGGTGGACGTCGGGGCGGCCTGAGCCCGCGGGCCGTCAGCTCAGGTCGACGACGATCTTGTACTGGCCGGGCCGGGGCTGGATCGCCGCGGCGAAGGCGGCCTGGACGTCGTCCACGGGATGGACGTCGGTCACGTATGCCTCGCGCAGTGCGGGGTGCCCGGCGAGGTAGCTCCCGGCATCGGTGAGCACCCGGCGTCGCTCCAGCGTGGCCCCGGCCCGCAGGGTCAGGTTCTTCCGCAGGAACGTGAGCATGTCCAGCGGGTACACCTGGTCGTCGGGGATGCCGAAGTACAGCACCTGCCCGCCCCGGGCCACGGCCTGCAGGCAGTCGGTCAGGGTCGTCACCTGGTGACCGACCGCCTCGACGACGAGAAAGGGACGGTCCTCCTCGCCGAGGGTCGCCGCCCACAGGTTCGCGCTGGCGGTGACGGTCTCGTCCACCCCGAAGGTCCCCGCGGCGGCGCTGCGGTCGACCCGGTCCACCCCGACGACGTGCCGGGCGCCCCGCTGCTTGAGCACGTGGCTGAACAGCAGCCCGATGGGTCCCTGGCCGATGACCGCCACCGTCCGGCCCCGCACGTCGCCGAGCTGCTCGACGGCGTACAGCACGCAGGCCAGCGGCTGCAGCATGACCGCCGTGGTGGGCGCCATCCCGGTGTCGTAGCCGGCCAGCCCTTCACCGTCGGTCACCACCAGCTCGGCCAGCCCGTCGAACGCCGACGCCCAGCCGACGACCCGGTCGCCCGCCGCGTGGGCCGGGTGCCGGCTGGCGAAGACCTCGCCGACCACCTCGTGCATCGGGAACCCGGGGGCCGGCGTCGTCGCGCTCCCCGGGTTGGCGGCGTGCAGGAACGGCGCGCCCTTGAAGAAGGGCAGGTCGCTGCCGCAGATGCCGCCCGCCTTCGGGGCGAGGAGCACCTGGCCCTCGGCCAGCCCGTCGGCGCGTGGCGCGCCGACCTCGACCCGCTCGAAGGTGAAGGGTCCGCTCAGTCGCTGGGCCCACATGAGCGTCGTCTCCTGTCTCGTCGGTGCCGGCGGGTGCCGGGTCAGGCCGGTTCGGGCACGCTGCCGGGATCGCCGCCGGGATCGTCCGGGGTGGGCTCGATGGGCGGGGGCGGGAGCGTGTCCGGGGTGTCGGGGAGCAGCTCGCCGGGATCGTCGGGGACCGGCTGGTCCGGATCGATCTGCGGGTCGGGCTCCGGCAGTGGTTCGACCATCCGGGAAGTCAACCAGCGCGCGGCCCGCGGCGCAGCGCCTCGTCCTCCGGCCGACGGCGCGGCCACGGGTTGGCACGATGGCCCCATGTCGTCGACAGGAGTGCCCGGTGGGCGGGGCGGCACGGCGTTCGTCCTCGGGGGTGGCGGAGTGCTCGGCGCGGCCGAGGTCGGGATGCTGCGGGCCCTGGTCGAGCGCGGGATCCGGCCGGACCTGGTCGTCGGCACGTCCGTGGGGGCGATCAACGGTGCGCTGGTCGCCGCCGACCCGACGCCTGCCGGGGTGGACCGGCTGCGCGGGGTCTGGACCGACCTCACCTCGCGGGGCGTGTTCGCCGGATCGATGCTCTCCCGTGTCGGCACCCTGGTGCGCACGCGGACGCACGTCCACCCGCGCGAGCCCCTGCGCGACCTGCTCACCGAGTACCTGCCGGTGCGCACCTTCGGCGAGCTGCCGGTCCCGTTCCAGTGCGTGGCCGCCAGCATCGAGCGGGCCGCCGAGCACTGGTTCACCGACGGCGCGCTGGTCGACGCGGTCCTCGCCTCCTGCGCGGTGCCCGGGCTGCTGCCCCCGGTGGCGCTCGACGGCGAGCACTTCCTCGACGGGGGCCTGGTGCACAGCATCCCGGTCGGCCGGGCGGTCGCCCTGGGGGCCCACACGATCTACGTGCTGCACGTCGGGCGGATCGACCGCCCGCTGCGCGCGCCGACGAGGCCGTGGGAGGTCGCGCTGGTCGCCTTCGAGATCGCCCGGCGGCACCGCTTCGCCGCCGACCTGGCCGCCCTGCCCGACGGCGTGACCGTGCACGTGCTCCCCTCCGGCGAGCAGGCTCCGCCGTCGGCCGGCGACCTGCGGAGCCTGCGCTACCGCGACTTCTCCGGCGTCACCGACCGGATCGACCGCGCCCACGCCGCCGCGGGCGAGCACCTGGACCGGTCCGGCCGGGCCGAGAGCGGGGTGTGAGGTGCTGCCACCCCGTCGCGTGCGCCGGCTGACCGGACCGCTGCTGATCGGTGCGCTGGTAACCGCGGTCGCGCTGCTGCCCGTGCTCGTGCTCGTGGCGGCCGTCGTCTCCGCGTGGCTGCCCGGTCGCTGGCAGGCGCTGCGGCTGCTCTCCTTCGCGCTGGTGTACCTGGCGCTGCAGGTGGCGGGACTGGTGGCCGCCGGGGGCCTGTGGGTGCTCGCCGGCTTCGGCCGCCGGGCGCACACCGCGGCGTACCGGTCGGCCCACTACACGGTGCTGCGGCTGCTGCTCGAGGTGCTGATGCGCGCGGCGCGGCGGCTGTTCGCGCTGCGGCTGGTCACCGACGGCGAGTCCTGGTCGCCGCTGGACGACGGCCGGCCCGGCTCGACCAACGCGATGGTGGTGCTGTCCCGGCACGCGGGGCCCGGTGACTCGTTCCTGCTCGTCCACACGCTCATGGACCGCGATCACCTGCGCCGGCCGCGGATCGTGCTCAAGGACGTGCTGCAGCTGGACCCGCTGCTCGACGTCTACCTCAACCGGCTGCCCAACCACTTCGTGACGGCGGGGCCCGGGACCGGCTCGGTGGAGGCGATCGGCGACCTGGCCCGCGACCTGGGCGAGGAGGACGCCCTGCTGATCTTCCCCGAGGGGGCGAACGCCACCCCGGGCCGCCGGGTTCGGGCGATCCAGCGGCTGCGCGATCGGGGGCTGCAGCAGGCGGTGCGCCAGGCGGAGGCGATGCAGCACCTCCTGCCCCCGCGCCCGGCCGGGGTGGCCGCGGCGCTGCGGGCGGCTCCGCACGCCGACGTCGTCTTCGTCGCGCACACCGGCCTGGAGCACCTGAGCACCATGCGGGACGTCTGGCGCCACCTCCCGGTGGACAAGACCCTGCACCTGCGCTGGTGGTTCGTCCCCGCCGCGGAGGTGCCGCGCGGCGAGGACGAGCGGACCGAGTGGCTCTACTCCTGGTGGCAGACCATCGACGAGTGGATCGAGGCCACGCAGCGGCGGGAGGACGAGCGGTCGCCGGGAGCGGATCGTGGCCGGCGCCGCCGGCCCGCCCTCGGGCGCCGGCGCCGCGCGTGACGGCGTGCCGTGCGCCGTCGGCTTGCCTCCCGGGCGGGGACGGCGCAACCTCGACGGTATGACCGGCGGCGGCACCAGCTTCGGCACGGTGGTCCGGTGGGACGACGAACGCGGCGGTGCGCTCATCGAGGTCCCGGACCTGCCGGGCGGGTGCTGGGCGGACGGATCCGTGGTCGAGCCCGGCACGTCGACGCCGGGTGAGCTCCGGGCCGGCCAGGTCGTCGAGGTCGAGTGGACGCAGCCGGGAGCGGAGGGGCTGCCCTACCGCGCGCTGCGGGTGGCACCGCGCGGGGACCTGCAGCAGACCGTCGGCGGCTGACCGACGGCTCCGGCTGCCCCGCGGTGCCAGGGAGATCAGGCCGGCGACGCCGGGGCGGGGCCGGCGGACCGGC
This sequence comes from Blastococcus sp. HT6-30, assembly GCF_039729015.1. NCBI lineage: Bacteria > Bacillati > Actinomycetota > Actinomycetes > Geodermatophilales > Geodermatophilaceae > Blastococcus > Blastococcus sp. HT6-30. The sequence continues at coordinate 1,994,896 of NZ_CP155792.1, read as the reverse complement.
CGAACAGCGTGGCGAGCGCTGCGTCCGAGGCGGCCAGGGCGCCCCGGTCGAAGGTGCTGCTGCTCGCGACCAGCTCGGCCGCCCCGGTGCGCTCCAGCAGCTCGGCCAGTCGCGCCTCCACGTGGGCCGGAGTGCCGGCGATCGCGGCCGCGGCGGTCTGCTCCAGGTACTGCTGCTGGCGCGGGGTGCGGTCGGCGGCCCGGACGGCGGCCACCGGCTCCAGCGCCGGGAAGCTCCCGGTGGTGCGCGCCCGGGCCATCGCCCACGCCTCGGGCAGCAGCAGGTCGGCGGCCTCGGCGGCGGTGTCGGCCACCAGCACGTCCAGGCTGACCGCCACCCGTGGCTCCGGCTGCTGCGCCGACGGGCGGAACGCGCGCCGGTAGCCGGCCAGGGCCGCGAGCCCCGGCTCGGGATCGCCGGCCACGCCCAGCAGCGGGCCGCCGACGACGACCGGCAACCCGAGCTGCGCCGCGACCTCCAGGCCGCGCCCGGTGGCGAGCACGTGCATCGGCACCGGACCGGCGGGCCGGGGGTGCACGGTGATCTCCGCCGTTCCGGTGAGGAAACCGCGCAGCTCGGCGAGGTCGGCGGCGAAGTCCCGCTCGCCCTCCCGCAGCGCCTGGCGCACCGGCGGGGTGAAACCGGGGGAGCGGCCCAGCCCCAGGGCCACCCGGCCGGGCGCGAACGCCGACAGCGTGACGAACTGCTCGGCCACCACGAGCGGTTGGTGGTGCGGCAGCATCACGCCGGCCGAGCCCAGCCCGATGACCGTCGTCCGGCCGGCCACGGCCGCCAGCAGCACCGCCGGGGCGGCGCCCGCGATGCCGGGCACGCCATGGTGCTCGGCCACCCAGAACCGGTCGAACCCCAGCCGCTCGGCGTGCACGGCGCGGGCGACGGAGCCGGTCAGCGCCGCGGTGTCGGGTTCGCCGGCCCGGGTGCGGGACCGGTCCAGCAGGGAGAGCCGCGCGTCGATCACGGCAGCTGCAGCGCGGGGCGGCCGGGGACTGTTCCGCACGCGGTACGGGGGAGCCCCGGCAGGCACCGCCCGTCACGCCGGGCCGGCAGGGGCTAGCATCGTGGCGTACCGACCCCGGGGCGATCCCTCGCCCGTGCGGCGACGTCGTCCCAGATCAGCCGGCGCCCCGGTCCTCGACCGGTGGCCGGAGCCGCCCGCCACGGGGAGGCTGCCGAACCGTGCGGCGCCGGACCGCCGCCGGTCCGTGCGTCCGGGCTCGAAGTCCCGGAGCGGCACGGAGCGCTCCGCCGGGACGTCGGCCGCCCGACCGCGGGTCCGGGCGGCACACCGCTGCGGCAACACTGCCGGGCGTCGCGAAGGAGGAGCACGTGGCTCGACGAGGCCAGTCCCGGGCGGGCACTCGCCGTACCGCTCCGCGGAGCCAGCGACGCGTCCGGGACGGTGGCGTCATCGGCGTGCTCGCCCGCACCGTGCGCGAGGTCGAGGCCGCCGCCCAGCGCGGCCGCGTGACGCCCGCCGTGCGGACGAAGTTCCAGGCCGTCGCCCTCCTGCTGCGCGAGGAGCGCGCCCGCGTCCGGGAGGAGACGACCGGCAGCGAGGCGCACCGGGCCGAGCAGCTCAAGCGCCTGGACGGCGTCGCCACGATCCTGGCCACGACCGCCGTCCAGGACGCGGGGCTGCTGGGGCTGCTGGCCGAGGACGCCGTCGCCTCCGACGCGGCCCGGGCGTTGCGCCGCGAGCTGCTGAGGGACGCCGGGATCGAGGCCGCCCCCGAGGAGGCCCCGCCGGCGGAGCCGGCGACTGTCCCCGTCGTGCCCGAGCGCCGCGTGGTGCCGCAGTCGGTGGTCTCCCGGCAGCTGGCCAACCCCTTCCTCGCGCCCGACTTCTCCGCGGCGCCCCCGCGCGTGTCCCGGCCGCGCCGCCTGGCGGGCTGGGAGCTGCTCGACCCGCTGCTGAGCTCCTTCGAGCGCGCCGGCAGCGGCGAGCCGGCGTGCATGCCGCTGCCGACGCCGTCGTGGCTGCCGGTGCCCAAGGGCCTGGAGCTGATGCCGCACCAGGCGCAGCTGGTCGCCGCGGCCGCCGCCGGTCACCGGACCTTCCTGCTCGCCGACGAGCCCGGCCTGGGCAAGACGGCGCAGGCCCTGCTCGCCGCCGAGGCGGCCGACGCCTACCCGCTGCTCGTGGTCGTTCCCAGCGTCGTCAAGACCAACTGGGCCCGGGAGGCCGGGCTCTGGACCCCGCACCGCCCCGCCACCGTGATCCAGGGCGACGGCGAGACGATCGACGGCTTCGCCGACATCGTCGTCGTCAACTACGAGGTGCTCGACCGCCACGTCGGCTGGATCGGCGACTTCGGGTTCCGCGGGATGGTGGTCGACGAGGCGCACTTCATCAAGAACAAGTCCTCGCAGCGGTCGCGCAACGTCCTCGACCTCTCCGAGCGGATCCGGTCCCGCACCGTGCGCCCGCTGCTCATGGCCCTCACCGGCACGCCGCTGATCAACGACATCGAGGACTTCCGCGCCATCTGGCAGTTCCTCGGCTGGATCGACGACAGCAAGCCGCTGGGCGAGCTGATGGACGCCCTCGAGGACACCGGGCTGACCCCCGCGGACTTCGGCTTCTACGCCGCCGCCCGCCGGTGCGTGATCGACCTCGGCATCGTCCGCCGCCGCAAGGTGGACGTGGCGGCGGACATCCCGGCCCGGCGGATCGCCGACCTCCCCGTCGAGCTGGACGCGGCGGCGGGGCGGTCGATCCGGGCGGCGGAGCGGGATCTCGCGCGCCGGCTGGTGAAGCGGTACGAGGGCGCGCTCGCGGCCCGCGAGTCCGCCGACGTCGTCGAGGAGATCGACGCCGAGCTGGTGCGCAAGGTGGCCCGGTGGGAGCTCAAGGAGGCGACCACGTCGACGGCCGGCGAGAACGTGTTCGGCATGATGCGCCGCATCGGGCGCGCCAAGGCCGGCCTCGCCGCGGACTACGCCGCCCAGCTGGCCCGCAGCGCCGGCAAGGTGGTGTTCTTCGCCAAGCACGTGGACGTCATGGACGCTGCGGAGGAGACCTTCACCCGGCAGGGCGTCCGGTTCTCCTCGATCCGGGGCGACCAGACGCCGTCGTCGCGGCAGAAGAACATCGACGCCTTCGTCAACGACCCGGACGTCGCCGTCGCGGTGTGCTCGCTGACGGCGGCCGGCGTGGGGCTCAACCTGCAGGTGGCCTCCAACCTGGTGCTGGCCGAGCTGTCCTGGACCGACGCCGAGCAGACCCAGGCGATCGACCGCAGCCACCGCATCGGGCAGACCGAGCCGGTCACCGCCTGGCGGATCATCGCCGCGCAGACGATGGACGCCCGGATCGCCGAGCTGATCGACAGCAAGGCGGGGCTCGCCGCCCGGGCGCTCGACGGGTCCGACCAGGAGGTCTCGTCGTCGGCGGACGTGCAGCTGGAGGCGCTCGTCGCCCTGCTGACCGACGCCCTCTCCTCGCGGTAGCGACTCGGGCACCCGGCATCTCGGCGGGAGCTGACGACTCGATCGCCAGGTCGACCAGCCGGTGCCGGAGCCGGCTCCGGGTGGCCCGCATCGGATCGGTCCACGGTGCGGGCTTTCACCACCGGACGGACGGGTAGCGCTACCCACACAGTCCAGCACGGATCCCGCACGAGGAGGCGTCAACGATGACCACCAAGGCAGAGAAGTCGATCCAGGTCGACGTACCGGTGTCCACCGCCTACAACCAGTGGACCCAGTTCGAGGACTTCCCCCATTTCATGGGCGGGGTCAAGGAGGTCCGGCAGCACGGCGACAAGCGGCTGCACTGGGTGGCCGAGATCGCCGGCGTCCGTCGGGAGTGGGACGCCACGATCATCGAGCAGATCCCCGACCAGAAGATCGCCTGGGCCGCGACGGAGGGCGCGACCAACGCCGGGGCCGTCCGGTTCCATCCGGCGGGCGCCGGGTCCACGCTGGTGCACCTGTCACTCGAGTACGAGCCGGAGGGGCTGGTCGAGAAGGTCGGTGACAAGCTCGGCGTCGTCGAGCGTCAGGTCGACGCCGATCTCCAGCGGTTCAAGGCCCTCGTCGAGAGCCCGGGGTACGCCACCGGCGGGTGGCGCGGAACGATCAACCCGGGCCAGGACGTCGGCACGCCCGGGGCCAACGCCGCCTTCTCGTCGCGGGGGGACAGCGGTAAGGCCGGCGTCTCCGGTAAGGCCGTCGCCGCCGGAGCCGCCGTGGCCGGAGCGGCGGCCGCGGCCGCGGGGGCCGTCGCCGCCGGGTCCTCGAGCGGTCAGGAGAGCGAGAGCCCGCAGCAGCGGGGGAGCCGGCCGGAGGAGGACGTCGCCGTCGTCCCGCAGCCGCCGGCGGACGTGGTGCGGGACGAGGTGGTGGTGGACGAGTCGAACCCGGCCGGCTACACCACCCGGACCTCCAGCGAAGGTGTCGAGCGTGGCGGAGTCGAGCCCGGCGACGACCCGATGATCGGCGGCGGCTCCCGCTGAGCGGCCCGGCCGGGGGGAGGCGGTTCTCCCGTCCCCCACCGGCCGCGCCCCGGCCTCCGCCGCCCCTGACGCGGGCGCTGGAACCGGACCGCGGTCGCGCTCGCTGCACCGTCAGCGCAGGATCGTCCCGGCCGCACCGACGGGGTGCGGAGTCGTGGAGGGTGGTCCGGATGGCGATCAGCGAAGCGGAGCTGCGGCAGCGGTGGGCGCAGGGGGAGCCGTGCCAGGGCGTGTGGAACATGCTGCCCGGACCGGTGACCGGCGAGGTGCTGGCGCGGACCGGCGCCGACTTCGTCGTGGTCGACCTGCAGCACGGGGCCACGACCGAGGCCGGGCTGCCGGGCGCGGCGGCGGCGATCGCGGCCGCGGGCTCGGTGCCGCTGGTCCGCACGCGGAGCCCGCTGTTCCCCGACATCGGCCGGCCGCTGGACCTGGGTGCCCGCGGCGTCATCGTGCCCAACGTCCGCGACGCCGACCACGCCCGCGAGGTCATCGCCGCCTGCCGGTACGCGCCGGCCGGCGGGCGGTCCATCGGCCGGCTGTCCGGCGGTGCCGAGGAGCCGCTGGTGATCGTGATGGTGGAGGCGGCGTCCATGCTCGCCGATCTCGACGCGGTCCTCGCCCTGGAGGGCCTGGACGGGGTGTACGTCGGCCCGGCCGATCTCGCGTTGTCCCTGGAGCTGACCGGGGACGACCACCGGGCCGAGCTCCGCGACGTCCTGTCGTCCGTCATCGGCCGGGCGCGGGCCGCCGGGGTGCCCGTGGGGGTCCACGCCCGCAGCGGCGAGGCCGCGGCCGGTTACGCCGCCGAGGGCGCCACGATCGTCACGGTGGCCGTCGACGCCGTCTCCCTCGGCGAGGCCACGGCGCACCACCTCGCGGTCGCGCGGGGCCGGTCCACCGGATGACCGCCCCCGGCCCAGGGACCGGCGGGGACCGGACGGAGTACCACGATCGGGTCACGTTGCGAGCGGCGCCGTGTAGCCCGCCGCGGATCGGGCACCCATGGCGCCGTGATGTACCGCGCCGCAGCCGCCCTGCCGTTCGACGACCGGGACCGGGTGACCGCCGGACTCCGTGGCCAGCTCCGGGTGATGGCCGCCGCCGCAGGTGCGGATCCGGACTGGTCGACCCTGCGGGTGGAGGGACCGGTCCGGGTCGGCAAGTACCGCGGCGTGGGGCTGTCGGAGTGGAGCGCGACGGTCGTCGTCTCCGGCGACGGCGCCGCCCTCGACGACCGGTTGCTCGACCTCCTGCTCCCGGCCACCCCGCGGCCGGCCGGCGCGTCCGCCGAGGAGACCGCACCGCTGGTGCAGCGCTGAGCGCACCGGCGGGACGACGGGCCGGCGACCTCCGGCCGGCCCGCCGGTCCCCTGCTCACGCCGACCGCGCCGCCAGGACCCGTGCGGCCTCGCGCTCGGCCTCGGTGTTGGCGACGCCGGCCCGCGAGCCGGCGAGCTTCGCCCGGATGTGGCCGCCGACCGTGATCGGCGGGTACGCCGACGTGCCGTCGGCCCCCACGCAGGTGGGCAGCGTCTCGATGACGGCGTCGATGTTGCCGTCGTGGAAGAACGCCGCGGACCGCCGGCGCTCGATCCGGCCGGCCACGATGGGCGGCTTGACCCGGTGCAGGGTCGACATCCACCGCTCGTTGGTCCACCGGGCCATGAGGTCGCCGAGGTTGATCAGCAGCGCGCCATCGGCGGGCATGACGTCGTGCCAGCCGCCGTCGCGGCCCAGCACCTGCAGCCCCCGGACCTGGTCGGCCCACAGCACGGTGACGATGCCGTAGTCGGTGTGCTCGCCCATCCCGGTGAGGTCACCGTCGAGGGCCACCTCGCCCGGGGGCAGCGCGTAGTTGTTCATCCTCAGGACGTCGAGGCTGTGGTCGGTGTACCGCTCGAAGAACCCGGCCGGCAGCCCGAGGGCGTCGGCGAACAGCGTCGTCAGCGTGCGCGCCACCCGGCCCGCCTCGTCGAAGTACGCCGACACCGCCTCGCGGAAGCCGCCGGCCTCCTCGGGCCAGACGTTCTCGGGGTAGTCCGTCGTGGGGAGTTCCACTCCGGGGTAGTCGGTGTGGGCGGCACCGACGTTGAACGCCTCGAAGAAGTCGTGCATCCGGTTCGACGGCGCCAGCCCCAGGCTCAGGCTCAGCGACTCGGTCTTGGGCGGGCTGTAGCCGCGGTTGATCTCCGGCGGCGTCCGGTAGACCTTCTTCGCCTCCAGGGGCAGGTCGAAGAACGAGTCGAGCGCGTCGGCGAAGGCGCCGGTGACCGCCGTCGGGACGCCGTGGCCGAGCACCTGGACGAAGCCGACGGTGGCGGCGGCCTCGTCGAAGGCCCGCGCCGCCGCCCGCCTCGCCTCCGGGCTGCCGTCCGGGTCGACGTAGGCGGAGATGTCCACGGCGGGCACGGCGAAGTCGGTCATCGGAGGGGCTCCTCGATCGGATCGGTGGTGGAGGTCGGGGGAGGGGCGTCGGGGGTGGCGGTTACCAGCGCCCGGGTGCGCCGGCGCAGCGCCGCCTTGTCCGTCTCGTCGAGCCAGCAGACCTCGACGGCGTCGGCGGTGAAGGCGGCCAGCTGGTCGCGGCGGTAGCCCAGCGCGTGGGCGAGCACCCGGAGGTCGTGGGTGGGGTCGGTCCCGAACATGGGCGGGTCGTCGGAGTCGATGGTCACGCACAGCCCGGCGTCGACCATCTGCCCGATCCGGGCGTGCGTGCCGTCACCGCTGCCGGAGTAGCGACCGACGTCGGAGCTCACCGGCGTGCAGGTGAACGGGATCCGCTCGGCGACGCAGCGGGCGGTGAGCTCCGGGTCGTCGACGACGTGGTAACCGTGGTCGACGCGGCTGCAGCCGAGCTCGTCGAGCAGCGTGCGCACGTGCGCGGGCGGGCCCGACTCGGAGTGCGCCGTGCGACCGAGCCCCGCCCGGCCGGCGAGCCGGAACGCCTCGACGAACCGCCCGGGCGGCCCGTTGACCTCGGCGTAGTCCAGGCCGATCCCGGCCACCTCGTCGATGCGGTGCTCGATCACCTGCTCGACGAGCTCGACCGCCTCGGCGCCGCTGCGCTCGCGGTTGATCCCGACGACCAGCCGCGCGTCGATGCCGGTGTCGGTGCGCGCGTCGCGCAGCCCGGCGACGACGCCCTCGAGGATCCGCCGGTACGGCACGCCCGGGTGGCCCGGGGGGCTGAGCTGGATCTCCCGGTAGAGGACGCCGTGGTCGGCGCCCCCGGCGGTCAGCGACTCGTAGGTGACCCGGTGGAAGTCGTCGACGTCGCGGATCACCGAGCCCACCACGTCGAGCACGCGGAGGAACTCGCCGAGGTCCGCGTAGCTCTCGGAGTCGTAGAGGTCGTCGGCCCCGCGCTCGAGCGGCACGCCGTGCTTCGCCGCGAGGTCGAGGACGGTCTGCGGCGCGACCGTGCCGATCAGGTGGCAGTGCAGGCTCACCTTGGGCAGTGCGGCCACCATCGCGTCGACGGCGGGGTCGTGCGGAACGGTGCGGGAGTGCGGCGGATAGCCCGGCGGCGGGCGGTGCGCGGTGGTCATGCGCGGTCCGCCTGCCCGAAGCGGCTGAGCACGGCGGCCTCGACCAGCTGGGCGAGCAGGTAGAGCAGCAGCGACACCACCGTGATCACCACGACCAGGGCCCAGACCTTGCCGATCTGGGACCGTGCGGCGGCCGACACCACCGCGTAGCCGATGCCCTTGCCGGTGGCCAGCCACTCCGCCAGCAGGGCGCCGGTCATGGAGCCCGGGACGGCGATGCGGACCGAGGCGAACAGCGCCGGCAGCGCGGACGGGAGAGCGACCGTGCGCAGGACCGTCATGGGCGAGCCGCCGTAGACCACGACCAGGTCGCGCATCTGCGGGCTGACCGAGCGCAGCCCGACCACGATGGTCACCAGCGCGGGGAAGAGCACCACGATGGTGCTCATCAGGGCCACGGTCGGATAGCCGCGTCCCACCAGCAGGATCAGCATCGGCGCGAGGGCGATCAGCGGCACCGTCTGCAGCACCAGCGCCACGGGCATCACGGCGCTCTCCGCGGTGCGGAAGCGGACCACCACGGCGGCCAGCAGCATCGCGACCAGCATGCCGGCGGCGAAGCCGACGCCGGCGTCGAGAAGGGTCCGCCCGAGCAGCCCGGCGATCTCGGCCCTCAGCGCGGGGGCGTCCTCGTCGACGACGAGGATGTCGACGACGTCCAGCGGGCCCTTGCCGACGTAGGGCGAGACGTCGAAGACCCACAGCGCCGCCGCCCAGAGCGCGACGACGGCGACGAGGACCAGGCCCATGGTGCCCACCGTCCGCAGCGCCGCGAACAGCAGCGGGTGGCGTCCCCGGGGCGCCGGCGCGCCCGCGGCGGGCCGGTCGGTCAGTAGCAGGTCCGCGCTCATGCGGCGCCCCGGGACCACGGGGCCGCGAACCGGGCCAGGACGGCGAACAGCGCGTAGAAGCAGCCCGCCACGAGCGCGCAGCCGAGCCCGATGGCCCACGCCCCCGCCACGTCGACGTTCTGCTGGGCGATCTTGAGGGTGACGGCCACGCCGCGCTGGACCCCGCCGACATACTCGCCGAGGATCGCGCCGAGGAAGGCCAGCGGCGCAGCCACGCGGAGGGCGGCCAGCACCGACGGCAGCGCGGCGACCAGGCGCACCTTGGTGAGCTGCCGGACGGCGCCACCGCCGAAGACGCGGACGACCTCGAGGGTGGCCGGGTCCGCGGAGCGCAGCCCGAGCACGGTGCCGACGACGGTGGTGAAGAACACCGACAGGGCGGCCAGGGCCGTGGCGGTGCCGGCCCGTTCCCCCTCGTCGGGGTTGCCGATGACGATGAAGAGCACGGGTGCGATCGCGACCAGGGGCACGCAGTAGGTGATGACGGCGATCTGCATGACCAGCCGCTCCAGGGCCGGCACGAGGAGGGTGAGGGCGGCGAGCGCGACGGCCGCGACGGTTCCGTAGCCGAAGCCCACCGCGGCCTCCTGGAGCGTGATGCCGAAGTGGGTGGCGTGGAAGCCCCATCCCCGGTCGATCGCCGCCCGCACGACCTCCGCGGGGGAGGGGATCCGGGCGCCGGCGAGCACGGTGAGCTGGAGCAGCCACCAGACGGCGACCACGCCGAGGAGGGCCAGGGCGCCGGGACCGGCGGACCGCAGCGCGGTGCGGAAGGGCACGGCGATCACTCCCCGCCCCCCGCGTCGCCGCCGAAGAGCAGCTCCGAGGCGTGGTCGTGCAGTGCGTGGAACTCCGGCGTCCGCATCATCTCGGGCTGTCGCGGGCGTGGCAGGTCCACCTCGATCACCTCCTTGATCCGGCCCGGGCGAGGGCTCATGACGGCGACCTGGTCGGACAGGAAGATGGCCTCGGAGATGCCGTGGGTGACCATGAGCGTGGTCGCGGGCTGCTCGGTCCAGATCCGCAGCAGCTCGACGTTGAGTCGTTGCCGCGTCATGTCGTCCAGCGCCCCGAACGGCTCGTCGAGCAGCAGCACGGACGGTTTGACGACCAGTGCACGGGCGATGGAGACCCGCTGGCGCATGCCTCCGGAGAGCTGGGCCGGCTTGGCCTTCTCGAACCCGGAGAGCCCGACGAGGTCGATCAGCTCCCGCACCAGCGCGGGGTCGGGCCGGGCTCCGGAGACCTCGAAGGGCAGCCGGACGTTGGCCTCGACCGACCGCCACGGCAGCAGCGCCGGGTCCTGGAAGGCGATGCCGAGGGCGTGCTCCCGGCGCAGCTCCAGCGGCGTCATGCCGTCGACCAGCGCGGTGCCGCTCGTCGGCTGCTCCAGCCCCGCGAGGATCCGCAGGATCGTGGACTTGCCGCATCCGGACGGGCCGAGGAGGGACACGAAGCTGCCCTGGTCGCTGTGCAGGGTGGCGGCGGTGAGCGCCTGCACCTCCTTGCGGCCGGTGCCGAAGGTCTTGGTCAGGTCCTGCAGGTGGATCCCGGTCCCCCCGGCCCGCCGCGGAGCGGCGGGCCGGGCGGCTGCGGGAGTGCCCGGCCGGGTTCGGGCGGGCTTCCGGTGCGATGACAGGAGGGCCACGGCGTTCAGGCGGCGCTGGGGACTTCGACCAGCTCGGGCTTCTCCGCCAGCAGCTCGTCGAGCAGCGAGAGGTCGAAGAGGTCCCCGGCGTCGGTGAGGTCGATACCGGCGGCGGCCAGGGTGGCCAGGTTCTGCTCGATCAGCTCGTCGGTGATGGTCAGCAGTCCGTTGCTCTCGACGTCGGGCGTGACGATCAGCGTGCTCTGGACCTCCGCCTGCTCGATCTCCTTGGCCATGTCCAGGCCGAGGTCCGCGCCGTACTCCTCGACCGCGAGGCGGGCTCCCTCCTCCGGGTCGCGGAGGTAGTCCTGCCAGCCGCGGATCTCGGCCTCGAGGAAGGCCTTCACCTTCTCGGGCTCGTCGGCGATCATCTCCTCGGTGGTGATGATGCTCTCCGCGACGAACGGCAGCCCGTTGTCGGCGAAGGGCAGGTTGGTGACCTCGTAGCCGGCGTCCTGCACGGTGATCGACTCGTTCGTGAGGTAGGCCAGGAAGCCGTCGACCTCACCGTCGATCAGCGGCGCGGGGTCGTATTCGACCGGCACCTTCTCGACCTGGGCCGGATCGATGCCGTTCACCTCGAGGAGGGCGTCGAACAGCGTCTCGTTGCCGCCCGCCTGGACGCCGATCCGCTTTCCGACCAGGTCCTCCGGCGTCGCGATGTTCCCGCCGTCGGCCAGCGACAGGATCGTGAACGGGTTCTTCTGGAACTTGGTGCCGACGATCTTGAGGGGCGCGTCCTCCTCCGCGACCACCTGCGCAGTGGCCACGGCGTTGCTGAGCCCGAAGTCGGCCTCACCGCTGGCCACGAGGGTCTCGATGGGGCCGGGGCCGGGGTCCATCGTGACGTCGGAGAACCCGGCCTCGGTGTAGTGGCCGTTGACGTCGGCGAAGTACTCGCCGGCGAACTCGGCGTTCTTGATCCAGGACAGCTGGAGCGTGAGCGCGCCGAGGTCGCCGCCCTCGGCGGCGGCGTCGGTCTCGTCGCTCCCACCGCACGCCGAGAGGGCGAGGACGGCGGTGGTGACCGCTGCGGCGGTGCGCACGGCGCGGGTGTTCATGGGCGTCTCCTGCTCGCGAGAGGGCTGTCCGGCTCGACGGCGGGGCGGTGGTCCGGCCCGCCGTCGTCTGCTGCTGGACGCTAGGAGCGGCGGGTTTCGGCCCAGGTGAAGCCGCGTTTCGCGCCGGTAAAGGAAACGTCCGTTCCAGGCCGGAACGGGCGTCCCGCCGTCGTCCGGGGTGACGCCGGTCGCACTGCCGGTCCGGCGGGCCCTCAGTAGTCGACGCGCAGCGGGTTGCCGCGCCAGGCGTCGAACGGGGCGACGGCGGAGCCCAGGCGCAGCTCCTGGACCGGGGTGGGCCAGGCGGGCGGGGCCGAGGCGAGCAGGTCGTAGAACGCCCGGTCGTCGAAGCCGCCGTCCGCCGCGTCGTGGCGGTTGGCGGCGAAGACCACCCGGTCCAGCCGCGCCCACAGCGCCGACGCGGCGCACATGGGGCACGGCTCGCAGGAGCTGTACAGGGTGCAGCCGCCCAGCGCGAAGGTGCCGAGGTCCCGGCACGCCCCCCGGATGGCGGTGACCTCCGCGTGCGCGGTCGGGTCGAGGTCGCGGGTCACCCGGTTGACGCCGGTCGAGACGACCGCGTCCCCGCGGACGACGACCGCCCCGAACGGGCCGCCGCCGGCGGCCACGTTCGCGGTGGCCAGGTCGACGGCCTGCTGCAGCCACCTCTCGTCGACGGCGGACGTCATGGTGCTCCTCCTCGGGCCAGGCGCCAGATGCGGTCCCTGCTCATCGGCAGGTCGTGGGGGCGGACGCCGAGGGCGTCGCGCAGCGCGTTCGCGATCGCCGGTGCGACCGGGTTGTAGGGGGCCTCGCTCATCGACTTCGCGCCGCGGGGGCCCAGGGCGTCGTAGGTGCCGGCGAACAGCACCCGCGTGGCCGGGACGTCACCGATCTGCGGGGTGCGGTAGGAGCGGAGGCCCCGGGTGAGCACCTCGCCGCCGACCACGACGACCTCCTCCTGCAACGCCGAGCCGACGGCCTGGGCCACGCCGCCCTCGACCTGCCCGCGCAGCTGCTCGGGGTTGATCACGACGCCGGCGTCCACGGCCTGCACCGAGTCCAGGAGCCGCACCTCGCCGCTCGCCGGGTGCACCGCCACGCGGACGGCGTGGACGTTGAACGCCACCGAGCGCCGGGTGCCGTCGCTGGCACCGGTCGCCGCCAGCGGCCCCTCGATCGCCCGGAGGGCGCCCGGTCCGCCCAGGGCGTCCAGCCGCCGGCGGAGCTCCTCGGCCGCGCGCTGCACGGCCAGGCCCGCGACGACGGAGCCGGTGGAGCCGAACGCGCCGGAGTCGTAGCCCGAGGTGGCGGTGTCGGAGGTGATCAGGCGGACCCGCCCGGGAGCGATGCCGAGGGTGTCGGCGACCAGCTGCGCGTGCACGGTCGCGGTGCCGTTGCCGAACTCGGCCGTGCCGACCTCGACGGTGGCGGTGCCCTCGGCGTCGAGGGTGACCCGGGCGTGCGAGTGGTGGCCACGCGGTGGGATGGTCGCGATCATCGCCAGCGCCATCCCCTCACCGAGGAGCCACCCGTCGCCGGGGCGGGCGCCGGTGCGGGTCGCGGCGAGCGCCTCCTCGGCCAGGTCCAGGCACTGGTCCAGGCCGTAGCTGCCGTACTCGAGATCGGTCGACGGCGGCCCGTTGACGACCAGCGGATCGCCGGGGACCACCACGTTGCGGCGGCGCAGGTCGAAGGCGGAAATGCCGATCCGCCGGGCCAGTTCGTCGAGGGCGGACTCGATGGCGAACACCACCTGGCCCAGCCCGTACCCGCGGAAGGCGCCGCTCGGTGGGTTGTTGGTGTAGACGGCCTCGGCGTCCACCCGCTTGCTCGGGCAGCGGTACACGGCCACCGACTCGTGCACGCCGTGGAACATCACCCCGGGGCCGTGGTTGCCGTACGCGCCGGTGTCGCTGAGCACTCCGACCCGCATCGCGGTCAGCCGGCCGTCCCCGTCGGCACCCAGCTCCACCGACACCCGCATCGGGTGGCGCAGCGGAATCGCGGTGAACTGCTCCTCGCGGGTCATCTCGAGCTGCACCGGCCGGCGGTCCCCCCGGTCGGCGAGCCGGAGCGCGGCCAGCGCGACGACGTCCTCGACCAGCAGCTCCTGCTTGCCGCCGAACCCGCCGCCGACCCGGGCCGCGACCACGCGCACCGCGGCCGGGTCGCGACCGAGCACGCGGGCCAGCTCGTCGCGGACCAGGAACGGCACCTGCGTGCTCGTCCGCACCACGAGCGCGCCGTCGTCGTCGACCCAGGCCCGGGCGCCGTGCGTCTCCAGGGCGGCGTGGGCCACCCGGCCGCTGGTCCAGGTGCCGCGGACGGTGTGCACGGCGTCGCGGAGCCCGGCGGCGACGTCGCCGACCTCCCCGTGCGTGCGGGCCACGACGTTGCGGGACGGCTCGGCGATCCGGGAGACGGCCGGGTCCTTGTCGCCGTGGAGCAGCGGGGCGCCGGGGGCACGCGCGTCCTCGGCGTCGAACACCGCCGGCAGCAGCTCGTAGCGGACCTCGACCAGCGCGGCGGCGCGTTCGGCGACGGCGGCCGAGACCGCCACGACGGCGGCGACCCGCTGGCCGCGGAAGCGGACCACGTCGTCGAGCAGCCGGGTGTCGTCGGGATCGTCGAGCCGGCTCTCGTGCCGGGCGGTCGAGTAGAGGACGTCCGGGGCGTCCCGGGAGGTGAGCACCAGCACGACGCCGGGGACCGCCTCGGCGCGGGCGGTGTCGATCGCGAGGACGCGCGCGTGCGCCGCCTCCGCGCGCACCAGCTTCACGTGCAGGACCCCGGCGTCGGGCAGGTCGAGGGTGTAGGGCTCCTGCCCGGTGACCACCCGGGGCCCGGCGGGCGCGGCGACGGAGCAGCCGAAGCCGCCCTCCGTCGTCACGTTGGCCCGGCCCTCGAGCGCGTCGCGGATGGACCGGTAACCGGTGCAGCGGCACAGGTTGCCCTTGAAGCTCCGCTCCGGCTCGGGAACGCGCACCGTTCCGTCCTCGTCGGCCAGCGCCGTCGCCGTCACCACCCAGCCCGGGGTGCAGAACCCGCACTGGAAGGCGGCCGCCTCGACGAACCTGCGCTGCACGGGGGAGAGGTCCTCCGGCGTGCCCAGCCCGGCCGCCGTGGTGACCGCCCGGCCGGCCGCCCGGGCCGCCGGGGTGATGCACGAGTGCACCGGCGCCCCGTCGAGCAGCACGGTGCACGCGCCGCAGTCACCGGCGTCGCAGCCCTTCTTGACCGCCGTTCCGCCACACTCGCGGATCCAGCTGCGCAGGCACTGACCCGGGGCCGGGGACCCGGGCACCTCGGTCCCGTCCAGATTCACGCCGCCACCTCCGACAGCTCGGCGTGCACCTCGGTGGCGAGCAGCCCGGTCTGCGCCGCCCGCCAGTCGGCCGCGCCGTGCGGATCGGCGTACCAGCCGACCTCGGCACCGGCCTCGGCCACCGCCCGGCGCACCGCGTGCGCGGGCGACGCGGGCGGGAGCACGAGGACCACCGGCCGCGGCACCGATGCCGTCACCGTGAGGACGACGGCGTCGGGCTCCCGCCGGCCGATGACCAGCGCGGCGCTGCGGCCGTGCGCCGTCAGCGACGCCCGCCGGAACGCGGTGCGTGCGCGGAGCGCGGAACCGGGGAGCTCGACGGCGCGGAGCACCTCGCCGGGCCCCAGGTCCACGACGCCCGCGCCCCGCACGAACGCCGCGACGGGCGCCCGCCGCTCGCCGCCGCCGGGGGTCCAGATCACCGCCTCGCCCGCGAGGGCCGCAGTCAGGGAGATCATCGCACCGGCCGGGAGACCGAGGCACACGTTGCCGCCGACGGTGGCGGCGGACTGCACCTTGAACGACATCAGCAGCGCGTCGGCGCAGAGCTCCGCGAGGGCCGGCGAGGGCCACGGCGCCCGCCGGGCCTGCTCGACCGTGCAGGTCGCGGCCAGCCGCAGACCGCCGTCGGGGAGCAGCTCCCACGGCGCCCAGCCCATGGCGGTGAGGTCCACCAGGCCGGTCACCTCCGGCTGCGGCTCGGAGAACAGCCAGGTGCCCCCGGCCAGCAGGCGCTCGCCGGGCCGCACGGTCAGGGCGCCGCGGTCCTCGGCCCTCCGGTAGGCCTCCACCCAGGTGAGGTCCATCACTCCACCTCCGCGAGTCGTGAGTAGGCGGCGCTGATCGCGGAGATCCGGTCCTGCCCGGCGCGACCCGCGCGGGAGAGCACGCCATCGGCCAGGACACCGACCAGGCTCATCGCGGCGGCGTAGGAGTCGAAGGCCAGCGGTCCCTGGACCGGGCACGGCAGCCACACCCGGGCGGAGCCGGAGTGGCCGGCCGCGGTCGGGTCGCCCAGGAGGACCACGTCCGCGCCGGTCGCCGCGGCCGCGGCCATGAACCCGGCGAAGCCGGCCGGCCGGCGGCGGAACCCCACGGCCACGACCGCGTCGCCGCTGCCCAGGTCGGCCAGCTCCTCGCCGAGCACCTGCCCGGGCAGGGGAGCCAGGGCCACCCGGGGCCGGGCCTGCACCAGCTGCTCGCGCAGGTGCAACGCGACCGGGTGGCTGTTCCGCCAGCCGACGACGAGCACCGAGCGGGCGCCGGCGAGCACCGCCGCAGCGTCGGCGACCCCCGGCTGCAGCACCGCGTCGGCGACGGCCGCCGCCTCCTGCTCGGCGTGGGCGGCCAGATCGGGCGGGCCCTCGGTCCGCCGCGGCTCGCCGGTGCCGCGCAGGGCGCGGAGGTGGTCGCGGACCTCGTCGAAACCGGTGAAGCCCAGCGAGCGGAACAACCGGCTCATCGTCGCCTTGGACACGCCCGCGAGCGCGGCGAGCTCGGAGGCGCGGTAGATGGCGAGGTCGTCCAGGTGCTCGAGCAGGGCCTCGGCGGCCCGCCGCTCCTGGGACGTCAGCTCCGGGTGGTGGCGGGCGATCCGCTCGTCGATCCGCTCGTCGATCCGCAGCTCCGTCATGCCCGTGCCCCCACGACGGCCGCGACGCGCAGCACCGCGGCCTCGAACGCGTCGAGGCCACGGGCGACGTCGACCTCTCGGACGTCCTCGTCGGGGGAGTGGCTGATGCCGTCGGCGCAGCGGAGGAAGAGCATGCCGATGTCGGCGACGGCGGCGACGGCCATCGCGTCGTGGCCGGCGGGGCTCCACAGGCCCACGGGATCGGCGGAGCCGGCGTCGTCGGTGGTCCGGATGCCGTCCACCACCGCCTGCTGCAGCCACGGGGCGCAGGGCGCGGCGGGGGCGCGGTGGGTCTCGATGACCTCCAGGGTGAGCCGCCGGCGCGCGCAGATCGCCCCGATCTCGGCCCGCAGCACCTCCCACATCCGGTCCCGCTCCTCGTCGGTCGCTGCGCGCAGGTCGAGGGTGAGGTCGGCTCGGCCGGGGACGACGTTGACCGCACCCGGCCGCACCTCGAGCCGGCCGACGGTGGCGATGCAGCCGCCGACGCGGGCCAGCCGCTCCACGGCGACGACCGCCTCCGACGCGCCGACCAGCGCGTCCCGGCGCCGCTCGTACGGGGTGCCGCCGGCGTGCCGCGCCTCGCCGAGCACGGAGAGCCGGAAGCGCCGGGCGCCGGCGATGGTGGTGACGTAGCCCAGGGAGCGGTCGGCGGCCTCCAGGAAGGGCCCCTGCTCGATGTGCGCCTCGAGGTACCCGACCAGCTCCTCCGGCCGGCGGGCGGCCTCGGCCACGCGCGCCGGGTCCAGCCCGAAGCCGTGGAACGCCTCGCGCAGGGTCACGCCGTCGGCGTCACGCAGGTCCCACCAGGCGGGGTCCCAGGTGCCGGCGACCGCCTGGCTGCCGAGCAGCGCCTTGCCGAACCGGGCGCCCTCCTCGTCGCCGAAGCCCACGACCTCCAGGGCGAACGGCAGGTCCGTGCCGCGCAGCCGCTGGGCCACCGCGACGGCCATGGCGACGCCGAGCATCCCGTCGTAGCTCCCGGCGTCCGGAACGGTGTCCAGGTGCGAGCCGAGCACCAGCGCCGGCAGTCCGGGGGAGGTGCCCTCGCGGCGGCCCCACTGGTTCCCGGCGGCGTCCTGCCACGGGGTGAGGCCGGCCGCCGCCAGCCAGCCGGCCACCAGCCGGTTGGCGGCCGCGTGCTCGGCGGTCAGGTGCACCCGCTCGAGGTGGTGCGGGCTCGCGGAGATGCGGTCCAGCTCGGCGCAGCGCGCCAGCACGTGGGCAGCGGTGGTCATGCCGCGTACACCTCGCGCGCGGCACCGACGCCGCCGCCGGCCGGAACGGGCGCGCCGCAGCCGCGGAGCACCTGCTCGAGGGCGGCGAGCGTGGTCAGCACGGCGTCCCGGCGGGCGTTGTAGCCCATGGTGCCGATCCGCCAGACCGTGCCGTGCAGCGGACCGAACGAGGTGCCGATCTCGATGCCGAAGTCCTCCAGGAGGGCGGCGCGGACGCCGTCCCCGGGCACGCCGTCGGGGATGTGCACCGCGACGACGTTGCTCATCCGGTGCTCCGGGTCGCCGAAAACCTGCAGACCCAGCCCGCGGACGCCGGCGAGCATCGCCCGGCCGTGCAGCGCGTGCCGGGTGATCGCGGCGTCGACACCCTCGGTGACCAGCAACCGGGCGCACTCGCGGGCGGCGTAGAGCATCGAGCTGGCCTCGGTGTGGTGGTTGAGCCGGCGCGGCCCCCAGTACGCCATCACCTGCGCGAGGTCGAAGTAGTTCGAGGCGATCCGCGCGCCGCGGTCGGTGTCGCCGTCGTCGCGGATGCCCGCCTCGACGTGGGTGCGGGCGGTGATCAGCTCGACCGCCCGCGGGGAGAGGGTGATCGGCGCGCTCCCCGGCGGTCCGCCGAGGCACTTCTGCAGGCCCGCGGTCGCGACGTCGATGCCCCACGCGTCGGCCTCGAAGGGGTTGCCCCCGAGCGAGGCGGTCGCGTCGCAGTAGAGCAGCACGTCGTGCCGGCGGCAGATCTCGCCGATGTCGGCGAGCGGCTGGCACATCGTGGTGGAGGTGTCGCCCTGGACCAGCGCGAGGAGCTTGGGGCGGACCCGGACGACCGCCGCCTCGATCTCCTCGGGCGCGAACACCCGGCCCCAGGGCACCTCGATGACGTGCACCTCGGCGCCGCACCGCTCGGCGATCTCCCGGAGCAGCGCCCCGAAGCGCCCGAAGACCGGCACCAGCACCCGGTCGCCGGGCTCGAGCAGGGAGACCAGTGCGGCCTCGATGCCCGCCCGGGAGGTGCCGTCGACGAGGAAGGTCTGCTCGTTGGCGGTGCGGAACACCTCCCGGTAGAGGGCCATCGTCTCGTTCATCGCCGCGGTCATGAACGGGTCGAACTGCCCCACGAGCTGCGCGGACATCGCGCGCAGCACCCGCGGGTCGAGGGTGATCGGCCCGGGGCCCATGAGCAGCCGGGGCGGCACGTCGAGGCCGGCGGTGGTTTCCATCAGGCGCTCCTCCTCAGCTGCTCGCCCCACCCGTGGTCGGGCAGGCCGGGGTCGACGGCGCGACCGCGCACGAGCGTGCGGGTGACGCGGCCGGGGAAGGTCAGCCCGTCGTAGGCCGAGATGGGGTTGCGGTGGGCCAGCCGCTCGGCGGCGACGGCGGTGTCCTGGGCGGTGTCGTAGACGACCAGGTCGGCGTCGGCGCCCACGGCGATCCGGCCCTTGCGGTCCAGGCCGACCAGATCGGCGGTGTTCCGGGACATCCACCGGCTCACCGCGGCCACGTCGATGCCGCGCCGGGCGGCCTCGGCCGCGACCGCGGAGAAGCCGACCTGCAGACCGGAGACGCCGCCCCAGGCCTGCTGCAGGTCCCCGCCCCCCTTCGCCTTCTCCTCGGCCGTCGCGGGGGAGTGGTCGCTCACCACGCAGTCGATGACGCCCTCGGCCAGGGCCGACCACAGCTCGTCGCGGTTGCCCGCGTCGCGGATCGGCGGGCAGCACTTGAACTGGGCCGCGGCATCGGGGATCTGCTCGGCGGTGAAGGCGAGGTAGTGCGGGCAGGTCTCGACCGTGACGGGCAGTCCCTCGTCCTTGGCGGCCTGGATCAGCGGCAGCGCCCGCGCGCTGGACAGGTGCAGCACGTGCACGCGGGCGCCGGTCTCCCGGGCGCCGTCGAGCACCTGCCGGACGGCGCGGGTCTCGGCCTCGTCCGGCCGGCTGAGCAGGAAGTCCGCGTAGGCCCGGCTCGGCCGCGCCGGCGCCGCCGCCAGGACGCCGGCGTCCTCGGCGTGCACGACCACGAGGCCGCCGAAGCCGGCGACGGTCCGGAGCGCGCGGCCGAAGGCGGCGGGGTCCAGGGGTGGGAACTCGTCGACGCCGCTGGGGGAGAGGAAGCACTTGAAGCCGAACACGCCCGCCGCCCACAGCGGCTCGAGGTCGCGCTCGTTGCCCGGCACCGCGCCGCCCCAGAAGCCGACGTCGACGGCGAGCCGGCCGCGCGCCGCGTCCTGCTTGCGGTGCAGGTGCCCGACGGTGGTGGTCGGCGGGACGGAGTTGAGCGGCATGTCGACCAGCGCCGTGACCCCGCCGAGCGCGGCGGCCAGGGTCGCCGTCGCGAAGCCCTCCCAGTGCGTGCGACCCGGCTCGTTGACGTGCACGTGGGTGTCCACCACGCCCGGGAGGAGGCACGCCGTGTCGGGCACGTCGAGCCCCGGTCCCGGGGCGTCGTAGGGCTCGATCGCCGTGATCCTCCCGTCGGTGATGCGCAGCGTGGCCGGCCGGAGGGTGCTCCCGATCAGGACCCGACGCGCGCGTACGACGGCGGTGGCGGTCAGGGCGGCGCTCATGCGAACGCCGGCACGGCGGCCCAGGCGCGAGGCTCCGCGGGGACGCCGGCGCGCTGCAGGGTGGCCTGGATCAGCCCGTAGGGCCGGTCGGCTGCGACGAACACCTCGCCGCCGTTGGCCAGCCCGAACGGCGCCAGGTCGACCTCGACGTGGTGCTTGTTCGGGCAGCTGATCCGGATCTCGGCCAGCTCGGGGACGGCGTCCAGGGCTGCGGCGCCCATGGCGTGGATGGTCTGCTGCAGCGCCAGGCTGTGCGTCGCCGCGAAGGCGTCCACCAGCGCGGCGCGGATCGCGGCGTGGGCGGCGTCCCAGTCCGGCGCCGGCACCGTGTACCGCCACCAGGCCGTGACGCTGGTCGCCAGGATCCGGTCGTCGGTCTCGGCCAGCGTGGTGAACCGGTCGCGCGGAAAGCCGGCGAACTCGCTGCCGGTGCTCTTGAGGACGGTCAGGCCGGCGAGCCCGCCCAGGACGAAGGTGTCGCTCCCGTCGGTCTGCACGACCGCGGTGCGGATCTCCGCCCCGCGGCGGGCGAAGGAGTGTCCGGCGCCGGGCGTGCCCGCGCCGATGCGGTCCCAGGCGTGCTGCTGGGCGGTCAGCTGCGTACCGGTCACCCAGGGCTGCGCGCGCCAATGGTCGGCCAGGACGAGCAGGAAGGCCTCGGGGGAGTGGACGCCGTGCTCCTTGGCGAGCGCGTACACGCTGTTCTTCTGGGTGTCGGTGGCGTGCACGTGCGCGTTGTCGCCGTGGGTGTAGGCCGCGTCGAAGTCGCCGCGCAGCTGGGTGGTGACGGTGAGATCGGCGATGCCGTGGACCGGCGTGGCGCGCTCGATGCGGACGAGGCGGCACTCCGCCTTGCCGTACTGGTGCGCGCCGAGCACGTACGGGGCGGGGCGGTCGGAGCTGCTCATCAGGACCCTCGGTAGGTGGTGTACGAGAAGGGGCTGAGCAGCAGCGCCACGTGGTGGTGCTCGCCGTCGACCATCGCGAAGGTGACCGTCACCGACGGGTAGAAGGTGGCGCGCTGCTGCGCGGCGAACCAGGCGCCGGTCCCGAACCGCACGGTGTGCAGGCCCGCCGGCAGGTCGGCGTCCACCCGGGCGCGCCCGTCGTCGTCGGTGCCGCCCGGGTGGACGCTGCCGTCGGCCAGGGTGAGAACGACGTCCATCCCGGCCGCCGGACGGCCGAGCGCGGCGTCGAGGACGTGCGTGCTGAAGGTGCTCAGGGGGTCACCAGCCCTTCCAGGCGGAGCAGTGCGATCTCGGTCAGCTGCTCACGGGTCACCGCGCGCTCGGTGCCCGGGTCGTTGGTCAGGCGCTGTTCCAGCAGCTCCAGCAGCTCCGCCCCGGTGCGCCCGGCGGCGCGGACCAGGTAGATGTGGCCGAACCGCTCCTCGTAGCGCCGGTTGCCGTCGGCGAGGCGCCGCTGCAGCTCGGCGTCGGCCGGGTCGACCCCGGCCTGCTCGCGGTCCGACAGCCCGGCGCCGGCACCGTGCCCGGCCGGCCGCTCGCCGATGCGGGGGTGGTCGGCCAGCGCCGCCTGCACCTCCGCGTCGGTCCAGGTGCCGGCCTGCTCGCGGGCCGCGGTCAGCAGGGCACCGACGGAGCCGTAGGGCCGCCCGTCGGTGACGCCCGTCGCGAACGAGGGGATGTCGGCGCAGCTCCGTACCAGCGCCGCGGCCTCCTCGGCCGCGAGCGTGTCGAACTCGGCGATGCGCACCCAGCGAACGTAGGAAACCCCCGTTTCAGGGGCGTTGCGTCCGTTTCAGCGTTGTGTGTACTCGACGGCCAGGTCGAGCAGGTCGCGGTCGCGCCCGGCGCCGGCCACGAGGCAGACGCCGACGGGGAGCCCGTCGGGGGTCCGGGTGGGGACGCTGACGGCCGGCAGGCCGGCCAGCCCCGCCAGGCAGGTGAGCCGCATGGTGGCGTTGCGCTCCTCGAGCGTGGCGCCGGTCGACACCGGCGGCGCCACCGAGGGCGCGCTGGGCAGCACGAGCACCCGGTCGCCGACCAGCTCCCGCACGACTCCGCGGGCCTCGTCGAGCACCGCGCGGGCCCGGCCGGCGGTGCCCGCGTCGACGGCCGCGGCGACCTCGAACCGGGACCGGACGTCGTTCCCCAGCGCGTCGAGGTTCCCGTCGAGCCACCTCCCGTGCGAGCGCCAGGCCTGCGACGCCTGCCAGGTCTGCAACGCGGCGCGCCACTCGTCGAGGTCGTCGAGCGACCGGTCGAGCCTGGTCGCGCCGGCCGTCCCGACCCAGGCCAGGACGGTGTCGCGGACCTCGGGGCCGGCGAGGTCGACCAGCCCGGGCACGAACACCAGCTGATCGCTGCCCCCGGGCGACCCGGGTGGCAGCAGCACGTCGCCGACCGCGCGGAGCACGTCCGCCGTCCGGGTGAGCCAGCCCACCGTGTCGAAGTCCGGGGCGAGCGGGAGCAGACCGGTCCGGTCGACGGCGCCGTGGGTGGTGCGGATGCCGTACAGCCCCTGGTAGGCCGCAGGGACGCGGATCGATCCGCCGGTGTCGGTGCCCAGGCCGACGGTGGCGTGGCCGAGGGCGACCGCGCTGGCGCTCCCGCTGGAGGAGCCGCCGGGGAGGCGGCCCGGTGCCGCGGGGTTCGGTGGCGTGCCGTAGTGGGGGTTGACCCCGGCCAGCGAGTACGCGAACTCGTCGGTGCGGGCGATGCCGCGGACCGAGGCGCCGGCGCGCAGCAGCCGGTCGACGGTGTCCGCGTGCCGCGGCTCGGGCCGGGCCTGCGCCAGCCGGGCCGGGTTGCCGGCGCCGAGCGGGTGACCGGCCACCGCGTACAGGTCCTTGACCGCGAGGGTCTGGCCCGTCAGCGGGCCGTCGCCCGCCGGCGGGACGAGCGGATCGCCGACCACCCGCCAGATCCGGGTGTCGAGGACCGGCGGCGGAACGGCGACGTGCGCCGCGGTCACCTGCCAGCCGCCGTGCTCCGGGACGCCGGCCGACCGGGCCCAGAGCTGGGTCTGCACCCCCCGCCCGCCGCGGGCGAGCTCGGTGACCGCCAGGACGAGCGCGTGGTCGTCGTCGATCACCTGCACGTGGACCCGGACGACGGCGCGCCCCGGCGCCCCGCCGCGGCCGCGGCGGAACGCGGCGATCTCCCCGTGCCCGACGAGGACGCCGTCGGCGTCGGCGCGCAGCGTGCCGGGGCCCGGGGCGAAGAGCTGGTCGAGGGCCGCGACGTCGTCGGCCATGAGCGCGGCCTCGTACGCGTCGAACGCCTCGAGCAGCCCGGACGGGACGGGCTCGGGGCCGGTCACGCGAAGTCCACCTTCCGGATGGTGGCGTGCACGCCCTTCACGACGTCGACCACCTGGCTGATGCGGAAGTCGGTGGCCGCGGAGAGGTAGGCGTAGGCCAGGCGCGGGTCCATGCCGAACCGGGCCTCCAGCAGGGCGATCGCGGCACGGACGCAGTTCTGGACGGCGCGGTCGAGGTCCTCGTCCATGCCCGTGGGAACCAGGAGCTCGGTCGTCTCGGCGAGCGGGGCGGCCAGCTCGCCGAACCGCCGCACCGCGTCCTCGTGGGCGACCACGTCGAGCCGGAGCGTCGCGCGCAGGCTGCCCTCCATCGCGGTCAGGCTCACCTCGCCGTCGCCCTGGGCGAAGTGCGGATCGCCGACGTAGGCCAGTGCCCCGTCGACCTGGACCGGCAGGTACAGCGTGCTCCCCGCCGTCAGCAGGGAGATGTCGATGTTGCCGCCGTGGCGACCGGGTGGCACCGAGTGCGGTCGCTCGCCGCCCGGCACGGCGACGCCCATGATGCCGAGGAACGGAGCGAGGGGGAACCGCACCGCCGGCTCGCCGCCCTCGGTCAGCGGCAGCCGGCCGTGCGCCGCGTCGTCGCTGACGGTGGCGAAGGCGCTGTAGAGGGGCTCGCCGGCGAGGGGGTACTCGCCCGGCAGGGCGCCCCGGCCGTGCCGGTTGGAGATGACGCCGTACGGCGCCCGTGGCGTGGCATCGAGGACCGTGATCGCCAGCAGGTCACCGACGCGCGCACCGTCGACGGCGATCGGCCGACTGACCACGTGCGGCCCGTCGACCCCGAACCGGTGCGGGTGGTCGCTGTGCGCCAGGGCGACGGCGTCCTCGAGCACCCCGGTCGCACCGTGGCGGGCGAAGAACGCAGCCGGGTCCCGGCCCTGGTCCTCCAGGATGCCCTCGTGGCTGACCGTGTCGACGGTGATCTCGGTGCCGGGGTCGACGGTGAGGACCGGTGGGTCCTTCTCGCACGGCAGCCGTCCCCACAGCACGTGTTCGGGCATGGAGGGCAGGTACGTCGGTGCCGGGATCCGACCGCTCCCGGGCTGCAGCATGGGGTGGGACACCCGCCGGAACCTAGGAGCCCGACGTTTCCACCATGTTCCGCTGCGACCGGCCCCGGGTCACCCTGGCGTCAGCCGCCGGAGCATCTCGGTGCTCGGCGCGTGCAGCACCCCCATCCGGGCGGCCTCCGCCAGGTGCATCCGATTCAGGTCGGAGATCGCGTCCTCGGCAATCAGCGTCCGGTAGTCGCGTTCGCTGGCCCCGTACACCGTCGCGCGGGGGCAGTTGGGGTAGTTGCAGCCGGCGATCACGACCGTGCTGACGCCGAGGGCGCGCAGGTGCCCGTCCAGGGGGGTGCGGTGGAATGCTCCCCAGCGAGGCTTCCACATCGCCCATGGTCGGTGGAGCCCCACCGCGGGAACCGCCGCCGGCGATGGGCGGACGTCCGGGCAGCGGACCAGGGCGGGGAGGAGCAGTAGCATCGCGGGGCTGGCCCATCGGGACGTCGTCGGTCACGTGCCCCTGCTCCGGGAGGACATCTGACTGGATCGCTGCCCTCCGGGACGCCGCTGCCGGCGGACTCCGATCCCGCGTTCGAGCGTTTCGCCCGCCTCGTCCGCTGGCAGCTGGACGTGCCGGTCGCGCTGGTGACCCTGGTGTCGGCCGAGGAGCAGGTGTTCGCGGGTGCCCTCGGCCTGCCCGAGCCCTGGCAGTCCACCCGCCGCACGCCGCTGAGCCACTCCTTCTGCCAGCACGTGGTGCGGTCGGCGGAGCTGCTGGTCATCACCGACGCGCGCACGCACCCGCTGGTTCGCGACAACCTGGCCATCCCCGACCTGTCGGTGATCGCCTACGCCGGCGTGCCGCTCACCGACGTCGACGGTGCCGTGGTCGGGTCGCTGTGCGCCATCGACAGCCGGCCGCGCACCTGGTCGGACCGGGACCTGGCCGTGCTGACCGACCTGGCCGATGCGTGCAGCTCCGAGTTGCAGCTGCGGGGTGCGCGACGGCGCTCGGCGGATGCCGCCGCGGTGGCACGGAGCGCGACCGGTCAGGCCCAGCGGCTGCTCGCCCAGCACGCCATCGACAGGTCCCGCTGGCTGCTCGCGCTCGAGGCCGGGCAGGTCGGCACCTTCGAGTTGGGCCTGGCCACCGGTGACCTCGACGTCGACGACCGCCTGCTGGAGCTGTCGGGGATGGACCGGGCCGGGTTCAGCGGCCGGCCCGAGGACGTCTACGCGCACGTGCACCCCGACGACGTTGCGGACGTCGTCGCCCGGGTGCGGCGAGCCATCGAGACCGGGGGGACCTACGAGGCCGAGTACCGGATCGTCGTCCCCGGCGGGGCGCCCCGCTGGGTCGCGGCCCGCGGCGAGGTGGTCGGTGGAGAGGAGGGGCTGACCGGACGGCTGATCGGCGTCGTGCACGACACCACCGCGCAGCGGGGGTCGCTGGAGCTGGCCGCGCAGGCACTGGAGTCGATGGCCGTGGGCTACCTGGCGATGGACGCCGACTGGCGGGTCACGTACGTCAACTCCGAGGCGGAGCGGGTCTCCGGCTACCGGCGGGCGGATCTCGTCGGGCGGGTCTTCTGGGAGGCGTTCCCGGCCACCGTCGGCAGCGAGTTCGAGGACAGCTACCGGCGGGCGGTCGCCACGGGCCGCGTGGTCGCGTTCGACGCGTACTACCCCGAGCCGCTCGACATCTGGGTCGAGGTCCGTGCCAATCCCGAGCACGGCGGGTTGGCGCTCTACTTCGTGGACATCAGCGAGCGGGTGCGCGCCCAGCAGCGCAGCGAGCTGCTGGGCGACGTCACCCGCGAGCTCAACGGCACGCTGGACGCCGAGCAGGCAGTCGGCCGCCTGGCCCAGCTGGTCGTCCCGTCGCTGGCCGACTGGTGCCTGGTCAGCCTCGTCGACGACGACCAGGCCGGTAGCTGGCGTGCCGTGCGCGACGTCGGCTGGTGGCACGCCCGACCGGAGCTCCGCCCCGTCGTGAAAGGTTATGCGCACGAGCGCATCGGCGCGCTGCGTGAGACGTCGTACCTCCGGCAGGCGCTGGTCACCGGCCGGGTCGTCACCGTCAGCGCCGAGGGCACCGAACGTCTCCGGGAGGTGTTCGAGCCCGGGCCGGTGCACCGGTACCTGGACCGGCTGGCGCCGGAGTCCTTCGCCGTCTTCCCGCTGCGGGGCCGGGGTAGGACCGTCGGCGTGCTCACGCTGTTCAGCGGCCCGGCGCGTGCGCCGATCGCCGCCGCCGACCGGCAGATCGCCGCCGACATCGCCGCCCGCGCCGGGCTCGCTCTGGACACCGCGCGGCTCTACCGCCAGCAGCGCCGGCTGTCCGAGGGGCTGCAGCGGTCGCTGCTGACCGCACCCGTCCAGCCCGACCACGTGCAGATCGTGGTGCGGTACACGCCTGCGGCCGAGGCGGCGAAGGTCGGCGGCGACTGGTACGACGCGTTCCGCCAACCGGGCGGCACGACCATCGTGACCATCGGCGACGTGCTCGGGCACAACACCGAGGCGGCCGCCGCGATGGGCCAGGTCCGCTCGATGCTGCGGGCGATCGCGGTCACCACCGATGCCGGGCCGGCGGAGATCCTCACCCGCGTGGACGAGGCGATGGCGGTCCTGCGGACCCGGACGAACGCCACCGCCGTCGTCCTCCGCCTCGAGCAGACCGACGAGCAGGCCCGTCGAGGAGCCACCACCATCCGCTGGTCCAACGCCGGTCACCCACCGCCGGTCGTGGTGGGCGCGGACGGCACCGTCCGGTCGCTGACCGCCCCGCGGGCGGACCTGCTGCTGGGGGTCGACGACTCCGCCCGCCGGTCGGAGCACGAGGTGGAACTCGACAGGGGCGCCGTCCTCGTGCTGTACACCGACGGGCTGGTCGAGCGGCGCGACGCCGACCTCGACGCCGGGTTCGAGCGGCTGACCGACGCTCTGGGCGATCTGGCCGGGCAGGACCTCGACGTGCTCTGCGACGAGCTGCTGACCCGGATGCTCCCGGGAGCGGTCGACGACGACGTCGCGCTGATCGCCGTCCGACTGCATCCGCAGGACCGGCCGCGACCCCCGGAGGCACGGCCGAGCCGCATCCCCGACGCCCCCGGCGTCATCGAGCGGACCGGCTGACCGCACGTCCGGAGCCGTCGCCTGCGCGGCGCTTCCGGGCGACCGCTGCACGGCGTTCCACCCCTCCGGACATGGGGGCCGTGTTCCTGGGTAGAGAGACGACTTCCACCACCCCCCGAAGGAGGAACCGGCATGGGACTCGTCTCCGGGCTCATCAAGGCGAACCTGCTCAAGCGGCTGCTCAGCCGCCTCAGCGGCCGTCGTCGGACCTGACGGCCTGACGGCACAGGTCACCAGCATCGCCGCCGGGTGTGCAGCGCCCGTGGTGACGCCCCGCGAACGCGTGGTGGTCGGTGACTGCACGGCACCGAGGGCCCGGCACCAACCGGTGCCGGGCCCTCTGTTCGTCGCCATCAGACCGTCGGGGCGGGCTCGCCCGAGCGGTGGCCGACCGGTCGGCGGCGGCCCAGGTCACCGTGGTGTGCCCGTCCTCCACCGTGGCCACGACGCCGGTCGGTTGGCCGGGCGGCGTGCCGGCATCGGGCGCGGTGCCGCCGCCGGAGGAGCCGCCCGGGGTCGCACCCCCGCCCAGGACGGTCACCGGCAGGACGGCCGTGGTGCCGGCGGCGTCCTCGACGGTCACGGTCGCCGGCGGGGCGGCGCTCGGGATGGACACCGGGCCGGCCGAGGGCAGCGTGACCGCGGCGCCGGGCCGGCGGCCCGTGACCGGAGGAGCACCGCGTCCCCGAGGGGTGGGGCGGCACACGCGTGCGTGGGGTCTTCGGACCCCCAGTTCTGGGGGGCGGCCGGGCAGCACCGCTCCGGGCACGCGTCGACGGAGGGGGACCGCCGAGTCCACCAGGACGCCGGGGCTCGTCGTCCTCGCCCGGGCTCCCGCACACCGGGGGGCGGGCGCGCCCTGCCCGCCCCCCGGTGCCGGTCAGCGGTGGAGCAGCCGGCCGAACCGCTCGCAGCTCTCCTCGATCGCGCGCTGGGCAGCGGGGGAGATGGTCCCCATGTCGAAGAACCCGTGGATCAGGCCGTCGTACCGCTGGACGTGGGCCTCGACGCCCGCGGCCCGCAGCGCCTCGCCGTAGGCCTCGCCCTCGTCGCGCAGCGGGTCGTACTCCGCTGTCACGACGACCGCCGGCGGCAACCCGGAGAGGTCCGAGCCGTGCAGCGGCGACAGTCGCGGATCCTTCGCGTCGTCCCAGGCCCCGGCGTAGTGCCCGTAGAACCAGTCCATCGTGTCCTTCTCGAGGAAGTACCCCTTGGCGTTCTCCACGCGCGACGGGTAGTCGCCCTCGGCGTCGACCGCGGGGTAGATGAGGAGCTGCCCGGCCAACGGGGTGCCCTCGTCCCGCAGCACCTGGGCGACGACCGCGGCCAGGTTGCCACCCGCGCTGTCGCCGGCGAGCGCCAGGCGCTGGTCCCCGCCCAGCTCGTCCAGGGAACCGGCGACCCAGCGGGCGGCGGCGACCGCATCCTCGGCCGCGGCGGGGAAGGGGTGCTCGGGGGCGAGCCGGTAGTCGATCGCGATGACGACCGCGCGGCTGCCCCGGCAGATGTGCCGGGCCATGTTGTCGTGGGTGTCGAGGTCGCCGATCACCCAGCCGCCGCCGTGGAAGAAGACGACGGTCGGGAAGGGGCCCTCACCCTCCGGCCGGTAGACGCGGGCCTTCAGGTCCCCCGTGGCGCCGGGCACGGTGCGGTCCTCGGTACCGGCCACGGGGACCAGCTGCTCGGGGGTGCGGGCGCCGTGGGTGAGCTGGAGGTACAGCGCCCGTCCGGCTTCGGGGCTGCCCGCGTACATGGGGGGCAGCCCGGCCTCCTCCATCATGGTGAGCATCGCGGCGATGTGCGGGTCGACCGGCACGGTTTCTCCTGTTTCTGGAAGGGGGTGGACGGCGGGAGCTGGGCGTCCCGCCGGTATCTCGCTCGCGTGGCTCAGCTGTACCGCAGGGTCCCGTCGTCGAGGTCGGCCGCGGGCAGCGCGGTCCGCTCCTGCTGGTACTCGAGCAGGTGCGTCCACGGCTCGCGGTCGCCCTGCTTGAACATCAGGTGCATCGAGCGCATGACGTAGCCGGAGTTGAAGTTCTCCGGGTCGGCCCACGGCCGCAGGGGCATGTCGGCGTCCTCGGGGCGCAGCTGCGGGACCACCGTGGACGCTCCCCGCTCCTGGGCGTGGGCCAGGAGCCGGCACACCAGCTCGCTGACCAGGTCCGCCCGCAGGGTCCAGCTGGCCCGGAAGTAGCCGAACACGTAGGCCATGTTCGGCACCCCGCTGATCATGACGCCGCGCCAGGTCACCCGGTCGGTGAAGTCCACCGCCTCGCCGTCGACGGTGAACGCGATCCCGCCGAAGAGGCTCAGGTCGAAGCCCGTGGCGGTGACCACGACGTCGGCCTCGAGCTCCTCACCGGAGGCCAGCCGGATGCCGGTCTCGGTGAAGGTCTCGATCGTGTCGGTGACGACCGACGCCTTCCCCTCGCGCAGGGCCGTGAACAGGTCGCCGTCGGGTACGACGGCGAGGCGCTGCTGCCAGGGCCGGTAGCTCGGGCTGAAGTGCTTCTCGACGTCGAAGCCCTCGGGCAGCAACGGGATCATGGCCTCCATCAGCATGGCCCGCAGCTCGTCGGGGGACTCGAAGGACAGCCGGGTGATCTCGTCGCCCTCCGCGATGTAGGCACGGCGCAGGATCTCGTGCGTCCACTCGTCGGGGATGCCGAGCGACCGCAGCGTGTCGGCCAGCTCGTGGGTCCGGGGCCGGGCGAAGAAGAAGGTCGGCGACCGCTGGAGCATCGTGACGTGGTCGGCGGTCTCCGCGATGGCCGGGACGAGGGTCGCCGCCGTCGCGCCGGAGCCGATGACGACCACGCGCTTGCCGGCGTGGTCCAGGTCGTCGGGCCACTGCTGGGGGTGCACGACCTCGCCGCCGAAGCGGTCGAGGCCCGCCCACTGCGGCCGGTAGGGCTGGGCGTGGTCGTAGTAGCCCTGGCACATCCACAGGAAGTCGGTGGTGAGGCGCAGCTCCTCACCGGTGTCCTCCCGGGTCACCTGGACGGTCCAACGGCGCTCCGCCGAGGACCAGCTCGCGGTCGTGACCCGGTGCCGGTAGCGGATGCGGCCGGCCAGGTCCTCTTCGTCGATGACCTCGTCGAGGTAGCGGAGGATTTCCTCGGACGTCGCGATCGACGCCCCCCGCCACGGCTTGAACTTGTAGCCGAAGGTGAACAGGTCGCTGTCGGATCGAACCCCGGGGTACCGGTGGGTCCACCACGTGCCCCCCCGGGCCTCCAGCGCATCGAGGAGGACGAACGACCTGTCGGGGAACCGCTCCCGCAGGTGGTGCGCCGCACCGATCCCCGAGATGCCGGCTCCCACGATGAGCACGTCGACGTGCTCGGTCGCCGTCGCCGATCGCTCGGTCTCTGCCAACACCGTCATGCCCAGGCCCCCCACGGAGTAGTGATGCACGTCACGGCCCGAACGCTAGGACGTCTGGCACGTTGTGAGCCATGACACGACCGGTCACGGGTTGAGATATCCGGCCAATCCTGGACACGCTGCCGTACGCGGTACGGGCAGCGTCGCGCTGCTGTGCGCGCTCGCGGCCGAGCACGGGTTCCGCACCCAGGAGGCACTTGAGGGCACCGGGATCCCCGCGTCGGCGCTGGGCGACCCCGGGGCCGAGATCACCGCCGTCCAGGAGGCCCGGCTCATCGGGACGCTCGCCGCCCGGCTGCCCGAGACCGCCGCGCTCCAGGCCGGGGCGCGCTACCGGCTGACCACGTACGGGATCTGGGGCTTCGCGCTCCTGTCGAGCCGGACCATCCGGGAGAGCCACGAGATCGGCATGCGCTTCCTCGACCTCAGCTATGCGCTCACCCGCATCAGCGCGCAGGAGTTCCGCGACGAGCTCGCGCTCTTCTTCGACGACCTGGACCTGCCCGGCCCGGTGCGGCGGTTCGCGCTGCTCCGGGACACGTCGGCGGCCCTGCAGATCTGGCGGGAGACCCTCGGGCGGGGCGTGGTGCCGCGGCGCGTGGCGCTCACCCTGCCGCCGCCCACCGACCCGGCGCCGTACGAGGCGGCCTTCGGCCTGCTCCCCGAGTTCGGTGCGCCCCGCTCGGTCGTGTCCTTCGACGCGGAACTCCTCGACCAGCCGTTGCCCCACGCGGCTCCCCTGACGGCGGCGGCCTGCGAGGCACAGTGCCGCGACGTGCTGGACCGGCGCCACTCCCGCTCGGGAACGAGCGGCCGGGTGCGCGACGTCCTGCTGCGGGAGCCGTGGCGGATGCCCGGGCAGGACGAGGTGGCCGCCGCGCTGCACCTGAGCGTGCGGACGCTGCGTCGCCACCTCGCCCACGAGGGGACGAGCTACCGCGCCGTCCTGGAGCAGACGCGCGAGCACCTCGCCGAAGAGCTGCTCCTGACGGCGGGCCTGAGCGTCGAGCAGGTCGCCGAGCGGCTCGGCTACTCGGAGGCGTCGAGCTTCGTGCAGGCCTTCCGGCGCTGGAAGGGGCTCAGCCCCGGCCGCTGGGCCCAGGCCGCCCGTGCCGGTGCCGCTCGCTGAGCGCGGGCGCGGGCGGTTCCGTCGGGGACGGGGCGGAACGCTACAGTCGCGCCCGTGAGCCGTCGCGCGTGCTGGTGGGCCCGGTCGTCGAGGACGACCGAGGCCCGCTGACGCGCGCTCGGATCGTCCCCCCGCCGGACGGTTCGAGGAGCTTCGCCTCGGGCGGCCGGTGGGCCGCATCCCGAGGAGAAGGACAGTGACGAGCACCGATGTGCCCGGCGTCGACCGCGACGTCCGGCCCATGACCAAGGCCGTGCTGAGCGACGAGGACCTGCCCACCCACTGGTACAACCTGGCCGCCGACCTGCCCGCGCCCATGCCGCCGTACCTGCACCCGGGCACCGGGCAGCCGCTCGAGGCGGCGGACATGGCTCCGCTGTTCCCCGCCGCGCTGATCGAGCAGGAGATGACCACCGAGCGGTTCGTCCCCATCCCCGAGCCGGTCCGCGAGGTGTACCGGCTGTGGCGGCCCTCACCGCTGTACCGGGCGCACCGCCTCGAGCGGGCGCTGGGTACGCCGGCGCGCATCTACTACAAGTACGAGGGGGTCAGCCCGGTCGGCAGCCACAAGCCGAACACCGCCGTCGCGCAGGCGTACTACAACGCCGCGGAAGGCGTCCGCCGGTTGACGACGGAGACCGGCGCCGGCCAGTGGGGCAGTGCCCTCTCCCTGGCCTGCACGATGTTCGGGCTGGAGTGCGAGGTGTGGCAGGTCCGGGCCTCCTACGACGGCAAGCCCTACCGCCGGATGCTCATGGAGACCTACGGCGGGGTGGTGCACTCCAGCCCGTCGGAGCTGACCGAGTCCGGGCGTGGCTTCCGGCAGCGCTTCCCCGACACCACCGGCAGCCTCGGCATGGCGGTCAGCGAGGCGGTGGAGTCGGCGGTGCCCGACCCCGAGGCCCGCTACGCGCTGGGCAGCGTGCTCAACCACGTGCTGCTGCACCAGACCGTCATCGGCGAGGAGGCCCTGCGCCAGCTCGGGATGTTCGGCGAGGAGCAGGCCGACCTCGTCTTCGGCTGTGCCGGGGGTGGGTCCAACCTCGCCGGGCTGGCCTTCCCCTTCCTCCGGGAGCGGCTCGCCGGCCGCACCGGAACCCGCGTGGTGGCGGTGGAACCCGCTGCGTGCCCGTCGCTGACGCAGGGCCGCTACGAGTACGACCACGGCGACGTGGCCGGGTTGACCCCGCTGATGAAGATGCACACCCTGGGCCGCGACTTCGTGCCCGACCCGATCCACGCCGGCGGCCTCCGATACCACGCCATGGCCCCGATGGTCAGCCACGCGGTCGAGCTCGGGCTGATCACCGCGCAGGCGGTCGAGCAGGCGGAGGCCTTCGACGCCGGAGTGCTCTTCGCCCGGACCGAGGGCCTGGTGCCGGCGCCGGAGTCGTGCCACGCGATCGCCGCGGCGGTCACCGAGGCGCGCCGCCGTGCGGGCACGGGGGAGGAGGGCGCCCTGGTGATCGGGCTCTCCGGCAACGGTCAGCTGGACCTGCCCGCCTACGCCGAGCACCTCACCGGGAGGCGCACCTCGGCAGCCGGCGACCAGCCGTTCTGACGGCGGCCGCCCGACCGGAGAGCGCGTGGCCTCCCACCGGCCGGGCGGCTCGGGCGGGTCATCCGTCCCCCGGGTAGGGCGGGGCGCTGTCGGCCACGACGGCGCCCCGTTCGCCCAGCGGCCGCTCCGGCCCCACCGTGGAGTCGCAGGTGGTCTGGCGCTCGGTCTCGGCGTTGATCGCGGCGCCGACGATGACGAGGAAGACGGTCGCCCAGAGCCACAGCATGCTGATCGCGACCCCGGCGAGGGACCCGTACGTCGCCCGGTAGCTCCCCAGCTGCTCCACATAGGCGAACAGTCCGAAGGTGACGGCCAGCCACAGCAGCGTCGCGATCGCCGAGCCGGTGGAGATCCACCGCCATCGGGCCTGCTTCCGGTCGGGGCCGAACCGGTACAGGATGGCGAGCACCACGGCCATGAGCAGCGCGAGGACTCCCCAGGTGAGCGCCGGTGCGCCGGCTCGGACCGGCCCCGGCGCTCCGGCGAGCCACCGCGAGACGGCACCCGATCCGGCGATCACCGCGCCGAGGAGGACGGCGCTGCCGAGCACGAGGAGGAGGGCGAGCCCGCCGCGGCGCAGGAAGCTGCGCGTCTCGGTCTCGTGGTAGGCCAGCGTCAGCCCGTCGACGAGGTAGGTCATGGCGGTCGTCGCGGTCCACAGCGCCACGACCAGCCCGGCCAGCCCGCGCCAGGTGAGCACCTGCGTCGAGGCGGTCGTGATGGTGGTGAGCTGGTCGGCCACCATCGGCTGCAGCTCGCTGGGCAGCATCTCGGTGACGTCCGAGAGCTGCGCCAGCGCCTGCTCCGGGGTGTGCACGGCCCCGTAGACGGAGATCGCCGTGACCAACACCGGCGCGATCGACAGGAGGGCGAAGAAGGCGACCCCGGCGCTCTGGACCATGAGCCGATCGCTGACCACGTGCCGGACGACGCGCCGGAGGACGGAGCGCCAGGCGTCGGCCGACAGGGCGCCGGGGGAGGTGGCGCCCTTGGACCGGGGACCGCACTCACCCGCGGAGGCCGGACCCTCACCGCCGTTCCCCCCGGCCGAGGTCATGGCTCATCACACCCGCGGCGCCGACCGACCGCAACACCGCTCGGCGCGGCCCGCGAGGCACGCCCGGAAGGGTCGGGCGTTGGCTCCGCCCACGCCGGCGGGCAGACTGCCCGTGTGATGGACGGGGCAGAGTCGACGACGGAGCCCGACACGGATCCGGAGACCGCGCTGCCCGGCCTCGACCGGGCCACCGACGACGGGCGCCCCGAGCAGGGGGCGCCGCTGCTGATCCCCGGTGAGACCTGCTGGCGGATCGAGCGGGCCACCCGGTTCGCGATCTTCGTCGACGCGGCCGACTACTTCGCCACCGTGAAACGGGCCGTGCTCCGCGCCCAGCGGCGGGTGCTGTTCATCGGCTGGGACTTCGACCCCCGGATCCAGCTCGACCCGCTGGACGGCGGTCCGCCGGAGGACGACCGGCTCGGCGCCGTGCTGGAACGGGCGGTGGAGCAGAACCCCCGGCTGGAGATCGGTGTCCTGCAGTGGGATCTGGGCATGCTGCGCGCGCTCGGGCGCGGCCTGGCGCCGATCGTGCTCCTCGACCGGCGCACTCCCGACCGGCTCACCTTCGCCGTGGACACCCACCACCCGGTCGGCGGAGCCCACCACCAGAAGATCGTGGTCATCGACGACTGCCTGGCCTTCGCCGGGGGCATCGACATCACCGCCGACCGCTGGGACACCTCCCAGCACGCCGACGGCAACCCGCACCGGCGCCGGCCGGCCAACGGTCGCGGCCCGGGCCGGCCCACCGGGCCGTGGCACGACGCGACCAGCATCATGACCGGGCCCGCCGCCCGCGCGGTCGCCGAGCTCGCCCGGGAACGGTGGGAGAGCGGCACCGGGGAACGGCTCGAGCCCCTGGACGAGGATCGGGCGTGCTGGCCCGAGGAGGTGGAACCCCTCCTCACCGACGTCGACGTCGCGATCTCCCGCACCCGGCCCGAGCACGCCGGAACGCCCCTGGTGCACGAGATCGAGCTGCTGTGGCTGGCGGTCGTCGCCGCGGCCCGCCGCGCGCTGTACGTGGAGAGCCAGTACTTCGCCAGCCGCCGGATCGCCGAGGCGATCGCGGAGCGGCTGCGCGAGCCCGACGGCCCCGATGTGGTCGTGGTCAACCCCTGGACCGCCGACGGCTGGCTCTCGGAGAAGGCGATGGGCACGGCCCGGGCCGCGATCCTGGAGGACCTCCGCGAGGCCGACGTCCACGACCGGTTCAGGCTCTACACGCCCGTGACGGAGCAGCGCGAGCACATCTACGTGCACGCCAAGGTGACCGTGGTCGACGACCGGCTGCTGCGCATCGGCTCCAGCAACGTGAACAACCGGTCGATGGGCCTGGACACCGAGTGCGACCTGGCGATCGAGGCGGCGGCGGGACGGCCGGGGGCCGACCGGCTCGCCGAGACCATCGTCGGCTTCCGGGACCGACTGCTGGCCGAGCACCTCGGCTGCACCCCGGACGAGGTCGCCGCCGCGGTCGCCCACACCGGGTCGCTCGTCCAGGGCATCGAGCGGCTGCGCCGGCCGACCGGCCGCTCGCTGATCCCCTTCGAGCCGCCCGAGCTCGGTCCGGCCGACCGGGCGCTCGCCGAGTCGGAGGTCATGGACCCGGAGAAGACGCCGAACCGGTGGCGCCGGATCGAGCGGTTCTTCGCCCGCCGCCGGAGGCCGCGGAACCGGGTGCGCTCCTGAGCCCGCGCGCGTGCTGCGCGACCACCCGCGCCGGCTCGTCATCGTCCCGTTTCGCCCAGCCCCCGAGGGGCACGACCGCACGGTGCGCGACAGGCCCTCGGTTCCACCCACGTACGTCGATGCCACCCGCCTGTGGGTCGACTCCCGGCCCCGGGCGTTCGTGCAGCGCCGCGGGGAGGCGGCCATCCTGCGGCGCCTCGGCGGGGAGGTGACCGGCGGCACCGTCCTCGAGCTGGGTACCGGGCGGCGGGGCACCGGCCTGCGGCTCGCCGTCGACGTCTTCGGCGCCGACCGTGCCGAGGGCATCGACCGGCATCCCGCCAGCGTGTCGGCGAGCCGGGCGGCCCTCGCCGACCTCGGCGGGCGGGTCGACGTGCGCGAGGGTGACGCCACCGCCCTTCCCGCGGCGGAGGCGTCCTACGACGCGGTCTTCGCCTACCACGTGCTGCACCACGCCGAGGCCTGGCGTGACGTGGTCCGCGAAGCGGCGCGGGTGCTGCGACCGGGCGGCCGGTTCTTCTCCTGCGAGATGACCGCGCGGTTCGTCGACAGCCGCCTGCTGCGCGCGGTCGCCTTCCACCCGGCCGACGCCGATCGGCCCACCCCGTCCGGACTGGCGGCGGCCTGCCAGGAGGCGGGGCTGACCGTGGCCGCCCAGGAGAACCGGCTCGCCGGTTGCTGGACGGCCCTCGTCGCGACCCGGACGTGACTCCGGCGGCGCAGCCCGCGCAGGTCGCTGCCCACGGTGTGGGCGGCGGTGCTGACGATGCCGGCGGCCGGGGCGGTGCGCCGGCACCGCCGGTGACCGTCGGCCCGGGGAACCCGGCCGTCGCGGATCCGGCTCTCCCTACCCCGGCCCCGGCCCCGGCACCGCAGTCGCCTCGTCGGGCCGGACGACGGAGAGCGTGACGCCGGCAGCCAGCCGGTAGGGATTGCTGGTCACCAGGCCACCGATCACCTTCCGGAGCCGGGAGATCTCGGCCCGGACGGTGACGCAGTGCTCCTCGTCGCCGAACAGGGCCGCGCTCAGCCGGGCGGCGCTCAGCCCCGGCCGGCCGGCGTGCCGCAGCAGGAGCAGGAGATCGGCGTGCCGCCGGGTCAGCGGGGTCACCCACGGTTCACCACGGGACCGGAGCCGGAGCACGGGCGCACCGGTCAGGTCCAGCTCGGCGACGACGTCGTCCGCGGCCTCGCGCGGCCGGACCAGCCAGCCCTCGCCGACCCGTTCCGGCGCGCACAGCCCGAGGCCGGGGACGGCGATCAACGTGCCGTCGCGCGGGACCGCGACCCGGTCGCGC
Source organism: Blastococcus sp. HT6-30 (assembly GCF_039729015.1). NCBI lineage: Bacteria > Bacillati > Actinomycetota > Actinomycetes > Geodermatophilales > Geodermatophilaceae > Blastococcus > Blastococcus sp. HT6-30. Next base: position 1,956,991 of record NZ_CP155792.1, on the reverse strand, counting down.
GCCGCGATGCCCGACCGGTGGGCGACCCAGCCGTGGTCGTCGACCAGCAGCAGCGGGCCGGAGACCGTGGCCAGCAGGCCCCGGGCCGACCGGCGCAACCGCTCCAGCCGCTGCTCGTGGTGCCGCCACAGCTGGGACTCGGCCAGCCTGACGGCGGTGTCGACGAGCGCTCCGATGACCGGGTGCAGGGTCAGGGCGGGCCCGCTGACGTCGACGACTCCCAGCAGCTCGCCGCTGACGGGGTGGTGGATCGGGGCGGCGGTGCAGTACCAGGGGTGCTGCGCCTGCTCGAAGTGCTCGGCGGAGAACAGCTGCACCGGAGCCGCCTCGGCCAGCGCCGTCCCGATGGCGTTGGTGCCCGCCGTGCCCTCGGTCCACCGGGCGCCCTCGGTGAAGCCCAGGGCGTCGGCGCGCAGCCGCACCCGGGGCGATCCCTCCCGCCAGAGGATGACTCCGTCGGCGTCGGTGACGACCATGAGGAACGCCGAGGCGTCGGCGACGCTGCCGAGGACCTCCCGGAGCTCCCCGATCACCGGCAGCAGGGGTGAGCACCGGCGTCGCCGCTCCACCTCGGTGGGCAGCAGCGGCTCGCGGGCGTTCGTGCGGGACGGGTCGAGCCCCAGGCCGAGGACGCGCGACCACGAGCGGGCGACGACGCCGCGGGGACGCACGGGCGGACGGCCGCCCCCGATCACCGCGTCGTGCACCCGCACCAGCACCCGGGCGTGCTGCGACAGGTCGGTGCCGGGGGTGATCGCCGAGTAGCCGGTCACGTCCCACCTCCAGCTCGGGCCTCCCGCCCGGGCCGGCTGCGCGCAACACGCTGCAACGCTTCCGCCGAGGGCCTCCAGGCGCTGTGCTGCACATCACATCACGCCGACCGGTGTCCGCAGGAGGCAGCCCGCATGACCCAGACCCTCGACACGACCACGCAGGCCCCGGCGCAACGCGCGGAGCGCTGGCTCGCCGACTTCGACGAGGCGCTGACTGCCCGCGACGTCGCCCGCGCGGCGGGCATGTTCGCCGCCACCAGCTTCTGGCGCGACCTGATCGCCTTCAGCTGGAACATCACGACCGCCGAGGACCCGGCCGGGGTCACCGACCTGCTGACGGCGACGCTCGAGCGCACCGACCCGTCGTGCTTCGCGGTGTCGGAGCCGCCCGAGGAGGCCGACGGCGTCACCACCGCGTGGTTCACCTTCGAGACCGCCGTGGGGCGAGGCAAGGGGCTGGTGCGCCTGGTCGAGGAGGACGGCGTCCCGAAGGCGTGGACGTTCCTGACCACGATGCACGAGCTGAAGGGGCACGAGGAGCCGCGTGGTCCCCGTCGTCCTCCGGGTGCCGAGCACGGGATCCACCGCGGCCGGGAGACCTGGCTGGAGCGCCGCGAACGTGAGGCGGCCGAGCTGGGCGTCGCCACGCAGCCGTACGTGCTGGTCGTCGGTGGCGGGCAGGGCGGCATCGCGCTCGGCGCCCGGCTGCGCCAGCTCGGCGTCCCGAGCCTGGTGGTCGACAAGCACCCGCGACCGGGCGACCAGTGGCGGGGCCGGTACAAGTCGTTGTGCCTGCACGACCCCGTCTGGTACGACCACCTGCCCTACCTGCCGTTCCCGGACAACTGGCCGGTGTTCGCGCCCAAGGACAAGATCGGCGACTGGCTCGAGTCCTACACACGGGTGATGGAGATCCCGTACTGGTCGAGCACCGTGGCGCTGTCGGCGTCGTACTCGCCGGAGGCGGGGGAGTGGACCGTCGAGGTGGAGCGCGAGGGCAAGCCGCTGACCCTGCGACCGCGGCACGTCGTCCTCGCCACCGGGATGTCCGGCAAGCCCCACGTGCCGGTCATCCCCGGGCAGGACGTCTTCCGCGGCGACCAGCAGCACTCCTCCCAGCACCCCGGGCCCGACGCCTACGCCAGCAAGCGGGTGGTGGTGATCGGCAGCAACAACTCCGCGTTCGACATCTGCGGGGCCCTGTGGGAGCACGGCGTCGACGTCACGATGGTGCAGCGCTCCTCGACGCACATCGTCAAGAGCGACAGCCTCATGGAGATCGGCCTCGGTGCCCTCTACTCGGAGGAGGCCGTCGCCGCCGGGGTGGCCACGGAGAAGGCGGACCTGACGTTCGCCTCGCTGCCGTACCGGATCATGCACGAGTTCCAGATCCCGCTGTACGAGCAGATGCGGGAGCGCGACGCGGACTTCTACGACCGGCTGGAGAAGGCGGGCTTCTGGCTGGACTGGGGTGAGGACGGGTCCGGCCTGTTCATGAAGTACCTGCGCCGCGGCTCCGGCTACTACATCGACGTCGGTGCCGCGGAGCTGGTGGCCGACGGGCAGGTGCGCCTGGTGCACGGGCAGGTCGACCACCTGACCGAGGACGCCGTCGTCCTGGAGGACGGTACCGAGCTCCCGGCCGACCTGGTCGTCTACGCCACTGGCTACGGGTCGATGAACGGCTGGGCGGCGGACCTGATCAGCCAGGAGGTGGCGGACCGGGTCGGCAAGGTGTGGGGCCTGGGCTCGGACACCACCAAGGATCCGGGTCCGTGGGAGGGCGAGCAGCGCAACATGTGGAAGCCCACCCAGCAGGAGGCGCTGTGGTTCCACGGCGGCAACCTGCACCAGTCGCGGCACTACTCGCTCTACCTCGCCCTGCAGCTCAAGGCCCGGTACGAGGGGATCCCGACGCCGGTCCACGGCCTCCAGGAGGTGCACCACCTGCGGTGACCGCGGCGCCTGGCCACTCGCGGGCGTCAGGCCGTGCCGGGCGGCGCCGGCACCAGTCGGAGCGCGCCCGCCAGCGCGCCGTACAGCAGCGCCGGGCCGGTGTGCGCGAGCCGCCGGCCCGCAGCCGCCCGCGCCTGCCCGTGGCGGAGGGCCCGCCGTTCGGCGGCCACCACCCCGGCGACCGAGCAGGTCAGCACGGCGGCCAGTAACGCGAGGGCGACGACCTTCGCCCGGTGGTCAGCGCACGGAACGCCTGCGGGAGGGAGGTTGCGCTGCCCTCCTCCCGGGCCTCGCGCGCGGTGGCCCGCGCCGCCCGGGCGCCTGGGATGGCGGCTGCGACGGAGGCGGCGACGAGCCCGGCCTTCGCCCAGCCGCGGGCCCGGCGGGAGGGGATGAAGTCGGGGGTGGCGTAGTACAAGCCGGTCACCGCTCCGGTGACCGCCGCCTCGACTCCTCGGGAGGACGTCGGCCGGGTGGTCATGCGGCCATCCTGCCGCGCCCGGACGGGCGGACGGCATCTGTGCCTCCGGCCTGGCGTTCGACCCGCTGACCAGCAGTCGGGTGCGCCAGCTGCACGAATCGCCACGCGGATCGGGCAGCTCGTCGATCCGGACGGATGCCTGACCGGCACAGCTCCACCCGACCGGGCGTGACGCTGCCCCTGTCCCACGGCGGTGGCCCCGCTCTTCCCAGGGCACGGGGTGGCTGCACCCCCTGCACCGGTGTGCCCCGGCTCCCTGCCCAGGCCGAAGGCAATCCTGGTCGTCTCCGCGCGCTGGGAGTCCGCGCCGCTGCCGGTCAGCGCTCCCCGGCCCAGCGAGCTGGTCGAGGACGGGATCATCGGGGCGGCCGGCGGCCCGCCCGCCGTGACCCCGTGACCGTTCCGGCACCCAGGCCCGGGGCGGGACGGTCCGGAGGATCAGCTCGACTGCAGCAAGGTGTGCCGACTGAGGAACCCGGTCACGAGTCGCGCCAGGTCCTCGGGGCGCTCGATGTGCACGCCGTGGCTCGACCCGGGCCCGGTCAGCAGCTCGAACTGCGCGCCCGGGATGGCGTCGGCCACGGCCTTCGCCTGCCAGGGTGGGGTGAGGAGATCCTGCTCGCCCACGATCACCAGGGTGGGGGCGGTGATGTCGCCGAGGCGGTCGAGGGTGTCGTGCGCCAGGTCGGCGTCCCACTGCTCGACCGTCACCTGCATCTGCTCGTCCGTCTGCGGGAACGCCGGCAGCATCGGCTCCAGCATCGCCGCGAAGTCCGGGTGGTCGAGCAGCTGCGGCGAGAAGGCCAGCCCGGCGGTGGCCAGCGCCGTCTCCATGTCGCGGTGGACGTAGGGGTACCGCAGAGCCGACAGGACGGAACGCTGGAAACCGTCGCACCGCCCCCAGCTGGCGTACATGACCGCGGTGGCGACCTGTTCCGGGTGCGCGAGCGCCAGCTCCTGCAGGACGGCGGAGCCGAGCGACCACCCCATGACGTGCGCCCGGGGGACGTCGAGGGCGGTGAGCAGCGCCGAGGCGTCCTCGGCCAGGGACCCCACGGAGATCGCGCCGTCGCCGCGCTCGCTCCCGCCGAGCCCGCGGTTGTCGAAGGCGATCACCCGGTACTGCTCGGCCAGCCGCGGGATCATCTCGACCCACAGCGGGATCGATCCCGACGTTCCCATGATCAGCAGCAGAGGATCACCCTCCCCGGTGATCTCGTAGTTCAGGGTGACCCCGGTCCGGACGGGCGTCTGCGGCATGGTGGCTCCTCACTGAGCGACTGGGCCCCCCGGGCACGGCGCCCGGCGGGGAGGTTCGGGGGATGGGGGACCGGCGTCAGCGGTAGACGAGCGACCCGTCGTCGAGGTCGGCCTTCGGCAGGATCTCCATCTCGGCCGCGTGCTCCAGCATGTGGGTCCAGGGCTCGCGGTCGCCCTGCTTGAACAGCACGTGCTGCGAGCGCATGACGTAGCCGGCGTTGAAGTCCTCCGGGTCCGACCACGGGCGCAGTTGCATGCCGGCGTCCTCGTCGCGCAGCGTCGGGACGACCATGGTCGCGTCCTCGAGCTCCATCTTCTCCATCAACCGGATCACGAGGTCGCTGACCAGGTCGACGCGCAGCGTCCAGCTGTGCCGGAAGTAGCCGAACATGTAGGCCATGTTGGGGATGCCGCTGATCATCACGCCGCGCCACGTGACGCGTTCGGGGAAGTCCACCGCCTCGCCGTCCACGGTGAACGCGACGTCGCCGAGGACCGACAGGTTGAACCCCGTGGCGGTGACGACGACGTCGGCCTCGAGCTCCTCACCGGAGCTGACCCGGATGCCCTTCTCGGTGAAGGTGTCGATGGTGTCGGTGACGATCGAGGCCTTCCCCTCCCGGAGCGCCGCGAACAGGTCGCCGTCGGGGACGAATGCGATCCGCTGCTGCCACGGGCGGTAGCGCGGGGTGAAGTGCTTCTCGACGTCGAAGCCCTCCGGGAGCAGCGGCTTCATCGACTCCATGAGGAACGTGTGCAGCTCGTCGGGCGCCTCGTGCGCCAGCCTCGCCAGCTCGTTGAGCTGGGCGGTGTAGGCGCGACGCATGATCTCGTGGGTCCACTCCTCCGGGATGTCCAGCTGGCGCAGCGTCACCGCGAGCTCGTGGGTCAGCGGCGGGGCGAAGAAGTACGACGGGGACCGCTGCAGCATGGTCACGTGGTCCGCCTGCTGCGCGATCGCGGGGATCAGTGTCGCGGCGGTGGAACCGGAGCCGATGACGACGACGCGCTTACCGCTGAGATCCAGGTCGTCGGGCCACTGCTGCGGGTGCACGACCAGGCCCTCGAACCGGTCCATGCCCTCCCAGCGCGGCTGGTAGGGCTCGGTGTGGTTGTAGTAGCCCTGGCACATCCACAGAAAGCCCGTGGTGAACTGCAGTTCCTCCCCGGTGTCCAAGCGGGTGACCTGCACCGTCCACCGGCGGTCCTCGCTCGACCAGCTGGCCGCGGTCACCCGGTGCAGGTAGCGGATGTGCGTGGCGAGGTCGTCCTCGGCGATGACCTCGTCCAGATAGTTCAGGATCTCCTCGCCCGCTGCGATGGAGGGACCTCGCCAGGGCTTGAAGCGGTAGCCGTAGGTGAACAGGTCGCTGTCGGAGCGCACGCCCGGGTACCGGTGCGTCCACCAGGTGCCGCCGCGGGCATCCTGCGCGTCCAGGAGCACGAAGGACCGCTCCGGGAAGCGCTCCTGCAGGTGGTGCGCGGCCCCGATGCCGGAGACCCCGGCCCCCACGATGAGGACGTCGACGTGTTCCGGCGGGGACGCGGCGCCGTGCCGCTCCGGGGCGGTTCGCTGTTCGGTCGCGGTCATGGATCGACCTCCACTGCGGAGCTGTGACGTGAGCCACAGACGTTACCCACGTGCCGGCGTCTGCGGAGTGATTCCGGCGCGAGCGTGGTGCAGGGCTCGGTGACTGCGGCACCCACCCACGTCGGTACGGGGGGGCGTCGGTCTCCCCTCGGCCGACGGGCTCGTCGTGCAGGGCAGCACGCTCGTCGCCGTCCCCGACTTCCTGCGCGTCCTCACCTACCTGCCGCTGGACGGCGGCGACACGGCGGCCGAGCCGATCGCCGAGGTGCCCACCGACCCCGATCGCGTGCGCACCACCGCGGACGTCGCCCGCGGGCGGCTGCTCCTGGTGGAGAGCCAGTTCGACGAGGACCCGCCGTCGCGGAGCTCGGAGGTGGTCGTCCTGCGGTTCGGTCCCTGGCGCCTCGGTCCAACGCGCCGGTCGATCTCGTATCGTCCTCCGGCATGCGCCCTGCGGCAGCGGTCGACTCGGTCCGTAGCTGGGTGATGGTCGCCGCCGGGTTCGCGGGCATGTTCGTCACGTTCGGGATCGCCTACTCGTTCGGCGCGTTCCTCGGTCCCATGGCGGAGGAGTTCGGCTCCGGTCGCGGCACGACGTCGGCCTTCTTCGCCCTGACCTCGCTCACGTACTTCGGCCTGGGTGCGCTCAGCGGCGTCGCGGTGGACCGCTACGGCCCCCGGCGGGTGCTGCTGGTCGGCGCCGTCGCCCTCGGTGCCGGGCTCGCCGCGACGTCGGTGGCCGGGGAGCTGTGGATCGGCCTGCTCACCTACGGCTTGGGGGTCGGCATCGGGGTGGGCTGCGCCTACGTGCCGATGGTGGCCGTCGTCAGCGGGTGGTTCGAGCAGCGCCGCACCTTCGCCGTCGGGGTGGCGGTGACGGGCATCGGCCTGGGCACGCTCGCCGTGGCCCCGCTGGCGGCCGCGCTGATCGGTGAGCTGGGGTGGCGCAGCACCCACCTCGTTCTGGGCCTGACCGGCGCGCTGGTGCTCGTGCTCTGTGCCGTGGTCGTCGAGCGCCCACCGGTGGAGGGCGGCCCCGCGGCGCTGACGCTGCGCGAGGCCGTGCGCAACCGCGACTACCGGAGGCTGTACCTGGCGTCGGGCCTCCTGTCCGTCGCCCTGTTCGTGCCTTTCGTGCACCTGCCCGGGTACGCCGCGCAGCAGGGCGCCGACCGGGTCGCGGCGGCGGCCCTGGTCGGGGTGATCGGCGCGGCGAGCATCGCGGGCCGGCTGCTGCTCGGACTGGTGGCGGGGCGGACCGGTGCGTTGCGGGCCTTCCAGGGGTGCTTCCTGACCATGGGCCTTAGCTTCGCGCTGTGGGGCGTGGGGGGCGGCTACGGGATGCTGCTCGCCTTCGCGGTCGTGCTCGGCGTCGGCTACGGCGGCTTCGTGGCCATCGGTCCCGCCGTCGTCGCCGAGCGCTTCGGCACCACCCGCCTGGGTGGGCTGCTGGGGGTGCTCTACACGAGCGCCGGGCTCGGCTCGGCCCTGGGCGCTCCGCTCGCCGGTACGGCCGTGGACGCCTCGGGGTCCTACACACCGGTCGTCGCCGGATGCCTGGTCCTGGGGCTGGCGGCCTACCTGACGGTGCTCAGCGTCGGCCGGGCCTGAGCACCGGGGGCCGCCGCGACCCGTGACCCGATCCGGCTCCGCATGCGCGGAAGGCTGACGGGGAGTGCGGTCCGGGGGCAGAATCGGCTTCCGCCCCGAGAGTGCGGACCGGCCAGGCACTCGTGTCCAGCGAGCGGGTGGCGGAGTACCGCATCGACCCCTATCCCGGCTGGACCGATGTCCGCGACCCCGCCTCCCTTCCAACGCGAGATCCGTTCGGCCCGCTTTCCCCACGGGCTGCCGGACCGCTGCGACGACACGGTCGTCGAGGCCTTCGACGACGCCTGGCTGCTGCTGGAGCGGACGCGGAGCGGGTACCGGGTTCTCGGCGTGGCAGAGGACTACCCGTCGGCGCGCGCATGGCTGGTCGCCGCCGAGGACGCGACGCGGTCCTGATCCGCAGGTTCCGGTCCCCAGCAGGTCAGGACCGTCGGTCACTGCACGCCCGGTGTGACCCCGACGCGTACCACCCGGGCGGGATGGCGGAGCCGGGCACGGGGATCGCCGTTGAGCTCGCCGCGGCGACGGGGGCAGGGCGGCCGTCATCCCGCTGCCCGACGTGAGTGCGTCCACGTCGACGGCGGCCTGTTCCGACGCCGTCCGCCCCGGCGGGACAGACCCGTGCCGTCCCAGACGCGACGAGGCCATCACCGCCCCGGCTCCGCCGCGGCGGCCGACGCCTGCCAGGACCTCGTCGCCAACCGAAGGAGAGCTGACACGGACCGCAGTACCGCACGCGCCCGTTTCGCCGCCCAGGTCGCCGCCGGCCGACCGATCATCGGCGGCGGAGCCGGGACCGGGATCTCGGCGAAGTCCGGGAGGCCGGCGGCATCGACCTGCTGATCATGTACAACTCGGGGCGGTTCCGGATGGCCGGCCGCGGCTCGCTGGCCGGGCTGATGGCCTACGGCGACGCCAACGCCATCGTCGTGGACATGGCCAGCGAGGTGCTGCCCATCGTCCAGGACACCCCAGTCCTGGCCGGCGTCAACGGCACCGATCCGTTTCGGCTGATGGGGCCGTTCCTCGACGACCTCAAGCGCCTCGGGTTCACCGGCGTCCAGAACTTCCCGACCGTGGGCCTCATCGACGGCGTCTTCCGGGCCAACCTCGAGGAGACCGGCATGGGTTTCGGCCTGGAGGTCGACATGATCCGCCTCGCCAACGAGAAGGACTTGTTCACCGCGCCGTACGTGTTCGACGAGGACCAGGCCCGCAGCATGGCCGCCGCCGGGCCGACATCCTCGTTCCGCACCTGGGCTTGACCACGAAGGGCTCGATCGGCGCGGCCACCGCACTCACCCTGGACGAGTCCGTCGCACGGGTGCAGGCGATGGCCGACGCGGCCAAGCGGGTCAACCCGGACATCCTGTGCCTCTGCCACGGCGGCCGCATCGCCGAGCCCGACGACGCGCCTACGTCCTGCAGCGCACCGAGGGCGTGGTCGGCTTCTTCGGTGCATCCTCGATTGAACGGCTGCCCACCGAGATCGCCATCCGTACCCAGACCGAGGCGTTCAAGGCCATCGACATCGCCCGCTGACCCTCGCCGTCCCGAGGTGGGAGCTCTCGCTCGGTGTCGGCAGGCGACGAGCGACCTCTCGATGCGAGGGGTGTTTCGCCGGGCTTTGGCGCGTTGCTTGCCGCAGTCCGACCGGCCGGCCCGGTGAGTGCCGGGCGCTCGGAGGCGCTGCGACGACGTGCTGCAGAGCGGGCGTCGTCGGGTGGCGGCTGGCAGTGTGGAGGGCATGACCACTCCGTCTCCCGTCGTCGTGGTGACCGGTGCGAACGGCTTGGTGGGCACCGCGGTGTGCCGGGCGCTGGTCGAGCGGTCGGCGCGGGTGCGCGCCGTCGTCCGCCGCGAGGGCAGCGCGCCCGCCTTCGACGGGGTCACCGAGCACGTCGGGGACTTCGCCGACGAGGGCTTCGCCCGCGAGGTGAGCCGGGGCGCCGACGCGGTGGTCACGACGGTGCATCCGATGGGCTCGCCCCGGGAGGTGCAGCACCGGGTGGCCGTGGAGGGCACGCCGGTCCTCGCCCGGGCTGCCCGGGACGCCGGTGTCGCCCGGCTGGTGCACGTCTCCACGGCCGGGGTCTACGACCGCTCGGCCGGCGTCGGGGACGTGGCCGAGGACGGTGCTCTCCTGCCCGAGGGGAGCGGGGACTACCCCGACACCAAGAACGCCACCGACGCCGCCCTGGCAGAGGTCGGCGGGCTCACGACCGTGCTGGTGCGCCCGCCGGCGATCATGGGAGCCGGCGAGACGTCGGTCTGGAACGCGCTGCGACCGCAGCAGATCCGCGACGGGGATCGCCGGGCAAACCCGGCGCAGACCTGGCCCTGGGTGCACGTCGAGGACCTGGCGGACCTGATCGCGGACCTCGCCACGGGCGCCGTTCCGGCCGGCGACGACGCGGCGCGAGGCCCTGTGGCCGGTGGCACGACTGCGGTCATCGTCGCGGGCGAGCCGGCGACGTGGCGGGACTACCTGGGCACGGTGACCGAGGCGTTGGGCGTCGAGCCGGAGTGGACCGACGAGCCGGCCTGGACGGGGCAGTTGCGCACCGACCGCGCGCGCGGGTGGGGCTGGGCGCCGCGAGTCAGCCTCGCGCAGGCGATGGACGAGCTGCGGCGAGGCCTGACGACGCGTTCGTGACACAGGTGGTCTCGTGTGTCAGGGTGACCGGCCGCCGGCGACCGCCCAGGTCACCTCCGCCCAGGTCACCTCCGCCCTGCGCACACCCTCCCGACGAGCAGAACCGGCAGCGAGGGGAGCTTTTCGCGGGCAATGTCTCAGCGCCGCGACCGCCACGACGCCTTCACCCGGGAGTCGATGGCGCCCGACATCCGGTCGTGGTAGACGTCCCCGATCGTGCAGAAGTGGCTCGCCCTCGGCGCTCGACCTCGCCGCGGCCGGACCATCCCACCCGACGAGTCAACTGGACTCGGGGCAGTCCCGACCGGGGCGTGCACGTGTCCGAGGGGCGGCTCGCTCCCTACGCTCGGGTCCGGCGTCAGCTGATCGCCGCACTCCAGCCCGTCGCGGGGAGCCGACCGCCGTGGTCACCGGGTGACGATGGGCCTCAGGGGACGAACGGGTCACCGGCTGCCGCCGCTGATCCGCCGCGACGTCCTGCGGCTGAGCCGTTGCCCGGCTGGTGAGCTCCCCGCACTGCGCGGGCGCTCCAGTCCGGACGGGTCAGCGGGACCCGGTCGTCTCCGGGAAGTCCTGGCTTGATCGCCAGGACCTGGTTCACGCCGACCCGGCGGCCCTCGAACGCCAGCGCCGATCCTGCCAGGTAGAGCCGCCACACCCGGGCCCGGCCGGGGGAGGAGAGCCGGACGGCGTCGTCCCATCCGCGCTCGAGGTTGTTCACCCAGGCCCGGCAGGTGAGCGCGTAGTGCCGGCGGAGCGCCTCGACGTCGCAGACCTCGAGACCCGCCTCCTCCAGCACCCGCACGTGGGTGGCCAGCGGCTGCAGCTCTCCGTCGGGAAAGACGTAGCGAGTGAGGAACGAGCCGGGATCCGGGCGGTCCGGCCCGGCTGCCGGGCCGCGCGCGATCGCGTGGTTGAGCAGCCGGCCACCGGGGCGCAGCAGCGCGTGGAGTTGTGCGGCGTAGGCCGGCAACTGGGCGAGGCCCACGTGCTCGGCCATCCCGATCGAGGCGATCGCGTCGAAGGGCCCGTCCACGACCTCCCGGTAGTCCTGCTGCCGGACCTCGACGCTCTCGGAGAGGCCTGCCTCGGCCACGCGGCGGGTGGCCAGCTCGGCCTGGGCGGCGGAGATGGTCACCCCGGTCACCGACACCCCGTACCGGGCGGCGGCGTGCAGGGCCAGCGAGCCCCAGCCGCACCCGACGTCGAGCAGCCGCATCCCGGGTTGCAGGTCCAACTTGCGGCAGACGAGGTCGAGTTTGGCCTCTTGCGCCTGCTCCAGCGTCGCCGTCGGCTCGGGGAAGTAGGCGCAGCTGTACACGAGTGAGGGCCCCAGCAGGAGCCGGTAGAAGTCGTTCCCGATGTCGTAGTGGTGGCTGATGGCGCTCCGGTCCCGCCCGAGCGAGTGCCGGATCCCGCGCAGCCGAGCCTCTTCGGGCGGCGGCGCAGGGGGCGGGCCGAGCACCCCCAGTCGCAGGAGCGGGCCGGCCAGCCGGGCGAGGGCCGCCCGGTCCAGGCGTAGCTCCGGGCGGGCCGGCAGCCGATCCGGAAAGCTCAGCGCCGCGTAGACGTCCCCCTCGATGTCGAGATCCCCGCTGACGTAGGCGCGGGCGAGCCCCAGCTCCCCGGGCGCGTAGACCAACCGGCGCAGGGCGCGCGGGTGGCGCACGACCAGAGTCGGGGCCCCCTGGACGACGGACTCCGAGCCGTCCCAGCACCGCACCGACAGCGGAATCGGCGCCCCCAGCAGCAGCCGTCCCAGCTCGTCCACCAACTCGGCAGCCCCGCGCGAAGAGGAAACCATGCCCAACCCTTGCACAGCGATGCCGGAGCTCGTCCGCACCGTTCGCCAGCACGCGGCGCCATCGGCTGTGCGGTGGAGCTAGGTGAGCAGGCCTAGATCGCGGGCCCGCTGCACCGCCACGAGCCGGTCCCCGACGCCGAGCGTGCGGTACACGCGCCCCAGGTGCTCGTGCACGGTTCGTGGTGAGGAGCCCAGCCGCCGGGCGATCGACGCGGCGGTCAGGCCCGGCCCCAGCGGTTGCAGGACGGCGACCTCCCGGCCGGTCAGGCCGAGATCCCGCCCGCCGAGGTCCACCTCGGTGTCCGAGGGGCGACGCGCTACGTACCCACACGGCCGGCGCCGTGAGGCGGCTGACGGTGCCCGACCCGGGGGCCCGCCCCTGTGCCCGAACCGCCGTACCAGGCAGCCAGCTGGGCGAATCCCGCGTCGAGGCCGACCTCCGGCCGCCAGCCGAGCGCGCTCCGGGTCCGCCGCTGGTCGAACCAGTGCGCCGTCGTCAGCTGCTCGGTGAGGAACCGGGTCAGTGGAGGAGTCGACCGACGGCCGAGAGCTGACCAGCTCTTCTCCACCACGGCGCCGGCCAGCCAGGCTGCGTGCGCGGGCACTCGACCCCGTGGTCCGGGCACGCCGGCTGCCGCGCACAGCCGTCGCAGGATCTCGTCCACCGTGCGGGGTTCACCGTTGGAGACCACCAGTGCTTCCCCGTGGACGGGCCCGCACGCGTCGACCCCTGCCAGGACGGCGGCAGCGGCGTTGTCGATGTACGTGGTGTCGATCAGGGCCGTGCCGGAACCGATGAGCGGGAGGCGGCCGCTCCTGGCCCGCGCGATGATCCGCGCCACGAGCTGCTCGTCGCCGGGGCCCCACACCAGGTGCGGGCGGAGGACCAGCACCGCAAGGGCAGCCGAGTCCGCGTCGAGCGCAACCTGTTCGGCCACCGCCTTGGACCTCGAGTAGGCGCCACGCGCCCGGGCTGGATCGGCGGGATCTGCCCCCGCCCCGAACAGGGGTGACCCGGCGTGCGAGACCGAGGGCGACGACACGTGCACCAGCCGCTCGACGCCCTCGGCGGAGCAGGCGGCGACGACGTTCCTCGTGCCCTGGACGTTGGTCCGCGCGTACTCCTCCCACTTCCCGGTCACGTCCACCTTCGCGGCGAGGTGGACGACGGCGTCCTGCCCGACGGCGGCCCGTGCCACCAAGGAGGGATCGGCGATGTCCCCGAGCACCTCGGAGCAGGGCAGGCCCGAGGGACGGCGCTGGAGGACCGTCACCTCGTCGCCCCGTGCGAGCAGGCGCTGGGCGGTGACCCGGCCGAGCAATCCGCTCGCGCCCGTGACCAGGACCTTCACGCCCTTTCGCCGTTCCGGGTCGCCCAACGGACTGGCGTGCCGGAGAGAGTTCGGGTTGCCCGGCGTGCCAGTGCCGTCCGGTCGACCTTCGACTGGTGCCGGATGTCGACCGGGAGCGCCTTCGTCTCGAGGACGGCGGCGAGGCCGGTACCGGCCGCGTCCCGGACCCGGTCGGCGAGCTCGACCGGCGCCGCGGTCAGCCGCTCGGCACCAGCTCCCACCCGGTGGCGACGGCGCCGTCGCCCGGCGCCGTCGCTGGGCACGACGACGGCGACGACCACCTGCGCGCCTTCCGGGCCGACGCCGACGACCGCCGCAGCGGAGACGGCGTCCAGGCGCTCGATCCGCTGCTCGGGGCCGACCGGGGTCACCGGTCCGTCCGCGGTGCTGATCACGTGCGCCAGCCGGCCCTCTATCCAGAGCCGTCCCGCGCCGTCCAGGTGCCCGACGTCCCCGGTGCGGTGCCATCCCGGATCCCGGGTGGCCGCCCGCTCGGTGGCCCACAGTGCGTCGTAGCGGTCCTTCACGTGCGGGGCGCGCACGCAGACCTCGCCGGGAGTGTGGGGAGCCTCGGTGAGCGGGCCGTCAGCGGCCCCCAGCGGGGAGAGTGGGCTGATCCGGACCTCGACACCGGGCACCGGGCGGCCGACGCAGACGCCATTCCCCGGTCCGGCGACCTCGACGTCGTCCAGGGAGACGTCGGTGACCGGGAGCGCCTCGGTCATGCCGTACGGCGTGTGCGCTTCGGCCTGCGGGAACGTCCCGCGGAGGGAGCGCAGGAGCGGTGTCGACACGGGCGCTCCGGCCGACATGAGCAGCCGCACCCGGCTCAACGCCGAGCGCTGCTCCCCGGTCAGCTGCGCGGTGGTGGCGGCGACGTGCCGCAGGGCAGCGGGCGCGGCGAAGACGACCGTGGCGTCCACGGCGGCCGCCGCGTCGGCCAGCTTCGCGGCGGTGAGCGTGCCGGGCGCCGTGACGTCGATGTCGGGGACGGACGAGGCGATCCCGAGCCCCGGCCCGAGGATGGAGAAGGGGGCGAACGCGGCCACGAGCGAGTCGCCCCGGGTGAGGCCGTAGGCCGTGCGGACCAGCTCCAGCTGAGCGCCGACCTGTCGTTGCGTGTAGACCACGCCCTTGGCGGGGCCGGTTGCCCCCGAGGTGAAGACGACCGCGCAGTCGGAGTCCGTCGGGACCTCCGCCGGCGCGGCCGACGACCGGCCGAGGGCCTCCAGCGAGGTCAGGTCGTGCTCGGCGTGGAGCACCCGGCGGAGTCCAGCCGTCGATCGCCCCGCGACGATGCGCGTCCCGGCCAGCCCCATCGCCCGTGCGGCGACCAGGCCGGCGGTGCTGCCCAGGACGTGGTCCGGCGCTGCTCCCCGGAGCGCGCGGCGCATGCCTCGCAAGCCGAGCCCCTTGTCGGCGACCACGATGACGGCGCCCGCGCGCCAGGTGGCGTAGACCGCTGCCGTCAGGTCCGCCGATGGTTCCAGCAGGAGCGCCACCCGGTCTCCCGGACGGACCCCGGCCGCCGCCAGGCCGGCGGCGAGGTCGGCGACCCGGTGGGCCAGCTGCGCCCAGGTGACCGAGCCCCCGCCGGTCTGCACGACCGCCGGGGAGTCGTCGTCCGAGCGGGCGGCCAGGGCCGCCCAGGGCCGGGCCGGCTCGGCCGACGCACCGCGGCTGCCCGCCGCCGTGGCGTCCGGCGCGGCGAACGTGTCGGTCACCCAGGTGGCCACCGCCTGGGCGTACTGGGGCGCGTCCTCGGGGAGGAGGTGGGAGGCGCCCTCGTAGCGGTGCACGTCCGCCTGGGGAAGGCGCTCGCGCAGGTCGGTCAGGTACTTCTCCCCGAAGACCGGGTCGCGAGGGCCCCACAGGAGGAGCGCCGGGACGTCGAGCGTGCGGATGCCCTCGGCGATGGCCTCCTGCGCCGGACGGGAGGGGTGTCCCGGCCGGAAGGGGATGTCGGCGACGAACTCGCCCACGGCCCGGCGCCGCGCGGCCGACGGGTAGGGCTGCGCGTAGGCCCGGCGGATCTCCCGGGGCAGCCGCGGCGACGACAGCGCCGTCGCCCCGCGGACGAACACCGAGCTGCCGACGGTGACGGCGGTGCGCAGGCCCGGCGCGTGCGCCAGCCGGATGAGCGCGGGCCCCAGGTCGCCCTCCGGCATGGCCACGGCGGTGTTGGTGAGGACCACGCCGCGCACGTCCTGGCGGTGCTCGAGCGCCCAGCCGAGGGAGATGATGCCGCCCCAGTCGTGGGCGACCGTGACGACCGGGCCGGTGATGCCCAGCGCGGCGGTGAGGTCCCCGAGATCGGCGACCCGCTGGGTCAGGGTCCGCGGCGCGGCCGGCCGCTCGGACCAGCCCATGCCCAGCTGGTCGGGGGCGAGGACACGCCACCCCGGCGGGGCGGCGGCGACGATCCGGCGCCACAGGTAGGACCAGGTGGGGTTGCCGTGCACGCAGAGCAAGGTGCCGACCGGGTCGGTCACACCGTTGTCGAGCACGTGCCACAGGTGCTTGCCGCCGTCCGCCCCGGGAACGGCGACCCACCGCGACCATGACGGGTCCAGGCCCGGCAGCCGGACCGTCGCGCCCACTGTCACCAGGCGATCTCCAGGCAGCAGGCGTTGAGGCCCGAGCCGATCCCCATCAGCAGCACGCGGTGGCCGTCGGCCAGGGTGTCGGCCTGCCCCGCCAGCGTGAACGGCACCGACGCGGGGCCGAGGTTGCCGCGGGTCGGGAAGGTCGTCGGCACCAGGGCCCGGTCGATGCCGAACCGGTCGCACAGGGCCCCGGTGTGCACCTTGGAGACCTGGTGGATGACGTAGCGGTCCATTCCCCGCGCCCAGTCGAACTCGGCCGCGGCGTCCGCCCACAGCTCGCCGGACAGTTCGAGGCCGGCGGCGAGGAGCCCCTTGAGGTCGGTCTGCATCCCGTCGTTGTCGCCGGTGCACAGCTGGTGGTGCTCGGTGCCGGCCCGGCTGACCGACCCGACAAGCCGGTGTCCCTCGGGGTGCCGATCGGCCCGACCGAGCACCATGGCCACGGCGCCGGAGCCGAGCGTGAGGGTCGCGAAGTGCCCCATCACGTCCTTGGCCACCGTGTCCGGCCGGTTGAGCAGGTCGATCGTGCGCTCCTGCACGGGCCGTGCGTCCTCACCGTTGACGATCAGCGCGTAGTCCACCATCCCGCTGTCGATCATCGCCGCGGCCAGCTCCATGCCGTTGACGAAGCCGAGGCAGGCGTTGGTCACGTCGAAGTTCTGGCAGGAGCTCGGCAGCCCGAGGGCGTCGTGCACCGCGACGGCCGTGGACGGCTCGAGGTGCTTGCGGCTGACCGACGTGTTCACCATCAGGCCGATGTGCGCCGGGTCGACCCCGCTCTCGCTGATCGCCTTGGCGCCCGCGGTCGCCGCGCCGTCGACGAACGAGACGCCGTCGGCCCACCAGCGGCGCTCCTCGATGCCCGCGAGCCGCTGCAGCAGCCCGGGGCGCAGCCCGACGCGCTGGTAGGTGTCACCCAGCCGTTCGTCGAACGAGGCCGACGTGACGACCTGGGACGCGTCCACCGTCTGCACGGTGAGGATCGCGGTGTTGCTGAATCGGTGTGTGGCGTTGCCGGTCATCAGGTCCACTCGTGAGGTGCGGCGGGCGGCCGTCGTCCTCCTGCGCCACCCTCGTCCGGCGCGCTTACCCGTCGGGGCGACAGGTACACCGGCCGGGCCGTCGGCTCGAGCATCGCAGCCGGACGTGCCCGGGGGGAGGCGGTGGTCCGGCAGCGGCGCCGGCGGCCGCGACGCGACGCGGGAGGCCGAGCAGGGGAACGACAGGCGCCACTGTCCGGCCCCGACGCGGGGTGACGGGGATCACCTTCGGCGCGGCGCGTTGAATGTGCCGGGTGGACCGGGCGGCAGAGCTACCGAGACTGAACGCGCACCGGGAGGGGACCGGACCGACCCTGGTGCTCCTCCCCGGCCTCGCCAGTCACATCGGCGAGTTCGGCACGGTGCTGCCGGCGCTGGCCCGGCGGAACGAGGTGCTGGCGCTCGACCTGCCTGGCCAGGGCGGATCTCCCGCCCTGCCCGCGCCCCTGCGGCCCGACGTCGGGGCGCTGACCGACGCCGTGGAGCGGGAGCTCGACAGGCAAGGCGTCGCCGTGCCGCAGGTGCTGGGCGTCTCCCTCGGCGGCCGTATCGCCCTGGAGCTGGCTCGACGCCACCGCGCAGCGTCCGTGGTCGCCATCGCCCCGACCGGGCCGGTGACACCGCCGGTGCGGGCGTACCAGGCGGCCATGCTCGTGAACGCACGACTGATGACCGGCGCCCTGGCACCGGTGGCCGGCCCGCTGCTGCGCTTCGCCGTCCCCCGCACGGCCGTGCTGGGCTTCCTGCGGGCGCGGGGATGGCGCACACCGGCCGACGAGGCAGCGGCGCTGGTCCGCGAGTTCGCGACGACGGAGGACTTCTGGCGGCTGCTGCGGTACGCCGTCCTGCCCGAGGCGACGCTGGACTACCGCGCGGTCGACTGCCCGGTGATCATCGCGCAGGGCACCCACGACGTCCTCGCCGCCAGCCAGTCGGCGTGGTTGGCGGCCCTGGTGCCAGGCGCCCGGTTCCGTCTGCTACCCGTCGCCGGCCACAGCAGCATCGCCGACGTCCCGGACCGGATTCTCGGCCTCGTGACCGAGGCCGCGCGGGCTGCCGCGCACCGGTGAGCGGCAGGCTCCGCGCTCACGCCCGCACGGCCGCGCCGGTCACCGGAGCAGCGGCTTGAGCACGAAACCGGCCACGGCGAGCGCCTCGCTGGCCAGGGGGATGCTTCTGACGAGCGGCTGTCGCTGCAGGGACGTGTAGAGGCTGCGTGGCCAGGCGCTCTCGTCGAACCCGTCGCGGGCGGTGTCGTGGGCGTCCAGCGGAGCGAAGAGGTTGTCCGGCGCGTCGGCCGACTTGGGCACCCCGGTGTCGTGTGCCTCGAAACCGAAGCGGACCAGCAGGGCGTCCAGCAGCCGGGGCGCGAGCTT
Source organism: Blastococcus sp. HT6-30 (assembly GCF_039729015.1). Taxonomy (NCBI): domain Bacteria; kingdom Bacillati; phylum Actinomycetota; class Actinomycetes; order Geodermatophilales; family Geodermatophilaceae; genus Blastococcus; species Blastococcus sp. HT6-30. Next base: position 1,938,485 of record NZ_CP155792.1, on the reverse strand, counting down.
CTCCCCGAGGATCAGCGCCTTCGCCGCCCCGCCGACGACGAGGTCCCGAACAGGGTGCTCGGCGGCGTGCAGCAGGGCGTCCACCACCACGTCCGGCTGGTAGACGGGCGGGGGCGCGACCGGTTTCACCCCGATCTTCGTGCGCGCCTGGTCGAACAGCGGGGTGTTGATGGTCGCCGGCATGACGTTGGTGACGCTGACCGGGAGCTCCTCGCGCCGGACCTCCATCCGCAGCGTCTCGACGAAGCCGTCGATGCCGTGCTTGGACGCGCAGTAGGCCGTTTGCAGGGGTACGCCGCGCTTGGCACCCATCGAGGAGATGTGGATGAGCGCTCCGCCGTGCTGCCTCAGGTGCGGAAGAGCCGCCATGGCGCCGTGGACCTGGCCCATGAGGTTCACGTCGATGACGCGCTGGAACTCCTCCGGCGTCGTCTCCTCGAACGGGGCGACCAGCAGGACCCCAGCGGCGTGCACCCAGGTGTCCAGCCGGCCGTACTCCGTCACCGCGCGCTGGGCCACGCGTCGCATCTGCGCGGGGTCGGTCACGTCGGCTACCTCGGCGACAGCGTCTCCGCCGTCGGCCCGGATCTGTTCGACCAGCGACCGCAAGCCGGCCTCTCCCCGGGCGGCGACGACGACCTTCGCACCCTTCGCGGCGAACCTGGCGGCGGCCGCACGACCGATTCCACTCGAGGCGCCCATCACGACGACGACCTGGTCACGTACTGGCTTCAACACTGGCTGCGGCATGACTCCCCCCTACCCGGTGGTCCGGTCCTGATGGGCGAACGGCGCGGATGTGGCGGACGACAGCGCGATCGTCGATGCAGCACGCGGTGTTGGTCGTGCAATGCATACGTCTGCCGCCGTCCGCAGACGCTCGGGTCCCACCGAACGCAGCGCGGAGCGACTCGGGCAGGACGCTGGCGTCGACGTGCAGGCCCGTGGGGAGGGGGCGGCGAGCACCCTGCGCTCCGGCGGTGGGTTTGACACCTCTCGTCGGTCTTCATAGCGTTTTGCCTCGTGACTGCGGCCGCAAGCCGCGTTCGGCCCACGATGAACGACGGTCGGCCTAGCGGCGCGGCTCTTTTTCGATGACCTTTGGAATCGAAGATGAGGGGAAGACGTGAGCTATCACTTGAGCCGGGCGCCGCGTGGATCGAAGCGACGGAAGCTGGGCGCCGGGGGTGTCGTCCTTGCGGTCGGCCTGGTCACCGCCTGCTCCAGCACCGAGCCGGGTACGGGGGCGGCGACGGGCGGGGGCAGCACGCTGGACCGGATCACCGATGAAGGCGTCGTCCAGGTGGGATTCGCCAACGAGCGTCCCTACGCCTACCGCGAGGACGGGGAGCTCGTAGGGCAGTCACCCGCCGTCCACGGCTACATCTTCGACCAGATCGGCGGGGTCGAGCTCGAACCGAACCTGTTCGAGTTCGGCTCGCTGATCCAGGCGCTGAACTCCGAGCGGGTCGACGTGGTCACCGCCGGGATGTTCATCACCCCGGAGCGCTGCGAGCAAGCCGCGTTCAGCAACCCCGTGTACGTGGCCACGACGGCCCTGCTCGTCCCCGCCGGCAACCCGATGGGCCTCACCGACTACCAGTCCGTCGCCAACAGCGACGCCGTGCTGGCGGTGATGAACGGTGCGGTCGAGGTGGAGCAGGCCCGTGCCAACGGCATCCCCGACGACCGGCTGCAGATCGTCCCCGACCAGCAGTCGGGCATGGATGCGGTCAAGTCCGGCCGTGCCGACGCCTTCGCCCTGACGGCCATCTCCCTGCGGGCGCTCGCAGAGAACGACGCGAGCGTCGAGGTCGCCGAGGCCTTCATCCCCGTCGTGGACGGCGAGGAGCAGATCGGCGCCGGCGCGGCGGTGTTCCGCCAGGGCGACGACGAGCTGCGGGAGGCCTTCAACGCCGAGCTGGCGGAGCTGATCGAGAGCGACATGTGGCTCGAGCTGGTGGAGCCGTACGGCTTCACCGAGGCCGAACGCCCGGATCCGGGTCTGACCGCCGAAGAGCTCTGCCAGGGCTGACCCCTTGCTGCAGGAGCTGATCGATGCCGGCCCCCTGTTCCTCCGGGGGGTCGGCATCACGATCCTCTACACGTTGCTCGCTGCGGTGTCCGCGCTGGTCGTCTCGTTCGTCTTCGGCCTGCTGGCCATGTCGCGGTCGACGGTCGTCCGTGGCGTGACCCGGGCCGTCGTCGAGTTCTTCCGCGGCACGTCGCTGGTCGTGCAGTTGCTGTGGATCTTCTTCGTGCTGCCTCAGCTGGGCCTGCGCTTCGAGGCCATGGCCGCGGCCACGCTGGCGTTCGCGCTCAACTTCGGTGCCTACGGATCCGAGATCGTCCGCGGGGCCGTCACGTCGGTGCCCAAGGCGCAGTGGGAGGCCACCGTCGCCCTGGGCATGGGGCGGGTCCAGCGGATGCGCCGCGTCCTGATGCCTCAAGCGATCCCCGAGATGATCCCGCCGTTCGGCAACCTGCTGGTGCAGATCCTGAAGAGCTCGTCGCTGCTGTTCATCGTCGGCATCACCGACCTGACCTTCGAGGTCAATCAGCTGCGGTTCGAACTCGGCAGCCTCCCGGCCTTCGGGATCGCGCTCGTCGTGTACTTCGTCCTTGCCCAGCTGCTGCTCGCCGGTATGCGGTTCTGGGAGAACCGCGCGGCGGCCAAGGTGGGCAGAGGGCCCAGAGCCGTGACGGTGACCGCCGATCCGCAGGCGGTGGCCCACACGTGAACGAGAGGTCACTGTGGGACTGGGAGTACGCGTTCGACGTCCTCCCCGAGCTGGTGACCGCGTTCCTGCGGCTGACCCTGGGGATCACTGCGGCTGCGTCGCTGATCGCCGTCGTCCTGGGGCTCGTGCTCGCGCTGGGCCGGCGGTCGCGGATCCGGGGCATCTCCTGGCCGGTGTACGGACTGGTCGAGTTCGTCCGCAGCACGCCGATCCCGATCCAGCTGTTCTTCGTGTACTACGCGCTGCCGGCCACCGGGATCCGGATCAGCGCCCTGATGACCGGCATCATCGTGCTGGGCGTCCACTACGCCTGCTACATGTCGGAGGTCTACCGGGCGGGCATCGACGCGGTTCCCAAGGGTCAGTGGGAGGCGTGTGTCGCGCTGTCCCTGCCGCCGCAACGGACATGGCGGGCGGTGGTCCTGCCGCAGGTGGTCCGGCGGGTGCTGCCTGCCACCGGCAACCAGATCATCGCCCTGTTCAAGGAGACGCCGTTCCTGATCGTCATCGGCGTGCTGGAGATGGTCACGGTCGCCAACCAGCTCGCGGCGGAGCAGTACCGCTACATCGAGCCGATCACCATCGCCGGCCTGATCTTCCTGGCGGCGAGCTACCCGACGTCGGTCGTGCTGAGAAGGTTGGAGACCCACCTTGGCTACTGAGACAGCAGCGTCGGTCCGCCCGGGGGAGCCGGATGCGATGATCCGCTTCCAGGACGTCGTCAAGCGTTTCGGCGACAACACCGTGCTCGACGGCATGAACTTCTCCGTCGCGCCGGGGGAGCGCGTCACCCTGATCGGCCCCTCGGGCTCGGGGAAGACGACGATCCTGCGCTTGCTGATGACGCTCGAGGACATCACCGAGGGCGTCATCTGGGTCAAGGGGGAGCCGCTCACCCACGAGCGCAAGGGCGACCAGCTGGTCCCGGCGTCGGAGAAGTACCTCCGCAAGGCCCGTCAGCGGATCGGGATGGTCTTCCAGCAGTTCAACCTGTTCCCGAACATGACGGTCATCGAGAACATCATGGAAGCACCGGTGTCCGTGCTCGGGCTGAGCAAAGCCGAGGCGCGGGCGCGCGGTGAGGAGTTGCTGGGCAAGGTCGGCCTGGCCGACCGCGCCGATGCTCACCCGACCCAGCTCTCCGGTGGCCAGCAGCAGCGGGTCGCCATCGCGCGGGCACTCGCGATGGAGCCCGAGATCCTCCTGCTCGACGAGGTGACGTCCGCGCTCGACCCCGAGCTCGTGGTGGACGTCCTCAACGTCTTGCGGGACATCGCGGAGACCACGGACATCACCATGCTGATCGTCACCCACGAGATGCACTTCGCCCGCGACGTCTCCCACCGCGTGATGATGTTCGACTCCGGGGTCATCGTCGAAGACGGGCCGCCCGAGAAGATCTTCAACGACCCGGACCACGAGCGCACCCGTACGTTCCTCAAGGCGGTTCTCGAGGAGCGTTGACCACAGTCGCCGGCTCGCGGACTTCGGCGCCACCACGGCGAGGCATCCGGGGGCCGGCCGGGAAGGACCAGGGGCCTCGCGGCCGGTGGGGGATGACGGCCGGAGCGGGGCGCGCCGCTGAGGAGGGGCGGCGGGCCCTAGGCGGGTCGCGCAGGAGATCCGTTCCGCGATCTTCCTCCGACCCGGGCGGCTGCTCCGCGATGCTCCGTCGTGCCGAGGTAGGCGCTGAGGGCCGGGGTCGGTCGTCGACTGCGACGTCGGCATGCGGATCCGGCTGCCGGCCGGCTGCCGGCCGGGAGGCGGGGCCGAGAGCGACCGGGGAGATGGCGGACGGGCCCACGCCGGCGAGGGGCCGGGGCGTACGTCTTCGCCACCGGCAGAAGGCCTCGCCACTGATCTACGTCGCCCCGTTCGCCATCCCCGGGCGCTTCGCTGGACGGCGCCCGGACAGCAACGGCCTGGTGGTCCCGGACCACCAGGCCGCTGGCTGCGCCTTCGACCGGCTGCGCTGTGCGGATCAGACGCTGTTCTGCCGGCCGGTCAGCTTGTCCCTGAGCCGGTCGACCATGCCGACACCCGGGCCGACGAGCTTGTGGAAAAGCTCGCTGTGCGGTGCCGCGGGATGTGGACGGGTGGGCGCAGCCTTCTTCGCCGCCTCCACCTTGCTGCCGATCTTGACCAGCTGCTCGCGGGGCAACTGTGCACGGAGCATGGGGAACTGTTCGCTCTCCTCGTCAGAGACATGGTCGCGCAGCACCGCCTCGAGGCGTGCGAGCGTCTCCAGGAACCGCGGGTCGGCGGTGTCGACGCCCTCGAGCTCCTTCATGACCTCCTCGAGTTCCTGGTGCTCCTGGATGTCGTGCTGGACGTGGCTGTCCCCGTCGGCGAGGTGCTCACGCATCGCCGGATAGACGTACATCTCCTCGGCGATCGAGTGGCGCATCAGCTCGGCGATGACCGTGTCGATCATGTCCCGCCGTTGTCCAGCATCGGCGGCCGGGATCTGGCTGACGAGGGCCAGTACCTCCTGGTGGTCCGTGGTCAGGATGTCGATGACGTCCTGTTCTCCCGTGCTGGCGGTCATCCGCTCTCATCTCCCAGTGCATTGGCCTGTGGGCGTTGCTCTGCCTCGGCTCCGGTACCCCAGGTCGCCCTCGCAATCCCCGTGGAGGCATGGATAGAGGTTCGGGTTCCGTGCTCATCGAGGCATGGCGGAACAGCGGGGATGCCTGGAGTGGCGTGTGGGCGGTGCGCGCATCGAGCGTGGCCTTGCCGGTGAAACCGGAGACGTCTGGTGTCGAGGCCCCGACCAGCCCGTTCGGGCAGGGGCGTAGTCGGCGGCTCCAGCCCACCGGTGTGAAGCCATGGCAGGTCCACCGGACTGCGGGCGTCCAGCAGCGGAGTGGTGACCGGCCGACGCACTAGACGGGCACCGCGTTCCTCCGCCGCAGCCACCGGCCACCGAGCACCGCCGCGGTGAGCAGGCTGACCGCCCATAGCCCCGCCTCCTCCGCCACCCAGCCGGAGGACTCCGGCAGCACGGCGTCGACCCCCGTCTCGATCAGCAGGGCAAGCGCTATGCCGACCACCGCCGCGACGGCGCCAGTGAGCGCCCGGCGCGCCGGCCCACCACCGGCGACGGACACCCCGCCGGCGATGAAGGCCAGCACGAGCAGCAGGAGCCCGGCCAGGAACAGCGGACCTTCCAGGGCGCTGCGACCGAGGCCGCCGGACGCCGCGATGACGACCGCCTTGGCCAGCCAGGCCCCCACGGCGCCGATGGCCGCCGCGGCGGCGACACCTCCGGCCCGGTCCTCGATGCGGACGTTCACGAGCGTTCTCCTCTCAGGATGGGGTCGCGTCAGGCGCCGCGGCGGACGACGACGCTGCCCTCGGTGGCCGGGGTGGACGTGAGGAAGTCGTGTCGATGTCGCAGGACCGTGCGTGCAGCCAGTCGTCGTTGCGGACCACCAGCGATGCCGCGCCGTCCTCCGCCGTCACCACGACCTCCGCGGGCGTCACGGCTCGGCTGCGCTGTGTCGGAGGGCGGCTTCCCCTCGCCGGCCCTTCGCTGGTCCGCACCGGGTACAGCCTCGCGGTGCGGATGGCGAGCACACCGGTGGCTGCGACGCCGTCTGCGGCCAGGCGGCGGGGGAGCGCGAGCGGTGCCGGTCGGCGGGCCAGCACCGGCAGCGCGCCGTTCGGCGCGTGGGGGCCTGGGTGGGCATGACGGGACTCCCGGGGGGCGTGAGACGGACTCCCGGAGCACACCGCCGTGACCGTCCCGGTCGGCAGGGGCCGAGGTCCCGACGAGGTCGGGAACTTCGCGGATGGCGGCGTCAGACCGGCGGGCTGCCGAGCCCGGCATCACGGCCGCGCGCGACCGCCTCGGCGCGGGTGGCCACCTGGAGCTTGCCGAGCACGGTCGAGACGACGTTGCGCACGGTCTTGCGTGAGACCGACAGCCGCTCGGCGATCTCGCCGTTGTCCAGACCGCGGGCCAGGAGTTCCAGCACCTGCCGCTCCCGGTCGGTCAGCTCCGGGAACGGCCGCGGCGGCGCCGCGGACCCGGCGAAGAACGCCGAGATGCGGCGAGCCACGGGCGCGCCGAACACCGCCTGTCCCTCGGCCACCAGCCGGACGGCGTCGACCATCTGGGTGCCCGGCGCTTCCTTGAGCACGTAGCCGGCGGCCCCGGCGCGGAGCGCGGCGTAGACGGATTCGTCCGCGTCGCTCATCGTCACCACCAGCACCGCGACGTCCGGGTGCCGGACGGACAGCCGGCGCGCTGCCTCCAGCCCGCCCATACCCGGCATGAGGAGGTCCAGCACCACCACGTCGGGCGGGTCGGCGGCGCACTGCTCGAGCAGCTCCTCACCGCTGCCGCACTCCCCGGCGATCTCGATGCCGGGGGCCCTCGACAGCACCGCCCGGACGCCGTCGCGGAACGTCGGGTGGTCGTCGACCACCAGGACCCGGGTCATCCGGGCCGTTCCTCTCCGGGGGAGAGCGGCAGCTCGGCCTCCACGACGGTGCCACCGCCGTCCCGCGCCCGGACGTGGCAGCGACCACCCGACTCCTCTGCCCGGGAGACCATGCCATGCAGCCCCAAACCGCCGGGGCGCTGTTCGACCCCACCGACGCCGTCGTCGGTCACCGTCAGCCGCAGTGACCCGGCGTCGGCTCGCAGGTCCACCTCGATCCGGGCGGCGCCGGCGTGACGGACGGCGTTGGTCAGCGCCTCGCACCCGATGCGGTAGGCGGTGACCTCCGTGCCCGCCGGGAGGTCCGGCAGGTCGCCGGCCCGCACGACCGCACCGCCCCCGGCCACCCGGTCGGCGTGCACGCGCAGGGCGCCCACCAGGCCGAGCTGGTCGACCGCACTCGGGCCCAGGCCGTCGACGATTCGGCGGACCTCCACGGCCGACTCCCGCAGCCGGCGCCCGGCCTGCGCGAGCGCCGCCTGCTGTGCGTCATCCACCTCGGCGGTCAGTCCCTCGAGCTGGAGGCTCAGGCCGGCCAGCTCGGGAGCCACCCCGTCGTGCAGCTCCTGCCGGATCCGTCGCCGTTCCTCCTCGCGGGCGGCCCGCATCCGTCGTTGCTCGGCCCGCTCCGCCTCGCGCACCGAGTGCGCTTGCGTGTCCACCACGATCGCCAGCGGCAGGACCGACAGCCCGGCCGCGGTGGCGACGTCGGGCCACGGGTAGCTCAGCTGCCCGAACGCGAACGTGGCAAGGACGAAGGCCGCGCTGCCGACGAGGGCGGCCGTACCGCCGGGGCGGGGCCGGCGCACGCGCTCGACCGCCAGCACCACCACGGTGAGCGGGGCCAGGACCAGTACCACGACCGTGATCAGGGCGCCGCCGACTTCGCCGATCAGTGGCAGCGACGCGATCCCCAGCGGGTTGCCGACGTCGGTGGCCTCGTTGACCGGGCCCGGTGCGATGGCGGAGCCGAGGGTGATCAGCCCGGTGAGCACGAGGGCCGCCATCGCGACCGCGCGCGCCGCGGCTGAGGCCGGCCGGCCACCCGGGTAGACCAACGGGAGCACCGTGGGCAGCAGCAGGTACGGCGTCCACGCCCAGGCCGTGATCCAGGCGGAGAGTGTGCCCACGGGGCCCAGCGCCCCGTCGAGCGCGTCGAGGTTGGCCAGCCCCGTGCCCAGTGCGGCCAGCGACAGGCAGCCGGCCAGCAGCAGGAGGCCGCCCACGGGCCGCGCGCCGCCCCGGGACAGGAACCAGGCTCCGACGACGGGACAGAGCAGCGAGGCCCAGACGTCGGCCAGGTAGATCTCGGCCACGTCGGCCCGCACGGCCGAGACCTGAGCGTGCAGCACGAAGGCAGCCACCACCGCGGCTGCCGCGCCGACGGGGACCAGCCACGGCAGCGCCGTGCGGACCGGTGGGTGTGCCACCGCGCCATGGTGGCCCGCCCGCTGCGCCCTGACCAGTACCCGGTCGGTGGGCGCCTGGGACGCGCATACGCCCGGTCAGCACGGGTGCCGGCACGACATTTCGCACGCCGAGCCGGTCCAGAACGGCTTCGAGGCGGCGGGCGGCGCCGGGCCGTGCGTCATGGGCGACCCGGTCGCCGGGACCGGGCGGGCCCCGGCCAGGGCAGTCGACGGGACGTCTGACCGCCATCGGTCGATCGTCCACGACGAGGAGCAGCATCGGCAGGCTGGCGTAGAGCGTCGCCGCCAGGAGCGGCGACGCGACGACGACATCGTCGGCGCGCAGGGTCATCCTGGTCATGGCCGGTGTCTCCTCACAGATCGCGGTCGCATCCCGCTGGTCGGGCGGGACGGACAGGACTGCGATGGGACAGTTGTTGATCACGTCCCGCACCGGGTCGGGGCTGGCGAACGTCACCTTCGGATCATCGGGACGTCCCTGCCCAGGGCCGAGAGCAGCACGACCTGGGCTCTTCACAAGGTCACCACCAATCCGCTGCTGTGGCGGACGATGCGCAACAACTGGTTGCCCTCGTCGTTGTCGATGGCCCGGACCTGCACGCGATGCGCAATCTCGCATCTCCTGCGGGGAAGACAGGATCAGACGAGCCCGACGGTCGACCCGCCGGGGTCCTCAGCCAAGGACCCCGGCGGGTGTGTCACCGAAGCGGGGCGAAGGTGGCGGCCGCAGCACTGGGCGTCGGGCAGCGTGTCCGCCGAGATTCTACGACGTCCGTTCCTGGAGCTCAGGCTGCATACGCAACGAGTGCGGACTCCAGCAAATCGGGATGAACCGAGGGGAGGGAGGTCAACATGGTGGCACGGACGCAGCCCTCGGCCTGCACCGATACCACGTCCGGCAGGTTGTTACACGACCGCACGCTCCTGCAATCTGCCACGCACTATCCGCAGCCGGCGCTCGGCTCGCGCCGCGACGGCGGAATCGTGTGTCACGACCACTAGCGTCAGCTGCTGCTGCCGACAGAGTTGTTCGAGGATCGCGATGATCTCGTCGCGAGTGGGCTCATCCAGGTTCCCGGTCGGCTCGTCGGCGAGCAGGACACGCGGCTGCTTCACGATCGCCCGGGCGATGGCCACGCGCTGCTGCTGCCCACCGGACATCTGTGGCGGTAGGTGGTCGAGCCGGTCCGCGAGTCCCACTACCGCCAAGGCCGCGGCGGCGCGCTCCCGCCGCTCGGACGAGGAGACACCGAGCGGAACCAACGCCGTCTCGACATTCTCTTGAGCGGTCAGCGTCGAAATCAGGTTGAACGACTGGAAGACGATCCCGATCTCGCGGGCGCGCAGTTCGGTCAGGCGCCGCTCGGAAGCCTCGGACAGGTCTTCGTCACCCAGGCGCACCGAGCCGGACGTGGGCCGGTCGACGGCACCGAGCATCTGAAGGAGCGTGGATTTTCCTCCCCCGGTCGGGCCTTCGACGGCGACCATCTGCCCTGCGGGAATGGTGAGGCTCACCTTGTCGAGGGCGGTGATGGTCTTCTTGTCCGAGGAGTAGGTCTTGCTGACGTCTGTGAGCACGTACATCGTCGGTCTCCGATCAGGTCAGGTCAGGTCAGGACAGGTCAGTCGATGCTGCGAAGGGCCGCTGCCGGACGTAGCCGGGCGGCCCGCCAGCCCCCGAGGACGCCGGCCACGAGACCGCCGACGAGGGCCAGCGTGATGCCGAGCAGGACGATGGTCACGTTCACGGGCGCGCTCAGGACGACGTCGACGCTGCTCGTCTGGTCGGCGATCGGGTTTCCGCCACGTCCACCGCCGAAGGGTCCAGCGCCGCTCGGTCCCATCGGCATCTGCCCGGCGGCCGCGGCGCCGTCAGCGGCCGCAGGCAGAGTTGAGCTTCCTGTCTGGCCGGAGAGCGTGATGCCGGCCGCGTTGATGGCCAGGATCGACAGCAGGCCGATGGCCAGACCGGCGACGCCGCCGAGAACGCCCTGCATGAGCGATTCGGTGCCCACCTGGCGCACGATGCGGCCGTTGCTCCAGCCGATCGCCTTCAGCGTGCCGAAGTCACGGGTACGCCGGGTGACCCCGGAGATGGTGAACAGGGCAGCCAGGGCGAAGGCCAGGACCAGCCCCGCCACGGACAGCCAGGTGCCCAGCGTGCTCACCAGCGAAGAGGCGGACGACAGCGAACCCGAGACGTTCGACGCCAGATCCGACTGCGTGGAGACCGTCGCTTCGGGTAGTTCCACAGAGATGTCCGCGGCGACCTGGTCCACGGTGTCCGCGGACGCGACCTGCACGTAGACGTCGGTGACCTGGTCGCCGAGACCGGCCATCTCCTGGGCCATGTCCAGCGGCAAGTAGACATCGGAGAGCGTGCCGGCGGAACTGTCCGACGTCAGCACCCCGACGATCTCCACCTCGGTTCCTGAGATCGTCAGCGCGTCACCGACCGCGAGCGCCTCGCTGTCGGCGTAGGACTGCGAGACGAGGGCCACGGCCTGCCCCCGGTCGTCGGTGGTGAATCCTCGCCCGTCGGTCACCTCGGCGGACGAGAGCGGCCCGAGCGCGGCGGCACCGGGCTCCACCCCCTCGATGGAGAACGTGCTGACCCCGAAGTTGCCGCCACGAAATCCCCCGGCACCCGGTGGGCCGCCAGCGGGCGGCTCGGCGGGTTGCTGGGTGTCGTCGGGGAGCTCTCCGGTGAGAGACGTGCTCGTCAGCGAGAGGGTCGCAACCGCGGCGTCCACGCCGCTGAGGTTCTCGATCGTGTTGAGCGCGGAAGCGTCCATCGCCGCCGTGCCCATCGCGACCCTGAGGTTCTGCTGCTCGATCCGGGTGGTGTCCCCCCCGTCGGCGCCGTCCTCGGCGCCGAACTGGAACCCCTGACGGCCGCTCTGACCCGGTTCCGCAGCCTGCGTCACGGTGACGTCCGTGCCGACCCCGTAGATCGACTCCAGCACCCCCGACTGTGCGTCGCGCACGCCGGTGGACGCCGAGTTGACCACCAACACCAGCGCCACCGCGAGTGCAAGCCCCGCGGCCACGATGATCGTCTGGCGTCGACGCCGAGTTAGTTCACGTCGGGCGTACCTCAGCAGCATCGTCATCCTTCTGTTCAGGCCCTCTTCCGGGGCGTGCCAAGGGAGACTGGCGGCCCCGACTGTGGATGCGACTGCATGACACCTGTGAATGCCCTGGCAGTGGGGATGCCGCCGGGAAGGCGCTACGTCTCGGCGATCCGCCCGATGAGGTGATCCGGTTGGGACTGCTGCACGGACCGGTGACAGGTTGGGTCAGGCGGCCTGAGCTGCCGGTGTGTGGGTGATGGTCTCGTACTCGATGGGCGTGGCCGGCCCGTCGTCAACGTGCCCGTCTTATCGGGGCAGACGACGTCCACGTTGGTCACCGACTCGATGGCGTTGACCTGCTGCACGAGGGCGCCGCGGCCGCTGCTCCTGGCTGCGCCGACGGTGTAGGCGACGGTCACGAGGAAGAACAGGCCGTAGGGCACCAGGCCGGAGAGCACCGCGGTGGTCTGCACGACCCGGACCAGAGGGAGTCCCCTCGAGCGCGGCCTGGAACAGGATCGTCGCGCTCATCAGCGCGACGAGCAGCGTCACCAGCCGGAGGACGAACTCGATCCGGTTCTGCAGGGGCGTCTTGTCGCTGGTGACCTGGCGCGCGTCGGCGGTGAGCCGGCTGGCGTAGCTGGCGGCGCCGACGTCCCGGGCCAGCTGGGGCCCTTCGCCACCGACGCAGAAGCTGCCCGACAGCAGGTCGTCGCCGGGCAACTTGTGCAGCGGCTCGGACTCCCCGGTCAGCAGGGACTCATCGACGTCCACCCGGCCGCCGTCGAGCAGCGGGCCGTCGACGACGAGCTGCTCACCGGGGCGCACGTGGACGGCGTCTCCGCGGACGACGGTCTCCGGCACCACCTCGACGTCCCGGCCGTCCCGGATGACGGTGACCGGCTCCGGCCGAGCAGCTGGAGCCGGTCGAGCTTGCGCTTGGCCCGGATGTCCTCCACGGCGCTGATGGCTGCGTTGACCAGGCCGAGACCGACGCTGGTGAAGGCGTCGCTGTAGCGGCCCAGCGCGAGCAGGGCGGCCCCGATGACGAACAGGATGATGTTGAAAGAACGAGAAGACGTTCGTGCGCAGGATCCGGGCGTAGCCACGGGACGACGCACTGACGGCGACGTTGCCCTCGCCCCCGCGCCGCCGGGCCTCGGCCTCCCGCTGGGAAAGCCCGGTGACCGGCTCGTCGCCCAACGCCGGAGCCCGACTCCCGCACGTCCATCCGGGAAGCCCTCCGTCATCCGGCCCGACCGGACCGTGCGCCCTTCCGGAGTCTGCCGGGCGCAGCAGGAGCCTGCCCGCCCACGGCCGCTTCTCACAGCGGCCCCACAGCCGGCTGCCCGGCTGGTCCACCGGCCGTCCAGGCACTTCCATCCCTACGTCCAGGGACGGCCAAGGTTCGCCGCCGACCGTAGCGGCATGACGTCGACTGCAGCACTAGAGCACTCGATCCGCGACGTGCGCGTTGACCGCTCCCCCGGGTGCTCGTCGCGACCTGCTCGACGTGAAGCTTCCCGACGCCACCGGGTTCGAGATGCTCGTCCGGCTGCGCGGGGACGCACCGGCGCTGCCGGTCTGGTCCGTGATCGCCAAGGAGCCGCCGGGGACCCCTCGCCGGTCTCACCGCCGGGGGGCGACGACTACCTGACCAAGCGGTTCAGCCTGGAGGACGTCGTCGTCCGTTGCATCGCCACCTGCGTTACAGGACCCGGTCGCCCGGGGCGACGCGGTGCACATCGTGGGTGACCTCGTCCTGGACGAGGACGGCCACCGGGTGACCAGGCGCTGGGTGACCGGGCCGACGCATCGTGGTGGCATGCAGTCGCTGCCGCCGTTCTCCCGGCTGTCCCCGCTCCGTTCCCGTGATCACGGCGTGGGCTCCTGATGCGGGACCACCAGTGCCCCGCGGCACGGGCGTCCGGCCCCACCCCCGCCGAGGCCCCCCAGCCGACTGGTCCGGGTTCGCGCCGGCATCCCGAGCTGCGCGGCCTTCCGGGGGCCGGCAGGCGGGAGGCCGGCAGGCGGGAGGATTCTGCCCCGTCGACCCTGACAGCCCTGGGCCGGCTGGCCGGCGTGGACGCCACCCGAGGCCTGGCCCTACTCGGGATGATGGCGGTGCACTCCCTCTGGGCCTACGACGACGACGGCGACGTCACCTGGCACTACGCTCTGGCCGCGGGGCAGTCGGCCGCCACGTTCGCGCTGCTCGCCGGGATCGGCATCGCGTTCATGACCGGGCGGCGGCGGGTCGGGCCCGGTGACCGGAAGGCGGCCGCGGCGTCGCTGGCCGCACGCGCCGGGGTCATCGCCGCCGTGGGCTTGGCGCTGGGCTGGACGGACCCGGGGGTGGCCACGGTCATCCTCGTCTACTACGCGGTGCTTTTCGTCCTGGCGATCCCCGCAGTCCTGCTCTCCACGCGGGCGCTCCTTGCCGTGGGGGTGACGATCGCGGTGGTCGTCCCGGTGCTCAGCCACCTCGCGCGCCCGGCGCTGCCGGCAGCGTCCGCCGACAACGTCGCCCTCGGTCAGGTCTTCACGGACCCCTTCGGACTGCTGCTGAAGCTGACCGTCACGGGGCTCTACCCGGCACTGCCCTGGATGGCCTACATCTGCATCGGCATCGCGATCGGCCGCCTGCGGCTGTCCGAGCACCGGGTCGCCGTCCGCCTGCTCGCCGTCGGTGCGGCCGCCGGGGCCGGAGCCTGGGCTCTGTCCAGCGTGCTGCTGGGGGCATTGGGCGGTGAGTCCCGGCTCTACGCGACCGCGGCCGCCAGCGGCCTGAGCGGGGCAGAGGTCGGCGACCTCCTGGTCTTCGGCAGCGGCGGGGTCACCCCGACAGGCACCTGGTGGTGGCTGGCGACCATCGCCCCGCACACTTCCACCCCCCTGGACCTGATCCACACAATCGGGGTGGCGACGGCGGTGCTCGGCGGCATGCTGCTCCTCGCCCGCCGCGCCGGGACCGTCCTGCTCCCCATCGCCGCGGCCGGCGGCATGACCCTCACCCTTTACACCGCCCACGTCCTGTTCATCAACTCACCCCTCGACTCCTTCAGCGCCACCCCGGGCTACCTGGTGCAGGTCGCGGTGGCCCTCGCCTTCGCGGTGGCCTGGCGCCAGGCGGTGGGCCGGGGACCGCTCGAGCAAATAAATGGCGGCGGAGGCCGCCGCCCGCGCGCGGCGCGCCGCGCGCGGGCCTGACGGTGCGGCGCCGGACGCCACGAACTCGTGAGGTCCCCCCACGCCCGTCCCCGACCGATCCGCCTCGGTGGAGGAAGCAGAGTGCACCGCCTGATCACCGTCCTTGTCGGCCTCGCGGTCCTCGTGCTGACCGGGACGGGGCCGGCCGTCGCCGAACCGCCCTTTCCGGTGGACGACCTGCTGACCGACCCGAACGGTGTGCTGGGCAGCGACGCGGCCGAGGTCCGGCGCACCCTCGAAGCCGTCCGCGACGAGACCGGGGAAGCACTGCACGTGGTCCTCGTGTCGAGCTTCGAGGAGGCCGGAGCGGACTGGGCGGAGCAGATCGCGACCCAGTCGGAGCTCGGCTCCTCCTATCTTCTGTTCGCCATGGCAGTGGAGGACAACGAGTACCAGTGGTGGTTGGGGGACACGTTCCCCTACGACGCCACGGAGGTCGACCAGCTGGTGACCACGGCGGCCCAGCCGGAGGTCATCAACGGAAACTGGAGCGCTGCGGTAACGGCGCTCGCCGAAGGCCTGCGCACCGGCGAGATCCCCTCCGGAGGCGAGGAGGCCGGGGAGGCGGGCTGGAGCGCGGCGACGACATCGGCGGTCATCGGTGGTGTCCTCCTCGTCCTGCTGGCCGCCCGCCAGCTGTCCCGACGATCCCAGCCCATGAAAACCAAGGCTGACGATGCCCAGGCGCAGGGCCCGACCGGCTGAGCGTCCTGGTGCTAGTCGCCGGTTGCGGAGGCCGCGCGTCAAGGTGGTGCGTCCGGCACCATGAAGCGCCCTGGGTTTCTTGGAGCTCCTGACCTTGGAAACGAGGATGGAGCCATGCCGAAGGAGCAGGTGCCGGGGAAGCCGCAGACCCGGCGTTACAGCCCGGAGGAGAAGGTGGCGGCGGTCCGGATGGTCCGTACGTTGCGAGCGGAGCTGGGGACCGAGCACGGGACGGTGCAGCGGGTCGCGGCTCAGCTGGGTTACGGCGTGGAATCGGTGCGCCAGTGGGTCAAGCAGGTCGACGTGGACGATGGGCACGCCCCGGGTGTGACGACGGCGGAGGCGAGGAAGATCAAGGAGCTCGAGCAAGAGAACCGCGAACTCAAGCGCGCGAACGAGATCCTGAAGCGAGCGGCGTCCTTCTTCGGGGCGGAGCTCGACCGCCAACACAAGAAGTAGTCGCCTTCATCGACGCCAATCGCGACGACGTCGTCGAGGGTCGCATCCTCGGAGTCGAGTCCATCTGCATCGCGCGGGACTGCCCCGGCGCACGGTGAGCAAGCCCTGCGGCCCGGCCGAGGCTTGGGCGGTGCACGAGTGGCCCGCGGCCCCCGATCAGCGGCGTCCCGGAGGTGTGCCTGCTCCTCTTGCGGGGAAACCATGAGCCATGGCCAAGAACAACGATGCAGATGCCCAGCGAGCCGCGGTCCGTGAGGCGAAGAGGGAAGGGAAGTCACCCAGCGCCGCCGGGGTGACCACCGGCGCCTCGAAGCAGATCAACCACGTGCCCCACAGCGACGACCGGCACGAGCACTCCAGCGCCGCCGGCAAGAGCAAGACCTGACGCGTCCCTCCTCGGGAACCCGCGGTTGGATCCGCGTGCAGACGATCCACTACCGGGTGGAGGACATCGCCTTGTCCACCGACGGCGACCTCCTCGACGGAGGGCCGAACTCGGGTGTGCACCGCCTGGATGATCCCGACCGGTCGTCCGAACTGCCCGATGACTGAAGGCTTGGCCCGCCCATCAGTTCGGTCGTCGCTGTGGTGCCAGCCCTGAGTCGGTGAGCGGTGCGGTTCGGCAGCCCCGCCGGACGTTCGGGCCTCGCACCCGCCGGGAGGGGGAGGACAAATGAGGGCAGTCTCGTCGGCGGACGTACGGCTCGCGCGGGCGCACGGCCTGTTCAACGTGGTCGGCGGCTCCTGGCCGCTGGTCCATATGGCCAGCTTCGAGGCGGTCACCGGCCCCAAGGTCGACCGCTGGTTGGTGCGGACGGTCAGCGGGCTCATGGTCGTCAACGGTGTCGCCCAACTCCGGGCCGAACCCTCCCCGGACGGGATCGCGGCCGCTCGCCGGATCGGCATGGGCACGGCGCTCGTGCTGGCTGCCGTGGACATCTACTACGGAAGCCGCCACCGGATCAGCCGGATGTATCTCCTGGATGCGGTCCTGGAGGCCGCCTGGCTCATGGCGTGGACCCGATCGCTCCGGCGGTGAAGGCTGCGGTCAGCCCCCCTCGCCCCGTCCAGCATCCGTAGGTCGGCGCCGAGATCCGGCGGGATCGGGTGCCTTCGCAGGAGGGCTGACGGGACGTCGGGAAGGCTGCGCAGCAGGCCTTCCCTTCCCGAGCCGCCGGATCGAGCAGCGCGGACGGTGATCCGTGCGATGTCAGGCGCGGGTAGCAGCATCACTGCGGTGAGGAGCCGGCTTCGCCAGACCCCTGCCTGCCGCCGCTGCGGTTCATCCCGGCGTGGCGACGGATGGTGGTGGACGCCACTGTTCTCGCTGCTGTTCACGCCACCGGACCGCAACCGGTACAAGCTCGCCGCCTTGAAGCACGCCTATCTCGCCGCGTGCCTCGACCTCCGGGCGATCCCGGAGACGCCCTGCGCAGACCTCATCCGGCACGACCTCCGGGCCGCTCGTGACGCAACCTCACGCGCGGGCGTACCGGTGAGCGAGTACGCGCTCTCGATGCCGTTGATGCGCACACACGAACAGCCGAGCGGGCCGTCCATCGCGCTCGGCATCGTGCGGCGCCCCGACGGTCTGGCCGAGACCTGGATCGCCCTCGCCGGCTGGCCGTCCCGTGGCCACTGCCCGATCGCAGGCCGGTCCTCTGAGGAGGACTGGACGCCGCGGGCGACGACCGTCGACCCCTCGGGCGCTCGTCGGATCAGCTCGCGGGCGTGGGGACGGCGTCACCAGGCGTCCTGCCGAGGATGTATCGGCACCCACGGGTGTCCGCTCAGCTCTTGAGGACCGTCGGGTTGGTCCTCGCCGCCGACACCGCGTCGCCGACACCGCGTCGTCGATGGCGGCGACGCTGACGGCGGCGTCGGAGGTATCGAGAAGCAGCGTTGGCGGTCGGCCAGCCGGGTCGGCGGCCGCCGGCGGTGGCGCTGAGGACGACGAGTGCGCTGCCGAGCCCGCGCCCCTATTTCTCGCCCGGTGCGCACGTCGCCGGAGCCATGGGCGGTGCTGCTGACCCGTGAGTCCCCGGTGTAGCCGATGTCCCCGCTGCCGGGGACGACTGCGCTGAGGGTCTCGGTGGCGCGGATGTAGGCGTTGCCGGAGCCACTGATGGCCACCGTGACCCGCCGGCTGTCGAGGGACGCGACCGCGTAGTCGCCGGACCCTCATGGAGGCTGGTTCACCGCCCTGGGTCGACCACCTGACAGTGCCCGAGCGCGTTGCCGCCGATGGACACTTGCCTCGGCCGGGTGGACACCGCGACCGTCGTATCCGTGCAGAGGCCGCCCTTGCCGACTCCGCCCTCCGAGGTTGTCAGCTGGAGGCGGCGGGACGACCGGACGACGGCAACCTCGTAGCCCGGCGCGTAAGCACTCCTCACCCGGCCGCCTCGAGCAGGTGGTGGGATGCCACGGCGGCGGTGGCGAGTGTCTTGTAGCCCTCCTGGTCGAACAGCACGGTGAGTCGGTCGGGCTCGACGGACATGACGACACCGTGCCCCCACTCGGCGTGCCGGACGGCGCTGTTGACCGGGAACGGGGCGTCGTCGACTGGGTGCTCCTGGGCGGTGCCGGCCTCGCAGGTGTCGCAGTTGCCGCAGGGGTGGAGGAGCTGCTCGCCGAAGTAGCCGAGGAGGAACTGGCGCCGGCAG
The DNA here is from genome assembly GCF_039729015.1 of Blastococcus sp. HT6-30. NCBI lineage: Bacteria > Bacillati > Actinomycetota > Actinomycetes > Geodermatophilales > Geodermatophilaceae > Blastococcus > Blastococcus sp. HT6-30. The sequence goes on along the minus strand of NZ_CP155792.1, from coordinate 1,919,752 downwards.
CCGGTGGTCTCGGCGTAGCCACGCACCATCTCGATCCGGGACCGGATGAGGCGTTGGTGGGTCTCGGAGACCTCCACGGCGTCAGCGACCGCCTTGTCCGGGTCCATGTCGGGGTCCAGGTACTCCAGCCGGCCGTCCTCGGTGGTGCCGACGGCACCGGCCTGCTCCAGCAGGTTCACCGCCCGGGTGCGCTTGGCCGCCGGGGCGTCGACGTCGGAGGCCAGCTCTGCGGTGGCCATCGGCTCGTCGTGCTGGTCGAGGGACTCTGCCACCTCCTCCAGCACGTCTGCGGGGGCACGGCTGGCGGTGAGGAAGGTCTGCAGGTGCAGGTCCTCGGCCCGGTAGAGGAGGTGGATCTCCGCCGGCTCGCCGTCGCGTCCGGCGCGGCCGATCTGCTGGTAATAGGAGTCCAGCGACTCCGGCGCCGAGGCGTGCACGACGAACCGCACGTCCGGCTTGTCGATGCCCATGCCGAAGGCCGAGGTGGCCACCACCACGTCCACCTCGCCGTCGAGGAACTGCTCGTGCACCTGCTTGCGGTCGGACGCCTTCATGCCTGCGTGGTAGGCCGCGACACGGTGGCCCAGCTGGGCGAGCTCGTCGGCGTAGTGCTCGGCGTCCTTGCGGCTGGCGACGTAGACCAGCCCGCCACGGGTGGCCGGGTCGGACATCAGCCCGCTCACCCGGACGACGACGGCGGACCGTTTCCGCCGGTCGTCGCTCTCCCGCTCGACGGCCAGCCGCAGGTTGGGCCGGTCGAAGCTCGCGATGATCTCGGCGGGGTCGTGCAGGCCGAGCCGCTCCGTGATGTCCCGGCGCACCGGCAGCGCCGCGGTTGCGGTCAGGGCCAGGACCGGCGGGTGCCCGAGCCGTTCGATCGCTGTCCCCAGTCGCAGGTAGTCGGGGCGGAAGTCGTGGCCCCAGGCGGAGACGCAGTGCGCCTCGTCGACGACGAAGAAGCTGATGCCGAGCACGGCGAGTTGGTCGAGGACGTCATCCTTGGCCAGCTGTTCGGGGGAGAGGAACAGGTATTCGGCGTCGCCTTCCCGGACGGCGTCCCAGGCGTGCCGGGTCTCCCCGGCGCGCTGGGCCGAGTTGACCGCGACGGCCTCGGGGGCGGCCGAGTCATCGATGCCCCCCATCTGGTCCCGCTGCAGTGCCAGCAGCGGCGACACGACCAGCGTGGGGCCGTCCAGCAGGAGGGCGGGCACCTGGTAGATGGCCGACTTCCCCGCGCCGGTCGGCAGCACCGCCAGGACGTCCCGGCCGGCCATCACCTGCTCCATCGCCTCGAGCTGTTCGGGGTGCAGTTCCGGCCAGCCGAACGTCTCGGCGGCGACGTGCTGCAGGGAATCTCTGGTGTCTGCCACCGCTGGCCGGTACCCGGCCCCAGCGCCGGCCCAACCGGGGGCGTGCCAACCGGGGCCTCGTGCCCGATCGGTGACCGTGGACCATCTGTCCTCGTAGCCAAGACTTTCAGCGAGGCAGCGCGCCGGCCTGCTCGGGTGTCACTGCCGGAGGCCCCCCCGACGGAGTCCCTGTGCTGGTCAACCGGTGGAGGCTCGGCCGTCGTGCCTGCGGTGCCAGAAGAAGACCGCCGCCGACGTCGCCGTCACCACGATGGCGTCCACGCTCCACCGGCCCAGGCTAGCAGGGCCAGCTCGACGTCGCCGGCGACCAGGGCCATGGCCGCCAGGGTCAGGGCGGGGATGAGGCCGAGCGCGATCATGACCCCCGCGGTCAGTACCCGGCGGTTGATCACCAGGAGCAGTCCACCGCCCAGCCCGGCCACCACGGCCACCGCCCAGCTGGTCCAGGACGTGGTGGAGAAGTAGTCGATCAGGGCCGACGACGGCAGGTAGCTGCCGGTCCCCGCCGCCAGCGCGCCGGCGCCGAAGGTGGCGCAGGCGGCGGCACTGAGGGCGGCGCCGGCGGCCAGGGCGGCGTACCCCCTGGCGATGTCGACGAGGCCGCGCTGCCAGGCGCGGCTGCGCTCGATCAGCCCCAGGGCGAGTCGGCTGAACGGCTCGAAGCCCGGTGCGATGACCATGGCGCCGATGATCAGGTGCAAGGCGCCGCTGGCCAGGCCGAGCCCCGCCAGGAGGCCGGCGGTGGCCATCACGCCGAGCTTGCCGGCGGTCATCGTGCTTTCCCGGCCGATCTCGAGCTCGATCTCCTCGGCCGTCCCACTGGTGATGTCCCGGAGCACGTCGTCCTGCCGGCCGGCGGAGATGACGCTGGCCGGCCTGCTCGAGGACAGCGAGACCGAGGACTCCTGACCGACGCCGCACCGGTCGGCCAGGCGCATCACCGCGGCGAGCCGGCGGTTGGTCACCTCCACGCTGATCACGTCGCCCGGCGGCTGCAGCGACACGCCACGCAGCACACGCAGCGACAGCGGCTCGAGACCGCGCAACTCCTCCACCGCGGCATCGACCAGATCGGGGGGAAGGGTGATCTCCACGGTCCTCGGCATGTGCGTGCCCCTTCCCGGATCCCAGGGCGGCAACCGTCGTCGCATACCGACGTACCCGAAAGGTATGGACGGCGTTGCGGGGGAGCCTCGTGCAGGACGCCGCCCGCGTGCCGCAGCTTGCCGGCTGGCCATGCGGCGACGGCTGCGCCGGTGGCTTCTGCGCCGCGGGCGGGTCAGCGTCTCAATGGGTCGAAAACGCGGCCTCTGCCCGCACCGGTGCGGGTGCCGGTCGTTGCCTTCCGCCACCGGCGACTCCTCCTCGTTCTCGAGGTGACCGCAGTGGCCCTGCCGTCCGCTTCTCCGACCGATCCCCACTGCGACGACGTCTCACGGCTTCTCGCGCGCCTGGACCTCGTGACCGGCCGCCTGGAGCTGGTCGGACGGTTGGACCACGCAACCGCGCACCTGCTCCGCGCCCTTCGCCCTCTGGGCCTGGCGACGACTCCGCCGCGCGGAGGTGCCGGTGGCGCCCGTACCGCTGCTCGCGCCGCTGGTGGTCGCCGGGGCGCACGTCGCCGCGTCGGGCCTCATCCGCGCCAGGGACCGCTGGGGCCGGCGGCGCACGACGTCGTGAGCTGAGCTGGGCCTCAGTGGTCTCACGGTCGTGCCGCTGATGACCCGGCCCCCACCGCACAACTGGCCGGTTGGCTCGACGGGCTGACCGCAGTGCTGGTCATCTGGCTGCTCACGCGGCGGATGCGCGACACGCACGCTGATCTCGGCGATGTCGACCACCATCCGGGAGGGACAGGAGGCCGGGGCCGCCGCGCACCGATGATCATGATGCGGGCTACCGCGCGACGACCTCCCCGGAGCCGTCGACCGTGCTCGTGACCCGGGCGCCGCCGGTGTGCCTGATGTCCCCGCTTCCTCGGATGGTCGCGGTGATGGCGTCGGTGACCCGGACATCGGCGTTGCCGGAGCCGGCCACGGTCACCGTGGCCACGGCGCTGTCGAGGAGGTCGGCGGCGTAGTTCCCGGACCCTTCCACTCGCACCTCCTGGGTGATGGCGTCGCCCTGGGCCTCGACGGTTCCTGAGCCCGTCAGCGCCACGTGCAGTTCGTCGATGTCCATGCCGCTCATCTCGACGTCGCCGGAGCCGTCGACCGCGACCGACAACGCGTCGGCCGGTACGGAACTGGCGACGGCCTGTCCGGAACCGGCCACGACGAGGGTGTCGAGGTGAGAGACGGTCAGCGAGTAGTGCACGTCGCCGAGCGTGGGGGGCCGGCCGTCGAGCGCGAGCACCAGAACCCCGTCCTCGACGTCGCTGGTGAGCGTGTCGATGATCTCGCTGCCGGCGGTCACGGTGAGGGCGGGGCTAGCGCCCGGAGTGATGGACAGTGTCCCGCTGGTCTCCAGCCGGACGCCGGTGACGCCGGCGACGACGCGGTCTTGGGTGGTGGCTGGGCCGGTGTCCGGAACGAGGGAACAGCCGGTGGTGGTCAGGACCGCCAGCATCGCGGCTACGGGAGTGGTTCGGCGGGTCAGCACTGTCCTCCAGACGCTCGGCGCCGACCGGGTGGGGCGGGTAGGGCGGCGGCTCACCACGCACCGTCGACGGCACCGTCGATGACGAGGTTGTGACCGATCACGTAGGACGCGTGCTCGGACGCCAGCCAGACGGCCGCGGCCGCCACTTCGCGCGGCTCACCCAGGCGACGGGCCGCGATCCGGGACAGGTAGCCGTCGAGGAGGGCCGCTCGTGCCTCCTCGCTGTCGGCTGCCAGGTTCGCCTCGAGCATCGGCGTCCGGACTGCGCCCGGACTGATGACGTTGACCCGGATGCCCCGCGAGGCGTACTCGGCTGCCGCCGCACGGCTGAGCGCGTTCACCCCCGCTTTGGCCGCGGCGTACGGAGCGGTCCCGGCCGGGGCGAGCAACGCGTCGATCGAGCTGATGTTGATGATGGAGCCGCCCCCGCTGGCAGCTATGGCAGGCAGTTCGTGAGGCATGCACAGCCAGACGCTGGTCAGCGAAGCACGGACGAGGTACTCGAACGCCGACGAGGACATGTCGGTGAAGGCGGGCCCGCTGTCGGCGGCCCCTTCGGCGTTGGCGGCGCCGTTGACCGCGATGTCCAGGCCGCCGAAGCGACGCTGGACAGCGCGGACGAGCTCCTCGACTTCGCCTTCCTCGGTGACGTCGGTGAGCTGGAACATCACCATGCAGGCCTCACGGGCATGAGGCTCGAGCCGCCGGAGAGCCGTCTGACCGGGGCCGGCATCGCGCCCGGCGACGGCGACGGCTGCCCCCGCGTCCAGGAATGCGGCGGCCGTGGCCAACCCGATGCCCGAGGTGCCACCGGTGACCAGCACCACCCGCCCGGACAGGTCGGGCTGGGCCATGGGAGACGTGGCGGGCACCCGTTCACGTGATGTCCCTGGGGAGGACGAGCCGGCCGGCGACGACGGCGGCGATCGCGGCGTAGGCGGCCAGGGCGATCGCCCCGTGGAGCGGCTGGCCGGCGTCGGAGAGCCCCATGGTGGCGTTGACGGCGCCCACCGGCAGGTAGGTCGACGGGACGAGGAGGCCGACGAGATTCTCGCCGACCACGGCCCAGGCCATGAGCCCGAGGATCCCGGCGACCGTCGAGCGTGCGGCGTAGCCGACGCCCACGCCCAGGACGGCGGCGAGGGTGGCGGCTACGGCCGGTGCGGTGATCAGGCCGACCGCGTCGGCCGTGGGCCCTGCCGGCAGGCCCCGGGCGGAGCCGATCACGCCGGCGAGCAGCCACGAGACCAGCCCCGTGAGGGCACCGGTGACTCCGCCGAAGACCGCGTAGGTCAGCTGTCGGGCGGCGAAGACGTCGACACGGCGGGGCCGGACGAGATAGGTCGACTCCGCGGTCCGGTGCTGGTGGTCACTGGAGCCGCCCAGGATCCCGAGCACCAGCATCGTGACCGCCGCCAGGACACCGGGGACGCGCACGGCCTCGGCGAGATCCTCGGCGACATCGGCCGGCGCCAGCCCGAAGGCGAGTCCGACCAGGAGCCCGGTCATCGTGAGGATCACCGCGACGGCGATCAGCGGAGCGGGAATGGTGCGCAGGCGGATCTGCTCGGCGCGCAGGAGAGCGGTCATCGGATGCCTCCGGTCTGGGCCGCGTCCTGGTCGGACACGAGGGAGAAGAAGAGCTCCTCGAGCGAGGGAGTGGTCGAGTCGATGGCGTAGAGGGGGATCCCGGCGCCGGCGGCTGCCTCGGCGACCGATTCGGGGGCGAGGCCGCGGATCTCCAGCCGGTCGGCGGCCACCGTGGTGCTGGTTCCTCCGGCCCCGGACAGCAGCGTGGCGAGCCGGTCGGGCTGCGGCGTCCGGACGGTGACGACCGGCTCCGGTGTGCGCATCAGGTCGGCCAGGGCACCCTGGGCGACCAGCCGTCCGGAGCGGATGACGACGATGTCGTCGACGGTGTGCTCCACTTCGGCGAGGACGTGGCTGGAGACCAGCACGGTGCGGTCCTCGGCGGCGAGGTAGCGCAGGAAGGTCCGCAGCCAGCGGATCCCGTCGGGGTCCAGCCCGTTGGCGGGCTCGTCGAGCACGAGGACGCGGGGATCGCCGAGCAGGGCCGCGGCCAGGCCGAGGCGCTGCTGCATGCCGAGGCTGTAGCCGCCGGCCCGCCGGTCTCCGGCATCGGTGAGCCCCACCAGCTCCAGGACCTCGTCGACCCGGCGGGCGGGCAGCGAGGCCATCGCGGCGAGCACGCGCAGATGACCTCGCCCGGTCCGGCGGGGGTGGAAGGCACCGGTGGAGAGCACCGCCCCCACGGTGCGGACCGGGTCGGGGAGGTCCCGGACGGCGACGCCGTCGATGGTCGCGTGCCCGGCAGTGGGGGCGACCAGACCCATGAGCATGCGGAGCGTCGTGGTCTTGCCCGCTCCGTTGGGGCCCAGGAATCCCAGCACCCGCCCGGCCTCGGCGGTGAAGGCCACGTCCTCCACCGCCGTCACCTCCCCGTACCGCTTGGTCAACCCTGCTACTTCGATGACCGCCACCGCCGCGCTCCTCCCGGTCGTCGCTCGTTCGTCGTCGGGCCGGAACGGTAGGAGGGGGCGGCCGCGTCGGGCATCGCCCAGCGGTCGGGTCCCCGGGGCCCGCTTGCCGGGGTAGGGCACGCCGGCGGCTGCGCCGGGAGTGGTAGTCGAGCGCCAGGTCCGGGGCCCGGGCAGAAGCCCCCGGAGGCCGTCACCGGGAGCGCGGGCAGTGGCCACGGGCGCGGGGTCAGACTCCAGGTGTAGGTCGGTCTCCTCCTGACGGGGCAGGCAGAGCAGCCGTGGGCATTCCTACAGTGGCCCGGTGCCCGGACGACCTCCTGAACGGATGCGCCGCGCGCTGCCGTGGCTGGTCGACGGGGTGCTCACGGCGGCCCTGGCCGTGCTGCACGCCGGCCGGCTGCTGGCGGCCGCGCCGTCGGACGTGGGGGAGCGGCCGATCGACGCCCTGGCTTGGCTCCTGGCGGCGGTGGCCACGCTGCCGGTTCTGGTGCGCCGGTGGGCGCCGTGGACCGTCCTGGTGCTGGCCTCGATGGCGATGGTCGTCTTCGTCGCGCTGGGCTACCCGCCTTCGCTCTCCGGCTACGCGGTGTTGGTCGCCCTCTACGGGGTTGCGGCCCAGTGCCCGCGGCGCTTGTCGGTGCCGGGGCTCCTCCTGGCGGCACTGCCCATGCTGGTCGTCTACCTGCAGTGGCGCGCGGAGTACACCTGGGGATCGGCGCTGCAGGACGGACTGCTGGCCGCCGCGGCCTGGTCGCTGGGCGACGCCGCCCGGACCCGCCGACTGCAGGCCGTTGCGCTGGCGGAGCGGGCCCGGGAGGCCGAGGCGAACCGCGAGGCACACAGTCGGGAGGCGGTGGCCCAGGAGCGGCTGCGCATCGCGCGCGAGCTGCACGACGTGATGGCCCACAGCATGAGCGTCATCGCCGTCCAGGCGGGAGTGGGGCGGCACGTCATGGACCGGGATCCCGAGACCGCGCGCAAGGCGCTGGGCGTGATCGAGGACAGCAGCCGACGGACGCTCACCGAGATGCGCCAGCTGCTGGGTGTCCTCCGTGTCGACGACGGGCCCGGGTCCGGCTCCGGCGGCGCGGCCTCTGCCCCCGCCTCCGCCGGCCGTGGCCCGCAGCCGGGGTTGGACCGGCTCGACGAGCTCCTCGCCGGTGCGCGCGCGACCGGGCTGGTGGTCGCCCTGACGGTGAACGGGACCGCGCGATCGCTGCCGCCGCAGCTGGACCTGGCCGCCTACCGCATCCTGCAGGAGGCGCTGACCAACGCCGCCAAGCACGCGGGCCCGGCGGAGATCCGGGTCGTGCTCACCTGGCGGCCTGATCGCCTGGAGGTCGACATCAGCGACGACGGGCGCGGCCCGGTCGGGGGACGGGAGAGCCGGGGCACCCCCGGCGGGTACGGGTTGATCGGACTGCAGGAGCGGGCCACGTCCGTCGGCGGCGAACTCGAGGCGGGGCCCGATCCCCGAGGGGGCTTCCGGGTCCGCGCCCGGCTGCCCCTCGCGCCGGAGGGCGCGACCGCCGGGAGCGGGTCGTGACCACCCGCGTGCTCGTCGTGGACGACCAGGAGCTCGTGCGGGCCGGGTTCAGCGCCCTGTTGCGCAACGACGACATCGAGGTCGTCGCCGAGGCCGGGAACGGCCAGGAGGCGGTGGAGCTGGCCCACCGGCTGAGGCCCGACGTCGTCCTCATGGACGTGCGGATGCCGGTCATGGACGGAATCGAGGCGACGCGGGCCATCCTCGCTGACTGGCCGGCCGACGGCGGCGAGCGGCCGCGGATCATGATGTTGACGACGTTCGATCTCGACGACTACGTCTTCGCCGCGTTGCGGGCCGGCGCCGCCGGCTTCCTGCTCAAGGACACCCGGCCGGTGGAGTTGCTGGACGCCGTCCGGGTGATCGCCCGGGGGGAGGCCTTGCTCTCGCCCGGGATCACCCGCAAGCTCATCGCCGAGTTCGCCCGCCAGCCGGCCCCGTCGGCGCGGCCTTCGGGGAGGCAGCTGGCCGAGCTGACCGAGCGCGAGGTCGATGTCCTTCGGCTGGTGGGCACCGGGCGCAGCAACCAGGAGATCGCCGCGGAGCTGTTCGTCAGCGAGGCGACCGTGAAGACCCACCTGGGCCGCGTCATGGCCAAGCTGCACCTGTCCAGCCGGGCGCAGGCCGTGGTGGTCGCCTACGAGAGCGGGCTGCTCAGGCCGGGTTCGGCCGGGGCGTAGCACGAGACCGGCGCAGCACCCACCCAAGGGTCTCACCCGTGGGTCGTACACCATCCGGGTCAGGACGACCGCCCGCCGGATCAGACCGCCGGCCGACGCGCACGCCGTCCGGCGTGGGCAGGCTCTGTCGTCGAATCCGGACCTCGGGAGACGACAGTGGAGACATCACGCAACATCGCCGGCCGCATGGGTCGGTGGAGCGCCCGGCACCGCAGGACCGCGGTGCTCGGCTGGCTGGCCTTCGTGGCCCTGGCCGTGGTCCTCGGCGGCCTGCTGCCGCGCGGGGAACTGACCCCTGCGGAGCAGCTGCTGGGTGGGGCGGCCGAGGCACAGCGGATCCTCGACGAGAACGGCTGGGAGGAGCCGGCCTCGGAAATGGTGCTGGTACAGCGGGAGCGCGGCGCGCCCGAGGCCGTCGCCACCGCCGCTGTGACCGACGTGGTGAAGAGGCTGCGGGCCACTCCCGAGGCGACCGACGTCGTCAGCCCCCTCGACGGCGCCCCGCTGGTGTCCGCCGACGGACTCTCGGCGCTGGTCACCTTCGACATCGCCGGGGACGCCGAGAGCGCCGAGGAGCGGATCGGTCCCATCCAGGACGCCGTCGCCGCGGTGGCGGCCGAGCACGACGACGTCCGGGTGGAGCAGTTCGGCGACATCAGCGCCGACCTGGCGCTGAACGAGACGATCGACGCGGACTTCCAGCGCGCGGAGTTGCTGTCGATCCCCATCACGCTGGCGGTGCTGCTGCTGACCTTCGGTGCGCTGGTCGCCGCCGTGCTCCCGCTGGTGTTCGCGCTGACCGCGTTCGTCGGCGCGCTCGGCCTGCTGAGCCTGACCAGCCAGCTCTGGCACGTCGACCAGACCGCGCAGATCGTCATGCTGCTCATCGGCCTGGCCGTCGGCGTGGACTATTCGCTCTTCTACCTCAAGCGCGAGCGCGAAGAGCGCGCCAGGGGCGCCGGGCCGGTCGACGCCCTGGACATTGCCGCGGCCACCTCCGGACGCGCGGTCCTCATCTCGGGCATCACCGTCATGGTCGCGATGGCGGGCATGTTCCTGACCGGCTTCTCGGTGTTCACCGGCGTCGCTTCGGCCACCATCCTCGTCGTCGCCTGCTCGGTGCTCGGCTCGCTCACCGTGCTGCCGGCGATGATGGCCTGGCTGGGCGACCGGGTGGAGAAGGGCCGTCTCCCGTTCCTGCGCCGCCAGCGGGAGGGCGGGCCCGGCCGGTTCTGGCCCGCGGTCCTCGGCGCGGTGCTGCGCCGGCCGCTGGTCGCCGCGGTGGTCTCGGCGGCTGCCCTGATCGGTCTCGCCCTCCCGGCCCTGTCGATGGACTTGCGCAACGAGGGCGTCGAGGACATCCCCGACGACCTCGCGGTGATGCAGACCTACGAGCGGATCACCGAGGCGTTCCCCGGCGGCCCTTCCCCGGCGCGGGTGGTGATCGAGGCGCCCGACGTCACGACCCCCGCGGTGCAGGCGGCGATCGCCGATCTGCGCGGACGAGCGTTGGCCAGTGGGCAGATGAACGACCCGATCACAGTCGAGACCAACGAGGCCGGCACGGTCGCGGTCGTCGGCGTCCCGCTGGTCGGTGACGGGGAGGAGCAGGTCTCACGTGACGCCCTGGCCACGCTGACCGACGACATCCTCCCAGCAACGGCCGGCGACCTGGAGGACGCCACGGTGGCGGTCTCCGGCAGCACCGCCTACTCGGTGGCCTTCGACGAGCTCATGGCCGACCGGACGCCGTGGGTGTTCGGCTTCGTGCTGGCGCTGGCGTTCGTGCTGCTGCTGGTCTCGTTCCGCTCCGTGGTGGTCGCCGTGACCGCCATCGTGCTGAACCTGCTCAGCGTCGCGGCGGCCTACGGCTCACTCGTGCTCGTCTTCCAGGAGGGCTGGGGGCTGGGGCTGCTCGGCATCGACCGGACCGGGGCGATCGTGAACTGGATCCCGCTCTTCCTGTTCGTGATCCTGTTCGGCCTGTCGATGGACTACCACGTCTTCATCCTCAGCCGGATCCGTGAGGGCCACGACCGCGGCCTGCCCACCCGGACAGCGGTCGCCCAGGGCATCACCAGCTCCGCCGGGGTGGTGACCAGCGCCGCGGTGATCATGGTCTTCGTCTTCGCGACCTTCCTGACCCTGTCGCTGACCAGCATGAAGCAGATCGGGCTGGGTCTGGCGATCGCGGTGCTGCTCGACGCCACCATCGTCCGGGCGCTGCTGTTGCCGGCGGTGATGCAGCTGCTGGGGGACGCCAACTGGTACCTGCCGCGCTGGCTGCACTGGCTGCCCACCCTGCGACATGACGTAGACCCGGATGCAGCACCCGGAGTCACTGTGCCTGCCCCGCGCAAGCCCGAGGAGGAACTCCTCCTGAGCCGGGACTGATCGTGCCGCCCGAGGGGCGCCGTCCGGACGGACGGTGCCCCTCGGTGCCTCCCAGTTCAGGTGCGGGGAACGGCCAGGGGGACCGGTGCGGTCCACGCGTGCAGTGGTGAAGGGATCGGCATGAACCGCTGGGTGAGGTCGATCCCGTAGAGGAAGACGCTCATGTCCCGCTCGGCCTGGAGCAACGGGTGGTCGGAGGTCCGGATGACCTCCAGGAGCCGGGACACCTCACCGCGCGCGTAGATCAGGTACAGCTCCCCGATCCTGGTGCGCTGGACGAAGTGCGCCTCCTGACGCGAGCCCGTGAGCTCGTGGCGGACGTCGTCGAACCGGTCGATCGCGCGACGTCGCTCGGGAATGCCGGCGGAAACCCCCGGCAGGAGCACGGTGGCGAACGCCATGACCTCCGGGAACTCGTCTGCGGTGCCGGGGGCGGAGAACCGGCGCACCTCGACGGGAGGCGTGTCACCGGCATGCCACGGATCGGCCCCCAGGGCGGCGGTGATCCGGGCGTGGACCCGCGCCGTCTCCTCGTCGGCCGGCTGAGCCAGCCGGCGCGCCGCGCCCCACGGATCGCCGGCACGGAGGTGCACCAGCAGGACGTCGGCCTCGTCCAGGTGCTGCAGCCAGAACGTCTGAGCCTCGACGCCGGCCGCGAGCCGCTCGGCGGCCAGCACGTCCTGATGCCCGCGCAACAACCCCGCCAACTGGTTGATGCGGTCCGGGTCGGATGCAGGCAGCGGAACGGCGTACAGCACGTCCGTGGCTGAAGCCGGAGCAGCGGGGGAGGGGACTGCAGCCGAGTCCGCCCGGGGAGTGGGCACCCAGCGCCGCCAGCGCGCGATACCTGCCACGCCCAGCAGCCTACGGTCAGTCGGATCGGTTCCGGGCCGCCTTTCGCCCGGCAGGCCTCTGCGCCGCTGGCTTTCCACGCCCGTCGAGGAGGACGTCGATGGCCGTAGGAGAACCGCTCGGCGAGAACGAGGGCCAGACGTGCTGCCCACCTTGTTCGGACCGGGCACCGCGTCGGCGTCCAGGCGGTCGTGGGCCGCCACCGGCGCCCGTCGTCGAAGGCGACGCCGGAGGGAGACCGTGAAGGGGAACCGTTCCACGGACGTTTCCCGCAACCTCGGTTCGAGGCATCGCCGTGGACATCGAGTGGTCCGACCTCCGACGCCGGCACGGCGAGGTGAGCCCGACCCCCTGGCCGCGGACGAGACGGGTTGTCCGGTTGAGTTGCCCCTTGCCTGGAAGGGGCGCCGGACGGACGTCCGAGACCTCGGGCCGGCCTGCAGACTGACGTGGCCCCTTCAGGCATCGGACAGACGTGCCGACGTCTGAGGCAAGCAAACACCCCACCGGCCCGAAGACCGTGGGGGTTCGCTCGGTGTCCGAGGGGCGACACGCTACATACGCACACACCTCCGCTGTTCCTGTAGACCACTGGGCGGCCCCGTGGCTTGAGAGCTGTGGGGTTCCAACTTGGTGTCCGAGGGGGCGACTTGGTAGGTACGCGCACGCCTGCGCACGCGCTGACGCGGTCCAGTTCTGCTCCAGTGCTGGAATCGCTCGATCGTCGATCGTCGTCCTGCCGCCCTCGCTGGACCGGTCGCCGGTCACCTCCCGGCGGCTTCCCACGAGGAGCGAAGAAGTTCAGCCGCCGCGGCCGAGGCGGCCAGGACCGTGGTGAGCGTGGCGCCGTCGGCCAACCGCTGGGTGACGGCGGTGGGGGAGTGCACCACAGTCCGAGCGTCCACGTCCGGCCCGATGCGCAACTCGCTCACCAGGACCCGGCACCCGGCGGTCGAGCCATGCCAGCCGGCGAGCGCCGGATCGGCGAGGTCGACGTGCTGACGCAGCACCGGCAATCCGCCGCGGGTCACGTCCCAGCGCAGGGTGGCCCGGCCGGGGGGCTCACCGGTGCGCCCGAGGACGACCAGCTCCCGCCAGACCAGCGTGGACGTCGGCTCGACGTCGATCGAGAGATCGACGTCGACGCGGGCACCCGCGCTGACGATCAGCGGGCCGGGATCGGCGTCCAGGCGCGCGCCGGCCCCGAGGCGGACCGACGTGGCCATCCGGGATGCGCCGCCCTGGGCGATGCTCGCCCCGGCGGCGACCAGTTCCGCCCGTGCGTCGTCGGCGACGTCCACGGTCAGCCGCAGCTCGTCGCCGTCCAGCGGGCCGGCGGCGGTGCCCACGAGGCACAGCCCGACCGTGCCCGGCCGGGCCCGCACCTGGCGCAGCGTGAGCGGCGGGCGGCTGGACAGCTCGGCGAGCACGCCGGGGGTGACTTCCGCACGGGCGGAGGTGATCACCGGGTGAGCGCCGCGACCGTCTCGAGGACCCAGTCGGCGACCACCCGGGCGGTCGGGTCCTGCGCCAGCGAGGTGAACAGCACCGGACGGCCTTCGCGCACGGCCGCGGCGTCCCGGTCCATCACCGACAAGTCGGCGCCGACCAGCGGGGCCAGGTCGGTCTTGTTGACCACGAGCAGGTCCGACCGGGTCACCCCGGGACCGCCCTTGCGCGGCACCTTGTCCCCGCCTGAGACGTCGACGACGAAGATCTGCCGGTGCACCAGCCCGTAGGAGAAGGTGGCGGTGAGGTTGTCGCCGCCGCTCTCCACGAGCACCAGGTCCAGCCCGGGCACGTCCTCCTCCAGCTGCTCGACCGCGTCCAGGTTGGCGCTGATGTCGTCCCGGATCGCCGTGTGCGGGCAGGCGCCGGTCTGCACCGCCCGGATCCGGTCGGCGGGCAGCACACCGGCCCGGCGGAGGAAGTCGGCGTCCTCGGTCGTGTAGATGTCGTTGGTCACCACGCCGATCGACAGCCGGCCGGCCAGGGCGCGGCAGAGTGCGGCGACCAGGGCGGTCTTGCCGCTACCGACCGGACCGCCGATGCCGATCCGCGGGATCGGCGTGCCGGGGCCCCCGGGACGGGCGGCGAGCAGGCCGAGGCCGCTGTCGGTGGAGTCGCCGGGATCGTTGTGGTGGGGGGCGCGGGGACGGAGCTCAGGAGGCAAAGAGCCGGACCTCTCTCGTGACGTGGACATCGGCCAGCAGTTCGAGCGCCGGGGCCGATCCGGCGGGCAGGGCGGACGCGGGCATCGGCCGGGCGGCGGCGTCGGCGACCCGGTCGATCTCCGGCGCCAGTTCCGCGAGCAGGCGGTGGACGGCGTAGGGGTCCAGGCCGAGGAGCCGGACCGCGGCCGACGCCGGGGCGGTGCAGACGCCGAGCGCCGCGGCCCGCGCGGCCAGGGCCGGGTCGCCACCGGCGATCGCGCAGGCGCCGCCGAGGACGAGGGCGTGGTGCGGCGCGGGCCGTTCGATCAGCGACCAGGCGGGGCGGGGGTCGACGTCCGGGACGGTGGAGCGCAGCAGCCGCAGCAGGCCCCGGCCCAGGGCGCGGGAGGCGGCGCGCGCCGCCTCCGACGGCGTCCGTGCGCTCAGCTCGTCGTCGAGGTCCCGCCACTCCGGGGCGGGGGCGCCGGCGGCCCAGGCACGGGCGGCCGCGGCGGCGAACCCGGCCGCGACCGCGCCGGCGGTCGCCAGCCGACCGGCGCAGAACCGCCGGACGTCGTCCTCGTCGCGGACGAAACCGGCGGTGACCGCCGGCTCCATGCCGCCCGAGTGGCCGTGGGCGCCCGCGGGGGAGCGGGAGTCCAGCAGCAGCAGGAGCAGGCTGTGCATCAGAAGAGGAAGTACCGCTGCGCCATCGGCAGCTTCTCGGCGTACTCCGGCTCCACGGCCTCCCCGTCGATGCGTACGGTGAACGCCTCCGGGTCGACGTCGATGCGCGGCAGCGCGTCGTTCTCGGGCAGGTCGGCCTTGGACAACCGGGAGACGTCCCCGGTCGCCACCAGGGGCCGGTCGCTGCGCCACCGGTCGGCGAAGCCGGCCTCCAAGGCGGCGGGGGAGACGAAGGTTCGACCCAGGCGGGCTGGCAGCCCGCCGAAGGCGCCGAACATGGGCCGCGGCAGTTCCGGCTGCGGGGTGGGGATGGAGGCGTTGGCGTCGCCCATCCGTGCCCAGGCGATCACGCCGGACTTCAGCACCAGGTGCGGGCGGACGCCGAAGAAGGCCGGCTCCCAGAGCACGAGGTCGGCCAGCTTGCCCGGCTCCACCGAGCCGATCTCGCCGGCCATGCCGTGGGTGACCGCTGGGCCGATCGTGTACTTGGCGACGTACCGCCGGGCCCGGTGGTTGTCGGCGGGGCCGTCGCCGGGCAGCGCGCCGCGGCGCCGCTTCATCACGTGCGCGGTCTGCCAGGTCCGGATGATGGTCTCGCCGATCCGGCCCATGGCCTGCGAGTCGCTGCCGATCATCGACAGCGCCCCGAGGTCGTGCAGCACGTCCTCGGCGGCCATCGTCGTCGGCCGGATGCGGGACTCGGCGAAGGCAAGGTCCTCGGGGAGCGACGGGTCCAGGTGGTGGCAGACCATGAGCATGTCGAGGTGCTCGTCGAGGGTGTTGTGCGTGTAGGGCCGGGTCGGGTTCGTGGAGCTGGGGAGCACGTTCGGGAAGCTCGCTGCGCGGATGATGTCCGGCGCGTGCCCGCCTCCGGCCCCCTCGGTGTGGTACGTGTGGATCGGCCGGTTGCCGATCGCGGCCAGCGTCGACTCCAGGAAGCCGCCCTCGTTGAGGGTGTCGGTGTGGATGGCGACCTGTACCCCGTGCCGCTGGGCGACGGTGAGGCAGGCGTCGATCGCGGCGGGCGTCGTCCCCCAGTCTTCGTGCAGCTTGAAGCCCGACGCGCCCGCCTCCAGCTGCTCGGTCAGGGCCCGCTCGTCGACGGTGTTGCCCTTGCCCAGCAGCGCCACGTTGACCGGCCACGCGGTCAGCGCGTCGAGCATCGCCTCGAGCCAAAAGGCCCCGGGGCTGACCGTGGTCGCCTTCGTCCCGTCGGCGGGGCCGGTGCCGCCACCGATGAGCGTGGTGACGCCGGCGGCGAGGGCCACCGGGATCTGCTGCGGGGCGATGAAGTGCACGTGGGCGTCGATGGCGCCGGCAGTGAGGATCAGCCCGTTGCCGGCGATGATCTCCGTCGACGGGCCGATGACCAACTCGGGGGTGACGCCGTCCATCGTGTCGGGGTTGCCGGCCTTGCCCAGCGCCACAATCCGGCCGTCGCGGACGCCGACGTCGGCCTTGACGATGCCCCAGTGGTCAAGGACGACCACGCCGGTGATCACCAGATCCGGCGTGCCCTGGGCGCGGGTCCGGGCGGACTGCCCCATCGACTCGCGGATCACCTTGCCGCCGCCGAAGACGACCTCGTCACCAGCCAGCGCGCCCGGTCCGCCGCAGCGGTCCTCGGTGACCTCGATGAGCAGGTCGGTGTCGGCCAGCCGCACCCGGTCGCCGGTGGTGGGTCCGTAGAGGGCCGCGTAGCGCTCCCGGCTCAGCCGGCTCATGAGCGCGCTCCGTCCAGCGGGCCGGCGTACTCCGAGCGCAGCCCGGGGACGAGGCGGGCGCCGGTCAGCGGCACGAGCGCGACCGTGCGGGACAGCCCCGGCTCGAACCGCACCGAGGTGCCGGCGGGGATGTCCAGCCGGTGGCCCCAGGCCGCCTGCCGGTCCAGCGCGAGCGCCGGGTTGGCCGCGGCCAGGTGGTAGTGGGAGCCGACCTGCACCGGCCGGTCACCGGTGTTCTCCACGACCAGCTCCAGCACGGGCCGGCCGGGGTTGAGATCGATGTCGCCCTCGGCGGGCAGGATCTCGCCGGGGATCATCGGATCGGCCCGTGCAGCGTGACGAGCTTGGTCCCGTCCGGGAACGTCGCCTCCACCTGCACCGACTCGATCATCTCCGGCACGCCGGGCAGGACGTCGTCCCTCCCGAGGACGTCGCGGCCGGCGGTCATCAGCTCGGCGACGGTGCGCCCGTCTCGGGCCCCCTCGAGCACGAACGACGTCAGGATCGCGACCGCCTCGGGGTGATTGAGCGCTAGCCCGCGGTCCCGCCGTCGTCGGGCGACGTCGGCGGCGAGGGTGATCAGCAGCCGCTCCTGCTCGTGCTCGGTCAGACGCATGACCGAAAACTAGCGGCGCTCCGTTACGGCCATGTGACGCGCCGTGGTGGCCGTGAGCGTGCAGCCGCTCCGCTGCGTAACACGCCATTCACGCGGAACGACTATTTCCGGAACACCCGGCTCATAGGTTCCTCTCCGCCGGGCAGCCCGAGAGCTCGCAGCCTCGCGGCGCCCGGCGCCCCATAGATCCGCGGCCCGCTCCGGCGGGCCTTCTGACTAGGAGCCCCATGCTCACCCTTGGACAGCACCGTGTGGCGGCCCCCGTTGCTCTGCTCACCCTCGCGCTGGTCGCCAGCGGCTGCGGGAGCCGGACCGGCGACACCGACGCGAGCGCATCCGGCGGCGGCGAGTCCTGCGTCGACACGTCGGGCGACTCGGTGAAGATCGGCCTGCTGAACTCGATGTCGGGGACGATGTCGATCAGCGAGACGACCGTCCGCCGCTCCCTGGAACTCGCCGTCGAGGAGATCAACGCCGACGGCGGGGTGCTGGGCAAGCAGCTCGAGGTCGTCACCGAGGACGGCGCGTCCGAGCCCACCGTCTTCGCCGAGCGGGCCACCAAGCTCATCCAGAGCGACTGCGTGGCCGCCGTCTTCGGCGGCTGGACCTCCAGCAGCCGCAAGGCGATGCTGCCGGTGTTCGAGAGCAACGACGCGCTGCTGTTCTACCCGGTGCAGTACGAGGGCCTGGAGGCCTCGGAGAACATCTTCTACACCGGCGCGACGACCAACCAGCAGATCATCCCGGCACTCGACTACCTCAAGGACGAGCTCGGCGTGACGAGCCTGCACCTGGTGGGCAGTGACTACGTCTTCCCGCGCACGGCCAACGCGATCATCAAGGCCTACGCCGAGGAGCACGGCATCGAGATCGTCGGTGAGGACTACGAGCCCCTCGGCTCGACTGAGGGCATCCAGACCATCGTCAACCGCGTCCAGGCCTCCGGCGCCGACGCGGTCTTCAACACCCTGAACGGCGACTCGAACGTCAGCTTCTTCACCCAGTACGCCAACGTCGGCCTGACCCCGGAGACGATGCCGGTGATCTCGGTGTCCATCGCCGAGGAGGAGGTCCCCGGCATCGGGGTGGACAGGCTGGAGGGCCAGTACACGGCCTGGAACTACTACCAGACCGTCGACACCCCGGAGAACGATGCCTTCGTCGCGGCTTTCAAGGAGGCCTACGGCGAGGACGCGGTGACCAGCGACCCGATGGAAGCCGCCTACACCTCGGTCTACCTGTGGAAGGGCATGGTCGAGAAGGCCGAGTCCTTCGCCGTGAACGACGTGCAGGAGGCAGCCGACGGCGTCAGCTTCGACGCCCCCGAGGGCTCGGTCACGGTGGATGGGGACAACCACCACATCGCCAAGACCGCGCTCATCGGCCGGGTCAATGCCGACGGCCTGATCGACGTGGTCTTGTCCTCGGACGGGCCGATCGAGCCCGATCCCTGCCTGGAGGGCTACGACTGGGCCGCCGACATGGAGAAGGACGAGACCTACTGCTGACCGGCTGAGTGGGAGGTCGACCGATGGACGCCGTCCTCGGCCAGTTGTACGCCGGCATCAGCCTCGGCTCGGTGCTGCTGCTCATCGCCCTCGGGCTCACGCTGACCTTCGGGCAGATGGGCGTCATCAACATGGCGCACGGGGAGTTCCTCATGGCCGGCGCCTACACGGCGTTCGTCGTCCAGCAGGTGATCGGCAGCGCCGGTCTGGCGCTGCTGATCGCCTTGCCACTGGCGTTCCTCGTCGGCGGCCTGCTGGGAGTGCTGCTGGAGGTGTCCCTGATCAGCCGGCTGTACTCCCGGCCGCTGGACACCCTGCTCGTCACCTGGGGGGTCGCGCTGATGCTCCAGCAGCTGGCCCGGGACGTCTTCGGGGCTCCGGCCGTCGAGGTGCGGGCCCCGGAGTGGCTGCGCGGCAACGTGGAGCTGTTCGGGGTGCCGTTCACCCATGGGCGGCTGTTCATCGTGGTCGTGGCGGTCACCGCAGTGGTGGCGCTGAGCGCCGTCCTGCGGTTCACCTCCCTGGGACGGCGGATCCGAGCGGTGGTGCAGAGCCGGGGCTTGGCGGAGACGTCGGGCATCAACAGCCGGCTCACCGACCGGATGACGTTCTTCATCGGGTCCGGGCTCGCGGGGCTGGCCGGTGTGGCGCTCACGCTCATCGGCTCCACCCAGCCCTACATGGGCCAGAACTACATCGTCGACGCGTTCCTGGTCGTCGTCGCCGGAGGCGTGGGGCAGATCAAGGGCGCCGTCATGGCGGCCTTCGGGCTCGGCGTGCTGCAGGCGTTCTTCGCGTTTTCCCAGTCGGTCAGCACAGCCAAGGTGCTGCTGCTGGTCTGCGTGATCGCCTTCTTGCAGCTTCGTCCCCAGGGTCTGTTCAGCGTCCGGACGAGGAGCCTGGTGTGAGCGGGGTGTGGCGTGGCCGGGCCCTGGTGCTCGGCGGGTACCTGCTGGGGATCGTCGTCCTCTTCGGTGCGGCGCCGGCGCTGCTGAGCGACTTCCGGCTGCGGCTGCTCGCCCAGTTCCTGTGCGTGGCGATGGTGGCCGTGGGCATCGGGCTGGCCTGGGGGAGCGGCGGCATGCTCACCCTCGGCCAGGGCGTGTTCTTCGGCCTCGGCGCCTACATCATGGCGATCCACCTGCAGCTTGCCGATGCCGGACCGGGCGGCCGGCCGGCGTTCATGATCACCGGCAGCGGGGTGCCGTGGTGGTGGGAGATCTTCCGCAACCCGGTCGTCGCGGTCGGCGGCATCGTCGTCGTCCCGGGGCTCATCGCCCTGCTGCTGGGACTGGGCGTGTTCCGTCGGCGGGTCAAGGGCGCTTATTTCGCGATCCTTTCCCAGGCGTCCGCGGCGGCGTTCGCCCTGCTGCTGATCAGCCAGCAGAACACCATCGGCGGCTCCAACGGGCTGAGCAACTTCCGCTCCTTTTTCGGCTTCGTGCTCAACGACCCGGTCAACCGCCGGATGCTGTACTTCATCGCGGCCGGTGTGCTGATCGCGATGGTGGCGATCGTGCACCAGCTGCGCCGCAGCCGGTACGGCGAGCTGCTGACGGCGGTCCGCGACGGGGAGGAGCGGGTCCGGTTCCTCGGCTACGACCCGGCGCTGGTCAAGGTCGTCGCCTACGTCGTGGCGGCGGTGTTCGCCGCCATCGGCGGTGCCCTGTTCGTGCCGATCGTCGGGATCATCTCGCCGAACAACGTGGGGGTCGTGCCGTCCATCGGCTTCCTCATCGGCGTCGCCGTCGGCGGCCGGGCCACGCTCCTAGGGCCGGTGCTCGGCTCGCTGGCCGTCTCCTACGCGGGCAGCACCCTGTCGGAGAACTTCGAGTCCGGGTGGATCTACCTCCAGGGTCTGCTCTTCGTCCTCGTCGTCGCGTTCCTCCCCGGCGGCATCGGCTCGCTGGGCGGGGTACTGCGGGGGCGTCGTCGCGTCGGCGTCGGCACGCTCGCCGAGGAGAGCCGGGGGCACGGACCTGACGATTCCGATCCACCGCTGGTGGACGACGCCGATCCCGAGCGAGCCCCGGCCGACGTCCACAGCGGGAGGCCGTGATGCGGGAGGACTACCTGGAGATCAAGGACCTGCGGGTCAGCTTCGACGGTTTCGTCGCCGTCGACGGCGTGGACCTCACCGTGTTGCAGGGCGACCTCCGCTTCCTGATCGGCCCCAACGGCGCGGGCAAGACCACCCTGGTCGACGCGGTCACCGGCCTGGCCGCCGCCACCGGCTCGGCGAAGTTCGACGGCATCCAGCTGCTCGGGAAGAAGGAGCACCAGATCGCCCGGGCCGGTGTCGGGCGCACCTTCCAGACGGCCAGCGTGTTCGAGCAGCTGACCGTGCTGCAGAACCTGGACATCGCGGCGGGAGCGGGTCGCCGGCGGCGCTCCCTGCTGCGGGCCAGGACCTCCGTCCCCGACAACGTGCAGCTGGCGATGGAGACCACCGGGTTGACGGCGTTGCGCGACCGGCCGGCCGGGGAGCTCGCGCACGGGCAGAAGCAGTGGCTCGAGATCGGCATGCTGCTAGTGCAGAGCGCCACGGTCCTCTTCCTCGACGAGCCGGTCGCCGGCATGAGCGCGGAGGAACGCGAGCAAACCGGCGAGCTGCTCCGCCGGGTGCGGCGGGACCACGTGGTGGTCGTCGTCGAGCATGACATGGAGTTCCTGCGCGCCTACGCCGACTCGGTCACCGTGCTGGCTGCCGGCAAGGTCCTGGCGGAGGGCACCTACGCCCAGGTCCAGGCCGATCCACGCGTGCAGGAGATCTACCTCGGCCCCGGACACCAGCAGCCCGACGACCAGGTGGTGCACTGATGCTCGAACTGCACGACGTCCACATCGCCTACGGGCGGACCGAGGTGGTGCACGGCGTCTCCGTCGTCGTCCCTCCCGACGGCGTGGCCGCGATACTCGGGCACAACGGCGCAGGCAAGACGACGGTGCTGCGCGCGGCGGTCGGTCTGCTGAAGCCGCGGTCGGGGCGCGTGCTGCTGAGGGGTGAGGACGTCACGGGCCTCAGCCCGCACCAGCGCGTGCGCCGGGGACTGGCCTACGTCCCGCAGGGCCAGCAGAGCTTTCCGCAGCTGACGGCGGGGGAGAACCTGCAGCTGGTGGCGGACGGCCGGAAGGACGGGCGGGCGCGCACCGACGAGGCGCTGGACCTGTTCCCGGCGCTGAGGAGCCTGCTCGCCCGCCAGGCGGGCCTGCTCTCCGGCGGCCAGCGCCAGCAGCTGGCGATCGCCCGAGCCCTGATCACCGCTCCTCGCGTGCTGGTTCTCGACGAGCCGACCGAGGGGATCCAGCCCAGCGTCGTCACCGAGATCCAGGAGGCGATTCTTGCGCTGACCCGTCGGGGCGGGTTGTCGGTGCTCCTGGTCGAGCAGCACGTCGGCTTCGCCCTGACCGCGGCCAGCACCTACTACGTCGTCGAGTCGGGACGGGTGGTCGGTACCGGCGAGGGTGGCCTAACGTCGAGCGGCGCGGTTCGTGCAGCCATGGCGATCTGATCCGACTCGGACGGGGCGATCGACGGCCGCACCAGAGTGCTGTGATCCCGCCGCGGGCCACTCGCCACGTCCACCTCGCACGGGTCGCCAGGCGGCGGTCCGCCTTGCCGCGCTGCTCAGCGGCCGACCCGGGCGCGGAGTAGGCGCGTCCACCAAGGGTGGTGTGCGACGGCCCCGGTGAACAGCGGGCCGACGACGACGTGAAAGCCGCCACCGCGTCATCTTCTGGATGACCTCTCACAGTCCTTCAGGAGTACGACGCGTTGACCGCTCGGAGCAGTATCGAGCCTGCCCACTTCCTGCACGAGCAGCTGGCCCAGGGCAGCCCTGACTTGCTGCGGCAGATGCTGACCACGTTGATCAACACTCTCATGAGCGCCGAGGCCGACGCCGTCTTGGGGATCGATCCGCGGCAAGCGTGATGCGCGACCGACATGACGGGTGAACACGATTGGGCCGGAGGAATCGGCGGATGCGCCATATTCACGTGGAGAGACCCCATCGGCCAGAGGCCATGGGGGTTCAACTCGGTGTCCGAGGGGGGACTTGAACCCCCACGCCCGATAAAGGGCACTAGCACCTCAAGCTAGCGCGTCTGCCATTCCGCCACCCGGACGAGTGCGTGGAGAAGACTACCTGACCCCCGGGGGCCGATCACGCACCCCCCGACGCCGCCGTGGTGCGTCGGGCCGAGGCCAGTGCGACCTGCCCCCGGCCGGCCCGCTTGGCGTCGTAGAGCGCCGCATCGGCCGAGGCGTAGAGCGCCCGCCGGTCCCGCGAGAAACGCGGCACGTGGGCCACGCCCAGGCTGATCGACAGGGACAGCAGGGTGCCGTCGGGCAGGGCCAGCGGCTCGGCCCGCACCGCGTGCAGCAGTTCGTCGGCGCGCCGTGCGGCGACGTGGCGGCCGCAGCCGGGCAGCAGGACGGCCAGCTCGTCGCCGCCGAGCCGGGAGAGCACGGCGTCGTCGGTGCGGATGTGGCCGCGCAGCACCTGCGCAAGGTGCACGAGGACGTCGTCGCCCACGGGGTGACCGTGCTGGTCGTTGATCGACTTGAACGAGTCGACGTCGATGAGCACCAGGGCGGTGCCTCCGGGGTACGACCGGCTCATCGCCGTCTCCAACGCCTCGTCGAAGGCCCGCCGTGTGGCCAGGCCGGTCAGGGAGTCGACCGTGAGCCGGCGCTGCAGGGCGGCGACCAGCCGCTCCTGGGTCCGGTTGGCGCGCACCAGCAGGACGGCGATCACGATCAGCAGGGCGCCGAAGAAGACGAAGTCGGCCAACGCCGCAGCGGCGGGCAGCAGCACCAGCAGGGTGAGCAGGTCGGCGGCGAGCGCGCACGCGGTGACGAGGACCACCGCGGGGGTCCGCAGGTGGACGGCGGCCCAGAGGACGGGGAGGACGAGCAGGATGGCCGCGCTCACGACCAGCAGCACCCCGGCGGTGGTGACGGCGGCACGGGGCTCTCGGGCGCCGTAGGCGCGCAACGACCTCACGGATGGGGTGATCGGCCGAAGGTATCGGACGGTGGAGTACCGGATCACTCGCACGGGTGACCGCGTGCGGGTGGCACGATCGCGCCCATGGCCGAGAACCCCGCCCCGCTCGCCGGCGCCCAGGACGAGGTCGCCGAGCTGCTCTCCGACCTCATCCGGATCGACACCACCAACACCGGGAGCACCGCCACCGGCGCGGGGGAGCGGGCGGCCGCGGAATGGGTCGCGGGCAAGCTCGACGAGGCGGGCATCGAGTCGGTCATCCACGAGTCCGAGCGCGGCCGGGCGAGCCTGGTCGCTCGCATCCCGGGGGCCGACCGCAGCCGGCCGGCGCTCCTGGTGCACGGCCACCTCGACGTCGTTCCGGCCGATCCCACCGAGTGGAGCGTCCACCCGTTCTCCGGCGAGGAGCGCGACGGGTACATCTGGGGCCGCGGCGCGGTCGACATGAAGGACATGGACGCGATGGTGCTGGCGCTGGTGCGCGACTGGGCCCGCACCGGCGTGCAGCCTCCGCGCGACATCGTGCTCGCGTACGTCGCCGACGAGGAGGCCGGCGGCAAGCTCGGCGCGCACTTCCTGGTCGACGAGCACCCCGACCTGTTCGAGGGCTGCACAGAGGCGATCAGTGAGGTCGGCGGCTTCAGCATCACCGTCCGCGACGACCTGCGCCTCTACCTCGTGCAGACCGCCGAGAAGGGTCTGGCGTGGATGCGGCTCACGGCCGGCGGACGGCCCGGGCACGGCTCCTTCGTGCACGACGACAACGCCGTCACCCGGCTGTGCGAAGCGGTGGCCCGCATCGGCGCGCACCGCTTCCCGCTCACCCTCACCCCGCCGATGCGCGCCTTCCTCGCCGCGGTCGAGGACGCCTACGGCATCGAGATCGACCCCGCCGAGCCCGAGCTCGCGCTGGCCCGCCTGGGCAGCATCAGCCGGATGATCGGCGCGGCGCTGCGCAACACCGCCAACCCGACGATGCTCGACGCCGGCTACAAGGCCAACGTCATCCCCGGCACGGCGAGCGCGACCGTCGACGGCCGCTTCCTCTACGGGCAGGAGGAGGAGTTCGAGCGCCAGCTGGCCGCGCTGATCGGCGAGGGGGTGCAGCGCGAGTGGCTGGTGCACGACCAGGCCGTGGAGACGACGTTCGACGGTCCACTGGTCGACCAGATGGTCACCGCGCTCAAGGCGGAGGACGACGGCGCCCGGCCGGTGCCGTTCACGATGAGCGGCGGCACCGACGCCAAGAGCTTCCAGCGCCTCGGCATGCGCTGCTTCGGGTTCTCACCGCTGCGGCTGCCCGCCGACCTCGACTTCGCCTCGCTCTTCCACGGCATCGACGAGCGGGTGCCGGTCGAGTCGCTGCAGTTCGGCGTCCGGGTGCTGGACCGCTTCCTCCGCAACGCCTGAGCCATGGCGTGATGCGGACGCCACCGAGCTCGCGTGGCAGCGCGGGGGCCGGGCACCCGGCGGCGCGCGCCGGACGAGCGCCAGCGAGGATGGGCGCGTGACCGACACCACTCCCGCACCCCGCCCCGGATCCGTCGCCCTGATCACCGGAGGGACCGGCGGTTTCGGCCGCGCCCTCGGCACCAAGCTGCGCGAACGCGAGGTCACCGTCGTCCTCGCCGACCTCGACAGCGAGCGCAACCGGCAGGCCGCCGCGGACCTCGGCTGCGAGTTCGCCGTCCTCGACGTCACCGACCGGGCCGCGAACGAGGCCCTCGTGGCCCGCATCGAGGCCGATCACGGCCGGCTCGACGCCGCCTACCTCAACGCGGGCATCTCCGCGGCCAAGAGCGACGACGTCCTGGACCTGGACGAGTTCATGCGCGTGGTCGACATCGACCTCTTCGGCGTCGTCTACGGCGTCGCCGCGGCCCGCCCCGCGATCAAGCGCGCCGGTGGTGGGGCGATCGTCGTCACCGCGTCGCTGGCCGGTCTGTCGCCCATGGCGACCGACCCGGGCTACAGCGTCGCCAAGGGCGGGGCCATCGCGTTCGTGCGCTCCATGGCTCCGCGGCTGGCCGCCGAGGGGACGACGATCTCCGCGATCTGCCCCGGGTTCGCCGACACCGCGATCATCGACCGGATCCGCGACCAGTTCACCGCGGCGGGCTTCCCCGTCCTCACCGCCGAGGAGGTCGCCGACGCGATGATCATGGCGTGGGGCTCGGCCGAGCCCGGTGCGGCGTACGTGGTCCAGCCCGGCGTCGGCACCGTGCCCTACAAGTTCAAGGGCGTGCCGAGCGCCAAGACGACGACCGGCGAGACCGCCGTCGTCCCGGAGGCGCTGCGCCCGCCGTCGATGCGCTGAGCGCCGGTCAGTCCTGCCGGCAGGCGTACAGGAACGCCGGCGGCACGTTCCACGGCGTCACCCGCCATCGCACCGACGAGAACCGCCTGCGCAACTCGGGCAGGAGCAACGGCGAGTACTGGATGACGACGACGCTCCCGCCCGGGGCCAGCGCGCCCGGCAGCACGTCGAGGATCCGGCGGCGCAGCCCCGCCTCCAGCGACGTGTAGGGCAGCGCGGAGACCACGACGTCGGCCCGCGCCTCCCCGAGGTGCGCGCCGAGGTTCTCCGCGGAGTCGCAGACGACCTGAACCCGCGGGTCGTCGAACCGCTCGTCGAGCAGCTTCGCCAGGCGCGGGTCGATCTCGAGGGTGACCAGCCGCGCGTCGGGGCCCAGCCGGGCCAGGATCTCCTGGGTCTGCGCCCCGGTGCCGGCGCCCAGCTCGACCACCAGCGCGGCACCGGGCACGTCGGCCATGTCCAGCATGTCCCGCACCGCCGTCCGGGAGGTGGGCAGTACCGCGCCCACCTGCCGGGGGTTGGCGAGGAACGCGCCCAGGAAGCGCACTCGGTCGGTGAGCTGCTCGATCATCAGGTCTCCCTCCGGGCCACCGGCAGGAACGGGTGGCCACTCGTCCGCACCTTGGCATGCGGCCCGGGGTCCTGGCGAGGCGAGCCGGGCCGCGTGATGGCGGTCACCCCGGGTCTGGCAAGGTCGGCCCATGCGTGCATGGCGGGTCCACGAACTCGGCGATCCCTCCCAGGTCATGTCCTTCGACGAGGTCGACCGGCCGACTCCCGGCGAGGGGCAGCTGCTGGTCAAGGTGCGGGCGGCCGCGCTGAACTTCCCCGACGTGCTCATGGCCATGGGCATGTACCAGGAGAAGCCGCCGCTGCCGTACACGCCCGGCGTGGAGCTGTGCGG
This sequence comes from Blastococcus sp. HT6-30, assembly GCF_039729015.1. Taxonomy (NCBI): domain Bacteria; kingdom Bacillati; phylum Actinomycetota; class Actinomycetes; order Geodermatophilales; family Geodermatophilaceae; genus Blastococcus; species Blastococcus sp. HT6-30. Next base: position 1,892,887 of record NZ_CP155792.1, on the reverse strand, counting down.
CGAGATCGTCGAGACCGGCCAGCGGGTGATCGGCGGCCCGTCGGGCGGGCCGGGCGCGTTCGCCGAGTACGCGGTCATGGACGCCGCCAATGCCTGGCCGGTGCCCGAGGGGATGTCCGACGAGAAGGCGGCCTCCCTGTACCTGACCTACCAGACCGGCCACGTCGGCCTGCACCGTCGCGCGCACCTGCAGGCGGGGGAGTACCTCCTCGTGCACGCCGGCGCCGGGGGCGTCGGATCGGCGGCCATCCAGCTCGGCAAGGCCGCAGGCGCCACGGTCATCGCCACGGCTGGTGGGGCCCGGAAGACCCAGATCTGCCGTGAACTGGGCGCCGACCACGTCATCGACTACACGACCGAGGACTTCGTGCCGATCGTCAAGGAGGTCACCGGCGGGCACGGCGCCGACGTCGTCTACGACCCGGTCGGTGGCGAGGTCTTCGACAAGTCCCGCAAGTGCATCGCCTTCGAGGGCCGCATCGTCGTCGTGGGCTTCACCAGCGGAACGATCCCGCAGGCGCCGGCCAACCACGTGCTGGTGAAGAACTACAGCGTGGTCGGCCTGCACTGGGGCCTGTACCGGACGAAGAACCCGGCCGTGGTCGGCGCGGTGCACGAGGACCTCACCCGGCTGGTGCTCGACGGCTCGATCGACCCGCTGGTCGGCGCCGCCCTGCCGCTGGACCAGGCGCCCCAGGCGCTGGCCCGGCTCGCCTCCCGGGACACCGTCGGCAAGGTCGTGCTCGTCCCCTGACCGGGCCCGGCGACGCCGCGACCCGGATCCCCGCCGCCGTGCGCCGCCGGCGCCTGGCGCTAGATGACCGGCTTGGGCAGGTAGGACAGCCGCGCGCGGCGCCGCAGGATGACCTTGCGGGTGCCGTCGGCGTGCAGCTGCAGGCGCGCGAGCTCCCAGCCGCCGACGTCGGACTGCAGGCTCAGCATGGTCGCCGCCGCGGACCGGGACGTGCCCGGCGGGATCCGCAGCGGCGCGAACTCGTAGTCCCCGGGCGTGTCCATCACCTCGATTGTGCCTGCCATTGGCGGTCCGGTCACGGCTTCGTCGTCTCCCTCACACCTCCCCGCTCTGCCGGGTCGCCCGGTGGACGGCACGATGGGGGCGACCGCACCCGCTTCTCAGGGAGGACGACGTGACCGAGCCCGGTATCTCGAGCGACGTGCCCGACGCCGACCGCGCGGAGCAGGAGGCGCTCCTGGATCCGCCCGCCCCCGGCCGCGCCGGGGAGGCGACATCTCCTGCCGGCGACGTTCCGGAGGCCGACGCGTTGGAGCAGCAGCTGGCCGCCCGACCGGGTGAGGCCGGCACGCCCCGCGGGCCGATCGGCTACCGCGAGGCCGACGACGCCGACGTCCTGGAGCAGGACGCCGACGTGCCCGTCGACGAGGACGACGTCCTCACCTGACCCGCCGCGACGGTCCGCCGGCCGGTGGATTCCCGGCTCCGGCCCGCCCCGGGTCCGCCGACCGGTGAGAGCGGGCGGCGGATCCCGGGGAGGGTGGGGCGGATGAGCAGCGACGCGGACGGCCCGGCCGTCTCCGACGCGCAGGTGCAGGCCGCCGCCGAGCGATGGGCGCGCGTGGCCGGCATGCCGCTGCAGCGGCGGCACCGCGTCCCGGGCGCGACGACGCCGTCGTGCAGGTCCTCTGCGCTACCCGGGCGGCGCCGGCCCTCCGGAGCCCCAGCTCACCCGGCGATCTCGCGCAGCAGCTCCGCCAGCCGGGTGCGGCGCGGACGCACGTCCACGTCGCGGACGGCCCGGGCCAGGGCCGCACCGCTGGCGTGCACGACCGACAGGTGCCGCTGCGCCCGGGTGAGGGCGGTGTAGACCAGCGGGCGGGACAGCATCCCGCCGGCCTCGGGCGGCAGTACGACCACGACGCCCGGCCACTCCGAGCCCTGCGCCCGGTGCACGGTGATGGCCCAGCCGTGCCGCAGGTCGAACAGCGCCTGGCCGTTGACCGTGACCGGCCCGGAGCTGAAGTCCACGTTCAGCGACCCCTCGCCGGTTCCGGTGACCACGCCGACCTCGCCGTTGGCGAACCCGGTGGGCTCCAGGTCGAGGTGGTTGGCGGTCGCGACCACGCGGTCGCCGGGGTCGAAGCCGAAGACCGCGCCGTCACCGGGGTTGAGCCTCGCCTTGAGCGCCTTGTTCAGCTCGATGGTGCCGGCCGGGCCGCGGTGCACGGGGGTGACCACCTGCACCGCGGCCGGCTCGATGCCCAGCGCCCGGGGGATGGAGTCGGTGACCAGCTGCACCACCCGCCGCGAGGCCTCGGCGCTGCCGGTGGCGGGGACAACCACCACCTCGCGGTCGGGGGAGTCCACGGGTGGGAGCTCGCCGCTGCGCACCGCCGAGGCCAGCCGGGCGATCGCCCCGCCCTCCGCCTGGCGGTACAGGGTGGTCAGCTCGGTCACCGGCACGACGCCGGAGTCGATGAGGTCGCCGAGCACGTGCCCCGGCCCGATCGAGGGCAGCTGCGCCGGGTCGCCGACCAGCAGCAGGTGCGTGCCGTCCGGGCACGCCTCCAGCAGCGCCGCGGTCAGCTCGACGTCGAGCATCGAGGCCTCGTCGACCACCACGACGTCGGCGTCCAGCGGCCACTCCTCGTTGCGGGAGAAGCCACCGGAGGCGCCCTGGGCGCCGAGCAGCCGGTGCACCGTGACCGCGGGGTGGTCGGTCAGCTCCTCCAGGCGCTTGGCGGCCCGGCCGGTGGGCGCGGCCAGCGCGACGTCGGTGCCCTTGGCCTGCAGCAGCTTGACCACCGCCGCGACGGTGCGGCTCTTGCCGGTGCCGGGCCCACCGGTGAGCAGGCTGACCCCGGCCGAGAGCACCTGCGCCACGGCCTGCTTCTGCGCCTCGTCCAGCCCCTTGGCGACCGAGCGCACCGACGCCGGATCGGCGATCCGCTCCGCCGCGGCCGCCAGCCGGGCGACGCCCTCGGCCACGGCCTCCTCGGCCATGCCGAACCGGGCCAGCGAGAGCGTGCGCAGCGATGGGTCCGGCGCTGCGCCGTCCGCCCCGCCCACCCGGTCCTCATCGAACTCGGGCTCGGGAGGCTCGTGCTCGAGGACTTCGCCGGAGTCGACGGCCGCCACCACCGCCGCGGCGGGGTCGCCGATGCCCTCGGCGCGCAGCGCCGCCACGACCAGGTCGATCGGCAGGACGGTGTGCCCGTCGCGGGTCGCGGTCCGCAGCGTCAGCCCGACGATGGCCCGGCCGCGGCGGGCGTCCTGCCGGTCGGCCCCCGCGAGGACGGCGATGGCCAGCCGGTCGGCGTCCCCGAGCGTCACGCCGGGCAGCCCGAGCAGCGCCCAGGGATCGTCGCGCAGCCGCCGCGCGGCGTCGGGTCCCAGCCCGTCGGCGACGCCGGCGGCCAGCTTGGCGGGCAGCCCTGCCGTCACCAGCATCTGCACCACCTCGTACGTGGGCGCGGCGGCGAGGAAGCTGGAGAACAACCGCTCGGCCCGCTGGCGGCCCACCCGCGGCAGCTTCATCAGCCGGTCGGCGGTGACGTCGTCGGGGCCGGTGATGCCCGCGGCCGGGAGCTCCGCCGCCGTCCGCTTGCCCAGGCCGGGCCACAGCCCGGCGGTGCAGAAGGCCGCGAAGACCAGGTCCGGGCCGGGGGTGGTCGGGTCGGCCGTCACCGGTGCGACCGTCGCTCGGGATAGCTGAAGGGCGGCGCGGAGACGTCCTCGAGCGCCGTGCGGATCGCGGCGGGCAGCCGGACGCCGTCGGCGTCGAGCGAGGCCTGCAGCTGCTGGGCGGTGCGGGCGCCGACCACCGGGGCGACCACTCCCGGCCGATCGCGCACCCAGGCCAGCGCCACGGCCAGCGGGCTGGTGCCCAGGCCCTCGGCGGCGGTGATGACCGCCTCCACGATGCGGTCGGATTTCGACGACCGGAGCCCGTCGATGAATCCCTGCCACTGCGGCGCGGCACCACGGGACTCCGAGGGGGTGCTGTGCCGGTACTTGCCGGTCAGGAGCCCGCGGCCCAGCGGCGACCACGCCAGCACGCCCAGGCCCAGCGACTCCGCCGCGGGCACGACCTCCCGCTCGACCCCGCGCTGCAGCAGTGAGTACTCCACCTGGGTGCTCACCAGCGGCGTGCGGCCCGGCCACGCCCGCTGCCAGGTCGCGGCCTGGGCGGTCTGCCAGCCGGTGAAGTTGCTGATGCCGACGTAGCGCACCCGGCCCGAGGAGACGGCGACGTCGCAGGCGGCGAGGGTCTCCTCCAGCGGCGTCGTCTCGTCCCAGGCCTGCAGCTGCCAGAGATCCACGTAGTCCAGGCCGAGGCGCTCCAGGGAGGCGTCCAGCGCGGAGATGAGGTGCCCGCGGGAGGCGCCGCGGCCCATCGGCCCCGGCCCGGTGCGCCCGACGGCCTTCGTGGCGACGACGACGTCGGATCGCGGGACGACGTCGGCCAGCAGGTGACCCAGGACCCGCTCGCTCTCCCCGTCGCGGTAGACGTCGGCGGTGTCGACCAGCGTGCCGCCGGCGTCGACGAACGCCGTCAGCTGCATGGCTGCTTCGTCCTCGTCGGTGTCCCCGCCCCACGTCATCGTGCCCAGCGCGAGCCGGGACACGACCAGACCGCTGCGTCCCAACGCCCGTTGCTCCACGACCGGCCAACCTACCGCCGCCGCCCGGCCCGCACCCGGGAGCACCCGGACCTCCGGTGCGGCGCGCCCGGCCGCCCCCGGCCGGCACCTAGGGTCAGCACCCGTGCCCGAACGCTCCTGCTCCCGTCCGGCCGCCCGCCCGTCCACCGGGGGGTGCTGACGGTGGGATGGATCGAGGCGGTCGTCCTCGGCCTCGTCCAGGGGCTGACCGAGTTCCTGCCGATCTCCTCCAGCGCCCACCTGCGCGTGGTGGGGGAGGCCTTCGGCTGGGACGACCCCGGCGCGGCGTTCACCGCCATCACCCAGATCGGCACCGAGGCCGCCGTCCTGCTGTACTTCCGGCACGACATCTGGCGGATCATCACCGCCTGGGTCGCCTCCCTCGGCGGCCGCCGGAAGGGTGATCCCGACGCCCGCATGGGCTGGCTGATCATCGTCGGCACGCTGCCGATCGTCGTCCTGGGCCTGCTGTTCCAGGACTCGATCGAGACGACGCTGCGGGACCTGCGGATCGTCGCCGTCGCGCTGATCCTCTTCTCGCTCGTCCTGTTCTGGGCCGACCGTGTCGGCGCCAAGCAGCGCGAGCTCCGGGAGCTGACCGTCGGGCACGGCATCGCCTTCGGGTTCGCCCAGGCGATGGCGCTGATCCCCGGCGTCTCCCGCTCCGGCGGCACCATCACCGCCGGTCTCTTCCTCGGCTACAGCCGGTCGGCGGCGGCCCGCTACTCGTTCCTGCTGGCCGTTCCGGCGGTGCTGGGCGCGGGCTTCTTCCAGGTGTACGAGGCGCTCAGCGGTGAGGTCGCCGGTGCGGAGGTGGCCTGGGGGCCGACGATCCTCGCGACGGTGCTCGCCTTCGGCGTCGGCCTCGTCGTCATCGCCTGGTTGCTGCGCTACCTCGACCGCGGCAGCTACGTGCCGTTCGTCGTCTACCGGATCGTGCTCGGGGTGCTCATCCTCGTGCTCGTCCTCACCGGTGTGCTCGACCCGGTGGGTTCGACGGAGATCACCTCTCCGCCGGTCCCGCGCTGAGGTCAGGCGCGCGGCGGGGTTCCGCCGACCAGCGGGTCGACTCCCGCGACCGCCTAGGCTCGGCCCCGTGACCACCGTCATCCTCTTGCGGCACGGCCGGACGACCGCCAACGCCGGGGGCGTGCTGGCCGGCTGGACGCCGGGGGTGCAGCTGGACGACACCGGCCAGGCGCAGGTGCAGGCGGTGTCGGAGCGGCTGGCGAAGGTACCGCTGGCCGCCGTCGTCAGCAGCCCCCTGGAGCGCTGCCAGCAGACGGCGGGCGCTGTCCTGGCCGATCGGCAGCTCGAGCTGGCGACCGACGACCGGCTGGGCGAGGCCCGCTACGGCGACTGGACCGGCCGCAGCATCAAGGAGCTGGTCAAGGAACCGCTGTGGAAGGTCGTGCAGCAGCACCCGTCCGCAGCCGTGTTCCCCGGGCCCGAGGGGGAGGGGCTCGCCCAGACCCAGTCCCGCGCCGTGGCCGCGGTGCGCGAGTGGAACGCCCGGCTCGGCGCCGACGCGGTGTGGCTGGTCTGCAGCCACGGCGACGTCATCAAGGCGATCCTGGCCGACGCGCTCGGCATGCACCTGGACTCCTTCCAGCGGATCGTCGTCGACCCGGCGTCGATCTCCGTGGTGTCCTACACCGACACCCGGCCGTTCGTCGCGCGGATCAACGACACCGGGGGCGACGTCTCGGCCCTGATCCCGCAACCGCGCAAGGGCCGCCGGCGCAAGGCGTCCTCCGACGCCGTGGTGGGCGGCGGGGCCGGCGCCCCCACCTGAGCCGTCGGGGTCGCCGTCGCCCGCGGGTCGTCCCGGCAGGTCGTCCCGGCAGGTCGTCGGCGCCCCCGCGTAACCTGGGTGCGTGTCCCGCCAGGTCCATCAATTCGATCGCCCCAGCCGGTTCGTCGCAGGAACGGTGGGGCAGCCCGGGGACCGCACCTTCTACCTGCAGGCCACCGACGACACCGGCCGCACGGTCAGCGTGGCGCTGGAGAAGACCCAGGTGCAGGTCTTGGCCGACCGGATGAACGAGCTGCTCGACGAGGTCAGCAACCGGGCCGACTCGGTGATCCCGGCCGAGGCCGACGTCGACGACCTGGAGCCGCTGACGGCGCCGGTCGAGGAGGAGTTCCGGGTCGCCGCCATGGGCCTGGCCTGGGACGGCGCCGCCGAGGCGGTCGTGGTGGAGGCCGTCGCCGCCGGCGAGGAGCCCATCGACGAGGACGCCATCCTCTCCGACAGCGACGAGGGCCCCGACGCGTTGCGGGTGACGATCACGCCGATGGCCGCGCGCGCTTTCGTGGCCCGCGCCCTCCGGGTGGTCGCGGCCGGCCGCCCGTCGTGCCCGCTGTGCTCGCTGCCGCTCGACCCGGTCGGGCACGTGTGCCCGCGGCAGAACGGCTACCGCCGCTGAGCGGCGACGCCTCGATGAGCGAGCAGCCCGCCGACCCCGGTCTCCGCCCGCCCGCCGACGACGCCGAGGTCCACCGGCTGCTCACCGAGGGCGTCATCGACGTCGAGGGCCGGATGGTGGACGCGTCCAACGTGACGCTCGTCGGCGCCATCCGCACCGACACCCTCGCCGCGGAGTGCGTCTACAAGCCCGTCGCCGGGGAGCGGCCGCTGTGGGACTTCCCCGACGGCACCCTCGCCGGCCGGGAGATCTCCGCGTACCTGGTGTCGGAGGCGACCGGCTGGCACGTCGTGCCGCCCACGGTGCTGCGGGAGGGCCCGTTCGGCCCCGGCATGGTCCAGCTGTGGATGGACGGCGACCCGGATGTCGACCTGGCCGCGTTCGTGCGCCGGGACGACCCCGCGCTGCGCCGCATGGCGATCTTCGACGCCGTGGTCAACAACGCCGACCGCAAGGGCGGGCACATCATCCCGATGCCCGACGGCCACGTGTACGGCGTCGACCACGGCATCTGCTTCTCCGTCGACCCGAAGCTGCGGACGCTGCTGTGGCGCTGGGCCGGCGAGCCGCTGCCCGCCGAGGCGCTGGCCGTCCTGGAGCGGCTGGCCGACGACCTGCGCGACGGGCTCGGAGAGCAGCTGCACGAGCACCTGACCCGCACCGAGGTGCGCTGCACCCAGCGACGGGTCACCGATCTGCTGCGCAGCGGCCGCCACCCCGAGCCGAGCGGCGAGTGGCCCGCCCTGCCCTGGCCGCCGTTCTGACTGTCGCCCTCCGGGCTCCGACCGCGGCCAGGAGACCGACGACATCCCCGCCGACCGGCGAGGGTCCGACCGCCACGGCGTCATCTGATTCCGCGGAAGGCCCGTCGCCGTCGCGGGATGGCTTCCGGTGTTACTCGAGGTCGGCGAGGCCGATCATCGCGGCGGCCTGCAGGCCGTCGCCGTCCACGGTGAGGACCTCGAGCGGCACCCGGCGCCAGACCGCGAGCAGCAGGTCGCCGGCCGTGCCCGTGAGCGCCGCGATCGGGAACGGCGCCGTGCCGGGGAACAGTGTCCGCTCCGCGTCGGCGTCCACGGCGTGGAACACCACCGGGTGCGCGTTCTCCGGCGGGCCGTCGGGCAGGGCCGCGGGCACCATGACCTCCAGCCACTCGTCCAGCCCGTCCAGGCCCACCGCCGCGGGGATCGGCCGGACGTCCCCGCGGACCTGCTCGACGTCCGCGGTGTGCACGGTCGCCTCCTGCAGCTGCCGGCGCAGGACGAAGGCGACGTCCTGCTGCGGCGCCCACGTCCACACCCGCTCGTCCGGGCCGGCCCCGGCCAGCGCCGCCTCCAGCGCGGCGCTCCGCGCGCTGCCGTAGCCCAGCAGCTCGTCGTCCGGGCGCCGGCGCGGGTGCACGTAGGCCGACCGGTCCGCCGCGCGGGTGCGCACCACCCAGGCCCAGAAGTGCTGCACCTCGGCCAGGTGCCAGACCAGGTCGGCCAGCGTCCACTCCGGGCAGCCCGGCACCCGGGCGCCCCAGCCGGAGGCCAGCACCGCCTCCGCCGCGGCGTCGGCGAACCGGGCGTCCGCCCGACGCAGGGCCGGCAGGTACTCGTCGAGCTCCATCGCTCCTCCTCGCCCCGCCCGGTGGGGGACCGGCGGCGCGCTCTCCGACGTGATGACCGGCACGGACCGGCGGGGCAGCGTCGTCGGACCTCGCCTCTAGGCTCGTGCCGTGCTCTCCTGGCCCGCTCCGCTGCTGCCGACCCTGCCCGGCACCGGCCCCGTCCTCAAGGTCCACGACACCGCCCAGCGGCAGATCGTCGCGACCACGCCCGACCGGACGGCCCGCATGTACGTCTGCGGCATCACCCCGTACGACGCCACCCACCTCGGGCACGCCGCCACGTACCTGGCCTTCGACCTGATCAACCGGATGTGGCGCGACGCCGGGCACGCGGTCCACTACGTCCAGAACGTCACCGACATCGACGACCCCCTGCTGGAGCGCGCCGACCGCGACCGGGAGGACTGGATCGTCCTGGGAATGCGCGAGACAGCGCTGTTCCGCGAGGACATGACGGCGCTGCGGGTGCTGCCGCCGGAGGACTTCGTGGGCGCCGTCGAGGCCATCCCGCGGATCGTCGCGCACATCGAGCGGCTGCTCGACGAGGGGCTGGCCTACGTGCTCGACGACGGCACCGGCGACGTCTACCACGACGTGGCGCAGGCGCCCGGGTTCGGCTCGGAGTCCGGCTACGACGAGCCGACGATGCTGAGCTTCTTCGCCGAGCGCGGGGGAGACCCCGGCCGGGCCGGCAAGCGCAACCGGCTGGACCCGTTGCTCTGGCGCGGGCAGCGCCCCGGTGAGCCGTCGTGGACCGGCCCGCGCGGCGCCGCGGGGCGGCCCGGCTGGCACATCGAGTGCGCCACGATCGCCCTGGACACCATCGGCATGGGGTTCGACGTGCAGGGCGGCGGTAGCGACCTGGTCTTCCCGCACCACGAGTTCTCCGCCGTGCACGCCGAGGCGCTCACCGCCACGAAGCCCTTCGCCCAGGCGTACGTGCACGCCGCGATGATCGGCCTGGACGGGCAGAAGATGAGCAAGAGCCGCGGCAACCTGGTCTTCGTCTCCAAGCTCCGCGGCGAGGGCGTGGACCCGATGGCCATCCGGCTCGCGCTGCTGTCGGGCCACTACCGCACCGACCGGGCCTGGACGGCGGAGCTGCTCACCGAGGCCGAGGCGCGGCTGGCGACGTGGCGCCGCGCGGTGTCCCGGCACGCCGGGGCCCCGGCCGGGGCGGTCCTGCACGGGCTGCGCGAGCGGCTGGCCGACGACCTCGACAGCCCGGGCGCGATCGCCGTGGTCGACGCCTGGGCCGAGCACACGCTGGCCGGCGGCCAGGACCTCGAGGAGCTCGCGCCCCAGGTGGTGTGCGACGCCGTCGACGCGCTCCTCGGCGTGGAGCTGCAGGTCAGCTGATGTCCAGCGCCCCCGCCGGCCCGTTCCGGTTGACCGACCGCGCGGCGCGCGAGCAGGCCGAGGAGCAGCTCGCGCCCGCCGCCACCCGGTCGGCGAGCAGCCGGGGGCGCGTCCGCGAGGAGCCCGAGGACGCGCTGCGCACCGCCTTCGAGCGGGACCGTGACCGCATCCTGCACGCCAAGGCATTCCGGCGGCTCAAGCACAAGACGCAGGTCTTCCTCAACCCCGACGGCGACCACTTCGTCACCCGGCTGACCCACACGCTGCAGGTGACCCAGGTGGCGCGCTCGCTGGCCCGGGCACTGGGCCTCAACGAGCCGCTCGCCGAGGCGATCGCGCTCGGCCACGACGTCGGGCACTCGCCGTTCGGGCACATCGGGGAGGAGGCGTTCGACCCGTACGTGGCCGGTGGCTGGCACCACGCCGCCCAGGGCGTGCGGATCGTCGAGGTCCTCGAGCACCTCAACCTGACCTGGGAGGTGCGCGACGGCATCCGGGCGCACAGCTGGAAGATCGACCCGCCGCCGGCCACCCGGGAGGCCGAGTGCGTGCGCTACGCCGACCGCATCGGCTACCTGTCCCACGACGCGCTGGACGCGGCCCGAGCCGGGGTCATCCGCACCGCCGACCTGCCGGCGCGCGCCGTCGCCGTGTTCGGGCAGCCCGGCAGCGAGATGGTGGGGACGATGATCGACGCCGTCGTCGCCGGGTCGCTGTCCCCGGCCAACGCCGCCGGCGCGGTGGTCATGGACGCCGAGGCGCTGCAGGCGATGAACGAGCTGCGCGACTTCATGTTCGCCCGGGTCTACGCCTCCGACGTCGCCGCCGGGCAGAAGCACCTGGCGATCGGCGTCATCCGCCGGCTGGTCGACCACCACCTGGCCCATCCCGAGCTCATCCCGGCGTCCTACCGCGACACCGAGGCCGACGCGCTCACCCAGGTCGTCGACTACGTCTCCGGGATGACCGACCGGTTCGCCCTCGCCACCCACGACCGGTTGTTCGGCACCGACACGTCGGCGCAGATGCGCCCGCTGCTGCCCACGAGCTGACCGGCGGAGCCGGGGTCAGGCGCCGCCGCCGGCGGAGCCGCCGCGGCGGCGCAGATACCTCTCGAACTCGCGGGCGATCTGGTCGCCGTTGGCCTGCGAGAGGTCGACCTCCGTGGCCCGCTCCTCCAGGGACCGGACGTACTCGACGACCTCGGCGTCCTCGTTGGCCATCTCGTCGACGGTCTGCACCCACTCGTCGGCCTGCTGCGGCAGGGCGCCCAGCGGCACGGTGGTCTCCAGGACCTCCTCGACGCGCTGCAGGAGCGCGACCGTGGCACGCGGGGACGGCGGCTGGGACACGTAGTGCGGCACGGCGGCCCAGAAGCTGATCGCCGGCAGCCCCGCCTGCACGCAAGCGTCCTGGAACACCCCGAGGATGCCCGTCGGCCCCTCGTAGCGGGAGGTCTCCAGCCCGTAGGCCCGGGCCGAATCGCCGTCGTAGGCCGAGCCGGTGACCGGCGTGGGCCGGGTGTGCGGCGTGTCGGCGAGCAGGGCACCGAGGGCGACGACGATCGAGACGTCGAGCTCCTCCAGGATGTCGATCAGCTCCTCGCAGAAGCTCCGCCAGCGCATGTTGGGCTCGATGCCGCGGATGAGGACGACGTCGCGGCCCAGGCCCTCGGGGCGAGCCACCGAGATGCGGGTGGTCGGCCACTCGATGCGCCGGCTGACCCCGCCGACCAGGGAGACCGTGGGCCGGTTGACCTGGAAGTCGTAGTAGTCCTCGGGATCCAGGGCGGCCAGCGGCTTGGCGTCCCAGATCAGCTCCAGGTGCTCGACGGCCCCCGTGGCGGCGTCGCCGGCGTCGTTCCAGCCCTCGAACGCCACCACGACCACCGGGTCGGTGAGCTGGGGAAGGTCATCAGCGCTGGACTGGGGATCGATCACCCCTGTCAGCCTACGTCGGTCCGTCCGCCGGGCCCCGCTGCGCGCCAGGGTCGCGCCCGGCCACCCCGCCGTCCACCCGGTCGGGGGCGTGCGGAATGAGACCATGGGCCAGACGTTGCTGCTGTCGACGCCCCCGGTGTCCCGTCCAGGGGCGCCGCGGGTGGCCCAGCGCCCCGATCGAACCGCGAGGAAGCCCGTGCCCGTTCCCCCCTCCGTCCGTCCCGACGCCACCGCGCAGCTCACCGCTCTGCTCGAGCAGCGCATCCTGGTGCTCGACGGCGCGATGGGGACGGCGATCCAGCGGGACCGCCCGGACGAGGCCGGCTACCGCGGGGAGCGGTTCGCCGACTGGCCGAGCGACGTGCAGGGCAACAACGACCTGCTCAGCCTCACCCGGCCCGAGCTGATCGCCGGCATCCACCGCGAGTACCTCGAGGCCGGCGCCGACCTGATCGAGACGAACACCTTCAACGCCACGACCATCTCGCTGGCCGACTACGGCATGCAGGAGCTGGCCTACGAGCTCAACGTCGCCTCGGCCCGGCTGGCCCGCCGCGAGTGCGACGTGATGACCGAGCGCACGGCGGACAAGCCCCGGTTCGTCGTCGGGGCGATCGGCCCGACCAGCCGGACGGCCTCGATCTCGCCCGACGTCAACGACCCCGGCGCCCGCAACGTCACCTTCGACCAGCTCGTCGAGGCCTACCTGGAGCAGGCGAACGGCCTGGTCGACGGCGGGGCGGACGCGCTGCTGATCGAGACGATCTTCGACACGCTCAACGCCAAGGCGGCGATCTTCGCCCTGGAGACCCTGTTCGAGGACCGCGGCCGCCGCTGGCCGGTGCTCATCTCCGGCACGATCACCGACGCCTCCGGCCGCACCCTCTCCGGTCAGGTGACCGAGGCGTTCTGGTATTCGGTCCGGCACGTGAAGCCGCTGCTGGTGGGGCTGAACTGCGCCCTCGGCGCGAAGGAGATGCGGCCCTACATCGCCGAGATCTCCCGGGTCGCCGACACCTTCGTCTCCTGCTACCCGAACGCCGGCCTGCCCAACGCCTTCGGCGAGTACGACGAGTCGCCGGAGGAGACCGCGTCGATCGTCGCCGAGTTCGCCGCCAGCGGGTTCGTCAACCTGGTCGGCGGCTGCTGCGGCACCACCCCGGCGCACATCGCCGCCATCGCCCGGGCCGTCGAGGGCGGCACCCCTCGAACGCCGGCCGAGCACCGGGCCGCGCTCCGGCTGTCGGGCCTGGAGCCGCTCGTCGTCACCGAGGAGAGCCTCTTCGTCAACGTGGGCGAGCGCACCAACATCACCGGCTCCGCCCGCTTCCGGAACCTGATCAAGGCCGGGGACTACCCGGCCGCCCTCGCCGTCGCCCGCCAGCAGGTGGAGGTCGGCGCGCAGGTCATCGACGTCAACATGGACGAGGGGATGATCGACGGCGTCGAGGCGATGGACCGCTTCACCAAGCTGATCGCCGCCGAGCCCGACATCAGCCGCGTCCCCACGATGATCGACTCGTCGAAGTGGGAGGTCATCGAGGCGGGGCTCAAGTGCGTCCAGGGCAAGGCGATCGTCAACTCGATCTCGCTCAAGAACGGCGAGGAGGAGTTCGTCCGCGAGGCGCAGCTGTGCCGCAAGTACGGCGCGGCCGTCGTCGTCATGGCCTTCGACGAGGACGGGCAGGCCGACGACCTCGAGCGCCGCAAGCAGATCTGCCGCCGGGCGTACGACATCCTCACCGGGACGGTCGGCTTCCCGGCCGAGGACATCATCTTCGACCCGAACGTCTTCGCCGTCGCCACGGGCATCGAGGAGCACGCGAACTACGGCCTGGACTTCATCGAGGCCACCCGCTGGATCAAGTCCCACCTCCCGGGCGCGCTGGTGTCCGGCGGTGTCTCCAACGTCTCCTTCTCCTTCCGCGGCAACAACCGCGTCCGCGAGGCCATCCACGCGGTGTTCCTGTTCCACGCGATCGCCGCCGGCATGGACATGGGCATCGTCAACGCCGGCGCCCTCGAGGTGTACGACGAGGTGCCGGCCGAGCTGCGCGAGCGCATCGAGGACGTCGTCCTCAACCGGCGCCCCGACGCCACCGAGCGGCTGCTGGAGATCGCCGGCGACTACGCCGGCGACGGCGCGGCCCGGGAGGTCGCCACCGAGGAGTGGCGCACGCTGCCGGTGGGGGAGCGGATCACCCACGCGCTGGTGAAGGGCATCGACGCGCACGTCGAGGACGACACCGAGGAGTTGCGGGCCGAGATCGCCGCCCGCGGCGGCCGGCCCATCGAGGTCATCGAGGGCCCGCTGATGGCCGGCATGAACGTCGTCGGCGACCTGTTCGGTCAGGGGAAGATGTTCCTGCCGCAGGTGGTCAAGTCCGCCCGGGTGATGAAGAAGGCCGTCGCCTACCTCATCCCGTTCATCGAGGCGGAGAAGCAGCCCGGTGACGCCGAGCGCAGCAACGGCAAGGTCGTCATGGCCACCGTGAAGGGCGACGTCCACGACATCGGCAAGAACATCGTCGGCGTCGTGCTGCAGTGCAACAACTACGACGTCGTCGACCTCGGCGTCATGGTTCCCGCGCAGCGCATCCTCGACGCCGCCAAGGCCGAAGGCGCCGACATCATCGGCGTCTCCGGCCTCATCACGCCCTCGCTGGACGAGATGGTCAGCCTGGCCTCGGAGATGGAGCGGCAGGGCTTCGAGATCCCGCTGCTCATCGGCGGCGCCACCACGTCCCGGGCGCACACGGCGGTGAAGGTGGCGCAGCAGTACTCCGGCCCGGTCATCTGGGTGAAGGACGCCTCCCGGTCGGTCCCGGTCGTCGCCGCGCTGCTGTCCGACGAGCAGCGGCCGGCGCTGCTCGCCGAGACCGACGCCGACTACGCCGCGCTGCGGGAGCGGCACGCCGCCCGCCAGGACAGCCGCGCACTGCTGCCGATCGCCGCCGCGCGCGCCGCCGCGACGCCCGTCGAGTGGAGCGGCTACACCCCGCCGCGCCCGCGGATGCTGCTGCAGCAGGCGAAGGACGTGTGCAGCGGCCCGGGCTGCGACCACCTGCACGACCGGGCCACCCAGTTCGTCAAGACGTTCCCCGACTACCCGCTCGAGGAGCTGCGCGGCTACATCGACTGGCAGCCGTTCTTCAACGCCTGGGAGATGCGCGGCCGGTTCCCCGACATCCTGCACAACCCGGCGACCGGCGAGGCCGCGCGGCGGCTGTACGAGGACGCCCAGGTGATGCTCGACCGGATCGTCGCGGAGCGGTGGCTGCGCGCCAGCGGCGTGTTCGGGCTGTTCCCGGCCAACCAGGTCGACGGCGACGACATCGAGGTGTACACCGACGAGTCGCGCACCGCCGTCCGGACGACGCTGCACCAGCTGCGCCAGCAGACCGAGGGCCGCGACGGCTCGCCCCGCAAATCGCTGGCCGACTTCGTCGCCCCGAAGGAGACCGGGCTGCGCGACTACGTCGGGGCGTTCGCCGTGACGGCGGGCCTCGGGTCGGCCGAGCGGGTGGCGGCGTTCAAGAAGGACAACGACGACTACAGCGCGATCCTGCTGGAGGCGCTGGCCGACCGGCTTGCCGAGGCGTTCGCCGAACGGCTGCACGAGCGGGTGCGCACCGAGTTCTGGGGCTACGCGGCCGGCGAGCGCCTGGACAACGAGGCGCTGATCGCCGAGAAGTACGCCGGGATCCGCCCGGCGCCCGGCTACCCGGCGTGCCCGGAGCACACCGAGAAGCTCACCATCTGGGACCTGCTCGACGTCGAGGCGACCACCGGCATCGAGTTGACCGAGAGCATGGCGATGTGGCCGGGCGCGGCGGTCAGCGGGCTGTACTTCTCCCACCCGGAGTCGCGCTACTTCGTCCTGGGCCGGGTCGGCCGCGACCAGGTCGAGGACTACGCGCGGCGCAAGGGCTGGACGGTCGACGAGGCGGAGAAGTGGCTCTCCCCGAACCTGGGTTACCGCACCGAGGACGAATGAAGGACCCCGTCCTCCCCACCCTCCGCACGCTCAGGGCGGCAGCGGGACGGGGCCGACGGCGGGGCCCTGCACCGCGACCGTGCCAGCGCGGTGCACCGCGGTCACTCGACGACGAGCACGTCGGTGAATGACGCCGAACGGCCGCTGGTGAAGCGGTACTCACCCAGCTGCTGAGGAGCCAGGAAGGTCGTCAGCGTCCCGCCGGGCACGGCGACGTCGAACGACCCGTCGGCCGCGGTGAGCGTCACCTCCGCCTCGGTGGTTGTGCACGGTCACCCGGGAGCCGGCGGCGACCGGGCCGGCGACGTGGAAGCGCGTGCCGTCGACCAGCACGCCGACCGACAGCTCCCCGTGGTCCTGCCCGGCCATCGGGTCGGCGGCAGGACCGGCGCCGGGGCGGTGGTCCCGGAGGCCGCGTGCGCGGCGTCCACCGGCGGCGGGGACGCCGCGAGCGTGGCGCGCGATGGCGAGGAGGGCGAGCAGGCCACCGACCCACACGGTCGCGGCGACGAGCGCCGACAGCGTCAGGACCAGCAGGAGCCCGGCGGCGAGCGCCCCGGTGCTGCGGCGAGCGGCGACGGCGACGAGGCCGCCGAGAACCACCACCAGCACGGCCGCGCGACCGGCCGCGGTGTCCTCGACGAAGATCCGCAGCCCCTCCCAGGTCAGCGACGTGGGTGCGACGCCGACCAGCCGGCTGACCGTGAGCAGCGCAGCCAGTGCGGTCGCGACCGTCCAGGCCAGCGCCCAGCCCGACGCCGCCCGGCACGCCCGGCACGCCCGCCGCGACTCCGCGGGCGATCCGGCCCGGCCGGGCAGCAGGACGGCGGTGGCGAGCAGCGTGTCCACCGTGCCGACGGCCGCGATCCGGCCGGCGAGCGTGACGAGGGGCAGCCCCACTCGACGGCCCGGCCGGCGCCCGGCAGCCCGGACGCGGCGGAGCCGGGGCTCCCGCTCCCGACGACCAGCGCGGCGACGAGGACGGCGACCAGGCCCACGCCCGTGAGAGCGAGAGCACGCGACGGCACCCGGCGGCCCCGCGGCGGCCGGTCCTCGACGGTGGCCGGACGGGCGCGGGCCAGCGGAACGGCGCGGCTCACGCGCGCCTGCGGCCACCAGGGCGAGCAGCAGCGTGGCTGCCCGCTGCCGGTGGACCCGGCCGCAGGGCGGGCGTCGCGAAGCAGTCACGCCTGTCCTTCGTGCACCGCCGGGTTTCCGGTTGTCCCGGGCGGCGACAGCGTCGGCGACCACGCGGTCGCGGTCAACCACCAACCGGGCGGTCGGCATTCCCCCAGAACGGGGTGAACCGATCCGGCCGCGGCCGCCGAAAGCAGGACGGACAGCGCGGCGGCAGGGACCTCCTGCCGGGCAGCGCGCGCTGCTCCAGGCCACCATTCCGACCACGAGGAGCACACCCTGCGCAAGGCACTCGCACTCCCGACCGTCGCGCTCGCCGCCGCGGCCTTCCCGCTGCTGTCCACGTCCGCCGCCTCGGCGCACGAGGGCCCGCAGAGCTACCAGGCCGACCTCGGCGCCCTCAACCGGTTCGGGGTCCAGGGCACGGGCATGGTGACGCTGGGATCCGCCCGGCCTGAGATCCGCGCCACGTCGCCCGGTGCGGGGGAAAGGACGGTGGCGTCGTCCTTAAACTCGGGAGCGTGTCGGTGGCTCCGGTGGGTGGACGGGGGGCCACGGCCCCCTCGGTCGGCGACGGCGTCCGGGCGGTGCTGTTCGACATGGACGGCACGCTCGTGGAGACCGAGGAGTACTGGGGCGAGGCGATGTTCGAGCTCGCCGCCTCGCTCGGCGGGCAGATGTCGCCGGAGGCACGTGCTGCGACGGTGGGCACCAGCATGCGGCGCGCCATGCAGGTGCTCCACGCCGATCTCGGGGTGCACCGGACCGAGGCGCAGCTGCTCGCCGATGCCGGCTGGATCGAGGACCGGGTGGCGGTGCTCATGTCCGGGGGCGGCATCCCGTGGCGTCCCGGGGCTCGCGAGCTGCTGGCCGCCGTCCGCGAGGCCGGCCCGGCCACCGCCCTCGTGACGACCACCCCCCGCCGGCTCGCCGCGCTCGTCCTGGCCAGCATCACCGCCGACCTGGGCGCGGATCCGTTCGATGTGACCGTCTGCGGCGACGAGGTGCCGGCCCGCAAGCCCGATCCGGCGCCCTACCTGCAGGCCGCGGCGGCACTGGGCGTCGATCCCGCCGGCTGCGTGGTGATCGAGGACTCCCTGGTCGGCGTGACCGCGGGGCTGGCCGCCGGGATGGCGGTGCTCGGCGTGCCCGCGCTGCAGCCGGTGCCGCCGACCCCCGGGCTCACCCTGCGGGGCACGCTGGTGGGCGTCGGGCCGGCCGAGCTCGACGAGGTGCTCGCGGCCGGACCGGCCAGGGCGGTCCCCGGCCGCTGAGCGTCCCGCCTGACCGGGCGACCCGACGCCCCCGCCGCCCGACCCTCGTGCGCTCACCGACGTGCGCATCACCGTCAGCGGCTGCCGTGGGTCAGACGGGGGCGACCGGCAGGGTGGTGCGCCAGCCCGCGGCCGCGGCCGCCTCGGCGGGGAACGGCGGGGGAGTGCCGCCCCAGGACGGGCACAGCGCCTGGTGGTCGCACCAGCCGCACAGGCGGGACTTGTTCGGCCGGAACTCACCGGTGGCGACGGCCCGCTCGATGGCCGACCAGATGGCCAGCAGCGTCCGCTCGAAGCGGACCAGCTCGGCCTCCTCCGGGGCGTAGGTCAGCGCGTCGCCGTCACCCAGGTAGAGCAGCTTGAGCTGGGCGGCGACCACGCCGCGGGTGCGCCAGAGGACCAGCGCGTAGAACTTCATCTGGAAGAGCGCCTTGGACTCGAAGGCCTCGCGGGGCATCGAGCCGGTCTTGTAGTCGACCACCCGCAGTGCACCGTTCGGGGCGACGTCGAGCCGGTCGACGTAACCGCGCAGCAGCAGCCCGTCGGGGAGCGTCACCTCCACCAGCTGCTCGCGCCCGTCGGGCTGGATCCGGCGAGGGTCCTCCAGCGTGAAGTAGCGCTCGACGAGCTTTCCGGCCGACGCCAGCCACACCGCGACGGACTCGGGGGCGTTCGCGTCGGTCTCGCCGCCGTCGGCCTGCGCGGTCTCGAACAGCTCGGCGATGCCGGGCTCCTCCCGCAGCTCCGCCCAGGCCGGCTCCAGCAGCTCCAGCGCCTCCTCGGGGGTGCGCCGGGCCGGCGGCAGGTCGTAGAGCCGCTCGAGCACCGAGTGGACGAGGGTGCCACGGACCGCGGCGAGGCTCTTGCGCTCGGGCAGCCGGTCGATGGTGCGGAAGCGGTACAGCAGCGGGCACGTCTTGAAGTCGGCCGCGCGGCTGGGCGACAACGAGGGGCGGCGGGGGGCCGGGGCGTCCTCGGTGGGCGGGACGGCCGCCGGAGCGGAGCCGTCGGCCTGCGGTTCGGTGTGCACCATCGCCGTCATGCCCCCGAGGCTAGGTCGCCCCTCCGACAGTTCCGAGTGCCCGCGCCGCGTCGGCGTCCCGGGTCACATCCACGCCGTCCGTACGCTGATCGCCCGTGACCAGTGAGCAGGAGCCGGGGACCGACGTCGTCGACGAGGCGCAGCCCGCGTCCGGGGAGACGCCCGCGCAGGCGCCGACGGACGCGCCGGCCGAGGTGCCGGCCCAGCGGGCCGAGCCGGTCGAGGGCGCCTTCGTGGCCGGCGACCGGGTGCAGCTGACCGACCCCAAGGGCCGCCTGCACACCGTCGTCCTCACGCCGGGCAAGCAGTTCCACACCCACCGCGGGGCGATCGAGCACGACGATCTCATCGGCGCCCCCGAGGGCTCGGTCGTCCACTCGACGGCCAACACCGGCTACCTGGCGCTGCGACCGCTGCTGTCCGACTACGTGCTCTCCATGCCCCGCGGCGCGCAGGTCATCTACCCCAAGGACGCCGCGCAGATCGTCGGTTTCGGCGACGTCGGCCCGGGCATGCGGGTCCTGGAGGCCGGGGCCGGTTCGGGCGCGCTGAGCTGCTCGCTGCTGCGCGCGGTCGGCGCCGAGGGCTCCCTGACCAGCTACGAGCGGCGCGAGGACTTCCTCGACGTCGCCCGCGGCAACGTCGGGGCGTTCTTCGGCGAGGTGCCGGCCAACTGGACCCTCCGGCTGGGCGACCTCGCCGACCACCCCGCCGAGGAGGTCGTCGACCGCGTCGTCCTCGACATGCTCGAGCCCTGGGCGGTGCTGCCCACCGTCGCCGCCGCGCTGCGGCCGGGCGGGGTGCTGGTCGGCTACGTCGCGACGGTCACCCAGCTGTCCACCTACGTGGAGGCGCTGCGCGCGCAGGGCGTCTGGACCGAGCCCTACGCCTGGGAGACGCTGATGCGGCCGTGGCACGCGGTGGGCCTGGCGGTGCGGCCGGAGCACCGGATGGTGGCGCACACCGCCTTCCTGGTGACCGCCCGCCGTCTCGCCGAGGGCACCGTCGCCCCGATCCGGCAGCGCCGCGCGCAGAAGCACTGAAAGCGGCCCCTGGCCCCCTTCCCGCTCGCCGGCTCGCGGCGAGCCTCGGGACGGAGCCGTGGGCGCGGTTCGCGACCTCCTAGCACCGCGTCGCGACCTCAGCGAGCCCACGGCGAAGTATCGCCGCGCGTGTATAGATTTGCGTCCTGGCTCCCCCGACAGTGCGGAGGTGCGTGATGGGCCTGGGTCCTGACGAACTGCGCGCGCGGCGCGAACGCGACGTGACGGCGCTGCTCAGCCAGATCTCCTACCTCGAGGAGGAGATCGGCCTGCTCCGCCGCAAGGTGGCCGACAGCCCGCGCCAGGTGCGCGCGCTGGAGGAGCGGATCGCGGAGGCGGAAGGCCGGGCGGCCTTCCTCTCCGAGCGCAACGACAAGCTGGCCGGCACGCTGCGGGACGCCCGCGAGCAGCTGGTCGCGCTCAAGGAGGAGGTGGACCGGCTCGGGCAGCCGCCGTCGGGCTACGGCGTCTTCCTTACCGGGTACGACGACGGCACCGTCGACGTCTTCACCGGTGGCCGGAAGCTGCGGGTGTCGGTGTCGCCGAACGTCCCGGTGGACGAGCTGCGGGCCGGCCAGGAGGTCATGCTCAACGAGGCGATGAACGTCGTCGAGGCGCGGGAGTTCGAGCGCCAGGGTGACGTCGTCATGCTCAAGGAGCTGCTGGAGCCGGTCGACGGCGTCACGCAGCGTGCGCTGGTCATCGGACACACCGACGAGGAGCGCGTGGTCTACCTCGCCGACTCGCTGACCGGTCAGCCGCTGCGCGTGGGCGACTCGCTGCTGCTGGAGACGCGCTCGGGCTACGTCTACGAGCGCATCCCCAAGAGCGAGGTCGAGGAGCTGGTCCTCGAAGAGGTCCCCGACATCGACTACGCCGACATCGGCGGGCTCTCCCGGCAGATCGAGCAGATCCGCGACGCCGTCGAGCTGCCGTTCCTGCACGCCGACCTGTTCCGCGAGTACCAGCTGCGGCCGCCGAAGGGCATCCTGCTGTACGGCCCGCCCGGCTGCGGCAAGACGCTGATCGCCAAGGCGGTGGCGAACTCGCTGGCGAAGAAGGTCGCCGCCGTCCGCGGCGAGGGCGTGAACCAGGCGAAGTCGTACTTCCTGAACATCAAGGGCCCGGAGCTGCTCAACAAGTACGTCGGGGAGACCGAGCGGCACATCCGCCTGGTCTTCCAGCGGGCCCGCGAGAAGGCCAGCGAGGGCACGCCGGTCATCGTGTTCTTCGACGAGATGGACTCGATCTTCCGCACCCGCGGTTCGGGGGTCTCCTCCGACGTCGAGTCGACGATCGTCCCTCAGCTGCTCAGCGAGATCGACGGCGTCGAGGGGCTGGAGAACGTCATCGTCATCGGCGCCTCCAACCGCGAGGACATGATCGACCCGGCGATCCTCCGGCCCGGCCGGCTGGACGTGAAGATCAAGATCGAGCGCCCCGACGCCGAGGCGGCCCGCGACATCTTCAGCAAGTACCTGGTGCCGGAGCTGCCGCTGCACCCCGACGACCTCGCCGAGCACGGTGGCAACCGCGACTCGACGATCGCCGGGATGATCCAGCGCACCGTCGAGCGGATGTACACCGAGAGCGAGGAGAACCGCTTCCTCGAGGTCACCTACGCCAACGGTGACAAGGAGGTCCTGTACTTCAAGGACTTCAACTCCGGGGCCATGCTGCAGAACATCGTCGACCGCGCGAAGAAGATGGCGATCAAGGAGCGGCTGGAGACCGGCACCGGAGGGCTCCGGGTCGGGCACCTGATGCAGGCCTGCCTCGACGAGTTCAAGGAGAACGAGGACCTGCCGAACACGACCAACCCCGACGACTGGGCGCGGATCTCGGGCAAGAAGGGCGAGCGGATCGTCTACATCCGCACGCTGATCAGCGGCAAGGGCAACGAGACCGGCCGGGCCATCGACACGGCCACGAACACCGGCCAGTACCTGTAGCCAGGGCCCGTCCGCCCGGGGCGGGTCTGGAAGGACAGCGAACGGCCCGGTCCACCCCACGGGGTGGGCCGGGCCGATCCCTGTGCCGGGGCGGTCAGGCCACGTCGAGCACCTGACCGGGGAAGATCAACGCGGGGTCCGCGCCGATGACGTCCCGGTTGTTCTCGTACAGCGACCGCCACTGCAGCCCGTTGTCCGCGGCGATCGCCGACAGCGTGTCGCCGGCGCGCACCGTGTACGGCGCGGCGGGGTCTGCCGGAGCGGGCGCTGGGGCCTCCGCTGCCGGCGCCGGCGCGGGCGCGGGCGCCGCGGCGCTGCCCGCCTTGTCCGCCTCGCCCAGACCCAGCTTCGCCGAGCAGGCCGGCCAGGCGCCCCAGCCCTGGACCGCCAGGGTCTTCTCGGCGATCGCGATCTGCTGCTCACGGGTGGCCAGGTCGGCGCGCTCGGCGTACTCGGTGCCGCCGAAGCCCGCCCAGGTGGACGGCGAGAACTGGAGGCCGCCGTAGTAGCCGTTCCCGGTGTTGATCGCCCAGTCGCCGCTGCTCTCGCACTGCGCGAGGCGGTCCCAGGTGGCGCCGTCGGCAGCCGCGGCGGTGCCGGTTCCCAGGAACGGGGCCAGGAGCACGGCGCCGGTGGCGGCGATGCCGGCGGTGCGACGCCGGAGGGAGCGGGTGGACAGGCGTGAGGTGGTGCTCGGGTTCGTCATGATCCTCTCGAACGGCGGGCGCCGACGTGCCCGCCGTCGCGACGGCAGCACGCTCCGCCCACGGAGCCGGAGAGATGGAGGACCGTGCCGCTGGGCGGAGAGGACGCGCGGCACGTCCGGTGACTGCACGGGGAGCGGCTCGACGGCCGTTGCATCCCGCGCGCGTTCCCGACCGCTCTGCTGCGGCCGGGGCTCCACCGAGGTTACGGATTCGTCTCGATGCCTGCCACCGCACCGGTCCGGTGGCGACCCGGAGCCTCCGGACCGGTGCGGCCTAGGGTTGGGCCATGAGTGTGCGGCGGGTCATGGGGACCGAGGTGGAGTACGGGATCTCCGTGCCGGGGCAGCCGGGGGCGAACCCGACCACGCTGAGCAGCCAGGTGGTCAACGCGTGGGCCGTCGCCGAGGCGCCGACCCCGCGCCGGCCGCGCTGGGACTTCGAGGAGGAGTCGCCGCTGCGCGACGCCCGCGGCTTCGACCTCACGCCGGCGCAGGCCCTCGACCACAACGACCTGGACGAGGACTCCGGGATGGCCAACGTCATCCTGACCAACGGCGCCCGGCTCTACGTCGACCACGCGCACCCCGAGTACTCGACCCCGGAGGTCACGACCCCGCGCGACATCGTGCTGTGGGACAAGGCGGGGGAGCGGGTGATGGCCGAGGCGGCCCGTCGCGCGGCGCGCGTCCCCGGCACGCAGCCCATCCAGCTCTACAAGAACAACACCGACGGCAAGGGCGCCTCCTACGGCTCCCACGAGAACTACCTGATGGACCGGCGTACCCCGTTCATCGACATCATCCGTGGGCTGGTGCCGTTCTTCGTGACCCGCCAGGTGTTCGCCGGCTCGGGCCGGGTCGGCATCGGCACCGAGAGCCGCAAGGAGGGCTTCCAGCTGTCGCAGCGGGCCGACTTCTTCGAGGTCGAGGTGGGCCTGGAGACGACGCTCAAGCGGCCGATCATCAACACACGCGACGAGCCGCACGCCAACCCCGACGAGTACCGCCGGCTGCACGTGATCATCGGAGACGCCAACCTCGCCGAGCTCGCGACGTACCTCAAGGTCGGGACGACGTCGCTGGTGCTGGCGATGATCGAGGCGCGGGCGCTCCCGCACGACCTGGCCCTCGAGGAGCCGGTGCAGGAGCTGCAGGCGATCAGCCACGACCCGACGCTCAGCCACCGGGTGCTCCTGCGCGACGGCCGTCGCATGACCGCCGTCGAGGTCCAGCGCTGCTACCTCGAGCAGGCCGTGCGGTTCGTCGAGAACGGAGGAGAGGCCGACGAGCAGACCGCCGACGTGCTGCGTCGTTGGGCCGAGGTGCTCGACGACCTGGAGGCCGACCCCATGCGCCTGGCCGACCGGCTGGACTGGCCGGCCAAGCTGCGGCTGCTGGAGGGCTACCGCGCCCGCGACGGCCTGGGCTGGGGTGACTCCCGGCTGCGCCTGGTCGACCTGCAGTACTCCGACGTGCGGACCGACAAGGGGCTGTACCACCGGCTGGTGGCCCGGGGCGCCATGCAGCGGCTGCTGACCGACGAGGAGGTCGCCCGCGCGATGGTGCACCCGCCCGGCGACACGCGGGCGTTCTTCCGCGGCGAGTGCCTGCGCCGCTTCCCCGCCCAGGTCGCCGCGGCGTCCTGGGACTCGGTGGTGTTCGACCTGGGGCGGGAGAACCTGGTCCGGATCCCGACCATGGAGCCGCTGCGGGGCACCCGCGAGCACGTGGGCGCTCTGTTCGAGGCCTCGGCGACGGCGCAGGAGCTGGTGGACACCATCACCGGCGGCTGAGTCGCCGGGGACCGGGTGGTCAGTTGCCGCCGTCGCCCGAGGTGCCGTCGAGTGCTCTGGAGAGGTTCGACCGCTCCGCGGCGTCGCCTGCCCAGCCGGTCCGCGTGTCCAGGCCCAGGCCGTACTGACCGGAGCGGGCCGAGTCGACGACGACGTCACCGAGGTCCTCGCGGAGCTGGCCGGGTTCCTGCCCCGACAGCTGCCCGAGGTCGTCGCGCAGGTCCTCCGGGACCGAGGACGGGAACCCCTCGAGCTGCTGGGTCCACTGCTCGACCTCTCCGCCGTACTCGCCGTCCAGGCCGGACCGCAGGACGTCCTGCAGCCTCTCGGCCCGCTGATCGGCGGGGACGTCGTGCAGCTCCCGCAGATCCTGCTGGAGGCCGTCGGGAAGCCAGTCGTCCCTCTCGGCCGGCTGCCGGGCGTCCGCCACGGCCTCTGAACGGTCGTCGGACCGAGGAGGTGACGGTCCGCACCCTCGGTGTTCCCGCCCGGAGCTACGGCCGACAGCCCGGAGCCCTGACGGTTCCATGACGGTGCCGCGACATGCCTCCTGTCGGCCGGTCGCCTGTGCCGGGCAGGGCGGAGTCGCTCTCGGGGCGTCCGGATGTCGGTGTGTGCGGGTAGCTTTCTGCGCAGCAGCAGTTCTCAGGAGCGGAGGGCGAGCGATGGCCACCAGGGACACCGGCGGGCAGCAGAAGGCGACGCGGTCGCGCGAGGAGACAGACGAGGTCGAGGCCTCGGTCGACACCGAGGTCGCCGAGCGGCACAAGGAGATGACCGAGGACGTCGACTCGCTCCTGGACGAGATCGACGACGTCCTCGAGGAGAACGCCGAGGAGTTCGTGCGTGCCTATGTACAAAAAGGCGGGGAGTGAACAAGATCATCGCCTGCGCATCCCGACTCCATGGACACGAAGTTCTGCCGTGACTGCGGCCGCCACCTGCCGATAGCCCAGTTCAGCCGGAACCGTCGCGCACGCGACGGGTTGGCGTTCTACTGCCGCCAGCATCTGGCGGAGCGGTCCTCGCGGAGTCGAGAGGCGCGGCGGGTCGAGGCACGCCGGTACCGCGTCCCTCCGGCTGGCCTCTTCGTGCCGGACGGATCGAAGTGGTGCCCGGACTGCGGCAATGTCCAGCCGGTCGCCGGGTTCCCACGCTCACGCGCGGCCGCGTCGGGCTACGGCACCTACTGCCTGCCCTGCCACAACGAACGAGGCAAGGCGTCCCGGGCCAAGGTCGGGGGCTCCCGCACGTACCACCTGGCGCGCCGGTACGGGATCACCGCGGCCGAGGCCGACGTCATGCTCGCCGCGCAGGGCGGGGTCTGCGCCGTCTGCCGGACGAACCCCGCCGAGCACGTGGACCACGACCACCAGACCGGCGCGGTTCGTGCGCTCCTCTGCTTCAACTGCAACGGCGGTCTCGGGCAGTTCAGGGACGACCCCGACCTGCTGCACATGGCCGCCTTCTACGTGCAGCACCACCGTGAGCAGCAGGCGCTGGCGCTCCTCCAGGCCGTGGGCAGCGCGGACCCGGACGGGCCAGCCGACGTCACCGGCCGCCGGTAGGGTCGCAGCGAGGTCCGGGAAGGCGCGCGAGCACCACGCGCGGCGTCCCGGTGGAGCAGCGGTCACGCCGGCAGACGCAGGCGGGAGAGGTGGATGGGTGAGCGAGTCGTCGGCTGGCCGGAGCGGGTTCCCGCCCGCCTACCTGGACCGGGTGGGCTCCTCGTTCACCGACTTCCTGTCGACGGCCGCGCCGGAGCTCCTGCCCGGCCGCCGGCCCGTTCCACAGCTGCCCGTGGGTGACATCGCGCCGCACGGCACCACGATCGTCGCGGCGACCTACGACGGCGGCGTCCTCATGGGCGGCGACCGCCGGGCCACGATGGGCAACCTGATCTCCAGCCGCGACATCGAGAAGGTCTACCCGGCCGACTCCTACAGCGTCATCGGCGTCGCCGGCGCCGCGGGCATCGCGATCGAGATGGTGAAGCTCTACCAGGTCGAGCTCGAGCACTACGAGAAGATCGAGGGGCTCACGATGAGCCTCGACGGCAAGGCCAACCGCCTGGCCCAGATGATCCGCGGCAACCTCGGCGCCGCGCTGCAGGGTCTCGCCGTCGTCCCGCTCTTCGCCGGCTTCGACCTCGACGCCGCGCCGGGCTCCTCCCCGGGGCGCATCTTCAGCTACGACGTCACCGGCGGGAACTACGAGGAGCGCGGGTACGCCGCCGTCGGCTCAGGATCGCTGTTCGCCAAGAACTCACTGAAGAAGACCTGGCGGTACGGCCTGCCCGCCGACGAGGCCACCCGCACCGTCGTCGAGGCCCTCTACGACGCCGCCGACGACGACTCCGCCACCGGCGGCCCCGACCCGGTCCGCCGGCTCTACCCGATCGTCTACCGGGTGGACGCCGAGGGCGCCGTCCGGCTGACCGACGCCGAGGTGGCCGCGGTCGCCGACCGCATCGTCACCGAGCGCGCGGCCGCGGACCGCCAGAACACCGAGCGGGAGGCCTGAGCCATGACCATGCCGTACTACGCCTCCGCCGAGCAGGTCATGCGTGACCGCTCGGAGTACGCCCGCAAGGGCATCTCCCGCGGCCGCAGCGTCGCCGTCCTCACCTACGCCGACGGCGTCCTGCTGATCGCCGAGAACCCCAGTTCCACGCTGCACAAGATCGGCGAGATCTACGACCGGATCGGCTTCGCCGCTGTCGGCCGCTACAGCGAGTTCGAGAGCCTCCGGGTGGCCGGGGTGCGCCTGGCCGACGTCCGCGGTTACTCCTACAACCGCCGCGACGTCACCGGCCGCGTCATCGCCAACGCCTACGCCCAGACGCTCGGCGCCATCTTCACCGAGCAGATGAAGCCCTACGAGGTCGAGCTCTGCATCGCCGAGGTCGGGGAGACCCCCGACCGCGACCAGCTCTACCGGCTCACCTTCGACGGCTCCGTCGTCGACGAGCCGCACTTCGTCGTCATGGGCGGTCAGGCCGACTCGGTGACCTCGCACCTGCGCGAGAACTTCCACCCCGGCATGGGCCTGGCCGACGCGCTGAAGGTGGGGGTCGACGCACTCTCCGCCGTCAGCCCCGCCACGGCCGGCGCCGGCAACGGCGGCCCCGCTCGTCTGGGCGCCCAGCAGCTCGAGGTCGCCGTCCTCGACCGGCGGCGGCCCAAGCGGGCGTTCCGACGCGTCGTCGGCGCCGCCCTGCACGGCCTCCTGGGCGACGGGCAGGCCGGGGAGCAGGAGCCGCAGACGCAGCACTCCGCCCACGTGCCCACCCACCCCGCACCCGGCACGCCCGCCGGCCTCGGCGACCCGGCGGCGCCGGACACCGCGGGCGGCGTTCCCGACACCGGCGAGAGCCACCCGCGGACCGACGGGGAACCGGAGGACTGAGCCCGTCGGCTGGGTAGGGGAGACGGCATGCCGAACTACGAGGTGAACCAGGACGCCGTCGCCCGGGCGCGGAAGCTGATCGACGCGGGCACCTACGACGACGAGACCGAGTGGTCCGACGCCGCGCCGTCCGCCGACGACGGCAACGCCGAGATCGACGAGCACGGCTGGGACGGCTACGCCGCCTGGCACCTCGCCGTCGACCCGGACGCGAACGTGGAGACCAAGAAGCGCTACCACTTCCCCTACGGGGACTTCGCGAAGGTCAACCGGGCGGCGCTGATCCACGGCAAGCAGCGCGCGGCGCAGAACGGACACGACGAGATCGAGCAGGCGTTCGACGACCTGCTGCAGCGGCTCGACGCGAAGCGGTAGCGAACCCGCGGGTCCGGCGATGGGCCTGTGTCGCTCCCGGCGCCTAGTCTCGAAGCGTGGACCGACGGATCTTCGGGATAGAGACCGAGTACGGCGTCACGTGCACCTTCAAGGGCCAGCGTCGGCTCTCGCCGGACGAGGTGGCGCGGTACCTGTTCCGGCGCGTGGTGTCGTGGGGGCGCAGCTCCAACGTGTTCCTGCGCAACGGCTCCCGGCTCTACCTCGACGTCGGCAGCCACCCCGAGTACGCCACGGCCGAGTGCGACGACCTCTCCGAGCTGGTCGTCCACGACAAGGCCGGCGAGCGGATCCTCGAGGGGCTGCTGGTCGACGCCGAGCAGCGCCTGGCCGAGGAGGGCGTCACCGGCGACATCTACCTGTTCAAGAACAACACCGACTCGGCCGGCAACAGCTACGGCTGCCACGAGAACTACCTCGTCGGCCGGCACGGCGAGTTCGGGCGGCTGGCCGACGTCCTGATCCCGTTCCTGGTGAGCCGGCAGGTCGTCGTCGGCGCCGGCAAGGTGCTGCAGACGCCGCGCGGCGCGATCTACTGCGTCAGCCAGCGCGCCGAGCACATCTGGGAGGGCGTCTCCAGCGCCACCACCCGGTCCCGCCCGATCATCAACACCCGCGACGAGCCGCACGCCGACGCCGAGCGCTACCGCCGGCTGCACGTCATCGTCGGCGACTCGAACATGAGCGAGACGACGACGCTGCTCAAGGTCACCATGACCGACCTCGTGCTGCGCATGATCGAGGCGGGGGTGCCCATCCGGGACATGACGCTGGAGAACCCGATCCGGGCGATCCGGGAGATCAGCCACGACATGACCGGCCGCCGCAAGGTGCGGCTGGCCGGCGGCCGCGAGATGTCGGCGCTGGAGATCCAGTCCGAGTACCACAGCCGGGCCACCGAGTTCGTCGACCGCGAGGGCTGCAGCCCCGTGCACCGGCAGATGCTGGAGCTGTGGGGGCGGGTGCTCAAGGCCGTCGACAGCGAGGACCTCAGCCTCATCGACCGGGAGATCGACTGGGCCATCAAGTACAGCTTGATCGAGCGGTACCGGGCCAAGCGCGACCTGCCGCTGTCCTCCCCGCGGGTCGCGCAGATGGACCTCGCCTACCACGACATCAGCCGCACCCGCGGCCTCTACTACCTGCTCGAGCGCAACGGTCAGGTCGACCGCGTCGTCCACGAGCCCCGGGTGTTCGAAGCGAAGAACGTGCCGCCGCAGACGACCCGCGCCAAGCTGCGCGGCGAGTTCATCCGCAAGGCCCAGGAGAAGCGCCGGGACTTCACCGTCGACTGGGTGCACCTCAAGCTCAACGACCAGGCCCAGCGCACCGTGCTGTGCAAGGACCCGTTCAAGTCCGTCGACGAGCGCGTCGAGAAGCTCATCGCCTCCATGTGAGCTGCAGTCCTCGGGCCTGCACCGCGGCCCGGTGCCGTGCCCGACGGCGTCGAGCCGCTGGGTCGTGCCTGCGCGGACCCCTGCGGGCCGGTTCCCGCACGGCCTCAGGTGGTGGCGTCCGCCCCCGCTCGGTCGGTGCCCTCGGTGGGCCCCTCCTGGGCCAGGGCGGCCTCCGGCAGGGGTACCTGCAGGGCGGCGTAGCGGCCGGCCGCGGCGGCGGCGAGGAAGTAGGCGCGCTCCTCGGGGTAGCCGCGGCCCATCGTGCGCAGCGGCACGGGGGAGAGCCCCAGAGCGGCGTCGAGCCCGTCGGTGTCCACCCACACCACGACGTTGCGCTCGGGCTGCCCGGCGAGGTCCTCGTCCACCTGGCCGCCCAGCTCCGACGTCAGCCCCCGCGGCGCGACCAGGGTCACTCCGCCGAGGGCCACCCGCCCGAACGCGGTCAGCGAGTGGTGGGAGACCCCGCGGTGCCGGGGACGCGGGTCTGCGTCGGAGATCCGCAGCGCACCCACGGGCAGGCCGCCCAGCACGCTCACCGCGTTGCACGCCTCGCCGGCGGCGACGCCGGAGAAGCCCCACGGCGTTCCGGTGCCCAGGTTGCCCGGCCCCTGGCTGACGATCGCCAGGTCCGCGCCGAGCACGTGCTTGGCCGCCAGCAGCCCGGTGTGCAGGGTGACCGCCTCCAGGTCACCGCCGAAGGCCTGACCCACGGTGACCACCCCCGCCAACGAGGTCTTCAGCGCGTCGAGCGTCCGGGAGAAGGCGGCGGGCAGCGCGCCGCCGTCGGTCATCACGTAGGCGACCTTCAGGTCCGGGTCGGTCGCGAGCATCCCGATGAGGACGGCCGGCAGGGCCGAGTGCAGGTCCGCGACCACCACCGGCATCCCGGCGAGGTCGTCGGCCGCCGCGATCGCGGCGTGGTGCTCGGTCTCCTGCTCGTCGACGCCCTGCACCGTCACCTGCAGCGGTGTGTACCGGGCCTTGACCAGGTGGCCGGGGCCCTCCGGGTCCGGCGGCAGCCGGTCGGGGAGGGCGACGACGAGCGCGTAGCCCCCGGTCCCGAGGCCCTGGGCGAGCGCCGTGGTGTTGAGGAGCACGTCGTCGCCGACCTCGGGTGAGCCGACCAGCGACGCGTACGCGAGGGCGGGGAGCTCCCCGTCGCCGGGAACGTCGACGGTCAGCGCGAAGGTGTCCCGCCCGCTCCGTGCGCTGGCCGTCACCCGACCGCGGCGCCAACGGATGCGCGAGGGCGGAGGAGGAGTGGCGGAGAAGGGCATGGAGGAAGGCTAGCCAGCGGACCCCGGGGACGGCGCACCGGCGAGGTGGACCGGGCACCGGCTGACTAGCCTGGTCGTCATGGCGGCCAAGCGGGCGGAGCGACTGGTCAACCTGGTCATCGCGCTGCTCAGCACCCGGCAGTACGTGACCGCCGCACGGATCCGCGCGACGGTGCCCGGCTACGAGGCCGACGACGGCAGCGACCGGGCCGACGAGGCGTTCAAGCGGATGTTCGAGCGGGACAAGGCCGAGCTGCGCGAGATGGGCGTGCCGCTGGAGACCGGCCGCACCAGCGTCTTCGACACCGAGGACGGCTACCGCATCGCCCGCGCCGACTACGAGCTGCCCGAGATCCACCTGACCGGCGAGGAGGCGGCCGCGGTGGGCCTGGCACTGCGGCTCTGGGAGTCGGCGCAGCTGGCCGGCGCCGCGCAGAGCGCGCTGGTCAAGCTCAGAGCCGCCGGGGTCGACGTCGACACCTCCGGCTCGATCCCCATCCAGCCCCGCATCGACCGGGGAGAGACGGCGTTCGAGCCCTGCTACGCCGCGGCGCGCGACCGCCGCCGGCTGCAGTTCGACTACCGGCGTCCCGACGAGGACACCGCCGTCCGCCGGGACGTCCAGCCGTGGGGCGTCGTCGCCTGGCACGGGCGCTGGTACCTCGTCGGCCACGACCTGCACCGGCAGGCCCCGCGGGTGTTCCGCCTGTCCCGGGTGGTCGGCGCACCCAAGGCGGTCGGCCCGGCCGGGGCGTTCGAGCCCCCGGCCGACCTCGACCTCACCGCGGTCGTGGCCGGCCAGGTCGGGGGGGAGGAGCACCTGGTCGTCGTCCGCGCCCGGCCCGGCACCGCGGTGGGGCTGCGCCGGCACGCCACGTCGCTCGGCCCCGCCGACGACGGCGACGACCGGCTGCAGCTGCGCACCACCGAGCCGTGGGCGCTGGCCGACCAGCTGGCCGCCTACGGCGCCGACGTCGTGGTGGAGGCGCCCGCCCAGGTCCGCGAGGCGGTCATCGCCCGGCTGACCCGCCTGGCCGCGATGGGGGAGGGCGCGTGAGGACGACCGACCGGATGACCCGGCTGCTGGCCCTCGTGCCGTACCTGAGCGCCCGCCCCGACGGGGTGGCGGTCGCCGAGGTCGCCCGCGACTTCGGCGTGACCGAACGGCAGGTGCGCAGCGACCTCGAGCTGCTCTGGATGTGCGGCCTGCCCGGCTACGGTCCCGGTGACCTGATCGACGTCGCCTTCGAGGGCGACCGGGTCCGGGTCACCTTCAGCGCCGGCATGGTCCGGCCGCTGCGATTGACCACCGACGAGGCGGTCGCGCTCGTGGTGGCGCTGCGCACGCTGCTCGAGCTGCCGGGGCTCGCCGAGCGGGACGCGGTCAGCCACGCGCTGGCCAAGGTGTCGGCCGCAGCCGGTGACGCGGCCGACCGGGTCAGCCCGGTGGCGGTCAGCGTGGACGCGCGGGAGGAGAACCTGGCCGTCGTCCGCGACGCCCTCGAGCGCCGCCGCGCCCTCCACCTGCACTACTACGTGCCGACCCGTGACGAGCGCACCGAGCGCACCGTGGACCCGATGCGGCTGCTCCTGGTCGACGGCCGGTCGTACCTGGAGGCCTGGTGCCGGCGGGCCGAGGGGGTCCGGCTGTTCCGGCTCGACCGGCTCGACGACGTCGTCGTCCTCGACGAGGCGGCCGCGCCCCCGCCGCAGGCCACGGGGCGCAATCTGGACGACGGCATCTACCAGCCGGCCCCCGACGCCCCGGCGGTCCGGCTGCGGCTGGACCGCAGCGCGCGGTGGGTCGCCGAGTACTACCCCACCGAGGACGTCACCCCGGTCGAGGACCCGCCCGGCGGGCTGGCCGTCACCGTCCGCACCGGCGACCTCGCCTGGGCGCGGCGGCTGGTGGCCACCCTCGGCGGCAGGGCGGTCGTCGACGAGCCGTCCGAGATCGGCGTCCAGGTGGCCGCCGAGGCGCGGGCCGCCCTCGCCCGGTACGGCGTTCCGCCGGGCCGCGACGGCTAGGGTCGCCGCCGTGGTGTTCTGGATCGTCCTGGCCGTCGTGGTGGTGCTGGCGCTCGTCGTCCTCGGTGTGGTCGCGCACGGCACGCTGGGCGCCTTCGCCCGGCTGGGCCGGGAGCTCGAGGCGGCCGAGCGCGACGTCGCCCCGGTGCGCGCGCAGGCGCAGCAGTCCGCGGAACGGGCCGCGCAGCTGCGCGACCAGCGCACGACCGCCGGCTGAACGGCGGGCGAACACGCCGCCGCCTGCCCGGCGGCGTCGGCGCAGGCCTATGGGACGACCCTTCCCGGCGTAGCATCGCCGCAGCCACCCGAACGTTCTGGAGGACGCGCCATGGGACTCGGCCCGCTCGAGATCGGCCTGATCATCCTGGCCATCCTGCTGCTCTTCGGCTACAAGAAGCTGCCCGACGCCTCGCGCTCGCTCGGCCGTTCGCTACGCATCTTCAAGGGCGAGATGAAGGGCATGAAGGACGACGACGTCCGCTCGAAGGACGCCGTCAGCACCACGCCGGTCCGCGGTGAGATCGTTCCCCCGCCGGCCCCGTCCGGCGACCCGAACGCGCAGCTGCAGGAGGAGGCCCGGCTCGCCGAGCTCCGCGCCGCCGACCTGCGGGCCCGGGCGGACCAGGCACGCTCGTCCGACAGCTCGCGCTGACCCTCCTGCACCCGGGAGCCCGGCGGTGAGCGAGTCGACCCGCGGCACGCGCCGTCGGCGTCGGCCACCCCGCGACGCGCAGGCGAC
The DNA here is from genome assembly GCF_039729015.1 of Blastococcus sp. HT6-30. Lineage (NCBI taxonomy): Bacteria > Bacillati > Actinomycetota > Actinomycetes > Geodermatophilales > Geodermatophilaceae > Blastococcus > Blastococcus sp. HT6-30. The sequence goes on along the minus strand of NZ_CP155792.1, from coordinate 1,858,720 downwards.
GATGAGCCTGATCGCGCACCTCACCGAGCTGCGCAACCGCATCTCCAAGGCGGGGCTGGCCATCCTCGTGGCCACCGCGATCTCGTTCTGGTGGTACGGGCACGGCCTCGGGGAGTTCATCCGTGCCCCGTACTGCGGGCTGCCCGAGGAACTCCGCTACGGCGGGGACGACGCCGGTGGGTGCGGTCTGCTGATCACCAACGTCTTCGGTGGCGTCTTCATCCGCCTCAAGGTCGCCTTCCTGGCCGGGGTGGTGCTCTCCGCCCCGTTCTGGCTGTACCAGCTGTGGGCGTTCATCACCCCGGGCCTCAAGCGCAACGAGAAGCGCTACGGCATCGCGTTCGTCGCCGTCTCCTCGACGCTGTTCGCCCTCGGCGCCGTCCTGGCCTACGTGTCGCTCTCGGCCGGGCTGGAGCTGCTGCTGAGCCTCGCCGGCGACGGCGTCGTCGTGGCGCTGACCGCCCAGGACTACATCGGGTTCGTGCTGTCGCTGCTGGTCGCGTTCGGCGCCAGCTTCGAGGTGCCGCTCATCGCGGTCGCGCTGAACCTGGCCGGGGTGCTGAGCCACGAGGTGCTGGCCAGGAGCCGCCGGTGGATCTTCTTCCTCACCATCGTGTTCGCCGCGTTCGTCACGCCGACGCAGGACCCGTTCACCATGCTCCTCATGGCCGGGCCGATGATCGTGCTGTTCGAGCTCGCCATCCAGCTCGCCCGCGTCGTCGACCGGCGCCGGGCCCGGCGCGCCGCCGCCGAGCACTTCCACGACCTCGGCGACGACGAGGCCTCCCCGCTCGACGCCCGCCCCTCATCCCTCGACGAGCCCGTCGACTCCTCGCCGTCCCCCCAGCGCTGACCGGCGTGGACGTCGCGGTCCTCACCAGCCCCGCCGCCGGCCGGGGCCGCGCACGGGCCCTGTCCGCCGCCGTCCCCGGCCTGCTGCGGGAAGCCGGGCTGACGCCCCGCGTCCTCGACGCGTGCACGCGGCCGGACGCCGAGCGGCAGGCGACCGCCGCGGTGGCGGGCGGAGCGGCCGCGGTGCTCGCCGTCGGCGGGGACGGCGCGGCGCACGCCGCGCTGCAGGCGGTCGCCGGCACCACGACACCCCTGGCGGTGGTCCCCGCCGGCACCGGCAACGACCTGGCGCTCGCCCTCGGCGTGCCCGCCGACCCCGCCGCAGCGGTCCGCGCCGCCGCCGCCGACCTGCTCGCCGGCCGTTCGCGGAGCGTCGACGCCGGCCGGTCCGCGGACCGGTGGTGGGCCACGGTGCTGTGCTGCGGGTTCGACTCCGCCGTGACCGACCGGGCCAACCGGCTGCGCTGGCCGCCGGGGCGACGGCGCTACGACATCGCCGTCCTCACCGAGCTGGCCCGGCTGCGCCCGTACGAGGTGACGCTGTCGCTGGACGGTGAGGAACGGACCCTGCCGGCGACGATGGTCGCCGTCGGCAACACCGCCTGGTACGGCGGCGGGCTGCGCATCTGCCCGGCCGCCGACCCGGCCGACGGGCTCTTCGACGTCACCGTCGTCGGCGCCACCACCCGGCGGGAGCTGGTCCGCACCAAGCCGCGACTGGCCGACGGTTCCCACGTCGACCACCCGCTGGTCACCGTGCACCGGGCTGCCCGCGTGGAGCTGGCCTGCGCCGGCGTCACCACCTACGCCGACGGCGAGCCGGTGGCGCCGCTGCCGGTCGTGAGCGAGTGCGTCCCCGGCGCCCTCCGGGTGGTCGGCGCGGCCCCGTCCAGGACCCGGCCTGGACCTCCCCGATGATCAGGTGGCCTGGTCGTTCCGGGTCCTGGCTGCCCGTCAGCAGTGAGCCAGGACCCCGAATGGTCAGCCGACCTGATCGTTCCGGGCCCAGCGCCTAACGTGGAGCCATGTCCAGCCCCGCTGAGCGGTACGCCGCTGCCCGGAGGCGGACCTCCCACCCGATGCTGGCCGACTTCACCGCCGAGCTGGGTTTCTCCCTGGACCCGTTCCAGGTGGAGGCCTGCGAGGCGCTGGAGGACGGCTCGGGGGTCCTCGTCTGCGCGCCCACCGGCGCCGGCAAGACCGTGGTGGGCGAGTTCGCCGTGCACAAGGCCCTAGCCGAGGGGCGGAAGGCGTTCTACACGACGCCGATCAAGGCGCTGTCGAACCAGAAGTACAACGACCTGGTGGAGCGCTACGGCGCCGAGCGGGTGGGGCTGCTGACCGGCGACAACGCGGTCAACGGCGACGCCCCGGTGATCGTGATGACCACCGAGGTGCTGCGCAACATGCTGTACGCCGAGTCGCCGGCGCTGAGCGGGCTGGGCTACGTGGTCATGGACGAGGTGCACTACCTCGCCGACCGGTTCCGGGGCGCGGTCTGGGAGGAGGTGATCATCCACCTCCCGCCGTCGGTGACCCTGGTGTCCCTGTCGGCGACGGTGAGCAACGCCGAGGAGTTCGCCGACTGGCTGGTCACCGTGCGCGGCGACACGAAGGTCGTGGTGAGCGAGGTGCGGCCGATCCCGCTCTGGCAGCACATGCTGGTCGGGAGCCGGGTGTTCGACCTGTTCTCCCTCCGCCCGGCCGCGCACGCCGGTGAGCAGGGGGACAGCCCCCGTCCGCTGTCCACCCGTGAGCGCGGCGCCTCCGTCGTCGACCCCGAGCTGGTGCGCTACGTGCGCGAGTACGAGCGCCGGATCGACAGCTGGGGGGGTCCGGGCCGCCGGGAGAGCCACCACCGGCCCCGGTACCGCCCGCCGGCCCGGTCCGACGTCGTCGAGCGGCTCGACCGCGCCGGCCTGCTCCCGGCGATCACGTTCGTCTTCAGCCGCAACGGCTGCGACGCCGCCGTCCACCAGTGCCTGATGAGCGGCCTGCGGCTCACCGACGAGGCCGAGCGCGCGGAGATCGCCGCGATCATCGACGAGCGCACCGGCTCGCTGCCGGAGGAGGACCTGCACGTCCTCGGCTTCTGGGAGTGGCGCGAGGGCCTGCTGGCCGGGCTGGCCGCCCACCACGCCGGCCTGGTGCCGGCGTTCAAGGAGACGGTCGAGGAGTGCTTCGTGCGCGGCCTGGTCAAGGCGGTGTTCGCCACCGAGACCCTCGCGCTGGGCATCAACATGCCCGCACGCACCGTCGTCCTGGAGCGGCTGGTCAAGTGGAACGGCGAGGCGCACGTCGACGTGACGCCGGGGGAGTACACGCAGCTCACCGGCCGGGCCGGCCGCCGCGGCATCGACGTGGAGGGGCACGCGGTGGTCATCTGGTCGCCGGGCATGGACCCCTCGGTGGTCGCCGGACTGGCCAGCACCCGTACCTACCCGCTCCGGTCGAGCTTCCGGCCCAGCTACAACATGGCGGTCAACCTGGTCAGCTCCTTCGGCCGGGCGCGGGCGCGGGAGCTCCTGGCGTCGTCGTTCGCCCAGTTCCAGGCCGACCGCTCGGTGGTGGGCCTGGCCCGGGCGGCCGCCCGGCACGAACGGGACGCCGCGCAGTTCGCCGCCGAGATGCGGTCCGACCACGGGGACGTCGGCGCGTACGCGCGGCTGCGCCGGGAGATCGCCGACCGGGAGAAGGAACTCTCCCGCGACTCGCAGGCCAAGCGCCGCCTGGAGGCCGCCGACGCCCTGGCCGCGCTCCGCCCGGGCGACGTCATCCGGGTGCCCACGGGGCGGCGGCAGGGCCTCGCGGTCGTCCTCGACCCCGGCATCACCGACCTCGCCGACCCCCGGCCGCTCGTGCTGACCGAGGACAAGTGGGCCGGCCGGCTCGGTTCGGTGGACTTCCCCGCGCCGGTGACGGCGCTGGCCCGGGTCCGGGTGCCCAAGAACTTCAACCACCGCAGCCCGCACGCGCGCCGGGACCTCGCCTCCACGTTGCGCAACGCCCGGGTGGAGCACGAGCTGGGTGCCCGGCGGGTGAAGAACCGCTCGGCCGCGGCCGACGACCCGGTGCTGGCCGAGCTGCGGCAGGCCCTGCGTCACCACCCGGTGCACCAGCTGCCCGACCGCGAGGAGCGGGTGCGGGTGGCCGAGCGCTGGTTGCGCGCGGTGCGGGAGGCGGAGTCGCTGCAGCGGACGATGGCCGAGCGCACCGGATCGCTCACCCGGCAGTTCGACCGCACCTGCGACGTCCTGGAGGAGCTGGGCTACCTGGTGCCGGAGGTCGCGCCGCTGGTCCCGGCCGACACCGAGGTGGTCGGCGCGGTCGACGACGTCCCGGTGGTGACCGACGACGGCCGCCGGCTGTCCCGCATCTGGTCGGAGTCGGACCTGCTGGCCGCCGAGTGCCTGCGGGCCGGCGTGTGGCGGGGGCTGAACGCGCCGGAGCTGGCGGCCGCGGTCTCCACGCTGGTCTTCGAGGCCCGGCGGGACACCCCGAGCCTGCCCGCGGTTCCGGCCGGCAAGGTCGCGGCGGCGATCGGCGGAATGCGGCAGATCCGGTCGCGGCTGCAGGACGTCGAGCTCGACCATGGCGTGCCGGCCAGCCGCGATCTCGACCTGGGCTTCGCCTGGGCCGCCTACCGCTGGGCCGACGGGCAGAGCCTGGACCGCGTCCTGGCCGGGGCGGAGCAGGCCGGCACCGAGCTCTCCGGTGGTGACTTCGTCCGGTGGACCCGGCAGCTGCTCGACCTGCTCGACCAGCTGGGCAAGGTCGCCGACGACGCGGTGGCCCGGACGGCCCGCGCGGCGGTGGACCGGATCCGGCGTGGCGTGGTGGCCGTGGCCGTCGGCGGCTGACCGGCGCGTTCCGCGAGGGCGTGGCCGGTGCGGCAGAATCCGAGCGCGTTCCGCGAAGAGCGCCAGCGACCCGGGAGCGACGATGACCGACCCGCCGTACCGCGACGGCCGCCGCGGCGGGGACCCCGACGGCGGCCCCGCGCAGCCGCCGCCGTACGGCCAGCAGCCCCCGTACGGACGGCCCGGGCCCTGGCGGCAGCAGCCGGGGAGCGTTCCGCACGGGGCCACCCAGCCCTACGCCCGGCCGCCCGGGGGCTCCGGTCAGCCGCTGCCGCCACCGCAACAGCACTGGGCGACGCCGCCGGGCGCCGCCGGGCCCTACGGATTCCCAGCCGGCGCCACGCCCTCCTCCGGCGTGCCCGGGTACGGACCGCCCGGCGACGGCGGCCCCCCGTCCGACCCGACCCCGGCGCGCCGCGGGCCCCGCCGGGGCGTGCTCGCCGTCCTGGCGCTCCTGGCCGTGGTCGTGCTGGGGAGCATCGCCGTGCTGGCCACCACGTCGGGGCCGACCGTCCTCTCGCGCGGGGCGGTCGAGCGCGACGTCGCCGTCCAGTTCGAGCAGCGCGAGGGCGTGGCGGTCGACCTCGAGTGCGCCGAGGAGATGACCGTCGAGCAGGGCGCCACGTACGAGTGCACCGGGGTGACCTCCGACGACGAGCGGATCACCCTCCGGATCGAGATCACCGACGAGGACGGTGCCCGCTACACCTGGTCCGAGCCCTGATCCCGGTCAGCCCAGCACGCCGTCGGGCCAGCCGAGGGCGGCGCCCAGCCGGCTGAGCGACGACTGCAGCCCGTGGGCCTCGGCCAGGGCGGCGAGGGCCCCCGGGTCGGCGGGCGCGCGGGGGAGCGTGCCCTCGACCGCCGGCAGGTCGAGGCCCGTGACCACCGCCACCACGACCGGGGCCGCGTCGAGGTAGTCGCTCGCGGCGTGCAGCTTCTTGAGCACCGCGGTGGTCAACGGCGGCTTCGGGACGACGGTTCGCGCGGCCGCCGCCCGGATGCCGGCCAGGTCCCCGAACTCGTTGATCAGGGCGGCCGCCGTCTTGGCGCCGACACCGGCCACCCCGGGCAGCCCGTCGCTGGGATCGCCGCGCAGCACGGCGAAGTCGGCGTAGGCGCGGCCGGGGATCCCGTACCTGGCGGTGACGGCGGCCTCGTCGACGAACTCGAGGTCGGAGATGCCCCGGGCGGTGTAGAGCACCCGCACCCCGCGGGCGTCGTCGACGAGCTGGAACAGGTCGCGGTCACCGGTGACGACGTCGACCGGGCCGCGCGCGCGGGTGGCGAGCGTGCCGATCACGTCGTCGGCCTCGTAGCCGGGCGCGCCCACGCGGGCGAGCCCGGCGGCGGCCAGCACCTCCACGAGGACCGGCACCTGCGGTCCGAGCTCGTCGGGGGTCTCCTCGCCGCCGTCGGATGAGAGCCGGTGGGCCTTGTAGGAGGGCAGCGCCTCGACGCGGAACGCCGGCCGCCAGTCGTCGTCCCAGCAGGCCACCAGCCGGTCGGGGGCCTGCGTGGCGACCAGCCGCGCGGTCATGTCCAGGAAGCCGCGGACGGCGTTGATCGGGCGCCCGTCCGGCGTGGTCACGCTGGTGGGGACGCCGTAGAAGGCGCGGAAGTACAGGGACGCGGCGTCCAGCAGCATGGTGGTCACGCGGCTGCACCGCCGATCCCGGCGGACGGGCAGCGGTCCGCCGCCCGGGTGATCGACGGTGCCGTGCTCGTGCCGGACCTCGCGAACTCGTCCACGACGGCGGACGGTAGCGGTCTGGCAACGATTGCGGGAAACGGCGGTCCCCGTGGTTAGTCTGCGCGGGTGGGAACCGTGACGACTCCGGCCGGGACCGGCCCGCTCCTGACCACCGACCGGGTGCACGCCGCGCGGGCGGTCGCCGGACAGCTGGGTGTCGACCTGCTCGTGCTCACCCCGGGCGCCGACCTGCGCTACCTGTGCGGGTACGACGCGCACGCGATGGAGCGGCTGACCGCCCTCGCCGTCCCGCGGTCGGGGGAGCCCTTCCTCGTCGTGCCGCGGCTGGAGGCCCCCATGGTCGGCGTCAGCCCCGCGGGTGCGCTGGGCCTCGAGCTGATGGCCTGGGACGAGACCGACGACCCGTACGCGGCGCTCGCCTCGGCCGCCACCGAGCGGCTGGGCTCGGCCCCGGTGCGGGTCGCCGTCGGCTCGCGCACCTGGGCCGAACACGCGCTCGGCGTGCAGCGGGCACTGCCCGGCTCCGCCCTGGAGCTGGCGTCGCCGGTCGTGGACCGCCTGCGCATGGTCAAGACCCCCGCCGAGGTCGAGGAGCTGGCGCTGGCCGGCGCCGCCATCGACCGGGTGCACGCCCGCATGGGGGAGTGGCTGACCGTCGGGCGCACGGAGGCCGAGGTGGGCGCGGACATCGCCGCCGCCATCCTGGCCGAGGGGCACGTCGGCGTGGACTTCACCATCGTGGGCGCCGGGCCCAACGGGGCCAGCCCCCACCACGAGCTCTCCGACCGCGTGATCGCCGCCGGCGACCTGGTCGTGGTGGACATCGGCGGGGAGACCGCCACCGGCTACCGCTCCGACTGCACCCGCACCTACGTCGTCGGCGGCGCGCCCGATGCCGAGGTCACCGAGTGGTACGCCGTGCTGCACGAGGCGCAGCAGGCCGCGACCGCGGCCGTGCGGCCGGGCGTCACCGCCGAGCAGATCGACGCCGCGGCGCGTGAGATCATCGCCGGCGCCGGCTGGGGGGAGTACTTCATCCACCGCACCGGTCACGGCATCGGGCTGGACACCCACGAGGCGCCCTACATCGTCGCGGGCAACCAGCTGCCCCTCGAGCCGGGCATGGCGTTCTCGGTGGAGCCGGGTATCTACCTGCCCGGCCGCCACGGCGCCCGCATCGAGGACATCGTGGTCTGCACCGACGACGGCGTCCGCGTCCTCAACAACGGTTCCCGTGAGCTCGTCGAACTCCCCGGCTGAGGCCGGGGCGACCGCGGTCGACGTCGACCGCGCCCTCCTCGCCGCCCTGGCCCGGGACGGCCGCGCAAGCTACACCGACCTCGCCGAGCGCGTGGGCCTGTCCGTCTCGGCAGTGCACCAGCGGGTGCGCCGGCTGGAGCAGCGTGGGCTCATCACCGGATACCGCGCGACGCTGGACGCCACGCAGATCGGGCTGCCGCTGACGGCGTTCGTGTCGATCACCCCGACCGATGCGCAGACCGACGACGCCCCGGCCCTGCTCGCGCACCTGGACGCCATCGAGGAGTGCCACGCGGTCGCCGGCGTGGAGAGCTACATCCTCAAGGTGCGGGTGGCCTCGCCCGACGCGCTGGAGCTCCTGCTCAAGGAGATCCGGTGCACCGCGAACGTCACGACCCGGACCACGGTGGTCCTCTCGACCCCCTACGAGGCCCGCCCCCTGCTCTGACCCGCTGGACACCGGTTCGAACATGTGTTCGCATAGGGCCATGCGGTGGGACGCGCAGCGGCTGGACCTGGAGGAGACCGGTGCCCTGCCGGGCATGCCGAGCATCCGCGGCCTGCTGCGCAGCGTGCAGGTGCCGGAGTTCCCGGGGCTGACCTTCCACGAGGTGCGGTCGAAGAGCGCCCTGAACCGCGTGCCGGGGGAGTCGGCGATGCCGTTCCCGTGGACGATCAACCCCTACCGTGGTTGCAGCCATTCGTGCGTCTACTGCTTCGCCCGCCGGACGCACGAGTGGCTGGAGCTGGACACCGGCCGCGACTTCGACAGCCAGGTCGTGGTGAAGACCAACCTGGTCGAGGTTCTGCAGCGGGAGCTCGCCCGGCCGTCCTGGCAGCGCGAGCACGTGGCGCTGGGCACGAACACCGACCCCTACCAGCGGGCCGAGGGGCGCTACCGGCTCATGCCCGGCGTCATCGGCGCGCTCGCCCGCTCGGGCACCCCGTTCTCCGTGCTGACCAAGGGCACCCTGCTGCGGCGCGACGTGCCACTGCTCGCTGCGGCGGCCCGCGACGTCCCGCTCGGCCTGGGGGTCTCCCTGGCGATCTGGGACGACGACCTGCACGCCGGCCTGGAACCCGGCGTTCCCACGCCGCGCGCCCGACTGGATCTCGTGCGGGCGCTCGCCGAGGCGGGGCTGCCCTGCGGCGTCTTCCTCGCGCCCGTGCTGCCGGGCCTCACCGACACGGTGGAGCACCTCGACACGGCCCTCGGGGCGATCGCCGCCGCCGGTGCCGCCGGGGTGACGGTCATCCCGCTGCACCTGCGCCCCGGTGCCCGGGAGTGGTTCATGGCCTGGCTGGCCGCGCGCATCCGGAGCTGGTCCCGCGCTACGAGCAGCTCTACGCCCGGCGCGCGTACGTCCCGGCCGAGTACCGCGCCTGGCTGGCACGGCGGGTGGCGCCCCTGCTCGTGCGCCACGGGCTCGACCGCCGGTCCGGCGGCGCAGCACGCCGGGTCGACCCGGCGGTCGCCGACGGCGTGCCCGTGGACGAGGCCGCCGGCTTCCCCGCCGGGACCCTCCCCTCCGGTGGGTCGCCCGGCACCGTGCCCGCGCCGGCCCGCGGGCGAGCCCCGTCGGCCGGGCCGGCCGAGCAGCTGACACTGCTGTGAGCGGAGTTCAGCCGGCCAGCCGGGACGCCCGCGCCACCGCACGGCTCGCGCGGACCGCGCCCCGAGACGCCACCGGTGGGGCGCCGGCGGCCAGGGCGAGCCGGCGGTAGGAGTCGTAGGAGAGGGTCCGGTAGGCGGCGGCGAGCTCTTCGACGGACTCGCGGCGGGACGGCGGCGCGCCGGCCCGGAGATGCCCGACCGTCATCCGCACGTGCTTGGTGAAGGTGGCCTGCAACGCCTGGTTGGACAGCCGCCCCCCGACGCGGGAGTTCAGCCCCGGACCGCGCCGGAGTGCCGGGAGCACCCAGCTGCTCGCGGCCAGCGCGGGGTACCTCGCCCGCACCGACTCCCACGCGTGCCAGGCGGTCAGCGCACCGGGGACCGCCCACTCGCCGTCGTCGGTGGACAGCAGCAGCCGGCGGGTGGTCACCCGCACCTGGTCCCGGCGCAGCGACCGGAAGACGCCGACGGGCGCCGGCCAGCCCAGTGCGAGCGCGCACCAGGCCACCGAGCGAAGGTGCTCCGGGTCGTTCCCGCGCACCTGGGTGAGAGGCCGCAGGTCCAGTCGCGGGGGATCGGGCTCGGGTGTGCTGGGGAGCGGCAGGGCCAGGCCGCCGTACCGGGCGACCTTGCTGTAGAGCGCCACGGTCGCCGGCTTCCACCCCCGGGCGGCGGCCAGCTCGTCGAGACCGGCGGCCGCGAGGTCGTCGGGGCCGAGGTCCAGCTCGAGCGCGGCATCGACCAGCCGGCGCCACTGCGCCTCGTATCCGGGAGGGGGCGTCCACCGCGCCCAGGCCCGCTCCGGAGAAGGAGCGGGCATGTCGGGCAGCGGCTGCTGCCATGCACGTTGCATTCCGCAATACTACCGTTATCCCCAACAAGGTCGAAAAAATCGTTGTCGCCCCTTATCGACACCACGAACACGGCACCCTTCGGGTGCCCGGGCAGCAACAACCCGACCCCAACCGTCGCACCCGGGGACCGATGGCCCCCGCCGGGACGGAGCCCGCGTGCACCCGGCCAGGTCGGGTGCACCACCACTGGCCGGTTCTGCGCTCGGGCGACCGGCTCGGGATCATGGACTCGTGCGAACGGTGGGCGTCGAAGAGGAACTGCTCGTGGTCGACACGGAGGGAGTCCCCGTCTCGCGAGCCCCCGAGGCCCTCGAGATCGCCGCGAGCCGCGGCGAGGGGGAGGACGTCCGGCAGCACGACCGGGCCGAGCGAGGCGAGGAAGCCGGTGTTCCCGACACCGCTCACCTCATGCCGGAGCTCAAGGCCCAGCAGCTCGAGCTCGGCACCCCGGTCTGCTCGACGCTCGACGAGGTGGGTGTCCAGCTGCGCCACTGGCGGGGCCGGGCCGACGCCGCGGCCGGCGCGGTGGGCGCTCGGGTGGCTGCCCTGGCCACCTCCCCGGTCGCCGTCGAGCCGGTGCCCACGGAGGGGGAGCGCTACCGGCGCCTGGTGACCGCCTTCGGTCGGACGGCGGAGGAGGTGTTGACCTGCGGATGCCACGTGCACGTGTCCGTGGCCGACGACGAGGAGGGCGTGGCGGTGCTCAACCGCATCCGCAGCTGGCTCCCGGTGCTCACCGCCTTCACCGCCAACTCGCCCTTCTGGCAGGGTCGGGACACCTCGTACGCCAGCTTCCGGTCGGAGGTCTGGCACCGGTGGCCCTCCGCCGGGCCGAACGGCCCCTTCGCCGATGCCGCCGACTACCACCGCCTCGTCGACGCGGTGCTCGCCACCGGCACCGTGCTGGACACGGGGATGGTGTACTTCGACGCCCGGCTGTCGGCCAACTGGCCCACCGTCGAGGTCCGCACCGCCGATGTCGCGCTGCGCGTCGAGGACGCCGTCACCGTGGCCGGTCTCGTGCGCGGACTGGTGGAGACCGCCGCCCGCGAGGCCCGGAGCGGCTCGGCGCCCCCGCAGATGCGGGCCGAGGTCCTGCGCCTGTCCGCCTGGCGAGCCGGCCGCTCGGGGCTGTCCGGCGAGCTCGTGCACCCGCGCACCGGTCGGCCCGCGCCCGCGGCTGACGTGCTCGCGGACCTCCTCGGCCACGTCCGTCCCGCCCTCGCGGATGCCGGCGACGAGCAGCGGGTGACCGACGGGCTCGACGCGTTGCTCACCCGTGGCACGGGGGCCGACTTCCAGCGGCGGGTCCACCGGGAGACCGGCAGCCTCCCCGCGGTCGTCCGGGCCGCCGTCGAGGTCACCGCCGGGACGGAAGGCGACCGGGCGGTCGCCGGGGTCAGCCGCTAGATTCCGGCCATGTACACCGCGAGCTGGCGTGACGTCGTCCGTCCCGGGCTGTTCGGTGCCTCGCCCGACCCCCGGGACAAGCCCTACCGGTTCATCATCCGGCTCGCCCTGGTGGTGTTCCGGCTGTTCCGCTTCCGCTTCGACGTCCGCGGCTCGCACCACGTGCCACCCACCGGTGGCGCGATCATCTGCAGCAACCACGTCAGCTTCTTCGACTTCACCTTTCTCGGGCTCGGCGCACTGCCGCAGCATCGCCTGGTGCGGTTCATGGCCAAGTCTGCGGTGTTCGACCACTGGTTCTCCGGCCCGTTCATGCGCGCGATGAAGCACATCCCGGTCGACCGGAGGGCCGGCTCGGCAGCCTTCGAGGCGGCGGTGCGGGCGCTCAAGGACGGCGAGATCGTCGGGGTGTTCCCCGAGGCGACGATCAGCACCAGCTTCACCGTGAAGGACCTCAAGGCGGGCGCCGCACGCATGGCCATCGACTCCGGCGTGCCGATCATCCCGGCCGCCGTGTGGGGCGGGCACCGGGTGGCCACGAAGAACCACAAGGTGCAGCTCCGCCGCGGCGTCGCGGTGACCGTCGCCCTCGGCGAGCCGATCACGGCCGAGCCGGGAGAGCAGATCCCCGCTCTCCTGGCCCGCACGAGGACGGCCATGGAGGCCCTCCTGGACGAAGCCCAGCGCAGCTACCCGGACCAGCCCGCCGGTGACGACGACCGCTGGTGGCAGCCTGCCCACCTCGGCGGCACCGCCCCGACGCCCTCCGAGGCCGCAACCGCCGACACGGTGCGCGCCGCCGGCCGGGGGGCCAAGGCCCCGAAGAAGTCGCTGGGCCGCCGCGTTTCCGGGCTCGTACGCCGCCGCTGACCCGGGGAGGTCACGCCACGACCGGCGCCGCCATGAGCCGGAAGGCCTCCAGCTCGACGCCGTACCAGCGGCGCATGCGCCCGAGCGGCGTCATGCCCAGCCGCCGGCAGACGGCGATCGACGGCTCGTTCCCCGGCCGAACCACGGCGTACACCTCGGGGAGGCCGAGGGCGAACGCCCGGTCGATGACCGCGCGCGCCGCCTCCGTGGCGTAGCCGTACCCCCAGGAGTCCGGGTGCAGGTGCCACCCGACTTCCACCTCGCCGACCCCGTCGGGCAGCGGCTTGAGCAGCACGGTGCCGGCCGGGGTGCCGTCGGGCCGCTCGATCGCCCAGCACAGGAAGCGCTCGTCGAGCCGGTGCACGGCCGCCCAGCGGATCACGAGCTCCTCGGGGGGCACCGACGGTGCGCCGCCCAGCCAGCGGGTCACTTCCACGCGACCGTAGATGTCGGTGAGCCGGGCCAGGTCCGCCGGCCAGGTGGTCCAGGGACGCAGCCGCAGCCGTTCCGTGCGCAGCTCCTCCGCCACCGCCGTCATCCGTCCTGCCTACCGTCGGGGGAGGGTTGCGGCCACCCGGACGGAACGGACGACCCGACACGCCGCGGAGGCCCTGCCGTCGCTGCACCGTACGGTGCCGACATGAGCCTGCTGCTCAGCGACGTGCAGGTGGGGGACCGCCCCGGGAGGTCGCTGCTCGTCGACGACGGCCGGATCGCGTGGACCGGCGACGCCGCGGCCGCGCCGTCGGCGGACCGGGTGGTCAGGGGCGAGGGGGCGCTGCTGACCCCCGCGTTCGTCGACGCGCACGTCCACGCCACGGCCACCGGCCTGGCGCTCTCGGGTCTGGACCTCCACTCGAGCTCGAGCCTTGTGCACGCGCTGGCTGCGGTCCGGGCCCACGTCGCCTCCGCGCCGGACGGGATCGTCCTGGGCACCGGCTGGGACGAGACCGGATGGCCCGAGGGCCGTGGGCTCACCCGGGCCGACCTCGACGCGGTGGCGGGGGACCGGCCGGTCTACCTGGCGCGCGTCGACGTCCACTCCGCAACCGTCTCGACCGCCCTGCTCGACCGGATCCCGGGCATCGCCGGGCTGGCCGGGTTCTCGGCCGACGGGCAGCTGCGGCTCGATGCCCACCACGTCGCCCGCCGGGCCGCCTACGGCGCGGTCGGGCCGGCTCAGCGGCGAGCGGCGCAGCAGGCCACCCGCGCCGCCGCGACGGCGCTGGGCATCGGCAGCCTGCACGAGATGGCCGGGCCGGAGGTCTCCTCGGCCGAGGACCTCGGGGACCTGCTGGCACTGGCGGCCGAGGTGCCGGGGCCCCGCGTCCTCGGGTACTGGGGCGAGCTCTCGGAACGCGGCGGGCTGGACCTGGTGCGCGAGCTCGACCTGGCCGGCGCCGGGGGAGACCTGTTCTGCGACGGCGCCTTCGGCTCGCACACGGCGGCGCTGAGCACCCCCTACACCGACCGGCCCGAGACCTCGGGCGCCCTCCGGTTCGATACGGCCGCGCTGGTCGAGCACGTCCGGGCGTGCACCGTCGCCGGCATCCAGGCGGGCTTCCACGTCATCGGCGACGCCGCCGTCGACCAGGTCCTCGAGGCCGTGGGAGCCGTGGTCGCCGAGCTCGGCGCCTCTGCCGTCCGGGCCTGCCGGCACCGCCTCGAGCACCTGGAGATGCCCTCGGCGGAGGTCGTCGACCGGATGCGCGACTGGCGCATGGTGGCCAGCGTGCAGCCGGCGTTCGACGCCGCCTGGGGCGGGGACACCGGGATGTACGCCGAGCGGCTGGGGGTGGAGCGGGCGCTGGCCACCAATCCGTTCGCCGATCTCGCGGACGGAGGCGTGGCGCTGACCCTGGGCAGCGATACCCCGGTGACCCCGCTCGATCCCTGGGGTGGCGTGCACGCGGCCGTCGACCACCGGGCGCCCGGATCGGGCCTGCGCCCGTTCGACGCCTTCGACGCCGCCACGCACGGCGGCTGGTTCGCCGTCCGGGCGGAGCACCCCGGCGGGCCGCTGGCCGTCGGTGCGCCCGCGGATCTGACGCTGTGGGGGACCGGGGACGGTCTCTCGCGGGTCCTGGCGGATCGGGGACGCCCGGCGTGCCGGCTGCTGCTGGTCGCCGGTGAGCCCGTCGGCGCACCGGTCTGAGGGCCTGGTCGGCCGGAACCGGCTGCAACGAGCAGTAACGATCCGATCACATCGCGGCTCGCAACCCTCCCCGGTCTCGTTCCTCGGGCGGCGGTTCCTACAGTTGCTGCAGTTCCTGTCCGGACGCACCGTTGCGCTTCCTCCTCGGGCGCGGGCGGTCCCCCCGGCCGGCGTGGGCCGGCTCGCGCCGGCACGCCACCAGGTCGTGGAGGAGCGGCGGCCCGCGGGAGGCCGCGGGGCGGGCATCCCGGCGGAGCCCACGTGGACCCGAGCCATCAGACAACGGTCGCGCCGCTCGCCGCCAGCGACCGGCCGTCCGGCCCGAAGGCGCGCCGACCCCCTGGAGCTGCCGCCGGCGCCGTCCGGTCGGGGGCCGGGAGCCCGGCCGGGTGGTGGCGTGCACGTCCGCTCGCCCGCCCTGGCCGGGATGGGATGCTGGGTCAGGACCGCGCGCGGACGCCGCGGTCCGGACCCCGCCCGATCGGTGCGGGGAGGATCCGCCCGACGGGCGGCTGCACCGGGGAGGCGCTGCGTGCCCGCAGGCGATGGCGGGCCGGTGACGGGAACGCTCCCTCGTCCGGCCGGCCCAAGATCACCCGGGCGGCCGGTGGAGCCGTCGACGCGCTCCCGCCGGTCCCGCCTCCCGTGGCGCACCCTGCTGGCCGTCGCCGGCGGGCTGTCGCTGTTCCTGGCGTTCCCCGAGCACGACCTGACCGGCCTGGCCGTCGGCGGTCCCGCCGCCCTCGCCCTGGCCGTGCGCGGGCAGGGGGTGCGGGCCGGCCTGTGGCTCGGCCTGGTCACCGGGCTGGCGTTCTTCGTGCCCCTGCTGTCCTGGACCGGCATCTACGTGGGTTCGTTCCCGTGGCTGGCCCTGGCGGTCAGCCAGGCGCTGTTCCTCGCGCTCCTGGGCGCCCTGACCGCGGTGGTCTCCCGGCTGCCGCTCTGGCCGCTGTGGGCGGCGGCGCTCTGGGTCGCCGACGAGGCCGTCCGCGGCCGCTTCCCGTTCGGTGGCTTCCCCTGGGGACGGCTCGGCTTCTCGCAGACCGACGGCCCGCTGCTGGCGCTCGCCGCCTACGGCGGCGTGCCGCTGGTCAGCTTCGCCGTCGCTCTCACCGGCACGCTGCTGGCCGCCGCCGTCCTGGCCCTGCTGCGCGCCCGGAACGCCGCGAACGACCCCGCGGGGGCGCGGCGCACCGCGCCCCGCCGCGCCCTGCAGGCGGTCGCCGCCGCGCTCGCGGTACCGCTGGTGGGCGGGCTGGCCTGGCTGCCGCTGTCGGGCGGATCCCTCACCGCGGGCGGGCCGACCGCGACCGTCGCGGTCATCCAGGGTGACGTCCCCCGTGTCGGGCTGGACTTCAACGCCCAGCGCCGAGCGGTGCTCGACAACCACGTCCAGCAGACGCTGCGGCTGGCCGAGGACGTCGCCGCCGGCCGGACCGCACAGCCCGACGTCGTCCTCTGGCCGGAGAACAGCTCCGACATCGACCCCTACCGCAACGACGACGCCGCCGCGCAGATCCAGCGCGCGGCCGACGCCGTGGGCGCCCCGGTGCTCGTCGGTGCGGTCGTCCAGGGCCCGGGGGAGTTCATCAGCAACACCGCCATCGTCTGGTCCCCGGAGGACGGCCCCGGAGACACCTACGTCAAGCGGCATCCGGTGCCCTTCGCCGAGTACGTGCCGGCCCGCGACTTCTTCCGCCTGTTCAGCGAGAAGGTGGACCTGGTCCGCCGGGACTTCGCCGCGGGCGAGGAGGTCGGCGTGCTGGACATCGGCGGCATCCGGATCGGCGACCTCATCTGCTTCGAGGTGGTCTACGACGGGCTGCTGCGCGACGTGGTCGACGGCGGCGCGGGCATGCTCGTCGTCCAGACGAACAACGCCACGTTCGGCCACACCGACGAGAGCGCCCAGCAGCTGGCGATGAGCCGCGTGCGGGCGGTGGAGGTCGGCCGCACCGTCGCCGTCGCCGCGACCAGCGGCATCTCGGCGATCGTCGCCCCGGACGGCACCGTCGTCCGCTCGTCGGAGCTGTTCGAGCCCGATGTGTTCGTCGAGGAGATCGCGCAGCGCGACGACCGGACGGTGGCCCAGCGGCTCGGCGCCGCGCCCGAGTGGCTGCTGACCGCAGTGGGCCTCGGTGCGGCGCTCTGGGCGCTGGGCCGGCGCCGGGGGAGGGCAGCGGCGTGAGCGACCAGGTGCTGGTCATCATCCCCACCTACAACGAGGTCGAGAACCTGGAGCGGGTCCTCCAGCGGCTGCACGCCAGCGTGCCCGAGGCCCACGCCCTGGTCGTGGACGACGGCTCGCCCGACGGCACGGGCGACCTCGCGGACCGGCTGGCGGCTGCCGACCCGCGCGTCCACGTGCTGCACCGCACTGCCAAGACCGGCCTGGGGCGCGCCTACGTCGCCGGGTTCGGCTGGGCGCGGGAGCGCGGCTACGGGGTGCTGGTGGAGATGGACGCCGACGGCTCGCACCCCCCGGAGCAGCTTCCGGACCTGCTGGCCGCGCTGGCCGACGCCGATCTGGTGCTCGGCTCCCGGTACGTCGACGGAGGTCGGGTCGAGGACTGGCCGGTCCACCGGCTGCTGCTGTCCCGCCTCGGCAACCGGTACACCCGGTGGGTGCTGCGCCTCCCCCTGCAGGACGCCACGGGCGGCTTCCGGGCCGCGCGGGCCGACCTCATCGACCGGCTGCCCTTCGACGAGGTCGCCAGCGAGGGCTACTGCTTCCAGGTGGACTGGGCCTGGCGGGCGCTGCGCTCCGGTGCGCGGATCACCGAGGTACCGATCACCTTCACCGAACGCGCCTTGGGCCGGAGCAAGATGAGCGGCTCGATCGTTGGGGAGGCGTGGGCACGGGTGACGGTGTGGGGTGTGCAGGACCGGCTGGCCGAGTGGCTGCCGGGCCGCGTGCCACCGCCGGTGACCGGCCCGGCCGAAAGTTCCGGCCGGTGACCCGCGCACGGTGGGGCCGCCGCCGTCCGGCCACGAGCAGGGCTATCGGGAGGAGGGACCGTCGTGGCTGACCTGGTGCGCCGACGGCTGCGCGTGGTGGTGGGGCTGACCGCGCTGGCGGAGCTGGTCGTCCTCGTCCTGGTGGCCGCCTGGATCGGGCTGGCCTGGACGATCCTCGCCACCCTGCTCACCAGCGCGCTCGGCTCGGTGCTGCTGGCCCGGCAGGGCCGGCGGGCGCTGGCGGACCTGCGGGAACGGGCCCGGTCGCGCGAGAGCGCGGGCCGGGAGCTCGGGGACGCCGGGCTGGTCGCCGTCGGCGGGCTGCTCATGGTGCTGCCCGGCTTCCTCGGCGACCTGCTCGGACTCCTCTGCCTGCTGCCCGGGACGCGCGGCCTGGTGCGTCGGGCCCTGGCGCGGGCGGTGCTCTCCCGGCTGCCTGACCGGATGCGCGGCCCGGTGCGCACCCGCAGCGTCCGGGTCGAGGAGGTGGGCGACGTCCCCGGTAGCAGGAGCGGCAGCACACGGGCGACGCCGCTCGTCATCGAGGGGGAGGTCCTCCGCGACCCCGACGGCCGCCCCGAGGGCTAGCTGGGCACCCGGAACGTCAGGCTCGTGCGGCCGCCGACCTCTCGACTCAGTCGTCGCCAACCGCCGTCATCCCTGGTCACGACGCCGCGTGGGAACGGCCTCCGGACGCAGAACGGCCCCGGTGGATCGCTCCACCGGGGCCGTTCCGTTGCGTACTGCTGGTGTCAGCTGGCCCGCGTGCGCCGGCCGCGGAGCACCTCGAGGCGCTCGGCGAGGACCTCCTCGAGGTCCTCGACGCTGCGGCGCTCGAGCAGCATGTCCCAGTGCGTCCGCGGCGGCTTGACCTTCTTGGGAGTCGGCTCGCTCCCACCGACCAGCTTCGCCGCGGAGCCGTCGAACTTGCACTCCCAGGTGTCGGGGAGCTCGGCGTCGTCGGCGAAGGGCACCGTGAACAGGTGCCCCGAGGAACAGCGGTACTCGGCGTACTGCCGCTCGATCGGCGCGGTGTTCCGTTCGGTCTCGTAGCTGACGCTGCCCAGTCGGCTGCCGCGCAGGGAACGCTCGCCCATGGCACACCGTCCTCTCGTGCTTGTGTCGGTCGGGACTCGACGTCCGGTGCCATGGCTTTACCCAGACAACGGGGAGTCAGAGAGATGAACGACCGAAAAGGCGGAGAGATTCCGCCGAGACGGCTGTTCATCATCGCATGGGGGGGCATCCGCGGCGCCGCCGCCCCTCGGAGGGGTGAGAGCGCCGCTCAGGGAAGGGCCAGCTGACCCGGCCCGGCCGCCGTGGGGCCCAGCTCGCCCGGCACGTGGTGCCGTCGGCACAGCACCTGGTAGCGGACGGCGGGGGAGGGGCCGGCGACCTCGCCGGGCGGCTCCGGGGGCGCGGTGTCGGCGACGACCACGGTCGCGCCGGACCGCACCATGACCCCGTCCACGACGCGGGCGTTGAGCAGCCCGGGGAGGCCGCACCAGCACAGCACCTCGACCTGGATGCGCTGCACGTCGTCGGCCACCTCCAGCAGCCGCTGGGTGCCGGGGAACAACCGGGCCCGGAAGTCGGTGGTCAGCCCGAACGCGTAGACGTCGACGTGCGACTCGTCGGCGAGCTCGGCGAGCTGGTCGACCTGCGCGGGGGAGAGGAACTGCGCCTCGTCGACGATCAGGTAGTCCACCCGGTGCCCGGCGGCCCACCGGTCACGGACGAGCAGCCGTAGATCGGTGCCCCCGTCGATCTCGACCGCCTCCCGGCGCAGCCCCACGCGGGAGCTGATCTGCGGAACCGCCGACCGGTCGCCCTGGGTCACCAGCACCCCGTGCCTGCCCTGCCGGCTGTGGTTGTGGTCGACCTGCAGGGCGAGGGTGGACTTGCCACAGTCCATGGGGCCGTGGAAGAAGCGCAGGTGGGCACGTGCGGGGTGCCGTCGCCGGTCACCGGACGCCGGGACCGCCGATGGTCCCGGTGGTGCGGGCGGGGCCGTGGTCACAGCCGCTCCGGCGGGACGTTGCCCGCAGCGATCACAGCGCGGCGCATGGGCAGTGCCGCGAGCGCGACGAACCCCGCGACGAAGAAGACCACCAGGCTGATGATGGCCAGCCGGTAGGAGCCGGTGAGCTGGTAGGTCAGGCCGAACGCCAGCGGTCCGAGCCAGCTGGTCCCGCGGTCGCTGATCTCGTAGAAGCCGTAGTACTCGGCCTCCTTGCCCAGCGGGATCAGCTGGCTGAACAGCGACCGCGACAGCGCCTGGGTGCCGCCCTGGACCAGCCCGATGACCGCCGCGAGGGCGTAGAACTGCGCCACGGCCCCGGTCTGCAGGAAGAAGGCGGCGAACAGCACGCCGATCCACGCCACCAGGGCGCCGAGGACCACGCGCTTGGCGCCGTACCGCCCGGCCATCCGGCCCAGGCCCAGGGCACCGAAGATCGCCACCACCTGCACCATCAGGATCGCGCCGGTGAGCACGTCCTGCTCGAGGTCCAACTCCTCGGTCGCGTACGTGGCCGACAGCGAGATGACCGTCTGCACGCCGTCGTTGAACAGCAGGTAGGCCCCGAGGAACCACAGGGTGAGCGGAAAGGCCCGCATCTCCCGGAAGGTCGTGGCCAGCTGGCGGAAGCTGCCCGACCGCACCGCGGAGGCGGCGACCGGGCGGTTGCGGAGGCGGGACACCGAGAAGAAGGTGAACGCGCCCCACCACAGCCCCGCGGTGGCCAGGCAGATCCGTACCGCCTCGCCGGTCGTCAGCCCCAGGTCCTCGGCGGCGACGACGAGACCCAGGTGCACGGCGAGCAGCAGCGCACCGCCGACGTAGCCGAACGCCCAGCCCTTGCTGGAGACGGCGTCGCGTTCCTCCGGACCGGCCAGATCGGGCAGCCACGAGTAGTAGACGACGGTGGCCGCGCCGAAGCTGATGTTGGCGACGACGAACAGCACCGCGGCCAGCAGCCACCGCCCGTCGCCGGCGAAGTACAGCCCCGTGGTCGCGAGCGCGCCGAGGCTCGCGAAGGCGGCCAGCATCTCCCTCTTGCGCCCGGTGCGGTCGGCGACGGCGCCGGTGAGCGGCAGCACCAGCACCTGCAGGACGACCGAGGCCGACAGCACGTAGGAGAACCAGCTGCCGGCGGCGAGCGACAGGCCGAGGAAGGACAGCCGCTCGTCCGGGCCGGCGGCGTCGCGGGCGATCGCCGTCAGGTACGGGCCCAGGAAGACCGTCGTCACCGAGGTGTTGAAGACCGACATCGCCCAGTCGTAGGAGTACCAGCCGAACCGCTCGCGCTTCAGGGCGTGGTCTGCGGGGGCCGCCGACGGGCCGGCGCTGGCCGGGGCAGAGGTCACCGCGGCAGGGTGCCAGGCAGGGCGGAACCGGTCCAGCACCGGGCTCCGCCGTTCACGGGATGTCGTCCGGCACGACACCACCCGGAAAGGCGGCGACGGCGCTGGTCGGGCGGGTCGGGTCGACGAACGCGGGCCTGTCGAGCTCTCCCTCGCGCAGCGGCCGCAGCCCCCGGGTCAGCGCTGCGGCGATCCGGACCCGAGCGCGGTTGGCGTCACCGACCCGGCCCATCTGCAGGTCGTCGAAGACCACCGGCGGGCCGACGTGGACCCGCAGCGCCGGGCGGCGCAGCACCGCTCGGACGGCGGTGCGCAGCTTGCCCCGGTCGTTGCCGTACTGGAGCACCTCGTGGGCCCCCCACTGGCTGACCGGGATGACCGGCACCCGCAGGCCGAGCGCGAGCCGCGCCATGCCGGTGCGGCCCCGCTCGGGCCAGAAGTCCGGGGCCAGGCCCACCCGGCCCTCGGGATAGGCGACGACGTGGCCGCCGTGGACGAGGGCCACCTCGGTCACCCGCACGGCGTGCCGCGCCAGCTCCGTGCCCCGCTCGACCCGGATGGCGCCGGTCCGCTCCAGCAGCGCGCCGGCGACCGGCGCGGAGATGATCCCGCCGGTCGCCATGATCCGCGGGGTGACGCCCAGCCGGTGGAGGGCGACGGCGACGACGAACGGGTCGAAGTCGCCGATGTGGTTGGCCGCCAGCAGCAGCGGCCCCCGGCGCAGCTCCTCGGGGATGGTGCCGGTGACCTCCACCCGGCCGAAGACGCCCACCAGCCAGGAGAGCCGACGCAGGACCGAACGCCAGAGCCACCACGGCGGCGCCACGGCGATGGCCAGCTCGCGGGCGAACCACTCGGGGTCACCGGGCCGGACCAGCTGCGCGAGGTCCTCCGGCAGGGGAGGGGTGCGCGGCCGCCAGTCGCGCAGCCTCACCGCGGCGACCACTGACCGCGCTTCTCCAGCACCTCGCGCAGCATGGTCGGCCGGTCGGTCATGATCCCGTCGACGCCGAGGTCCAGCATGGCCTCGGCCTCGACCGGGTCGTCGACGGTCCACACGTGCACCTGCAGCCCGCGGGCGTGCGCGGCCGCGAGGAACCGCTCGTCGACCAGCGCGCGCCCGCCGAGCTGGAGGGGCACCTGCGCGCAGCCGGCCGAGATGCGCACCAGGCCGGCCGCCCGGGGGGAGTAGGACGACAGCCGCAGCGCCGCCACCCCGCGGGGGCCCAGGGACGTGCAGACGGTCGGGCCGAACAACCGCCGGGCGGCCGCGATCCGGGCGTCGGAGAACGACCCGAGGCAGATCCGGTCGGTCACCTCCATGCGCCCGACCAGCCGGACGAGCGGAGCCAGTACCCCGGCAGCCTTGATGTCGAGGTTGATCCGGACGTCGGGCCACGCGCCGAGCAGGTCCTCCAGGCGCACGACCGGCTCCCGGCCACCGATCCGGGCTTCGGAGACCTGCGCCCAGGTCAGGGAGTCGATCCGCCCGCTGCGGTCGGTGGTCCGCTCCAGCGTCGGGTCGTGGAAGGCGACGAGCACGCCATCGGCGGTCACCTGGACGTCGGTCTCCAGGTACCGGTACCCCAGCTCCACGCACGCCTCGAAGGCGGGCATGCTGTTCTCCAGGTGCTCGATGGCACCGCCGCGGTGGGCCATGGCCAACGGGGTCGGCGCGTCGAGGAAGGCGAACCGTGCGGCAGGCACGCGTTCACGCTAGTGGCAGCCCCACGCCCCCTTGCGGGCCCCCGTCCGTGTGGGCGAGGGCGGCGGCCATCCGGTCCACCAGGGCGGTCAGCACCGGGCGGGGCGTCGCGAAGTTCAGTCGCACGTGACCGGCACCGGGAGCGCCGCACTCCGCGCCCTCGACCAGCGCCACGCCGGCCTGCTCGAGGAAGAACTGGCCCGCCGGGCCCCGCAGGGCCAGCTCCCGGCAGTCGAGCCACGCCAGGTAGGTGCCCTCCGGTGGTTCGAACCGGATGCCCGGCACCCGCTCGGCCAGCAGGTGTCCCAGCAGCCGTCGGTTCCCGTCGAGGTAGCCGAGGACCGAGTCGAGCCAGCCGCGGCCCCGGTCGTAGGCGGCGGTGGCGGCCAGCACTCCGGGCGTCGACGCGCCGTGGCCGGCGAGGAAGCCCACCTGCGACCAGTGGTCCGCGTCGGCCTCGCTGGTGAGGATCAGCTGCGCCGCCTTGAGACCGGGCAGGTTCCAGGCCTTCGACGCCGACGTCGCGGTGACGGTGTGCCCGGCCGTCACGGCGGAGAGCGAGGCGTAGGGCCGGTGAACCGCGCCGGGCAGCACCAGAGGTGCGTGGATCTCGTCGGAGAACACACGCGCCCCTGCCCGCTCCACGACGTCGGCCAGCGCCAGCTGCTCCTCGACCGAGAACACGCGCCCCAGCGGGTTGTGCGGATTGCAGTGCACGACCAGGCGGCCACCCGCCTGCAGCGCCCGGGCGATCCCGCCCAGGTCGTAGGTCGTCCGGCCATCGCGGCGCACCATCGGCACCTGGAGGATCTCCCGCCCGAGCAGACCGGGCACCCGCAGGAACGGCATGTAGGCGGGCGTGGGGAGGACGACCGGGCTGCCGGGCGGGGTGAAGTACTCGATCGCCGCCTGCAGGCCGGCCAGCACGTCGGGCAGCGGGGTGACCCACTCGGCGGGCACCGCCCAGCCGTAGCGGTCGGCCTGCCACCGCGCGCAGGCCCGGGCCATGTCGGTCGCCGCCTCCGGCGTCAGGTACCCGAACCGGTTCCCGGCCACGGCGGCGGCCAGGGTGTCCGTCACCGCCGGGGCCGTCCCGAAGTCCATCTCGGCGACGAATGCGCCCAGCGCCTGGCCGTACCGCGTCCACTTCAGGCTGCCGGCGGCCCGCAGCCCCTCCTCGCTGTACGCGTCGAAGACCGGGGAGAGGTCCTCGGGAGCGTGGTCGTCCATCGCCGGCCCCTTCCGTGCGCCGTGCTGGCGTGTCACCCGAAGCTGTCGGTGGTGGCGTCTACCGTGCGCAGACGTGGCACAGCAGCACGCGTCCGGCAGCACGGCCTCCGTCCCCGTCGCACCTCTCCCCGGCCGGGGGAGCGGTGAACGGCGGTGCGGCTGGTGCCGGCGGGTCCTGCCCCAGCAGGGCTCGGTCGGGCGGCCACGGCTGTACTGCGGTCAGGCGTGCCGCCAGCGGGCGTACGAGCAGCGCTCGGCGACGGCGAAGGCCGGCCTGCCGGGCGACGTCGTCCTCGTGTCCCGGGCCGAGCTCGACGGGCTGCAGGACCGGCTGTTCCAGCTGCGCTGCGCCCTCGAGGACGTCCAGACGTTGCTGCAGGAACGGCCGACGAAGGCCGAGCTGGAGCGCTCGCTGGCCGACCTCGTCCACTCGACGGGCCGGCTCGACCGCCTGTGGGTCACCGAACGCTCCAACTGAGCCCCGAGGTCAGTCCCCCTGTGTGTCCTCGTCGGTGTTCTGCTCGATCTCGGGGTTGCTGACGTCCGGCAGGTTCTCGCGGTCAGCGTCCTCCGGGTCGACCGTCTGGACGGACTCGTCGGTCGATCCGTCGTTGCGGTCCAGCCCGGCCGGGTCGCCGCAGGCGGTCAACGAGGCGGCTCCGCCGAACAGTGCCAGCGAGGTCATCAGTGCGGCGAACGGCCGTCGGATTCTCATGCACCGACCCTACGAACGCCGACCGTCGGGCGCCCGTCGAACGACCGAGACCACACCACTTACGTCACTGTGACGCATTGGTGGCGGTGTAGCTGGATGGGGAAAGAGGTCTCGCCGACGACTCGCCGAGCATCGGAACGCCGTCCGGACCAAGCGATCGGTGGGCCAGCCGGATGGCCAAGATCAATAAGGCCAAGATCAACGCCGGGGGAGTCGAGGACGGGGATGACGGGAGGCCCGTCATCCCATCCTGCCCGGCCGGCCGGCCATGGAGCTGCGAGGTCGGGTCTGCGACGACGGGGCGGGGCGCGGATGCAGCGGGACGCGCACGGCGACACCCGCTCGGGAACTTCCGAGCACCCGATGGCCGGCGCGCGTGCCAGGTGCGCGAACCGGACTGCGAACCATGATCACTGCCCGTCTCCCGCCCGTGGACATTGCGCCGATAATCGACGTTATGTCAACTAGCGCCTGAAGCAGCCGACATCCCCCGGACAGCAAGCGCGGCAACCTGCCCGAGAGGGTGATGATCGGACCATGCCCCGCACCTGGACCCACGTCGGTCGCTGCTGGACCAACGGTGAGCCGTTCCTCGCCCTCGACGGCGATCTGCTGCCCTCCTGGCGTGGGCTGAGCGACCAGGCCTACGAGGGTCTCGTGCCGCGACTGGACTACCAGCTGACCGGCATCCCCGTGGGTGCGAGCAGGGCCGCACTGGTCCTCACGGACCCGGAGGTCGGCGACGAGGGCTGGCTGGAGGTCTTCCGGGCCGACGACGGCAGCATCGCCGTCGTCCAGGCGAACGCGGGTGACTACCGGGGCATCCTCGACGCAGCCCTGGCCTTTCCCGAGGCCGACGACCAGGCCGGCGACGTGGTGTACGTGCCCAGCGGCCGCCTGGCGTTCATCAGCGCGGCGCTGGACGGCACCGGCGAGGACGGCGCCTTCCTGCTCCCCGAGTCCCCCGGCCCGACGCCGGAATCCGACGCGCTGAGCGACGGCGCGGCCACTGACGCCAGCCCGCTGCTGGTCGTGCCCCCGGGGGCGTTCCGGCTGTCGGTCCTCTGGCGTACGGAGCTCTACGAGGACGCGGTCTTCGCCCGCTGGCTGTTCACCCGCGCGGGCTGACCGCTCAGATCCGGCGGTCGACGCCGGAGTGCCGGGCCGGGTGCTGCCGAGCGGTGGTGCACGACGCCGGTCTGCTGCGACCCCGGTTCCGGTCGCTCCGGGCGGGTAGCGGACCCGGGGACCAACCGAACCAGGAGGACTCATGACGGACGCCCGGCCCGACACCGACGACCGCCGCGAGCCCGGGGGCACCCCCTCCCCCGGCCCGGGCAACCTGACCGACCGACCGGTGGGGCCCGGCGACGACGGTGCGGCGCGGGCCGTGCCGGGCGTTTACCAGGCCGACGAGGCCGAGCAGGAGCGCGGCAAGGCCGTGAAGCCGGGGAACTGAACGCGGGGCCAGCGATCCCGGAGCGTCTGCCCTGGGGTCACCACTGCAGCCGAGGCTGACGTCGTCATGCCCCCGGGATCGGGCCTGGGGTGCCCCGGTGGGCTCCCCAGGGCGGCGTGAGGCCCGCCTCCCCCGACACCCTCCTCGCCCCCCGGGTACTGCCGGGCACGTGCGGTTGACTGCCGGGCATGGAGGTCCTCGCCCGGTTCTGGGCCCGCGCGACGGCGACCGTCCCGGACCTCCCGCCGCTGGTGCTGCTCGCCACCGCGGCGGCGGCCGCCCTCCTCGTCCTCTCCCCCAGCCTCTGGCGCCCGGCCCGCAACGTCGTGACCATCGCCCACGAGGGCGCTCACGGGCTGGTGGCGCTGGCGGCCGGGCGGCGGCTCTCCGGCATCCGGCTGCACTCCGACACCTCCGGCCTGACCGTCTCCGCGGGTCGGCCGACCGGGCTGGGCATGGTGCTGACCTGCGCCGCCGGCTACACCGGCCCCGCCCTCTTCGGGCTCGGCGCCGCAGCCCTGCTCGCCGCCGGACACGCCATCGGGCTGCTGTGGGCGCTGCTCCTCCTGCTCACCCTGCTGCTGGTGCAGATCCGCAACTGGTACGGGCTGTGGTCGGTGCTGGTCACCGGCGGGATCGTCTTCGCCGCCACCTGGTGGCTGCCGCCGGCGGGCCAGTCGGTGTTCGCGGCGGTGGCCACGTGGTTCCTGCTGCTGGCCGCGCCGCGGGCCGTGCTCGAGCTGCACACCGCCCGCCGGCGCCGCGGCACCCGGGACTCCGACGCCGACCAGCTCGCCCGGCTGACCCCCTTTCCTGCCCTCGTCTGGGTGGGTGTCTTCCTGGTCGTTGACCTTGCTGCGTTGGTTCTGGGCGCGAGGTGGTTGCTCGGCTGAACCCGTGTATTTTGTGGGTTTTTGTTAGGGATAACGGTCGCAAGCGGCCCAGGCGTCGCGGACGGAGGAGCCAGGCCGGATGGTCTCTGCGGTCAACCGCGGACGCGGCGCCGGGGTTCGCAGCCCGGCGGCTGGTGCACCGGCTCCACTCGCGGGGGCGGCGGTACGTCGAGCACCACGTCCTCGTGGTCGACCCGCACCTGCCGCCCGTGGTGACGGACGTCGAGGGGGTCGCCGTCGACCAGGCGGTAGGTGGCCCGGTCCCGCTCCACGGTCACGGTGAGCTTGCGGCCGCGGTACACCACCCGGAAGCGCAGCCGGCTGATCCGCTCCGGCAGCCGCGGCGCGAACGCCAGCTGCCCGCCGTGGTCGCGCAGCCCGCCGAAACCGGCGACGGCGACGGTCCACCCACCGGCGAGCGAGGCGATGTGCAGCCCGTGCCCGGAGTTGGAGTGCAGGTTCTGCAGGTCGGTCAGCGCCGCCTCGGCCCAGTACTCGTGGGCCAGCTGCAGGTGCCCGGTCTCGGCGGCGACGACGGCCTGCTGGGTCGCCGAGAGAGACGAGTCCCGGGTGGTGCGCGCCTCGTAGTAGGCGAAGTCGGCGATCTTCTCCTCGAGGGTGAACGCGTCCCCCCGCAGGTGCAGCGCCATCACCAGGTCGGCCTGCTTGACCACCTGCGTCCGGTAGATCTCGAAGTAGGGGTAGTGCAGCAGGAGCGGGTACTTCTCCCGTGGCGTGGCGGCGAAGTCCCACTCCTCGTGGTGGGTGAAGCCGTCGGACTGCATGTGCACGCCGCGCTGGGTGTCGTAGGGCACCGCCACCAGGGCCGCGGCCCGCAGCCACCCGTCGACCTCCTCCTCGGTCACCGACAGCCGGCCGGCGACCTCGGGTTGCCGGCGGACGGCATCGACCGCGCCGCGCAGGTTCCGCTGCGCCATCAGGTTCGTGTAGACGTTGTTGTCCACCACGGCGGTGTACTCGTCCGGGCCGGTGACCCCGTCGATGCGGAAACCGTGCTCGGCGTCGAAGTGCCCCAGCGACGCCCACAGGCGGGCCGTCTCGATCAGCAGCTCGGCGCCGTAGTCGCGGTCGAAGGCCTCGTCCAGGGTCGCGTCGTTGTACCGGATGACGGCGTCGGCGATGTCGGCGTTGATGTGGAAGGCCGCCGTTCCCGCCGGCCAGTAGCCCGAGGTCTCCTCACCGCGGATCGTCCGCCACGGGAACGCCGCGCCGCGCAGCCCCAGCACCCGGGCCCGCTCGCGCGCCAGCGCCAGCGTGGTGTACCGCCAGGCCAGCGCGTCCCGGGCGGCGTGCGGGGCGGTGTAGGTGAGGACCGGGAGGACGTAGGTCTCGGTGTCCCAGAAGGTGTGCCCGTCGTAGCCGGGGCCGGTCAGCCCCTTCGCCGGGATGGCCTGCCGCTCCCCCCGCAACCCGGCCTGCAGGACGTGGAACATGCCCACCCGGACGGCCTGCTGGAGCTCGTCGTCACCGTCGATCTCGACGTCGGCGTCCTCCCAGTGCTGGTCCAGCAGTTCCCGCTGCTCCCGCAGCAGCCGCTCGAAGCCGGCCAGCTTCGCCGTCGCCAGCGCCGCCTCGACCTGGTCGCGCAGCGCCGCACCGGACCGGCGCGAGGACCATCCGTAGGCGAGGAACTTGACGAGCTTCAGCGACCCGCCGGGCGGGATGCGGGCGGCCAGCGTGTAGCGGGCGAGGTCCCCGGCGGCCTCGATGTCCTCCGTGCAGCTGTCGGGGATCTGGATGACGTGGTCCATGCCGGCGGCCATGCGCAGCCGGCTGCGCTTGGTGCGGTGCACCAGGACCGCCCGGCGCCCGCGGCCGGCGGCCAGCTCGCACTCCAGGGGGCGGGCGAGGGCGGCCGCCGCGCGCGGGTCGCCGTCGTCGGCGGGCGCGTCGTCGTCGTTGGCGAGCAGGTCCGACTGCAGGGCGACGTAGAGGTCTCCGAGGTTGTCGGTGACCTCCACCTGGTACTCGATCGCGGCGATCGACCGCCGCGCCAGCGAGACCAGGCGGGTGCTGGTGACCCGCACCGTGCGGCCGCTGGGTGAGCGCCACTCGGTCGACCGGCGCAGCACGCCGGCGCGCAGGTCGAGGGTGCGGCGGTGGTCGATCACCTCGCCGTAGTTGAGGTCCAGCGGCGAGTCCTTCACCAGCAGCCGGATGAGCTTGCCGTCGGTCACGTTGACCACGGTCTGGCCCATCTCGGGGAACCCGTAGCCGACCTCGGCGTAGGGCAGGGGCCGTTCCTCGAAGAAGCCGTTGAGGTAGGTGCCGGGGACGACGACCGGCTCGCCCTCCTCGAAGGAGCCACGCATCCCGAGGTGCCCGTTGGCCAGCGCGAAGACCGACTCGTGCACGGCGAGGCTGTCGTGGTCGAGCCCGACCTCGGTCAGCGCCCACGGCTCGACCGGGAAGATCGCCCGCCCCTCGGTCATGTCCGGTCCAGCAGTTCGGCGAGGTCGGTGACGACGACGTCGGCGCCGGCCTCGCGCAGCCCGTCGGCGTGGCCGACCCGGTCCACGCCGACGACGAAGGCGAACCCGCCCGCCCGTCCGGCGGCCACCCCGGCGAGCGCGTCCTCGAACACCACGGCCTCCTGCGGCGTCACGCCGAGGGCGCGGGCGCCGGCGAGGAACGTGTCGGGCGCCGGCTTGCCCGCCAGCCCCTCCTCGCGGGCGACGACGCCGTCGACGCGGGCGTCGATGAGCTCGGCGAACCCGCCGGCGGCCACCACCCGCTCCCCGTTCGCCGACGCCGTGACCACCGCGGTGGCCAGCCCGGCCTCCTTCACCGCCCGCAGGTAGGCCATCGACCCCTCGTAGACCTCGACGCCGTGCTCCTCGAGCTCCCGCTGCACCAGCTCGTTCTTGCGAGTGGCCACCCCCTGCACCGTCTCCGCGTCCGGAGCGTCCCCCGGGTCGCCCTCGGGGAGGGTGATGCCGCGGCTGGCCAGGAAGTCGCGGACGCCGTCGGCGCGGGGCTTGCCGTCGACGTGGTGGTTGTAGTCGTCCTGCGTGAACTCGGGCGCTTGGGGGTCGCGCGACCGCAGGAACCCGTCGAAGGTGCGCTTCCAGGCCGCCATGTGCACCGTCGCCGTCGCGGTGAGGACGCCGTCGAGGTCGAACAGGCAGGCACGGACGTCGTCCGGGAGGCCGAGCGATCGCGGAGTGGGCACGCCTCGACGCTACCGGCGCCGGGCAACGTGCACGTGTCCAGCCGGGCGCGGTGCCGTGTCCCGGTGATCCGACGGGCGCCGCGCAGCCGGGCTGCCTAGGGTCCCCGACGGGGAACGCCTCGGCGAACTCCACCAGCCGTCGCACCGCTACGAGGAGAGGAACGCCATGGCCGACCGGCCCACCCCGCCGAACCCGTACGACTTCCTGCCGCAGGTGCCGGGCTTCACCGTCACCAGCAGCGACGTGTCCGACGGCCAGGTGCTGCCGATGCCCCAGGTCAGCGGCGTCATGGGCGCCGGCGGCGAGGACCGCTCGCCGCAGCTGGCCTGGTCCGGCTTCCCCGAGGGCACCCGCAGCTTCGCCGTGACCGTCTACGACCCCGACGCCCCCACCGCCAGCGGCTTCTGGCACTGGGCGGTGGCCAACATCCCGGCGTCGGTCACCGAGCTGCCCTCCGGCGCCGGCGACAAGGACGCCCCGCTGCTCCCCGACGGCGCGGTGCAGCTGCGCAACGACGGCGGCTTCGCCGGCTTCGTGGGCGCCGCTCCCCCGGCCGGGCACGGCCCGCACCGCTACTTCGTGGTGGTGCACGCGGTCGACACCGAGCGGCTCGACGTCGACGCCGCCACCACGCCCGCCGTCCTCGGGTTCAACCTGTTCTTCCACACGCTGGCGCGGGCCACGCTCGTCGCCACCTACGAGCAGGAGTGAGCCCTGCCGCTGTGCAGCCGGACGGCTGCACAGCGGCAGGCCACCCCGTTCCGCCTCCCGGAAGCCGACGCGAGCCGGGAAAGCCGCCGGCCGGCCGGAGAAGACTCCGGCGCGTGTCCCATCCGGTTGCCCGGCACCGGTCCGGGATCGTGGCGGTTCCGCTGGTCGCGGCCCTCGCCGTCGTCCAGCTGCTCGCGCTGGGCGCGGCCCGCCCGGGCCGCGCCGTGGCCGGCGGTGCGCCTCCGGCCGGCATCGTGGCCGACGCGGTGCACGGCTACGGCGCGGTCGGCACGGTCGCGGTCGCCCGCCAGCAGACCCGCGCCACCGAGGGCAGCGTCCGCGCCGCCGAGGCCCGGGCCGCGCGCCGGGCCGCGTACGGCTCCGACAACGGCCCGGTGGCCGAGCGACCGTTCCCGACCGCCTCCATGGTCAAGTTGTTCATGGCCGAGGACATCCTCACCAGGGCGCGCGACGGTTCGATCGGGCTGACGGCCGCCGAGCGCGACCTGCTGCGCGAGATGATCCGCCGCTCGGACGATCCGGCGGCCTCCACCCTGTGGGTGCGGTTCGGCGGCGGGCAGATGGTGCGCGACGTGGCCGCCCGCTACGACCTCCCCGGCACCGGCCCCCCGTCGGCGCGGATCCCCGGTCAGTGGGGGCAGGCGGTCACGACGGCGCAGGACGTCGCCCGGTTCCTCGCGCTGCTGCCCGTGGTCGCCCACCCCGACGACGCGGCGGCGGTGCTGAGCTGGATGCGCGAGGCGACGCCCCGGGCCGCCGACGGCTTCGACCAGCGGTTCGGGTTGTTCGGCACGCTGCCCGGCGAACCGGCCCTGAAGCAGGGGTGGATGTGCTGCGTCGACGGTCAGCGGCACCTCCACTCGGTCGCCGTGCTCGGCTCCCGGGTGATCGTGCTGCTCAGCGAGGTCCCGCGGACGGTCGGCTACGGCTCGGCACGCGCGGCCCTCGACGCGGCCGGAGCCGCGGTCGCCGCCCGCGTCGGCGTCCCCGGCGGCAGGTGAGCCACCGGCCGGAAGTCACTCCGTCGGAGGGAGCTCCGCGACGCCCGTGGTCCCGACCCGGGCGAAGCCGATGCGCTCGTAGACCCGGGCCACCTCGTCGTCACCGGCGGCCAGGAACACCAGCTCGGCGGTCTCCCGGGCGTGCGCGGCGAGCGCGGACGCGATGCCGGCGCCCAGCCCGCGGCCGCGCAGCCGGGGCAGCGTCGCCACCCCGACGATCTCGCTGACCTCGGTGCCGTCGATGTCCACCGGCTGGTGCGAGCCGACCGCGACCGGCGTCCCGCTCTCGAGGGCCACCATCATCACGGTCCGCCCCTCGGCGATCCGCTCCCGGAGGACGGCGGTGCGCGCGGCCGCCTCCGGCGAGGTGTCGGCCGGGACCTGGTGCACGTCGGCCGGCCCGCCGGGGTGGGCGAAGGCCAGGACGGCGAGCTGCTGGTAGTGCGGCAGCTCGGGGTCCTCCGCGCCGACCAGGAACAGCCGCACCCCCGCCGGCAGCACCACGTCGACCGGGTCGTCGGCCACCAGCAGTGGCAGCTCCTCGACCGTCATCCCCGCGGCCCGGGCCGCGGCGCCGATCCCGGGCGAGCGCTCGAGGATCCACTCCAGCGCCGCCGGCAGCCCGGCGGCCTGCTGCAGCGCGATCGCGCCGCGGACGTCGTCGGCGGTGACCGCGCCGGCATCCTTCCGCGGTCGCGCCGGATAGGGCCAGGCGGCGTCGGCGATCGGGACGTCCAGGGCGCCGGCGCGCTCGATCCGCGCGTCCAGCAGGGGCGCGGCGGCGAAGTAGCGCTCGATGCACTCGAGCAGTCCCGGGCGGGAAGGCACGGGGGAAACCCTAGACGGGCCGCGTCCCGACGGGGTGCTTCCCCACCCGCGGACCCGGTCCCGGCACCCGCCCGGCTGACCCGCGCGCACGTCGCACCCGGGCCAGACGGCACGATGGGGCGCGTGACGGCTGGGACGCGTGGCTCCATCTCGCCCTACGCGGTGTTCGACCGCGACTCGTGGCGAGCGCTCGCGGCCGGCTCCAGCCTGCCGCTGGACGCGACGGAGCTGGACACACTCGCGTCCCTGGGCGACCGCATCGACCTCGACGAGGTGGCCACCGTCTACCTCCCGCTGGCGCGCCTGCTCAGCCTGCACGTCACGGCCAGCCGCCGGCTGTGGGCGGCCCAGAGCGAGTTCCTGGGCGACGCCACCGCCAAGGTGCCGTTCGTCATCGCCGTCGCCGGCAGCGTCGCCGTGGGCAAGAGCACCACCGCCCGCCTGCTGCAGACGCTGCTGGCCGCCACGCCCGGCGCCCCCCGGGTCGACCTCGTCACCACCGACGGCTTCCTCCTCCCCAACGCGGTCCTGCAGGAGCGGGGCCTGCTCGGTCGGAAGGGGTTTCCGGAGAGCTACGACCGCCGGGCGCTGCTGCGCTTCCTCGCGGACGTGAAGTCCGGCCGCGAGGAGGTGTTCGCGCCGGTGTACGACCACCAGTCCTACGACATCGTGCCCGGGCGGGTGCAGGCGGTCGACCGCCCCGACATCCTCGTGCTGGAGGGGCTCAACGTGCTGCAGGCCGGGCGCCGCACCGACGGGTCGGCGCCGGAGATCTTCCTGTCGGACTTCTTCGACTTCTCCGTCTACGTCGACGCCGCCGAGGCCGACATCCAGCGGTGGTACGTCGAGCGGTTCCTGGCGCTGTGGCGGACGGCGTTCCAGGACACCACCGCCTACTTCCACCGCTTCGCCGCCCTCACCGACGACCAGGCCCGGGAGACGGCACTGGGCATCTGGTCGGCGGTGAACGGGCCGAACCTGCGGGACAACATCGCCCCTACGCGATCGCGCGCCCGGCTGGTGTTGCAGAAGTCCGCCGACCACTCGGTGCGCCGGGTGCTCCTCCGCAAGCTCTGACCCCGGCGACACGCCGCCGGCACCCGGTCACCCACGCCGTCGTCCCGGCCGCCATGGCAGGAACTGACGACCTGGACGGGTGACTCGGTGACCGAGGTCACGTGACGAACCCGGTGCGCGTGCCGACACTCTTCCTAGTCCGGTGATCGGACGAGTACGGCCAGTGCTGCCGACTTCTCCCCGGCGTAACGGATGTGAGTTCCCATGTGCACCCATCGCACCACCTGCCCGGAGGCCGCCAGCGAGGCCCGCGATCTCGCCGCGGTAGTGAGCAGCCATCCCGAGCAGGGGTGGCGGCTGCTCTGCAACGGCGTCGTCCTGTTCGACGACGACGGCGAGCTCCTCCCCGACGGCCGGTCGTTCCCCGACCACCACGTGTGGCTGGCCCCCGAGCTCGTCAGCGCCTGAAGGAACTGGCGCGGCTCGCCCCGCGACGCCGGGCGGCCTGCTCGGGCCGGTCGTGGTGCCCGCGCCACCAGGCGGAGCCGCCCGGTCGGCCTCAGGAGGAGGCGCCCACCACGTCGGCGGCCGTGCCCATGTCGTCCGGTGCCCCGGCACCCCGGGTGGGCACCTGCCCGTCGCCGGCCGGTGCGTGCCCGTCGAAGTCGTGGTCGGCGAACGCCTCGGGCGGCGGGCACGAGCAGACCAGGTTGCGGTCGCCGTAGGCCTGGTCGATCCGCCGGACCGGGCTCAGGTAGCCGCGCCCCTGCAGGCCGCGCACCGGGTAGACCGCCGTCGTCCGGGGGTAGGGGCGGTCCCACTCCCCCGCCAGCATCGCGAGCGTGTGCGGCGCGTTGCGCAGCGGGTTGTCGGTGCGGTCGTACTCCCCCGTGGCGACCTTGGCGATCTCGCCGCGGATGGTGACCATCGCCTCGACGAACCGGTCGAGCTCGGCCTTGTCCTCGCTCTCGGTGGGCTCCACCATCAGCGTGCCCGCCACCGGAAAACTCATCGTCGGCGCGTGGAAGCCGAAGTCGATCAGGCGCTTGGCGATGTCGTCGTTGGTGACGCCGGTGGCCTTGGTCAGCGGCCGGATGTCCAGGATGCACTCATGGGCCACGAGCCCGTCCTTGCCGGTGTAGAGCACCGGGTAGTGCTCCCGCAGCCGGGCGGCCAGGTAGTTGGCGGCCAGGATGGCGTGCTCCGTGGCCCGGGTGAGCCCGTCGGGGCCCATCAGCCGCATGTACGCCCAGGAGATGGGCAGGATGTCCGCCGATCCCCACGGCGCGGCCGACACCGGTCCGGGGCCGGTCTCCGGCCCCGCAGCCGGCACCACCGGGTGGTTGGGCAGGAACGGCACCAGGTGCTCGCGGACGGCGACCGGCCCGACACCGGGGCCGCCACCACCGTGCGGGATGCAGAAGGTCTTGTGCAGGTTCAGGTGGCTGACGTCGGAGCCGAACCGCCCCGGCCGGGCCAGCCCGACCATGGCGTTGAGGTTGGCGCCGTCGACGTAGACCTGCCCGCCGGCGTCGTGCACGGCGGCGCAGATGTCCTGGATGTCGGTCTCGAAGACACCGTGCGTCGACGGGTAGGTGATCATGATCGCCGCCAGCCGCTCGGCGTGCTGGTCCACCTTGGCCCGCAGGTCGGCGAGGTCGACGTTGCCGGCCTCGTCGCAGGCGACCACGACCACCCGCATGCCGGCCATGACGGCGCTCGCCGCGTTGGTTCCGTGCGCCGAGCTCGGGATGAGGCAGACGTCGCGCTGCTCCTCGCCCCGGCTGCGGTGGTAGCCCCGGATGGCCAGCAGGCCGGCGAACTCACCCTGCGACCCGGCGTTGGGCTGCACGCTCACCGCGGCGTACCCGGTGACCTCGGCCAGCCCGTCGCACAGCTCCTCGATCAGCTGGGCGTAGCCCCGTGCCTGCTCCGCCGGCACGAACGGGTGCAGGTTCGCGAACTCCGGCCAGGTGATGGCGGCCATCTCGGTGGCGGAGTTAAGCTTCATGGTGCAGGAGCCCAGCGGGATCATCGTGCGGTCCAGCGCCAGGTCCTTGTCGCTGAGCATGCGCAGGTAGCGCAGCATCGCGGTCTCCGAGCGGTGCGCGGAGAAGACCGGGTGGGTGAGGAACGGCGTCCGGCGGCGGAGCTCCGGCGGCAGCGCGTCGGCGCCGTCGTCGGTGAGGGCGGCCTCGTCGACGGCCACGCCGAACGCCGCGGCGACATCGCGCAGGATCGCCGGCGTGGTCGTCTCGTCGCAGGCGACGGCGACCGTGTCGGCGTCGACCTGGCGCAGGTTGATCCGGCGCTGTGCAGCCGCGGCGACCACGTCCGCCGCCCGGCCGGGCACGGCGACCGTGAGGGTGTCGAAGAACCGCTGGTGCACCAGGCGCAGGCCGCCGGCGGTCAGCCAGCCGGCCAGCGCGGTGGCGCTGCGGTGCACCCGCGCCGCGATCGCGGCCAGCCCCTCGGGACCGTGGTAGACGGCGTACGCGCCGGCCAGCACGGCCAGCAGCACCTGCGCGGTGCAGATGTTGCTGGTCGCCTTCTCGCGACGGATGTGCTGCTCGCGGGTCTGCAGCGCCAGGCGGTAGGCGACGTCACCGTCGGCGTCCACCGAGACGCCCACCAGGCGGCCGGGCAGTTGCCGGGCCAGGCCTTCCCGGACGGAGAGGTACCCGGCGTGCGGACCGCCGTAGCCCATGGGGACGCCGAAGCGCTGGGTCGTTCCGCAGGCGACGTCGGCCCCCCACTCCCCCGGGGCCTCGAGCAGCGTGAGCGCGAGCAGGTCGGCGGCCACCACGACCGACGCGCCGGCCTCGTGGGCCGCCGTCACCAGAGCCCGGTGGTCCCGGACCGCTCCGCTCGCCCCCGGGTACGACAGCAGGACGCCGAAGGCGCCGGCCGCGGGCAGGTCGGTGGGCCAGCCCGCGGAGAGGTCGGTGACGTGCAGCCTGATGCCCAGCGGCTCGGCGCGGGTCCGCAGCACCCCGAGGGTCTGCGGCAGCGTGTCGGCGTCGACGACGAACACGGCGTCGGCCTTGGCACGCCCGGCCCGGCGCACCAGCGTCATGGCCTCGGCGGCGGCGGTGGCCTCGTCGAGCATCGAGGCACCGGCGACCGGCAGGCCGGTCAGGTCGGCGACGGTGGTCTGGAAGTTGATCAGCGCCTCGAGCCGGCCCTGGCTGATCTCGGGCTGGTACGGCGTGTACGCGGTGTACCAGGCCGGGTTCTCCAGCACCGTCCGCTGGATCACCGGCGGGGTGAACGTGCCGTGGTAGCCCAGGCCGATCATCGAGGTGAAGACCTCGTTCGCGGCCGCCCGCTCGCGCAGCAGCGCCAGCACGGCGGCCTCGTCCTGGGCCGGGGGCAGGTCCAGGACGGCGCGGTCGCGCACCCCCTCGGGAACGCATGCGTCGACCAGCGACTCCAGGGACGGGTGGCCCACGGCCGCGAGCATCGCGGCGGTGTCACCGGGGCGTGGCCCGATGTGGCGGCCGGCGAAGGAGCCGGCGGTGTCCAGCGCGTTCAGGGAGGGCAGCGGCCCGGCGAGCGGCGGGAGGTTTTCGGAACCGTCGACCATTACCGGCACGCTACCAGCGCTGGGCCGGACGCCCGGCCCCGTGCGGGTGTGCGCTGATGCGCGGTTCCGAGCCCCGCAGCTGCGCGACAGCGCGCACCGTTCGGGCGATCTAGGCGGTCCGCGCCCGGCGACGGCGGCGCATCGAGAGCTCATCGTCGGAGGGGACGACCTGGCCGCCGTCGAGCCGCTCGGCCGGCAGCTCGGCCAGCTCACCGGAGAGCTCGCGGAGGGCGCCGGAGACGGCGATCCCGAAGACGCCCTGGCCGCCGGCGAGCAGGTCGACGACCTCCTCGGCGGAGGTGCACTCGTAGACCGTCGCGCCGTCGGAGAAGAGCGTGACGTTGGCCAGCTCCTTCACCCCGCGCTGACGGAGGTGGTCGACGGCCTTGCGGATGTTCTGCAGGGAGACGCCGGTGTCGAGCAGCCGCTTGACGACCTTGAGCACGAGGATGTCGCGGAAGGAGTAGAGCCGCTGGGTTCCCGAGCCGGTCGCGCTGCGCACCGACGGGGACACCAGACCGGTCCGGGCCCAGTAGTCCAGCTGCCGGTAGGTGATGCCGGCGGCGGCGCAGGCGGTCGGCCCGCGGTAGCCCACGAGGTCGGTGTCCACTGCGTCGTACGACGGCGCCCCGACGGCGGCGTCGCTGAACAGCTGACCCTGCGATCCGTTCTCCTCGTCGCTCACGTCCAGCGTCCTCCTCATCCCCGCCACGTACCGCGGCAGGTCGACGGCTCGGCACCCGTGACCTCAGGTGTCACACCGTTGTTGTTCGCCGACGGTAAGCCGGGCCAGGGGGCCGGTCAACTGACGGGGGCGGCGTGTCGTCACACCTGCCCCATTTCGGGTGAAGATGCGGCAGCGGCCTGCCGATAGGGATCTGATGGCGGCTTCGACCCCGTCGAGGGCGGGAGGTCCGCCCCTACGCGGGGCCGCCGCCGGAGCCCGAGCCGGCCCCGAAGTCCTCCGGCGAGATCTGGTCGAGGAACTCGCGGAACTTCTCCACCTCGTCCTCCTGCTCGTCGGGGATCTCGATGCCCACCTCGTCGAGCAGGTCGTCGGCACCGAAGATCGGCGCCCCGGTGCGGACGGCCAGCGCCACCGCGTCCGACGGCCGGGCGCTCACGATCCGGTCGTCACCGAACACCAGCTCGGCGATGTAGATGCCGTCGCGCATCTCGGTGATGTTCACCGCCTCCAGCTCGGCGCCCAGCGTGCGCACGACCTCGCGGAGCAGGTCGTGGGTCATGGGGCGGGCCGGACGCACGCCCTGCTGCTCGAAGGCGATGGCGGCCGCCTCGACGGCGCCGATCCAGATCGGCAGGTAACGCTCCCCCTGCATCTCCTTCAGCAGCAGGATGGGCTGGTTGCCGGGCAGTTCGACGCGGACGCCGACGACTCGAAGCTCCTGCACGGTGCGGCTCCCTCGGCTGCGGCCCGGGTTCGGGCGGGACGGTGTGGTCAAGCGGCCGGTGACTCGCCGGCCCGGGCGGTCGGGCCGGCGGCGACGGGTCCACGGTACGCCCGCTCAGGGGCGCAGGAGGTCCCGCAGGCGAGTCTCGAGCAGAGCCGTGTGCAGCTGCGCGGAGAGGGCGGTCAGCTCCTGCAGCTTCTCGGTGGCCCGCGTGCGGGCCTCGTCCGAGCGCGCCCTGAGGACCGGGGCGACGACCTGCTCGACGAGCCCGGCCTCGCGCTCCACGGCGCTGCGGTAGACGCGTAGGTGCCGCGGCTCGATGCCGTGCCGGGCCAGCCCCGCCGCCGCCCGCGCGATGGGCAGGTCCGCGGCGGGGTGCCGGCCGTCGGCATCGGTCGTGAGCAGACCGAACTGCACGCAGTCGGCCAGCTGCTGCGGCTCCAGCCCGGCGGCGCGGGCGAACTGCTCGGCGGTCAGCGGCGCCGCCGCCCCCTCCTCGGTGGAGGCGGGGGGCAGCGGCGCCGAGGCGTTGCCGGTGCCGGGCAGCGGCTCACCGCGGTCGAGGGCGTCCAGGTGGTCCTTGATCACGCGCAGCGGCAGGTAGTGGTCCCGCTGGGCGGTGAGCACGTACCGCAGCCGGCTGACGTCGGCCCGCGAGAACTTCCGGTACCCCGACGGCGTGCGCTGCGGGTGGACCAGGTCCTCGGACTCCAGGTAGCGGATCTTGCTGATCGTGACGTCGGGGAAGTCGTCGCGAAGCACAGCCAGCACCTCGCCGATGGTCAGGCGCGGCGCGTGCTGGTCGCCGGCGTCCCCGAGCGCACGCTCGCGCTCGGGCACGGCGGTCACGCCCCTCTCCCGCCGGAGCACCGTTCCGGTGCAACCGGCCGCGGTCCCCACATGCGGAAGATCGCCGGTCGGTGCACTAGCGAGCGGCCGGCTCGCCCGTGCGCGGGCCGGTGAGGTACACGAGCCGGAACTTGCCGATCTGCACCTCGTCACCGCCGGCGAGGTTGGCGACGTCGACCGGCTCCCGGTTGACGTAGGTGCCGTTGAGGCTGCCGACGTCGTGCACCGAGAAGCCACCGCCCTCGCGGTGGAACTCGACGTGCCGACGGCTGACCGTGACGTCGTCGAGGAAGATGTCGCTGTCGGGGTGCCGGCCGGCCGTCGTGACGTCCTGGTCGAGCAGGAAGCGGCTCCCGGCGTTGGGGCCGCGCTTGACCACCAGCAGCGCCGAACCCGCCGGCAGCGACTCCACCGCCCCGGCGTGCGCGTCGGCGGCCTCGGTGACCTCGGGCTGCTCGCCGGAGTCCTCACCGCCGACCTTCGGGATCACGCTGGTGGCCTCGCCGATGCGCTCGGGGGCGAGCGCCGCACCGCACTGCGCGCAGAAGCGACTGCCCTCGGGGTTCTCGTGGCCACATCGAGTGCAGTGCACGTTGCGTCTCCTCCGGTGCGAGGGGCCCGCCGCGGCCCTCGAACGGGCCGCGGGCGGCCGGCGGACGGTGGGCCGGATGGCCCGCCGCGGGTCGGCCGCCGCGGAAGGGCGGCGGACCGTGGGTCATGGAACCAGCCGGTCGGCCCGAGGGTCAACCGGACGTGCGGAGCCGGGACGGGCGGGTTCCCGACGGGTACCCGCTGTTCCCGGCCCAGCGCGATCATAGTGATCGATGCCGGGAGTCAGCCTCCCGGCGGCCCCGCTACGAGCCCTCGACCAGGGCCTGGTAGGCGTCGGCGTCGAGCAGCTGCCCGATCGGGTCGCCGCCCTCCCCCGGCACGGCGATGTCGACCAGCCAGCCGTCCCCGTAGGGGTCGGCGTTGATGGTCTCGGGGGCGTCGGCGAGGCGCTCGTTCACCGCCGCCACGACGCCGGTGACGGGCGCGTAGACATCGGAGACGGACTTGGTCGACTCGACCTCGCCGATGGCGGTCCCGGGCGCCACCTCGACGCCCACCTCGGGCAGCTGCACGAAGACGATGTCCCCCAGCGCGTCCTGCGCGTGGTCGGTGATGCCGACCCGGACGACGGTCGACGTGCCGTCGGTGCCCTGCACCAGCGCCCACTCGTGCTGGTCGGTGTAGCGGCGGTCGTCGGGCGTGCTCATGCGGCGGTCGTCTCCAGAACCGGCGGGGCCGGTGGTCGGTGCGGTGGACGGCGGGTTCAGCCGCCAGGGTCGGGCGAAGCGTATTGAGGACGGTCCAGGGGCCGCAACGCGTCCACGACGAGGTCGGGGAACTGGGTGATCCGGACGGTGCCGCCGCGGCGCTCGATCCGCTGCACGACCCCGCCGGGGATGTTCATCGCCGTCTCCATGCCCTGCGGGTCGCCGAGGACGACGAACTCGTACGGTGAGCTCAGCGGCGCGCCGTCGACCCGCAGGTCGCCGGGCGTGCCGGTGACCGCGGTCGACAGGCCGATGCGGACGTCGTCGACCTGCATGGTCTCCGCTCCCGCCCCCCGCAGCTCCTGCACCACGTCGATGAGGTCGGACACCCGGACCTCGCCCGAGGGGTCGCTGATCGCCAGCGTCAACCCGGGCCCCTGGGCGGGCAACGTGCCGTTCAGGATGCCCAGCGCCTGGGCGCGCCCGCGGGCTTCCTCCAGCGCGGTTCCGGTCCGGCTCCCGGAGCCGCTGAGCTCGCGCAGCGCCGCCCGCTGCTCGGCGAGCTGGGCCCGGAGCCGCTCCTCCCGGCCGCCCAGCTCGTCGAGGATCCGGACCAGGTCCTCCTCCCGCGCGCCGGCCAGCATCTGCGCCTCGTCGGCGTTGCGCACCTGCACGGCGAGGGCGAATCCGAGCAGCAGGGTGAGCGCGCCGATGAGGGCGGCGGCCAGCGGGTCCCGGCGCCGCCGCACGGCGGGGGGCGGCGCGGCCGCAGCGCCGGCCTCCTCGGGCGGGGCGTCGGCGGTCTCCGGGGGCGGCCCGTCGGGCGGGCGCGGGTCGCTCATGCCCGGAACACGTGCCGCCGGATGGCCGCGGCGTTGCCGAAGATGCGGATGCCGAGGACGACGACGACCGCCGTCGACAGCTGCGCGCCCACGCCCAGCTGGTCGCCGAGGAAGACGATCAGCGCGGCCACGACCACGTTGGACACGAAGGAGATGACGAAGACCTTGGCGTCGAAGATGCCGTCCAGGCGGGCACGGAACCCGCCGAACACCGCGTCGAGGGCCGCGACGACGGCGATGGGCAGGTACGGCTGCAGCCACAGCGGGACGGTGGGGTCGAAGAGGAGGCCGAGGAGGACGCCTGCCGCGAGACCGAGGATCGGGATCACGGCGTCAGCCTCCGGGGGTGGGATCGGTGCCGGCGGCGCGGTGGGGACTGACCGGCTCGGCGTAGCGGAGCTCGGGCGGGCTGGCGGCGGGCAGGGACAGCTCCTCCTCCTTGGCGAACTCGAAACGCAGGCCCGCGTTGGCGGAGAACCTGGCGAGGGACACCACCTCCGGGTTGGCGAGGAAGGCGTTGGCCAGTGCGTCGGGGGCGCCGATCGCCGTGACCTGGTACGGGTTGGTGACCGGGCGGAAGTCCACGAGCACCGCCTCACCGGCGAACCGGACGGCGCTGGTCGGGCCCAGCCGCTGGCCGTTGATGCCGATCGCCTCGGCACCGGCCGCCCACAGGGCGTTCACCACCAGCTGCAGGTCCCCGTCGGCCACCCGCACCTCCCGCCCCTCCCCCGCCGTCCCGCCGAGCGGGTCGTCGTCGGCGGCGGCCTCGGCGTTGGCCAGCGTCACCAGCAGCCCCGGCCCGGTGACGGCCACGGCGGCGGTGCCCTGCTCGGCGCGCGCCAGGGCGTCCAGCGCCCGCTGGCCCACCACGGTGGCGGCGAGCAGCTCGTCGCTGGTCCGGCTGACCTCGACCCGGAGCTCCTCCAGCTGCGCGGCCAGGTCGTCGCTGCTCGCGGACTCGTCCTGGATGTCGCGGACGAGCGCCTCGCGGATCTCCTGGCGGCCCTGCGCCTTGGCGACGGCCTGGTCGTAGGTCACCGTCGCCAGCAGGCCGGCCGCGGCCATCGTGAGCGCGACGAGCACCCGGCCCCGGCCGCGGCGGGGCGGCTCGCCCCGCTCCTCGCGGGCGGCGGCGGCCTGCGCGTACGCGGGGTCGAGGGTCTCGGCGAGGACGTCGTCCAGCAGGGAGGCGCCCAGCGAGCGCACTCCCCCGGCCGGCCGTCCACCGGTCACCGCGGGCTCCGGGAGCGCGCCGACCGCTCGGCGGCGACCAGCCCGACGGCCTGGACGACGTAGAAGACGCCGGCGAGCAGGTACAGCGCCGTGCCCCAGATGGTGAGCGCCCAGGCGAACGGCGCGGCGACGGTGGCCAGCGCGCCGTCCCCGCTCGCCATCAGCAGCCCCGGGAAGGCGTAGAGCAGCAGGAGGGTGGCGGCCTTGCCCAGGTAGTGCACCTGCAGCGGGGGGTAGCCGTGCGCCCGGAGGACCAGCAACGTCACGCCGAGGACCAGCTCCCGGGCGACCAGCAGCGCCACCAGCCACACCGGCACGACCCCGCGCAGCGCGAGCGCGACGAGGGCGGCGACGATGTAGAGCCGGTCGGCGGCCGGGTCCAGCAGCGCGCCCAGCCTGCTGCCCTGGTCCAGCCACCGGGCGAGCTTCCCGTCGAGCCAGTCGGTGAACCCGGAGACCATGAGGACCACGAGGGCCCACCCGTCCTCCTCGGGCCCCAGCAGCAGCCACAGGAACAGCGGCACACCGAGCAGGCGCAGCACCGACAGGGCGTTGGGCAGGGTCCAGACGCGGTCCGGCAGGGCCTCCCGGTCACCCACGGCCGGCGTCGCGGCGCCGGCCCGGGGTACGGGTGCGGCAGCCGACGACCCGTTCGACGACGTCACGTTCCCTCCAGCCCCTGCACCCGACCGTGGCCGAGGCTAGTGGCCCGTTCCCGGGTCCTCGTCGGCGGCGCACCGCCGCGGCCCGCGGCGGTGGTCCCCGGCTCCCCGGACGGGCCTCACCTCAGGCGGGAACCGCCATCGCCGCCGGGGCGGGCTCGTGGCCGAGGGGACGCCGGTCGTAGCTGCCGGTGCCGTGCGTGACCGAGCGCAGCACCCCCGGATAGCCGAGCAGCTCGACCTCGGGGACCTCCGCCCGCACCGTGGTGCGGTCCCGCTCGGGATCCGCCTCGCTGCCGGTCACCCGGGCCCGCCGGGACGACAGGTCGCTCATCACCGCCCCCACGTACTCACCGGGCACCCGGACCTCGATCTCGCACCACGGCTCGAGCACCCGGGTGCCCACCGCGGCCACCAGCTCCCGCAGCGCCAGCGCCCCGGCGGCCTGGAAGGCG
Organism: Blastococcus sp. HT6-30; assembly: GCF_039729015.1. Classification (NCBI taxonomy): domain Bacteria; kingdom Bacillati; phylum Actinomycetota; class Actinomycetes; order Geodermatophilales; family Geodermatophilaceae; genus Blastococcus; species Blastococcus sp. HT6-30. The sequence goes on along the minus strand of NZ_CP155792.1, from coordinate 1,814,731 downwards.
GCATCGGAGGAGTCGACCGAGTGGGCCTTGCCGTCGACGAGGGTCACGCGGAGGTCGACGAGCGGCCGGTCGCCGTTGACCCCGCGCTGCGCCTGTGCGCGGATGCCCTTCTCGACGCTGCCGTGGAACTGGCCGGGCACGGTGCCGCCGACGATGCGCTGCTCGAAGACGATGCCCGACCCAGGGGGCCCGGGTTCCCCCTCGATGACGACGACGGCGTACTGCCCGTGCCCGCCGGACTGCTTGACGTGCCGGCCGGTGACCCGGCCGGGGCCGCAGAGCGTCTCCACCAGCGGCACCCGGACCGGCACGGTCGCGACGGCGACCCCGTGGCGGGTCCGCAACCGGTCCAGCAGCACCTCGGCGTGGGCGTCCCCGACGCACCACAGGAGCAGCTGGCCGGTGTCGGAGCGCCGCTCGAGCCGCACCGTGGGGTCCTCGGCGACCAGCCGGGCCAGCGCGGTCGCCATGCGGTCCTCGTCGCTCCGGGAGACCGCCTCGACCGCGACGGGCAGCTGTGGCACGGGGAGGTCCCACGGCGGCACGAGGCGGGGGTCCTCCGGCGAGCTGAGGGTGTCGCCGGTCTCCGCGGTCGACAGCCTGCTGACCGCGCAGACGTCACCTGCCGGGCACGCGGCGACCGGCCGCAGAGTCGCGCCCAGCGGCGCGGAGAGCACGCCGATCCGCTCGTCCGCGTCGTGGTCGGGATGCCCGCGGTCGGCCATGCCGTGCCCGGACACGTGCACCGTGACGTCCGGCCGGAGCGTGCCGGAGAAGACCCGCACCAGCGAGAGGCGGCCCACGTAGGGATCGGTGGTCGTCTTCACCACCTCGGCGACCAGCGGCCCGTCGGGGTCGCAGGCGAGCACGGGCGCGGGGGAGCCGTCGGGCCGGGTGACCGGCGGGCAGCCGTGCTCCAGGGGGCACGGGAAGGCGGAGACCAGCAGGTCGAGCAGCTCGCCGATGCCGACGCCGGTCAGGGGTGAGACGCACAGCACCGGGTGGAAGTGCCCCCGGGCGACGGCGGTCTCCAGGTCGGCGACCAGGTCGGCGACGGCCAGCTCGTCGCCGGCCAGGTAGCGCTCCATGAGCGTCTCGTCCTCGCTCTCGCCGATGATGCCCTCGATCAGCTCGGCCCGGAGCCGGTCGGCGTCGTCGCTGACCGCCCGGGTGGCGTCGACGTCGGGCTCCAGCAGCGAGACCAGCCCGCGGGCCGCACCGTCGGGCCCGCGGTCGACCAGGTGCATCGGGTAGACCCCCTCCCCCAGCATCAGCTGGCAGAGGCGCACCGCCTCGTCCACGTCCGCCCGCGGCCGGTCGACCTGGGTGAGCACGACCGCGCGCGGCATCCCGACCGCGGCGCACTCCTCCCACAGCTGCACCGTGGCGGCGTCGACCCCGCTCACCGCGGAGACGACGAAGAGCGCCGAGTCGGCGGCGCGCAGCCCGGCCCGCAGCTCGCCCACGAAGTCCGGCGAGCCGGGGGTGTCCAGCAGGGTGAGCCGGTGGCCGGCGTGCTCGACGGCGGCCACGCCCAGCGAGATCGACCGCTGCTGGCGGATCTCGACCTCCTCGCTGTCGAGGCAGGTGGTGCCGTCCTCCACCCGGCCGGCCCGGGTCACCGCGCCGGTCGCGGCGAGGAGGGCCTCGGCGAGCGTCGTCTTCCCGGCCCCGGCGCGGCCGACCAGCGCCACGTTGCGCACCTTCACGGCCGGCCGCGGAGCCGGGGCCGGCGGGACGTCCTTGACCATCGGTCCTCCTCAGCCGCGCCTGGCGAGGGCCGGAAACGGATGCGCTGCTTGGGCTGCCACGGCGACTCCCTGCTCGCTGCTGTGTCCTGCGCCACAGCCTGCCGGGGAGTGCGAGCGGGGACAAGACCCCGGTGAGCCGGTTCAACCCCGTCGCACGGCGGCCCGCTCCTGGAGATGGCGGGCGCCCCGCCGGTGCAGCAGCCAGCCGCCCGCGACCAGCAGCACGCCGACCCCCAGGAACCCCAGGTCCCAGCTGAGCGGCCCGCCCAGGTCGTCGCGCACGTGGTGGATGCCCAGGATCTGGTGGTCGACGAGCCCCTCCACCAGGTTGAACAACCCCCAGCCGACGAGCACGAGCCCGAAGTGGAAGCTCCAGCTGGGCGCCAGGCGGTCCTGCCGCCACGCGACCAGCGCGGTGACGGTCCCGGCGAAGGCCAGCACCCAGGCGCCGGCGTGGAAGAAGCCGTCGGCGAGCGTGTTGACCTCCAGCCCGGCCAGCGTCGTCGGCTCCTGGCCCTCCACGGCGCTCACCATGTGGTGCCACTGCAGCATCTGGTGCAGGACGATCCCGTCGACGAACCCGCCGAAGCCGAGGCCGTAGAGCAGGCCGGTCACCCGGGTGGGCATCCGCCGGGGGCTCTGGACGGTGGTGTCGCGCGCGCTCGCCATGGCCGCTGGCCTACCCCGTCGCTCCGGCCGCACGCGCGGGACGCATGCTGGGCGGTATGAGCACCGACCACGCGGCCGGCCGCGACCAGGAGACCGGTCGGGCGCACGCCGTCCTCCGCAGCACGGCCGACCTGCCCGCACCGTGGGCAGCGGTGTGCGGTGCCTCCGTCGACGTGGTCCAAGGCCGCTGGGACGGTCCCCGGGGCCTGGGCTCGGCCGATCCCTGCCCCGACTGCCGACGGATCACCGGCACTTGAGGGTCCGGGTCGTCCGATTGTTGTTCGTCTTTCGCTTCCTTGTCTGATGCCTTCGATGTTGGGGATAACGGTCGACATCGGACGTCGCCGCGAGGCCGTGGCCGGCCGCCGTCCGGGGCGCGTCTCGGCGGACCAGCTGACGGTGTTCGACTCGGTGCGCTTCGCCGTGGCGGACCTCGCGGCGCTGTGCCACGCCGTGGGTCGACGTCCTCGACCTCGTGGCCGAGGCCGAGGACCCCGAGGACCTCTTCGGCATGGTCACCGCACCCTCGTCGGCCGGCGTCCGGGGCCGGACCTCGGCCGACGATCCCCTCGTCAGCTGGTAGTCCGCCGACGCGGCGGCGGCGGCGGCGAAGGAGTCAGCCCCGCCGCCGGGCCCCATCTGCCCCGAGCCGTCGTTGCCGCCGGCCAGGTTGAGCCCGTCGTCGCTCGCCGTCAGGTCCAGGTCGCCGCCGCTGATCGTGATGACGGCGCTCTCGAGCGCCTCCAGGACGCCGTGACGGTGAGCGTTCCGCCGGCGATGCTCACGTCGGCGTCGGAGTGCACGCCGTCGTCCCCCGTGGCCACGGTCAGCGTGCCGTCGGTGATGCTCACGACGCCGTCGGAGTGCACCACGTCGTCGTCGGCCGCGTCGACGTCGACGGTCCCGCCGCCGATCACCACGCTCACCGTGCCCTTGAGGCCCTTGGCGGAGGTGTCGTCGGCGACGGTCCGACCGCTGCCGCCACCGGATGCCACCGTCACCTCCCCGCCGCCCACGATCACGTCGGTCTCGGCGGAGATGCCGTCGCCGGCCGCGGTCACGTCCACGGATCCGCCGGCCACGTGGACGTAGCCGGCCGCGGTGTCCTCGGCGTTGTCCGCCTTCAGCCCGTCGCCACCCGCGGTGACCGTGGCGTCGGCGTCCTGGACGACGAGGTAGTCCTTGCCGCGGATGCCGTCGTCCACCGCGCCGACCGTGATCGTCCCCGAGTCGAGCACCAGGCCGTCCTTGCCCGCGATCCCGTCGTTGGCGTTGCCGGTGACCTCGAGCGACCCGGTGCCGGTGATCGTCAGGTCCGCGGCGCTGTACAACGCCGCGTTCGGCTCCGAGCCGTCGGCGGCATAGCCCGAGCCGTCGCCGAGCGAGTTGGCCGAGCCGTCGGCGAGGACGACCATCGCGGTGCCGGCGTCGAGGAACGCGAGCGCCGAGGTGGTGGACGAGGAGATCCCGGCGTCGTCCAGGACGATCCGGACGACGCCCTCGTCCGTGGTGTCGACGACGACCTGTCCGTCGAGCGAGCCGCTCAGCCGGTAGGTGGCGGCGGCGGTGATGGTCATCGTCCCGCCGTCCCGTGCCGACGCCGTGCACGGGAGAAGCGGACTGCCCCCGGCGGGGACCCGGTCCCCGGCGTCGAGGGTCGCGCTGGCGTCCCTGACCGTGGGGTGCCGCGAAGGTGTCCGCCGGCGGGTCCTGCGGCCTCGCCGGCGAACAGCCACGTCCTACTGCGGGGTGCCGACTCCGGGCAGCACGTCGTCCAGCCAGTTGCTCAGCGCCGCCGGTGGCGCGGCACCGGCTCGACGGGCGACGATGTTTCCCCGCTCCAGCAGGATGAGCGTAGGTACGGCTTGCACCTGGAACCGCTGGGCCGTCTGCGGCGCGGTGTCGACGTTCACCTTGACCAGCTTCATCTGCCCTGCCCGGGTGCGGGCCAGGTCCTCGAGTGCGGGACTGACCATCCGGCATGGACCGCACCAGGGGGCCCACAGGTCCACCAGCACCGGGATCGGGGAGCGTTCGACGATCTCGGTGAACTCCTGGTCGCCGGCGTCGGCGGTCCAGGGCAGGGCGGTGTGGCACTGTCCGCAGCGGGGGGTGCCCGCCGCTGCGGCGGGCACCCGGTTCCGGCGTCCGCAGGTGCCGCAGGAGACGATCGAGTGGGCTGTCACCGTTCACCTCCTCATGCGGCGGCTTGCGCGGGGCCGGCGGCGTTCTCCCAGCGGACGTCCAGCTGGCCTTCCGTGGCATCGACGCGGATCGTGGCGCCGTCGATGACATCCCCGGAGAGCAGGGCCCGGCCGATGCGGGTCTCGACCTCGCGGGCGATGAACCTGCGCAGCGGCCGAGCTCCGTAGACGGGGTCGAAGCCCTGGCCGGCGATGAACCGGCGGGCGTCCTCGGTCAGTTCCAGGCTCATCTGCCGGTCGGCGAGCCGGGCCCGCAGGTCGCTGACCATGAGTTCGACGATGGTCTCGATCTCGGCGAGGGTCAACGGCTTGAACAGCACGATGTCGTCGACCCGGTTGAGGAACTCCGGCCGGAAGTGGCCGCGGAGCTCGGCCATGACCGCCTCCCGGGCCTCCGGCGTGATCTCGCTGCCGCCGGTGACCCCGTCGAGCAGGTGCTGGGAGCCGATGTTCGACGTCATGATCACCACGGTGTTGCGGAAGTCGACGGTGCGGCCCTGGGCGTCGGTGAGCCGGCCGTCGTCGAGCACCTGCAGCAGCGTGTTGAAGACGTCGGCGTGCGCCTTCTCGATCTCGTCGAAGAGCACCACCGAGTAGGGCTTGCGCCGCACGGCCTCGGTCAGCTGGCCGCCCTCCTCGTAGCCGACGTAGCCGGGAGGGGCGCCGACCAGTCGGGACACGGTGTGGCGCTCCTGGTACTCGCTCATGTCCAGCCGCACGATGTTGTCCTCGGTGTCGAACAAGGCGGCGGCCAGCGAGCGGGCCAGCTCGGTCTTCCCGACGCCGGTGGGGCCGAGGAAGACGAACGAGCCGATCGGCCGGCGGGGGTCCTTGATCCCGGAGCGGGCGCGGATGATCGCGTCGGCGACCAGCTGCACCGCCTCGTCCTGGCCGACCACGCGTTCGTGCAGGACGGCGTCCAGGCGCAGGATCTTCTCCCGCTCCCCCTCGGTCAGCCGGCTGACCGGGATGCCGGTCCAGCGGGAGACGATGTTGGCGATCTCGGCCTCGGTGACCACCTCGCGCAGCAGCCGCCTGCCTCCCTGCTCGGCCGCCAGCTGCTCCTCCTCGGCCGCCAGCCGTCGCTCCAGCTCCGGCAGCCGGCCGTGGCGCAGCTCCGCGGCCCGGTTGAGATCGTAGGACCGCTCGGCCTGCTCGGCCTCCTGGCGGACCTGCTCCAGCTCCTCGCGCAGCGCCTGCACCTTGCGCAGCGCGTGCCGTTCGGCCTCCCACTGGGCGTGCATGGCGTCGGCCTCGGCGCGGAGATCGGCCAGCTCGCGCCGCAGCTCGGTCAGCCGGGTCTGGCTGGCGGGATCGGTCTCCTTGGCCAGCGCCGCCTCCTCGATCTCCAGGCGCCGCACCCGGCGGGTGAACTCGTCCAGCTCGGCCGGCATGGAGTCGATCTCCGTGCGCAGCATGGCGCATGCCTCGTCGACCAGGTCGATGGCCTTGTCGGGCAGGAACCGGTCGGAGATGTAGCGGTGGGACAGGGTGACCGCACCGACGAGGGCACCGTCCTGGATCTTCACGCCGTGGAAGATCTCCAGGCGCTCCCGCAGGCCGCGCAGGATGGAGACGGCATCTTCCACGGAAGGTTCGTCGACGATCACCGGCTGGAACCGTCGTTCCAGGGCGGCGTCCTTCTCCACGTGCTTGCGGTACTCCTCCAGGGTGGTCGCGCCGACCATGTGCAGCTCACCGCGGGCGAGCATCGGCTTGAGCATGTTGCCCGCGTCCATCGCGCCCTCGGCCGCCCCGGCGCCGACGACGGTGTGCATCTCGTCCACGAACAGCAGGATGCGGCCCTCGGCGGCGCGGACCTCGTTGAGCACGGCCTTGAGCCGTTCCTCGAACTCACCGCGGTACTTGGCGCCGGCCACCAGCGACCCCATGTCGAGGGCGAAGATGGTCTTGTCCTTCAGTCCTTCGGGGACGTCGCCTCGGGTGATCCGCTGCGCCAGGCCCTCGACGATGGCGGTCTTGCCGACGCCGGGGTCACCGATGAGCACCGGGTTGTTCTTGGTCTTGCGGGACAGGATCTGCACCACGCGGCGGATCTCGGTGTCGCGACCGATGACCGGGTCCAGCTTGCCGGCGGCTGCCTCGGCCACGAGGTCCCGGCCGTACTTGCTCAGCGCCTCGTAGGCGACCTCGGGCATGGCGGAGGTGACGCGCTGGTTGCCGCGGATGTCGGTGAGCGCCGCGAGGAACTTCTCCCGGGTGAGGCCTCCGCCGCGCAGCAACCGCCCCGCGGCGGTGGCGCTCCCCTCCTCCAGCAACGCGATCACCAGGTGCTCGACCGAGACGTACTCGTCCTTGAGCCGCTGCGCCTCCCGCTCGGCGGCGTCGAACAGCCGGGACAGCCGCTGGGTGACGTACACCTGCCCGGGCGCGGCGCCCGGGCCGGTCACCTTCGGCCGGCGGCCGAGTTCGGCCTCCAGGTCGGCACGCAGAGCATGGGGATCGGCGCCGGTCTGGGACAGCAGCCGAGGGGTCAGCCCCTCGGGCTGGTCGAGCAGCGCGAGCAGCAGGTGCTCGCCGTCGACCTCGGTGTGGCCGAACCGCAGCGCCTTGGTCTGCGCGTCGTGGAGGGCCTCCTGAGACTTCTGGGTAAGTCGGTTGAGGTCCACGTCAGCCTCCGATGAAGCTCCGTCGGGTCGTGGTGGGGGTGGTGATGCTCGCTATCGGCCGGGCCGGTTGCCGTCGCAGGGCTGCCTCCAGGGCATCGATGCGATCGAGCAGGTCCAGGACCAGTCCGACGGCGGCGTAGTTAGCGAGAACCCGGCCCGCAGCCGCTGGATCCTGGCGACCGTCGCGAGTTCCCCCGGGTTCAGCCAGTAGACGTCGCCGCGATCGCGCTCGGCCTCCAGCAGGCCCAGCGCGACCAGACGGCGCACCAGGTCGGGGTGCAGACGCGCCCGGGCTGCGAAGGTGTCCAGGTCCAGCAGGTGTGCGCGGCTGCGGCGCACGAGGGTGTAGGTCATGACGCCCTCCTGGCGTGCTCGCGCGGGTCGAAGGTGGAGGCCGCGGCCAGCTCGGAGAACAGCGTGCGCTCGGCCTCGGTCAGCCGATGAGGCACGAGGACACGCACCTCGGCGTACAGATCGCCCGCCTCACCGCGCGGGTTGGGCAGCCCCCGGCGGCGCAGGCGAAGCCGCCGTCCGCTCGAGGTACCGGCGGGGACCTTGACCTTGGCCTCCCCGCCGGGGGTGTCGATCGCCACCGAGGTGCCCAACGCCGCCTCCCAGGGGCTCAGCGGCAGATCCACGTACACGTCGCGTCCCTCCACCCGGTAGCGAGGGTGCGGCGCCAGCCTGATCACCAGGTACAGGTCCCCGGCGGGTGCGCCGCCGCTGCCCTGACCGCCCTGACCGGCCAGTCGGATCCGCTGACCATCGGTGACCCCGGCCGGGATGTTCACCTCCAGTGAGCGCGGCCCGTCCGGGCCCGACAGCGTCAGCGACCGGCGCCCACCGGAGTAGGCGTCCTCCACGGTGAGCTCCAGCTCAGCCTCCTGGTCGGCGCCGGCGACGCGGCCCCAGCCCCGGCGGCCACGGCCGGCTCCCGTTGCGCCAGGGGCCTGTCCGCCGAACATGCCGCCGAGCAGGTCCTCGAGATCGATGCCGTCACCGAACCCGCCGCCGAAGCCGCTGCCGCCGTCGACCCAGACCTGCTGCCCCTGTGGGCCCCAGCCGGGCGACCGGCCGCCCCCCGAGCGAGCTCCTGCCCCAGCGGCCGCGCCGGCACGGGCGCGCCGCCAGGTCTCGGCATCGACGCCGTCGGGCACCTGGCGGAAGTCCGGGCCGAAGGCGTCGTAACGGCGGCGGGTCTCCGGATCGGAGAGCACGTCGTAGGCCTCGGAGACGTCCTTGAACTTCTCCTCGGCCCCGGGGTCCTTGTTGACATCGGGGTGGTACCGACGGGCCAGCTTGCGGTAGGCGCGCTGGATCTCCTCCTGGCTGGCGCCACGGGCGACCCCCAGGGCTGCGTAGTAGTCCCGGTCAGCCATCACCGCGCCCCCGGATCCCGCTGGTCTTCCCTACCGCTGTCGTCGCCCTCGGGAGTCGAAGGGGCGGCTGCGACGACCACCGCTGCCGGGCGCAGCAGCCGCTCCCCTTCCCCGTAGCCCGGGCGCACCACCTCCAGCACCGTGCCGGCCGGCACATGATCGACCGGCGTGGCAGCCACCGCCTCGTGCCGGGCCGGGTCGAAGGTGGCGCCGATGTCCTCGCGCCGCGGATAGCCCAGGCCGGTGAGCACGGCGAGCGCCTGGTCGCGGACGCCGCGCACACCCTCGATGATCGCCGAGGGGTTCGCCGCGGCGTGCGCCAGCGCGAGTTCCAGGTGGTCGAGCACCGGCAGCCAGGCCGCCGCCACCTGTGCCCGCTCCCGGGCACGCTGCTGGACGGCCTCACGTTCGTACCGCTTGCGGAGGTTGTCCGCCTCGGCCAGGGCGCGCCGCCACCGGTCCTCCAGCTCGCTGACCTGCTGCTGCAGTCCCGCGACCTGGTGCTGCAGTTCGGCGACGTGGGGGTCCCGGCCGCCGGCGTCGGTCCCGCCGCCGGCGGAAGCGCCGGTGGCCGGGGCTTCGGAGGCGGTGGCGCCGGGCCCGGCGGTGGAGATGTCGTGGTCGGCCATCGCCATCACCTCACTCGTTGACGACCTCGGCATCGATCACGTCGTCATCGGGCCCGCCCGGTGACGACGGTCCGGCGCCTGAGGTGGGTCCGGTGCCGCCGGGAGATCCGGCAGCCATGCCGTGGAAGATCTGCTGCAGCTCACCGGTCAGCGACCGCAGCCGCTCCAACGGGGCCTCTTCCTTGACCGCCTGGCGGGCGTCGCCGATGAGCATCTCGGCCCGCGCCTTCTCGTGCACCGGCACGGCTTCGCCGAGCTCGGCCAGCCGCCGCTCCACCTGGTACGCGGCCGTATCGAGGGTGTTGCGGGCTTCGACCAGCTCACGAAGCCGGGCGTCCTCGGCCTGGTGCCGCTGCGCGTCGGCCACCATCCGCTCCACCTCGCTCTTGTCGAGATTGGAGCTCTCACTGATGGTGATCTGCTGCTGCTGCCCGGTGTCCCTGTCCTTCGCGGTGACGTTGAGGATGCCGTTGGCGTCGATGTCGAAGGTCACCTCGACCTGCGGCACCCCCCGCGGCGCCGGCCGGATGTTCTCCAACCGGAACCGGCCCAGGACCCGGTTGTCGCTGGCCCGCTCACGCTCGCCCTGCAGCACCACGACGTCGACGGCGGGCTGGTTGTCCTCGGCGGTGGAGAAGGTCTCCGAACGGCGGGCGGGGATCGTGGTGTTGCGCTCGATGACCTTCGTCATCACTCCGCCCATGGTCTCCACACCCAGGGACAGCGGGGTGACGTCGAGCAGCAGGACGTCCTTGACCTCGCCCTTGATCACCGCTGCCTGCAGGGCGGCACCGAGCGCGACGACCTCGTCGGGGTTGACCGACATGTTCGGGTCCTTGCCGCCGGTCAGCCGCCGGACCAGGTTCTGCACGGCCGGGATGCGGGTGGAACCACCGACGAGGATCACCTCGTCGATGTCGTCGGCGGTCACCTTCGCGTCCGCCATCGCCTGCTGCACCGGTCCCATGCACCGCTCGACGAGATCACCGGTGATGGACTCGAAGGTCGACCGCATCACGGTGGTGTTGAGGTGCTTGGGGCCGTTCGCGTCTGCGGTGATGAACGGCAGGTTCACCGTCGTCTGGGTGACCGAGGACAGCTCGACCTTCGCCTTCTCCGCTGCCTCGAACAGCCGCTGCAGCGCCTGCGGGTCCTTGCGCAGATCGATGCCCTCGGCGCGCTGGAACTCCTCGGCCAGGTGGTCGACGAGCCGCCGGTCGAAGTCGTCCCCCCCCAGGTGCCCGTCGCCGGCGGTGGCCCGTACCTCCACGACACCGTCGCCGACGTCGAGCAGGCTCACGTCGAACGTGCCGCCCCCGAGGTCGAACACCATGACGGTCTCGTTCTTGTTCTTGTCCAGGCCGTAGGCCAGCGCCGCCGCGGTGGGCTCGTTGATGATGCGCAGCACCTCGAGGCCGGCGATCCGACCGGCGTCACGGGTGGCCTGCCGTTGGGCGTCGTTGAAGTACGCCGGCACGGTGATCACCGCCTCGGTGATCTTCTCGCCGAGGTACTTCGAGGCGTCCTCGACCAACTTCCGCAGCACCTGCGCGGAGATCTCCTCGGGCGCGTACTGCTTGCCGCGGACGTCGAAGCGCACCGCGCCCTCGGGGCCGCTGGCGACGTCGAAGGTGACCGCGTCCTTCTCGCTGGTCACCTCCTCGTAGCGACGGCCGATGAATCGCTTGGCCGAGGAGATCGTGCCCTGGGAGTTCAGAATCGCCTGCCGACGGGCCAGCTGGCCGACCAGCCGCTCGCCGGACTCGCTGAACGCGACCACCGATGGGGTCGTGCGAGAACCTTCGGCGTTGGCGATGACAGTGGGCTTGCCGCCCTCGGTGACCGCAATGACCGAGTTGGTGGTACCCAAGTCGATACCGACCGCCTTAGCCATCTCGACCTCCTGTTGTGCTCGGTAGGAAGAAGAGTGAGTAGGGGAAACGCACGGGAGCCAGCAGCTTCGGCCGGGGACGTGGGCTAGGGCTCTCCTCCGCTGAGGCCGCTGCAGACCGGCACAGGGACCCCTGGCAGATCGCGGCGAGGCTCCTCCCGCCATCATGTCCCCGAGGTCGGTGGGCGGGTGCGGCCGCACTGGAGGACCGCCACAGCCGGCCGTGCCCTGGGACCTCGTCGGGTGCGCGGCACGCCCGCCGCCGGCTCGCGCACCGCCCACTGTCCAGATCAGCCCCGCCGGCCGGCTGTGGCGCCGAGCTGCACGCCGCTCGGCTGCGAGTCGCCCTCGGCCGAGAGCTACTTCTGGCCACCGCGCCCGGTCTGCACCTCGATCCGGCGGGGTTGGGCCGACTCGGCCACCGGGATGGTCAGCATCAGCACACCGTTGTCGTAGGTGGCCTGCACCTTGCTGGTGTCCAGGGCATCGCCGACCTGCAGCTGCCGGGTGAAGCCGCCCTGCGGACGCTCAGCGAGCAGGACGTTGTGGCCCTCCTCGTACTCCGCCCGGCGTTCGGCGCGGATGGTCAGCACGTTGCGCTCGCAGGTGATCTCCACGCTGCTCGGGTCGATGCCCGGCAGGTCCAAGGCCACGTGGTAACCGTCGTCGGCCTGCCACACGTCCATCGGCATGCCCATCGGCGTGCGCCTGCCCGACACCAACTGGCTGGTGAGCCGATCAAGGCCCCGGAAGGGCTCCCCGAACGGCTCGTAGCGCATCACGCTCATGGTCACACTCCTTCCTGACGGTTGTGGACGCGAGCGGCTTGCTCCCTCCGTCGAGGAGACCCGCCGCACCTCCAGCCTTCCCCAAACTTGCAGCCGCAAACAGAGATTTTTTGCGGTGGTGAACCGAGCCCTCCGGTAGGACTCCTGCGGATCCGTCCCCGTCATGGAACTCGATGGAACATCGCCGAGCGCTCGTGGTCCGTCCCACCGCTGGCGGGACGGACCACGGTTGCCGCGCCAGCCCGGACCCCTCCTCGGCGGAGCCCGGCGGTTCCGGCCGCCGTCAGGCGAGATCCGTCTTGCCGAACAGGGGGGCGTAGCCGGCCGGGAGCTGGGTCAGGATCTGATTGACCTCTCCTCCGCTGATCGCCCCGGCGAGTGTGGTGAGGACCGCGCTGGCGTCCCAGCGGGCGGTCTCCTCGGTGGCTGACAGCTCTCGGGCGATCCGGCGCAGGAACTCCTCCACGCCGAACACCTCCTGGGACGGGGCGGTCAGCACGGCGTCCTGCAGCTCGCCGGGGAGCTGGGCGGCAAGGTCCTTCCGTTCGCCGTCGACCAGCCGCTGGCTGAGCAAGCCGAGCACGACACGTGCCGTCCGGTCGGCTTCCGATCGATCGGCGTACCCGCCCTGTTCGCGGACTCTGGCGAGGAACTCGTCGTACCGCATGACGCTCCTTTCCTGCTGCATCGCTCCGGGATGTCGACTACCCGGCCTGGTCTGGTGCCGCGGCGATGGTCGGATGTGCGTCGGTCCGGTCAGATCAGCCCGTGCCGAGCGAGCACCCAGTGGAGCTGCCGGGCGCTGGGTTGTTCCAACCACTCGCCTGCGACGTCGACGACGGGGTTGCGTACGTCACCGCCGGCCATCCACCGCAGCCGTCGCTTCATCTCCGGGTGCAGGTCCAGGTCGACGTAGCGGTAGGGCACACCGGCTCTGTCCAGCATGCGGCGGGTCATCTGGGTGATCCCGCACCATCGGCTGCCGTAGACGGTGACCGGGGATACGCCGACAGACGGACGACCCCCAGCCATGGCAGGGGTTGCCATGATTGCCATGAGGCGACCTCCTTCTCGTGCACACTTCCTTCTTCGACGTGCCGGCCGGGAGCAGAACCCGCCCGTCAGGCCGCCGGCTGCTGATCGGTCAGCCGGTCGAGCGTGGCGAAGAGTTCGTAGATGTCGGGGAGGTGCTCCACCCGCGGCGACACATGGGCGTGACGGATCACACCGTCACGGTCGATGACGTACAGGGCACGGTCGCTGAAGCCGTCGGACTCCCGCCACACGCCGTACCGCTGGGCGACATCGCCCTTCGGATGGAAGTCCGCCAACAGCGGAAAGGTGATCCCCCGGACGGCGGCCCACGCACCGTGGCTGTAGAGGGAGTCCGCGGACACCCCGATGAGTGCCGCGTCGCGGGCGTCGAACTCTGCCAGCTCCTGCTGGTAGAGCTCCAGCTGGCGACTGCACCCGGGACTCCAGTCCAGGGGGTAGAACACCAGGACCACGGTTCGCCCGCGGAAGTCCGAGAGGCTCACAGGTTCGCCGTTGGCGTCCGGCAGTGTGAAATCCGGCGCGGTCGTTCCGACGGGAAGACCGGTCGACTCGGCAGCTCCGGCCATCGGTGGCGCCGTCAGGTAGAGGTCAGCCACATCCCGCAGCGTGATACCTGCGGCGTCGGCTGAACCCTGGATCGGTGGCGGGGCCTGCCGGGCCACTTCCTGCACGATCGCATGGAGGACGGAGAGCGCCTCGGTGACAGGCGAGTCGTCGAGCTGGTCGCCGATCTCGGCGAAACGCTCTTCCAGCTGGTGGAGGCGGCTGGGCACGCCGAGAGTTGCAGGGGAGGACATTGCATCGCACCTCTTCGCGAGTGAGCGAGGATCGCTTTGGACTCCGGAGAGCCCCGGGTCGGCAGGGGGACAGCACGCCAACCCGGGACACCCCCGGATGTCTGCTCGGAGGGCCTCGGGTGAGAGCCGCTCTGAGCCTGGGCTACAGACGTCTTGCCCGGTGGGGCCAGTCGGGAGATCAGCGGCTGATCTGGATGCGTCGCGGCTTGGCCTGCTCGGGCTTGGGCACCCGAACGGTCAGCACACCCTCATCGAGCTGAGCGCTGACCTCGTCCGCGTCGACCTCGGCGGGCAGGGTGACCGAGTACTGGAACTGCCCGATGCGACGGGTGCGGCGACGGAGGATCCCCGTCCGCTCCTTGTCCTTGACCTCACCGGAGACGGTGAGCCGACGGTCACCGAGCTGGATGTCGATGTCGTCGCGCTTGACCCCCGGCAGGTCGATCTCGACGACGTAGGCGTCGTCGGTCTCCTCCACGTCGGCGAGCGGGGCCCAGCCGTGCAGAGCCCCGTCGAGGTTCGCCTCCCACAGGGAGTTCACGCGCTCGGTCAGCTCGTCCAGCTCACGGAAGGGATCCCAACTGGCGACTGCACGCGACCGTGAACGGACAGGCAGTGTCATCTGAGTCAACCTCCTCTCGAACCGGAAGATGGGCTGCGACCATGCAATGGCCGCAGTGACACCACCTCAAACCTGCAACGAGCGCTGTAGATTCCCGCTGCAGGTCCTCCCGACGACGTTCTCTCGGGTCGGCCTGCTTCAGGCTGCTCAGGGCCCCGCTCCACAGTGCCGAGCTGGGGGCCGAGGGGTGGTTCCGCCCCGTGGACGAGCCATCTAGCGTCCGCGGAGCGTCATCGGATCCGCGGACCGGCCGACGTGCGCAGCCGGACTGTGGTCTTCTCCGGCCGGAGGGCGCGTGGCATCTGCGAACGCTCGCCTGGGCAGTCCGACGGACGCACAGGCCTGGTCGGCGTCAAGGGTCTCGGCAGCCAGCAGTGCGCGAGCCAGGCGTTCGAGCCCGTCACGGTGTTGAGCCAGGGTGTCGCGGGCCTGGGCGTAGCACTCGTCCAGGAGGCGGCGAACCTCGGTGTCGACCAGTTCCCGCGTGGCCGGAGCGGGCCCGTTTCCGTCCAGCGCCACGGATTGCTCGGCTCGGGGGTCCGGCAGCACCGACACCGGCCCCACGGCATCGGACATGCCCCACCGGCCCACCATCTGACGGGCGATCCTCGTGGCCTGTTCCAGGTCGTTCTCTGCACCCGTCGTGATGTCGCCGTAGGCGAGTTCCTCCGCCGCACGGCCGCCGAGAGCTCCGACGATGCGGCCGCGCAGATATCGCCGGCTGTAGCCGTAGCGGTCGGTCTCGGGGCTCTGCAGGGTGACACCGAGGGCCATGCCGCGCGGGATGATGGAGATCTTGCGGACCGGGTCGGCGCCGGGGGTGAGCATGCCCAGCAGTGCGTGGCCGGCTTCGTGGTAGGCGGTGCGCTCCCGCTCCTCCGAAGACAGCAGGATCTTCCGTTCCGCGCCGAGAACTATCTTCTCCAAGGCGTCGGTGAAGTCGGCCATCTGCACACGGTCATGGCTGCGACGGGCGGCGAGAAGCGCGGCCTCGTTGACGAGGTTGCGCAGGTCGGCGCCGACCATTCCTGAGGTGGCCGACGCGAGCACGGCCAGGTCCACGTCGTCCGCGGTCGGCACGCCGCGGGTGTGCACGGCGAGGATCTGTTGCCGACCGTTCGTGTCGGGTGGGTTGACCGCGACTCGGCGGTCGAACCGGCCGGCTCGCAGCAACGCCGGGTCGAGGATCTCCGGGCGATTGGTTGCGGCCATGACGACGACGCCTTCGCTGCCGTCGAAGCCATCCATCTCGGTCAGGATCTGGTTGAGCGTCTGCTCCCGCTCGTCGTGCCCTCCGACCGTGACCCCACCGCCACGTGCCCGGCCGATGGCATCGAGCTCGTCGATGAAGATGATCGCGGGGGCTTCCTTCTTGGCCTGTTCGAACAAGTCACGCACCCGACTGGCCCCGACCCCGACGATCATCTCGATGAACTCAGCGGCCGAGACCGAGAAGAACGGGACCCCGGCTTCACCGGCCACGGCGCGTGCCAGCAGCGTCTTGCCCGTACCGGGGGGTCCGGCGAGCAGGACGCCCTTGGGCACGGTGGCACCCAGGCGTCGGTAGCGATCGGGGGTGCGGAGGAAGTCGACGACCTCTTTGACCTCCTCCTCCACGTCGTCGATGCCGGCCACGTCGGCGAACGTGGTGCGGGGCCCGGCGTCGGGGGTGTACCGGCGGGCCTTGGACTTGCCCAGACCCAGACCACCTCCCAGCCCGGCTCCAGCGGCCGAGCGGCGGGCCAACCACACCAGCAGCAGGACGAGCAGGATGGTGGGACCGAAACCGAGCAGCAGTTGCTGCCATACCGGGACACGGTCCGGCGGCTCGGCGTTCACGGTGACGTTCTCCCGCAGCAGCAGGATCATCAGACCGTCGTCGGCGAATGATGGGCGCTGGGTCGAGAACAGGGTTGCGCTCCGCGCCTGATCGCCGGGTGCGGGCAGCTGTTGATCCGAGCCGGTCCCCTGCCTATCGGGGGGATAGGTCACCGCCTGCTCGAATCGTCCCTCGATGGTGTCCCCGATCGCGGTGACCTCGGCGACGTTTCCCGCCTCGACCTGCTCACGGAAGACCGTGTACGGAACCTCCAGGCGCTGCGGTGGGGCGAGCAGGAGTCCCGACAGCAGCCAGTTCAGCGTCAGCAAGCCGGCGAGCACCAGCCAGAACCGGCTACCGCCGGGCCGGCGCCAGCTGTCGACCCACCGGTCGGATTCGGTGTCCGGCCGTTCCCCCTCCACCCGCCACGGGGGCCGCCATCGCAGGCCGTTGCCGCTGCCCCGACCGGCAGGGTGGCGCCGGTTCAGCTCCGGGCCACGGCCGGTGACGGCCCCATCGTCCCGGCCAGTCATCGAGCGCCCCCTTCCACAGCTCACACCCGGACCTACGCGCTGCCGCCCACGGCAGGCCACCTGCTCCTCCGACGGTGGACCGGCCGTCGCCGTCGCCGAGGCGATGTTCCCCGCCCGTATACCTCACGAACAGGCGTCGGCAGCAGGTTCCGGACGCGGTGGGACGGCGGCCCCTGGCGGGAAGGGAGGCCCCACCGCACCCGGCGCCGCACGCCCGCGGGAACGGGATCCCTAGTCGGTGGATCCTGGGCGGGCGTCGAGCACGACGTCCACCTCACGCTCCTCGCCGTCGGTGGAGCGGACGGTCATGGTGATGGTGTCGCCGGGTTCGCGGGCGCGCAGAACCGCCAGCAACTCCTCGGGACTCGTGGTGGGTTCGTCGTCCACGGCCAGGATCACGTCACCGGGGCGTATCCCGGCGGCCATCGCGGGACCTCCGGGAACCACCGCCGCGACGATGACCCCCTCGCTGCTGGGTAGCCCGAGATGCTCGGCGATCTGAGCAGTGATCGGGGCCGGCTCCACACCGAGAAAGGCGTGTGCTGCCTGCCCGTCCTCGAGCAACTGCTCGACCACGTCGATCACCGTGGCCGACGGGATGGCGAAGCCGAGGGACACCGCCCCGGCCTGCGGGGGGATGTAGGCCTCGCTGATCCCGACGACGTCGCCGTCCCGGTCCACCACAGCCCCACCACTGTTGCCGGGGCTGATCGCGGCGTCGGTCTGGATGAGGTCGACCAGGGCCTGACTCTGCCTGGCGCTCCCGGGTATCTCGCGGTGCAGCCCAGAGATGATTCCGGCCGTCACGGTGCTCTCGAACCCCAGCGGACTGCCGATCACGATGGCGAGCTCCCCGATCCGGGGCAGCCCGGGCTGGAAACGCGCCTCAGGCAGTCCGGTCCGGTCTGCCTCGACCAGTGCGAGATCGGTGACGACGTCGGTGGCGAGCACGGTGCCGGCCACACGTTGCCCGTCGGCGAAGGCGACCTCGACCGCCGTCGCACCGCGCACCACGTGTTCGTTGGTGACGATCAAGCCGTCCGCGTCGTAGACGACCCCGCTGCCGCTGCCGCCGGCGGTCAGGATGGTCACCACGCTCGGCTGCAACCGCGCGGCCACCTCCGGGACGAGATCCAACGTGGCGGCCCCGGCCTGCTCCGCCGGATGGGTCGTGGGGGAAGCGGCATCATCCGGAGCGTCGTCAGTGCCCGTGCACCCACCGCTGACGAGCACGACGGCCAGCAGGGACCAGAGGATCCGCCGGCTCTTCCGGACCGCCACCGCTACCTCCCCGTCCACCGACCATGGCCACGGTCGACCACTCCTCGCCGCGCCCGGCGCCTCGGACCACCCATGCCTCAGCCCCTCGGGGCGTCGGACCTGTGAACGGCATCCGGCGTCGGAGAGTGCGGGAACAACACCCTACGGCGTGTGCGTCTCTCCGGGTGTCACACACGATCGCCGCAGAGATGCGGCGCGGACGCCCCCCTGAGGAGGAGGGAGGGACAACGATGACCACAGTGCTACCGCCGCTCACCCACTCCCGGACCGCGCGCCCGAGCACACGGGGCGGGGGCCGGCACTTCCCCCCGACCGGACCCGTGCCGCGCCGCCGGTTCTTCTCGCCCGCGCGCCGGGGCTGGAACGGCGTCAAGACGGCCGTGCTCCTGGCCGGCCTCGGCGGGCTGCTGGTCGCCCTCGGGTCGCTGTTCGGCCGGGTCGGCGCCCTCGTCGGTCTGCTGCTCGGTTTGGCCACCGTGGGTGGTTCGTACTGGTTCTCCGACCGACTGGCCCTCATGGCCGCCGGCGCCGTCCCCGTGACTGCCCGGGAGATGCCGGTCTACCACCGCATCGTGCAGGAACTCTCCGCCGAGGCGGGCCTGCCCATGCCACGGCTGTACGTGACACCGGACCGGCAGCCCAACGCCTTCGCCACCGGACGCAACCCGCGGCATGCGGCCGTTGCGGTCACCCGCGGACTTCTCGACCTGCTCACCCCCCGGGAGCTCAAGGCGGTGCTGGCCCACGAACTGGCCCACGTGGGTAACCGGGACGTGCTGCTCACCTCGGTCGCGGCAGCTCTGGCCACCGGGATCAGCCTCTTCGCGAACCTGATCGGCTGGCTGCCCTTCTTCGGCGCGTCGGACGACGACGAGGACCCGGGACTGCTGGCCACCCTCGTCACCGCGCTGGTCGCTCCGTTCGTCGCCGCCTTGCTGCAGCTGGCGCTCTCCCGCAGCCGGGAGTTCGAGGCCGACCGCACCGGAGCCGCGCTGCTGGGCGACGGGCATGCCCTCGCCAGCGCCCTGGCCAAGATCGAGCAGGTCGCCCGCAGCACGCCCATGCGCGTCGAGCCGGCGCAGGCCTCGAAGTACATCGTCAACCCGCTCACCGGCCACGGGCGTTCGCTCTCGGTGCTCTTCATGACCCACCCGCCCACCGTCGAGCGCATCGCCCGACTCACCGGAACGCGCGTCTGAGCCCCGCCCTGGGCCCGTGCCAGGGGTGGAAGACCGTCACCAGCCGGTCGAGCGCCCAGTCGAGGACGCAGGCAAGCACCTGAACGACGGCAAAGGGACCGCGTTCAGGCGCCCCTTGCCGCCGACGCGATCGGCGGCCGACGAGGAGAGCGGCCCGGATTCTCATCGACGGCCGCCGGGCAGGTCGACGGCGGATCCGGTGCGGAAGAGGCCTCCGCACCGGGTTCGATGCAGAGCCGTCCACCGCGGCGCGCTTCCTGCCGGCGGCCGGAACGCGCTGCTGTACTCATGCGGGAGGCGGGCCGGCCTACACGGCCGACCCGCCTCTCACTGCGGTCTCACTGTCGGGCTGACAGGATTTGAACCTGCGACCCCTTGACCCCCAGTCAAGTGCGCTACCAAGCTGCGCTACAGCCCGCGAGCCACCCGCGTGCCAGGTTCTCCCCGGACCGCGTGATGACCGCCCCGGAAGGTTACCGCACGGGGATGGCCGGCCTCGACGGCGGTCAGCCGCGCTTGCCGTCCTTCTCCCGGCCCTCGCGCACCTTCACCGAGATCTCGATGGGGGTGCCGTGGAAGCCGAACTGCTCACGCAGCTTCCGCTCCAGGAAGCGGCGGTAGCCGGCCTCCAGGAAGCCGGTGGAGAAGACGACGAACCGCGGCGGGCGGATGTCGGCCTGGGTGACGTACTTGATCTTCGGCGCGCGGCCGCCCCGGGCCGGCGGTGGCGTCTCCTGCACCAGGGACCGCACGAACGTGTTGAGCTCGGCGGTGGGCACCCGGGTCTCCCACGAGGCGAGCGCGGCGCGCAGGTGGTCGGCCAGCTTGGCCACCCCGCGCCCGGTCGCGGCGGAGATGTTGACCCGCGTGGCCCAGCGCACCCGCGCCAGCTCCCGCTCGATCTCCTTCTCCAGCTGGTAGTGCCGGTCCTCGTCCAGGGTGTCCCACTTGTTGATCGCGATGACCAGCGCCCGGCCGGCGTCCACGACCTGGCTGATCACCCGCTGGTCCTGCTCGCTGATGACCTCGTCGGCGGCCAGCAGCACCACCGCGACCTCGGCGGCCTGGATGGCGGCCTCGGTGCGCAGGCTGGCGTAGTACTCCATGCCGCTGGCGGTGTTGACCTTGCGCCGCAGGCCGGCGGTGTCGACGAAGCGCCAGTCCTCGCCGCCGAGGGAGACGATCGAGTCGACCGGGTCGACCGTGGTGCCGGCGACGGAGTCGACGACCGAGCGCTCCTCCTTGGCGAGCCGGTTGATCAGGCTGGACTTGCCGACGTTCGGCCGGCCGACCAGCGCCACGCGGCGGGGTCCGCCCTCCTCCTCCTGCTCCCGCGGCGCCTCGGGCATCGCGTCGAGGATGAGGTCGAGCAGGTCACCGCTGGCCCGGCCGTGCAGCGCGCTGACCGCGTGCGGCTCGCCCACGCCGAGGCTCCACAGCTCGGCGGCGTTGGCCTCGCTGCGCTCGTCGTCGACCTTGTTGGCCACCAGGAGCACCGGCCGGTCGCTGCGCCGGAGCACGCGGGCGGCCGCGAGGTCGGTCTCCGTGGCGCCCACCTGACTGTCGACGACGAACACGATGACGTCGGCGGTCTTCATGGCGTACTCGGCCTGCCGGGTGATGGAGGCGCCCAGACCGGCGGCCTTGGGGTCCCAGCCACCGGTGTCGACCACCGTGAACCGCTTGCCGTTCCACAGCGCCTCGTAGGCGATGCGGTCCCGGGTGACGCCGGGAGTGTCCTGGACGACCGCCGCGCGGCGGCCGAGGATCCGGTTGACCAGGGTCGACTTGCCGACGTTGGGCCGGCCGACGATGGCGACGACGGGCAGCGGCCCGGTGATCTCCTCGGTCATGCCCGCTCCCCCGCCGGCACGGTGGTCCCGACCAGGTCGACGACCCGCTCGACGACGCCCTGCTGGTCCAGCTCGGTGCTGTCGACGACCACCGCGTCGGCGGCGGGCCGCAGCGGGCTGTCGGCCCGGCTGCTGTCGAACTCGTCGCGGCGGCGCAGGTCCGCCGCGAGCGCGGCGATCTCCGCCGGCTCCTCGATGCCCAGCTGGGCGGCCCGGCGCTGGGCGCGGGCCTCCGGCGCGGCGGTCAGGTACACCTTCACCGCAGCCTCGGGGAGGACGACGGTGCCGATGTCCCGCCCCTCGACGACGACCGCATCGGCCGCGGCGACCAGCGCGCGCTGCTGGTCGACCAGCTGACGGCGGACAGCCGGTACCGCCGACACGGCGGACACCCACCGGGTCACCTCGGCGCCCCGGATGCGCGTGGCGACGTCCACGCCGTTCACGACGACGGTCTCGGTGGCGGCGTCGGTGCCGACCTCGATGCGCGCCCCGGCCACCGTGCGGGCCACGGCGTCGGCGTCGGCCGGGTCGACCCCGGCGTCGAGCACCGCGACCGTGGCCGCCCGGTACATGGCGCCGGTGTCGAGGTACGCGGCGCCCAGGCGGGCGGCGACGCCGCGCGCCACGCTGGACTTGCCGGTGCCGGACGGTCCGTCGAGGGTCACCTGGCCTCGGAATGTCATCTGCTCACTCACTGCTCTCCGTGCCCGGATCCGCGGGCACTGTCGTCGCGCCCGGGCTTACCGCCTCCTGGCGGGGCCGACCTGCGGTGCCCGCTCACTGGGCGATGTCGCGGCGGAGCGCGGCTGCGCCCCGGAGGTAGACGTGGTGGATCTCGGCGCGCGGCCGGTCGGTCTCCGCGTGGGCCATCAGCCGCAGGACCCGCGGCAGCGCGTGCGGCACGGCGATCTCCGTGGCGCACATCAGCGGCACGTCGCCGAGCCCCAGCTCCCGCGCAGCCAGCGCCGGGAACTCCGACACGAGATCGGGCGTGGCCGTGAACAGGATGCTGATCAGGTCCTCGGAGGTCAGCTCGTTGCGCTCCATGACCGTGGCGACCAGCTCGCGGGTCGCCGCCAGCACCTCGTCGCGGTCGTCGGCGTCGACCTGGGTCGCTCCCCGGACGGCTCGGACGGCCATGCGCGCTCCTCCTTCGGGTCGGTTCCGGTGCCGGCCCGGTCGGTCCGCCGCTCGCCCGGTACGCGAGAGCGGAGCGCGCGACCCGGCGGCTCCGTCGGCACACCGCTGCCCGGGCACCTCGGACGATTCTAGGGAGCCGCCGCCACCACGCAGGCGGTCGCCGCCCGGCGGCCCGGGCCACGGTGCTCCCGACGGTGGGTTCCTGCTTCCCCTGGACAGCAGGAACCGACTCAGGTCGACACCACCGTCCAGCGCTCGACGGCTGGAGCGGGGGCCCCGCTCAGAGCCCGACGAGCTCCTCGAGGGCGCCGACCTCCTGCCGGCTGAGCCGGCGGATGGTGCCCGACCGCATGGCCCGCAGCTCGATGGGGCCGACCGCGGTGCGGGTCAGCCGCGAGACCGGCAGGCCGACCGCGGCCAGCAGGCGGCGGACGACGTGCTTGCGGCCCTCGTGCAGGACGACCTCCACCACCGACTGGCCGGCGTGGGTGTCGACCACGCGGAACGAGTCGACCTGCACCGGCCCGTCCTCGAGGTCGATCCCCGACCGCAGCCGCTTGGCCAGGTCGCGGGGCACCGAGCCCGACACCTGGGCCAGGTAGGTCTTGCGCACCCCGTAGCTGGGGTGGGCCAGGCGGTGGGCGAGCTCGCCGTCGTTGGTGACCAGCAGCAGCCCCTCGGTGTCCTGGTCCAGCCGGCCGACGTGCACCAGCCCCTTGGCCAGGTCACCGACCATGTCCCCGACGCACGGGCGGTTCCGGTCGTCGCTCATCGCGGTGATCACGCCCGGCGGCTTGTTCAGCGCGTAGCTCACCCGGTCGTCCCGGATCTCCAGGCGCACGCCGTCGACGGCGATCTTGTCGTGCTGCGGATCGACCCGCATGCCCTGCACCCGCACCTGCCGGCCGTTCACCGCGATCCGGCCGGCGTCGATCATGTCCTCGACCACGCGGCGCGACGCGACCCCGGCCCGGGCGAGCACCTTCTGCAGCCGCTCCCCCTGCCGGTCGTCGCCGGGCTCGGGGGCCGGCCGGTCCCCCGGGTGCTCCGGGGCCAGTTCCATGTCCTCGGACCAGCCGTCGCCCGCCGCGGTGCTGCTCTCGTCGTTCGGGGTCGTGTCGCTCATCGCCGCCCAGTCTCCCACCGACCGCGCGTCAGACGTCGGGGTGCTCGTCCAGCACCGTGGCGGTCTCGGGCAGCAGCGGGGCGAGCTCGGGCAGCTGGTCCAGGCCGGTGAGCCCCAGCCGTTCCAGGAACAGCGGCGTCGTCGCGTACAGCCCACCGCCGCTGTCGGGGTCGCTGCCGACCTCGTGCACGAGCCCGCGGGAGATCAGGGTGCGCATCACGCCGTCCACGCCGACGCCGCGGATGGCCGACACCCGGGCACGGGTCACCGGCTGCCGGTAGGCGATGACCGCGAGCGTCTCGAGGGCCGCCTGCGTCAGCCGGCTGCGCTGGCCGTCCACCAGGTGCCGCTCGACGACGGCGGCGTGCTCCTCGCGGGTGTAGAGCCGCCACCCCTCCCCGACCCGGCGCAGCGTGATCCCGGCCGACCGCCGGTCGTAGCCCGCCGCCAGCTCGGCCAGCCCGGCCCGCACCTGGTCCGGCGGGCAGCGCAGCGCGGCGGCGAGGGTCTCCTCGTCGACCGGGTCGTCCATCACGAACAGCAGCGCCTCCAGTCCGCCGAGCAGCTCTCCCGGGTCCAGCAGCTCCAGCGGCTCGGGCTCGGGCTCCGGCGCGGGTGCAGGTTCCCGCGCCGGCGCCGGCTCGTCCTCGGCCGGCACGGCGGGCACCGGTTGCTCCTCCACCGGGCGGTCGGCGACCCGGGCCGCGAGCTCCGCGGCCACCGCGTCCCAGGCGGCGGGGTCGGCGTCGCCCCGCCGCGCCGCCTCCTCCCGGGTGGCGGCCAGCTCCGCGGCGAGCGCGTCCCACGAGATGGGGGCGTGGTCCTGGTCAGGGCGCTCGTCGCTCACCGGTACTCCTCGTCGGCGTCGGCGGCCGGGGACCCGGCCGGATCGGGGACGGCGTCGCCGGTCCACCGCACGTGCAGCTCGCCCAGCGGCGTCAGCTGCTCGAAGACCACCCGCTGCTGCCGGTACAGCTCCAGCAGGGCCAGGAACCGCACCACCACCTCGAGGGTGTGCCCGCAGTCGGCGGTCAGGGAGCGGAAGCTCGCCGTGCCCGAGCGGAGCAGCTGGTTGCGCACGAGGAGCAGCTGCTCGGAGACGCTGACCGGCGGCGCATGCAGGTGGGAGACGCTCACCGTCTCGGGAACCCTGGGCGCCAGCGCCCGGGCGGCAAGGGCAGCGAACTGGGCGGGGGTCAGGTCCAGCAGGACCTCCGGCACCAGCTCGGCGAACCGCGGCTCCAGCCCCGCCTGCCTCGGGAACCGCCGGGCCGCCTCCGCCTCGCGGACCCGCAAGAAGGCGGCGGCCTGCTTGTAGGCCTTGTACTGCAGCAGCCGGGCGAAGAGCAGGTCGCGGGCCTCCAGCAGCTCGAGGTCGTCCTCGTCGTCGACCTCCGCGACCGGCAGCAGCCGGGCGGCCTTGAGGTCGAGGAGCGTGGAGGCGACCACCAGGAACTCGCTGGCCTGGTCCAGGTCGAGCACATCGCCCAGCGCGCGCAGGTGGGCGATGAACTCGTCGGTGACCGTCGACAGCGCGATCTCGGTGACGTCGAGCTTGTGCTTGCCGATCAGCTGCAGCAGCAGGTCGAACGGGCCCTCGAAGTTCGTGAGCCGCACGGTGAAACGAGCCGGAGCGGCCCCGGCGGCCTGGTCGGCCGGCGGAACCGCTCCGGAGGTCTCGCTCACGGTCGCCGAGAGTAGGCGGCCCGGGTCACTTGCCCTGGAGGCGACGGACGAGGACGGCGTCCTCGCCGCGCTCGGCGAGGTCGGCCAGCAGCACCGAGATCGCCTCGCGGACGATCCGGCCGCGGTCGGCGGCCACCCCGTGGTGGGCGCGCAGCGTCAGCCGGGCGGACTCCAGCGCCAGCAGCTCGTCGGCGGAGATGTAGACGGTGATCTTCTCGTCGTGCTTGGTCCGCTCCGCGCGCCCCCGGGCGGGCCGCCCGCGGGTGGCGACCCTGGGCTGCAGCACCGGGGCCGGGGCCGGGGCCGGCTCGGCGGGCGCCCCGCGGAAGGCGGCGAGATCGTCGGCCGGCTGCGCGCCCCCGGGGACGAGGGTCAGCGCCGCTGCCGCCTCGGCCACGGACTCGCCGGCGCGCCGGGCGCTGCGCAGCGCCGGGGAGCTCGCCGGCGTCGGCAGGCTGGGCAGCTCGGTGACCTCGGGGGGCGCCGCGGTGTCGGTGCGGCGGAACAGTTCCGAGGCGCCGGGCAGCACGGGCCGGCGAGTCATGCCGACACCTCCTGGCCGGCGCTCGTCGGCTGCACGACCCGAGTCGCCGTGTCCATCTGTGCCCTCGCGAGCCCGGTCACAGCGCCAGCACCTCCTTGGCGAGGTCGCGGTACGCCGCGGCACCCGTCGACGTGGGAGCCCACGTGGTGATCGGCTGCCCGGCGACCGTGGTCTCCGGGAACCGCACGGTGCGCTGGATGACGGTCTGGAACACGGTGTCACCGAACGCCTCGACGACCCGGCTGAACACCTCCCGGCAGTGCACCGTCCGGGAGTCGTACATGGTGGCGAGGATGCCGTTGATCTCCAGCGACGGGTTGAGCCGCTCCTTCACCTTGTCGATCGTGTCGACGAGCAGGGCCACGCCGCGCAGCGAGAAGAACTCGCACTCCAGCGGGATGACCACGCCCTGGGCCGCGGTGAGGGCGTTGACCGTCAGCAGCCCCAGCGACGGCTGGCAGTCGATCAGGACGTAGTCGTACTCGTCGACGACGTCGGCGAGCACGCGCAGCAGGGTCTGCTCGCGCGCCACCTCGCTGACCAGCTGAACCTCCGCGGCCGACAGGTCGATGTTGCTGGGCACCAGGTCCAGGCCCGGGATGTCGGTGGCCACCCGGACGTCGCGCAGGCTGGTCCGCCGCTCCATGAGCACGTTGTAGATCGTCCGGTCGAGGTTCTGCGCCGGCACGCCGAGTCCCACCGACAGCGCCCCCTGGGGGTCGAGGTCGATGAGCAGCACCTTGCGGCCGAACTCGACCAGCGCGGCGCCCAGGTTGATGGTGGACGTGGTCTTGCCGACGCCCCCCTTCTGGTTGCACATCGCGATGACGCGGGCCGGGCCGTGCTGGGTCAGCGGCTTGGGGTCCGGCAGGCGGCGCTGACGCGCCCGTGCCGGGTCCAGCCGCAGCGCGGCCGCCCCCATCTCGGGGTCGGTGTCGTGCGGGCGCGCGACGGCAGAGGCCGCGTCCGCTCGGATCGCCATGGTTCTGTCGCCTCCAGCTCGTGCCCCGGTCCGGACGTTCCGGATGCGGCCAGCCGTCCTGTCCGCTCGGGTGAGGAGGACGCTAGGGAGACGCGCAGGTCTTCCCAAGGCGGCACGCCGTCGACGTGTCGACATGGCGACGAATGCCAACCACTGTGACCACTCAAGTCGAGACAGTCGTAGTTTCTGCTGAACGACCGACCGGAAAGCTGTCAGGTGAGAGCGCGTGGATGACTGGTGGCGTAGACCTCGCGTAGCCGGTCGACCGTGACCAGCGTGTACACCTGCGTGGTGGTCACCGACGCGTGCCCGAGCAGTTCCTGGACGACGCGGACGTCAGCGCCGCCGTCGAGCAGGTGGGTGGCGAAGCAGTGCCGCAGCGTGTGCGGGGAGATCTCGCCCGTGAGCCCCGCCCGCTCGGCCGCCGTCCGCAGGATCGACCAGGCGCTCTGCCGGGACAGCGGGCCGCCGCGCACGTTGAGGAACAGCGCGCCGCCCCGGACACCGGCCTTGCCGGCGGCCGCCAGCGCGGGGCGGGCCCGCACGAGGTACTCCTCGACGGCGCGCAGCGCGTAGCTGCCGACCGGCACCACCCGCTCCTTCCCGCCCTTGCCCGCCAGCCGGACGGTGTGCTGACCGCGGTCGAGGTCGTCGACGGCCAGGCCCACCGCCTCGGATATGCGCGCACCCGTGCCGTAGAGCACCTCGAGCAGGGCGCGGTCCCGCAGCCCGCGCGGCCCCTCGATCCCCCCCGCCGCCTCGATCAGCGCCACCACCGACTCCACCGGCACCGCCTTCGGCAGCCGCCGGCCCGGCGTGGGCGGCCGCACCTCGTGGGCCACGTCGTCGGGCACCAGCCCGTCGAGCAGCGCGAACCGGTGCAGCCCGCGCACCGCCACGACCGCCCGCGCCGCGGAGGTCGCCGACAGCGGCGGGTGCTCGTCGTCGCCCCGGCGCAGCGCCGCGAGGAAGCCCGCGACGTCGGACTCGGCGATCTCCCGCAGCCCGCGCACGCCGGCCGTGGCCAGGTACTCGGTGTAGCGCCGCAGGTCCCGCCGGTAGGAGGCGATCGTGTTGGTCGCCAGACCCCGCTCGACGGTCAGGTGGTCCAGGTAGCCGGTGACGACGCGCTCGACGTCGGGACCGGCCGACAGGGCGCTGCTCAGAGGAGCACCTCCTGCAGGGGAACGGTGTCCATGCCGTGGGCCTCGGCCACCTCGGGCAGGACCACTCGGCCGTCGACCACGTTCACGCCGTGCGCCAGCGCGGGGTCGCGGCGGACGGCGGCCGCGGTGCCCTCGGCCGCCAGCGCCATCACGTAGGGCAGCGTCACGTTGGTCAGCGCGTGGGTGGAGGTGTTGGGAACCGCTCCGGGCATGTTCGCCACGCAGTAGAACACCGAGTCGTGCACCCGGAACGTCGGCTCGTCGTGGGTGGTGGGTCGGGTGTCGGCGAAGCAGCCCCCCTGGTCGACGGCGATGTCGACCAGCACCGAGCCGGACTTCATCCGGGCCACCAGCTCGTTGCTCACCAGGGTGGGCGCCTTCGCGCCGGGCACGAGCACCGCGCCGATGACCAGATCGGCGTCCAGCACCGCCCGCTCGACCTCGTAGGCGTTGGAGGCCACGGTCTGCAGGTGGCCCCGGTAGATGCGGTCGGCGGCGCGGAGCTTGTCGATGTCCCGGTCGAGGACGACGACCTCGGCCTGCATGCCGAGGGCGATCGCCGCGGCGTTCATGCCGGAGACGCCGGCGCCGATGACGACGACCTTGGCGGCGTGGACCCCGGAGACCCCACCGAGCAGCACCCCGCGGCCGCCGTGCACCCGCTCCAGGCAGTGCGCACCGACCTGCGGCGCCATGCGGCCGGCGACCTCGGACATGGGCGCCAGCAGCGGCAGCGCCCCGTCGGCGGTCTGCACCGTCTCGTAGGCGATCGCGGTGGTGCCGGAGGCGACGAGGGCGTCGGTGCACTCCCTCGACGCGGCCAGGTGGAGGTAGGTGAACAGCGTCTGACCGGCCCGCAGGCGGCCGTACTCCTCGGCCACCGGCTCCTTGACCTTGAGCAGCAGGTCGGCGTCGGCCCAGACGTCGTCGGCCGAGGCGACGATCCGCGCGCCCGCGGCGGCGAAGTCCGCGTCGGGGATCGAGGACCCCTCGCCCGCCCCTTGCTCCACCAGCACCGTGTGCCCGGCCCGGGTCAGCTCCGTCACCCCGGCAGGGGTCAGCGCCACCCGGTACTCCCGGTTCTTGACCTCTCGGGGAACCCCGACCCGCATCGACTCACTCCTGGTCCCGGCGGGCCGCTTCCGGGTGTGACGGGGCACCCCACCGCGTCGTGGGCCGCCCGGTCGGGACGGACCTCGGCCGGAGTGTAGGCACGGCGACCGGCCCCGGCCGAGCATCCATTCATGACCGTTCCGCGCGCCTGCCGTCCCCGTGGTGGGCGACGAGCTCGCCGCGCCGTCCGACGGGCTCGCGGGCGCGTCCTACCCGGCGTCGACCGGCCGCAGCCGCGGGCCGGTGGCCCGCGCCTGCCCCGCGGCGAGCAGCCCGACGACGGCGGCGGAGTTCCGGATCTCGCCGT
The DNA here is from genome assembly GCF_039729015.1 of Blastococcus sp. HT6-30. Lineage (NCBI taxonomy): Bacteria > Bacillati > Actinomycetota > Actinomycetes > Geodermatophilales > Geodermatophilaceae > Blastococcus > Blastococcus sp. HT6-30. The sequence continues at coordinate 1,785,563 of NZ_CP155792.1, read as the reverse complement.
CGAACACCCGCTGGACGGCGTCGCCGAGCGGCACCCGCTCGACGGTCATGTCCAGCTCCTCGTGCTCGACGGTGAACCCCTCGGGGCGGCCTACCTCGCTGAGCTCCTCGGCGAGGTAGACCAGCACCATCTCGTCGCAGAAGCCCGGGCTGCTGTAGTGGGTCGTCAGCAGCGACCAGCGCTGCGCGGCGAGGAGGGCCTCCTCGGCCAGCTCACGCTTCGCGGTCTCCAGGGGCGGCTCGCCGTCGGCGTCCCGGAGACCGGCCGGCAGCTCCCAGAGATAGCCGCGGACGGGGTGCCGGTACTGCCGGATCAGCACCACGTTGCCGTCGTCGTCGAGCGCCACGACGGCCACGGCACCCGGGTGGCGCACCACCTCGCGAACGCTGTCCCCGCCGCCGGGCATGGCCACCGTCTCGGCGACCAGGCGGATGACCCGGCCCTCGTAGACCGGCCGGGTGTCCAGGACGCGGTACTCGTGCGGGGCGTCGTCCGAGCTCGGGGTGGTCATCGTCAGATACCGACCTTCTCTGCCTCGTCGACCGGCACCGGCAGGCGCGCGGCCTCCTGGTGGTCGACCGCCGCCTGCACGAACGCGGCGAACAGCGGGTGCGGCCGGGTGGGCCGGCTCTTCAGCTCGGGATGAGCCTGGGTGCCGACGAAGAACGGGTGGGCCTCGCGGGGCAGCTCGGCGAACTCGACCAGCAGCCCGTCGGGCGAGGTGCCGGAGAAGACCAGCCCGGCGTCGCTGAGCCGGTCCCGGTAGGCGTTGGCGACCTCGTAACGGTGCCGGTGCCGCTCGGTGATCTCGGTCGAGCCGTAGGCCGCCGCCGTGACCGAGCCCGCCTGCAGCGCGGCCGGGTAGCTGCCCAGGCGCATGGTGCCGCCGAGGCCCCGCTCACCGGCGATGACGTCGACCTGGCTGGCCATGGTCGCGATGACCGCGTCGGGGGTCTCGGGGTCGAACTCCGCCGAGTTGGCCCGCTCCAGGCCGGCGACGTTGCGGGCGTACTCGATGACCATGCACTGCAGGCCCAGGCACAGGCCCAGCGCCGGGACGCCGTTGACGCGCGCGTGCCGGATCGCGCCGAGCTTGCCGTCGATGCCGCGGACGCCGAACCCACCGGGGATGCAGACGCCGTCGACGCCGGCCAGCGCCTTCTCCGCGCCCTCGGGCGTCTCGCAGTCGTCCGACGGCACCCAGCGGATCTGCACCCGGCTGCGGTGGGCGAAGCCGCCGGCCCGGAGCGCCTCGGTGACCGACAGGTAGGCGTCGGGCAGGTCGATGTACTTGCCGACCAGCGCGATGGTGACCGTCTGCTTGGGCGCGTGCACGCGGTCGAGCAGATCCCCCCACACCGTCCAGTCGACGTCCCGGAACGGCAACCCCAGCCGGCGCACGACGTAGGCGTCGAGGCCCTCGCGGTGCAGCACCTTCGGGATGTCGTAGATCGACGGGGCGTCCGGGCACGACACCACGCCCTCGACGTCGGTGTCGCACATCAGGCTGATCTTGCGCTTGAGGCCCTCGGAGATCTCCCGGTCCGACCGGCAGACCAGCGCGTCGGGCTGGATGCCGATGCTGCGCAGCTGGGCGACCGAGTGCTGCGTCGGCTTGGTCTTCAGCTCGCCCGACGGCGCGATGTAGGGGATCAGCGAGATGTGCAGGAAGAAGCAGTTGTCCCGGCCGATCTCGTGCCGCACCTGGCGGGCGGCCTCCAGGAAGGGCAGCGACTCGATGTCGCCGACCGTGCCGCCGATCTCGGTGATCACCACGTCCACGCGCTCGGCACTGTCGGCGCCGGCGAGGATGCGGGCCTTGATCTCGTTGGTGATGTGCGGGATCACCTGGACGGTGTCGCCGAGGTACTCGCCACGGCGCTCCTTGGCGATCACGTCGGAGTACACCTGGCCGGTGGTGACGTTCGCGCTGCCCGAGAGGTCGGTGTCGAGGAACCGCTCGTAGTGGCCGATGTCCAGGTCGGTCTCGGCGCCGTCCTCGGTGACGAACACCTCGCCGTGCTGGAAGGGGTTCATCGTCCCGGGGTCGACGTTGAGGTACGGGTCGAGCTTCTGCATCGTGACGCGGAGGCCACGACTGGCCAGGAGGGCGCCCAGCGAACTGGCCGTCAACCCCTTGCCCAGAGAGGAGACAACCCCGCCGGTGACGAAGACGAACTTCGTCGGCTGGGAGTTGTGCAGAAGCCCGCGATCACGTGTTCCAGACGGTCGACCCACGGGATACGACCGTAACACGACCGGCGCCGTCTGCCCGACCGGAGTCGGGGCCGCGACCGGTCGCCTCCTCCGTTCCGGGGGCCCGGGCGTCCGGAACGACCGCGAGCCACACGAGCAGCGGGACCAGCAGCGCCGCCGCGGTCGCCGGGACGGCCACGCCCGAGTCGTTCACCGCCGCCCCGATCGTGAGGCTCAGCGCGATCGCCAGCAGGGTCGCGCGCAGCACGGCGGTGTCCGCAGGCGGAAGACCGCCCGGCCCGCGCGCCGGGGCACCGGCACCGGCGGCGGCGCTGCGCAGCGGTCCGCCGCGCCGCAGCAGCCAGACCCCGGCCACCAGGGCAACCGGCAGCATCCAGGCCAGCGGGCTGCCGAGCAGGATGCCGATGTTGGCCGAGGCCTTGCGGCTGACCACTGTCCACGCCTCGCCGCTCTGCACCTGCTCGATGAAGCGACCGAGGTGGGTGCGCTCGCCGGCCGGACGGAGCCAGTCCAGGACCGCCACCGTCCCCACGGCGACGACGGCGGCGGCCAGGATGGCGACCAGGCGGACGACCGTGACCCGCACCCCGGTGAGCAGCATGGCCAGCAGCAGGAACCCGGGCAACGCCGCCAGGACCCCGCCGAAGTCCCGGCCGAGCGGGGGCGCCCCGATGAGCCCGACGGCCAGCAGCCCCGCGGCGAGGACGACCGCCCCGGTGCGGACCCGGCGACGCGCCGGGGCGGCCCGCCGGCCCGCCGCCGTGGCCAGGGCGGCGGTGACCGCCAGCGCGCTCACCGAGAGCAGCCCGAAGGTCAGGTTGCCGTAGCCGGTGAACCGCCCGGCGACGACCGCGTCGTAGCCCAGGGGTCCGTTGAGCTCGAGCGGTGAGCCGGTGAGGACGTCGGCGACCAGGGTGCCGAGGGTGATGGCCAGGACCGCCAGCGGCGGGCCCAGCGGGCGCCGGCGCCACGGTCCGAGGGTGGCGACGGCCAGCACGACCAGGTCGGCGACGACGACAGCCGCTACGAGTGCGGCCAGCGGTGCGCCGGCCCGCTCCCAGGGGGCGAGCCCCGCCAGGTAGGTCGCCGCGGGCAGCGCGGCCGCCGCCAGGCAGAGCAGGCGCACCGCCCGGCGCGCCCGCGTCCACGTGCCGGGCGGCCGGTGCCGCCGGCCGGTGCCGACGACCAGGATCCCCAGCCCGACGACGGCGGCGCCGATGAGCACGAAGGTCCAGAAGAATCCGCCGGTGTTGCGGTGGTGGGTGATCGCCGCGGTGTTGACCCGCTCCAGCTCGGCCACCGCCTCGGCCAGCGCCGGCCGCTGCCCCGTGCTGCGCCACGGCTGCCCGTTCATCGACGGCGGCGTCGGGAGGCCGAGGGCCCGCAGGGCCGTCGGGGCGACGTCGATCAGCTGCACGAACGGCGCCCGCCCGGTGCTCGCGGAGGTCAGCCAGCCCGCGCCGAACCCGGGGCCGGTGGCGATCCCGACGTGCAGCTGGGGACGGCCGTCGTTGACCTCGGAGATGCCGGCGAGCAGCAGCAGGGTGTCCCCCGGCAGCTGGTCGACTGCGGTCAGCACCCGCCCCACGGCCTCGTCGATCCGGCCGAGCGCGGCGGCACGGGGCTCGGGCCGGGTGCCGTCGTCGGTGGGCTCGGCACCGGGCACCCCGGCGTCGGTGAGCTGGTCCAGCGAGACCAGGCCGAGCGGGCAGGCGGTGAGCAGCTCGGCGAGCTCCTCCGGATCGCCCGGCAGGGTGGGCGCCGCGGTGAGCGGCACGCCCGGCGCGGCGGCGGCCAGGGCCGCGGCCCGGCCGACCACCGTGGCGCACCCGACCGACTCCCCGAGGGCACCGGGCTCGGCGCCGAAGCGGACGGTGCCCTCGTCCTCGGCGATGCGGGCCACGGTGGCCTGCGGATCGCCCAGCGCGACTCCCGCCACCCGCTCCTGCAGGCCGCAGTGCGTGAGCGAGGTGTCCAGCCGCGGCTCCTCGGCGGCCTCCGGCTGCTCGGCGCCCTCGCCGTCCGGCACGGGCTCGCCCCCGCCGTCGGGCACGGGCACCGTGGGCAGCGGCACCGGGGGCAGCCCGTCGTCAGTGCCCGGGAAGCGTGCCCGGTTGCCCGCGCCCAGCGTCGCCCAGCCGTCGAGCAGGCAGCTGGTCGAGCGGGCGGCCCGCACCGAGGTCGCACCGATGGCCGACTCCTCGGCCAGCGACCACAGCTCGGGGGTGGTATCCGGGTCCAGGTCGGCCCAGGTCAACCCTGGCACGCCCACCACCACGACCCGGTCGGCCGGGTAGGGGCTCCCGTCCGCCGCCGCGCCGGCCCGGGCGGGCAGGCCGACCAGGAGCAGCACGAGGAGCGCCAGGAGGGCGGTGGCCCGGCGCGCGGTCCGCACCGCCGGGCCGTTCATGCCCCGGGCCGGGCCGTCGTCCCCAGCAGCTCGCGGTAGATCCCGACCAGCTGGGCGGCCGTGCCCTCCTCGTCGGGCCAGCTGGCCGCCTGCCGGAGCCCCGCCGCGGTGAGCTCGGCGGCGTGCGCCCTGTCGCACAGCACCCGCACCACCGCCTCCGCCAGCGCGTCGGCGTCACCCACCGGAACCAGCTCGGCGGCGTCGCCGAGCAGCTCCGGCAGCCCGCCGGTGCGGGTGGCCACCAGCGGGACGCCCGCGCGGAGTGCCTCCTGGGCGGTGAGCGACCGCGCCTCCCAGCGGGAGGGCAGCACGCAGAGGTCGGCGGCGGCGAGCAGGTCGGGGACGTCGTCCCGCCGGCCGAGCAGGGTCACCGGCAGCGCCTCGGCACGGATCCGCGCGGTCAGCTCGTCGTGCAGCGGCCCGTTGCCGGCGACGACGACCAGGGGCGCGGGGCGCAGGCGCTGGTCGGCCGACCAGCGGGCCACCGCGTCCAGGAGGACGTCGTATCCCTTCTGCGGGTGCAGCCGGCCGACCGCCACGACCAGCGCCCGGTCGTCATCGAGCCCGAGCTCCTCGCGGACCTCGCCGGGGGCGCGCGTGGCCGGCGGCAGCAGCGGAGCGGACACCGGTGCCAGGCGCACGTCCCCGGCGCCCAGCCGCCGGGCGTTCTCCGCCAGGTCCGCCGAGGCGGCCAGCACGACGTCCGCAGCGCGCACGGTGGCCCGTTCGGCCCGCTCCAGCACCCGGCGGCGCAGCCCGCCGCCCTCCGGCAGGGCGTTGTGCAGCGTGAGGACCAGCCGGGTCGAGGGTGCGCCCAGCCGCCGCGCGGCCGCGGCGACCAGGCCGGCGCGCAGACCGTGGGCGTGCACCAGGTCGCTGCCGGCCAGCGCCGCACGGAGCGCCTGCACCGCCCGGGCGTCGGCCCCGGGCGCCAGCCCGGCGGAGATCTCCACCGGGGTGAAGGTCGCGCCCCGGCCGGAGAAACCGAACAGCTCGTCGGTGGCCCGCGGCCCGCAGACATCGACGGCGGCGCCGGAGGCGACCAGCGCCGGCAGCACCGAGCGCACGTGGGTGCCGACCCCGCCGGTGCTGGTGGCCAGCACCTCGATGATCCGGCGGTCCCGCAGGGCCGGCTCAGCCACTGCGCACCTCCTGCTCGCCCGTGGACCGCAATTCCCGGATCGCCCCCACCAGCTGCGCGCGGGCCGTGCCCATCATGACCGCCAGCGCCACGACGAGCACGGTTCCCCCGGCCAGGATGCCGGCGGCGAGCGTGGCCAGCAGCCCACCGTCAGGCACCGGATCCGCGTCCAGGGCCCGGGCGAGCCAGAGCCCGGCGGCCCCGCCCGCGGCTGCCGCCAGGACCGCCGCGGGGCCGGTGCGGGCCAGGCCCCCCAGCGCCCCCCGGCCCGCGACGCGGGCGACCACGACCAGCAGCCCGGCCCCGGCGACGGTCACGCCGACGGTGTGCCCCAGCCCGAGCGCCAGCGCCCGGTCCTCGGCGGGCAGGGCCCGGGCGAGCACGATGTCGGCGACGACGGCGAGCAGCCACCCGCCGAGCAGGCAGACGGTGGGCGCCTGCCACACGCCGCGCGCGTAGAGCGCCCGGGTCAGCAGCGCCACCAGCCCGTAGCCGAGCAGGCCCGGAGCGAAGGCGACGATCGTGTCGCGCAGCGCGGACACCTCGGCGTCCGTGCCCGACCCGAGGAAGACGCGCGCCATCGGCCCGGCGGTCGCGACCAGGGCCGCGGCGGCGACGGCCACGGCGGTGACCGTGAGCACGGTGACCGGCGCGAGCGCACGGCGGTAACCGGCCTCGTCGCCGCTCTCGGCCCGCTCGGCCAGCCCGGGGTAGGCCGACGTCGCCAGCGGGACGGCCAGGGCGGCCCAGGGCAGGAGGAAGACGGTGAGGCCGGCCGCGTAGATCACCTGGGTGCCGTCGGGAGCCCCGTCGTTGGCCAGCCGGATGGCGACGGCGGCCAGCAGCTGCTGCCCCGCGAGGGTGAGCACGCCGGCCAGGGCGAGCCGGCGCACCCGGGGCGCCGCGCCGACCGGGAAGCGCAAGGCGGGCCGCAGGCCCAGGCGTAGCCCCCGCATCGGGAGCAGCAGGCTCAGGCTGAGGGCGACCACGCCGACCGTCGTCCCGACGCCGAGCACCAGCTCCGCCGGGGTGGAGAGCCCGGCGACGTCCCGGTCGCCGCCCATGGCGGCGAAGAGCAGGTACGTCGTCGCCACCACCACGCTGGACAGCAGCGGCGCCAGCGCCGGGCCGGCGAAGCGCCGGTGCGCCTGGAGCACGCCGGTGAGGACGATGCCGACCCCGTAGAGGACGACCTGCGGCGCGAAGACCAGCAGGAAGCGGCTGGCCAGCGCCACCTCGACCTCGTCGCCCCCGCCGAGCAGCAGCCGGGCGATCGGCTCGGCGAGCACCGCGAGCAGGACCGCCAGCGGGATCAGCAGCAGGAGGGTCCAGCCGAGCAGGGCCGAGGCGGTGCGGCGCACCTGCTCGCGGTCGCCCGCGGCGATGCCGCCGGCGAGCATCGGCACGACCAGGCTGGCCAGCGCGCCGCCCGCGACGACCTCGAAGACGATGTTCGGGACGTTGTTGGCCGCCAGGTAGGCGTCACCGGTGCTGCCGGCGCCCACCGTGTTGGTGAACACCAGCGTGCGGCCGAAGCCGGCCAGCCGGGCCAGGAGGGTGAGCGCCGCGATCAGGGCGGCGGCGCCGGCCACCCCGCGCGCCACCTGCCGGGTGCTCACGACGAGCGGCGACCGAGGCGGTCCAGATCGCGGAGTCCCGGGGTGGCCTCGATGACCCTGGTGAAGCTGATCCGCTCGCTGGCCAGGGTGAGCGCGGTGATCGCGGCGAGCGCGCCGGCCCGGGCCCCGCGCGAGTGCGCTCCGGCCAGCCGCAGCCCGAGGAGGGCGCCCAGCGCGTTCGCGCCGCAGTCGCCGAGCATGATCCGCTCCCCGAGGTCCTCGGGGAGCACCGCGAGGGTCGCCCCGAGCGGCCCGGCCACCAGACCGCCGGCCGGACCGCCGAGACCGGCGACCGCGGCGATCGCCCCGGCCTTGGCCGCGCGCCCGGGCCGCAGGTCCAGGAGGTTCAGGAGGTTGGCGGTTCCAGCGACCAGGCCGGTGGTGAGGACGCCGTCGACCAGGGCCGCGCTCCCCCGGCCGGGGCCGCGGGTCAGGAACGCGGCCGCGGCAGCGGCGGCACCGATGCCGGTCACCTTGACCGCGCCGGCCGAGACCCGGCCCTCCCGCAGCGCCCGCAGGTGCCCGGCCAGCCCCTTGTCGCGGGCCTGCTCCGGTCGGGCGCCGGCGAGGTCGTCGTAACCGCCCACCAGACCCGACACGGCGCCGACGAGCGCAGCCGCGGCACGGGTACCGGGCGGTGCGCCCAGCACCGCGCCCGCCGTGGCCGAGAACGCCAGCGCGGGGCCCCCGAGCAGGCTCACCGGACGACCGGCGTAGTTGGTCCGCCGCCACGGCGCGCCGGCCGGGCGGTCGGTCAGCGCGGCGGCTCCGGCGAGGGCGGCCCGCGCCGACGCGACGCCGGCCAGCGCGAGCAGCGCGGGGCGCCGGCCGCTCACTGCGCGGCGGCGGGCACCGGCGGCACCGGCTGGGTGTCCTCGCCGGTCCCGTACTTGCCCGACGTGCCCTGCGACTCCTGCCCCAGCGCCAGGACGGTGCTGATCCGCCCGACGACGGTGGCGACGTTGTCGACCGTGGAGATCGCCGTCGCGAGCGCCGGGTCGGCACGGATGGTGCCGATGAGCCCGTTCGGGCGGGCCGATGTCGCGTCGCCGGCCACGACGGCCCCCTGCCCGCGGGCGTCCAGCGCGGTGGCCAGCTCCACGAGGGCGGCGTTGCGGCGCTCGGCGTCGTCGCCGGTGAAACCGCTCCCGGTGAGGAGCACCGCGTGGTCGGCGGGCGTGACCGACGCGCCCTCGGGGATGAGCACGTCCAGCGAGCTGAGGCCGGCGAGGACCGAGGACACCGCGGCGGGGTCGGGGACCGGGCCGCCCGGCGGGACCATCAGGACCTGGGACAGCAACGAGGCCACCAGCGCGTCGGCGTCGCCGCTCTCGGGCAGCTGCACACCCGCGGGGAGGCCGGAGCCGGTGACGTAGCTCTGCAGGGCGGCGCCGGTCGCCGGGTCGCTGTACGCGGGCTCCAGCCGCACCACGCCGCTGACCGAGCCGCCGGCCTCGCCGATCAGGTCGGTGACCGCCTCGACCGTCTCCGGCGTGACGGTCTCGTTGGTCGGGATCAGCAGGACGCTGCGGTCGGTGAGCGTGCCCTCGACCAGTGCGGGGCCCACGGCCTCCTCGAACTCCTGAGAGGTGTCCAGCTGGGACTGCAGCTCCTGGGTGCGGTCCTCGAGGTTCCGCTTGTCCCGCTCGAGAGCGGCGACCTGGTTCTCGATGTCGGCCAGGATCGGCTCGTTGAGCGCGGTCGTGCCGATGACGATGCCCAGCGCCACCGCCAGGAAGACCGCGATCAGCGAGACCAGGTGGTAACGGAAGTCGATCACGAGAAGAGGTTCTCCAGCCAGAACATGAAGCTGTTCCATTGGTCGAGCAGCAGATCCAGGTAGACGCGCCCGGCTGCGGAGAGGGCCAGCGCCGATCCGATGGCGATGAGGGCGGCGATCACCAGGATCACGAGGGCGGTGGTCGAGATGCGGCTGCGGTAAAGCCGGCTGACGCCCTTGGCGTCGACGAGCTTGCCGCCGAGGCGCAGGCGGGTGAGGAAGGTCGAGGCCATGCCCCCGCGGCCCTTGTCCAGGAACTCCACGAGGGTGGCGTGGGTGCCGACGGCGACGATGAGCGTGGCGCCCTTCTCATCGGCGAGGAGCATCGCGATGTCCTCGCTGGTGGCGGCGGCGGGGAAGGTGATGGCCTCCACGCCGAGGTCCTGCACCCGGGCCAGGCCGGGAGCGCGGCCGTCGGCGTAGGCGTGCACGACCACCTCGGCGCCGGAGCGCAGGACGTCGTCGCTAACCGAGTCCATGTCGCCGATGATCATGTCGGGCGAGTAGCCGGCCTCGACCAGCGCGTCGGCGCCGCCGTCGACGCCGATGAGGACCGGGCGGTAGTCGCGGATGTAGGAGCGGAGGGCGTGCAGGTCCTCCTTGTAGTCGTAGCCGCGGACGACCACGAGTACGTGCCGGCCCTCGATGGACGTGGTGACGTCGGGGACGCCGACACCGTCGAGCAGGAGCGCGCGCTCCCGCTTCATGTACTCCATCGTGTTGGCGGCGAACGCTTCCAGCTGCACCGAGAGACCGGCCTTGGCATCCGCCATCGCGGCCGCCACCGTCGCGCTGTCGTGGACGGTGCCCTCCGCGACCACCGCGCCCTGCTCGTCGAGCAGCTTGCCGTCGTCGAGGCGGACCCGGGTTCCCTCCTTGAGCTTGGCGAACACGTCCTTGCCGACGTCGTCGAGCAGCGGGATGCCGGCGTTGATCAGGATCTCGGGGCCCAGGTTCGGATACCGGCCGGAGATGCTGGGGGCGGCGTTGACCACCGCGGCGACCTTGCAGCCGACGAGCGCATCGGCGGAGACCCGGTCGATGTCGACGTGGTCGATGACGGCGATGTCGCCGGGGCGCAGCCGTTTCGTCAGGTTCTTGGTGCGGCGGTCCAGACGGACGGTGCCGGCGACGCCGGACCCTGTCTCCTGTGCCCGGCCGCGGCGAACGGTGCCGATGCGCATGACACCGCATGCTGCCACGCGAAGTTCCGCGGCCGTTCGTCCGACGCGCATGGGCGACGTTCCGGTCACGGACCGTGTCCGACACCGGGTCCGGCCGACACGCCGGCGACGTCCTCGCGCCGCCTGCGCGGGACCGTTACCGAGTTGTGACTAACGTTGCCCTCGTGACTGGAGTGGCAGGTGCGCTGACGACTGCGTCGTCCTACCCGCAGACCGACCAGGACGCCGTGGCGCCCGTCGGTGGCGCGGTGATCCGGGCGGTCCCTGCGCCTGATCTGGGCGGTTCCGAGCCCGACCACGTCGACGACCCGATCGCGACGGCGCCGGCCCCACCGGCGCAGCCGTCCGCCGGGCCGGCGGTGGCGCTGACTCGCCCGCCCGCCCAACCCGCCCCGCCGGCGGCCGCCGCGGCCGCCGAGCCGGCCACCGGGACCACGAGCGCGCCGGCCGGCGGCGGTCCGGCCGGCGTGACCGAGGGTGACGGGGACGACCGGCGCCGCGGTCGCCGGGCTCTGCGCGGATCCGGACTACGGGAACGCCGTCGCCAGCAGACGCGCAACCGGATCGTCGACGCCGCGACCGAACTGTTCGCCGAGCGTGGGTTCGACGCGGTCAGCGTGGTGGAGATCGCCCAGCGCGCCGGGGTCGTGGAGAAGACGGTGTTCAACCACTTCCCGGTCAAGGAAGGCCTGGTCTTCGACGCCGACCCGCCCATGCGCGCGGCCCTGCTGGACGCCGTGCGCCGACGCCCCGCCGGTGAGTCCGTGGCCGCAGCCGCCGGCAGCTTCGTCGTCGCGGCGATCAGCCTGCTCGGAACGCCCGAGGCGGCCGACGGCGTCGGGCAGATGGCGCGGGTGATCCGGGGCAGCCGCACGCTGCAGATCCGTGAACGGGAGATCCTCGGCGAGCTCACCGGCTCGCTGGCCGATCTCATCGCCGAGGAGACCGCCGCGAAGCCGGGCCAGATCGAGCCCTGGCTGGCCGCGCACGCCATCCTGGGGCTGTACGCCTCCCTGCTCGACCTGGCACGGGACCGGGTGCTCGACGGGATCAGCGGGCCGGAGTTGTCCGCTGAGCTGCGCCGGCAGGGCCGTCGCGGGCTCGCACTCCTGCAGTTCGGCCTCGCCGGCTACGCCAAGCGGAGGTGACCGACGAGGGGGCCCGAAGGGTCCCCGAGGAGGTCGCGGAGCCGCCCCCGCGAGGCGAGCCGCCGAGGGGGGGCCGGAGGCTCCCCGAGGGGGCGCGGACAACGGCTCAGCCCATCCGGGGCACGGCACCTGGCCGCGGTCGGATCACGGAGTGATCTGAAGCGAGTTCAGCAGCTGGTCGGCGCGGTCGCCCGGGAGGCCGGGGTCCCGGGTGAAGAGGGCGACGGCGACCATGTAGCCGTCCTCCCCCGCCCAGCCGTGGCCGTCCTCGCACAGCCGGCGGATGTGCTCCCGCACCTTCGGCTCGCTGCTGTAGGGCCCGTAGTCCAGGCCCATGGCGAGGAAGTTGACGACGCGGTAGCCGAGGTCCTCGGCGGTGCGCAGGGTTCCCTGCGGATCGGAGTAGCTGGCCACGGCGGAGATGACGTTGGTGTACCCGGCCTTGAGCAGCTGCAGCACCAGGTCGTTGCCGCGGACGCCGCCCCAGAGCTCGGGCATCAGGATGTCGCGGTCAGGGGCCGGGAGGTAGGGCGGGTTGGAGATCACCGTGGTCGCCTGGTGCCCACCGGCCGAGTCAGCTTGGTCGAAGAAGTCACCCAGCTCCACGGTGTAGCGGTCGGCGACCCCGAGCTCGGCGATGTTGGCGCGGGCCCGCTCGACCGACGGCGCGCTGATGTCGTAGCTGCGCACCCGCAGCCCGGCGAGCGCGCGCACGACGTCGGCGATGGCGGTGGCGTCACCGGTGCCCAGCTCGTCGACGCCCTCCTCCGCCCAGGGCAGCTGGTCGCGGTACTGGTCGAGCAGCATGCACACCGAGAACCCGTAGTGCGCGGACTCGTCGGTGGAGGAGAAGCAGGTCACCGGCGCCCCCTACCCCGCCGCGCACCGCGGCACTCCCCCGGTCACCCCGACCCGGCGACACAGGGTCAGCGGGCGGCCGCGGCCACGGCGAGGAGCTCCCGGGCGTGCGCCTGGCCGGTGTCGCTGTCGGCCAGGCCGGAGAGCATCCGGGCGAGCTCGCGCACCCGGTCCTCGCCGTCGACCGAGCGGATGTCGGTGGCGGTGACCCCGGCGCCGGTGTCCGGCGACTTGTCCACGACGAGGTGGGTGTCGGCGAAAGCCGCCACCTGCGCCAGGTGCGTGACGACGACGACCTGGTGGTCCCGAGCCAGCCGGGCCAGCCGCCGGCCGATCTCCCCGGCCGCCTGACCGCCGACGCCGGCGTCCACCTCGTCGAAGACCATGACGGGCACCGGGTCCGCGCCGGCGAACACGACCTCGATGGCCAGCATGACCCGGGAGAGCTCACCGCCGGAGGCGCCCTTGTGCACCGGCCGTGGCGGCGCGCCGGGGTGGGCGGCGAGCAGCAGCGCCACCTCGTCGATGCCGTCCGGGCCCGGGTCGTCGGGGTGGCTGTCGATGCTGAAGGAGACCCGGGCGCTCTTCATCGCCAGGCCGGCCAGCTCGGCGCCCACGTCGGCGGCGAAGCCCTCCGCGGCGGCCCGGCGGCCGGCCGAGATCCCCGCGCCCAGCCGGTCGACCTCGGCGCGGGCGGCGTCCCGTTCGGCCGCCAGCGCCTCCAGCGCCTCGTCGGAGACGTCGAGCTCGGCGAGCCGACGCTGCGCGTCCTCGGCCCAGACGAGCATCCCCGCCACGCCCGCGCCCGCGTCGGCGTACTTGCGGACCAGCGCGGTGATGACGGCCCGCCGGTCGAGCACCTCGGCCAGCCGACCCGGATCGGCGTCCAGGTCGGCGACGTACCCGGCGAGCTGACCGGCGACGTCGGACACCACGGCGACGGCGTCGGCGAGGTCCTGGGCGAGCAGGACCAGGGTGGGGTCGTCGGAGGCGGCCAGCGCCCGCTCGGCGATGGCCAGCGCGGCGGTGGCGTCCTGGGGCAGCTCGCCGCCACCGAGGTCGCCGGTCACGTCGCCGATCAGCGCCATGCGCGCCTCGTCGGCGGCGGCGCGCAGCGCGTCGGCGTCGCTGAGCCGCTTCGCCTGGGTGTCGAGCGCCTCGTCCTCCCCGGGCTCCGGCGCGACCGTCTCGATCTCCTCGAGGCCGTGCCGGAGCACGTCGGCCGCCTGCGCCAGCTCCCGGGCCTGGCCGTGCCGGCGCTCGAGGTCGGCCGCGAGCGCGCGCCAGCGCTGGTGCGCCTGGCGGTACCGCTCCAGCAGGGCCAGGTGGTCGGCGCCGGCGTACCGGTCGAGCGCCCGGCGCTGCTCGGCCGGCCGCGACAGGCGCAGCTGGTCGGTCTGCCCGTGCACGGCCAGCAGGTTCTCGGCCAGCTCGGCGACGACCCCGACCGGAACGCTGCGCCCGCCCAGGTAGGCGCGGGACCGGCCCTCGGCGCTGACGGTGCGCGCCAGGATTAGGCTGCCGTCGTCGTCGGGGTCGGCGCCGGCGTCGATGGCGCGGGCCCAGGCCGGCGACTCGGGCGGCAGCTCCAGCCGTCCCTCGACCCCCGCTCGCCCGCTCGACCGGACCCGCCCCGGGTCGGCGCGGCCGCCGAAGAGCAGGGTCAGGCCCGTCACCACCATGGTCTTCCCAGCGCCGGTCTCCCCCGTCACCACGGTCAGCCCACGGCCGAGCTCCAGCATGACGTCGTCGATGGCGCCGAGGCCGCGGATGCGCAGCTCGGAGAGACGGCCGGCGGCGGTCGTCGCCGGGGTCGGTCGCTCAGACGTCGTCGTGCGTGCCGCCACCGCTCACCTCCCGCGCCGGGGCCGGGACGTCCGCGCCGTCGGCGGTGAGGACGTCGCGGGCCAGGACATTGCGGCTGGTGAACAGCTCGTGCCCCGGTCCGGCGTGCCGGGCATCGCGGAAACCGCGCACCGGAAGGCCGAACTTCGCGACCAGCCGGTCACCGAAGGTGGCGGCGTGCACGCGGGCGATGCGCACCGGCCGGTTGGCTCGCCGCACGTCGACCCGGCCGCCGTCGGGGACCTGCACGGTGCGCCGTCCGTCGGCCGACACCCGGGCCCGGTTGCCGTCGGCGGGGACCGCCACGGTGAGCACCGAGTTCGGCGAGGTGACCAGCGGCCGGGCGAAGAGCGCGTGCGCGTTCGTGGGGACCAGCAGCAGCGCCTCGACGTCGGGCCACACCACCGGGCCGCCGGCGGAGAAGGCGTAGGCGGTGGACCCCGTGGGGGTGGCGCACAGCACGCCGTCGCAGCCGAAGCTGGTCAGCGGCCGCCCGTCGATCGCGATGACGACGTCGAGCACGCGGGAGCGCTCGGCCTTCTCCACCGACACCTCGTTCAGCGCCCACGTGCCGCCGACGACCGTGCCGGCGGCGTCGAGGACGTCGACCCGGATGGCCAGCCGCTCCTCGACCGAGTACTCGCAGTTCTCGATGGCGGCCAGGGTCTCCTCGACGGCTTCGGGCTCGGTCTCGGCGAGGAAACCGACGCGGCCGAGATTGACCCCCATCAGTGCCGCGTCGGTGTACCGGGCCAGCTCGGCGGCGCGCAGGAACGTCCCGTCGCCACCGAAGACCATGACGATCTCGGCGTCCTGGGCGGCGGCCTCGTCGCACGGGACGACCTCGGCGCCGGGGATGTCCAGGCCAGGGGCCTCCTCCTCGAGGATCTTCACCTCGATGCCCCCGCGGAGCAGCCGCGCCGCGGATGTCTGGGCCAGCTCGACGACGTCGCGCCGCCCCGTGTGGACCGTGAGCAGGACCCGCCGGGCCTCCTGCCCGTCGGGCGATGCCGTGCTCGGCTTGCTCACTGCGGTCCCTCCTGAACTGCTCGACGGACGGCGTCCTCCTCGATCGGCCCGGCGTCGGACCGCAGCCAGAGGAAGAACTCCACGTTGCCGGCGGGGCCCGGCAGCGGGCTGGCCACCACGCCGGTGGTTCCCCAGCCGAGTGCTGCCGCTGCTCTGCCCACGTCGAGCACCGCCTGCACGCGGTGCTCGGGATCGCGCACCACCCCGCCGGCGCCCAGCCGCTCGCGGCCGACCTCGAACTGAGGCTTGACCATGGGCAGCAGGTCGGCACCGGGCCGGGCGCAGGCGGTGAGCGCGGGCAACACCAGCCGCAGCGAGATGAACGAGAGGTCGGCGACCACGAGGTCGACCGGCCCGCCGATCGCCTCCGGCGTCAGCGTGCGGACGTTCGTGCGCTCGTGCACCCGGACGCGCTCGTCGGTGCGCAGTGACCACGCCAGCTCCCCGTACCCGACGTCGACCGCGACGACCTCGTCGGCGCCGCCACGCAGCAGCACCTCGGTGAACCCGCCGGTGGAGGCACCGGCGTCCAGCGCACGACGCCCCTCGACGGCGACGGGGAACGCCTCGAGCGCGCCGAGCAGCTTGTGCGCCCCGCGCGAGACCCAGGACGGCTGGTGGGGATCGGTCCGCACGACGACCGGGGTGCCCGCCTCCACGCCGGTGGCCGGCTTGGTGGCGGCCTGACCGGCGACCGCGACCCGCCCCTCCGCGATGAGGGAGACGGCGTGCTCGCG
Organism: Blastococcus sp. HT6-30; assembly: GCF_039729015.1. NCBI lineage: Bacteria > Bacillati > Actinomycetota > Actinomycetes > Geodermatophilales > Geodermatophilaceae > Blastococcus > Blastococcus sp. HT6-30. Next base: position 1,769,595 of record NZ_CP155792.1, on the reverse strand, counting down.
GGACCGGGCAAGGCCGCGGCGGACGAGCTCGGCGTCGAGCCGGGAGCGACGGGCCATCAGCGGGGGTCGATCGTGCCGAGCTCGCGCTGCAGGCGCGCGTGCTCGGCCTCGAAGACGGCGACGTGCTCGGCCACGGGCAGCTCCGTGAGACGGGCGAGCGCACGCTGGGTGTCCGCGCCCTCCCCCGTCGGCGAGTCCGCGGCATCGATCGGTTCGCCCTCGGGCGCCGCGGCCGGGGCGGAGGCGGCGTCACGAGCCGGAACCGGCACCGGCCGGGGTCCGGGCCGGAACGGCCCGGGTACCGGTCGCGACGCGGTCGGCTCGGTCATGGGTGCGCCTCTCGGATGCAGGGTCGGGCGGCGGCCGGCGGGGGTGGGGCGGAGCTGCGGCCCGTGCCGGGGTCTCCTGCGGAGGTTACCGGCCGGGGGCGACGCGGACGGGCCGGACGCAGCAGCGCGATAGCGTCGGGACGACCGCCCGCCGCCGACCCCAGGGGAGACCTGCCCGCGTGGCCACGATGGATCAGTGCATGACCGCCCTGACCGGGATCCTCGGCGACCTCGCCGCTAACCCGGCTGCCGCGGGGCTGGACCGCAGCCTCTCCTGCCGGCTCACCGACCTGGACCAGGTGGTGCTCGGCCGGCTGAGCTCCGGTGCCGTCCGCAATCTGCACTCGGTTCCCGACGGGCCGGCTGTTCCCAAGGCCGACATCAGGCTGACCATGACCAGCGACGACCTGGTGGCCCTGACCGACGGCCGGCTGTCGTTCGGCTCGGCGTGGGCCAGCGGCCGGGTGAAGCTGGAGGCGGGACTGCGCGACCTGCTGCGGTTGCGCAAGCTGCTCTGACGGCGGCAGGTCAGCTGCCCCCCGGCGCCGCGAGGCCCCAGCTCGCCACCAGGTCGGCCGCCGCCCGGCCGGTGCCGACCACGCGCACCGGCGCGCCGTCGTCGGGATGTGCGGCCCAGTGGGCGACGCAGAGCGCCCGCAGGCCGTCCAGCCCGTCGGACTCCCCGTCCGCAGCAGGCACGTCGCCGTCGGGACCGGCGAGCTGCAGCCCGTGGCCGCCCTCGACCGACCGGACGGTCCAGCCGCCGCACCGCCAGGCCGCCCCCTCCGCGGTCACCGGCGGATGGGCATGCAGCAAGCCGGTGCAGTCGGCCGCCAGGAGGTCGGGCCGGTGGCGCGGTCCCGCCGCGAGCAGCGTCGACGGGTCGGTGACGCCGGAGAACACCAGCAGGCTGGCCGCCCCGGCACGTCGAGCTCCCTCGATGTCGGTGTCCAGCCGGTCGCCGACGACGAGCGGGCTCCGGGCACCCGTGCGCCGGACGCACTCGGCGTGCATGGCGGGGTCCGGCTTCCCGGTCACCAGCGGCTCCTGGCCGGTGACCCCCCGGACCACCGAGACCATGGCGCCGTTGCCCGGGAGCGGGCCGCGGGGCGAGGGGATGCTGGCGTCGGCGTTCGTGGCCACGTGCCGGGCACCGTTGCGGACGGCGACCACGGCTTCGGCGAGCTGGGCCCAGCCCACCTCCCGGCCGTAGCCCTGCACCACCGCGTCCGGTCGGTCGTCGGCACTGTCGACGACGGCGAGGCCGGCAGCCGCGAGAGCGGCCGCGACCCCCGGGCCGCCGATCGGGAGCACCCGCGCCCCGGCGCCGAGGAGCCCGGCGACCACGGTCGCCGCCGCCTGGGAGCTGGTGATGACGTCGGTCGGCTCGGCCGGGACCTGCAGCTCGGTCAGGTGGTCGGCGACCTCCTCGGGGGTGCGGGCCGCGTTGTTCGTGACGAAGCCCAGTCGCATGCCGGCGGAACGCGCGGCGGCCAGCGCCGCCGGCACGCCCGGAACGGCGTCGGGACCGACGTAGACGACGCCGTCGAGGTCCAGCAGCGCCACGTCGTACCGCCGGGCGAGTGGCTCCTGGCAGCCGAGGGCGAGGCCGGCCATCAGCCGTGCGGGGGCTGGTCCGGTCATGCCGACTCCCGGGTCTGGCGGGCGCGCACCTCGCGCAGCGCCCGCGCGTAGTGGGCCGAGTCCGGCCGCATGGCGACCGCGAGCGCGAGGTGCTCGACGGCGAGCGCGAGGTCCCCGGCTCGGCTGGCGGCGAGGCCGAGACCGAACTGGGCGTAGTCGTCGGCCGGGTTGGTCGCGATGAGGCTCGCGAAACTGGTGATCGCCTCGCGGTAGCGGTGCGCGTCGTACTGGGCGCGTGCGAGCGCCTCCCTGATGCTGCGGGAGCCGGGCTCGGCCTCGGCGGCACGTGCCAGCAGGATGGCCGCAGCGTCCGGATGCCGGTCCGCCAGCAGCTCCAGGCCCCGGCGGTACCACTCGTAGACGCCCCCGCTGGGCGTGTCGCGGGCCCCGGCACCTTCCGCCGGACAACTGGCCTCGGGCAACGCTGCTCCCCTCCTGGACCGCTCCACCGTCGGCCACGCACACCGGCTCGTCCCGCTCAGCACCAGCGGCCGTCCGCGGCGTGCGCCGCCGCTCCTACAGTTCTCGTCGTGCTCTCGTCCTCGGCAGGTCCCCGGACCCCTCGACCGGCCCCGGGGCTGGACGTCCGGCCGTTCCGGGCACTGACCTATCGGCAGCGCGACTCCGGTTACCTAGCGCGCGTCAGCTCGCCAGCTTACGACCTGGTGACGCCCGCCGGCCGGGACCTGCTGGCCGATGCGGACCCGCACAACGTCGTCCGCCTGATCCTGCCGGGGCCAGACGCCGGTCAGGGTGGGCGCGGAGACTCCGCGGACCTGGCTGCCTGGACCCTGCAGGCGTGGGAGGCCGACGGGGTCCTCGTGCGCGATGAGCTGCCCGCGCTGTGGTTGTACGAACTGCAGCCGGCCGACGGCGGGGCGGCCACGCTGGGCTGGCTGGGTGCCGTCACCCTGCCGCCGGCGGATTCGACCGCCGTCCTCCCGCACGAGGACACCTATCCCGTGGCCGTTGAGGAACGGCGCGCGCTGCTGGCTGCGACGGGGACCGACCTGGAGCCGATCGTGCTGGCGCACGATCCCGAGCCGGCGGTGTCCCGGGCGACGGAGGCCGTGCGCCGGACGCCGGGCACGCTGGAGCTCCGGGACGACGACGGGGTGGTGCACCGGCTCTGGCGCGTGACCGACGTGGCGACCATCGAGGCGGTCTCCTCGGCGCTGAACCGGACGCAGGCCGTCATCGCCGACGGCCACCACCGCTTCGCCGCCGCGCGCGCCAATGCCCGGGCCCAGCGGTGCGCCTCGGGTACCGACGCCGTCCTCGCACTGGTCACCCCGATGGGCGGGGGCGGCCTCCGGGTGGACCCGATCCACCGGGTGGTTCCCGCACTTCCCTTCGACAGCGCCGTCGTGGCCGCCGGGCGCGGTTTCGTCACCGCCGAGCTGCCGGTGAGCGGCGCGGGCACGGAGTCCGTCGTCGCGGCCGCGCGCACCTGGCTCGGCGATCCTGCGGAGCGAGGCATCCTCCTCACCGACGGCGTCCGGCTGGTGCGGTTGACCGCTGCGGCTCCCGAGGTCCGGGCCGCGGTGCCGGCGGAGGCCCCACCCGCCTGGCGGGACCTGGACGTGGTGCTGGCTCACCACGGATTGGTCGGGCACCTGTGGGGTCGCCCCGACACGGTGGACTCCGTCATCATCGCGCACAGCCTCGACGAGGCCGTGCGGACGGCTCTCGACCGGGCCGGCGTGGCAGTGCTGCTCCGGGCCCCCTCGCCGACCGACGTCGCCGCCGTCGCACGGGCCGGCGCGCGGATGCCACGGAAGTCGACCCTCTTCGTGCCGAAGCCCAGAACCGGTCTGGTGCTGCGTCCGCTGCCCGACTGACCGGGCACCCGGCCTCGGTCACGCGGTCTCCTCCGCCACGCGCGCGGCCGACCGTGGGATCTTGCGCCCGCGCCGGCAGTTCACCTCGCACACCGAAGCCGTGCCCGACCCGGTCCGCCAGAACCGCCGCTGCAGGGCGCCCTCGACCTCGACGACGTCACCGGGCTGCCACACGGCGATCCGTCGCTGCAGGCTGCGGTCGTAGGTGATGCAGGTGAGCACGTCCGCCGACTGCCCCCGCACCCTCGGGGCGGATCTGCGCACCACCAGGCGGAAGGTGAGGAGCGTGTCACCGCTGAGGAGGGTTCGGAGTTCTGCGGGGGCGGACACCCGCCCCCGCAGGACCACGTCATTGCGATCGATCACAGCCACGGTCATGGCCGAAGCCTGTCGGCTCGCCGTGCCGACGGGAGTTCGTCGTGGCGATCTGTGGACGCCGGGCGGGCGTGTGGACGGCCGCGGTCGTCCTGTCGGAGATCAGTGCTCGGGGACGGTCTCCCCGGACCCGGGGCTCGAGGCCCCGTCCGCGTCCACGTCGTCGCGCTCGCCCAGCAGTTCGGCGACCTCCGCCTCGACCTCCTCGTCGAAGTTCAGGCGGCCCTCCCCCGGGGCGTCGACCTCTTCCTCCACGTCATCGGACTCCTCGGCGTCGTCGCCGGCGCCGACCAGAGCAGCCGCCTCGGGCTCGGACTCCTGCTCGGACACCTGGCGTCCGACGTCCTCACCTCGGTCGTCGTCCAACTCGAGGTCCTCCTCGTCGTCGAGCTCGCTGAACTCGACGTCGAGGTCCTCACCGGCCAACTCGGGGTCGATCTCCGCGATGACGCCGAGCCACTCGCCGGCGCGCTCGGTCTCCCCCTGGGCGGCGAGAAGCTCGGCGTACGCAGCCGCGAGGCGGAGCCGTCCCCCGTCGCCAGCGCGGAGGTCCGCAGGCTGGGGACGGCCACCGAGGGCCACCTCGAGGACCAGCCGCGCCGCCGCGTCCTCGCCGAGGTCCTGCCGCGCACCGGCCTCGACCAGTCGCAATTCGACCTCTTCGGCCGCGTCCACACCTTCGCTGAGGGCCTCGTTGACCAGTCGGATGGCGACCTCCGGTCGGCCGAGCGCGCGCTCGCAGTCCGCGAGGACCGCCCGGTACCCCTGGTCTCCACTCATCCGGCGGTAGGCGCGCAGCTCCCTGGCCGCCTCGGCGAAGTCACCGGCGTGGTACGCCGCCACACCGACGGCCTCCCGGACAACGGCCAGGCGCGAAGCCCGGTCGCGCGCTGCTCGGGCGTGCGCGAGCGCGGTCTCCGGGTCCTCGTCCACGAGCGTCCCGGCGACCACGAGGTGGCCGGCGACCTTTGCGGAGTTACGCGGGTCCAGTCCGCGCAAGGCGGCCCGGATCGCAGAGTCCAGTTCCCGCGGGTCGGCCCACTCGGGAATCTCCGGCCCGGAGGACACCGGCGGGCGCCGGTCCGGAACGTCTCCCGATGGACGACGGCCCTGCCAGCCGCCCTGCGGACGATCACCCTGAGGACGGCGGTCCTGCCAATCCCCACGAGGACGGTCACCCTGCGCGCGCTGCGGACGATCACCCTGCGGGCGCCGGTCCGGAACGTCTCCCGATGGACGACGGCCCTGCCAGCCGCCCTGCGGACGATCACCCTGGGGACGCCGGTCCTGCCAATCCCCACGAGGACGGTCACCCTGCACGCGCTGCGGACGATCACCCTGCGGACGCCGGTCCTGCCAATCCCCACGAGGACGGTCACCCTGCACGCGCTGCGGACGATCACCCTGCGGACGCCGGTCCTGCGGCCGATGCGGACGATCACCCTGCGGACGCCGGTCCTGCCAATCCCCACGAGGACGGTCACCCTGCACGCGCTGCGGACGGTCACCGTGCGGGCGCTCGCCCTGCGCGCGCTGCGGACGATCACCCTGCGGACGACGGCCCTGCCAATCACCACGAGGACGCTCGCCCTGCGCGCGCTGCGGACGGTCACCGTGCGGGCGCTCGCCCTGCGCGCGCTGCGGACGATCACCCTGCGGACGGCGAGCCTGCCAGCCGCCCTGCGGACGATCACCCTGCGGACGCCGGTCCTGCCAATCCCCACGGGAACGGTCACCCTGCGCGCGCTGCGGACGATCACCCTGCGGACGCCGGTCCTGCCAATCCCCACGAGGACGGTCACCCTGCGAACCGCCGCGCTGGCCGGCGCCGCCGGAGCCGCGGTTGCCCTCGGGGCGGGAGCCGCGGGAAACCGGTCGTCCGTCGCCGGAACCGGCACCGCCGGAACCGCGTCGCGGAGCAGTCATGTGTTCTGGGTACCTCTTCGCTCGACGCCGCACACAGCCATGACGGCTGGCGGCGGAATGGGAAAAGCGAACGGGGGCCAGAGCGCTAGCTCTGGCCCCCGTTCGGTGAAGTATGTCCGGCGGCGTCCTACTCTCCCACCCCGTCTCCAGGGCAGTACCATCGGCGCTGAAAGGCTTAGCTTCCGGGTTCGGAATGTGACCGGGCGTTTCCCTCTCGCCATGGCCGCCGTAACTCTGTGAACCTGTCGAACCAACTGGTTCGTGCGTTCAGAACCGCACAGTGGACGCGTAGCAAAATTTGTGACCCTGACCTGTCACAGACCCCGATGGATGTGGGTGTGTGTGGTCAAGCCCTCGGCCTGTTAGTACCGGTCAGCTCCACACCTTGCGGTGCTTCCACTTCCGGCCTATCAACCCGCTGGTCTGGGCGGGGGCCTTACCCGGTTGACCCGGTGAGAGACCTCATCTTGAAGCGAGCTTCCCGCTTAGATGCTTTCAGCGGTTATCCCTGCCGAACGTAGCTAACCAGCAGTGCACCTGGCGGTACAACTGGCACACCAGAGGTTCGTCCGTCCCGGTCCTCTCGTACTAGGGACAGCTCTTCTCAAGTCTCTTACGCGCGCGGCGGATAGGGACCGAACTGTCTCACGACGTTCTAAACCCAGCTCGCGTACCGCTTTAATGGGCGAACAGCCCAACCCTTGGGACCTACTCCAGCCCCAGGATGCGACGAGCCGACATCGAGGTGCCAAACCATCCCGTCGATATGGACTCTTGGGGAAGATCAGCCTGTTATCCCCGGGGTACCTTTTATCCGTTGAGCGACACCGCTTCCACATGCCGGTGCCGGGTCACTAGTCCCAGCTTTCGCTCCTGCTCGACCCGTCGGTCTCGCAGTCAAGCTCCCTTGTGCACTTGCACTCGACACCTGATTGCCAACCAGGCTGAGGGAACCTTTGGGCGCCTCCGTTACATTTTGGGAGGCAACCGCCCCAGTTAAACTACCCACCTGACACTGTTCCTGATCCGGATCACGGACCGAGGTTAGACATCCAATTCGACCAGAGTGGTATTTCAACGGCGACTCCACGAACACTGGCGTGCCCGCTTCGCAGTCTCCCACCTATCCTACACAAGCCGAACCGAACACCAATATCAAGCTATAGTAAAGGTCCCGGGGTCTTTCCGTCCTGCCGCGCGTAACGAGCATCTTTACTCGTAGTGCAATTTCGCCGAGCCTGTGGTTGAGACAGCTGAGAAGTCGTTACGCCATTCGTGCAGGTCGGAACTTACCCGACAAGGAATTTCGCTACCTTAGGATGGTTATAGTTACCACCGCCGTTTACTGGCGCTTGAGTTCTGAGCTTCGCACACCGAAGTGCACTAACCCGTCCCCTTAACGTTCCAGCACCGGGCAGGCGTCAGTCCGTATACATCGTCTTACGACTTCGCACGGACCTGTGTTTTTAGTAAACAGTCGCTTCTCACTGGTCTCTGCGGCCACCCACCGCTGCCCACCGCAAGGATGTTGACAGTAGATGGCCCCCCTTCTCCCGAAGTTACGGGGGCATTTTGCCGAGTTCCTTAACCACAGTTCGCTCGATCGCCTCGGTATTCTCTACCTGACCACCTGAGTTGGTTTGGGGTACGGGCCGCTCGGAACTCGCTAGAGGCTTTTCTCGGCAGCATAGGATCATCCAATTCGCCTCATTCGGCTATGCGTCGGGCCTCACCCTGTGTGCGACGCGGATTTACCTACGTCACGGGCCACACCCTTGCACCGGTACTACCACTCACCGGTAGGACTACCTTCCTGCGTCACCCCATCGCTTGCCTACTACCAGTCCGGGTCCCCAGCTCCACCGGATTACCCACAAGTGGGCGCACCGGCTTCGGTGGGTTAGCATCGCTGGGTTCAGCATGGGCGTTCCTTCGCGGGTACGGGAATATCAACCCGTTGTCCATCGACTACGCCTGTCGGCCTCGCCTTAGGTCCCGACTCACCCTGGGCGGATTAGCCTGGCCCAGGAACCCTTGGTCTTCCGGCGGGGGAGGTTCTCACTCCCCTCTCGCTACTCATGCCTGCATTCTCACTCGTGTGGCGTCCACGGCTGGATCACTCCGCCGCTTCCACCGCCACACGACGCTCCCCTACCCATCCACACACCTGGCCGGCACCCCGAAAGGCACCAGCGGGCGAACGTGTGAATGCCACGGCTTCGGCGGTGTGCTTGAGCCCCGCTACATTGTCGGCGCGGAACCACTTGACCAGTGAGCTATTACGCACTCTTTCAAGGGTGGCTGCTTCTAAGCCAACCTCCTGGTTGTCTCTGCGATCCCACATCCTTTTCCACTTAGCACACGCTTAGGGGCCTTAGCCGATGATCTGGGCTGTTTCCCTCTCGACTACGAACCTTATCGCCCGCAGTCTCACTGCCACGCTCTCACTTACCGGCATTCGGAGTTTGGTTGACGTCAGTAACCTTGTGGGGCCCATCGGCCATCCAGTGCTCTACCTCCGGCAAGAAACACGTGACGCTGCACCTAAATGCATTTCGGGGAGAACCAGCTATCACCGAGTTTGATTGGCCTTTCACCCCTACCCACAGCTCATCCCCCAGGTTTTCAACCCTGGTGGGTTCGGTCCTCCACGCGGTCTTACCCGCGCTTCAACCTGGCCATGGGTAGATCACTCGGCTTCGGGTCTAGAGCACGCGACTCAAACCGCCCTGTTCGGACTCGCTTTCGCTACGGCTTCCCCACACGGGTTAACCTCGCCACGTACCGCTAACTCGCAGGCTCATTCTTCAAAAGGCACGCAATCACCCCAGCCCCGAAAGGCTTGAAGCTCTCACGGCTTGTAGGCACACGGTTTCAGGTACTATTTCACTCCCCTCCCGGGGTACTTTTCACCTTTCCCTCACGGTACTTGTCCGCTATCGGTCACCAGGGAGTATTCAGGCTTAGCGGGTGGTCCCGCCAGATTCACACCGAATTTCACGGGCTCGGTGCTACTTGGGAAACAAGCTCGGGAGAGACTGAGTTTTCGTGTACGGGGCTATCACCCTCTACGGCGACCCCTTCCAGAGGCCTTCCACTAACACAAGTCCTTTATGACTCCCTGCACCCCCGGCAGAGGATGCTGAACTGTCCCACGACCCCGACCACACAACGCCTGCCGGCTATCACATGCGATCGGTTTAGCCTCTTCCGCTTTCGCTCGCCACTACTCACGGAATCACTGTTGTTTTCTCTTCCTGTGGGTACTGAGATGTTTCACTTCCCCACGTTCCCTCCACACGCCCTATGTGTTCAGGCGCGGGTCACACCACATGACTGGTGCGGGGTTCCCCCATTCGGAAATCCTCGGATCAACGCTCGGTTGACAGCTCCCCGAGGCTTATCGCAGCCTCCTACGTCCTTCATCGGCTCCTGGTGCCCAGGCATCCACCGTGTGCCCTTAACAACTTGGCCACACAAAAATCCCGCCCCACACCCCCGGAAGGAAATGATGAGACGGGCCTACAAACTCGAAACTCTGCTAATCAGAGTCAGAAGATGCTCGCGTCCACTGTGCAGTTCTCAACGTACGACCAGCCACCCCCCACACCATCCCCGCCAGACCCACCCACCCCACACAAGGGACACGGTGACGGTACGAGAACCAGGAGGCCCTGACACGAAGAAACGGACCAACCCGCTCCCTCAGGACCCAACAGCGTGCCTACGACCAACCCACCCCTCCCACCCCGTTCCCCACACCCACCCCATCCCGAAGGACAGAGCAGACGCCGTACTAGGAGCAGCAGCAGCTGCCGGCCGAACTGGTCAGCGTTCCACCCTCGAGCACCACCCCAGGAACTGTGCAGCCCACCGGTAGTGGCGGACCGTCATGCCCTGAGCGCGGCTCTGGACCACACCCCACAGGGACGCGGCCAGTGCTCCTTAGAAAGGAGGTGATCCAGCCGCACCTTCCGGTACGGCTACCTTGTTACGACTTCGTCCCAATCGCCGATCCCGCCTTCGACGGCTCCCTCCACAAGGGTTGGGCCACCGGCTTCGGGCGTTACCGACTTTCGTGACGTGACGGGCGGTGTGTACAAGGCCCGGGAACGTATTCACCGCAGCGTTGCTGATCTGCGATTACTAGCGACTCCAACTTCATGAGGTCGAGTTGCAGACCCCAATCCGAACTGAGACCGGCTTTTTGGGATTCGCTCCACCTTACGGTATCGCAGCCCTTTGTACCGGCCATTGTAGCATGTTTGCAGCCCTAGACATAAGGGGCATGATGATTTGACGTCATCCCCACCTTCCTCCGAGTTGACCCCGGCAGTCTCCTATGAGTCCCCACCATCACGTGCTGGCAACATAGAACGAGGGTTGCGCTCGTTGCGGGACTTAACCCAACATCTCACGACACGAGCTGACGACAACCATGCACCACCTGTGCACGGCCCTTACGGACCCACCATCTCTGGAGGATTTCCGTGCATGTCAAGCCTAGGTAAGGTTCTTCGCGTTGCATCGAATTAAGCAACATGCTCCGCCGCTTGTGCGGGCCCCCGTCAATTCCTTTGAGTTTTAGCCTTGCGGCCGTACTCCCCAGGCGGGGCGCTTAATGCGTTAGCTGCGGCACGGAGACCGTGGAATGGCCCCCACACCTAGCGCCCAACGTTTACGGCGTGGACTACCAGGGTATCTAATCCTGTTCGCTCCCCACGCTTTCGCTCCTCAGCGTCAGTTTCGGCCCAGAGACCCGCCTTCGCCACCGGTGTTCCTCCTGATATCTGCGCATTTCACCGCTACACCAGGAATTCCAGTCTCCCCTGCCGAACTCAAGTCCGCCCGTATCGACTGCAGGCCTGAGGTTGAGCCTCAGGTTTTCACAGCCGACGCGACGAACCGCCTACGAGCTCTTTACGCCCAATAATTCCGGACAACGCTTGCACCCTACGTATTACCGCGGCTGCTGGCACGTAGTTGGCCGGTGCTTCTTCTGCAGGTACCGTCACTCTCGCTTCGTCCCTGCTGAAAGAGGTTTACAACCCGAAGGCCGTCATCCCCCACGCGGCGTCGCTGCGTCAGGCTTCCGCCCATTGCGCAATATTCCCCACTGCTGCCTCCCGTAGGAGTCTGGGCCGTGTCTCAGTCCCAGTGTGGCCGGTCACCCTCTCAGGCCGGCTACCCGTCGTCGCCTTGGTAGGCCACTACCCCACCAACAAGCTGATAGGCCGCGGGCCCATCCCCAGCCGATAAATCTTTCCACCACCAGACCATGCGGCCAGCGGTCATATCCGGTATTAGCCCCAATTTCTTGGAGTTATCCCAGAGCCAGGGGCAGGTTGCCCACGTGTTACTCACCCGTTCGCCACTGATCCCCCCGCAAGCGGAGTTCACCGTTCGACTTGCATGTGTTAAGCACGCCGCCAGCGTTCGTCCTGAGCCAGGATCAAACTCTCCGTAGATGATCTGATCGCAGCTGAGAACCGAGAGCTGACACTCTCGATATCAATCAACCAAAGGAATCCCAGCCGGCCCGAAGACCGGCACGGGGTATTACTTGGCACTGACTTTCGGCACGCTGTTGAGTTCTCAAGGAGCGGACGCGCAGACACTCGACCCTTCCGGGCCTCGTCCCTGGCTGGATGTCCAACTCTACGCCGGTTTCCAGCAGCCCGTCGAGCGGGGGGCTGGTCCGGCGGCCCTTCCGGGCCGCGCGGCGCAAAAAGAAAGTTACACGCCCCCACCAGCCCCGTGCAACCCGACCCCCCGGTGACGCCCGACACGCGTCCGCCACGTCTCTGTCACACGCCGTTCACGCGGGGCCGAGGGGCTCAGCTCCCGCGGCGGACGCCGGCGATCGCGCGCCGACCGCGGCGCAGGACGAGCCACCCGCCGGCCAGCCACGCATCCTCGGCGGGTACCGCCTCGGCGTCGGTGACCCGCTCGTTGTTGAGGTAGGCCCCGCCCTCCTTCACCGTGCGCCGCGCCTCGGAGAGGCTGGCGACCAGACCGGTCCGCTGCAGGAGCTGTGCCACGGTCGGCACCTCACCGTCGACGGTGAGGCACCCGGCCTCCTCGAGGGCGGCGGTCAGCGTCGTGGCGTCGAGCGACGCGAGGTCGTCCCGGCCGAACAGCGCCCGCCCGGCCGCCTCTGCCTGGCGCAGCTGGTCAGGACCGTGCACCAGCAGGGTCAGCTCCTCGGCGAGCGCCCGCTGCGCCGTCCGTGCCGCCGGCCGCTCGGTGCTCTCGGCGATCAGCGCCGCCACCTCCTCGGCCGGGCGCTCGGAGTAGAGCGGCAGCCACATCCGGGCGTCCGCGTCGTCGGCGTTGAGCCAGAACTGGAAGAACGCGTACGGGGAGGTCAGCGTCGGGTCCAGCCAGACGGCGCCACCCTCGGACTTGCCGAACTTGGTGCCGTCCGACTTCGTCACCAGCGGGGTGGACAGCGCGTGCACGGTCGCGCCCTCGGTGCGGCGCACCAGGTCGATGCCCGCCGTCAGGTTGCCCCACTGATCCGATCCGCCGGTCTGCAGCGTGACCCCGTGCCGGCGGTTCAGCTCGCGGAAGTCGTTGGCCTGCAGGATCTGGTAGCTGAATTCCGTGTAGCTGATGCCGGCCTCGGAGTTCAGCCGCGCGGAGACCGCCTCCTTGGCCAGCATCCTGCCGACCCGAAAGTGCTTGCCCAGGTCGCGGAGGAAGTCGATGGCCGAGACGGGCGCGGTCCAGTCGAGGTTGTTCACGTAGATCGGGCTCCTCAGGCCCGCGGTCCCGGCCGGCACGTCCAGGAACGGCGCGACCTGCTCGCGGATGCGCTCCACCCAGGCGGCGACGGTGTCCCGGTCGTTGAGCTGCCGCTCCGACGACGGCCGCGGGTCACCGATCAGGCCGGTCGCGCCGCCGACGAGGACGACGGGCTGGTGCCCGGCCCGCTGGAGGGCCCGCAGGACCATGAACTGGAGCAGGTGCCCGACGTGCAGGCTCTGCGCGGTCGGATCGAAGCCGGCGTAGTACGCGACCGGACCCTCGGCGAGATGGGCGCGCAGCGCGGCCTCGTCGGTGCTCTGGGCCATCAGCCCGCGGCGGTGCAGCTCGTCGATCACGTCGGTCACGGGAGTCCATCCTGCCCCGCGCGCCTGCGCCGCGGCTTCCCACCCGCCCGGAACGCGCTCACCGACGGGGCGTCGGTCTCCCAGAACCGCCACGGCAGCTCGGTGGCCTTGCTGATGCCGACCCGCGGACCGGCCGAGATCGCGACCGGCGGCCGGCCCCGGTGCAGCCGGACGGGACTGGCGGCGTCGAGCAGGTCGCTCCCCCGGTCGCCGGGCCCGATGGCCAGCGCCTGGGTGAGCCGGGCCGGGCCCCGGGCGAGGTCCCGCCCGGCCCGTGCAGCGGGACGGCGCTGCCGGGCCAGCTCCTCCCCCACCACGACCTCACCGGCGCGCACCAGCACCGCCGAGCCGCGTCCCTCCGGGCCGACGACGACGTTCGCGCACCAGTGCACGCCGTAGCTGAAGTAGACGTAGAGCCGGCCCGGCGGGCCGAACATGATCTCCGCGCGCGGGGTCGGTCCGCCGTGGGCGTGCGAGGCCGGGTCCTCCCCCTGCCCGGAGTAGGCCTCCACCTCGGTGAGCCGGATCGCCACCCGGCCCTCCGGGCGGTCGGTGACCACCCAGCAGCCGAGCAACGCCGGGGCCACGACGTCGACCGGCCCGAGCAGGTCCTCCTCGCGGACGAGGGGACCCGGCCCGGGCCGGGAGTCGTCGGGCGGCGGCACGATCAGAGGACCGGCGCCACCGGCGACGACGAGGACCAGCGCCCGTGCGCCGACGCGAGCTCCTGGAGCGAGGCCAGCTGCTCGGCGACCCGCTCCGGTGCCGTGCCCCCGCGGGTGCTGCGCGCGGCGAGCGCGCCGCGCACCGAGAGGACCGAGCGCACGTCCGGCGTCAGCCGTCCGTCGATGCCGGCCAGCTGCTCGTCGTCGAGCTGGTCGAGCTCCAGGCCGGCCTCCTCGCAGAAGGCGACCATCGCGCCGCTGATCTCGTGCGCCGACCGGAACGGCACGCCCTGCCGGACGAGCCACTCGGCGACGTCGGTGGCCAGCGCGAAGCCCTGAGGCGCGGCGGCCTCGAGCACCTCGGGTCGGAGGGTGAGCGTCGCCATCATCCCGGTCACCGCGGGGAGGAGGAGCAGCAGCTGCTCCATGGAGTCGAAGACCGGCTCCTTGTCCTCCTGCAGGTCGCGGTCGTACGCCAGCGGCAGCCCCTTGAGCATGGTGAGGATGCCGGTCAGGTTGCCCACGAAGCGCCCGGACTTCCCGCGGGCCAGCTCGGCGATGTCGGGGTTCTTCTTCTGCGGCATGATCGACGACCCGGTCGCCCAGGCGTCGTCGAGGCGCGCCCAGCCGAACTCCGTCGAGGTCCAGAGCACGACCTCCTCCCCCAGCCGGGAGAGGTGGACGCCGAGCAGGGCGGCGACGAAGCAGAACTCCGCGGCGAAGTCGCGGTCGCTCACGCCGTCGATCGAGTTGTCCGAAGCCCGGTCGAAACCGAGCTCCGCAGCGACGGCGTCGGGGTCCAGCGGCAGCGAGGAGCCGGCCAGGGCGCCGGAGCCGTAGGGGCTGACGGCTGCCCGCCTGTCCCAGTCGACCAGTCGGTCGACGTCGCGGGCGATCGAGTGCGCGTGCGCCAGCAGCTGGTGGGCGATCAGCACCGGCTGGGCGTGCTGCAGGTGCGTCATCCCCGGTGCCGCGACGTCGGAGTACCGCTCGGCAAGGCCCAGCAGCGCGAACTCCAGCGAGGAGAGCTCGCCGACCAGCGCCCGCACGTGGTGGCGCAGGTAGAGCCGCAGATCGGTGGCGATCTGGTCGTTGCGGCTGCGGCCGGCGCGCAGCTTGCCGCCCAGCGCGCCGAGCTTCTCGGTGAGGCCGCGTTCGAGCGCCTCGTGCACGTCCTCGTCGGAGTCGATCGCGGTGAACGTGCCGGCGGCGACCTCGTCGGAGAGCGCGCGGAGGGCGCCGATCATCTGCTCGAGCTCGTCGTCGGCCAGGAGTCCGGCCCGGTGCAGCACGCGGGCGTGGGCGCGCGAGCCCGCCAGGTCGAAGGGAGCCAGCTGCCAGTCGAAGTGCGTCGACCTGGACAACGCCGTCAGCGCGTCCGATGGCCCGCCGCCGAAGCGACCGCCCCAGAGCCGGGTCTGCGATCCAGGTGCGCTGTTGCTCACGTGCCGGGTTCCTCTTCCAGGTCGGCGCTCAGTTCGGGGTAGACGGCGGGCGTCCGCTGCGCGAGCGCCCGCAGCCGGTCGGCCAGGGCGGGCCCGCCGTCGGGGTCGCGCGAGACGACCAGCAGAGTGTCGTCCCCGGCGATGGTGCCCAGGACATCGGGGAGGCCCACCTTGTCCAGCGCCGAGGCGAGGAACTGCGCGGCGCCGGGGGGTGTGCGCAGGACGGCGAGGTTCGCGCTGCCCTCGGCGCCGGTGAGCAGGTCGGCCAGCAGCCGGGTCAGCCGCGCGGGCGCCGTCTGCGCCGGGCGCAGCGGGGCGTTCTCCGGCGGCAGCCCGTAGGACGCCGGGGCGCCGTCCGAGCCGCGCATCTTGACGGCGCCGAGCTCCTCCAGGTCCCGGGAGAGCGTCGCCTGGGTGACCTCGATGCCCGATTCGGCCAGCAGCGCGGCGAGTTGCGTCTGCGAGGTCACCGGCTGCGCCTCGATCAGCTGGCGGATGCGCGCCTGCCGGGCCGACCGCGTCAGCGCCTGGGTCATGCCCGCCGGCCTCCGGCACGCCGCCGGCGCACACCGCGGGTCACGAGCTCTTCTCCAGCAGCCAGACGAGCACGGCCTTCTGGGCGTGCAGCCGGTTCTCGGCCTCGTCCCAGACCACGCTCTGCGGTCCGTCGATCACCTCGGCGGCGATCTCCTTGCCGCGGTAGGCCGGCAGGCAGTGCAGGACGACGGCGTCGGCGGCGGCCCGGGACAGCGCGGCCTCGTCGACGGCGTAGGGCAGGAACGGCGCGGTGCGGGCGTCGTGCTCACCCTCCTGGCCCATGGAGACCCAGGTGTCGGTGACCAGCACGTCGGCGCCGTCGGCCGCGGCCGCGGCATCGGCGGTCCAGCTCACCGACCCGCCGGTGCCGGCGGCGATCGCCGCCGCGCGCTCGAGCACGGCCGGGTCGGGCCGGAAGGACTCCGGGGAGCCGATCCGCACGTGCATACCCGCCGTGGCGCCGCCCAGCAGGTAGGAGTGCGCCATGTTGTTGGCGCCGTCGCCCAGGTAGGACAGCGACCGCCCGGCCAGCGAGCCCTTGTGCTCGGCCACCGTCTGCAGGTCCGCCAGGATCTGGCAGGGGTGGTACGAGTCGGTGAGGGCGTTGACCACCGGGACGCGGCTGACCGCGGCCATGGCCTCGATGCGGTCCTGGCCGAAGGTGCGCCACACGATGGCGGCGGCCTGCCGGTCGAGCACGCGGGTGGTGTCCTCGATCGGCTCACCGCGGCCCAGCTGGCTGGTGGCGGCGTCGATGACCAGCGGGTAGCCGCCGAGCTCGGCAACACCCACCGAGAAGGACACCCGGGTGCGGGTCGAGGGCTTGTCGAAGACGACGGCCACCGCCTGCGGCGTGCCGTTCGGGGCGCGCAGCGGGGCCGGTGCCCCGGCCGTGTGCCGGCTCGCCTTGAGCGAGGCGGCCAGCGCCAGCACCTCGGCCTGCTCCTCGGGCGAGAGGTCGTCGTCGGTGAGGAAGTGCCGGGTCACGAGCCGTTCTCCATCGCGTCGTCGAGGGCCGCGGGCAGGGCGGCGACGAAGGCGTCGATCTGTGCGTCGGTGAGGATCAGGGGCGGGGCGAGGCGGAGCACGCCGGGCGCGACGGCGTTGGTGAGGAAGCCGGCGGCCCGCAGGGTGGCCTCCAGCTGCGCGGCGACGTCGGCGGTGAGGACGACGCCGAGCAGCGCGCCCCTCCCCCGCACCCCGCTGATCCCCGCGTGCCCCAGCGCCTCGATACCGGTGGAGAACCGGTGCTCGATCTCCTTGGCCCGCTCGAGCAGCCCCTCGTCGCGGATCGTGTCGAGGACGGCCAGCGCGGCGGCGGCCGCGATCGGGTTCCCGCCGAAGGTGGAGCCGTGGGAGCCCGCCGTCAGCAGGTCGGCGGCCTCGCCGAAGGCGAGCATCGCGCCGATCGGCAGCCCACCGCCCAGCGCCTTGGCCAGCGTGATGACGTCGGGGTGCAGGCCGTCGGCCTGGGAGGCGAACCAGTGACCGGTCCGGCCGATGCCGGTCTGCACCTCGTCGACGGCGAACAGCGCGCCGGCCCCGGAGGCCGTGGACGCGGCGGCGGCGAGGTAGCCGGCCGGTGCGGGCAGCACGCCGCCCTCCCCGAGCACCGGCTCGAGCAGCACCATCGCGGTCTGCTGGGAGACGGCGTCGGCCAGCGCGGTCTCGTCGCCGTAGGGCACGTACGCGACGCCCCCGGGCAGGGGCGCGAACGCAGCGGCCTTCGACGGCTGACCGGTGAGGGCCAGCGCACCCATGGTCCGGCCGTGGAAGGCGCCCTCGGCGGTGATGACCTCGGGCCGGCCGGTGAGCCGGCTGAGCTTGAACGCCGCCTCGTTGGCCTCGGCGCCGGAGTTGCAGAAGAAGACCCGCCCCGGCCGGCCGGCGAGCTCGAGCAGCCGCTCCGCCAGCGTGATGCCCGGCTCGTGCATCGCCAGGTTCGAGACGTGGCCCAGCTTCGCCGCCTGCCCGGTGATCGCCTCGACGACCCTGGGGTGGGCGTGGCCGAGGATCGTCGTCGCGATGCCGCCGAGCAGATCGGTGTACTGGCGCCCGTCGACGTCGGTGACGGTCGCCCCGGAGCCGCAGTCCAGCGCGACCGGCGGCGCCTTGTAGTTGTTCATCATCACGGCCGACCAGCGGCGGGCCAGCTCCTCGGTGTGCGTCGTCATGCTGTGCCCTCCTTCTGGTCCTTCGCCGGGACGACCATCGTCCCGGTGCCTTCGGTGGTGAACGTCTCCAGGAGCAGGGCGTGCGGCGTCCGGCCGTCGACGACGGTCGCCCGCTTCACCCCGCCCTCGACCGCCCGCAGGCAGGCGGCCATCTTCGGGATCATCCCGGCGTCCAGCGTGGGCAGGAGCTCGGCCAGCTCCCGGGCGTCGATCTGCTGGACCAGGGAGTCGCGGTCGGGCCAGTCGGCGTACAGGCCCTCGACGTCGGTGAGGACCACGAGCTTGACCGCGCCCAGCGCCGCCGCCAGCGCGGCCGCGGCGGTGTCGGCGTTGACGTTGTGCACGACGCCGTCGGCGTCCGGCGCCACGCTCGCGACGACCGGGATGTGACCGGCCGCCAGCAGCGCCGTGACCGGGGTGGTGTCGACCGCGGCGATGTCGCCGACCAGCCCGACGTCCACCCGCTCGCCGTCGACGACCGCGGTGGTCCGCCGCGCGGTGAACAGCCCGCCGTCCTCGCCGGAGAGGTGCACCGCCATCGGGCCGTGCTGGTTGATCAGCCCGACGATGTCGGGGCCGACCTGGCCGGTGAGCACCATGCGGACCACGTCGATCGTCTCCGGGGTGGTCACGCGGAGACCGCCGCGGAACTCGCTGCTGATGCCGAGCTTGGCCAGCATCGCGTTGATCTGCGGGCCGCCGCCGTGCACGACCACGGGCAGGATGCCGCACGTCCGCAGGAAGACCATGTCCTCGGCGAATGCCCGGCGGCACTCGTCGTCGACCATCGCGTGGCCGCCGTACTTGATGACGACGACGTTGCCGTGGAACTCCTTGAGCCAGGGCAGCGCACCGGTGAGGACAGCGACCTTGGCCGCGTCGCCCTCGGGGTCCTTCTTCCGCATGACCCGCCGGGTGCCGACCGTGCGCACCGGCCGCGGCGGTGGGACGGGTTCGTCGATCCGCACGTCGGGGGGCGTCGGGTCCTGGGGTGCGGGGTCCTGGTGCTCGCTCATGTGGAGTAGGCCGAGTTCTCGTGCACGTAGGCGATCGACAGGTCGTTGGTCCAGATCGTGGCCGTCTCGCCGCCGGCGCCCAGGTCGACGTCGATGGTGATCTCCCGGCCGGTGAGGTCCACACCCTCGCGGGGGTCGCCGATCGAGCCGCCGCGGCACACGGTGACGCCGTTGATGGTCACGTCGACCTGGTCGGGCTCGAACACGGCGTCGGTGGTGCCGACCGCCGCCAGCACCCGGCCCCAGTTGGGGTCGTTGCCGAACAGCGCGGTCTTGAGCAGGTTGTTGCGGGCGCAGGCCCGGCCGGCGGTGAGCGCGTCTTCGACCGAGGCGGCGTTGCGGACGGTGATCGCGATGTCCTTGGTGGACCCCTCGGCGTCGGCGAGCAGCTGCATCGCCAGGTCCGTCGCGGCCGCGGTGAGCGCCTCGGTGAACTCCTCAGTGCCCGGCGTGACGCCGCTGGCGCCGCTGGACATCACCAGCACCGTGTCGTTGGTCGACAGGCACCCGTCGGAGTCGACCCGCTCGAAGGAGAGGCTGGTCGCCTGCTTCAGCGCGGAGGCGAGCACCGAGGGCGGGACGACGGCGTCGGTGGTGAGGACGACGAGCATCGTGGCCAGCGACGGAGCGAGCATGCCGGCGCCCTTGGCCATCCCGCCGATGCTCCAGCCGTCGCGGGCCTGCACCGTCGTCTTCGGGACGCTGTCGGTGGTCATGATCGCGCGGGCGGCGTCGGGCCCGCCTTCCTCGCTGAGCGCCTGCACCGCGGCGCTGACCCCGGCGGTCAGCTCGTCCATGGGCAGCCGCATGCCGATCAGGCCCGTGCTGGCCACCGCGACGTCGACCGCCCCGATGCCGAGCTCGGCGGCCGCGTGCTCGGCGGTGGCGTGGGTGTCCTGGAAGCCCTCGGGCCCGGTGCAGGCGTTGGCGCCGCCGGAGTTGAGCACGACCGCGCGCACCCGCTCGCCGGCCAGCACCTGGCGGCTCCACAGCACGGGCGCGGCCGGGAAGCGGTTGGTGGTGAACACGGCCGCGGCCGCGTCGTCGGGACCGTGGTTGAGGACGACGGCGACGTCGGGGTCGCCGGAGGACTTCAGCCCGGCGGCGACGCCGGCGGCGCTGAACCCCTTCGGTGCCGTGACGGTCACTGCGGGGCCCCCGCGGAGACGTGGAGCGCCGGCGGAGCGTCTTCGTGGGATGAGTTCATGGCGCTACTCCTACGAGCGGGAGACCGGTGATCTCGGGGATGCCGAGGGCGAGGTTGGCGCACTGGATCGCCGCGCCCCCGGTGCCCTTGGTGAGGTTGTCGACGGCGGCGACGACGACCAGCCGGTCGGCGTCGGCGTCGACGGCGAGCTGCAGAGCCACCGTGTTCGCACCGAGCACCTGGGCGGTGGTGGGCCACTGCCCCTCGGGCAGCAGGTGGACGAACGGCTCGCCGGCGTAGGCCTCCGAGTAGGCGGCCCGGGCGGCGTCGGCGTCGGCCCCGGGCCTCAGCTTCGCCGAGCAGGTGGCGAGGATGCCGCGGCTCATCGGGACCAGGGTGGGCGTGAAGCTGACGCCCACCGGGGCCCCGGCCGCCCGCGAGAGACCCTGGATCATCTCCGGGGTGTGCCGGTGCACGCCTCCGACGCCGTAGGCGCTGGCCGCGCCCATGACCTCGCTGCCGAGGAGGTGCGGCTTCGGTGACTTGCCGGCGCCGCTGGTGCCGCTGGCGGCGACGACCACGACGTCGGGCTCGACCAGCCCGGCGGCCAGCGCCGGGGCCATCGCGAGGGTGACCGAGGTCGGGTAACAGCCGGGGACGGCGATCCGCGTGGCGCCGGCCAGCTCCTCCCGCTGACCGGGCAGCTCCGGAAGACCGTACGGCCAGGTGCCGGCGTGCACGCCGCCGTACCAGCGGGCCCAGGCGGCCGGGTCGTTCAGCCGGTGGTCGGCGCCGCAGTCGATGACGAGCGTCTCCGCCGGCAGCTGGTCGGCGATCGCCGCCGACTCGCCGTGCGGCAGCGCCAGGACGACCACGTCGTACCCGGCCAGGCTCGCCGCGTCGCTCGGCTGCACCTCCAGCTCGGCGAAGGGCAGCAGGTGGGGCTGGAGTTCACCCAGGCGTCGGCCGGCGCTCGAGTTGGCGTGCACCCCGGCCAGCCGGAGCGCCGGGTGCCCGGCCAGCAGCCGGCACACCTCACCTCCCGCGTACCCGGTGGCGCCGGTGACCCCGACCGTCCACGTCCGCTCTGTGCTCACGATGCATGACCATACACGGCCATGCATGAACGTTCACCGCGATGTCGGCGGCTTTCCCGGCAGCTCCGTGTCAGGCGGTCGCCGGGCGCGGTCCCGCCTGCGGTCCATCCACGAGATCATCGCGGCGACCAGCAGGAGCAGCGACGGCAGGAGGAGGCCCGGACCGAGGCCCAGGCCGGTGAGCAGCGACCACCCGACCGACGCCGCCCCGAGGACGGCCACGACCGCCGGAGCCAGCACCGGCGCGCCCGCGCTCTCGGCGAGCAGGGCGAGTGCCGCGCACGCCAGGGGGACGC
Organism: Blastococcus sp. HT6-30; assembly: GCF_039729015.1. NCBI lineage: Bacteria > Bacillati > Actinomycetota > Actinomycetes > Geodermatophilales > Geodermatophilaceae > Blastococcus > Blastococcus sp. HT6-30. The sequence goes on along the minus strand of NZ_CP155792.1, from coordinate 1,747,988 downwards.
CGAAGAGCAGGAGGGCGAACGCGCCGCTGTCCTCCCACGCCGCCCGGCCGGACCAGGCGGCGAGCCCGGCGACGCCCGCGAGCGCGAGGGCGATCAGCCCGCGGGCCGCCGGGGACTGGGTCGCCATGGCTGTCACTCCTCGTCCGGAACCGGTACCGCACCGTGGCACGTCCGCCGCGACCGGGTCGGCGTCGCCGGACCACCCCCGCGGAGAGCGGGGAATCAGCCGAGCGGGTCGTCCTCCCCGTAGGGCCGCAGCCGCAGCTGCCGGGCGGCGTCGTCGGGCGTGGTCCTGCGGAGGACGTCGAGGTGGTCCTTGCCGGCCCGGACGAAGCGGCCCGACCACTGGTCGAGCTCTCCGGCGGCGATGGCGGCGATCAGCTCGACGACCTTCTCCGGCGGCGTCCAGTGGGTGTTGCCCTGCCACATGTGCATGGCGCGGGTCATCGGGGTGTCGACGACGCCCGGGGCGACGTTGAAGGCCCGCACGTTCGAGCCCTCCAGCGCGGTGGCCAGGCCCTCGGTGAGCCGCACGAGCGCGGTCTTGGCGACAGAGTAGGCCGAGTAGTCGGGGTTGGCGCGGGTGCCCATTCCGCTGGCGATGTTGACCACCCGCCCGCGGTTGCGCAGCACCATCCACGGCACGACGGTGCGGATCGTCAGCTGCGCGCCGCGGACGTGGCTGGACACGACGTCCCACCACTGCTCCGGGTCGGCCTCCCAGATGGGCACCTCGAACTCGTCGATGAGCCCGGCGTTGTTGACCAGGAGCTCGATCGGGCCGAGCTCCTCGCGCACCTCCCCCACCGCGGCCTCCACGGACGCGCGGTCGGTGACGTCGGCGGCGACCGCCAGGGTGCGAGCGCCGGTGGCCTCGGCGACCTCGGCCATCGCCGTCCGCAGCCGGTCGGGGTTCCGGGCCACACCGGCCACCACCATGCCTCGGGCGGCCAGCCCCTCGACCAGGTGCCGGCCGATGCCGGTGGACGCCCCGGTGACCAGGGCGACCCCGGCCCCGTCCAGGGGCCCGACCTGAGCCTGCGAAGGGTGGGGAGGGCGGGGTCCTTGTTCAGCCACGGATCTGCGCCCCGGTGGCCTGGGCGGCGGCGGCGAGCGCGGCGTCGCGCACCGCCGTCGCCTCCTCGCCGGTCAGCGTCCGGTCCGGCGCCCGCACGGTGAGGGCGTAGGCCAGGGAGCGGGAGCCGGCCGGCACCGGTGCACCGGTATAGACGTCGAAGAGCCGCAGCGACTCCAGCAGCTCCCCGGCGCCCGCCCGCAGCGCGGCGGTGACGTCCGCCGAGGGAACGTCGTCCGCCACCACCACGGCGAGGTCGAGGAGCACCGGCGGGAACGTGGAGATCGCCGGCGCCTGCGGGACGGCCGGGGCGGGCAGGGCGTCGGCGTCGAGCTCCATGACCGCGGTCCGGGCGGGTACGCCGAGCGCCTCGCAGACCTTGGGGTGCAGCTCGCCGGCGTGCCCGATCACCCGGTCGCCGACCAGGAGCTCGGCGCAGCGGCCGGGATGCCAGGGCGCCCGGTCGCCTGCACGCACGGTCAGCTCGGCTCCGGCGGCCGCGGCCACGGTCCGTGCGGCCTGCACCGCGTCGGCCCACTCCGCCGGGCGGCCCGGACCCCACCAGCCGCGCGGCTCGCGCTGGCCGGTGAGGGCCACCGCCACGTGCCACGGCTGGGCCGGCACCGCACCCAGCAGCGCGGCGAGGACGGCGTCGTCCGGCCGGCGCTCGGCACCGGGCACCGGTGCAGGCGGGCGCACCCCGCCGGGGAACACCGCCCCGTGCTCGAAGAGGGCGACGTCGCGGATGCCGCGCGCCTGGTTCCGGGCCAGCGCCGTCAGCAGCCCGGGCAGCAGGCTCGTGCGCAGCGCCGGAGCCTCCTCCGACAGCGGGTTGCGCACGGTGATCACGCGGCGGCGGTCGTCGTCCTCGGGCAGGCCCAGCGCGTCCAGCTGCGCCGTGCCGGTGAAGGGGAAGGACGGCGCCTCCACGTACCCGGCATCGGCCAGGGCGCGGCCGATGCTGCGCCGCCGGCGCTGCCGCTCGGTGAGCCCCCCACCGGGTGGCGCGGTGGGCAGGAGGGAGGGGATCTCGTCGAAACCGCGGAGGCGCACGACCTCCTCGACCAGGTCGGCCGGCTCCCGCAGGTCGCCCCGCCAGGACGGCGGCGTGACCTGCAGCGCGTCGCCGTCGCCCCCGACCTCGGCGCCGATGGCGTCGAGCACCTCCAGCACCTGGGCCCGGGAGTAGTCCACCCCGGCGATCCGCCCGGGCAGGCCGGCGTCCAGCCCGATCACCGGTCGGGGCGCGCGGGTGTCGACGTCGACCGGCGCGCCTGCCACGCAGGCGCCACCGTGCTCGGCCAGGAGCCCGGCGGCCCGCGCCAGTGCCAGGACGGTGACGTCGGGGTCGGTGCCGCGCTCGAAACGCTTGCCGGCCTCGCTGGGCAGCCGATGGCGGCGCACCCCGCGGGAGATGCCGGTCGGCTCCCAGTGCGCGGCCTCCAGCAACACCGCCGAGGTGGTGTCCCCGATCTCCGTGGTGGCGCCGCCCATGACACCGGCCAGCCCGATGGGCCCGGACCCGTCGGCGATCAGCAGGTCGTCGTCGGCCAGGGCCCGGTCGGCGCCGTCCAGGGTGGTCAGCCGCTCACCGGCCGCCGCCGTGCGGACGGTGATCGGTCCGCGGACGGTGTCGCGGTCGAAGGCGTGCATCGGCTGGCCCAGCTCGAGCATGACGTAGTTGGTGACGTCGACCGCCAGGGAGATGCTCCGCACCCCGCACTGGGCGAGCCTCCGGCGCAGCGACCACGGGCTCGGTGCGACCGGGTCCAGCCCCTCCAGCGCCAGCATCGAGAAGCGGTCGCAGCGGCCGGGCGCGGCGACGTCGACCTCCCACGCCGGCGCACCGGACCACTCCGGCAGCGGCAGGTCCGCCGGGTCCCGCCAGGCCACGCCGAGCACGGCGGCGAGGTCGCGGGCGATCCCGCGCATCGACATGGCGTAGCCGCGGTCCGGGGTCACCTCGAGGTGGAAGACGACGTCGTCCAGACCCAGCACGTCGGCCGCGGGCGTCCCTGGCACGTAGCCGCCCTGGCCCAGCACCAGGATGCCGGTGTGGTCCTCGCCGATGCCCAGTTCGCGGACCGAGCAGATCATCCCGTCGGAGACGTGGTCGTAGGTCTTCCGCGCGGCGATGGCGAAGTCGCCGGGCAGCACGGCACCGGGCAGGGCGGCGACGACGAGGTCGCCGACGGCGAAGTTGCGGGCGCCGCAGACGATGCCCCGGGGCTCGCTCTCCCCGACCTCGACCTGGCAGTAGCGGATCGGCTTCTTGAAGCCGGTCAGCTCCTCGATCTCCAGCACCCGGCCGACCACGAGCGGGCCGGTCGTGACCGGCGGGCGGACGACGTCCTCCACCTCGAAGCCGAGCCGCACGAACGCGGCGTCGAGCTCCTCGGTGGTGATCCCGGCCGGGAGGTCGACGAGCTCGGACAGCCAGCTGACGGGGACCTTCACTGCTGGACTCCTTCGGGCGGCACGGGGGTGACCTTCTTCGTCGGACCGCGACCGTTCACTGCTCCACTCCGAATGCCGTGGTGAAGCGGACGTCGGCCTCGGCGATGTCGTGCATGTCCGACACCGCGGAGCGGAACTGCAGCGCCCGCTCGATGCCCATGCCGAAAGCGAAGCCGGTGTAGGTGTCCGGGTCGACGCCGCAGGCGCGCAGCACCCGCGGGTTCACCATCCCGCAGCCGCCCCACTCGACCCACTGCGGGCCGTCGCGGTGCTCGGGGAACCAGACGTCGAACTCAGCCGACGGCTCGGTGAACGGGAAGAAGTGCGGCCGCCACCGCGTGCGGGCATCCGGGCCGAACAGCTGGCGGGCCAGGTGGTCGAGCGTGCCCCGCAGGTGGGCCATGGTCAGGCCCCGGTCGACGGCCAGGCCCTCCACCTGGTGGAAGACCGGCAGGTGCGTGGCGTCGAGCTCGTCGGTGCGGTACACCCGGCCCGGGGCCACGACGTAGATGGGCGGCTGCCGGTCGAGCATGGTGCGCGCCTGCACCGGGCTGGTGTGCGTGCGCAGCACCAGGCCGGAGTCCTCGGGCGCGACGAAGAAGGTGTCCGACAGCCACCGGGCGGGGTGGTCCCGGCCGAAGTTGAGCGCGTCGAAGTTCAGCCACTCCGCTTCCAGCTCCGGCCCCTCGGCCACCTCGTACCCCATGCCGACGAAGATGTCGGCGATCCGGTCCATGAGCGTGGTGAGCGGGTGCCGGGCGCCGCGCGGGGTGCGGTCCCACGGCAGCGTGACGTCGACCCGCTCCTCGGCCAGCACGCGGGCGTCCCGCTCGGCCTCGAGCTCGGCCCTGCGCGCCTCGTAGGCCTCGGTGACCGCGGCCCGGGCGGCGTTCACCCGCTTGCCGGCGTCACTGCGGGCGGCCGGTGGCAGGGCCCCGAGCTCGCGCCGGGCCAGCAGCACCGGTGCCCGGTCGCCCAGGTGCGCGGGGCGGACGCCGGCCAGCGCCTCCAGGTCGGCCGCGGCCGCGAACGCCTCGAGCGCGGCACGCACCGCGTCGTCGAGGGCCTCGGGGGAGAGCGCGGCGACCTGCTTGGGGTCGTAGGGATCGTTGGCGCCAGACACGGGAGGCCATTCTGCCCGGCGACCGCACTCGCCCGCGCCGGGGTTCCCCGCGATCCACCCGTCGGCCCCTCGTGCCCATGCTGCGCCCGACGTCGTGCAGCTGGACCTGCGGCTGGTGCAGGAGCGCCCCGCGCTCAGCCCCGCGGGGGGAGGAGGGTGCCCAGGCCGCCATCGGCCAGGTCGGTGAGCTGGTCGACGAGGTCAGCCGCGGACACCGTCCGCGCCCCCGACCACCAGTGCGTGGCCAGCTGCACCATGCCGACGATCCCGTAGGCCCAGGTCATGGCGCCGTCGGCCGGACGCCCGGCGTCGGTGAGCCGCTGGCCGAGCAGGTCGCCCAGCGCGCCGGCGACGGCGTGCTCGGTGGCCGCGACCAGGTCCGCGCGGCCCGCGCGCCCGGCCTGTGCGTAGGCGAAGCGGTAGAGCGCCGGCTCGTCCTCGATCAGCGAGACGAAGGCGGCGATGACCGCGCGGAGCTGCTGCCGGTCGTCGCCCCGGTCGGCGGTCAGCTCGCCGAGCAGGCGGGGTAGCAGGACCGCCTGGGAGATGCGCTCGAGGACGGCGTCGATCAGCTCGTCCTTGTCGTTGAAGTACCGGTAGATCACCGTCTTGGAGACCCCCGCGCTGCGGGCGACGTCGTCGACGGAGAAGTCGGGACCGGCCAGCCGGACCGCCTCGACGGCCGCGCCGACGAGGTCCTCCCGCCGGGCACGGCGGTGCTCGGTCCACCGGGACCGCCGCCCGTCCGTCGACGGATCCGCCGGAGCACCTGCGACCCGTTGCATGTGCTCCACGGTAACTGCGACCTTCTTCCGCAACCCAGCGCGACGTCCCGGGGGAGCCCGTCGATGACCGCCATCCTGGCGTACCGGCGACGCCTCGTGCACCGCCTGCGTCGCGAGCGGAACCGCGAACGGAGGCCGCGCAGCGCCACCGGCGGAGCCGGGAGCGCGCGGGTACGGGCGTCAGCCCTGCGCGAGCTGGGTGGTGTAGAGGGAGATCGCGGCGGCGGCGGCCAGGTTCAGGCTCTCCGCCCGGCCGCGCATCGGGATCCGCACCCGCGCGTCGGCGAGCGCGGCCAGATCGGCGGGCACGCCCCGGGCCTCGTTGCCGAAGAGCCACAGAACCGGCCCCGCCAGCCGGCCGGCCGCCACCAGCCCGGGCAGCTCGGCCTCTCCCCCGCCGTCGGCGGCGAGCACGGTCACGCCCACGGCGCGCAGCGAGGGGAGCAGCGCCGCCAGTGGCGCACCACGGACGACGTCGACGTGGAACAGGCTGCCGGCGCTGGACCGGACCGCCTTGCCCCCGTACGGGTCGGCCGAGCCCGCGCCGAAGACGACCGCGCCGGCGCCGCAGGCGTCCGCGGTCCGCAGCACCGTCCCGGCGTTGCCCGGGTCGGCGAGCTCGGCGAGCGCGACCGACAGCCGCGGCGGCGCCGTCGTCAGCGACTCGGCCGGGACGTCCCGCAGCTCGCAGACGGCGACCAGCCCCTGGGGGGTCACCGTCTCCGACAGCCCGGCCGCGGCCTTCTCGGTGACCGGCCGCACGGGCACCGGCGTCTCCGCCAGCAGGTCGCGGTGCGCGGTCGCGGCCGCCTGCGTGGCGAAGACCTCGCGGACGCGCTCGGGCTGCGCCAGCGCCTCGACCACGGCCTGCCGCCCCTCGGCGAGGAAGAGCCCCGCCGCATCCCGCCCGGCGCGCCGGGTGAGCTTCCGCGCGGCGACTATGCGGGCGGAGCGCTCGGTGAGCGACTCGGTCACGCGCTCTCCTTCCTGCGAGATCTGCACGGTGACCCGCTCGAGGGCTGATCGGGGCGAGTGTGCAGACCTCGCCCCGGACAGACGCCGACGCCGCCGGCGTCCGGCCCGGAGGGGCCGGTCACCGACGGCGTCGGGTGACGTGCGGAACGGCCATCCTGCAGGGTCCCGCGCCGAGCTCGCGAGGCGTAGGGGGCAGGGTGGTCCTTGGTCAGGCGGCCTGGGCGCCGGTCGCCTCGGGGTTCGCGGCGAGCGCAGCCCGGGCGGACTCCACCAGCGTGGCGAAGGCGGCGGGCTCGTTCACGGCGAGCTCGGCCAGGACGCGGCGGTCCAGCTCGATGCCGGCGAGCTTGAGCCCCTGCATGAACCGGTTGTAGGTCATGTCGTTGAGGCGGGCCGCGGCGTTGATGCGGGTGATCCACAGTTTGCGGAAGTCACCCTTGCGCGCCTTGCGGTCGCGGTAGCTGTAGGTCGCCGAGTGGAGGATCTGCTCCTTGGCCTTGCGGTACAGCCGGGACCGCTGACCGCGGTAGCCGCTGGCGGCCTCGAGGGTCGTCCGGCGCTTCTTCTGGGCGTTGACCGCCCGCTTCACGCGTGCCACGGAAGTGCTCCTGTCTTTCTAAAAGTCAGTGGAGGGACGCTCAGATGCCGAGGAGCTTCTTGAGGTTCTTGGCGTCGGCCGGGGAGACGACCTGGTCCTGGTCGAGCCGGCGCTTGCGGGTCCCGGACTTGTGCTCGAACTTGTGCTGGTTGTTCGCCTGCTCGCGCATGAGCTTTCCGGTGCCCGTGACGCGCACCCGCTTGGCGGTGCCCTTGTGGGTCTTCTGCTTCGGCATGTCCTCGCCTGTCCTGGTCGTCTTCATGCGGGTCGTGCGGCAGCCCGGGGCTGCCGCACGACCCGGTGGTCTCGGTGGTGCGTTCCTGCGGAACAGGGGGTCAGGCGCTGGGCGCCTGCTCCGCCTCCTGCTCACCCTTGGCCGGTCGGCTCTTGCTCTGCTGCGCCTGCTGCTGCAGCGCCTGGGCGTTCCGGTGCGGGGCGATCACCATGACCATGTTCCGGCCGTCCTGCTTCGGGTTGGACTCGACGACGCCCAGCTCGCTGACGTCGGCGGCCAACCGCTGGAGCAGGCGGTAGCCCATCTCCGGGCGCGACTGCTCGCGGCCACGGAACATCACGGTGATCTTGACCTTGTCGCCGCCCTTGAGGAAGCGCTCGACGTGGCCCTTCTTGGTCTCGTAGTCGTGCGGGTCGATCTTCAGGCGCAGCCGCATCTCCTTGATGACGGTGAGCGCCTGGTTCCGCCGGGCCTCGCGGGCCTTCTGGGCGGACTCGTACTTGAACTTGCCGTAGTCCATGAGCTTGGCGACGGGCGGCCGGGCCATGGGAGCGACCTCGACCAGGTCGAGCTCGGAGTCCTGTGCCAGGCGCAGCGCCTCGCCGATCGACACGATGCCGACCTGCTCGCCCTCGGGTCCGACCAGGCGGACCTCGGGGACTCGGATGCGGTCGTTGATGCGGGGCTCGGTGATGGCCTCTCCTTACGCTGCTGCGTGGGAGGAGTCGCTGGCCCACCCGGCGCCGACGCACACAGAAGGCCCCGCGAGCGTCTGCTCGCGGGGCCCACTCGGCCGGCGGCGCACGACCCCTCGCGGGTGCGTGCGCACGCGATCACCGGCCTGTGGCCGGCTCTCGCTATCCGGGACCTGGGCGCCTGGACGGCGTCAGGTGGGAGCGGGCTCCTCTTGGACAGCGGCCCGGGGCGGGGCCGCTGGTGGTTCGCGCGCCTCGATGTAGCCGGGGGAGGCACACCCACGATACAGCGTCCCGGGCCCGTGGCGCATTCCCCCTGCCGTGCTGTGCCGGAACGACCTCTCCGCACGGCCCCGCGCCAGGCTCCGTCGAGAGGCTCGCCCCGAGCGGAGCGAGGGGTGAGGAGGACGGGGTCCTTCTTCAGTCGTCGTAGAGCAGAGGGGGCCGGACGGGGTCCTTCGCCCGTGCGGCGGCGTGCAGGGCGCGCAGCCCCTCGACCGCCCGCACGGCGTGCTCGCCGTCGGCGGCCTGCAGCGCGTGCAGGGAGATCTCGTCGCCGTTCTCCAGCAGCAGCGAGCCCCAGGCGGACGTGCGCTCGAACCGCACCGCGCGCACCGCCGTCCACGGCAGCTGGTGGTGGACGACGAGGTTCCGGACCCGGATGCCGTCGGCATCGGCGTCGAGCCGCGACCGGCCGAGGAACAGCACCCCGGCGGCCAGGACCAGCCCCAGACCCGCCATCGCCACCTGGTCGACGACGCCGTAGTCGATGACGGAGTTGGTCGTCGACGGCAGGGAGAGCGCCACCAGCACCATGACCACCGCGACCACGGCGGCGAGGGCGGCGAGCAGGTGCCGCATCCGGCGGGGCACGGCGGAGACGGTGGACACGTCGGGCTGGGAACCGCTCACACCCCCATGGTGTCAGGATCGCGGCCGGGAGCGGCTGGCAGAGTGCGGGACGTGGAGATCACCGGCACCACCCAGCACGCGGCCTGGCAGGCGCGCACCCTGCCCCCGGTCGAGCAGCTGCGGGCGGACCTCTGGTCGGTACCGGTGCCGATCCCGCACAACCCGCTGCGCTACGTGAGCGTCTACGCCTTTGCCCTCGCCGGCGGCGGGCTCGGCCTGATCGACACCGGCTGGGAGAGCGACGCCGGCTGGAGCGCGCTCAGCGACGGGCTCGCCTCGATCGGCGGCTCGGTGGCCGATGTCCGGGGCGTGCTCGTGACACACCTGCACTTCGACCACCTGGGGCTGGCCTCGCGCGTCCGGGAGGCCAGCGGCGCCTGGATCGCCATGCACCCGGCCGACGCCACCGCGGTCGAGCGGCTGACCCGGACCGAGGCGCGCGCCGCCGTCGCCGCCGAGGTCGAGTTCCTCGTCGGCCTCGGCGCCCCGCGCGACGACGCGGCAGCCGACGTGGGCGGTGCGGAGAACCTCTCCGGTTTCATGCGCATGGCGGTGCCCGACCGGATGCTCGGGGACGGCGACCACGCCGCGTTCCCCGGGTGGTCGCTGCGCACCCTCCACACGCCCGGTCACACGCCCGGTCACCTGTGCTTCGCCGAGGAGCGCACGGGGCTCTTCTTCTCCGGCGACCACGTGCTGCCGCGGATCAGCCCGAACATCTCCAGCACCGACGGTGGATCGGCGGATCCGCTGCGCGACTACCTCGACTCGCTGGCCGGGGTGCGCGACCTGGACCCCACCGAGGTGCTGCCGGGGCACGAGTGGCGCTTCCGTGGGCTGGCCGACCGCGTCGACGCGCTGACCGCGCACCACGAGGCGCGCCTGGCCGAGCTGCTGCGCGCCATCGCCGACCACCCCGGCTCCACGCCCTGGGACCTGGCCGCCCACCTGACCTGGTCGCGCCCGTGGGAGCAGTACGAGCGGCGGATGCGGATCTTCGCCGTGACCGAGACCGACGCCCACCTGCGGTTGCTCGCCAGCCGCGGGCTGGTGGCCGGCAGCGGCGGAGCGGTGCCCACGTGGACGCTGCACCCCCGCTGACCGTCGCCGGCCTGACCGCCCGGGTGCTCGACGCTCCCCCGCGGCTGGGCGGCACCCGGCTGGTGTGCGTGGACGGGCCGGCCGGGTCGGGCAAGACCACGCTCGCCGCCCGGCTGGCCGCCGTCCTGCCCGACCCCGTCGTCGTGCACATGGACGAGCTCTACGCCGGCTGGACCCTCACCGGGGCCGCGGCCCGCCTGTCCGCAGGTGTGCTGCGCCCACTGGCCGACGGCAGGCCGGGCGCCTACCACGCCTACGACTGGGCGGCCGGCCGGTTCTCCTCCCGGCCGACGCCGGTGCCGGTGCCGGCCGTGCTGGTGGTCGAGGGGTGCGGCAGTGCGTGCCGGGCCACCGACGCCTGGGCCGGCCTGCGGATCTGGGTGGAGGCCGACCCGGCGGTGCGGCTCGCCCGTGGCCTGGCCCGCGACGGGGCGCAGCTGGCCGGCGAGTGGCACCGCTGGCAGCGGACGGAGACCGCGCACTTCGCCGAGGACGGCACCCGGGCGCGCGCCGACGCGGTGGTGGACGGCAGGGCGTGACCCCGGTCACCAGGGCCCGCGTGGCACCGGGCGAGGACACACGTCGGAAACCCCGGGCCGGGAAGATGGGGCTCCACCGCACCCGAGGGGGACACGTGACCGACACCGCCGGGGAACAGCCGGCCGGGCTTCCGCTGGCCGGCTACACCGTCGCGGTGACCGCTGCCCGCCGCAAGGAGGAGCTGGGCGCGCTGCTGGACCGTCGGGGCGCCCGCGTGCTCTACGCCCCCGCCATCCGGATCGTCCCGCTGGCCGACGACGCCGAGTTGGTGGCTGCGACCAGGCGGGTGCTCGAGGCTCCCGTCGATCTCGTCGTCGCCACCACCGGGGTCGGCTTCCGCGGCTGGCTGGAGGCGGCCGACGCCTGGGGCCTGCCGCTCGTGCAGCACCTGTCGGGGTCCCGCGTCCTCGCGCGCGGCCCGAAGGCCCGCGGGGCGATCCGGGGTGGCGGACTCGTCGACGCCTGGTCGCCGGCGTCGGAGTCGTCGGCCGAAGTGCTCGAGCACCTGCTGTCGGGGGCCGAGGGGCCGCTGGCCGGCCGCCGGATCGCCGTCCAGCTGCACGGCGATCCGCTGCCCGACCTGGTCGCCGGGCTGCAGGACGCCGGCGCGGACGTGCTCACCGTCCCGGTCTACCGCTGGGTGCTGCCCGAGGACGTCGTGCCGGTGCGCCGGCTCATCGGTGCCATCCTGGCCGGCGGGGTCGACGCGGTGACCTTCACCAGCGCGCCGGCCGCGGCGAGCCTGCTGCAGGTGGCCACGGAGCTGGGGCAGCAGGAGCCGGTGGTGGCCGCGATGAACGGGCGGGTGCTCGCCGTCGCCGTCGGCCCCGTGACCGCCGGCCCGCTGGACGCCGCGGGCATCCCTTCCTGCCAACCGGAACGCGCCCGCCTGGGTGCCCTGGCCCGTGAGGTGGTCGCCCGGCTGCCCGAGCGCGACCCGGTGCTCCAGGTCGGCCCGCACACGCTCCAGGTCCGCGGCCACGCCGCCGTCGTCGACGGGCAGCTGGTGGAGCTGGCGCCGGGGCCGCTGGCCGTCCTGCGCGAACTCGCCCGGCAGCCCGGCCACGTCGTCTCGCGGCCGGACCTGGTGGGCTCCCTGCCGGGTGGCGGTGACGGGCACGCAGTGGAGATGGCGGTGACCCGGCTGCGGGCCGCCCTCGGCGCGCCGCTGGTCGAGACCGTCGTCAAGCGCGGCTACCGCCTCCGGGCCTGATCCTCCGGGCCTGGTCCTCCGGGCCCATCGAGGGACCGTCCGGGCGCAGGTTCCGCCGCATGAGCACGCGCGGGAACCTGTTGACGACCGAGCCGGTGCCGGCCACCTTCTCGAACCCGCCCGCTCGAACAGCGCCCGCGTACCGACGTAGGCAATCGTGAGGTCGTCGACGTGCGGGATCCGCCGGTTGGTGGCGAAGCTCGTGTCGGCGCTTGCGTGGACCGCCGCCCAGCCGACCACCTCGTCCCCGTCGTGGGCGAGCACGCCCGGTGGCGGGTCCTCCGCCACGAGTCGGCGCACCCGCTCGCCGCGGGCGGCGCCGACCAGCTCCCGGTTCTCCTTCGACCTCCGGAGCCGGTGGCTCAGGCACCAGCACACGTCCGCGTCCGGCCGCTTCGGGCCCAGCACCGCGGCCACGTCGGGACAGCTGCTGGCCGGGCGCACCTCGATCGCCATGCGCGCATCGTGGCAGCGACCACCGACAGCCGGCCGGATCCGCGTCCCGCCGCGAACCTCACCGCCGGCCCCCGGCGCGGTGAGGCGGTTGTTCCCGAGAGGTCATGCGAGCGCGGCGGCGAGGTAACGGCGGCTTCCTAGCGTTCTCCCCCACAGGATCCGCCCGCCCGGCGGCCGCGAACCGAGGGATGCGCCCATGACCTCCACCCCCACCGTCCGCGCCCCCGGCGCCGGGGCTCCGCCGTCGACCGAGCCCGCCGCCGGCGCGCCTCCGGTCGCCCGACGCGGGACGCGGTGGATCGACGACTACAACCCCGAGGACGACGAGTTCTGGGCGTCGCCGCAGGGCCGGCCGGTGGCCCGCCGGAACCTGATGTGGTCGGTGCTGGCCGAGAACATCGGCTTCAGCGTGTGGCAGATGTTCAGCATCGCCACCGCCGTCCTGGCCTCGATCGGCTACGGCTTCACCAGCGACCAGCTGTTCTGGCTGGTCGCCACCGCAGGCCTGGTGGGCGCGATCATGCGGGTGCCCTACACGTTCATGCCGGCGCTGGTCGGCGGCCGGAACTGGACCGTCGTCAGCGCGGCCCTGCTGCTGGTGCCGGTGACCCTGCTGACCGTCGCGGCCACCACCGGCCAGCCCTACTGGTTCTGGGTCCTGACGGCGATCACCTGCGGCGTCGGCGGCGGGAACTTCGCCTCGTCGATGGCGAACATCTCGTTCTTCTACCCGGACAGGGAGAAGGGCTTCGCCCTCGGCCTGAACGCCGCCGGCGGGAACATCGGCGTCGCGATCATCCAGCTCGTCGGGCCGCTCGCCGTCACGGCGGGGGCGGTCGCCTTCGTCGGTGGGAGCACGGGGGCGACGGAGGCCGGCGACGCCCGCTACGTGCAGAACGTCGCGCTCATCTGGGTGCCGTTCATCGTGCTGGCGGTCGTCGGCGCCTGGTTCGGCATGAACAACCTGTCCGGCGCCAAGGCCAACGTCGCCGACCAGGCCGCCGTCGCCCGGCGCAAGCAGACGTGGGTGATGGCCTTCCTGTACATCGGCGCGTTCGGCTCGTTCATCGGCTTCTCGGGCGCCTTCCCGCTCGTGCTGGCCAACGAGTTCGCCGCCGACACCTACCGCTACGCCTTCCTCGGGCCGCTCGTCGGCTCCCTGTCCCGGCCGTTCGGCGGCTGGCTGGCCGACCGGGTGGGCGGCGCGAAGATCACCGTCGTCACGTTCGTCGGCCAGGCGGTCGCCATCGGCTCGGCGATCGCGTTCCTGCGCGCCGGCAGCTTCGGCGGCTTCCTCGCCAGCTTCCTGGTGCTCTTCGCCGTGGTCGGCATGACCAACGGGTCCACCTACCGGATGATCCCGATCATCTACCGCGCCGAGGCCGCCGCCGACCACCCCTCCGACACCCCCGCCGAGGTCCTGTACCGCGCCCGCCGGGACACCGCCGCCGCCGTGGGGATCATCTCGGCGGTGGGCGCCCTCGGCGCGGTCTTCATCCCGCGGATCGTGTCGGAGTCCTACGGGGCCACCGGCGGCGTGGAGACGGCGCTGCTGTCGTTCTGCGGCTTCTACATCGTCTGCGTGGCGGTCACCTGGTTCGTGTACCTCCGCCGCGGCACGCTGATGCAGCGCGCAGGGGTCTGATCCCGCTCCCGCCGGGTCCGTCCCGCCGGGGCCGGGCCCGGCGGCGGATCCGTGGCCCTCGCGGGTGAGGCCGGCTCACCCCGGGGTGCAGACGGGGCTCCGCACCCACGAAGATCACCGCGTGACCGCAGCCGAGGAGTCCAGGACCGGGCGGGCGCTGATCGAGGCAGGCAGCCCGGTCGCCGGATCGATGAGCACCGCCGCCGCCGCGGTGGTCTTCGAGCCGGCGACCGCGCGGGTGCAGGTGGACGACCGGTTCGCCGCCGCGCTGCGCACCGCGGCCGCGGAGGCGTCCGGAATCGCCGTCGAGCGCGAGCGCGTGCGGGTGGGTGCGGCGCTGGCCTTCGCCGTCGAGTACGCCGCGACGCTGCACCGCACCGGCCGGTCGGCGCGCACCGATGAATTCTTCACCCCCCGGCCCGGCAGCCGGCCGGTGGCCGACGAGCTCGTCGAGGCGGTCGTGGCCACCGCCCGGCGGTGCACCGACGAGCGCCGGGTCCGCCACCTGGGCTACCTGCTGGCCGAGGTCGCCGTCTCCCCCGACATGGACGCCGAGCTCGTCGGCCGAGCCCTGCACCTGGCCGGGGAGCTGCGCTGGCGGCAGCTGGCCCTGCTCGCCGCCGTCGGCCGCCGCCACCGCGTGCCGCTGCCGATGACCCCGCTCGACGACGAGCCGCACGGGTGGGCGGCGTGGGGCGCCCGCGAGGACGTCACCGATCTGCAGCGCGCCGGCCTGCTCGACCCGCCGCCGGCCCAGCCGCGCCCGGGGGGCGCGGCGCTCCCCCGGCTGCGGACCGCCGACCTGCGCCTGACCCGGCGCGGGGTGCTGGTGCACCGGCTGCTGGTCCTCGAGCTGCTCCGCGACGACGCCGTCGCCGCGGCCCTGGCCGACCTGGGGCTCCCCCGCTCCTGACCGGTAGGCGGGCGGCCCGCCAGCGAGCAGCCGACCTCCCGGGAGGTCGGGCTCTGCTCACTCCTGGAAGCAGAGCCCGATGTCGCGCGGAGGACGGAACCGCCCGGCCGGACTACCGCGCCAGCGACCGCCGCCGCGCGACCAGCACGGTGTCCGGCGCCGGATTGCCCGTCCGCTCGACGGCGCCGCGGTCGCGGTCCCGGGTCTCGGTGACGAGCTCCGCCCAGTCCGCCGGGTCGAGCACCGCCGCGACGTCCCCGGCGGTGTAGAGCGCGCCGGGCTCGTGCGCGTGGTGCTGGCCGTGGGCGGCGTCCTCGCCCAGGAGGTGGCCGACCACGAGCAGGGTGCCACCTGGCGCGACCGCGGCTGCGAGCCGCTCGAACATGGCTGCGCGGTCGGTCCAGGTCGCGTGCAGGTAGTGCGCCGTCACCAGGTCGAAGCGCCGCTCCGGCGGCGTCCAGGAGTCCAGGTCGGCGGGCAGCCACTCCACCCGGTCCGCCAGCCCCCGGGCGCGGGCAGCCGCGGCGGCGCGCCCGAGCGCGACGGGCGAGAAGTCGACCCCGGTCACCCGCCACCCGCGCTCGGCCAGCCAGAGGGCGTCGGCGCCCTCGCCGCAGCCGGCGTCCAGCGCGCTGCCCGGCCGCAGGCCGACCGCCTCGATCACGAGCTGCCGGTTGGGCCGACCGCTCCACACCGCCGGGTTCGACCGGTACAGCTCGTCGTAGGACTTCCGGTCCGCGTCGCTCATGCCGGCATGCTCCGCCGCTCGGCCACCGCACGCCTGGTGTCCTCGGCGAGGAGGTCAGCCGAGACCGCATGCACCCACGTTGCCGGGGACGACGTCAGACCTCGACGACGATCTCGCCCCCGGCCTGGTGCACCGGGTAGAGGCGGACCGGCGCGGCTCCCGACGTCGAGGAACCGTCGCTCCACCGGTAGGCGTAGAGGTGCAGCGGGCAGACCAGCACGTCGACGTCGGTCTGCCCGTCGGCCAGCGGTCCCCCGGCGTGCGGGCAGGCGGCCTGGGTGGCGTGCATCGAGCCGTCCCGGAGCCGGAAGACGGCGACCTGGACGCCGCCGGCGACGAACGCCCGGCCCTCGCCGATCGGGACCTCGTCCACCCGCCCGACGGTGTACGCCTCGCCGCGCACCGGCGCCGCCCGGCCCGGAACCGCGACCCCGGTGGCCGGGGTACCGGTCTCGGTGCCCGGGGTGGTGGGCTGGTCGACCTCGGTGGCGTGCTCGAGCCGGGTCACGGTGTTCATCGGACCGGCACCTTCGGCAGCTCGACCAGCGGCAGGGACGGGCGGAACTGGCCGGGCGTGGCCGGTTCCTTCCCGTCCTGGCCCCACGGGTCGGTGTACGCGTCGATCGACCTCTGCATGCCCTCGTCCAGGTCGGCGACGATCCCCTCGCTGTCCTCGAGCAGGACCTGCTGGATCTTCTGCAGGCCGACGCGCGGCACGAAGTCGTAGGTGCGCTCCAGCCAGTTCGCGTTCTCCCGGTAATACTGCATGAACCGGCCGGCGAGCGTGATGACCTCCTCGGGCGAGTCGACAGTGGCCAGCAGGTCACCCTTGCGGACGGTGGCCCCGGCGGCGCCGCCGACGTAGACCTCCCACCTGCCGTCGCCGATGGCCACGACGCCGACGTCCTTGACGTAGGCCTCGGCGCAGTTGCGCGGGCAGCCGACGACGGCGAGCTTCATCTTGGCCGGGCTCTCGATGCCCTGGAACCGGGTCTCCAGGTCGATGCCGAGCTGGGTGGAGTCGCCGAGGCCGAACCTGCAGAAGTCGCTGCCCACGCAGGTCTTCACGGTGCGGAAGCTCTTGCCGTAGGCGTATCCGGACGGCATGCCCAGGTCGTCCCACATCGCCGGCAGGTCCTCCTTGCGGACGCCGAGCAGGTCGATCCGCTGCCCGCCGGTCACCTTGACCATCGGGACCTCGTACTTCTCGGCGACCTCGGCGATCCGGCGCAGCTGCGCCGGGGTGGTGACCCCGCCCTTCATCTGCGGGACGACGGAGAAGGTGCCGTCGCGCTGGATGTTGCCGTGCACCCGGTCGTTGATGAACTTCGCGTCGTTCTCCTGGACGTACTCGGTGCCCCAGATCGTCCGCAGCAGCGAGGTCAGGCCCATCTTGGACTTGGCGTCCTCCTGCCCGCCCGGGGCCAGCGCGGCGAAGACGGCCGAGACGCTCCGCAGGTCCTGCTGCCGGATGGCGGCCATCAACTCCGGTTTGGCCATCGGGATGCCGGGGACGTACCAGGACGCCGAAGGGTCCTCGGTGAGCTCGCCGTCGGCGGCCCACTCGACGATCTGCTTGACCAGCGACTTGCACGAGCCGCAGCCCTTGCCGGCGCGGGTGCGGTCCATGACCGCACCGACGCTGCTGCAGCCGTCGGCCACGGCCCCGCAGATGTCGCCCTTGCTGACGCCGTTGCAGTTGCACACCTGGCTGTCGGCGGGCATCTCGGCGACGCCGACCTCCTCGACGCCGTCGGAGAGGTCGACCAGCAGCCGGATCCGCTCCTCGGGCAGCGGCGCGCCGCGGTCGAAGGCCTGGGTGAGGAACGCGACCTTGCGGGTGTCGCCGAGCAGCGTCGCGCCGACGAGCTTGTCGTCGCGGATGACCACCGACAGGTGCACGCCCCGCTTGGGCTCGGAGATCACCAGGAACTCGTCGTCGTCGCGCTCGGGGGTGTTGACGCCCATCACGGCGACGTCGACCCCGGCGACCTTGAGTTTCGTCGCCGTCCGGCTGCCGTGGTACTCGGCGTCGGGGTCGGTACCGGTCAGCACGTCGGCGAGCACCTTGGCGTGCTCCCAGGCCGGGGCGACCAGCCCGTAGACCGAGCCGCGGTGCTGGGCGCACTCGCCGATGGCGTAGACGTCCGGGTCGTCGGTGCGCAGCTGGTCGTCGACGACGATGCCGCGTTCGACCTCCAGCCCCGAGCGGACGGCGATGTCGGAGCTGGGCCGCACCCCGGCGGCGATGACGAGGAGATCGGCGTCGAGCTGCCGCCCGTCGGCCAGGCCCACACCGCGGACACGGTCACCGCCGATCACCTCGGTGGCGAAGACGTCGAGGTGGACGGCGATCCCGAGCGACTCGACGCTGCGCTTGAGGATCGCGCCCGCCTCCGGGTCCAGCTGCATGTTCATCAGGTAGGGCGCGGCGTGCACCAGCTCCACGTGCAGGCCGTGGCCCTGCAGGGCCCGGGCGGCCTCAAGTCCGAGCAGCCCGCCGCCCATGACGACGGCCCGGCGGCACCGGCCGACGGCGTCGAGCATCGCCCGGGTCTCGTCGATGGTCCGGAAGCCGTACACCCCGGGCAGCAGTTCGCCGGCGTCGTCGCGGACGCCCTTCATCGGCGGGATGAACGAGTAGCTGCCGGTGGCCAGGACCAGGTGGTCGTAGCCGGTCACGCTGCCGTCGGCGGCGTGCACCTGCTTGGCCGCGGTGTCGATCCGCTCGACCGGCACCCCGGCGCGCAGGTCGATGCCGTTGTCGGCGTACCACTCGTGGGAGTTGAGGACGATCTCGTCCTCGTGCGACTCGCCGGCCAGCACCGGCGAGAGCATGATCCGGTTGTAGTTGCCGTGCGGCTCGTCGCCGAAGACGGTGATCCGGAACTGCTCCCCACCGCCGCGCTCGAGCACCTCCTCCACGAACCGGGCGCCGGCCATGCCGTTGCCCACGACCACCAGGCGGCCGCGGAGGTCGAGCTCGTCGTCCAGGTGCAGCGTCGTGGCGCCGGTGCGCCGGCCGCCCAGCACCCGGCTGTCGGTGACCGTCATCAGACCTCCACCAGGCCCAGGTCGACCACGAGCTCGCCGGTGACGCCCTCGGGCGCCGCTGCGTGCAGCTCCACGACGGAGCCGCCCACCAGGTCCTCGACCACGCGCAGCGGCACGTGGGTGTCGGCCTTGGCGCCGATCGGGAACCACCGCATCGGCTTGCCGTCGCGCACGAGCAGCACGTAGACCAGTTCGGCGGTCGAGTTCCCCCCGCGGAAGTAGAGCGCCTGCGCCGTGTGGCCGGTGGGCACGGTGTAGTGCAGCGCCGGATCGATCGGTCCCGGCTTGGACAGCCCCTCCCCGGTGATCGGGAAGACGCCTTGCAGGAAACGGGGGGTGCTCTTCACGGGGGTTCTCCTGGTCGTCGTCGTGCGGGACGGCGGGTGGGGCACGGGGGCGGTGGCAGGCCGGTGGGCCGTGGGCCGGGGCTGGGCGGCCGCGGGCGGCGGCGGGATGCGCTCCTCCGGGCCGCCGACCCGGGTGACGGCGACGGCGCAGACCTTGAAGGCGGGCATCTTGCTGGTCGGGTCGAGCGCGTCGGCGTCGGTGAGCGCGTTGGCGCTGGCCCCGCCGCCCCAGTGGAACGGGACGAAGACGGTGTCGGGGCGGATCGTGTCGGTGACCGATGCGTGGAAGCGCGCCCGTCCGCGGCGAGTGCTCAGCTCGACGACGTCGTCGTTGCCCACGCCCAGCGCCCGCGCGAGATCCGGGTGCAGCTCCGCCCGGGGGCTCGGCGCGATCAGCTGGAGGCTGCGCGTCCGGCGGGTCTGCGTGCCCGACTGGTACTGGGCCAGCACCCGGCCGGTGGTGAGGACGTACGGGTGGTCGGCGTCGGGGCGCTCGTGGGCGTCGACGTGCTCCACCCGGAGGAACCGGGCCCGCCCGTCCGGGGTGGCGAAGCGGTCGAGGAACAGCCGCGGGGTGCCCGGGTGCGTCTCGCCGGGGCAGGGCCAGAAGACGCCCTGCTCCTCGTCGATGCGCCGGTAGCTGATGCCCGAGTAGTCCGCCGTCCCGCCGGCGCTGGCGCGGCCGAGCTCCTCGAACACCGTCTCCGGATCGCCGCTGAACAGTTCCCCCGCCCCGAGGCGGTCGGCGAGCTCGGCGAGCAGCTGCAGGTCGTCGCGCACGCCGTCCGGCGGGTCGAGCGCGCGGCGGCGGCGGATGACCCGGCCCTCGAGGTTGGTCATGGTGCCGGCCTCCTCCGCCCACATGGCGCTGGGGAGGACGACGTCGGCGAGCTCGGCGGTCTCGGACAGGAAGAAGTCGCTGACGGCGAGGAAGTCGAGGTCGCCCAGCCGGCTGATCACGCGGCGGGCGTCGGGGGCGGAGACGGCCACGTTGGAGGCGAGCACCAGCAGGGTCCGGACCCCGCCGTCGGTGCCGAGCGCGTCGAGCAGCTCGAACGCGCTTCTCCCCGGCTTCGGCAGGTCGTCGGGATCGACGCCCCAGACGGCGGCCACGTGGGCCCGGGCGGCGGGGTCGGTCAGCGACCGGTAGCCGGGGAGCTGGTCGGCCTTCTGCCCGTGTTCCCGGCCGCCCTGGCCGTTGCCCTGGCCGGTGACCGTGCCCCAGCCGCTGCCCCGCCGGCCGGGCAGGCCGAGGGCGAGCGCGAGGTTGATCCAGGCCTGGGCGGTGTCGGTGCCGCTGCGGTGCTGCTCCGCACCCCGGGCGGTCAGGATCATCGCCTTCTCCGCGCGGGCGAGGGCGAAGACGGTACGCCGCTGGTCGGGCACCGGCACCCCGGTGAGCCGCTCGACGCGGTCGGGCCAGTAGGCGGCGACACCGTCCCGCACCGCCTCGAACCCGGTGGTGCGCGCGGCCACGTACTCCTCGTCGACCAGCCCCTCGGCCAGCGCGATGTGCAGCAGCCCGTTGGCCAGCGCCAGGTCGGTGCCGGGCAGCGGCTGCAGGTGCAGCGCGGCGCTGCGGGCGGTGGCCGTGCGCCGGGGGTCGACGACGATGTGCTGGGCGCCGCGCTCCCGGCCCGCGTCGAACCACTGCATGGCCGGCGGCATGGTGTCGGCCGGGTTGCTGCCCACCAGCACGACGACGTCGGCCTCGGCGATGTCGCTGAGCGGGAACGGCATGCCCCGGTCGAGGCCAAAGGCGCGGTTGGCCGCACCGGCCGCCGAGGACATGCAGAACCGGCCGTTGTAGTCGATGGCGCTGGTGCGGAGCGCGACCCGCGCGAACTTGCCGAACTGGTAGGCCTGCTCGTTGGTCAGCGACCCGCCGCCGAAGCAGCCGACGGCGTCGCGGCCGTGGCGCCGCTGGGTGCGCTCGATCGCGGCCACGACCCGGTCGAGCGCCTCGTCCCAGGCGCTCTCCACGAGCGGACTGGTGCGGTCGCCGGGGACGGCGCGCACCAGCGGCCGCAGCAGCCGCTCCGGGTGGTCGAGCAGCTCGGCCGACGACCAGCCCTTCGAGCACAGCCCGCCGCGGTTGGTCGGGAAGTCCAGCGGCACCAGGGTGGCCGGCCGGGCGCCGGCGGTGACGGCCATGCCGCACTGGAGCGAGCAGTACGGGCAGTGCGTGTTCGTCGTCCGGGAGGCGCGCACGCCCGGGGCGGCGGACGCGGGCGAGACGGTGGCGGACACGAGACCCAGCGTCGAGGGCCGTCGTTTCCCTTCGTGGACCGCGACGTCAACGCTCGGTTCCGTCGGTCTCACACGAGGGTGGCCGACCCTGTGCGGTCGACCGGGAGCATGATCACCCGCAGACGGCGCCGACCGAGGGAGAGCACGATGACCGAGCCGGACCCGACCGCCGACCCCGACAGCCCCGAGGGCCGCGGTGGCGCGGCCGCGGCGGTCCCGGCCACCCCGCCCGGTGCCGGGCGGTCGGGGCTCGACCGGCGCCGGATCCTCGGTGCGGCCATCGAGTTCATCGACGACAACGGGTTGACCGCGCTGACCATGCGCCGGCTCGGCGCCCACCTCGGCGTGGAGGCCATGGCGCTGTACCGCTACGTGCCCGGCCGCGAGCAGTTGCTCGACGGCGTCGTGGAGTCGGTCGTCGACGAGCTCTACGGCGACCCCGACGTGCATCTGAGCGCGGTGCACGGCTGGCAGGACTACCTGCAGCGGCTGGCGCACGGGGTCCGCCGGATCGCCCTGGCCCACCCCGAGGTCTTCCCCCTGGTGGCCACCCGGCCGCCGGCGGCCCCGTGGGTCCGCCCGCCGCTGCGCAGCCTCCGCTGGGTCGAGTCCTTCCTGGACACCCTGGTCGACAGCGGCTTTCCCGAGGAGGCCGCGGTCGCGGCGTACCGGGCGTACTCCAGCTTCCTGCTGGGCCACCTGCTGCTGGAGGTCTCGCAGAAGGGCGTGAGGATCAGCCCGGAGGACCAGCCCGAGGGCGTGCCGGACGCGGCGGGGAGCACCGACCTGAGCGCTTACCCGACCGTCGTCCGCCTCGAGCCGCTGCTCTCGCTGGACGAATCGGCCGCCGAGTTCGAGGAGGCGCTGGAGAACCTGCTCGGCCGCCTGGAGGTCGTGCTGGCCGAGGCGCGCACCCCCCGGCGCGGAACCCCGAGCACCTGATCCAAGGGCTGTGCGGAATGCACGGCGCATCGGTTGTTTACAACGTAAATGCGCGGGCACCGAAGAGATCGTCCCCGTCCGCGCGAGACGCGCCCCGGGACGGAGCACTCCCCTTCCCCGCCTCCCCAGGAGTCATGCGCATGATCACCGAGCACCAGCTGAGCGACGTCATCGGCAGCACCGCCGTCGGCCCCGACGGCAAGCTGGGCACCGTCGGCGAGGTCTACCTCGACGACGAGACCGGCCGCCCCGAGTGGGCCACCGTCCGCACCGGGATGTTCGGCACCAAGGAGACCTTCGTGCCCCTGGCCGACGCCGACATCTCCGGCGAGGAGCTGCGCGTGCCCTACGCCAAGGACAAGATCAAGAACGCTCCGCACATCGACACCGACGGGCACCTCTCTCCCGCGGAGGAGACCGAGCTGTACCGGTACTACGGCCTCGCCGCCGGCGGCACCGGCACCGGCACCGGCACCGACACCACGCGCACGACGACCACGGACACGACCCGCGGGGCCGTCGGCCACGACACCTCCGGGCCCACGACCGACGACGCGATGACCCGCTCCGAGGAGCAGCTGCACGTCGGCACCCAGCGGGTGGAGACCGGCCGCGCCCGGCTCCGCAAGTACGTCGTCTCGGAGAACGTCTCGCAGACCGTGCCGGTGTCGCACGAGGAGATCCGCATCGAGCGCGAGCCGATCACCGACGCCAACGTCGGCGACGCCCTCGACGGCCCGGCCATCTCCGAGGAGGAGCACGAGGTCGTGCTCCACGCGGAGCGCCCGGTCGTGGAGAAGGAGGCCGTCCCGGTCGAGCGCGTCCGCCTGGACACCCAGACCGTCACCGAGCAGGAGACGGTCACCGAGCAGGTCCGCAAGGAGCAGGTGGAGCTGGACACCGACGGCACGGACGGCACCGGCACCCGCCGCTGACCCGGCCCCAGCAGTCGGGCGGCGTCGGCGCGGCCCCGAGCGCGCCGACGCCGCCACCCATCTCCCGGCCGGCACCCCTGCCCGCCGTTCCCCTCCCCGAGGAGCACGCCCCATGTCCACCCCAGCTTCCGCGCACGGCGACGACACCGGCGTCCGGCCGGACGGATCGCACGCCACCCGCGGCGCCGGCCGTGACGCCGTCGACGCGCAGCACTCCCGCTACGGCGGCATCAAGTGGGGTGCGGCGTTCTTCGGCTGGCTCTCCGCCAACGGGCTGGCCGTCCTGCTGATCGCGCTGATCAGCGCCGCCGGTGTCGCCGTCGGCCTCACCGAGGGCATCCCGTCGGTCGAGGAGGCCACCGAGCAGGCGAGCACGATCGGCATCGTCGGCGGCATCGTCCTGCTGGTCGTCCTCTTCCTCGCCTACCTGGCCGGCGGTTACGTCGCCGGACGGATGGCGCGCTTCGACGGTGTCCGCCAGGGCATCGCCGTGTGGGTCATCGGCCTGCTCGTCGTCCTGGCGCTCGCACTGGCCGGCGTGCTCTTCGGCTCCGAGTACAACGTGCTCCAGCAGCTGAACCTGCCGCGCATCCCGATCGACGAGGGCACCGCCACGACCGGCGGCATCATCGCCCTGGTCGCCGTGCTGGTGCTGACGCTGGTCGGCGCCATCCTCGGCGGCAAGCTGGGCGAGCGGTACCACCGCAAGGTCGACCGCGCCGGCTTCGACGCCGTCTGACAGCGGTCCCCCTGCCGCAGCGCGGGGGACCTGAGGGTCCACCACGACGGGGGCCGTCCCACCCGGGGCGGCCCCCGTCGTCGTCGGTCGTGGTCGAATTCGGGGGTGACCCCTCCCGGCCCGATAGTCCGGCGGATCGACGACCCGGACGAGCCCGGGCCCGACGTCCGCGTCGCCGAGCAGCGGGACGTGCCCGCCATCGCCGCCACGCTCACCGTCGCGCTGGCCGACTCCCGCTGGACCCGCTGGGCGCTGCCCGACGACGGCCGGATGCAGCGGCTGACCCGGCTGCACGAGCTCGACGCCGCCCACCGCGGGGTCTCCACCGGCACGGCGTGGGTGACCGAGGCGCTGGACGCCGTCGCCGTCTGGGAGCCACCGGCCGGCGCCGCCGGTACCCGCCCGCTGGCCGACGACGTGCGCGCCGCCCTCGCCCGGGAACTGCCGTACCTGGGCGGGCCGCGGGCCCGCGCAGTGGCCGACACCGACGCGTTCCTCACCGCCGCGCGGCCCGACCGGCCGCACTGGTGGCTGCGCCACCTCGGGGTGCGCCCCTCGGCCCGCCGCAAGGGGCTGGCCGCCGCCGTCCTCGCTCCCGTTCTGGTGCGCTGCGACGCGGAGCGGACACCCGCCGCCGCGGCCGTGTACGGCTGGGCGAACGTGCGGTTCCTGCGCGGCTTCGGCTTCCAGGTGACCGAGACCGCCCGCACCACCGACGACGAGCTGCCGCTGTGGGTGCTGGTGCGCGAGCCGCTCTCGCTGAGCTGAGATCCCGAGGTGACCGGCCTGCCGGCCCTCATGCTGCGGCGGTGCGGGCCAACGACGTCACGATCGCGCTGCCGGCAACGAGGCCGAGCGCACGTTCCTCCGCCGCCGTCGGCACGCGACCGATGAGTTGACGGCGTCCGGGCGGTCTGACCCGGCATGACCACCACCCAGGAGCTGGACGTGACCTTCACCGCCCCCATCGAGAAGGACGGCGCCTTCCCGACCTACCTGGTCGTGCCCGGCTCGGCCGAACTGCTGGGCACGCGCCGGGCCGTCAAGGTCACCGGGACCGCCGACGGGCACGCTTTCGCCGCCACCCTCATGCCGTCGGGGGAGGGCCCGCACTGGCTGCCGCTACGGGCGGCGATCTGCTCGGCCATCGGCAAGAACCGCGCCGGCGAGCAGGTCACCGTGCACCTGCAGCACCGGCTGACCTAGGCGGGGCCGGCCACGGTGCCGGTCGCCCGTGTGTGCGGTCAGTCCCAGGAGCCGCGCTGCTTCTTCAGCTGCCCGCGCTGCTTCTTGGCCTGGATGCGGCGCTCCTGCGAGCCCTTCGTCGGCTTGGTGCGGCGGCGGCCCGGAGCAGGCGGGGCCAGCGCGGCCCGGAGGACGGCGGCCAGCCGTTCCCGGGCCGCCTGCCGGTTGCGCAGCTGTTGGCGGTGCTCGCTCGCGGCGACGGTCAGCACGCCGTCGACCAGCCGGTCCCCCAGCCGAGCGGCGAGCCGGGCGCGCCGGCCGTCGGACAGCCCGGGGAGCTCAAGGGGGGCGACGGACAGCTCCACCCGGGAGTCGGCGGTGTTGACACCCTGCCCGCCCGGCCCCGAGCTGCGCGAGAACCGCCACGACAGGGCCGCCGCGGGCACGACGAAGGACCCGGTGACCGGCAGGTCACCGGAGGCGTCGTCGGTTCCGGGCACCGGGACAGTCTTGCCGACGGCGCTCACGCGCCGGTCGCCAGCGGGCCCGGCGCCAGGTGCTCGGCCGTCCAGCCGGGCACCTGCCCGTTCCACTCGGCGCGTTCGTCGGCGTGCACGCCGCGCAGGATCCGGCGCCAGGTCAGCGCGCGCTGCAGCGGGCCGACCCGCAGCACCAGGCGCCCAGCTCCCGCAGCTCACCGGGCGTGCCGAGGTCCAGCCACTCGTCGAGGTAGGCGTCACGCAGGCGGAGCTGGCCGGGGTCACCGTCGGGAGGGCGAGCACGCGGGCGGCGAAGCGCAGGGTCGCGACCAGGGTGAGGAACGGGTGGGACACCGAGCGTCCCCCCGTCGAAGAACCGGTGGCGGCCGTCGCCGACGAAGACGTTGGCACCCGGCGGCCCAGCGCCTCCGCCGGCGACGGCTCGTGCGCCGACCCCGGACCCACCCACTTGGGCCGGACGGCGCCGCCACCGCGCAGCGGCAGCCAGGACGCCGTCGACCAGCACCCACGTGCGGTTGCTCCGGCGCACCCCGGAGCTGCTGCCCGGTGGCCGCGAGCTGCTCGCCGACCCACTCCAGGGCGGCGGCGCGCCAGCCGGCGTCCTGCCACGCGGAGACGCCGGCCGTCGCGCCGGACCCGGTGATCACCGCCGCACGGTAGGCGACTCCCCCCGTGCGGCCCACCGGGTTTCCCGTCCTGTGATCAGGCGGGCACGGGGTCGGCTCCGCCCGCCGCACCCGGGCGGCAGCGGACCAGACGGCGCAGGGTCAGCCACGAACCACGCAGCGCGCCGTGGGTCTCCAGTGCCTCGACGGCGTAGGCCGAGCACGTCGGGGTGAAGTGGCAGCACGGCCGGCGCTTCGGGCTGATCTCGCGCTGGTAGTAGCGGACGACGGCCACGAGGCGGGCCGCCGCGCCGGTGCCCTGCTGGCCGGCCCGGATGGCCGGCATCGACCGCGGGGCCACGAGCATCAGCTCCAGGCCGCAGCCGACCGCGTTGGCCAGGCAGCAGCCGGTGTTGAGGAACAGCAGGTCGCGCAGGCAGGAGTCGTTGCGGCGCCCGTAGCCGCGCGGCGGGCCGTAACCGTGGCCGTAGCCGCCGTACCCGCGGCCGTAGCCCGGCCCGTACCCGGACCCCAGGCCGCCGTACCCCCGGCGGGGACGGCGCCGGCGGGGGCCCCAGCCACTGCTCCAGATGAACACCATGACCGGTCCTGTACCGCGGGATGATCGCGGGCATGCCTGCTCTCGCCGATGCGCTCGCCGCCGGACCGGTCGTGCTCGACGGCGGCCTCTCCACCGAGCTGGAGTCGCGGGGACACGACGTCTCCTCCGCGCTCTGGTCGGCGCGGCTGCTGCGCGACGATCCCGCAGCGGTCGTGGCCGCGCACGCCGCCTTCGCCGCGGCGGGGGCGCAGGTGGCGACGACCGCCAGCTACCAGGCCACGGTCGAGGGCTTCGCCGCCAGGGGCGTGGCCGCCGACGAGGCGCGCCGGCTGATCGCCTCGTCGGTGACGCTGGCCCGGGAGGGGCAGGGCGAGGGCTGGGTCGCCGGATCGGTGGGGCCGTACGGGGCGATGCTGGCCGACGGCTCGGAGTACTCCGGCGCGTACGTGCCCGAGGTCGGCGGCGCGGAGCTGCGGGCCTTCCACCGGCCGCGGATGGCGCTGCTCGCGGAGGCGGGGGCCGACGTCCTGGCCTGCGAGACGGTGCCGGCGGCGGCCGAGGCGGAGGCGCTGCTCGCCGAGGCGGCCTCGCTGGGCGTGCCCGTCTGGCTGTCCCTGACGACGGTGCTCGACGAGGACGGGGCACCCCGCACCCGGCGGGGGGAGCTCGCCGCCGACGTCTACCGGATGGCGGCGGGGGTCGACGAGGTCCTCGCGGTCGGCGTCAACTGCACCGCCCCGGCGGCGGTCGCCGCCACCGTGGCCGCGGCCGCCGCCGCCGGGAAGCCGATCGTCGTCTACCCGAACAGCGGTGAGACCTGGGACGCGGCAGCGCGCCGCTGGACCGGCTCCCCCGGCATCGGGCCGGGCGCCCCCTCCTGGATCGAGGCGGGGGCGCGCCTGGTCGGCGGCTGCTGCCGCGTCCGCCCGGCCGACGTCGCCGCGATCGCGACAGCGGTCAGAGGATGGGCTTGCCGCCGGTGACGGCGATGCGCGCGCCGGAGACGTACGAGGACTCGTCGCTGGCCAGCAGCACGTACACCGGCGCCAGCTCGGCGGGCTGCGCGGGGCGGCCGAGGGGCACCTGCTGGCCGAAGCTGTCCACCTTCTCCTCGGGCATGGTCGCGGGGATCAGCGGCGTCCACACCGGTCCCGGGGCGACGCTGTTGGCCCGGATACCCTTCTCGGCCAGCATCTGGGCCAGCGAGGCGGTGAAGTTGGCGATGCCGGCCTTGGTCATCGCGTAGGCGATCAGGTTCGGGCTCGGGTTGTCGGAGTTCACCGACGAAGAGTTGATGATCGACGCCCCGGGGCGCATGTGCGGGATGGCGTCCTTGGTGAGGGTGAACATCGCCGACAGGTTCGTCGCAACGGTGTAGTCCCACTCCTCGTCGGAGATCTCCTCGAGCGAGTCGTGGCTCATCTGGTAGGCGGCGTTGTTGACCAGGACGTCGACCCGGCCGAACTCCTCGACGGCCTTGGGGATGACCGTCTTGGCGTGCACCCGGTCGGCGAGGTCGCCGGGCACCAGCACACACCTCCGGCCGGCGTCCTCCACGTACCTCGCGGTGTCCTGCGCGTCCTCGTGCTCGTTCAGGTAGGAGATGAGCACGTCGGCGCCCTCGCGGGCGAAGGCGATCGCGACGGCGCGGCCGATGCCGCTGTCGCCACCGGTGATGACCGCGACCTTGCCGGCCAGACGACCGGAGCCCTGGTAGCTCTCCTCGCCGTGGTCCGGCTTCGGCGTCATCCCGCCGAGGGTGCCGGGGGTGCTCTGCTGCTGGGCGGGCTGGGACTCGGGGCGGGGCTCGGACACAGGTGGACCTCTCTGATCGGGACGGGGCAGCACCGAGGGCGCTCGTCTCGCGCCCGGCACGGCGGTGGAGTGCTGCGTCGTGCTGCGTCTACCCCGCCGCACCGGCCGCGGAACGCCACGGGACCACGTCTCGGTGCCCGACCCCGGACAGCACACGACCCGGGCGGTGGGAGAGGCGCGCCTCGGTGCGCGCCTCCCCTACCGCCCGGGTCGGGTCGGGTCCGTCGGGCCGGCGGAGGCCCGGAGGTGACCGGCCCTCAGGCGGCCCGCGCCGCCGGCGCCTGGGGCGTCGCGGAGCTCAGCGGCACCCACCGCATCTCGAGCCGCCGCCGGCCCGCCGTATCGGTCACGACGGTCCACCGGCACTCCGGGCAGAATCGCTCGCGCATGTCCCAGCCACCTTTCGTTCACCTGTTGTTCACCTGCTCTCCGATTACGACACAGATCACACCTCTCAGCGCACCCCGTGACCGAATCGTTATCGACGACCGGAACAGTGCCTCTCCGGGCCTCGGTCGGCGGGAGCCGACCGGCATCGGGCACGCTGGTGGCCCTGATGACCACGACCGCCGCCCCTCCCCTGCTCGAGGACCCGACCGACCTCTCCGCGCTGCACGCGTCGGGCGGCGATCCCGACGAGCTGTTCGCCTCCTTCGCCGTCTGGGCCGAGGCCGGCGGCACGACGCTGTACCCGGCGCAGGAGGAGGCGCTGATCGAGCTGCTCAGCGGCGCCAACGTCGTCCTCGCCACCCCGACCGGCTCGGGCAAGTCGCTGGTCGCCACCGGAGCCCAGTACGCGGCCCTGGCGGCCGGCCGGCGCAGCTACTACACCGCACCGATCAAGGCGCTGGTCAGCGAGAAGTTCTTCGCGCTCTGCGGGGTGTTCGGCGCGGCCAACGTCGGCATGCTCACCGGCGACGCGAGCGTCAACGCCGGCGCGCCGATCATCGCCTGCACCGCCGAGGTGCTGGCCAACATCGCCCTCCGGGAGGGGGCCGACGCCGACATCGGGCTCGTGGTCATGGACGAGTTCCACTTCTACGGCGACCCCGACCGCGGCTGGGCCTGGCAGGTGCCGCTGCTCGAGCTGCCGAAGGCGCAGTTCCTGCTGATGAGCGCCACCCTCGGCGACGTCACCTTCCTGCGCGAGGACCTGACCCGACGCACCGGCCGGCCGACGGCGCTGGTGGCCAACGCCGTCCGCCCGGTGCCGCTGCACCACTACTACGCGACGACGCCGATGCACGAGACGATCCAGGAGCTGCTGGACACCCAGCAGGCGCCGGTCTACGTCGTCCACTTCACCCAGGCCTCGGCGCTGGAGCGGGCCCAGGCCCTGATGAGCGTCAACGTGTGCTCGAAGGAGGAGAAGGCCGCGATCGCCGAGATGATCGGCGGCTTCCGGTTCTCCTCCGCCTTCGGGACGACCCTGTCGCGGCTGGTCCGCCACGGCATCGGCGTCCACCACGCCGGGATGCTGCCGAAGTACCGGCGGCTGGTGGAGCAGCTGGCCCAGGCCGGGCTGCTCAAGGTCATCTGCGGCACCGACACCCTCGGCGTCGGCATCAACGTGCCGATCCGGACGGTCGTCTTCTCGGCCCTGTCGAAGTACGACGGCACCCGCACCCGGCTGCTCCAGGTGCGCGAATTCCACCAGATCGCCGGCCGCGCCGGTCGGGCCGGCTACGACACCGCGGGCACCGTCGTCGTCCAGGCCCCCGAGCACGAGGTGGAGAACCTCAAGCAGTTCGCGAAGGTCGCCGACGACCCGAAGAAGCGCCGCAAGCTGGTGCGCAAGAAGGTGCCCGACGGCATGGTGCCGTGGAGCGAGTCGACGATGAACCGGCTGGTCGAGGGGGAACCGGAGAAGCTGACCAGCCACATGCGGGTGACCACCGCGATGGTCCTCGACGTCGTCGACCGCCCCGGCGACCCCTTCGCGGCGATGCGCCGGCTGCTGACCGAGAACCACGAGCCGCGCAAGAAGCAGCTGAAGCTGATCCGCGACGCCATCGGCATCGCGCGGTCGCTGCTGCAGGCCGGGGTCCTGGAGCGGCTGCCCGAGCCCGAGCCCGACGGCCGCCGGTACGACCTGACGCTGGACCTGCCGCCGGACTTCGCGCTCAACCAGCCGCTGTCGACCTTCGCGCTGGCCGCGATCGATCTGCTCGACCCGGAGTCGGACACGTACGCCCTCGACATCGTCAGCGTCATCGAGGCCACCCTCGACGACCCCCGGCAGATCCTGGCCGCCCAGCTCAACAAGGCGAAGGGCGAGGCCGTCGCGCAGATGAAGGCCGAGGGCATCGAGTACGACGAGCGGATGGAGCTGCTCGAGGAGGTCAGCTACCCCAAGCCCCTGGAGGAGCTGCTCGGGCACGCCTATGACGTCTACCGGCAGAGCAACCCCTGGGCGGCAGACGGGCAGCTGTCCCCGAAGTCGGTGGTCCGGGAGATGTGGGAGCGGGCGTTCACATTCCGGGAGTTCGTGAACACCTACGGGCTGACCCGCGCCGAGGGGGCCGTGCTGCGCTACCTGTCCGACGCCGTCAAGGCGCTGCGCTCCGGCGTGCCCGCCGCGGCGCGCACCGAGGAGGTCACCGACCTGGTCGAGTGGCTCGGTGAGCTGGTGCGCCAGGTCGACTCCTCGCTGCTGGACGAGTGGGAGGCGCTGACGAATCCGGAGGAGGGCGCGGTGGCGGAGGTCGCCGTCCCGGCCCGCCCGCGGCCGCTGACCGGGAACGAGCGGGCCTTCACCGCGATGGTCCGCAACGCGCTGTTCCGCCGGGTCGAGCTGTGGGCCCGCCGCCGCTGGTACGACCTCGGCGAGCTGGACGCAGGCGCCGGCTGGGACGCCGACCGCTGGGGCGAGGTGGTGCAGGCCTACTTCGCCGAGCACGGCGAGGTGAACACCGGCGCCGACGCCCGCGGGCCGGCGCTCCTCCTCTGGGACAAGGGCGAGCCGGGGATCTGGCGGGTGCGCCAGATCGTGGACGACCCCGAGGGGCACCACGACTGGGGCTTCGACGTCGAGGTGGACCTGGCGGCCTCGGACGAGGAGGGCGCGGCGGTCATCCGCGTCGTCGACGCCGGCCGCAAGGATTGAGCGTGGACCTCCGGCACCGGCCCGCAGCGGCGTTCCGGGTAGACCCCCCGCAGCCGCGCCGTCCAGTACGGCACACCTCCCCCCGAGCAGACGATGGCGGGGATCGAGCACTGCGTCGGCCACTGGGTTCGCGACGGCCTCGGGTGGCGCCCTGGCGGGAACCGGAGGCTGCGCGCTTCGTGTCGGGACGCAGTGGTGGAACCTCTGCTACCGATCCACTCCCCCGGCGTCGGGGCACGGGCTGGCCGCGGAGCTGGTGAGGGCGGCGATCGACGCGGCCCACACCGTCGCCCCGGACCGGCCGGTGATCGCCTACCTGCTCGAGCACGACGCGCAGTCCCGGGGGCGGGCCGAGAAGGCCGCGCTCGCTGGTGCGGCGCGGCCCGGACGCAGGCGATCCCGATCGGGACGCCGTCCGGCTCGTCTACGCCGACCGGTCGTTGGACCGTGCACTGCTGGAGCGGATCACGACCCACGCCTGGGACGAGCGCAGCGCCCGACGTGGCTCGCGGCGTCGGCGACGATCGCGACGGCCGTGCGGATGACCTCGTCGCCGGCGGTGACCCGCACGATGCCGGCGATCTGCTGCTCTCCCGGGTCGCCGCAGGAGGACCTGGTCGCCCCACGACCCACGGTCCTCGCGCGCGATAGCCGCGCGTCACGGCCTCGGCGACGACGCCGCCGACGAGCGTGCGAGGCTCCCACCCGATGAACGCATGACGGGGTGGGAGATGGTGGCGGTCACCGCCGCCGGGTTCGCCGCCGGCGGCATCAACGCCGTCGTGGGCTCGGGCACCCTCGTCACCTTCCCCGTGCTGCTCGCCGTGGGGCTACCCCCGGTGACGGCCACCATCAGCAACTCCCTCGGCCTGGTGCCCGGCAACCTCAGCGGGGCGATCGGCTACCGCCGTGAGCTGCGCGGGCAGGGCGGCCTGGTGCTCCGGCTGTTGCCCGCCTCGGTGCTGGGTGCGCTCACCGGGGCCTTCCTGCTCCTGCACCTGCCCGCCTCGACCTTCGAAGCGGTGGTACCGGCGCTGATCGGGCTGGCGGTCGTCCTCGTCGCCGGCCAGCCCCTCCTGCAGCGGAGGATCCGGAAGGAACGCGCGGTCGACGACGACGGGACACCTCGCCTGGGTTCCGGCCGGCTGGTCGCACTGTTCGGCGGCGCCTATCTGACCGGCACGTACGGTGGCTACTTCGCGGCCAGCCAGGGCGTGCTCCAGATCGGCATCTTCGGCCTGCTGCTGCGGGAGCCCCTCCAGCGGCTGAACGCGATCAAGAACGTCCTCACCACCGCCGTCAACGGCGTCGCCGCAGCAGCCTACGTGGTCGCGGCGACCGACCGGATCGACTGGCCGGCCGCCGGGCTGATGGCCGCCGGAGCGCTCGTGGGCGGCTACACCGGCGCGCGGTTCGGCCGACGCCTGCCGGCGGCCGTACTGCGCACGGCGATCGTCGTGCTCGGGATCACCGCCATCGTGGTGCTGGTGACCGGATGAGCGTTCTCGAGTTCGGGTTCCTGCTGCTGGCCGGGATAGGCGCCGGCCTGTCCGGCAGCATCGCGGGGCTCGCCTCGCTGGTGAGCTACCCGGCGCTGCTGGCCACCGGCCTCCCGCCGGTCACCGCGAACGTCACCAACACCGTGGCACTGGTGCTCAGCGCAGTCGGCTCGGTGAGCGCCTCCCGCCCGGAGCTGCGCGGGCAGGGCCGCCGGCTGCGGCCCCTGCTGCTCGCCGCCGCGCTCGGCGGCGTCACCGGGGCGGTGCTGCTGCTGCTCACGCCCTCGGACGCGTTCGAGCGGATAGTCCCGTGGCTGATCGGCGGAGCCTCGGTGGCCATCCTGGTGCAGCGGCCGCCGCGGGAGCTGGCCGCCGCGGGAGCGGAGCACGCGCCCGCTCCTGATCCGCGGTGGCTGCCGCTGGGCACCTTCGCCGTGGCCATCTACGGCGGCTACTTCGGCGCCGCCGCCGGCGTGCTGCTGCTGGCGATGTACCTGCTCTCCACCGGCGAGGGCCTCCCCCGCGGCAACGCCATGAAGAACGTCGTCCTGGGAGTCGCCAACGGCGTCGCGGCCGTCGGCTTCGTCGTCCTCGCCGACGTCGCGTGGTCGGCCGCGCTGCCGCTGGCGATCGGTTTCCTGCTCGGCGGCCGGCTCGGGCCCCGCGTGGTGCGGCGGGCCCCGCAGGCCGCGCTGCGCGCGGTGATCGCCGTCGCCGGGCTCGCCCTCGCCGTCCACCTCGGCATCCAGGCCTACTCCTGAGGGGCGCGGTGCGCCCTCCCACGCGATCAGGACGTCGGGGAGGGCGCGACCGCCGAGGACGTCAGCGGGCGACGTAGGCGGACAGGAAGAGCACGAAGGCGCTGACCAGCAGCAGCAGCCGGGCCGGCGTCAGGCCGTTGACCAGCGTCGCGGTCGACTCCACCCACTGCGGCCGGACGCCGGCCTCCCGGGCGCGCTGCCGGACGATGCGCACCTCGTCGGCGAGCAGGACGCCGGATGCCCCGAGGAGGGTGAGCCCGACGACGGCGAAGGTCAGCGCCAGCCGGTCGCCGAAGGTGTCGGCCGAACCACCGAGCACCAGGACCACGACCAGCCCGAGCAGCAGGCCCAGCAGCCCGCCGGCGACCGGCGCCCACGGACCCATCACCGTCATCGGCCCGCGGCGGGGCATGCGCGGCCGCGGCCGGACACTCACCGGGGCCGTCGCGTGCATGCCGGGGACGACGTCGCCGTCGGCCGCGGGAGGCTCGCTGCCCTCGGGCGTGGCTGCCGGCGTGGCTGCCGGCGTGGCAGCCGGTTCGGGCGCAGCAGGTGCCGTCGCCGCCGCCTCCGGCGTCTCCGGGGCCTGGGGCCGCACGATCGGGATCTCCGCGGTGTTCGTGCCGACGGACGTGCTTCCGTTGCGTTCACTCATGACTCATCACCTCAGGCGCCACGCTAGGCGCACCGTCCCCACGCGCGAGGGAGGCCGCCCCGGCGGGCTCCTCACGCACGGTGATGCCGCGCCGGAGCGGCCGGTCCGCACGGCTGGCTAGGCTCCCCCGGTGAACGCGGCTGCACTGGTCCTGCCGGAGTTCGCCCTCATCCTCATCGGCCTGCTCCTCCGCCGTTTCGCGTGGCGGGCGCCGGGGTTCTGGGTCGACCTGGAGCGCCTCGTCTACTTCGTGCTCTTCCCGGCCCTCCTCTTCCGCACCACCCTGTCCGCCGATCTGGCCGCCGCGGGCTCCGGCGGGGTGCTGCTGGCCGCGCTGGGCGCCACCGGAGCGGGGGCCCTCCTGGGCGCGGCGGTCCGGTGGCTGCCGGGCGTCGACCGGATGACGGCGGCCTCGGGGTGGCAGACGACCTATCGGTTCAACACCTTCATCGCCCTCGCGCTGGTCGACGACCTCGGGATCGCGGCGCTGGCTCTCATGGGGGTGCTGCTCGGGGTCACGGTCCCGCTGGTCAACGTCCTGGCGGTCACGGCCCTGGCCCGCAGCGCGCCCGGCGGACCGGCCGGTGGACGCGGCCCGGGGGTCCTGGCCGCCGTCGTCCGCAACCCGTTGATCCTCGCCACGGTCGCGGGCCTGGGCGGCAACCTCCTCGGGCTGACGCTGCCGTCCCCGGTCGACGCGACGCTCGCCCGGCTGGCCGCCGCGGCGCTGCCGCTGGGGCTGCTCGCGGTCGGCGCGGCCCTGCGCCTGGGCGGCCTGCCGCGCGGGCAGCGCCTCATGGCCGCCTACCTCGGGGCGGTCAAGCTCCTCGCCGTGCCGGCGGTGGCCCTCGGCCTCGCGGTGCTGCTGGGCGTGGAGGGCGACCAGCGGTTCGTCGTCCTCGCCTTCGCCGCGGTGCCCCCCGCCACGGCGTCCTACGTCCTGGCCGCCCGGATGGGCGGGAACGGCGCCTTCGTGGCCGCGCAGGTGTCCGCGACGACGACGGCCGCGCTCCTCACCCTGCCGCTCTGGCTGGCACTCACCGGCTGACCCCGGGCGCGGTCGGCGGAGCGCCGCTCAGAGCAGCCGGCGGCTGTCCTCGCCGACCACCCGCAGCCAGCGGTAGCCGTACCCCTCCAGCGCCAGCTCTGCGGCGCCGTCGTCGCCCAGGCCGGTGCTCCCGGACGTCAGCAGGTCCTCCAGGCGGTGGCCGCTGTCGCAGCCGGGCACGGTCAGCGGCACCGCGCGCGGCTCCGGCCCGAGGTTGTGCACGGTGACCAGCGCCGCGTCGTCCCAGGTGCAGAGCAGGGCCAGCACCGCGGGGTGCGGCTGGTCGAGGACCGTGAACTCGCCCCAGCCGAGCTCCGGGGATTCCCGGTAGCGCCGGACTAGCAGCTTCATGAAGGACAGCAGCGACCCGGGGTGGCGGCGCTGGTCGGCGACGTTGACGAACTCGGGGGCGAATCCGCCGTCCACCACCGGCCGGGTCAGCCGGTCGGCCGGCGCCCGGGAGAAGCCGCCGTTGACCCCGCCGGTCCACTGCATGGGGGTGCGCACCGACAGCCGGCTGCCGGCCGAGAGGTCCTCCCCCATGCCGATCTCCTCGCCGTAGAAGAGCACCGGCGTGCCCGGCAGGGCGAACAGCAGGCTGTAGACCATCCGCACGCGGCGCGGATCGCCGGACAGCATCGGGGGCAGCCGGCGGATCAGGCCACGGTCGTAGACCTGCATCCGGGGCTCCGGACCGAACGCGGCGAAGACCTCGGCGCGCTCGTCGTCGGTCAGCTTGTCCAGGGTGAGCTCGTCGTGGTTGCGCACGAACGTGCCCCACTGGCTGTCCGGGGCGATCTCCGGCCGGGCGGCCAGCGCCCCGGCCAGCGGTCCGGCGTCGCCGCGGGCCAGGGACAGGTAGGTCTGCTGCATGGTGTTGAAGTCGAACTGCATGGTGAGCTCGTCGCCGTCCTGCCCGCCGAAGAATCGCACCTGCTCCTCGAAGGGCAGGTTCACCTCGCCGAGCAGCACGCCCGAGCCGGTCCGCCGGCCGAGGAAGGCACGCAGGGCCCGGAGGTACTCGTGCGGGTCGGGCAACCGCGCGGCCGAGTCCTCGTCCAGCCCGGCGGTCTCCAGCAGGAACGGCACGGCGTCCACGCGGAACCCCGACAGCCCCAGCTGCAGCCAGAACCCCATGATCTTGGCGATCTCGTCCCGGACCCGGGGGTTGGCCACGTTGAGGTCGGGCTGCTCGGAGTAGAAGCGGTGCAGGTACCACTCACCCGTCTCCGGGCTGTGCGTCCAGATGCCGCTCTCGGCGTCGGGGAAGACCACCTGGTCGCTGGTGTCCGGCGGCTCGTCGTCCCGCCACACGTAGAAGTCGCGGTACGGGGAGTCCTTGCTCTCCTTCGCCGACCGGAACCAGGGGTGCTGGTCGGAGGTGTGGTTGACGACCAGGTCGGCGATCACCCGGATCCCCCGGTCGTTCGCCGTCCGGATCATCTCGACCAGGTCGCCGTGGTCGCCCAGCCGGGGGTCGATCCCGTAGTAGTCGGTGATGTCGTAGCCGTCGTCCCGCCCGGCGGTCGGGTAGAAGGGCATCAGCCACAGGCAGGTGACGCCCAGGTCGGCGAGGTGGTCCAGCCGCTGCGCCAGGCCCTGCAGGTCGCCGACCCCGTCGCCGTTCCAGTCCATGAACGTCTCGACGTCCAGGCAGTAGACGACGGCGTTCTTCCACCACAGGTCCGACGTGTCGGTGATCCTCACCGCTGCACCGCCACCGCGGGGAACGGCGCCGTGACGCCGAGCTGGGGCAGGACGTGCTCGCCGAAGGCGTCGAGGAACGCCCGCTGCTCCACCCCGACGTGGTGCAGGTAGACGTGGTCGAACCCCAGGTCCACGTACTCCTGGAGCCAGGCCGTGTGCTGGCCGAGGTCGGCCGACACCCGGACCGCCTCCGTCACGTCCTCCCGGGTCACGTGCGCGCTGGCCTGCTCGAAGGCCTCCGGGCTGTCGAGGTCCCAGCACAGCGGGGGCGGGAAGACGTTGCTGCGCCACTGGTCGTGCGCGAGGCCCAGCGCACGGTCGGGGTCGGGGTCCCAGGAGACGTGCACCTGCAGGGCCAGCGTCCCCAGCCCCCCTGCGTCCCGGTAGGCGGCGATCATCTCGCGCAGCTTGTCGTGCGGCTGGTTGATGGTCACCAGG
Organism: Blastococcus sp. HT6-30; assembly: GCF_039729015.1. NCBI lineage: Bacteria > Bacillati > Actinomycetota > Actinomycetes > Geodermatophilales > Geodermatophilaceae > Blastococcus > Blastococcus sp. HT6-30. The sequence goes on along the minus strand of NZ_CP155792.1, from coordinate 1,710,369 downwards.
CCGTCGGCCCACGCGGCGCCGTTCCGCGCGGTGGCCACGCTGACCGCGGGGGCGATGAGGGCGGGCTGCTGCTCGGGCAGCGTGTAGATCTTCGCCCGGTCGACCGTGACCAGCCCGTCGTGGCTGACCTCCTCCCCCGCCAGCAGCGCACGGATGACCGCCACGCACTCCAGCAGCCGGGCATCGCGCACGTCCTTGCGCGGCCACTTGCCACCGGTGACGTGCTCGTTCATGGCCTCACCGCTGCCCAGGGCCACCCAGAACCGCCCCGGGAACATCGCGCCCAGGGTGGCGATCGCCTGCGCCACGATCACCGGGTGGTAGCGCTGGCCCGGTGCGTTCACCGCGCCGAACGGCAGGGACGTCGTCGCCATCGCCGCGCCGAGCCACGACCACGCGAACCCCGACTCCCCCTGCCGCGGGTTCCACGGGGTGAGGTGGTCCGAGCACATCGCGGCGGTGAAGCCCACCTCCTCGGCGTGCCGGACGGCGTCGAGCAGTACCGAGGGATGGACCTGCTCGTGCGAGTTGTGGAATCCGATCACCGGCATGGCCGATGCCTACCGGACCGGTGGCGCCCCTGCCAGGGGACGGACCCGGGCCGACCCCGCGGGAGACTGGGTCCGTGCTGCCACCACCGGGGATCCCGGGCACCGACCTGCCGGTGCGCTTCGCACTCCCCGCGCTGTCCGGCGCGCTCGCCGCGGCCGGTGCCGCCGTGCTCCTGTCGCCGCCGGGAACCGGGAAGACGACGCTCGTGCCCCTCGCCCTGGCCGGCACGGTGCCCGGGCGCGTCGTCGTCGCCGAGCCCCGCCGCGTCGCCGCCCGGGCCGCCGCGCGCCGGATGGCGGCCCTGCTGGGCGAGCCGGTCGGCGGTCGGATCGGGTACAGCGTCCGCGGGGAGAGCCGGCGCAGCGCCGCCACGCGCGTCGAGGTGGTCACCACCGGTCTGCTGGTCCGCCGCCTGCAGGCCGATCCGGAGTTGCCCGGGGTGGACGCCGTGCTGCTGGACGAGTGCCACGAACGGCACCTGGACACCGACCTCGCGCTCGCCTTCTGCGTGGACGTCCGGGACGCGCTGCGCCCGGGCCTGCGGCTGCTGGCCACGTCGGCGACGGCCGAGGCGCAGCGGCTGGCCGCCCTGCTCGGGAGGAACGGGGAGCCGGCCCCCGTCGTCGAGGCCCCCGGGGCGCTGCACGACGTCGATGTCCTCTGGGCGCCGCCCACCACCCCGGTCGATCCACCGCACGGCATGCGGGTCGACCCCCGCCTGCTGGGGCACGTCGCCGCGGTCGTCCGCCGGGCGTTGGCGGAGCGGGCCGGCGACGTGCTCGTCTTCCTGCCCGGTGCCGGCGAGATCAGCACGGTGGCCGGGCAGCTCGGCGGGGTCGGCGCCGACGTACTGGTGCTGCACGGCCGGCTGCCGGCCGCGGCGCAGGACGCTGCACTGCGACCGGGGCGCCGCCGCCGGATCGTCCTGGCGACGGCGCTGGCGGAGAGCAGCCTCACCGTGCCGGGGGTCCGCGTCGTCGTCGACGCCGGGTTGTCCCGGGTGCCGCGAGCCGACCTGTCCCGCGGCCTCGGCTCGCTGGTCACCGTCCGCGCCTCGCGGGCGTCGGTCACCCAGCGAGCCGGCCGGGCCGGCCGGGAGGCACCCGGCGCGGTCTACCGCTGCTGGACCGCCGCCGAGCACGACCGGCTCCCCGCCCACGACACGCCGGAGGTCGCCACCGCCGACCTCACCGCCTTCGCCCTGGAGCTGGCGTGCTGGGGTGCGCCGGAGGGGGGCGGCCTCGGCCTCCTCGACGCTCCCCCGTCCGCCGCCCTGCTCGTGGCCGGGCGGACGCTGCGGGCGATCGGCGCGGTGGACGACGACGGCCGGGCGACCGGCCGGGGGCGCGCGCTGACGGCGGCCGGGGTGCACCCGCGGTTGGCCCGCGCGCTGCTCGACGGCGCCCCGCTGATCGGCCGTCGCCGCGCCGCCGAGGTGGTCGCACTCCTCTCCGCGGACGTCGCCGTCCGCGGAGACGACCTGACCGCGACCTGGCGGGCGCTGCGCTCGGGTGCCGACCGCGGCGCCACCTCCCGCTGGCGGGAGGAGGTGGCCCGCCTCGAGCGGGCCACCGCGGACGCCGCCGCGCCCCGCCTGCCCGACGACACCGCCGCCGGCCTGGTGGTCGGCCTGGCCCACCCCGAGCGGCTCGCCCGGCGCCGGCCGGGGACCACCGGCACCTACCTCATGGCCGCCGGCACCGGCGCCGAGCTGGCACCGGGGACCGAGCTGACCGGTGCGCCCTGGCTGGCTGTCGCGGTCGCCGACCGGGCCCCCGGCCGGCGGGACGCCCGGGTGCGGTCGGCCGTGGCGATCGACGAGGCGACCGCCCTCGACGCCGCCGGCGCGCTCCACGAGGACCGGGACGAGGTGTCCTGGCGCGACGGCGACGTCCGCAGCGCCCGCGTGGAACGGCTGGGCGCGATCGTCCTGGCCGAGCGCCCGACGGGCGTGCCCGACCCGGCCGCCGTGGCGGCGGCGATCGCCGAGGGGCTGCGGCTGGAGGGCCTCGGGCTGCTCCGCTGGACACCCGCGGCACGACGGCTGCGCGAGCGCCTGGCGGCGGCGCACGCCGGCCTCGGGGACCCGTGGCCCGCCGTCGACGACGCAGCCCTGCTCGCCACGATCGACGTCTCCGGTGCCCGGAGCCGGGCCGACCTGTCCCGGGTGGACGTCGTCGCGGCGCTCCGGGCGCTGGTCCCCTGGCGCGTGGCCGGCGAGCTGGACGCCGTCGTCCCCGACACCGTGACGGTGCCCACCGGTTCGCGGATCCGCGTCGACTACACCGATCCGGAGGTGCCGACCCTCTCGGTGCGGCTCCAGGAGGTGTTCGGCTGGGCGGCGGCGCCGCGGGTCGCCGGCCGGCCGCTGCGGCTGCAGCTGCTCTCCCCCGCGCAGCGGCCGGTGGCCACCACCGCCGACCTCGCCGGCTTCTGGACCACCGGGTACCCCGCCGTCCGCAGCGAGCTCCGTGGCCGCTATCCCCGGCACCCCTGGCCGGAGCACCCGGCGACCGCACCGGCCACGAAGCGGGCAACGTCACGGGCGCGACCTCGCGGCTGAGGCTGCGGCCTGCCTCCACGCCGGAGAGGATCGACCGGTGACGAAGCCGACGACCGACGACTGGGGCATCGATGCGAGCTGGCTGGACGCGCTCGACGAGGAGCACCAGGTAGCGCAGGAGACCATCGAGAGGCTGCGGGCGGTCATCGGTGAGCCGCCGGCCGACCTCGAGGAGCGGGCGCCCATCGTCGCCCGCCCCGGTGACCCGCTCGAGGTGGACGAGGCCGACGTCGTCTGCGAGGACGGCGAGGTGCGGCACATCGACGGCGAGCTGCCGGAGGACTTCCCCCTCGGCTACCACTGGCTGCAGTCGCCGGAGGGACGCCGCCGCCGGCTGATCGTGTCGCCGGGCCGCTGCTGGCTGCCCGACGACCGCGCCTGGGGCTGGGCGGTGCAGCTGTACGCCGCCCGCGGTCGGGACAGCTGGGGCATCGGCGACCTGGGCGACCTGCGGACCATCCGGCAGATGGCCACCGAGCAGGGCGCGGGCTTCCTGCTGATCAACCCGCTGCACGCGGTCGCGCCGATCGCCGCGCAGGAGGCCAGCCCCTACCTGCCGGCCACCCGCCGGTTCCGCAACCCGATCTACCTGCGGGTCGACGAGGTGCCCGGCGCGGACGGCGTCGACGTGGAGGCCGACGCGGGCCGCGCCCTGTCCGACGGCGCCCTGATCGACCGCGACGCCATCTGGGCACGCAAGCGCGAGGTGCTCATGCGCATCTTCTTCGCCCACGGTGGCGGGGAGGCCTTCGCCCGCTGGCGGGAGGAGCAGGGGCGCACGCTGCAGGACTGGGCCACCTGGGCGGCGATCACCGAGGAGCACGGCGCCGACTGGCACACCTGGCCCGACGAGCTGCGCCGCCCCGACGGGCCGGGCGTCGCCGCCTACGCCGAGCAGCACGGCGCGGTCGTGGCCTTCCACGCCTGGCTGCAGTGGGCGCTGGAGCTGCAGTTCACCGCGGCCACCGACGGGATGACGGTCATCCAGGACCTGCCGATCGGCTTCGCCGGCGGCGGCGCCGACGCCTGGTCGTGGCAGGAGGTGCTCGCCGACGGCGTGAGCGTCGGCGCGCCGCCGGACGCGTTCAACTCCGCCGGGCAGGACTGGGGCTCTCCCCCGCTGATCCCGTGGCGGCTGCGCGACGCCGACTACGAGCCGTTCGTCCAGTCGATCCGCGCCACCATGGCCGGGGCCGGCGGCCTGCGCATCGACCACGTCATGGGGCTGTTCCGGCTGTGGTGGGTGCCGTCGGACGGCAGCGCGGCCGACGGCGCCTACGTCCGCTATCCCGCCGAGGACCTGCTCAACATCGTCGCCTTGGAGAGCCACCGCGCACAGGCGCTGGTGGTCGGCGAAGACCTGGGCACCGTCGAGGAGGGCGTCCGCGAGGCCATGGCCGAGCACGGGGTGCTCTCCTACCGGTTGCTGTGGTTCGAGGACGACGCCCCCGCGGAGTGGCCGGCCGAGGCGATGGCGGCGATCACCACCCACGACCTGCCGACGGTGGCGGGGCTGTGGACCGAGGCGGACGTCGACGAGCAGCGCGAGCACGGCACGGGTACCGACGAGGAGCTCGAGCGCGGTCGCAACTCGCTGCTGGCGCACCTGCCGGGGCTCTCCGACGACGCCACGGTCGAGCAGGCCGTGGAGCAGGCGCACGCCCTGCTGGCGACGGCGCCGTCGCTGCTGCTGTCGGCGACGCTGGACGACGCCGTCGGGGAGCAGCGCCGGCCGAACATGCCCGGCGCCGACGACCGGCCCAACTGGTCGCTGCCGCTGCCCGTGCTCGTCGAGGACCTGCCGGCGCACCCGCTGCTGCAGACGGTCGCCCGCACCCTCACCGAGGGCCTCGGCAGCGACTGACCCCGGGGACGCAGCCGGCGCGGCACCTCGTGGAGGTGCCGCGCCGGTTGCGTTCCGGGACCGGTCAGGTCAGGATTCGAGCCCGTCCGGTCCGCAGGGCCCTGGACGACCCGCGGACACCGGGGACGGCGCCCTCCGCGATCTCGCGGGGAGGCGCCCGTTCGCGTCCGCGGGCAGCACGCCGTCGAACGCCTGTTCGACCGGCGTGCGAGACTCCTCCCGTGGCGGGCGGGATGAACCGGGGGCGCGGCGGCCGCTCCCTGGGTGAGCGGGCGGCGGACTCGGGGGTGGTCCCCCAGCTCTCCCGCCCCCCGCTGGGCGATCCGGTTCCCCACACCCCCGTCGCGGACCGTCCGACGGCCACGGGCGACCACGGCGAGGGGCGCCATTGCTGGGTGCACGACCCCCCGGACTCCCCCGGCACCTGGCCGGGCCTGCTCGTCGAGTGGCGTCAGCGGGAGGGCGCCTGGCAAGGCCGGGTCGCCTACACGGTGAGCACCCCGCACGGGCCGGCGCTCGTCGAGGCCTGGCTGCCCGCGGCCCGGCTGGAGCCGAGGTGATCATCCTCCCGGTTAGCCGGGGCGGGTCGGGGCTATGGCTCCTGCCGACCGTATTCGATCGATCCGGAGGACGCCCCGATGACCGAGCCCCACGACCGCCCGAACCTCGACGACGTCATGGAGCCCGAGGAGAGCCCGACCCGCGACCGGACGCAGCACGCCAAGGACCCGCACCCCAGCGACGAGGTCCTCGAGCACCGCACCGAGCAGGAGCGCCAGGCGGTGGGGTCCGACGACGCCGACCCGGCCGGCGCCGACGTGCACTCGGCCACCGACTGAGCACCGCGCCCGGGTGGGGCGCCCCCGGCCCGGACGCGGCGGGAGCGCACCACCGGCCCGCGGGGAGTTGACGGCATGGCCCGGTTGACGGCCGCCGACGTCGCCTGCTGGCTGCTCAAGACCTCCACCCCGCCGGACGAGCTGTCTCCCGGCTGGGGCGCCGGGGAGGAGCGGCTGCTGGACCGCTGCCTGCGGCCGTCCTACCGCATCGGACTCCTGGCTCCCGGACAGCCCTGCCTGCTGTGGCTCAGCGGCCGCCACCACCCCGGGGTGCAGGCCCTGGGGACCGTGGCCGGCGCGGTCGACGACGGGCCGGGGGGCCCGTCCGTCCCCGTCCGCGTGCGCCTGCTCCACGAGCCGGTCCCCCGGGCCGAGCTGCTCGCCGATCCGGCGTTCGCCGACGCCGAGGTCGTCCGAATGGCCGCGGGTAGCAACCCCTCCTGGCTGTCGGCCGACCAGTTCGCCGCCGTCCTCGCCCGGGCCGACGGGCCCGGTTTGGGAGCATGGCGGGCGTGATGCCCAACCGCCTCCGCTGGGGCGCCCTCACCTGGGTGCTGACCCTCCAGTTCTTCGTCGTGGAGGCCGTCGCCCAGGCCCGCTACGCCGGCCCCTACTCCCGTGTCGACGACGTGATCAGCGCGCTGGGCGCGAGCGACTCGCCCGCCCGGCAGCTGATGAACGCCTCCTTCGTGGTGCAGGCCGCGCTCATCCTGGGTGGCGCCCTGCTGCTGCGTCCCGCGCTGCGCGGCAGCGCGTCCCGGGCGGTGCCGGTGCTCCTGGGGGTGGCCGCGCTGGGCGTGCTGCTGGTCGGCGTCTTCCCGACCGACGGCAACGGCACGCTGCACGCGATCGGCGCCGTCCTGTACCTGGTGGGCGGCGGGCTCGGCCTGGTCACGCTCGCCTACGCCGTCCGGCCCCGGTCCGAGGCGCTGGGCACCACCGTGGTCCTGCTGGGCATGGTGGCCGTCGCCACGACCATCTTCGTCCTGACCGGGGTCACCGGATTCCTCGGGGAAGGCGGCACGGAACGCGCCGCGGCCTATCCGCTGCCGCTCGCGCTGGCCCTGACCGGCGGCACGCTGTGGTGGCTCGCCCGGCGCGGCGACGCGGCGCCGGACGGGTCGGTACTGCGCCGGGAGCGGGCCCGGGAGCAGGCCCGCCGGTCGGAGGAGGCGCGCGCCCGCGACGCGGCGCTGGAGGCCGCCGCGGGCCGCGGTGCGACGGCGTCCCGCACCGGGCACACCGCACCGGCGGGGACCCGGGCCCGCGGCACCGGGCCCGAGGACGCCGAGCCGGGCGACGTCGACCCGGAGGACCCCTGGGCGCCCGCGCCCCAGGGCCGGTGACCGGCGCCGCCCCGATCAGCCTGCCGGTTCGAAGCGCAGCACGTCGCGCACCGGGCGCCGGCCGCTGACCGCGGGCGACGGCGCGTCGGGGTCCGGCTCGCGCGGGTAGCCCATGCGCAGCAGCATCTGCGGATGCCCGACCAGGGACAGCCGGGACTGCATCCGGGTCCGGGTCGCCGGCCAGTCGAGCGCCTGGGTGAGCGGCGAGGCGACCAGGCCGGCGGCGGTCACCTCCAGCAGCACGCGGCCCAGCGCGCGCCCCGCTCGCAGCCAGGCGGTGCGGTCGTCGCCGTCGGTACCCATCAGCACGACGGCCGGGCGTTCCACCTCCGGCGGCGGAGCGGTGGGGTCGCCGGCGGCCCGGAATGCGTGCTGCTCCCGGTGCCCGGCGACGAAGTCCCGGATCAGCCAGTTCGACGCCCGCTCCTGCGGGTCCTCGCTCGGCACCGCGCCGAGCGGCACGCCGTCCACGGCGGCGGGGTCGGTGCGCAGCCAGCTCTCCAACTCGGCGAGGTAGGCGGGGTCGCCCTGCTCCATCTCCTCGGCGCGGGAGATGAGGAAGACGGTGGCGACCTCCTCCTCCGAGCGCGCGATCGGCTTGACCCAGGTGCCGAAGGCACGCGCCTCGGCCTGCAGCCGCTCCAGCAGCTCCTCCGGCACGGCGCGCGCCGCGAACGGCGCGCGGACGGTGTGCCGGTTATCGATCGCCTCCGCCAGCGACCGGTCGTCGACCGACGCGTCACCGGCGGGGGTGATCCGGAGCGTCGCGAGATGGGTCGGCCCGGCGCCGTCGGGCAGCTCCTCGACCTCGGCGGCCCACCCGCGGGCGGCGAGCGCCACCACCGCGAACTCCAGGGCGATCCCGCAGCTGATCACCTGCTGCCGCCCGCTCGGGTCCAGCACCGGCAACGCACGGCCGGGATCGATGAACAGCTCGAGCCGGTCGGGCCCGGCCACGAACCGCCACGGCTGCGTGTTGTGGATCGACGGCGCCCGCGTGGCCGCCGCCACCACCTGCGCCCAGTCCTGCTCCTCCACCACGAACCTCCCGGCCGGTCGTCTCGGACGGCCATCGTCGATGGCCCCGGTGCCGTGCCTACCCCACGACCGCGGCGTCCTGCACACCCGGTCGTCGTCGGCGCGCCTACCGCTGGTCGGCGGCGCCGGCCCGGTCCGCCGGCATCCCGGCCGCCGGGACCAGCGGACGGGGAGACCTCCGGCGGGACACCGCCACCCCGACGAGGCAGACCGCGCCCCCGACGAGCGCGAGCGCCGGAGGCGCCTCCTCGAGCAGCAGCCAGCCGAGCAGGATGACCAGCGGCGGCACCAGGTAGGTGGTGACCCCGAGCCGGCCGGCGTCCATCCGGGAGAGCGCGTAGGCCCAGGTGCACGATCAGGAGCATCCCGCCGAACGCGGCGGTGATGCCGGCGACCAGCCGGCGCGGAAAGCCCTCGCCGAGCCACAACCCGGCGAAGACGGCGATGAGGATGGGGCCGATGTTCACCAGCATCGCCGTCGTCCCGGCGTCGAGGTGCTGCTCGGCCGCGTTGAGCGCCAGGTTGTAGACGGCGAACCAGCCGACGCCGCAGATCGCCAGCAGCCGCCAGTCCCGGGCCGCGGGCCGCACCCACCCACGGCGGGCGACCAGCAGGCCCAGCACGAGCGTGCCGACGAGCAGCCGGCCCAGCGCGAGGGCCCCGGGCGAGAGGTCGTCACCGACGGCGCGGATGCCGACGAACGCCGACGCCCAGGCGAGCACGGTGACGACGACGGCAAGGAGCGTGCGGCCGTCGGGAGCGGCGTCGGGGGTGGTCACGACCGGACCCTAGGGCGGTGGGCCGACGGAGCACCGGCGGGCTCCGGACACCCCACCCGGCCGGCGCTCCGCCCGCGACGAGTGGCAGGAACGCTGCGGTTCCGGCCCGGGACGAGGGGCCGCCGGGCGTCAGCCGCGCAGGTGCTCGGCCCAGGTCCGGCGTCCGCGCGCTCCGCGGACGGGCAGCGCCCCGCCGTCGCGCAGCGCCGCTCCGAGCCGCCCCGGCACCGGCGTGGCCACGACCCGCGCGTTCGGCGCCCGCACCTGCGCCCACGCCCGGGCGAGGTCGGCCACCGTGTGCTCCTCGGGCCCGGCGAACTCGACCACGTCGCCCGACGGCGCGGCCGTCACCAGCCCGGTCAGGTGCGCGGCGGCCTCGGTCACGTCCACCGGGCGCACCCGCCATCCCATGGGCACCGGTAGCAGCCGTCCGCGCCGCGCCGTCCCCAGGAGCTCGTCGACGAATCCGTGGAACTGGGTGATCCGCACCAGGGTGACCGGCAACGCAGAGGCGAGCAGCACCTGCTCGGCGGCGTACTTCGCGCGGTAGTAGCCCAGCGGCACCCGGTCGACGCCGACGATGGAGACGTACAGGAGGTGGCGCAGCCGGGACCGGTCGACCGCCTCGACCAGGCGGCGGGTGCCGGCGACGTCGACCTCCCAGGGGTCGCCGCGCGGATCGCTGGCCGCGTGCACGACCACCTCCGCGCCGCCGAGCGCCGGCTTCAGGTCCCGTCCGGTGGCGAGGTCGCCGCGGACCCCGCCCGGACCGGTGCCCCGGCGCGACATCTGGCGCACCTCGTGCCCGGCGTCCCGCAGCTGCGGCACCAGGTGCCGCCCGAGGCGGCCCGTGCCGCCGGTGACCAGTACGTCCACGGGTGCAGTCTCGCGCGCGCTCCGGCCTCTCGCCGCACGGCACGTCGGGCAGCATGGGCTCGTGCTGGGCGGCACCCGCTCGTCATCTCAGTTGTGAGATAGCGTGACCCGGTGACCCCCCTCGACTCCCCCGACGGCGGCATGCGGCGCATCGGGGCCCTGGTCCGCGACGCCCGCCGGCACCGGGGGCTCACCCAGCAGCAGCTCGCCGGCCGGTTGAACACCAGCCAGAGCGCCGTCGCCCGGATCGAGCAGGGCAGCCAGAACCTCACCCTCGACTTCCTCGGCCGGCTCTCCGCCGCGCTCGACAGCGAGCTGATCAGCCTCGGACCGGCCGGGCCCGCCCACCTCCGGGTGACCGGCGGGCGGCCGCTGCGCGGCACGGTCGCGGTCAAGTCGTCGAAGAACGCAGCCGTCGCCCTGCTGTGCGCCGCGCTGCTCAACCGTGGCCGGACGACCCTGCGGAACGTGTCGCGGATCGTGGAGGTCGAGCGGATCCTCGACGTGCTGCGCTCGATCGGCGTCTCCGCCACCTGGGACGCCGAAGGGCACGACCTCACGCTGGTGGTGCCCGACGAGCTCGACCTCGACGGCATCGACGCCGACGCCGCCCGCCGGACCCGCAGCATCATCATGTTCCTGGGTCCGCTGCTGCACCGGTCCGCCGGCTTCCGGCTGCCCTACGCCGGCGGGTGCGACCTCGGCACGCGCACCGTGCAGCCGCACATGATCGCGCTGCGCCCCTTCGGCCTGCAGATCGAGGCGCACGCCGGCGAGTACCAGGCCACCGTCGACGGCCCGCGCGCCGCCGACCGCACGATCGTCCTCACCGAGCGGGGCGACACCGTCACCGAGAACGCGCTGCTGGCCGCGGCCCGCGCCGAGGGGACGACGACCATCCGCAACGCCAGCTCCAACTACATGGTCCAGGACCTCTGCCTGTACCTGCAGCTGCTCGGCGTGGGTGTCGAGGGGTTGGGCAGCACCACCCTGGTCGTGCACGGCCGTCCGGTGCTCGACGCCGACGTCGACTACACGATCAGCGAGGACCCGGTGGAGGCGATGAGCCTGCTCACCGCCGGCATCGTGACGGGGTCGGAGCTGACGGTGGCGCGGGCACCGGTCGAGTTCCTCGAGGTGGAGCTCGCGGTGCTGGCCGAGATGGGGCTGCGCTACGACCTGTCCCCGGAGTACCTGGCCGACAACGGGCACACGCGCCTGGCCGACATCACCATCCACCCGTCCGAGCTGAAGGCGCCCATCGACAAGGTGCACCCGATGCCGTTCCCGGGCCTGAACATCGACAACCTGCCGTTCTTCGCCGTCATCGCCGCGCAGGCGCACGGCTCGACGCTGATCCACGACTGGGTCTACGACAACCGGGCGATCCACCTCTCCGACCTCACCCGGCTGGGCGCGGACGTCCGGCTGCTCGACCCGCACCGGGTGCTGGTCACCGGCCCGACCCGGTGGTCCAGCGCCGAGGTCGTCTGCCCGCCGGCCCTGCGCCCGGCCGTGTGCATCCTGCTGGCGATGCTGGCGGCGAAGGGGACGTCGGTGCTGCGCAACGTCGACATCATCGCCCGCGGCTACGAGCAGCTCTACGAACGGCTCGTGGAGATGGGCGCCGACATCGAGGTCTTCCGCGACTGAAACCGCCGATGATCAGGGTCATCCGGTCATCGGCGGTCCTCGGTCCTGGCTGCTGTGAGAGTGGCCGGGCCGGCCCCGGGCCCGCTCAGCGCTCCTGGTCGGTGGGGCGGACGAGCACCTCGTTGACCGCCACGTGCGGCGGCTGGGTGACGACGTAGACCACCGCGCGGGCGATGTCCTCGGCGTGCAGCGCCCGCATGCCGGCGTGCATCTTCTCCGAGGCGGCCTTCGCCTCGGGCTGGGTGATGTGCGACGTCAGCTCGGTGGTGACCGCGCCGGGCTCGACGAGGGAGATCCGCACGCCCCGGCCGGTGACCTCCTGCCGCAGTGACTCGCTGAAGGCGTTCACCGCCCACTTGCTGGCGTTGTAGACACCGGCGCCCTTGCGGGCCTGCCGTCCGGCCACGCTGGACACGTTCACGATGTCACCGGCGCCCTGCTCGACCATCCCGTCGAGAGCCGCGTGGGTCATGTACAGGACCCCCATGACGTTGGTCTGGATCATCCGGCGCCAGTCCTCGGTGTCCGCGCCCACCACGGTGCCCAGCAGCATCACGCCCGCGTTGTTCACCAGGACGTCGAGGCCGCCGAGCTCCGACCGCGTGCGGGTCACGGCGTCGGCGCAGGCCTGCTCGTCGGTGACGTCGAGCGCCAGCTGCAGCACCGCAGCACCGCTGTCGCGGAGCCGGGCGGCCAGCTCGTCGAGGCGGTCGGTGCGCCGGGCACCGATGGCGACGGCGGCACCGGCCGCGGCCAGCGCGACCGCGGTCGCCGCACCGATGCCCGATGACGCCCCGGTGACCAGGGCCACCTTGCCGGCGAGCGGACGTTCGGCCTGCGTCATGTGGACCTCCTCCCGCGCCGCCCCGTGCGGCACCCCGCACCACCCTGCCCGGCGACGGGCCGGCCCGCTCCCCGGGCGGCGGCCCGGCGGGGTCGCGCGCTGGATGTACCGCTAGACCAGCGCCTCGAGCCCGTCGTGGGGCAGCGCCAGCCCACCGTCCAGCGGCGGTCGGGCCAGCTGGTCCAGACCGCGCATGCGGGCCGCGTGCAGGGCCAGGAGCAGGTTCAGCCGGAGGGTCGGGTCGGTGGTGAACGGACCGAGGATCCGCTCCAGCTTCCCGATCCGGTACCGCATGGTGTTGTAGTGGAAGTGCAGCCGGCGGGCGGACTCCGCGACGTTGAGGTTGGTCTCCAGCAGTACCCGCAGCGTCTCCCGCAGATCGGCGGAGTCGGCATCCCCGGCGTCGGCCAGCGGGCCGAGCACCTCGTCGACGTAGGAGCGCAGCTCGGTGCTGTCGGGGATCAGCGAGAGCAGCCGGAACACCCCGAGCTGGTCGAAGTGCGTGACGGCCGACCCGCCGTGGATCTCCTGGCCCACGCCGAGCGCGCGCTGCGCCTGCCGGTGGGCCTCGGCGAGCTCCGAGAGGTTGCCCGCGGGACGGCCGATGCCCGTGCCCAGCAGCCGGCCGACCCGGCGCAGCCGGCCGTTCACGCGGGAGGTCACCGCGGACACGACGGCCGACAGCTCCTCCGGCGTCCGCCCGTCCAGCGGGACCAGGGTGACGATCTCGGTCGCGAGCCCGGCGACGGCGGCCCCGGCCACCTCGGGCTCCAGCGCCGCCCGCCACCCGTCGGCCAGCCGATCCAGGACGTCGAGGGCGCGGGTCGGATCGGCCGCGGCGTCGGCGACGGTCTCGGTCGCGGTGACGAGGACGGCCACCGGGCCGTCGAGCCGCCAGCCGAAGGACCGGGTGTAGGCCAGCGTCCGCTCGGTGTGCCCGACGGAACCACCGACGAGCCGGCGCACGAGGTCGCCCTGGAAGCGCAGCTCCACCGAGTGCACCGCCTGCAGCCGGATGACCGAGAGGGCGGCGATGACGGCAGCCCGCTCCAGCACACCACCGGCGCCGAGCATCATCGCGCCGGTCCGGTGCACCGCGACGAGCCAGCCGTGCCGCTGGTCCCCGGCCATGATCGGCGCGACCGCGTACTCACCCACGCCGCCGGGCAGCTGGTGGTGCCCGGGGACGAGCAGGATGCCGTCGGCCGGCGAGAGGTCGGCGTCGGCGAGCACGTCGGCCGGGGTGACCACGATCTGGTCGGCCCGGACGCCCGAGAGGCGGCGGGACGGGGCGAGCTCGGCCAGGGCGTCGTCGGCGGCGGCGTCCAGCAGCCACAGCCACTCGCTGATCTCGGCGACGTCGTCGCTCGGGCCCGCGCTGGTGACCACCTCGCGGTCGGGCCCCAGGCCGAGCACGGCGGCGCCCTCGAGCATCACGGCCAGCCGCTGGGTCACCTCCGCCAGCCCTCCGCCCGTGAGGGCCACCCCGATGAACTCGTGGTCCATGCGGGAGGAGAGCGCGAGCGCCTGCCCCTGCTTGGCGACGACCGTGCCGAGGACCTCGGAGACGATCTCGTCGATCCGGGCGCCCGCGGGCAGGGCCAGCACCGGCAGCCCGCGGCGGTCGGCCTCGGCGAGGACCTCGGCGGGCAACGGCGCAGCCCCGTCGGTGCGCCGGTAGGCCAGCCCAGCGGTGCCGGCCGCGTCGAGCCGCTGGACGAGGGCGCGGCAGCCGGCCGGATCGGCCTGCGGAAGTCGGGCGCCCAGCACGACGAGGACGTCGGGACCGGCGGCCGCCAGCGGCTCGGCCGGGTTGTCGACGACCATGTGCCGGATCGAGCGGCTCAGCCCGGACGCACCGGCGGCCACCGACGCGCCGTCCAGGACCGGGAGCCCGAGCGCCTCCTGGACGGTCAGACCCATGCGCTGCTGCCAGCTCGAGCGGTCGTCCCGGGATTCGATGCGGGGCGACTCGTCGACCGCCCAGTTGCGACGGAACGGGGCGGTTCCATTGCCCTGAGTTGCAGCGGCCTGAGTCACATCACTCCGGGTCACGAGGCATCCCCTTTCGGTCGTCGTCCAGGGTGCCACACCACAGGATCCTGTCAGGTGTCCCCGGACGCCGAACCCCATTCTTGGCGACATCCGCCATAAGAGGGCGTGCGACGCGCCGCTTAGGTTCGACCTCGATCCACCCGCTCGCTGGATGGTAGGCGTTCCGTCAGGAGGCGCGTGCACCGTCCCCGCGGGCGGGGGGACCGAGGGGCGGAGCGTCTATCCAGGGCCTCCGTCGTCCCGTCGGGTGGAGGGCGACCCATGTGCGCGATCGACGACACCGAAGTCCGTACCGGCCCCGGTGAGGGCCCTGCACTCCGTGGCCGCGCCTCACGCGCAGGCCTGCCGACCATCCCCCTCCCCCGGGCGGGGGCACGCGCCGCGGCCCGCACGGCACCGGCCTCGAAGGCACCGGCCGCGGTTCCCGCCGCGGCGAGCACGGGCGTGGCGGACCTGCTGCGGGGGCCGGTCCGCCCGGCACGGGTGCTGCTGACCGGCCCGGCCGCCGTCTACGTGCAGGTCGTGGGCGAGCGCGGCGGCGGCGACGTCGTCGGTGTCCTCACCAGCGACGCCGCGCGGGTCCCCCTGGGGTGCGTCCTCTTCCGCCCGAGCAACGGCCGGCCGCTCGTGGCCCTGCCCACAGGAGCGCCCGCCGAGGTGGGCGCCGGGCGCGTCGTCGTCGGCGACCTCGCGGTCAGCGCGGCCTCCTGGTGGGACCCCCGGCCGCGGCTGCCCGGGGGGCACCCGGCGCTCCTGCCCGAGGGCGTCCGCCAGCTGCGCACCACCCTGTACGGGGAGGGCGTGCCGCACAGCTCGTTCACGCTGCCCGGGCTGCCGACCGGTCCCGGCGGCCCGCTGGCGGCCCTGCGCGGCGCCGTCCGCCGCGCCGACCTGGAGGCGGCGCTGCGCACCGCCACCCGGCTGATCGGTCTCGGACCGGGGCTGACCCCGGCGGGGGACGACGTCATGGCCGGCACGATCGCCGGGCTGGTGCTGCTGGGTCACCCGGCCGCCGACAGGTTCGCCGCCGGCGTCTGCTCGCTGGCCGCCGGTCGCACCACGGAGCTGTCGCGGGCCCTGCTGCGACACGCGGCCGCCGGGCAGGTGAGCGGTGAGTACGCCGCCGTCCTGCGCGGACTGGTCGGCGAGCGCCCGCTGGCGCCGGCGATCGAGCGGCTGCTCGCCACCGGCGCCACCAGCGGCCGGGCCATGGCGCTGGGCCTGTGCACGGCCATCGACCTGGTGGACCGCACCACCCGCCGCTGACCAGCGACCCGCTGTCCGCTCCACCCGGCGGGCGCGGCGGATCCGCTCTCAGGCCTGCGGCTCGACGCCCACCGGCACCGGCAGGACGGGGCCGAGGGCGTCCCACTGCGCGATGCGGCAGCCGTCGACCCGGGACAGCTCCAGTTCGACGGGGGTTCCTCGCCACGTCCCGGTGATCCGTGCGGTCTGCGCGCCGCCGTACTGCTCGGTGCACATGGCGTCGCCCGGTACGGGCGCGAACGGATCGCTCATCCCCTCGAGGTGCGCGCAGGCCGCCTCCGCCTGCGGGTGGCTCCCCGCGACGACGCCGGCGCAGCGGAGCGTCCAGGTCTGCGGCGGCGACCCGTTCCCGCGGTCGACCTCGATGCGCAGGTGGTCGTCGGCCTGCGAGATCCCCGACGCGGCCCCGCCGTCGGTCCCGCCGGCCGCTCCGGAGCCGGAGGCGCAGGCGGCGAGGACCAGGAGCGGGGTCAGGAGGGCGAGCGGCGGAAGACGTCGCATACCGGTGCGAGACGAACGCCGCCGCTGCGCGGTTCCGCGGCCTCAGATGCGCGAGGCGTGGATGCTCGTGACGAGGATGGCCCGGGCACCGAGCTCCCAGAGCTCGTCCATCACCCGGTTGGTCTCGGTGCGGGCGATCATCGCGCGCACGGCCGACCAGCCCGGCGTCTGCAGGGGGCTCACCGTCGGGCCCTCGATGCCCGGGGTGACGGCGGTGGCCTTCTCGAGCAGCTCGTTCGGGCAGTCGTAGTCGAGCATCACGTACTGCCGCGCGACCAGGACCCCGCGCAGCCGGCGGCGCAGCTGGGCGACGGCGGGGATCTCCTCGGCGCCCTGCCGGCGGACCAGCACGGCCTCGCTGGTGAGCACCGGGTCGCCGATGATGTGCAGGCCTGCGGCCCGCAGCGTCGTGCCGGTCTCCACCACGTCGCAGACGGCCTCCGCCACCCCGAGGCGGCAGGCGGTCTCCACCGCGCCGTCGAGCTTGACCACCCCGGCGGAGATGCCGGCGTCGTCGAGGAACCGCTGCAGCAGCACCGGGTAGGCGGTGGCGATCCGCTTGCCGGCCAGCTGCTCCACCCGCTCGATGCCGGACTCCACCGGGCTGGCGAAGCGGAACGACGACCGGCCGAACCCCAGCGGCATGACCTCCACCGCGGCCGGGCCCTCGCCGTCGGCCGGGGCGGTCTCCAGCAGCATGTCGCGGCCTGTGATGCCGACGTCCAGCGTGCCGGCGGCCACGTACACCGCGATGTCGCGCGGGCGCAGGTAGAAGAACTCGGTGTCGTTGTCCGGGTCGTAGACCGCGAGGTCCTTGGTGCTGCGCCGCTGGCGGTAGCCGCTCTCGGCGAGCATCTCCGCCGCCGGCTCGCTCAGGACGCCCTTGTTGGGCACGGCGATGCGCAGCAAGTGACAGCTCTTTCGTCGAGGTGGGTACTCGGTCAGGCCCCGTCCCGAGGCTCGCCCCGAGCTTGCGAGGGGTGAGGAGGACGGGGTCCTTCTGCTTTCAGAGGTGAGCGTAGACGTCGTCCAGCGTGAGCCCCCGGGCCAGCATGAGCACCTGCACCCGGTAGAGGAGCTGGCTGATCTCCTCGGCGGTGCGGCTGGCGCCTTCGTGCTCGGCCGCCATCCAGGACTCGGCGGCCTCCTCGACGACCTTCTTGCCGGCGGCGTGCACGCCGTCGCGCACGGCCACGACGGTGCCGGACGCGGGGTCCCCGGCCTCGACCTTGGCGGCCAGCTCGGTGAACAGGGTGTCGAAGGTCTTCATGCTCGGGCCTCCTGGCCGGCCGGTGCGACGCCGAACCCGGTCGGCCGCTGCGGGCCGCGCAGCTCCCGCAGGGTGAGGGCGGTGGCCAGGGCGGCGATCGCGGCCTCCCAGCCCTTGTCCTCGGCCGATCCGGGCAGGCCGGCGCGGTCGCGGGCCTGCTCCTCGGTGTCACAGGTGAGGACGCCGTTGCCGACGGGCTTCCCGGCGTCCAGGGCCACCCGGGTCAGCCCCGCCGTCACGGCGTCGCAGACGTACTCGAAGTGCGGCGTGCCGCCGCGGACGACGACCCCGAGGGCGACGACGGCATCGTGCCGCTCGACCAGTGCCTGGGCGACGACGGGCAGCTCGACCGCACCCGGCGCGCGGACGACCGTGGGCGAGGGCACGCCGCTGGCCTGCGCCGCCTCGACGGCGCGGGCCAGCAGCGAGTCGGTGAGCTCCGCGTGCCAGGTGGTGGCCACGATGCCGAGCGTCAGCCCGGTCGCGTCGACGGCGGTGACCTGCGGAGCGCCGGCGCCGCTCATGCCGGCTGCTCGTTCTGGCCCAGCGGGACGTCCGTACCCGGCACCGTGGTGGCGCCCGGGGCGTCGGCCGGGGCCGGCACCGGGATGTCCGCCGGGCCGGACTCGGTCTCCGGCTCGATGATGTCGAGCAGGTGCCCCATGCGGTCGCGCTTGGTGCGCAGGTAGCCGAGGTTCTCCGCCGTGACGTGGCTCGGCAGCGGCACCCGGCCGAGCACGCGGAGGCCGTAGCCCTCGAGCCCGGCGCGCTTGGCGGGGTTGTTGGTCAGCAGCCGCATGGTGTGCACACCGAGGTCGACCAGGATCTGCGCCCCGGTGCCGTAGTCCCGGGCGTCGGCGGGCAGGCCGAGGTCGAGGTTGGCGTCGACGGTGTCGACGCCCATGTCCTGCAGCTGGTAGGCCTGCAGCTTGTGCAGCAGGCCGATTCCCCGGCCCTCGTGCCCGCGGATGTAGAGCACGATGCCGCGGCCCTCGTGGGCGACGGCGGTGAGCGCCGCCTGCAGCTGGGGGCCGCAGTCGCAGCGCAGCGAGCCGAAAACGTCGCCGGTGAGGCACTCGGAGTGCACGCGCACCAGCACGTCCTCGCCGTCGCCGATGTCGCCGTAGACGAAGGCGACGTGCTCCCGCTCGTCGTAGGAGCTCCGGTACCCGACGGCGGTGAAGGTGCCCGGGGCCAGCGGCACGATCGCCTCGGCCACCCGCTCGACCAGCTTGTCGAACCGCTTGCGGTAGGCGATCAGGTCGGCGATGGAGATCAGGCAGAGGTCGTGCTCGTCGGCGAAGACGCGCAGCTCCTCGCTGCGGGCCATGCCGGTCGGGTCCTTCTCGCTGACGATCTCGCAGAGGACGCCGGACGGGCGCAGCCCGGCCAGCACCGCGAGGTCGACGGACGCCTCGGTGTGCCCGGGGCGACGCAGCACGCCGCCGTCGCGGGCGCGCAGCGGCACCACGTGCCCGGGCCGGGCGAGGTCGGCCGAGGTGGTCTCGGCCGCGGCGAGGGTCCGGATGGTGTGGGCGCGGTCGGCGGCGGAGATGCCGGTGGTGACGCCCTCGCGGGCGTCCACGGTGACCGTGTAGGCGGTGCCGAGGCGGTCCTGGTTGACCCGGTGCATCGGGGGCAGGTCCAGCCGGTCGGCGTCGGCCTCGGTCACGGCCACGCAGACGTAGCCGGAGGTGTACCGGACCATGAACGCCACCAGCTCGGGGGTGGCGAGCTCGGCGGCGAAGATCAGGTCGCCCTCGTTCTCACGGTCCTCGTCGTCGATCACGACGACCGGCTTGCCACTCTTGATCGCGGCGAGTCCGGCCTCGATGGAGTCCAGCCGGGTGCGGGGCTCGCTCATCGGCGGACCTCCAGCAGGCGTTCCACGTACTTGGCGATCACGTCGACCTCCAGGTTGACGGGCTCCCCCGTGGCGCGCGCGCCGAGCGTGGTCTCGCGGAGGGTGGTGGGGATGAGGCTGACCTCGAACCAGGGCTCGGGGACCGTGGCCGCGCTGACCGCGCTCACCGTGAGCGAGACGCCGTCGACGGCGACGGAGCCCTTCTCGACGACGTAGCGGGCCAGCCCAGCCGGCAGCGCGATGCGCACGACCTCCCAGTGCTCGCCCGGCGTGCGGGACACGATCCGGCCCAGGCCGTCGACGTGGCCCTGCATCAGGTGCCCGCCGAGCCGGGTCTGCGGGCTGACGGCGCGCTCCAGGTTGACCGGCGCGCCGTCGCTGACCGCGCCCAGGCTGCTGCGGCGCAGCGTCTCGGCCATGACGTCGGTGGTCCAGATGCCGGCGCCGTCGGCGTCGGGCTCGACGCCGGTCACGGTGAGGCAGACGCCGTTGACCGCGATGGAGTCGCCCAGCGACACGTCGGTCAGGACGGTGCGTGCGCGGATCCGCAGGACGGCGGAGTCGCCGCGGTCCTCGCGAGCGGCCAGGGTGCCCACCTCTTCGACGATGCCGGTGAACACCTCAGCTCCCTCCGTCCGTGCCGTCCCCGCTGGTGCGGGACACCCCACCAGTGTGCCGGGTGGGGTGCAACCGGATCCGCACGTCCCCGCCCAGGAGGGTGAACTCGGCGATCGAGAAGGACAGCGCCGAGCCGATCCCGCTGATTCCCAGGTCGCCCACCAGCGAGGCGCCGGCCCCCAGCAGCTTCGGCGCGAGGTGCACGACGGCCTCGTCGACCAGCCCGGCACGCAGGAACGCCGCGGCGAGCGTGGGCCCGCCCTCGAGCAGCACCCGGCGGACGTCGCGGGCGAACAGCTCGGCCAGCAGCTCCGCCGGGTCCGCGGCCCGGCTCACGTGGGTCGGGGCAGCGTCGTCCAGCACCCGGGCGGTCGCCGGCAGCCGGTCCCGCCGGTCGACGACGACGCGCAGCGGCTGCCGCGCGGTGTCCCGGCCGTCGGCGTCACGGACGGTGAGCTGCGGGTCGTCGGTCAGCGCGGTCCCGGACCCGACCACGACGGCGTCGCAGCCGCCTCGCAGCCGGTGCACCTCGGCCCGGGCCTCGGAGCCGGTGATCCAGCGGCTGCTCCCGTCGGCGGCGGCGACCCGCCCGTCCAGGGTCGCGGCGACCTTCCAGATCACGTACGGGCGCTGCTCCCGGACACCGGTCAGCCAGCCGGCCAACGCTCCGCGCTCGGCCGCGTCCTGCTCGACGCCGAGGACGACGTCGACCCCGGCCGCGCGCAGGCGCTCCGCCCCCCCACCGGCCAGCTCGGTCGGCTCGGGCACGGCGACGACGACCCGGGCGATCCCGGCGCCGAGCAGCGCGTCGGCGCACGGCCCGGTCCGCCCGGTGTGCGCGCACGGCTCCAGCGTGACGACGGCGGTGCCGCCCCGGGCCCGCTCGCCGGCCCGCGCCAGCGCGGCGACCTCGGCATGCGGACCGCCGGGCGGGGCGGTCGCCCCCTCCCCCGCCGCGCTGCCGTCGGCGGCCAGGACCACGGCGCCCACCGCGGGGTTGGGGCTCGTCGTGCCGAGGACCGACGCGCCGAGGTCCCGAGCCCGGGTCATCGCCCGCAGCTCGACCGGGGAGACGCTCACCCGGGCATCGCCGCGGCGGCCTGCGCGCGCAGGGCGGCGATCGCCGCCGCCGGGTCGTCGGCGCCGTAGACGGCCGATCCGGCGACGAACATGTCGACGCCGGCCTCCGCCGCCCGCTCGATGGTGTCGGGGTTGATGCCGCCGTCGATCTCCACGAGCAGGGTCAGCTCACCGGCGTCGACGAGCTCACGGGCCCGCCGCACCTTGGGCAGCACGTCGGCGATGAAGGACTGGCCGCCGAACCCGGGCTCGACGCTCATGACCAGGAGGGTGTCGAAGTCGGCCAGCACGTCCAGGTAGTCCTCGAGCGGCGTCCCCGGCTTGATCGCCAGGCCGGCCAGCGCCCCGGCGGCGCGCATGTCCCGGGCCACCGCACGCGGATCGGTGCAGGCCTCGGCGTGCACGGTCACGTTGCGGGCGCCGGCCGCGGCGTACGCCGGCGCCCACCGCTCGGGGTTCTCGATCATGAGGTGGCAGTCCAGCGGCACCGGGCTGACCCGCTGGATCGCCTCGACGACGGGAAGGCCGAGGGTGAGGTTCGGTACGAAGTGCGCGTCCATCACGTCGACGTGCAGCCAGTCGGCGTCGGCCACGCGCGCCACCTCGTCGGAGATGCGGGCGAAGTCCGCGGACAGCAGGCTGGGCGCGATCAACGGTTGCCGGGACACGTCCGCCGAGTCTAGGTGCGCAGGTCGGCAGAACCGGACCCGACCGCCGGGCGTCAGGCCTGCGGGGCGCGACCGCCGTCGACCCCCGCGAGCACGGGAGGAGACACCCATGCCGACACCCGCCCTGGTCGCCTTCGTCATCGTCCTCTGGGTGGCGATCGGCTGGAGCGCCGCCCTCTTCCTCGGCCGCCGGGGCCACCGCGATCCGCAGTGGTACTTCCTCGGCGCCGTCCTGGGCCCGTTCTTCGTGTCGATGGCCGTCGAACGGGGCCGGCGCGAGCACCGGGTCGTCGAGCGCACGCCCCGAGCCGACGGAACCCCACCGCCGGCCGGCGAGGCGGTCACGGCCGTGGTGGGCGTCGACGGGTCCGCCGAGTCCGACCGCGCCCTGAGGGATGCCGCCGCGCTGCTCACCGGTGCGGGCACCCGCGTGGTGCTGGTCATGGTCATCGACCCCGACGTCGTCGAGTTCGCCGACGACACCGAACGGGACCGGTGCCGCGCGCTGCTGACCGACCGGGCGAGCTGGTTCTCCGGGGCCTCGCCGGTGGTGGCGCTCGTGAGCGGGCAACCCGCCGGGGCGCTGCTCGACGTCGCCGAGCAGGAGGGCGCCGACGTCCTCGTCGTGGGCCGCCGCGGCCGGGGCGTGTCGCACCGGGTGCTGGGCAGCGTCGCCGAGCACGTCACCCACCACGCCCGTGTGCCGGTACTGCTCGCCGGGCCCGCGGAGCACACCTGATCCCGTTGCGGCTCCGCCTCCTGGTCGTCGGCGGGGTCGTGGCCCTCCTCGTCTGGTGGCGCCGCCGCGTCACGCGGGCACGTCGGTGGCTCGCCCACCCACCCGGACCGCCTCGCGAGGTGGCACTGCCCGGCCGGGTGGAGCGCCGGGTCACCCGGCCCAGCACGGCGCTCCCGGCGATGACCGCCTCGCTGGTGATCGGACTGCCGGCCGGACTGGTGGTCGGACTGCTGGCCGAGCTGGTGGCCGGGCTGACGGGCTGAGCCGGGGGCGCGCACGCGGGGCGGAGAAGTGTCGGACCCCGCCGGTAGCGTCGCTCATGTGTTCGAAGGCGGCAGGTTCGGGGTCGGCCTGACGGTCGACGTCCTGGACGTGCCGTCGTGGCCGGCGGAGCTGGTGCCGGCCGGGGCCGTGGCCCGCCCGACCCGCCTGGGTGAGGCGATGCCGGTCGCGGCCCGCACCGACGCCGAGATCGCGCTGGAGCTGCAGCGGATCCAGCAGGCGGAGTCGGCGCTGGCCGCGTACCGCGCCGAGCTGATCTGCGAGCTGGCGGCCCGCCGGCCGGACACCACGGACCGGCAGCTCGGGAAGCCGGGGGCTGCGTCGCCGGACTGGCTGCCGGGCCCGGGGAACCCACCGTCAGCGGGGGTGAGCGAGTTCTTCGCCGACGAGCTGGCGATGGTGCTGAACTGCTCGCGAGCCGAGGCGACCACGCAGGCGGAGCTGTCGACGACGCTGGTCGAGCACCTGCCCGCCACCTGGGCCGCGCTGGCCGACAGCGCGCTGGGATGGCCGCGAGCGCGGGCGGTTGCCGCTGAGCTGTCCGGGCCGGTGCGGGAGCTGGCGCCGCAGGTGATCGCGGCGGTGGAGGCCGCGGTGCTGCCCGGCGCCCGGGAGCTGCCGGTGACCCGGGTGCGGGCCGCGGTGCGCCGGGAACTGCTGCGCCACGACGCCGCGGCCGCCGAGCGGCGGCGCAGGCAGGCGGAGCGCTGCGCCGACGTCGTGGTGCACCCGGCGCCCGATGGGATGGCCGAGTTGTCGGTGTTCCTGCCGCAGCCGATGGCCGCGGCGATCCGAGAGACCGTCGACCGCTACGGGCGGATGGCGAAGGAGGATGGGGATTCCCGCCCCATCGGGCAGTTGCGGGTGTCTGCGCTGGGTGACCTGGTGCTGCGCCCCTGGGACACCAGCCGGCCACCGGTGACCGCGCACCTGGACGTGCTCGCCCCGGTCGGCGCCCTGTTCGCCGCAGCCGCCGGCCACGACACCTGCCCGGTCGGCCACCAGCTCCCCCACCACGCCGATGCCGCGCCGGTGGCCGGGGACCCGTCGGTGTCCGGCGGCCCGGCCTCCGCCGCGTCCTGCCGCCAGGTCGCGCCGGCGGAGGTCGAGGGGCAGCCGATCACCGCCGCCCAGCTGCGCGCGCTCCTCGAAGGGCTTGACGCGCTGTGCCCCGGCGGTCTGCAGGCGCCCACCGGCGGCAGCCTGGGCATCTCGCTGCTGGACCCGGCCACCGGCGCCCTCCGTGCCACGGCCACCCGCGGCGAGCTGGCCCGGTCGGTGCGCCGCGGCTGCCCGGCCCACCCCGGCGCCGACTGCGCGTGCCCGGTCCTCGGCCCGCCGGCACCGTCCCACCGCTACCGGCCCTCAGCCGTTCAGCACCGCTTCACCAGGAGCCGCGACCGCGGGTGCCGCCACCCCGGCTGCGGCAACCGCCCCGGCTGGGCCGACCTGGACCACGTGCTGCCCCACGCCGACGGCGGGGCCACCGCCTGCGAGAACCTGTGCTGTCTGTGCCGGCGCCACCACCGACTCAAGACGTTCGCTCCCGGCTGGCGTTTCGCCATGACGCCCGACGGCATCCTGAGGGTCACCACACCGAGCGGCGTCACGCGCAAGACCCGCCCACCCGACATGGCCGCCACCACTCCCGACGGCGCCACCCGCAGCACCCGCAGCACCCGCCCACCCGACATGCCCGCCACCACTCCCGACGGCGCCACCCGCAGCACCCGCCCACCCGACATGCCCGCCACCACTCCCGACGGCGCCACCCGCAGCACCCGCCCACCCGACATGGCCGCGACCGGTCCGCCGCCTTCCGGGCCACCACTACCGGCTCGGCCCCCCGGCCGCTCTCCTGTGGACCACTCACCCCCGCCGGCCACGGAGGACGGCGATTCGGCCCGGTTCTGAGACCCGCGCGCGGGAGCCGACGTCCCGTCGGCACGTGCCGTGGCCGTCGGCACGCGTGGGGTGCTCGCGTGGGGTGCCACGGGCGGGACGGACGTTCCACTCCGACCAGGAGGAATCCCCGGCCGACGAACCGGGCTGCCCGGGCAACGACCACGCCTGGGCCAGCCAGCGGGGCGCGAACTGGCCCATCGCCCGCTCGACCGGGCTGACGACCAGCCGATCGACGACCCACCACGACACTCGGCCCCGACGTCCCCGTCTTGGTCGGCGGATCGAGGTCGTCGCGGTCCTGTCCACGGTCATGTGCGCCGGCGGCCATCCCCAGGCGTTCCCGTAGACGGACCACAGCCGCTCGCGGGACCCTATGACGGCCGGGGTAGTCGATCGCGGCGTCCGTGGTGCCCCTCGGGCGCAGGTGCCTCCCGCTGTGCAGGTCCATGCGCACCGGGTGGGCGAGGCCGTCGGGCAGCCGGCAGATCATCCGCGGCCGCAGGATGGCGGGGCGGATCAGCCGGTGCGGCGGAGCAATGCCATGAACATCGCGTCGGTTCCGTGCCGGTGCGGCCACAGCTGCCCGTGGTCACCACGGCCGATCCCCGGTACCTCGGGGAACAGCGGGGCCACCGGAAGGACCTCGACGTCGTCGCGCGCGGCCACGGCGTCGACCACTGCGACCGTCTCGGCGGTGTGCGGCGAGCAGGTCACGTAGGCGACCACCCCGCCGATCCGCACCGAGCGCAGGGCACTGTCCAGCAGCGCCGTCTGGAGCTCCGCCAGGGGTGCGACGTCCTCGGCCGTGCGGCGCCAGCGCACCTCGGGACGGCGGCGCAGCGCCCCCAGCCCGGTGCACGGCGCGTCCAGCAGCACCCGGTCGAACGACCCCGGCGCCCACGGCGGCTGGGTGCCGTCGGCGGCCAGCACCTCGACGTCGTCCTCGTCGCGCAACGCCTGGGCGACCAGCTCCGCCCGGTGCGGAGCCCGGTCGGCCGCGGTCAGCCGCACCCCGTCGGGCCGGGTGACCGCGAGCAGCCCGGCCTTGCCGCCGGGCCCCGCGCACATGTCCAGCCACGCGCTCTCCGGCCCCTCCAACGGCGCCCGGGCCAGCAGCAGGGCCGCGAGCTGGCTGCCCTCGTCCTGCACGGCCGCGCGGCCGGAACGCACCGACGCCAGCCGGCCGGGATCTCCCCCGCCCAGGCGCACGGCGAAGGGCGACCAGGGCCCCGGCTGCCCGCCCGACTCCTCCACGAGGGCCTCGCGCTCCATGCGCCGGGCGACCAGGTGCACCTCCGGCGCGACGTCGTCAGCCAGCAGCGCGGACTCGAGCTCGGCGTCGTCGCCGAGCGCGTCCCGCCAGGCGTCGACGATCCACCCCGGGTGGTCGGTGGCCAGCGCCAGCAGCTCGTCGCCCTCGGCGCCGAGCGCGGCCAGCCAGGCGGCCCGGTCACCGCCGGCGGCAACCTTGCGCAGCACTGCGTTGACCAAGCCGGACGCGCCGGGACCGACGATCGCCCGGGTGAGGTCGACGGTGGTGTCCACGGCCGCGTGCGAGGGCACCCGGAGGTCGATGATCTGGTACGCCCCGAGCCGCAGCAGGTCGAGCACCCGCGGGTCCAGCTCCGCCAGCGGCCGCGACACCAGCCCGGTCAGGACGGCGTCGAGCGTGCCCTGCGCCCGCAGGGCGCCGTAGGCCAGCTGGGTGGTGAACCCGGCGTCCCGCTCGTCGAGCTGCCGCTCCCGCAGGAGCTGCGGCAGCAGCAGGTTGGCGAACGCCTCGCGGGAGGAGACGGCGTCCAGGACGTCGTAGGCGGTGAGCCGCGCGCCGTCGAGCACCGGCCGCCGGGTCGCCGGGTGACGGCGCCGGCCCGGACCGCCCTTCCGAGGCGGGCGGGTCACTCGCCGCCCAGCCGCTCGCCCGGGGCGGGCCGGGCACCGCGGGCCCAGTCCGCGGCCGGCAGCATCCGCTTGCCCGCGGGCTGAACCTGGTCCAGCAGGACCGGGCCGTTGCCCGTGCCCACGAGGACGCGCCCGGCGTCGGCCAGCAGCTCTCCCGGGGCCAGCGGCGGCCCGTCCGGCACCGGTCCGACGGGGCCCAGCCGCATCCGCTCGCCCCGCCAGGTGGTCCACGCGCCGGGCGCCGGCGTCACGCCCCGGACCCGCCGGTCGACGACGTGCGCGGGCAGCGCCCAGTCCACCCGGGCGTCGGCGGTCTCGACCTTGGGCGCCAGGCTGACGCCGTCCACCGGCTGCGGCCGGGGCTCGAGCGCGCCGGCGGCGATGCCGTCCAGCGTGGCCACGAGCAGCCCGGCGCCGCTGACCGCCAGCCGGTCGAGGAGATCCCCGGCGGTGTCCCGGGGGCCGATGGCCTCGGTGAGGGTGCCGTACACCGGGCCGGTGTCGAGGCCGGCCTCCAGGAGGAACGTCGAGGCGCCGGTCAGCTCGTCGCCGGCCATGATCGCGTGCTGCACCGGTGCGGCGCCCCGCCAGGCCGGGAGCAGCGAGAAGTGCAGGTTGACCCAGCCGTGCCGCGGCAGGTCGAGGGCCGCCTGCGGCACCAGCGCGCCGTAGGCGACCACCGGCGCGCAGTCGACCGCGAGACCGGCCAGCTGCTCGAGGAACTCCGGCTCGCGGGGCGAGCGCGGCTGCAGGACGGGGATGCCGGCGTCGTCGGCGCGCTCGGCCACCGGGGAGCGGCTCACCTTCCGGCCGCGCCCGGAGCGGGCGTCCGGGCGGGTCAGCACGGCGACGACCTCGTGGTCGGAGGCGAGCAGCGCGTCGAGGGACGGGACGGCGGGCGCCGGCGTGCCGGCGAACAGGAGCTTCAGTGCGGGCTCACCTTCACGACGGGGAGGTAGCTGCCGTAGCCGGCCCACTCGGCGGCCTGGATCTCGGCGAGCGCGGCGACGCGGTCGGCCTCGGCGAGCCGGTCGACAAAGAGGACGCCGTCGAGGTGGTCGGTCTCGTGCTGGATGGCGCGGGCGAGCAGCTCGGAGCCCTCGACGCGCACCGGGTCGCCGTGCACGTTCCAGCCGGAGGCGACCACATGGAGGTGCCGGCGGCAGTCGTAGCGCAGGTCGGGGATGGACAGGCAGCCCTCCGGGCCGTCCTGCACCTCCTCGCCGACCGCGGCGACGTCCGGGTTGACCAGGTGGCCGACCTCACCGTCGACGTACCAGGTGAACACCCGCAGGCCGACGCCGATCTGGGGGGCCGCGAGCCCGGCGCCCCCGGCCGCCTGCATGGTCTCGGTCAGGTCGGTGACGAGCTGCCGGAGCTCCTCGTCGAAGTCGACGACCGGCGCCGCGGGCCGGTGCAGCACCGGGTCGCCGTACAGCCGGATGGGGGTGACGCTCACCCGACGATCGTATGCGGCCCCCGTGCAGGGTCCCGCGGCGAGCGTGCGAGCGGTGGGTGCAGCCGAGCACCACGCCCCGCACGCCGCGCGCCGCGCGCCGGTCGACCGCGTCGCGGCAGGCCCGCCGCGACTCCTCGCGCACGAGCCCACGCACGAGCTCCTCCTGGATGACCCGGTGCACGAGGTCGCGGTCCGCCTCCCCGGGGACCAGGACCTCCAGGCCGGCGACCGCCAGCCGCCCACCCATCACCCGCTTGACCAATCTGTCCGGGCAGTACGGCTAGACGAGCGTGAGCGGATCCAGCTGCACCCGCACGTGGTCGGGCACCTTGCGCGCGCTGCGCACTCCCTGCACCTCTGCCAGGGCGTGCGCCAGCGCCGCGCCCTGGGTGCGCGGCACCCGCACCAGGTAGCGCTCCCGGTCCCCCTCCTGCCCCGGACGGGGCGGCTCCGGGACCGGGCCCAGCAGATCGGCGTCGGACGGCAGCCGCGCGGCGGCCAGGAACTCGCCCAGCGCCGCCGGCGACCCCACGAGCGACGCCATGCGGGTCACCGGCGGGAAGCCGAGCTCCCGGCGGTCGGCCAGCTCCCGCTCGGCCAGCCAGCCGGGATCCCACCGCACCAGCGCCTGGACGACGGGATGGCCGGCGTCGGCGGCCACGACCACCTGGCCCCCGGCCGATGCCGGGCGCACCAGGGAGGCGGCGTTGATCCACCGCCGCAGCGTCTCCTCGCCGGCCCGCAGGTCGGCCCGGCCGAGCAGTGCCCACGAGTCCAGCAGCAGCGCGGCGCCGTACCCGCCCTCGGCCACCGGTTCGGCCCCGGGGGTCGCCACGACCAGCGCCGGGCCGGCCGGCACCGTGGCGAGCACCCCGGAGGTGCTGCCGGAGGTTCGGACGGTCGTGCCGGGGAAGGCCCGCGCGAGCTCCTCGGCCGTGCGCGACTCCCCCACCACCGCGGCCCGCAGCTTGGTCCCGTGGCAGTGCGGGCAGTCGAAGGTGGCGGCCGGGCGGGCACACCACCGGCAGGCCGGGATACGGGTGCCGCCCGGACCCGGCCGCGGGGAGATGCCGAGCGGACCGGCGCAGGACGCGCACCGGGCCGGGGCCCGGCAGCGGGCGCACGACAGGGACGGGACGTAGCCGCGCCGGGGCACCTGCACGAGCACGGGGGCACCGGCCGCGAGCGCCCTGCGTGCCGTCTCGTAGGCCAGCGAGGGCAGCCGGGCGGTGCGGGCCGCGGGGTCGCGGGCCAGCTCGAAGTCGTCCCCCAGCGCCTGCACCCGGGGCGCCGCCGAGCGCAGCACCCCGCGGTCTGCCACCAGCTCGTGCGCCCAGCCGGACTCCACCAGCAGCGCGGCCTCCGCGGTCCGCGACGTGCCGGCGACGACCGCGGCGCAGGAGTCCAGCCAGGCCCGCTGGACGAGCACGTCGCGCGCGTGCGGATAGGGCGCGCGCTCGTCGGAGTGCAGGTCGTCGCCGTCGTCCCAGACGACGACCAGGCCGAGGTCCCGGACGGGCGCGAACATCGCCGCCCGCGTGCCCAGCACCACCTGCGCGGCGCCCCGGGAAGCCGCGAGGAACCGGCGGTAGCGCACCTCCGGCGAGTCGTCGGCGCGCAGCACGGTGAACGAGTGCCGCGGCAGCACCCGCTCCGCCGCCGCCGTCAGCCGATCCAGGTCCTTGCCGTCGGGCACGACGACCAGAGCCCCGCGCCGGCCCGACAGCGCCGCGCGGCAGAGCTCGACCAGCCGGGTGGGCCAGTCCTCCCCCGGCAGCGCCGTCCAGACGGCGCGCGCCGGACGCCCCTCGGCCAGCGCGCCGAGCAGAGCCGGGCCGGCCGGGTAGCGGGCGAACCCGGCCGGGTCCGGCGGCCCGGGCAGCTCCTCCGGCGTCGGCGTGGGCCGCTTCTCGGCGGCGCCCCGGCGCGGGGGCAGCGCCAGCCGCAGCACGTCGCTCGCGGTGCCCGCGTACCGGTCGGCGACGGCGCGCACCAGCCGGGCCACCTGCGGGGTGAGCACCGGCTCACCGGAGGGCACGTGCGACAGCGGCTGCAGCGCGCCGGCGAACTCGGTGCTGTCGGCCAGCTCCCACACCACGCCGTCGACCAGCCGGCCGCGGAAGCGGACCCGCACCCGGCAGCCGGGCTGCACCGTGTCGGCGAACTTCTCCGGAACGGCGTAGTCGAACGGCCGGTCCAGGTGTGCCAGCGGGACGTCGACGACGACCCGGGCCACCTGCACCCGACCAGTCTCCCCACTCACACCGACAGTTCCGCGCCCCTCCGGTGGCCCGCTCGCGAGGCCCGGGGGCGAGCCGGCGAGTCGTGGGGGGCGAGGAGGTCCTTCGTCAGACCCCCACGGCCGAGCGCAGCGCCTCGACGCGGTCCAGCCGCTCCCACGGCAGGTCCAGGTCGGCGCGGCCGAAGTGGCCGTAGGCGGCGGTGGGCCCGTAGATGGGCCGCAGCAGGTCCAGGTCGCGCACGATGGCGCCGGGCCGGAGGTCGAACACCGAGGTGATCGCCTTCTCCAGCACCTCGTCGGCGACCGTGCCCGTTCCGCGGGTGTCGACGAACAGGCCGACCGGGTGAGCGGCGCCGATCGCGTAGGCGACCTGCACCTCGCAGCGGCGGGCCAGCCCGGCGGCGACGACGTTCTTGGCCACCCAGCGCATCGCGTAGGCACCGGAGCGGTCGACCTTCGACGGGTCCTTGCCCGAGAAGGCGCCGCCGCCGTGGCGGGCCATGCCGCCGTAGGTGTCGACGATGATCTTGCGGCCGGTCAGCCCGGCGTCGCCCATCGGGCCGCCGATGACGAACTTCCCGGTGGGGTTCACCAGGAGCCGGTGACCGGTGGTGGGCAGGCCGAGGGCGGCCAGCTCGGGCTCGACGACGAGCTCCTCGATGTCGGGGGTCAGCAGCGTCTCGATCGAGATGTCCTCGGCGTGCTGCGAGGAGACGACGACGGTGTCGACCGCGACCGGCCGGTCGTCCTCGTAGACCACGGTGGCCTGGGTCTTGCCGTCGGGACGCAGATAGGGCACCGACCCGTCCTTGCGGACCGCGGAGAGGCGACGGGACAGCCGGTGGGCCAGCGCGATGGGCAGCGGCATCAGCTCAGGGGTCTCGTCGGTGGCGTAGCCGAACATCAGGCCCTGGTCGCCGGCGCCCTGGCGCTCGATCTCGTCGTCGGCGGTGCCACCGGTGCGCGCCTCGTAGCCGGTGTCGACGCCCTGGGCGATGTCGGGCGACTGCGCTCCGATGGAGACGCTGACCCCGCAGGACGCGCCGTCGAAGCCCTTGCGGGAGGAGTCGTAGCCGATCCGCAGGACCGTCTCGCGGACGATGGCCGGGATGTCGACGTAGCCGGCGGTGGTGACCTCGCCCGCGATGTGGACCTGACCGGTGGTGATGAGGGTCTCGACGGCGACGCGGCTGCGCGGGTCCTGGGCCAGCATCGCGTCGAGGATCGAGTCGCTGATCTGGTCGGCGATCTTGTCCGGGTGGCCCTCGGTCACCGACTCGGACGTGAAGAGGCGGCGTGGCACTCGGTACTCCCTGGGGACGGCGGGCGGGTGGCGGCAGAGCGATGGCGGGCTGCTGGGTGTGGAGCTCGATCGACGATCCGGTGCGTGGCACCGGGAGGGAACGTTACCGGCGCGCTCCGACGGTGGGCACGACGGCGTAGGTCACGGCCGGGGACGGGGCTCCAGCCGGCCGGCCACGGCGGTCCAGATCCCGGCGGCGACGGCGTCCTTGCTCCCCCGCGGCACCTCGGTCGTCGGACCGTCGGCCGCGAGCACCACGACGGCGTTCTCCGCCCGGCCGAAGACCTGGCCGGCCGAGACGTCGTTGACCACGAGGAGGTCGCAGCCCTTGCGGGCGAGCTTCGCGCGCGCGTGGGCGAGCACGTCGCCGTCGTCGTCACCGGTCTCGGCGGCGAAGCCGACGACGAGCCGGCCCGGCGGGCGCCTGGCGACCAGCTCGGCCAGGACGTCGGGGTTGCGGACCAGCTCGATGGCGCTCGGCTCGCTGGCTGCGCCCTTCTTCAGCTTGGTGGTGGCGACGCTGAGCGGCCGGAAGTCGGCGACCGCGGCGCTCATGACCACGACGTCGGCGTCATCCGACTCCGCGAGCACCGCGGCGCGCAGCTCCTCGGCCGTCCCGACCGGCACGACCCGGACGCCGAAGGGCGCGGGCAGCTCGACGTTGGCCGCCACCAGCACGACCTCGGCGCCGCGGGCGGCGGCGACCCGGGCGAGGGCCCAGCCCTGCTTGCCCGACGAGCGGTTGCCCAGGTACCGGACCGGGTCCAGCGGCTCGCGGGTCCCGCCGGCGCTGATGACCACCCGGCGGCCGGCGAGGTCCTGCGGCAACGCGGAGGCACCGCCGTCGAGCACGACGGCGGCCAGCGCGGCGACATCGGCGGGCTCGGGCAGCCGGCCGGGGCCGGAGTCCGGCCCGGTCAGCCGGCCGACGGCGGGCGGCAGGACGACCGCGCCGCGGCGGCGGAGCGTGGCCACGTTGTCCTGGGTGGCGGGATGGAGCCACATCTCGGTGTGCATGGCGGGGACGAAGACCACCGGGCAGTGGGCGGTGAGCAGCGTCGCGGTGAGCAGGTCGTCGGCCCGGCCTGCGGCGGCGCGCGCGAGCAGGTCGGCGGTGGCGGGGGCGACGACGACGAGGTCGGCGGTCTGGCCGATCCGCACGTGCGCGACCTCGGGGACGTCGGACCAGACGTCGGTGGTGACCGGGTTGCCCGACAGCGCCTCGAACGTGGCGGCGCCCACGAAGTGCAGCGCGCCCGGGGTGGGGACGACGCGGACGTCGTGCCCGGCCTCGGTGAGGGCCCGCAGCAGCAGCGCGGCCTTGTAGGCGGCGACGCCGCCGCTGACGCCCAGCACGATCCGGCTCATGCGCTCATCCTCCCCCAGACGCGAGGGCGCCCCCGGCGGGTGCCGGGGGCGTCGTCACTCCAACGGGCGGCGACGTCGAACGCCGCCAGCCGTGGCCCCGTCCGGAGGCTCGCCCCGAGCGTGCGAGGGGTGAGAGGGACGGGGTCCTTCTTCAGTTCTCGCCGGCGGTGTGCGCCAGGAGGCCCTCGTTGATCTCGCGCAGCGCGATCGACAGCGGCTTCTCCTGCGGCGCGGTGTCGACCAGCGGGCCGACGTACTCCAGCAGGCCCTCGGAGAGCTGGCTGTAGTAGGCGTTGATCTGGCGCGCGCGCTTGGCGGCGAAGATCACCAGGCCGTACTTGCTGCTGGTGCGCTCGAGCAGCTCGTCGATCGGCGGGTTGGTGATGCCCTCGGGGGCGGGTGCGACTCCGGACACGGGTGGACGGGTCTCCTCGATCGTTCGGCGGGAGTGGCGCGCGGGCCGGCGGACCGGGGCGCTCACTCGTGGGCGCTGCCACCCGGGCTGAGGCTGGGCGACGGCGCAGTCAGCAAGCCTACCAACTCGTCGGCGGCGCGGGACACGTCGTCGTTGACGACCACCCGGTCGAACTCCCCGGAGGCGTCGAGCTCGGCCTGGGCGATGGCCAGCCGTCGCTCCTGCACGGCGGCCGGCTCGGACCCGCGACCGGCCAGCCGGCTGACCAGCTCGGCCCACGACGGCGGCGCCAGGAACACCAGTTGGGCCTCCGGCGCCCGGGCCCGGACCTGCCGGGCCCCCTGCAGCTCGATCTCCAGCAGCGCCGGCCGGCCGGTGGCCAGCTGGGCGTGGACCGGGGCGATCGGGGTCCCGTAGCGGTTGCCCGCGTACTCGGCCCACTCCAGCAGCCCGTCGGTGGCCACCAGCCGGTCGAACTCCGCGTCGTCGACGAAGTGGTAGTGCACGCCGTCGACCTCACCCGGCCGGGGACGACGAGTGGTGGCCGACACCGACACCCACACGTCGGGGTGCCGCCGCCGGACCTCGGCGACCACGGTGCCCTTGCCGACCCCGGAGGGTCCCGAGAGCACGGTCAGCCGTGCCGGTGTCGCTGCAGCCACTCGTCGTCCTCACCCGCGTTCGTCGGCGGCGCCGGCGGCTCCTCAGACGGAGCCGTCGGCAGGAACCTGCTCGGCGACGACCTCCTCGCCGCCGAACTCCGATTCCAGCGCCCGCCGCTGGTTGGCGCCCAGCCCCCGCACGCGTCGCGTCGGGGAGATCTCCAGGCGCTCCATGATCTTCGCAGCCCGCGCCTTGCCGACACCCGGCAGGGATTCGAGGACCGCGGAGACGCGCATCTTGCCGATGATCTCGTCGGTCTCGCCCTGCTTGAGGACGTCGCCGACCGTGGCGCCCTTGCTCTTGAGTCGCTCGCGCAGTTCGGCACGTGCCTTGCGAGCTGCGGCCGCCTTCTCCAGGGCGGCCGCCCGCTGTTCCGGGGACAGGTCAGGCAGGGGCATGGTGCAACCCAATCGTGTCGTCGCCGGCCGTGCGCCGGCCGGCCGTCGTTCGGTTCGTCGAGACGTGGTGCGCCTCCGCTCCGAGCCTCACGGTCCGGGTAGTTCCCGGCAAATCCGCTGGTCACGCACGCTGTCGGGGATCACCGGGGCGGTGGGGCGGCCCCGGGTCGCACGCTCGCCGCGCAGTTCGTCACTGATAGTGATCGGCCCAGGTCAGAGGCGGCCCGCGAACGGTCCTGTTCCGGGAGGAAAGTCCTCTGCCCAGGTCCGCTCCGCGCCACCGACACGCCGAGGACACGACACGCCCACCAGCGGCCCGGATCAGACCGGCGAGCGGCCCTGCCGCCGACCGGACGTGCGGCCGAGGAGCCCGCTCCCGAGCGCCGGGAACACGAGCACCTCGCCGACCAGCAGCGCCGCACCCGGGGCTCCGGTGACCCAGGGCAGCAGCCGCCTCACGCCGTGAGCGCCTCCGCCCAGCGGTCGGCAGCGGCGCGCAGCGCGGACGGATCCGGGCCGGCGCCGAGGACGTCGCGCGAGACCGTCGGGACGACCGCCGCGCCCGCGCCGAACAGCCGCCGCAGGTCGCTCACGGCCCCGCCCTGGGCGCCGAGCCCCGGGGCCAGGACCGGCCCGCCCAGCCCGCTCAGGTCGACGTCGAGCTCGCGCAGGGTCGCACCCACGACGACCCCGAACGAACCGGTGGAGGGGCCGAACCGGGGAGCGAGGTCCCGCACCGCCCGGGGGTCGGGCAGCGGGTCGCCGACCGCCCAGCCGGGGGTGTTCCAGCCGCGCACGGTGTCCACGACCACCTGCGCGACGCTCCGCTCCCCCACCAGCGCGTGCTGGAGGGCCCCGGCGTCGGGGTTGGAGGTGCGGGCCAGCACGAACAGCCCGCCCCCGTGGGCGCGGGCGGTGTCGACCGCCGGCTGCAGCGAGCCCGGACCCAGGTAGGGGCTGACCGTCATCGCGTCCACGGCCAGCGGGTGGTCGGGCCGCAGGTAGTCGGCGTAGGCGTCCATCGTCGAGCCGATGTCCCCGCGCTTGGCGTCCAGCAGCACCAGCGCCCCCGCCGCACGGGCGCGCGCGACGCCGCCCTCCAGGGCCGCCAGGCCGCGGGAGCCGTGCCGCTCGTAGAACGCCAGCTGCGGCTTCAGGACGGCGACGGTGCCGGCGAGGGCGTCGACGACGGTGTCGGTGAACCGCGTGAGCCCCTCGGCGTCGTCGGCCAGCCCCCAGGAGGCCAGCAGCGGCGGGTGCGGATCGATGCCGACGCACAGCGGGCCGCGCGCGGCGACGGCATCGGCCAGGCGGTGGCCGAACGGCGCGGTCACGCGTCCTCCTCGACGGCGCGGGGCAGGGCCTGCCCCAGCGCAGCGATGCAGCGCTGCGCGAGGAACGGGTCGGCGAAGGCGCCGGCGGCCGACTGGACCGCGTCGGCGCCGAGGGCGAACAGTGCCTCGAACGAGCCGGGGTCGGTGACCCCGCCCATCGCCAGGACGTCGAAGTGCCGGCTCCCGCCCGCCCGCAGCGCCACCAAGCGCCGGGTGAAGTCCACGGCGGGCTCGCGCACCGCGACGCCGGAGAGGCCGGCCAGCTCCCGGCCGGGGAAGGTGGCGGCGCCGTCGCTGCGGCGCACCCGGCTCTGCACGGTGTTGATCCCGGCGACGCCGTCGACCAGGGGGGCCAGCCGGGGCACCAGCGCGGCGAGGGCCGGCTCGTCCAGCCAGGACAGCTTCGCCACCAGGGCGGTCCGGTCGTCCAGCGCCCGGCGCACCGCCTCCACCACGGTCACGGTGGCGTCCGGATCCAGGCACAGCGGGGGCTTCACGCCCGACGCCGACGCGTCCAGGGTGTTGGGGCAGGAGAGGTTCAGCTCGACGACCGGCGCACCGGCCTCCTCCGCCATGCGGGCGGTGCGGGCGAAGTCCTCGACCAGGTCGGTGCCGTTGCCCTCCCCCATGACGCTGACCAGCAGCAGCACGTCGTCCCCGACCGCGGCGAGCGCGCGCTCGAGGTCGGCCATCCACTCCGCCGGCGCCGGCGACGGGACGCCGAAGGAGTTGACCGTGCTCACCGCCGGCGAGCCCGGCGGCACCCAGTCCCACGGGTCGGAGACGACGTCGGCGGCCGCGCCGGGCGCCAGGCTCCCGGTCTCCCGCGGCGCGAACGTCCAGTTCGGCTGCTCGTTGGGCGGGTGCTCGCGGCCGCGGACGGTCTTGTAGGTCAGCACGCTGTAGCCGTTGGCCACGTTGTGCCGCACCCACGCCTCGCTGCCGTTGAGCACGCAGGCCGGCACCCCGATCGGGAAGCCGACCGAGCGCCCCAGCAGGCGCCAGCGCCGGCCGCCCGCCGTGGGGCGGGCGGGCAGCCGGGGCCCCAGCTGCCGGGCCAGGTTGTCCCGGAACCCGCCCAGGACGTCGTAGGCAGGCACCGGCGACCCCGTCGCGGCGAGGACGTCGGCGTGCCCGGCGAAGAAGAGCACCCGGGTCAGCAGCGGCAGGTCCGCGGCGCCGGCCCGGTCCGCGGCGAGCCGTGCGGTGAGCTCGCCGGCCGCCGTCCCCAGCGCGTCCAGCTCCGGCTGCGGCGGCCGGGCGAACCGGGTGACCCCGGCCAGGAAGCCGGCCGGGAGACCGTCGACCAGCCCACGGTCCAGCAGGTGGGCGCGCACCTGCCGGACCACCTCGTCCGGGGCCGCCGCCGTCACGCCGACGTGCCGGCGAACGTGCTCGGCCCGCCGTGCGTGCCACCGGCCAGCGCCGCGTGCACCTCCTGCAGGCTCCGCACGCAGATGCCTCCCTGGCGCAGCGCCTCGATGCCCTGCACCGCGGCCGCCATGCCCTGCACCGTGGTGATGCACGGGATGCCGGCGCTCACCGCGGCGGTGCGGATCTCGTAGCCGTCCAGCCGCGGACCGCTGTTGCCGGGAGCGCCGAAGGGCGTGTTGATGACCAGGTCGACGTCGCCGGCCTGGATGCGCTCGACGATGTTGCCCGGGCCTTCGCTGAACTTCCCGACCACCTCGGCGGCGACCCCGTGGCGGCGCAGCACCTGCGCGGTGCCGGTCGTGGCCAGCAGGCGGAAACCCAGGTCGGCCAGCCGCTTGATCGGGAAGACCGCCGAGCGCTTGTCCCGGTTGGCCAGCGAGACGAACACCGTCCCCTCGGTCGGCAGCGACCCGTACGCCGCGGCCTGCGACTTGGCGAACGCGGTGCCGAACTCCGCGTCGAGCCCCATCACCTCGCCGGTGGACTTCATCTCCGGCGACAGGACCGTGTCCACCCCGTGCCCCTCCACGGTGCGGAAGCGGTGGAAGGGCAGGACCGCCTCCTTCACCGCGATCGGCGCGTCGTCGGGCAGGTCGGTGCCGTCCCCCGTCGCGGGGAGCACCCCGGCGCCGCGCAGGTCGGCGATCGTCTCGCCGACCGCGATCCGCGCCGCGGCCTTGGCCAGCTGCACAGCCGTCGCCTTGGAGACGAAGGGCACCGTCCGGCTCGCCCGGGGGTTGGCCTCGATCACGTAGAGGATGTCGTCCTTGATCGCGTACTGGACGTTCAACAGGCCGCGGACGCCGATCCGGGCGGCGAGCTTCTCGGTGGCGGCGCGGATCCCCCGCAGGTCCGCCGACCCCAGGGTGATCGGCGGGAGCGCGCACGCGGAGTCGCCGGAGTGGATGCCGGCCTCCTCGATGTGCTCCATCACGCCACCCAGGTACAGGTCGGTGCCGTCGTAGAGCGCGTCGACGTCGATCTCGACCGCGTCCTCCAGGAACCGGTCCACCAGCACGGGGTGGGCGGCGCTGACGTCGGTGGCCTTGGCGATGTAGGCCTCCAGCGTGGCGTCGTCGTAGACGATCTCCATGCCGCGGCCGCCGAGCACGTAGGACGGCCGGACGAGCACCGGGTAGCCGATGTCCGTGGCGATCTGGTGCGCCTCGGCGAACGTCGTCGCCGTGCCGTGCTTCGGGGCGAGCAGGCCGGTGTCGGCCAGCACCCGGGAGAAGGCTCCACGGTGCTCGGCGTCGTCGATCGCCTCCGGTGAGGTGCCCAGCACCGGCACGCCGGCGTCCTTGAGCCGCTGCGCCAGGCCCAGCGGGGTCTGGCCGCCGAGGGTGCAGATGACGCCGGCCACCGGGCCGGCGGCGCGCTCGGCCTCGACCACCTCGAGGACGTCCTCGAACGTGAGCGGCTCGAAGTACAGCCGGTCGGCGGTGTCGTAGTCGGTGGAGACGGTCTCGGGGTTGCAGTTGACCATCACCGCCTCGTAGCCGGCGTCCTGCAGCGCCATGACCGCGTGCACGCAGGAGTAGTCGAACTCGATGCCCTGGCCGATCCGGTTGGGCCCGGAGCCGAGGATGAGCACCGCGGGCTTCTCGCGGGGCTCGACCTCGGTCTCCTCGTCGTAGGACGAGTAGTGGTAGGGGGTGCGGGCGGCGAACTCCGCGGCGCAGGTGTCGACGGTCTTGTAGACCGGCCGCACGCCCAGCCGCCAGCGCAGCGCGCGGACGCCGTCCTCGCCGGCGAGCTCCGGCCGCAGCGCGGCGATCTGCCGGTCGGACAGGCCGTGCCGCTTGGCGCGCCGCAGCAGCTCCGGCGTGAGGGCCGGCGCCTCGCGGACCGCCTCGGCGATCTCGCGCACCAGCACCAGCTGGTCGACGAACCACGGGTCGAAACCACTTGCAGCCGCGACGTCGCCGACGGTGGCGCCGGCGGCCAGCGCCCGCTCCGCGGTGTAGAGCCGCCCGTCGACCGGCGTCCGCAGCGCCTGGAGCAGCTCCTCGGCCGAGCGGGTGTCCTCTGCCCCGGTCCAGAAGCCGGCCACCTTGGTCTCGGTGGACCGCATGGCCTTGCCCAGCGCCTCGGCGAAGTTGCGGCCCATGGCCATGACCTCGCCGACGCTCTTCATCGTCGTGGTCAGCCGCGGATCCGCGCCGGGGAACTTCTCGAAGGCGAACCGCGGGATCTTCACGACGACGTAGTCCAGCGTCGGCTCGAAGGCCGCCGGGGTGACGCCGGTGATGTCGTTGGTGATCTCGTCGAGGGTGTAGCCGATGGCGAGCTTGGCCGCGATCTTCGCGATCGGGAAGCCGGTGGCCTTCGACGCCAGCGCGCTGGACCGGGAGACACGCGGGTTCATCTCGATGACGACCAGGCGCCCGTCGGCCGGGTTGACGGCGAACTGGATGTTGCAGCCGCCGGTGTCGACGCCGACCTCCCGCAGCACCGCGATGCCGACGTCACGCATGCGCTGGTACTCGACGTCGGTGAGGGTCATCGCCGGCGCGACGGTCACCGAGTCACCGGTGTGCACGCCCATCGCGTCGATGTTCTCGATCGAGCAGATGACGACCACGTTGTCGCTGCGGTCGCGCATCAGCTCGAGCTCGTACTCCTTCCAGCCCTGCACCGACTCCTCGATGAGGACGGTGTGCACCGGGGAGTCGGCCAGGCCGTGGGAGGCCATCCGGCGCAGCATCGCCTGGTCGGTGGCGAACCCGGAGCCGAGGCCGCCCATCGTGAAGCTCGGCCGGATGACGACCGGGTAGCCCACGTCCTCGGCGGTCTCCAGCGCCTCCTCGACAGTGCCGCAGACCCGGGAGCGCGGGGCGTCGGCGCCGATCGACCGGACGATGTCCTTGAACATCTGCCGGTCCTCGCCGCGGTTGATCGCGTCCACGTCGGCGCCGATCAGCGCGACGCCGTACTTCTCCAGCACGCCGTTCTCGTACAGGCCGATGGCGATGTTGAGCGCGGTCTGGCCGCCGAGGGTCGCCAGCAGCGCGTCCGGGCGCTCCTTGGCGATGACCTTCTCCACGAACTCCGGCGTCAGCGGCTCGATGTAGGTGGCGTCGGCGATCTCGGGGTCGGTCATGATCGTCGCCGGGTTGCTGTTGACCAGGCTGACGCGCAGCCCCTCGGCCTTGAGCACGCGGCAGGCCTGGGTGCCGGAGTAGTCGAACTCGGCGGCCTGGCCGATGAGGATCGGCCCGGAGCCGATCACCATCACGTGCTGGATGTCGGTGCGCCTGGGCACGTCAGGCCTCCTTCTCGCCGGTGCTGTGCTCCACGACGGGAGGTGGGCTGACGGCGTCCCCGCCGCTGCGGGCGGTCTCCATCAGGTCGACGAAGCGCTGGAACAGGGGTGCGGCGTCGTGCGGGCCGGCCGCCGACTCCGGGTGGAACTGGACGCTGAAGGCGGGCGCGTCGATCAGCCGCAGGCCCTCGACGACGTCGTCGTTGAGGCCCACGTGGCTCACCTCGACCGGGCCGTAGGGCGTGTCGGAGGAGCGGTCCAGCGGGGCGTCGACGGCGAAGCCGTGGTTGTGGCTGGTCACCCGCACCGTGCCGCTGACCCGGTCGAGCACCGGCTGGTTGAGCCCCCGGTGGCCGAAGCGCAGTTTGTAGGTGCCCAGGCCCAGGGCGCGACCCAGGATCTGGTTGCCGAAGCAGATGCCGAACAGCGGCCGGCGGGCATCGAGCACTCCGCGCACCGCCGCCACGGCGTAGTCGGCGGCGGCCGGGTCGCCGGGGCCGTTGGAGAGGAAGACGCCGTCCGGTCCGGCGGCCAGCAGCTCCTCGGCGGTCGCCGTCGAGGGCAGCACGTGGGTCTCCACGCCGAGCTCGGCCAGGTGCCGTGGGGTGGCGGTCTTGATGCCGAGGTCGAGCGCGGCGATGGTGTACCGCTTCTCCCCCACCGCCGGGACGACGTACCCCTCGCCGGTGCTCACCGTCGGGGCGAGGTCGGCGCCGGTCATGCTCTCCGCGGCGGTGACCCGTGCCAGCAGCGCCTCGGCGTCGAGCTCGGTGCTGATCCCGGCCCGCATCACGCCGCGGTCGCGCAGGTGCCGGGTGAGCGCCCGGGTGTCGATGCCGCTGATGCCGACGACCCCCTGGGCGACCAGCTCGTCGTCCAGGCTGCCGGTGGCGCGCCAGTTGGCCGGCCGGCGCGCAGGGTCGCGGACGACGAAGCCGGCCACCCACATGCGGCGGCTCTCGTCGTCCTCCCCGTTCACGCCGGTGTTGCCGATGTGCGGGGCGGTCATCGCCACGATCTGCCCGGCGTAGCTGGGGTCGGTCAGCGTCTCCTGGTAGCCGGTCATGCCGGTGGCGAACACCGCCTCACCGACCGTCGTCCCCGGTGCGCCGTAGGCCTCGCCCCGGAACGTGCGCCCGTCCTCGAGGACGAGGAGCGCTTCCTTCACTTGACTGCCTCTCCGGTCCGATCCATCCGGGGCGAGATCGGCGATCTCGCCCCCGTCGCGGCGGTGATGACGGCGAGATCGCCGATCTCGCCGTCGGGGCTGGCGCTCACCGTGTTGCCTTTCCGTCCAGAACGGTCGGCGTCCCCCGCAGG
Source organism: Blastococcus sp. HT6-30 (assembly GCF_039729015.1). NCBI lineage: Bacteria > Bacillati > Actinomycetota > Actinomycetes > Geodermatophilales > Geodermatophilaceae > Blastococcus > Blastococcus sp. HT6-30. The sequence goes on along the minus strand of NZ_CP155792.1, from coordinate 1,668,664 downwards.
AACGTCGCGACCACCCGGCCGGGGAGTTCCCGGCCGGCATAGGGGCTGTTGCGGCTGCGGCTGGCCAGCGCGGCCGGGTCGACCGTCGCGCGGGCGGCCGGGTCGACCAGGACCAGGTTGGCCGGCTCGCCGGGGGCCAGCGGGCGGCCGTGGCCACGGAGCCGGCCGATCGCGGCCGGCCGCACCGACATCCGGTCGGCGACGCCGGCCCAGTCCAGCCGGCCGGGCTCCACCATGGTCTCGATGACCACGGACAGCGCCTGCTCCAGCCCGAGCATTCCCGGCCGGGCCTGGGCCCACTCGCTCTCCTTGTCCTCCACCGCGTGGGGGGCGTGGTCGGTGCCGACGGCGTCGATCGTGCCGTCGGCGAGGCCGGCCCGGAGCGCCTCGACGTCGTCGTCGGTGCGCAGCGGCGGATTGACCTTGAACACCGGGTCGTAGGACTCGGTGCAGGCGTCGGTGAGCAGCAGGTGGTGCGGGGTGACCTCGGCGGTGACCTGCACGCCGCGCGACTTCGCCCAGCGCAGGATCTCCACCGAGCCCGCGGTCGAGACGTGGCAGACGTGCAGGCGGGCGCCGACGTGCTCGGCGAGCAGCACGTCGCGGGCGATGATCGCCTCCTCCGCGGCAGCCGGCCAGCCGGTCAGCCCCAGCCGCGCGGAGCGGTCGCCCTCGTGCATCTGGGCGCCGATGGTCAGCCGTGGCTCCTCGGCGTGCTGGGCGACGACGCCGTCGACGGCCTTGACGTACTCCAGCGCACGGCGCATCAGCGCCGGGTCGGACACGCAGTGCCCGTCGTCGGAGAAGACCCGGACCCGGGCGGCGGAGTCGGCCATGGCGCCCAGCTCGGCCAGCCGCTCGCCCCGCAGCCCGACGGTCACCGCACCCACCGGGACCACGTCGACCAGCCCGGCCTCCTGCCCCAGCCGCCACACCTGCTCGACGACGCCGGCGGTGTCCGCGACCGGGTCGGTGTTGGCCATCGCGTGCACCGCGGTGAAGCCGCCCAGGGCCGCGGCGCGGCTGCCGGTCTCCACCGTCTCGGCGTCCTCGCGGCCGGGCTCGCGCAGGTGGGTGTGCAGGTCGACCAGCCCAGGCAGCGCCACCAGGCCGCCGGCCTCGACGACCTCGGCGCCGGTCGCCGACAGCGACTCGCCGACGGCGGTGATGCGGCCGTCCTCGACCAGGATGTCGGCGGGGTCGCCGCCGAGCGGCCGGGCGCCCGTGATCAGGTAGGTGGTCACGCGTTGCCTCCGAGCAGCAGGTAGAGCACGGCCATGCGGACCGACACCCCGTTGGCGACCTGCTCGACGATCGTCGAGCGGACCGAGTCGGCGACGTCGGCGGCGATCTCCATGCCGCGGTTCATCGGGCCGGGGTGCATGACGATCGCGTCGTCGGGCAGCGCGGCCATGCGGTGCGCGTCCAGGCCGTAGCGGCGGCTGTACTCCCGGGCGCTGGGGAAGAAGGACGCGTTCATCCGCTCCGCCTGGACCCGCAGCATCATCACCACGTCACTCTTGGGCAGCACCGCGTCCAGGTCGTAGCCCACCTCGGCCGGCCAGCTGCCCACGCCCACCGGCAGGAGCGTCGGTGGCGCCACCAGGGTGACCTCGGCGCCGAGGGTGTGCAGCAGGCCGACGTTGGAGCGGGCGACCCGGCTGTGCAGCACGTCGCCGACGATCGTGACGCGGACGCCGTCCAGCCGGCCCAGCCGCTGCCTGATCGTGTAGGCGTCCAGCAGCGCCTGGGTCGGGTGCTCGTGGGTGCCGTCGCCGGCGTTCACCACGCTGCCGCGGACCCAGTTGGCCAGCCGGTGCGGTGCGCCGGAGGCCCCGTGCCGGACGACGACGGCGTCGCTGCCCATCGCCTCGAGGGTCAGCGCGGTGTCCTTGAGGCTCTCCCCCTTGGAGACGCTGCTGCCCTTGGCGGAGAAGTTGATGACGTCGGCGGAGAGGCGCTTCGCGGCCAGCTCGAAGCTGATCCGGGTGCGCGTGGAGTCCTCGTAGAAGAGGTTGACCACGGTCCGCCCGCGCAGCGTCGGGAGCTTCTTGACCTCGCGCCCGGCCAGCGCCTGCTCGATCTGCGCCGCGGTGTCGAGGACCAGGGTCGCGTCGGCCCGGTCGAGGTCGGCCGCCTCCAGCAGGTGCCTCTTCACTGCTCCCCCTCCGTGACCAGCACCTCGTCGGTCCCGTCGATCTCCGCCAGGTGCACCCGCACCTGCTGCGACCGCGACGTCGGCACGTTCTTGCCGACGAAGTCGGCCTTGATCGGCAGCTCCCGGTGCCCGCGGTCGACCAGCACGGCCAGCTGGACGGCGCGGGGCCGGCCCAGGTCGCGCAGCGCGTCCAGCGCCGCCCGCACCGAGCGGCCGGAGAAGAGGACGTCGTCGACGAGCACCACCAGCCGGCCGTCGATGCCGGCGTCGGGCAGGACCGTGGGCTCGAGCGCACGGACGCCGCGGAGCCGCAGGTCGTCGCGGTAGAGCGTGATGTCCGCGGTGCCGACGTCGACCCGGGTGCCGGTGAACGCCTCGATGCGGGCGGCGAGCCGGCGGGCCAGCGGGGCGCCGCGGGTCGGGATGCCGACGAGCACCAGGTCGGAGAGGCCACCGTCGGACGGTGCGGGGTCGGCCGCGGCGTCGTTCCCCACCCCACCGCCCCGGGCGTACCGCTCGATGAGCTGGTGGGCCATGCGGTCGACGACACGGGCGACGTCGGCGGAGGAGAGCAGCGTGCCGGGAGACGGACTCCGGGCAGGCTCGGGCGAGCGGGCCATGAGGCCTCCTTCCCCGCCTCACTGGACGGGTCGTTAAAGGAGTGGTCGGACCGGCGACGACGGTACTGCACCGCCGCGACCGGCCGCCGGGCACCCGGGCGGGGACCGCCTCCGCGTAGTGACCTCGCGGCGCGCTCACCTGCCCGATCGTGTCGGCCCGCCTGTTGCGATCCCGGCTCGACAAGTACGCTGCGTGACGAACAGCCCCGATCCGAGACGACGGACAGTGAGCAGACAGCGATGAGCACCGACTACTCACGGGCCCTCGGCGCCCGGCTCCGCGCCATCCGCAACCAGCAGGGCCTGTCCCTGCAGGGCGTGGAGGACAAGTCGCACGGCCGCTGGAAGGCGGTCGTCGTCGGTTCCTACGAGCGAGGTGACCGCGCCGTCACCGTGCAGCGCCTCTCCGAGCTCGCCGTCTTCTACGGCGTGCCCGTGTCCGAGCTGCTGCCGGACCCGCGCCCCAGCTCGGCGGTCACCTCCACGAACAAGATCGTGCTGAACCTGGAGTCGCTGGGCTCGCTGCCCGCCGACGAGGCCGGCCCGCTGGCCCGCTACGCCTCGACCATCCAGGCCCAGCGGCACGACTACAACGGCAAGGTCCTGTCCATCCGCGCCGAGGACCTGAAGTCGCTGGCGATCATCTACGACATGAGCCCCGACGAGCTCACCTCCCGGCTGATCGAGTGGGGCGTGCTCTCCCCCGGCATGGAGGGCATCGTCGGCAGCGGCGACGACGACCTCGAGGAGGACGTCGACGAGTCCGCCTGGGGCGACCGCCGGCGCTCCCCGCGCTGACGAAGGACCCTCTGCCCCCCGCCGCTCGCACGTTCGCGGCGGCCCCGGCAGGGGGCCGTGCGAGGGCCCCTGCCGATCCGGCAGGGGCCTCGTCGTTTCCGGACCGCGGCGGTCTCGACACGCGCGCTCCGACGCCGTCCCCCGCGGCACCGCGTGTGCCACTGTGCTGCCAGCCGGGCGCCCGGACCGGACGAGCAGGGAGGCCGCATGCCTGCGGTGGAGATGGCGGGGGTCACCAAGACCTACCGCGGACGCGGCGGCCAGCCGCACAAGGCGCTCGACGGACTCGACATGGCCGTCGACACCGGCGGCGTCCACGGCCTGCTCGGCCCGAACGGCTCGGGCAAGACGACGTCGATCCGGGCGCTGCTCGGGCTGGTGCGGGTGGACGCCGGCGACCTGCGCCTGCTCGGCAGCCCGGTGCCCGCCGGCCTGACGGGCGTGATCGGCGACGTCGGCGCCCTGGTCGAGACGCCGCTGTTCTTCCCCGGCTTCTCCGGGCGGCGCAACCTGCGCCTGCTGGCCGAGACCGCCGGCGTCCCCCGGGTGCGCGTCGAGGAGTGCCTGGAGCTGGTGGACCTGCGCGAGCGGGCCGACGACCGGTTCAGGGGCTACTCCCTCGGCATGAAGCAGCGCCTCGGCATCGCCGCCGCGCTGCTCAAGGCACCGCGGCTGCTCATCCTCGACGAGCCGAGCAACGGCCTGGACCCTGCCGGCATCCGCGACGTGCGCGAGCTCATCCGGCGGCTGGGCTCCGACGGCCGGACCACCGTCCTGGTGTCCTCGCACCTGCTCGCGGAGATCCAGCAGGTCTGCGACTCGGTCACCATCCTCGCTCGCGGCCGTCGGGTGGCCTCCGGCCCGGTCGCCTCGGTCCTCTCCCGGGCCGGCACCGGGGACGTCCGCGTGGTGGTCCCCGACCCGGCCGCCGCGGCGGCGGTGCTCGGCGCCGCCGGCTTCGCCGTCTCACCGGCACCTGACGGCCAGGTGCTCGTGCACGGCGCGCCCGCGACCGGGGAGATCACCCGCGTGCTCGCGGAGCACGGCCACTACCTCGAGGAGCTCGTCCGCGTGACCCCCGACCTGGAGAGCGCCTTCCTCGCCATCACCGGAGGGCAGGCGTGAGCGCCGCGACCGAGCAGCCGACGACCTCGGCCGGGCCGACGTCGACCCCGCGGCGCGGCAGCCTGTTCCGCGCCGAGCTGCACCGGTTCACCGCGCGCCGGTTCATCCACGTCCTGCTGGGGCTGGGCGTGCTGGGCTGGCTGGCAGCGGTCGTCCTCGGTCTGCTCAACTTCGGCGAGCCCACCGACGCCGACGTCGCCGCCGCCCGCGAGCGCATGGAGGAGGTCATCGCGAGCGAGGAGGCGTGGCGCGCGGAGTGCGCGACGCAGGCCGAGGAGGTCGGCCAGCCGGTCGAGCAGTTCTGCGGGCCCCCGCTCGACACCTCCACCTGGCGCGTCGAGGACTACCTGACCACGGCGCCGTTCGACCTCGCCGACGCCGGCCAGGCGGGCGCGATCGGCTTCGCGGCCGCCGCCGCGGTGCTCGCGTTCCTCATCGGCGCCACCTGGATCGGCGCCGAGTGGTCGACCCGGACCATCGTCGCCCTGCTCTTCTGGGTGCCGAACCGGCTGCGCGTCATCGGCACGAAGATCGGCGTCCTCGTCCTGGCGGCGCTGGTCATCGGCCTGGCGGCGCAGGCCGCCTGGCTGGCGATGGCGTGGATCCTCCGGACCCTGGTGGGCACCGGGAACCCGCTGCCGGAGGGGTTCTGGGGCGAACTGCTCGCCGCCCAGGGGCGCGGGGTCGTGCTCGCCGTTCTCGTGGCGCTGATCGGCTTCGGGCTGGCCAACCTGGTGCGCAACACCGGGGCCGCGCTCGGCGTCGGGTTCGTCTACTTCGCCATCGTCGAGACCGCGCTGCGGATCTACGACCCGCTGCTCGATCGCTGGCTGCTGTCGACCAACGCGGTCGCCCTCGTCGTCCCGGGCGGGGTCCCGGTCATCGACTACAGCGTGGTGAGCACCGGGCCCCAGGGCCCACCGTCCTACCTGGTCACCAACCTGCAGGGCGGCCTCGTCGTCGGCGCGTTCGCGGCCCTGGTCCTCGGTGCCGGCGTCTGGCTCTTCGCTCGCCGCGACCTGCAATGACGTCGCCGTCCTCCGGACGACGCCGGGCCCAGCGGCCGATCCCCTGCTGCCACGCGCGTGTCCGACCACACTCCTCGCCGGACCGCCGGGCCCACCTCGTGGGTGCCGTGCGCCCTCGCTAGGCCGTCGGGACCTCCGCGGCGAGGATGGCGCCCAGGACGCCGTTGACGTAGCGCGGGGACTCGTCGGTGGACAGCGCCTTGGCCAGCTCCACCGCCTCGTCGATGACCACCGCGTCGGGCACGTCGTCGGCCCAGAGCAGCTCGTAGGTGGCCATGCGCAGGATCGCGCGGTCCACGTCGGGCAGCCGGTGCAGCGACCAGCCGGCGGTGTGGGCCTCGATCAGCTCGTCGATGCGCGCGCCGAACTCGTCCACGCCCTCGACCAGGCGGACGGCGTGCTCGGGAACGGGCGGGTTGCCGTCGGCGACCCGCTCCCGGAGGAGCTCCATCCGGTCGCGGCCCCGGACGTCGGCCTCGTACAGGACGTCGACGGCGCGCTTGCGCGCCTTGGACCGTGCAGCCACCGAACTAGCCGGCGCTCAGTTGACGCGGCCGAGGTACCGGCCGTCGCGGGTGTCGACCTTCAGCTTCTCGCCGGTGGTGATGAACAGCGGTACCTGGATCTGCGCGCCGGTCTCCAGCGTGGCGGGCTTGGTGCCGCCGGTGGAGCGGTCGCCCTGCAGACCCGGGTCGGTGTGCTCGACGACGAGCTCCATGGTGACCGGGAGCTCGACGTACAGCGGGGTGCCGTCGTGCACCGCGACGACGACCTCGGTGTTCTCGAGCAGGTAGTCCGCGCCCCCGCCGACGGTCTCGGCCGGCACGTAGATCTGGTCGAACGTGTCGCCGTCCATGAAGACGTAGTCGGTGCCGTCCTTGTACAAGTACGTCATCGACCGCTTGTCCACGTTGGCCGTCTCGACCTTGGTGCCGGCGTTGAAGGTCTTGTCCACGACCTTGCCCGAGAGCACGTTCTTCAGCGTCGTGCGGACGAACGCGCCGCCCTTGCCGGGCTTGACGTGCTGGAAGTCGGTGACGGTCCAGAGCTGGCCGTCCAGGTTGAGGACGATGCCGTTCTTCAGGTCGTTGGTGGTAGCCATCTAGAGAACCAGCAGTTCCTTGCTCGTGAGGGTCAACAACTCGGGCGCGTCGCCGGTGACGATCAGGGTGTCCTCGATCCGGACACCGCCGTGGCCGGGCAGGTACACACCTGGCTCCACGGTGACGGCCATACCGGCGGCAAGCGTACCCGCGCCCTGCTGGCCGATGCCCGGCGCCTCGTGGATCTCCAGCCCCACCCCGTGCCCGAGGCCGTGCGGAAAGTGCTCGCCGTGGCCGGCCGCCACGATCACGTCGCGCGCCGCGGCGTCGACCGCGACGACGTCGGCACCCACCGCCAGCGCGGCCCGCCCGGCCGCCTGCGCGGCGGCGACGAGCTCGTAGATCTCCCGCTGCCAGTCCGCGGCGTGCCCGAGCACCAGGGTGCGGGTCATGTCGGAGTGGTAGCCCGCGACCGTCGCCCCGAAGTCCAGCTTGAGGAGGTCCCCCTCGCGCAGCACCGTCGCGTCGGGCCGGTGATGCGGGATCGCCGAGTTCGCGCCGGTGGCGACGATCGTCTCGAACGACGGCGCCTCCGCACCCAGCGCCAGCATCCGGGCGTCCAGCTCCCGGCCGACCTGCAGCTCGGTCCGGCCGGGGCGCAGGGCGCCCTCGGCGGCGAGCTCGGCGAGCGCCTGGTCGGCGACGGCGCAGGCCCGCCGCAGGAGCTCGATCTCGTCGCTGTCCTTGATCGCCCGCTGGGCCTCCACCGCCCGCCGGACCGAGGCCAGCTCCGGAACGGCGCTACCGGCGGCGGCGTCGGCCAGCACCCGCTCCAGGCCACGTAGCCCGTCGACGGTCAGGTCGTGGGACTCGTAACCCAGCCGGCCGGCCCCGCGCCGCACAGCCTCGCGCGCCAGGGCGGGCACGGTGGCCCGGTCGACCAGCAGCTCGACATCGGGCACCTGCGTGCCGGCCTGCGTGGTGTACCGGCCGTCGGTGCCGAAGACGTCACCGCCGTCCGTGCGCACCAGCAGCGCACCGTTGGAGCCGGTGAAGCCGGTCAGGTACCGCACGTTGAGCAGGTTGGTGACCAGGACGGCGTCCAGCCCCCGCTCGGCGGCGGTGGTCCGCAGCGCGTCCCGCCGCGCCCCTTCCCGGGTCATGACAGACCCCGGAGCACCAGCCACTGCAGCGCCAGGACGTAGCCGTGCACGCCCAGACCGGCGATGACGCCGTCGGCGACCCGGGAGACGTAGGAGTGCCGCCGGAACTCCTCGCGGCGGTGGATGTTGCTGATGTGCACCTCGATCACCGGCCCGGTCACCGCGGCCAGCGCGTCGTGCAGCACCACGGAGGTGTGCGTCCAGCCGCCGGGGTTGATCACCACGGGGTCGCCGGCGTCGGTCGCCTCGTGGATCCAGCGCAGCAGCTGACCCTCGTCGTCGGTCTGGCGCACCCGCACGTCCACGCCGAGCTCCCGGGCAGCGGTCGCCAGCAGCTCCTCGAGCTGGGCGTACGTCGTCGTCCCGTACACCTCGGGCTCCCGGGTGCCGAGCCGGCCGAGGTTGGCCCCGTTGAGCACCTGGATGGTCATGGGTTCTCCGATACTGCGGCCCACGCCGCGTCGAGCCATGTCTGGTCCGGGTCGGGAAGGATCCTGGGGGCGCCCATGCCGTCGAGGACGACGAAGCGCAGGGACGCGCCGCGGGCCTTCTTGTCCACCCGCATGACCTGCTGCAGCCGATCCCAGTCGCCTGCGTAGCGGGTCGGCAGCCCCATGGCGGCGACCAGGTCGCGGTGACGGCTCACCTCGGCGGTGGTGAGCAGCCCGGCCTGCCCGGCCAGCTCGGCGGCGAAGACCAGCCCGACGGCGACCGCCTCACCGTGCCGCCAGCCGAAGTCCTCCACCCGCTCGATCGCGTGGGCGAGGGTGTGGCCGTAGTTGAGGAACTCCCGCACGCCCGTGTCGTGCAGGTCCTCCCCCACCGCTGCGGCCTTGACCCGCACGGCCCGCTCGATCAGCTCCTCCGTGTCCCGCCGTCCGGTCGGGTCGCCCTCGAGCAGCTCGAGGATCCGGGCGTCGGCGATGAAGCCGCACTTGACGACCTCGGCCAGCCCCGAGCGGAACTCCGCCTCGGGCAGCCCGGCCAGCAGGTCGGTGTCGGCGAGCACCGCCGCGGGCGGGTGGAAGGCGCCGACCAGGTTCTTGCCGGCCGCGGTGTTGATGCCGGTCTTGCCGCCCACGGCGGCGTCGACCATGCCGAGCAGGCTGGTGGGCACCTGCACCACGCGGACGCCGCGGGTCCAGGTGGCGGCCAGGAACCCGGCCAGGTCGGTGACCGCTCCCCCGCCCACGCCGACGACGGCGTCGGAGCGGGTCAGACCCAGCCGGCCGAACTCCTCCCACACCTCGGCGGCGACCTGCGCGGTCTTCGCGGCCTCGCCGTCGGGGACGACGACGGCCTCGGCGGCCACGCCGGCGGTCTGCAGGGTCTCCACGGCCGCACCGGCGGCAGCGGCCAGCGGCGGCGCGTGGACGACCGCCGCCTTCGGGGTGCCGGCCAGCACCAGCCCGAGCTCGGCCTGGGCCCCCGCCCCGATCCGGACCTCGTAGGGCCTCTCCCCCGCGACGGGCACGACGCGGGGCGTCACCGGGCCTCCTCCGGCGTCAGGACGGCGAGCACCTCGGCGACGACCTCCTCCGGAGAGCGCCCCGCGGTGGCCACCGGGTGGGTGGCCACCTCGGCGTACAGCGGGGCGCGCTGTTCGAGCATGGTGCGCAGCATGGCGCGCGGGTTGACGGCCAGCAGCGGCCGGTCACGGGAGAGCCCCACCCGGCGGGCGGCCGAGGAGACGTCGACGTCGAGCCAGACCACCGTTCCGCCCGCGCGCCCGTAGGCGACGAGCGCCTCCCGCGTGCCACTGCTCGTCACCGCACCACCGCCGAGCGCCAGGACGCCCTCGTGCTCGGCGAGGGCGCGGGCGACGGCCCGCTCCTCCAGCGCCCGGAAGTTCGGCTCGCCGTGCTGCACGAACAGGTCGGCGATGCTGCTGCCGGTCTCGACCTCGACGTCCCGGTCGGTGTCCCGGAACGGCAGGTCGCGGGCGGCGGCGACGGCCGTGCCGACCGTGGTCTTCCCCGACGCCGGCGGGCCCACCAGGACGAGCGCGGGACGGCTCACCGGTACGGCAGCGCGTCGAGGTAGGCCCGCGCGTTGCGCCGGGTCTCGGTGACCGAGTCGCCACCGAACTTCTCCAGCACGACGTCGGCGAGCACGAGCGCGACCATCGCCTCCATCACCACGCTGCCGCGGGGGACCGCGCAGGCGTCGCTGCGCTGGTTGATGGCGACCGCCGCCTCGCCGGTGGCGACGTCGACGGTCTGCAGCGCCCGGGGGACGGTGCTGATCGGCTTCATGGCCGCGCGGACGCGCAGCACCTCGCCGTTGGTCATCCCGCCCTCGATGCCGCCGGCGCGGTCGGTCAGCCGCTGCACCCGCTGCCCGTCGTCGGCCAGCACGATCTCGTCGTGGGCGACCGAGCCGCGGCGGCGGGCGGTCTCCAGCCCGTCCCCGACCTCGACGGCCTTCACCGACTGCACGCCCATGAGGGCGGCGGCCAGCCGGGCGTCGAGCCGGCGGTCCCAGTGCACGTGCGTCCCCAGGCCCGGGGGCAGCCCGTGCACGACCACCTCGATGACGCCGCCGAGGGTGTCGCCGGTCCTCCGGGCGTCGTCGATCTCGGCGACCATGCGCTCGCTGGTGGCGGGGTCGGCGCAGCGCACCGGGTCCTCGTCCAGGCGCGGGTTGTCCCCGGGCCCGGGCACGATGCCGTCGGGGGCGGCGACGGGGCCGATGCCGACGACGTGGCTGACCACGGAGACGCCGAGCGTCTGCTGCAGGAACGCCTGCGCGATCGCCCCGAGCGCCACCCGCGCCGCGGTCTCCCGCGCGCTGGCCCGCTCGAGCACCGGCCGGGCGTCGTCGAAGCCGTACTTCTGCATGCCCGCGAGATCGGCGTGCCCGGGCCGCGGCCGGGTGAGCGGCGCGTTGCGGGCCTGGCCGGCGAGCACGTCGGCGTCGACCGGGTCGGCGGACATCACGGTCCGCCACTTGGGCCACTCCGTGTTGCCCACCTGGACGGCGATCGGGCCGCCCTGGGTGCGGCCGTGCCGCACCCCGCCGGTCAGCGTGACGAGGTCCTGCTCGAACGACATGCGGGCGCCCCGCCCGTGCCCCAGCCGGCGGCGCGCCAGCTGCAGGTCCAGGTCGGAGGTCTGGACCTCGACCCCGGCCGGAAGTCCCTCGAGGATGGCGGTGAGCTGCTGGCCGTGCGACTCACCGGCGGTCAGCCAGCGCAACATGCCCGGGATTCTGCCAGGCCGCTGTCGGGCGCCCCCGCGGCGTCGGTCACCCGGGTGGCACGCCCCCCACGAGGAGGGCCAGGACGGCGCCGACGAGCAGGGGCGGACCGAACGGGACGGAGGTGCGCCAGCCCGCCCGCCGGGTCGCCAGCAGGGCCACCGAGCCCAGGGCGCCGGCGAGCAGGCCGAGGAAGACCCCGGCGAGCAGCACCCCCCAGCCGAACCAGCCCAGCACCAGCCCGAGGAGGCCGAGCAGCTTGACGTCGCCGAAGCCCAGGGCGGCAGGGGCCAGCAGCCGCGCCGCCGCCGGGACGGCGAACGCCGCGGCGCCCGCCGTGACGGCCCGCCCCAGCGGCAGCCAGGTGCCCAGCACGGCGGCGTCGGCGAGCAGGGCCGCGCCGCAGACGACCAGCGCGGGCAGCAGGACCCGGTCGGGCAACCGGTGGACGGCGAGATCGACCGAGGCGAGGACGACCGCGGCGCCGGCGCCCCACGCCAGGGCGAGCGTGGCCGGCCGGACCCCGCACAGCAGCACTGCACCGGCGAGCCCGGCGGCGAGGAAGCCGGTCGCGAGCGCGGTGGAACGCGGCGCGGCGGGCGCCCGGGCGTCACGTGCGGCGAGCCGGGCGGCGGTGCGGGCCAGCCAGGGGCCGACCGCGAGGGCGACGACCACGGCCGCGCCGACCAGCAGGGGGCGGAAGACCTCCACGGCGACGGTCAGCGGGCGTCGAGCGCGGCCCGCATCGCTCCGATCGGCGCCTGCTGCCCGGTCATCAGCTCCACCTGCTCGGTGGCCTGCCAGAACAGCACCTCGAGGCCGCTGATCACCGTGCCGCCGGCCGCGGTCACCCGCTCGGCCAGCGGCGTGGGCCACGGGGAGTACAGGACGTCGAGCACCGTCTGCCCGGCGCCCCATGCCAGCGCGGCCACCGCGGGCTGACCGTCGACGGGCACGGTGCTCACCACGACCGGGGCCTCGACCCGCGCGCCGGCCAGCGGGACGACGCGGCTGCCCACCCCGAGGCTGTCCAGCACCCGGACGACCTCGCCGGCCCGGGACGGCTCCCGGACGACGACGTCGATCCGCTGCGCGCCGAGCGACGAGAGCGCCACCGCGGCGGCCGCCGCCGTCCCGCCGGCGCCCAGGATCGCCGCGTGCTCCACCTGCTCGACCCCGGCCAGCTGCAGCGCCATGCCGACGCCGGTGACGTCGGTGTTCTCGGCGCGCCAGCCGGCGTCGGTACGGACCAGCGTGTTGGCCGCTCGCAGCAGCCGCGGGAGCGGCTCCGCGGCGTCCGCCGCCTCCACCGCCGCCCGCTTGCACGGCATCGTCACCGAGAAGCCACGCCACTCGTCACCCAGCCCCGCCAGCAGCACCGGCACGTCGGCAGGCCCGACGTCGAGCGCGTCGTAGCTCCAGTCGGCGAGCCCCAGTGCCGCGTAGGCGGCGCGGTGCAGCAGCGGCGAGAGCGAGTGGGCCACCGGCCGCCCGAGGACCGCCGCCCGCTGCTGCCGCTCAGCCACCGCAGCCGAGACCGGCCGCGGCGCACCGCTGCCGGGCCTGCTGGAACTCGGCGTAGTCGCTGGTGAAGAAGTGGGCGCCGTCCTGGGACTCCAGCACGTAGTACAGGAGGTCCCCGCTCGACGGGGCCAGCGCAGCCTCGAGGCTCGCCTCCCCCGGGGAGCTGATCGGCGTCGGCGGCAGACCCTGGCGGGTGCGGGTGTTGTACGGCCCGTCGGTCTGCAGGTCCGTGACGGTGAGCTCGTTGCCGCTCTTGTCCAGCCCGTAGGCCAGCGTGGCATCGATGCCCAGGGCGATGCCCCGCTCGAGACGGTTGTAGATCACCTGGGCCACGTCGGGACGCTCCTCGTCCAGCCGCGTCTCCGACTGGACCATCGACGCGACCGTGACCACCTCGTACGGGGTGCGCCCCAGCGCCGCGGAGCGCTCCTCCAGCCGCAGCCGGCCGGCCACGCCGGTGAACGTGTCGATCATCTGCTGCAGCATCTGCTGCGGCGTGGTGCCGGGCTCGAAGTCGTAGGTCGCCGGGTAGAGGAAGCCCTCCAGCTGGCCACCGGCGTACCCGGGCAGGGTCAGCGCCGCCGGATCGGCCGCCGCCTGCAGCTCCTCGATCGGCGTGCCGGTCTCCTCCGCCAGCCGGGCGAGGACCTGGTCCACGGTGAAGCCCTCGGGGACGGTCACGCGCGACACCTGGCGCGAAGCGGGGTCGAGCAGCATCTCCAGCGCCGCCTGGCCGCTCATCTGCAGCCGGAGCGAGTAGACGCCCGGCTGGATGCCGGTGGCGTCCGGGTTCGCCGCCGCGGCATCGATGAACGGGCCGGTGGAGGCGATGACGTCGGCCTCCTGGAGCGTGCGCGCGATGTCGCTGAGCGTGTCGCCCTCCTGCACGCGCACGTCCACGCTGCCGCTGCCCGTCCCCGTGTAGTCCGGGGAGGACGGGCCGACCAGGGACAGCAGCTGCTGGCCGCCCAGCACGATGCCCGCCACGATGCCGCCGAGCACCAGCAGCGCCGCGGCGATGGCGAACGGGCGGCGGCGCCGCCGACGGCGGTCGTCGCGCGGGTCGTAGGGCTCGACCGGGACCTCGTCGTCGGCCCCCAGCAGGTCGTCGTCCGCGGGGTGGTTCTCCTCGTGCGGCGCGTACCCCGGCTCGTCGGTGTGGACGGGCCCGGCAGCGGCGCCGCGCCGTCGGAGCAGACCGCGCCGGCGCGGTCGCTCCTCGTCGACGTTCGCACCGATGACGTCGAGGCCGCCGGTCTGCTCCTCCCAGTCGGAGCGGTCGGCCGGCGCCTCGTCCGCGGCGTCGCCGTCGGTGAGGTCGCGGTCGGGCTCGTCGTCGGGGTGCGCACCCAGCCGGGGCACGGCGACGGTGGCGTCGTCGTCGTCCCCGGGCCCCGGGCGCGGGCGCAGCCGACCCCAGGCGCCGGTGGGCAGCGGCGGCAGCGGCGCGGAGGGGTGCTGCCGGCCGACGCCGTGCTCGTCGCTGTCACCGTGCCGCGCGGTGAGCGGGGAGCCGGAGCCGCCGTCGGACCACCAGCCGGGCTCGACGAGCGGGCCGGTCGCGTCGTTCCCGGGTTCGACCACCCGGGAACCGGGGCGGAGCACACCCGCCCCCTGGTCGGACGGGGACCGCCGCGGGTACGCCGCGGGGCCCGGCGGGAAACCGTCACCGGCGGGGGTTGCAGAACCTGGCCAGAACGGCGACGGCGCCGCACCGGGGCCGTCGCCGAAGGAGTGCCGGCCCTGCCGCGGCGGCCCGCCGGGCGCGGTCACGAGGGCGCCCGCCGGGTGTCGAGGTACTGCTGGAGGATGACCACGGCAGCCGCCTGGTCGATCACTCCCCGCTGGCGACGGCTGTCGATACCGCCTTCGCGGAGGTGGCTGGCTGCGGTCACGGTGGAGAGCCTCTCGTCGATCAGGTTCACCGGCACCTCCGGAATGCGGTCGGCCAGTTCCTGGGCGTAATCGGCAGCATCCTGGGCAGAAGTGCCCGACGCACCCGACAGGTGCACCGGCTCCCCCACGACCACCTCCGTCACCTCGTGTTCCACCACGAGGGCGGCGAGCCGGTCCAGATCGGCCTTGTCCTTGGCCCGGCGGAGGGTCTCCAGCGGGCTGGCGAGCGTCCCCGTGGGGTCGGACATCGCCACGCCCACGCGGACGGTGCCGACGTCGACCCCCAGCACCCGACCGCGCGGGGACGCTGCGTCCGCCCGGCGCGGCGGTACCTTCAGGTGCTGCGGCCAGCCGCCGGACAGGTCGATCTCGGTGGTCTCGTGCTTGACCGGCGGAAAGCCCTGGCTCAGGTCGATCTCGGTCGTCGGGTGATAGGTCGGCTGCTCACCCGTCGACGGACGCGGCCGCGCCGGTGGCACCGCCGGCAGCTCGCGCCGCCGGCCGCCGACCGGGCCGGTGTCCTCGGGGCTGTGCTCGGATCCGGACACGTAGTGTCTACCTCCCACTGGCGGCCGCGACCGCCTGCTCGCCGGCCTGCAACGCCGCGGGGATTCCCGCGGGATCGGTTCCGCCGCCCTGCGCGACGTCGGACTTGCCACCGCCCCGGCCGCCGACGGGGGCGGAAGCGGCCTTCAGGACGTCGTTGGCCGACAGCCCCTGCGCGACGGCAGCCGGGTTCAGCGCCGCCACCAGTGCCACCTTGCCACCGGACTCCGAGGCCAGCAGCACGACCGCCGGGCGATCGGACCCGAGCCGGCCCCGGACGTCGAGGGCCAGGGTGCGCAGATCACCGCCCCCCAGGCCCGCCGGCGAGCCGGTGACGACGGCGACCCCGCCGACGTCGCGGGCCGCCGCGGCCAGCTCGCCGGCCGCGGCGACGCTCTGCTGGGCGCGCAGGTCGGCCAGCTCCCGGTCGAGGTCGCGCAGCCGGGCGACCATGCCGCTCACCCGCTCCACCAGGCCGTCCTGCGGCGCCTTGAGGATCTCGGCCAGCTGGCGCACCAGGTCCCGCTCGCGCGCCAGGTACCGGAAGCCCTCGAGCCCCACGACGGCCTCCACGCGCCGTGCGCCCGAGCCGACCGAGGACTCCGCGGTCAGCGCGAGCGTGCCGATCTGGGCGCTGCCCCGCACGTGCGTGCCACCGCAGAGCTCCCGCGACCACGGCCCGCCGATCTCCACGACTCGGACCTGCTCGCCGTAGGTCTCGCCGAACAGCGCCAGCGCACCGAAGGCCTGCGCCTCGGGCAGCGTCATGTACTGGGCGGTGACCTTGTGGTCGGCGCGGACGGCGGCGTTGGCGACGTCCTCGATGTCGGTGCGCTGCTGCTGGGTGAGCGCGCCCTGCCAGGCGAAGTCCAGCCGCAGGTAGCCGGGCCGGTTGTAGGAGCCGGACTGCAGCGCCTGCGGGCCGAGCACCTGGCGCAGCGCGGCGTGCACCACGTGGGTGCCCGAGTGTGCCTGGCAGGCCGACAGCCGCCACTCGCGGTCCACCTCGGCGGTCAGCTCGGCGCCGTCACGCAGCTCGCCCTCGAGTATCCGCACCTGGTGGGCGACCAGCCCCTTGACGGGCCGCTGCACGTCGATGACCTCGGCGCGCCCGCCGTCCCAGCTGAGGATGCCGGCGTCGGCGACCTGCCCGCCGGACTCGGCGTAGAACGGCGTCCGGTCCAGGACCACGCGGGTGATCTCGCCCGGGCCGGCCGGCCGCTCGCCGTCCTCGTCGCCCTCGCGCACGATCCCGAGCACGCGGGAGTCGGTGCGCAGCGTCTCGTAGGCCCGCCAGTCGGTCGGGCCGTGGTCGGCCAGCAGCCGGCGGTAGGCCAGCACGTCGACCGAGCCGGTGCGCTTGGCGCGGGCGTCGGCGCGAGCCCGGTCCCGCTGCTCTGTCATCAGGGCACGGAAACCGGCTTCGTCGACCGTGACGCCCTGCTCGGCGGCCATCTCGAGGGTGACGTCGATCGGGAAGCCGTAGGTGTCGTGCAGGCTGAAGGCCTGGTCACCCGAGAGCTTCGGCGTGCCGGCCTGCTTGGCCTGCCGGACCGCGGTGTCGAACAGCGCCGTCCCCGAGGCGAGGGTGCGGCGGAACGCCTCTTCCTCGGCGTAGGCGACCGCGGAGATCCGGTCGAAGTCGGCGGCCAGCTCCGGGTAGCTGGCGCTCATGGCGTCGCGGGAGACCGGCAGCAGCTCGGGCAGCGTCGCCTCGTCGACGCCGAGCAGCTTCATCGACCGGACGGCGCGGCGCAGCAGCCGGCGCAGGATGTAGCCGCGGCCCTCGTTGCCGGGGGTCACGCCGTCGCCGATGAGCATCAGCCCGCTGCGCACGTGGTCGGCGACGACCCGCAGCCGGACGTCGGCGTCGGCGTCCTTGCCGTACGTCACCCCGGCCAGCTCGGCACCGCGGCGGAGCACCGGGGCGACCTCGTCGATCTCGTACATGTTGTCGACGCCCTGCAGCAGGTAGGCCACCCGCTCCAGGCCCATGCCGGTGTCGATGTTCTTCTTCGGCAGCTCCCCGACGACCGTGAACTCCTCCTTGCTCCGGACGTCGGTGAGCTCGTACTGCATGAACACGAGGTTCCAGATCTCGAGGAACCGATCGCCTGCGGTGTCCACCAGGGGGCCGCCGTCGGGCCCGGACTGCGGCCCGCGGTCGAAGTAGATCTCCGAGCAGGGGCCGCCGGGGCCGGCCGCCCCGGTGTGCCAGTAGTTGTCCTTCTTGCCCAGCCGCTGGATGCGCTCCACCGGCAGGCCGGCGATGCGGTGCCAGGCATCCGCGGCCTCGTCGTCGTCCAGGTAGACGGTGACCCAGATGCGCTCGGGGTCGAAGCCCAGCCCGCCGTCGTCCAGCCGACCGGTGATCAGCTCCCAGGCGTGCTGGATGGCACCTTCCTTGAAGTAGTCGCCGAAGGAGAAGTTGCCGTTCATCTGGAAGAACGTGCCGTGGCGGGTGGTCTTGCCCACCTCCTCGATGTCGAGGGTGCGCACGCACTTCTGCACGCTGGTGGCCCGCGGGAACGGCGCGGGCTCCCGGCCGGTCAGGTACGGGATGAACGGCACCATGCCGGCGACGGTGAACAGCAGCGACGGGTCCGGGGAGACCAGCGACGCGCTGGGGACGACGGTGTGACCGCGCTGGGCGAAGTGCTCCAGGAAGCGGCGGCGGATCTCGGCGGTCTGCATCAGGTCTTCTCGGTGTAGGAGGGCCGGTGTGGTGCGCGAGCCGGCTGCGGGGGTCAGAGGTCGGCGGCGTGCGCCCCGCGGCGCAGGGCTGCCGCGTCACCGGCCTCGGGCAGCGGCGCATCGAGGCCCGTCCCGGCGCGCAGCTCCAGCTCCCGCTCGCTCATCGCCTCGCGGACGTCGGCACCGAAGTCCCCGATGGCGTCGGCCAGGTCGCGCAGCCCTTCGGCGATCGAGGCCCCGATGCCGGCCGGCGTCATCTTCTCGGCCGCGGCGGAGAGCTTGCGGACGACGAGCGCGCCGATCGTGACGCCCATGGCGAGCCAGAACAGCCGGCGCATCAGGCGGCCCGCCGGGCGGCACGGCGGGCACGGCGCTCGGCCTTGTCCCGCGCGGCGGCGTCGGCCAGCGCCTGGCCCTCGCGCTTCTTCCTCGTGGCGCTGCGCACGCCGTAGCTGAACGCGGCGACCTTGATCAGCGGACTGCCGATCGTGGCGGCGACGACGCTGGTGAGCGCGGCGACGTTGCTGGAGACGCTGGCGGCGTTGCCGGTGATGTCGTCGACCCGCTCCAGGTTGCTGTTCACGTGCGCGACCGTGGTGCTGGCTTGGCCGAGGATCGGAGCGCTCTGCTCACGCACCTGGCGGATGGTCAGGGTGGTCTCGTCGAGCGTCCGGCCCAGCTTGAGCAGCGGCACGGCCACCAGTGCCACCAGCAGCACCAGCGCCCCGGCTGCGATCAGCCCGGCGATCTCTCCTGCGGACACGCGTGCTCCTGTTCTGAGGGGGTGGGCGCCGGGAGCGGACTCCGGCCTCGTCACAGTAGTCGCGGCCCCCCGCTGCCGTCCGTCCCCCGCCGGGGCGTCATCGCGGGCGTCGGACGATCGCCCGTAGCTTCGCCAGCCGGTCGGCCAGCCGTGCCTCGGCGCCGCGGCCGGTCGGCCGGTAGTAGTCCTTGCCGACCAGGGCGTCCGGCGGGTACTGCTGCGGGACCACGCCGTCGGGGTGGGCGTGCGGGTAGACGTAGGTCCTGCCGTGACCGAGCTTCTTCGCCCCGGCGTAGTGGGCGTCCCGCAGCCCCGGCGGGACCGGCCCGCCCAGCCCCGCCCGCACGTCGGCCATCGATTCCCCGATGCCCACGGTGACCGCGTTGGACTTCGGCGCCGTGGCCAGGTGCACCACCGCCTGGGCCAGCGGGAAGTGCCCCTCGGGCATGCCGATGAAGGCGACCGCGTCCGCGGCCGCCACCGCGGTGAGCAGCGCCGTCGGGTCGGCCATGCCGATGTCCTCGCTGGCGCTGATGACCAGCCGCCGGGCGATGAAGCGCGGGTCCTCCCCCGCCGTGACCATGCGCGCGAGGTAGTGCAGCGCGGCGTCGACGTCGCTGCCGCGGATGGACTTGATCAGCGCGCTGGCGACGTCGTAGTGCATGTCGCCCTGCCGGTCGTAGCGCACGGCCGCCTGCGCGACCGCGGTCTCCAGCGTGGCGAGGTCGATCTCCGGCGCGCCGGCCGCCCGGGCCGCCCCGGCACCGGACTCCAGGCCGGTGAGGGCCTTGCGGGCGTCGCCGCCCGCGACCCGGACCAGGTGGTCCTCGGCCTCGGCGCTGAGCGTCAGCTCACCGGCCAGCCCCCGCGCGCTGGTGAGGGCACGGTGCAGGACCGAGCGGATGTCGTCGTCGGTGAGCGGCTGCAGCGCCAGCACGAGGCTCCGGGAGAGCAGCGGGCTGACGACGGAGAAGAACGGGTTCTCGGTGGTGGCGGCGATCAGGCTGACGATCCGGTCCTCGACCGCGGACAGCAGGCTGTCCTGCTGCGTCTTGGAGAACCGGTGCACCTCGTCGATGAAGAGCACGGTGCGGCGGCCGGCGTAGGTGAGCTCGCGCCTGGCGCTCTGGATGACCGCGCGGACCTCCTTCACCCCGGCGTCGAGGGCGGAGAGCTGCACGAACTGGCGCTTGGTGGCCAGGGAGATGACGTGCGCGAGGGTCGTCTTGCCGGTGCCGGGTGGGCCGTGGAGAACCAGGGACATCGGCTCGTCGGACTCGACCAGCCGCCGCAGCGGGGCGCGGTCGCCGAGCAGGTGCTGCTGGCCGACGACCTCCTCCAGCGCTCGCGGCCGCATCCGCACCGCCAGCGGCGCACCCGGGTCGACGCCGGCGGGGCCCTCGTCCTCTGGTGCGTCGAACAGCGATGTCACGGCGACACCGGTTCGCTCCCGCGACGCGCTGCGCTCCTCGCTCGTTCCTCGCTGCGATCTCCACGCACCTGTCCGCTCACGGGTCAGAACGCTACTCGCGGGGCACGACGTCCCCATGGAACAGCGACGCATCGGGAGCCAGACCGTCGGCGCCGTCGGGCTCGGGGCCATGCCCCTGTCCACGAAGGACGACCGGCCCTCGCACGACGACGCCGTCGCGGTGGTCCACGCGGCCCTGGACGCCGGGGTGACGCTCGTCGACACCGCCGATGCCTACTCGCGGGACGAGGCGGAGTTCGGGCACGGCGAGTCGCTCGTGGCCGAGGCGCTGGCCTCCTACGGCGACGGCGCGCGGGACGTGCTGGTGGCCACCAAGGGCGGGCACACCCGGCGGGGCACCGACTGGGAGCTGGACGGGACGCCGGCCTACCTGCGGCGGGCCTGCGAGGCGTCGCTGCGCCGGCTCGGCGTCGACGCGATCGGCCTGTACCAGCTCCACCGGCCCGACCCGGCCACCCCGTGGGAGGACTCGATGGGGGCGCTGCGCGCGCTGGCCGACGAGGGCCTGGTGCGGATGGTCGGCATCTCCAACGCCGACATCGCACAGATCGACGTCGCGCGGTCCATCGTCGGGGACGCGCTGGTCAGCGTGCAGAACCAGTTCTCCCCCGGCTACCGGTCCTCGCACGGTGAGCTCGAGCACTGCGCGGCGCACGGGCTGGCCTTCCTCCCGTGGAGCCCGTTCGGCGGGGTGACGGCAGCCGGGTCACTGGGGTCGACCGCACCGGCGTTCAGGGAGGTGGCCGACGAGCTGGGGGTCTCGGTGTACCGGGTGACGCTCGCCTGGCACCTGGCCCAGGCCGACGCCGTGGTGCCGATCCCAGGGGCGTCCCGGGTGGCGTCGATCCGTGACTCCGCGGCCGCCGCCGACCTGCAGCTCAGCCCCGACCACCTGGCCCGCCTCGACGCGGCCTGAGCCCTCCGGTCCACGTCGGCCCAGCTCACCGAGTGGGCAGTTGCGGTCGTCGACACGCGGGGGCACGCCGGCTCCAACGACCACGAGTGCCCTCTCGGCGGTCCACAGGCGGGCTCCGGTTGCACAGATCCAGCGCCCGCACCCCACCGCCGCCGGGGCGCCCCGACGCTGCCGTGGTGGACCGCGTGCAGCTGCCGCCTGCCTACACCCGCTCGGAGTCGTCTGCCGCCGGGCTGCTGCCCCCGGGTGAGCTGCTCGCGGTGGGCGATGCGGTCATGCGGGCCGGCCACCTCGACGCCGCCACGCTGACCGGTCGGCTGGATCTCGCGGCCGGGCGCCGGGGCGTCGTCGCCGCGCGGGCCCTGGCCGGGCATCTGACGCCCCTGGCCGCGTCCCGGCCGGAGAGCCTGGTGCGCCACGCGTTGCTCAGCAGCGACCTCCCGATGCCCGAGGTCCAGGTCCGGTGCACGACCCGTGGGGCCGGGTGGTGGCCCACGCCGACCTGGGCCACCGGCGCTGGAAGATCGCCGTCGAGTACGAAGGACGGCAGCACGCCGAACGGGAGCAGTTCGACCGGGACATCGAGCGGTACTCCCTCATGGCCGCCGACGGCTGGCTGGTGCTGCGGTTCGGGCGCGCGGTGCTGGAACGGCTCGACACCGTGGTCGACCGGACCCGTCGAGCGCTGATCAGCCGAGGCGCGACGTGGTGACCGCCGGTTCCGGGACCGAGTGGGCAGTCGCGGTCGCCGACACGCGCGGACACGCCGGCCCCGGCGACCACGACTCTCCTCTCGGGCGCCGGTGCTGCCATCGCGCGGCCGGGCCGGCGCGGCGCGACCGCCGGGGCGTCAGCGACCGAGGACGTCCTCCAGGGCGGCCAGCACGAGGGCGACCTTGGCGGGTGAGGCGTTGGGGCCCATGAGGCCGATGCGCCACACGGTCGAGGCATAGGCGCCCACGCCCCCGCCGATCTCCAGGTCGTACCGCTCCAGCAGCTCCTTGCGCACCGCCGCCGAGTCGACGCCCTCGGGAACCTTCACGGTCGTCAGCTCCGGGAGCCGGTGCCCCTCGGCGGCGAACAGCTCCAAGCCGAGTTCGGCCAGCCCCTCGTGCAGCAGCCGGCCGGCCTCGGCGTGCCGGGTGTGGACGGCGTCGAGCCCCTCGTCGAGGATCCGGCCGAGCCCGGCGTGCAGCGACACCACCATCCCGGTCGGCGCGGTGTGGTGGTAGGTGCGCCCGCCGGTGCCGGCGGCCTCGCCCGCATACCCGCCGAGCATGCCCAGGTCGAGGTACCAGCTCTGCGGCTTGTCGATCCGCCGCTCCCAGGCCCGGTCGGAGATCGTGAACGGCGCGAGCCCCGGTGCGACGCCGAGGCACTTCTGCGATCCCGAGTACGCGAGGTCCACGCCCCACTCGTCGAGCGAGACCGGGATGCCGCCGAGCGAGGTGACGCAGTCGGCGAGCAGCAGCGCGTCGCCCTTCCCGGCGGCCAGCGGCGCCATGTCCGACAGCACCCCGGTGGAGGTCTCGGCGTGCACCGCGGCGATGAGCTTGGGCGACGGGTGCGCGGCCAGCACCCGCTCGGCGTCGACCGGCTGTCCCCACGCGTGCTCCACGGCGATCACCTCGGCCCCGCAGCGGCCGGCGACGTCGACCATCCGCTGTCCGAACAGCCCGTTCACCGCGACGACGACGACGTCCCCGGGCCCCACGGTGTTGACGAACGCCGCCTCCATGCCCGCCGACCCGGTGGCCGAGAGCGGGAGCGTGCGCCGGTTGGCCGTGCCGAAGACCTGCCGCAGCCGGTCGGAGGTCTCGTCCAGCACCTGCAGGAAGACCGGGTCCAGGTGGCCCAGCAGCGGCTGGGCCAGGGCCACCTGGGCCTCCGGGTAGGGGTTGGACGGGCCGGGACCGAGCAGGGTGCGGGCACGCAGCGGCATGTCCCGGACGCTACCGGTGCGTCCGGCGGACCGCCGCAGGGCCGTTGGCGGGGTCAGCTACTTCGTCGGATCGGACGGGCCGGGAGCCCCCGGCTCCCCGGGGAGCGCGGGCTCCTCCGGCTTCGCGTCGATGCCCGCCTCCGTGCGCTGCGCGTCGGTGATCGGCGTCGGCGCACCGGTCAGCGGGTCGTAGCCGGCGCCGGTCTTGGGGAAGGCGATGACCTCGCGGATGGACTCGACCCCGGACAGCAGGGCGCAGGTGCGGTCCCAGCCGATAGCGGCCCCAGCGTGCGGCGGCGGGCCGTAGGCGAACGCCTCGAGGAAGAAGCCGAAGCGCTCCCGCGCCTCCTCCCGCGACATGCCGAGGGTCTGGAAGACCTTCTCCTGCAGCGCGGCGTCGTGGATACGCACCGAGCCGCTCATCAGCTCGTTGCCGTTGACCACCAGGTCGTAGGCATCCGACAGCGCCGCGCCCTTGTCCTCGGCGAACCGGTCGCGCCACTCGGGCGTGGGCGAGGTGAACGGATGGTGCATGAAGGTCCAGTTGCCGTCCTCGGTCTCCTCGAACATCGGGAAGTCCACGACGAAGAGGAACGACCAGGTACCCGGCTCGACGAGGTCCAGCCGCTTGGCGATCTCGTTGCGGGCGGCGCCCAGCAGCTCCTGCGCCGAGCGCCGGGCCCCGGCGGCGAAGAAGACGCAGTCACCGGGCTTCGCCCCGACGGCCTCGACCAGGCCGGCGCGCTCTGCGTCGGAGATGTTCTTCGCCACCGGCCCGCCGAGGGTGCCGTCCTCGGCGATCGTCACGTAGGCCAGCCCGCGGTAGCCCCGCGACTTCGCCCAGTCCTGCCACGCGTCGAACGCCCGGCGCGGCTGCGAGCCACCGCCCGGCATGACGACGGCGCCCACGTAGGGCGCCTGGAAGACGCGGAACGGGGTGTCGGCGAAGTAGGCGGTCAGCTCGGTGAGCTCCACGCCGAAGCGCAGGTCGGGCTTGTCGGACCCGAACCGGTCCATCGCCTCGCGGTAGGTCATCCGCGGGATCTCCGGCACTTCGTAGGAGGCCAGCTCCCGCCACAGCGAGCGGACGACGTCCTCGGCGACGGCGAGCACGTCGTCGCGCTCGACGAAGCTCATCTCGAAGTCGAGCTGGGTGAACTCCGGCTGCCGGTCGGCGCGGAAGTCCTCGTCCCGGAAGCAGCGGGCGATCTGGTAGTACCGCTCCAGGCCGCCGATCATCAGCAGCTGCTTGAACAGCTGCGGCGACTGCGGCAGCGCGTACCACTTGCCCTGCTGCAGCCGCACCGGCACCAGGAAGTCGCGGGCGCCCTCCGGCGTCGAGCGGGTCAGGTTCGGCGTCTCCACCTCGACGAACCCGTGCCGCGCCATGACGTCACGGGCCACCCGGCTGATCTCCGACCGCAGCCGGATGGCCTTCGCCGGCCCCTGCCGGCGCAGGTCGAGGTAGCGGTACCGGTAGCGGACGTCGTCAGAGGCCGCCTGGTCGGTCTCGATCGGGAAGGGCAGCGGCGCCGCGGCCGACAGCACCCGCAGCTCGGTGGTCGCCACCTCGATCTCGCCGGTCGGCAGCTCCGCGTTCTCGTTGCCCTCCGGGCGGCGGCGCACCTCCCCTGTCACGAGCACGCAGTACTCGTTGCGCAGCGAGTGCGCCTCCTCCTCGCGGACGACGACCTGCACGTAGCCGGAGGCGTCGCGCAGGTCGAGGAAGACCACCCCGCCGTGGTCGCGCCGGCGGGCGACCCAGCCGGCGAGGGTGACGGTGGTGCCGGCGTCGGACGTGCGCAGCGTTCCGGCGTCGTGGGTGCGGAGCACGGGGAATTCCTTCGGGTGGGTGGCGGGAGATGGTGCAGAGAGGGAGGAGTGGCTCACCAGCGGTCGTGCACGTGGGCGCGGATGCGCTCGTCGTACAGCCGCTCGAGGTCGGAGAGCTGGGCGTCCGACAACGGCGCCATCGTGGCCGCCGCGGCGTTGCCGCGGACCTGGGTGACGTTGCGCGCCCCCGGGATGACGGTGGTGACGCCGGGCTGGTCGATGACCCAGCGCAGGGCGAAGGCGGCCGTCGGCACGGCGTCGCCGGCGATCGCGGCGACCTCCCGGGCGGCCTCGATGCCGACCTCGAAGGGCACCCCGGCGAACGTCTCGCCGACGTCGAAGGCCTCGCCGTTGCGGTTGAAGTTCCGGTGGTCGTCGGCCGGGAACGTCGTCGACTCGTCGTACTTGCCCGTGAGCAGCCCGCTGGCCAGGGGCACGCGGGCGAGGATCCCGACGCCGGCGCGCTGCGCAGCGGGGAGCAGCTCGTCCAGCGGCTTCCGCCGGAAGATGTTGAGGATGACCTGGATCGTCTGGACCCCCTCGTGCTCCAGGGCCGTCAGCCCCTCCGCCACGGTCTCCACGGAGACGCCGTACGCGGCGACGGACCCGTCGGCGACGAACCCGTCGAGGGTGTCGTACACCCGCTGGTCGGAGTAGACGGCGGTCGGCGGGCAGTGCAGCTGCACGAGGTCGAGGGTGTCGACACCGAGGTTGCGGCGGGACCGGTCGACCCAGGCCCGCAGGTTCTCCGGGGTGTACTGCTCGGCGGTGAACGGGTCCGCGCGCCGGCCGGCCTTGGTCGCCACGAACGGCCGGTCGGCGCGCGGCGCCAGCGCCTTGCGGATGCGCTCCTCCGAGCGGCCGTCGCCGTAGACGTCCGCGGTGTCCAGCAGGGTCACGCCGGCGTCGAGCGCGGCGTCGAGGACCGTACCGGCGGTGTCCTCGTCGACCTCCCCCCAGTCACCACCGAGCTGCCACGTGCCGAGGCCGATCACGCTGACGTCTGCCCCGGTCCGGCCGAGTGGTCGCTGTTCCATGCTCATCCCTCCACACTCGCACGCACCGTCTCCAGCAGCTCCCCCACCGGGACGGCTCGCTGCTCGCCGGTGCCCATGTCCTTCAGCTGGCCCACGCCCTCGGCCAGGTCGCGCTCCCCGATGACGACGACGTGCGAGGCGCCGGAGCGGTCGGCCGCCTTCATCGCGCCCTTGAGCCCGCGGTCGCCGTAGACGGTGTCGGCGGCGATCCCCGCCTGCCGGAGCTGACCGACCAGCCGGACCGCCAGCCGCTTGGCCTCCGTCCCGAGCGGGACGACGAACGCCTGCACGCCCGCCACCGCCCCGACGTCGAGGCCCTCGGCCTGGACGGCGAGCAGCGTGCGGTCGACCCCGACGGCGTAGCCGATACCCGAGACGTCGGGGCCGCCCAGCGCCGCGGACAACCCGTCGTAGCGCCCCCCGCCGCCGATGGCCGACTGCGCGCCCAGCCCGTTGTGCACGAACTCGAACGTCGTCTTCGTGTAGTAGTCCAGACCGCGCACCAGCTTGGGCGCCTCCGTCCAGCTCACGCCCAGGTCGGTGAGGTGCTGACGGACGGCGTCGTAGTGGGCTCGGGTGGAGTCCGAGAGGTGGTCGACCATCAGTGGGGCGTCGTCGAGCTGCGCCTGGACCTCCGGCCGCTTGTCGTCGAGCACCCGCAGCGGGTTGATCGCCGCCCGCCGCCGCGTCTCCTCGTCGAGGTCGAGCTTGTCCAGGTAGGCGACGAGCAGCTCGCGGTACTGCGGCCGGCAGGTGGCGTCACCGAGCGAGGTCAGGAGCAGCTCGAAGTCGGTCAGCCCCAGGTCGCGGAAGCCCTGGACGCCGAGCGCCACCACCTCGGCGTCCAGCGCGGGGTCGTCGACGCCGAGCGCCTCCATGTCCACCTGGGTGAAGTGACGGTACCGCCCGGCCTGCGGCCGCTCGTAGCGGAAGGCCGAGCCGACCGTCCAGAGCTTCGCCGGCAGCGCGCCGGCGTGCAGCCGGTGCTCGATGAAGGCCCGCATCAGCCCGGCGGTGAGCTCGGGGCGCAGGGTCAGCGAGCGCCCGCCCCGGTCCTCGAACGTGTACATCTCCTTGGTCACGACATCGGTGGACTCACCGACGCCGCGGGAGAAGACGGCGGTCTCCTCGAACACCGGCGTCTCGACGTACCCGTAGCCGGCCCGGCGCAGCGGTGCGGTCAGCGCATCGCGGACGGCGAGGAACCGCGCCGACTCCGGGGGCAGGATGTCGAAGGTGCCCTTGGGAGCGGTCAGCCCGCTCACAGCCCGCGCCCCTTCGGCGCGGAAGCCGCCTCGGCCAGGTACGGGTTGGTGGCCCGCTCGCGGCCGATCGTGGTCGCCGGACCGTGACCGGGCAGCACCACCGTCTCGTCGGCCAGCGGCAGCACGACGTCCTGCAGGGACCGGAGCATCGCGTCCCACGAGCCGCCGGGCAGGTCGACGCGGCCCACCGAGCCGGCGAACAGCACGTCGCCGGCGAGCAGCCCGGGTGCCTCTCCCAGGTCCAGCTCGAAGACGACCGAGCCCTGGGTGTGGCCGGGCGCGTGCCGGACGGTGAGGTCCACCCCGGCCAGCGAGAGCACCGCGCCGTCGTCGAGCGTGCGGACGTCCGACGGGTCGGGCAGCCGCACCCCGGTGATCAGCGGGGCCAGCGCGGGACCGTGCCAGCGCACCGGGTCGCTGAGCATGCCGTGGTCGCTCGGGTGCAGGTAGGCCGGGATGTCGTAGCCGTCGCACACCGGCAGCACCGAGAAGGTGTGGTCGAGGTGGCCGTGGGTCAGCACGACCGCGACCGGCTTGAGGCCGTCCTCGGCGAGCATGCGGGCCAAGGGCTCGACGGCGTCCATGCCCGGGTCGACGACGACGCACTCCGACCCCGGCCGGGAGGCGACCGCGTAGCAGTTGGTGCCGAACGCGCCGGCGGGGAACGAGCGGATGAGCACCCGTGCAGGTTACGCGGGGCCACCCGCGGGTTCCGGCGCTGCCAGGGATCGCCCAGGTCCGCCACCTAGACTCGCACCCCGACCAACGCCGCAGCCGCCCGTCCGCACCGCCGTCGAGGCCGCCCACCGCGCCCCCGTCCGCCCGAGGAGTCCGCACCCGTGCCCACGAACAAGCAGCGTCGCGAAGCCGCGCAGCGTCACCTGCAGCGTCAGCTGGAGCGCCGCGCCGAGCAGGCGAAGAAGCGCCGCCGCAACCTGGGCGTCCTCCTCACCGCGCTCGCCCTGGTCGTCGTGGCCGGCGCGGCGCTGCTGATCACCGGCGCGTTCGGCGGCGACGACACCG
The DNA here is from genome assembly GCF_039729015.1 of Blastococcus sp. HT6-30. Taxonomy (NCBI): domain Bacteria; kingdom Bacillati; phylum Actinomycetota; class Actinomycetes; order Geodermatophilales; family Geodermatophilaceae; genus Blastococcus; species Blastococcus sp. HT6-30. Next base: position 1,640,600 of record NZ_CP155792.1, on the reverse strand, counting down.
ACGACCGGGCGGCCGGCACGACCACGCCGACGACCCCGGCCGCGACCAGCTCGGCGGCCGCGCGGACCACCAACGCCGACGGCACCGTCACCTGCGAGTACCTGCCGGACGAGTCGGGGAACACCAACCTCACCGACGTGGGCACCCCGCCGGACCCCGAGGCCACCCCCACCCAGGGCACCGCCACGCTCCTGATGGAGACCAGCCAGGGAGACCTCACCCTCACCCTCGACCGGGCGAAGGCCCCCTGCGCCGCGGCCAGCTTCGTGTACCTCACCGAGCAGGGCTTCTACGACGACACCTCCTGCCACCGGCTGGTCAACGCGGAGACCTTCGGCGTCCTCCAGTGCGGCGACCCCACCGGCACCGGGGCGGGCGGCCCGAGCTACAAGTACGCCGAGGAGGTCACCCCGGAGACCACCTATCCCCGGGGGACCGTCGCCATGGCCAAGACCGCGGCGCCCAACAGCACCGGTGGCCAGTTCTTCCTGACCTTCGTCGACACCGAGCTGCCGCCGGAGTACACCGTCGTCGGCACGATCGACGAGGCGGGACTCGCGGTCCTCGACCAGGTCGCCGCCGGCGGCGTCCAGGGCGCCGAGGGCCCCGGCGACGGCGCGCCGAACATCCCCGTGACCATCGAGGACATGGCCGTCGTCGGGTGAAGGACCCCGTCCCTCGCAGGCTCGGGACGAGCCTCCGGACCGGGCCTCAGGCGGTGACGCGCTCGACGTCGAAGACGCCCTCCACGTTCCGTACCGTCTGCAGCACCGCGCCCAGGTGCGCGGGGTCGGCGAGCTCGAAGGTGAACCGGCTGATGGCGACACGGTCGTGGCTGGTCTGCACCGAGGCCGAGAGGATGTTGACCCGTTCGTCGGCCAGGGCCTTGGTGACGTCCGAGAGCAGCCGGTGCCGGTCGAGGGCCTCGACCTGGATGGCCACCAGGAACACCGCCCCCGGCGACGAGGCCCACTCGACCTCGACCAGACGTTCAGGCTTGCTCCGCAGGTCCCCCGCGTTGGTGCAGTCGGTGCGGTGCACGCTCACGCCGCCGCCGCGGGTGACGAACCCCAGCACGTCGTCGCCCGGCACCGGGGTGCAGCACTTGGCGAGCTTGGCCCAGACGTCGGTCATGCCGTGGACGACGATCCCGGGGTCCCCGCCGGCCGGACGGCGCGCGACCGGGCGGCGGGTCGGGATCGCGGTCTCGGCGATGTCCTCGGCCGCGCCCTCGCTGCCGCCGAGGGCCGCCATCAGCTTCTCGACCACCGAGGCGGCCGAGAGCTGGTTCTCCCCCACCGCCGCGAACAGCGCGGTGACGTCGGCATAGCGCAGGTCCTTGGCCAGGGTCGACAGGGCCTCGCCGCCGAGGAGTCGCTGCAGCGGCAGGCCCGCCTTGCGCATCGCGCGGGTGAGCGCCTCCTTCCCCGCGTCGACGGCGTCCTCGCGGCGCTCCTTCGTGAACCACTGGCGGATCTTGGTGCGCGCCCGGGACGAGCCGACGAACGACAGCCAGTCCTTCGACGGGCCTGCGTTCGGCGACCGGGAGGTGAAGATCTCGACGACGTCGCCGTTGCTCAGCTTGCTGTCCAGCGAGACCAGCGAGCCGTTGACCCGCGCCCCGATGCAGCGGTAGCCGACCTCGGTGTGCACGGCGAAGGCGAAGTCGACCGGCGTCGCCTCGCCGGGCAGGCTGACGACGTCGCCCTTCGGCGTGAAGACGAAGACCTCCTGCGGACCGAGGTCGTAGCGCAGCGTCTCGAGGAACTCGCCGGGCTCCTGGGCCTCGCGCTGCCAGTCCAGCAGCTGGCGCAGCCACAGCATGTCGTCGGGCGAGCCGGCCTTCGGCGGGGCGCCGAACTCCCCGGCGCTCGGCTTGCCCCCGGCGCGGGCCTTCTCCTTGTACTTCCAGTGCGCGGCGATGCCGTACTCGGCGGTGCGGTGCATGTCGTGCGTGCGGATCTGCAGCTCGACCGGCTTGCCCTGCGGCCCGATGACCGTGGTGTGCAGCGACTGGTACATGTTGAACTTCGGCATCGCCACGAAGTCCTTGAAGCGGCCCGGCACCGGCTGCCAGTGGGCGTGCATGATGCCCAGCGCGGCGTAGCAGTCCCGCACCGAGTCGACGAGGATGCGGATCCCGACGAGGTCCCAGATGTCGGTGAAGTCGCGGCCGCGGACGATCATCTTCTGGTAGATCGAGTAGTAGTGCTTGGGCCGGCCGGTGACGACGGCATCGATCTTGGCCGCCTTGAGCTGCTCGTTGACCGTCGTGGTGACCTCGGCCAGGTAGGTGTCCCGGGACGGCGCCCGCTCGGCCACCAGCCGCACGATCTCGTCGTAGCGCTTGGGGTAGAGCGTGGCGAACGCGAGGTCCTCGAGTTCCCACTTGATCGTGTTCATGCCCAGCCGGTGGGCCAGCGGGGCGAGGATCTCCAGCGTCTCGCGCGCCTTCTTCTCCTGCTTCTCCGGCGGGAGGAAGCGCAGCGTGCGCATGTTGTGCAGCCGGTCGGCGAGCTTGATGACCAGCACCCGCGGGTCGCGGGACATCGCGACGATCATCTTCCGGATCGTCTCGGCCTGGGCGGCGTCGCCCAGCTTCACCTTGTCGATCTTGGTGACGCCGTCGACGAGGTGGGCCACCTCCGACCCGAAGTCGGTGGTGATCGTCTCCAGGGTGACGCCGGTGTCCTCGACGGTGTCGTGCAGCAGCGCCGCGATCAGGGTGGTGGTGTCCATCCCGAGCCCGGCGAGGATGGTGGCGACGGCCAGCGGGTGGGTGATGTACGGATCACCGCTCTTGCGCTTCTGCGACGAGTGCGCCGCCTCGGCGACGTCATAGGCCCGCTGCAGCAGCGCCAGGTCGGCCTTCGGGTGGCTCTGCCGGTGCAGGGCGGCCAGCGGCTCGAGCACCGGCCGGACCAGGCCGCCGCGCTGCCCCGCGACGATGCGCCGGGCCAGCCGGTCGCGGACCCGGCGCCGGGGGGCGCCCGACTCGGGGTCGAGGGGCTCGGGGCCCACGTCGTCGGGACGGCGCACCACGGGTCGCTCGGGCAACGGGCTCCGGACCGGCGCATCCCCCGCCGGGCCGGGCCCGGTCGCCTGCGCGCCGGCGGCGGAACCGGGCCGCGCGGCAGCCGTGTCGGCGGCTACTTCGGAAGCCACGGCGACTCCTGCGGCTGGCAGAGGGGGGACCTTACCCATGCTAGCGGGACCCTGCCCGTGGACGCCGCGCCGACGAGTGCCTTCTCCCCCGGTCAGGTCGTCCAGAGGGCGTGCACGGCGTGCGGTACCAGCACCTGCCGCCCGCCGAGCGCGGCGAGCTCCACGACGACCGAGACCGCGGCGACCACCCCGCCCAGCTGCTCGACCAGGGCGACCGCGGCCGCCAGCGTGCCGCCGGTGGCCAGCACGTCGTCGACGACCAGCACCCGCTGACCGGGCCTGATCGAGTCGGAGTGCAGCTCCAGCGTCGCGGTGCCGTACTCCAGCGCGTAATCCGCCGCGATCCGCTCACGCGGCAGCTTCCCAGCCTTGCGCACCGGGACGACGCCCACCCCGGCGTCCAGCGCGACCGCCGCCGCGAGCAGGAACCCGCGTGCCTCCACGCCGACGACGACGTCGAAGTCGTGCCTCCCCGGGCTGCTGGCCGCCAGCGCGGCCGCCCGCGGGTCGGAGACCGCCGGCGCCGCCAGCCCGTCGACCATGCGCCGGAAGGCCACCCCGTCGGCGAAGACGGGCGTGAGGTCGCGGAAGACGACGCCGGGCTGCGGGTGGTCGGGCACGTCGACCGTGAGCGAGGCGATGAGCTCGTCGAGCGGCTGCTCGGTGGGACCGCTCACCGGCGGCGCTTGACCATGGGCCGGCTGCGGCCGTCGGGGCGCTGTGGGCGGGCACCCGGACGCGGCGCCAGGGTGGCACCCCGCGCTCCGTCCGGCCGGACCGAGGCCGGCGACTCGACGACGACGTCCGCGGTCACCGTCCCCGGCAGGTCGGCCACGGCAGTCGCGCCGCCCGGTCGGCGCCGGCGGGCGCTGGCCACCGGCCCGGCCGGGGCACCACCGGTGCGGGCCGCCGAGGAGCGCCGGGCGAGCACCCGGCGGCGCAGCGCCTCCTGGGCCGGCTCGCGCTCCTTGAGGTCGGCCACGATCGGCGTCGCCAGGAAGATCGACGAGTAGGTGCCGGCGGCCAGGCCGACGAACAGCACCAGCGCGAGGTCCTTGAGCGTGCCGACGCCGAGCAGCCCGGCACCGACGAAGAGCAGGCCGGCGACCGGCAGCAGCGCGATGACCGACGTGTTGATGGACCGCATCAGCGTCTGGTTGACCGCGAGGTTCGCCGCCTCGCCCCACGTCATGCGGGCGCTGCGCTCGAGGCCGCGGGTGTTCTCGTCGACCTTGTCGAAGACCACGACGGTGTCGTAGAGGGAGAACCCCAGGATGGTGAGGAAGCCGATGACGGTCGAGGGGGTCACCTCGAAACCGACCAGCGCGTAGACACCGGCGGTCACGATGATGTCGTGCGCCAGCGCGCCCATCGCGCCGACCGCCATCTTCGGCTGGAAGCGCACAGCCAGGAAGAGCACCACGGCGACGAGGAAGACCACGAGCGCCACCAGCGCCTGGCTGGTGATGTCCTCGCCCCACTCGGCGCTGACCGACTCGGGGCTGACCTGGTCCGGCGCGATGCCGACCGCGTCGGCCACCGCGTCCACGACGGCGCGCTCTGTCTCGTTGTCCAGCTGCGCGGTGCGCAGGAGCAGGGTGTTGCCGCCGACCACCTGGGCGGTGGCGACCTCCGCCCCGGCGTCCTCCGCCGCGGCTCGGGCCTCCTGCAGCTGCTGCTCGGTGCCGGGCAGCCGGAAGCTGTTGCCGCCCTCGAAGTCGATGCCGAAGTTGAAGCCCCGGAAGACCATCGAGGCGATGCACAGCAGCACGACCACCGCGGTGATCCTGTAGATCAGCCGGCTGCGGCCGACGACGTCCAGCCCGGCCTCCCCGTTGTACAGCCGCTGGGTGAGGCTCCCGCGCCGGCCGCCTCCCGTCGCGGGAGCCGCCGGGACGTCGTCGCCTCCGGGGTCCTGCGGCAGCCCGGCGTCGGCGAGCGCGTCCTCGCCGACGCCCACCTGCGCCTGCTCCGCCGGGTCGGTGGGGCGGGTCATGAGGTGCTCCTGTCCTGGCGGCCCGCCCCGGAGGCGGCGCCGACGAGCTCACGGCCGCGGGCCGGCGCACCGGCGTCCGGACGGCGGGTGTGCTGCACCCGGCCCAGACCGGAGAACCGGTTCCGGCCGAAGCCCTTGAGCCGGGACAGCACCGCCATTAGCGGGTGGGTGAAGAGGAAGACGACCACGAGGTCCAGAACGGTCGACATACCGAGCGTGAACGCGAAGCCCTTCACGTCGCCGATCGCCAGCAGGTAGAGGATCGCCGCCGCCAGGAAGCTGACCGCGTCGGCCGAGAGGATCGTGCGGCGCGCACGGACCCAGGCCCGCGGCACCGCCGAGCGCAGCGACCGGCCCTCGCGGATCTCGTCCTTGAGGCGCTCGAAGTAGACGACGAACGAGTCGGCGGTGATGCCGATGGACACGATGAACCCGGCGATGCCGGCCAGGCTCAGCGTGAAGCCGATCTCGCGGCCGAGCAGGATCAGGCAGCCGTAGACGACCACCGCCGACAGCGCGAGGCTGGCGATCATGACCAGGCCGAGCAGCCGGTAGTAGAGGAGCGCGTAGACGAACACCAGCGCGATGCCGATGGCGCCGGCGATCAGGCCGGCCTCCAACTGCTCCTCGCCGAGCTCGGTGGAGATCGACTGCGCGGTCGCCTGCGTGAAGGTGAGCGGCAGGGCGCCGTACTTGAGCTGGTTGGCCAGCTCCGTGGCCGACTCCTGGTCGAAGTCACCGGTGATGGTGGTCTGCCCGTTGATCGCCCCCTGGATGGTCGGGGCGGAGATCACCCGGCCGTCCAGCGTGAAGGCGACGCTGGCCCCGACGTTGGCGGCCGTGTAGGCGGCCCAGGTCTCGCGCCCCCCGGACTCGAAGTCCAGCAGGACGACCCAGCTGCCGTCGGTCGGGTCCGTGGCGGCGCTGGCGTCGGCGATCTCGGTGCCCTCGATGATCGTGGGGCCGAGCAGGTACTTGGCGGCGCCGTCCTCGCTGCAGGCGGCGACGTGGTCGTCGGGCCGCGAGACCTCACCGATGAGGTTCTCGGCCTCGCAGGTGAGGGTCGCGTAGGCCGCGGCCGCCTCCTCCAGCGTGACGGCGGGGGCGTCGGGGTCCGGGAGCGCCGGGTCGGCGACGGCATCGCCGGTGGGCTCGTCGGCGGTGGCCTCGTCGCCACTCGCATCGCCGGTCGCCTCGGCGGCGTCCCCGGTCGGGCCACCGTCTGCCGTCTCGGCGCCCTCGTCGGTGGCCTCCTCGTCGGTGGCCTCCTCGGCCGGGGTGGCGGCGGCGGGCCCGTCGAGGACCGGCCGGAAGCGCAGCTGCGCCGTGGCGCCGAGCTCGCGGGCCTGCTCGCCGTCGTCCCCGGGGACGGAGATGACGATGTTGGAGTCACCCTCGGTGACCACCTCGGCCTCGGCGACGCCGAGGCCGTTCACCCGCTGCTCGATGATCCGGCGGGCCAGCTCCAGGTCCTCCTGGGCCGGCGCCTGGCCGTCCGGCGTGCGGGCGGTCAGCGTGACGGTCGTGCCGCCGCGCAGGTCCAGCCCGAGCTGCGGGGTCCGGGTGTCCCCGGTGAAGAAGACGAGCCCGTAGAGGAGCGCCACGATCAGCGCGAACGCGGCGAAGTAGCGCCCCGCGGGGAGCGAGCGGTTGGCCACGGAGGTCGTCCGGGTCAGACGGTGCCGTCGGCCGGGCGCGAGGGGTCGTCGTCGACCGCCTGCGTCGCGTCGGCCGGGCGCCGCACCTCGAGGACGGCCTGGCGGGCGAACGTGACGACGACGCCGGGAGCGATCTCCAGGTCGACCGTGGTGTCACCCAGCGCGGCGACGGTGCCGTGCAGCCCGCTGGAGGTCATGACCGGGGTGCCGATCGTGAGCGAGGCCTGCATGGCGGCGTTCTGCTCCTGCATGCGCTTGCGCTGCCGGGCGGGCAGCACGAACAGCACGACGGCCAGCAGGGCCAGCATGATCAGCGGGAAGAACTCCACGACAGGTGCGCCTCTCTTCCGCGGCTGGTGCTCCGCGGTGGTGCGGTCCGGGACGGGACCGCTCGGGTACGTCGGCACCGGCACGCGCGGGCGGACGGGACGCGCGCGTCCCCGGCCTGCGAGTTGCGCGCCAGCGTCCGGGAGTCTAGGCGTCGAACAGTGCTTCTGACGACGACCCCGGTGCCTGCGGGTCTGCTGTGACCCGCCCGAGGGGGACGCCGCCCCGCGGCACCGGGCGTCCGAGGTGCTGCCAGGCGGCTTCGGTGGCGACGCGCCCGCGCGGGGTGCGGGCCAGCAGGCCCGCCCGCACGAGGAAGGGCTCGCACACCTCCTCGACGGTGTGCGGCTCCTCCCCCACCGCCACCGCGAGGGTGGCGACGCCCACCGGCCCGCCACCGAACTTGACCACGAGCGCCTCGAGGACGGCGCGGTCGAGACGGTCCAGGCCGAGGTGGTCGACGTCGTAGAGGGCCAGCGCCGCCTCGGCGACCTCGCGGGTGACCCGGCCGTCGGCCTCGACCTCGGCGTAGTCGCGCACCCGGCGCAGCAGCCGGTTGGCGATCCGGGGGGTGCCCCGGGACCGGCCCGCGATCTCGGCCGAGCCCTCGTCGGTCAGCTCCACGCCGAGCAGCGCGGCGCTGCGGGCGAGCACCCGCCGCAGGTCGGCGGGTTCGTAGAACTCCATCTGGCCGACGAAGCCGAACCGGTCGCGCAGCGGGCCGGTGAGCAGCCCGGCACGGGTGGTGGCGCCCACGAGGGTGAACGGGTTGATCTCCAGCGGGATGGCCGTGGCACCGGGCCCCTTGCCGACGACGACGTCGACCCGGAAGTCCTCCATCGCCATGTAGAGGAGCTCCTCGGCGGGGCGGGCGATGCGGTGGATCTCGTCGATGAACAGGACGTCGCCGGGCGCGAGGTTGGAGAGCATGGCGGCGAGGTCGCCGGAGCGCTCGATGGCGGGCCCGCTGGTGATCTTCACCGACGTGCCGAGCTCGGAGCCGATGATCAGCGCCAGGCTCGTCTTCCCCAGCCCGGGCGGCCCGGACAGCAGCACGTGGTCGGGGGTGCGGCCACGCCGCTTGGCGCCCTCGAGGACGAGAGCGAGCTGGCGGGCCACCTTCGGCTGGCCGATGAAGTCCTCCAGCGAGTGCGGCCGCAGCGCGGACTCGACGACCCGCTCCTCGTCGCCGGCCTGCGGAGACACCGCCCACTCCGGGGGCACCTCACCGGCCAGCTCGCCGGTCAGCGAGCGGTCGAACGGGGCGCTCATGCCCTGCCCAGGAGCTGGAGGGCCTGGCGCAGCAGCACCGCGACCTCGACGCTGCCCGTCGCGACGACCTGCTCGTCGGCCACCGGCGCGAGCTGGGTGACCGCGTTCTCGGCCTCCTTGGCGCTCCAGCCGAGCCCGACGAGCGCCGAGGTGAGCTGGTCGCGCCACGGGGCCACCGGGGTGACCGGCAGGCCGGCGGGCGCCGGCGCGTCCAGCGCGGTGTCGGTGCTGGTCGAGCCGAGGCGGTCGCGCAGCTCGAGGATGAGCCGCTCGGCACCCTTCTTCCCGATGCCGGGTACCTGCATGAGGGCCTTGACGTCGGCCATCGACACCGCCCGGCGGACCTCCCGCGGCGGGTGGATGGCCAGCACGGCCTGGGCCAGGCGCGGGCCGACGCCGTTCGCCGTCTGCAGCAGCTCGAACAGCTGGCGCTCGTCGTCGTCGGCGAAGCCGTACAGGGTGAGCGAGTCCTCGCGCACCACGAGGCTGGTGGCCAGCCGCGCGGCCTCGCCCACCTGCAGCCGGGCGATCGTGCCGGGGGTGCACTGCACCGCCAGGCCGATCCCGCCGACCTCGACGACGGCGCCGTCGGGCCCCACGGCGGCCACGCGGCCGTGCACGCTGGCGATCATCGGGCCGCCACCCCCGTCCAGCGCGGCAGCGTGGTGGCGCGCACGGGGGCGCCGATGCCGCCGGCGATCGCGGCGGTGCGCAGCCGCTGCTGGGCCGGGCCGCGCCATGCGTGGCAGACCGCGAGGGCCAGCGCGTCGGCGGCGTCGGCCGGCTTGGGGGCGGCGGCGAGCCCGAGGACCCGGGTGACCATCAGGGTGACCTGATCCTTGTCCGCGCGGCCGTTGCCGGAGATGGCCGCCTTGACCTCGCTGGGGGTGTGCCAGGCGACCGGCCGGTCGGCCTGCGCCGCGGCGAGCGCGGCGACGCCGGCCGCCTGCGCCGTCCCCGTGGCGGTGCCCCTGTTGTTCTGGGTGAAGACCCGCTCGATCGCCACGACGTCGGGCCGGTGCTCGCGCAGGAGCGCCGTCACCGCGGTGTGCAGCTCCAGCAGCCGCAGCTCCAGGTCGAGCTCCGGCACGGTGCGGACCACGCCGACCCCGATCGCCGAGGGACGCGCGCCGGGACGCCCGTCGACCACACCCCAGCCGCACCGGGTGAGACCCGGGTCGATGCCGAGCACCCGCATGAGAAGCCTTCCGCCGAACCGAACGCTTGTTCGACCTACGCTAACCGCAAGCTCCCGGCGCGCGCCCGCAACACGCCCACGGGCTCGTCGACCGCCTCGCCCGGGCGTCAGGCTTCGGCCGCGACCTTCTCCATGACCTCGTCGGGCACGTCGTAGTTCGCGTAGACGTTCTGCACGTCGTCGAGGTCCTCGAGGGCGTCGATGAGCCGGAATACCTTGCCCGCGCCGTCCTCGTCGAGCTCCACCTGCACGCTGGGCTGGAAGCCGGCCTCGGCGGAGTCGTAGTCGATGCCCGCATCCTGCAGCGCCGTGCGCACGGCGATGAGGTCACCGGGCTCGCACAGCACCTCGAAGGTGTCGCCGAGGTCGCGGACCTCCTCGGCACCGGCGTCCAGGACGGCGAGGAGCACACTGTCCTCGTCGACGCCGTCGGCCCGGGGCACGACCACGACGCCCTTGCGGGAGAAGAGGTAGGAGACCGATCCCGGGTCCGCCATCGAACCGCCGTTGCGGGTCATGGCGGTGCGGACCTCCATGGCCGAGCGGTTCTTGTTGTCGGTCAGGCACTCGATGAGCACGGCGACGCCGCCCGCGGCGTAGCCCTCGTACGTGATGCCCTGGTAGTCGACGCCGCCGGCTTCGAGGCCGGCGCCGCGCTTGACGGCGCGGTCGATGTTGTCGTTGGGGACCGAGCTCTTCTTGGCCTTCTGGATGGCGTCGAACAGCGTCGGGTTGCCCGCCGGGTCACCGCCGCCGGTGCGGGCCGCGACCTCGATGTTCTTGATCAGCTTGGCGAAGAGCTTGCCCCGCTTGGCATCGATGCCGGCCTTCTTGTGCTTCGTCGTCGCCCACTTGGAATGGCCGCTCACGGCAGTCCCCTCTCGTCCCCGGCGTCCAGGCCGGCCCTCTCGGCCAGGTGACCGCGCACGATGTCGACGAACAGCGCGTGCACCCGGCGGTCCCCGGTCAACTCCGGGTGGAAGCTGGTGGCCACCACGTTCCCCTGGCGGACCGCGACGATCCTACCGTCGGCCGGACCCCCGACGACCCGGCCGAGGACCTCGACCCCGGGGCCGGCCTCCTCGACCCACGGCGCCCGGATGAAGACCGCGTGGAGCGCGCCGCCGTCCAGACCGGCCAGATCCACGCGCGATTCGAAGGAGTCGACCTGCCGGCCGAAGGCGTTCCGCCGCACGGTGGCATCCAGGCCACCGATCGTCGGCTGGTCCGGCGGCGCGTCCAGCAGCCGGTCGGCCAGCAGGATCATGCCGGCGCACGTGCCGTAGGCGGGCAGGCCCGCGCGCACGGCGTCCCGCAGGGGTTCCAGCAGGCCGAACCGGCCGGCGAGCCTGGCCATCGTCGTCGACTCGCCACCCGGGACGACGACGCCGTGCACGCCGTCGAGCTCCTCCGGGCGGCGCACCGGCCGGGGGTCGGCGCCCTCGGCCCACAACGCGGCCACGTGCTCGCGGACGTCGCCCTGGAGCGCCAGGACCCCGATGACAGGACGTGCGGAGCCGGTGGACACGGCCGCCCACGCTACGGCGCCGCTCAGCGGGCCGGGGACGACGGGGCGAGCCCGGCCGCCCGGCTCGAGGTCCAGGTGAGCAGTGACTCCAGCGGTCCGCGGCCCACCGTGCGCCGCCACACGACGGCGCCGACCAGCGCGGCTCCGGCGAACCACAGCCACAGCACCGGGCCCTGCACCCGGCCCGGCGTGGCGTCCATGAGGATCCGGATGGCCAGGAGGTGGGCGGAGTACACGGTCAGCGCCATCGCCCCCACCGCGGCGAACGGCGCGGCCGGACGCGGCAGCCGCTCGGCCACCAGCAGGCAGGCCACCACCACCAGGAGGGCGAACCCGGTGGAGCCGACGACCTCGAAGGTGGTCCCGCTGTGCGGTTCGGCGCCGGTCAGCCAGCGGATGCTGACGATCCCCGGGACGCCGAAGCCGGTCTCCGGGCCAGCGGACGGCACACCACCGGCCAGCAGCCGCGCGCTGAGCCAGCCACCGCCGTAGCCGACGACCGCGGCGACACCGCCCGTCGCGGCCACCCGGCGCCGCACGGCGACGGAGGACAGGTCGAGACGCCCCACCGCCAGTCCGACCAGGACGAAGACGATCCACAGCAGCGCCGGGTAGTAGCCGGTGACCAGCAGCGAGGGGACGAGCGCGTCCGCCACCCCCGCGGTGGTGAGCGCCTGCCCGGCGACCACGAGCAGCGGCGGGACGGCGACGGCGACGGCGGCCGCGGTGACGAGCAGCCGGCGCACCGGCCAGCGGAGAAACGGCAGCACCAGGACGAAGAGCACCCCGTAGACGCCGAGGATGACCGCGACGAAGGTGCCCAGCTGCTGCAGTACCCAGCCGATCGCGAACACCCAGAGCGCGCGGGCGAGGATCCGGCAGCCGCACCCGGGTCAGCTCGCGGCCGGCGGGCGGCCGGGTGCGCCCGGAGAGCAGGGCGACCGAGACGCCGGCCAGGGTGGCGAAGAGGATCGACGAGCGGCCGTCGACGAGCGCGGACCAGGTACGCGGGTCCGGCCGCAGTTCGCCGCCCACGTTCATGTGGGCGGCGAACATGCCGAGGACGGCCAGCCCGCGCGCGACGTCCAGCCCGGCGATGCGGCGCTGGACGTCCACGCTCACCACCCGCGGGTGGCGTACCGCTCGCTCTCCGGGAGCATCGCGACGTCGATGCCCACCATCGGCTCTCCCAGGTTCCGGGAGACCTTGGCGATGACGTCGGGATCGTCGAAGAACGTCGTCGCCTGCACGATCGCTGCCGCGCGCTGGGCCGGGTCGCCGGACTTGAAGATGCCCGAGCCGACGAACACGCCCTCGGCGCCGAGCTGCATCATCATCGCCGCGTCGGCCGGGGTGGCGATGCCACCGGCGGTGAAGAGGACGACGGGCAGCTTGCCCAGGCGGGCGACCTCCGCCACCAGGTCGTACGGCGCGCGCAGCTCCTTCGCGGCGACGAACAGCTCGGTCTCGTCGAGGGTGGCCAGGCGCTTGATCCCCGCGCGCAGGGCACGCATGTGCCGGGTCGCCTCGACGACGTTGCCGGTACCCGCCTCGCCCTTCGAGCGGATCATCGCCGCGCCCTCGGAGATCCGGCGCAGCGCCTCCCCCAGGTCGGTGGCGCCGCACACGAACGGCACGGTGAACTCGCTCTTGGCGATGTGGTGGGCCTCGTCGGCGGGGCTCAGCACCTCGGACTCGTCGATGTAGTCGACCCCGAGCGCCTGCAGCACCTGCGCCTCGACGAAGTGCCCGATGCGGGCCTTGGCCATGACGGGGATCGAGACCGCGCCGATGATGCCCTCGATCATGTCGGGGTCGCTCATGCGCGCGATGCCGCCCTGGGCGCGGATGTCGGCCGGCACCCGCTCCAGCGCCATGACCGCGACCGCGCCGGCGTCCTCGGCGATCTTCGCCTGCTCCGGGGTGACGACGTCCATGATGACGCCGCCCTTGAGCTGCTCGGCCATCCCGCGCTTCACCCGGTCGGTCCCGGTCGCGCTGCCCGTCCGGTCGAGGTGCCCTGCCACTGGTGTCCGCCTTCGGTCGCCGAGATGAGTTGCGCCCGATCTTACGGCCGTCAGCCCGACCGGCGGCCCGCCGGGTCGGCGTCCCTGATCACGGCGCCCAGCCGGTCGTCGATGTCGAAGTACCGCGGCAGCCGGTGGGACCGGTGCAGTCCGACCCAGCGCGGGAACCGGTGGCCGCGCAACTCCCGGGTGTCCCGGACCGCGTCGTTGTAGAACCGCCGGGCCAGCGCGACCCGCGTCTGGGTTCCCGCGAGATCCGCGCGCAGCGCCGCCGGCACGCCCGGCAGGTCGGCCGGCAGCTCGTGCAGGTCGTGGCCGAGCGCGTTCTCGGCCAGTTCCCGGTCACCGTCGCTCCGCGGGGTCCGTGCCTCGGCCGCGTCGGCGGCCAGCCGGGCGGCCAGCTCCGGACCCAGGGCCGCCGGGTAACTGCGGGCGAGCTCCTCGGCCAGCCCCGCCCGGCGCTGCAGCTGGGCGTCCAGCGTCGCCCACGCCCGGTCCACCCGCGCGGCGAGCCGCCGCAGGCGGGTGAGGGTCCACCCGGCCCAGGCGAGCAGGACCAGGAGGACACCGGCGGCGAGCAGCAACCAGGCCTCGGGCGTCACGGGGATGGAGGCTAGCGGCGCGGCCGCAGGATGCGGGGAGGTCGTGCCGCGGTGCCTGTCGGCGGCACCGCCGGGAAGTCGTCGTGGGTACCCGCCGTGACCACGCCACCGCCGGGAGGCAGCACCGTCTCGTAGACGGCGAGGATGCGGCGGGCGAGCACCTGCCAGTCGTAGCGCGCCGCCGCCACGGAGCCCCGGGCGGCGAGCTCGGCGCGGCGATCCGGGTCGGCGAGGAGCTCGCCCAGCGCCCGCCCCAGGGCCGCGGCGTCGTTGCGGCGGACCAGCACCCCCGCCGCACCGCCGTCGAGGACGCGGGAGAACGCGTCGAGGTCGCTGGCCACGATGGGGGCACCCGCCGCCATCGCCTCGATGAGGATCACGCCGAACGACTCGCCCAGCAGGTTGGGCGCGCAGTACACGTCAACCGACCGGAGGAAGGCGGCCTTCTCCGCCTCGGAGATCTCGCCGAGCAGCGTCACGTGCGGGCGCAGCTCCTCCCCCACCAGCCGCCACAGCTCGTCGGCGTCGCCCCGCCCGGCGACCAGCAGCCGCACGGCGGGGTGGCTCCGGACCACGCCGTGCATCGCCTCGAGCAGGACCGGCAGGCCCTTGCGGGGCTCGTCGTACCGGCCCAGGAAGCCGATGGTCGGCGGAGCGCCGGCGCCGCGCCCGAGACCGGGCAGCGTCGGGCCCTCGGCGAAGAACGGCACGTGCACCCCGTTCGGCAGGATCACCGCGTCGCCGCCGAGGTGCTCGACCTGCACCCGGCGCGCGAAGTCCGAGACGGCGATCCGGCCGCTGATCTTCTCCAGCCACGGCCGGGTCATCGGCCCGACGGCGGCCAGCCACTTGGAGCGCGTGGTCGCCGCGTGGAACGTCGCCACGATGGGGCCGGTTGCGATCATGCACACCAGCAGCGACACCGAGGGCGTGGCCGGCTCGTGCACGTGGACGACGTCGAAGCGGCCCTCGCGCAGCCAGCGGCGCACTCGCGCGGCCGACACCGGCCCGAACTGCAGGCTCGCCATCGACCCGTTGTAGGGCACGGGGACGGTGCGCCCGGCGAAGGTGAGGAACGGATCGCTGACCGACTCCTCCCGCTCGGCCGGGGTCAGCACCTCGACGTGGTGGCCCATGCCGCGCAGCGTCTCGGCCAGGTCGCGCACGTGGTACTGCACGCCCCCGGGGACGTCCCACCGGTACGGGCAGACCAGGCCGATGCGCATCAGCGGAGCTCGTCCCCGCCGGGACGGGGCCGGTCCTCCGGCACGTCGGGCCAGACGCGGCCCAGCATGTGCCAGTCCTCGGGTCGCTCGGCAATGCCGACGGCGAACGCGTCGGCGACGCCCTGCATCGCACCGGCGACCCGGTCCCTGAGCCGGCCGGGCCCCTGCACCGGCACCTCGGGGTAGATGCGCATCCGCCAGCCCTGCTCGCTGAAGTGGCAGACGGCCGGGAGGAGCGCGGCGCCGGTGCGGTCGGCGAGCAACGCGGCGCCGCCGGGCATGGTGGCCGGCCGGCCGAAGAAGGTGACCGGGACGCCACCCGCCCCGAGGTTGCGGTCGACGAGCAGGCAGCTGGCTCCACCCTCGTCCAGCCAGTCGCGGAGCACCTCCGAGCTCGGCCGGGGGCCGCCGGTGAGGGGGACGACGCGCATGCCCAGGGTTTCGCGGTAGTCGAGGAACCGGCGGTAGAGGGACTCCGGCCGGAGCCGCTCGGCCACCGTCATGAACGGCGCACCGAGCCAGTCGACGAACCAGACGCCGGCGGCGTCCCAGTTCCCGCTGTGCGGCAGGGCGACCACCATGCCCCGCCCCTGGGCCCGCGCGGCCGCCAGGTGCTCGGTCCCCGCCACGACGCTGCCCTCGAGGATCCGGTCGACGCCGAGCGCGGGCAGCCGGAAGGCCTCCTGCCAGTAGCGCGCGTAGGACCGCATCGCGCGGCGGGTGAGCGCGTCGAGCTCCGCCTCGGTCAGCCGGCCCCCGGTGACGACGCCGAGGTTGGCCCGCAGCCGCCGCACCCCGGCGGCGTCCCGTCGGGCGGCCCAGTCACCGGCGCGCTCGAACAGCGTTCGGGCGACCGGCTCGGGCAGCATCCGCACCGCCCGCCAGCCGGCCGCGTAGCCGGTGTCGGCCAGCCGCTCGGCCACCTGGGCGCGGGCGCCGCTCACGGCTCGATCCGCCGTCCGTCGGCGGCGCGCTTCACGGCGAGCACGCGCTGTCCCACCGTGACCGCGCTGCCGACCAGCAGCACCCAGAGGGCCACGTGCACCGCGTAGGGGATGCCGAGGCCGGTGAAACCGGTCCCGGTCAGGACGAGGATGAGCCGCTCGGTGCGCTCGACGACCCCGACGTCGCACGCCAGGCCCATGCCCTCGGCGCGCGCCTTGATGTAGGAGGTGAGGACGCCGAGCACGAGGCAGAGCAGCGCGAGCAGCACGAGGAGGCGGTTGTCGCCGCTGCCCGCGAACCACCAGACCAGCGCGCCGAAGATCGCGGCGTCGGCGGCGCGGTCGCCGGTGGAGTCCAGCACCGCGCCGAACACCGAGCCGCCCCCGCGAAGCCGCGCCAGAGCGCCGTCGAGCATGTCGAGCAGGACGAAGACCGTGACGGTGAAGGCGCCCCAGAAGAGGTGACCGGTGGCGATGAGCCCGGCGGCCCCGGCGATCGCACCGACGGTGCCGGTGATGGTGACCATGTCGGGGCTGACCCCCACCCGGGCCAGCCGGGTGACGACCGGGTTGATCACCTTCGCCACGACGGGCCGGGCGTTGACGCCGAGCACTCAGGCCTCCGTCGGGGTGGCGGGGCGGGCGGACGGCTCAGCGGTGGCGGGGCGGGCGGACGGCTCAGCGGTGGCGGGGCGGGCGGACGGCTCAGCGGTGGCGGGGCGGGCGGACGGCCCAGGGCCGGCCGGGACGACGTGCTCGGCCCAGGCGGTGGCCAGCAGCGCCCGGGTCTCCCGCAGCACCTGCGGAAGCACCCGGGTGAGGCCGATGACCGGCATGAAGTTGGTGTCGCCACCCCAGCGCGGCACGGCGTGCTGGTGCAGGTGGTCGGCGATGCCGGCCCCCGCCACCGACCCCTGGTTCATCCCGATGTTGAACCCGTGCGCGCCGGTGACCGACCGCACCACCCGCATCGCCGTCTGGGTGAAGGCGCCGAGCTCGGCCACCTCGTCGGCGGTGAGGTCGGTGTAGTCGGGCACGTGCCGGTACGGCACGAGCATCAGGTGGCCGGCGTTGTACGGGTACAGGTTCAGGACTGCGAACACCGAGGCGCCGCGGGCCACGATCAGCCCCTCCTCGTCGTCGAGGGTGGGGATGACGCAGAACGGGCAGTCGTGGGCGCCGGTGGGCTTGCCCTCCCCGCGGATGTAGGCCATCCGGTACGGCGTCCAGAGGTGCTCGAAGACCGTCGCCGGGCCTCCGTCGTCGGAGGACACCGGCACGCGGTACGGGGCGTTGTCCCCGCTCATCCGGGAACCGCCGCGTTCTCGGCCGTCGGGTCGGCGTTGCTCCGGGCCGCGATCCAGGCGGCGATCCGCTCGACGGCGTCGTCCACGGCGACCCCGTTGTCCTGGCTGCCGTCGCGGAAGCGGAAGGAGACCGCGCCGGCCTCGGCGTCGGTGGCCCCGGCGATGAGCACGAAGGGCACCTTCTGCTTCGACGCGGTGCGGATCTTCTTCTGCATCCGGTCGTCGGAGTCGTCGATCTCCACCCGGATGCCACGGGCGCGCAGCTTCAGGGCGACGTCGGTCAGGTAGGGCACCTGCTCGTCGGTGACCGGGATGCCCACGGCCTGCACCGGGGCGAGCCACGCCGGGAAGGCGCCGGCGTAGTGCTCGGTGAGGACGCCGAAGAAGCGCTCGATCGAGCCGAACTTCGCCGAGTGGATCATCACCGGCTGCTGGCGGGACCCGTCGCCGGTCGTGTACTCCAGGCCGAACCGGGCGGGCTGGTTGAAGTCGTACTGGATGGTCGACATCTGCCAGGTACGGCCGATGGCGTCGCGCGCCTGCACCGAGATCTTGGGCCCGTAGAACGCCGCGCCGCCCGGGTCGGGGACGAGCTCCAGACCGGTCTCGCGCGCAGCCTCCTCCAGGACGGCGGTGGCCTCCGCCCACTGCTCGTCGGAGCCGATGAACTTCTCCGATTCCCCCCGGGTGGACAGCTCGAGGTAGTAGTCGTCGAGGCCGAAGTCCCGCAGCAGGCTCAGCACGAAGTGCAGCAGGTGCCGGATCTCGCCGGGGGCCTGCTCGGGGGTGACGTAGCTGTGCGAGTCGTCCTGGGTCAGCCCGCGCACGCGGGTCAGGCCGTGCACCACCCCGGACTTCTCGTAGCGGTACACCGAGCCGAACTCGAAGAACCGCAGCGGCAGCTCGCGGTAGGACCGCCCGCGCGACCGGAAGATCAGGTTGTGCATCGGGCAGTTCATGGCCTTGAGGTAGTACTTCGAGTTCTCCAGGTCCATGGCCGGGAACATGGTGTCCTCGTAGTACGGCAGGTGGCCCGAGGTCTCGAAGAGCCCGCCCTTGCTGATGTGCGGGCTGCCGACGTAGTCGAAGCCCTCCTCGATGTGCCGGCGGCGGACGTAGTCCTCCATCTCCCGCTTGACGACGCCGCCCTTGGGGTGGAACACCGCCAGGCCGGAGCCGATCTCGTCGGGGAAGCTGAACAGGTCCAGCTCGGCGCCCAGCCGCCGGTGGTCGCGCCGCTCGGCCTCGGCCAGGTGCTCCAGGTAGGCCTTGTGGGCGTCCTTGCTCTCCCAGGCGGTGCCGTACACCCGCTGCAGCTGCGGGTTCTTCTCGCTGCCGCGCCAGTACGCGGCAGCGCTGCGGGTGAGGCTGAAGGCCGGGATGCCCGAGGTCCGCGGCAGGTGCGGGCCGCGGCACAGGTCGGTCCACACCCGGTCGCCGCTGCGCGGGTCGAGGTTGTCGTACATGGTCAGCTGCGCGCTGCCCACCTCGACGTCGGCCCCCTCGGCCGCCTCACCAGCACCGCCCTTGAGGCCGATGAGCTCGAGCTTGTAGGGCTCGTGCGCCAGCTCGGCCTCGGCGTCGGCGTCGCTGATCTCGCGCCGGCTGAAGTGCTGCCCCGCCCGGACGATCTCGGTCATCCGCTTCTCGAGCGCCTTGAGGTCCTCGGGGGTGAACGGGCGCTCGGGGTCGAAGTCGTAGTAGAAGCCGTTCTCGACCGGCGGGCCGATGCCCAGGCGGGTGCCCGGGAACAGGTCCTGCACCGCCTGCGCGAGCACGTGCGCGGCCGAGTGCCGGATGACCGCACGGCCGTCGCCGCTGGCGGCCGCCACCGGGTCCACCTCGGCGTCGGCGTCCGGGGTCCAGGCCAGGTCCTTGAGGTCGCCGGTGGCGAGGTCGCGGACGACCACGGCCCCATCGGGACCCTTGAGCGGGACGCCGGCGTCCTTCAGCGCCTGCTGCGCCGTCGTCCCGGCCGGCACCCGGATCGGTCCGACTGCGGTTGGCGAGGGCGGGGTCGACACAGGGGCTCCAGGGGGTCGTGTGCGGCGTCGTCGGCGGGCCGGGCAGGCCGGTCACCGGCTCCGAGCCTAGTGCGCGCTCCCGGCCGGACCCGCAGCCCTTTCACCGCGGCGCGACCACCAGCCCGTCGGCGACGGCGCCCCGCATGTCGAGCACCCCGGCGACCCGTTCGTAGGTCGCCGGATCGGCCGGTCGCACCGTGACCGCGGCGTCGCCCAGCTCGATGGCCAGCGGCACCGCCTCCGCCGAGGTCACGGCGAACCGGCCGTCCGAGCCCCGGGTGAAGGTGAACCGTGCCGCCACGGAGTCCTCCGTCGGGTAGCCGCGGGTGGCGTGCTCGGCGACGTGGTTGCCGAGGCCGTAGGCGACCCACTCGCCGTCGATCCGCTCGACCGGCTGCACCACGTGCGCGTGGTGGCCGAGCACGAGGTCCACGTCCGGCGAGGCGAGCAGCGCCCGCACCGCCGTCTCCTGCTCCGCCGTCGGCTCGTGCCGGTACTCCAGGCAGCAGTGCAGGCTCGCGACGACGACCTCCGCCCCGGCGGCGCGGGCCCGGGCGGCGGCCGCCAGCATCGGGGCGACGTCCGGCACGGCGACGACGTCGACCGACCACTCGCGGCCGGCGGGCAGGGGCACGCCGTTGAGGCCGAACGTCCCGGCCACGTGCCCGATCCGCACGCCGTCCACGTCCAGGAGGACCGGCTCGGTGCTCTCGGCCGGCGAGGGGTAGGTGCCGGTGTGCGCGATGCCGGCGGCGTCGAGGACGTCCAGGGTGCGCACCAGGCCGTCGGTGCCGGCGTCGAGGGAGTGGTTGGAGGCCGTCGAGCACAGGTCGTAGCCCGCCTCCGCGAGCGCGTCGACGATCTCCGGCTGGACCGCGAGGCCGGGGTAGCCGCGGTAGGAGCCGCCGTCGGGAGCCACCGGCGTCTCGAGGTGGCAGATGGCGAGGTCGGCTGCGCCGATGAGGTCGGCGACCGGCGCGAAGACCCCGTTGAGGTCGTACCTGCCGCCGTCCCGGAGCGCGCCGGCGGTGAGCGCGCGGCCCTGGTGGACGAGGACGTCGCCGGTGGCCAGGACGGTGATGCTCTCCGGTTCGCCCGGCTGCGGAGCGGCGGCCGTGGTGGTGGCGTCAGGTGCCGTCGGCTGCGGCTCCGCGCCACAACCGGCCAGCAGCACCACCAGGACGGCGAGAACCGCGGACCGGCGAGGGGTCACGGCCGCAGGCTAGAGCAGGACGGCGTCGCCGACGGTGATCTCGCCGGGCCGTCGCACCTCCGCGTACACCCCGAGGCAGTGCTTCGGCGTCCGGGTGATCGTGAGCTCGGCATCCCCGATGCGCACGATCCGGCCGACCCAGCCGCGCTCGTCGCCGTCGGGGAGGTCGAGCAGCACGTTCGCCCGCGGGTCCTCGGCCGAGCACCCCTCCGGGACATCGCCGTCGGCGGCCCGTTCGATGGCTTGGCGGGAGACCAGGTGGACGGCCGCCGCATCGGCTCCGGACCCGCCCTCTGCCGGACGGATGCGCACGTCGCGGCCCAGCGCCTGCGACACCGCCCGCTCGTCGGCGGCCGGATCGCCGGTGGGTGCGAGTCCCGCCAGCCCGGGCGCGTGCTTGCTCCGCACGACCTCCCCCGTCGCCGCGTCGACGACGGTGGCGGCGCGGTCGCCCTCCGGGCCGGTGGGGGCCAGCCGCACCCGCTCCCGCGCGGTCCCACCGAGGGACTTCACGGGGTAGACCCAGATCTGCGCCACGCGCCCGGCCGTCGTCACGGTGGCGACCTTAGGCGGCGTCCCGCGCACGCCGCAGGCGGCGGAGCTGGCCGTCCAGGTAGGGCCGGGCCCGCCGCTGGCCGCCGGTGCGGGCGATCGCCTCCGTCAGCGCCTCCAGGGTGCGCGCCAGGCGGTCCTCGTCGGCCGGCCAGCCGCGCCGCCGGCACTCCTCCAGCCACTCGACCGGCGTGCGGTGCCCGCGCTCCCCGTTGCAGCGACCGCAGGCGGCGACCTCGTTCTCCAGCCAGGACGGGCCGCCCTTGACGCGCGGCACGACGTGCTCGGTGGTGGGCCGGACCTGCGCGGAGAAGGCTCGCCCGCACCAGAGGCAGGTGGCTCCGTCCCGATCCAGGATCAGCTGCAGCCGGGCCGTGCGATCGGGCTGGGCGCTCACCCGCCCATGGTCCCGCGATCGGGCGTGCCGCGCCGCCTCCGGAAAAGCCGGAGGCCCGGTCCGCTGCTGCGGACCGGGCCTGCCGTACCGGTGGGCGATACTGGGTTCGAACCAGTGACCTCTTCGGTGTGAACGAAGCGCTCTACCACTGAGCCAATCGCCCGGCACGCGTCCGATTGTGCCAGACGCTCATCGCCAGAGCGGCACCCACCCCGGCACCCAGCCGGGCACGCCCATCATGTGCAGGGCGACCACGAGGATGCCGTAGACGAACGCCGCGGTCGCCAGTCCCAGCAGCAACCGCACCCACACCGGCTGGGCGGTGACCCAGTCGGTCCAGCGCGTGACGTGGCGCTTGGTGAACTCCAGCAGGCGCTCGGCCCAGGTGAACTCGGTGGCGAGGACGAAGAGGCCGGCGATGACGGTGAGCCACCCCGGGCCCGGCAGCGGGATGGTGGCCAGCCCCAGGGCGACGATCAGCCCGCCCACGACCCCGACGCCGACGCGGTAGCCGTGGTTGACGCTGCGGCGGGCCGCCAGCCGCCGTCGCCAGCGCGCGCCGGCCACCCGCTCGCGGAGGCTGTGCACCTCGTCGTTGTCGTAACGGGCACGCCGCTCGTCGGCGGTCTCGGGCTGCGGGTGTCCCATCGCCGGTGTCGTGGTCCTCGATGCGCTCAGCTGGTCACCTGCCCGGTTGCGACGACCTCCGTCGGAGCCGACGGAGCCTGCCGACCGGGCTCGATGCTGATGCCGTAGCCAGGGAAGTCGTCGGTCCCGATCTCCTCGGAGCCTACGGTCCGGACCTCGATCTGTGACCCAGCGACGTCGAACGTCCCGAGCGCCACGGGTTCGCTCTCGCCGAGCCCCCACACCACGTACGTCGTCGACGCCGGGTCGTTGCGCTCCAGCCCGTCGGTGACCACCTGCAGCGCACCGTCCCGGACCACCACGGCCGCCACCTGCCGGTCGTCGGCGGTGAGCGGCGCGATGGTCGCCCGCCCCGGCCGCAGGAGCTCGGCGACGACCTCCTCCTGGGCCGCGATCGTCGCGTTCAGGTCGTCCCGCGACCGGTCCAGCGCGACGACCCACAGGCCGAGGCCGACGACCGCGGCGGCCGCGGCCAGGGCGCGGGTCGGCAGACGCCGTCCGGCCGGCCGCGCGGGACGCGGCACCGGCCGCGGGCCGGCCCGCTCCGCCGCGCTCACCGGGGTGGCGGGCGTCGCGGGCACGGGTGCGGTCCCGGCGGGTGGCGACTGCTCGGTCTGCTCGACCGCGGCGCGCAGGCGGGCCCGGAGGCCCGGCGACGGCTCGGCCGCCGGCAGGTCGTGCGCCATGGCGGCCATGACCTCCGAGGTCTCGGCGACGGTGCGGGCGCAGCGCTCGCAGGTGGGGAGGTGCCGGCTGAAGGCGGCCTCGTCCTCGGGCTCCAGCGCGTGCAGGGCCCAGCCCACCGCCATCTCGTCGTGCGCGTGCTCGCCGTTCATCGCTCCGCCCCGCCTCCCGGCGCGCCGTCGTCGAGCGCTCCTCCACCCACCGGGCCGGACGCCCCGCCGAGCTCCGGCCTCAGCCGCCGCATCCCCGCGAGCATCCGGGTCTTGACCGTGCCGAGCGGCGTCCCGGTCAGCGCCGCCACCTCCCGCTGGGTGTAGCCGCCGTAGTAGGCCAGCGTGAGGACCTTTTTCTGCGGCCCGGGGAGCTCGCCCAGCGCCGAGCGCACCTGCTCGGCGACCACCCGGGACCAGGCGTCGTCCTCCACGTCGCGGGCCGCCACCGGGCCGCCGAGCACGGCCTCGTCCTCGGCCCGCGCCTGGCGGCGGCGCTGCGACTCCTCCCGGCGCACCGCGTCGACGGCTTTGTGGTGCACCACGGCCAGCAACCAGGAGGCGAAGCTCCCACGCGCCCGGTCGTAGCCGCTCGGGTCGCGCCAGACCATGAGGAAGACCTCCTGGAGGAGGTCCTCGGCGAGCCCGTCGTCGCCGAGGATCCGGCGGGCCAGCGCGAAGGCGGGCCGCCGGAAGCGGTCGTACAGCTCGTCGACGGCACTGCGGTCACCGGCGCGGATGCGGCGGAGGAGTTCGACGTCGCCGACGCCGTCCTCCGGCCGGAGGACCGATCGGCTCACGGCACCCATGGTCACACGGGGCCCTCGACAGGACACGCCGATCCGGTTTGACTCACCCGCCTGTGACGCATGATGCGGGTGTGACACCACCATCCGACGAGCGTCACTCCTCGTCCTCGCGGTCGTTGACCTGACATGACGAGCCGATGGATGCCCGGCCACATCTCCCCCATCACTCTTCAGCTGGTCGGCTCGCAGTCCTGGACCGAGGTCCCGGCGCTGCTCTGCTACGACCCGGCCGACCCGTTCGCGGTGCGGATCGCGTTCGGCGACACCGGTGAGTCCGACGGGAGGGTCGAGGGCGACGAAGGCATCGCCTGGCTCGTGAGCCGCGAGCTGCTCCAGGCAGGCCTGGAGCACCCGATCGGCGACGGCGACGTCCGCGTCTGGCCGGCCCACGCGACGGCCGACCTGCTCTTCCTGCACCTGCGGGCTCCGTCGGGTGAGGCGCTCTTCGAGCTCTCCCGCGGGACGGTCGCCGCTTTCCTGCGGCACACCGAGGCGCTGGTGCCGTCGGGCTCGGAGAGCACCCTGCTGCACCTGGACCAGGAGCTCGACGCCCTGCTGTCCAACGGCGGACCGGACTCCCCCGGGCGCTGACCTGCGAAGACACTCACGCGGCACCCCTGGGAAGGGGGCGGGGGGACCCCCCCTTCGACCCCCCTCGGGACGTCCGCTAGAGTTCTCTTCGTAACGCGGACGTGGCTCAGTGGTAGAGCATCACCTTGCCAAGGTGAGGGTCGCGGGTTCGAATCCCGTCGTCCGCTCGAAACCTCGGGCACCGGTCGAGAGACTGGTGCCCGCGTGCGGTGGAGTGGCCGAGAGGCGAGGCAACGGCCTGCAAAGCCGTCTACACGGGTTCAAATCCCGTCTCCACCTCGTCGTCTCCTCGCGGGGCACGAGCGCGGAGGAGGGAGCCGGCCTTCTGGTCGGATCGGGCGATTGGCGCAGTGGTAGCGCGCTTCCTTGACACGGAAGAGGTCACTGGTTCGAACCCAGTATCGCCCACCACACGGAGCCCCAGGTCGATGACCTGGGGCTCTTCGCATGTGGGTGTCGGCCGTCCGGCCCCCGTCACCGACGACCTCCACGACGGCCCACGTGGCCTCCTGTGCCGGAGCGCCCGAGGACCACCTGCACAGCGGACCTGGAACCGCGCCCGTGAGACCGCCTCACGCGCCGCCGACGACGTCCGAGCAGCGACGCCGGCGTCAGTCGCGGGCCGGCGCAATACGCTCCGCCCAGAACCTGTCGACCTGCTCGGTCAGCTGCTCGAGGCTGCCGCTGTTGTCGATGACGACGTCGGCGACGGCGCGGCGCTGCTCGTCGGTGGCCTGGGTCGCGATGCGGGCACGGGCATCGGCTTCGGCCAGGCCTCGCTCGATCAGCCGCGCGACCCGCGTCTCGACGTCGGTGTCCACCACCAGCACCAGGTCGTAGGAGCCGGCCTGGCCGGTCTCCACCAGCAGGGGCACGTCGTTCACGACGACGGCGTCGGCCGGAGCCGCCGCGACCAGCTCGGCGGAGCGCTTGCGGACCAGCGGGTGGACGAGGGCATCCAGTCGCCGCCGCGCCGTCTCGTCGGAGAAGACCACCGCGGCGAGCGCGCCCCGGTCCAGCGAGCCGTCGGGGGCGAGCACGCCGTCGCCGAACTCGTCCGCGACGGCGGCGAGGCCTGGGGTGCCGGGCTCGAGCACCTCCCGGGCGATCCGGTCGGCGTCCACGACGAGCGCTCCGCGTTCGGCCAGCAGCCGGGCCACGGTGCTCTTTCCCGAGCCGATCCCACCGGTCAGTCCGATCCTCAGCACGTACGCACAGTAGCGACCACTCGGGCGGAGATCACGGAGCGGTAACACGCCTCCAGCCCGTCCGGCGCGTCGCAGTAGTCACACGCGCACCACCACTAACGTCTGCCGCGGCGATCTTCCCCGCCGAGAGAGGCAGACCGAGACATGTCCCGTTCCACGCCCGCCGCATCCCCGTCGTCCCGCGCCGCCGGTCGGCACCGGCTCGGCTCTGCCACGGGTGTGCGCTGCGCCGACATCCCCGCCGTCCGCGAGCGGATGCTGTTCCAGCGGCCGGCCGTCGCCCACCGCAGCTCGCTGTGGCGCTGGATGTTCCAGACGCCGACCACGGGCCGTCACACCTGGAGCTTCCTCGCGGGCTCCGGCGGGCGCCCCCGCACGGCGTTCGCCATCATCCTCAGCCTCTGAGCGCACCCCGCCCTCGTCCGGCGGGTTCAGGAGCCGGCCCGCTGAGGTCTGCTGTCCTCGACACCGCCGCACGCTCCGCGCCGGCCGTCCCGCCGCCGATGCCTCCACGCCCGCGAGGGGACAGCGCGGGCACATGACCGAAGGGGCCCGTGGACGTCGTCCACGGGCCCCTTCGTCGTACCCGGGGGCCTCGACACCCCCGACCAGGAGCGCCGAAGGCCCAGGACCGGAACGGTCCTGGGCCTTCGGCGTGCGCGGTGCTGGCGGGTCAGACCCTCAGGTCACTCGCCACCGGCCAGCTTGGCACGGAGCGCGGCGAGCGCCTCGTCACTGGCCAGGGTGCCGCCGCCGCCGGCGGCGGCCGGGGCGTCCGGCGTGGCGTCGGCGCTGGAGTAGCTCCCGCCGGCCGCAGCCTCGGCGTCGGCCTCCTTGGCCGCCGCGATCTGCTTGCGGTGCGCCTCGAAGCGGGCCTGGGCCTCGGCGTACTGCCGCTCCCACGTCTCGCGGGCCTCGTCGTAGCCCTCGAGCCACTCGCCGGTCTCCGGGTCGAAGCCCTCCGGGTAGATGTAGTTGCCCTGCTCGTCGTAGGACGCGGCCATGCCGTAAGCGGCCGGGTCGAACTGGTCCTCGTCGCCGACGACGCCCTCGTTGGCCTGCTTGAGGGACAGCGAGATCCGGCGCCGGTCCAGGTCGATGTCGATGACCTTGACCAGGATCTCGTCGCCGACCTGCACGACCTGCTCGGGAATCTCCACGTGGCGCTCGGCCAGCTCGGAGATGTGGACCAGGCCCTCGATGCCCTCGTCGACGCGCACGAACGCACCGAAGGGGACCAGCTTGGTGACCTTGCCGGGAACGACCTGCCCGATCTGGTGCGTGCGGGCGAACTGACGCCACGGGTCCTCCTGCGTCGCCTTCAGCGACAGGGAGACCCGCTCGCGGTCCAGGTCGACGTCGAGGACCTCGACGGTGACCTCCTGGCCCACCTCGACGACCTCGGACGGGTGGTCGATGTGCTTCCAGGACAGCTCGGAGACGTGCACCAGGCCGTCGACGCCGCCCAGGTCCACGAACGCACCGAAGTTGACGATCGAGGAGACGACACCCGAGCGGACCTGGCCCTTGGCGAGCTTATTGAGGAACTCGCTGCGGACCTCGGACTGCGTCTGCTCCAGCCACTGGCGACGGGAGAGGACGACGTTGTTGCGGTTCTTGTCGAGCTCGATGATCTTCGCCTCGAGCTCGCGGCCCACGTAGGGCTGCAGGTCGCGGACGCGACGCATCTCGACCAACGACGCCGGGAGGAACCCGCGCAGGCCGATGTCCAGGATGAGACCGCCCTTGACGACCTCGATGACGGTGCCGGTGACGACCTCGTCGGCCTCCTTCTTCGCCTCGATCGTGCCCCAGGCGCGCTCGTACTGCGCACGCTTCTTGGAGAGGATCAGCCGCCCTTCCTTGTCCTCCTTCTGGAGGACCAGGGCTTCCACCTCGTCGCCGACGCTGACGACCTCGTTCGGGTCGACGTCGTGCTTGATGGACAGCTCGCGCGAGGGGATGACGCCCTCGGTCTTGTAGCCGATGTCCAGCAGCACCTCGTCCCGGTCCACCTTGACGATGACGCCCTCGACGATGTCGCCATCGTTGAAGTACTTGATCGTCTGGTCGATCGCCGCGAGGAAGTCCTCGGCGGTACCGATGTCGTTGATGGCGACCTGGGGAGTGCTGGAAGGACGGACCTGAGTAGAGGTCATGTGGTTGGTTGCTCCGGACGGTTTATGCGTAGGGACAGGACGACCCGCGGCCGTCGGGCCGCGGGGAGGTACAGCGGGGAGAACCGGCGCGGGCATTCCCTGGAGGGAAGGGCACGACAGACCTCTGGCGCCGTTCCATCGTACGGACGCCGGGCGCGCCGGGTCCACCTGGGTGGGACCGGTCTTCCCCGCCGGCGGCGTGTCACGATCGGCGTGTCATGGACGCATCCTCCGCCGGCCCGGCACTCCCCCTCGGCAGCGACGGCTACCCGGCCGCCGGGGGTGTGGCCCGTCGCCCGGCGGGCGCCGAGGAGTCGGTGCGCGCCAACCGCCGCTGGTGGGACGCCGCGGCGCCGGCGTACCTGGCCGAACACGGCTCCGACCTCGGGGACGCCGACTTCCTCTGGTGCCCGGAGGGACTGCGGGAGGCCGACGCCCACCTGCTGGGCGAGGTCGCCGGACGGCGGGTGCTGGAGATCGGCTGCGGCTCCGCGCCGTGCTCTCGCTGGCTGCGGAGGGCCGGCGCCGACGTCGTCGCCCTGGACCTGTCCGCCGGCATGCTGGCGCGGGCGGCGGCGCTCAACCGGTCCACCGGCATCACCGTGCCACTGCTGCAGGCCGACGCCGGTGCGCTGCCGCTGGCCGACGCCGGCGTCGACCTCGCCTGCTCGGCGTTCGGCGGGCTCCCGTTCGTCGCCGACGTCGAGGGTGCGCTGCGGGAGGTGTCTCGCGTGCTGCGCCCGGGCGGCCGCTTCGTCGCCTCGGTCAACCACCCGATGCGCTGGCCGTTCCCCGACTCACCCGACCCCGAGGACCTGCGGATCATCTCGTCGTACTTCGACCGCACGCCGTACGTGGAGACCGACGACGCCGGTCGGGCGGTGTACGTCGAGCACCACCGCACCGTCGGCGACTGGGTCCGCGCGGTCGTCGGGGCGGGGCTGGTGCTCACCGACCTCGTGGAGCCGGAGTGGACGCCCGGCCGCAGGGAGAACTGGGGCCAGTGGTCCCCCGAACGCGGCGCCCTGGTCCCGGGCACGCTGATCCTGGTCTGCCGCACGCCCGCCTGAGGGCTCAGCCGCCGGCGAGGGGCCGGGAGCCGTGCCGGACCCACAGCTCGTGGGCGGCGGCGGAGACCGCGGCGGCCAGCGGCACGAAGAGCAGCGCCCCGGCGATCCCCCACAGCACGCCGCCGACGGTGACCGCGATCAGCACCGTCGCGGCGTTGAGCGGCAGCCGGTTGCGCATGACGTACGGCTCCACGAAGGAGTTGCCGAGCTGCTGCACGACCACGACCAGCCCCAGCACCAGCGCTGCGGTGGCGAGGCCCCCGGAGGCGTAGGCGACGACGACGGCGACGAGCCCGGCGACGAAGGCACCGATCGTGGGGATGTAGGACGCCAGGAACTGCAGCGCCGCGAGGGTCAGCGCCAGCGGGACGCCGATCACCAGCAGGCCGACGCCGATGCCCACCGCGTCGAACAGCGCGACGATCGTCAGCCCGCGGACGTAACCGCCCACGGTGGTCCAGGCCGCGCGGCCGGCGGCGTCGACGTCCTCGCGCGCCTGCCCGCCGAACTTCCCCAGCAGCCAGCGCCAGATCCCCGGCCCCCCGTGCAGGAAGAGGTAGGCCAGGGCGACCACCAGGAAGGCCGCGACGACGACCTCGGCCACCGTCCGTGCGGGGCCGAGCAGCGCGCCGGCGGTGGTGCCGCCGCCCGAGCCGCCTCCGCCACCACCCCCGCCGGGGCCGAAGCCCGGCAGGTCGATGCCGAAGCGCTGGGAGAGGTCGGAGGAGACCTGCTGGAACTGCTGCCGCAACCGGGGCAGCTGACCGGCGACGCGCGCGCCGAGGGCCAGCAGCGCTCCGCCGAGGACGGCCACCAGCAGCAGCACGGCGGAGCCCGCGGCCAGCCAGCGCGGCGCTCCCCGGCCGTGCCCCCACTCGACGAGCGGCGCCAGGATGCCGGCGACCAGCAGGGCGATCAGGACGGCGACGAGCGGCATCGTCACCTTGACCGCGAAGCCGGCGAGGAGCCAGAGCAGGACCGCGAGGACGAGCAGCCGCCCACCCATGGCCGAGGACCTGGCGAGCCAGGCGGGAACCGCGGAACGGGTCGGGTCGGAGGGTGGTGGAGAGCCCATGGACCCGGTGTGGACCGGGCGGGGGGGCCTGACACCTCCACCGGACCCGCGGGGGCGAATCGACAACAGGCTGTAACGCGGGGCGCCCCGGCCCCGGGGGCCGGGGCGCCCGTCGTCAGTGGGCCGCTGCGTCCCAGCTGGTGCCGAAGCCGACGGAGACCTCCAGCGGCACCGAGAGCTGGGCGGCCCCCGCCATCTCCCGGCGGACCAGCTCCTCCAGGGCCTCCCGCTCCCCCGGCGCCACCTCGAGCACCAGCTCGTCGTGGACCTGCAGCAGCATGCGCGACCTCAGGCCCTCGGCGGTGATCGCCTTCTCCACGGCCAGCATGGCCACCTTGATGACGTCGGCGGCCGAACCCTGGATCGGCGCGTTCAGCGCCATGCGCTCGGCCATCTCCCGGCGCTGCCGGTTGTCGCTGGTGAGATCGGGCAGGTAGCGCCGCCGGCCCAGCGTGGTCTCGGTGAAACCGGTCTGCCGCGCCTCGTCGACGACGCCGTCGAGGTAGTCGCGGATCCCGCCGAAGCGCTCGAAGTAGGCGTGCATCTGGCCCCGCGCCTCCTCCGGCGTGATGCGCAGTTGCTGGGACAGGCCGTAGGCGGACAGCCCGTACGCCAGGCCGTAGCTCATCGCCTTGATCCGGCGGCGCATCTCGGGGTCGACCTCCTCGATGGGGATGTCGAACGCCCGCGAGGCGACGAAGGAGTGCAGGTCCTCCCCCGAGGTGAACGCCTCGATCAGCCCCTGGTCGCCGGAGAGGTGCGCCATGATCCGCATCTCGATCTGGCTGTAGTCCGCCGTCATGAGCGACTCGTAGCCGGCGCCGACCACGAACGCCTGCCGGATCCGGCGGCCCTCGGCGGTGCGGATCGGGATGTTCTGCAGGTTCGGGTCGGTCGAGGACAGCCGGCCGGTGGCGGCGATCGTCTGCTGGAACGTCGTGTGGATGCGGCCGGCGTCGTCGACCATCGGGATCAGCCCGTCGATGACCGTGCGCAGGCGGGTGACGTCGCGGTGGCGCATCAGGTGTTCGAGGAACGGGTGGCCGGTCTGCGCCAGGAGGCTCGTCAGCGCCTCCGCGTCGGTGGTGTAGCCGGTCTTGTTCTTCTTCGTCTTGGGCAGGCCGAGCTCGTCGAACAGCACGGTCTGCAGCTGCTTCGGCGAGCCGAGGTTCACCTCGCGGCCGATCACCGCGTAGCACTCGGCGGCTGCCGCGGCGACGCCGTCGGCGAACTCCCGCTGCAGCTCGCGGAGGAAGTCCAGGTCCGCGGCGATGCCGCGGTACTCCATCGCGGCGAGCACCCGGGTGAGCGGCAGCTCGATCTGGCCCAGCAGGTGAGCGCCCCCGCGCTGGTCGAGAACGGTCTCCAGGGCGTCGGAGAGGTCGTTGACGGCGACGGCCTTGAGCACGTCGGCGTGCGCGGCCTCGCGGGCGAGCTCGTCCTCGCTGGGACCGAGGCCGTCGAGGGCGAGCTGCCCCTCGGGCTCGGCGGCGTCCTTGAGCTCGCGCCGCAGGTAGCGGACGGCGAGGTCGCCGAGGTCGAAGGACCGCTGCCCGGGCAGCGCCAGGTAGGCGGCCAGCGCGGTGTCGCTGATGACGCCCTCGAGCTGCCAGCCCCGGGCCCAGACGGCCAGCAGCGGGCCCTTGACCTCGTGGACCACCTTCTCCGCGGTGGGATCGGCGAGCCAGGCAGCCAGCGCCTGCTCGTCGGCGACGTCCAGGTCGGGGCCGACGTCGACGAAGGTGACGTGGTCGTCGCCCGCCGCGAGCGCGATGCCGGTGAGCTCCCCGGTGCCGCGGCCCCAGGTCCCCCGGAAGATCACGCCGGTGCGGCCGGTGCGGGCGTTGGCCTGCAGCCAGTCCCCCAGCCCGCCGGCCGGCACGTCGTCGACCTGGACGTCGAAGCCGCCCTCGACCTCCGGCTGGGCGCTGGTGAGGGTGGCGAAGAGCCGGTCGCGCAGGACGCGGAACTGCAGGTTGTCGAAGAGCGTGTGCACCTCGTTGCGGTCCCAGGACTGGACCGCGAGGTCCTGCGGACCGACGTCGAGGGCGACCGCCCGGTCGAGCTCGGTGAGCCGCCGGTTCTGCAGCACCGAGGACAGGTGCTCGCGCAGCTTCTCCCCGACCTTGCCCCGGACGGTGTCGACCTGGTCGACCAGCGCGTCCAGGGAGCCGTACTCCCGCACCCACTTGGCGGCCGTCTTCTCGCCGACGCTGGGGATGTTGGGCAGGTTGTCGCTGGGGTCGCCCCGCAGCGCGGCAAAGTCGGGGTACTGCCGGGGCGTCAGGCCGTACTTGGCTTCGACCTCCCCGGGCGTGAACCGCGTCATGTCCGAGACGCCCTTGCGGGGGTAGAGGACGGTGACGTGCTCGTCGACCAGCTGGAGCGCGTCGCGGTCACCGGTGGCGATCAGCACGTCCATGCCCTGCTCCACCGCCTGGACGGTCAGGGTGGCGATGACGTCGTCGGCCTCGTAGCCCTCGGCGGTGATGACCGGGACCCGCAGGGCGCCGAGCACCTCCTGCACCAGGCTCACCTGCCCGCGGAAGTCGGTCGGGCTCTCCGCCCGGTTCGCCTTGTACTCGGCGTAGATCTCGCTGCGGAAGGTCTTGCGGCCGACGTCGAAGGCGACGGCGAGGTGGGTGGGCTGCTCGTCGCGCAGGATGTTGATCAGCATCGACGTGAAGCCGTAGACGGCGTTCGTCGGCTGGCCCGTGGTGGTCGAGAAGTTCTCCACCGGCAGCGCGAAGAAGGCGCGGTAGGCCAGCGAGTGCCCGTCGAGCAGGAGGAGACGCGGGCGCGTGCCCGTGCTCGAGGGGGCGGCGGGCGCGGAGGTGGCAACCGGAGCGGACATCGTCGCCGATCCTAGGGGCGGCGCCCGACAGAACCGGCCCGCCGACCGCTGGCTACGGTGCCAGCCGTGACCACTCCTCCCCCGGACTGGCTGCCCGACGGCATCAGCAGCCCTCTCGACGACAAGCTCGGCGTGCGGATCACCGACTGGAACCCCGACCGGCTGGTCGCCACGATGCCGGTCGCCGGCAACGAGCAGCCCTTCGGTCTGCTGCACGGCGGGGCCACCTGCACGCTCGCCGAGACGATCGGGTCCATGGCCGCGGCCGTCGGCGCCGGCCCGGACCGGCAGGTCGTCGGCATCGAGCTCAACGTCAGCTACCTCCGCGCGGCGACGGCCGGCACGGTGACGGCCGTCTGCACGCCGGTGCGCCGCGGGCGGACGCTCTCGACCTTCCTCATCGACATCACCGACGACCAGGGCCGGCGGACCGCCACCGCCCGGCTGACCTGCATGGCGCTGAACGCGCCGACGAAGAAGTGACCCGGTCGCCCAGGACGCCGCGGACCGATCAGGCGATCACAGGCGCGGGGTGACCGAGGAGCGACTCGCGGGCTCGTCGGACGTCGGCCATCCACCCCACCGACCAGGGCCGATTACGACGAGGCACCGAAGCACTGTTCTCCGTGACCATCCCGGCGTGTCGCGGAAAGGTCACAGGTCCTGGCGCGGACACGGGGAAGCCGCAGAGGCGGGTTAGGGTCCGTCCTCAACTTATCCGCCAGGGAGGTCGAGTGACGCACGCGGTAGACCGTGGCAGCCGGCACGATCGACGATCGGGCCCGTGCGGCCGCAAGCAGCGGCCCCACGGTCGCGGTCGACCGACGGGCGGGCACCGGATCGTCGTGCGGCTGCTGCTCGTGCTGGCGTTCGGCCTGGGCCTGGCTGCTCTGACGCCTGGCGTCGCTCACGCCGAGGGCGAGCAGCTCCTCGGCACGCTGCAGACCAGTGTCAGCGGTCCCATCGAGGGCGTGCAGATCGAGGTCACCACTCCGGACGGCGAGGAGATCGACACCGTCGAGACCGACGAGAACGGCCGCTGGTCGGTGGACCTCCCGGGTCCGGGTGAGTACGTCGTCACCCTCGACGCCGACGAACTACCCGAAGGCGTCGCGCTGGCCGGTGAGGACAACCGCACCGTCACCGTGGACGCCGGACGGCAGCAAGCGGTGATCATCGGCCTCACCGACGGCAGCCGGAACTCCGGCGGTGGCACCATCCGTGCCGTCCAGCTGCTGGTGGAGGGCATCAGGTTCGGGCTGCTGATCGCCATGGCGGCTGTCGGCCTCTCGCTGATCTTCGGCACGACGGGTCTGACGAACTTCGCGCACGGCGAGCTGGTGACCATCGGCGCGGTCGCCGCCTGGTTCATCAACGTCCACGGCGGAGTGCCGTTGATCCCCGCCGCGCTGATAGCCATGGTGGTCGGCGCGGCGGTCGGCGCGCTCAACGAACTAGGCCTGTGGCGACCGCTCCGCCGTCGCGGCACCGGGCTCATCGCCGCGCTGGTCGTCTCCATCGGCCTCTCGCTGCTGCTCCGCTACCTGGTGCAGGTCGTCTACGGCGGCCGGTCCAGTCCGTACCAGGGAACCGGCGGCGGGCGAGCCACCGACTACGGGGCATTCCGTCTGACGAACGCCGACCTCGTCTCGATCATCATCTCCGTCGTCGTCCTGGTACTCGTCGCCCTGATGCTGCAGCGCACCAAGATCGGCAAGGCGATGCGGGCGGTCGCCGACAACCGTGACCTGGCTGCCTCCTCGGGCATCGACGTCAACCGGGTCATCCTGGTGGTCTGGATGATGGGTGGTGCGCTCGCCGCACTCGGCGGCGTGCTCCTGGGCCTCTCGGACCAGGTCCAGTGGGACATGGGCTTCCGGCTCCTGCTGCTGATGTTCGCCGGGGTGACCCTCGGCGGGCTGGGCACCGCGTACGGGGCCTTGCTGGGCAGTCTGATCGTCGGCGTCTTCGTCCAGTTGTCGACGCTCGTCATCCCCAACGACGTCAAGTACGTCGGGGGCCTGCTCCTCCTGATCGTGATCCTCGTCATCCGGCCCCAGGGGATCCTGGGCAGCCGTGTCCGGGTGGGCTGACCTATGAGCGAACTCCTGAACGCGATCGCCATCGCGGGCAAGTCGGCCCTCGGCTTCCAGGCGATCTTCTTCGCGCTGCTGGCCATCGGCATCAACGTCCAGTTCGGCTACACCGGGTTGCTGAACTTCGGCCAGATCGCCTTCGCGATGCTGGGCGGGTTCGGCGTCGCCATCTCAGTGAGCAAGTGGGGACTGCCCTTCTGGGTGGGCGTCCTGGTCGGCATCCTCGCCGCCGTGGTCCTGGCGCTCCTGCTGGGCCTGCCGACACTGCGGCTGCGCGCGGACTACCTGGCGATCGCCACGATCGCCACGGCCGAGGGACTGCGACTGCTCTTCCGATCGGTCTCCGCGACACCGGTCACCAACGGCACCCGCGGGATCTCTGCCTTCAACGGTGACTTCATCGCGCTCGCCCCGTGGGACACCAGCCGGCGGTACCGGCTCCTCGGCACCAGCTGGTCCGGCGGTGAGCTGTGGGTGGCGCTGGTCGGCTGGGTGCTCGTCGCCCTGGCCTGCCTGCTCGTGTGGGCCCTGGTACGCAGCCCCTGGGGACGGGTCGTCCGCTCGATCCGCGAGGACGAGGACGCCGTCCGTTCGCTGGGCAAGAACGTCTACGTCTACAAGATGCAGGCGCTTGTCCTCGGCGGCATCCTCGGCGCGCTGGGCGGCATGGTGTACGCCGTCGGCACCGGATCGGCGATCCCGGACCAGTACCAGAACGCCAATACGTTCCTCGCCTATGCGGTGCTGATCCTGGGCGGTGCCGCTCGGGTGCTCGGCCCGGTCGTCGGCGCCATGATGCTGCTGTTCATCCTGCAGTTCGCCGACACGGGCCTGCGGGCACTCATCGGCAACGGTGTGATCCCCGAGGGCCTGCTCTCCTCGACGGACGTGGCGCAGATCCGCTTCGTCCTGGTGGGGCTCGGGCTGATGCTGCTGCTGGTCTTCCGTCCGCAGGGCGTCTTCGGCGACCGACGAGAGGTGATGCTCGATGCCCGCTGAACCGACCCCTACGACCGGTGCGCACGCCGCCTCGGCGAGCCCGGCCCACCGGCGGCTGGCCCAGGTGGCGCTCAAGGACATCCCGTGGGAGGTGGGCGTCGGCAAACCGGATCCGATCATCGCCCTGGACGGCGTCACCCGGACATTCGGCGGTCTGACCGCCGTCGCGGTCGATCACCTCGAGATCCAGCGCGGCGGCATCACCGGTCTGATCGGGCCCAACGGCGCCGGCAAGACGACGCTGTTCAACCTGATGACCGGGTTCGACCAGCCGAACTCCGGCAGCTGGACGTTCGACGGTCGTTCGCTGAACGATCTGCCGCCGCACAAGGTGGCTCGCCTGGGCGTCGTCCGGACCTTCCAGCTGACCAAGGCGCTGTCCCGACTGACCGTGCTCCAAAACATGCTTCTGGGCGCGCAGGGACAGAGCGGTGAGAGCTTCTTCAAGGCGCTCGTACCAGGAACCTGGCGAGCGCAGGAGAGGGCGAACACCGAGAAGGCGATGGACCTGCTGCACCGGTTCAAGCTCGACGCCAAGAAGGACGACTTCGCGGGCACGCTCTCCGGCGGGCAGCGCAAGCTGCTGGAGATGGCGCGCGCGCTCATGAGCGACCCGAAGGTCGTCATGCTCGACGAGCCGATGGCCGGGGTGAACCCGGCCCTCACCCAGAGCCTCCTCGGGCACGTCAAGGACCTGCGCGAGCAGGGCATGACGGTGATCTTCGTCGAGCACGACATGGACGTCGTCCGTGACATCAGCGACTGGGTCGTCGTGATGGCCGCGGGCAACGTGATCGCGGAGGGGCCTCCGGAGTCGATCAGCCAGAACCAGGCCGTGGTCGACGCCTACCTCGGTGCCCACCACGACGCCCCCCTCATCATCGAGGAGGAGGATCAGGTCCTCGCCGAGGCGGAGGACGCCATCACACGCCAGAAGGGCCCCGAGGGGACCGGCCACGGAGGGACGTCCCGATGAGCACCATGGACAACCCTGCCAGCGAGGACCCGCAGTTCCAAGTGGGCCACGGCGGCGACAGCGGCACACCCGGCGAGCGGGCTCTGGCCCGGGACGCCTCCCCGGACGAGGAGATGTCCCCGGCCGAGCAGGCGGCCACCAGGGAGGCGCACGTCGGGCTCGCCGAGGGTGCCCTCGTGCGCGCCGACGAGATCGTCGCCGGCTACGTGCCGGGGGTGAACATCCTCAACGGCTGCGACTTCTACCTCAAGGAAGGCGAGCTGGTCGGCATCATCGGCCCCAACGGGGCCGGGAAGTCCACCCTGCTCAAGACTCTCTTCGGGCTCATCCCCGTTCGATCCGGAACGGTCTCGCTGCGCGGTCAGGACATCACGTCCGCGCCGGCGCACCGACTGGTGTCCCTGGGCGTCGGCTACGTACCGCAGAACAACAACGTGTTCCCCTCGCTCACACTCGAAGAGAACATGCAGATGGGCGTGTACCTGCGGCCGAACACCTTCAAGGAGCGCTTCGACTACGTCATCGACCTGTTCCCCCTGCTGGGCGAGCGGCGGAAGGCCAAGGCGGGGACGCTATCCGGCGGGGAGCGGCAGATGGTCGCCATGGGCCGCGCGTTGATGATGGATCCGTCGGTGCTCCTGCTGGACGAACCCTCCGCCGGGCTCTCCCCTGCCTACCAGGACGAGGTGTTCATCCGCTGCCGACGGATCAACGCCACCGGTGTCTCGATCATCATGGTCGAGCAGAATGCGCGCCGATGCCTGCAGATCTGTGACCGCGGCTACGTGCTAGACCAGGGGCGGAACGCCTACACCGACACCGGCGAGTCACTCATGCACGACCCGAAGGTCATCGAGCTGTACCTGGGCACCCTCGCCAAGGCGCACTGACCCACTCGAACCCTGGCAGCGCCGGCGCCCTTCCCCGGGCCCGGCGCTGCCGCGTTCCCCCGGCGGCGCCCTCTCCCCCGCCCGCCCTCGGTCGATCGAGGCGCGTGACCGGTGGCAGGGACGCTGTCCGACCCAGCCTCTCCGCCGACTCAGCCTCCCCGCCGACCCAGGCCGACAGTGCCCCGACCTCCCCGGACTCCGCGAGCCCCCCGGGCCGGTGAACCGTCGTGGGAGCGGCCGGTCCCGCGGCGATGCCCGAATGCACAGTGGCCCGGCACCGTGACGGTGCCGGGCCACTGTGGTGGCGCGCTAACGGGTCGGTGACCCGGGCGGGACGCTCAGCGCTGCGGCCCGATGCCGTTCTGGTTGAGGGTCTGGATGATCCGTGAGGACTCCTCGAACCCGATGACGACGATCGCGTCGGGGTTGAACTCCACCATCCGCTGCACCTCGGAGTCGAAGTTCGCCGCCTGCGGGTCGTAGGTGAGGCTGACGATCGCGTCCTCGGAGAGGCCCGCGCTCATCAGGTTGTTCACCGTGTTCTCGGCCAGGCCGGTGCCGTACGGGTCGTTGAGAGCCATGATTCCGACGGTGCTGTTGCCGTCGGCACTGATCATGTCGGCCAACGCGCGGGCCTGAAGGGTGTCCGGCGGCGCCGTGCGGAAGTACAGGCCGTTGTCGTCGTAGGTCGTGAACTGGTCGGACGTGTTCGCCGGCGAGATCTGCATGACGCCGGCGCCGGTGATGGCGTCGATGACCGTGAGGCTCACACCGGAGGCCGCCGCACCGACGATCACGTTCGCCCCGGCCTGCAGCAACTGGTCGACCGACTGGGTCGCGATGTCGGTCGTCGGGTCACCGGAGTCCCGCTCGATCAGCTGCACGGGCTGACCCAGCACGCCACCGGCCGCGTTGATGTCCTCGACGGCCAGCCGCGCCCCGGCGATCTCCGGAGGCCCGAGGAACGCCAGGTTGCCGGTCTCCGGCAGCAGCGTGCCGATGATCAGCGGGTCACCGGTCGTCCCTGCGGGCGCCGGCGCAGGGCCCTCGTCGGTGGCGGCGTTGGCCTCGTCGCCGGCGATGACGAACTCGGTGGCGTCCTCGTCGAGGGTGTTGTCCTCGCCGAACTGAAGGAGCCCGAAGCTCGCCTGCGCCGGCTCGCCGGCGTCGGTGAAGCTCAGCGGCCCGGAGACGCCGTCATAGTCGGGGTTGCCGCCCCCGTCGAGGATCTCCTTGCACGCAGCGAAGTCCTCGCACGTCTCGCCGCCGAAAGTGATGCCGTTGACGTAGGCCTTGAACACGTTGGCGTCATTGGTCCCCGCCGCCTGTGCGGCCAGGGCGGAGAGGATGATGGCGTCGTAGGTCTCGCCGGCGTAGTTGTAGTCCTGGAGACCGGGGTAGACGCCCTCCAGGCGGTCCATGAAGTCGCCGGACAGCTCGGTCAGGGGCGCGGTGCCCTTCATCCCCGCGAGCGCGCCCTCCTCCTCGAAGTCCTCACCGAGGGCATTTCCCATGTTGCCGTCGGTGCCGTAGACGTTGACCTGCTTCTCGCCGCCGCCGCCGCCGCCACCGTTGCCGCCGTCGGCGGTGTCGCCACCGCTGTCGCCGCCACCGCAGGCGCTGAGCGCGAGCAGGGCAGCACCGGTGACGGCGATGCTGCGGGCAGTAGTGCCAGTGCGCATCAAATGACTCCCAGTGTCATCAGTGCGCCCGGCGCCGGCGCGCGTACGCGACGACCGCCGACCGGGCGCCGATCGGTGCGCAGAACCTAGCTGCCGTCCGGGGGGTTGCACCCGGCCCGGGAGGGACCGTGATGAGGTCGTGACCTCGGTGTCCGCATGGTGGAACCGCTGGAACGCTGCGTGCGCGGTAGCCAACCCTGCGGTGCGACAGACCTGGCGAGAACGCCGTCCGGGATCAGGCGGGGCTCTCGTCGGGCGTCGCGGTGGCCGTCAGGATCGACTCCGCGAGCGCCTTCATGCTGGTCCGCTGGTTCATCGCGGTGCGCTGGATCCAGCGGAACGCTTCGGCCTCGCTCATGCCCTGGTCGGCCATCAGCCGGCCCTTCGCCTTCTCGACGACCTTCCGGGTCTCCAGCCGTTCCTCGAGGTCCTTGACCTCCCCGTCCAGGGCGGTCAACTCGGCGAACCGGCCCCGCGCGACCTCGATGGCCGGCACGAGGTCGTTCTTCGAGAAGGGTTTCACCAGGTAGGCCATCGCGCCGGCGTCCCGCGCCCGCTCCACCAGCTCCCGCTGGCTGAACGCGGTGAGCACGATGACCGGCGCGATACGCGAGGTGGCGATCCGCTCGGCGGCGGAGAGCCCGTCGAGCACCGGCATCTGGATGTCCAGGATGACCAGGTCGGGGCGCAGCTCTGCAGCGCGGTCGACCGCCTGCTGACCGTCGCCGACCTCGGCGACGACGGTGTACCCCTCCTCCTCGAGCATCTCCTTGAGGTCGAGACGAATCAACGCCTCGTCCTCGGCGATCAGGACGCGGATCGGCTCGCTGGTCACGGGGTGGCAGCCTATCGGCGTCGGCGACGGTCCACCGCCCGGCTAGTCTGCTCGGGTGCCGGGCCACCCCGGCGCGCCCCCGTACCCCAATCGGCAGAGGGAGCGGATTCAAAACCCGCGCAGTGTGCGTTCGAGTCGCACCGGGGGCACTGTGCTGAGTTGCGATCCTCCGGATCGGAACCGCGGCCAGGCGCCGTTACCCTGCTGCGCCGAGCGCCCGCCTGGTGTTCGCGGGGACCCTTCATGCCCCGCTCGGCGGGGCGAATACGGTGACGGGGTGACCGAGCCCGCACCGCACATGACTCCCGAGCAGTTCCGGCGACACGGCCACGAGGTCGTGGACTGGATCGCGGACTACTGGACGCGGATCGGCTCCTTCCCGGTGCGCTCGCAGGTCACGCCGGGCGACGTCCGGGACGCCCTCCCCGCCTCGGTCCCGGAGCAGGGCGAACCGTTCTCGGCCGTCCTGGCCGACCTGGACCGGGTCGTGATGCCCGGGATCACGCACTGGCAGCACCCCGGCTTCTTCGGCTACTTCCCGGCCAACACCTCGGGGCCGTCGGTGCTCGGCGACCTGGTCTCGGCGGGGCTGGGCGTGCAGGGCATGTCATGGGTGACCAGCCCGGCCGCCACCGAGCTCGAGCAGCACGTCATGGACTGGTTCGCCGAGCTGCTCGGCCTGCCGGAGTCCTTCCGCTCCACCGGTACCGGCGGTGGCGTCGTCCAGGACTCGAGCTCGGGCGCCAATCTGGTCGCGCTGCTGGCCGCCCTGCACCGCGCGAGCGGCGGGGCGACCGTGCGCCAGGGCGTCCAGCCCGAACGCGCCACCGTCTACGTGTCCAGCGAAACGCACTCCTCGATGGAGAAGGCGGTGCGGATCGCGGGCCTGGGCACCGACGCGGTCCGCATCGTGGAGGTCGACGGCGACCTGGCGATGAACCCCGGTGCGCTCGCCGCCCGGCTGGAGCGCGACGTCGCCCGCGGTCACCGCCCCGTGCTGGTGTGCGCGACCGTCGGCACCACGTCCACCACCGCCGTGGACCCGCTGGCCGCCATCGGGCCGATCTGCCAGCAGTACGGCGTCTGGCTGCACGTCGACGCCGCCTACGCGGGCGTGAGCGCCGTCGCCCCGGAGCTGCGGGAGCTGCAGGCCGGCGTCGAGTGGGCCGACAGCTACACGACCGACGCGCACAAGTGGCTGCTCACCGGCTTCGACGCCACCTTGTTCTGGGTCGCCGACCGCGCCGCCCTCACCGGTGCGCTGGCGATCCTCCCCGACTACCTGCGCAACGCCGCCACCGACGCCGGCGCGGTGGTCGACTTCCGCGACTGGCAGGTGCCGCTGGGCCGGCGCTTCCGGGCGCTGAAGCTGTGGTTCGTGGTCCGCTGGTACGGCGCCGACGGGTTGCGCGCGCACATCCGCGGGCACGTCGCCCTGGCCCAGGAGCTGGCCGCGTGGGCGGCGGCCGACGAGCGCTTCGACGTCGTCGCCCCGCACCCGCTCTCGCTGGTCTGCCTGAAGCCCCG
Organism: Blastococcus sp. HT6-30; assembly: GCF_039729015.1. Taxonomy (NCBI): domain Bacteria; kingdom Bacillati; phylum Actinomycetota; class Actinomycetes; order Geodermatophilales; family Geodermatophilaceae; genus Blastococcus; species Blastococcus sp. HT6-30. The sequence goes on along the minus strand of NZ_CP155792.1, from coordinate 1,599,071 downwards.
GTGGCCCGAGGGCGTGGACTCCGACGTCGCCACCATGACCCTGCTCGACCGGCTCAACGACGGCGGCGAGGTCTTCCTCACCCACACCACCGTGCGACGGGAGCCGGTCCTCCGGGTGGCCGTCGGCTCCCCCGCCACCACCCGGGCGCACGTCGAGCGGGTGTGGGCGCTGCTCACCGAGGGCCACGACTGGCTCGCGGCCGACTTCGCCGCCCAGGCGGCGGAGCAGGCCGCCGCACGGGCCGCCGAGCGGGAGCTCGCCGAGCGCGAGCGCGCGGAGCGGGCAGCCCGGGCCGAGGCCGGGATCCGCGTGGTCCCCGCCGACGACCTCCCCGGAGTCGCGGACACGGCTGCCGCCCTCGACGAGACGGACGCGGCCGACCGGGGCGGGGCCGGCACGGGCGGGGAGACGCTCAGCGGTCCAGCGACCGGATGAGCCCTTCCTGGGCGACGGTGGCGACGTGGGTGCCGTCGGCGGACCAGACCTGCCCGAAGCACAGCGCGCGGCCGGCCGCCGCCGCGGGGCTGTCGGTCTCGTAGAGCAGCCAGTCGTCGGCGCGCACCGGCCGGTGGAACCACACCGCGTGGTCGAGGCTCGCCCCGATGAAGTCCGGCCAGCCACCGCCCAGGCGGGCGAACCCCGCCGAGAGCAGCGTCAGGTCGCTGACGAACGTCAGCGCCGCCGCCTGCACGACCGGGTCGTCGTGCAGCTCGCCCGCGACCCGGAACCAGGTCCACGACTGCGTGTTCGGTGGCGACTTGGGCGGCGCCGCGAACGGATCGTGGAGGAACCGCTGCTCGACGACCCGCCCCATCGCCGCCATGAACGCCGCCCGCTCCCCGTGCCGGGCGACGATCTCCTCGGTGCCCATCATCTCGTCCGGACCGGGGGCCTGCGGCATCGGCAGCGAGTGCTCCGCGACGGCGGGCTCCCCGGCGTGGAAGTCCGCGGTCAGCGCGAAGATCGCCACGTCCTCGCCCCTGCGCCGCTGGCAGGCGATGACCCGCCGGGTGGAGAAGGACCGCCCGTCGCGGATGCGGTCGACGGAGTAGCGGATCTCCTCCGCCGGGTCGCCGGGACGCAGGAAGTAGGAGTGCAGGGAGTGCACCCCGCGCTCGCCCGGCACCGTGCGCCCGGCCGCCACGAGCGCCTGACCGGCCACCTGCCCGCCGAAGATGCGCTGCCGCTCGGTGCTCGGCGTCTTCCCGACGAACACGTCGGGCTCCCGCTCGGCGAGGTCGAGCACCGACAGCAGCGCCGCGGCCTGGGTGTCCTGCGGCCGGTCGCTCACGAGTCGGTTCCCACCTCGTGCACCCGGATGAGGTTGGTGGAGCCGACCGTGTTGGGCGGGCTGCCGGCGACGACGACCACCCGGTCACCGACCTGGAGCCGGCCGATCGACAGCAGCGAGAAGTCCACCTGCTCCACCATGTCGTCGGTGTGCTCCACCGCGGGCACCAGGAACGTCTCCACCCCCCAGGAGAGGGCGAGCAGGCTGCGCACCCGGGCGTCCACGGTGAAGGCGAGCAGGGGCTGCCGCGGGTGCAGGGCGGCCAGCCGGCGGGCCGTCTCACCGGTCTGGGTGAAGGTGGCCAGCGCCTTCACGTCCAGCGACTCGCCGATGTCCCGGGCCGCACGGACGATCGCGCCCGACCGGGACCGCGACCGGCGCGCCACCTCGGGCACCCACAGGTGGTCGTTCTCGACCGCGCTGATGATGCGGTCCATCGTGCGGACGGCGCCGATGGGGTACTGCCCCACCGAGGTCTCCCCCGAGAGCATGACCGCGTCGGCCCCGTCGAGCACCGCGTTGGCCACGTCGGAGGCCTCGGCGCGGGTGGGCCGGGAGTTGCTGATCATCGACTCGAGCATCTGGGTGGCGACGATGACCGGCTTGTTGCGCTCCCGCGCGGCCTGGATCGCCCGCTTCTGCACCAGCGGCACCTGCTCGAGGGGCAGTTCGACGCCCAGGTCACCGCGGGCGACCATGATCCCGTCGAAGGCCTCCACGATCGCGTCGAGGTTCCGCACCGCCTCCGGCTTCTCCAGCTTGGCGATGACGGGGACGTACAGGTCCTCCTGATGCATGATGTCGCGGACCAGCGTGACGTCGGTCGGCGAGCGTACGAACGACAGCGCGATGAAGTCCACGCCCAGGTGCAGAGCGAAGCGCAGGTCCCGCTCGTCCTTGTCCGACAGCGGGGGCACGCTCACCGCGACGCCGGGCAACGAGAGGCCCTTGTTGTCGGAGACCTGCCCGCCCTCGACGACGAGGCAGAAGACGTCCGGGCCCTCCACCCCCACCACGCTGAGCGAGAGGTTGCCGTCGTCGACCAGCAACCGGTCACCGACCCGGACGTCGTTGGCCAGGTTCCTGTAGGTGGTCGACACCCGCTCGGCGGTGCCGGCGACGTCCTCGACGGTGATGCAGATCTGGCTGCCGGTCTCCCAGCGCACCGGGCCGTCGGCGAACGTGCCCAGACGGATCTTCGGGCCCTGCAGGTCGGCGAGGATCGCCACCGCGCGACCGATGCGGTCGGAGGCCTCGCGCACCCGGGCGTAGGCCGACGCGTGGTCCTCGTGCGACCCGTGGCTGAAGTTGAGGCGGGCCACGTCCATCCCCGACTCGACCAGGGCAGTGATCTGTTCGGCGGAGTTCGTGGCCGGGCCCAGGGTGCAGACGATCTTCGCGCGGCGGGACATGGCGACAACGCTAGTGCCCCACCGAAGTGATGCTGCCCGCGGCCCGCCGCCGCAAGGCGGCCGAGGCGCTCCTCCGGACCGGGACGGCCGTCGGCCGCCGTCCCGGTCCGGAGGGCGCGGTGTCCTAGCGGAGCGCGACCGCCGTCGGGGTGACCGGGCGGGGCAGCATCGACTCGCCCGTCAGCCACGTGTCGGCGGCGGCGGCCGCGGCGCGGCCCTCCGCGATCGCCCAGACGATGAGCGACTGGCCGCGGCCCATGTCACCGGCCACGAAGACCCCGGGCACGGTGGACATGAACGCGTCGTCACGGGCCACGTTGCCGCGCCCGTCGACCTCGACACCGAGGGTGTCGACCAGGCCCTCGCGCTGCGCCCCGGTGAAGCCCATGGCGAGGAAGACCAGGTCGGCGGGGAGCTCGCGCTCGGTTCCCTCGATCTTCTGGAACCGGCCGTCGACCCGCTCCACCTCGTGGAGGAGCAGGGCACGGACGTTGCCGTTCTCGTCGCCGACGAAGCGCTCGGTGTTGACCGAGTACAGCCGCTCGCCACCCTCCTCGTGCGCGCTGGAGACGCGCATGATCATCGGGTACGTGGGCCACGGGTTGGCGCCCATGTCCCGGCGCTCGGGCGGCGCCGGCATGATCTCCAGCTGGGCGACCGAGGCCGCCCCCTGGCGGTGTGCGGTGCCGAGGCAGTCCGCCCCGGTATCACCGCCACCGATGATCACGACATGCTTGCCGTGCGCGTTGATCGGCGGGTCGTCGAGCTCCCCGAGCGCCTGGCGGTTGCCGTACGGCAGGTACTCCATGGCCAGGTGGATGCCGGCCAGCTCGCGGCCGGGGGCGGGCAGGTCACGGCCGACGGTCGCGCCACCGGCCAGGACGACGGCGTCGAAGTCCGCGCGCAGCTGCTCGACCGACAGGTCGCCCTCCCCGCTGCCGCCCACCTCGACCCCGGTGACGAACCGGGTGCCCTCGGCGCGCATCTGGTCCAGCCGCCGGTCCAGGACGGACTTCTCCATCTTGAACTCGGGGATGCCGTAGCGGAGCAGTCCGCCGACCCGGTCGGCCCGCTCGTAGACGGTCACGTCGTGGCCGGCCCGGGTCAGCTGCTGGGCGGCGGCCAGCCCGGCGGGGCCCGACCCGATGACGGCGACCTTCTTGCCGGTCCGCTCGGCCGGGGTCAGGGGGCTCACCCAGCCCTCGTCCCACGCCCGGTCGATGATCTCCCACTCGATCTGCTTGATGGTGACCGGCGACTCCTGCAGGTTCAGCACGCAGGAGCCCTCGCACGGCGCCGGGCAGAGCTTCCCGGTGAACTCCGGGAAGTTGTTCGTCGCGTGCAGCCTCTCGATCGCGTCGTGCCAGTCGTCGCGGCGGGCCAGGTCGTTCCACTCCGGGATCAGGTTCGCCACCGGGCAGGCGTGGTGGCAGAACGGGATCCCGCAGTCCATGCAGCGGGCGGCCTGCTTGCGCACCTCGGCCGTCGGGAAGAGCGGGTCCTCGCCGTTCTGGCGCCGGCTGTAGACGTCCTTCCAGTCCATGATGCGGAGCTCGACGGGACGTCGCGGCGGAAGGCCGCGCTCGTACTTCAGGAAACCGGTCTGGTCAGCCACGTGCTGCCTCCCTCTGCTGCTCGGTGGTCCGGTGGGCGGTCGGCTCAGCCACGTGCCGCCTCCATCACCGCGCGGTCGACGTCGACGCCGGCCGCCTCGGCGGCACGCCGGGCCTCCAGGGCCCGCCGGTAGTCGCGCGGCATGATCACGCTGAACTGCTCGGACCAGCGACCCCAGTCGGCCAGCAGCGCCTGCGCCACCGGCGAGTCGGTGTCGGCGGCGTAGCGCACCAGCACGTCGCGCAGCCACTGCGCGGACTCCCCGTCCAGCGGCTCGACGTCGACCATCTCGCTGTTCACCCGGTGCCGGGCGAGGTCGAGGACGTAGCCGACGCCGCCGGACATGCCGGCCGCGATGTTGCGGCCGGTGGGGCCGAGGATCACCGCACGCCCACCGGTCATGTACTCCAGCGCGTGGTCGCCCACGCCCTCGACGACGGCGAGCGCCCCGGAGTTGCGGACGCAGAACCGCTCGCCGACCCGGCCCCGCAGGAAGATCTCTCCGCCGGTGGCGCCGTAGCCGATGACGTTGCCGGCGATGACGTTGTCCTCGGCGGCGAAGGACGCCTCCCGGGAGGGACGGACGACGATCCGCCCCCCCGACAGGCCCTTGCCGACGTAGTCGTTGGCGTCACCGAACAATCGCATGGTGATGCCCCGCGGCACGAAGGCGCCGAACGACTGCCCGGCCGACCCGCCGAAGGTGAGGTCGATCGTGCCGTCGGGCAGGCCCTCGCCGCCGAACCGGCGGGTGACCATCGACCCCAGCATCGTGCCGACGGTGCGGTTGACGTTGCGCACCGGCAGCTCGAGGCTGACCGGCCGCGCGTCGAGCAGCGCCCCCTCGCACAGCTGGATCAGGGTCTGGTCCAGCGCGACGTCCAGGCCGTGGTCCTGGCCGCGGACCGCACGTCGCGGGGCGCCCTCGGGCAGCTCCGGAACGGCGAGCATCGGCGAGAGGTCCAGGCCCTGGGCCTTCCAGTGGCCGACGGCCTGCCGGGTGTCGAGCAGCTCGGCGTGGCCCACGGCCTCGTCGATCGACCGGAAGCCCAGCTCCGCCAGGTAGTGCCGCACCTGCTCGGCGAGGAACTCGAAGAACGTGACCACGAACTCCGGGCGGCCGGTGAACCGCTTGCGCAGCTCCGGGTTCTGGGTGGCCACGCCGACCGGGCAGGTGTCGAGGTGGCAGACCCGCATCATCACGCAGCCGGAGACCACCAGCGGCGCCGTCGCGAAGCCGAACTCCTCGGCGCCCAGCAGCGCCGCCACGATCACGTCGCGGCCGGTCTTCATCTGGCCGTCGACCTGCACCACGATCCGGTCGCGCAGGCCGTTGGCCAGCAGCGTCTGCTGGGTCTCGGCCAGGCCGAGCTCCCACGGGGAGCCCGCGTGCTTGAGCGAGGTGAGCGGCGCGGCACCGGTGCCGCCGTCGAACCCGGAGATGAGGACGACGTCGGCGTGCGCCTTGCTCACCCCGGCCGCGACCGTCCCGACGCCCACCTCGGCGACCAGCTTGACGTGGACCCGGGCCTCGTTGTTGGCGTTCTTCAGGTCGTGGATCAGCTGCTTGAGGTCTTCGATCGAGTAGATGTCGTGGTGCGGCGGCGGGCTGATCAGCCCGACGCCCGGCGTCGAATGCCGGGTGCGGGCCACCCACGGGTAGACCTTCCCGCCGGGGAGCTGGCCGCCCTCGCCGGGCTTGGCGCCCTGGGCCATCTTGATCTGGATGTCGTCGGCGTTGACCAGGTACTCGCTGGTGACGCCGAACCGGCCCGAGGCCACCTGCTTGATCGCCGAGCGGCGCAGGTCGCCGTTCGGGTCCGGCGTGAAGCGGTCCGGGTCCTCGCCGCCCTCGCCGGTGTTGGAGCGCCCGCCGAGGCGGTTCATGGCGATGGCGAGCGTCTCGTGGGCCTCCTGCGAGATGGACCCGTAGCTCATGGCGCCGGTGTTGAACCGCTTGACGATCTCGCTGACCGGCTCCACCTCGTCGATCGGCACGGGCGGGCGCACGCCGGTCCTCAGCGTGAAGAGACCGCGGAGCGTGGCGGCGTCCTCGGACATCTTGTCGACGGTCTCGGTGTACTTCTCGAAGACATCGTACTGCCGCGACCGGGTGGCGTGCTGGAGCAGGAACACCGTCTCGGGGTTGAACAGGTGCACCTCGCCCTCGCGGCGCCACTGGTACTCGCCACCGGTCTCCAGCCGGCGGTGCGCCCGCTCGGTGGGGTTCTCCGGGTAGGCCCGGCGGTGGCGCATGGCCACCTCCTCGGCCAGGACGTCGATGCCCACGCCGCCCAGCGGGCAGGAGGTGCCGGTGAAGTACTCGTCGACCAGCTCCTGCGAGAGACCGACGGCTTCGAAGATCTGCGCCATCGTGTACGAGCCGACGGTGCTAATGCCCATCTTGCTCATGACCTTCAGGACGCCCTTGCCGAGCGCCTTGACCACGTTGCGCACCGCCTGGGCCGGCTCCACGCCGGTCAGGACGCCGTCGCGGATGAGGTCCTCGATCGACTCGAACGCCAGGTACGGGTTGACCGCGGCGGCGCCGTAGCCGAGCAGCAGGGCCACGTGGTGGACCTCGCGGCAGTCGCCGGACTCGACGACGAGGCCGACCTCCATGCGGGTCTTCTCCCGCACCAGGTGGTGATGCACAGCCGCGGTCATCAACAGCGACGGGATGGGCGCGCGCTTCTCGTCGCAGTCCCGGTCGGAGAGCACGATGATCCGGGCACCGGCGGAGATGGCCTTGGAGACCTTGGTGCGCAGCTGCTCGACCGCCTCGGCCAGCGCGGTCCCGCCGCCGTTCACGTCGAAGTGGCCGGTGATCCGGACGGCGGCGTAACCGGGCAGGTCGCCGTCGTCGTCGATGTGCAGGATCTTGGCCAGCTCGTCGTTGTCGATCACCGGGAACGGCAGGTGCACCTGCCGGCAGGACGCCGGGGACGCCGCGAGCAGGTTCTGCTCCGGGCCGAAGGTTCGGCCGAGGCTGGTCACCAGCTCCTCGCGGATGGCATCCAGCGGCGGGTTGGTCACCTGGGCGAACAGCTGCCCGAAGTAGTCGTAGAGCAGCCGCGAGCGGTCCGACAGCGAGGCGATCGGGGTGTCGGTGCCCATCGACCCGATCGGCTCGGCGCCGCTGGCCGCCATCGGCGTCACCAGCATGCGCAGCTCCTCCTCGGTGTAGCCGAAGAGCATCTGCCGGCGGATGACCGACTCGTGGCTGGGCCGCGAGCGGCGGCGCTCGGGCAGCGCGGGCAGGTGCACCAGGCCGGCGTGCAGCCAGTCCCCGTACGGCTCGGCGGAGGCGAGAGCGCCCTTGACCTCCTCGTCGGAGACGATCCGCCCGGAGGCGGTGTCGACGAGGAACATGCGGCCCGGCTGCAGCCGGCCCTTGGCGACGACGTCGCCGGCCGGGATGTCGAGCACGCCGACCTCGCTGGCCATGACGACCAGGTCGTCCTTGGTGTGCCACCAGCGGCCCGGGCGAAGACCGTTGCGGTCGAGGACGGCCCCGATCAGCGTGCCGTCGGTGAAGCAGACGGCGGCCGGCCCGTCCCACGGCTCCATGATCGAGGAGTGGAACCGGTAGAAGGCCCGGCGGGCCGGGTCCATCTCGTCGTGGTTCTCCCACGCCTCCGGGATCATCATGAGCACCGCGTGGGGCAGCGAGCGGCCCGAGAGGTGCAGCAGCTCGAGCACCTCGTCGAAGGTGGCCGAGTCGCTGAAGTCGCTGGCGGTGACCGGGAAGATCCGCTCCAGCCCGAGCTCGGACGCCGGACCGGCCGGGCCGTCGAACAGCTGCGTCTCGAGCTTGGCCTCGCGGGCGCGCATGCGGTTGCGGTTGCCCTTGATCGTGTTGATCTCGCCGTTGTGCGCGATGAAGCGGAACGGGTGGGCCAGCGGCCAGCTCGGGAAGGTGTTGGTGGAGAACCGGCTGTGCACCAGCGCGATCGCCGACTCGTAGCGCTCGTCGCGCAGGTCGGGGAAGAACAGCGGCAGCTGGTCGGTGGTCAGCATGCCCTTGTAGGTGACCGTCCGCGACGACAGCGAGGTGATGTAGAGCGAGCTGCCGGCGTCCACGGCGGCACGCTCGGCCCGCTTGCGGAGCACGAACGAGCGCCGCTCGAGGCGGGTGACGCCGTGGTGCGCCACGTTCCCGCCGAAGGCCGCGGCGTCGGCGCGGCCGGCCATCGTCTCGGCGACGAACAGCTGGGCGACGTACGGCATGACCGCGCGGGCCGTGGGGCCGAGGTCGGCGCCCTCGGGGTCGACGGGCACCTCGCGCCAGCCGAGGACGGTCAGCCCCTCCTCGGCGGCGAGGCGGGCGACGTCCTCGACGCGGGCGGCGCGCTCGGCCTCGTCCACCGGCAGGAAGGCGATGCCGACCGAGTACTCGCCCAGCGGCGGCAGGTCGAAGCCGACGCTGGCGCGCAGCAGGGCGTCGGGGATCTGGGTGAGGATGCCGGCGCCGTCACCGGAGTTCGGCTCGGCGCCCGCGGCGCCCCGGTGGTCGAGGTTGTGCAGGGCGGTCAGACCGGCCTGCACGATGCGGCGGCTGCGCCGGCCGCGGGTGTCCGCCACGAAGGCGACGCCACAGGCGTCCTTGTCGTTCACCGGGTCGTACAGACCCTGGGCCGGCGGCACGGCGGAGAAGGGAACTGCCGCGGTGGCGGGGGCGGGAAGGTCGGTCATGTCACTCCCGTCGTCGGCGCACCGTCGTCCCTCGGGCGAGGGTCGGACGGAGGGCGGGGGCCCGGGCCGGAGGTCAAGGGCGGCGGAGATGGCGGCACGTGCGGCGCACGTGGAGCAGGTCGGAACAGGTCCCCCGACCGGCTGTGGCGCGCGAGCCCACCGGTTGGTACCGGTGAGCCGTCGTCCGCGGGGCAGCGCTGGCCCGGTTCAGACACTACGACCCGTCCAGGATCGCTGGCGAGTCAGCCCGAAGGGTACACAGCCGTAACACCGGTCTGACACGGCCGAAGCCGATCCGTGACGCCGCGGCGGGATATCGGTGAACCCTGGCCGGACCTGCGCGGTTTCCCCGGTTCTCAGGCCGTGGACGGCGGATGGTGATCGTCCTCACGCACGCGGGGAACGGGCGCCTCGGCAGGGGTGTCCGGCCCGGCTGCGGACCGGTCCGCGCTGGTCGTCGCGATGTCCTCACCTCGGGTGATCACCTCGCGCCGGCGGCCGCGCTGCCAGAAGAAGTAGGCCAGCGCCAGCAGACCGACGATGATCGAGGTGAAGACGTTGAGCCGGACGCCGAAGAAGGTCTCGGCCGGATCGGTGCGCAGCAGCTCGATCCACAGCCGGCCCGCGCAGTAGGCGGCGACGTACAGCGCGAACGCCCGGCCGTGCCCGAGCCGGAACCGGCGGTCGGCCCAGACGACCAGCGCGGCCGCGGCCAGGTTCCACAGCAGCTCGTAGAGGAACGTCGGGTGGAACGTGCCGAGCACGACGGGCTCCCCATCGGCCCCGGTGACCGCCCGCCCGCCGCTCCACTCGTAGATCGTGAGCGCCCACGGCAGGTCGGTGGGGCCGCCGTAGAGCTCGTTGTTGAACCAGTTGCCCAGCCGGCCGATCGCCTGGGCCACCAGCAACCCGGGAGCCAGCGCGTCGCCGAAGGCGGGCAGCGGGATGCCCCGGCGCCGGCAGGCGATCCAGGCCCCGACGGCCCCCAGCGCGATGGCGCCCCAGATGCCCAGGCCGCCCTCCCAGATGGCGAACGCGCGCAGCGGGTCGCCGCCCTCGCCGAAGTACGGCCGGGGGCTGGAGACCACGTGGTAGAGCCGGCCCCCGACGATGCCGAAGGGCACCGCCCAGACCGCGATGTCGAGGACGTCGCCCGGCGCACCACCCCGGGCCACCCAGCGCCGCTCGGTGAGGAGCACCGCGGCCACGATGCCGGCCACGATGCACAGCGCGTACGCCCGGACCGGGAAGGGGCCGAGCTCCCAGACCCCCTGGGTCGGGCTCGGGATGGCGGCGAGCACGGTCATGTCGGCACCTTCGCACGGACACCGCGGGCCAGGTCGGCGGCGAGCCGCCCGACCGCCTCGGCACCGGCCCGCTCGTCCGGCGCGTCGAGCAGGGCGCGGACGAAGGCCGAGCCGACGATGACGCCGTCGGCGAACCCGGCGACCTCCGCGGCCTGCTCCCCGTTCGAGACGCCCAGGCCGACGCAGACGGCGAGGTCGGGCGCGGCCTCCCGGGTGCGGGCCACCAGCCGCTCGGCGGCGTCGCCCACGGTGGCACGGGCGCCGGTGACCCCCATGGTGGAGGCGGCGTAGACGAACCCGCGGCAGGCGGCGGTGGTGGACCGCAGCCGCGCATCGGTCGAGGAGGGCGCGACGAGGAACACCCGGTCGAGGTCGGCCGCCTCGGCGGCGGCGATCCAGGCGCCCGCCTCCTCGGGGATGAGATCGGGGGTGATGGCCCCCGCTCCCCCGGCGGCGGCCAGGTCGGTGGCGAAGCGCTCGACGCCGTAGCGCTCGATCGGGTTCCAGTAGCTCATCACGACGGGGACGGCGCCGGCCGCGGCCACCGCCTCGGCCGCGCGGAGCACGGCCGGCATCCCCACACCAGCGCGGACGGCGACGTCCACGGCCTGCTGGATGACCGGGCCGTCCATCCCGGGATCGCTGTACGGGACGCCGATCTCCACGACGTCGGCGCCGTCGCGCACGGCGGCCACCATCGCCGCGATCGACCCCTCGACCGACGGGAAGCCGACCGGCACGTAGGCGATCAACGCGGCGCGCCCCTCCGCCGTGGCGGTGCCGATGCGGTCCTGCAGTCGACTGCCTCGACTCCGGGCTTGCTCCGCTCCTCCGTCGTTCCCGGTAGCGCTCATGCCTGCTCTCCGGTGTCCGGGCCGGCCACGGCCTCGTCGTTGCTGACCGCGCCCTCGGTGGGCTGCTGGTCGGTGTCGAGCCCCGGCCCGGGGTCGACCTCCTCGCGGTCGCCCAGCCCGAACCACCGCGACGCGGTCTCGACGTCCTTGTCGCCGCGCCCGGAGAGGTTGACCAGGAGGAGCGCGCCCGGGCCCAGTTCCCGGCCGAGCTCCATCGCCCCGGCCAGGGCGTGCGCGGACTCGATCGCCGGGATGATGCCCTCGGTGCGGCAGAGCAGGGCGAAGGCCTCCATGGCCTCGGCGTCGGTGACCGCCCGGTACTCGGCCCGCCCGATGTCGTGCAGGTAGGAGTGCTCGGGCCCCACGCCGGGGTAGTCCAGCCCGGCGCTGATGGAGTGCGACTCGATCGTCTGCCCGTTCTCGTCCTGCAGCAGGTACGAGCGGGCGCCGTGCAGCACGCCCGGGGTGCCTGCGGTGATGGTGGCCGCGTGCCGCCCGGTGCCGACGCCGTCGCCGCCGGCCTCCAGGCCGATCAGCCGGACGCCGTCGTCGGGCACGAACGCGGTGAAGATGCCGATCGCGTTGGAGCCGCCACCCACGCAGGCCAGGACGGCGTCGGGCAGCCGGTCCTCCCGCTCGAGCACCTGGCCGCGGGCCTCGTCGCCGATGACCCGCTGGAAGTCGCGGACCATCGCCGGGAAGGGGTGCGGCCCCGCCACTGTGCCGAAGACGTAGTTGGTCGTCCCGACGTTGGTGACCCAGTCGCGGAAGGCTTCGTTGATGGCGTCCTTGAGGGTGCGCGAGCCGGTGGTGACGGGGATGACCTCGGCGCCGAGCAGCCGCATGCGCGCCACGTTGAGCGCCTGGCGCCGGGTGTCCTCCTCGCCCATGTAGACGGTGCAGGACAGGCCCAGAAGCGCCGCGGCGGTCGCCGTCGCCACGCCGTGCTGGCCGGCGCCGGTCTCGGCGATGACCCGCTGCTTGCCGATCCGCTTGGTCAGCAGCGCCTGACCGAGCACATTGTTGATCTTGTGCGAGCCGGTGTGGTTGAGGTCCTCCCGCTTGAGCAGGACCCGTGCCCCGCCGCAGTGCTCGGCGAACGTGGGCACCTCGGTGACCGGGCTGGGCCGGCCGGTGTAGTCCCGCTGCAGCCGGGCGAACTCGGCGAGGAAGGCCGGGTCGACGCGCATGGCCTCGTAGGCCTCGGTCAACTCGTCGAGCGCGGCGATCAGCGCCTCGGGGACGAACCGGCCGCCGAAGACCCCGAAGTGCCCCGTCGGGTCGGGCCAGCCCGGCCGCGCCGGCAGGGGGAGCGCTCCGGGCGGCTGCAGCGAACTGGTGGTCATGTGCCCAGTGTCCCGCGCCGCAGTGGCCCTCCTGCAGGGGCCCGCCGCGAGCGTGCGAGCGGTGGCCAGGAGGGCCTCTTTCAGCGGGTGGTGCGGGGGGTGGCCGGGTGCGCGCCGGCCGTGACCAGGTCGGCGACCGCCTGCCGCGGATCGCCCGCGGTGACCAGGCCCTCGCCGACGAGGACGGCGTCGGCCCCGGCAGCGGCGTACCCGATCAGGTCGTGCGGACCGCGGACACCCGACTCGGCGACCTTGACGACCTCCGACGGCAACCCCGGTGCGATCTTCTCGAAGGTCGAGCGGTCGACCTGGAGGGTGGTGAGGTCGCGGGCGTTCACGCCGATGACCGACGCCCCGGCCGCCATGGCGCGGTCGGCCTCGGACTCGGTGTGCACCTCGACCAGCGCCGTCATGCCCAGGGACTCCACCCGCTCGAGCAGGCCCACCAGGACGTTCTGCTCGAGGGCGGCCACGATCAGCAGGACGACGTCGGCCCCGTGGGCACGGGCCTCGTGCACCTGGTAGCTGCTGACGATGAAGTCCTTGCACAGCACCGGCACGTCGACCACCGTGCGCACGGCGGCGAGGTCGGCGTGCGAGCCGCCGAAGCGCCGCCGCTCGGTGAGCACGGAGATGACCCGGGCCCCACCGGCGGCGTACTGCTGGGCCAGCCGCGCGGGGTCGGCGATGTCGGCCAGGTCGCCCTTGCTCGGGCTGCGCCGCTTCACCTCGGCGATGACGCCGACGCCGGGGGCCCGCAGGACCGCCAGCGCGTCGCGCGCCGGCCGGGCCGCCTGGGCGGCGGCCTTCACCTCGTCCAGCGGCGTGGCGGCCTGGCGGACGGCGAGGTCGGCACGGACACCGGCGACGATCTCCTCGAGCACGTTCACGGCGTGGTCGCAGCCTCGGCCGAGGTCAGGTGCTGGTTCACCGGCGCCACTGCCTCTCGTACGTCGATCCCGGGCGGATGGGTGGACCCACTCTAGAGGCGGGCCGGATGCCTCCCGGCCCGGGGGCGGGCGGCACGGATCCGGTCGGTTCCGCTATACGCCGGGGCCGGTCCGGGGTGCCGGCGGTGGCTCGGTCGGGTCCTCGCCGCGGTCGAGCGCCTTCCAGACGTCGTCGGCGCGCTCCTCGGTCGACCGCGCCGTCGCCGCCCCGGCGGTGCGCTCGTAGCGCCGGCCCATCGCCGGCCAGGTGCCCCCGCGCAGCGCGGCCAGCAGCCCGGCGGCGACGGCCAGGACACCGGCGACCCCGGCCAGCACCGGCCAGCCCACCGAGACGTCCACGGTCGTGCCGGTCACGCTGGTGCCGCCCACGCCGGGCAGGTCCGCCGCGGCGTCGGCCACTCCTCCGGTGAGCACCCGGACGCCCGACCACAGCAGGGCGCCACCTGCGGCCGCCATCAGCAGGCCGACGACCACCCGGCCGCTGCCGCGCACCGCCAGCAGGGCCACCGCCGCGGCCAGCAGGACCAGGCCGGCGGCGGTCACCAGCGGGGCTGCGTCGCCCCCGGACAGCGTTCCGGACACCGGTGGCAGGGGCGCGCGGCGCTCCGCGGTCACGTCGGCCCAGCGCTGGCCGGCCGCCGACAGCGCGAGCGCACCGGCCAGGACCGCGCCCACGACGACGCTCGCGAGCTCCCGCCGGGCGCCGCCGGCCGGGTCCCGTACGCCCTCGGGAGCCGTCACCCCGCCCCCGCGGACAGCTCCCGCAGACCTTCCGCCGTCGCGATGGCCGACAGCACCGCGCGGGCCTTGTGCCGGGTCTCGGCCTCCTCGGCCGCCGGGTCGCTGTCGGCGACGATGCCCGCGCCGGCCTGGACGTAGGCCCGCCCCTGGTGGAGGACGGCGGTGCGGATGGCGATCGCCATGTCCATGTCGCCGCTGGCGTCGACGTAGCCGACGGTGCCCGCGTACAGCGCCCGCCGGGTCGGCTCGAGGCTCTCGATGATCGTCATCGCGCTCGGCTTGGGGGCGCCGGAGACCGTGCCGGCGGGGAACGTGGCGTCGAAGACGTCCAGGGCGTCGCGGCCGGGGCTGACCTCGCCGGTGACGGTGGACACCAGGTGCATGACGTGGCTGTAGTGCTCCACGCGCATGAAGTCCGGCACCTCCACGCTGCCGGGGACGCAGACCCGCCCCAGGTCGTTGCGTGCGAGGTCGACGAGCATGACGTGCTCGGCCCGCTCCTTGGGGTCGGCGAGCAGCCCCTCGGCCAGGCGTGCGTCCTCCTCCGCGGTCGCGCCGCGCGGCCGGGTGCCGGCCGGCGGGTGCACGACCGCCGAGGACCCGGTCACCGTCACCAGCGCCTCGGGCGACGAGCCGACGACCTCGAACGCGGTCTCCCGGCCGGCGAAGCGCAGCAGGTACATGTACGGCGACGGGTTGGTCACCCGCAGCACCCGGTAGAGGTCGAGCGCGTCGACGTCGGTCTCCAGCTCGAACCGCTGGGCCAGCACCACCTGGAAGGCGTCGCCGGCCCGGATGTGCTCGCGCACCCGCTCCACGCCGTCCTGGAAGACGCCGGGCGCCAGGTTGCTGCGCACGGCCGGTGGAACGTCCGCGGGCTCGAACACGGCGACCGCCGGGGCGGCCGGGGCGACCAGCGCTTCGGCCATGGCGTCCAGACGGGCGACGGCGTCGTCGTACCCGCCCGCCTCGGTCCCCGCGCTCCCGAGGGCGTTGGCGATGAGCAGCACCGACCCGTCGGTGTGGTCGAGCACGGCCAGGTCGGTGACCAGCATCAGCGCGAGCTCGGGCATGCCCAGGTCGTCGTCGCTGGTCTGCGGCAGCCGCTCGAGGCGACGGACGACGTCGTAGCCGAGGTAGCCCACCAGGCCACCGGTCAGCGGCGGCAGCTCCGGGGCGCGGGGCGACCGCAGCCGGCGCGCGAGCACGCGGACGGCCTCCAGCGGATCGGCCGGGAGGTCGTCGGTGAGCCCGGGGACCTCCTCGCCCAGCCACTGGGTGCGGCCGTCGCGCTCGGTCAGCACGCCGGCGGCGCGCACGCCCACGAAGCTGTACCGCGCCCACCGCTTGCCCTGCTCGGCCGACTCCAGCAGGAGCGTCCCGGAACGGTTGCCGGCCAGCTTCCGGTAGACCCCGACGGCGGTCTCGCCGTCGGCCAGCAGCCGGCGGGTGACCGGCACCATCCCCCGCCCACCGACCCGGCCCAGCGCCGCGAACTCCTCGCGCGAGGGGGAGGTGATGCCGAACCTCACGTGGCGGCCCCCTGCACCACGGTCAGCGGCCGGTGGAAGCAGCTGCGCTCACCGGTGTGGCAGGCGGCGCCCTCCTGGTCGACCAGCACCAGCAGCGCGTCGCCGTCGCAGTCGACGCGGACGTCGCGGACCCACTGGCGGTGGCCCGAGGTCTCGCCCTTCACCCAGTACTCCTCCCGGCTGCGCGACCAGTACGTGGCCCGGCCGGAGGTCAGGGTGCGCCGGAGCGCCTCGTCGTCCATCCAGGCGAGCATGAGCACCTCGCGGGTGTCGTGCTGCTGGACGACTGCGGCGACCAGCCCGGCGGGGTCGCGGCGCAGCAGCGCGGCGACCTCGGGGGCCAGCGCTCGTTCGGTGGGCACGCTCGCGGACATGCCTCCAGTGTGCCGTGCGGGCGGGTCAGGTCTGCGGGGCGGTGAACCAGTGCCGTCCGCCGCCGAAGAGGACCAGACCGAGGGTGACCAGCGGGGCGGCCGCGAAGAAGAGGCTGAACGCGGCCACCACGCCGCCGAGGTCCTGGCCTGCCGCCGCCGGTCCCAGCAGGTCGCCCAGCTGTGCCCACCAGTACACGGTGAGCAGGAGTTGCACGCCGTGCGCCGCGAGCAGCACCAGCCAGGCGACGCGGGTGCGCCGGACCAGCGCCAGGATGCCGGCGACCACGAGCAGCGCCACCGATGCGAGCTGGACGATCGAGAGCACGTCGCCCTCGCGGGCGAACTCGTAGGCCTGGGCAGGGGCGGCGGTCGGGCTCTCCTCGATCGCGAGCTCCGCGAGCGAGGCGAAGAACCACACGTACAGCGAGGCGATCAGCACCAGCAGCGCCTGGACGAAGGTGAGCACCGCCGCCCCGATCACCTGGCCGGGCCGGCGGCCCGGCCGGGACGCACCGGGATAGGCCGCACCGGGATAGGCCGCACCCGGGTACGGCGCACCCGGGTACGGCGCACCCGGGTACGGCGCGCCCGGGTAGCCGTAGGGCGGCGGCGGCCCGTAACCCCACGGCGGGGGCACGCCGTACGGCGCCGGCGTCCCGTAGGCGTACGGCGACGTGGTGGGCGGCGGCCCGGTGTAGGCGGGCCCCGGCTCGGTCGGCGTCGCCGGGTCCGACCAGGGATCGCGCGGCGCGCTCACAGCGCGGCCGCGAGCGCCCGGCCCACGACCCGGCCGGAGAAGAGGCAGCCGCCGAGGAAGGTGCCCTCGAGCGAGCGGTAGCCGTGCACGCCGCCGCCGCCGAACCCGGCGACCTCGCCGGCCGCGTGGAGCCCGGGGAACACCTCGCCGCCGGGCCGCAGCACGCGGCCGGACAGGTCGGTCTCCAGGCCGCCGAGGCTCTTGCGGGTGATGAGGTTGAGCCGGACGGCGATCAGCGGGCCGGCCTCCGGGTCGAGCAGCCGGTGCGGCGGGGCGACGCGGATGAGCTTGTCCCCGAGGTAGGTGCGGGCACCTCGGATGGCGGTGACCTGCAGGTCCTTGGTGAAGGGGTGGGCGATCTCCCGGTCGCGGGCCACGACCTCCCGCTCCACCTGGGCGAGGTCGAGTTCGGGCGACCCGCCGGTGACGCGGTTCATGCCGGCGACGAGCTCGGGCAGGGTCCGGGCGACGACGAAGTCCTCCCCCTTGTCCAGGAACGCCTGGACCGGACCGGAGACGCCGGCCTTGACCCGGTCGAGCAGCAGCTTGACGTCCTTGCCGGTGAGGTCGGGGTTCTGCTCGGAGCCCGACAGCGCGAACTCCTTCTCCACGATCTTGTGCGTGGCGACGAACCAGGTGTGCTCGTACCCGGTCTGCCCGATGTGGGCGAGGGTGCCGAGGGTGTCGAACCCGGGGAAGAGCGGAACGGGCAGCCGCTGCCCGGTGGCGTCGAGCCACAGCGACGACGGGCCGGGGAGGATCCGGATGCCGTGCCGCGCCCAGACCGGCGAGTGGTTGGCGATGCCCTCGGTGTAGTGCCACATCCGGTCGCCGTTGACCATGCTCGCGCCGGCGGCCACGGTGGCCTGCTGCATGCACCCGTCGACGTGCGCGGGAACGCCGGAGAGCAGCCGCTGCGGTGCGGGACCCAGCCGGGCCGGCCAGTTATCCCGGACGAGGTCGTGGTTGCCACCGATCCCCCCGGAGGTGACGACGACGGCCTGCGCGAGGAACTCGAACTCCCCGACCTCCGTGCGGGAGCTCGCCTCACCGCGGGCGACGTCGCTCGGCTCGAGGACGGCGCCGCGCACGCCGGTCACGGCCCCGCCGCGGACCACCAGTTCCGACACCCGGTGCCGGAACCGCAGCTGCACCACGCCCGCCTGGGCCGCGGCCCGCACCCGGCGCTCGAACGGCGCGACGATCCCCGGCCCGGTGCCCCACACGATGTGGAAGCGCGGCACCGAGTTGCCGGGGCCGGTGGCGGTGTAGCCGCCGCGCTCGGCCCAGCCGACGACCGGGAAGAACCCGACGCCCTGCTCCTTGAGCCAGGCGCGCTTCTCGCCGGCGGCGAACTGCAGATAGGCCTCGGCCCACTGCCGCGGCCAGTGGTCGGTGTCCCGGTCGAAGCCGGCGGTGCCGAACCAGTCCTGCCGGGCGAGCTCCAGCGAGTCGTGCACGCGCAGCCGCCGTTGCTCCGGCGAGTCGACCAGGAACAGCCCGCCGAAGGACCACCACGCCTGCCCGCCCAGGGACGCCGCGGGCTCCTGGTCGACCAGGACCACCCGCTTGCCGGCGTCGGCCAGTTCAGCGGTGGCGACCAGGCCGGCCAGCCCCGCTCCCACCACGACGACGTCGGCCTCGAAGCTGTCGGTGCGCGCGCTCACACCGGGGACGCTAGCGGGGAGCGCGGGCGCCACGCGCCCCCCTGCCGGGCGAGTTGCCCGGGCGCGGCACCCGCCGGTCAGCCGATCGCCGGCTCGGGCTCGCCGGCCGACGACCGCCGCCACGAGGCGTGCAGCCGGGCGTAGGGACCCTCGGCGTCCACCAGCTCCGCGTGCGTGCCGCGCTGGACGACGCGCCCGGCGTCGACGACCAGCACCTCGTCGGACCGCTCGGCCGTCGAGAGCCGGTGCGCGATGGTGAGGGTGGTGCGGCCGGCGGTCAGGGCGTCCAGCGCCCGGGTCAGCCGCTGCTCGGTGGCGGGGTCGACGGCGCTGGTGGCCTCGTCGAGCACCAGGAGGTCGGGGTCGGCGACGTAGGCCCGGGCGACGGCGACCAGCTGCCGCTCGCCGGCCGACAGGGACTCACCGCGCTGGCCCACCGCCGTCGAGACGCCGTCGGGCAGCCCGGCGAGCCAGGTGCTTAGCCCCAGGTCGTCGAAGGCGGCGACGACGTCGGCGTCGGTCATGCCGGGGCGGCCGTAGCGGACGTTCTCGGCGACGGTGGCGTCGAAGAGGAACCCGTCCTGCGGCACCATGACCACCCGCGCGCGCAGCGACGCGAACGCCATGTCGGCCAGCGGCACCCACCCGCCCGTGTCGGAGCCGAGCAGCACCCGGCCGGCGACCGGGTCCATGAGCCGGGTGACCAGCTTGGCGAACGTGGTCTTCCCCGAACCCGTCTCGCCCACGACCGCCACCCGCGTGCGTGGGGCGATGGTGAGGTCGACGTCGTCCAGCGCCGGGCGGGCACCCGGTGCGTAGCGGAAGGTGACGGAGTCGAAGCGGACGCCGAGCGGCCCCTCCGGAAGGGCGCGCACCCGGTCGGGGGCGGCGACGGCGGGGTCGCGGACGTCGGGCTCGGTGTCGACCACGTCGAGGACCCGGCGGAAGCCGGCGACGGCGTTCTGCGCCTCGTTGAGCACCTCGCTGGCGGTCTGCACCGGCGCGACGAACAGGGTGACGAGGAAGAGGAACGCGACCAGCGTGCCGACGGTGATGTCGCCGGCCAGGCCGAGCAGCACCCCCACGACCACCACGGCGGCGTTGGCCAGCGCGGCCACGAACTCGCCGCTGACGAAGACGGCGGCGGTGACCTTCTGCGCGTCCACCTGGGCGCGGTAGTGCCGGTCGATGGCGGCGTCGAGCCGGGCGGCGGTGCGGGCCCGCACCCCGTAGGCGCGCACCGTGGGGGCGCCGACCACCGACTCGGCGACCGCGGCGAGCACGTCGCCGACCCGCTCCCGGACCACGCCGTAGACCCGCACCAGCCGCTGGGCGAACCAGCGGACGGCGAACGCCAGCGGCACGAAACAGACCAGCACCAGCACGGTCAGCTGCCAGGAGTAGACGGCCATGACGACGGTCGCGACGAGGAGCTGCCCGATGCTGACCAGGCCCAGCACCCCGCCCCACTGCATGAACACCGACAGCTGGTCGACGTCGCTGGTCACCCGGGAGACCAGGGAGCCGCGTCGCTCGCCCTGCTGGTGCAGCACCGAGAGGTCGTGCACGTGCCGGAAGGCGCGGGCGCGCAGGCTGGCCAGCGCGGTCTCCGTCGTCCGGAACAGCCGGACGTTCATCCGGTAGACCGCGACGGCGGTGACCAGCACGACCAGCGCGCAGCCGGCGATCAGCCAGGTGACCCTCTCCAGGTGCGCGCCGCCGGGGGCCGCCAGCCCGCGGTCGATGACCTGCTGGACGGCGATGGGCACGACCACCCGGCCGGCGGTGGCGACCAGGGCCAGGGCGAAGGTCACCGGGAGCCCGCGCCGGAACTCGGGCATCATCCGCAGCCCGCGCCGGAGGGTCCCCAGCGCGCCCTCGGTGCGCTGCACGGGCTCGCTCACGCCGCCACCTCGGCCTGGGAGTAGGCGCGCACCAGCGCCGCGTAGCCAGGCACCGCGGCGAGCAGCTCCTCGTGGGTGCCCCGGGCGACGGCGCGCCCGTCGGCGAGCCACACCACCTCGTCGGCGAGCGCGATGGTCGCCTGCCGGTAGGCCACGACCACGACCGTGGTCGGGGTCTCGTTGCCCCGCAGGGCGTCGAGGATGCGGGCCTCGACGGCGGGGTCGACGGCGCTCGTGGCGTCGTCCAGCACGAGCAGCCGGGGACGGCGGACCACGGCGCGGGCCAGCGCCAGCCGCTGCCGCTGACCGCCGGACAGCGAGGCACCGCGCTCCCCCACCCGGGTGTCCAGGCCCTCGGGCAGCGATGCGACGAACTCGTCGGCCGCGGCCACGCGCAACGCCGTCCACACCTCGTCGTCGGAGAAGGGGGCGCCGAGGGTGACGTTGCCGCGGACGGTGTCGTCGAAGAGGAAGGCGCTCTGGGCGACGAACGCCGCCTGCGCGCTCACCTCGCCCTCGCGCAGCCGGCGCAGGTCGACCCCGTCGAGCAGCACGCCGCCGTCGGCGGGGTCGACCAGACGCACGAGCAGGCCGGCCAGGGTGGACTTGCCCGATCCGGTGGGCCCCACCACGGCAACCGTGCGCCCGGCCGGCACGTCGAAGGTGACCGCGTGGAGGGTCGGGCGGGACACCCCGTCGAAGGTGAAGCCGACGTCGCGCACGCCGACGCCGGCCCCGCCGGCCGCCGCGGCGGCGGTGTCCGGCCCGTAGGCCGTCTCCCCTGTCGCCTCGAGCACGGGGGTGACCCGGTCGAAGCCGGCCAGGGCCCGGGGCAGATCGGCCAGCACCCAGCCGATGGCACGGATCGGCAGCGCCAGCGAGGTGAACAGGTAGGCGATGGAGACCAGCTCGCCGGCGTCGGTGGCGCCGTCGGCGACCCGGCCGGCCCCGATGAGCAGGACGGCGAGCGTGCCGAGGTTCGGCAGCGCCTCCATCAGCGGGTCGAACAGCCCGCGCACCCGGCCCACGGCGATCAGCCCGTCGCGCAGCTCCTCGGCCCGGGCGGTGAAGCGCTCGGTCTCGGTGTCCTCCCGGCCGAGCGTCTTCACCACGAGCGCGGCGTCGAAGCTCTCGTGCGCGATCTCGCTGACCTCGGCCCGCAGCTGCTGCGCCCGCTGCATCCGCGGGCTCATCACCTGCGAGTAGACGACGTTGGCGGCGAAGACCAGCGGGAAGACGACCAGACCGACGAGGGCGAGCAGCGGGTCGGTGAGCAGGAGCGCGACGCTGGTGGTCGCGATCATCACCAGCGCTCCGCAGGCGAAGGGCAGCGGCGCGACGAAGAACCAGGCCGACTCGACGTCGGAGTTGGCGTTGGAGAGCAACTGCCCGGTGGGGTGGCGCTGGTGCCAGGAGAGCGGGAGGCGCAGGTACTGCCCGGTGACGCGGCGGCGGTACTCCGCCTGCAGCCGGTAGCTCATGACGCCGGCGAACAGCCGGCGGCCGAGGATGCCGAGGATCTTCAGCAGCGCGACCCCGACGATGGCGACGGCGGCCAGGGTGAGCGCGGTCGCGGTGGTGGCGCCCTCCTCGAAGGAGGGCAGCAGCACCCGGTCGGTGATCTCGCCGATCACGTACGCGCCGGCCACCGTCATCGCGCCGTAGAGGCTGCTGGCGAGCAGCGCGAGGGTGAACATGCCCGGCTGCTCGCGGACGGCCCGGCCGATGTGGCGGAGCCCGCGGCGCACGACGGCGTCTCGGCGGCGGGACACGGAGCTCCTCGGGGTCGTGGCTGCGACCAGCATGCCACCCAGTCGTTAGGTGCGCTAAGCGATGCCGCTGGTCCGCCCGGCCGGGTTTCGCCATCCGGGCTCCCTCGGTAACTACGCGAGGTGAGCGCCTCTTCCCTCCCCCTTCCGGACCGCGAGCGCGCAGCGCTCGCCGACCTGCTGGACGAGCTCGGTCCCGACGCGCCGACCTGCTGCGAGGGGTGGACCACCGCCCACCTCGCCGCGCACCTGGCCGTCCGCGACCGGCGCCCCGACGCCCTCCCGGGCTACGGCCTGGAGATGCTGCCCGGCGGGCAGCGCCTGGCCTGGTGGTCGCACCGGCTCGAGGACCGGCTGCGCGACTCCACGCCCTACGGCGAGGTGGTCGACCGGGTGCGCAGCGGGCCGCCGCCGTGGTCGCCGATGGCCCTGCCGGCCGCCGCGGCGGCGTTCAACGTCTCGGAGTTCGCGATCCACCACGAGGACGTCCGCCGGGCCCGGCCCGGCTGGGAGCCGCGGGTCCTGCCCCGCGAGGACCAGGACCAGCTGTGGGGCGGGCTGGGCCTCTACGCCCGGCGCGCCGCCGGGCGCCGCGGCCTGGTGCTGCGCCGCGCCGACGTCCCCGGCGAGGAGAAGCGCCTGGGGGACGGCGGGCGCACGGTCACCGGGGAGCCCCTGGAGCTCATGCTGTGGGCCTCCGGCCGCCGGGACGTCGCCCGGGTGGAGATCTCCTAGCGGCTGGGTGCCGCGTCCAGCGGGACGGAGCGGACCGCGCCCCGGTCCGCGGACTGCGCGAAGGCGGCGTAGGCACGCAGCGCCGTGGAGACCGGCCGGTGCCGATTCCGCGGGCGGTATCCGTTCTGTGCCTCCAGGGCGGCCCGACGGGCGGCCAGCTCGGCCTCGCCCACCTCGAGGGTGATGCTGCGGTCCGGGATGTCGATCGTCACGGGATCACCGTCCTCGACCAGGGCGACGACGCCGCCGGCCGCCGCCTCGGGCGAGACGTGCCCGATCGACAGGCCCGAGGTGCCGCCGGAGAAGCGCCCGTCGGTCACCAGCGCGCAGGCCGCCCCCAGGCCCCGGCCCTTGAGGAACGAGGTCGGGTAGAGCATCTCCTGCATGCCGGGTCCGCCGCGGGGGCCCTCGTAGCGGACGACCACGACGTCGCCGGCCCGCACCCGGCCGGTGAGGATGGCGTCGACGGCCTCCTCCTGGGACTCGACGACCACCGCCGGGCCGCTGAACCGGAGGATCGACTCGTCCACTCCGGCGGTCTTCACCACGCACCCGTCGACGGAGAGGTTCCCGCGCAGGACCGCCAGGCCGCCGTCGGTGCTGTAGGCCGCGGCGGCCGAGCGGATGCAGCCACGCTCCGCGTCGAGGTCGAGGCTCTCCCAGCGCTCCGACTGGGAGAACGCCGTCGCGGAGCGCCGGCAGCCGGGTGCGGCGTGGAACAGCTCGACGGCCTCACGGGTCGCCCGCCCACCGCGGACGTCCCAGTCGTCCAGCCAGCTGCGCAGGTCCGGGGAGTGCACCGTCCGGACGTCGCGGCGGAGCAGCCCGGCCCGGTCGAGCTCACCGAGGATCGCGGGGACACCGCCGGCGCGGTGCACGTCCTCGACCAGGTGGGGGCCGTTGGGCGCGACCTTGGCCAGGCACGGGGTGCTGCGGGAGATCCGGTCGACGTCGTCGAGCGTGAAGTCATGCTCCGCCTCGGAGGCGGCGGCGAGCAGGTGCAGGATCGTGTTGGAGGAGCCGCCCATGGCGATGTCCATGGCCATGGCGTTCTCGAAGGCGGCGGCTCCGGCGATCACGCGCGGGAGCACCGCGGCGTCGTCCCGCTCGTAGTGGGCGCGGACGAGCTCCATGACCGTGGTGCCCGCGGCCTCGTACAGCCCCCGGCGGGCGGTGTGCGTGGCCAGCGTGGTCCCGTTGCCGGGGAGGGCGAGGCCGAGCGCTTCGGTGAGGCAGTTCATCGAGTTGGCGGTGAACATGCCCGAGCAGGAGCCACAAGTGGGGCAGGCGGCCTCCTCGATGCGGCCGAGGTCCCCGTCGGAGACCGCCGCGCTGGCGGAGTCGGCGATGGCCGAGACGAGGTTCAGGCCGGTGCGCACGGTGCCGTCGACGAGCGTCGCCGTCCCGCCTTCCATCGGACCGCCGGAGACGAAGACGGTGGGGATGTCCAGCCGCAGCGCGGCCATGAGCATGCCGGGCGTGATCTTGTCGCAGTTGGAGATGCAGACCAGCGCGTCGGCGCAGTGCGCCTGGACCATGTACTCGACCGAGTCGGCGATCAGGTCGCGGGAGGGCAGCGAGTAGAGCATCCCGCCGTGCCCCATCGCGATGCCGTCGTCGACGGCGATGGTGTTGAACTCCCGCGGCACGCCGCCGGCCGCGGCGACGGCCTCGGACACGATCCGGCCGACCGGTTGCAGGTGGGTGTGGCCGGGGACGAACTCGGCGAAGCTGTTGGCGACGGCGACGATCGGCTTGCCCAGGTCGGCGCCGTCGACGCCCGCGGCGCGCAGCAGAGCGCGCGCACCGGCCATGTTCCTGCCGGAGGTGACCGTCCGGGAGCGCAGCGGGGGCATGGGACCAGGAGGCCACGTCCCGGCGCCGGGACGGTAGACGCTGCCACTACCAGTAGTGCCACTACTAGGTTCGGGGCATGACGAGGGAGGCCCGGCGCAAGGAGCTCGGCACCTTCCTGCGCAACCGGCGGCTCGCCCTGTCACGGCAGGACTTCGGGCTGCCGAGCCCGGCGCGGGCGCGGGGCACGGGCCTGCGCCGGGAGGAGGTCTCGGCCTTCGCCGGGGTGAGCGTCACCTGGTACACGTGGCTGGAGCAGGGGCGGGACATCAACCCGTCCCGGCAGGTCCTCGAGGCGCTCGGCCGGGTGCTGCGCCTGACGGCGTCGGAGACGGCCTACCTGCTTTCTCTCGGCGGCTACGCATCCCGGCCGCCGGACGAGGACGCGCGCGTTCACGACGTCGCCCCGCCGCACATCCAGCGGCTGCTCGACAGCCTGGCCTTCCCCGCCTTCGCGGTGGCCGCGGACTGGACCATCGTCGGCTGGAACGCCCCGTACGCCGCCCTCTACTCGCGGATCACCACCCTGGACCCGGCCGACCGGAACCTGCTGTGGGTGGTCTTCACCGATCCGCACCTGCGCGACATGCTGCCCGACTGGGCGCACGCCAGCCGGCACTTCGTGGCCGAGTTCCGCGCCGAGTCCGGCGCCCGGCTGGGGTCGAGCGCCCACTCGGCGCTGATCGCCCGCCTGGCCGAGGCCAGCGCGGAGTTCCGCGAGCAGTGGGCCGACCTGACCGTCGAGGGCTTCACCTCGCGCCGCCGCAGGTTCGTGCACCCGACGGCCGGCGTGCTGGACTTCGAGCACCACCGGCTGGTGCCCTCGGACCACCCGGACCTGCACATCGTCGCCTACGTCCCCGAGCGCGGCAGCGGGACCGCGGCCTGGGTCGCGGGCCTCGCGAGCTAGCCGAGCGGGTGGTCGGCCTCGGCGCGCACCGGTAGCCCGGCGGCGGCAAGCGCGCCCTTCACGTCGCCGATCCGCAGCACGCCGAAGTGGAAGACGCTGGCGGCCAGCACCGCGTCGGCACCGGCCTCGACGGCGGGCGGGAAGTGCTCGGAGGCGCCCGCTCCCCCGCTGGCGATCAGCGGCACGGAGACCTCGCGGCGCACCTGGGAGATCAGGTCGGTGTCGAACCCCGCCCGGGTGCCGTCGGCGTCCATGGAGTTGAGCAGGATCTCCCCCGCCCCCAGCTGCGCAGCCCGGATGCACCACTCGACGGCGTCCTGGCCGGTGCCGCGGCGCCCGCCGTGCGTGGTGATCTCGAAGCCGGACTCGGTCTCCGCGCCGTCCCGGCAGCGGCGGGCGTCGAGAGAGAGCACCAGCACCTGGTTGCCGAACCGGTCGGCGATCTCGGCGATCAGCTCCGGCCGGGCCACCGCGGCGGTGTTGACGGCGACCTTGTCCGCGCCCGCCCGCAGCAGCCGGTCGACGTCGTCGGGGCTGCGCACGCCGCCGCCGACGGTCAGGGGGATGAAGACGCTCTCCGCCGTCCGGCTCACCACGTCGTAGGTGGTCGCGCGGTCGCCGGAGCTGGCGGTGATGTCGAGGAAGGTGAGCTCGTCGGCCCCCTCGGCGTCGTAGACCCGGGCCATCTCCACCGGGTCGCCGGCGTCGCGGAGGTCGACGAAGTTGACGCCCTTCACCACCCGGCCGGCGTCGACGTCCAGGCACGGGATGACGCGGACCGCGAGGCTCACGCCGGCACCCCGCGCACGGCGTCCGCCTCGATCTCCACCAGCAGCGCCGGGTCGATCAGCGCCGACACCTCGACCATCGTCGCCGCCGGCCGGATGTCGCCGAAGGCCTCGCCGTGGGCCCGGCCGACCTCCTCCCAGCGGCCGATGTCGGTGACGTACACCCGGGTCCGGACGACGTCGGCGAGGCTGAACCCGGCCCGCTGAAGCGACGTCCCGATGGTGGTGAGGATCTGGCGGGTCTGCGCGGCGGCGTCGCCGGGGTGCACGACGGAACCGTCGACGGTGGCCGTGGTGCCGCTGACCCAGGCCGTGTCGCCGCGGACGACGATCCGGCTGTAGCCGACCACCGGCTCCCAGGGGTTGGCCGAACCCAGGTTGAGCACCGTCATGCCAGTTCCTCCGTGAGCCGCAGCGCCTCCGGCAGGGTGAACTGACCGGCGTAGAGCGCCTTGCCGACGATGGCCCCCTCCACCCCGATCGCGGCGAGGCCCGCGAGCGCGCGGATGTCGTCGAGGGAGCTCACGCCGCCCGAGGCGACGACCGGGCGCGGGGTGGCGGCGCAGACCTCGCGCAGCAGGTCGAGGTTCGGGCCCTTGAGCGTGCCGTCCTTGGTGATGTCGGTGACCACGTAGCGGGCGCAGCCCTCCGCGTCGAGGCGGGCGAGGGTCTCGTAGAGCTCACCGCCCTCCTTGGTCCAGCCGCGGGCGGCCAGCCGGGTGCCGCGGACGTCGAGGCCGACGGCGATCCGGTCGCCGTGCTCGGCGATGGCCCGGGCACACCACTCCGGCGACTCGAGCGCGGCGGTGCCGAGGTTCACCCGGCGGCAGCCGGTGGCCAGGGCGGCGGCCAGCGACTCGTCGTCCCGGATGCCGCCGGACAGCTCGACGTCGACGTCGAGCTCGCCGACGACGCGGGCGAGCAGCTCCCGGTTGCTGCCGCGGCCGAAGGCGGCGTCGAGGTCGACGAGGTGCACCCACTCGGCGCCGTCGCGCTGCCACTGCATCGCGGCCTCGAGGGGGTCGCCGTAGGAGGTCTCGCTCCCGGCCTCCCCCTGCACGAGACGGACGGCCTGGCCGTCGGCGACGTCGACGGCGGGGAGCAGCTGCAGCTTCGGCACGGGGTGCAGCCTAGGGACCGGCGATCCGGGACCCGGCGTCAGCTCCCGGTCGCGTGCCGGGCGGCGAACCGGCCGGGGGTCATCGCGGTCACGCGGGCGAAGTCACGGGTGAAGTGAGACTGGTCGGCGTAGCCGAGCACGGCCGCCACCTGGCCGATGCTCGCCGGGTTCCCGCGCAGCCGCTCGGCCGCCTCCTGCAGCCGGCGGCGCTGGATGAGCCACTTCGGGGTCAGCCCCAGGCGGCGGTGCACGAGCCGCTGCAGCACCCGCTCCGACAGCCCGAAGCGCTCGCACACCTGCGCGACGCGGACGACCTCCCGGTCGCCCTCCACGAAGGCGACCACCTCGTTGACGAGCAGGCCCTCGTCGTCGACCGGCAGGAACGGCCGCAGCGCGTCGCCGAACGCGGCCATCGCCGCGGCGTGCGCGTCCCGGGAGTTCGGATCCCGCGCCATCGCGGCGCGGACCCGTGCGGTCAGCTCCTCGCCGGCGGCACCCAGGACGTCGGCGACGTCCACGTGCCGGTCGGTGAAGTCGCTCATCGGCCCGCCGGCGAGCAGCGCGCCCGCCGCCGGCGCGCACATGACCCCGACGGCCCACCCGGTGCCGCTCAGCATCGTCGTGGACAGCCCGGAGACCACGCCGTAGAACCGGGCGTAGCCGGAGGCGACCACCACCAGCGCCACCGGGTACTGCAGGACCCGCTGCGGTGCCTCCCGGCCCGAAGGCACCGACCAGACCGGGATCCAGAACCGCTGCAGCAGCCCGTCGAACTCCGGCTCGGCGGCATACCGGTGGATGACGTGCGAGGCGTCTCCGGGGTCCTTGAGGTGCGCGCGCTCGACGTGGTCCATCGCGGCCGGCGCCCCGGGGCTGTCGGGTTTCATCAAGACCGAGCCTGCCGCACGCTCCTACGTTCCTGGGCATGATTTCTCCCGCCAGGAGCCACGAGGCCGCCGACCGCCCCCTCTCCGCGCTGCTCGACGCCGTGCCCCCGGCCGGCTGGACCCGCCCCTCCCCGTGCGAGGGCTGGACCGCCGCCGACGTCGTCGAGCACATGATCGGGACGCAGCGGGACTTCCTCACCACGCACGGTGTCGACCTGGGCGAGGCACCCGACGTCGCCGCCGATCCGGCCGCCGCCTGGCGGGAGCACGCGACGCGGGTGGCCGAGGCGGTGTCCGACGAGGCCGTGGCCGCCCGCGCGTTCGACGGCTTCTTCGGCCCCACCACGGTCGGCGCGGCCTTCGAGCAGTTCTACGTCTGGGACATGGTCGTGCACCGCTGGGACGTCGCCCGCGCCGTCGGCGCCGACGCAGGCCTCACCGACGAGGAGCTGGACCGGATCGAGGCCGGCGCGGACGTCTTCGGTCCGGCGCTGCACATGGACGGGATCTGCCGCCCCGCCCTGGACGTGCCCGAGGACGCCGACCGGACGAGGCGGATCCTGGCCCGGCTCGGCCGGCGGGCCTGACCGCCCGCGGCGGCCCTGCGGCAAGCTGAGGGCGTGGAGTTCGCCGACGTCGTCCGCCGTCGCCGCATGGTGCGCGACTACGACCCCGACCGGCCGGTGCCGCCCGAGGTGCGCGACAGGTTGCTCGAGCACGCCGTCCGGGCGCCGTCGGCCGGTTTCAGCCAGGGCTGGGCGTTCCTGGTGCTGGAGACGGACGAGGAGCGCGACCGCTTCTGGTCGGCCACGACCGGGGACGGTGCGCCCGACCGGTGGCTCACCCGCATGCGCCGGGCGCCGCTGCTCATCGTGCCGCTGGCCAACAAGAGCGCCTACCTCGACCGCTACGCCGAGCCGGACAAGGGCTGGACCGACCGCGACGAGGCCCGGTGGCCGGTGCCGTACTGGGACGTCGACGCCGGGATGGCGAGCCTGCTGATGCTGCTCACCGCGGTGGACGAGGGGCTGGGCGCCTGTTTCTTCGGCGTCCCCGCCGAGCGGGTGGACGACTTCCGCGCGGCCTTCGGGGTGCCCGGGGAGTACCGCCCGGTCGGCTGCGTGTCGGTCGGCTACCCGGGTGCCGACGACCGCCGGTCGCCGTCGCTGCGGCGGGGACGGCGCGGCGTCGACGAGGTGGTGCACCGCGGCCGCTGGTGAGGCCGGGCGTCCGGTGAGCGCGCCCTCATCCGGCTCTCATGCCTGGTTCACCCCCGCCATCCAGGCTGGTGAGGTGGAGACCGCCCCCCTCGGCCCGGCCCGGGTGCCGCCGTCGTGGCCGCCTTC
The DNA here is from genome assembly GCF_039729015.1 of Blastococcus sp. HT6-30. Classification (NCBI taxonomy): domain Bacteria; kingdom Bacillati; phylum Actinomycetota; class Actinomycetes; order Geodermatophilales; family Geodermatophilaceae; genus Blastococcus; species Blastococcus sp. HT6-30. The sequence goes on along the minus strand of NZ_CP155792.1, from coordinate 1,569,217 downwards.
CCTGCAGCTCCTCCTCGGCGAGCCGGCCGCGGAGCTCTGGTCCGCGGTGCTCGGCCCGCTCTCCGGCCGGCTGCGCAGCCTCACGCCGGCCACGGTGACGCTGCGCCCGGACGGCACGGCGACCGTCCGCCACACCGCGGTCGTCGACTGGGCCGACGGGCGGGCCACCCGCGAACACCTCGCGGCGACCACCGGGACCGCCGTCCCGCCGGGGGCCGCCGTCGTCGAGGGCGAGGTCGAGGGCGCGCCGGTCACCGTGGGGCTCTGGCGCTGGCCGCTGGACCCGGCACTGCCCGGGCTGGGCTGGGCCACCTCGGCGGCCGGCGTCGCGGAGCGGCTGGGCTCGATCGGCATCGACGTCGGCGCACCGCAGCTGCGGTTGCGCGCGTACCGGCCGGGCCGGCGCGCGGTGGTGGAGGTGAGCTCGCCCCACGGCCGCTGGTTCCTGAAGGTCGTGCGCCCGACGGCGGCCGCGGACCTCGTGGCCCGGCACGCCACCCTCGGGGCGGCGGTGCCGGTGCCGCCCGTGCTGGCGAGCACCGGCGACGGCGTCGTCGTGCTGCCCGGCCTTGCAGGCACGCCGATGCGGACGGCCCTGACCGGGGACCCGGCCCAGCTGCCCGACCCGACGGCCCTCGACGCCCTGCTCGACCGACTTCCCGCGGTGGACGGCTCGGGCCGGCGGCGGGGTTCCGACCCGTCGGCGCGGGTGCGGTCGCACGCCACCGTGGTGGGCGCGGTGTGCCCGGTCCTGGCTCCGCGCCTGGAGCGGCTCACGGCAGCGGTGGCCGCGGGCGCCGGCGACCACCCCGTCGTCCCGGTGCACGGGGACTTCTACGAGTCCCAGCTGCTCGTCGAGGGGGGCCGGGTGGTGGGGCTGCTCGACGTGGACACCGCCGGGCCTGGGGCGCGGATCGACGACTGGGCGACCCTCGTCGCCCACCTGGCCCTGCTGGAGGGGCTGCTGCCCGACCCCGCGCCGGTCGCGGCCTACCGGGAACGGGTGCTCACGTTCCTCGGCGCGCGCTGGCCCGACGGCGAGCTGCGGGCCCGGGTGGCCGGGGTCCTCGTGGGGCTGGCGACCGGGCCGTTCCGCGTGCAGCAGCCGGACTGGGGTGCCGCGACCGAGGCGCGGGTGGCGCTGGCGGAGGAGTGGGCCGGGCTCAGGTGAGAAGGCGCTCACCGGCATGAGAGGGCGCTCATCGCGGTCTCCCGGAGGTCTCACTGGGGCCGGGCAGCGTGGAACTCGACAGCGCACCACACACTTCTTGGAGGAACCGCCATGACCCGCACGCCCGCCACCTGGAAGGTCATCACCTTCGGCACCGCGCTCACCGGACTCGGCGCCGCCGGGATCGGTGTGGCCACCGCCGCCGACGGCGGGCCGGCCCCGCAGCCGCCGGCGGCCATCTCCGTCGCCGCCGACGACAGCCCCGACGCCTCGCCCGACACCGCCGTCGACGCCTCCGCGGACAGCTCGGCCGGCAGCGCCACCGACAGCCCCGACGTCGTCCCGGCCGGCGCGGCACCCGCTGCGGACAGCGCCGACATCGACACCCCCGACGTCGACAGCCCGGACATCGACAGCCCCGACGTCCACAGCCCGGACATCCAGAGCCCCGACGTCCACAGCCCGGACATCCAGAGCCCCGACGTCGACAGCCCGGACATCGACAGCCCGGACACCCCCAGCGCCGACAGCGTCGACTGATCCACCGGCGCCCGACGGCCCGGGTCCCCCTCGCGGGGACCCGGGCCGTCGGCCGTCCACCTCCGACCGCGTCCCGGCCGGACGGGCAGCCGGCGGGCGGGATGGCCGGTCAGGCCGACGTCAGGCGGTACCCCATGCCGCGCACGGTCTCGATGCGGTCGGCCCCGAGCTTCTTGCGGAGGTAGCGCACGTACACGTCGACGACGTTGGACCCCGGGTCGAAGTCGTAGCCCCACACGTGGCTGAGCAGCTGCTCGCGGGCCAGGACCTGACCCGGGTGGCGCAGGAAGGTCTCGGCCAGGGCGAACTCCCGGGCGGACAGGTCGACGGTGCGCCCGGCGACGTCGGCCCGGCGGGTCCGCAGGTCGAGCGAGAGCTCCCCGACGGTCAGCACGGTCACCTCGGTCTCGCGGGCGCCGGCCAGCCGCAGCCGCACGCGGGCGAGGAGCTCCTCGAAGCGGAAGGGCTTGGGCATGTAGTCGTCGGCCCCGCCCTCCAGCCCGGCGACGGTGTCCTGGACGCTGTCCCGCGCCGTCAGCACGATCACCGGCACGGCGCAGCGCTCGGCCCGCAGCGCCCGCAGCACCGCGAACCCGTCGAGGACGGGCAGCCCGATGTCCAGCACCACCAGGTCGAAGTCGCCGCTGCGGGCGCGGTCGAGCGCGGACAGCCCGTCGCCGACCACGGCGGTGACGAAGCCGTTGGCCCGGAGGCCCTTCTCGACGAACGCGGCGATCCGCGGCTCGTCCTCGGCGATCAGGACTCGGCTCACCGCGGTCCTCCCTCGGTGGGTGCGGCCGCCGCGGGCGTGGTGCCCATCGGCGGGGTGGCGAGCGCGTCGTCGACGGTGCTGGTGGTGGCGGCCCGCAGGTCCCCGGGGTGGGCGTCGGCCGGGTGCGGTCCGCGCGGCGGCGCCGGCCGGGCGGGCAGGACCAGGGTGAAGGTCGCGCCCTCCCCCGGGCGGCTGTGCAGCTCGACGCGGCCACCGTGACCGGCCGCGATGGCCCGCACGATCGACAGCCCCAGGCCCGCCCCGTCGCTGCGCCGGGCACCGGAGCTGCCGCGGGCGAACCGGTCGAAGATCCGCGCCTGGTCCTCCGGCGGCACACCCGGGCCGGTGTCGTCGACCCACACCAGGAGCTCGTCCCCGCTGAGCCGGCTGCCCAGCACGATCCGGTCCCCGACCGCGGTGTGCTGGACGGCGTTGTCGGCCAGCGCGACGACCGCCTGCGTCAGCCGCTGGGGGTCCAGCAGCAGGTCGGCACGGGCGACGGCGCCCAGCTGCCAGTCGCGGTCCCCCAGCTGCCGGACGTTCCCGAACACCTCCGCGGTGAGCTCGGCGACGTCGACCGCCTGCGCGCGCACGAACTGCGACTGCTCGGCACGGGCCAGCAGGAGCAGCTCGGAGACCATGCGGTTCATCCGCTCCAGCTCGTCGTCCACGAGGGCCACGGTCTGCCGGACGTCGCCGGGGTCGGACGGATCGAGGACGTCGAGGTGCCCCCGCACGATCGTGATCGGCGTCCGCAGCTCGTGACCGGCGTCGTCGAGGAACCGGCGCTGGGCGGCCACGCCTGTCTCCACCCGGTCGAGCATCGCGTTGACGGCCACGGCGAGGTCTCCGAGCTCGTCCGCGGGGCGGTCGTCGACGGGGATCCGGCCGGAGAGGTCGGTCTCGGTGATGCCCTGAGCGGTGTCGGCTACCGCCCGCACCGGCGCGAGCACGCGGCCGGCCACGACCCACGCGCCCGCGGCGGCCAGGAGCACCGTGACCGCGCCGACGCCGAGCATGAGCTGGGCGGTGTCGTCGGCGGCCTGGCGTTCCTGGTCGGCGAAGTAGGCGACGACCGCCACCCCGTGCGCCGGATCGCCCTCCAGCGTCACCGGGACGGCGAGGTAGCGCACCTCACCGGCGCCGCTGTCGTACCGCCCCGCCGTGGTCTCGGACACCGATCCGACGAGCTCGGTGAAGGCCGCGTCCTCGCTGAGCAGGACCGGGGCCTCGATGCGGCTCTGGAAGCGGTACTCGCCGTCGACGTAGCCGAGGAACTTCTCGTTGGGCCGGGCGAGGTTGTAGGTGATCGCGGTCTGCAGGACGTCGGCCACCGAGGCGAACGGTGCACCGGTCTCCGGGTCGATGCCGGACGCCACGATCTGGGAGAACTCCGTGACCTCGGCCTCCAGCGCCACGTCCATCCGCTGGTCGGTGGCACGGACCAGCAGCCGCCAGGTCACCAGCGTGACCAGGGCGAGGGCGAGCAGGACCAGCAGCAGGACCCAGCCGATGATCCGGGTCCGGGCGGCCCGGGGCGCCAGCCGGCGCCGGGCGTCCTGCCGCCACCCGGGCGAGGCCGCTTCCTCGGTCGTCACGGTCGGGTGGTCACCGTTCAGTCGTCGCCGTCGTCGTCCGGGCCGTCGTCGTCCCCGTCGTCATCATCGTCATCGTCGTCGGAGATCGGGGGCGGCGGCACGACGTCCGGGCGCGGCTGAGCGGGCGGGGGCGCGGGTGCAGGCGGAGGTGCGGGCGCGGCGGGCGGCGGTCCGTCCGGCGCCGGATCGGGTCCGGCCGAGGGGGACGCGCCCGGATCGCCCGGCACCACGGGCGCGGGCACGTCGATCGGCGACGGCACCGGCCGGGCGCCGCCGCCGCCGGTGGCATCGAGCACCGCCCACGCCGCCCCGGCCGCCACCAGGACGGCCAGGACACCGGCGAGGACGACGGGGAGGGAGCGGCGCGGCACGGGGGTGAGCCTCCCTCCTGGCGGTGACGGGGTGGTGAGAGCCCGATGAGAGGCCTCTCATGCGTCACGGGCGGCGCGCTCGGCCGAGGTCGGACACGGCGGTGACCAGCACCAGGTCCGAGCCGTGCGCGCCGGCGACGTCCACCCCCTCGGGTCGGGGCTCGAACCCCGGCAGCCCGGTGAGCCCGTCGCTGCCGTCGGTGGCACGCAACCGCACCGGGCCGTCGCCGGTCACGGTGGCGCTCACCAGCAGCCCGTCGGCCGGGGGCGCGTGGAAGGTGACCCGCAGGCGGTCGCTCCCCAGCGCCGCGTCGGGAACCGCCCGGCCGGAGATCCGGGCGCGGGTCACCACGCCGTAGTCGACGGTCAGGTCGAGGTCCACCAACCGGACGGAGCCGCGCCGCGGCGTCACCCGCACCGTGAGCTCCCGCCGCTCGCCGCGCACCTCGTCGGAGACGACGGCGACCTCGGGCGCCGGCAGGTCGGCGGGCTCGGCCGCCCCGGTGAGCACCGGCCGCCCGGCGAGGTAGGGGAGGTCGGCACCCAGGTCGCCGGGCCCGTCCACGAAGCGGTCGGTGTACTCCGCCGGCGACGTCTCGGTGCTCACCCAGCGGGCCCGGCCGGCATCGGTGTCCAGCACGTAGGCCAGCCGGGTCGGCACCGGGTGGTCGGCGTCGAACCGGTCGACGGCGAGCCCGGTAGCCACGCACGCCCCGGCCGCCACCAGCGCGGTGACCGGCACCGCCGCCGACGCGATCGGGCGCCGCTCCTGACCGGGACCGGGGAACAGCAGTTCCCAGGCCGGGAGCAGGACGACGGCGGCCAGCGCCACCACCAGCGACGGCGCGGCCGCCGCTGACATGCCCAGCGCGGGGAGGAACAGCGCGGCGGTGGGCACCAGCACGAGCACCGCCGCCACGCCGGGGACCAGCGCGGCGCCGACGGCCACCACCCGGCCGGGCGCCAGGACGGCGACCGTGCCGGCGAGCGCACCGGCCAGCGCCGGCCACGCCGCCAGGTACGACCCGCCGGGCGCAGCCGCGGCGAGCACCGCCGCCAGGACGGCGACCCAGACCAGCGCCCCGGCGGCCAGCGCCGCCGGGCCCACCCGGCGGCGCAGCAGCGCGTACCAGAGCAGCACGACGGCCAGCACGACGGCGACGGCGGCCAGCCGGAACCAGCCCGGCCGCCAGGGGTCCAGCATCGAGGCGTACTCCGGCCGCACCGCGACCAAGGCCCGCCAGAGGCCCTGGGCCGCCAGCGGCGCGAGCACGAGGGGCAGCAAGGCGAGGCCTGTCGCCGCCGCCGTCCGCCGCAGCGGGCTTCCGCCGCGCCGTTGCAGCGCCCACACGAACCCCGCGACGGCGACCAGCGCCGCGCCGGCCAGCGGCCACACCAGCCGGCCGGGGTACCGCACGAGCAGGCCCGGCAGCGGGAAGTACGTCGCGTCGTCGTCGGCCGGCCGGACCAGGGCGCCCAGGTCACGGTTCCCCAGCTCCCGGGTCAGCGCCAGCGTGTTGTCACCGAGGGCCTGCAGGCTGCCGCGGTCGAGCCGCTCCGGGGTGTCCTGCGGGGAGTGGTAGGCCGCGGCGCCGTCGACGAACGCGGTGTTCATGCCCGTGAAGTCGCCGTCCTCGAGCAGCACGCTGAAGTCGGTGTCGTTGGGCAGCGCGCGGTAGACCTCCACGGCGAAGCTGCTGGCCACCGGGTGCACCGCGGCGTCGGCGAAGGCCTCGGCCAGCCCCGCGTTGCCCGGCGACGTCTCGAACATGATCGGCGGTCCGGTCGTTCCGCGGGCCTCGAGGTTGAGCACCACTCCCCCGCCGGCCAGCGGATGGGAGGCGGTGAACGCCTCGGCGCCGCACAGGCAGGCCTCCTCGGCGTCGGTGAGCACGACGACGACGTCGTTCCGCAGCGCCGGCCCCTCCGTGAGCGCCCGCACCGACTCCAGCACCGCCGCGACCCCGGCCGCGTCGTCCGCGGCACCGGGACCGGCCGCCACCGAGTCGTGGTGGGCCACCAGGTGGAGCCGGCCGGTGGAGTCGGTGCCGGGCAGTACCGCGACGACGTTGCGCACGCGGGCCATGCGTGCCTCGCCCCCACCGCCACTGCGCGCCCCGACGGCGTTCTGCACCCGGGTGTCGAGGCCGAGCCCGGTCAACGTGGTCACCAGGCGGTCGACGACCCGGTCGTTCTCCGCGCTGCCGGCGACGTGGACGCCGGCGGCGATCTCCGCCACGTGGGCGAAGGCGCGGGCGGCGCTGAACTCCGTCGCGGGGGCGTCGGCCGGCCGCGGCTCCGGGGTCCGCAGCCCGGTGACCGACCAGGCGGCGAGGGCCAGCAGCAGCGCGAGGACGGCGAGGCCGGCGAGCCGGCCGGGTCGCCGGGCGGGGCGGGACGTCGGTCTCGCGGGCACGCCGGCCTCCTGAGCAGCACCGGGACGGGACGCCGGAACCCTAGGCGGCTCGCGCGGCCCGGTCCGGCAGGCGCGACCCGGGATCGGCGGGCGCCGGTGCACACCGGCTGATTGACTGCCCGCGTGGCCGACTCCAGCGACTCCCGCGCCGTTCTCGTCACCGGCGCCTCCCGGGGCATCGGACGGACGATCGCCCACGCCTTCGCCGAGCGCGGCGACCGGGTGGCGGTGCACTACGGCAGCTCCCGGGAGGCGGCGGAGCGGGTCGCCGCGGAGCTGCCCGGTCAAGGCCACGTGGTGCTGCAGGCCGACGTCGCCGACGCCGAGGCCGTCGGGGCGGTGGTCGACGAGGCGGCGGCCGCACTCGGTGGGCTACAGGTGCTGGTGAACAACGCCGGGGTCTACACGGCGCACCCGCCGCTGGAGACGTCCTGGGCCGACTGGCAGGCGGTCGTGTCGCGCACCCTGCAGGTGAACCTGGTCGGCGCCATGCACGCCGCCTTCCGGGCCGTGCCGCACCTGGTCGCGGCCGGCGGCGGCGCGGTGGTCAACGTGACCAGCCGCGGCGCCTTCCGCGGCGAGCCGAACACCCCCGCCTACGGCGCCGCGAAAGCCGGGCTCAACGCCTTCGGGCAGTCGATGGCCCAGGCGCTGGCGCCGCACGGGATCACGGTGGGCAGCGTCGCACCGGGCTTCGTGCAGACGGAGATGGCGCGGGAGATCCTCGACGGCCCGAGCGGGGATGCCGTCCGGGCGCAGTCGCCCTACGGCCGGGTCGCCCGCCCGGAGGAAGTGGCCTCGGCGGTGCTGTGGCTGGCGTCGCCGGACGCGCGCTTCTCGACCGGCACGATCATCGACGTCAACGGGGCCAGCTACCTGCGCAGCTGAGCGGGCCGCTCAGTCGAGCGTGCCGAGCCAGTTGGTCAGCAGCTGGGCCCCGGCATCACCGCTCTTCTCCGGGTGGAACTGCGTCGCCGACAGCGGGCCGTTCTCCACACCGGCGACGAACCGGTCCCCGTGCTCGGCCCAGGTGACCTTCGGGGGCGTGAGCCGCGAGGGTCCGCCGTCCTGGCCGAGCGGGAAGTTCCGGACCCCGTAGGAGTGCACGAAGTAGAAGCGCTCGCCCTCGAGGCCGTCGAACAGGACGCTCTCCCGGGGCGCCTGCACGGTGTTCCAGCCCATGTGCGGGAGCACGGGCGCCTCCAGCGGCTCGACGACCCCCGGCCACTCGCCGCAGCCCTCGGCGTCCACGCCGTGCTCGACGCCGCGCTCGAAGAGGATCTGCATGCCCACGCAGATGCCGAGCACCGGGCGGCTCCCGGCCAGGCGGCGGCCGATGATCCGGCGGCCCTGGACGGCGTCCAGCCCGGTCATGCACGCGGCGAACGCGCCGACGCCGGGAACGACGAGCCCGTCGGCGTCCAGCGCGGTCCGGAGGTCGGCGGTCACCGTCACGTCGGCCCCGACCCGTTGGAGCGCGCGCTCGGCCGACCGCAGGTTGCCCGAGCCGTAGTCGAGGACCGCCACCTTCTTCACGCCTGCCACGCTACCGACCAGCACGGGAACGGCCGGAAGTGTTCCCGTCGACCGCAGACGCAGTGACCGTGCCGGGGTTCCTGCGACCGGCTCCCGGGGGGGCGTCAGCCGCTCACGGCCTCGATGGCCACCTCGTGGGCACCGAAGCGGGCCACCAGCCGCTTCGTCGGCGTGACCCCCTGCGGCAGTTCCACCACCGTGACGTGCGGGCTCATGTCCGCGGTGCAGGGGTCCCGGTCGGGGAACAGGGGCCCCAGGCCAATGTCGACCTCCTGCTCGGCGACGACCTCGATGCCGTCCGGCCCGCTGGGACAGCTGCCACTGCCGTGGGTGATGACCGCGAGGTACTGCCCGTCGTCGACCCAGGCGATCGAGGGCTGGAAGGCTGACTCGAGGACCGACTGGCCACCGGGGTCCGGCGCAGGCGCCGGCTGGGGCGGGGCCAGCTCGAAGCCCTCCCCGGGGCCGGGCAGCGTGATTCGCGGCGCAGGGGACGGCTGCGGGAGCAGCTGAACACGAGGTCCCGGCTTCGGCGTAAACACGAACTCCCGCGCCTCCGGCGTATCGGCTCCGAGGGCGAACTCCGCGACGTAGCGCGAGCTGCCCGGCCCGTCGGAGCCGCAGGCGGCGAGCACAGGCGTGGCCGCGAGCACCGCGGTCATCGCCAGCATGCGCAACACCGGCCGGCATCCGTTCACTACCCGCATCCTGCGGCCGCTCGGCCTCGCCGTCCAGCCGCGCCACCCGAAACGTGCGGCGAGGAAGACGTTGCTGGGAGCCTCGGGTTCCTGATCTCGGGGCCACCACCCGGCCGCCGTCAAGCCTTCCTCGAAGATGGTAGACAGCCTCCTGGCCTGCGGTTTCACCTTGCCACGTGCGGTCGGATCCGCTAGCCTTCGTACATGCGTTCGATCGCTGCGGGTGGTGCGCTGGACCGGTTGTCCGCCGCGCTGGACGACCTGGCGGCCGAGGACCTCTCCGGCTGGTTCGGCCCGCAGCTGCTGGACCGGCTCACCGGTCTGCTGACCGCGCAGAACCGGCTCGCGGCGCAGGTCTCCCGCACGGTGCGGGAGTGCGAGGTCTCCCAGGCCCCGGAGCGGGACGGACTGAAGACGATGGCGGCCTGGCTGCGCGGGCACGCCAAGCTGTCGCCGGCGGCGGCGTCGAAGGTGGTGCGCAGCGGCCGGGCGCTGGCCGAGCTGCCGGCGGTCACCGAGGCCTTCCGCCGGGGCGAGGTGACCGCCGAGCAGGTTGCGGTCATCACTCCCGTCGTCGACCCCGGGAACGTGGCGGCCGCCGACGCCCAGCAGGTCGAACTGGCCGGGGTGGATGCGGCGCTGGCCGAGGTCGCCGCCGGCTCCGCTTTCGTGCAGCTGCGCCAGGTGGTGGAGCACTACCTGGCCCGGCTCGATCCCGACGGCCCGGAGCCCGATCCGACCGAAGACCGGTCGCTGGTGGTGGTCCGGCACGCCGACGGCAGCGTCACCGGCCGGTTCGACCTGGACGCCGTGGGCGGGGAGAAGGTGCTCACCGCGGTCGAATCCATCATGCAGGCGTCCCGCCCGGCCGGGGACACCCGAACCCGCGCCCAGCAGTCCGCCGACGCCCTGGTCCAGCTCGCCGACAACACCCTCGCCTCCGGGTCCCTGCCGACCCTGCGCACGGTGAAGCCGCACGTCGTCGTCCGAGTCGACATCGCCGACCTCGTCGACCCCACCACCGGCCCGGGTGCGGCGCAGACCGGGTTCGGGGCGATGATCTCCGCCGCCCGGGCCCGCTGGCTGGCCTGTGACGGCAACGTCTCCCGGATCGTCATCGGCCCGGACGGGGAGATCCTCGACTACGGCAAGGCGAAGCGGGTCGCCCCGCCGGCGCTGCGCCGGGCCGTGGAGTACCGCGACCGCGGATGCGTGTTCACCGGCTGTGACGCCCCGGCCTCCTGGTGCGACGTCCACCACCTGATCCACTGGATCGACGACGGCCCCACCTCGCTGGAGAACTCAGCGTTGCTGTGCGAACGGCACCACACGAAAGTGCACCACGGGTTCGCCGTCGTTCGAGATGCGCGGGGCCGATGGCACACCTACCGGCCCGACGGCACCGAGATCCTCGTCTTCCCCCTCACCGGGGAACCCGAACGCTCACGCACCGGCTGAGCCACCGACGAACGACGACCCCGCCCGGGGACCTGGGCGGGGCCGTCGGTGCGCCGGCGGGGCGAGGAGGGGCGAGGCGCCGCAGGATGCGGAGGGGTCGGCGGGTGCTCAGCGGGGGCGTCGAGCGGGTCGGGCCAGGGCAGGATCGTGAGCTCGGGCCACTGCTGCTGCCCGCGCGCCGTGTCCGTCTCGTGAACGTGCCGGGGGGCCGGCCCCGCGGGTTGGGCCGCACGACCAGCGCGAACAGGTCGTCGTAGCCGTGCGGCGCGTACACCGCGACCGCGCCGGCGTCGTCCAGCCGGGCCACCCGGTAGCAGCAGACGGCGGAGAAGTGGTCGATGGCCTCGGCGCAGTCGCGGAACGGGTCGGCCGGCACACCGAACCTCTGCTCGTACCAGGGGTGCACCCGCGCCTCGTCGCGGATACGGTCGGCCACGCCCGGAGCGGGGGCGCGATCGAGCACCGCCCGCACCGTGGGGTCGGCGGTGACCAGCTCGAGGAAGCGCTCCTCGTCGCCGCCGCTCACACCAGCCGGAGGATGCCCGACGCGGTCGCCAGCAGCGCGGCCAGCAGCAGGATGACGGCGAAGACGACCTGCGGCCCGGTGCGCCCGGCGGTCTCCGAGTCGGCCCGCCAGATGCTCCAGGCGCCGCCCAGCAGAAACCCACCGAGCACGACGAGGATCAGGCCGAAGTCCACCGGCTACAGGGCGCCCTTCGTGGAGGGCACGTCGGTGACCCGCGGGTCCAGCGCCACCGCGGTCCGCAGCGCTCGCGCCAGGGCCTTGAACTGCCCCTCGACGATGTGGTGGGCATCCCGGCCGGCGTAGAGCACCCGGACGTGCAGGCTGATCCGGGCGTTGAACGCGAAGGACTCCAGGACGTGCTTGGTCAGGCTGGTCGGGTAGTCCGGCCCGATCATCGGGGTCATGCTCTCGGGCTCGGCGTGCACGAAGTACGGCCGGCCCGACAGGTCGACCGCGGCCTGCGCCAGCACCTCGTCCATGGGGATGGTCGCGTCGCCGTAGCGGGTGATGCCCTTCTTGTCGCCCAGTGCCTCGGCGAACGCCTGGCCCAGGGCGATGGCGACGTCCTCCACCGTGTGGTGGGCGTCGATGTGCAGGTCGCCGTCGGCGCGGACGGTCAGGTCGATGCCGCTGTGCTTGGACAGCGCCGTCAGCATGTGGTCGTAGAAGCCCACGCCGGTGCTGATCGAGCTGGTGCCGGTGCCGTCGAGGTCGAGCTCGACCACGAGCTTGGTCTCGTTGGTCTGTCGCTCGACACGTGCGGTGCGGGTCATGGGCGTCAGTCTCCCAGAGTCGTGCGGTGGGACGGCGCGACCTCACCCAGCGCGGCGAGGAAGGCGTCGGTCTCCTCGGCGGTACCGGCGGTGACGCGCAGCCAGCCGGGCAGGCCGACGTCGCGCACCAGCACCCCCCGGTCGAGCAGCGCCTGCCACGCGGCGGGCGCGTCGGCGAAGTGCCCGAACAGGACGAAGTTGGCGTCGCTGGGCACGCTGGTCAGCCCGAGCCCGGGCAGCGCGTCGACGATCCGGTCGCGCTGCGCCTTCACCGCGTCGACGGTCGCCAGCAGCGCGTCGGTGTGCCCCAGCGCGGCCCGCGCGGCGGCCTGGGTGAGCGAGCTCAGGTGGTACGGCAGCCGCACCAGCTGCAGGGCGTCGACGACGGCGGCGTCGGCGGCCAGGTAGCCCAGCCGCAGCCCGGCCATGCCGAAGGCCTTGCTCATCGTCCGGCTCACGATCAGCCGCGGCCGGCCGGGCAGCAGGGTGAGCGCCGAGGGCGTGCCGGTGCGGGCGAACTCCGCGTACGCCTCGTCGACGACGACCACCCCTTCGGTCGCCTCGTACAGCGCGGCGACCGTGTCGAGGGCGACGGCGGTGCCCGTCGGGTTGTTCGGGCTGGTGACGAAGGTGACGTCGGGCCGGACCTCCCGCACCTGCCCCACGGCGGCGCCGGTGTCGATGGTGAAGTCGGCCGCCCGGTGCCCGTCGACCCAGGCCGTTCCGGTGCCCGCCGCGATGATCGGGTGCATCGAGTAGGACGGGGTGAAGCCCAGCGCCGTGCGCCCCGCTCCCCCGAATGCCTGCAGGATCTGCTGCAGCACCTCGTTGGAGCCGTTGGCCGCCCACACCTGCGCCGGCGCCACGGCCTGTCCCCCGGTGCGCGTCAGGTAGGCGGCGAGATCGGTCCGCAGCGCGACGGCGTCGCGGTCGGGGTAGCGGTTGAGCTCCAGTGCCGCGGAGCCGAGCGCCGCCCCGAGGTCGGCGAGCAGCTCGGCAGGCAGCGGGTGCGGGTTCTCGTTGGTGTTGAGCCGATGCGTGGCGGGCAGCTGCGGAGCGCCGTAGGGGGTGCGACCGCGCAGCTCCGGCCGCAGCGGGAGCTCGTCGAGGCCGGCCATCAACCGCTCGACCGCGCGGTCTGCCGGATGCGGACGGCGGCGGCGTGCGCGGGGAGGTCCTCCGCGCCGGCCAGGGCGTCCACGTGCCCGGCGACGTCGGCCAGTGCCTGCTCGTCGTACTCGACCAGGTGGATGCCGCGCAGGAACGACTGCACGGACAGCCCGCTGGAGTGCCGGGCGCAGCCGCCGGTGGGCAGCACGTGGTTGGAGCCGGCGATGTAGTCACCCAGCGAGACCGGCGACCAGGCGCCGACGAAGATCGCGCCGGCGTTGCGCACCCGCAGCGCCACCTCTCGGGCGTGCTGCGTCTGGATCTCCAGGTGCTCGGCGGCGTACGCGTCGACCACCCGCAGGCCGGCGTCGAGGTCGTCGACCAGCACGACGCCGGACTGGCTGCCGTCGAGCGCGGTGCGGATCCGGTCGGCGTGCTTGGTCGCCTCGACCTGCGCCGGGACCAGCGCCAGGACGGCGTCGGCCAGCTCCTCACTCGACGTGACGAGGACCGCGCCGGCGAGGGGGTCGTGCTCGGCCTGGCTGATCAGGTCGGCCGCGACGTGCGCCGGGTCGGCGGTGTCGTCGGCGAGGATCGCCACCTCGGTGGGGCCCGCCTCGGAGTCGATGCCGATCAGCCCGCGCAGCAACCGCTTCGCCGCGGTCACGTAGACGTTCCCGGGGCCGGTGACCATGTCCACCGGCTCGCAGGTGCCCGCGCCGTACCCGAAGACGGCGATGGCCTGCGCGCCGCCGACGGCGTAGACCTCGCTCACCCCCAGCAGGGCGCAAGCGGCGAGCACGCCCGGGTCGGGCAGGCCGCCGTTGTCCCGCTGGGGTGGGGAGGCGACGGCGATCGACTCGACACCGGCGATCTGCGCCGGCACCACGTTCATCACCACGCTGGACAGCAGCGGCGCCAGCCCGCCCGGCACGTACAGCCCCACCCGGCGGACCGGCAGCCAGCGCTCGGTGACGCTGCCGCCGCCCACCACCTGCGTCGTGACGTCGGTGCGGCGCTGGTCGGCGTGCACCTTCCGGACCCTTGAGATCGCCTCCTCGAGGGCCTCCCGAAGCGTCGGGTCGCACTCGGCCAGTGCCCGGTCCAGCGCCTCCTGCGGAACGGCGAAGTCCTCGGCGTCCACGCCGTCGAGCCGGGCGGTGATCTCCCGCACCGCCTGGGCGCCGCGGATGCGCACGTCCTCGCACAGCGGCCGGACAGTGGCCGTCACCGAGTCGATGTCGGTGGCGGCCCGAGGGAGGAGGCCGGCGAGCTCGCGGACGCCGGGCAGCGCGGATCCGCGCAGGTCGATGCGGGCGAGCACGGGTGCCTCCGGATGGTGGGCGCGGACGGGTCGCCGGAGCGGCCGAGGCGTGGCGACAGGGGCCTCCAGCGTAGCCAGCGCCCCCCGCCACCCCCGGGGCGCCCGGACGGCCCGGGGGCCGGGGGGCCGTACGCTTGCCCGGATGGGTGAGCTGATCCCGCTGTTCCCGCTGGGACGGCCACTGTTCCCCGGTGTCGTGCTGCCCCTGCAGATCTTCGAGCCCCGGTACCGCCGCCTGATGCGCGACCTGATGGACCTGCCCGAGCACGGGGACCGGCGGTTCTTCGGGGTCGTGGCGATCCGGCAGGGCTGGGAGGTCGAGCACGTGGCGCCGGCCGCGGCGCTCTACGACATCGGCTGCACCGCCCGGCTGCAGCGGGTCCAGCCCCAGGCCGACGGCGGTTTCCGCATCCTGACGGTGGGCGGCGAGCGGTTCCGGTTGCTCGACGTCGTCGTCGGCGACGACCCGCCCTACCTCCGGGCCGAGGTGGAGTGGCTCGCCGAGGAGGAGGCCGCCGAGGAGGCCGCCGGCGACGCCGAAGCGGCGACCGACGGCCCCGGGCTGCTCGTCCCGCCCGCCGACGAGGTCGCCACCTCGGTCGCCCGCGGCTCGCTGGACCTGCTGGCCCACGCGGTGGGCGACCTGTTCACCCGCTACGTCTCCGAGGTGTCGGCGCTCGGGGCCGGTACCCACGGCGACGGCGCCGAGGCGGCGGTACGGCTCGCCGCCGCGGCCGACGACCCGGCGGCCCTGTCCTGGCTGGTCGCCTCGTCGGCGCTGCTGACCACGGAGGACCGCCAGGCGCTCCTGGCGGAGTCCGCCACCCGCCGGCGGCTGGCCGCGGAGTCCCGGCTGCTGCGGCGGGAGCTGACGCTGCTGCAGACCCTCGGCGCGGTGCCGGCGCCGCTGCAGCAGTTCGCCACCCCGATGACGGTGAACTGACCGGTCCCCGTCCTCACTTCCGGCCCGCCGGGGTGAGCACGTTCGCACCGAGGAAGCGGCAGACGTTGAGCGCCACGGCGAGGTCGACACGGTTGGTGCGGATCGCGGTGCTCACCTGCTCGAGCGCCTTCGAGACGCGATAGCGGACCGTGTTCCGGTGCAGGTTCATCAGTGCGGCGGTGTCGGTGTAGCTCTCGCCGGTCGAGAGGAAGACGCGGAGCGTCTCGCGCAGCAGGTCCATGTTCTCGGCGTCGACCGCCAGCCCTCCGAGAACCTCGACGACCCACGCGCTGGTGGACTCCAGGTCGTTGGCGAGCAGGGAGGCGATCGCCACCCCCTCGTCCCCGAAGCTGATGGCCGCCGTGCCATCGGCCGGGGAGATCGCCACCCGGCGAGCCGCCCGGGCCTGCTCGTGCGTCCGACGGAACCCCGGCACCCCCGCGTCGGCGAGTCCGAGGCACAGCCGCGAGGTCCTCGCCTGGCCGACCACGTGCCGGATCTGCTCCATGTCGACCGGCGGCGGCTTCGCCGCGAACGGGAGCCAGGCCCACGCGGTCATCCGGTCCACCGCCGTGATCAACGGAGAAGCGGTGCAGCCGGCGACGGCGGCCACCTTCCACACGACCTGGGTGAGCATGCGCAGCTCGTCCGGGGCCGGAGCCGGGTCGACCGACCAGATGATCAGGCCGATGTGGTGGCCGTCGAGCCGGTACCCGGTCTCCTGCTCGAACTCCCGGACGGGCACGTTGCGCCTGCTGAGCACGTCGTGGACCAGCGTCGCCCGGACGTTGCCCTGCGTGCCGACCCAGCGGTTGCGCTCCTCCTCGTACACCTCGAAGACGTACTGCGAGATCCAGTCGATGTAGCGCCCGACCACCGACGACATGTGCTGCAGGACGGCGAACTTCTCCTCGGCCGAGCACTCGAGGGCCTGCACGTCCGGGAAGATCTGCTCGATGAAGTCGTCCTTGCCGACGTTGTAGGCGCGGACGAGCGAGTTGGCCGGGATGTCCCGCTGCGCCAGCCGCAGCGCGTACTCGACGGCCGCCGTGGTGGGCTGCAGCCGCTCGATCGGGATGTCGTTGATCAGGATGTGCGTGATCGTCTTGGTATTGGCGTCGACGCTCGCGCGGAGCAGGTCCAGGAAGGCCTGATCGACGTCGAGCGACCTGATCTCGCGGGCGATCAGATCGCTCATGTCGTGCGCGATCTTCGGCTGCCGGCGGTCCAGCCGCATCGCGGCCTGCGCCACGAGCTCCTTCAGCCGGGGCGGCGCCGGGCGTTCAGCGTTTCCGCCGGTGCCCGCCGCGCCCCACCGCTCCGTCTGCACGGCGGTCACCGGGCCAGTCCTGCCAGCGCCGAACGTGCGGCGTTGTAGCCGCACATCCCGTGCGCGCCGGCACCGGGCGGGGTCGCCGCCGAGCACAGGTAGACCCCGTCGACGCCCAGCCGGTAGGGGTCCAGGGCGATGCGGGGCCGGAAGACCAGCTGCAGCGGGTCGTTGGCGCCGGTCACGACGTCCCCGCCCACGTAGTTGGCGTTGTGCTCCTCCATGGCGGTCGTCGACCACACATGCCGGGCGAGGATCCGGTCACGGAAGCCCGGCGCGAACCGCTCGATCTGCGACTCGATGGCGGTGGTCGCATCCCCGGTCCAGCCCGCCGGCACATGCGCGTAGGTGTAGAGGGGGTGCACGTCGCCGGAGGACCTGGTCGGGTCGGCCAGGAACTGCTGCCCCACGAGCACGAACGGCCGCTCGGGCATGCGGCCCCGCTGGATCTCCTTCTCGGCGGCGGCGATCTCCTCGAACGTGCCGCCGACGTGGACGGTGCCGGCCCGCCTGGACTCCTCGTGCACCCAGGGGACCCCGCCCTGCACGGCGAACTCGACCTTGAACGATCCCGGTCCGTGGCGGTACCGCGTCAGCGCGCGGGCGATCCGCCGGGGCATCCGATCGCCCACGATGCGGACGGCTGCCCCCGGCGCCACGTCCAGCATCACGATGTCCGGCGAGCCGAGCTCGTCCAGCGATCCGACGGTGACGCCCGTCCGGACCGTGACGCCGTGCTCGGTCAGGCGGGCCATGACCGCGTCGGTGATCGACTGCGACCCGCGCTCGGCGACCGGCCAGCCGTACCGGTGCGCCGCGGTCCCGAGGGCGACACCGATCGCCGACGACGCCGGCGAGCTCAGCGGCCGGAAGGCGTGCGTCGCGACGCCGCCGAACAGGGCCCGGGCCTCCGGGGTCGACCACCGGCGCGCCAGGGCCGCCGCCGGGAGCATCGAGTAGGCCCCAAAGCGGCCCAGCTTCACCGGGTGCCGCGGCACGTGCAGCATCGGGCGCAGGAAGTCCTCGGCGATGTCGCCGAAGTCCTCGGTGAGCGGCCCGAAGAGACGACGCCAGCTGCGGCCGTCGGCGCCCAGACCCTCGGCGGTGCGCTCGACGGAGCGCCACGCCGCCGCTCCCCGGCCGCCGTCCAGCGGATGGGCGTACTCGATCTCGGCCCATCGCCAGGTCAGCCCGTGCGCCGAGAGGTCGAACTCCCGGGATAACGGGGTGTCGACGGCCAAGGGGTGGAACCCCGAGCACCCGTCGTGGGTGAGCCCGGGCAGGGTGAACGCCCCGCTCCGGGCGCCGCCGCCGACTGCGTCGGCGGCTTCCAGCACCGTGACCTGCACGCCGGAGGCCGCCAGCGTGAGGGCGGCAGCGAGCCCGTTGGGCCCGCTGCCGACCACGACTGCGTCCGTCATGCACTCACACTGGCACGGACTGCCGGATGGGGGTGCTCCCCGGCCGGCGTGTAGCCGGGGCTGCGCCACGTGACGGTGTGCGGGATGGGCCCGTTGGGCAGCCAGGGCTGCTCGTTCACCGCGTCGCTCACCTTCCAGTAGCCCCGCTCCACCACGCCCAGCGCCGCGTCGATGACCTTGTACTGCTGGGTCGAGCGGTGGATCGGCTGCGACTCGACCCAGACGACGATGCACTCCCCCGGCTCGAAGGCGCAGCGCTTCTGCACGGCCGTGATGGTCTGCTCGTTGTGCAGGTGGGCGTCGCCGAACTGCCAGCCGACCAGCGTGGTGCAGACGAACTCCCCCTCGCGGATGCGGTAGTTCTCCAGCCGGTCGAGGTGCCGCATCATCAGCGACAGCAGGCCCCGACCCTGGCTGTGCATCGTCCGCCAGGCCACCGCCTTCTGCATGAAAATCTCCGCGATCTCCTTGCCGAACGCGCCGGAGAGCTGGTCGACCTGGTTGGGGTTGAACTTGACCAGGTGCTTGTTCAGCTTGTCCTCGGCCTCGTCGCCCCGGAAGGCCCACGTCGCCGAGGCCCAGTTGCCGGCGTACTGCCGCATGGACGGCAGGAACGACACCAGGTCCGGCCGCAGGTTGCCCAGGATCGGGAAGGTGACGAACGCCGCCAGGATCGGGAGGAGCAGCCACGGCGAGCTGATGTCGGTGACCGCGTAGCCGTCCCAGGCCGGGAAGCCGCCGAACAGCCACGCGGTGGCGAACATGAAGAAGACGTTCCACTCCAGCGGCACCGCCAGGGGGAAGGTCGAGGTGATGAAGATGTGGAAGACGATCATGCCGGCGATGGCCAGCCAGGTGATGGTCGGGTTGGGCGAGAACAGCAGCACCAGCGGCAGGACCAGCTCGACCACGGTGCCGCCGATGTGCGCGAACGACCAGGACACCTTCGACGGCCGCAGGTCGTTCGGGAAGTCGCGGTACAGCGCCCGCTTGAAGGGCAGCGAGGTGATCCACGGGGTGTTGCTCACCATCGGCGGAACGACGTTGGTGAAGTGGTGGCCGAACTTGGAGACACCGGCCCCCAACCAGATGGTGACCATGGCGATCTTGGCCGCGATGATCATGTCGACGTGGCTGCCGAGGACGCCGAAGAAGAACAGCACCGCGACGTACTGTTCGGAACGGGCCGCCAGGAAGACGACCCGGTCGCGCAGGCCCATCAGGATGATCAGGCCCACGAAGGTCAGCAGCCCCCACTGCGGCAGCAGGCCGGCCTCGCTGCCGGGCAGGGCGTCGGTGCGCACCCCGGGGCCGATCAGCAGGAACACCAGCGTGGCCAGGATGAGGAAGTACAGGCCCACGTCGAAGGCCGTGCGCTGGTCACCCGCGGTGCCCGGGACCTTGCCGGGCCACGGTGGGAGCCGGAGGGTGCCCCGCTTCGACCAGTAGAGGAAGCCGCCGATGAACGGCTTGAACTTGAACGCCAGCGGGCCGGAGGACGACGCCCAGCCAGTGATCTCGAACAGGACCGTCCACACGATCAGCTTCTGGTAGACGATCGGCTCGCCCCACCACGCCCCGAGGTCTGCGAAGCCCAGGCCCGGCGTCGTCAGTCCGACGACCGCGAACCCGCCGATCACGTAGAAGGCGAGCTTGTAGACGTAGAGCATGTGGTTGGTCTTCGGGCCGCCGAAGCCGTACTCGCACCAGTGGGTGGCGAGCATGCGCATCCGTTCCATGAACGGCATCGACTCGAACTGGGCCGGGTCCACCGGCGGCATGTCTGCTGTCTTGAATCCCACGAAGTGCTCCTTGTCCGGGCAGGGGTGATCAGCACGAGAGGCGCTCGTGCGGTGCGAACTGCGATGTGGTGGGTGCGGTTGCGTGCGGTGGGCTCAGGCCGGCTGCGATTGCAGCGACCGGCGGAGGGCGGGTTTGTCCGTCTTGCCGACCGGGTTCTTGGGCAGGGCGTCCACGATCTCGATGCGCTCGGGGACTTTCACCCGGGTGAGGTGGTGGCGGCAGTGCTCGAGGAGGTCCTGCTCGCCGACCCGGGCGTCGGGGTAGAGGCTGACGTAGGCCACGGGCGACTCCCCGAGGACGGCGTCCGGTCGCCCGACGACGGCGGCCTCGAGAACTCCGGGGACGGCGGTGAGGGCCGCCTCGATCTCCTTGGGGTAGATGTTCTCCCCGCCCCGGATGATCATGTCCTTCACGCGGTCGACGATCGTCAGGTAGCCGTCCTGGTCGAGGCGGCCGACGTCGCCGGTGCGCAGCCACCCGTCGACCAGGGTCTCCGCGGTGGCCTCGGGCTTGCCGAGGTAGCCGCGCATGACCGTGGGACCGGCGATGACCACCTCGCCCACCTCGCCGGCGGGCAGGGCCGCTCCGCCCTCGCCGCGGATCTCGATGCGCTGGCCGGGCAGGGCCGGTCCGACCGTGCCCAGCTTGCGCACGCCCTCGACCGGGTTGCAGGCCGAGGCGCAGGTCCCCTCCGTCAGCCCGTAGCCCTCCACCATCGTGAAGCCGAACCGCTGCTCGCTGCGGTGGAGGAGCTCGGCGGAGACCGGGGCGGCGCCGCAGACGACGAAGCGCAGGGAGCTCGTGTCCGGCTGGACGTCCTCGGGGAGGGAGGCGAGCAGCGCGTAGATGGTCGGGACCGCCGAGAAGTAGGTCGGCCGCAGCCGCTCCACCTGGTCGAAGAACCGGCTCGCGGAGAAGCTGCCGACGATGCTGAGCTGCCCGCCCGACCGGAAGATCGCCAGCGCGCTCACCATGATCGCGTTGGCGTGGAACAGCGGCAGGACCAGGAGGCAGTGGTCCCGCTCGTCCAGCAAGAAGTGCTCAGCCATGGTCGCCGACATCGCGTCGACGTTGGCGTGGTCGAGCATCACGCCCTTGGGGCGGCCGGTCGACCCGCTCGTGTAGATCAGCAGCGCGAGGGCGTCGGGCAGCAGCTCGGCCGGCGGCACCGGCGCACCGGTCGGAACGGCGCGCATGTCCTGCACGTGGATCGCCGGGCGCCCCGCAGTGGGCGCCTCGGGGCCGCTGTTCACCACCACCGCAGCACCGGAGTCTTCGATCTGGTGCCCGGCCTCGGTGGACGTGAAGACCGGGTTGACGGGAGTGGCGACGCCGCCGAGCCGCCAGGCCGCGTACAGCGCGACGAGGAGCTCGACGCGATTGGGCAGCATGACCGCCAGGACGTCCCCGCGGCCGAAACCCGTCTCGGCGAGCTGCTCGGCGAAGGCTGCGATGCGGACGTCGAACTGGGCGTAGCTCAGCTCGACCCGGTCGTCCCGCACGCACGGCCGGGCGAGGTCGGTCTGGGCCGCGTACCAGGGCAGATGACCCAACACGACGTGCGCCCCCTAGCTCGGTGGATCATGTGGCGCCCATCACTGGCGGCGCCCTGTGACCCAGGACACTAGGGATGCCGGAAGGCCCGGCCCACGGCCTCCGGGCACGAACTTCGCCGACCTCGTTGTGCAGCGTGCACAGGCGGGTCCGCCACCCGGCCCGGGAAGTCAGCGAGCGGGACCCGGGTGCGGGGGAACCTGGCCGAGCGACCGCGGGTCGCCGGTGGCACCCGTGCCGGGAGGAGGAGGCGGGGGTCCGACGGCGTCGTCGCGGCCGTGCCGCCCGAGGCCGTCGTCGGCGGCCACCAGCGCGCAGCCCAGGTAGACCAGCAGCGCGGCGAACGGCGCGGCGGCCAGCCCGGGCGACGAGCCCAGCACCAGCCCCGTGGTCACCCGGGCACCGACCTCGGCGAGTTGAGCCTCGCTGGGCGCCGGCTGCAGCAGTTCGCCGGTCTGCCAGGCGACGAGCGCCGCCAGCGAGGTCCCCACGGCGAGGACCACCAGCATCCCGACGCCCCGGCCGCGCCGGAGCCGCCAGGCGACCGCCCCGGCGAGCAGCCCGAGGCCGGCCAGCACGAGCACCAGCACGGCGTCGCCGCCGATCCGCAGCTCACCCGACGGCGTGCCGACGGCGACCGGCCCGGTCTCGGTCACGCGGAACTCGGCGCGCGGGGCCAGGGCCCACCAGAGGAGCCCGGCCGGGACGCCCGCCAGCAGGAGGCCGAGCAGCAGCGGCCTCCCCGCGCGCAGGTCCTGCCGGACCTCCGGCCACCCGCGCCAGTAGGCATGGGGCGGCACCCCGGGAACCGGTCGGAAGGACGGCGGTGGGGCGCTCACCGGTCCAGTGAACAACGGACCGCCCTCGGCGCCGTCCCGGGCCCCGTCCTGAGCCTGCGAAGGGCGGGGAGGACGGGGTCCCTTGTCAGAGGATCGCCACGCTGGTGGGCCCCAGCAGCGCCTTGATGTCGCCCATCAGCGCCGTGCTGGGGCGCACCCGCAGCCCCTGGTCCAGCCGCAGCACGGTCTCCCGGCTGCCGTTGACCAGCTTGAGCTGGACCTCGGTGGTGCCGGGGTGGCTGCCCAGCACCTCGCGGAGCCGCTCCACCACCGGCGGGGTGCAGCGGGCCGCGGCCATCGAGACCAGCACCGGGCCGCGCGGACCCTCGGTGAGCTCGGGGACGGTCACCTCGGAGCCGAACAGAGAGGGCTGGTCGTCGCGCCGGCTGATCCGGCCCTTGACGACGACGATCTGGTCGCGGACGACCTTCTCGGAGACCTCGGCCCAGGTCTTGGGGAAGAAGAGCACCTCGATGCCCGACTCGAGGTCCTCGAGCGTGGCGATCGCCCACGGGGCGCCCTGCTTGTTCGTGCGCGGCGAGACCGCGGTGAGGATCCCGGCGATCGTGACGTTCGCGCCGTCCTCGATCCCTCCGGCGTTGATCTCGGCGATCGGGGTGTCGGCGTGCGAGGTGAGCACGTGCTCGACCCCGTGCAGCGGGTGGTCGGAGACGTAGAGGCCGAGCATGTCTCGCTCGAACATCAGCCGCTCGCTCTTCGACCAGTCGGCGGTGGGGACGGTGATGTCGAGCGCGCCGCCGAACGGGTCGTCCTCCCCGCCCTCGTCGCCGAAGCTGCCGAAGAGGTCGAACTGGCCCTCGGCCTCCTTGCGCTTGAGGCTCATCGCGGAGTCGACGGCCTGCGCGTGGACTGCGGCGATGCCCTGCCGGGAGTGGCCGAGGGAGTCGAAGGCCCCCGCCTTGGCCAGGGACTCGATGACCTTCTTGTTGCAGGCCACCGTGTCGATCTTGCGCATGAAGTCGGCGAAGTCCTTGAACGCGCCCTTCTCCTCCCGCGCCCGCACGATCGACTCGACGACGTTGTGCCCCACGTTGCGCACCGAGGCGAGGCCGAAACGGATGTCGGTGCCGACGGCGGTGAAGTCCCACGAGGACTCGTTCACGTCGGGCGGCAGCACCTTGATGCCCATGCGGCGGCACTCGGCCAGGTAGATCGGCCGGCGATCCTTGTCGTCCTGGACGCTGGTGAGCAGCCCGGCCATGTACTCGGCCGGGTAGTTGGCCTTGAGGTAGGCCGTCCAGTACGAGACGAGCCCGTAGGCGGCGGAGTGGGCCTTGTTGAACGCGTAGTCGGCGAACGGGACGAGGATGTCCCAGAGCGTCTTGATCGCGGCGCCGGAGAACCCGTTGGCCTTCATCCCGGCCTCGAAGCCCACGAACTCGGCGTCCAGAACCGACTTCTTCTTCTTGCCCATCGCGCGGCGCAGCAGGTCGGCCTTGCCGAGGGTGTACCCGGCGACCTTCTGCGCGATCGCCATGACCTGCTCCTGGTACACGATCAGGCCGTAGGTGCCGCCGAGGATCTCCTCGAGCGGCTCGGCCAGCTCGGGGTGGATCGGCGTGATCTCCTGCTGGCCGTTCTTGCGCAACGCGTAGTTGGTGTGCGAGTTCGCGCCCATCGGCCCGGGCCGGTAGAGCGCGCCGACCGCGGAGATGTCCTCGAAGTTGTCCGGCCGCATGAGCCGCAGCAGCGAGCGCATCGGGCCGCCGTCGAACTGGAAGACGCCGAG
Organism: Blastococcus sp. HT6-30; assembly: GCF_039729015.1. NCBI lineage: Bacteria > Bacillati > Actinomycetota > Actinomycetes > Geodermatophilales > Geodermatophilaceae > Blastococcus > Blastococcus sp. HT6-30. The sequence continues at coordinate 1,545,284 of NZ_CP155792.1, read as the reverse complement.
GGTGTCGCCGCGGGAGAGCAGGGCGTAGGTGGCCGGGTCGGTGAGGTCCTTGCTGATCTCGTCGAGGTCGACCGGCTCCTTGCCGTTGGACACGATGTTGCGCAGCGCGTCGTCGATCACCGTGAGGTTGCGCAGGCCCAGGAAGTCCATCTTGAGCAGGCCGAGCGTCTCGCAGGTCGGGTAGTCGAACTGCGTGATGACCGCGCCGTCGGCCTCGCGCCGCATGATGGGGATCGAGTCGATCAGCGGGAACCGGCCGATGATGACGCCGGCGGCGTGCACGCCCCACTGGCGCTTCAGCCCCTCGAGCTTGCGGGCCTGGTCGACGACCTCGGCCGCCCCGGGGTCGGACTCGTAGCGGGCGCGGAACTCTGCGGCCTCCTTGTAGCGCGGGTGCGCCGGGTCGAAGACCCCCGACAGCGGGATGCCCTTGCCCATCACGTCCGGGGGCATCAGCTTGGTCAGCTCGTCGCCCACCGAGTAGGGCCGGTCGAGCACCCGGGCGGCGTCCTTGATCGCGGCCTTGGCCTTGATCGTGCCGTAGGTGACGATCTGGCTGACCCGCTCCTCGCCGTACTTCTGCGAGACGTACTGGATGACCTCGCCGCGGCGGCGGTCGTCGAAGTCGATGTCGACGTCGGGCATCGAGACGCGCTCGGGGTTGAGGAACCGCTCGAAGATCAGGCCGTGGGCCAGCGGGTCGAGGTCGGTGATGCCCATGGCGTACGCGGCCAGCGAGCCCGCCGCCGAGCCACGGCCCGGGCCCACGCGGATGCCGTTGTCCTTCGCCCAGTTGATGAAGTCGGCGACCACGAGGAAGTACCCCGGGAAGCCCATCTGCGTGATGATCCCGACCTCGTAGTCGGCCTGCTTCCGCACGTGGTCGGGGATGCCGTTCGGCCAGCGCTTGTGCAGGCCACGCTCGACCTCCTTGACGAACCAGGAGGTCTCGTCCTCCCCCGGCGGCAGCGGAAAGCGCGGCATCAGGTCGGCGCCCTCGGTGAAGGACACCTCACACTGCTCGGCGACGAGGAGCGTGTTGTCGCAGGCCTCGCGCAGGTCACCGGGGAACAGCTCGCGCATCTCGGCCGCGGACTTCAGGTAGTAGCCGTCGCCGTTGAACTTGAAGCGGTTGGCCTCGTTGAGCCGGGAGCCGGTCTGGATGCACAGCAGGGCGTCGTGGGCGTCGGCGTCCTCCTTGTGCGTGTAGTGCAGGTCGTTGGTGGCCAGCAGCGGGATGCCCAGGTCCTTGGCGATGGCCAGCAGCGCGGGGCGCGTCTTCTTCTCGATGGACAGCCCGTGGTCCATCAGCTCGGCGTAGAAGTTCTCCCGCCCGAAGATGTCCTGGAAGTCCGCGGCCGCCTGGCGCGCCTTGTCCTCCTTGCCGGCGCGCAGCCACATGTTCACCTCGCCCGAGGGGCACCCGGTGGTGGCGATCAGGCCCTTGCCGTAGCGCTCCAGCAGGTCGCGGTCGAACCGCGGCTTGCGGTACTGCCCCTCCAGGCTGGCCAGCGAGGAGATGCGGAACAGGTTGTGCATGCCCTCGGTGGTGCGGGCGAGCAGGGTCATGTGGGTGTACGCGGCCTTGCCGCGGTTGGACCCGCCGTCACCCTCCTCGTCGATCAGCTTGTCGCCGAAGTCGAACGGGGCTCGGTCGAACCGGGAGCCGGGCGTGTAGTAGCCCTCCATGCCGATGATCGGCTTCACGCCGGCGCCCTTGGCCTGCTTGTAGAAGTCGTAGGCGCCGAAGACGTTGCCGTGGTCGGTCATCGCCAGCGCCGGCATGCCCTGGGCGGCGGCGGCCGCGGTGACCTCCGGCAGCTTCGCCGCCCCGTCCAGCATCGAGTACTCGGTGTGCACGTGCAGGTGCACGAAGTTCTCGTCACGGGACGGGCTGCTCACGGTGCGGGGTGCTCCTCACGGGTCTCGACGGCCCGGCCGCGCGGGGCGGGGCGGGTCGACGGGGTGGTTCTCATGACCGGCGGGGAAGGCCGTTCGGCGGTGACGCTCGGGCGGGGACCGGTACCTGTCGATCCTCGCACCTGGACAGGTCTACCGGCGACCACCGACAGTTCGTGTCCCGGCGATCCGGACCACTCCGTCACACGCTCCCCGCCGGCCCCTTCCCGAGCCGCCGGCGCATGGTGACGTGGGCGATCCCGGCCTCCTCGTAGATCTCGCCCACGGCGGTGTACCCGGCGCGCTCGTAGAACCGCCGGGCCGGCAGCTGGGCGTGCAGCTCGACCTCGGTGGCGCCGCACCCGGCCGCCTGGCGGTGCAGCTCTGCGAGCACCGCGGCTCCGTGGCCCCTCCCCCGCGCCTCGGCGACGGCGGCCATCCGGCCGATCCGGGCCGTCCCGCCGTCGACCACCAGCCGCCCGGTCGCCACCACCCGCCCGGCGTCGTCGCGGCTGAGCACGTGCACCGCCGTGGCGTCGGCGTCGTCCCGCTCGATCTCCGGCGGAACGCCCTGCTCGACGACGAACACACGGGTGCGCAGGTCCGCGACCTCCGGCCAGTCGGCGGGAGTGGCGACCTGCGCGGTGGGGCTCGGCACGGCCCCATTCTGGTGACCGTGTGCTCAGCCGGCCGCATCCCCCTGCGGGCCGGCGCCCGGGGCGGGCAGCGCGCTGGCCGGCACGAGCAGGAAACGCAGGTCGATCAGCGCGTGCAGCAGCACGGGCAGCAGCAGCGAGCCGGTGTCCAGGTAGAGCACCGCCATCACTCCGCCCAGGACGCCGGTGAGGACGATGCCCGCGCGGCCCTGGTAGGCGTGCGCCAGCCCGAAGGCGACGGCGGCGACGACCACCAGGACGACCTCCGGCGCCCCGCCGGTCACGGCCGCCACCACCGCGAGGAAGAACCCGCGGTAGAGCCACTCCTCGCAGACGCCGGCGGTGACCCCGACGACGGTGAACAGCCGCCGCTCGTCGGCCGTGCGCGGGAGCAGGGCCAGCGTCGACTGCCCCGGTGGCTCGGCGTGCCGGCCATGGGCGGGCGGGGAGTGGCCCGACCGGCGCGCCGGTCGGGTCGTCTCCAGCAGGGCCCCGGCGCGCAGCTGGCGGGTCGAGGCGACGACGAGCAGCAGCACCACGACGACGACGACCGCGGTCAGCGGCCCGGGCCACGCGCGCGGCCAGGCCAGCCCCACCGCCGCGGCGTCGACCCCCGGCGTCGCGAGCCAGACGACCAGCGCGACCACCGACAGCCCCCACTCGAGCACCAGCAGCCGCCGGTAGAACGAGCGGCGGGCTCCGGCGTCGGTGCGCAGCCGGCCCTCGAAACGCCCGTGCAGCACGTGCCCGACCACCGGCTCCCCCACCACCAGGTAGACGGCCACCACGACCGCGGCGAGCGCCGCCGGGCCGAATTCGGCGAGGGAGTCCGGCAGGGCCGTCACCGGAGGAGCGTCAGGCCTCGGCGCGCAGCACGGCCAGCGCGCCGGCGAGGTCGGACGGGTACTCGCTGGTGAACTCGACCCACCGCCCGTCGGCCGGGTGGGGGAAGCCCAGCCGCACCGCGTGCAGCCACTGACGGGAGACCCCGAGCCGTGCCGCGAGCGTCGGGTCGGCGCCGTAGGTCGTGTCACCGACGCAGGGGTGGCGCAGCGCGGAGAAGTGCACGCGGATCTGGTGCGTGCGGCCGGTCTCCAGCCGGATGTCGACGAGGCTGGCGGCGGCGAAGGCCTCCGTGACCTCGTAGTGCGTCACCGAGGGGCGTCCGCCGCTGACGACGGCGAACCTCCAGTCGTGCCGCGGGTGCCGGTCGATCGGTGCGTCGATCGTGCCGCGGGACGGATCGGGGTGACCCTGCACGAGGGCGTGGTAGCCCTTCTCGACCGAGCGCTCCTTGAAGGCGGCCTTCAGCGCGCTGTAGGCCCGCTCGCTCTTGGCGACGACCATGACCCCGGTGGTGGCGGCGTCCAGGCGGTGCACCACGCCCTGCCGTTCGGCCGCCCCCGACGTCGAGATCCGGTAGCCGGCCGCCGCGAGACCGCCGATGACCGTGGGTCCGTCCCAGCCGGGGCTGGGGTGCGCCGCGACGCCGACCGGCTTGTCGACCACGACCAGGTCGTCGTCGTCGAACAGGATCGTCATGCCCTCGACCGGCCGGGGCGGCGCCGGCTCCCCCGGCGGTGGCGGCAGCTCCACCTCCAGCCAGCTGCCGCCGCTGAGCCGGTCGCCCTTGCCCCGGACGCGGCCGTCGACGACGACGTGGCCGGCGTCGGCCACCTCGGCCGCGGCGGTGCGGGACAGGCCGAAGAGCCGGGACAGGGCCTGGTCGACCCGCTGGCCCTCCAGCCCGTCGGGCACCGGGAGGGCCCGGTGGAGGCCGGGAGCGCTGGTCACGGGCTCCATTGTGACTGCCGGCCTCGGTGCAGCACTGGAACGGCCCTCCGGCAGGGCCCCGCCGCGAGCCTGCGAGCGGGGTGTGGGCTGGGATCCTTGCTCAGGCCGTGTCGGCCTGGTCGTCCGCGCCGCTGCGGGTGCCGTCGAACTCGATGCCCCGCAGCGCCAGCAGCACCCCGAGGAGGCCGCCGCAGACGATGGCCGAGTCGGCGACGTTGAACACCGGCCACACGCTGCCGTCGGGGCCGAACACCGAGAGGAAGTCGACGACGCCGCCGCGCAGGAAGCCCGGGTCGCGGAAGATCCGGTCGACCAGGTTGCCCAGCGCCCCGCCGAGCACCAGGCCCAGGGCCACCGCCCAGCCGGTCGACCGCAGCCGGCGGGCGGTCCGCACGATGACCACGGCCACCGCCACGGCCACCAGGGTGAACAGCACGGTGAAGCCCTCGGCGAAGGAGAACGCCGCCCCGGTGTTGCGCAGCTGGGTCAGGTACAGCGCCCCGCCGAGGGTGCGGATGTCCTCGCCCGGCTCGATGGTCGCCACCACGACCAGCTTGGTGGCCAGGTCGAGCACCAGGACGACGGCGGCGAGGCCCAGCAGGAGCCGGGTGCGCGTGCGGCCGGTGGGCGCGACGGCGGAGGAGCCCCGGGGCGCGTCGTCCGCCGGGTCGACGTGCTCGGACAGGGGGGCTCCTCGGCTCGGCGGGATCGCGACGTGGCCGCGCGGCCATCGCCGAAGACGATAGCCGCGCCGCCTCAGCCGCCCCGCTGCTCCTACGAGCCGACGGCCGTAGCCCCGCCCACCCGCGCGTGCCCGTCGTCGGAGAGCGAGCGGGGCTGCGACTCCTCCACCTGCTCCATCCGGTCCTGGGTGGCCAGCCGGGTCAGCTCGGCTCCGGCCTCGGCGTCACGGGTCAGGTTCTCCCCCGACTCCGGGTCGAAGACGTGCACCTTGCGGCTGTCCAGCCAGAACTCCGCCTCCCGGCCCTCCCGGATCCGGCTCGTCGCGTCGATGGAGACGATGGCCTGGGTGCGCAGCTCCTCGGAGTCCAGCTCCTTGGAGAGGTCGCGCAGCTGCGCCCGGATCGAGTCGGGGGCGTCGTAGGGGATGTAGGCGTACTGGGAGTCGCCGAGCCACTCGGTGACGTCCACCCGCGCCCGGAACGTCGAGCCCACCGGGCGCTTGGCCTCGTCGACCAGGGAGGCGTCCTCGAAGTACTCGGGGCGGATGCCGACCAGCAGCAGGTCGTGCCCGGCGACCGCCTTCGCCCGCTTCTCCTCCAGCACGATCTCGCCGAAGGGGGTCTTCAGCCGGTTGCCCTCCGGCGTCGCCGGCAGGAAGTTCATCGGGGGCGAGCCGATGAACCCGGCGACGAAGAGGTTGACCGGCTGCTCGTACAGCTCGCGAGGTGAGGCGACCTGCTGGATCTCGCCCTTGCGCAGGACGCAGACCCGGTCGCCGAGGGTCATCGCCTCGGTCTGGTCGTGGGTGACGTAGACGGTGGTGATGCCGAGCCGGCGCTGCAGCCGGGAGATCTCGGTGCGCATCTGCCCGCGCAGCTTGGCGTCGAGGTTGGACAGCGGCTCGTCGAACAGGAACGCCTCGGCGTCACGGACGATGGCCCGGCCCATGGCGACCCGCTGGCGCTGACCGCCGGAGAGGTTGGCCGGCTTGCGGTCGAGGTGCTCCTTGAGCTCGAGCACCTCCGCGGCCTCGTTCACCTTGCGGCGGACCTCGTCGTCGGGGGTCTTGGCCAGCCGCAGCGGGAAGGCGATGTTCTCGAACACCGTCATGTGCGGGTACAGGGCGTAGTTCTGGAAGACCATGGAGAGGTTCCGGTCGCGCGGCGCCAGGTCGTTGACCCGCTTGCCGCCGATGATCATGTCCCCGCTGGTGATGTCCTCCAGCCCGACGATCATCCGCAGCAGCGTGGACTTCCCGCAGCCCGACGGGCCCACCAGGATCATGAACTCGCCGTCGGCGATGTCGAGGCTGACGTCGTTCACGGCCTGGAACCCGTCGCCGTACTGCTTGACGATGTTCTTCATCTCGATGGAGGCCATCAGGATTCGTCCCCTCGCTGGGTCGGGAAGGTGCGGCTGTGGTCGGTCATGGCGCTCAGCCCTTGACCGCGCCGTTGGTGAGGCCGGCGACGATGCGCCGCTGGAAGAGCAGGACGAGGACGACGACCGGGATGGTCACGATGACCGCGGCCGCGGCGATCGAGCCGGTCGGCTCCACGAACTGCGACTCGCCGGAGAACAGGCCCAGGGCGGCCGGCACCGGCCGCGCCGCGCTGGTGGAGGTCAGCGAGATGCCGTAGAGGAAGTCGTTCCACGCGATGAAGAAGGCGATGATCGCGGTGGTGAAGACACCCGGGGCCGCCAACGGGACGATGACCCGCCGGAACGCCTGCCAGCTGGTGGCGCCGTCGACCTGCGCCGCCTGCTCCATCTCCCAGGGGATCTCCCGGAAGAACGCCGACATGGTCCAGATGGAGATCGGCAGGGTCAGCGACAGGTAGGGGATGATCAGGCCCGGCCAGGTGTCGTAGAGACCGATGTTCCGCCACAGGTTGAACAGCGGGGTGACGATCGAGATGATCGGGAAGATCGCCACGACCAGCGCGGTGGAGAGGATCAGCTTCTTGCCGGGGAAGTCCAACCGGGCGATCGCGTAGGCGGCGAACATCGACAGCAGGCACGAGATCGCGGTGGCGATCAGGCAGATGCCGAAGCTGTTCCGCAGCGCCGGCAGGAACAGGCCGCTCGCCCCGCCGGTGAGGATGAGCTCGTAGTTCTCCAGCGAGAACTCGGTGGGGAGGAACCCGCCGGTGGTCAGGTCGTTGGTCGACTTGAACGACAGCGAGATGATCCACGCGATCGGGAACAGGCAGTACACGATGATCAGCGCACCGCCGACGAGCCACAGCGCCCGCTTCCGCCCGGACATCACTGCTCCCCTCTCGCCGCGCCCAGATCCACCTTGAACCCCTTGACGGCCAGCGCGGCGATGAGCATCACCGCGATGAACAGCAGCACTGACACCGCCGAACCGAGCCCGATCTCCAGCCGGGAGATCGTCTGCCGGTAGGCCAGGAAGGACACCGACTCGGTGCCGTTCGCACCGGCGGTCATGACGAAGATGCTGTCGAAGATCCGGAACGCGTCCAGCGTGCGGAACAGCAGGGCGACCATGATCGCCGCCTTCATGTTCGGGATGGTCACCCGCCACAGCCGCTGCCACCGGGTGGCGCCGTCGACCTGGGCCGCCTCCTGCAGCACCTCGGGCACCTGGGCCAGGCCGGCGAGCAGCAGCAGCGAGATGAACGGGGTGGTCTTCCAGATCTCGGCCAGGCAGATGACGAAGATCGACGTCCAGAAGTCACCGAACCAGTCGGTGTCCGCGGCCACTCCGGGGAGCCAGGCGAACCACGAGTTCACGAACCCGGTGTTGATGTCGAAGGCGAACTGCCAGGCGAACGCGGAGACGACGGTGATCACCGCGTACGGGATGAGGATCGCGGCCCGGACGACCGGGCGGATCGAGGCGAGCGCCTTCGCCATGACCATCGCCAGCGCGAAGCCGAGGACCAGCTCCACCGCGACGGTGATGAGGGTGATGAGCACGGTGACCCACAGCGACTGCCACCAGAGCGGGTCGCTGAGGATCACCCCGTAGTTGCCGAGGCCGACGAACTCCCGGTTGCCCGGGTCGGTGAGGCGGTACGAGAACAGCGACTCGTAGGTGGCCTGCAGGATCGGGTACGCGGTGACCGCGAGCATGACCACGAACGCCGGGCCGGCGAGCAGCCAGCCGAGCCTCCGCTCGCCGCGGGACCGGTCGCTGACCGTGCCGTCGGGCGCCGAGACGGGCGCCGTCTTCTTGGTCGGTGGGAGAACGGTTTGCGTCACAGCAGCTGCTCCCCTCGGAGGACGGCGGTGATGAGCTCCCCGGCCTCTTCACCGGTCTCACCGGGTTCCACCGAACCCGGCGGGTGGTACATCCGCTGCAGCCCGCCGGAGACCTCGTTGTAGTAAGCGGTCTGCGGGCGCGGTGCGGCCTGCTCCAGCGACTCCCGGATGGTGGGGGCCATCGGGAACTGCTCGAGGACCTCGGGGTCGTCGAACACCGCGGCCGACGAGGCCGGGTTCCCCTCGTTGATCATGTAGTAGGCCTGGTTCTCGTCGGTGGTGATGCACTCCGCCGCCTCGAACGCGAGGTCGGCGTTCTCGCTGAAGGCGCCCACCCCGAGGTCGATGCCGCCGAGCGGCGGGGCGCTCGGGGTGTCCTCGTCGACCCGGGGCCACAGGGCCCAGCCGTAGTCCTGCGGCACCGACGGGTCGAGCGTGCCGCCCTCCACGCCGGCGAGGGCCTGGGCGTAGACGAACGGCCAGTTGACCATGAAGCCACCGTTCTCCCCCTCGAACTCGGCGGCCGAGGCCGACTCGTTCTCGGTGGAGAAGGCGGCGCCAGCCTGCCCGGAGTCGGCGACCATGCGCATGACCTCGGCGGCCCGGACACCGGCCTCGCTGGCCAGCCCCAGCTCGATGTTCTCCGGGTCGTCGGCGTTGTCCTCGATGACGGACCCGCCGGCGGACTCGATGAGCGAGTTCAGCCAGACCGTGAGGGACTCCGCACGGGCACCCTGGACCCCCAGCTCCACGTCCTGCTCCTGCGCCGCGGTGACGATCTGCTCCCAGGTGACCGGCTGACTCATGTCCAGGCCGGCGGCCTCGGCGACCGACTGGCGGTACCAGAGGAGCTGCGTGTTGGCCCAGAAGGGGACGGCGACGAGCTCCTCGTTCCAGGTGGCGCCCGCGATGGCGCTCTGCACCACGCCCTCGGTGACGCGCTCGGTGACGTCGTCGGGGACGTCTGCCAGGAAGCCGGCCTGGGAGAACTCGGGCACGTAGATGGGGTCGAGGCTCATCAGGTCGATCGACGCGTCCTTCGCCGCGAGCCGGCGCACCAGCTGCTCGCGCTGGGAGGCGGCGTCGCGCGGGAGAAGGGCCGTCTCGATCCGGTAGCGGCCCTCGGCGGCCTCGGTGCAGCGGCTGGCGAGCTCGGCCTGACCGCCGTTGTCCGGGTTGATGTACCAGGTGAGGGTCGGCGGCCCGGCGGAGTCACCGCCGCAGGCGGCCAGGGCCGAGGCGAGGACGACACCCGCGGCGGCACCGGCCAGATGGCGCGGCCGTCGGGAGCGACCGGGGAGCGACACCCCCGCCCGAGCACGCGGCAGGTGGAGATCGGGAATCTCTGACACGCGCATCGCCTCCGTTGGCGTCCGGTGCAGCCCGATGATCTCGGGGGTCCTTGGAGCGTCGTACTGCCGTCAGGGGCTGTCAAACCGAACGAGACATCCGCGTGACGCCGGTCCGACCGGCCGGTTACCTGCGGTTCAGCCGCGGCCGACGATGGCCGACGGCGTCGTCAGCTCCTGCGGGGTGCTGGGGAGCACGGTCTCGAAGTAGGAGCGCGCGGCCTGCGTCGTGCCGACGTCCCGCCCGGCCTTCTCGGACAGGAACCACCGGTGCTCGAGCACCTCGTGGAAGACCTCCGCCGGCTCCAGCCGGCCGCGCAGGTGCTCGGGGATGGCGTCGACCACGGGCTGGTAGACCTCCCCCAGCCACCGGTGGCCGGCGATCGTCTCGGGCACCGGCCGGCCGGACTTCTGCTCCAGGTAGGCCCGGAAGGCCCGGACGTCGTTGAGCAACCGCTGGGCCTGGCGCTCCCGCACCTCCAGCCCGGTCAGCCGGAACAGCTCCCGGCGGTTGTGCCCCGGCTCGGCGACCCGGGTCTCCACCCGCAGCCGGGTGCCCTCGTCGGTCGTGCGCAGCTCGACCTCGCCCACGTCGAAACCGAGCTCGTTGAGCCGCCGCAGCCGTTCGGCCACCCGGTAGCGCTGCTCGTCGGTGCGGAAGACCTCCTCGCGGGTGACCTCCTCCCACAGCGACTCATAGCGCCGGGGCAGGCTGTCGGCCACCTCGATCGGGTCGATGCCCTCGGGCAGCAGACCGCCGTACCGCAGGTCCAGAAGCTCCGCGCCGACCCGCTCGCGGGCCAGGTCGACGTCGTAGCGGCGCTGGCCGGGCGACAGCCGCGGGTGGCGCTCGACGGTCTCGGCGTCGACCAGGTAGGCGGCGAAGGTGCCGGCATCCAGCCGGAAGAGGGTGTTGGACAGCGAGCAGTCGCCCCAGAAGACGCCGGCGAGGTGCAGCCGCACGAGCAGCACGACCATGGTGTCGAGCAGCTGCTCGGCCGACTGGGCGCCGCGTGGCCGGGAGAACAACCAGCGGTAGGACATCGAGTACTCGAGGTAGCGGGTGACCAGCACCGCCGGCTGCTCGTCGGGCCGGTCGACGCAGATGCCGAGCACCGAGACCGCCGGCAGGCCCTCGCCCTCGAACTGGGCCAGCAGCGCGTACTCGTGCCGGGCCAGCCGCTCGTCGATCTCCTTCAGCGCGTAGACCCGGCCCTCGAGCGCGACGAAGCGCACCACGTGCCGCGAGATGCCGCGCGAGGGGACGTCGAGGAGCAGGGCGTCGTCCCACTCCTCCAGCGGCTGGTGCCACGGCAGCGACAGCAGCCCGGTCGCGTCGGTAGCCGGTGGCCGGAAGAGATACCGCATGACGTGCTCCGTGGGATCCCGGCACGGCGACCGCCGCCCGGTGCCGGTGGGATCACGATGTCACGGAACGCCGACGTCCGCAGCAGAGCGTCCACCGTCACGCGGCCCGCGCCGAGCGCGCGGACGAGGACGGCCCCTCAGTCGGCCTCGCCGGCGCGGCCGGTCTCGCCCCGCCACATGGCGAGCCGGCCGGCGCGGCTGACCGCGCGCAGCCGCCGCTCCGCCTCCGCCCGGGAGCCGCGCGCCGACACCAGCAGCGCCTGGTCGCCCCGCATCAGCCGGGTGGTCCGGTCGGGCACGAACGCCCGGCCCTCGCGCACGATGAGCACCACGGCGGCGTCCTCGGGCAGCCGCAGCTCCGGCAGGTAGACACCGTGCAGGCGCGACCCGTCCGGCACGGTCAGCTGCACCAGGTCGGCGTCCAGCGTCTCCAGCGGGGCGGCCTCCACCTCCACGTCGCGCGGCGTGACCGGGGCCGCGATCCGCAGCCGTCGCGCCACCCAGGGCAGGGACCAGCCCTGCACGACGGTGAAGACGACGACCAGCACGAAGACGGTGTCGAAGATGCCGGCCGCGCCGGTGACCCCGGCGGTCACGGGGAAGGTGGCGAGCACGATGGGAACGGCTCCGCGCAGGCCCGCCCAGGAGACGAAGGCCTGCTGCCGCCACGGCATCCGGAACCACACCAGGCTCAGCACCACGGACACCGGCCGGGCGACCAGCAGCAGCGCCCCGCCGACCACGAGCGCCGGGAGCAGGGCATCGGCCAGCCGGGACGGCGAGGCGAGCAACCCGAGCAGGACGAACAACCCGATCTGGGCGAGGGTGGCCATGCCCTCGGCGAAGCCGATGCTCGCGGCGCGGTGCGGGAGGGCCGCGTTGCCCAGCACCAGCCCGCACAGGTACACCGCGACGATGCCCGAGGTGGCCGCGAGCGTGGCCGTCGCGAAGGCGAGCACGCACAGCGCCAGCATCGCCAGCGGGTAGAAGCCGGCCAGCGGGAGGGCGACCCGGCGCAGCAGCGCCGCCCCGCCGACCCCGAGCGCCACGCCGATCAGGGCGCCGCCGATCAGCTGGCCGACGACCTGCAGCACGATGAGCCACCACGCTCCCGGGCCGGCGCCGGTGAGGTAGGCGGCGAGGGTGGTGACCAGGAGGATCGCCGGGGCGTCGTTGAGCCCGCTCTCCGCCTCGATGGAGGCCGCCAGCCGACGGGGCAGGGGCAGCCTCCGCAGGGCCCCGAAGACCGCCGCCGCGTCGGTGGACCCGACCACCGCGGCCAGCAGCAGGGCGAAGCCCCACGAGGCGTCGAGAAGCCAGACGGCGAAGGCCGCGGTGATGCCGACGCTCACCGCCACCCCGACGGTGGCGAGGGAAAGCCCCGGCCCGACCGCCCGCCGCATGTCGGCCCAGCGGGTGGTCAGCCCACCCTCGGCGAGGATGACGACCAGCGCGGCCACCCCGAGGGTCTGGGTCAGCTCGGCGTCGTCGAAACGCACGCCCAGCCCGCCCTCACCGATCGCCAGGCCGAGGGCCAGGTACAGCAGCAGGCTCGGCAGGCCCACGCGATCGGCCAGCCGGAGCGCGACCGCGGCGACCAGCACGACCAGCGCCCCGAGGGCCAGTGCGACGGTGACGGTCGTGTTCACCCTCGGCCGCTCCGCATGCGGTCAGTCTCCCGTACGGCGGGCGGGCTCCCCCGGTGGTGGCCCGGCCCACCGGTGCGCCACCCGGGTCGGGGATGATGGTGCCCGTGAGCTCACCCGGCCCCTTCTCCGCGCTGCCCCCGCAGGTCGACCTCCCCGCCCTGGAGCGCGGCATCCTGGAGCGCTGGGAGAACGAGAAGGTCTTCGACCGGTCGCTGCAGGAGTCGGCCGGCCGCCCGCAGTGGACCTTCTACGAGGGCCCGCCCACGGCCAACGGCCGGCCGGGCACCCACCACATCGAGGCGCGGGCGTTCAAGGACGTCTTCCCCCGGTTCAAGACGATGCAGGGCTTCTCCGTGCCCCGCCGGGCCGGGTGGGACTGCCACGGCCTGCCGGTGGAGATCGCCGTCGAGCAGGAGCTCGGCTTCGCCGGCAAACCGGACATCGAGCGGTTCGGCATCGCCGAGTTCAACGCCCGCTGCCGGGCGTCGGTGGAGCGCCACGTCGACGCGTTCACCGAGCTGACCCACCGGATGGGCTACTGGGTCGACATGTCCACCGCCTACTGGACGATGGACCCGGCCTACATCGAGAGCGTCTGGTGGTCGCTGAAGCAGGTCTTCGAGAAGGGGCTGCTGGTCGAGGACCACCGGGTGGCGCCCTACTGCCCGCGCTGCGGCACCGGGCTGTCCGACCACGAGGTCGCCCAGGGGTACGAGACGATCACCGACCCGTCGGTGTACGTGCGGCTGCCGATCACCGACGGCGAGTGGGCCGGCAAGGCCGACCTGCTGGTCTGGACGACGACGCCGTGGACGCTGCCCAGCAACACCGCCGTCGCCGTGCACCCCGACGTCCCCTACGTCGTCGCCCGGGCGGCCGGCTCCGACGACGTCCCGGTCGTGGTGGCGGAACCGCTGCTGGCCGCCGTCCTCGGGGAGGACGCCGAGGTGCTCGGCCGCGCTCCCGGCCGCGACTGGGAGCGCACCCACTACCGGCGGCCGTTCGACCTGGTCGAGTTCCCGGCCGGTGAGGACGCCCACTTCGTCGTCCTCGCCGAGTACGTCACCACCGACGACGGGACCGGCCTGGTCCACCAGTCCCCCGCCTTCGGCGCCGACGACCTGGCGGTCTGCCGCGGCTACGGGCTGCCCGTGGTCAACCCCATCGACCCGACCGGGCACTTCCTGCCCGGGGTCCGGCTGGTGGGCGGGCACTTCTTCAAGGCCGCCGACCCGCAGCTGGTCGAGGACCTGGAGAACCGCGGCGTGCTGTTCCGCGAGATCCGGTACGAGCACAGCTATCCGCACTGCTGGCGCTGCCACACGCCGCTGATGTACTACGCGCAGCCGTCCTGGTACATCCGCACCAGCCAGATCAAGGACCAGCTCCTCGCGGAGAACGAGAAGACCAACTGGTACCCGGAGAGCATCAAGACCGGCCGGTACGGCGACTGGCTGAACAACAACGTCGACTGGGCTCTCTCCCGCGACCGCTACTGGGGCACGCCGCTGCCGATCTGGCGCAACGACGCCGATCCGAGCCGGATGGTGGCCGTCGGCTCGCTGGCCGAGCTGTCGGAGCTGACCGGCCGCGACCTCTCCGACCTGGACCCGCACCGGCCGTTCATCGACGACGTCACCTTCACGCGGCCCGGCGAGGAGGGCACCTACCGGCGCGTCCGGCAGGTCATCGACGCCTGGTACGACTCCGGCTCGATGCCGTTCGCGCAGTGGGGCGCGCCGCACCGCAACTCCGAGCAGTTCCAGGCGGCCTACCCGGCGCAGTTCATCTGCGAGGCGATCGACCAGACCCGCGGCTGGTTCTACACGCTGATGGCCGTCGGCACCCTGGTGTTCGAGAAGAGCTCCTACGAGAACGTGCTCTGCCTGGGCCACATCCTGGCCGAGGACGGCCGGAAGATGAGCAAGCACCTGGGCAACATCCTGGAGCCCATCCCGCTCATGGACCGGCACGGCGCCGACGCCGTCCGCTGGTTCATGCTCGCCGGGGGCTCGCCGTGGTCGGCCCGGCGGGTCGGGCACGAGACGCTGTCCGAGGTCGTCCGGAAGGTGCTGCTCACCTACTGGAACACCGCCAGCTTCTTCACCCTGTACGCCGAGACCAACGGCTGGGACCCGGTCGCGAGCCCGGCGCCCCCACGCGCCGAGCGCCCGCTGCTGGACCGCTGGGCGCTCGCCGAGCTCGCCGCCGTGACCCGCGACGTCACCGCGGCGCTGGAGGACTTCGACACCCAGGGTGCCGGCCGGCTCCTGGCCCAGTTCGTCGACGACCTCTCCAACTGGTACGTGCGCCGGTCCCGGCGCCGCTTCTGGGACGGCGACCCCTCGGCGCTGGGCACCCTGCACGAGGTCCTCGACGGGCTGACCCGGCTCATGGCGCCGTTCACGCCGTTCGTGACCGACGAGGTCTGGTCGCGCGCCGTGGTGCCGGGCCTGGCCGGGCCGGGGGGCCAGGCGCCGGTGGACAGCGTGCACCTCGCTTCCTGGCCCCAGGTGGACGAGACCGCGCTCGACGACACCCTGGTCGAGCAGATGGCGCTGGTGCGCCGCCTGGTCGAGCTGGGCCGCTCGGCCCGGACCTCGGCCAAGATGCGCACCCGGCAGCCGCTGGCCCGCGCGGTCGTCGCCGCGCCCGGCTGGTCGGCCCTCCCCCGCGACCTGGTCGCCGAGGTCGCCGACGAGCTCAACGTCGCCGAGCTCATGGAGCTGGCCGCCGTGGGGGGCGACCTGGTCGACGTCAGCGTGAAGGTGGACTTCCGCGCGGTGGGCCGCCGTCTGGGCAAGCAGGTGCAGGCGGTGGCCAGGGCCGTCGCCGCGGCCGACGCGCCGGCTCTCGTCGCGGCCTACCGCGCCGGCACGGCGAGCGTGGACGTCGAGGGCTCTCCCGTGCCGCTCGAGGACGGCGACCTGGTGGTCACCGAGACCCCGCGCGAGGGCTGGACCGTGGCCAGCGCCGGTGGCCTGACCGTGGCCCTGGACCTCACCCTCACCCCCGAGCTGGAGCGCGCGGGCCTGGTGCGCGAGGTGGTCCGGCTCGTGCAGGAGGCGCGCAAGACCAGCGGCCTGGAGGTCAGCGACCGGATCGAGCTGTCGTGGACCGCCGACGGCGCCATGGCGCAGGCCCTGACCGAGCACGCCGAGCAGCTGGCCGGCGAGGTGCTGGCCAGCGCGGTGCACGCCGGCACGGCGGGCCCGGGCGAGGGCGTCGAGGGGCCCGAGGGCTCCCGGTTCTGGGTGGCCAAGGCCTGAGCACCTCCCCCTCCCCGCTCGCCGCCAGCGGGAAGGGAGGAGCGGGACCGGGCCTGCTAGCGGCGGGCGCGCGCCCGCTTCGCCAGGGTCCGGTCGGGCCGGCACACGCCGCAGGGGGTGAACCCGTCGGTGCGCGCCTCGTCCAGTGGCAGCGGGATGGGACTGTGCCCCTGGAGGTGCACGCACCCGGGCACGTGGTACCGGGGGTGCTCGTCGACGACGAGCACCTCGTCGGTGAGGTCGACGATGATCAGCAGGTCGGTCACCTCGACCTCCTCCACCGGAGGATCGGGCAGCTCGACCGGAGCCTCGGGGCCCTGCGCGGCCGCCACGGAGGCGGCGGTCGCGCCGGCAGCCGGTCCGGCGACGGGGGCGGTTCCCGGCTCCGGGTGGGTATCCGGAGGCGTCTCCTGCACCGTCGCCGGGGTGGGCGCGGCGGTGGGCGGCGCGGCGGTGGCGCCGGTCGCCAGGTCCGGCCCGGCCGCTGCCGGGGGGACGGCCGGAGCGGTGGCGGGGGGCGTCGTCGCGGAGGCTGATCGAGCCGCCATCTTCCGGCGGGCGGCGATCAGCACCCCCGCGGCCACGACGCAGGCGGCCACGCAACTCCAGTACAGCGCGGTGACACCGGTCAGCAGCCCGCCCACGAAGAGCCCGAAGCCCAGGAGCACGAGCAGCCCGGCGGTCACGATCACGCCTGGACTCTAGAAGGCCCCTCCCCCACCCACACCTCGCAGGCAGACACGGGCCTCGCTCAGAGCCGGGAGCAGCCGGAGAAAGCAGCAGGGCTCCCGGACCGGAGTCCGGGAGCCCTGCTCGTCGTGCCGTTCTCCAGGCACGGGGAGGGGTACAGCGCTCAGGCGCTGGCGTGCTGGTTCTGCCGGCCCGCTGTCGCGGGCTCGGCCGAGCCTCGGCTGTCCAGGTCGCGCAGGTGCGACTCGAGGTAGGACCGCAGCCGGGTGCGGTACTCGCGCTCGAAGGTCCGCAGCTCCTCGATCTTGCGCTCCAGGCTGCTGCGCTTCTCCTCGAGGCTGCCCATGGCCTCGACGTGCCGCCGCTCGGCGTCCTCGTCGAGGGCGGCGGCCTTGGCGCGGGCGTCCCGCTCCAACGTCTCGGCGCGGGTGCGGGCGTCGCCGATCATCGAGTCCGCGCGGTGCTTGGCCTCGGTGACCATCTGCTCGCTCTTGGCCCGCGCCTCGCTCATCATGCGCTCGCTGTTGGTCTTGGCGCCGCTGAGCATCTCCTCGGACTGCGTCTTGGCCTCGTTGACGTAGCGGTCAGCGGTCTCGGTGGCCAGGGCCAGCATCCGCGAGGCCCGCGCGCTGTCGTCCTCCCGGGGCGGCGGGGCCGCCGCGACGGGCGCCGCCGCGACCGGGGCCGGCGCAGACGGCTCGGGCCGCTCCTCGGCGCGTGCACCGGCGCGAACCGCGCTGGAACGCAGCTCGTTGTTCTCCTCGATCAAGCGGGCCAGCTCGGCCTCCACGACGTCGAGGAAGGCGTCGACCTCGTCCTCGTCGTAGCCCCGCTTGCCGATCGGCGGCTTCTTGAAGACGACGTTGTGCACGTCGGCAGGCGTCAGTGGCATCGCAGGTCACCTCGGGTCGGACGGCGGGAGCAGGGCGTGGCGCGACGGGCGCCGGAGCGCGGCCGGCCCGCGGTTCTGATCCCGGTGGATTCAGCGGTCATGCGAGTGCGAGCGTGACGTTCCGGAGGACCACCACGGCGATCAGCAGCACCATAAACCCGAGGTCCAGTCGGATGGACCCCAGGTTCAGGGGCGGGATGACCTTGCGCACCGCCTTCAGCGGCGGGTCGGTGGTGGAGTAGACGACCTCGAGGCCGGCCGCGACCAGGCCGGTGGGACGCCAGCTGCGGGCCAGCACCATCACCCAGTCGACGACGAACCGCGCGAAGAGCAGGACGAGGAAGACGAGCAGCACCGATGAGAGGATCTGCCAGATAAGAGACACGGGCCCCGCTCGTTCAGGGCACCCGCCGGTGCCGACTCCACTTCGCCGCTCAGGACTTGTCGGAGAACCCGCCCTCGCGGATCTTCGCCTTGTCCTCAGGGGTGACGGCGACGTCCTGCGGGCTGAGCAGGAACACCTTCGCCGTGACCCGCTCGATACTACCGCGCAGGCCGAAGCTCAGTCCCGCAGCGAAGTCGACGAGTCGCTTCGCGTCGGCGTCGTCCATCTCGGTGAGGTTCATGATGACCGGCATGCCGTCGCGGAAGCGCTCACCGATGGTGCGGGCCTCGTTGTAGGTGCGCGGGTGCAGCGTGGTGATCCGGTAGGTCTTGGACACGGGAGCAGGTGCCGCCTCGGGCTCGGGAGCGGGGGCCACCACCGGCTCGCGGACGGCGAGGCCCGCGGCGGCGACGGGACCACTGTTCATGCCGCCGAGCCGGGCACCGACCGGCCCGGGCCCGGAACCGGCGGCGGTGGCACCGGCCGGCGCGAGGCCGAGCGGGCGGGCCTGGACGCGCCGCACCGACAGCGGCTCGGGGTCGCGGGCGGCGGGCACCTCGGCGACCGCCGGCTCGTCGTCGGCGTACCCACCGGTGTAGTCGTCGTCGGCGTAGGGCCGGTCGGCGAACTCGTCGGCGTAGCGGTCCTCGCCGTACCGGCCGTAGCGGCGATCGTGCTCCAGCTCGTCGGACGTGCGGGAGTCGTACCGGCCGTAGCCGCGGGTGTCGTCGTCCTCGACGAGCCCCAGGTAGATCCCCATCTTCCGCATGGCTCCAGCCATCGGACCTTCCCCTCTGCCGGTGTCCTCAGCGTCGCATCTGCACCGTCGTCGTCACATCCGCCCCAGGAGCCCGGTGAGCCTGCGGCTCGTGCGACTGCTGTGACTCGCGTGGCTGGTGTTCCTCGACCTCACCGCAGGGTAGGGGCCGCGCTCCGAACAACGCGGTTCCGACACGCACGATCGTCGCGCCGGCCGTGACCGCCTCGTCCAGGTCGCCGCTCATGCCCGCAGAGATCTCCACCGCCTCCGGGTGGTCGGCCCGGAGGCGCTCGGCGAGGGCGGCCAGCCGCGCGAAGGCCGGTGCCGGTCGCTCTCCGCGGGGAGCGACCGCCATGAGCCCGCGCAACCGCAGCCCGGGCGCCGTCGCCACGGCGTCGGCGAGTGCGGGGACGCCATCGGGCGACGCGCCGCCCCGCGCGGCGGCCTGCCCCTCGGGACCGCCGAGGTCCACCTGGATCAGCACCTCGACCGGGCGCCCGGCCTGCTGCCCGGCCCGGTCCAGGGTCGCGGCCAGGGAGGCCCGGTCGAGCGAGTGGACGACCGCGCCGGTCCGCGCCACGGCCGCGGCCTTGTTGCGCTGGAGCTGGCCCACGAAGTGCCACCGCAGGTCCGCGCCCGCGAGCTCGTCGGCCTTCTCCAGGAGCTCCTGCACGCGGTTCTCGCCGAAGTCCCGCTGCCCCAGCCCGGCGAGCGCCCGGACGTCGGCGGCGGGCCAGGTCTTGCTGACCGCGAGGAGCGCGACGTCGGCCGGGTCGCGGCCGGCAGCGCGGGCGGCCGCGTCGATCCGGGCGCGGACCGCGCGCAGGTTCTCCTGGAGCGAGTTCACGTGGCCGATTGTCCAAGGAGGAACCGGCCCCCGCGCAGGGGCCCGCCGCGAGCCTGCGGGCGGCGGGGGGCACGGGGGCCCTCGATCAGCCGAGCCAGACCAGGCCGGCTTGGCGACCGGTGACGCCGTCGCGCCGGTGGGAGAAGAGGGAGGGGTCCTCGACCGTGCAGCGCGGGTCCTGGACGACCTCGGGGATACCGGCCCGGCGGAGGACCTGCTCGACCCCGGCCCGCAGGTCCAGCCCCGCCGTGCCGGCCCGGGTGCGCACCGCTGCGTCGGGGGCGACCCGCGCGACGTCGGCCTGCATCGCCGCGGGCACCTCGTAGCAGGCGCCGCACACCGCGGGACCCAGCAGGGCCGTCACGTGGCGCGCGCGGGCACCCAGGCTGGCCATGGCCGACAGCGCGGCCGGGAGGACGCCCTGCCGCAGCCCTTCGCGCCCGGCGTGCACAGCTGCGACGACACCGGTCTCGGAGTCGGCCAGCAGGACGGGGACGCAGTCGGCCGCGAGCACCGTCAGCACCAGCCCGGGCGTCGCGGTGACCAGCCCGTCGGTCGCGGCGACCGGCTCCGCCCGGGGGCCGTCGACGATCGCGACGCCGGTGCCGTGGACCTGGTCCATCCAGACCAGCCGGTCCCCGGCCACCCCGAGCTCGCGCGCGACGCGCGCGCGATTGGCCCCGACGTCGGCTGGGTCGTCGCCGACGTGCGTGCCGAGGTTGAAGGAGTCGTAGGGAGGACGCGAACGGCCGCCCCGCCGGTCGGTGACGACCCGGCGGGGTCGCACCGCCGACGGGGCGGCCGGTTCAGTGCTCATCACTGCTGACCTTACGGCCCCCTCCAGTGGCTCGCCCGAACGTGCGGGAGGTGAGGAGGAGAGGGTCCGCTCTCAGCCCTTGAGGAACTCCGGGATGTCGAGCTCCTCCTCGAAGTCCTCGTTCGACAGCGGCCGGCGGCCGTTGGCGACCGGACCGGGGATCGGCGGGAGCGGGGGGACGGTCAGCCCGCCACCGCCGGCCGGCCGGCCGGCCGACGCGGCCGGCGCCGGCTGGGCGAGCCGCTCCCCAGTCGCCGGCTGGGCCGCCGGCGCCGGCTGGGCCGCCGGCGGAGCCGCCGCGACCGGCGGCGCGGCGACGGGACGACGCTGCGACGCGAACGGCGAGGCGCCGCCGGTGGACAGCGGCCCGGAGGTCGGACCCGACGTCGCCGCCGAGGTCTCCTTGCGCGAGCTGGGACGGCCACCGTCGAACCCCGCCGCGATGACCGTCACCCGCACCTCGTCGCCGAGGGCGTCGTCGATCACCGCACCGAAGATGATGTTGGCGTCGGCGTGCGCGGCGTCGGAGACCAGCGAGGCTGCCTCGTTGATCTCGAACAGGCCGAGGTCCGACCCGCCCGAGATCGACAGCAGCACGCCGTGGGCGCCCTCCATCGAGGCCTCCAGCAGCGGACTGGCGATCGCCTGCTCGGCGGCCAGCAGCGCCCGGTTGTCACCGCGCGCGCTGCCGATGCCCATCAGCGCCGACCCGGCGCCGGACATGACCGACTTGACGTCGGCGAAGTCCAGGTTGATCAGACCGGGGGTCGTGATCAGGTCGGTGATGCCCTGGACACCGGAGAGCAGCACCTGGTCCGCGGTGCGGAAGGCGTCCATGACGCTGACGTTCCGGTCACCCAGCTGCAGCAGCCGGTCGTTCGGGATGACGATGAGCGTGTCGCACTCGTTGCGCAGCTCCTCGATGCCCGACTCGGCCTGCACCGCGCGCCGCTTGCCCTCGAAGGCGAACGGGCGGGTGACCACACCGATGGTCAGCGCGCCGAGCTTGCGGGCGATCGAGGCGACGACGGGCGCGCCACCGGTACCGGTGCCACCACCCTCACCAGCGGTCACGAAGACCATGTCGGCGCCCTTGAGCACCTCCTCGATCTCCTCGCGGTGGTCCTCGGCGGCCTGCCGGCCGACGTCGGGCTGCGCACCGGCCCCGAGCCCGCGGGTGAGCTCCCGGCCGACGTCGAGCTTGACGTCGGCGTCGCTCATCAGCAGCGCCTGGGCATCGGTGTTGATCGCGATGAACTCGACCCCCTTGAGGCCGACTTCGATCATGCGGTTGACCGCGTTCACCCCGCCGCCGCCGATGCCGACGACCTTGATGACCGCTAGATAGTTGTGCGGAGGTGTCATGCGGCGCTCCCCAACTGGACCCTCATCCTCAAGTTCAGCCTTACAGTTATGTCAACTCGGTCGACGTGGATGAAGTTAGGTGTGGTCCGAGAGGCGCTACAAGCACCCTCCCCGGGTCGGCGTGTCGGTGGACCCGGATCGCACCGAACCCCGGCGACCCACTGGTCACATCTGCCCCACTGGGCGTGACGACTCGCGCCGTGGATGTCTCATCCCGTGATCCAGGGACCGACCGCGCGCGCGACCAGAAACTTCGGCGAGGATTTCGCGTGTCCGGCGTGTCGGAGCCTCCGGCGTGTCGGCCGATCTGCTGGTCGCCGCCGGTACGCAGGCGAGCGGACACCCTCCGCCACCGCCCCGGCTCGACCCGGGGCGCGCGGCCCGGCCCTAGCGCAGGACGACCGCGTCGGGGGTGCTGACGTCGATCTCGGCGGCCGGCTCGAGCTCACCGGCGGCGATCCGGTCGAGCAGCGCGCCCAGGACCTGCGCCTTGGTGGCGGACTCCGCGGCGTCGCCCCACACCACGACGGTGCCGTCGCTCAAGGTGAGGCCGATGTCCTCGACGCCGGGGACGGTGACCTCGGCCAGCTCGCGTCGGAGGTCGGTGGGGAGGGCGCGGATCGCCGCGATCCCGGCCAGCGTCTCCGGGTCGCCCGCCTGCGCGTCGTCCACGACGAGCGGCACCACAGCGGGAGGCGGGTTCCCGGTCACGGTGTCGAACAGGATGCCGTCGGCGTCCACCAGCGACCGCCGGCCCGGCTGACCGACCACCGCCACCGGCACCCGCTCGGCAACGGTGACCACGATGCGGTCGGGCCAGCCGCGCGCGGCCTGCACCTCGCGGACCTGCGGAAGCCGGGCGACGCGATCCTCGACCACATCGAGGTCGACGCGCAGGAGCGGCACGCCGTCGGGCACCTGCGCGGCCTCCCGCACCCGGTCGGCCGGGAGCGTCGTCGTCCCGTCCACCTGGACCGTCCGGACCGCCAGCAGCGGGGACATCCAGAGCAGCCAGCCGACCACGGCCACGAGGGTCGCGCCCACGGCCAGCTGGATCGACCGCCGCTGCCGGGAGCGGCGCCGGGGCGCGCGCCGGTCGGGCAGCGGGGTGACGCGGGCGCTGCGGCGATCGGCGGTCCGGCGTCCGCTCCGCGTGCGGTCGCGGGTGGTGCTGCCGGTCCGGTTCACCGGCCGGCGTCCGGCGCGTCGTCCTTCCCGGCCGGCCCCTCCGTGGCGCGCAGGGCGTCGAGCACCTCGGGCCCGACCATCGAGACGTCACCGGCACCCATCGTCATGACCAGGTCGCCCGGACGGGCGCGGGCGGCCAGCGCCGGGCCGGCCGCCGACCACGACGGCTCGAAGAGCACCTGCTCGGCCGGCAGCGGCACGGCGTCGGCGACCATCGCGCCGGTCACCCCCGGAACCGGGTCCTCGCGGGCGCCGTAGACGTCCATGACGACGACCTCGTCGGCCAGGCCGAGCGCGGCGCCGAAGCCCTCGGCGAACTCCCGGGTGCGGCTGTACAGGTGCGGCTGGAAGGCGACGACGAGCCGGCCCTCCCCCGCCACCGCGCGGGCGGCCCGGAGCTGGGCCTCGACCTCGGTCGGGTGGTGGGCGTAGTCGTCGTAGACCCGCACGCCCCCGGCGACGCCCTTGAGCTCGAAGCGCCGGTGCACGCCGCCGAAGCGGGCGAGCCCCTCGATCAGGCCGCCGGCGGGCAGCCCGAGCTCCAGACCGGCGAGCAGCGCCGCGGCGCTGTTGCGCGCCATGTGCTCACCCGGCAGCTGGATCGCGACCCGGCCGAGCTCCGCGCCGTCCAGCAGCGCGGTGTAGCTGGTGTGCTCCCGGCCGACGACCAGGTCGACCAGCCGGAGGTCGGCGTCCGCGGCGGTGCCGTAGGTGCGCACGCGGGCCGGTCCGGGCACCGTCCGCAGCCGGGCCGCCCCCGGGTCGTCGGCGCAGAGGACGACGAACCCTTCGGGGTGCACGGTCTGCAGGAACCGGTCGAAGGCCTGCTCCACGGCCGCGAGGTCGCCGTAGTTGTCCAGGTGGTCGGCTTCGACGTTGGTGACGATCCCCGCGAACGGCGACAGCAGCAGGAAGGAGCGGTCGCTCTCGTCCGCCTCGGCGACGAAGACGTCGCCCTCCCCCGCGTGCGCGTTGCTGCCGGACTCGTTGAGGTTGCCGCCGATCGCGAACGACGCGTCGACGCCGCAGGCCTGCACCGCGACGGTGAGCATCGAGGTGGTCGAGGTCTTGCCGTGCGTGCCGGCGACGGCGACGCTGCGCCGCCCCGCCATGACGGCGGCCAGGGCCACCGCGCGGGGCAGCACCCGCAGGCCGCGGTCGCGGGCGGCGACGAGCTCGGGGTTGTCCGCCCGGATCGCCGTCGACACGACCACGGTGTCGGCGTCGCCGACGTGCGCGCCGTCGTGGCCGAGCTCCACCCGCGCGCCGAGGGCACGCAGCGCCAGCAGCGTCGGGCTGTCCCGCCGGTCGGTGCCCGAGACGCGGACGCCCCGGGCGAGGAGGATCCGTGCGATGCCGCTCATCCCGGCGCCGCCGATCCCGATGAAGTGCACCGCACCCAGCTCCGGCAGGGACGGCACCGGGCCGGTCCAGGCCGCCACGTCGTCGGCGCTCATCGCTCGGTGCTCACTGTGCTGCTACCTCGCAGACGATGTCGGCCAGCTTCTCGTCGGCGTCGGGGACGCCGGCGGCGGCCGCGTGCCGGGCGAGGCCGGCCAGCGCCGCCGGGTCGGTCAGCAGCGGAACCAGGGTGCCGGTGATCCAGGCCGGGTCGAGGTCGGCGTCCTCGACGAGCAGCCCACCGCCGGCCTCGATCACCGGCAGGGCGTTGCGCCGCTGCTCGCCGTTGCCGATCGGCAGCGGGACGAAGGCTGCGGGCAGGCCCACGGCGGAGAGCTCGGCGACGGTGACCGCGCCGGAGCGGCAGAGCGCGAGGTCCGCCGCGGCGTAGGCGAGGTCCATCCGCTCCAGGTAGTCCACGACGACGTAGGGCGCGCTGCCCGCCGGCGGCTCGGGGACCACCACGTCGGTGTTCTTGGGCCCCCGGGCGTGCAGCACCTGCACCCCCGCGGCGGTCAGGGCGTCGGCCGCGGCGACGGCGGCACGGTTGAGCGACGCCGCACCCTGCGACCCGCCGAACACCAGCAGCGTCGGGCGATCGGCGTGCAGGCCGAACTGCGCCCGCGCCTCGGCCCGCCGGGCGGCCCGGTCCAGCGAGGAGATCGCCCGACGCAGCGGCATGCCGACGTGCTCGCCGCGGTGCAGCGGCGTGCCGGGCACGGTGACCGCGACGCGGGCGGCCAGCCGGGCGCCGATGCGGTTGGCCAGCCCCGGCAGGGCGTTCTGCTCGTGCACCACCACCGGCACGGAGGCGCGGCGGGCGGCGAGGTAGGCCGGCAGCGCCACGTAGCCACCGAAGCCGACCACCACGTCGGCGGCCAGCTCGTCCAGCAGGGCGCGGGTCTCGGCGACCGACCGGCGCACCCGGCCGGGCACGCGCAGCAGGTCGGGCGTGGGCTTGCGCGGCAGCGGGACCGGCGGGATGAGCCGCAGGTCGTAGCCGCGGGCGGGCACCAGCCGCGTCTCCATGCCGCGCGCCGTGCCCAGGCAGGTGATGCGCAGGTCGCCGTCGCGCCGGCGGAGGGCGTCGGCGAGGGAGAGCATCGGCTCGATGTGCCCGCCGGTGCCCCCACCGGCGAGGACGACCGACCGCAGGGCGCTCACCGGTCACCGCCGGGGCGACCGCGCGGGGCGACGGGGCGCTGCCGCGGCGCCGGGGCCCCCGGCGGGGTGCGCGCCGACGCGCCCCGGGGCCGGATCGCGCCCCCGGCCCCCGACGGGGCCTCCGTGCGTACCGGGGAGCGGCGGGATGCGCCGCCCCGCGCGTGCGAGACGGTGCGTGGGGTGCCCACCACCGGCCGCTCCGGAACGGCGTCCGCGGGGAATCGGCGGGGACGCACCTGGTCGACGGCCGTGCTGGGGGCCGGCATGAGCAGCCGCGCCAGCCGGCTCCGCTCGGCCGTGCGCAGGTGCTCGACGGCGGCCGGCTCCGAGCGGGCGAACCGGGCGAGCAGGCCGACGATGAACAGGGTCAGGATCAGCGAGGTGCCGCCCGCCGAGATCAGCGGGAGCGTCACCCCGGTCACCGGCAGCAGTCCGACCACGTAGCCCATGTTCATGGTCGCCTGGCCGGTGAGCCACACGGTGATGGCGACGCAGGCCAGCTGGACGAAGCGGTCGGCCGAGCGCCGGGCGATGCGGAAGCCGGCGTAGGCGAGGACCCCGTACAGCGTGACGACGACCAGGCAGCCGAGGAAGCCCAGCTCCTCGCCGAGGATCGCGAAGATGTAGTCGGACTCGGCCTCCGGGAGGATGTTCCACTTCATCGCGCTGTTGCCCAGGCCCACGCCCCACAGCCCCCCGGTGGCCAGCGCGTACATGCCCCGGATCGCCTGGAAGCCGGTGTCGGTCGGGTCCGCGAACGGATCGAGGAACGCGGTGATCCGCTCCATCCGGTACGGCGCCGCCTGCACCATGACCACGATCGCGACGGCGGCCACCCCGGCGAAGGCGCCGAACCAGCGCAGCGGCATCCCGCCGGCCCAGAGCAGGCCGACGAGTACCAGGCCGAGGCTGACCACGCCACCGAAGTCGGGCTCGAGGATGAGCAGCAGCGAGAGGAGGGCGAAGACCGGGACCACCGGCACGAGCAGCGACGTCGTCGTGAGGTACCGCTCGCGCAGGGCGATGACGTGCGCGCCCCACAGCGCGAAGACCAGCTTGCCCAGCTCGGAGGGCTGGAAGTCGGTGACGCCCAGGGAGATCCACTGCCGGGCGCCGTTGCGCTCCTGGCCGATGCCGGGGATCAGCACGAGGACCAGCAGGACGACGACGACGATCAGCCCGATCGGCGCCCACCGGCGCACCAGCCCCACCGGCAGCCGCATGGCGACGACCATCGCGCCGAGCCCGATGCAGGCCAGCACCAGCTGCTTCACGCCGGGCGCCCACGCCGGCTCGTCGGCCAGCGCCGCCTCGATCGAGGAGGCGGAGAAGACCATGACCAGGCCGATCAGCAGCAGCAGCCCGGCGGCCCCGAGCACCAGGTGGCAGCTGGTCATCGGGCCGTCCGTCCAGGCGGGTCCGCGGAACCGCGGCGCGCGCTGGTGCCGGAGCCGCGTGCCCGGGGATCGGCGCTCGGTCCCGGCCGCGCGGCCCGGCCGGGCGGTCGTGGCGGTCATCGGGCCAGCGCCGCGACGGCGTCGGCGAAGGCACGGCCCCGGTGCCCGTAGTCGCGGAAGACGTCCATCGAGGCCGCCGCGGGCGCCAGCAGCACCGTGTCGCCCGGGGCGGCCAGCCGGGCGGCGGCGGCCACGACCGCGGCCATCGTCGCCTCCCCCGTCGCACCGGTCCCGTCCATCCCGTCATCGTCGCCGCTGGGCACCGCCACCACGGGGACCGACGGGGCGTGTCGCGCCAGCGAGGCGGCGATCAGCTCCCGGTCCCGGCCGAGCAGCACCACCCCGGCCAGCCGGGGGGCGACGGCGGCGACGAGCGGATCGACGTCGGCGCCCTTGAGCAGGCCCCCGGCGACCCAGACGACCCGCGGGTAGGCGGCGAGCGAGGCCGCGGCGGCGTGCGGGTTGGTCGCCTTGCTGTCGTCGACGTAGTGCACGCCGTCGACCGTGGCGACGAGGACGTTGCGGTGGGCGCCGCCGCGGAACCCGGCCAGCCCGCGCGCGACGGCCTCCAGCGGCACCCCGGCCGCGCGGGCGAGGGCCGCGGCGGCGAGGGCGTTGACGGTGTTGTGCGACCCGGGGACGGGAAGGTCGGCGCGCTCCATGATCGGCTCCCCCGCCGGGTCGGCGGCGAAGGCGCGGTCGACCAGCGCCCCGGCCCGCACGCCCAGCTGCCCGGGGGCGGGCTCGGCGAGGGTGACGGTGACCGGTCGTGGGTGGCCGGCGACGAGAGCGGCGGCGACGGGGTCCCCCGCATCGGCGACGGCGACCGGTGCGCGCTCGAGGATGCGCGCCTTGGCGTCACGGTAGGCGGCGAAGGAGCCGTGCCAGTCGGTGTGGTCGTCGGCCACGTTGAGGACCACGGCCGCGGCCGGGGCCAGCGACGAGGACCAGTGCAGCTGGAAGCTGGAGAGCTCCACCGCGATCGCGTCGTGCGCCGGGAGCCCGTCGGCACCCCGGGCGGTGACCACCTCGACCAAGGGCCGGCCCACGTTCCCGGCGGCCACGGCCCGGTGCCCGGCGGCGGTGAGGATCGCCTCGAGCATGGTGACCGTCGTCGTCTTGCCGTTGGTGCCGGTGACCGCCAGCCACGGGGCGCGCGTGCCGTGGGGGCCGGCGACGCGCAGCCGCCAGGCCAGCTCCGGCTCGCCGACCACCTCGACGCCGCGGGCGGCGGCATCGACGAGCAGCGGCGCGTCGGGCCGCCAGCCCGGTGAGGTGACGACCAGGTCGACGTCCTCGGGCAGGACCTCCCTCGCGCCCAGCCACCCGGCGCCCCGTCCGGTCAGCTCGTCGACGGCCGGGCGGCGGGCGGCGTCGGTGAGCAGCACACGCGCCCCGGCGTCCAGCAGCACCCGGGCGGCCGCCACCCCCGAGACCCCGAGGCCGGCCACCAGGACCGTGCGGCCGGCGACCGGGAAGCCCTCGACGCTCACAGGCCCACGAAGCTCAGCCAGTCGGCGTAGAACAGGCCGAGACCGAACGCGACCGCCATGCCGGTGACCAACCAGAACCGCACGATCACGGTGTTCTCGGTCCAGCCGGCGAGCTCGAAGTGGTGGTGCAGGGGTGCCATGCGGAAGACCCGCCGCCGGGTGGCCCGGAAGAAGGCCACCTGGATGATCACCGACAGCGTGACCGCGACGAACAGGCCGCCGAGGATGACGAGCAGCAGCTCGGTGCGGGTGACGATCGCCAGGCCGGAGAGCAGCCCACCGAGGGCCAGGGAGCCGGTGTCGCCCATGAAGATGCGCGCCGGGCTGGTGTTCCACCACAGGAAGCCCAGGCAGGCGCCCATGCCGGCGGCGGCCACCAGCGTGACGTCCAGCGGGTCGCGCACCGTGTAGCAACCCTCGATGAGCTCGTTGGCGCAGTCGTGGGTGAACTGCCAGAAGGAGATGAAGATGTAGGACGCGAACACCATCGCCGAGGAGCCGGCGGCGAGGCCGTCCAGGCCGTCGGTGAGGTTGACGGCGTTGGAGAAGCCGGCGATGAACAGGTAGGCCAGGATCACGAACGCGATCGGCCCGAGGGCCAGCGGCGCGATGTCCCGGACGTAGGACACGACGGTGGACGCCGGGGTGACGTCGTCGCCGTTCGGGAAGTTGATCGCCAGGACCGCGAAGGTGACGCCGACGACGAGCTGACCCACGAGCTTCGCCGTCTTGTTCAGCCCGAGGCTGCGCCGGTGGCGGATCTTCAGGTAGTCGTCGAGGAAGCCGACGGTGCCCATGCCGACCATGAGGAACAGCAGCAGCAGGCCGGTGGCGCTGAACCCCCAGCCGGACTCCCCGACGAACGCCAGGTGGGCGACGAGGTAGCCGAGCACGGTGGCGCCCACGATGACGGTCCCGCCCATCGTGGGCGTGCCCTTCTTCGACAGGTGGCTCTCGGGACCGTCGTCGCGGATCTCCTGCCCGAGCCCCTGCCGCCGGAAGGCCCGGATGGCCAGCGGCGTCATCAGGATCGAGACGATCAGGCCGACGGCCGCCGCGATGAGGACGCTCCTCATCGCCCCGCACCGCCCAGCAGGTCGGCGGCGAGGAGCTCCAGCCCGTAGGAGCGGCTGGCCTTCACGAGGACGACGTCCCCCGGGCGCAGCACCTCCGTCAGCCACGCTAGGGCAGCGCCCCGGTCCGGCACGTGCACCGACTCCTCTCTCGCGCGCCGCCCTCCGGCGGCCGCGCCCTCCGCTATGCCTACCGCATCGGCGCCCACCGCGACGACCAGGTCGACCCCCGCCGCAGCCGCGTCGCGGCCCAGCCGCTCGTGCTCGGCGGCGGCGTCCGGGCCGAGCTCGGCCATGCCGCCCAGGACGGCGATCCGCCGCTTCCCCGGCAGCCCGGCCATCGCCGCCAGGGCGGCGCGCATCGACTCCGGGTTCGCGTTGTAGGCGTCGTTGACGACGGTGACGCCGTCGGCGCGCCGATCGACCTCCATGCGCCAGCGGCTGCGGGGCCCCGCCGCCGACAGCGCGGTGGCGACGTCGGCGGGAGCCATGCCGACAGCCAGCGCCGCACCGGCCGCCGACAGCGCGTTGGCGACCTGGTGCTCCCCCACCACGCGCAGCGCGACCGGGTGGCGCTCCCCGGCGGCCACCAGCGTGAACCGGGCGCGGGCCGAGTCGTCCAGCGCGACGTCGAGCGCGCGGACGGCGGCGTCGGCGGACCGGCCGGTGGTCAGCACGCGGGCCTGCGTGCGGGGGGCCATGCCGAGGACGCGGGGGTCGTCGGCGTTGAGCACCGCGGTGCCGTCGGCGGGCAGCGCCTCGACGAGCTCCCCCTTCGCCTGGGCGATGACCTCGGCGCTGCCGAACTCCCCGAGGTGGGCCGAGCCGACGTTGAGCACGACGCCGACCTGCGGCCCGGCCACCCGGCACAGGCGGGCGATGTGCCCGGGGCCCCGCGCCCCCATCTCGAGCACGAGGAAGCGGGTCTCGCGGTCGGCCGAGAGCACCGTGAGGGGCAGGCCGATGTCGTTGTTGTACGACCCCGGCGGGCTGACCGTGGGGCCGGCGCCGGCGAGCACCTGGCCCAGCAGGTCCTTGGTCGAGGTCTTGCCCGACGAGCCGGTGATGCCCAGCGTGCGCACGCCGGCGGCGGCGAGGCGCTCGTGGACGCCGGCCGCCAGCCGGCCCAGCGCGGCCACCGGGTCGTCGACCACGACGCACGGCAGCGCCCCGTCCGGCCGGGCGGCCAACGCGGCCACGGCACCGGCGGCGGCCGCCGCGCCCAGGAAGTCGTGGCCGTCGGCCCGCTCCCCCGCCACCGCGACGAACAGGTCGCCGGCGGCGACCGCGCGCGAGTCGAGGGTGACCGTCCCGGTGACGGTCGCGTCCGCGGCGCCCTCCAGGCGTCCGCCGGTCAGCTCCGCCACCTCCGCCAGGGACAGCTCGATCACGACGTTCCTCCGCTCAGGACCTCGCGCAGCGCCGTGCGGTCGTCGAAGGGGTGCACGGTGCCGGCGATCTCCTGCCCGGTCTCGTGGCCCTTGCCGGCCACCAGCAGCGTGTCGCCCGCACGGGCCAGCCGCACGGCCGCGGCGAGGGCGGCCCGGCGGTCGCCGACCTCCAGCACCTCGGCGCGCCGGTCGGCGGGGACCTCCGCGGCCCCGGCGAGCATCGCGGCGCGGATCGCGGCGGGCTCCTCCGAGCGCGGGTTGTCGTCGGTGACCACCAGGACGTCGCTGCCCTCCGCGGCCGCCCGGCCCATCTCGGGGCGCTTGCCGGGGTCCCGGTCGCCACCGCAGCCCAGGACGGTGATCAGCCGTCCCGCGGTGGCCCCGCGCAGCGCCGTCAGGGCGGTGCGGACGGCGTCGGGTGTGTGCGCGTAGTCGACCACCGCGACGAACGGCTGGCCGGCGTCGACCGGCTCCATGCGCCCGGGGACGACCGTGTCGGCCAGACCCGCCAGCGCGTCCTCCACGGCGATGCCGATGCCGTCCAGGAGCGCCACGGCGAGGACCGCGTTGGCCACGTTGAACCGGCCGGGCAGCCGCAGGCGGACCGGCCAGCTGCGCCCGCCCGGACCGTGCAGCGTGAACGTCGAGCCGCCGCCGGGCGCCGTCGCGACGCCGGAGGCGGTCCAGTCGGCCCGCGCGTCCTCGCCGCTGGCGACCGTCACCGGCCGCGGACGGCCGGGGCGCGCCACGAGGCGGCGGCCGTACGGGTCGTCGACGTCGACCACCTCCACCGCCGCGCGGCCGTCGAACAGCAGCGCCTTGGCCCGGAAGTAGTCCTCCATGTCCCGGTGGAAGTCGAGGTGGTCGCGGCCCAGGTTGGTGAAGCCGGCGGCGGCGAACCGCACCCCGCCGACCCGTCCCTGCACCAGCGCGTGGCTGGAGACCTCCATGACGACCGCGGAGACGCCCGCATCCGCCATGCCGGACAGCAGCGCGTGCAGCGCGGGCGCCTCCGGGGTGGTGCGGATGCTGGGCAGCGCGGTGGTCGTCGGGGTGCCGTCGGCGGCCCGCCCGCGCGTCCGGGCCTGCACGGTGCCGATCAGCCCGCTGGACCGGCCGGCGGCGGCCAACCCGGCCTCGACCAGGTAGCTCGTCGTCGTCTTGCCGTTGGTGCCGGTGATGCCCACGACGGCAAGCCGGCGGCTGGGCTCCCCGTAGATCCGGTCGGCGACCGCACCGAGCACGGCGCGGGGGTCCTCGACGACGCACACCGGCAGCCCGGTCGCCACCGCCTGGCTCCGGCCGGTGGGGTCGGTGAGCAGCGCCACGGCGCCCCGGGCGGCGGCATCGGCGGCGAAGCGGGCGCCGTGGGTCCGGGCGCCGGGCAGCGCGGCGTAGAGGAAACCGGGGGCGACCTCGGTGGAGGCGAGGGTGGCACCGGTGACCTCGACGCCGGTGCCCTCCCCCTCCGGCATGCCGATGAGATCGGCCAGCGCGGCCAGGGGCAACGCGTGGTTCCCCGCGGGCCGCGGGGTCGTCCCGGGGTCGGTCGGGGTCACGGGGCTCCAATCTACCGGCGGGGGCCCACCCGACCGGCGCACGTGCGCGGAACGCCGCCGGCCGCGCCGCCCCGTGCGGGGAGCGGCGTCGGCGGCGGCCTGGCTCAGGCGGTGCCGGTCAGCTCGAACTCGGGGCGGGGGGTGCCCGAGGGCACCACGTCGTCGGCGGTCAGCGCGGCCCGCATGACCTCGGCGAAGACCGGAGCGGCGACCTGGCCGCCCTCCGCGGAGCTGGTGGGACGCTCGAGGTCCACGGCGACGACGTACTGGGGGTCGTCCGCCGGGGCGAACCCGGCGAACGTCGTCACGTAGCCACCACCGGCGTAGCAGTTGCACTCGGGGTTGGCCCGCTGCGCGGTGCCGGTCTTGCCGGCCACCCGGAAGCCCTCGATCTGCGCCAACGGGGCGGTGCCGCCCTTGCCCACGACGGCCTCCAGCATGTAGGCCATCTGCTCGGCGGTCGACTCGCTGACGACCCGCGTCCGCGCCGGCTCGGCGGTGGGCTCGGGACGACCGTCGGCACCGGTCACCGACTGCACGATCCGCGGCTCGATCCGCACGCCGTCGTTGGCGATCGCCTGGTAGACCGACGCCATCTGCAGCGTGGTGACCGAGACGCCCTGACCGATGGCCACGTTGGCGGCCCGCACCCCGCTCCACTCCGCCGAGTCCTGGAGGATGCCGCGGCTCTCGCCGGGCAGCTCGATGCCGGTCTTCTCCCCGATGCCGAACGCCCGCATGTACTCCTCGAGCTTCGCGTCGCCGACCTCGCGGGCCAGCATGATCGTGCCGACGTTGCTGGACTTGGCGAGGATGCCGGTGACGGTCCAGTCGACCGGCGCGTGGTCGTGGGCGTCGGTGACCACGCGGTCGCCGGCCTCGATGTGGCCGTTGACCGACAGGACCCGGTCCGGCGTCGCGACGCCCTCCTCGACGGCGGCCGCCAGCGTCACCGCCTTCAGAACCGATCCGGGCTCGAAGACGTCGGAGACCAGCGGGTTGCCCAGCCGGTCGGGATCGGTCTCGCTGTACTTCCCGGGGTCGTAGCCCGGGCAGGAGCCCATCGCCGCCACCCGGCCGGTCGCCACCTCCAGCACCACCGCGGAGGCGCGGGTCGTCGCGCCGTCCGCGCACGCCTCGGCCAGCCGCTGCTCGGTGACGAACTGCAGGTCCTGGTCGAGGGTGAGCGTGACGTCCCGCCCGTCGGTCGCCGGCGTCGCCTCGTCGATGCCCGACGGAATCGGGTGGCCGCCGCTGCCCACCTCCACCGTGCGCTGCCCCGGCGTGCCGGACAGCTGGTCCTCGAAGGTCTGCTCGATGCCGGCCAGGCCGGCGCCCTCCCGCCCGACGAAGCCGACGACCTGGCCGCCGACGGAGCCCGCCGGGTACAGCCGCACCGGATCGTCCTCGAGGAAGACGCCGGCGAGCCCCAGTTCGTCGATCGCGTTGGTGGTCTCGGGGGCGACCTGAGCGGCCAGGACGACGTACCGGCCGTCCGCCGACAGCTTCTCGGTGAGCTCGGGCACCGGGACGTCGAGCAGCGTGGTGAGCGCTAGCGCGGTACGGGCCGGATCGCGGACGACCGTCGGGTCGGCCACCACCCGGGAGGCGTCGACGGTGTAGGCGAGCGGGTTGCCGTCACGGTCGAGGACCTGGCCGCGGAGGGCCGCGATCGGGTAGGTGCGCAGCCGGTCCTGCTCCGCGGCGCTCGCGTACGCCGCGCCGTCGATGCCCTGGAGCACCACCAGCCGCCCGACGACGAGCAGGAGCAGGGAGATCAGGACGACCAGGCCCCACCGGTTGCGCCGGCCGCGCTGGTCGACGGACAGGCCGGCTCCTCCGCTGCGGCGGGTGCCGGGGGCCCGGCGGGACACGAAGGGACCGGTTCCCCCGCGGCCGGGCGAGGACGCGCGCACCGTGCGGGGGCCGGCGCCGGGTCCGCGGACGCTGCTCGGCACGGGTCAGTTCCCGTCCGGCGCGCTGTCCGCGGGGGCGGGAGTGGGTTCGGCGGCGGGCTCCGGCGGCGCGGGGACGGCGGCGGGCTCCGGCGGCGCGGGAGCAGGCGCGGGCTCCGGCGTGCCGCGCATGGTCGTCGTCCCGTCGGGCCCGAGCACGAGGTAGCCGGGGCTGCCTGCGGGCACGAGGCCGGCGGCGACGGCGTCGCCGGCGACGTCGGCCGGCGTGTTGCCCGAGACGACGAGCTGCTCGAGGCGCTGGACCTCCTGGGCGCGGGCGGCGTTCTCCGCCCGCAGCTGGCTGGCCTTGAGCGAGTCGACGGCGATCGCCGTGTTGAGCACCAGCAGACCGAGCGTGGTGAGACCCAGGAGCGCCACGGCCAGCAGGACGAAGGGCGCCTTGCGGGAGCGCAGCGAACCGCGGGCGCGACGGCGGGGGCGGACGGCGGCGCCGGTGGGCACCAGGCGCAGCTCGGGGCGAGGAACGGCACGACCGCTGCCGCGGGCCCCGGACGGCGAGGTGCGCGGAGCCGGGCCGGTGGCCCACGTCGAGCCAGTGGCCCGGGAGCCGGTGGCGCGGGTGGAACCGGTGCGCGGGGCGCTGCTGCGCGGGACGACGGTCCGCACTACGGCAGCGCGGGTCACGCCGCCCGCCGGATGCGCTCGGCGGCCCGCACCCGGGCCGAGGCGGCGCGCGGGTTGCTCGCGGTCTCCGCGGGCGCGGGGGCCTCTCCCCCGCGGGTGAGCAGCCGCAGCACGGGCCCGTGCTCCGGCAGCGACACCGGCAGCTCCGGCGGGGTGCGGTCCACCGCTCCCGCGGCGAACGTCTGCTTCACGATCCGGTCCTCCAAGGAGTGGAAGGTGATGACCGCGACCCGGCCGCCCACGGCCAGGGCGTCGATCGCGGCGGGGAGGGCGCGCTCCAGCGCGCCGAGCTCGTCGTTGACCTCGATGCGGAGCGCCTGGAACGTCCGCTTCGCGGGGTGGCCGCCCGTGCGGCGGGTCGCGGCGGGGATGGACTCACGGACCAGCTCGGCCAGCCGCGCGGTGCCGGTGAACGGCTCATGGGCCCGCTCCCGGTCGATCGCGGCCGCGATGCGGGAGGCGAAGCGCTCCTCGCCGTAGACCCGCAGCACGCGCGCGAGGTCCTTGGGTGGATAGGTGTTCACGACGTCGGCGGCCGTCCGTGGCGCGCCGGGGTCCATGCGCATGTCGAGGGGTGCGTCGGTGGAGTAGCTGAACCCGCGGTCGGGGCGGTCCAGCTGGAGCGAGGAGACACCGAGGTCGAACAGCACGCCCTCGACCTCCTCGATCCCCAGGCGGTCGAGGACCCCGGGGAGCTCGTCGAAGACAGCCGGCACGACCGTGACGCGGTCGGCGTGACCGGCGGCCTCGATCCGGCGGGTGGCCTCGGCGCGGGCGTCCGGGTCGCGGTCGAGCCCGACGACGCGCAGCCCGGGGTGGGCGTCCAGCAGCGCCAGGGTGTGGCCGGCCAGGCCGAGGGTGGCGTCGACCAGGACGGCGTCCTCGGCGGCGCAGGCGGGGCCGAGCAGCTCGACGACCCGGTCGAGGAGGACCGGCACGTGCACCGGAGACCGCGAGTGGCCCGGCGCCGCGGCACCTCCAGTGCTGCTCATCGTCTGCTGCCTCTCGATGGGTCCGGGATGGTGCGGCGATGGTGCCGCGCCCCGCTCGGCCGCGGGGGGACGCAGCGGCGGGCGGTGTGCGGGATCGTGCGGGTGGGGCCCAGGGGGGAGGTGGGGTGGCGATCGCGCGGTGGGGCGCGGTGGGACCGGTGGAGCCGAGTGGGGCGGCGGGACCTCGGACCGGGGTGGCGCCCGGCCCCGCGGGCTCCGCCTGGCGTCGGGGAAGAGCGTCAGGTGGCGCCTCGCGGGGCCGGTGGGTCACCCGTGCCGGCCGAGGGCCGGCGGCGCCCGCCGGTCCGCGCGGTCCTCCGCTGTGGGACCGAGCCGCGGGGAAGGCGGCTGGGGCCCGGCCCGGTCGAGCCGCGGGGAAGGCGGCTCGAACGGCTGCGGCGCGGAGGCCGGTGGGGGCGGGTGCGGCATCCCGGGATCACGACAGCGTCGGCATCCCCTCGCTCTCCATGTCGGCGAAGGCTGCCTCCTGCTCGGCCACGTAGGCGTCCCAGGTGGCGGAGTCCCAGATCTCGAAGCGGGTGTCGACCCCGACCACGACGACGTCGCGGTCCAGGTGGGCGTACTCGCGCAGCGTCGCGGGGATGGTGATGCGCCCGGTCTTGTCCGGCTCCAGCTCGACCATCGACCCGAAGCTCATGCGCGCCCGCATGCGGGCTGCGGCGGTGTCGGAGGGGGCCATCGCGGCCATCGCAGCGCTCTGCTCGGCGACCCGGGCCATGGTCAGCCCGTAGATGCAGCGGTCCTGGCCCTTCTTGATCACCATGCCGTCGGCCACCTGCTCGCGGAACCGGACAGGCAGGGCGAGCCGGCCCTTCTCGTCGAGGCGCAACTGGTAGCTGCCGACGAACACCGGATCACCTCCCGCATCGGTCCTCCCACGGCTCTGCAGGCCCCCAGGCCGAATCCTGCCTCTCCACCCGGCGACACAGTAACCCACTGGCCCCCACTAGACACCACTCGAGGCCGTGTCGTGACCCACCGCCTCCACCGCCGCCCCGGCACCGCCGGGGAGCCCTCGGAGAGGCCCGAGCGGTGGCGCGATCGGTGGCCCGGGCGGTGGCGCGATCGAGCACCGGCGCGGGGCCTCGCGCGGCACGTACGGTGGGGCGGTGACGGAGGCGACACGGGCCGCCGACGGAACGGCCGACGCGTCGGTCGACGTCGCCGCCGAGGGAGCACGCATCGCGGCGAGCGTGGGGCGCGTCGTCCAGGGCAAGGACGGCGTCGTCCGGCTGGCGCTGATCGTGCTGCTGGCCGAGGGGCACCTGCTGATCGAGGACGTGCCCGGCGTCGGCAAGACGACGCTGGCCAAGGCGCTGGCCGGGTCCATCGACGCCAGCGTGCGGCGCATCCAGTTCACGCCCGACCTGCTGCCGAGCGACGTGACCGGCGTGGCCGTCTACGACCAGGAGTCCCGGGCGTTCGAGTTCAAGCCCGGAGCGATCTTCGCCAACCTCGTGGTCGCCGACGAGATCAACCGGGCCTCTCCCAAGACGCAGTCGGCGCTGCTGGAGTGCATGGAGGAGCGGCAGGTCACCGTCGACGGGGTCAGCTACGAGCTGGCCCGCCCGTTCCTGGTGATGGCCACCCAGAACCCGCTGGAGATGGAAGGCACCTACCCCCTCCCCGAGGCGCAGCGTGACCGGTTCACCGCCCGGGTGTCGATGGGCTACCCCGACCCGGCCGCCGAGCTGGCGATGCTCGACGACCGCGCCGCCACCGACCCCCTGGGCACGCTGCGCCCGGTCGCCGACGCCGCCCTCGTCCGGTCGCTGGTCGCCGCCGTGGGCCGGCTGCACGTCTCCGAGGCGGTGCGCAGGTACGTCGTCGCCCTGGTGGAGGCCACCCGCCGCTCCTCGGAGCTGCGCCTGGGCGCCTCGCCGCGGGCCGGGCTGCAGCTGCTGCGCGCCGCCCGCGCCTCCGCCGCCCTCGACGGCCGAGACCACGTGCTGCCCGATGACGTCCAGTCCCTCGCCGTGCCGGTCCTGGCGCACCGCCTCCTGCTCAGCAGCGAGGCCTCGGTCAGCCGGCGCACCCCGGAGCAGGTGGTCACCTCGCTGCTCGCCTCCGTGCCGGTCCTCCGCGGGCGCTGATCCGTGGCCGCAGGATCCGGACGGGCCCGCTCGGTCCTCACGCTCCGCGGCCGCTGCCTGGTCGGCGGCGGCCTGGCCCTCGGCCTCACCGGCGCGGTGCTGGGCGAGCGCTCGCTGGTGGAGCTGGCCGGCTTCGTCCTCGCCCTGCCGCTGCTCGCCGCGCTCACCGTCGGGCGGAGACGGCTCCGGATGACCACCCGGCGCAGCGTCACCCCGTCGCGGGTGCCGCGCGGTGCACCGGCCGAGGTGGTCCTGGAGCTGGTCAACTCCGGCACCCGCCGCGGCGGGCTGTGGCTGCTCACCGAGCACGTGCCCCCCGCGCTGGGCCGCCCGCACCGGTTCTCGGTGGCCGGTCTGGCCGCCGGCGCCGCCACCACCGTCCGGTACCGGTTGCTCGGGCGGCACCGGGGCCGCTACCAGCTGGGCCCCCTGCAGCTGCGGATCGTCGACCCCTTCGGCCTGGTGGAGCGGACCGGCACCGGCACCGGCACCGCGCCGCTGGCGGTGGTGCCCCGGGTGCGCCCCCTCGGTCGCGGGGGGCCGGGTGGGGAGCACGGCAGCGGAGGCGACGGGGTCCCCCGCGCGCTGGCCGTCCACGGCGACGACGACGTCAGCGTGCGGGAGTACCGGCGAGGCGACGACATGCGCAAGGTGCACTGGCGGGCCACCGCGCGCACCGGCGAGTTGATGGTCCGGCTGGAGGAACGGCCCTGGCGCGCGCAGGGCACGCTGCTGCTGGACACGCGGGCCCGGGCCCACCTGGTCGCCCCGGCGGGGCGCACCGCCCCCGACGTCCCCCGACCGCCCGGCGACGACTGCCCGCCCACGGACAGCCTCGAGTGGCTCGTCGAGGCCGCGGCCAGCATCGGCATGGCCCTGGTGCAGCGGGGCGCGGAGCTGCGGGTGGTCACCGCGACCGGTGAGCTCTCGTCGACCCCCGGCCGCGGCGGTCTCGGGGCCGAGGAGCTCCTGGACCGGCTGGCCGTCGTCGGGCCCTCGCGGGGGACCGACCTGTCGGCCGCGGTGTCGGCGGCGTGCCGGGCGGCCGGCGACGGCCCCCTGATCTGCCTGCTGGGCGCCGTCGGGCCCGACGACGTCGCCGACCTCGTGCGGCTGCGCCCCGGCCCGGCCACCGGCCTGGCGGTGCTCGTGGACATCACCGGGTGGGGCGATCCGGTGCCGAGCCGCCGGCGCGGGATCGCGGGCGCCGCCCTCGATGCGCTGGCCGCCCAGCGGGAGGAGGCCGCGGCGGTGCTGGCCGGCGCCGGCTGGCGGGTGACCACCGCGACGGCCGGTCAGGACGTCGCCGAGGTGTGGGCCGCCCTGGGCGCCGTTCCCGCGGGAGCGCGGGCATGAGACCGGCCGACGCCCGCTCCTCCGTGGCCGCCGCGGTCGCCACCCTGCTGGGGGCGCTCGCCCTCACCCCCGTCTTCACCAGCCGGGCCTGGGTCCCGCCGGTGTTCCTGGTGATCGCCGCCGTGCTCGCCGGTGGGCTGCTGCTGCGGGCCGCCTCGGCCCGGCTGGCCACGCGGGCCGCCGACCCCGGGCCGCTGGAGTCGCTGGGCACCGTGGTCGTGCCGGCCGGACAGCTGGCGCTGGTCGCCTGCGTGCTCACCGCCGTCTTCGCCTCCGAGGGCGCGGTGGCCGGTGTGGTGCCCACCCCGACCAGCCTCGGCCGGCTCGTGGAGGTCTTCGGGAACGGCGGGGCCGAGATCCGCGAGCAGGCGACGCCCGCCCTGCCGCTCACCGGCCTGCTCGCGCTCACCACCCTGTTCGTCGGGCTGGTCGCCGTCCTCGTCGACCTGGTCGCGACCGCCGGGCGGCAGGCGACCCTGGCCGGGGTGGGGCTGCTGGTCCTCTTCTGCGTGCCGGTGGGCACGGTGACCGGCGGGGTCGGCCTGGTGGCGCTGGCCGGACCCGCCGCCGGCTTCACCCTCCTGCTCTGGGCCGACCAGCGCCGCGAGCTCGACGGTTCCGCCGGTGAGCCCGTCACCGGCGGCACCGGCACCGCCGTGCGCATCGGCGTGGTCGCCGTGGCGGCGGGCGTCGGCCTCGGCACCGTGGTGCCCACCCTCCCGGAGGGCTCGTTCGCCACCGGGCTCGGCGGCGGCACCGGCTCGGCCACCGGGACCTCGCTCGACCCGGCGGCGGAGCTCCGGGGTCAGCTGACCCTGCCCGAGCCGATCGATCTGCTCCGCGTGGAGGCCTCCGTCGAGGACCCGGGCTATCTGCGGGCCGTGGCCCTCGACGAGTACGACCCGGCCGGCGGTTGGTCGCTGAGCAACCTCGACGGCGAGATCTCCGTGGCCGACGACCAGGAGCTCGCTCCGCTGCCGGACCGGCAGCCGGTCCGGCCGGTGACCGCCTCGGTCGAGGTGCTGGAGCACGACGACCGGTTCCTGCCCGTCCCCTCCGTGCCGCAGGCGGTGCGCGTGGACGACGACGCCGAGGCGTGGCGGTTCGACGCATCGACCGGAACGGTGTTCGGCCGCGACGCGACCAGCGCGGGGCTCTCCTACCGGGTGAGCGCCACCGAGCCCCGGCCGACGGCGGAGATGCTGTCGGGCGCCGAGCCGCTGCCCCCGGGGTCGGTGCTGCAGGAGCGCTTCACCGCGCTCCCCGAGCTCGACCCCGCCATCGGGGAGCTGACCACCCTGCTGACCGACGGCGCGACCACGGGCTACGAGCGGGTGCGGCGCATCCAGGCCTACCTGAGCGACCGGTCCAACGGGTTCACCTACAGCCTCTCCACGGCCCCCGGGACCAGCGGCGACGACCTGGTGGACTTCCTCCGCCTCAAGCGCGGCTACTGCGAGCAGTACGCCGGTGCCATGGCCGTGCTGGTCCGCCAGGCGGGGATGCCCGCGCGGGTGGCGCTGGGCTACACCCCCGGCGACGCCCAGCGGGGCGGCACCCGGCTGATCACCAGCGATGACGCGCACGCCTGGGTGGAGGTCTTCTTCCAGGGCTACGGCTGGGTGCCGTTCGACCCGACCCCGCTGGGAGCCGCCCGGCAGGTGGCCCTCCCGTGGGCGCCGCGCGCCTCGGAGGAGGATCGGGAGGACGCGGCCCCGGCCGCGCCTGCCCCGACCGCGGCCCCGGCGCCGGTGGCGCCCCGCGCGGACCGCGTTCCCGAGGGGGTTCCGCAGGCCGGCGCCCGGCAGCAGGCCGGGACGTCGCTGCAGCCGCTGCTGCTCACCGCCGGGCTGGTGGCCGTCGGCGCGCTGCTGCTGGCGACGCCGGCCGGGGTGCGCGCCCTGCAGCGCCGGCGCCGGCTGGCCGGGGAGGGAGCCGACGGCCTCTGGGACGAGCTGACCGCCGGCGCCGTGGACCTGGGCGTGCACCTCCACCCGTCCTGGACCCCGCGCCGGGTGGCCGACGCGCTGGCGACGGCCGTGATCCGCGGGCCGGGTGGGCCGTCGGTGGCCGCGTCCGTGGCCGCGGTGCACGAGCTGGCCCGGGCGGAGGAGGCGGCCACCTACGGGCGGCCGGGGAACGGGCGGCCCGGCCCCGAGCTGCGGGCGGCGCTGCGGACGGCCCGCCGGGGGCTGGCCGGCGCCCGGCCCCTGCCGGTGCGGCTGCGGGCGCTGCTGTGGCCGGCCTCGCTGGTGGACGACGTCCGGGCCGCACTCCCGCAGCGGTGGCGGAACGCCACCGGCCGTCGTCCGGGGAGGACGACGGCCGGGCGGGCGGTGTAAGGGGCTACTGGTCGTAGCGGCGGCGGAAGCGCTCCTCCAGGCGGCTCTTCATCGGCTGCCGGCGGGTGCGGCCACCGCCACGGCCGGCGGCCGTCGAACCGCGCGGTCCGGCGGGGGCGTCGGTGACCTCGACGGCGCCGGTGGCCGCGCGGTAGTGCAGCACGCCGAGGGCGGCACCCCCGAAGGCCACCAGGAATCCCAGCACGCCGAGCGGCACGGACTCGGCGACCGCTCCGCCGACCAGGACGGCGAGGCCGACCAGGACCAGCAGTGCGCCGAGCTGTAGCTTGCGGCGGGCCTTCAGACGGCGATCGCCGGTGCGGACCGAGGAAGCGAACTTGGGATCGTCATCGACGAGGGCGCGCTCGATCTGCTCCAGCAGACGCTGCTCGTGCTCGGAGAGCGGCACGTCGACCTCCAAATGGGCGGAGCCAGTTCCGTCGGAGGCTCCCGCCGACGGGTGTCTCCGAGGATACGAGCCGATTGCAAGGCGCGAAAGGCGACGCCACCGCGACCCGCCGGGCGGGTCGGCCGATCACTCCTCCGGGTGGCCGCTCCGGCGCGAACCGCCTGGTCAGCGCCCGGCCGGTCCGGGGGAGCCGGCACGGCGCAGCAGCGTCGCCGGGCGGACCGCACCGGCACCGAAGCGGCGGGCGGCGCGGTCGGCGGCCAGCTCGGCCTCCCGCCGGCCGTGCTCGCGCGCCCCGAGCTCCAGCTGACGGGGCGCCGACCCGGCCTCGACGAGCCGTTCGGCCCGCACACCGACGAGCCGGATCCGGGCCCGATCCAGCCCTAGGGCGTCGTAGAGAGCACGGGCGGTGTCGTAGAGCTCCTGCCCCACGTCGGTGGGCGCCCCGAGGGTGCGGCTGCGGGTGATCGTCGCGAAATCGGCGAAGCGCACCTTGATGCTCACCGTGCGGGCCAGGCTGCCGGTCGAGCGCAGCCGTCCCGCCGTCCGCTCCGCCAGGCGCAGGAGTTCCCGGTGGACGACCACGGGGTCGTCCACGTCGGTGGCGAAGGTCTCCTCCGCGCCGGTGGAGCGCTCGGGCTCGTCGGGCACGACCCGCCGGGGGTCGCGCCCCCAGGCCAGCTCGTGCAGGTGGGTGCCCGCCGCCGCGCCGAGGGCTCGCTGCAGGGTTTGCGCCGGGACGTGCGCCAGGTCACCGACCGTGCGCAGCCCCAGCCGCAGGAGCGTCTCCTCCGTCTTCGGCCCCACGCCCCAGAGCGCGCTCACCGGCAGCGGGTGCAGGAAACCCATGACCTCCGGGGGGCGGACGACCAGCATCCCGTCGGGCTTGGCCCGGGTGGAGGCCAGCTTCGCCACGAACTTGGTGCCGGCGACGCCGACCGAGCAGGTGATGCCCTGCTCGTCGACGACGCGGGCGCGGATGTACTCGCCGATCTGCGCGGCGTCGCCCAGCCGGCGGCCGGCGCCTGCGACGTCGAGGAAGGCCTCGTCCAGGCCCAGCGGCTCGACCAGCGGGGTGATCGACCGGAACAGTGCCATGACCGCCCGGGACACCTCGGAGTACAGCGCCATGTCCCCCGGCAGGACCGTCGCCGTCGGGCACAGCCGCAGCGCCCGTGCGGTGGGCATGGCCGCGTGCACGCCGTAGCGCCGGGCCTCGTAGGTGGCCGAGGTGACCACGCCCCGGTTGCCGACCCCGCCGACGATGACCGGCGTGCCGGCCAGCTCCGGGTGCCGGCGCACCTCGACGCTGGCGAAGAACGCGTCCATGTCGACGTGCAGCACGGTGCAGCCGGCTGCACGCACGCTCTCCCCCACGCCCACCTCCCGCACCGACCCCCGTGGATCGAACATGCGTTCGATCCACGGGGATGTTAGCGGCCCGGGGCGGGGCCGGCCGAGCGGCCTGCCCCGGAGCGTGCGATCAGCGGGCGGCGACCCGCTCGTCCTCGCGGTCGTGCTTGCCGGGCCACATCTTGGCACCGAGCACGCCACCGAGCGCCGCCGCGGCGATCGACAGCCCCAGTCCGAGCACCGCCCAGCTGGCGGCGGAGCGGGCCGCATCGGCGGCCTGGCCTGCCTGGATGTCAGGGATGTCGGCCTGCTGGATGCCGGCCACGTCGGTGACCACGCCGGCGAGCGAGCCGAGGAGCGCGCCGCCGCCGAACAGGGTGAGCAGCACGATCGTCACGACGGCCAGCGCCCACACGAGGATGCCGTGCAGGAGCCCCTCGCTGAACCCGCGCCACAGCGCGCTCGCCCCGGCGGTGAGACCACCGAGGAACAGCGCGATCAACCCGTTGATCCCGCTGATCAGGTCGGCGTCGTTCCCGGCCCCCGAGCCGACGTCCCACCAGCCCAGCGCCAGCGTGGCCAGCTGCAGGAGCAGGAAGGTGGGCACCGCGACGATCAACCCGGCCCACACCGGGCCCCACCGGACGCGGTCCCGCCGCGGCGGCGCCAGGGAGATCTGCGTGGGCCGCCCGAGGTGCTCGTCGTCGTGGTCGACCCGTGGGGCCGCCGCCACCCGCGTGGCGCCCTCCGTCGTCCCCACGGGCGTCGTGGCCTCCCCGCGGCGGACGTCCGCCCCGATGCCGGAATCGATTCGTGCACGACCTTCGGTCATGACCCTCTCCTTCTCGTTCGTCGTGGCTGTCGTTCGGGACAGGGATGCCCGGTCTGCCGGGCCGACCACCCGGGGCGGCGAGCCGTAACGCGATCGAGATGTGCGCCGCTCGTCCCGACGGCGGTCCCGCCGCGCCCCCTCCGGCACGAACACCGAGGTCACGGCGCATGTGTGGAGCATGAGCGCACGAGGTACAGCAGCCTCCGCAGGGTCGCCGTCCGGTGGCCCGGTCGAT
Organism: Blastococcus sp. HT6-30; assembly: GCF_039729015.1. Classification (NCBI taxonomy): domain Bacteria; kingdom Bacillati; phylum Actinomycetota; class Actinomycetes; order Geodermatophilales; family Geodermatophilaceae; genus Blastococcus; species Blastococcus sp. HT6-30. The sequence goes on along the minus strand of NZ_CP155792.1, from coordinate 1,500,670 downwards.
GGGATCGGAGGAGCCAGTGGCGCTCGACGACGAGGACATGACCAGCACGGAGGGCCCGGCCGACGGCGGTGCATCCGGCACCCCGGGTACGCACGACGGTGGCGCCGACGGTGGTGCGGACGGCGGTGCCGACGGCGGTGCCGACGGTGGTGCGGACAGCGGTGCCGACGGTGGCGCCGACGGCGGCGCGGACGGCGGCGCCGACGGCGGCGCCGACGGCGGCGCGGACGGCGGCGCGGACGGCGGCGCCGACGGTGGCGCGGACGGTTCGGCCTGACCGAGAACCCGACCCCGCGGGGCCGGACGGAGCAGCTCCGCCCGGCCCTGCGGCGGTGCACGGACATGGCGCCCGAGCTCTTCGCCGAGCAGTACTGGGCGCGGCGCCCGCTGCTCACGCGGGCCGAGGACACCGGGAACTCCTTCACCGACCTGCTCGACCTCCCCGCCGTCGACGAGCTGCTCTCCCGGCGCGGCCTGCGCACGCCGTTCCTGCGGATCGCCAAGGACGGCGCCGTCGTCGACGCGAAGCGGTTCACCACCTCCGGAGGGGCGGGCGCGGAGATCGCCGACCAGGTCTCCTCCGACGCGGTGCTGCGGCTGTTCGCCGACGGGAGCACCGTCGTCCTGCAGGGCCTGCACCGGCTGTGGCCGCCGCTGATCGAGTTCGCCGACCAGCTGGCCGCCGACCTCGGCCACCCCACGCAGGTGAACGCCTACGTGACCCCGCCCTCCTCGCAGGGCTTCAGCCCGCACTACGACGTCCACGACGTGTTCGTGCTGCAGGTCGCCGGTGAGAAGCACTGGACCATCCACGAGCCGGTGCTCCCCGACCCGCTGCGCACCCAGGTCTGGACCGACCGCGCCGACCAGGTCGCCGCGGCGGCCGGGCGCGAGCCGGTCATCGACGCGGTGCTGCGCCCCGGTGACGCCCTCTACCTGCCCCGCGGCTACCTGCACTCGGCGAAGGCGCTCGGCGAGATCAGCGCGCACCTGACCGTCGGCATCCACTCGGTGACCCGCTGGGCCGCCGCGGAGCAGGTGCTGGACCTGGTGCGCACGCTGGCGGCCGAGGACCGCACGCTGCGGGGATCACTGCCCCTGGGCATCGACCTCTCCGACCCCGACGTCCTCACCGACGACGTCGCGACCGTCGTCGAGGGTCTGCGCGCGTGGCTGGGCCGGGTCGAGCCGGCCGAGGTGGCCGACCGCCTCCGGGCCCGCACGTGGGCGCAGGTGCAGCCGGAGCCCGTGGCCCCCCTCGCGCAGGCCACCGCGGCGGCAGCCGTGACGGCGGAGACGGCGGTGCGGCTGCGCAGCCGGCTGCGCTGCACCCTGCGCGACGCCGACGACGGGCGGGTGGCGCTGATCGCCGGGCGCCGCACGCACACCTTCCCCTCCGACGTGCGCCCGGCCCTCGCCGAGCTCCTGGCCGTCGGTGAGCTCAAGGTCGGCGATCTGCCCGGGCTGGACCCGGCGGACCGCCTCACACTGGCGCGCCGGCTGGTGACCGAGTCGATCGCCACCGTGCCCGACGCCGCGCTGCCGGCCACCGGGCCTGCGGCCGCGCGCGAGGACGCGACCGGGTCCGGCCGGTGACGCCGTGGCGGGAGTGACCGGAGCCGGCTCCGCCGGTGGCGACGACTTCTGCCGCAGCGGCGTCCCCGCCCGCCCCCTGGGCCGGCTCGACGGGAGCCGCTGCTCGGTGCAGGCGCTGGAGCGCGCCGACTCGGGCGTCGCGACGGCGTCCCCGGTCTCGCGCTGGCTGCTGATCGAGCAGCCGGGCCCGTGGGGGCGGCAGGCGCTGGTCCAGTCGCGGTTCGACGCCCGCGTGGCCCCGCTGCTGGCCGAGCGCGCGCAGCGGGAGGGGGTGCGGGTGCTGCTGGTCCGCCGCCCCGGTGACCGACTGTCCGACTCCGGCCGTCGCTGGGCCTACGCCGACAGCCGGCTCGGCCGGGAAGGCCTCTGGTGGTCGGTGCGCTCGACCGACGCCGACCTGCTCACCGCGCCCTGGGACGGATCGGTCGGCGAGCCGGCGCAGGGGCGGACGTACCTGGTGTGCACCCACGGCGGGCACGACGCCTGCTGCGCGCTGCGCGGCCGGCCCCTGGCCCGCGCGCTGCCCGCGCCCGGGCCGGCCGACGTCTGGGAGTGCAGCCACCTCGGCGGTGACCGCTTCGCCGCCAACGTGCTCGTGCTGCCGCACGGCTTCTACTACGGGCAGGTCCCCGGCGACGGCGGGCTGGTCGTCGCCGCGCACGACCGCGGCCAGGTCGCGCTGCCGTGGCTGCGCGGGCGGGCGGGGCTCGCGGCGCCGGTGCAAGCGGCCCAGCACTACGCCCGCGAGGAGCTCGGCCTCCTCGGCGTCGACGACCTCGCACCCCTCGGCGTCACCCCGCGGAAGTCGGCCGATCCGGCGGCGGAGCGCTGGGAGGTCACCCTCGCCGGTCCGGTGGCATCGGTGGTCGTCACGGTGGAGAGCCGCCCGTCTCCGGAGGCCGTGCACCTCACCTGCCAGGCTCCGGCGCCCGACCGGGTGCGGACGTGGCACCACCTATCGCTCACGACCCGGCCGGCGGTCCCGGCCGACAGCTGACCGGGCGCTCAGCCGAGGGCGCGGCCCCGGGCGGCGAGGAGCGGGATCGCGAGCTCCGTCGCGGTGAGCGAGCCGTGGTAGGCGGCCAGCCGGCTCGGGCCGGGTTCCAGGCGGGAGCTGACCAGCACCCAGCTCCCCCGCGCCAGCGCCACGACGTCGCCGATGCGGGCGGCGAGCGCATCGTCCACCGGGCCGAAGATGCCGCTGGCGACGGCCTCCTCGCGCCCCACGACCCAGGCGCGGTCGCCCAGGACGCCGCGCCAGCGATCCAGGACGTCGGCCTCGGCCCCGGGCTCGGTGTGCACGTAGCGGGCGCGCGGCTCGCCGGCGAGCAGCCGTACGCCGTCGGCGAGATCGGGCTCGTCGTCCAGGTCCAGGCGGGTGTGCGCGGAGACGTCGAGCATGCCGTGGTCGGCGGTGACCAGCAGGGCGGCGTCGTCCGGCAGCCCGTCGACGAGCTGCTCGACGACGCGGTCGACCAGGGTGAGCTGGCCCCGCCAGCTGGGTGAGTCGACACCGCGGACGTGGCCGGTGAGGTCCAGCTCGGCCATGTAGCCGTAGACCAGGGCCCGCGGGCCGGCGTCCAGGGCCGACCGCATGAGCGCGGTGAGGTCGCCGGGTCCCACCGCCCCGGTGTAGTCCGCACCCCGGTAGGCTGCCGCGGTGAGACCCGAGCCCGCGTAGGCCCACGGGCCGACGGCGGTGACCGCGACGCCGTCGGCGGCGACGCGCTCGAAGACGGTGGGCCGCGCCTGCCAGTCGGCGGGGTCGGGGTCGTCGGCCCACTGGGTGTGGTTGAGGGTGCGCCCCTCCCCCGGCACCTCGGTGACGAAGCCCAGGACGCCGTGGCTACCCGGGGGCAGGCCCGTACCGATCGTGGTGAGGCTGACCGGGGTGGTACTGGGGCAGGGCGCCTGCAGGTCCCCGGCCGGACTGGTCAGCGCGGCGAGGGTAGGAGCGAGCCCGGCGTGGGCGCGGACCAGGTCGGCGCCCAGGCCGTCGACGAGCAGGACCGCCACGCGGCGCGCGCCGTGCAGCGCCGCGGCCAGGCCGAGCGGATCGGCAGGCAGGTCCCCCCGCGCGACCGGCGCACCCAGGGTCGCCGCGACGCTGGGCAGCACGTCGGCCAGGGTGGCGACGCCGTAGGCCGGCCGGTGGAGGTCGGGCGGGAGCCCGCCGTCGTCGACCGCCGCGCTCACGCGCGGGTGGCCAGCAGGTGGAGGCCGGCGGCCACCTCGCGGTAGGGCGAGGCCTCGGCGAGCGCCAGCTCCAGGTTCCGGACGGCGGCCGGGTCGGCGCCGGAGGCGGCCTCGAGCAGGTCGGCGACGACGGAGACGCCGCGCCAGCTGCCCGGGGTCAGGCCCGCCCCGTCGACGAGCGCGAGGAGGTCCTCGGGGGCGAACCTCCGCCGGACCGGCCGCCCGGGGACCCGCTCGTCGCCGAGCAGCGCGAGCGCCTCGACGGGGTGGCCGGCCACCGCGCGGGCGAGCACGGCACCGGCACGGTTGGCGACGGCGAGGCTCACCCGGCCGCCCGGGCAGAGGGCACCGGAGATCTCCCGGAGGGTGACCGCCGGGTCGTCGACGACCTCGAGGACGGAGTGGCACAGAGCGAGGTCGTACCCGCCCTCGTCGGCGGCGAGGACCTCGTGCAGCAGGTCGCCGTCGCCCTGCACGCCGCGTACCCGCTCGGCCACGCCCGCCGTCTCGGCGCGGCGGTGCAGGGTGGCCAGGGCGTCGGCGCTGGGGTCGACGACCGTGACGCCGTGCCCCAGACGGGCCAGGGGGACGGCGAACATGCCGCTCCCGCCCCCGACGTCCAGCACCCGCAGGTGCCCGCCCGCGCTGACCAGCGGGTCGAGCGCGGCCCAGACAGCAGCGGTCCGGGCGGGCAGCTGCTCCGCGGTCGGCGAGGCAGGTTCGATCGGCACCCACCGGAGCCTAGTGGCGGTCGGCAGCGGCCGCTGCCGCCTCCGCAGGGACCCCTGCCGGTCCTCCGGCGCCGTCCAGGGCGCCGCCCCGAGCGGGCGTGCGGAGAGGGCGGGGCCTCTCTCAGGCGGGGACGCCGTCGGCGGCCCGCCGGAGAACGTCGAGATCGATGCGGCGCAGTTGCATCATCGCGTCGGTCGCGCGCCGGACCCGGCCGGGGTCGGGATCGCTCAGCAGGGCCATCAGCTCGGTGGGGGTGACCTGCCAGGAGACGCCGAACCGGTCCTTGAGCCAGCCGCACATGCTCTCCTCGCCGCCGTCGGTGAGCCGGGTCCAGTAGTGGTCCGCCTCCTCCTGGTCGGCGCACATGATCTGAAAGGAGATGGCCTCGCTGTGCGGGAACTGCGGGCCGCCGTTGAGCGCGACGTACGCCTGCCCGTCGAGGGTGAAGCTCACCGTCATGGCCGTGCCCTCCGGCATGGGCATGTCGGGGCCGTAGCGGGTCACCTCGCCGATCGAGGAGTTCGGGAAGATCGAGGTGTAGTGGGCCGCGGCCTGCTCGGCCTGGCCGTCGAACCACAGGCACGGGATCTGCTGGGGCATCGTTGGTCCTCCTTCGCACGCGCCGGCCGGGCGCCGGCGTCGGGAGGTAGACCGGGCCGGACCGGGGAACTCATCGGTCGCTCGCCGCCCGACCTCCGCCGGTTGCCCGCCCCTGCCCGTCGCCGGATGATCGTTTACCGGTCCGCCGGGCCCGGGCACTGCCTCGATGTCAGCACCGTCGACGACTGAGGAGTTCCCATGACCCGCTCCGTGCGCCCCCGCCTGGTCCGCACGACCGCGGCAGCGTTCGCCATCGCCGCCGCCTCCCTCACCACCGCCGCCTGCGGGGATGACGTCGTCGACGACGGCGTCGAGCAGAACGTCGAGGAGGGCGTCGACCAGCTCGAGCAGGAGGTCGAGGACGCCACCGACGGCAACGGGTGAGCCACCACAACCGACACCGGGGCCCTCCTCCCGGGCGAGCCGAGGGAGGAGGGCGGCCCGTTGCGGGTTCCCGCCGCGGGCCCGCGAGCGGGGCCAGCGGCGGCCCCGCTGCCGGCCCCGCCGCGAGCCTGCGAGCGGTGGGGACAGCGGGTTCCTTCTAGTGACCGGAGCTGCCCGGGCTGGAGTGCCAGAGCTTGCGGGGCGGCCCGGCCGCTGCCCGGCGCGCCGCCACCTTGGTCTCGTCACCGGCCGGCTTGATGTCGGCGTAGGGCGACATCCGGAACCCGGTCGGGTGGACCAGGACCGGCCGCACCACGACCGGCCGGGAGCCGTGCGAGGCCGCCGCCCCGGCGATCGCCTGCTCGGTGTACTCATCGCCGTCCCCCACCCACCCCGCGGTCATCAGCTCGGCGACGGACTCGAGCCCGCCGGCTTCCCAGGCCTCGTGCAGCGCCGGCAGCTCCCAGGCCCCGGTGGCCCGCAGCGACATCCCCCGCGGGCCGGTGCGCCGCAGCACCCCACGGATCACCAGCAGCCACGAGTGGAAGACCGTCGCGGCGTAGGGGCCCTGCGCGTCCTCGAAGAAGGTCGAGTCGGTGCAGCCGGTGCCGTCGTCGAGGGTCACGAACACCACCCGGCGCCCGGACCGGATCGGCGGCGTCTGGGTGGCCACCTTGACCCCGGCGACCAGCACCTCCGCGCCGCTCCGGCAGCCGAGGAGCTCTCCGGCGGGCACCGCGCCGAGCGCCGACAGGAACGGCCGGTAGAAGTCGACGACGTGCCTGCTGGCGTCCAGTCCGAGCACCTCGAGCTCCGCCCGCACCAGTTCGGCGTCGGTGAACTCGGGCAGCCCGCTGCTCTCGGCCCAGCTGGGGGCGGTCGCCCCGTCGGACTCCGCCGACTCCTCCTCCAGCCCCATCAGGTCCAGGCTCAGCTGCCCGTCTGAGGTGGCCCGGGCGCCGCTGCGGCTCCACCGGTCCAGCTCGCTGATCTGCAGCAGCAGGTCCCGCCGGGTGACCTGGCGCCGCCGCCGGGTCGGCCGGCCGGCCTCGCGGTCGCGCATCCCGAAGCCGTAGAGCGAGTCGAACCCGCCGGCCAGCACCAGCCGCTCGACCACCGGCCGGGACACCGACGCGCGCGACCAGAAATCCGTCAGTGACCGATAGGGCTGCCCGGCGACGACCCGCGCCACCTCGTCGTCGGAGATGCCCTTCACGTCGGCCAGCGACAGCCGGATGCCGTAGTGCGTCGGGTCGGGCATCGCCGCGGGCATCCACTCCGGACGCCGCCAACCCCGGACCTCATCCTCCACTTCACGGTCAGAGTCGTCGTCCCCGTCGTCGGCAGTAACCAGCCGTTCGACGCGGTAGCTGCCGGTCGAGGCGTTGACGTCCAGGCCGAGCACCCGGATGCCGAAGTTGCGGGCGTCGTCGAGGATCAGCCGCTTCGGGTACATGCCGGGGTCGTGGGTGAGAACTCCGGCCAGGAAGGCCGCCGGGTGATGGGCCTTCAGCCAGGCCGACTGATAGGTGGGCAGCGCGAACGCTGCGGCGTGGGCCTTGCAGAAGCCGAACGACCCGAAGGCGGCCAGCACCTCCCACACCTGCTCGGCCACCTGCACCGGGTAGCCGGCGGCCAGCGCCCGGGGCACGAACCAGGCCCGCACCTCCGGGTGGGCGTCCTTCTCCCCCAGGGCGCGGCGCACCTCGTCGGCCTCGGCCAGCGTGCAGCCGGCCATCCGGGCGACCACCTGCAGCACCTGCTCGTGGAAGACCACCACCCCGGCGGTCTCCGCGAGCGCGAACTCCAGGTCGGGGTGCGGGTACTGCGCCTCCCGCCAGCCGTTCCGGGCCATGAGGAACGGGGTGACCATGTCGCTCTTCACCGGCCCGGGCCGGAACAGCGAGATGTCGATGATGATGTCCTCGAAGGTCTGCGGCCCGAACTTGCCGACCAGCTCCCGCTGTCCCGGCGACTCGATCTGGAACATCCCGAGCGTGCGGGTGCTGCGGATCAGCTCGAAGGTCGTCGGGTCGTCCCGCGGGACGGCGTCGATGTCGACCGCCTCCTCGTCGACCCGCTCGATCTCGTCGAGGGCGTGCGCGATGGCCGACTGCATCCGGATGCCGAGCAGGTCGAGCTTGAGCAGCCCCAGCTCCTCGACGTCGTCCTTGTCGAACTGGCTCATCGGATAGCCCAGGTAGCTGCTCTCCACCGGGGTCCGGTCCAGCAGCGTGGCGTCGGAGAGCAGCACCCCGCACGGGTGCAGCGCGATGTGCCGGGGCAGCCCGTCGAGCCGGGCGACGAGGTCGAACAGCAGGTCCAGATCCCCGCTACCGCCGGATCGTCGCGAGCCCAGCCGGCTGGCCCGCAGCTCCGGCAGGTCGCGCAGCGCGGCGTGCACCTGGTTGGCGCGGATGTGCGGGAACGCCTTGGCGACGGCGTCGACCTCCGCCGACGGCAGCCCGAGCGCGGCGCCGACGTCGCGGATGGCGTGCCGCACCCGGTAGGTGTCCATCATCGAGATGCAGCTGACCCGGTCGGCGCCGAAGCGGTCGATGACCGCGTCGTAGACCTCCATCCGGCGGGCGGACTCCACGTCGATGTCGATGTCGGGCAGCTGGTGGCGCAGCGGCGAGAGGAACCGCTCCATCAGCAGCCCGTAGCGCAGCGGGTCGACGTCGGAGATGCCCAGCAGGTAGGTGACCAGGCTGCCGGCGCCCGAGCCGCGCGCAGCCGCCCGAACCCTCAAGCTCTTGATGAGGTCGACCACGTCGGCCACGGTGAGGAAGTAGGAGGGGTAGCCGAGCTGGTCGATCACCGCCAGCTCCTCGTCCAGCCGCTGGCGGACCCGGGTCGTGGGCGCCATGCCACGCCGGCCCAGCCCGGCCTCGCACCGGGCGCGCAGCACCTGCGCCGGGCCCATGCCCCGCTCGGCCGGCGTGGTGACGACGTCGAGCTCGGGGTACCGGACGCTGCCGATGCCCAGGTCGGCGCCCGGGTCGACGGCGCACTGCTCGGCCAGCCGGGCGGTGCGCTCGAGCAGCCGCAGGGCGGCGTCCCGGTCGGGGCCGACGACGTCCTCGGCGACCTCGGCCATCTCCTTGCCCGACTTCAGGTAACCCTCGGCCGTGGTGCGGTCGACGTGCCGGGCACCGAGCGGGACCAGCCGCCGGGCGGCGTCGAGCACGTCGGCGGTCGGCGCGTCCAGGGCGTCGACGTAGCGGACGGCGTTGCTGAGCACCACCGGCACGCCCTGCTCGGTGGCGAACCGCAGCATCGCCTGGGCCCGGGAGCGGTCGCCCCGCCCGCGGTGGTGCACCAGCTCCAGCGCCAGCCCGGGGCCGAAGACTGCACGCCAGGCGTCCAGCTGGTCGGCGGCCAGATCGGCCCGGCCGGCCAGCAGCGCCCGCCCCACCGGGGAGTCGGGACCGAGCAGCGGGACCAGCCCGGTCGCGTGCTCGGCGGCGATCGCCAGCGAGCTCACCGGCTCGCCACGGGTGCCGCGCAGGTGGGTGGCGCTGGTGACCCGGCACAGCGACCGCCAGCCGGCGCCGTCCCGCGCCAGGAAGGTGACCCGGGGCAGTCGCGGGTCGACGCTCGCCCCACCGCGGGCCGGCGCCCGCCGGGCGGCCGTCGCGGCCCGTGACCGCGGGGGGCGTGCCGCGGCAGGGTTCTCCCCCAGCACGTGCGCGAGCGCCGGCGGCACGCTGGTGCCCAGCGACGGCGCCACCGCGAGGTCCACGCCGAAGATCGGCCGCACCCCGGCCGACCGGCAGGCCAGCGCGAACTTCACCGCGCCGTAGAGGCCGTCCCGATCGGTCAGGGCCAGCGCCGGCATCCCGTGCTCGGCGGCGCGGGCCACCAGGTCGGCGGGGTGGTTGGCCCCGTACCGCATGGAGTAGCCGGAGGCGACGTGCAGGTGGACGAAGGGGTCGCTCACGTCCAGGGCCCGGCGGGCCGGGAGCCCGCGGATCCGGATGCCGACCCGCCGACCACGCGCGGCCTCGGGTAGCGAGGCGGCTCCGGCATCCGCGTGCTGCCGAGCGCCGTCTCGACCACGGCGAGGAAGGCGCGGACGTCGCGCACCAGGTCGTCGGCCTCCCGCTCGGTGACCGCGCGGGACAGCCCCGCCTCGGCGGCGGCGCGCTTGCCCGCTCCGGCGGCGAAGAAGGTGGCCCACTCCCCCAGCTCCGGCGCCACCTGCCCGAGCAGCACCCAGGCGCTGCGCGGGCGGCGCCGCCCGCCCTCCGGACGGGTGCGGGCGGCCAGCACCGCGGCGGCGGCGCGGAGTGCGGCGAGGTGGGCGGTGGCGTACCGCTCCCGCTGGTCGGTGGCCGCGGCGGCCGCGGCCAGCCCCCGGTGCGCCTGGCCCAGCAGCGCCGCAGCGGCGGCGGGCAGGGCTGGGGGAAGCGGCAGCTGCTCGGCCGGCACGGCCCGTGCGGCGCCCATCAGTCGTGCACCCGCACGAGCCACCAGCGGTTGCCGGACGCGTCCCACGACAGGTCGTAGACCCCGGCGAAGCTCAGCCGGGAGCGCCCGGCCCGGACCGCCTCCACCCGCCAGACCTCCCGCGGCGCCACCAGGTCGGCGGACGCGCCGCCCGTGCCGGCGTCCCGCAGCCACCACGGTGCGGTCTCGACCCAGGAGTCGAGCAGCTCGCCCACGAGGTACCGGGACTGCCCGCGCCAGAACTGCACCGGGCCCAAGGGGCCACGTTCGACCTGCACCTCTTCGCCGGTCCGACCGACGACCTCACCCAGCACCCGGCTCATGCCCGACTCCCCACGTCTCACCCCGCGCGCACACCGTCCCAGCACCCCACCGGCGGGGAAGGCCGGGGAGCGGAAACGAGCGCCATTCGAACGTGTGTTCGAACACGTCCAGTAGACCGGAGCCGCCTGCCTCCGTCAAGCCGTGCGGCGGCCGTGTCGCGGACGTGCGCCTGCCCCCGCCGAACCCAGCGCCAAAGCTGCGGACCCCCGCGATCCAGCCCCGACCAACGGGCCGACGACCTCCCCGGACGCTCCCGACGGCGGAGCGCCACCGCGGTTACCGGGCGACGTGCCGGGGACCGGCTGGTCTCACGTGCGGAGCGGATCGGGCGGCTCGAGGTCGTCGAGCCAGGGCGGGTCGGGCTCGGGGTCGTGGCACCACCCGGGCGGGCGGGTGGTCCGGGAGACACCCGAGGGGGTGCGCACGACGAGCCGGCCGTCGGGATGCAGGCTGAAGCACCAGCCGCGAGCGAAGGTCTTGATCCGGTGGTGCCGCCGGCATAGACAGCACAGATTCCAGCAGGCGGTGGGCCCACCGTCGGCGAACGCCTGCCCGTGGTCGATGTCGCACCGGCCGGGGCGGCGGCGGCAGCCGGGCATGCGGCAGTGCCGGTCGCGCACGGTGACGAGGCGGTGCTGCGCAGCGGTGGGCCGGTACCCGCAGGTCGGAGGTGGCGGCCGGAGGCCGGGCCCGTCGGGGCGACCGGGCCCGTCGGGCTGACCGGGCCCGTCGGGCCCACCGGGCTCGTCGGGGTGACCGGGCCCGTCGGGGCGACCGGGCCCGTCGGGCTGACCGGGCCCGTCGGGCCCACCGGGCTCGTCGGGGTGACCGGGCCCGTCGGGGTGACCGGGCCCGTCGGGCCCACCGGACGAGTGGGCGTCACGCGGGGCGTTGCGTCGGCGGACGCGGCGGCCCCGGCCGGCAGCGCGGCGGAGCTCGGCCCGGGTGGCCACCGCGACGGTCTCCCCGGTACCCGGGGCATCGACGGCGACGCAGACCGAGCCGCCCGCCGGCGCGGAGCCGAGCAGGTCGAGGGAGGCGAGCAGCTCACGGCACTGGGCGGCGGAGATCAACTGGCCGTCCAGCTCCGCCGGGGGCGCCCCCGCTGGTGCGTCAGACCGCAGTGAGGCCGCCGCAGCGTGGACGACCAGGTGAGCGGTCACCGGTGGGCGGCTGGTGCCCCACGGCCGCAGCACCAGGTCGAGCGCGGCGGTGGCGCGCAGCAGGCCGATCGGCCGGTCGTCGCCGTCGGCGCGCATCCACCGGGCGTACTGGTCGACCGCGTCGCGGGCGGCGTGGACGGCGGGCAGAGGGCCTTCGACGACGAGCCGGCCCAGGTCGTCGGCGGTGCGCTCGACGTGCACGTCGGCCCGGCGCTGGGCCTCCTTGCGCCGGCGTTCCCTGGCTGCCGCGTCGACCCGGTACAGGTGGTAGCGGGCCCGGTCGCCCAGCCGGGACGGCGGACAGTGCTCGGCACCAGGGCAGCACCCGCGACTGCACCTCGGCGGCGACGGCGCCGGAGGCGTCGCCGAGCAGGTCGAGCAGGATGCGCGCCTTGTGCAGCGTGAGCCGCCCGGCGAACAGCTCCCCCCACGTGGCCGCCAGCTTCGTGGTGAGCAGGATCGACTCGGCGGCCAGCCGCCCGGCCTCGGCCTCCGAGCAGTTGCGGATGAGTGCGAGCTCGGAGACGAAGTCGTCGGAGACGTCGGCCAGCGCCGCCGGGCGGATCGCCCGGGAGTCCGGACCCGGCCCGCCGCGGCGGCCGTAGTCGGCATCCCGCTCGGCCGAGCGCCGGCGCGCCAGTTCCGCGATGACGGCCGCCTGCCGGGCGTATTCGCGGGCCATGTGCGCGTCGGCGGACCAGAGGTCGCACACCAGCTCCAGCTCCGCCGCCGCCGGCGACACCACCTCGCCAGGGAGCAACGGCATCGGCTCACCGTCGTCGGGCGCGTGGGGCTCCCCGTCGTCCTCCATGGCTGCACGGTAGGCAGCGGGTACGACAGTTCCTGCTGGTCGAACCGCTGGATGGCGCCACCTCCGTCCGCTCGAGCCCCACGGCCCGGTAACGGCTCCAGCGGTCGGCCGGGGCCCGGCATGGTCTTCGACGAGGCGGTGCCGGCGCGCGCCGGTCGAGGATGCACCGGAGACCGCCGACCTCGCTGCTGGCCGGCGTGCGCCGACCGTCCGCGCGACCGAGCGGGGCACGCGCCCGGCTCGGGCCGGTGGCAGGATCGACCCATGCCCTTGCCGGACCACCCACGGGTCACCGAGGTCGCGCGGCTGCTCCGCGCGGCCGGTGCCACCGGCGAGGTGCGCCACCTGCCCGACACCGCCCGGACCGCCGCTGCAGCCGCAGCAGGGCTCGGCGTCCCGGTCGGCGCCATCGCCAACAGCCTGGTGTTCGACGTCGGCGGTGCTCCCGTGCTGATCCTGACCAGCGGCGCCCACCGGGTCGACGAGGCACGGGTCGCCGAGTTCCTCGGCGTCCCGCAGCTCACCCGGGCCGACCCGGAGTTCGTGCGGCGGCACACCGGCCAGCCCATCGGCGGCGTCGCGCCGATCGGACACCCCGAGCCGATCGGCACGCTCGTCGACGTCGAGCTGGCCCGCTTCGACGTGGTGTGGGCAGCCGCCGGGCACCCGCACACGGTCTTCCCCACCAGCTACGACGAGCTCCTCCGCCTCACCGAGGGCACCCCGGTCGAGGTCGCGGCCGATTCCGCCCCGCAGGCCGCCCCGTGACCGGCACCCGACCGGCCACCCGCATCGTCGAGCTGCCGCCCCCGTGGATGCGGGAGCACATGCACGAGGTGCTGACCGTCTACGGCCTGGCGATGGGCTACGACTCCGGCGTCGTCGCCGGGCGGTACGGCTACGCCATCCAGCACACCGAGCGGCCCGGCTTCCGTGCCGTGGGCGCCTTCGCGCAGACCCCGGAGGGCGAGCGGCTCGTCGGCTTCGGCTACGGCTACCTCATCGCCCCCGGGCAGTGGTGGCACGACCAGGTGCGCGCGGCGCTGGACCGCCGGACGGCCAGAAAGTGGCTGCCCGGCGCCTTCGAGGTCTGCGAGCTGCACGTCCACCCCGACGCGCAGAGCCAGGGGCTGGGCCGGCAGCTGCTGCACGCGCTGGTCGAGGGCCTGCCGCACCCGGTCGCCCTGCTCTCCACGCCCGACGCCGACACCAAGGCCTTCCGGCTGTACCGCGCCGACGGCTTCGTCGACCTCGCCCGCGGCTACCACTTCCCCGGCGACTCCCGGCCCTTCGCCATCCTCGGCGCGCGGCTGCCGCTGCATCCGCCGACCCCCTCCGCGCCGAACTCCCGGGCGTGACCGCTCCCCCCGCTCCCGTGGACGTCGTCGTCGTCGGCTCCGGCCACAACGGCCTGGTCGCCGCCTGCTACCTGGCCCGCGAGGGCCTGCGGGTGGAGGTCGTCGAGTCCGACGACGTCCTGGGCGGTGCGGTGTCCACCGTCGAGCGCTGGCCCGGGGTGCAGGTCGACCGGGGCTCCAGCGCGCACGTGATCATCCGACACAGCGGCATCGTCGAGGAGCTGGACCTGGCCGCGCACGGGCTGCGCTACATCGACTGCGACCCGTGGGGCTTCGCGCCGGCTCCCGCGCCCGGGAACCCCGGCCCGGACGGCCGGCCGCTGGTCCTCTCCGTCGACCTGGACGCCACGTGCGCCTCCATCGAGGCTGCCTGCGGCCCGGCGGACGCCGCGGCCTACCGGCGCTTCGTGGCGGTCTGGGCCCCGCGCAGCCGAGCGGTGGTCGCCGCCTTCGGCCGCGCGCCCTCCCCCGGGGGCCTGGTCCGCTCGTTCTGGCCGCTCGGCGCGCCCGCCGAGGGCCGGGTGCGCACTCCCGGCGGGGAGCTGGCCGTCGACTTCCTCGGCTCCGGCGACGCCCTGCTGGACCGGTGGTTCACCAGCGAGCGGCTCAAGGCGGCGCTGGCCTGGTTCGGCGCCCAGTCGGGCCCGCCGATGTCCGAGCCCGGCACTGCGGCCATGGTCGGCTGGGTGGCGCTGCTGCACGACGTCCCGCCCGGCCACCCGGTCGGGGGCTCCGGCGGCCTGACGCAGGCGCTGCGCCGGCGGCTGGAGTCCGACGGCGGCCGGGTGGTGCTCGGCGACGGCGCCGCGCGGTTGCTGGTGGAGGACGGCCGGGTCGCCGGGGTCGAGACGCGATCCGGCCGGCTCGTGCGAGCGCCCTCGGTGGTGGCCGCCTGCCACATCGGCGTGACCCGCGAGCTGGCCGGGGAGGCCGCACCCCCCGTGCTCGCCGAGGCCGCGCCGCCGATCGGCAACGGCTTCGGCCTGGTCGTGCGCGCGCTGACCGACGCCCCGCCGTCGTACCCGGGCGTCTCGGCCACCGACGCCCTGCAGGGCCTCCAGCTGCTCTGCACCGACCGCGGTCAGCTGGCCGCCGCGCACGGTGACTGGGGTGCCGGCCGGGTGCCCCGCGATCCGGTGCCGCTGGCCATGTCGTTCTCCGCGAGCGACGACACCCTGACCCCGCCGGGGCAGCACGTCGTCACCATCTGGGGGCAGTGGTACCCCTATGCGCTCGCCGACGGCGGCGACTGGGACGCGCTGGCCGACACCGAGGCCCGGCGCCTGGTGGATGCCGTCGACCGCTACGCCCCCGGGTTCGCCGGCTCCGTCCGGGAGGTGTACGTGCAGACCCCGCTGGCCCTGGAGCGGGAGCTGTCCCTCCCCCGTGGCAACGTCATGCACGTGGAGATGGGCCTGGCCAGCATGTTCGCCTTCCGCCCGGCGCCGGGGCTGTCGGGCTACCGGGTGCCGGGCCTGCCCGGCCTCTACCTGGCCGGCGCCTCCACCCACCCCGGCGGCGGCGTCTCGGGCAACTCCGGGCGGACGGCGGCGCGCACCCTCCTCGCCGACCGCCGGGCGCTGCCCCGCGCCCGGGCGGCGGCCGGCCGGGCGCTGCGGCGGCTGCGGGCCGGAGCGGCGGAGGTGTGACGGCCGCGACCGCCTCCGCGCCGGCGTCGGCCGTGCGCCGCGTCGTCCCTCTGGCGCTGGCCGGCGCGCTCGTCGCCACGGCCATCGCCTACCCGCTGACCTCGGGCGGCCTGCGCGACGTCGTCTCCTGGACCATCGTGCTGCTCGGCTCCGCGCTGTCGGTGGTGCACGCGGGCCTGAGCCGGGGGGTGCGCACCGGGCTGGGGGTGCTGGTGCTCGTCGCGCTCGTGGCCATCGGCTTCGAGTCGGTCGGCCTGGCCACCGGCTACCCCTACGGCAGCTACACCTACAGCGACACCCTCGGCCCCACGCTGCTCGGCGTGCCGTTCCTCGTCCCGCTCGCCTGGCTGATGATGGCCTGGCCGAGCTGGCTGCTCGGCGACGTGCTGGCGCGGCCGGTCCGCGCCTCCCGCCGCCGGCCGGCCCGCATCGGCTGGGCGGCGGCGGTCTTCGCCGCGTGGGACGTCGTCCTCGACCCGCAGCTGGTGCAGGCCGGCTACTGGACGTGGGCCGATCCGTCCCCCGGCCTGCCCGGCATCGACACCGTGCCGCTGACCAACCTGGCCGGCTGGCTGCTCGCCGGGCTGGTCCTCATGACCCTGCTGGACGCGCTCGTCGCCCGTACCGCGAGCGGGCCCCGCACCGGTCCGGGCGCCCCCCTGTTCGCGCTGGCCTGGATGACCCTCGGCGGCGCCCTCGCGCACGCCGGCTGGCTCGGCCTGCCCGGCTCGGCGGCCTGGGGGGCGGGGCTCGGCGCCTGCGTCCTCGTCGTCCTCGCGGTGCAGCACCGGCGCGCGGGGCGGCGGTGAGCGGCCGGCTGCTGCGCCTCCTGGCCGGGGTCTCGGTCGCCGGAGCGCTGCACGCCGTCGTCAACACCGCGCTGCTGCGCCGTCCCCGTGCGGACCCGCCGCCGGTGGACCGCCGGGTCACCGTCGTGCTGCCGGTCCGCGACGAGGCCGGGCAGGTCGGCGGCTGCCTGGCCGCGCTCCTCGACCAGCGGGGGCTGGAGCGGCTGCGGGTCGTCGTGGTCGACGACGGCTCCACCGACGGCACCGCCGACGTGGTGCGCGCGGTGCACGACCGCCGGCTCCGGCTGGTCTCCGCTCCCGCGCCGCCGCCGGGGTGGCTGGGCAAGCCGCACGCCTGCGCGGTCGGGGCGGCAGCAGCGCAGGACGAGGACGGCGCCGACGACGACGTCCTGGTGTTCGTCGACGCCGACGTCCGCCTCTTCCCCGACGCGATCGCCGCCGCCGTCGCGCTCCTCGACGCCTCCGGGCTGGACCTGGTCTCACCGTGGCCCCGCCCGCTGGCGGTGGGCGTGGCCGAGCGCCTCGTGCAGCCGCTGGCGCCGTGGCTCTGGACGACCACGCTGCCGCTGCGCCTGGCCGAGCGCTCGCCCCGCCCGTCGCTGGCCGCCGCCAACGGCCAGTTCCTCGTCGTACGGCGGAGCGCCTACCTGCGGGCGGGCGGCCACGCCGCCGTCCGCGGCGAGGTGCTGGAGGACATCGCGCTGCTCCGGGCGGTGAAGCGGTCCGGCGGCCGCGGCGGGCCGGTCGACGGCTCCCGGCTGGCCGCCTGCCGCATGTACGAGGACTGGCCCGCGCTCCGGGACGGCTACGCCAAGTCGCTGTGGGCGTCGGTCGGCGGCGCGCCGACCGGCGGGCTCGCTGCGGCGGCCGCGCTCACCGCCGTCTACGTCGTCCCGCCCCTCGCGGCGCTGGGCGGCTCCCGCGCCGGGCTGGTCGGGTACGCGGCCGGGGTGGCCGGGCGCGTCGCCGCCGCGCTGTCCAGCGGCAGCCGGGCCTGGCCGGACGCCCTCGCCCACCCCGTCTCGATCCTGGTGCTCGACGCGCTCATGGTGCGTTCGGTGCTGGGGCGGCGGCGCGGCAGCCTGCGCTGGCGCGGCCGGACGGTGGACGCGAGGAACGCGGGCGCATCGGCGACGATGGACCGGTGACCTCACCCGACCAGTTCCGGCCGCGCACCTCGTTCGACCCCACCGCGATGGACGTCGGCGCGTTCTACCGGGTGCTCAACTCCGTCGTCGTCCCCCGGCCGATCGCCTGGGTCTGCAGCCGCTCGGCCGCCGGGGTGCACAACCTGGCCCCGCACAGCTTCTACACCGTCGCCTGCGTCGACCCGCCGGTCATCCAGTTCACCTCGGTGGGCCGCAAGGACTCGCTGCGCAACGTCGAGGACAGCGGTGAGTTCACCGTCAGCCTCACCCCGGAGTCGCTGTTCGAGCAGGTCAACGCCACCGCGACCGACTTCCCGCCGGACCAGAGCGAGGCCGAGCACACCGGGGTCACCCTGGAGCCCAGCGACCGGGTCGCCACGATGCGGGTGGCCCAGTCGCCGGTGACCCTGGAGTGCACGCTGCACGCGACGCTGCGGCTGGGCGACAGCACCGTGGTGTTCGGCCGGGTCGTGCACGTCTCGGCGTGGGAGAGCGTCGTCCGGGACGGCCGGCCGCGGATCGAGGAGCTGCAGCCCCTGGCCCGCCTCGGCGGCAACGAGTGGTCGACGATCGGGGACGTCAAGGAGATCCGCCGGATCCCCTACCGCAGCTGGAGCGAGGACCCGGGCATCGGCGACCGCCTCCGCGGGGGCTGATCAGCGGAGCAGGTGGGCGGCGACCTCGTCGGCGGCGTCGGCCCCGAAGGCGTCGGCGAAGCGGGCGAGGAAGCTGTCCCGCGGCAGGTCGTACTCCTGCGTGCCGATGACCTCGACGGCGGCGGTGGCCACGGCCGACCCGAGCTGGGTGGAGCGCTCCAGGCCCAGGCCCCACATGCGGCCGGCGATGAACCCGGCACGCAGCGCGTCGCCGCCACCGGTGGGCTCGACCGGCTTGGTCTCCGGCACGGCGACGACCGACAGCGGTTCCTCACCGGCCCGGCGCACGAGCACGCCGTCGGCGGCGCGGGTGGTCACCCAGGTGCCGACCCGGGCGAGGACCTCGTCGGCCGTCCAGCCGGTCTTCTGCAGCAGCAGCGCCGACTCGTACTCGTTGGTGAACAGCAGCTCCGCGCCGCTGACGAGGTCGCGGATCATCTCGCCGTCGGCCCAGGCCAGCTGCTGGCTCGGGTCGGCGGCGAACGGGTAGCCGCGGTCCCGGCACTCCTGCGTGTGGCGGACCATCGCGGTCGGGTCGTTGGGCCCGACGACGACGAGGTCGAGGCTGCCGATGCGCTCGGCGACCGGCGCCAGCTCGATCTGCGAGGCCTCGGCCATCGCGCCCGAGTAGAACGACGCGATCTGGTTGTTCGCCTCGTCGGTGGTGCAGACGAACCGGGCGGTGTGCTTGAGCTCCGACCAGCGCACGCTGCGGGTGTCGACCCCGTGGCGGGACAACCAGGCGTCGTAGTCGGCGAAGTCGCTGCCGACGGCGCCCACCAGCACCGGTGACAGGCCCAGCAGGCCCAGCCCGTAGGCCATGTTCGCCCCGGCGCCACCGCGGTGCTGCACCAGGTCGTCGACGAGGAAGGAGAGCGAGACGTTCTCCATCTGGCCCTCGACGAACTGCTCGGTGAAGCGACCGGGGAAGGTCATCAGGTGGTCAGTGGCGATGGAGCCGGTGACGACGACGGGCACGGGGGTGGGCTCCTCGGGGACGGGCCTGGCGTCGGGGCGCGGTGCGCCGGCGCACGAGGGGCCGCGGCGGTGGACGGACGGGGAACGGCAGGGGCACGCACACCCTAGGTGCCACCCGGCACGGCCGCCCGGTCGTGGGGGCCGCCGACGTCGCTCAGTCGGCGGGGGGGACGTCGCCCGCGCCGGGGCCGGCCAGCTCCCTGCCCAGCCACCGGCCCAGCTGCAGGGTGCCGATCGCGCCGAGCAGCACCCCGGTGGCCGCGCCGGCGGTGACCACCAGCGCCGCGCCGTCCACCCCGGCCACCTCGAGCCCGGAGACGACACCCGCGCCGCCGAGGGTCAGGCCCGCCATGGCCACGCGGGTCGGCCGTTCCCACAGGGAGATCGGGCCGGTGCGGTGGACACCGGCCTGCCCGGCGCGCGCCCGCAGGTAGTCGGGCAGCCAGCACAGCGCCCCGAAGGCGACGGCGAGCCAGCCCGGGGCGCCGGCGCCCCAGAGCGCCGCGGCGTACGCGGCCTCGGTGAGCCGGTCGACGACGGAGTCGAGGACGAACCCCCGCTGCGAGGCGCGTCCGGTGCCGATGGCCAGCGCGCCGTCGAGGCTGTCGAGCAGCCCGGAGAGCCCCACGAGCAGCCCGGCCACGACCAGCCAGGCACCGCCCGCGGCCGCCGGCGCCACCGCGGCCGCCGCGACGACCACGCCGGCGGCGGTGGCGAGGGTCGGGGGCAGCGCGGCCAGCGGCCGGGCGAGGACGTGTGCGAGCGACAACCAGCCGCGCACGAGGGGCGATCCGGTGTCGGCGCCGCCGTGCCACCGCGACCAGGCGTCCAGGTACTCCTCCCTGCTGAGCACCGCGCCTCCTCCCCCGCCGCCGGGTCCGCACCAGGGACAGTGGGAGCATGCCCGCCGCCCGGACGCGTCGTTCCCTGCTGATCCTCCTGGCCGTGGCGCTGGTCGGCGCGGTGGCCGTGGCCGGCGTGCTCCTCACCCGGGACGGCGGGTCCCCCGCGCCCGCGCCGGTCGCGGCGGAGGAGCCGGGCCCGGTGCTGCTCGTGCCTGGCTACGGCGGCGACACCGCCGGCCTGGAACCGCTGGCCCAGCGGCTGCGCGACACCGGCCGCGACGCCACCGTGGTGCCGCTGCCCGGCGGCGGCACCGGTGACCTGCGCGCGGCGGCGGACGTCCTCGACGCCGCGGCGTCGTCGGCGCTGGCCAGGAGCGGGGCCGGCAGCGTCGACGTCGTCGGCTACTCGGCCGGCGGGCTGGTCGCCCGGCTGTGGGTAGCCGACGGGCACGACGACGTCGTCCGCCGCGTGGTCACCCTCGGCTCACCGCACCACGGCACCGGCGTGGCGTCGCTCGGCGCCGTGTTCGCACCGGACCGGTGCGCGGAGGCCTGCCGCCAGATGGTGCCGGGCAGCGAGCTGCTCACCGGGCTGGCCGCCGACGGGACGCCCGAGGGGGTGGACTGGGTGTCGGTGTGGACGACGCAGGACACGGTGGTCACCCCGCCGGAGTCCGCCCGCCTGGACGGCGCGCTGAACCTGACCGTGCAGTCGGTGTGCGAGGGCCTGCAGGTGAGCCACGCCCGGCTGCCGCGCGATCCGGTGGTGCAGGGCATCGTGCTCGCGGAGCTGGACGCCGGGGACCCGGTCCCGCTGACGTCCGCGGACTGCGCCCGCCTGGGCGGCTGAGCGCGACCGCCGTGCTGAACGCCCCACCTGGCCTTCGGCGCATCGGGAGCCCGGGATCGGGGCATGCCCGGTCCATGGCCCCTCCGATCAGCGACGCCGTCGTCGTCGACGTCCTGCGCCGGCTCGACCGGCTGCTCACCCCGCTGGCCACCCGGCTGGGCCGGCCACCGGCGCTGCCGCGGCGCGAACGTGACGAGTGGTGGGCCGACCGGGTCTCCCGGGTGGCGGCCGGCGTCTCCGCCGTCCCCCGGTTGGCCGGCAAGCTCGCCGACCTGCTGCCGCTGCAGAACACCGTCGGCACCGCCGTGCAGTCCCTCGTGGTGCTCGGCGTGGCCGGCGAGCACGGCGTGGCGGCGCCGGCCGAGCGGGTGTCGCTGCTGGCCCGGGTGCTGCTCGACCGGGAGCTGAGCCCCGCGCGTGTCGAACCACTCCTCACCCGCGCCAGGGGCACCTACGTGGAGGGCGCCCTGGGCAGCAGGGACGAGCGCCGCGGGGTCACCGGAGCCGCCCGGACGCTGTGGCGCGCGGCCCGGCTGCTCGGCCGGATCGACGACGCCCTCGACGCCCGGCCCAAGGGCCGGCTGCCGGCCCGCGCGGTCGCCAACCTCCCCGTCGTCGGTGTCGCCGGCGGGTACGTCTCGGAGCGGGAGGGCCTGCGCCGGGCCGCGGCGAAGGCGGCGGACGTGCTGGAGGCCCCGCTCAGGACGTGACGGCGGGCGCGGCGGCGGCGAGGTTGGTGAACACCTCGCGGGTCGCCGTCGAGCGGTTCATGGTGATGAAGTGGATGCCGGGCACGCCCTCGTCGAGGAGCTGCCGGCACATGTCCGTGGCCACCTCGACGCCGAGGGCGCGCACGGCGGCCTTGTCCTCGGGCCGGTCGCCGTCCAGGGCGGCGAAGCGGTCGGCGAGCTCGGGCGGGAACGCCTGGCCCGACAGCTGGACGATGCGGGTGATCTGCCGGACGTTCGTGACCGGCATGACCCCGGCGATGACCGGGACCTCGCACCCCTTGGCCGCCACCCGGTCACGCATCCGCAGGTAGTCCTCGGGTCGGAAGAACATCTGGGTGATGGCGAAATCGGCGCCCGCCCGGCACTTGGCCACGAACATCTCGACGTCGGTGTCGAAGTCCGGGGAGCGGGGGTGCCGCTCGGGGAACGCGGCGACGCCGACGGAGAAGTCGCCGACGGAGCGGATCAGCTCCACCAGCTCGGAGGCGTACCGCAGGCCCTCGGGGTGGGCGACCCACTCCGCCTGCGGATCGGCGCCCGGCGGGTCGCCGCGCAGCGCCATGATGTTGCGCACCCCGGCCGCCGCCATGCGGCTGATCACGTGCCGCAGCTCCGCGACGCTGTGGTCGACCGCGGTCAGGTGCGCGAGCGGCGTCATGGTCGTGTCGGCCGCGATCCGCTCGGTCATCGCCACGGTGCCCTCGCGGGTGGAGCCGCCGGCCCCGTAGGTCACCGACACGAAGGACGGGCGGAGCCGCTCCAGCTCGCGCAGCGCCGTCCACAGCTGCTCCTCCCCTGCCGGCGTCTTCGGCGGGAAGAACTCGAACGACCACGTGGGTCGCTCGGTGGCGAGGAGCTCGCGCACGGTCCGGGTCACGGCATCCGAGGGTAGTGGCGTCCGGACCGGCCCCGGCGGCACCACCACCGAAGTCCGGCCGCCGAGGTGCATCCGGCTCCCTCCCGGGCACCGAAAAGGCCATGAACCGGGAACCGGGGGCGGAGTGACGACGGAGCAGAGCACGGCGGCCGCCCTGGTGAAGGGGCAGCGCCCCACCGGGTCGGGCGATACTGACCGCATGATCGCCCGGGCGCAGCAGCGCGAGTCGGCCCGCTCCGCACCACCGCTGGCGGCGGCGGACCTCGACCGGGTGCGCGCCGCGGTGGCCGCCGCGCTCGACGCCTTCCTCGCCCAGCAGCGCGCCACGCTCGCCGGCATGGACCCGACCCTGGCCCCGGTCGTCGACGAGGTCCGCGCCGTCGCCGAGGGCGGCAAGAAGCTGCGCCCGTCCTTCGCCTACTGGGGCTGGCGCGGCGCCCGCGGCCACGGCCCCGGCGTCGGCGAGGACGACGAAGCGGTGCTGCGCGCGGTCGCCGCCCTGGAGTTCGTGCACGCCAGCGCCCTGGTGCACGACGACGTCATGGACGCCGCCGGCACCCGGCGCGGCCGGCCGACCACGCACATCGGCTTCGCCGACCGGCACACCGCCCACGGCTTCTCCGGCGACCAGCAGCTCTTCGGCGTCGGCGCCGCCATCCTCGTGGGCGACCTCGCCCTCGTGTGGTCCGACGAGATGCTCCGCTGCTCCGGCATCTCCGAGGCGGCCCTGGGCCGGGCCCGGGCGGTCTGGGACACCATGCGCACCGAGGTCACCGCCGGGCAGTACCTCGACCTGCTGCGCGCAGCCGGCGGGCTGCCCGGCCCCGACGGCGCGCTGACCGTCGCCCGCTACAAGAGCGCGGGCTACACGGTGCAGCGGCCGCTGCAGCTCGGCGCCGCGATCGCCGGCGCCGGCCCGTCCGTGGTGGAGTCCTTCGCCGCGATCGGCCTGCCCCTGGGCGAGGCGTTCCAGCTCCGCGACGACCTGCTCGGCGTCTTCGGCGATCCGCAGGTCACCGGCAAGTCCGCCGACGACGACCTGCGCGAGGGCAAGCAGACGCTGCTGGTCGCGCTGGCCGAGGAGGCGGCGGACGACGCCGGCCGGCGGCTGCTCGGCGAGCTGCTCGGGAACCCCGACGCCGGCCCGGAGGAGTTCGAGGTGCTGCGCGGCCTGCTGGTCTCCACCGGCGCCCGCGACCGCGTCGAGCAGCGCATCACGGTCAGCACCGTCCGCGCGCGGGACGCCATCGCCGAGTCCCCCATCGCCGACGACGCCCGCGCCGCCCTCGACGCGCTCGCGGTCGCCGCCACCACCCGCACCGCCTGATGGTCCGCACCGCTCCGGGTCCCACCGATCGGGTCGTCGTCGTCGGTGCCGGGCTCGCCGGGCTGGCCACCGCCCTGCGGCTGCGCGGCGCCGGCCGCGAGGTCGTCGTCGTCGAACGGGGGAACGGGCCGGGCGGCCGGGCCGGCCGCGTGGAGCAGGCCGGGTACGCCCTGGACACCGGCCCGTCGGTGTTCACCGCACCCGAGGTCGTCGCCGACACCCTCGCCGCGGTCGGCGAGAAGCTCGAGGACCGGCTGACCCTGCGCCCGCTGCCGACCAGCTACCGGGCGCAGTTCGCCGACGGCACGCACCTCGACGTGCACGCCGACCCCGACGCCTTCGCCGCCGAGGTGGCCGCCCTGTGCGGGCCGGCCGAGGCGGACGCCCTGCGGCGCTACCTGGCCGACCTGGCCGAGCTGTACCGGCTGCAGCTGGACACCTTCATCGACCGCAACCTCGACTCCCCGCTGGACCTGCTGGGTCCCCAGCTGCTCACCCTCGCCCGCCGGGGGGGTTTCCGGCGGCTGTCCGGTCACGTCGAACGCGCGTTCACCGACGACCGGCTGCGCCGGCTGTTCAGCTTCCAGGCGCTCTACGCCGGGGTCTCCCCCTTCCGCGCCATCGCCGCCTACGCGGTCATCGCGCAGCTCGACATCGGCGCCGGCGTCTGGCACCCGGAAGGCGGCATCGCTGCCGTTCCGCGCGCCCTGGCCGACGCCGCGGCCGACGCCGGGGTCCAGCTCCGCTACGGCGCCACCGTCGCCGAGCTAGAGACCGCCGGCGGGCGCGTGGGGGCGGTGCGGCTCGCCGACGGCGAACGGCTGCCCGCCGACGCCGTCGTCGTCACCACCGACGCCCCGCACACCCTGGTGCCCGGCCTGCGCGGCCCGCGCCGGCCGGTGTACTCGCCGTCCTGCATCGCGCTGCACCTGGGCGTCCGCACGCCGCTGGCGGGCCAGGCCCACCACACGATCAGCTTCGGTGCGGCGTGGCAGCAGGTGTTCGACGAGCTGACTCCGCACGGGCGGCTTCCCGGCGGGGGTTCCAGGGCTCGGCGGGGCAGCATCATGAGCGACCCCAGCCTGCTGATCAGCATGCCCTCGGTCACCGACCGCAGCCTCGCCCCCGACGGTGGTCAGGTGCTCAGCGTCGTCGCCCCCACGCCGAACCTCGACCGGCGCAGCGGCGGCAACCCCGACCTGGACTGGGCCGCACTGGCGCCCCGCTACCGCGAGGAGCTGCTGGCGACGCTGGAGGCCCGGGGGTTCACCGGGGTCACCGACGCGATCGAGGTCGAGCACATGGACACCCCGCTCACGTGGGCGGCGCAGGGCATGGCGGCCGGCACGCCGTTCGCGCTGGCGCACACCTTCGGTCAGACCGGCCCGTTCCGCACTCCGACGCTCCCCCGGCGCGGCCCGGAGAACGTGGTGCTCGCCGGGTCCTCGGTGCAGCCCGGCGTCGGCGTGCCGATGGTGCTGATCAGCGGCCGGCTCGCGGCCGAGCGGATCACGGGGGTGCCTGCTCCGTGAGGCGGCGGGTGAGTGAGCATCGCGGCGAGGCCTGCGAGCGAGGCCCGAGCCGGACCGTGGACATCGCATGACGGCGCTGCGCCCACCCGGCACCCAGGCCCACCGGCAGGAGCAGCTGCGCGCCGCCTACCGGCGGTGCGCGCAGATCGCCGCGCGGCACGGGAAGAGCTACCACCTGGCCACCCGGCTGCTCACGCCCGACCGGCGGACCGCCGTCCACGCCCTCTACGCCGCCGCACGGGTGGCCGACGACCTGGTGGACGTGCCCGGTGACGACCCCGAGGGCGACCTGGCGGAGTGGTCCCGCGCCGTGCTCGCCGAGCTGGCGGCCGGCTGGTCCGACGACCCGGTCCGGCTGGCCCTGGTGCACACCTACCGCCGCTACGACATCCCGGTCGAGCACCTGGTCGACTTCCTGGCGGCCATGACCAGCGACCTCGAGGTCACCGGTTACGCCGACCTCGGCGCCCTCGACCGGTACATGTGGGGCTCGGCATCGGTCATCGGGCTGCAGGTGCTGCCCGTCCTCGGCACGGCCCCCGGGGTCCTCCGGGAGGAGGCGGCTCCGCACGCCATCGCTCTCGGCGAGGCCTTCCAGCTGACCAACTTCCTCCGCGACGTGGCCGAGGACGCCGACCGCGGCCGGATCTACCTGCCGGCGGACCTCATGGCCGCCCACGGGGTGACCCGCGAGCAGCTGCTGGAGCGGCGGCACGACGGCCGGTTCGCCGCGCTGATGCGCGAGATGGTCGAGATCGTCCGCCGGCGGTACGACGACGCGGCCCCCGGGACGCCGATGCTCGCGCCGGAGTCCCGCGACTGCGTGCGGGCCGCCACCGACCTCTACGGCGGCATCCTCACCGAGATCGAGCGGGCGGACTACCGGGTGCTCGACGGCCGGGTGTCGGTGTCCAAGCCCCGCCGCCTGGCCGTGTTCGCCCGGCGGTTGACCGCGGCCCAGCTGGCCAGGGTGAGGGTCACCATGGCGAACCCGAAGAGCAGGTCCTCCACCGGGGCGTAGGCGACCCGCGGGCCCCAGATGGTGCCGGGGTCGTAGGTGACGACGTCCAGCCCGGTGAGGACGCCGTTCATCAGCAGCTGGAACGTCACGATGATCGCGTAGGCGACCCAGAAGACCTTCCGGGTGACCATCCGGGTGCGGTAGACGGCCAGGTCGACCACCAGGACGGCGGCCACCGCCAGCACGGCGAGCGTGGAGTAGCTCACCGCCCGGCACGCTCCCCGGCCGGCAGGGCCTCCTCGGCCGGGTAGCCGGCGTCCCAGCGGGTCACCTTCCGCACCGCCTCCAGCGCCAGCACCGAGCAGAGCGGGACGACGAGGAAGAACAGCACCTCCTCGACGGGGATGCCGCCGGGCAGCCGGACGCCGAGGGTGCGCACCTCGCTGTAGTTCCAGTGCCCCTGCGCGATCGCGTAGAGGACCCACCCCACGAAGACGACGAACTGCGGGACGACGGCGAGCAGCAGGCGCCGCCAGCGCGCGTAGACGCGCACGCCCAGCACCAGCTCGAGCGGCGCGGTGACCACCAGGCAGCCGGCCAGCAGCCCCAGGTAGGTCAGCCGCTCCACGTCAGCGTCTTCCGCCTCGCGCGGCCTGCCGGATCCAGCCCGGGCCCCCGGAGGTCACAGGGCCTTCCGGTTCGCTCCCGCGGGTCGCTCGCTGCGCTGCTCACACCCGTGTCCGCTCACAGGGCCAGGGCCTGGGCCCGGCGGGTGACCTCGGTGTGCCGGTTGTCCCGCAGCGCCTGCACCGGCGTGCCGGGGAGCGACTCGTCCTCGCGGAACAGCCAGTCGAAGGCCTCCTCGTCGCTGAACCCGCCGTCCCGCAGGACGGTCAGCAGACCGGGCAGGTGCTTGAGGACGACGCCGTCCTGGACGAAGTCCGCCGGGATCTTCCCGTTGCCGCTCCCGGGCACGGCCATCAGCTTCCGGTCGCGCAGCAGCTGGCGGACCCGGTTCGGCGAGGTGCCCAGCAGCTGGGCGACCTCCGCGGGCGTGAGCGTCTCCATAGACTCCGAGCCTATGGCGACCATCGGACCAGCCGACAGCCCGGTGCCGGGACGGCCGCAGCAGGATTCCGGGGCGGAGGTCGCGGAGGACCCGGTCCTCGACCCGCCGTACCTCGACCTGGAGGCGCTGGAGATCCGGGCCCGGGAGCTGCTGCCCGAGCCCGTCTACGACTACTACGCCGGCGGCGCCGAGACCGAGACGACGATGAACGAGGCGACGGCGGCCTGGCGCTCGTGGCGGCTGCGGCCCCGGGTGCTGCGCGGCTTCAGCACCGCACAGCTGGGCACCGAGCTGCTCGGCTCGCCGGTGCGCAGCCCGATCGGCATCGCCCCGTGGGCCTACCAGGCCATGGCCCACCCCGAGGGCGAGCTGGCCACCGCCCGCGCCGCCGCCGACACCGGCACCCTGATGACCGTCTCGACGAGCGCGAACCACAGCCTCGAGGAGGTCGCGGCCGTCGCGCCCGGCAGCCCGCGGTGGTTCCAGCTCTACCGGCTGCACTCCGAGCGGCACACCGACGACCTCGCCCGGCGCGCCGCGGAGGCCGGCTACCGGGCGCTGGTCCTCACCGTCGACGTCCCCCTGCTGGGCCGGCGCCGCCGCGACATGGGGCACGACTTCGTCCACCGCGCCGGCGTCCGGATGGCCAACCGCCCGCCCGAGGGCGAGGAGCCGACCCTCGACGGCCTGGCGACGGCGACCTGGACGTTCGACGAGATCGCCCGCTTCGGCGAGCTCTCCGGCCTGCCCGTGGTGGTCAAGGGCGTCCTCCGGGGCGACGATGCGGTGCGGTGCGTGCAGGCCGGCGCAGCCGCCGTCTGGGTCACCACCCACGGCGGCCGCCAGGTCGACCCGGCCGTCGCCAGCGCGCACGCGCTGCCCGAGGTGGTCGACGCCGTGGGCGACGACGTCGAGGTCTACGTCGACGGCGGCATCCGCTCCGGCTCCGACGTGCTCACCGCGCTCGCCCTGGGCGCGGACGCGGTCTTCCTCGGGCGGCCCATCGCGTGGGGGCTGACCACCGGGGGCGCGCGCGGCGTCGCCGGGGTCCTCGACGGGCTGAACGCCGAGCTGGAGCACGCGATGGTCCTGTGCGGCCTGCCCGACGTGCGCTCCCTCCCCCGGGACACCGTGACGCCGGCCGGCGTGATCCGGCGCTCCTGACCACGCGCACCAGGCGTACCAGCCGCCCCCCGCACCGCGTGGTGGGGCCCGGGCGGCCGGTACCCCTCCTACACTCGGCGGGGTGGACACCGCCGTGACCGACCCCGTGGTCGGCCTCGTTCTCGAGGGGCGCTACCGCCTCGAGGAGCGGCTGGCACGTGGCGGTATGTCCACCGTCTACGCAGCCACCGACCTGCGGCTGCACAAGACCGTCGCGGTCAAGGTCATGGCCGAGCACCTCGCCCACGACCCGACGTTCGTCGACCGGTTCACCCGCGAGGCGCGCGCCGCCGCGATGCTCAGCCACGTCAACGTCGTGGGGGTCAGCGACCAGGGCAGCGACCAGGGGCTGGTCTTCCTGGTCATGGAGCTGGTGCGCGGCCGCACGCTGCGCGACCTGCTGAGCGCGCGCGGCCGGCTCACCGTCGCCGAGGCGTTCGCCGTGCTCGAGCCGGTCCTCGCCGGGCTCACGGCCGCCCACCGGGCCGGCATCGTGCACCGCGACATCAAGCCCGAGAACGTGCTGATCGGCGTCGACGGCCTGGTCAAGGTCGCCGACTTCGGTCTCGCCCGCGCCGTCGTCGGCACCGGGCAGACCAGCCAGACCGGCGGCGTGCTGATCGGCACCGTCGCCTACCTGTCCCCCGAGCAGCTCGAGCGCGGCCGCGCCGACGCCCGCAGCGACATCTACGCGGCCGGCATCGTGCTGTACGAGATGCTCACCGGGCACCCACCGTTCGGGGGCGACACCCCGCTGGCCGTCGCCTACCAGCACGTGCACCACGACGTCCCCGCACCGTCGGCGGAGGTCCCCGGCCTGCCCTGGCAGGTCGACGAACTGGTCGCCCGCACCACGCGGCGCGACCCCGCCGGCCGTCCGCTCGACGCCGGGGCGTTCCTCGCCGAGCTCGCCGACGTCCGCACGGACCTCGGTGTCGAGCCGGTCCCGGTGCCCACCGGGCAGAGCAGCGCGGGCCCCGGCACCCTGCGGCCCACCAACCGCCCGACCCGCCCGCGGCCCGGGCACCCCAGCGACCCCGGCACCGAGGTGCTGGGAGGGCGGGGCTCTCGCGCCGCCCGCACCAGCACGCTGCCGGGCATGGGCGCCGGCCCCACCACCGACGTGCACGGCCGCCGCCCCGGGCCGGCCCGACCGCGCCCCGGCGTCCCCGACCACATCCGGCGCCGCCGGGCCCGCCTGTTGATCGCGATCGTCCTGCTGATGGCCGTCACCGTCGGCGCCGTCGGCTGGTGGCTGGGCTCCGGCCGCTGGACCGACGTCCCGTCGCTCGCGGGCAAGGAGGAGGCCGCCGCGATCGACCTCCTCCAGGACGCCGGCCTCGACCCCGACCCGGTGGTCTCCGAGTGGAGCGAGACGGTGCCCGACGGGCAGGTCATCGCCACCGACCCGGCCTCGGGCTCGGTGATCCGCGGCACCGACGTCCGCGTCGTCGTCTCCAAGGGCCCCGAGCGCTACGTCGTCTCTCCCGACCTCGTCGGGCGCCCCGTGGAGGAGGCCGAGGCGGCGATCCAGGAGCAGCTGCCCGTCCAGATCACCCGCGGCGAGGACTACGACGACACCGTGCCCCCGGGCATGGTCATCGGCTTCGACCCGCCCGCGGGGACCCAGCTCAAGCGCGACCAGGTCGTCACCGTCGTGGTGAGCCAGGGCCGGGCGCCCGTCGCGGTGCCCGACGTGACCGGGCAGAGCCCGGAGCAGGCGACGCGCAACCTGGAGGCGCTGGGCTTCACCGTGCAGCGGGCCGAGGACGGCCGCACCGACGCGGTGGACGTCGGCGAGGTCATGGCCGTCGAGCCCGGGCCCGCGTCCGGCCCGGTGCCCTACGGCAGCACCGTGCGGATCCAGGTCTCGGCGGGCGTCCCGCTGGTCACCGTCCCGGACGTCGTGGACATGCCCGAGGCGGAGGCCATCGCCACCCTGCAGGGCGCGGGCCTGCAGGTGGAGTCCACCCGGTTCTTCGGCGACCGGGTCTTCCGGCAGAGCATCAAGCCCGGGGAGACCGTCGAGAAGGGCACCGAGATCACCATCCTCCTCACCTTCGGATAGGCGCCTCCTCCTTTGTCGAACACCTCCCCCGGTGTGCCTCGCGTCGGCGCGCACATCCAGATCAAGGGCGGGCTGGCCAAGGGTGGGCTCGCCTACACCGACGCCGTCGCCGCGCGCGCCGTCCAGGTCTTCGTGGGCAACCCCCGCGGCTGGAAGCTGACCGACGGCGATCCGAAGCAGGACGCCCTGTTCACCGCCGGCTGCACCGAGCGCGGCGTGCCGTCGTTCATCCACACGCCGTTCCTGGTGAACGTCGGCTCCCCCACCGAGGCCACCGTCGATCAGTCCATCGCCTCGATCGCGCACAACCTGCGGCGCGGTGCGCAGCTGGGCTGCCGGGGCGTCGTCGTGCACGCCGGCTCCGCCGTCGGCGAGGACCGCTACGACTCCGCCCTGCGCCAGCTGCACGAGCGGCTGCTGCCGGTGCTGGAGGCGGCGGATCCCGCCGGCCCCCGCCTGCTGATCGAGCCGACCGCCGGTGGCGGCAAGGCCCTGGCCGCCACCGTCGAGGACCTGGGCCCGTACTTCGCGGCCCTGGAGGACCACCCGCTGGTCGGCGTCTGCTTCGACACCTGCCACGCCTGGGCCGCCGGGCACGACCTGTCGGTCCCCGGCGGGATGACGGCGACGCTGGACGCGCTGGAGGCCAGCGTCGGCCCCGGCCGGCTGGGCCTGGTGCACGTCAACGACTCGCTCGACGAGTGCGGCTCCAAGCGCGACCGGCACACCACGATCGGCGAGGGCGCCATCGGCTCCGGCCCCTACGGCACCGGCCCGTTCGCCGAGCTGCTGCGCCACCGCACGACGGCCGGGGTGCCCATGGTCGTGGAGACGCCGAGCCTGCGCGACGGCGACCCGTGCGGTGGCCACGCCGCCGACATCGAGCTGCTGAACTCGCTGATCGGCGACTGAGACGGGAGGGCCCGCGACGGCCTGACCGCCGGCCCCCGGATCACCACGCACCAGCGGCTGTCGATCCCGGCCTCCGGGCAGCCGTGGGGGCGTGCTGATCACGCCTGTGGACGGCGCCCGCGGCGCAGCTCCGGAAAACGGGCAGGCTGCCGTGCAGCCGTGCGCTCCTCCGACGGCAGCGCTGGGCGGTCTCACCGCCGCCACCCTGTGGAGCACGCGCGGGCCGTTCGCGGGACCGGCGGATCCGGTCGAGGTGGTCCTCCCGCCGAGCGTCCGGTGGAACCCGGGGGTCGGCGTCACGGTGCGGACGGCGACCACGATCGGCGACCTGGTGGGCGACGGCACCTTCGTGTTCACCGGGAGGACGCGGACCGCGCTGGACCTCATCCGTCGTGGGCCGACCGACGACGCCGTCGTGCTGCTCGACCGTCTGGTGCAGCACCGGGTCGCCTTCCTCGACGAAGTCAGGCACGCGGCGCGGAGCCTCCCGCGGTGCCGTGGCAGCCGGCAGGCCCGCGAGGTCGCCGCGCTCGCCGACGGGCTGGCGGAGTCGCCGCAGGAGACCCGGCTCCGCCTGCTGCTGCACCGCGCCGGGCTCCCCGCGCCGGTGACGCAGTACGAGATCCGGCAGCAGAAGCGGTTCGTCGCCCGCGTCGACTCCGGCTACCCCGAGCAGCGGCTCGCGGTCGAGTACGACGGCGTCTGGCACGGGGACCGCGCCCTGGCCGCGTGATCACCACGCAGCCACGGCTGCTGTCCGTGCGGTCCGAGCAGCCACCGGTGCGAGGCGATCACGGGCGCGGCGGCCGGGTCAGTGGTCGAGGAGCTCCGCGAGGACGTCGGCGGCGCGGTCGATGCCGGCCCGGTCGACGTCGAGGTGGGTGACCAGCCGGAGCCGGCGCGGGCCGACCTGCCCGACCAGCACCCCCCGCGCCCTGGCGCCCTCGGCGACCATCGCCGCCGGGACGTCGTCGAGCACCACCATGTTGGTCTCCACCGACGCCGGGTCGACGCCGAGCCGCTTGGCCAGCAGCTGCGCGTGCTCGTGGTCCTCGGCCAGCCGCGGCAGGTGGGAGTCCAGCGCGTGCAGGCCGGCCGCGGCGAGCACCCCGGCCTGCCGCATGCCGCCGCCGAGGCGCTTGCGCCACAGCCGCGCCGTCGCGATCCGCTCCGCCGAGGCGACCAGCACCGAGCCCACCGGCGCCCCGAGCCCCTTGGACAGGCAGACCGACGCGGTGTCGGCCAGCCGGCCGTAGGTGGCGAGGTCGGTGCCGGAGGCCGCCGCAGCGTTCCAGATGCGGGCGCCGTCGAGGTGGACGGCGACGTGGGCGCCGCGCGACCAGTTCCACAGCCGGCGCAGCTCACCGAGCGGCTGCACGAGGCCGCCGCCGCGGTTGTGCGAGTTCTCCACCGCGATCGCCGCGGTGGCGGTCAGGTGCCAGTCACCCTTCGGCCGCACCTGGTCGATCAGCTGCTGTGCGTCCAGCCGGCCGCCGGCGGAGACGACCGTGCGCGTCGAGATGCCGAAGATCGCGGCCGCGGCACCCATCTCGTAGGTGACGACGTGCGCGTCGGCGTCGCACAGGATCTCCTGGCCGGGCTCGCAGACCAGCCGCATGCCGATCTGGTTGCCCATCGTCCCCGAGGGCACGAACAACCCCGCCTCGTGACCGAACATCGCGGCCACCCGCTCCTCGAGCGCGGTGATCGACGGGTCCTCGCGGTACACGTCGTCGCCGACCTCGGCGTCGGCCATGACCCGGCGCATCGCCTCGGTCGGCCGGGTGACGGTGTCCGAGCGGAGGTCCACCAGGGAGGCGTGGGTCATCCGCGCAGCATCTCCGCGACGAGGAAGGCCAGCTCCAGCGACTGCCCGGTGTTCAACCGGGGGTCGCAGGCGGTCTCGTACCGGCTGTTGAGGTCGGCGTCGCTGATCTCCATCGCGCCGCCGAGGCACTCGGTGACGTCCTCACCGGTGAGCTCGACGTGGATGCCGCCCGGCCAGGTGCCCAGCGCCCGGTGCACGTCGAAGAAGCCCAGCACCTCGTCGACGACGCGGTCGAAGTGGCGGGTCTTGTAGCCGGTGGGCGACTCGTGGGTGTTGCCGTGCATCGGGTCGCACTGCCACACGACCTGGTGCCCGCTGGCGGTCACCTTCTCCACGATGCCCGGGAGCACGTCGCGGATCTTGCCGTTGCCCATCCGGCTGATCAGGGTCAGCTTGCCCGGCACGCCGTCGGGGTCCAGCCGCTCGACGAGCTCGGTGGCCTGCTCCGGCGTCGTCGTCGGGCCGATCTTGACGCCGATCGGGTTGGCCAGCTTCGAGACGAACTCGATGTGCGCCCCGTCCATCTGGCGGGTGCGCTCGCCCACCCACACGAAGTGGGCGGAGAGCGCGTAGGGGCGGCCCTCGTGCATGCGGAGCAGCGCGCGCTCGTAGTCGAGGATCAGCGCCTCGTGGGAGTTGAACAGCTCCACGCCGCGCAGCGCGTCGGAGTCGATGCCGCAGGCCTTCATGAACGCCAGGGCGCGGTCGATCTCCCGGGCGATGACCTCGTAGCGCACGCCGGCGGGCGAGCTGGCGACGAAGTCCTTGTTCCAGTCGTGGACGGCGTGCAGGTCGGCCAGGCCGCCGCGGGCGTAGGCCCGGATCATGTTCATGGCGGCGGCGGAGTTCGCGTAGGCCCGCACCAGCCGGTTCGGGTCGGGGATCCGCTGCTCCATCACCGGTTCCAGCGAGTTGACCATGTCGCCGCGGTAGGACGGCAGGCCGAGGGCGTCGGTGTCGGACGAGCGCGGCTTGGCGTACTGCCCGGCGACGCGGCCGACCTTGACCACCGGCACGCTCGCCCCGTAGGTGAGGACGACGGCCATCTGCAGCAGCGTGCGGGTGGTGGCCTGCAGGTGCGGCTCGGTGTTGAGGTCGAAGGTCTCCGCGCAGTCGCCGCCCTGCAGCAGGAACGCCTTGCCCTGCGCGACGTCGGCCAACTGCGACCGCAGGGTGTCGACCTCGGCGGGGGCGACGATGGGCGGCACGGTGGACAGCGTTCCCAGCACCGCGTCGAGGGCGGCGCGGTCGGGCCACCGCGGCTGCTGTGCGGCGGGCAGCTCCCGCCACCGGTCCAGGCCGGGCACCGTCTGCGCAGTTTCGGGGAGACTCACGCCTGCCAGGGTACGGCCTGGCAGGCCCCGTCCCGAGGCTCGCCCCGAGCCTGCCAGGGGTGAGCAGGACGGGGTCTCCGTCAGCCGAAGAAGACCTCGGCCTGGGCGTACCGCTCGGCCGGTACGAGCTTCAGCTGCGCGGTCGCCTCCACCAGCGGGACGCGGACGATGTCCATGCCCCGCAGGGCCACCATCACCCCGGTCTCGCCGGCGTGCACCGCCGGCACCGCGGCCAGCCCGAAACGCGTGGCGAGCACCCGGTCGAACGGCGAGGGGGTGCCGCCGCGCTGCACGTGCCCGAGGACGACGGCGCGGGCCTCCCGTCCGGTCCGCTCCTCGACCAGCGCGGCCAGCGCCGGCCCCACGCCGCCGAGGCGCACGTGGCCGAAGGCGTCCCGCTCCCCCGTCGACACGACCAGGTCGCCGTCCCGGGGCTTCGCTCCTTCCGAGACCACGACGATCGGTGAGAAGCCCGACTCGAACCGGTGCCGCACGTGGTCGACGACCGCGTCGACGTCGAAGGGGTGCTCGGGGGATCAGGATGACGGTGGCCCCGCCGGCCATCCCGGCGCACAGCGCCATCCACCCCGCGTGCCGCCCCATCACCTCGACGACGAGGGTGCGGTGGTGGCTGTCGCCGGTGGTGTGCAGCCGGTCGATGGCCTCCATGGCGACGCCGACGGCGGTGTCGAAGGTGCCGGGCGGCCACGCCGAGGGTGTCCTCCCCGCCGATGGGGATCAGGGCGTCGACACCGGAGCTCCGCAGGGTCTGGAGCACCCGCTCTCGACCGCCGTCGAGCGCGTAGGGGTTGGTCCGGGAGGTGCCGAGGACGGTGCCGCCCCGCGGCAGGAGGCCCCGGACCGACGACAGGTCCAGCGGGACGCTGCCGTCCTCGAGCAGGCCGCGCCAGCCGTCCCGGAAGCCGATGACCTCGTCGGCGAGCTCGCCGACGCCCTTGCGCACGACCGCGCGGATGACCGCGTTGCGGCCGGGGCAGTCGCCGCCGCCGGTCAGGATGCCGATGCGCATGCGTTCCTCCGGGCAAGCGCCCGGGTGGCACCCGGGTTGTGCCGCAGATGATGCCCCAGGTCTCCGCCCCGTCCAGCCCTTCGCGCACGGTCGCCGTGACCGGTGCCACGGGCGCGCTCGGCGGCCGGGTCGCCGCCCGGCTGGCCGCGGCCGGGGCACGGCTGCGGCTGGTCGTCCGTGATCCCGGCCGCGCGCCCCGGCTGCCCGGCGCGGAGGTCGCGGCGAAACCCGGGGGCTACGCCGACGGCGACGGGCTGCGGGCCGCGCTGGCCGGCGCGCACACGCTCGGTTCGGCTCCGGCCGGCCGCGAACGGCCGGTCAGCTGCCGGCGGCCTCGATCGCCTGCCAGCGGGCCAGGTTGTACCGGGCGTCGACCAGTGCGTCGTGGGTTCCGGCGGGCTTGGGCGGCAGCGCCGGCTGCCCCCGGTCGTCCCAGCGCTGCCGCAGCTCGCGGGTGAACCGGGGGATCGGCCGGGGCAGCGCGGGCATCGCGCCCCACAGCTGGCACAGCGCCACGTGGTCGTAGGCGGCGAACCACGCCCACAGCTCGATCTCCTCGCCCGGGCCGGTGAGGAAGGCGAGGAGGTCGTCGCGGATCCGTTCCCGGCTGCGCCACGCCCGGTCCGCCGGTGGCGGCAGCTGGTCGAGCACGTTCCGGCGCACCCACGGGATGGCCCGGTCCGGGTCGAACTCCGTGCTCACCGCGTAGAACTCGCGTCCGGTCTCGTCCACGACGCCGATCGACACCAGGTCGATCGTCGTGCCGTCCTCGATGAACTCGGTGTCGTAGAAGAAGCGCCGCACCGCCCCACCGTAGGCGGCCCCAGCGGTCATCCGCCGGTCGCGCGGAGCCGCCGACCGCGCCGGTCGCCGCCGCCGGCCGGGCTACGGTGCTCCCATGCCGGTACTGGCCATCGATGCAGGGACCACCGGGGTGACCGCGCTGGTCGTGGGCGAGCGGGGCGACGTCCTGTCCCGCGGCTACCGCGAGTTCGCGCAGCTGTTCCCGCGCCCGGGCTGGGTGGAGCACGAGCCCGACGACATCTGGACGGCGACGGTGGCGGCCTGCCGCGAGGCGCTGGCCGGCAGCGAGCAGCAGCCCACCTGCATCGGGCTCACCGACCAGCGGGAGACCGCCGTCGTCTGGGACCGGCGCACGCTGCGCTCCCCCCGCCCGGCGATCGTCTGGCAGGACCGTCGCACCACGCAGATCTGCGACCGGCTGCGGAACGAGGGCGTCGAGGAGCAGGTCGCGCGGATGACCGGGCTCCGGCTGGACCCCTACTTCACCGGGACGAAGTTCGCCTGGCTGGCCGAGCACGAGCCGCGGCTGTGGTCGGGTGTCCGCGACGGCTCGCTGGTGCTGGGCACGGTCGACTCCTACGTGATCGCCCGGCTCACCGGCGGCGCCGCGCACGTCACCGACCCGACCAACGCCAGCCGCACCCTGCTCTTCGACCTGGAGAAGGGGGCCTGGTCCGACGAGCTGTGTGACCTGTTCGACGTCCCCCGCTCCGCGCTCCCCGAGGTGGTGCCGAGCTCGGGCGTCGCCGGCACCACCGATCCCGACGCCTTCCTCGGCCTGTCACTGCCGATCGCCGGCATCGCCGGCGACCAGCAGGCCGCGCTGTTCGGGCAGGCGTGCTACTCGCCCGGGATGAGCAAGTGCACCTACGGCACCGGCTCCTTCGTCCTGACCAACACCGGATCGGACATCGTGCGCTCCGACGCCGGCCTGCTCACCACGGTCGCCTGGGACCTCGGCGACGGGCTGGTCTACGCGCTCGAGGGCGCCATCTTCGTGACCGGTGCCGCCGTCCAGTGGCTGCGGGACGGGCTGGGCCTGATCGACTCCGCGAAGGAGATCGAGGGGCTCGCCCGCACGGTGCCCGACTCGGGCGACGTCGTCTTCGTGCCTGCGCTCACCGGCATGGGCGCACCGCACTGGGACCCGCACGCCCGCGGCGCGATCCTCGGTCTCACGCGGGGCACCGCCCGCGCGCACATCGCCCGTGCCACGCTGGAGGCGATCGCCTTCGAGGTGCGCGACGTCGTCGACGTGATGGTCGACGAGGCCGGGCTGGAGGTGCCCGAGCTGTCGGCCGACGGCGGGGCGAGCGCCAACGACCTGCTCCTGCAGCTGCAGGCCGACCAGCTCGGCGTGCCGGTGCGGCGCCCGCAGGTGACCGAGACGACGGCGCTCGGCGCGGCGTTCCTCGCCGGCCTGGGCACCGGCGTCTGGGCCAGCACCGACGAGCTGCGGGCCACCTGGACGCTGGACCGGCGGTTCGAGCCGACGTCGGGCGCCCGGGGAGACGGCCGGCACGACCGCTGGAAGGACGCCGTCGACCGCGCCGGCCGCTGGACCCGCTGACGCCCTGCCCCTACGTGGTGCGGTCGCCCACGGAGTGGACCCCGAACTCCTGCCCCCCCAGCGCCGCGATGTCGCGCTCGAGCTGCGGCACCCGCTTCGCCGAGACGGCCGTGGCCAGCTTCTCCGCGACGACACCGGTCACGAGCTGCCGGAGTGCGGCGACCGTGCCGACCGAGCGGGGCACGAAGACGCGGCGGCCGCGGGTCTCCAGGTTGTCCACCAGCGCCTCCGCGCACGCCTCGACCGAGGTGTAGGCGCCCAGCGGCCCCGGCAGCTGCCTGCGGGTCGCGGCGAACGTGGGCAGCGCCGCCTCGGTGTCACGGACCAGGTCTGTGTCGATCCAGGTGGGGTGCGCGCTGGCCACGGTGACCCCGCGGTGGGCGACCTCCAGGCGCAGCGCGTCCCCGAACCGCTCCACGCCCGCCTTGGACGCGCAGTACGCGCTCATGCCGGGCAGCACGGTGAACGCCGCGGCCGAGCTGACCAGCAGCACGTGCCCCCTCCGCTTCGCGATCTCCGGCAGCGCCGCGTGGGCGGTGAGCATGGTGCCGATCAGGTTGACCTCGACGGTGCGGGCCAGCGCGTGCGCCGACGACGTCATCACCGTCGTGAGCGGCGCGATGCCGGCATTCGCGACGACGACGTCCAGCCCGCCGAAGGTGTCCACGGTGCGCTGGACGGCGGCCTGGAGCGCGTCCGCGTCCGTCACGTCCGCCTCCACCCACAGGTGCTCGGGCCCGAGCTCGTCGGCGACGGCGGCCAGCTGCCCGGGCTCCAGGCCCACCAGCGCCACGCGGGCGCCGCGGGCGGCCGCCTTGCGGGCCAGCTCCGCACCGATGCCCCGGGCGGCCCCGGTGACGAGGACCGCCGTGCCGGCGAGGGACGTGCGCGGGCGCTTGCCGAGACCACGGGCCATGGACGTGCTCCTCCGGGGATGGTCGCGCTCATCTTGAGCACTGCTCAACCATTGTTGTAGCTTGTTGAGCGTTGCTCAGCAAGCCGGAGGGAAGGAGCCAGCCCGAGGTGACCAGCGTGATCGAGACACAGTCCGCGCCCTCCGCCCAGTCGGGGACGCCGGCCCGGGAGGTCCGGGTGGCGATCATCGGCTCCGGCTTCGCCGGCCTGGCGATGGCCATCACCCTCCGCGGGCGGGGGGAGACCGACTTCCTGCTGCTGGAGCGGGCCGACGACGTCGGCGGCACCTGGCGGGACAACACCTATCCGGGCGCGGCGTGCGACGTGCAGTCGCACCTGTACTCGTACTCGTTCGCCCCGAATCCCGACTGGCCGCGCTCCTACTCGCAGCAGCCCGAGATCCATGCCTACCTCCGGGCGACGGCCGAGCGGTTCGGCGTCCGCGAGCACTGCGTCTTCGGCGCCGACGTCACCTCCGCCCGCTGGGACGACGGCGCGCGCTGCTGGCTGGTGGCGACGTCGGCCGGGAGCTTCCGCGCGCAGGTGCTCGTGTCGGCGGCCGGTGCGCTGGCCGATCCGACGTACCCGGACATCCCGGGCCTGGACGGGTTCGAGGGCACGGTCATGCACTCGGCGCGCTGGGACGCCTCGCACGACATCACCGGGGAGAAGGTCGCCGTCATCGGCACCGGCGCCTCGGCGATCCAGATCGTGCCGGCCATCCAGCCGGAGGTGGAGAGCATCGCCGTCTACCAGCGCACGCCCGCGTGGGTGGTCCCGCGCACCGACCACCCGGTGCAGCCGTGGGCGCAGCGCCTCTACCGGATGGTGCCCGGCCTCCAGCGGGCGATCCGCGGCCTGCTCTACACGTCCCGCGAGATCCTGGTGATCGGCATGGCCAAGCGTCGGGCGCTCCTGAAGCCCGTCGGCCGGCTGGCGAAGGCGCACCTGGAGCGCCAGGTCCGCGATCCGAGGCTGCGGAAGGCGCTGACGCCGGACTACACGATCGGCTGCAAGCGCATCCTGATCAGCAACGACTACTTCCGGGCCGTGGCGGCGCCCAACGCCGAGCTGGTCACCGCCGGCATCGCCGAGGTGCGGCCGCGGTCGATCGTCACCACCGACGGCATCGAGCGGCCCACCGACACGATCGTGCTCGCCACCGGCTTCGCCGTCACCGACCTGCCCATCGCCGGGAGGATCGCCGGGCGCGACGGGCGCACGCTCGCCGAGGTGTGGGACGAGGGGATGGTGAGCAACCGCAGCACGACGGTCGCGGGTTTCCCCAACCTGTTCCTGCTGGTCGGCCCGAACGTGGGCGTCGGCCACACGTCGATGGTCTACATGATCGAGTCGCAGGTCGCCTACGTCGACCACGCGCTGCGCACCATGGACGC
The DNA here is from genome assembly GCF_039729015.1 of Blastococcus sp. HT6-30. Classification (NCBI taxonomy): domain Bacteria; kingdom Bacillati; phylum Actinomycetota; class Actinomycetes; order Geodermatophilales; family Geodermatophilaceae; genus Blastococcus; species Blastococcus sp. HT6-30. The sequence goes on along the minus strand of NZ_CP155792.1, from coordinate 1,460,600 downwards.
CGAGGGCCTGGCCGTGCTGGAGACGACGCCGGCCGCGCAGGAGGCCTACCGGGCGCTGATCGCGGAGAAGTCGAAGAACACCGTCTGGCTCGCCGGGGGCTGCGCCAGCTGGTACCTGGACCGCCACGGCCACAACACCACGCTGTGGCCCGATTTCACCTTCCGGTTCCGGAAGCTCACCCGGTCGCTGGACCGGGAGAACTACGTCGGCATCCCGGCCGCCGCGCCGGCCCGTCCGGAGGAGGCCGCGTGAGCGCGACGGTCCCGTCCCGCACCGTCTGCAGGCGCACCGCCGCCGTCCGGACCGGCGACGGCGCCCGGCTGCACGCCACGGTGGAGGGGGCGGAGTGCGCACCGGTGACCGTGGTCCTGGCCCACGGCTGGACGCTGTCGCAGGCCGCCTGGGACGACGTCGCCACGCTGCTCGCCGACCGGGTCGCCGGCGGCGAGCTGCGCCTGGTCCGCTACGATCAGCGCGGCCACGGGCGGTCCACCTGGGCCTCTCCCCGGCACCCGGAGCCGGCGCTCAGCCTCGACCGGCTCGGCGCCGACCTCGCCGACGTGCTGCACCAGCTGGCGCCGACCGGGCCGGTGATCCTGGGCGGACACTCGATGGGGGGCATGACGATCATGTGCCTCGCCGCCGCCCGGCCCGAGCTGTTCGGCGACCGGGTCGCCGGCGTCGCGCTGGTCGCCACGTCGGCCGGCGACCTCACCTCCGACCCCCGGTCGGCGGCCGGCCGCATGGCCAGGCTGCGCCCGGGCGCGCTGAACGCCGCACTGGCCGGGGCGCGCGTCCTGGAGAAGCTGCGCACCCTGGTGCCGCCGTCCTCGCCGCGACACCGCAAGGTGGTCCGCGAGCTGCTCTACGGCGCCGACGCGACCGACGAGATGGTGCTGGCCGGGGCGGAGATCATGCACGCGTCGACCCTGCGCTCGTTCATCGAGTTCATGCCTGCGCTCGGCGACCACGACAAGCGCACGGAGCTCGCAGCGCTCTCCCGGGTGCCGCTGGAGATCTTCGTCGGGGACAGCGACAAGCTCACGCCGCCGCGGCACAGCAGGCAGCTGAGCGAGGCGCTGCCCGAGGCCCGGCTGCACCGGGCCGAGCGCACCGGCCACATGCTGCCCCAGGAGCGCCCGCAGCTGGTCGTCGACGGGTTGCTGCGGCTCGTGGCCGAGGCCGCCGCCGAGCGGGCGGTGGCGTGACACCGGGGACGCGGGCATGACGGCTCCTCCGTCCCCGCCGGGGCGAGGCCGGCGGTCGGCGGGTGACCGGCGGGCGCAGCTGGTGCAGATCGGGCTCGAGCTGCTCCCCACCACACCGGTGCAGGAGCTGACCATCGACGAGGTGGCCCGCCGCGCCGGCATCAGCCGCAGCCTGCTGTTCCACTACTTCCCCAGCAAGCGGGACTACTACGCCGCCGTCACCCGGGCCGCGGCCGACCTGCTGTGGGACCACCTGCTCCCCCGGCCGGGCCCGCCCGCCCCGGACGCCGGCGACGACACCGTCGACGGGATGCTCGACCGCTACGTCGGCTGGGTGGAGACCTTCCGGGAGACCCACCTGGCGTTCGTGCGCGGCGCCGCCGGCGGCGATCCCTGGGTGGCCGAGGTGTACGAGGAGATCCGCGGCCGACTGGTCGAGGTCGGGCTGCAGACCCTCGGCCTCCCGGGCGACGCCCGGCGCCGGCAGCTCGTGCTGGCGTTCTTCGCGTTCACCGAGGAGCTGGTCGCGCAGTGGGTGCTGGAGCCCACGATGCCCCGGTCGGAGCTGCTCGCGCTGCTGCGCGACGTCCTCGACCGCGTGCTGCCCCGCTGACGAAGCGGCCGGTCACCCACGAACGGCGCCTCGGTGCCCGGCGGCCGGCGGCCGGCCTCAGCCGGCGAGCGTCGTGGGAGCGCGGTCGGCGGCCTCGGTGGCCGGCGGCTGCAGCGTGGCGATGACCTCGTTGGCGGTGGCCCCGGTGGCGTCCATCGCCTTCTTCACCGTGGCGCCGTAGACGTCGACGTACTCCTGGCCCGACAGCGTCATGATCTCGTACATGATCTCGTCCGTGATCGACCGCTCGACGAAGCGGTCACCGGAGAGGCCTTCGTACCGGCTGAAGGTCAGCGGCTTCCCGATCCGGATCCGCACCTGGGTGAGCTTCTTGCCGAACGGGAGCCGCCGGGAGGTGTAGACCATGGCCACCGGGACGACGGGCGCCCCGGTCTCCAGCGCCATCCGCGCCACACCGATCTTGCCGCGGTAGAGCCGCCCGTCGGGCGAGCGGGTGCCCTCCGGGTAGATGCCGAGCACCTTGCCCTCGCGCAGGATGCGGATGCCGGTCCGGATGGCGCCCTCGGCGGCCGACGCGCTGGAGCGGTCGATCGGCACCTGCCCGGCCCCGGAGAAGAACGCCCGCTGCAGGAACCCCTTCACGCCGGTGCCGGTGAAGTACTCCGCCTTGGCGAGGAAGGTGACCCGTCGCCTCAGCTGCAGCGGCATGAAGATCCAGTCGGCCGCGGACAGGTGGTTGCTCGCGAGGATCACGGCGCCCGTCGCGGGCACGTTCTCGATGCCTTCCACCTTCGGGCGGAAGACGACCCGCGCCGGCGGGCCGATCGCGACGAACTTGAGGAACCAGTAGAACAACACGCCTCCCTCGGGAACTGCCAGACTAGGGAGCCTGGGGCCCGGATCACAATCGGAGCACCACCGTGAGGTAGCCGACACCGGCGTCGACGCCGGACGCCGAGGAGGAGCACCGTGCCCGGACCGACCCCCCTACCCGAGGTCATGCCCGGTGCAGAACCGTTCGACTTCCCCGGTGGCGACGGGCCCGAGGGCCGCACCGGTGTGCTGCTGGTCCACGGGTTCACCGGAACGCCGATGAGCATGCGGCGCTGGGGGGAGCACCTGGCCGCCGAGGGCTTCGCCGTCCGGTGCCCGCTGCTCCCCGGTCACGGCACCCGCTGGCAGGACTGCAACACCAGCACCTCCGACCAGTGGACGGCGACGGTCGAGGGCGCCTTCGACGAGCTGGCCGCGGTCTGCGACCGGGTGTTCGTCGCCGGGCTGTCGATGGGCGGCACGCTGGCCACCCGGCTGGCCGAGGTCCGCCCCGACGACGTCGCCGGCCTCCTGCTGGTGAACCCGGCGCTGCTGACCCAGCGGCTCGACGCGAAGCTGCTGCCCCTGCTGTCGCGGCTCACCCCCAGCTGGGCGCCGATCGCCAGCGACATCAAGAAGCCGGGCGTCACCGAGCTGGCCTATCCCAAGCTGCCGACCCGGGCGATGATGCAGCTGCGCCGCCTGTGGGCCGCCACCCGCGCCGACCTGTGCCGGGTGACTGCACCGGTCATCGTCTTCCACAGCGCCGAGGACCACGTCGTCGAGCCGGTCAACAGCACGATCCTGCTCGCCGGGGTGGGCAGCACGGACACCACCGAGGTCTTGCTGGAGCACAGCTACCACGTGGCGACCCTCGACAACGACGCTCCGCTGATCTTCAGCCGGAGCGCGGAGTGGATCCGCTCCCGCGTACCCGCCGGCGAGCCCGGCGCGCCCGCGGCGGACCGCCGATGAACGACCGGCGGGGACGGGGCCGCCGCGACAACGGCCTGGACGCCGCGCTGTGGAGCCCGGTGCGGGACGTCGACCCCCGCGTGGGCGAGCACCTGCTCGACGTCCTCGAGGCCGCGGGCATCGCCGCCTACCTGGAGCCGGCCGCGGACGTCGCGCCCTACACCCGCTCGGTGTTCCTGCCGAGCCCGCCGTCGGACCGGCTGTTCGTCGACCGCGCCCGGCAGGCCGAGGCACGCGGGCTGGTGGAGCAGCACGCCGACGAGCACCCGCCCGAGCCGCGCCCCGCCCGCCGACCGGCCGGTCGCGACGTCGACGAGGACGCCGAGTGGCGGCGGATCGTGGCCGCCTTCGAGGCGGAGCACGGCCGCACCGCCGTCGACGAGGAGCCGGCCGCGGGCCCTCCGCCTGCGCCGCACGAGGTGCCGGTGCTCGACCGGCCCGAGGAGCACTACGAGCCCCCGCCGCCACCCCCGCTGCCCGTGCCGGCCCCGGCGGCGCTCTACGCGGTGCTGCTGGTGGCGGCGGGCATCCTGCTCATCGGCGCGCCCGCGGTGATCGGCCTGTCCGCCGACGCCGGCCTGGTGGTCGGCGTGGCGGTGGTCGCCGGCGGGGTCGCACTGCTCGTCTCCCGGATGCGTGACCGCTCGGCCGACGACGGCGACGACGGCGCCGTCGTCTAGCTTTCGCCCTCCGCGACGGCCCGGCGCACGAGGTCGGCGGCGCCGACGATGCCGGCCTGCGCCCCCAGGTCGGCGGCCACGATCCGGGGCCCGGGCCGGAACCCGCGGCCGGGCAGGGCCCGCTCGAGCCGCTCCCGCGCGGGGCCGAGCACCATCTCGCCCAGCACGCTGACCCCGCCGCCGATCACCACGACCTCGGGGTCGAGGACGGCCGCCAGGTCGGCGATGCCCTGGCCCAGCCAGTACCCGACCTCGGTGACCAGCTCGAGGGCCAGCGGGTCGCCGTCGTGAGCGGCCCGGGCGACGTCCTCACCGGTCAGCCGGCCGGGCTCGCAGTGGACCCGTTCCAGCAGCAGCGCCGCGGCGGCCGGTGAGGTGGCGGCGACCTCCCGCGCGGTCTGCCCGAGCGCCGTGCCGCTGGCGTACTGCTCCCAGCACCCGCGGTTGCCGCAGGCGCAGAGCCGCCCGTCGGGCACGACGCGCATGTGCCCCCACTCCCCCGCCACCCCGTGGGAACCGCGACGCAGCCGCCCGTCGAGCACGATGCCACCGCCGATCCCGGTCCCCAGCGTGATCATCAGGGCGAGATCGGCCCCCCGCGCGGCGCCGTAGCGGTACTCCGCCCAGGCCGCGGCGTCCGCGTCGTTGCCCACCCACAGCGGGCGCTGCAGCCGGGCACCGAGGTCCTTGCGCAGCGTCGAGTTCCGCCAGGCCAGGTGCGGGCTGAACAGCACCGTGTCGCCGGTCCGGTCGAACCACCCCGCGGCGCCCACACCGACCCCGACGACCTCGCCCTCGTGCCCGTCGGCGAGCTCGTCGACCACCGCCGTGATCGCGTCCTCGGTGTCGCTGACCGAGGCGCCGGGCGTGGCGCGCCGTGCGGTCGCCAGGATCGTGCCGTCGGGCGCCACCAGCCCGCCGGCGACCTTGGTGCCGCCGATGTCGATGCCCAGCGCCGGCCGGGCCGTCACGTCCGGCGTGATCACGCGATGTCGATCCGCTGGACGGCCGGCTGGGCGGCGGGCTCGTCCTCCCCCTCGGCCGCCCTGGCCGCCGGGGCCGTCGCATCGGCGCGCGGCGCGTCGGCGAACGTGCGGAGGGCGGCCGCGGTCGTGGTCAGGACGTCGGCCAGGGCGGCGGTCACCTCCGGGCGCTCGCCCCGCAGCACGGCTCCCGTCTGGCAGACCGGGCACCAGCGGCAGTCGCTGCCGTGCTCCTGCGCGCCGGTGGGGCGCTCGCCGCCGGCCCGGACGGCGTCGACGAGGCGACGGACCTGGTCGAGCCAGTCGGCACCCGTGGTCATGTGGTCCTCCCCTCGGCCGCCAGGAGGTCGGCCGGCCACTGCTGCGGATCCGCGCGGAAGCTGACCTCGAGGCGCGCGTCGGCGGTGCCGGGGGCGGTCAGCCGTCCCCCGGTCACCTCGCACCGGCGCAGCAACGAGTCCAGGCGCAGCGAACGACGATCCTGCCCCACGGCCACCACGAGGTCATCGCCCCACCGGGTCAGCCCCACGGCCGCCCGCTCGGCGAAGGGCAGCGGCAGGGCGAGGCCCCAGCCGCCGCCGTCCCGTCGCTGCGGGACCGGAGCCGTGGGCCCCCCCGCCGAGGGCAGCTCCAGCCCGTCCAGCAGCGCGGCCACCGCGTCGGCGTCGGCCGGTGCCCCCGCCAGCTCCGGGACGTCGTGCACGGGGGCCACCTCCGCCAGGTCGCGGAGCGCGGCGTCCTGGTCGGCGGCGCGGCTGGTCCACCACTCCCCCAGGCCTCCGGCCGGGAGCACCCGGGGCAGCACGGCGGCGGCCCGCAGCCCGTGCAGCCCGAGGACGGTCGCCGCGCCGCGCACCGCCGGGACGTCGTTCCCGCGCGCGCTCGCGGTGAGCCAGACCGCCGTCGCCGCGGCGTCGGCCAGCCGGTCGTGGGCCAGCAGCCGCTCGACGGCGGGGACGGCCTCGAGCACGGCGTCGAGCGGGCCGCGCCGGGCCGCACCGGCGGTAACCGTCGCCGTCCGGACGGCGGCCAGCGCCCGGGCCGCCGGCGGCAGCGCCTGGTCCAGCCACCAGCGCAGCGTGCCGGGGAGGGCGGCCAGCGCGAGCCCGTCGCGCAGCGGGCCGGCGTCCACCACCACCACGTCGGCGTCGGCGGAGCCCAGCGCCGCGAGCAGCGCGAGCTCCTCCGCGCCCGGCGGCGGCACCACCGACGTGGCCGGCGGCAGCGTCAGGTGCGGCAGCAGCGCGCCCAGGTCGGCGACGTGCGCCGCCCAGAGCTCCTCGACCGCCCGCCGTCCGTCGACCCGCTGCACGCGCAGGCCGGGCACCGCATCGAGGCCGGGCACCGGGGGTGGTTGCCGGGAGAGCAGCAGGGTGCTCCGGCCCGAACGGGCGGTACGGACGGCGGCGGCCGCCGCGACGGTGGACGTCCCCGCCCCACCGGGGCCGGTGACCAGCAGGGTGCGCACGCAGGTCAGCCCTCGACGCGCTTCTTGAGCTCCTTGAGCGCGGTGTCGAGGATGACCTTCTCCGCCTTGCGTTTGACCATCCCGAGCATCGGGATGGAGAGGTCGATGGTGATCGAGTAGGTCACCTCGGTGCGACCGCCGGTCTCGGCGAGGGTGTACGAGCCCTCCTGCCGCTTCTGCATCTGACCGCGCACCAGGTGCCAGGAGACCCGGCGGTCGTCGTCCCACGCGTACTCGAGGACGTAGTCGTCCTTGACCGCGCCGGCGTCGAGCACGAAGTGCACCCGACGGGCCCGCCCGTCGTCCCCCGTCTCGAGCACCTCCACCTGCTTCGCGGCGGCGACCCACTGCGGGTACGACGGGAAGTCGGCGATGACCGCCATGACCTCGGCCGCAGGCGCCTCTACGACGATCGACTGAGTGGACTGGTCGGCCATGGGCAGCAGGCTAACCGCTCCCGGGTGAACCGGCCCCGCCCACTGCGGCGCTCGGCTACTGCCTGGTAGTACCAGCCGCTAGATTGGCCGGGACGTCCCCGTACCGGGGCCGCAGGCGACGGTGCCGGGCGGCCGGCGGGGAGGAGAGGACCGGGCGTGCGCGAGTTCAGCGTTCCTGTGAGCACCGAGGTCGGCCCCGACGAGGCTCTGACCGACATGCTGGCCACCAACGTAGCCGAGGCCGGCGCCGAGGTGGGGCTGCGGCGCCGCCGCGACGGCCGGTGGCACGACGTCACCTGGGCGGAGTTCGCCGGCGAGGTCGCCGGGGTCGCCAAGGGCCTTGTCGCAGCGGGCGTCGCCCCGGGTGACCGCGTCGCCCTCCAGGCGAAGACCCGCTACGAGTGGACGGTCTTCGACTACGCCATCTGGACCGCCGGCGCGGTCGTCGTCCCCATCTACGAGACCTCCAGCCCCGATCAGGTCGGGTGGATCCTCTCGGACTCCGGCGCGACCGCGGTCATCGTCGAGCGCGACGAGCACGCCACCGCCGTCGACTCCGTCCGGGACCAGGCGCCGGAGCTCCGGTCGGTCCACGTCATCGATGACGACGCGATCGGCACGCTCACCCAGGCGGGGGCCGGCGTCCCCGACAGCGAGCTCGAGGCCCGCCGGAGGACGCTGAACGCCGACAGCCTCGCCACGCTGATCTACACCAGCGGCACCACGGGCCGGCCGAAGGGCTGCGAGCTCACCCACGGCAACTTCCTGTTCGAGATCAACAACGGGATGAGCCTGCTGGGGCGGTTCATGAACGTGCACGGCTCCCTCCTGCTGTTCATCCCGCTCGCCCACGTGCTGGCCCGGGTCCTGCAGTGCGGTGCCGTCAAGACCCGCACGGTCATCGGGCACACGGCGGACGTGAAGAACCTGGTGGAGGACCTCGGCGAGTTCAGGCCGACCTTCGTCCTGGCCGTCCCGCGCGTGTTCGAGAAGGTCTACAACCAGGCCAAGGCGAAGGCCGAGGGCGACGGCAAGGGCAAGATCTTCGACCGGGCCGCCCAGGTGGCCATCGACTGGTCGCGCGCCCAGGACACCGGCGGCCCCGGGCTGGGCCTGAGGCTGCAGCACGCCCTGTTCGACCGGCTCGTCTACGGCAAGCTGCGGGCCGCCCTCGGCGGCCGGTGCATCGGCGCCATCTCCGGCGGCGCGCCGCTCGGCGAGCGGCTGGGCCACTTCTTCCGCGGGATCGGCGTCCCGGTGTTCGAGGGCTACGGCCTCACCGAGACCACCGCCGCCGCCTCCGTCAACCACGACGGCGCGTTCCGCATCGGCACCGTCGGCCAGCCGCTGCCGGGGGTCGCCGCGGCGATCGCCGAGGACGGCGAGATCCTGCTGCGCGGCGGCGTCGTCATGCGCGGCTACTGGAAGAACGAGCAGGCCACCCGGGAGGCCATCGACGCCGACGGCTGGTTCCACACCGGCGACATCGGCGAGATCGACGACGACGGCTTCATCAAGATCACCGGTCGCAAGAAGGAGATCCTGGTGACCGCGGGCGGCAAGAACGTCGCCCCCGCGGTGCTGGAGGACCGGCTGCGCGCACACCGCCTGGTCAGCCAGTGCATCGTCGTCGGTGACCAGCGGCCCTTCATCGCCGCGCTGATCACCCTGGACGAGGAAGCCCTGCCGCAGTGGCTGGAGTCCAAGGGCAAGGACGCCGGCCTGACGCCTGCGCAGCTGCGCGAGGACGCCGACGTGCTGGCCGAGCTCGACGCGGCGGTCAAGGACGCCAACAAGGCGGTGTCGCAGGCCGAGGCCATCAAGAAGTTCACCGTGCTGGGCACCGACTTCACCGAGGACAACGGGATGCTGACGCCCAGCCTGAAGCTGAAGCGCAACGTCGTCCTCAAGGAGTTCGGCTCGGAGGTCGACGCGCTCTACGCCCGCTGAAAGAGGGCCCCGCTGCCCCCGCTCCTCGCACGCTCGGGGCGGGACCCTGCAGCGGGGCCTTCAGCCGTCGAGCACGTGCGCGAAGTCGGCCGCGATGGTCCTCCACGACCACCGCTGCTCCACCCACGCCCGGCCCGCGGCCCCCATGGCGCGGGCCCCGCCCGGGTCGTCCAGCAGGCCGCTGAGCAGGGCCGCCACGGCTGCGGGTGAGCGCGGGTCCACGACATGACCGGTGACGCCCTCCCGCACCGCTTCCGGCGCTCCGCCGGAGGTGCCGGCCACCACGGGGCGACCGCAGGCCGCCGCCTCGAGGAACACCATGCCGAGCCCCTCGACGTCCAGCCCGCCGCGACGGGTCCGGCACGGCATGGCGAAGACGTCTCCCGCCGCGTAGTGCGCGGGCAGCTCGTCGTGGTCGACCGGCCCGGTCAGGACGACGGAGTCCTCCAGCCCGCGCTCGGCCACCGCCCGGCGCAGGGCGGCCTCCGCCGGGCCGCCCCCGACCAGCAGCAGCCGTGCACCGGGGTGCCGGGCGAGCACCTGCGGCCAGCCCGCGACGAGCACGTCCTGCCCCTTGCGGGCCACCAGGCGGGAGACGCAGACGACGACCGGCGCCTTCCCCAACCCGTACCGGGCGCGCACCGGCGCCCCGTCGACCTGCGGCGTGAACCGGTCGACGTCGACACCGGGCGAGAGCTGGACCAGCCGCGCCCGCGCGCCGAGCGCCGGCGCCAGGCGGTCCCGGGTGTACTCGCTGATGTAGGTGACGACGTCCAGCCCGGAAGCGATCCGCTGCATCACCTGGCGGCCGCCCGGCAAGGCCACCCAGCCGGTCTCGTGCCCGTGGGTGGCGGCGACGAGGTGCCGCACCCCGGCCGCCCGCAGGGTGGGGGCCAGCAGGCCCAGTGGGGCGGCCGCGCCGAAGAACGCGGTGTCGCAGCCGAACCGGTCGACCAATTCCACGGCCGCGCGCGCCGTGGCCCGGGTGGGGAGGAGCATCCCCGTCGGCCGGCGCACCACCGGGTACGGCAGCCCCGCGTCGTGCTCGGCGGAGCCGGGCGAGTCCGACGCGAGCACGACCAGCGAGTCCGGCGGGCGGCGGGCGAGCAGCGCCGCGACGAACGTCTGGATGCCGCCCTGCCGGGGCGGGAAGTCGTTGGTGACGACGAGGGTGCGGCTCACCGCGACCGCTCCAGCCGGCGCCAGTCCTCGGCCATGGCGATGCGCTGCGCGGTGGTGGGGTGGCTGCCGAAGAACCAGTGCCAGGCGGCCGGTGGGTCGGGGTCGCCGAGGTTCGCGGTCGCCAGCCGCCGCTGCATGGCGGTGAAAGCCTCCGGATCACGGGTGAGGTCCAGGGCATGGAGGTCGGCCCGCTCCTCGATCTGCCGGGAGACCAGGTTCTGCACCGGGGTCGAGACCAGCCCGCCCACGGCCACCAGGAAGAGCAGCAGCGGCACGACGCGCGGATCGCCGGGCGATTCGGCACCCGCGCGCCGCAGGAGGGCCCGCCGGGTCAACAGCCACCCGGCCAGCGCGGTGGCCGCTCCCGCGCCCAGGGCACCCATGAGGGTGCCCGTCAGGACGTCGTCGGTGGCCACGTGCCCGAGCTCGTGGGCGACGATCGACTCGATCTCCTCCTCCGGCAGCTCGGCGAGGACCGTGTCGTAGAGGACGATGCGGCGGGTTGACCCGAAGCCGGAGACGTAGGCGTTGAGGGCCGTCGTGCGGCGGGAGGCGTCGGAGACGAGGACGTCCTGCACCGGGGTGCCGTTCTCGTCGGCCAGCGCGAGCAGGTCGGTGCGCAGCTCCCCCGCCGGCAGCGGCTCGAACGAGTTGAACGCCGGTTCGATGACCACCGGGTAGAGGAAGGAACCGATCACCACGAGGGCCGCCGCCGCTCCCCCGGCCCACGCCCACCAGGTGCGCGGGGCGCGGCGCACCAGCCAGAGGACGACCAGGACCACCACGGCCGTGAGCGCCGCGCTGATGGCCACCGAGACGGCGACGTCGCGCAGCCAGAGGCCCCACCCGCGGGTGGACAGGCCGTACCGGCGGCGGACCGTCTCGGCGTAGGCCGACACCGGGAGAGTCGCCAGGCGGCCGACGACCACGAGGGCCGGCACGCCGACCAGCACCTGGACGAACCAGCGGCCGCCCAGCGGGGCCGCCACGGCGTGCACGAGCCGGCCGCCGAGCCGGGTCAGGCCCAGGACCGCCGAGACGGCCAGCCCGAGCGCCATCGAGAGCAGCGAGGCGGGGCGCAGGGCGGCCGCGAAGGCCTCCGCCCGGTCCAGCTGCGCAGGAGCCAGCCCCGCGGCGGGATCGGGCGCGGTGTGGCCACCGGGCGGCTCCGGGAGCACCTCCCAGGGCGTGCGGACCACGATCACGACGACGAGGGCGATCCCGAGGACCGCCGCCGTCAGGAGCGCGGCCCGGGCGCCTGCCCGCCCTCCGCCGTCCACCTGGTCGATCCTAGGTGCGCCGGCCGTCCGCACCGGCCCGGGAACCCCGTGCGGGCGGCGCACTCCGCGGGTACCCCTCGCAGACCAACTGCAGGAACGCCTCCAGGCTCGACGGCGGGCTGTCGGCCCACCAGGCCGGCCACACGGGGACCGGCGGCGCGTCCGGAGCGGCCGGTAGGCCACACCCGGCGCGGGTGCTACGTCGCCGTCGCCCCGGCGGTGATGCCCAGCGCCTGCCGGCCGCGATGGCGGTGAGCCACTCGTGGACGCCCCGGAGGGTGCGCGTGGCCGCCGGCGGGGATCGGCCACCGGGCGGCGGAGCACGCTGACGTCGGCGACCCCTCGGTCAGGCCCGCGGACGGAGATCCGGTGGCCTCCGAAGAGGTCACCGGCCCGTCGTGGCCCCCGGCGGGAGCAGAGTGTCCATCAGCCGGCTGACATCCTTCGCTGCGATGCGCCCCCTGCAGGATCCCGCCGCGAGCCTGCGAGCGGTGGGGGCCAGGGGGTGTTTCTCAGCGGACGATCCGCCGGGCGCTGTTGTAGTTCCCCATCGAGTCCACGCTCGCCACCTTCACCGGCTGGCCCGACGTGGAGGCGTGCACCATCCGCCCGTTGCCGATGTACATGCCGACGTGGCTGACCGGGGTGTAGAAGAACACCAGGTCGCCGGGCTGCAGCTCGCCGCGGGAGACCGGCCGGCCCATCTGCGACTGCGACTTGCTGGAGTGCGGCAGCGTGACGCCGGCCGCGGCGTAGGCGTAGGACGTCAGGCCCGAGCAGTCGAAGGCGTTCGGCCCACCGGCGCCCCAGACGTACGGATCGCCGATCTGCGCGAGCGCGGTGTTCACCGCGACCTGGGCGGCGGCGCTGGACGCCGTGACCGCCGTGGGCGCGGGGAGGCTGTTGCCACCGTGCGCCTGGGCCACCTGGGCCTGCTGCGGGGCGGTGAGCGCGTCGTACCGCCGCTGGTAGTCGGCGATCCTCGTCTCGAGGTCCTCTTGCTTCGCGGCGATCTCGACCACGGTGCGCCGGGCGTCCTCGGCGGCCTTCGCAGCGGCCTTCCGGGACTGCTCCGCGTCGTCGGCCGCCGACGAGACCTCGGTGAGGACCTCGTTGGTGTGCCCGGCGATCGCGTCGAGGATCCCGAGCTGGGACACCATCTGGTCGGCCGAGTCGCTCGACAGCAGGGCGTCGAGCCGGGTCAGTCCGCTGCCGGTGTAGGCGCTGCGGGCGAGCCTGCGGATGTGCCCGTCCAGGGCGCCGAGCCGGGCCTCGGCGGCCGCGACGGCGTCGCCGGCGGCCCGGGCGGCGCCCTCGTGCCTCTCGAGCGCGACGCGTGCGTCGTTGAGCTGCTCGGAGAGGACCTCGAGCTCGTGGTTGGCCTCGGCCACCTGCGCGGCGACCTCGTCGGCCGCACCGGGAACGGCGACTGCGGTGCCGGGGATGACGATGACGGTCAGGGCGGCAGCCGCGCTGACCAGCACGCCGGACCGGAGCGGTCCGGAGCTGCGGGCGCTCGCGGAGCTGCGCCCGCCGGCGGCGGGAGCTCGTTCGGGGGCCTGCGTCAGCGGTGCGTGAGGGGTCGCCACGTGCGGCGGCACTCCGTTTCTTCCTCTGCAACCGCCGACCGAGTTAGCTGACGGGTTCGGGCTGGGAAGACTGGCCCTATCCCCCGCGGGCCGGCGAGCCGGCCGCAGGAGAACTCACCCCGGAACTGCGGTGGGTCCCCGGTACACCGCGGGCGCCGGTGCTGCACGCCGCGCGGTGATTAGGCGGTGTTCGGTCGGGGCCACCCTTCGACGGATGACGACCACCCGGCCGAACGGCGACGACCTTAACGATCGTGATGCGCCTGTGACAAATGTGGACCGTGGGAACGCATGCGCTCGGCTTCCCGTCCCGCACGGCCCCTCCACCTGGGCGTTCACCCGATCGGGTGCACGGGCGGACACCGCGACCGGCACCGGGACGATCAGCCCGTGCGCCGCCCCGGCCCCTCGCCACCGTGACCGTCGGAACCGTGAGGATGCCGCAGCGGAGGCACGAGCCCTCCCTCCGCCAGCGCGCGGACGGCCCGGCGCTCCACGTCGTCGAACTCCACCACCACGCCCGGCGGAGGCACCACGACGTCCTCCGCCGCGGCCGCTGCGGACCCACCGCGCGAGCGGCCGGTCATCGGGACCACCACCGGGTCGGTCCCCTGCCATCCCGGCGGCGCGCCGAGCAGGACGGTCACCACGCAGTCGGCGCAGCCGGTCCCCCGGACGGTGCAGGTGTCGCAGTCGATGAGCATCGCTTCTTCTCCTCCGTGAGTCGTTCCGCACGGTAGGGCGAGGCGCCGACATTTCCGCCGCGCCGCCGTCCGGCAGCCGGCCTCACGTGCCGGCGTACTCCCAGTGCCAGGGCTCCTCACGCCCGTTGCCGGGATCGGCCCAGGTCGGGTGCAGGAAGCCGAACCGGCCCGCGTTCGCCACCATCCAGGAGTACTGCCGCGTCCCGAACGACTGGACGCCGCCGCAGAGGTCCACCGCGAGGCCCCAGCCGTGGTTGCTCGTGCCGGGGACCGCGGCGAGGGCCGGCTTCTCCCCGTACAGCCGGACCTGGCCGGCGTACGTGCGGTAGGAGTCGGTGATGCAGAGCGGAGCGCCGAGATCGGCCGAGTACGCCGAGGACATCGCCCGGTAGGCGGCCGCCGCGTCGCAGCGCAGCCAGTGCCCGCCGACGCCCAGCGGGCACATCGCGCTGGGCGGGATGAGCCCGTTCGGATAGCCACCCCAGGCGCGGGCGCCGTCATAGCTCGGTGGGTAGACCGTGTTGCCGCACTCGGTCCGCAGCGCCCCCGGAGCCGGTCCGGGCACCGGGACGGCGGGCCGCTGGCCCAGGCCGGGTCGCCCGACCGCCAGCACCTGGTCGGCCGGCAGCGTCCGGACCACCACGGCGCCGGCCCGGGCGTCGGCGGCGAGCATCGTGCGCTGGTCCAGCGCCATGCCGACATGCCCCAGCCCGGCCTCGCCGGAGCCGAGGAAGACGAGGTCGCCGGGGAGCACGTCGGCGGCGGCCACGGGGGTGGCGGTCGCGAACAGCTCCCCCTGCGTGGCCGGCACCGGGACGCCGGCCCGCTCGAACGCGGCCTGCACCAGCGTGCCGCAGCCCCAGGAGTCCGGCCCCGCCGTACCGGGGGCGTACGGCCGCCCGAGCGCCTCCATCGCCGCGCTCACCGCCGTCAGCGTCTCCACGGGCAGCACCAGCAGCGAGCTGGGCTGCCCCGGCAGCTGGGCGACCCCGCGCTGGGCCCCGCCCCCGCCGGCAGCCACGGGCACCAGCCCGTCCGGCAGGCCCCGAGCCGGGTCGCGCAGCGCGGCGGCGGGCACGGTGTCGACGCCCGCGGCGCGCAACTGGTCCACGTAGGCGCGCCAGCTGGCCGCCGTCTGCTCGTTGACGTCCAGCTGCTCGCGCTGCAACCGGGACAGCTGGCCGTCGACGACCTGCAGGGCCTCGTCGAGCTCCGCCGTGACCGCGGCCGCGGCCTCCTCGAGCGCGGCGACCCGGGCGCTCACCTCGTCGGCCCGCGCCCGGGCCTGCCCGAGCGCACCCTGGGCCCGCTCCTCCTCCTCCAGGGCGGCGCGCCGGTGCCCCTCCGCGACGCCGATGACGTCGGCGGCGTGCGCGTCCACGGCGTCGAGGAAGCCCAGGGCGGAGAGCACCTCACCCGGGTCGCCCGCTCTGAGCAGGAGGGTCAGGGGGGTCAGCGCTCCGCCGTCCCGGTAGACGGCGGAGGCGTAGCCGGCCACCTCCCGCTGGTACCCGGCCAGCACGCCCTGCGCATCGGCGAGGACCGCCTCGGCCTCCTCGACCGCCACCTGCGCCTCGGCGAGCGCCGCACGGGCGGCGACGATGTCGTCCTGCCGCGCGCGGAGCTCCTCCTGCACCTCGGCGGCGCGCCGCTGGAGCCGGTCCAGGGCGCGGCTGTCCAGCACGCCCGACGTGCCACCCGGCTGGTCGCTGGGCGCGGCGGCCGCAGGCCCGGTGGGCACCAGCGCCACCGTGCAGACCGCGAGGACGGCCACCAGCGTCCGGCGCCCCACAGCAGCGGCGGGGCCCGACCAGGCGCGCGCGCGCATCCGGTTCCCTCCCCCGACTCGAGCCGGCGACACCCCAGACGTCCCACCGGGACGAATGGTGTCCCGCCCACCCCCCGACCGGGAACCCCCGGTCGGGGGGGCCGCACGGGCGGCCGGCGGCGCGCGTCCCCCGGACTGTCAGCACCCCGCCCTAGCGTCCGCCCCGTGCCACCGGTTCCCGCTCCACCGCGCTACCAGCAGGTCACGATCGCCGACGTCGGGACGCCGTTGGCGCAGGTGACCTTCGTCGTCGTCGACCTCGAGACCACCGGCGGGTCACCGAAGGACAGCGCGATCACCGAGATCGGCGCGGTGAAGATCCGCGGCGGCCAGGTGCTCGGCGAGTTCCAGACGCTGGTCGACCCCGGCCACGAGATCCCGCCCTACATCAGCGTGCTCACCGGGATCACGTCCACGATGGTCGCGGCGGCGCCGCGGATCGGGGCCGTCCTCCCGGCCTTCCTGGAGTTCACCCGCGACGCGGTGCTCGTCGCGCACAACGCCCCGTTCGACCTGGGGTTCCTCAAGGCGGCGTGCGCCGAGAACGGGCTGGCCTGGCCCGCCGCGGCGTCGGTCGACACCGCTGTCCTGGCCCGGCGGCTGCTCAGCCGCGACGAGGTGCCCAACTGCAAGCTGGCCACCCTCGCCCCGTACTTCTCGGCCACGACCTCGCCCACCCACCGCGCGCTCGACGACGCCCGCGCGACGGTGGACGTGCTCCACGGCCTGTTCGAGCGGCTCGGGCCACTGGGCGTCACCACCCTCGAGGAACTCACCGGCCTGACGCGCACGGTCGACCCGGAGCGTCGGCGCAAGCGGCACCTGGCCGACGGCGTACCGCACGGTCCGGGCGTCTACCTCTTCCGCGGCCCCCGGGAGGAGCCGCTCTACGTCGGCACCTCCACCGACCTGCGCAGCCGGGTCCGCAGCTACTTCACCTCCGGCGAGCAGCGCAGCCGGATCACCGAGATGGTCTCCCTGGCGCAGCGGGTGGACTCGATCCCCTGCGCGCACGGGCTCGAGGCGGCGGTCCGCGAGCTCCGGCTGATCGCCCGGCACAAGCCGCGGTACAACCGCCGCTCGCGGTTCCCCGAGCGGGCGCTGTGGGTGCGCCTCACCGAGGAGCCGTTCCCCCGGCTGTCGGTCGTGCGCCGGGTCCGCCCGGACGCGGGGGTCTTCCTCGGCCCGTTCCCGGACCGGCGGGCCGCCGACGCCGCCGTGGCGGCCGTGCACGACGCGCTGCCGCTGCGGCAGTGCACCGCCCGGCTGTCCCCGCGGACGCCGGTCAACGCCTGCGCGCTGGCCGACATGGGTCGCTGCGGCGCCCCCTGCACCGGCGCCCAGTCGGTGCCCGAGTACGCCGACGTCGCCGCCGTCTTCGCCGCCGCGGTGGCCTCCGACCCGCGTCCCCTGCTCGCGCCGCTGCTGGAGCGGGTGGACCGGTTGGCGGCCGAGGAGCGGTACGAGGACGCCGCCGTCCTGCGGGACCGGGTCGCCGTGCTGATCCGCGCGATCCGCCGCAGGCAGCGCCTCCAGTCCCTGGCCGCGGTGCCCGAACTGGTGCTCGCCCGTCCCGACGGCGACGCCGGCTGGGAGCTGTCGGTGATCCGGCTGGGGCGGCTCGCGGCGGCCGGCAACGCCCCGCGGGGCACCACGGTCCGCAGCGTCCTCCCCGGCCTCCTGGCGACGGCGGAGACCGTCAGCGGGGCCGACGGGGAGGAGGCCACGTCGGTCGACGAGACCGAGCTCGTCCTGCGCTGGCTGGAGAAGCCCGGCACCCGGCTCGTGCAGCTCACCGGCACGCTGGCCAGTCCTGCGCCCGGCACCGGGGCCTACAGCGGCTTCCTGGCCCGGGTGGACACCGGTCGTGACGCCCGCGACCCGTTCGCCGACGGCCGGTCGCTCGGCACCCGCGCGCGGCCCGAGCGGATAGCATCGCCGGCGTGATCACCGCCATCGTGATGATCGACGCCGCCACCGACTCGATCGCCGAGGTCGCGCAGGCCGTCGCCGAGCTCGACGGGGTCAGCGAGGTCTACTCCGTCGCCGGCGAGGCCGACCTGATCGCGATCGTCCGCGTCCGGGAGTTCGGACAGGTGGCCGAGGTCATCGCCGGCCGCATCAACAAGGTGCCGGGCGTGGTCGACACCGACACCCACATCGCGTTCCGCGCCTACTCGCGGCACGACCTGGAGGCGGCGTTCTCCATCGGCTTCGACACCGTCGACTGAAGACCTCCTCCTACCGGCAGCAGGGGGCGATCGGGTCGGGACGGCCCTGGTCAGCCGCGGGGCGGGGCGACCGCGCGGCTGACGGCCACCCAGCGGTCCAGCAGCGCCGCCGCCCGGCCGTCGTCGACGGCGGCCGCGGCCTGCTCCAGCCCCGCTGCCAGCCCGTCGTGCAGCCGGGACGGCTGCTCGTCGAAGGCGACCAGGGCGGCGGCGGCGTTGAGCAGCACGGCGTCGCGGACCGGGCCCCGCTCGCCGTCCACCACGCGGCGGAAGACATCGGCGTTCGCGCGGGCGTCCCCGCCCCGCAGGGCGTCCGGTCCCGGCGCCGCGATGCCCAGCATCGACGGATCGACCCGGTCGGCCACCACCGTGCCGTCACGGACGACCCAGACCGCCGACGTCGTGGCGGTGGTGAGCTCGTCGAGCCCGTCGTCGCCGCGGAAGACCAGCGCCCGGCTCCCGCGGGCTGCCAGCACCTCGGCGAGCACGGGGGCCATGCGCTGGTTCGCGCAGCCGATGGCCGCCGCGACCGGGCGCGCGGGGTTGGTGAGCGGCCCGAGGAAGTTGAAGACCGTGCCGATGCCCATCTCCCGCCGGGGCGCGGCGGCGTGCCGCATGCCGGGGTGGAAGACCGGCGCGAAGAAGAACCCGATGCCGGCCTCGCGGACGCACCGGGCCACCGCCTGAGCCGGGAGGTCGATGACGAGGCCGAGCGCCTCGAGCACGTCGGCGGCACCCGACGAGGACGACGCCGCACGGTTGCCGTGCTTGGCCACCGGCGCACCTGCCGCCGCCGTGACCACCGCGGCCATCGTGGAGATGTTGACGGTGTGCGCGCCGTCGCCCCCGGTGCCGACGATGTCCACGCAGTCCAGCGGCAGCTCCACCGGCGTGGCCTGGGCGAGCATCTCGGCGGCGAGGCCGGCGACCTCCTGGGGCGACTCCCCCTTCGCCCGCAGGGCGACCGTGAACCCCGCCACCTGCGCCGACGTCGCCTCGCCGGTCATCACCTCGCGCATCGCCCAGCTGGTGTCCTCCGCGGAGAGGTCGTGGCCGGCGAGCAGACGGTTGAGCAGCCCGGGCCAGGTCGGCACGGCGGACGACACCGGCACCGACCGGCTCACCGGCTCGCCGCGGGACGCTGGGCGTGGGCACGGAGCAGGTCGGCGACCACGCCAGGGGCGACCAGCGGGTCGACCGGCTGGGCGAGGATGCCCTCGGCGCGCGACCAGTGGGCCAGCCAGCGGTCCGGCTGCCGGGCGACGAGCAGGCACACGGCGGGCCGGTCGGCGACCTCGACCTCCAGCTGCCGGGCCAGCGCCATGCCGCCGGTGGGCTGCGCCTCGGCGTCGAGGACGCACAGATCGATCCCGCCCGCATCGACGGCGGCCACGACCTCGTCGCCGGTCGAGCACTCCAGCCACGTGAGCGGACCCACATCGGCGGCCGGGCGGCGGCCCACCGCCGTCCTGACCGCCTCGCGCACCTCCCCGCGGTGGCTGTAGACGAGCACGGTGGCCGGTGCGGCGGGCTTCTCGGCGGCACTCACGCGGCCGAGACTAGTGCCCGGCGGCGTCAGCGCAGGCCAGCGGCGGGCGTCGGTATCGGACTGGTCACGTCGGCGCCACACCCACCGCACCCGCGGTCGTGACGGGGGGCTGCCGATGCCATGATGGGCCCCGTGACAACGGCCCCCGTGGCGAGCAGCACCTTCGACACCTCTCGGGTGCACTCGCTGACCCGACCGAACATGGTCAGCGTCGGCACGATCATCTGGCTCGCCAGCGAGCTGATGTTCTTCGCCGGCCTGTTCGCCATGTACTTCACCGCGCGAGCCCGGGCTGGCGCCGAGCTGGGCTGGCCGCCCGAGCCGACCGAGCTCAACCTGCCCTACGCCACGTTCTTCACCGTGATCCTGGTGCTCTCGTCGGTGACCTGTCAGTTCGGCGTCTTCGCGGCGGAGAACGGGAACGTCTACGGGCTCCGTCGCTGGTTCACCATCACCTTCGTGATGGGCCTGGTCTTCGTGCTGGCGCAGGCGAACGAGTACCGGGTCCTGGTGGTCGAGCACGGCACGACGATCTCGTCGTCGACGTACGGCTCGGTCTTCTACCTCACGACGGGCTTCCACGCACTGCACGTCATCGGCGGGCTCATCGCCTTCGTCTACGTGCTCATCCGGTCCACCATGGGCCGCTTCACGCCGGCACAGGCGACCTCGGCCATCGTGGTCTCCTACTACTGGCACTTCGTCGACGTCGTGTGGGTCGGGCTCTTCGCCACGATCTACCTGATCCGCTAGGGAACCGGTGTCCACCACGAACCCGCACTCCGACACCCCGCTCGACGACGCCGGCACCCCCGTGGACCGGGCCCGTGCACGGCGTCGCTCCAAGCACCGCCGCCGCCTGGCCAACGTCGCCGGGCTGATGGCCTCGCTGGTCCTGACCGGCGCCCTTTACTCGGTGTTCGCACCGGCGCAGGCCGCCGACGAGACCACCAGCGAGTCCGCGGCCGAGGCGGCCGGGCGCGAGCTCTACGAGCGCAGCTGCATCTCCTGCCACGGCGAGAACCTGGAGGGCGTCCCGAACCGGGGCCCCTCGCTCATCGGCGTCGGCGAGGCGTCGGTCTACTTCCAGGTGCACACCGGCCGCATGCCGCTGGTGCGCCAGGAGGCCGACGCACCCGACAAGCCGGCGGTCTTCTCCGACGAGGAGATCGACCAGCTCATGGCCTACGTGCAGGCGAACGGCGGTGGGCCCACCCTGCCGTCGGGCAACCTGCGCGACGGCGAGCTGGCCGAGGGTGGCGAGCTCTTCCGGCTCAACTGCGCGTCCTGCCACAACTTCGTCGGCGAGGGCGGCGCCCTGTCCTCCGGCAAGGCGGCCCCCAGCCTCGACGGCGCCACCGACCTCGAGATCTACACGGCCATGCTGACCGGCCCGGCGAACATGCCGGTCTTCGGGGACAACCAGCTGACCCCCGACGAGAAGCGCTCGATCATCGCCTACGTCCAGACCGTCACGGACATGGCCGATCCCGGTGGCGCCGGCATCGGCCGCCTGGGGCCGGTCGCGGAAGGCCTGGTCCTGTGGGTGGTCGGCGTCAGCGCACTCATGTTCGGCATCTTCTGGATGGGCAGCAAGGCGTGAACGAGCGCGCGAGCTCGCCGTCCGCCAGAGCACCTTTGGGAACGCTGACGACGTCCGTCAGCGAGGAGGTAGCGTGACCACGCACGACACCCGCCCCGGCTCGTCCGGCGGCGCGGACACCCCCGGCCCGCTGCACAGCGGCCCGGACGAGGACTACACCCCCGAGCAGCTCGCCAGCATGAGCCGCGAGGACCTGGACCGCCTCGGCGCCCGGTACGACGGGGTGGAGATCCTCCACGTCGACCCGGCCCCGGAGCCGGGATCACGGCTGGAGCGGCGGGCGGTGCGCCAGGTCGGCCTGGCCTTCACGCTGGCCGGCGTCTTCGCCTTCCTGTTCCTGGTCGTCTACGCCGGCTCCGGCTGGTTCCTCCCCGACTGGAACTGGGCCCAGGCAGGCACCACCTGGAGCGCCCTGTTCACCCCGCTGCTGGGGCTGTTCATGGGTCTGTCGCTGACGATGGTCGGCGTCGGTCTGGTGCTCTACACCAAGAAACTGCTGCCGCACGAGACGGCGGTCCAGGACAAGCACGACGGCTCGCACTTCGACCGCGTCACCACCGGCGCGACCCTGGTGGGCGGCTACCACAACAGCGGCCTCCCCCGGCGCAAGCTGATCACCCGGTCGCTGGGCTTCATGGGCGCCGGCGTCGGCATCATGCTCCTGGCTCCCCTGGGCGGTCTCATCAAGAACCCCAACACGGGCAACCCGCTCGGCCGCACCTCGTGGGCCGAGGGCGTCCGCCTGGTGCGGGACGACGGCAGCCCGATCCGCCCCGGCGACCAGGAGCCCGGCTCGCTGGAGAAGGTCTTCCCGGCCGTGCCCGGTGGCAACCTGCAGTCCGACGCCGGGACGATGCTCATCCGCCTGCGCCCCGAGCAGGTCGAGATGGACCGGCCGCGCGAGGGCCAGGCCGACTTCGCTTACGGCGACTACGTCGCCTACTCGCTGATCTGCACGCACGCCGGCTGCCCGGTGGCGCTCTACGAGCAGGAGACCAGCCGCCTGCTGTGTCCCTGCCACCAGTCGCAGTTCGACGTCACGCAGGGCGCCAAGCCGGTCTTCGGCCCGGCCACCCGATCGCTGCCGCAGCTCCCGATCACTGTCGATGACGAGGGCTTCTTCGTCGCACGCAGTGACTACATTGAAGCCGTCGGCCCCACATACTGGAACCGGGAGCGCATCTGATGGCTGCTACCGCCACTCTCCCGGGAGCACCCACCTCCCGGCTCGGCAAGGCCGCTACCGAGTTCGACGACCGGATGATCGTCGCCGGTCCCGTCCGGCGCACCCTCAACAAGGTCTTCCCCGACCACTGGTCCTTCCTGCTCGGCGAGATCGCGCTCTACTGCTTCGTGATCCTGCTGCTGTCGGGCACGTACCTGACCTTCTTCTTCGACGCGACCTTGACCGAGGTCGTGTACGAGGGGTCCTACGACCCGCTGCGCGGAACGGAGATGTCGGCGGCCTACGCGTCCACGCTGGACCTCTCCTTCGACGTCCGCGGTGGCCTGTTCATGCGGCAGCTGCACCACTGGGCGGCGCTGCTGTTCGTCGCGTCCATCGTGGTCCACCTGCTGCGCATCTTCTTCACCGGCGCTTTCCGCCGGCCGCGGGAGAACAACTGGCTCATCGGTGTGGTCATGCTCGTGCTCGCGCTGCTCATGGGCGTCACCGGCTACACCCTCCCCGATGACCTGCTGTCGGGGACCGGGCTCCGCATCATCAGCGCGATCCTGCTGTCCATCCCGGTCATCGGGACGTGGCTGCACTTCGCGATCTTCAACGGCGACTTCGTGGGCACGGAGATCATCGGGCGCTTCTACATCGCCCACGTGCTGATCTTCCCGGCGATCCTGCTCGCGCTGATCGCCGTTCACCTGCTCGTCCTGGTCAAGCAGAAGCACACGCAGTTCGCCGGCCCCGGGCGGACCGAGCACAACGTGGTGGGCAACCGGCTGTTCCCCACGTTCGCCGCGAAGGCGACCGGCCTGCTCTTCATCGTGTTCGGTGTCTGCGCCGCGCTGGCCGGACTGGCCCAGATCAACCCGGTCTGGCTCTGGGGCCCGTACAACCCGGCCCAGGTGTCGACATTCTCCCAGCCCGACTGGTACATCCTCTTCCTCGACGGCTCGACGCGTATCTTCCCCGCCTGGGACGTCAACCTCCCCGGCGACTACACGATCCCGGCGCTGTTCTGGCCGACGGTCGTGGTGGCCGGGGCGATGTTCACGGTGCTCGCGCTGTACCCGATGATCGAGCGCAAGCTCACGGGTGACACGGCGTCGCACCACCTGCTGCAGCGTCCCCGGGACGTCCCCGTGCGGACCTCGCTCGGGGCGATGGCGCTGACCTTCTACCTGGTGCTGGCCATCTCGGGCTCGAACGACGTCCTCGCCGACAAGTTCGACCTCAGCCTGAACGCCATGATCTGGGTCGGACGCATCGGGGTGATCGTGTTGCCGGCGATCGCGTACGTGGTCACGTACCGCATCTGCCTCGGTCTGCAGCAGCACGACCGCGAGGTGCTCGAGCACGGCATCGAGACCGGTGTCATCCGCCGGCTGCCCAACGGTGAGTTCATCGAGGTGCACCAGCCCCTCGGCCCGGTCGACGAGCACGGTCACGGCCAGCTGGCCTACGGCGGCGCTCCGGTGCCGAAGCGGATGAACCAGGTAGGCGGCTCCCGCCGCGCCATCCGCGGGTTCTTCTCACCCGTCGAGGAGCCGTCGGCAGTGGAGCTGGAGCAGCGGGGCGAGGGGCGCGGCCTCTCCGCCGCCGACTCCGACCGGCAGCTCACGTCCTCGGGTCGTCCGTCCGAGGGCGGTCGCCCGTCCGATGGTGGTCGCCCGCAGGACCCGCGCGACTGATCAGCACGGCACGAAGGGCCCCGGCGGACTCCGCCGGGGCCCTTCGCCGTTCAGGGCGGCGGATCTCCGTTGCGAGGTATCGGCGCGCATCCTCCGACGACCGAACTCCCTCCGGTGGCCCACCGACGAGGCGTCCAGGTGCGGGCCGCCGGGCCTGCTGCGCACGCACACGTCCGGAAGTGCTCCCTAGTTCGACAGCGCCGAATCCTCCGCAGCCGGCGGGCCGCCCCCCGGGTTCCAGTGCGTGCAGGCGGCCCCCTCGTCGGGGCCTGACCGGGTGAAGGCCCCCCTGCGGCCCGGCTGGCAGCGCCGCCGGCGCGCGGGGGCGGCCTCCGACGTTGGCCCGCGCCGTTCCCGCCCTCAGAAGCCACGAGGGCGCGCTGCAGCCACCGGACCTGCCGCCTCGGCGCCCCGGGCCGCCCACCACCGGCGCCACGGCGCGCCTTCCACGCCCACACCCCCACGGCTGCGGGTCTCGGGGACGTCAGAGGCCAGGACAGCGGTCCGGGGGTCGGGCGGCGTGGCGCCGGCTCCGCGCCAGGTGCCGGGGGGCCATGGCGCCGACTCCGAGCCGTGGCCAGGGGCCGCCTCGGCCGGCTGTCGTCCCGCGGCGGCCGCCGGGGGCATACGCGCCGGGGAACGGGCCGACGGGTCCAGGGCTCCGTCACCCGCTCCTCGTGACCGCCCGGCCTGGGCGATGAGCACAGGCGGTGTCACCGCAGCGCGATGGCGCCCCGGCGGCCCGTCCGCTGCGGTTGCGGTCGCCCGAGGCGCTCCCGCACCGCACCGCTGCCCCCACCGACGACGAGGGTCCCCTCCGCCTGGTGGCGGAAAGGACCCTCGTCGTGCGCGTGGGACGTCAGCTCTGCTGGGCGTTCTGCCCCACGTAGTACTCGAACAGCAGGCCACCGACGGCGATGAGCACCGCGGCCGTGGCGAGCAGGATCAGCCAGAGATACCAGAAGGCCACCCCGAGCCCCATGAGGCCGGCGGCCGCAGCGAGCGTGACGGGCCAGTAGCTGGCCGGGCTGAAGAAGCCCAGCTCGCCGGCGCCGTCGGCGATCTCGGCGTCCTTGCGGTCCTCCGGGCGGGGGTCGATCCGGCGCGACACGAACCAGAAGAAGCCACCGATGAGGAGCATGAGCCCGCCCGAGAGCGCGAGCGCCGTGGTGCCGATGGGCTCGCGCGACCAGAAGCCGTAGACAACCGCGGCCACGACGCAGAACACCGCGATCAGATTGAAGATGAGTGCCTCGACCTTCACGGCCGCGCCTCCTCGTACGTGTGTCGGGTCCGGTTACCGGAACGGAAGAGGTCAGTCACCGGCCTGCAACTGGTCCTCGGCCTTGTCCTGGATGAGGTCCAGCGGGGTCGTCGTACCCGCGTCCCCGGGCTGCCCGATCGCCTCGAGGGCGTCGTAGGTGCTCAGCCCGGACTCGCGGGCTGCCAGGTAGTCGTCGTACTCGTCGCCGGTGACCGCCCGCACCTCGAAGTTCATGTAGGCGTGGTACGTGCCGCACAGCTCGGCGCAGCGGCCGACGTAGGCGCCCTCCTCGCGGACGGTCACCTCGAAGACGTTGTCCCGGCCGTTCTCGTTGCCGGGGATGACGTCGAGCTTGAAGAGGAACTCCGGCACCCAGAACGAGTGGATGACGTCGGCGGAGGCGAGCTCGAACCGGAGGGTGCGATCGGTGGGCACCACGAGGATCGGGATCTCCGCGCTGGTGCCGACGGTGTTCACCGGCTCGCCGTTGCCGTCCGAGGTCTCGGGGTAGACGAACTGCCAGTTCCACTTGAAGGCGTTGACGGCGATGACCTCGTCGGGGTCCGCGCTGGTGCCCCGCACCTGGTTCTGCGTCACCACGGTGAAGAAGAACAGAGCGGAGACGATGATGAACGGGATGATCGTGTAGACGATCTCCAGCGGCAGGTTGTAGGCGGTCTGCCGGGGCAGCTCGTCGCCCCTCTTGCGATGGCGGATCACCGAGTAGGCGATGAGAGCCCACACCGCCAGGCCGATGATCAGGGCCGCGTAGGTGGACCCGACCCACAGCTCCCGCATCGCCTCGGCCTCGTCGGTGACGCCCTCAGGCCAGCCCCACCGGACGAAGTTGTGCTCCCACCATTCGCTGTTGCCGAGCTCGCATCCGGTGAGGGTGAGCACCCCCAGGAGACCGAGCGCGGCCAGCCGCGCGAGCCTGCTGCCTCGAGCCACTGCTCGCTGCCTCCTCGTCCTCCGCCCGGCGTCCGGGCGGTCCTCCCAACGGGTCCTCCACCGGTCCTCGGCAGAGTGCATCCACGCCGAAGTCAGTGTGGGCCGAGCGTAGCCGACCCGCCTCAGGCGCCGACCACCGGAGACGGCCGGGCGGGTTGGGAGCCCGCCTCCGAGCGGGCAGCCGGGTTCCGCTCCCCCACGCGCCGGTCGCGCACCGCCCGGCGCCTTTGGTCCCCCGTCGACGCGCCCCCGTCGTCCGAGCCGGTGCCGCCGGGGCGGCGGTTAGAGTCGGTGTCGTGTTCTCCCGGTTGCTGACCCCGAAATGGGTGCTCCTGCACCTGCTGGTGGTCGCCCTGTTCGTCGCCACCTTCTTCCTCGGTTACTGGCAGCTGTCCAAGGCCGAGGCCGGCGGCGGCGCGGTCAACTGGAGCTACGCCCTGCAGTGGCCCCTCTACGGCTTCATGGGTCTGTGGTTCTACGTCCGGATGGTGCGGGTGGAGCTGCACCGCGACCCCGAGGAGGACCAGCCGGGCAACGCGGTGGTGCTGTACCAGCGGCCGCGCATCGACACCACCGGCGACCCCGACCTCGCCGCCTACAACGCCTACCTCGCCGAGCTCAACGAGCGGGCACTGGGACAACGGAGCAGCAATGGCCGCTGAACGGACCGCCACCACCACCGGGCGTGGCGACGAGCGCAGCATCGGTGCTGCCCTGCAGCGCTACCGGGCGATGGCGTGGGTCGTCGGTGTGCTCCTCATCGCGCTCATCTTCGTCGCGGTGCCGCTGAACCACCTCGCCGGCATCGGCGGGCCGTCGGAGGTGCTCGGCACCGCGCACGGCTTCCTCTACGGGCTCTTCCTCCTGGCGACCGTCGACCTCGCCCTGCGCGCCCGCTGGACGCTCAAGGGCACCGCCCTGACGCTGCTGGCCGGCACCGTTCCCGTGCTCTCCTTCTTCGCCGAGCGCAATGCCACCAGGAAGACCCGCGCCGGCGAGCGCGTCTGACCCTCCCGGCCCCCGGCCGCCCTCCCCCGACCCCCGGAGTTCCGCGCCTCATGTGTGGCCTGCTCGCCTACTTCTCCACCGACGCCCCACGCGTCGACGACAGCGTCGTGTCCGACGTCCGGGGTGCGCTGCACTGCCTGCGGCACCGGGGGCCGGACGAGAGCGAGGTCTGGCACGACGACCGCGTCGTCTACGGCTTCAACCGGCTGTCGTTCATCGACATCGAGAACAGCCACCAGCCCATGCCGTACGCCGACGGCCGGTACCGGATCGTCTTCAACGGCGAGATCTACAACTACCTGGAGCTGCGCGCCGAACTCGCCGCCGCCGGCGCCACCTTCGCCACCGAGGGTGACACCGAGGCGATCGTGGCCGGCTACCACGTGTGGGGCGAGCAGGTCGTCACCCGCCTCCGCGGGATGTTCGCGTTCGTCATCTGGGACAGCGAGACCGGGACCGTCTTCGGGGCGCGCGACCCCTTCGGCATCAAGCCGCTGTTCACCACCCGCCTGGCCGACGGCGCGATCGCCTTCTCGTCGGAGAAGAAGGCCCTGCTGGAGATGCTCGGCGGTAGCACGGCCGCCGGCGGCGTGGACCCCGCCTCGCTGCAGCACTACCTGACGCTGCAGTACGTGCCCGAGCCGGCGACCCTGCACCGCGGGATCCGGCGCATCGAGAGCGGCACCAGCTTCACCGTCTCCGGCGGCGAGCTCACCACCACCCGCTACTTCCACCCGACCTTCCCGGTCCGGCCGGTGGCGAAGGACGAGCGGCAGCCGCTCTACGACCGGATCGCCGAGGTGCTCGACGACTCGGTGCGGATGCACATGCGGGCCGACGTGACCGTCGGGTCGTTCCTCTCCGGTGGCATCGACTCCACGGCCATCGCCGCCCTGGCCAAGCGCTACAACCCCGACCTGATGACGTTCACGGTCGGCTTCGAGCGGCAGGGCTTCTCCGAGATCGACGTCGCCGCCGAGTCCGCGGCCGCGATCGGGGTGGAGCACATCACCAAGGTCGTGACGGCCGAGGAGTTCGCCGAGTCGATCCCCCTCGTCGTCTGGTACCTCGACGACCCGGTGGCCGACCCGGCGCTCGTGCCGCTGTACTTCGTGGCGCGAGAAGCCCGCAAGCACGTGAAGGTCGTGCTCTCCGGGGAGGGCGCCGACGAGCTCTTCGGCGGCTACAACATCTACCGCGAGCCACTCTCGCTGGCGGCCTTCGAGCGGCTGCCGCAGGGCATCCGGCGCGCCCTGGGCACCCTGTCGACGAAGCTGCCCGACGGCATGCGCGGCAAGGACCTGCTGCGTCGCGGGGCCATCCCGCTCGAGCAGCGGTACTACGGCAACGCGCGGATCTTCCGCGACGAGGAGCTGACCTTCCTCGAGAAGCGGGACCCGGACCTGTCGCACGTCGCCGTCACCCGGGAACTCTACGAGCGCACGCGGGCGGCCGGGTACGACGACGTGACGGCGATGCAGTACGTGGACCTGTTCACCTGGCTGCGCGGCGACATCCTGGTCAAGGCCGACAAGATGACCATGGCGAACTCGCTGGAGCTGCGGGTGCCGTTCCTCGACCCCGAGGTGTTCCGGGTGGCCTCCACGCTTCCGGTCGACCAGCGGGTCACCAAGGAGACGACCAAGTTCGCCCTCCGCCGCGCCCTGGAGCAGATCGTGCCGCCGCACGTGCTGAACCGGCGCAAGCTCGGCTTCCCCGTGCCCACCCGGCACTGGCTCGCGGAGGACCTGCACGACTGGGCCCGGCAGACCATCGAGGAGAGCCGGACCGACGAGTGGCTGGACAAGCAGCAGGTGCTGGCCATGCTCACCGCGCACCGGCAGAACCAGCGGGCCGGCTCGCCGGTCGACCACTCCCGCAAGCTGTGGACCCTGCTGGTCTTCATGGTCTGGCACGGCATCTTCGTCGAGGAGCGGATCACGCCGGAGATCCCGGCGACGGTCTACCCGGTCAGGCTCTAGGGACGACGGCGGCCCGGTCTCCGAGGAGACCGGGCCGCCGTCGCGCAAGGCCCCGTCCAGAGCCTCGCCCCGAGCATGCGAGGGGTGAGGAGGACGGGGTCCTCTCTCAGTTGAAGGAGTCGCCGCAGGCGCAGGAGCCCTGCGCGTTGGGGTTGTCGATCGTGAAGCCCTGCTTCTCGATGGTGTCGACGAAGTCGATGACCGCGCCACCCAGGTACGGGCCGCTCATCCGGTCGACGATGACCTCGACGCCGTCGAAGTCGTAGGTCTGGTCGCCGTCGAGGAACCGCTCGTCGAAGAAGAGCTGGTACCGCAGGCCGGAACAGCCCCCGGGCTGGACGGCGATGCGCAGCCGCAGGTCGTCGCGGCCCTCCTGGTCCAGCAGCGCCTTGACCTTGGCGGCCGCGGGGTCGCTCAGCACGACGCCGGTGGCCGTGGTGTCCTGCACCGTCATATTCCTGTCCTCTCCCTCCGGGGTGTCCGCGTAGGCGGTCCTACTGCGGACGAACGCCGTCGGAACGGCCCCTCTTCCCGTGCGCACCCACTGTACGGCTCGGCGCTCGACCTGCCAGGGTGCATTGCTCACACACGTAGACTCCACGGCCGTGAAGCTCCGCCTGCCCGGCCGCCGTGACCACGCCGAGACGACCACCGCCACGTCCGGCGACGACGGCGAGCTGACCACGCAGCTGCTGAAGGGCGGCGGCAAGGGCCGGCCGACGCCGAAGCGCAGCGAGGCGCAGGGCCGGCGCCCCGGCCCGCCCCCGCCGCCGCCCACCACGCGCAAGGAGGCCTACAAGCGCATGCGCGAGCAGCAGGCGCAGCGCCGCGCGGAGACCCGCCAGGGCATGGCCCGGGGGGACGACGGCTACCTCCCCGCCCGCGACCGCGGCCCGGTCCGCAAGCTCGTGCGCGACGTCGTCGACAGCCGCCGCAACATCGGCAGCCTCTTCCTCGCCGTCGCCGCGGTGGCGCTGGTCGGCACCTTCGTGCCCAGCCTCGCGGTGAAGAGCTACTCGAGCTTCGTCCTCCTCGGCTTCTTCTTCCTGCTCATCATCGACTCGGTGGTCCTGGGCCGGAAGATCAAGACCGCCGTGGCGAGCCGCTTCCCCGACGGCGACCACAAGATGCGCGGCCTGGTCTGGTACGGCATCAGCCGGTCGACCATGATCCGCCGGTGGCGCTTTCCGAAGCCCGAGGTGCCGCTGGGCGCGGAGGTCTGAGCACCGGCCGTCGCCCCGGCACGACCCCGGACCGCCGATGCGGGTGAGCCTGCTCGGCACCGGCGGCCGTGGGTGCGGCACGCCGGGCCGCTGACCGTGGCCGGGCCCTTCCCGTGCTGGACGGCGTCCGGCTGCTGCACGCGACCGACACCGGCATCATGCGGCGGCGCTCGCCGACCGGTCGGCCACGTGTGGCGCCCGGGCCGCCGGCGACGGGACCACGCTGCTCGCCGGGGTTGGGCGGGCGGTGGTCCGGCGCGGCGCCTAACGTCGCGGTCCGTGGAATTCAGACGCCTCGGCCGCTCCGGCCTGACCATCTCCGAGATCGCGTACGGCAACTGGCTCACCCATGGCGGGCAGGTGGAGGAGGACGCCGCGGTGGCCTGCGTGCGCGCGGCCCTGGACGTCGGCATCACCACCTTCGACACCGCCGACGTCTACGCCGGCACTCGGGCCGAGACGGTGCTCGGCGCGGCGCTGGACGGGCACCGCCGCGAGTCGATCGAGCTCTTCACCAAGGTCTACTGGCCCACCGGCCCCGGCCGCAACGACCGCGGGCTGGGGCGCAAGCACATCATCGAGAGCTGCCACGCCTCGCTGCGCCGGCTGCAGACCGACTACGTCGACCTCTACCAGGCCCACCGGTACGACCCGACGGTGCCGCTCGAGGAGACGATGACCGCCTTCGCCGACCTCGTCCGCTCCGGCAAGGCGCTCTACATCGGCGTCTCCGAGTGGAACGCCGAGCAGATCGCCGCCGGCGCAGCGCTCGCCCGCGAGCTCGGCGTCCAGCTGATCAGCAACCAGCCGCAGTACTCGATGCTGTGGCGGGTCATCGAACCCGAGGTCGTGCCGACGTCGGAGCAGGAGGGGCTCTCCCAGATCGTCTGGTCACCGCTGGCGCAGGGCATCCTCACCGGCAAGTACCGGCCGGGTGAGCAGCCGCCGGCCGACAGCCGCGCCGGTCACCCCGAGGCCGGCCAGTCGATGCAGCGGTTCATGACCGACGACATCCTCGGCCGGGTGCAGCAGCTGCGCCCGATCGCCGACGACCTGGGGCTGTCGATGGCCCAGCTCGCGCTGGCGTGGGTGCTCCAGAACCGCAACGTGGCCGCCGCGATCATCGGCGCCAGCCGCCCCGAGCAGGTCCACGACAACGTCGCGGCGGCCGGTGTGGTCCTGGACGCCGAGGTGCTGGCGCGGATCGACGAGGCCCTGGGCGACGTCGTCGAGCGGGACCCCACCAAGACCGCCCGCGGCTGACCGGGCAGTTCCTCCCGGGCCGGCGCACCGGCCCGGGAGGAACCTGACCCTGAAGGTGAGCTTAAGCGTCAGTCGGCCGCCAGGCCCATCGGGCCGTAGGCCTTCCGGTCACCGTCGAACAGGGTGACCGTCGCGACGCCGCGGTCGAGCAGCTCCCGCCAGTTCTCCCCCAGCCACGACTCCGCGTCGCCCTGGTTGTCGGACTCGGGCACCTCCACCCCGACCGCGGCCGGGTCGAGGGGGGATCCAGCGGGGTCCTCGAGACGCCAGTGCCAGCTCATGCGCCGAAGGCTAGTGGCGGCGGTCCCCCGGGGGCAGCGTTGCGCCGATGTGATCGACCCGCCGGTTACGCCTCGACCGCCGGGGGCATGGACGTCCATCGACCCGTCCCAACCGGAGGACCGATGACCGCACCCCGCCCCGACGCGACGGCCGGCGCCACCCGCGCCGACGCGACCCCCCTGCCCGAGAATGCCTCGACCGGGCAGCTGATCGGTCAGCTCACCGAGCAGATCAGCCGCCTCGTCCGCGACGAGGCGCGCCTCGCCCAGGCCGAGGTGACCCAGAAGGCGAAGAAGCTCGGCGTGGGCGCCGGCCTCTTCGGAGGTGCCGGGCTCGTCGCCTTCTTCGGAGCCGCGGCCCTGATCACCGCGGCCATCCTGGCCCTGGCCCTCGTCCTGCCCGGCTGGCTCGCGGCGCTGATCGTCGGAGTCGTCCTGCTGGCCGTCGCGGGCGTTCTCGCCCTCCTCGGCAAGAAGGACGTCCAGCAGGGCTCCCCGCCGGTGCCCACGGAGGCCGTCTCCAGCGTCAAGACCGACATCGCGACCGTGAAGGAGAGTGCACGCCGGTGAGCACGCCCAGCGGGTCACGGCCCGACGACGCACAGGCCGCCAACGGCCCCACCGAGCCCGACGCGATCAGGGCCGACATCGAGGCGACCCGGGAGCAGCTCGGCCGCACGGTGGACGAGCTCAGCCAGCGCCTCGACGTGCCCGCCCGGGCCAAGGAGGGTGCGGCGCGCGCCAAGGACACCGCCGTCGAGACCTACCGCGAGAGCCCCCCTGCGTTCGCCGGAGCCGGCGCGGCGCTGGCCGGGCTGGTGGGCCTCGTGCTGTGGCGACGGCGACGCGCACGGCGGCGGGCAAGCACCGAGGAGCTGCTGGTCGGTGCGCGGGTGGGCCGCAAGCGCGAGGCCAAGCGGGCGCGCAGGGAACTGGCCGCCCGGCGTGCCGCCGCGCAGAAGGCCACCAAGCGGGCCGAGAAGGATGCGCGGAAGGCCGCCAGGCGGTCGGAGAAGGATGCGCGGAAGGCCACCGCGCAGGCCCGGAAGGCGGCCCGTCGAGGCGCGAGGAGGAAACGTTGAGCAAGGGAGCAAAGCTCGCCTACCGGCCGATCGGCCTGGCAGCGGGTATCGCGGCCGGTGCCGTCTCCGGCGCGGTCTTCAAGCAGGTGTGGAAGCGCATCAGCGGGGAGGACGACGCACCGGACGCACTCCAGAGCGAGTACCCGATGTGGGAGATCGTCGTCTCCGCGGCCCTCCAGGGCGCGATCTTCGCGGCCACCAAGGCGACCATCGACCGCCTGGGCGCGCAGGGCTTCACCAGGCTCACCGGGGCGTGGCCGGGCGACTGACGCCTGGGCGGTGGCCGGAACCCCGGTTCCGGCCACCGGCACACCCCTCACCCCGCAGCCGGACGACGGCCCAGCACCAGGGAGACGCAGTGACCGGTACCCGCCCTCGCGAGAGCGCCGTCGACCGCATCCGCCAGCGCGTCGAGGAGAAGGCCGCCCGGCGCGCCGCGGCGGCCCGGACGACGGCCGACGGCGGCCGGTCGCAGGACGCGAACCGCCTGCCCGCGGGCGCCCCGGGTCCCGCGCAGCTGCCGGGGATCGACGCCGGCTCCCCCACGCAGATCCCCGCGCGCGGGTGGAAGCAGATCCTCAAGCGCGCCTGGGCGGAGAACAACGCCGACAACATGCCGATCATCGCGGGAGGGGTGGCGTTCTTCGGCTTCCTGGCGATCTTCCCGGCGCTCCTGGCGTTGATCTCCATCTACGGCCTGGTGGCGTCCCCCGAGCAAGCCGCCGCCCAGGTCGAGGAGTTAACCGCCGGCCTGCCCGAGGCCGCGCAACAGCTCATCGAGGACCAGGTCACCGCCGTGACCGAGAACGCCGGCGGGGCGCTCACCCTGAGCCTTGTGGTCTCGATCCTCGCGGCGCTCTGGAGCGCCTCCGGCGGCGTGAACAACCTGGTCAAGGCGGTGAACATCGCCTACGACGAGGTGGAGACCCGCAACTTCCTCAAGCTCCGGGCGCTGTCCCTGGTCCTCACGCTGGGCGCCATCGTCTTCGTCGTGCTGACCATCGGCCTGGTCGCCGTCCTGCCGGTGGTGATCGATCTGCTGCCGCTCGGGTCGGTCGGCACCGTGCTGGTGGAGATCGCGCGCTGGCTGCTGCTGCTGGTCGTCGTCGCGGGGTCGCTCGCGGTGCTCTACCGGGTGGCCCCCGACCGGGACGCGCCGAAGTTCCGCTGGGTCAGCCTCGGGTCGATCGTGGTCACCGTCGTGTGGGCGCTGGTCAGCCTCGGCTTCACCATCTACGTCAACAACTTCGGCAGCTACGACAAGACCTACGGCGCGATCGCCGGCGTGATCGTGCTCATGCTGTGGCTGTACCTCACCTGCTACCTGGTGCTCCTCGGGGCGGAGATCAACTCCGAGGCCGAGCACCAGACCGGCCTGGACACCACCGACGGCGAGCCGATGCCGATGGGCGAGCGCGACGCGGTGAAGGCCGACACGCTGCCGGCCAAGGCTGAGCCGGAGAAGGGCGACAGCGACCCCACCCGCAAGGCCGCGCCGTAGCGGCCTCCCCGCGCGGCCCGGTCTCAGCGCACGTGCGAGGGGACGAAGGGCGGCTTGACGACCTCCGCGGCCTGCGGGCGGCCGCGGACGTCGACGGCGACCTCGTCGCCCGCGGCCACGCCGGCGGCGGTGTCGAGCAGCGCCAGGCCGATGCCGGTCCGCAAGGTCGGCGAGAAGGTGCCACTGGTCACCTCGCCCACGCGGGTGCCGTCGGCGCCGAGCACCGCCATGCCCGGGCGCGGGATCCCGCGCCCGGTGGCCTTCAGGCCCCACAGCTGGCGGGCGGGACCGGCCTCCTTCTCCGCCGTCAGGGCCTGCCGCCCCCAGAACGCCGGCTTGCGCCAGCCGACGGCCCAGCCTGCGCGGGCCTGGTTGGGGGTGATGTCGCGGGACAGCTCGTGGCCGTGCAGCGGGTAGCCCATCTCCGTCCGCAGCGTGTCCCTGGCCCCGAGCCCGCACGGGCGGATGCCCAGGTCCTGCCCGGCCTCCAGCAGCGCGTCCCACATCTCGCCGGCCCGGTCGGCCGCCACCAGCAGCTCGTAGCCGTGCTCCCCGGTGTAGCCGGTGCGGCACACGGTCACCTCGGCGCCGTTCCCGCCGGTCCCGGTCACGAACGACATGTAGCCGATCTCGCCGGGCACCCCGAGCAGTTCGAGGACCTGGAGCGACCGCGGCCCCTGCACGGCCAGGACGGCGACCTCGGCGTGCCGGTTATCCACGGTGACGCCTGCCGGAGCGGCGTCGGCCAGCCGGCCCAGCACCTCGGCGGAGTTGGCGGCGTTGGGCACCAGGAGCACGTCCTCGGGGCCGTGCAGGTAGACGATCAGGTCGTCCACCACTCCCCCGGCGTCGGGCTCCCCGTCCGGTACGCAGCACAGCGTGTACTGGGCCTGGCCGGGCCCGATGCGGGACAGGTCGTTGGTCAGGCACGCGTCCACGAAGGCCGCGGCGCCGGGCCCTCGGACCGTCCCCGTGCCCAGGTGGGAGACGTCGAACAGGCCGACCCCCTCGCGCACGGCCGCGTGCTCGGCGAGCACACCACCACCGGCGTACTCGATCGGCATCGACCAGCCGCTGAAGTCGGCGAGCTTGGCCCCGGCAGCGAGGTGCCGGTCGTGCAGCGGGGAGGTCAGCGGGGTCACGCACGGCACGCTAGCTAGCGCGCCCTTCCCGCGGGTGACCCGCCCCGAGCGGGTGCGCGGTGGCGGGCAGGGGGTCCTCCTAGGATCGAGCGGTGCCGCCGACGATCTCCGCCACCGACCACCCGCTCGAGAAGCTGACCGGCGACGCCGTCGTCGTCGCCGTCGGGAAGGGCCCCGACGGGCCGCTCCCCACCCCCGGCGCCGAGGCCGTCGACCGCCTGCTCGGCGGCCGGCTGCTCCCGGCGCTGGCCGACCTGGGCGCCCGCGGCGCCGAGGACGAGGTCACCCGGCTCCCCTCCTTCGGCCAGGGCCCGTTCCCCGTGGTCGCCGTCGTCGGCCTCGGCGCACCCGAGCCGTCCGGTGGCTACCGCCCCGAGTCCCTGCGCCGGGCCGCCGGGGCCGCCAGCCGCGCCCTGCGCGGCCGCCGCTCGGTGGTGAGCCTCCTGGCCGCCGTCGGCGGGACGCCGGATGCCGAGCGGCTGCACGCAGTCGGCGAGGGGGCGCTCCTGGGCGCCTACGAGTTCACCGCGTACAAGTCGCAGCTCCCCAGCGACCGCCCGGCCCCGCCGAGCGAGTTCACGATCGTCGTGCCGGGGGCCGGTGCCGCCGAGGTCGCCCTGCGCCGGGTCCGTGCCGTCGCCGACGCCGTCGCCCTGGTGCGCGACCTGGTCAACACGCCGCCGAACGACCTGTACCCGGCCGAGCTGGCCGCGCGCGGTGCCGCCGCCGGGGAGAGGCTCGGGCTGACCGCGGAGATCCTCGACGAGGACGCGCTGGCGGCCGGCGGGTACGGCGGCATCCTCGCCGTCGGTGGCGGGTCGACCCGCAAGCCGCGACTGCTGCGCCTGTCCTACGCGGGCGAGGGCGCCCGCACGAAGGTCGCGCTGGTCGGCAAGGGCATCACTTTCGACAGCGGCGGCATCTCGATCAAGCCCGCCGCGAAGATGGAGGACATGAAGAGCGACATGGCCGGCGCCGCCGCCGTGATCGCCACCGTGTGCCTCGTCGCGCAGCTCGGCCTGCCCGTCGAGGTCATCGCGACCGTCCCGATGGCGGAGAACCTGCCCAGCGGCACCGCGTACCGGCCGGCCGACGTGGTGACCTTCCGCAACGGCAAGAAGGCGGAGATCACCAACACCGACGCCGAGGGCCGGGTCGTGCTGGCCGACGCGATCGCCCGCGCCGCGGAGGACTCCCCCGACGTCCTGCTGGAGACCGCCACCCTCACCGGCGCCCAGATGGTCGCCCTCGGCGCCCGCACCTCCGGCGTCATGGGCAGCGACGACATGCGCGACGCGGTCATCGCCGCGGCAGAGCGCAGCGGCGAGTCCATGTGGCCGATGCCGCTGCCGGCGGAGCTGCGCAAGGGGCTGGACTCGACGGTCGCGGACTTCGTCAACGCCAACACCGACCGGCTCGGCGGGATGCTCGTCGGCGGGCACTTCCTGGCCGAGTTCGTGCCGGCCGGGCTGCCGTGGGCGCACATCGACATCGCCGGGCCGAGCTACAACACCGCTGCTCCCTGGGGCTACACGCCCAAGGGCGGCACCGGCGTCCCCGTCCGGACCCTGCTCGCCACGATCGAGGCGCTCATCGCCGAGTGACGGAATGGATCGGCCCTGGGCAGGGGCCCGCCGCGAGCGTCAGCGAGCGGTGGAGAGCCCGGGGGCCTTCTGCTGATCACCAGGGGGCCTGGCCCACGTCCGACCGTGAGCCAGGACGCGGCACGGTGAGCCGGGACGGCGGACGGCGCGCGGACGGCGCCGGTCCTCGAGCCGCGGTGCGGTCAGCGGAGGCGGTTCTGCTTCTGGCGGGCGCTCCAGTCGCGCATCCGCTGGGGATAGCCGGTCACCTGGGCGTCGTAGACCGGGATGGCCAGGTCCTTCGACAGCCTGCGCGCCACGTCGGGCCCGTCGATGCGCCGACGGGTCCACTCACCGTCGGCCGCGACCAGGACGATCGTCGCCTCGGTGACCGCCGTGCGCGGCTCCACGTAG
The DNA here is from genome assembly GCF_039729015.1 of Blastococcus sp. HT6-30. NCBI lineage: Bacteria > Bacillati > Actinomycetota > Actinomycetes > Geodermatophilales > Geodermatophilaceae > Blastococcus > Blastococcus sp. HT6-30. The sequence goes on along the minus strand of NZ_CP155792.1, from coordinate 1,422,983 downwards.
CCCTCGACACCCCGGCGGGTGGCCACGAACTGCTCCAGGTGGCTCAGGTCGGTCCGCTGCGAGGCGCGGTCCAGCGTGGGGCGGCCCGCACCGCCGGCACGCCCGCGGTGGCGGCGCCACCGGTCGAACAACCCCATCGGTCTCTCCGCCCCTTCCTGACCCGGTTGATCACCTCGACGCCCGCGAGAGCAACGGTGCTACCGGCCAGGTCGTTCCCGGGGTGGCAGGATGGGCCCCAGCCCCCGCCCGCTCGAGCGGGGAAGCCGTCCGTCCCGAACGAGGAGCACCCGTGAGCGCACCCACCTCCCCCGCCGACCTGGTCATCCTCGGTGGTGGCTCGGGCGGATACGCCGCGGCGTTCCGCGCCTCGGAGCTGGGGCTGAACGTCGTCCTGATCGAGAAGGACAAGGTCGGCGGCACCTGCCTGCACCGTGGCTGCATCCCGACCAAGGCCCTGCTGCACGCCGGCGAGGTCGCCGACCTGGCCCGCGAGGGCGAGCAGTTCGGCGTCAAGACGTCGCTGGCCGGCATCGACATGGACGGCGTCAACAACTACAAGAACGGCGTCATCTCCAAGCTCTACAAGGGCCTGCAGGGTCTGGTGAAGGCCCGCAAGATCACCTACGTGGAGGGCGAGGGGCGGCTCACCTCCCCCACCACGGTCGAGGTGAACGGCCAGTCCTACGAGGGCAAGCACGTCCTGCTCGCCACCGGCTCGTACCCGCGCACGCTCCCGGGCATCGAGCTCGACGGCACCAAGGTCATCACCAGCGAGGACGCCCTGGACCTCGACCGGGTCCCCAGCTCGGCGATCATCCTGGGCGGCGGCGTCATCGGCTGCGAGTTCGCCAGCGCCTGGAAGTCCTTCGGCGTGGACGTCACCATCGTCGAGGGCCTGCCGCACCTCGTGCCGCTGGAGGACGAGTCGTCCTCCAAGCTGCTTGAGCGCGCGTTCCGCCGCCGCAAGATCGGTTTCGAGCTGGGCAACAAGGTGTCCGGCGTGCAGACCACGGACAACGGCGTGAAGGTGACGCTGGAGAACGGCAAGGAGCTGGAGGCCGAGCTGGTGCTCGTCGCCGTCGGCCGCGGCCCGGTCAGCTCCGGCATCGGCTACGAGGAGGTGGGCGTCGCGATGGAGCGCGGCTACGTCCTCGTCGACGAGTACATGCGCACCAACATCCCGACGGTCTCCGCCGTCGGCGACCTGGTGCCGACCCTCCAGCTCGCGCACGTCGGCTTCGGCGAGGGCATCCTCGTCGCCGAGCGGGTGGCCGGGCTCGAGCCCGCGCCCATCGACTACGCCGGCGTTCCGCGGATCACCTACTCCGACCCCGAGGTGGCCTCGGTCGGCCTCACCGAGGCCCAGGCCAAGGAGCGCTACGGCGAGGTCAAGACGCTCACCTATGACCTCGCCGGCAACGGCCGCAGCCAGATCCTGAAGACGACGGGCGCCGTCAAGCTCGTGCAGGCGCCCGACGGCCCCGTCGTCGGCATCCACATGGTGGGCAGCCGCGTCGGCGAGCTCATCGCCGAGGCCCAACTGATCTACAACTGGGAGGCCGAGGCCGACGACGTCGCCGGCCTCATCCACCCGCACCCGACCCAGAGCGAGGCTCTCGGCGAGGCCCACCTGGCCCTGGCCGGCAAGCCCCTGCACGTGCACGGCTGATCGACCCACTCCCCCATCCCGCACCGCGCCAGAAGGAGCACTGCCCCGATGCCGACGTCCGTCACCATGCCCGCCCTGGGCGAGAGCGTCACCGAGGGCACGGTCACCCGCTGGCTCAAGCAGGAGGGTGACCAGGTCGAGGTCGACGAGCCCCTCCTCGAGGTCTCGACCGACAAGGTCGACACCGAGATCCCCTCGCCGGCGGCCGGCGTGCTCACCAAGATCCTCGTGGCCGAGGACGAGACCGTCGACGTCGGCGCGGAGCTGGCCGTCATCGGCGGCGGCGACGGCGACGAGGACGCCGCCAGCCCCCCTGCCTCCGCCGAGGACGCCGACACCACGCCGCAGACCCCCGACCAGCAGGTCGAGGACGCCGGCTCCGGCGGACAGCAGGAGGAGCCCGCCGCCGAGCCCGAGCAGCAGCCGGCCCCGGCCGCCGAGTCCGGTGGCGGCGGTGGAGGTGGCGGTGGCGGTGGCGAAGGCACTCCCGTGACCATGCCGGCGCTCGGCGAGAGCGTCACCGAGGGCACCGTCACCCGCTGGCTGAAGGCCGTGGGCGACGAGATCACCGCCGACGAGCCGCTGCTCGAGGTCTCCACCGACAAGGTCGACACCGAGATCCCGGCGCCGGTCAGCGGCACGTTGCTGGAGATCACGGTCAACGAGGACGAGACCGTCGACGTCGGCGCCCAGCTCGCCGTGATCGGCACCGGTGCGTCCGGCGGCGGCTCCGCCCCCGCGGCTCCCGCACCGCAGCAGGAGACGCCGAAGCAGGAGGCGCCGGCCGAGCCGGAGCCGCAGGCGGCCCCGAAGGCCAAGGAGGCCGACCCCGCGAGCGCCCAGCCGGGTGGCGACTACGGCGCGAGCGGCGCCCAGCCGTCGGACTCGCCGACCGATGCACCCCCGCCTCAGGTCGCTCCGCAGGCGCGCTCCGCCCCGGCCCCGTCGGGTGACGGCGGCGGCGGTCAGTACGTGACCCCGCTGGTGCGCCGCCTGGCCGCCGAGCACGGGGTCGACCTGAGCAGCGTCTCGGGCACCGGCGTGGGCGGGCGCATCCGCAAGCAGGATGTGCTCGCCGCCGCGGAGAAGCCCGCCGCGCCGGCCCCCGCGCAGCCCGCCGCGTCGGCCCCGGCCGCCTCCGGGGGCACCCGCACGCCGTCGCCGGCCGCCACGCCGGACACCTCGGTGCGCGGCCGCACCGAGAAGCTCTCCCGGCTGCGCGCTGTGATCGCCCGCCGCATGGTGGAGTCGCTGCAGGTGAGCGCGCAGCTCACCACGGTCGTCGAGGCCGACGTCACCCGCATCGCGCAGCTGCGGCAGCAGGCGAAGGGCGACTTCGAGGCCCGCGAGGGCGTCAAGTTGTCGTTCCTGCCGTTCTTCGCCAAGGCGGCGGTCGAGGCCCTCAAGCAGCACCCGTCGGTGAACTCCTCGATCGACCTCGAGGCCGGCACGGTGACGTACCACGACTCCGAGAACCTCGGCGTCGCCGTGGACACCGAGCGGGGCCTGCTGGTGCCGGTCATCCACCAGGCCGGCGACCTGAGCCTCGGCGGGCTGGCCCGCAAGATCGCCGATCTGGCGGAGCGCACCCGCACCAACAAGGTGACCCCGGACGAGCTCGGCGGTGGGACGTTCACGCTGACCAACACCGGTAGCCGCGGCGCCCTGTTCGACACGCCGATCATCAACCAGCCCCAGGTCGCCATCCTCGGCACCGGCTCGGTCGTGAAGCGGCCGGTCGTGGTGCAGGACGCCGAGCTGGGCGAGGTCATCGCAGTCCGGTCGATGGTCTACCTGGCCCTCACCTACGACCACCGGATCGTCGACGGCGCCGACGCCGCGCGGTTCCTCACCACGGTGCGCGAGCGCCTGGAGGCCGGCCAGTTCCACGGCGAGCTCGGTCTCGCCTAGTGCGCCTCCGCTCGGGGCCCCGGTGACCACCGGGGCCCCGAGCCCTTCCTGCCTACGCAACCTGTGCCCGCTGGGGAGTGCCGCATGAGGATCGCCGTCGCCGGGGCGTCCGGGATGATCGGCCGCGCCCTGCTACCCGCCCTGCACGCCGGCGGGCACGAGGTGATCCAGCTGGTGCGACGCACCCCGCGGACCGCCGACGAGCACCGCTGGGATCCGCAGCACCGGCGGATCGACCCCACCCTGCTCCGCGACGCCGACGCCGTCGTCAACCTGGCCGGCGTGGGTGTCGGTGACCGGCGCTGGAACGAGCGGCACAAGCAGGCGGTCCTCAGCAGCCGGGTGGACACCACGGCCACGTTGAGCGAGGCGCTGGCCGACGTCGCCTCCGCCGAGCCCGACCGGCCGCGGGTGCTGCTCAACGGCTCCGCGGTGGGCTGGTACGGCGACACCGGTGACCGCGTCGTCGACGAGTCCGACCCGGCCGGGGACGACTTCCTGGCCCGGGTCTGCGTGGCCTGGGAGGGGGCGACCACGCCGGCCGCCGACGCCGGCGTGCGCGTGACCAACCTGCGGACCGGCCTGGTGCTGGGGCACGGCGGGCTGCTCGGCCGGATGCTGCCGCTGTTCCGCGCCGGGCTCGGCGGGCGGCTCGGCTCCGGCCGGCAGTACGTCCCCTGGATCAGCCAGGCGGACGAGGTCGGCGCGATCTGCTTCCTGCTCACCCACCCGGTGGCGGGCCCGGTCAACCTCAGCGGGCCCGAGCCGGTGACGAACGCCGGGTTCACCGCCGCCCTGGGCCGGGTGCTCCACCGGCCGACGGCGCTGCCGGTGCCTCGTCCCGCGTTGCGGATCGTGCTCGGCGAGTTCGCCGACGTCGCCGTGCTCGCGGGACAGCGGGCCGTGCCCACCAGGCTCACCGAGGCCGGTTACCGCTTCGCGCACCGCGACGTCGACTCCGCCCTTCGCGCCGCCGTCGCACGACCCTGACCCCCTCCCCGCGCGGTCCAGCTCAGCCGACGCGTTCGGCCTGGTCGATCCGCCAGCCGGCGGGCGTGCGGACGAGCACCATCCGCACCTCGGCGTCCGGCCGGCCGGTCACCGTCCGCAGCGGGAGGCCGGCCGGGTCGTCCGCCGCCAGCACGCGGTAGTCGGGCCACCGGTCGGTGAGCAGGAGCTCGGCCCGGTCGGGCGAGGCCTCGGTGACGGTGAGCTCGACGACGGCCGGGGCGAACCCGCCGAGCGTCTCCCCCGCGGCGGCCAGCCGCCGCGCGTGCTCTTCGTCGGCGGCCAGCAGCGGGCTGCCCGCGGGGTAGACGTCGGTCAGCCGGGCCGGGGTGCCGCTGAGCCCCTCCGCCCGCCGCGCGTACAGCTCGGCCACGAGGACGCGCCACTCGTCCGGGCCGTCCGGCGCTGCGGTCTCCGGCAGCCCGGCGGCCGCGACGGTCGCGGGAGGCGCGGGGGGCGCGGGGGGTTCGGGTGAGGCGGCGCCCGGAGAAGGCTGGGTGGCGACGGTCGCCGTCGTGGCGGTGCCCGGCGCGTCGGCGCCCTCACCCCAGCGGGTGCCGGCCCACGCCGTGACGGCCAGCGCCGCCACCACCAGGGCGGCGACCAACGACCCGCGGGCCAGCGGACCCGTCGCGGTGCCCGGGCGCCGGGCGCGCCGGCGGCCCCGGGCCGGCGCCTCGACGACGACCGGCGCCGGCCGGGGGCGGCGGCCCGGCACGACGTGGGTGAGATCGGTGCGCGCGTCGGGGCGGCCACCGGCACCCGCCTGCATCCCGGCCGACAGCGCCACCGGCTCCGGCCGGCAGGCGTGCCGCAGGTCCCGCGCGAACGCCGTCGCGCTCCCCCGGTCGTGCGGATCGGCCGACAGCCCGCGGCGGATGACCCCCACCAGCTCGGCCGGGGCGTCCGGTGCGAGCTCGGCCAGGTCGGGGAGGTGGCCGTCCGCCGCCACGGCGAGGGTGTCGGCGGGGGTCGCGGCGTTCCACGGCGCGATGCCGGTCAGCGCGTGGAAGGCGGCGGCCGCCACCCCGAAGACGTCGGACGCGGGGCCGGGTGCGCCCCCGCGGGCCACGACCGGGTCGACGTAGGCGGGGGTGACCTCGGCGGCCGCCGTCTCGCCGAGCATGCGGGCGACACCGAGGTCGGTGAGGACCGGACGCCCCTCGGCGGTGAAGACGACGTTGCCCGGGGAGAGATCGCCGTGGACCACGCCGTGGTCGTGGGCGTGCGCCAGCGCCGCCGCCACCGGCGCGATCACGGTGACCACCTCGCCCGGGCGCAGCCGCCCGCGCCGCCCGAGCAGGTCGGCCAGGCTGCCCCCGGCGAGGAGGTCGAGCACCAGCGCGACCCGCGGCGCCCCGCCACGGCGCGGCTGGTGGACCACCTCGTGCAGCCGCACCAGGTGCGGGTGGTCCAGCTCGCCCAGCAGGGCGGCCTCGCGGGTCTGCCGCTCCGGGTCGCCGGCCACCAGCACCTTCACCGCGACCGGCTCCCCACCCCCGCGCGGAACGGCCCGCCACACCTCGCCGGACGCGCCCCGGCCGAGCAGCGCCTCGAGGGAGTAGCCGGGGACGGCCGGCGGCGGTGCGGCACCGGGACCGCAGGGTGGGACGACGGACATGACGGGGAGCGTAGGGCGAACCGACCCGCCCGCGCCGGCACTGTCCACAGGCTCCGGCCCCGGGGGCGCGGTCCGCGGACGCCGGCTCCGGCTACCGTCGAGCCGTGTCGATGCCGCAGCGGCCCGAGGCCGGCGACCACCGGGACACCCCGTCCACCCAGCGCGCGCAGGACGGCGCACGGGCGGCGCGCGTCGTTCTGCCCGCGCTGCGGCCGACCGCCGGCAGCGACGACCGGAGCGCCGCCTGATGCCCGCGACCGCCCCCACGATCCTGGCCACCAGCATGGGCTTCGCCTCCCGGGGCCGCGGCCCCTACGACTGGCGCCCCGGTCCGGTCTTCGACCTGGCCGTCGAGCTCGCCGGGGCACCCGACCGGCCGCGGCTGTGCTACCTGGGGACGGCGACCGGCGACGACCCGGCACGGGTCGCCGGCGTCTACGGCGCCTTCGCCGGCAGTGCGGTGCGGGTCAGCCACCTGAGCCTGTTCCCGATGCCCACGGTGGCCGATGTGCGGGCGCACCTGCTGGCCCAGGACGTGGTGTGGGTCGGGGGCGGCAGTCTGGCCAACCTGCTGGCGGTCTGGCGGGTGCACGGGCTGGACGAGGTGTTCCGGGAGGCGTGGGAGGCCGGCGTCGTGCTCGCCGGGGTCTCCGCGGGCTCGCTGTGCTGGCACGTCGGCGGCACCACCGACTCCTACGGGCCCGACCTGCGGCCGGTGACCAATGGCCTCGGCCTCATCCCGACGTCCAACGGCGTCCACTTCGACTCCGAGGAGCAGCGCCGGCCGCTGTTCCACCGGCTGGTGGCCGACGGCACGCTCCCCGGCGGGCACGCCACCGACGACGGCGCCGGGCTGGTCTACCGGGGCACCGGGCTGGTCGAGGTGGTGTCCGACCGCCCCCGGGCGGCGGGCTACCGGGTGGAACGCGGGCCGGGGAGCACCGCGGTGGAGACCCGGCTCGAGCCGCGCCGCCTGGCGTAGCGCGGGCTTAGGCTGGGCCCGTGGCTGAGCTGCGCGTGGTGCACGCCGGGACCGTTCCCTACGAGGAGGCCTGGGCGTGGCAGCGCGAGTTGCACGCGCAGCGGGTGGCCGGTGAGGTCCCCGACACGCTGCTCCTGCTGGAGCACCCCTCGGTGTACACGGCCGGCCGCCGCACCGAGCCGCACGAGCGGCCGATGGACGGCACCCCCGTCGTCGACGTCGACCGCGGCGGCAAGATCACCTGGCACGGCCCGGGCCAGCTGGTCGGGTACCCGATCGTCGCGCTGCCCGACCCGGTCGACGTCGTGGCCTACGTCCGGCGGCTGGAGGCCGCGCTGATCGACGTCTGCGCCCTATTCGGGGTGGCCGCCGGGCGGGTCGAGGGACGCAGCGGGGTCTGGCTGCCGGCCGACGCCCCCGGCAGCGGGTTCCGCCCCGAACGCAAGGTGGCCGCGATCGGCATCCGGGTCGCCCGCGGCGTGACGATGCACGGGTTCGCCCTCAACTGCGATCCCGACCTGGGCGCCTTCGGGGCCATCGTGCCCTGCGGCATCCCCGACGCCGGCGTGACCTCGCTGTCGGCGGAGACCGCCCGTGATGTGACGGTGGCCGACGCGCTGCGGCCGGTCGAGGACGCGATGTGCGCGGTCCTCGCCGGCGGCAGGGCCACAGCGGCGCGCTAGCCGTCTGGGCACGGCCGGAGAGCGATCCGGATTTCCTCAGCGCTAAGGTGATCGGCCCCAACCCGAGGAGGCCGAGCGTGCCCAGGATCGAGCCGCTGCCGCGCGAGTCGCTGCCGCAGTACGAGGACACCTTCCGCGCCGTGGAGTCCGCGCTGGGCGTCCTACCCAACAGCACGCTCACCATGGCCCGCCGACCCGAGATCATGGAGGCCTTCGCCCGCCTCAACGCGGTGGTCATGGCCGACGGCACGGTTGGCGGCGTGCTCAAGCAGCTGGTCGCGACCGTCGTCTCCGGCGCCGCCGGCTGCGCGTACTGCCAGGCCCACACCTCCCACGTGGCCGAGAAGCGGGGCGCCGACGCGGGCAAGCTGGCCGCGGTCTGGGAGTTCGAGTCCAGCCCCCTCTTCACGGAGGCCGAACGAGCCGCCCTGCGGGTGGCCCGTGGCGCCGGGTCGACGCCCAATGCCGTGACCGACGACGAGATGGCCGGACTGCGCCGGCACTTCGACGACGAGCAGGTCGTCGAGATCGTCGCCGTCATCGCCAACTTCGGTTTCCTCAACCGGTGGAACGACACCATGGCCACGCAGCTGGAGCGCTCACCCCTGGCGTGGGCCGTCGAGCGCCTGCAGGACGCGGGCTGGGAGGCCGGCAAGCACGCGGGAACCTGAAGGACGCCCTCCGGGTGGGTGTGCGGCCCTGCCGCACACCCACCCGGGGACGGCGGACTCAGCCGAGGACGAAGTTGACCAGGCGGCCGGGAACGGCGACGACCCGGCGGATCGTCGCGCCGTCCAGGTAGCCGGCGATCTTCTCATCGGCACGGGCAGCCGCCTCCAGCGCCGCGGCGTCCGCGTCGGCGGGCACGGTCACCTGCGCGCGCACCTTGCCGTTGACCTGGACCGCGACTCGCACGGTGTCCTCGACCAGCCAGCGCTCCTGGACCTCGGGGAAGGGCGTCCACGCCGATGACTCCTCGTGGCCCAGCCGCGACCACAGCTCCTCGGCCAGGTGCGGGGCCAGCGGGGCGACCATGAGCACCAGGGCCTCGGCCACCGGCCGCGGCACCGGCGACGACGACCCGAAGGCCGACGTCAGGTGGTTGGTCAGCTCGGTGATCCGGGCGATAGCGATGTTGAACCGCAGGGTCGTGTAGCCGTCCCGCACGCCGGCCAGGGCCCGGTGCAGGGCGCGCTGGGTGCCGTCGTCGGGGGCGACGTCGTCGGAGGCGCGGACGGCGCCGGTCTCCTCGTCGACCACGACGCGCCAGATGCGCTGCAGCAGGCGCTGCGAGCCGACGACGGCCTTGGTCTCCCAGGGCCGGGACTGCTCCAGCGGACCGGTCGACATCTCGTACACCCGGAAGGTGTCGGCTCCGTAGGCGCCGATCATCTCGTCGGGCGTGACCATGTTCTTGAGACTCTTGCCGATCTTCCCGTACTCGCGGTTGACCGGGTTGCCCTCGTAGAAGAAGCGCCCGTCCTTCTCCTCGACGTCGGCGGCGGGCACGTAGAAGCCCCGCTCGTCGGTGTAGGCGTAGGCCGAGATGTACCCCTGGTTGACCAGCCGGCGGAACGGCTCCTCGCTGGAGACGTGGCCGAGGTCGTGCAGAACCTTGTGCCAGAAGCGGGCGTACAGCAGGTGCAGGACGGCGTGCTCGACGCCGCCGACGTACAGGTCGACCCCGCCGACGTCGCCGGGCTCCCGCGGTCCCATCCAGTAGCGCTCGAGCTCGGGGTCGACCATCCGCTCGTCGTCGCCCGGGTCCAGGTAGCGCAGGTAGTACCAGCACGATCCGGCCCAGTTGGGCATGGTGTTGGTCTCGCGGCGGTACTTCTTCGGCCCGTCGCCGAGGTCCAGTTCGACCGTCGTCCAGTCGGTGGCCCGCGACAGCGGCGGCTCCGGCGCGGAGTCGGCGTCGTCGTCGGCGAAGGTCTTGGGCGAGTAGTCGTCGACCTCGGGCAGCAGCACCGGCAGCATCGAGGTGGGCACCGCGACCGGGCGGTCGTCCTCGTCGTAGACGATCGGGAACGGCTCACCCCAGTAGCGCTGCCGGCTGAACAGCCAGTCACGCAGCTTGTAGGTGGTGGTCGCCTCGCCCGCGCCCTTGCCCACCAGCCACTCGGTGATCCGCGCGATCGCCGTGGCCTTGTCCAGGCCGTCCAGCGAGATCTCGTCGTTGGCCGAGTTGATCATCGGGCCGGTGCCGGTGAAGGCGCCGCCCTCGAACCCCTCGGTGGGCTGCACGGTGCGGACGACGGGCAGCCCGAAGGCCGCGGCGAAGTCCCAGTCGCGCGGGTCCTCGCCCGGCACGCCCATGACCGCGCCCGTGCCGTAGCCGGTCAGCACGTAGTCCGCGATGAAGACGGGCAACTCCCGGCCGTTCACCGGGTTGACGGCGGTGACGCCCAGCCACACACCGGTCTTCTCCCGGCCGGCGTCCTGGCGGTCCAGCTCGGAGCGGCGGGAGGCCTGCCGCTGGTAGGTGCGCACCGCCTCGGCCGGGGTCGCCGCCCCGCCGGTCCAGCGGGGGTCGGTGCCGTCCGGCCACGCGTCGGCCGTCAGCGTCGCGACCAGCGGGTGCTCGGGCGCCAGCACCATGTAGGTGGTGCCGAAGATCGTGTCCGGCCGGGTGGTGAAGACCTCGATGGATTCCTCACCGGCGGCGAACCGGACCCGCGCGCCGGTCGAGCGGCCGATCCAGTTGCGCTGCATCAGCTTGAGCGAGTCCGACCAGTCCAGCCGGTCCAGGTCGGCCAGCAGCCGGTCGGCGTAGGCGGTGATCCGCATCATCCACTGCTTGAGCGGGCGCCGGAACACCGGGAAGTTGCCGCGCTCGGACCGCCCGTCGGGCGTGACCTCCTCGTTGGAGAGCACGGTGCCCAGGCCCGGGCACCAGTTGACCGGCGCCTCGTGCAGGTAGGCCAGCCGGTGCGCGTCGACGACGGTGCCCTTCTCGGCCTCGGCCAGCTCGGCCCACGGCCGGCCGGACGGGTTGGTGCCGGGGGCCGGCTCCCGGGTGCCGGCGTCCAGCTCGGCGACCAGCTCGTCGATCGGCCGGGCCCGACCCTTTCCGCCGTCGGCTGTCTCGTCGAACCACGACCCGAAGATCTGCAGGAAGATCCACTGGGTCCACTTGTAGTAGCCCGGGTCGATCGTCGCGAAGCTGCGGCGGTCGTCGTGGTCGACGCCCAGGCGGCGCAGCTGCGCCCGGATCGCGGCGATGTTCGCCTCGGTGGTGATCCGCGGGTGCTGCCCGGTCTGGACGGCGTACTGCTCGGCGGGCAGGCCGAAGGCGTCGTAGCCCATGGGGTGCAGCACGTTGTCGCCGTCCATGCGGCGGAACCGGCTGGTGACGTCGGTGCCCAGGTACCCCAGCGGGTGACCGACGTGCAGGCCCGCGCCCGAGGGGTACGGGAACATGTCCATCACGAAGTACTTCGGCCGGTCGGCGACCCGCTCGAAGCCCGCGCTCAGCCGGCCGGTCGGGTTGGGCGTGTGGAAGGTGCCCTCGGCCTTCCAGCGGTCCTGCCAGGACAGCTCGATGCGCTGGGCCAGCGCCGGGGTGTACCGGTGCGGGGGGACGCCGTCGCCCGTGGGATCGGCGCCGGTCTGGCTGGCCGTCTGGCTCATCTGGTGCGCTCCTGGTTCCTCGTGCCGGCGGCGGACATCAAAAAACCCCTCACGCAGGAGGGGTCGCCGTGCTCTCCGATCAGTGCCGGATCAGCACGGCCGGGCAAGAAGGAGCCGCCTGGTCACGGGCCCGAGCCTACCGCCTGCGCGTGCGGTGGCAGCGGACGATCGGCCCCGGTGCCGACGCGGGGCCGGCTCCCCCGTCCGGGTGGGAACCGGCGGCGTCGGTATCCCGCGTTCCCGTTCCGCGACCGATGACCTCGACGTGGCCCGAACAGACGAGGACTCGCCGGTCGGGGGCATGCCCGCGACCGGCCGGCTCCTGGTCGCCTGCCTGCTCGCGGTAGGCATCCACGCCACCGGCCTCGTCGGCCGCCCGGACGGCACGTGGTGGGCCGGCGGGGGCGGTCGTCCTCGCCGTCACCCTGCTGCCCTCGGCCACCTGGACGTCGCCCCGAGCCCGCGCGTCCGGTCCCCGCTCCGGCTCGATCCCGGCTCGTCGTGACAGGGTGCGCGCGTGCGCGGCGCCCGACCTGACGTCCGGAGAAGCGCCTGGTCCGGGGCGCTGTCGCGGCCGCTGGTCCTGGCCGTCCTCGTCTGCACGGCGGCGTTCGCGACGGGCACCTGGCGTCTGCCGCACACACCGACGGAGACCGTCGTCTACTCCGGCGTCCTGTCCCTCCTCGCTCCCGTCCTCGCCGTCGTGCTGTGCCTGCAGGCGGCCCGGCGCATCCCCGAGGAGCGGTGGGCCTGGTGCGCCGCGGCGGCCGGGTTCTCGTTCAACATCGCCGGGGACCTGGCCTACCGGCTGCTCCTGGTCGCGGCTGCCGAGCCGCCCTTCCCGTCCGTCGCCGACGTCTTCTGGCTCGCCTCCTACCCCTCGCTCTTCGCGGTCCCGCTGCTCTTCGTGCGGGCCCGGTTCACCTGGCCGCACGCCGGCACCTGGCTCGACGGGGTGGTCGGCGCCCTCGGGGTGACCGCGGTCGCCGTCGCGGTGGTGATCGTCCCGGCCGTGCCGTCCGCGCACCTGTCGCCCCTCGCCACCGCCACGAACCTGGCCTACCCGGTGGCCGACGTGCTCCTGCTGGCCCTCGTGGGAGCCTTGCTGGCCATCGCGGGCCTCCGGGCGGACCCCGTCCTGATCAGCGTGTGCGCCGTCCTCACGTCGAAGTTCGTCGGCGACCTGCTGCTGGCCAAGGCACAGGCGGCCGGCGGGTACGTCCCGGGTGGCCCGCTGGACCTCCTCTGGATGGCGAACGCCTGCCTCGCCGCCGTCGTCGCGGCCGCGGCACGACCGAGACGGCGGCCCCGGGCACCGGCGGTCGTTCCGGGGCACCAGACGCGGTGGCGGGCCCTGGTCGTCCCCGTCACCTGCGCGACGGCCGCCCTGGTGGTCCTCGGCGCCCGGTGGGGCGACGGGGTCCGGAGCGTGGAGGAGGTCCTCGCGCTGGCCTGCCTCGGGGCGTTCCTGGCCCGCACCGCGGTGACCTTCGCGGAGAGCCGCGGGCTGCACGAGGCCAGGCGGCAGGCCGCAACCGACGACCTCACCGGGCTGCCCAACCGCCGGGTCCTCGTCCGGCGGCTGGAGCGGCGGCTGACCACGGGCCGTCCCACCGGGCTGCTGCTGCTGGACCTGGACGGGTTCAAGGCGGTGAACGACGGCCTGGGTCACGAGGCCGGGGACGAACTGCTGCGCCGGCTCGGGGCCCGGCTGCTGCCGGAGGTGCGCCCGACCGACCTGCTGGCCCGGCTGGGGGGCGACGAGTTCGCCGTGGTCCTCCCCAGCGGGGACCCGGCCGACGCCGACGAGTGCGCCGAGCGGATCGCCGGGCTGATCCGCCGGCCCGTCGAGATCGCCGGGGTGCGGGTGGAGGTCGGGGTGAGCATCGGCATCGCGCTGGCGCCGGAGCACGCGACCGAGGCCAGCGGCCTGCTGCGCTGCGCGGACGTGGCGATGTACGCGGCCAAGGCCGGTGGTGGCGGCATCCAGCGCTTCTCCCCCGGCGGTCCGGCCACCGCAGCGCCCGGCCCCGCCGTCCCGCGCCCGCGGAACGGCGGGCTGACGGTCCGGCCGGTCCTCGCCGCCGACGGCCGGGTGGTGGTCGCCGACGCCGTCGCCGGTGCGGGCGACGGCGATTCGGCCGGGACGGCTGTCCTGACCGACGCGGTCGCCGCGGTGGCCCGCTGGTGGACCCGCCACCCGATCCCGGTGCAGCTCACCCTCTCGGCAGGGGACGAGGACCCGGCCCGCCTGCCCGACCGGATCGCCGCCGAGCTGTTCCGGACGGGGCTGCCGCCGGCGGCTCTCGTCGTCCGGGTGCGCACCGGCGCTCCGGGCTCCGGGGACGTCGCTGCGCTGCTCGCCGCGCTGCGCCGCAGCGGTGTGGGCACCGCGGTCGACGGCCACGGCCCCGGAGTCCTGGCGCTGACCCGCCTGCGAGACCTGCCGGCCGATCGCCTCCACCTGGACCCGGCACTGGTCCGCGACGTGGTCGCCGACGCCGGCGCCTCCCTCGTCGTCGGCCACACCGTCGCGCTGACCACCGCGCTGGGCGGCACCGTGGTGGCCGACAGCGTGGACGGGCACACCGACGCGGTCCTGGGGCGGCTGGGCTGCCAGGTGCTCCGAGCACCGGGGCCGGGGATGACCGCCGAAGCCTTCGGCGCGTGGCTCGACCGCGGGAACGCCACCCCGGCGCCGGCCGGCTCGGCGGGGTCGCAGCCCGCTCAGCCGAGTTGAGCGGCCGGCCCGGGGCGACCGGATCGAGTTCCTGCCCAGTTGCTCCCCGGTCGGCCTACGACGGCCTGCTGGCCCGGCACGGGCTCACCGGAGCTGCGGAGCCACCTCGCCTGCCACCAGGTCCAGGTGGTCCAGGTCGGCGAGGTCCAGCACCTGGAGGTACACCCGCTCGGCGCCGGCCTCGGCGTAGCGGCCGAGGGTCTCGACCGCCTCGGCGGGCGTGCCGGCGACGCCGTTCTCCCGGAGTTCGTCGACGTCCCGGCCGATCGCGGCGGCCCGGCGGGCGAGCTCGGTCTCGTCGCGGCCGACGCAGAGCACCAGCGCCGAGCTGTACACCAGCGACGCCGGGTCGCGGCCCGCCTCGTCGCACGCCTCCCGGACACCGGCGAAGAGCCGTGCGTTCTCCGCGGCCGGCATGAACGGCACGTTGAACTCACCGGCGTAGCGCGCGGCGAGCCGCGGCGTCCGCTTCGCCCCCCTGCCGCCGACCAGGATCGGCACGCCGCCCTCCTGAACCGGCTTGGGCAGCGCCGGGGAACCCGACAGCTGGTAGTGCTCCCCGTCGTGGTCGAACGTCCCGCCGACCGGGGTGCGCCACAGCCCGGTGAGCACGGCCAGCTGCTCCTCGTACCGGTCGAACCGCTCCCCCAGCGGCGGGAACGGGATGCCGTAGGCGGTGTGCTCGGCCTCGAACCAGCCGGAGCCGATGCCCAGCTCGACCCGGCCCCCGCTCATCTGGTCGACCTGCGCGACGGAGATCGCCAGCGGACCGGGGAGCCGGAACGTGGCGGCGGTCATGAGGGTGCCGAGGCGGATCCGGCTGGTCTCCCGGGCGAGCCCGGCGAGGGTGATCCACGCGTCGGTGGGTCCGGGCAGGCCGTCGCCGCCCATGGTCAGGTAGTGGTCGGACCGGAAGAAGGCGTCGAAGCCGGTCTCCTCGGTGCGGCGCGCGACGGCCAGCAGGTCGTCGTAGGTCGCGCCCATCTGGGGTTCGGTGAAGATGCGCAGCTGCACGGCCGGACGGTAACCGCCGACCACGCCCGATCCCCCACCCGGCCGGGCCCGGGGTGTGCTTACCGGCCGGACCGGGCAGGATGATCGCCACACGATCAACTCGGAGGTGCAGCTCGTGTTCCGCAAGAAGACGCGCGGCGAGGTCATCAGCGCCGAAGTGCAGGAGGGCCTGGCCCACCTGGGGACGGCGGTGACCGAGGCAGGTCGCGCCGCCGCCGAACAGCTCGCTCCACGTGTGGAGGCCGCCCGCGAGGCCGCGGGCCCGGCCCTGGAGGCCGCCCAGCGGGCCGTCGCCCCGAAGGTGGCCGCCGCCGTGGCGGTGGCCGCGCCGGCGGTCGCCACCGCCCGTGACAGCCTCGGCCCCCGGGTGGACGCGGCCCGGGACGCCTTCGGCCCCCGGGTCGGCGCCGCCCGCGACGCTCTCGGCCCCCGGATCGACGCAGCACGCGAGGCCCTCGGCCCCCGGGTCGACGCGGCCCGCACTGCCGCGGCGCCCAGGGTCGCCGCCGCAGTGCTGTCGGCGCAGGTGGCCGCGAACCGGGCCGCAGCCGACCTCGCCCCCCGGGTGGAGGCGGCGCAGAAGGCGCTCAGGGAGGACGTCGGTCCGCGGCTGACCGCGGCGCAGGCCGCGGCCCTGGCCTACACGACCCCACGGGTCGTGGCGGCTCGCGACGTGGTGTCGCCCGCGCTGGAGAGCGCCCGCGGCACCCTGGTGGCGGGGGTCGACAGCGCGCGCAGCGAGCTGGACGCCCGCCGCGCCGAGCTGGCCGCCGCGGCCGCGGAGTCCACCCGCAAGGCACGGAGGGCCGCGAAGAAGGCCCGCAGGACGGCGGGCAAGAAGCACCGTGACTTCGAGAGGGCGGCGCTGGCCACCGCGACGACGGTCCGGCGGCGGGCAGGCGCGGAGCCGCAGCCCCGGCGCTGGCCGTGGGTGTTGGCTCTGCTCGCAGCGGGTACTGCGGCCTTCGTCCTGCTCCGTCGCAAGAAGGACGACGCGTGGACGCCCGCACCGGCCGGTGACGGCCCGGTGCCCAGCTACCGAGAGGACCCCGTGCCCAGTTCCGACAGCACCTCCGGCAAGACCGTCTCCACCGCGTCGCAGACCAGCGACTCGGCGCCGGCGGAGTCCGACATGGGCGTCCGCGACGCGCAGCTCGTCGAGGGCGACGGTCCCGACTCCGCGACGGAGAACGGCACCGACGCGCCCCAGCCGTTCACCTCGGGCGGCGGCTCCGACCAGGGCCCCACCGCCGGACCGGCCGACAAGCAGGTCTGAGCGGCAACAGCTCGCACGCCGCAGCCCCCGTCGCCCGGCGCGACGGGGGCTGCGGCGTCTTCGCGAGTACGGTGGGGATCATGAGCGAGGCACCGCCGAGGACCCCTGAGCCGGCCACCGTCCAGGACTCCCGGATCGAGCCCGCCGGCCGCAAGCTGCTGCGCCTCGAGGTGCGCAACAGCCAGGTGCCGATCGAGCGCAAGCCGGAGTGGATCAAGACCCGGCTGAAGACCGGCCCCGAGTACACCGAGCTGAAGTCGCTGGTGCGCCGCGAAGGCCTGCACACCGTCTGCGAAGAGGCCGGCTGCCCCAACATCTACGAGTGCTGGGAGGACCGGGAGGCCACCTTCCTCATCGGGGGCGACCAGTGCACCCGGCGGTGCGACTTCTGCCAGATCGACACCGGCAAGCCGGCCGACTTCGACGCCGACGAGCCGCGGCGCGTGGCGGAGAGCGTCGCCACGATGGGCCTCAAGTACGCCACCGTGACCGGCGTCGCCCGCGACGACCTGCCCGACGGCGGGGCCTGGCTCTACGCCGAGACGGTGCGCCAGATCCACGCCGCCCTCCCGGGATGCGGCGTCGAGCTGCTCATCCCCGACTTCAACGCCGACCCCGCGCAGCTGGCCGAGGTGTTCTCCTCCCGGCCCGAGGTCCTCGCGCACAACGTCGAGACGGTGCCGCGGATCTTCAAGCGCATCCGCCCGGGCTTCCGCTTCGAGCGGTCGCTGGCGGTCATCACCGCCGCCCGTGAGGCGGGCCTGGTCACCAAGTCCAACCTGATCCTGGGCATGGGCGAGGAGCCGCACGAGGTCGTCGAGACCATGCAGGCGCTGCACGACGCCGGCTGCGACCTGCTCACCATCACCCAGTACCTGCGCCCCTCCCCCCGGCACCACCCCGTCGTCCGCTGGGTCAAGCCCGAGGAGTTCGTCCAGTTCCAGGAGGACGCGCAGGCGATCGGCTTCCCGGGCGTCCTGGCCGGGCCGCTGGTGCGCAGCTCCTACCGCGCCGGACGGCTCTACCAGCAGGCGATCGAGGCCCGGAAGCTCGCTCCGCAGGTCTGAGATCGAGCCCCGATCCGCCGCAGCGGCCCACCAGGAGCATGCGAGTGGCGGGGAGCAGCGGATCCCTTCACTATCCTGGGGCCATGGCACGCAGCAAGTCCTCTGACCCCACCGCTCCGGGCGGCAACGCCGGGCGCGCCCCGAAGGACGGTGGGCGCAGCCGGACCTCGGGGGCCACCGCCTCCGGCGCCTCCGCCTCCGGCAAGGCCGGCAAGGCGCCGAAGCTGGACAGGAAGGGCCGGCCCAAGGCAGGCCGGCTGAAGAAGATCCGCGGCCAGGGCCGCATGATCAAGCAGGCCTACGGCCTGACGCGGAAGAACGACCCGAAGCTGCCCTGGGTCATGCTCATCTGGTTCGTCGCGGTCGCCGCGGTCGTCGAGCTGATCGGCATCCTGCTCAGCGCGCCGTTCATCGTCCTCCCGCTGGCCCTGATCGCCGGTGTCCTGGCCGCGCTGATCGTGTTCGGCCGTCGCGCCCAGGGCTCGGCCTACCGGCAGGTGGAGGGCCAGCCCGGTGCCGCCGCGTGGGTGCTCGAGGGCATGCGAGGTGACTGGCGGGTCAGCTCCGGCGTCGCCGGCAGTCCGCAGCTGGACGCCGTGCACCGGGTGCTGGGCCGGCCGGGGATCATCCTCGTCGGCGAGGGCTCCCCCGGCCGGGTGCGCGGGCTGATCGCGCAGGAGAAGAAGAAGATCGCCCGCGTGGTCGGCGACACCCCGATCTACGACGTGGTCGTCGGCGACGACGAGGGTCAGGTGCCGCTCAAGAAGCTCAGCACCCACGTCATGAAGCTGCCGCGCAACCTCAGCGCCGCCGAGGTCAACTCCCTGGGCCGGCGGATGAGCGCGCTGGGCGGCCCGCGCATGCCGGTCCCCGGTGGTCCGCTGCCCGGTGGCCGTCAGATGTCGGTCAGCCAGCGCCAGGTCCGCCGCCGCTGACCCCACCCGCTCGCCCGAAAGGCCCCGTCCGACTCGGACGGGGCCTTTCGCCGTCCCGGCGAGGCGCGAGTGCGCGGGCGCCTCCTCAGTCGAGGACGACGGCGGTGCCGGTGAGCCGGTCGTGCAGGCCGCGGCCGTCGGCGTCGACCAGCAGGGCGGGCACCAGCAGGATCAGCAGGGCCGTCCTGACGACGGCGCGCCACGGGGCCAGCCGCGCTCCCGGCCGGGGATGGGCCAGGCGCATGCCGAGCGCCCGGTGCCCGGGCGTCTGACCGAACAGCACCAGGGTGACGACGGTGAGGACGCCGAACACCACGAGGCTCCAGTTGCCCGGGCCGGAGGGGGCGGTGATCGCCCAGGCGATCACCGCCGAGCCGATCGCATCGACGACGTAGCCGCCGACCCGCCTGCCGAAGGGGGCCAGCGAGCCGGGCCCGGAGGAGGGCAACCCCAGGGAGGCGCCCCGGTCCGGGGCCTGAGAGGGTTGTCCGGCATCGCCGACCATGACCACCAGCGTAGTAGGAGAGCCCCCTGCCACTCACCACTCGCACGCTCGCGGCGGGGCCCTGCAGGGGGCCGCGTGGCCTGCGACACGCCCACGCCGTTGTTACCGCCCCGAAACACTCGGGACACGGCGGGGCAACTCCCCGCTCGTAGCGTGCCGTTCAGCCGTCCGCCCACACCCGGAGGATCGATGTTCACCAGTCCCGACGAGGTCGCCGCCTACATCCGCGACAACGACGTCGAATTCGTCGACGTCCGCTTCTGCGACCTGCCCGGCGTCATGCAGCACTTCACCATCCCTGCGTCGACGTTCGGCGAGGACACCTTCAGCGAGGGCCTCGGCTTCGACGGCTCCTCGATCCGCGGGTTCCAGGCGATCAACGAGTCGGACATGCTGCTGCTGCCCGACGCCAACAGCGCTTTCGTGGACCCGTTCCGCAAGCACAAGACGCTGAACGTCAACTTCTTCATCCACGACCCGATCACGCGTGAGGCCTACAGCCGCGACCCGCGGAACGTGGCGAAGAAGGCGGAGGCCTACCTGGCCGCCAGCGGCATCGCCGACACCGCGTACTTCGGGCCCGAGGCCGAGTTCTACGTCTTCGACTCGATCCGCTACGACACGGGGATCAACGAGGGCTACTACCACATCGACTCGGTCGAGGGCTCCTGGAACACCGGCTCGCCGACCGGCGAGAACGGCGTCGGCCCCAACCGCGGCTACAAGGCCCGCCCCAAGGGCGGCTACTTCCCGGTCGAGCCCTACGACCAGCAGAGCGACCTGCGCGCCGACATCATGCAGAACCTCATCGGTGTGGGGCTCGAGCTCGAGCGCGGGCACCACGAGGTGGGTACCGGCGGTCAGGCGGAGATCAACTACAAGTTCGACACGCTGCTGCGCTCGGCCGACAGCCTGATGCTCTTCAAGTACGTCGTGAAGAACACCGCCTGGGCCGCCGGCAAGACCGCCACCTTCATGCCCAAGCCGCTGTTCGGGGACAACGGCTCCGGCATGCACTGCCACCAGAGCCTCTGGAAGGACGGGCAGCCGCTCTTCCACGCCGAGACCGGCTACGCCGGGCTGTCCGACACCGCTCGCCACTACATCGGGGGCCTGCTGGCCCACGCCCCGTCGCTGCTGGCGTTCACGAACCCGACGGTGAACAGCTACCACCGCCTGGTGCCCGGCTACGAGGCCCCGATCAACCTGGTGTACTCGGCCCGCAACCGCTCGGCCTGCTGCCGCATCCCCATCTCGGGCGACAACCCCAAGGCCAAGCGCATCGAGTTCCGCGTGCCCGACCCGTCGGCCAACCCCTATCTCGCCTTCTCGGCGATGCTCATGGCCGGACTCGACGGCATCAAGAACAAGATCGAGCCGCCGGCCCCCGTGGACAAGGACCTCTACGAGCTGCCGCCCGAGGAGGCCCTCGGCATCGACAAGGTGCCCGCGTCGCTGGACGCCGTCCTCGACCGGCTCGAGGTCGACCACGAGTACCTCATCGACGGCGGCGTCTTCACGCCCGACCTGATCGAGACGTGGATCGAGTACAAGCGGGAGAACGAGATCGACCCGATCCGCCTGCGCCCGCACCCCCACGAGTTCGCGATGTACTACGACATCTGACGAAGCCGGGGGTGGGTGCTGCCCCTACGCTCTCTGACCGGTACGTGTGCGAAGGCGGGGTCCTCCGGGGCCCCGCCTTCCGCACGACCGGGGCCCGCCGCACGCTCGCTCGCGACATCCAGGCTCACCTCGTAGAGCCGGGCCGCTGCGTGCGGTCCACCCAGGCGACGACGAGGACGTGCGGCAGCGTCAGTGCCGCGAGCAGCGGCAGGTCGGTGGCGACGAGCCCGCGCCAGCCGTCCGCCCATGACCACAGCGCGGCCAGCGCCACCAGCACGGCCGCCGTCGGCACACCGGCCGCGAGGGCGAACCGGCGCAGCGGCGCGGCAAGCCGCCCCGCGACGAGGTCGGCACCGTTCGCCGGGTCCTCGGCCACCACCCGGGCCACGTGCCGCACCGAGTGCCAGGCCCCGAAGTAGACGCCGAAGGCGGCCAACGGCGGGACCAGCAGGACCACCGTTCCCACGAGAACGGTCTCCCCGGCCTCCATCCACCGGTGGCGGCGGGCGAGGGAGACCGCGAGCACCCCCGCGGCCCCGGTCAGCACCGCGACGGAGGCCGTCGCGGCTCCGGTCGGCACCCCACCCCAGCCGGGGGCCACGGCCGCGGCGAGGGTGGCGGTGTCGCTGCCGGGTGTGCCCAGACCACGGAGCAGCGGCACCAGCAGGACGAGCCCACCGAGCACCAGCGACGCCACCGGCCGCGGCCGGACGGGCCGACCGGCGCGCAGGTCGGCGAACGCAGTCTCCCCGCTCCCGAAGTGCCATGCCGAGACGAGGACGAAGAGCAGCAACGCCGGGGCGGGCGCCGTCGTGAAGGCCAGGTAGGCACCAGCGGCCAGACCGGCGTACCCGGCGCCGAACAGCGCCAGCCGCGTCGGCGGCCAGCCGAACCTCCACGCGGGGACGAGGTGGTCCACAGCACCGTGCGGCAGCCCCAGGAGGAGCCCGGCGACCAGCACCGCCGCCGCGCCGGTGCCTCCCCAGCCGCCGGGGGCGACGACCTCCACCGCCAGGACCGCGCCGGCGGCCGCGCACGACCACCTGGTCGCTGCACGGGCCGGGGCTCCGAACGGCGCCACGGGGGCGCGCCCGGCCGCTGACGCGGCGCCGCCCCCGGACACACCGTCAGCCGCGGTCGGCGCGAACGTCCCCGTCCCGGACCCGGGCGAGCACCGCCGAGGAGACCCGGGTGAGCTCGGGCTGCACGGCGTCGCTCTTGTGCACGTTGCTCGCCCAGACCGGTTCGGTGTGGGTGTCGACGCCGGCGACGACGTCCTCGGCGGTCCGGAGCTTGGCGACCTTGTGGATCAGCACGCCGAAGCCCACCTTGGCGACGACGTCGGTCACCGAGTAGCCGACCTGCATGGCGGTGAGCCACGCCGGGGTGACGTCGACGAAGACCGGGATCGAGTAGATCAGCGGATAGATGCCGAAGCTGCCGAGCAGGACGATGGTCGCGTTGCGGAGGCTCGTGGCGGCCTCCTCGCCCATGGTGGGCAGGGAGGCCCGGACCGCACCGATCAGTGCGACGTAGAGGTAGACGAGGAACACCGTGCTGATCAGACCCCACACCACCAGCGCCGAGGTGTCGCGGCCCTGGGCGACCACCTGCGACCCCATGTACCCGGTGACGATCATGAGGAAGGCCGCCGCCATGGTCGTGAAGCGCAGGTTGCGCGCCCTGGCGCCGGCGAGGGAGCACACCGCCAGCAGCTCGACCATCAGCAGCGGCACCGTGATCGACCAGTCGATGTAGCGACTGCTGATCGTGTGCCGTGCTTCCTGGTTCGGCACGTAGACGTCGCCCTGCAGCGTGAACCCGGCATCCCAGTTGCTGACCAGCCGGGCGTAGGCGATCGCTGCGACCGCCGCGAGACAGAGGCCGGCGTAGGCCGAGGGGCGGTACCGCGCCGACACCTCCTCGCGGCTGGTGAGCGCGAAGAGGAAGTAGGCGAACAGCGCGAACCCCGCGCCGAGGAGCGCCAGCTGCACGACGTCGTAGAGGCCCAGCGGCATCGTCTGCAGTTCAGGGGCCGGGGTGTCCATGCGAACTCCTGGATGTCGTGCCCCGGCGACTACCGGGATCGGTCCGCCGTCTCCCCGCCCGCGACCCGGACGCCGCCGGGCCCCTATCCGGGCTCGCCGCCGACAACCGGCCTGGCCGGCTCCGCGTCCGGCATGCCGGGCGGCGGGATCCACCCGACCGCGGTCGGTCGCCGGAGCTGCGCCCGGTTTGGTCGTCGACCACATCCGCGGTTCGGCCAGTCGTGCAGGATCGCCGCGGCCGTGTAGCGGCCGAACCGCGGCACCGGCCAGACCCCGACGCGGGGCACCGTGGCGAAGTCGGTCACGAACCCGGCGGGCACCACGGGCCGGTCGCTGGTGCCGACGTAGACGAGTGGTTCGACGACCGTCCACCGGTGGTCGTCCAGCCGGCGCACCACGACGTCCCCGACCTCGAACGGCACCGCAGCTCCTCTCGTCCCCACCGGCGACGTTCTCCGGAGACCGGCCGATGGCTGGACCTCTAGGGACGGGTCCGGCGGGCGGCGACCCGGGCGGCGGTGGCCCCGATGCGGTCGGCGTACCGCGACAGGCCCGCGTCGAGCAACCGGGCGATCGGGGGCAGCTCCGCCAGCCGGGCGGCCCCGGCCCACCGCGGCACCGCCACCGTGCGCGACCGGGGGGCCGCGAGGCACTCGGCGATCCGGTCGGCCACGCGCTCGGGGCGGATGCCGCGGGACAGCCGCCCGCGCGCGTCGGCGTCGGAGACCGGGGCGTGCCCGTGGCCACGGGCCAGCCACTCGGTCGACACGAAGAACGGGTTGACGGTGTGCACCCGCACGCCGCGGGCGGTCACCTCCCGCCGCAGCCCCTTCACGAAGCCGTGCACCCCGGCCTTGGTCGACGAGTAGACGGTGAGCGGCGGCACCTGCGACCAGGCGACGACCGAGGACACCACGACGACGTCGGCCCGCCCGTTCTCGGCCGCCGAGCGGAGGAGGTGGGGCAGCACCAGGCGGCTGAGCTCGACCACCCCGGTGAGGTTCGTGGCCACGATGCCCTCCACGACCTCGCCGGGCATGTCCTCGAGCAGGCCGGCCCACCCCAGCCCGGCGTTGTGGACGACGGCGTCGAGCCGGCCGTGCTCGGCCAGCACCCGGTCGAGGAGGGCGGCCCGGCCACCGGCGTCCGCGACGTCGGCCACCACGGTGGTGACGCCGGGCAGTCCGCCGACCGCCTCCTCGAGCCGGTCGCCGTGGCGGGCGCAGGTGACGACGCGGGCACCGTCGGACGTGAGCCGGACGACGGTGGCCCGGCCGATGCCGGCGCTGCCACCGGTGACGAGGACGACGCGGTCGCGGAGGGAGGTCATCGCCACCTCCTACCCCGGGCGACATCACAACCACCGGTGCATCGTTTGCCCGCCCGCGGGGCAGGTTCACGATCATGCGCCTGCCCGAACCCCGCGGTCCGCTCAGCGACGCGCTGTGCTGCGACCTCGCCACCGGCACCGGCCTCTCGGCGACGACGGTCGAGGGCGCCGCGAGCCTGCCGGCCGACCCGGCCGGAGCCCCGACCGACGACGACCTCCAGCTGGCGCTCGCCGTCTGCTACGAGCTGCACTACCGCGGCTTCGACGGCGTCTCGGAGGACTGGGAATGGGACCCGGCGCTGCTGCAGGTGCGCGCCGGGCTGGAACGGCGTCACCTGGCGTCGCTGCGACTGCTCGTCGGCGAGGTGCCGGTCTCCGGCGCGCCGGTCGACCAGCAGCTCACCGCCCTGATCGCCGCCGACGACGGCCCCTCGCTGTCGAGCTACATGGCCAAGACCGGCACCCTCGAGCAATGGCGGGAGTACCTGACCCTCCGGTCGGTGTACCACCTGAAGGAGGCCGATCCGCACACGTTCGCGATCCCCCGGCTCTCCGGGCGGGCGAAGGCGGCCATGGTCGAGATCCAGGCCGACGAGTACGGCGGCGGCTCCGCCGAGCGCATGCACAGCGAGCTGTTCGCCGGGCTGATGCGCGACCTCGGCCTCGACGGCGGCTACGGCGCCCTGTGGGACGAGGCCCCGGCCGTGGCCTTCGCCTCGGTCAACACCATGTCGCTGTTCGGCCTGCACCGGCGCTGGCGCGGCGCGGCGCTGGGGCATCTGGCCACCGTGGAGATGACCTCCTCGGAGCCCAGCCGGCGCTACTCCGCGGGGTTGCGCCGGCTGGGCTTCGACGAGCGGACGACGGTGTTCTACGACGAGCACGTCGAGGCCGACGCCGTGCACGAGCAGATCGCCTCGGTCGACATGTGCGGATCGCTCGTGGCCGCGGAGCCGGAGCTGGCCGGCGACGTCCTCTTCGGTGCCGGGGCGTCACTGGCCATGGACGGCCTGGCCGCGCGTCACCTGCTCGGCGCGTGGGAGGCCGGCCGGTCCGCCCTGCACCGCGCGGGTGCGCTCGCGGCCTGACGGGAGACCGCTGCCACGGGACCGCCGGAACGCGTCGGTTCCGGGTCAACATCGCCGGTGGCCATGCCGAAACCTGTTCCACGACCAGACCGCGCTATCACGGACGTGGGCGGTCCCGGGTTCAGGTGGAGGACTGCATGCGCAAGCGCGGGATGCGTCGGGTGGCGGAGCCGGTGGAGCAGCCGCGCGACGTCGAAGCTCTGGAGCGCGTCATCGCGACCCTCGACAGGGAGGTCACCAGCGAGCTGGAGGCCCACCGGCGGGTCCTGCACACCCTCGTCGACGCCCTCGCCCTGTCCTACGGTGCCGCCTGGCTGCCCGACGGTCAGGGCAACTTCGTCCTGCAGGTGACCGAGGGCGAGAGCGCCGCCGCCATGGCCGCGCAGTGGCCGGCGGGCGAAGCGATGGTCGAGAGCGCCGGTTACGGGGGCGAGGCGCTGCGCCGTCGCACCCCCGTTCTCATGGACGCCGCCACGCCCGCCACCGGCTGCCTGCGCTGGGCGACCGCTCAGGCCGCCGGCGCACGGCAGGGGTGCTTCGTGCCCGTCGTCGAAGGCAACGGGGTCACCGCCGTCCTCGAGTGCTACACCCGCAGCACGCTGCCGCTCTTCGGCGGCCGGGCGGAGAAGTGGCAGGCGCTCAGCCGGCTGATCGCGCACGCCCGGCGCTGCGCGCTGGCCACCGCTGCGCTCCGCGAGACCATCGACGACCGGAACGCCGTCACCGTCGTCGTCACGAAGGTGGGCGAGGCCCGGGACGAGGGGTCCGCGCTGCGCATCGCGCTGGAGGCCGTCCGGACGGCCTTCGGCTGGGCGTACGGCTCGTTCTGGGCCCTCGACGAGGCCGACGACGTGCTGCGGTTCGCCGTCGAGTCGGGCTCGGCCGGCGAGGAGTTCCGCCAGGTGACCCTCGGGGCGAGCTTCGCCGAGGGCGTCGGCCTGTCCGGGCGGGCCTGGCGCAGCCGCGACCTCGTGTTCGTGCGCGACCTGGCGGAGGTCACCGACTGCGTGCGCGCCCCCGCCGCGCAGCGGGCCGGTGTGCGCTCCGGGGTCTGCTTCCCCGTCACCTGCGAGGGGCGCGTGGTCGGCACCATGGACTTCTTCGCGACCGAGACGATCGACCTGTCGGAGTCGCGCGGCTCGGCGCTGCGGAACGTGCAGCAGCTGGTCTCCCAGCGGCTGGAAATCCTCCGCCGGTCCGCGGCCGACCAGGCGAACTCCCGGGAGCTGCTGGAGACCGTCTCCCGGCTGCGCGAGGCCGCCGGCGACGCCGGCCGGGTCGCCGAGAGCGCGGTCACCCGGGCGTCGTCGATGACGACGCAGGTGCAGGCGCTGGCCAGCGCGTCGACCGCCGTCGGCGACGTCATCCGCATCATCTCCACGATCGCCGACCAGACCAACCTGCTGGCGCTCAACGCCACCATCGAGGCCGCGCGGGCCGGCGAGTCGGGCAAGGGCTTCGCGGTCGTGGCCAACGAGGTCAAGGAGCTCGCGCGGGAGACCGCGCAGGCCACCAGCAAGGTGTCCGAGCAGGTCGCCGGCATCCAGGCCGGCACCGAGTCGGTGACCTCGGGCATCCACGCGACCAGCGCGGTCATCGGCGAGCTCGACGCCGTCCAGGCGCGGATCGCCGAGATCCTCGAGGAGCAGGTCCGCATGGCGCGGGCGTTCGACGCCGCCCGTTGACCTCGGGCGGGTCAGCCCTGCCCGCGCCGCAGCTGCGCCCCCGGCCGCGGCCGGCTCGGCGCGCTGGGCGCGGAGAAGCCGGACCGCTTGTGCGAGCCGTCGCAGAAGGGCTTGATCCCCGACTTGCCGCACCGGCACAGCGCGATGGTGTCCCGGCCGGGATCGATCTCGGCGCCGTCCTGGTCGACCAGCCGGAAGTTGCCGCGCACGAGCAGCGGTCCGTCCCGGTAGGGCGTGATGGTGGCGCCGTCGGCCCGCCCGCCGGCGGGTTCCACCCCGGCCTCGACGTCCTCGGGCAGCTCCGGTCCGACCGGCAGTGATCCCGACACGCCCCCCAGCATGCCCTGCCGTCGTCGGGCTGTGCCCGCCCGGTCAGGCGCCGGTAACCGTGACGGTCCCGATCATGCGGTCGAGCACCTGGACGTTGCGGGCGTAGTCGAACTGCGGCAGGCCGACGGTGTTGACCACCAGGGTGCGCGGCCCGTCCTCGCCGGCGCCGAGGTCGACGACGTACGCGGTCGTCCGCACGCCCTCGGGCCACAGCCCCTCGCCGGCGGACACCTGCTCGACCCGGACGGCACGCCGGCCGTCGACGGTCATCTCGCTCCGGCTCACCTCCTGGCCCGCGCCCGGTCCGGCGACCCGGTCGAACGGGACCTCCTCCACCCGGGCGGTGACCGCACCCACCCGGGCGTCGGTGCCGGGCGGCACGGTGAACGGGTCCGGGGCGAAGCGGGTGCAGGCCGGCACGACGTCGCCCTCGTTGACCGACCAGGACGCCGGATACGCGATCGAGAAGCCGGCCGGGCTCTCGCAGCGCTGCGACAGCGCCTCCGGTGCCGCCGGCGCCTCGGCGAGGACGTCGACGACGATCCGCTGCGGCGAGCTCAGCAGGCCGACGGCGAACGGGCGGCGCTCGTCCAGCCCGGCGAAGAACGTGTGGCGCCCCTCGAAGAGCGTGTCCTCCACGAGGGCCTCGAGCACCGCGGCCCCGGCGATCTCCTGCTGGGCCGTCCCCTCCCAGGGCGTCACCCCGGCGGGTGCGTCCCCGGGGAGCGCGATGTTCGTGAGCGTGATCCCCAGGGTGGCGTCCCCGGGCACCAGCACCGGAGCGCCCGACCCCTGGGCCTGCGGCTGGTCGGTGTAGGCCACCTGCCAGCCGGCCTCCCCCTCGCCGGCGAGCTCGAACACGATGCGATCGAACCCCTCGTGGGCGCCCAGCCGCACGTCGGTCAGCGTCACCGGCGGGCCGTCGCCGGCGGCGATGGAGTCGGCCGTGCCACCCTCGGCGACCGGCCGCAGGTCCACGGCCGGCCTGCCGTCGACGGCGTGCAGCACGTCGACGACCAGGCGCGGCGGGTCGGAGAACGCGGCGACGCCGAACGGGACCCGCTCCCGCAGGGCCAGCGTCCACGCCAGCTGCGCCTCGGCCTCACCGGTCGCCACCAGCTCGGCGGCGACGGCGCCGTCCGGGATGGCGATCCGGCCCGGCCCGTCGTAGACCTGCTCGGGGCTCTCCCCGGACAGGTCGACCGTGCCGGCCGGAGCGGTCCGGATCTCCAGGAAGGCCGACCCATCGACCTCCACCGGCCGTCCGGAGGCGTCGTGAGTCACCGGCGGTTCGACGTAGGACACGCGGTAGCCCGGCACCGTATCAGCGTCGAACTCGAGAACGACCCGGTCGAAGTCCTCGTACCCAGCGACCTCCACGTCGGTGAGGTGGGCGACGGCCCGGTCGGCGTCCAGGAACCCACCGCCCTGCACGGCGGCGGTCCCCGGGTCACCGACCGGCTCGACGGCGCGGTCCTCCGCCGGCGCAGTCGCGGTCGCCGACGCGGTCGGGCCGGCGTCAGCCGGCGAGCCGTCGTCGGCGGTGCAGCCGGTGAGGACCAGGGCCGCGCAGACTCCGGCGGCGGGGAGGAGGCGCATCGCACGTCCTGCCTTGGGGATCGGGGACAGGGCTCCCCGTTCCCTTGCCGTTCCCGGCCGCGCCCAACCGCGCACGGCGGAACGCCACCGGATCGTCATCCGCGTCGGCGGCCACCGCTCAGCTCCGGGGCGGCTGCCCGTAGAACACCTGCTCCACGACCGTGCGTGCGTGCCGGGTGATGCGCCGGTAGTCGTCGAGGAACTGGCCGGGGTCGTCGTCCGGCCCGTAACCGCAGGCGCGGGCGACGCCGCCGAGCTCCAGCCCCGGCCGGGGCAGCTGGTCGCTGGGCCGGCCGCGCACCAGGAAGATGGCGTTCCGCGCCCGCGTCGCCAGCTCCCACGCCAGCCGCAGGGCCTCGGCCTGGTCGGCGTCGAGCCGGCCGGCCTCCTCGAGAGCCCGCAGGGCACCGGTGGTCGACGCCTGCTGCAGCGCCGGCAGTCCGGCGGCGTGCTCGAGCTGCAGCAGCTGCACCGTCCACTCGACGTCGGCGAGCCCACCGCGGCCGAGCTTGGTGTGCGTGGCCGGATCGGCGCCCCGGGGCAGCCGCTCGCGCTCCACCCGCGCCTTGATCCGGCGGATCTCGGCGACCTGCTCGGCGCTGAGCCCGTCGGCCGGGTAGCGGATCGGGTCGACGAGCGCGACGAAGGCCGCGCCCAGCTCCTCGTTCCCGGCCACGGGCACCGCGCGCAGCAGTGCCTGCACCTCCCACACCGACACCCAGCGCTCGTAGTACTCGCGGAACGCCGAGAGGCTGCGCACCAACGCCCCCTGCCGGCCCTCGGGCCGCAGGTCGGCGTCGACCTCGAAGGCCGGGTCGGGAGCCGGCTCGCCGAGCAGCCGCCGGAGCGTGTGCGCCGCGGCGTTGGCCGCGGCCGACGCCTTGGTCTCGTCGGCGCCCGGGCGCGCTCGGTGCACGAAGAGCACGTCGGCGTCCGAGCCGAAACCCATCTCCCCCCCGCCCAGGCGGCCCATGCCGATGACGGCGAGATCCATGGGCAGGTCGGCGACGTCGACGCCCGCCTCGCCCGCGTGCGCCCGCAGCGCCGCGTCGAGACCGGCCTGCAGGGTGGCCACCGCGACGTCGGTGAGGGCCCGGCCGACCCCGTGCACGTCGATCCGCCCCAGCAGGTCGGCCGCGGCGATCCGCAGCAGCTCCTGCCGGCGCAGCGCCCGGATCACCCGGATGCCCGCCTGCGGATCCGGGGCCCGGCCGGCAGCCTGCCGCCAGGCCTTGGCCAGCGTGGCCGCGGTGCGCGGCTCCAGCTCGGCGTCGTCGGCGAGCAACCGCAGCGCCTCGGGGGTGCGGGTCAGCAGGGAGGCCACGTACTGGCTGGAGCCCAGGAGCTGGGCGAGCCGCTCGGCCACCTGGCCCTCGTCGCGCAGCAGCCGCAGGTACCACTGGTTGCCGCCGAGGGCCTCGCTGACCTGCCGGTAGGCGAGCAGCCCCGCATCGGGGTTCGGGCAGGACGCGAAGGTCTGCAGCAGCACCGGCAGCAGGTACTTCTGCATCGACGCCGACCGGGAGACCCCGCCGGTGAGGGCCGCGAGGTGGCGCAGCGCCCCCTCCGGGTCGGCGAAGCCCAGCGCCCGCAGCCAGTCACCGGCGGCCTTGCTGCCCAGCTGCGTCGCCTCCGCGGGCACCTTGGCCACGGCCGACAGCAGCGGCCGGTAGAAGAGCTTCTCGTGCAGCCGGCGCACCTCGCGGGTGTGCAGCGCGAGCTCGGCCCGCAGCACCTCGACGGCGTCACCCCGGTGGTCGGGCTTGTAGCCCAGCGAGCGGGCCAGCCAGCGCAACTGCTGCTCGTCGGTGGGCAGCAGGTGGGTGCGGCGCAGCCGCAGCAGCTGGAGCCGGTGCTCGACGGTGCGCAGGAAGCGATAGGAGGCGATCAGCGTGGCGGCGTCGTCGCGGCCGACGTAGCCGCCCGAGGACAGCGCCAGGAGCGCCGGCAGGGTGCCGCCGACCCGCAGGTTCTGGTCCACCCGGCCGTGCACCATCTGCAGCAGCTGGACGGCGAACTCGACGTCGCGCAGCCCGCCGCGGCCCAGCTTGAGCTCCCGCTCGGCCTGGGCCGGGGGGATGTTCGCCTCCACCCGGCGGCGCATGGCCTGCACCTCGCCGACGAACCCGGGGCGGTCGCCGGCCTTCCAGACCA
Source organism: Blastococcus sp. HT6-30 (assembly GCF_039729015.1). Lineage (NCBI taxonomy): Bacteria > Bacillati > Actinomycetota > Actinomycetes > Geodermatophilales > Geodermatophilaceae > Blastococcus > Blastococcus sp. HT6-30. The sequence continues at coordinate 1,392,079 of NZ_CP155792.1, read as the reverse complement.
ACGGCCACAGCGCCTCCACGTAGGCGCGGCCGAGGTCGGGGTCGCCGGCCACCGGGCGCATCTTGAGCAGCGCCTGGAACTCCCAGGTGTCGGCCCACTGGTCGTAGTAGGCGGCGTGCCCGGCGACGGTGCGCACCAGGGCCCCGGCCTTGCCCTCCGGGCGCAGCGCGGCGTCGACCTCCCAGGCCGCCTCCCGGCAGATCCGCATGAGCGCGGCGGCCACCCGGGTCGCGGCGGCGAGCGCCGGTGCCTCCGGCTCGCCCGGCTCGACCGGCTCGGCCACGAAGACGACGTCGACGTCGCTGACGTAGTTCAGCTCCCGCCCCCCGGTCTTGCCGAGAGCGATCACCGACAGGCGGCAGGCGGTCGTGTCCTCCGGCTGCTCGGCGACGGCGAGCGCCAGTCCCGCGGTGAGGACGGCGGCGGCGATGTCGGCCAGCTCGGCGGCGGCCTCCTCGGCCGGGACGCCGTCGGCGAGGTCCCGCCCGGCGAGGGAGAGGATCGCCCGCCGGTAGGCCAGCCGCAGTGCCCGCACCCGCTCCGGCGCGGAGTCCGGCGCGGCCGCGCCCAGGCGCACGCCCCACGGCGGGTCGTCGGGGTCGGCGCCGACGGCCTGGAGCATCTGCTGCTCGAGCGCGTGCGGCGTGGGCCGGTGCGGCCCGTTCTGCTCGTCGTCGAGCACATCCCAGTCCAGCGGGTGGGCCGCCAGGTGGTCGGCCAGCCCGGAGCTCGCACCCAGCACCGCCAGCAGCCGCCCCCGCAGGTGACCCGAGCCGCGCAGCCGGGCCAGCAGGGTGGCGGCGGCCTGGCCGCTGTCGTCGGCGTCGTCCAGCGCCTCGATCAGCCGGTGCAGCGAGCGGACGGCGAGGTCGGGGTCACCGGCGCGGGCCAGCGCGGCGACGACCGGGCCGGCCTCCGGATCGGCCGGTTCGTTGCGCTCCAGGTCCCACAGGCCGAGCGCCGGGTCCGACAGCAGGCGCGCCGCGCGTTCGCCGTCCTCGAAGCCGAACCGGACCAGGCGCACGATCGCCCGGCGCGGGATCTCCACCCGGGGCACGGTCATGCGCGCGCGTCGGTGCGGGAGCGCACCAGGTCAGCGAAGCGCGCCGCGAACGGCTGCCAGGCGTCGGCGACGTCGTCGTGGGCGGCCTCCGCGCGCAGGCACAGCGTCTCGAGGTCCAGCGGGGAGGCCGCCACGCCGACCGGGTCGCTCCCGGCCCAGCCGCGGACCATCTCCGGCGTCGTCTCGATGTGGAACTGCAGCCCGTAGACGCAGCTGCCGACCCGGAATGCCTGGTGCGGGTAGTGCGGGTTGCCCGCCAGCAGGGTGGCGTCGCGCGGCAGCTCGGAGATCTCGTCGTGGTGCCACTGCACGACGTCGGGCGAGAGCGGCAGCGGGCCGAACACGGGGTCGGCGTCGGCGACGTCGCGCTTGGCCACGAGCGTGGCGCCGACCTCGGGCCCGTCCACCCCCACGCGCGTGCGGCCGCCCCCCACCTGCGCGAGCAGCTGGGCGCCCAGGCAGATGGCGAGGGTGGGCAGGTCGGCGTCGACCGCCTGCCGGAGGAGCTGCCGCACCCCGACGAGCTCGGGGCTGGTCGCCTCGTCGTCCATCGACGACTGCGGGCCGCCCAGCACGAGCAACCCGTCGGCCCCCTCGAGGGTCTCCGGCAGCTGATCGCCGAGCCCCAGGTGCCGCTCGTCGAGCTCCAGGCCGGCCGCGCGCAGCCACTCCCCCAGCCGCGCGGGCGGGTCGGTCTCGCTCGGGACGACGACGAGCAGGCGGCCGCTGGAAGTCACGACGACGAGGTTAGTGGCCGCGACCCGAGCCCTCTCGGCCCTGCTCTGGGAGTGCTGTTCGCGCTCTGCGGGCACTGCAGCACCTCCAGAGGACGAGCAAGACCCCCAGAACGCGGCATCAGAGGCCGGGCAGGTAGCGCTGCAGCTCGAACGGCGTCACGTTCTGCCGGTAGGAGTTGAACTCCTCCCACTTGTTGCGCAGGAAGAACTGGAAGACGTGCTCGCCGAGGGTCTCGGCGACCAGCTCGCTGCCCTGCATCGCGGTCAGCGCCTCGCCGAGGCTGACCGGGAGGTCCTCGTACCCGGCGGCGCGGCGCTCGGTGTCGGTGAGCGACCAGACGTCGTCCTCGGCCTCCGGCGGGAGCTCGTACCCCTTCTCGATGCCGCGCAGGCCGGCGGCCAGCAGGACGGCGAAGGTGAGGTACGGGTTGCACGCGGAGTCCGGCGAGCGGACCTCGACCCGCGCCGACTGCGCCTTGCTCGGCTTGTAGCTCGGCAGCCGCACCAGCGCCGAGCGGTTGGCCCGGCCCCACGTCGCTGCCGTCGGCGCCTCGGTGCCGGCCAGCAGCCGCCGGTAGGAGTTCACCGTCTGGTTGGTGACGGCGGTGACCTCGCGGGCGTGGGTGAGCAGCCCGGCGATGAACTGCTTGCCGGTCGTCGACAGCCGCATCGGGTCGGCCGGGTCGTGGAAGGCGTTGCGGTCGCCCTCGAACAGCGACAGGTGCGTGTGCATCGCCGAGCCGGCCAGCTCGGTGAAGGGCTTGGGCATGAAGGTGGCGTGCACGCCCTGGGCCAGCGCGACCTCACGGACGACGTGCCGCAGCGTCATGATGTTGTCCGCCATCGACAGGGCGTCGGCGTAGCGCAGGTCGATCTCCTGCTGCCCGGGCGCCACCTCGTGGTGGCTGAACTCCACGGAGATCCCCATCGCCTCCAGGGCGAAGACCGCCTCCCGCCGGAAGTCGTGCGCCACGTTGTGCGTGGAGAGGTCGAAGTAGCCGCCGGTGTCGGCGGGCTCGGGGGCACTGCCGTCAGTGGGCAGGTCCTTGAGCAGGAAGAACTCGATCTCGGGGTGGGTGTAGAAGGTGAACCCCATGTCGGCGGCCTTGGCCAGCGTCCGGCGCAGCACGTGGCGCGGATCGGCCCAGGACGGCGAGCCGTCGGGCAGCGTGATGTCGCAGAACATCCGGGCGGTGACGCTGGCCCGCCCCTCGCGCGCCGGCATGACCTGGAAGGTGCCGGGGTCCGGCTTGGCCAGCATGTCGGACTCGTAGACGCGGGCGAAGCCCTCGATCGCCGAGCCGTCGAAGCCGATGCCTTCCGCGAACGCCGCCTCGATCTCGGCCGGGGCCACCGCGACGGCCTTCAGGTAGCCGGAGACATCGGTGAACCACAGCCGCACGAAGCGGATGTCTCGCTCTTCCAGGGTCCGCAGGACGAACTCCTGCTGTCGGTCCATGCCGGCCATGATCCAGTCCGCTCGTTTCGGGAGTGTGACGTCGGCACAAGCCTGCCCCGTCCGGGCGGTTCGCACACGGTTGTCCGCCCCGGCGCCGTCCGTGTCGTCGCCGACCGGGCCGGGCGGCGGCCCCACCTGGCCGCCGGCCGGAGGATGCGACCAGACTGACGGCGTGAGTGATCAGCAGCCGGTGCAGTTGCGGGTGGCCATGGCCCAGGTCGACACCCGGGTCGGTGACCTGCAGGGCAACGCCGACCTGGTGGTACGCCGGTCGGCCGACGCGGCGGGGGCCGGGGCGCACCTGGTGGTCTTCCCCGAGATGACGCTGACCGGGTACCCGCCGGAGGACCTCGTGCTGCGGGAGTCCTTCGCCCGCGCCAGCGAGCAGGCGCTGGTCGACCTCGCCGTCCGGCTGGCCGACGAGGGTCTCGGGGAGGTCGCCGTCGTCGTCGGGTACCTGGCGCACACCGAGGGCAGCGGCCCCGCGCCGGTCGACGAGCCCCCGACCGACGACCACCGGCCGGCGGACGCGAACCCGCGCCGAGGCGCGCCGCGCAACGCCGCCGCGCTGCTGCACGGCGGGCGCGTCGTCGTCCGCTACTACAAGCGGCACCTGCCCAACTACGGGGTCTTCGACGAGGCCCGGTACTTCGTGCCCGGCACCGAGCTGCCGGTCGTCCGCCTGCACGGGGTCGACGTCGCGCTGACCGTGTGCGAGGACCTCTGGGTCGAGGGCGGGCCCTGCGGGGTCGCCGGCCAGGCGGGGGTCGACCTCGTCGTCTCCCCCAACGCCTCCCCCTACGAGCGGGCCAAGGACGACCTGCGGCTGCCCCTGGTCCGCCGCCGCGCGGCCGAGGCCGGGGCGACGATCGTCTACTGCAACCAGGTGGGCGGCCAGGACGAGCTGGTCTTCGACGGCGACTCGATGGCCGTCGCCGCCGACGGCACGCTGCTCGCCCGCTCGCCCCAGTTCGTCGAGCACCTCGCCACGGTCGACCTCGACCTGGACCCGTCCTCGGTGCCCGAACGGCGCGAGGGCCGGATCGGCCCGATGACCGTGACCCGGCACGTGCTGTCGCACGAGCCGGTGCCCGCGTTCGAGCGGCGCCCGGCGACGATCGTCGACCCGCTCTCCGACTGCGAGGAGGTCTGGCGGGCCCTGGTGCTCGGGCTCAAGGACTTCATCGACAAGAACGGCATGCCCTCGGTGGTGCTCGGCATGTCCGGCGGCATCGACTCCGCGCTGGTCGCCGCGATCGCCGTCGACGCGCTCGGCGCCGACCGGGTGCACGGCGTCGGGCTGCCGTCGAAGTGGTCCAGCGAGCACTCGCTGGCCGACGCCGAGGACGCCGCGTCGCGGCTGGGCATGCACTACTCCGTCGTCCCGATCGCACCGATGGTCGACGCCTACGAGGCCTCGGTGGAGCTCTCCGGCGTCGCCGCCGAGAACCTGCAGGCCCGGGTGCGCGGCACGCTGCTCATGGGCCTGTCCAACCAGCACGGGCACCTGCTGCTCGCCACGTCCAACAAGAGCGAGGTGGCCGTCGGCTACTCGACGCTCTACGGCGACGCGGCCGGCGGGTTCGCCCCCATCAAGGACGTGCCGAAGACCCTGGTGTGGGAGCTCGCCCGCTGGCGCAACGCCTACGCCCGGGGGCGTGGCGAGACCGAGCCGATCCCGCAGAACTCCATCGACAAGCCGCCGTCGGCGGAGCTCGCTCCCGGGCAGGTGGACAGCGACTCGTTGCCGTCCTACGAGGAACTCGACGCGGTGATCGCCGACTACGTCGACCGCGACCTCGGCATGGCCGAGCTGCTCGAGCGCGGGCACGACGCCGAGGTGGTCGCCCGTGTCCTCCGGCTGGTGGACGGGGCCGAGTTCAAGCGCCGCCAGTCGGCACCGGGTACGAAGATCAGTCTCAAGGCGTTCGGTCGCGACCGTCGCCTGCCCATCACCAACCGCTGGCGCGAAACCCTCCCCACCGTGCGAGAAGGAGCCCAGGCATGACCGAATCGGTGCTCTACGGCGGCCAGTCCACCGCGCGGGTGCGCATCCACCACCTGCAGCAGGCGAAGCAGCGGGGCGAGAAGTGGGCGATGCTCACCGCCTACGACACCTACAGCGCGGCCATCTTCGAGGAGGCCGGCATCCCGGTGATGCTGGTGGGCGACTCCGCCGGCAACGTCGTGCTCGGTCACAGCAGCACGGTGGCGGTCACCGTCGAGGACCTCCTCGTGCTGACCAAGGCCGTCACCCGGTCGACCAAGCGGGCGCTGATCGTGGCCGACCTGCCCTTCGGCAGCTACGAGTCGGGCCCTCAGCAGGCCTTCGACACCGCCGTCCGGATGATGCAGGAGGGCGGTGCGCAGGCGGTCAAGCTCGAGGGCGGCGCGCGGGTGGTCCCCCAGATCCGGATGCTCCAGGAGGCCGGCATCCCGGTCATGGCGCACATCGGGTTCACGCCGCAGAGCGAGCACGCCCTCGGCGGGTTCCGGGTGCAGGGCCGCGGTGCCGGCGCCGACCAGCTGCTGACCGACGCGCACGCGGTGCAGGAGGCCGGCGCCTTCGCCGTCGTCATGGAGATGGTGCCGGCCGCCCTCGCCGGCCAGGTGACCGAGGAGCTCTCCATCCCGACCATCGGCATCGGCGCGGGGGTCGACTGCGACGCCCAGGTGCTGGTGTGGCCGGACATGGCCGGGCTCAACGGCGGCCGCGTGCCGAAGTTCGTGAAGAAGTACGCCGACCTGCGCGGCGAGCTGCTGCGGGCGGCGAAGGAGTACGCCGACGACGTCCGCGGCGGGGTCTTCCCCGGGCCCGAGCACTCCTTCGACTGACGGCCCGCCGGGCGACCGCTCCGGGAGTTGCCCCCGTGCTCTGCGGGTCGTGCAGGACTGCCTGACCGCGAGGAAGGCCCCCAGAGCGGGGCATTGGTCGCGTGGTGAGACGTCAGTCGGCTAGTTGACCGAGCAGCACGGCCGGCGCCTCGACGAGCGACGGGCCGTACCAGGTGAGGTGCCGCCCGCTGACGAACGCCGGGCGGGCCTGCGGCCACGCCTCGGGACCGTCGTCCGGGGTGAACGCGTAGGGCTCGTCGGGGAACACCACCAACTCGGCGGGGACGGTGCCCGGCTCGTCGCGGCCGAGCCGCGGGTACCGGTCCGCGGAGCCGGCGAAGACGTTGCGGACGCCGAGCCGGGACAGCACGTCACCGGCGAAGGTGTCCCGCCCGAGCACCATCCAGGGCCGGCGCCAGATCGGGACGACGGCGCTGACGCCGGGCAGGCGGGGCGGGTCGGCCCAGACCTCCCGAGCGCGGACCAGCCACTCCGGATCGGGCCGGTCGAGCACCGCGAGCACCCGGCCGAGGGTGTCCAGCGCCTGATCGACGGTGGCCGGCGCGGTGATCCAGACCGGGATGCCCGCTTTCCGCAGCGCCGCGACGTCCTCCTCCCGGTTCTCCTCGGCGTTGGCGACCACCAGGTCCGGACGCAGCGCCAGGACCCGGTCGACGTCGGGCCACTTGGTGCCGCCGACGCGCGGCACGCCGAGGCTGACGGGGTGGGTGCACCAGTCGGTGGCACCGGCCAGCAGCGACGGGTCGGTGACCGCGATCGCCTCGGTCAGCGACGGGACCAGCGAGACGACCCGCCGGGGCGGCGGGCCGTCGAACGCCGTCCCCGAGTCGTCACGCAGCACCGGCACCCCCGGCCCCGTCCCGGGCCCCACGCCGACCGTGCGACGGCCGGGGAGGACGAGGTCCTCCTTCAGACGTCGGTGATGCGGACGCCGGCGTGCACCTTGTACCGCCGGTTCACCGACACCAGGTTGATGGTGAGCGCCTCGACCTGGCGAGCGTTGCGCAGCCGGCCGGCGTAGATGCCGCGCATGCCGGGCAGCCGGCCGGCGAGCGCCTGCACCGTGTCCATCGACGCCCGGTCGTCGCCGACCACCATCACGTCGCCGTCGATCGTCGGCTTCGAGAGATCCTCGAGCAGCGTGGCCGACAGGTGGTGGAAGGCCCCGACCACGTGCGAGTCAGGCAGCAGCGCGGCGGCCTGCTGGGCGACGCTGCCCTCCTCGACGTCGAGCACGTAGGCGCCGAGCTCGTCGAAGCCCATGGGGACGACGCAGTCGACGACGATCTTCCCCGCCAGCGGGGTGGCCAGCTCGGCCAGGGTCGCGGCGTGCCCGACGAACGGGACGGCGACGATGACCAGATCCGCCGCGCCGGCGACGTCGACGTTCGAACCGCCGGTGACCGACACCTCGACCCCGGTGGCGACCGTCGCCGCACGCTCGGCGACCTGGGCCGCCACCTCCGCGGCGCGCTCGCCGTCCCGCGAGCCGAGCAGCACCCGCTGCCCCTGGGCCGCCAGCCGGACCGCGAGCCCGCGCCCCTGGGGCCCGGTGCCCCCCAGCACCCCGACGACCAGTTCCTCGACCGCGCGACCGTCCGTCACGTCCACCCCTCTCGCGGCGCCGGACAGCCCGGCCTCCGGGACCGATCATGCCTGTCCCCCGGGGCGGGGGTCAGCGGTCCTCCCACTCGCGGTCCTCCGCGTCGAGCTTCTCGTTCCGCTCGGCGACGGCCGCCAGCGCGTGCTCGGCCTCCTGCCGGGTGTCGTACGGGCCGAGCCGGTGGCGCTCGGCGCACCCGTCGCGGTCCTCGACCCGGTTGTGCTTGAGGCAGTAGAACCAGGGTCCCAGGGGCATGCGCAGCCTCCTTCGCTCGTCGTCGGCGTCCAGCTTTCCACCCGGGGCCCGACCCCGCTCAGACCTCGACCATCACCTGGTCGTGCCGGGCGTAGACCGCGGCCATCTCCTCCTTCGTGGGTGGCTGCTCGCGGCGCCCGATCTCGGCCATCTCGGCGAAGAAGGTCTCCCGGGCCACCCCGGGCGTGAACAGGATGAGCATCGAGGCCGGCTCGTCGCCGTCGTTGCGGAAGCCGTGCACCCCCTGCTCGTGGGCGATGGCGAAGTCGCCCGGCCGGTAGCTCTGCCAGGCTCCGTCGGCGTAGAGGGTCAGCCGGCCCGAGAGCACGTAGAAGGACTCGGAGAAGGTGCGGTGGTAGTGCGGCGCCGCCCCGGCCGTCCGCGGGCCGAGCCGGTACTCGACGAGGCCGAAGCGGCCGGCGGTCACCGCTCCCGGGGCGACCATGCGCAGCGCCTGTCCCTCCCCGGCCTCGGTCAGGGGGTGGTCGGCGAGGGACCGGACGTCGACGAGCGCCGGATCAGGGTGCGACATGCCCTCAGCCTGGCACCTCGGCCACCCCGATGGGGGCGTTGCGGTGTTGACCGCGCACGAGCCGGTGACCGTCGACCGATCCGTACCGCACCCTGAACCCGTGACCGCCCCTACCGGTCCGGCGTTCTCGACCGGTGGGTCCGGCGGTTCTCTGCTTCCCTAGATGCATGACGGTCGTCGCGCCTGATCCGACGCGGACGGTGCCCCTGCCGCTGCGGGAGCAGGCCGACGTGCGCGACCGCTGGCTCACCCAGCGGCTGCTCGACGTGCTTCCCGGCCTGATGGACAGGGCCGGCATCGACCTGTGGATCGTGGTCGGGCGCGAGTACAACGAGGACCCGGTCCTCGCGACGCTGCTGCCGGCCACCTGGCTGTCCGCACGGCGCCGCACCATCCTGCTGCTGCACCGCAGCGACGACGGCGTGACGCCCGCTGCGGTCTCCCGCTATCCGGTCGGCCAGTTCCTGCCGGCCTGGACCGCCGCGGCCGGCGGCGGGGAGCCCGCCGAGCGCGCCCAGTGGGCCGAGGTGCGCCGGTTCGTCGAGCAGGCCGATCCCGGGCGCATCGGCGTCGACGTCTCCGAGCACTTCGCGCTGGCCGACGGGCTCTCGCACACCGAGCACCGGCTGCTGACCGAGGCGCTGGGCCCCTACGCCGACCGGGTGGTGTCGGCCGAGCGGCTGGCGGTCGGCTGGCTGGAGACGCGGCTGCCCGAGGAGATCGCGGCGTTGCACGCGATGAACCGGCTGGCGCACCAGGTCATCGCCGAGGCGTTCTCCTCCGCCGTGGTCACGGTCGGGACGACGACGGCACTGGACGTGGCCTGGTGGATCCGGCAGCGCTTCCACGACCTCGGGGTGGACCCGTGGTTCCAGCCCTCGGTGCTCCTGCAGCGGGCCGGGGTACCGCTGGTCGAGGAGCAGAGCACGCTGCTGCCCGGCGTCCCCTACGACGCGGTGGTGGAGCCGGGCGACCTGCTGCACTGCGACGTCGGGCTCAGCTCCCTGGGTCTGCGGACCGACACCCAGCGCAACGCGTACGTGTTGCGCCCCGGCGAGACGGCGGCTCCGGCGGGGCTGCGGGCCGCGATGGCTGCGGCGAACCGGCTGCAGGAGCTGACCGCCGCGGCGCTGCTCCCCGGCCGGACGGGCAACGAGGTGCTGGCCACGGCCCGGGCCGCGGCCGCCGCCGAGGGGATCGACGGCGACGTGTACTCGCACCCGATCGGCTTCCACGGGCACGGTGCCGGCCCGGCGATCGGGCAGTGGGACCAGCAGCACGGCGTGCCCGGCGCCGGCGACTACCCGGTGCATTCCGACACGGCGTACGCGCTGGAGCTCGCCGTCCGCCGGCCGGTCCCCGAGTGGGACGGGCAGTGCGTGCGGCTCGGGTTGGAGGAGGGCGTCGCGCTGACCGGCGCCGGTGTCGAGTACCTCGACGGTCGGCAGACCGGGTTCATCCTGCTGTTAAGTAGCTGAACGGCACCGGGCCGGGCACCCCGTGGGTGCCCGGCCCGGGACGGTCCGCGGTGGACGCCGGCTACTTCTTGCGCGCCGCGGCGGTCTTCTTGTCATTCGCCTTCTGGATGGCGGCGACGAGGTCCTTCTTCCCCATCTTCGAGCGGCCCGAGATGTCGAGCTTCTTGGCCACGTCGTAGAGATGGGACTTCGAGGCGTTGGCGTCGACGCCGCCCTTGGTCTCCTTGCCGGTACCGCGCCCGCCTGCGGCTTGGGCGTCGGACGGGCCCTTCTTGCCCTTTTCTTTTCGAGCCCAACGGTCGCCGACCTTCTCGAAGCTGTGCTTCACCGCGGCCCACGCCGTCCGGTTGGCGCGCTCCTCGTCGTCGTACTCCTCCACCGCGGAGTCGTAGGCCTTGGTGAAGGTGCGCTGCGCCTTCTTCGGCGACCGCTGCAGCGTGCTGGGCAGCTCCGACTGCTTGGCGGAGCCGTTCTTCGCCGTCTTCGGCATGATCGCTCCTCTCCTCGACTCGGGCTGCCCTACCCCGATCGGCGGAGATGATCACATCCGCGGGCTCGACCGGCGCCCCGACCAGCACCGCGACGCGCCGGCACCCGGTGGTGCGCGTGCGCGGGCACCGCGCACGCGCAACCACCGACGGGCCGGTCAGCCCTCCAGGTAGCGCGTCCAGTGCGCCCGCTCGGCCTCGGTCATCGGCCGGCTGGCGTTCGCCGCGAAGTCGAAGACCACCAGGACGACGTCGGCGCGGATGGCCACCTCCCCGTCCTGCGCCAGCTCCTGCCGCATCGTGAAGGACTTCGTGCCCAGCCGGGTCACCCAGCTGTGCACGCAGAGCTCCTCGCCGACCCGGTAGTAGAGCTGGCGCAGGTAGTCCACCTCAAGACGGGCGAGGATCAGCCCTCCCCCGGCGTGGTCGTCCCCCAGTGCGAGCCGTGCGTCCTCCAGGAGGCTCAGTGCCCGCGCGTGGTTGACGTGGCCCAGCATGTCGGGGTCCGACCAGCGGAGCCGGACCGGGTGCTCGTGCCGCACGTCAGGGCAGGTCGGCGGTCTCGGCGGACTGGCGGTGCGCACCTTGGGCGTCGTCGGGATCGGGATGGACGGTCCGCTCCTCCGACTCGGCCAGTATCACCTCGGCGGCGACCTCCTCCATGCCGCTGCCCTGCAGCGCGGCCTCCTCCGGGAGCAGCTGGGACCGCGTCTCGACGTTGTCCTCGGTGACGTTGTCCAGCGCCTCGGGGCTGGGCTTCTTCTGCGTCGTCATGTCAGAACCGCTGCTGCTCGGTGCCCAGGCCCAGCGCCTGGGCGACCTCCTGGACGTTCTCGAACTGCTGCCCGGCGGGCAGGCGCCGCAGATCGGAGAGCACCCGGTCGGGGGCGGGCCCTTCCTGCGCCTTGGCGATCAGCGCGTCGCGGTCGGCCGGCCAGACCTCCTTGCCGAGGGACTCGGCGAGCGCGGCGCGGCGCTCGATGTCGCCCTGGCCGGTGCCGGGGCTGGTGGCGGGCTGGTGCGGGTCGGTCACGGGATCTCCTCGAGTAGGGCGGTACGGGTCCGGGTCACTGGGCCGACGGCGTCGAGTCGTCGGTGTAGCGGAGGATCGCGGCCACCGGCTCGTCGCCGGGAAGGGCGGCCTCCGGGACGACGACGACACCGGCGGCGCTGGCCACTGCGGCGGCCAGGAGCGCGGAACCGGCGGGGACGACCTCCCCGTGCACGCCGAGGGCGTCCATGTCCTGCTGCTTCACGCCGAGCTCCAGCGGGCCGTTGCCCACCAGCAGGGTGGCGTCGTCGTCCCAGGCGTCGGTCAGGACGAGCGTCTCGACCTGCCCCTTGCGCAGGGCCTCGACCACGGCGGCGGTGCCGGTGAGGGCGAGCCCGTGGGCGCCGGCGCTCTGCACCTTCTCGACGGCGTCGGCGATGTCGCGTGCCTCGTGCTCGGCGATCAGCTCGGCGGTGCGCCGCTCGATCGGCTCGCGGTCGGCGCCGGCGGAGCGGCCGCCCTCGTCCATCGACACGACGAGGTCCGACCAGGCGGCGTGCGCCTTGTCGCTGAGGATCTGCCGGGCCCGCACGTCGCCGGCCAGCAGGATGAAGCGGAGCGGCAGCCGCCGGGCGAGGGAGTTCAGCTCGTCGGCGACCAGCCCGGCGTTCTCCTCCCACTGGTTCTCGGCGGTGTGCATGTAGGTGTTGTGCGCCCAGCCGCCGACCTTGACCTTGCGCGCGTGGAACCCGTCGCCCTCGATCTCCTTCTCCTGGTCCGGCCGGCCCGGAAGTCCCGCCGTGGTGACGTCGGCGCCGATCCGGTCGGTGACGACGACCACGTGCGGGATGCGGCCGGCCAGCTGCTTGAGCACCGGGATCAGGTCCGGGTGCGGCGACCACTCGGCGGTCTCGCGGGCCGGAGCGTCGGCCAGCGCCTCGTCCAGCACGACCGTGCCGTCGGCGGCGGCGACCACCGCCCGCCCCTTCAGGGTGCCGGCCTCACCGCCCTCGTTGCCCTCGGTCAGCCGGGCGCGCACGGCCTCGACGACGGCCTCCGGCGCGCCCTGCTCGCTGAGCTGCTCGGTGAGCGCACGGACCCGCAGGTCCAGTTCGGTGTCGGCGTTCTCGTTGGTGTGCGTGACGTCGGCGCACACGGTGGCGTAGGGCCCAGCGGCGGCGAACACCGGCTCCAGGAAGGACACGTCCATGTCGGTGGGACAACTCCTCGGTCGATCGGGGGGCTCAGGTGCGGGGCGACAGACGGCCGCAACTCCGCAGCCCGCCGCCTACCCACCGACCGGGACCTCACACCCGGTGTCGATCGCCGGCGACGGGGTAGGCGCTCCCGGAACACGGAACCGCAGAGAGGACGAGGGATGACGGAGCACGACCAACTGCCACTGCCCGACTACGACCACCTGCCGGTGGAGGGGCTGGCCTCGCGCATCCGGACCCTGGACGCGCAGGGCCTCGAGACGCTGCTCGAGTACGAGCGCGCCCACGCCGACCGGGTGCAGGTCGTGACGATCATGGAGAACCGGCTGACCTCGTTGCGCGAGGGCGCCCAGCCCTCGGGCGGCGACCCGGCCGCACCCGCGGCGGACGACCCGGTCCACGCCTCCACCGGATCGAAGGTGTCGGAGGCCACGACCGGCCCGAAGATGAACCCGCCGTCGCAGGGTGACCCGACCAACCCGGCGCAGCCCCGCTCCACCGGCTGACCGCGCCTTCACGCCGTCGAGATCGGCGATCTCGCCCCCCTTCAGGACCTCGAAGCGGGCCAGATCGCCGATCTCGTCGTGTCCGGATGGGCTGACGGCAGCGGCCGCCCGGTCACGCGCAGACGGCGGACCCCGCTCCGACGAGCTCGATGGTCACCTTCCGGTTCTGCGCGGCGGCCGCCGGGTCCAGCGTGCCGCTGGCGTCGCGGTCCTGGACGTAGCCGGGGAAGTCGCTGCCGAGCCCGACGACGGTCAGGCGCTCGGCCGGCACCCCCAGGCCGCCCAGAAGATCGGCGACGGCTCGGGCACGCTGCTCGCTGAGCCGCCGCTGGCCCTCGGCGTCGCCGACGTCCGCGGTCGTCCCGACGAGCGTCGCGGTGACGCCGGCGGCCCGCATCCGGTCGGCGATCGGCTGGAGCTCTGCGGCCGCGGCCGCGGCGTCCTGGAATGCCGAGGTGTCGGCCTGGAAGGCCACCGCACCGCCGTCGAGCACGACGGTGCTCTGCGTGCAGGTGACCCCGCCACCAAGGCCGATGAGGCTGACCGGGGGGAGGCCGGCGACGGGTTCCCCGACGAGCGGGGTGCGCTCGACGCTCACGTCCAGTGCCCCTGCCGCCAGAGCGACCGCGGTCCAGAGGTCGGCCAGCTGGCGGCGCACTGGCTCACCCAGCGACGGTTGTGGGGCGGCGGTGTCGCCGAGCCCCTGGAAGACGACGTGGACGCCACTGAGGTCCGGCAGGGCGCCCGCCGCTTGGAGGCTGCCGACGACGTCCGCGGGGTCGGCGTCGAGCAGGCCCTCCCGCCGGAAGTCCAGCGCGCCGGTGGTGGACAGGCCGGAGTCGACGACCAGGACGGTGCGCCGCCCGTCCGCGGAGGCGATCTCGGCGGCGCCGAGGCCGAGCGCGGTGAGCAGGTCGGTCTCCGGCGTCCGGGCCGCCGCGGAGGTGAGTGCCTCGTCCAGCGCCTCGCGGTTCGCCACTCCGGCGGTTCCCGACTGCTCGGCGTCCAGGACGAACGGGGCGCCGTCGGCGACCACGACCGAGACGGCGGACCGGGTGCGGACGGCGTTGGTGAGCACCTGTTCGGCGACGCCGCCGACCGCTGTCGGCGGCATGTTGCTGTGCGCGCCGACCACCATCGCGAGCCCGCCGCTGGCGTCGCTGACCACAGGGGCGGAGCAGGCGATCACGGACGTCACCAGGGCCAGGGAGCCGGCCACGGTGCACAGGCGCCGCCGGAGGGACGACTGGAACATGGTTCTCCTCGTTTCAGCGGACCGGATCAGTCGCTGAACGCGGCGATGATGTCGATGACGGCCGGGCCCAGCACGATGATGAACAGCGTCGGCAGGATGAAGAGGATCAGCGGGAAGATGACCTTGACCGGGATCTGCATGGCCTTCTCCTCGGCCCGCTGCCGGCGCTTGAGCCGCATCTCCCCGGCCTGGGTGCGCAGCACGTCGGCGATGGAGACGCCGTACTGGTCGGCCTGGACGATGGCGCTGACGAACCGGCGCAGGTCCTGCACGTTGGTGCGCTCGGCCAGCGCCAGGTAGGCGTCGCGGCGTGGCTGGCCGACGGCGATGTCCTGCAGCGTGCGGGTGAGCTCCTCGGCCAGCGCTCCCTTGCCGTTCTTGCCGGCACGGGCCATGGCCGACTCGAAGCCCAGCCCGGCCTCGACCGCGATCGTCATCTGGTCGAGGGTGTCGGCCAGCTGCAGCTGGATCGCCTGCTGGCGCTCCTGGCCCCGGCTGTAGAGGAGAAGTTCGGGAACGAAGTAGGAGATCCCGACCATGGCGACGAGCAACAGCACGCGGAAGAAGCTGAGTCCGTCGGCCAGGAGCAGGAACCCCACACCGCCGGCCACGGCGGCCAGCACGAGCTTCGCGGCCACCAGCCGGGGCAGCGGCCACTCCGCCGGGTACCCCGCACCGGCGATCAGCCGCTGCAGCCGCGCGGCGGTGCCCCGCGGGGTGAGCAGCTGGACCAGTGGCGAGCTCCGGCGACGGCCGGCCGGCGCGCCGGCGGGCGCCAGCTGGAAGCCCCGCACCAGGTTCGCGCGGGTGCTGGCCGCCGCGGCGTCGGGCCGGGCGAGGACCGACCAGCCGAGCAGCAGAAGGGCGGACACCACCAGGAAGGCGGCTCCGGAGACGATCATCATGCCGGCCTCCTCAGAAGGTGATGCGGACGGTCGTGCGCAGCCAGAGCCCGCCCGCCGTCAGCAGCACGGCAACGGCGGCGAGCATGGCGTAGCCGATCAGGCTCTCGGTGAAGACGCCCATGTACTCGGGCCTGGTCAGGAACAGGAAGAGCCCGACGCCGATGGGCAGAGCCATGAGGACGTAGGCGGAGAGCTTGCCTTCGGCGGAGAGTGCCTTGACCTGGCGACGGATGGCGTTTCGTTCCCGGATGGTGTGCCCGACACGGTCGAGCACCTCGGCCAGATTCCCGCCGACCTCGCGCTGGATGGCGATGGCCTGGGCGACCCAGGCGAAGTCCTCGCTGCCCATCCGGTCGGCGACCTCGTCGATCGCCGCACCCAGATCACGGCCCACCCGGGTCTCGTTAATGATCCGGGCGAACTCCTCCGACGTCGGGGCCGCTCCCTCCTGGGCCACGGAGTCGACGGCGCGCAGGATGCTGTGGCCGGCGCGCAGACTGCTGGCCATGAGCTGCAGGGAGTCGTCGAGCTGGTCGGCGAACGCGGCCCGGCGCCGGCTCGCGAGCACGCTCAGCAGGACCTTCGCGACGAGCGGCGCGAGCGCGGCGAGGAGGACGCCGACCACGGGCCCGCCGAGGAGCAGACCCAGCGCGCCGGCGACGACCACGCCGGAGAGGGAGAGCAGCACGAAGTCCGCGGGCCGCATCCGCAGGCCGGCGGCCTGCAGGTCCCGGGCCAGGCCCGAACCGCCGTCGCGCCGCGCGAGCACTGTCTCGATCCCGCCCTGCGCCCGCTGGGTGAGGCCGGTCAGGGCGCTCGGCGGTGGCCCGATGGTCGGGTCGAGCCGGCTGAGCGCCACCCGCTCCTTCGCCGGGACGATCGCGAGGACGCCGAGGACCAGCGCCGCGGTGGCCGCCAGGACGCCCAGTGCGAGCGCCGCGGTGCCGGTCATCGCCAGCCCCCGGAGATCGAGCCCGCCGGGACGCCGAACAGCCGGGGCGACACGGCGATGCCCAGCTCCTCGAAGCGGTCGGTGAAGCGGGGACGGACGCCGGTGGGCACGGGGCTGCCCAGGAAGCGGCCGGTGGCGGGGTCGACCCCGGCGGAGTAGTCGAACAGGAACGCGTCCTGCAGGGTGACGGTCTCCCCTTCCATGCCCTGGACCTCGGTGACGTGGGTGACCCGCCGGGTGCCGTCCCGCAGCCGGGTGAGCTGCACCACCACGTCGACGGCGGAGGCGATCTGCTCCCGGATCGCCCGCAGCGGCAGATCCATGCCGGCCATCAGCACCAGGGTCTCCAGCCGGGCGATCGCATCGCGGGGGGAGTTGGCGTGCACCGTGGACAGCGACCCGTCGTGGCCGGTGTTCATCGCCTGCAGCATGTCCAGCGACTCACCACCACGGCACTCCCCCACCACGATCCGATCGGGGCGCATACGCAGGCTGTTGCGGACCAGGTCGCGGATGGTGATCGCACCCTTGCCCTCGATGTTCGGCGGGCGGGACTCCAGCCGCACCACGTGCTCCTGCTGCAGCTGCAGCTCCACCGCGTCCTCGATGGTGACGATCCGCTCCCCCTCCGGGATGAAGGAGGACAGCACGTTGAGCAGCGTCGTCTTCCCCGTGCCGGTACCACCGGAGACGATGATGTTCAGCCGCGCATCCACACACGCCTGCAGCAGCTCGGCCATCTCCGGCGAGAGCGTGCCAAACCCGATCAGGTCGTCCACCCCGAACGGGTCCTTGGCGAACTTGCGGATCGTCAACGTCGACCCACTGAACGCCAGCGGCGGGATGATCGCGTTCACCCGGGACCCGTCGGCCAGCCGCGCGTCCACCAACGGCGACGACTCGTCGATCCGCCGGCCCACCCGGGACACGATCCGGTCGATCACCCGCCGCAGATGCTCCTCACCGGCGAACCGCGCCGGCGTGCGCACCAGCCGACCGGACTGCTCCACATAGATCGCATCCGGCCCGTTGCACATGATCTCGGTCACCGACGGGTCGTCCAGCAACCGCTGCAACGGCCCGAACCCCAGCACGTCATCGGCCAGCTCCGAGGTCAACCGCGACCGCTCCTCGGCCGACAGCGGAATCTTCTCCGCCTCGACCACCTCGTCCAGCTCCCGCAACACCAGCGTGCGCAACTGGTCCTCAGCCAGCGACGGATCACTCATCCGAGCACCCATCCGCTCGAACAACGCCTTCGCCACCCGATCCTTCAACCGCGACAACGCATCCACCGGAGGCACCACCGGAGCGGTCGGACGGGGCACCGGCCGTTCCGTCACTGACGGGACAGCCGGGCCGAGGTCGGTCGCCTGCCCGCGCGGCTCCGGCAGGGGAAGGGCGGCCGGGCCGTCCGGTGTCGTGGGCACCTGCGGGCCGGGTGCCGGCCGGGCAGCCCCGCGTCCGCGGGTGGCCTCCAGCCGCTCACCGAGGCGCATCAGGAGGCCGCCTTCTGGCGGGTCCAGAAGGCGCTGGACTTCGGAGCGGGCGCGACGCCGAAGCGCTCGAGCAGGCGGCGCAGCTCCCTGGTGGCCGGGTCGCGCTTCAGGTCGCGCAGCAGCAGGGGCTCCCCCGCGTTGGTCGATGCGGGGACCGCGGCCGACCGGGGCAGGACGACGTCCACGCCGGTGCCGAGCGCCAATTCGACGTCGGCCATGTCGAGGCCCTGCTTCGGGTCGGCGAGGTTCATCACCACGTGCCGGCCGGTCGGCAGCAGGTTCAGCTCGCCGAGGACGTCCATCTCCTTCCGCAGCCCCCGCACACCGGGCACGTCGAGGCTGCTGAGGAGGACGGCGTCGGACGCGACGTCGAGGGCGGCGAGCGTCTGCTCCGACAGGCCGGGCGCGGTGTCGACCACCACGTACCGGAACTGGTGGGCCAGGGCGGCGAGCAGCCGGCTGACGTCGTCCGCGGTCACCGTGTCCCCCGCCGCCGGGGAGTCCGATCCGCACACGGCGTACAGGCCGCTCGGGTGCTGGGTCAGGAACGTCTTCAGCACCATCGAGTCCTCGCCGGCCCGGCCGTGCACGGCGTCGGGCAGCGTGTACTCCGGCTGCAGTGCCAGCGCGCTGGCCACGTCGCCGAACTGGACATCGAGGTCGACGATGACGGTCGACTGCGGGGCCACGGCGGCCAACCCGACGGCCAGGTTCGTGGACACAGTCGTCTTGCCCACCCCGCCCTTCGGGGAGACCACCGCAATGACCCGCCCGGGCGCGGACGGCTGGCCGGCGACGGGGTGCAACGCCTGCCGGCGGCCGAGGGCCACCTGCGCCGCCCGTCCGACCACCTCGCGGAGCACGGTCACGTCAGCGTCCGGCGGGACCACCTCCCGGATGCCGGCACGCATGACCGCCGGCCAGAGCTCGGGGGTGGGCTCTCCGACGAGGACGACGCTGATCCCCGGCCAGGCAACGTCCAGCGCACCGGCCAGCGCCAGCACGTCCGCCACCGGCGCGGCCGGGCCGAGCACGACCACGGGAGGCAGGTCGCCGGCCGGGAGCAGCTCGAACAGCCGGACCGGTTCGGTGGGCACCCGACCGGGCGGCAGCACCGCGAGCTCGGGCTGGGCGGCGCGCAGCCGCTCGATCAGGTCCGGAGTGCCTCCGGCGAGGACGACGCGGCTCATTCTCCAGACCCCCCGTTGGCGGCGGTGAGGCCGGCGAGCGCGTCACCGTAGATGTTGTTCTGCGTGACGATCCCGGTGCCGGCGTTGTCCGCGCCCTCGGGCTCGAGGGCGAGCCAGACGCTGGCGTGCTCCATGCCGAAGACCACCTTCTCGGCGTCCCGGGCGGGCAGAGCGACGGTGACCATCAGGCTGTTCGAGGGGGCGGCGGCGCCGGCGGCGACCGTCTTGGTCGAGCCCTCGGCCGCTTGGGCCGGGGCCGGCGCACCCTGAACCTGGGTGACCAGGACACCGTGCAGGACGGAGTGCGTCGTGCCCGTCTTCTTCTCGTTGGCGTCCTCCAGGTCCATGGAGATGTAGACGCCGATCTCGTCACCCGCGGCCAGCCGGCCACCGATCACCCGCTGCGGCTCGAGCAGCAGGCTGACCTCGGAGAAGCCGGGTGGCACCTCGGCGCGGTCCGGCGGCTGCAGGCTCTCCTCCGCCGCGAAGCGGCTGGCCAGCAGCTGCTCGCCCGGCTGCAGGGCCACGGTGCTGACCCGGTCGCCGAGGTCGGCGAGGTCGCTGACGCTGCCGGTGGCCGCCACCTTGGCGGGGATCTGCTCCAGGCGTACCGATCCGGCCAGTTCGGCAGCCGGCGTGCCTTCCGGCACCGGTGCGGTGACCACGAGGACCGGGGTCGTCTGGACCCCTTCGAGGGCCCGGGCGTCGGCCCCGCGGACGTAGGAGACCAGCACGACGGTGCCCACGATCGCCAGGCCGAGCGCGAGCACAGCGGCAAGGATGCGGCGGTTCACTCATTTCCCCCTTGAGTGGAGCGGTCGCCGGTCAGGCGACCAGTTGGACGACCCACCCGCCGAGATCGGGCGCGGTCGGGTCGTAGGTGAAGTCGTCCGTGGCGTCGACGAACTGCGTGAAGACGCCTTCGATGCACCGGCCGCTGGACCCCGTACCACCGCAGTCCGCGGGAGGGTCGCTCTTGTACTGGCCGGCGAAGTTGTAGCCGGTGATGGTGAACGCGGCGTACGCGTAGATGCGGTACCAGGCATTCGACCCGGTGTCGCCCGCCTCACCGAAGATGGGCAGCAGGACGGTCTCACCCAGGAGGCTCTCGAAGTACTCCGGCTCGCATTCGGCGGGGACGCTGTTGCCGGTGTCCGAGTACGCCACGCCGTCGACCGTGGTGGTCGCGCCGCACTCGCCGGAATCCGAGTCCAGCCAGGCGAAGCCGCCGGGCACCTCGAGGTTGGACGGGCCGGTGCAGCCCTCGGTCTCGTCGGCCTTGGTGAAGTCGATGACCGTCGGCGTCTCGCCGGTGGGCTCCCCGCCCCCGGTCTGCTGCTCGAAGGCGCACCAGGAGAAGGCCAGCGGCAGGACCGCCGTCCCGCCACCGGCGGCTCCCCAGCGGACGGTGGCGCTGGCGGAGACGTCGGTCGAGTCGTGGCCCAGGACGGGTGCCAGCCAGTGGCCCTGGGTGCCGGGGTTGGTCACGGTCACCTCGTTGGTGCCGAAGGTGACCGTCGGGACACCGTGCGCCGAGCCGGCCTCGTCGTAGTTGGCTCCCGTCAGCTCATCGGCGGTCGCCTGGGCGGCGCCGCAGGCGGGCAGCGCTGATGCGCAGTCGTGCGCGATGGCCAGCGCGGCGGCATCGGCGCCGTTCTGCAGCTGCTGCTTCTCGGAGTAGACGGCCGCGATGTCCACGGCGAGCGCGCCGAAGCCGAGCAGCGGAATCATGAGCAGGGCGATCAGGACCGCGGACGCGCCGCGCTCGTCGCGCAGCCGCCGGCGGCGGGTCAGCCGTTGCATCGCATGACTCCGGTGGCAGAGAGGTCGATCGTCGCGCCGAAGAAGTCGGTGAGAAAGGACATCGGGTAGTCGACCTTGACGATGCAGTTGTCCGCTTCGACTTCCGGGTACGTATCGATCAAGGTCGTATCCAAGGACGCACTGGCCTCTATGACGGCGGCGTTGACGTCGGCGTCTCTGTCAAGGGCAAACGCACGCGCGCCCTCACGGGCGGCGGCGGCCAGGGTGGCCTGTACCTGGAAGGCCCGGCCGAACTCGACGATGCCGAGCACGAGAACGAGCAGCACCGGCAGCAGCAGCGCCAACTCCACCGCCGCCGCACCACGCTCCGAACGCAGTTCCCCCATGACTTCCCCCCGTTGGCGTTGCGCGTGACCGATGCACCGCGGGCGGCGGTGCGGCGGCCTGGTGGCCGCCACGCCGCCGCCCGCGGACGGTGACGCGTTGGTTTAGGTCAGCCGGCGGGCGTGAGCGCAGTGGTGATCTCCTGGAAGAGGCCGTCCAGCTGGCCACCCAGCGTGGTGACGGTGGTGATGATCACCGCGGCGATCAGGCCGACCATCAGGCCGTACTCGACGGCGGTGGCGCCCTTCTCGTCGCGGTTGAGGCGGCCCTCGACGAAGGAGGTCAGGGTGGCGATGGCGGCGTAGACGTTGAGCATGGTGGGTTCTCCCCCCGTGTCGCCGAACCGGGTCGGACCTCGTGGCCCGCCGTCGCGGCTGAGGAAGACACTGGGTCACGCAGCGTCACGGCAACAGGGGGTTCCGCCGTGTGGGTGACAGGATTCCGCCCCTTTAGAGGCAGGTTGAATCACCGTGGGTGACAAGAATGGCGACTGATGCGGGTTTCAGCACCGCCCCGTAGGCGCACGGCCATGACTTCCGGGCGAGCGAGCCAGCAACGCACGATGCCCGCGAGCGAGCGCCCTGGAACACGACATCGGCGGCCTCGCGCGCCCAGCATCGTGGGAAGCGCGAGGCCGCCGATCGCGTCGGGGCAGAAAGGTGGATCAGTCGCTGAACGCCGCGACGATGTCCATGACAGCAGGGCCGAGCAACACGATGAACAGCGTCGGCAGGATGCAGAGGATGAGCGGGAAGATCACCTTGACCGGGATCTGCATCGCCTTCTCCTCGGCCCGCTGCCGGCGCTTCAGCCGCATCTCGGCTGCCTGGGTGCGCAGCACGTCGGCGATGGAGACGCCGTAGGCGTCGGCCTGGACGACCGCGCGGATGAACCGGCGCAGATCCTGCACCCCGGTGCGCTCGGCCATGGCCAGGTAGGCGTCCCGGCGCGGCTGGCCGACGGCGATGTCCTGCAGGGTGCGGGTCAGCTCCTCGGCCAGCGCGCCCTTGCCGTTCTTGGCGGCCCGCGCCATGGCCGACTCGAAGCCGAGCCCGGCCTCCACCGCGATGGTCATCTGGTCGAGGGTGTCGGCCAGCTCCAGGCCGATCGCCTGCTGCCGCTCCTGGCCGCGGCTGTAGAGCAGCAGCTCCGGCACGAAGTACGCAACCAGGGTGACCGTTCCAGCCATCAGCCCGGTGAGGAGGCTCGCCCCCGCGCTGAAGACCAGCAGGCTCAGGGCACCCGCGACCATCGCCAGGACCAGCTTGGCCGCGACGAGCTTGGCCACCGGCCAGGCGGCCGGCCGTCCGGCGGTGCCGGCGAGCCGGTTGAGCCGGTCGACCGTCCCCCGCGGGGTCAGGTAACCGACGAGGCGTCCGGCCGGCCCGGACCCGGCCCGGCGGCTGCGGGCGCCGGCAGCGCCGGGGAGGTCGAGGCCGCGGGCCAGGTTCGCCTGCGCCTGGTCCGCCACAGTCCGGGTGCGAGGAATGCAAGCCCAGCCCAGGATCGGCAACCCGAGGGCGACCGCGGCGACGGCGGCTAGGACGGGGCCGGGCATGGAAGCGGTCAGCACGGGGTCCCCATCAGAACCGGATCGCCACGGTCTTCTTGAGCCACAGGCCGCCGACCAGCATCATCACGCCCGCGACGCCCAGCATCGCGTAGCCGACCAGGCTCTCGGTGAACGCCGAGAGATAGCTCGGGTTCGTGGCCGAGATGAAGGCGATGATGCCGAAGGGCAAGGCCATCAGCACCATGGCCGAGAGCTTGCCCTCGGCGGAGAGCGCCTTGACCTGGCGGCGGATGGCGTTGCGTTCGCGGATGGTGTGGCCGACGGCGTCGAGGACCTCGGCGAGGTTGCCGCCGACCTCGCGCTGGATGGCGATGGCCTGGGCGACCCAGGTGAAGTCCTCGCTGCCCATCCGGTCGGCGACCTCGTCGAGGGCGTCGGTGAGGTCCCGGCCGACCCGGGTCTCGTTGATGATCCGGGCGAACTCCTCCGACGTCGGGCACGCGGCCTCGGTGGCGACGGAGTCCATCGCCCGCAGGATGCTGTGACCGGCCCGCAGGCTGCTCGCCATCAGCTGCAGCGAGTCGTCCAGCTGGTCGGCGAACGCGGCCTGGCGCCGGCCGGCCCGCACGCGCAGCAGCATCCGCGCGCCCAGGAAGACTGCGAGCGGCACCAGCAGCCCCAGCACCGGGCCGCCGACCAGGGCTGCCAGCACCGTGGCCACGGTGGCCACCAGCCCGACCGCCAGGACGAAGTCCGGCAGCGCCATGGCGACGCCGGCCCGCTCGAGCGCCACTGCCCCGCCGGCCGCCCAGCCGCGCCGCTGGAGCACCTTTCCGACCGCAGAGCCAGCGGCCGCCCCCACGCCGGACAGCGCCGAGGGAGGCGGTGCGGCCGTCGGGTCCACCCGGGTCAACGGGATGCGCGGCGGCCCCGCCGGCAGCACGGCGACGGCGACGAGGAAGACGCCGCCGGCGACCGCGGCCAGCCCGGCGAGCAGCAGGGCCGGCGACATCAGCCCCAGCTCCGTCGGCCGGCGGGCACCGGCTCCGCCGCCCCGAAGACGCGGGGGGAGAGCGTGATGCCCATGTCGGTGAAGCGGTCGGTGAAGCGGGGACGGACGCCGGTGGGCACGGGGCTGCCCAGGAAGCGGCCGGTGGCGGGGTCGACCCCGGCGGAGTAGTCGAACAGGAACGCGTCCTGCAGGGTGACGGTCTCCCCTTCCATGCCCTGGACCTCGGTGACGTGGGTGACCCGCCGGGTGCCGTCCCGCAGCCGGGTGAGCTGCACCACCACGTCGACGGCGGAGGCGATCTGCTCCCGGATCGCCCGCAGCGGCAGATCCATGCCGGCCATCAGCACCAGGGTCTCCAGCCGGGCGATCGCATCGCGGGGGGAGTTGGCGTGCACCGTGGACAGCGACCCGTCGTGGCCGGTGTTCATCGCCTGCAGCATGTCCAGCGACTCACCACCACGGCACTCCCCCACCACGATCCGATCGGGGCGCATACGCAGGCTGTTGCGGACCAGGTCGCGGATGGTGATCGCACCCTTGCCCTCGATGTTCGGCGGGCGGGACTCCAGCCGCACCACGTGCTCCTGCTGCAGCTGCAGCTCCACCGCGTCCTCGATGGTGACGATCCGCTCCCCCTCCGGGATGAAGGAGGACAGCACGTTGAGCAGCGTCGTCTTCCCCGTGCCGGTACCACCGGAGACGATGATGTTCAGCCGCGCATCCACACACGCCTGCAGCAGCTCGGCCATCTCCGGCGAGAGCGTGCCAAACCCGATCAGGTCGTCCACCCCGAACGGGTCCTTGGCGAACTTGCGGATCGTCAACGTCGACCCACTGAACGCCAGCGGCGGGATGATCGCGTTCACCCGGGACCCGTCGGCCAGCCGCGCGTCCACCAACGGCGACGACTCGTCGATCCGCCGGCCCACCCGGGACACGATCCGGTCGATCACCCGCCGCAGATGCTCCTCACCGGCGAACCGCGCCGGCGTGCGCACCAGCCGACCGGACTGCTCCACATAGATCGCATCCGGCCCGTTGCACATGATCTCGGTCACCGACGGGTCGTCCAGCAACCGCTGCAACGGCCCGAACCCCAGCACGTCATCGGCCAGCTCCGAGGTCAACCGCGACCGCTCCTCGGCCGACAGCGGAATCTTCTCCGCCTCGACCACCTCGTCCAGCTCCCGCAACACCAGCGTGCGCAACTGGTCCTCAGCCAGCGACGGATCACTCATCCGAGCACCCATCCGCTCGAACAACGCCTTCGCCACCCGATCCTTCAACCGCGACAACGCATCCACCGGAGGCGCCGCGGGCACGGCGGCAGCCGGACGCGGAACCGGCGTGACCGGCCGGGGGGTGAGCACCGGCGTCGCCGGTTCGGCAGGGAGCGGAGACGCGTCGTCGACGGGGCGGGACGGCTCCGGGGTGGTGCGGCCGCGGGCGGCCTCCAGCCGATTCAGAAGGTTCACGACGCCGCCCGGTGCTTGGCCCGGTAGCGGCTCGGCCGCACGATCGGGGTGGCGGCGAACCGGGACACCAGCCGGCGCAGCTCCTTCACCATCGGGTCGCGGCCCCCGGTTTCCAGCACGGGCACGCCGGTGTTCGTGGAGACGGGCACCGTGGCCGACCGGGGCAGGACGACGTCGATGCCGGTGCCGATCGCCGTCTCGACGTCCCGGACGGACAGGCCTCCCTTCGGGTCGGCGAAGTTCATCACCACGTGCCGGCCGGCCGGGATCATGCACAGCTCACGCAGCACGTCGAGCTCCTTGCGCAGCCCCCGCACTCCCGGGACGTCCATGCTGCTGAGCATCACCACGTCGGTGGCCCGGTCGAGCGCGGCCAGTGTCTGCTCCGACAGGCCGGGCGCGGTGTCCACCACCACGTACCGGAACTCCCTGGCCAGAGCGGCCAGCAACCGGCTGACGTCCTCGCCGGTCACGGTGTCACCCGCCGCCGGCGACTCCGATCCGCAGACCGCGTACATCCCGCTCGGGTGCTGGGTCAGGAAGGTCTTGAGCACCATCGTGTCCTCGCTGGCCGGACCGTGGACGACGTCGGGCAGCGTGTACTCCGGCTGCAGTGCCAGCGCGCTGGCCACGTCGCCGAACTGCACGTCCAGGTCGACCAGCACCGTGGACTGCGGCGCGGAGGAGGTCAGACCGATGGCGAGGTTGGTCGCCACGGTGGTCTTGCCCACCCCGCCCTTCGGCGAGGCGATGGTGATGACCCGGCCGGTGTACCGGGCGGTCTCCTCGAGCGGTCGCAGCACCCGGCGGCGACCCGCGGCTGCGGCGCCGGCCCGCTCGACCGCCGACCGGATCTCAGGGGCCCCCGCGTGCAGGGGCAGCAGATCACGGATGCCGGCGCGCATGGCCGCCTGCCACGTCTCCGGCGCCGGGTCGGCGACGAGGACGACGCTGATGCCCGGGCACTGCACGTCCAGCCGGCCGGCGAGGTGCAGCACCTCCTCCGCCGGCGCCAGGGGGCCCAGCAGCAGCACCTCGGGCAGCTCCCCGTCGGCGAGGAGCTCGAACAGCCGGGCCGGGTCGGCCGGCAGCCGCCCCGGGGGCAGTGCGAACACGTCGCCGTCCACGGCTGCGGACACACGCTGCTGCAGGTCCTCGTCGGCCCCCGCAAGGACGACGCGGCTCATGCGAACGCCTTTCCGTAGATGGTGGTACCGGTGATGACCTCGGTTCCCGAGGTGTCGGTCCCCTCGGGTTCGAGGGCAAGCCAGAGGGCGCCGTGCTCGGCGCCGAAGACGACCGCCTCGGCCTCGGCCGCGGGAAGCGCGAGCGTGACCATCACGCTGCCCGTGGGCGCCGCGCCGCCGGCCGAGGCGGTCTCCACGCCTTCCGCGGCCGGGTCGACGGGCGCCGGAGCGCCCTGCACCTGGGTGACCAGGACCCGGTGCAGGACCGCGTGCGTTGTTCCGGCGTCCTGTGTCAGGGAGACGAAGACGCCGACGGTGTCGCCCGCGGTCAGCCGGCCACCCACCGCGCGCTGCGGCTCGAGCAGCACGCTGACCTCGGCGGCGCCCTCCGGAACGGGCACGGTGCCCGGGACCCGCAGATCGGTGGGCGCGGCGAACCGAGCAGCCAGCAACTGCTCACCCGGCTGCAGATCGACGGTGGTCACCCGCCCGGCGAGGGCACCGAGGTCCTCGACCGCGCCGTCGGCGACGGCCTTTGCCGGCAGCAGCTCGCTCGCGACCATCGTCTCGAGCTCTTCGGCGGGGGTGCCGACCGGCACCGGCGTCCGGACGACGAGGACCCGGACGGTCTCCGTTCCGGCGAGCGCTCGGGCGTCGGCGCCCCGGACATAGGCCAGCAGCACCACGGCGCCGACTCCGGTGAGCAGCAGCGCCGCGAAGGCGGCGATCAGACGACGTCGCACAGTGGCCCCTATCGGATGAGTCGGAGGATCGAGGCCCCGAGCTGCGGGGCGTCCGGGCTGTAGGAGAAGGCGTCGTTCAGGTCGACCAGCTCGGTGAAGTAGCCGCTCACGCACCGGGCGTTGCCGGTGCAGGGCTTGTCGCCGGTGGTGAACTGGCCGCCGAAGTGGAACCCGGTGATGTGGAAGGCGGCGTAGGCGAACACGTGGTACCAGGCGTTGGTGCCCGTGTCGCCAGAGGAGTCGAACAGCGGGAGCAGCACGGTGTGCCCGACCCAGGAGTTCAGGTAGGCCGGCGTGCACGTCGACGGCGGGGTGTTGCCGGTCGACGAGTACGACCGCTCGTTGCGGGCGCTGGCCGCCTCGCACTCCTCCGGCGGCGTGTCGAGGTAGGCGAACCCCCCGGGGACGATCAGGTTCGACGGCCCGGTGCACTCCACCGTGTCGGAGCTCTTGGTGAAGTGGATGGTCCGGACGATCTCGCCGGAGGGTTCACCGCCGCCGGTCTGCTGGAGGAACTCGCACCACGAGAAGGTCAGCGGGAGCACCGCGGTTCCCCGCTCGGGCGCGCCCCAGGCCACCGTGGCCGTGGCCGACACCGAACTGGCGTCGTGGCCGATCACCGGCGCGAACCAGTGCTCCTTGGGGGTGCTGCCGGTGACGGTGACGCTCGTCGGGTTGCTGGAGAGGACCGGCTGCGCCGCCGTCGCCTCCCCCACGTTGGCGACCACCATGCCCTGCGCGGTGCCGAGCATGTCCCCGCAGTTGCCGCGGGCACAGTCGGAGGCCACGGCCAGCGCTGCGGCGTCGGCCGCCACCTGGAGCCGGGCGCGCTCGGCGTAGAGGGCGCCGACGTCCACGGCGATCGCGGCGAAGCCCAGCATCGGCACGAGCAGAAGGGCCAGCAGGACGGCCGAGGCGCCGTGCTCGTGCCGCCGCAGCCGGCGGCGGAGGGTCAGCCGTTGCACCGCATGACCCCCCGTCCGGTCAGATTGACGCCGGCACCGAAGAAGCCGGTGAGGAAGGGCATCGGGTAGGTGATGGTCAGCTCGACGTTCGTGCTGCTGCCACCGGTCACCGGGCAGGAAGCCGGCGTGATCGCGATCTGGTGCGGGGCGATGGCGGGGTTCAGGGTCGAGGTGGCGTCCAGCACGGCGGCCCGGGCCAGGGCCTGGTCGTTCTGCAGGGCCATGGAACGTGCGCCCTCGCGGGCGGCGGCGGAGAGGGTGCCCTGGACCTGGAAGGCGTGCCCGAACTCGGCGATGCCGAGGACCAGCACGATGAGCAGCGGCACGATGAGCCCGAACTCCACCGCCGAGGCGCCTCGTTCGTCGCGCAGTCGCCTGGTCATCCGTGCTCACCGCCTCTCCTACGGGGGGGTCTCCTGCCCCACGGTGCAGCGGCCGGGTTGTCGGCCGCTGCGCCGTGGGGGCAGGGAGGGAACCGAGTTCGATCAGGCGGCGCCGAGCTTGGAGGTGATCTTCACGAACAGCGCGTCCAGCTGACCGCCCAGCGTGACGACGGTCGCGATGATCACGGCGGCGATCAGGCCGACCATGAGGCCGTACTCGACGGCGGTGGCGCCCTTCTCCTCGCGCTCCAGGCGGTTCTGCGCGACGGCGACGAGGGTCATGAAGGTGACGTAGGGGTTGATCACGGGGACTCCCTGGGTGACGAGGCCAGCGGGTCCGGGTCGGGTGACCCGGCTTCGTGGCAACAGGGCACCCATCGGTCCCTCCCGGCCGGGGCTTGAGCGGCTGTCGCCGGATCGGACGACAGACCTCCCCCCATCGAGGGTGCGGCCCACGGAACGGCCACCGAGAGTGACGGGAATTCTCGCCCGTCCGTCACCGAAGGACGTCGGCCGGACCGATGGGGGGTCTTGAGCGTCAGGCGGTAACTGTGCTCCACAGCACGATGAGGGCGGCGCCGGCCAGCATCGCCGGGCCGAACGGCAGCTCGCTGCGCAGTCCGATCCGTCGCACGGCCAGCAGGGGCAGCACCACCAGGGCCTGCACCACGAACCCCAGGGCTCCCCCGAGCACGACCGCGGTCCAGCCCAGCCAGCCCAGGTAGAGGCCGAGCAGCGCGGCGAGCTTGACGTCACCCATGCCCAGACCGCTCGGCGCGATCAGGGCGAGGACCAGGAAGGCCGCGAAGAGCACCCCCGAGCCCATGACCGCGCGCAGCAACGCGGGCGAGTTCCCCTCCACCGCCGCCGGGATGACCAGGAGCGCGACGCCGACGACGACGGAGGGGACGACGACGCGGTTGGGCAGCAGCCGGTGCTGCAGATCGACGACGGCGAGCAGCAGACCGGCACCGGCCAGGAAGAGGAAGGCCGGCAGCTCGGCCACCGCGCCGAAGCGCAGGCCCACCAGGCCGAACAGGACCGCGCCGACGAGCTCGAGCACCGGGGGCCGGACCGCGACGGGTCCGGGGCCGACCAGTTCCCGCACCCGGACCTCCGCCGGCCACGGGAAGCGGCCGGCGGCCCGGTTCACCAGGTGGCCGACCGGGATTCCGGCGACGGCCGCCACCAGGGCGACGGCGACGGCGCTCACCGGTGCACAGCTCGCATGGCGGCCACGATGACACGGCCCGGACGTCACGCCGGGCAACGGCGCGCGACGTCGGATCCCCGGACCGACCGACCGCTTAGGGTGGCCCCGTGCGCCACCTCGATCACGGGCCCTGGTGAACACCGGGCCGCAGTTGGCCCGCCGGCTGGGCACCACGGACGCCGTCGTCATCGGGCTGGGCTCGATGATGGGCGCCGGGGTCTTCGCGGCCTTCGCGCCTGCTGCCCGGGCGGCCGGGGCCGGGCTGCTGATCGGTCTCGCGCTGGCGGCCGCGGTGGCCTACTGCAACGCGACCTCCTCGGCGCAGTTGGCCGCGCAGTACCCGGAGTCGGGCGGCAGCTACCTCTATGGGCGGGAGCGCCTCGGGCCCTGGTGGGGCTTCCTGGCCGGCTGGGCGTTCGTGGTGGGCAAGACCGCCAGCTGCGCGGCCATGGCGCTGACCTTCGCCGCGTACGCCGTTCCGCAGGCCTGGGAGCGGCCCGGAGCGGTCGCCGCCGTCGTGGCGCTCGTGGCGGTCAACTACCACGGGGTCACCCGGACCGCCGGGCTCACCCGCGTGCTGGTCGTCGTCGTGCTGGCCGGGCTCGCCGTGGCGGTCCTCGCCGCGCTCGCTCACGGCACCGCCGACCCGGCCCGGCTCACCGGCTGGACCGCCGGACCGGACGGCTGGTACGGCCTTCTGCAGTCGGCCGGGCTGCTCTTCTTCGCCTTCGCCGGCTACGCCCGCATCGCCACCATGGGCGAGGAGGTCCGCGACCCCGCCCGCACCATCCCCCGCGCCATCCCGCTGGCGCTGGGCATCGCGGTCGCCGTCTACGCCGTCGTCGCGGGAACGCTGCTGCTCGTCCTCGGGCCGGCCGGGATCGCCGGAACGGCCACCCCGCTCGCCGACGCCGTCGCCGCCGGGAGCTGGGCGTGGGCCGCACCGGTCGTCCGGATCGCGGCCTCCGCCGCCGCGCTCGGGGCTCTGCTCGGGCTGGTCGCCGGGGTGGGCCGGACGTCGCTGGCGATGGCGCGGACCGGCGACCTCCCGCGCGCGCTGGCCACGGTGCACCCACGCCACCGCGTGCCGCACCGCGCGGAGCTGGCGCTGGGCGCGGTGGTGTGCGCGCTGGTGCTCACCGTCGACCTGCGCGCGGTGATCGGGTTCTCGTCGTTCGGCGTGCTGCTGTACTACGTCGTCGCCAACGTCGCCGCCTTCACCCAGGCGGCCGGCCACCGGCGCTGGCCGCGGGCGGTGCAGGTGGCCGGTGTCGTCGGGTGCCTGGCGCTGGCGGCGACCCTGCCGTGGCCGTCGGTGCTGGCCGGAACGGGCACGCTGGCCGCCGGAGTGCTGTACCGGGCGGTCCGGCTGCGGAGCTCAGGGCCCGGCTCCGCGGCGCACGACCGCGCGTAACGGCCGCGGGTAGGTCAGACTCCGGACGTGACCGTGGACGAGCACTCCTCCAGCCACCGCACCGCGGCCATCTGGTCCTACCAGGGGCACGGCGTCCACGCCGCTCCGGGCGTGCACGAGTATGCGGTCGAACTGGTGCAACAGGCACTGCCCGAGGGCGGCCGGATCCTCGAGGTCGGTGCCGGCTGCGGAGCACTGGCGTGCCGGATGCGCGAGGCCGGGTTCGACGTCGTGCCCACCGACCTCGACCCGCCGCACGACTGGATCCACCGGCTGGACCTCGACGACCCGGTGTGGACGGAGGAGACCCGCGGCCCCTTCGACATGGTGGTGTGCGTCGAGACGCTCGAGCACGTCGAGAACCCGCGGAAGGTGCTCCGCTCGATCCGGTCGCTGCTCCGGCCCGGCGACCGGCTGCTCGTCAGCACGCCGAACGTCACCCATCCGCACTCCCGGCTGAAGATGTTCCTCCGGGGGGCGCCGTTCATCTTCGGGCCGAAGCACTACCACCAGCCAGGCCACATCTCGATCCTCCCCGACTGGATGCTCGTCGAGCACGTCCGGCTGGCCGGCTTCACCGACGTCACCGTGACCACCGGCGGCAGCACCTGGTACGAGGGCCCCCGGCGCCTGGCCCACCGCGTGGAGACGGCGCTGCTGGCGGCCATCGGCCTGCGGCACCGGGCCGACTCGGGCGAGGGCATCTGCACGTTCGTCACCGCCGTCGCCGTCTGACGGACCGGCATGCGGGGCCGGGCGCCCGCGCCCGACCCGGCGGCCACCGGCACGGCGAGCGTCTCCTGCCGAGGGCGGCAGGAGACGCTCGCCGGTGGTCAGCCGGCGGTCCGGAAGGCCACGTGCGGATGGTCCATGTGGTTGGCGGTGGGCGATCCCCGGTCCGCCATGCCCTGCCACGCCCAACCGGTCCACGAGGCGGCGATCCGCTGCTGCCAGATCACGTAGTCGACGCCGAACCGCGCGGCGTTGTCGATGACGTACTGGGCGATCGCGTCACCGGCGGCCCGGTCGTCGTAGACCATGAAGTCCGCGGCACGGTCCTGCGTCGGGCTGTGGCCGGGCCGGGTGAGGACCGTCGGGATGCCGAACCGCTCGGCGACCTCCTGGACGGCGGGTCGCACGTGGGGGGCCCACACGTCGTACGCGGCAGGAGCCGCAGCCGGCCGCTCCGCCCGGCTGGCCCGCGGCACCGGCGCGTTCACGACGGCGGCCGGGCCGCCCCCGCCGCTGAGGGCGAGACGCTGACCGACCCGCAGGACGTTCGCGTTCGGACCGATCACCTGCAGGTTGAGGGCGTGCAGCTGCTGCCAGGTGATGCCGTGGCGGGCGGCGATCCTGCCCAGCGTGTCGCCTGCCTGCACGGTGTACGAGCTCGCAGCCGTGCTCGGCGCGGCCTCCACCGGTGCGGAGCCGCCGATGGACAGCGCCTGCCCGACGCGCAGGACGTTCGGGTTCGCGCCGATGGTGGCGCGGTTGACGTCGTAGACGGTCTGCCACGAGGTGCCGTGGGCGGCCGCCAGGGAGCTCAGCGTGTCACCGGGCTGCACCGTGTGCTCACCGGTGTGGGCCGCGGCGGAAGCCAGGCCGGTGAAGGAGAGGGCCGATGCTGCCGCGAGCACTGCCGCGGGGCGTGCCACGACGGCCACGGCCGACGTGCGGGCGGCACGGTGCCGCCCCTGGGAGCGATTGCGCATGGGGATGTGAGCCTCTCGCCGCCTGCGGGGTTAGCTGTCGGGTTCGGGCGAGAGCTGCCCGGCCGTGGACCACGGCTTCACCCCAGGGCCTGACGGCCCGGTCCTGCGAGAGTGGGTCCCCCGCGCCTGCCCGTCGTCTCGATGTGGCCGGGTGGCGGGGGCAGGTTCGGCGGTACGCCATCCGGTTCCGCCGATCGGCGGACAGGGGCACGGTAGGCAGAGCGGGAGGGGCGGCAGGAGTCCGTGCCCGGCTTTTCCCGGGACCCACCGTGCCGTCGGACGCAGGGTGACCGGACGTGCGCGCAGAGCGGAACAACTGCGGCCGGAACGCGCCGCAGCCCTCGTCGGTGCAGGCTCAGGCGGTCCCGACCCTGGCCGGGGCAGACGACGCCCGGCAGCCGGTGGTCCAACCCCGGGTGACCGGCACCCGGCCAGCGCTCGACGCCGGCGGCGAACCGGTCGGCGGACGTTCCGCCGGCCTCCCGGACTGCCGATGAGACAGGCATGCGCACCAGCCACGCCGCCACCGCGATCGCTGCCTTCACCGCCGGCCTGACCGCCGCGGCGGCCCTGCGCCGTCGTGCCGGCCAACGCGAGAACGCGATCACTGCCGCCGCCCCGGGCATTCCCCCGGCCGCCCGGGCGCCGGGGCACGACGCCGTCGTGCTGCCCTTCGCCCGCCCGGTCCTGGCCGGGCCGGTACCCACGCAGCCGCGGTCGCCGGCTCGCTGCGGAGAGAGCGGCGGCCGGACCAAGGCCGGTGCGCCGTGCGGGGCCCGGACCACCACCGGCGGGCGCTGCCACCACCACCCGATCGCCGCCTGAGGCCCGCGGTGGCGTCCCAGCTGGTCGGTGCGGGGCAGGATGGCGCCATGGACATCCTGAGCAGCCGCGTCCTGCTGCGACCGTCCGATCCGCAGCGGTCGCAGTCGTTCTACCGCGACGTCCTGGGCCTGGCGGTCCATCGCGAGTTCGGACCCTCGGAACATCCGGGGGTCGTCTTCTTCCTGGGCAACGGGCTGCTGGAGGTCTCCGGTCGGTCGTCGGACAGCCCGAAGGGGCTCGCGCTGTGGCTGCAGGTCCGCGACGTCGCCGCCGAACACCGCCGTCTCACGTCGGCCGGCGTGACGGTCACGCAGCCGCCCCGGCTCGAGCCATGGGGGCTGATCGAGATGTGGATCGAGGATCCGGACGGCGTCCGGATCGTCGTGGTGGAGGTCCCCGACGACCATCCCCTGCGCCGCGACCAGCGCTGAGCCGACGCCGACGACGCGGGGGGCGGGGCGACGGACGAGTCGGCCTGTACGCCGGGTTCTGTCCACGGGCGCCTTGCGGCCTCCCGATGGGCGGTCATCCATCTAGGCCTGCCGTTGCCGGCAGGCTCCAGCGGTCTACCCGCAGGCTCGGACGGGCCGCCCTCGAACGCCTGCGCGGAACGGCGGCGGACCGCCGAACCTTCTTGACCTAGCTCCGGGTGGGGTTTACCGAGCCACACCGGTCACCCGGTGTGCGGTGGTCTCTTACACCGCCGTTTCACCCTTACCAGCGGCGAGCCGCTGGCGGTCTGTTCTCTGTGGCACTGTCCCGCGGGTCACCCCGGGTCGCCGTTAACGACCACCCTGCCCTGTGGAGCCCGGACGTTCCTCGGCGACGGGGTCTCCCCCGCCGACGCGACCGCCCAGCCGACTCGTCCGTCGTGCCGGCCAGTCTAGTGCCGCGTCCGGGGCGAGGAACACGCCCACGGGCATCACCGGTCGCGGACGCCCCCGGCCGACTCGCCGCCGGTGCCGGCGGTGGTCATCCCCAGTAGAGCGTGAAGCCCACCCGGCGGCCGCCGTCCTCGGTGAGGGTCGCCATGTCGATCTGCTGCCGGGCCTGCTCCTCGACCGGCTCGTCGGACAGCGCCTCGAGGTACCGGCGGTGCTCGGTGAGCGAGGCGACGGCGGCCTCCGCTCCCCCGCTGACGTCCATCGCGTGCGGTGGCTCGCCGCCCATGTGCTGCACCGCGACGTACTGCACGCCGGCCCACGGCTCCTCGGCGAGGTCCGGGAAGATCCACTCGTTGGCCGCATCGGCGACCGCGTCGAGCACCGACCGGGTGAGCGCCCGGTGGTCCGGGGAGTTCAAGGCGACAGGGCTGACGCCGGGCGGCGTCCAGGCGTCCCCGCCGTGCAGGGTCACCACCAGTTCCGGGCGGTGCCGCCGGATGCCCCCGGCGAGCTCCCGGCGCAGCTCCGGGCCGGCCACCAGCACGCCGTCACGCTGATCGAGGAACTCGACCTCGGTGACGCCGACGACCGCGGCCGACGCCCGCTCCTCGGCCTCCCGCAGCCGGCCCGCCTCGGCCGGCGGCATCCCGGCGATCCCGGCCTCGCCGCGGGTGGCCAGCAGGTAGTGCACCTCCTTGCCGGCCGCCGTCCACACGGCGACGGCGGCGGCGAGGCCGTACTCGATGTCGTCGGGGTGGGCGGCGACGACCAGGGCGCGCTGCCAGTCGTCGGGCATCGGGGCGCTCGGCATGCTCGCAGTGTGCCCGGCCCCGGCGCGGCGGTCACCCTCGCGGCACGGCAGCCGCCCTCGGTCATGCCCGGCCGCGGGCGACCCGCAGCGCAGCCCGCACCATGGGCACCTGCAGGGGCAGCCGCACCCCCGAGACCGCGAGCGGAACTGCCGCCCGCGGAACGATCCGGAACGTGTGCAGGTGGGCCGGCACGAAGGCCAGCAGCAGGCCGGCGGCGGCCCAGCCGCCCGCGCGCCGGGTGGCCGGCGCGGCGAGCAGCGCCGCGGTGCCGATCTCGGCGACGCCGGAGGCGAGTACCCATGCGCGGGCGTCGCCGAGCTCCGGGGGCACCAGCCACTGGTAGGTGCGCGGCCGCACCAGGTGGAGCACCCAGGATCCACCCAGCAGCGCTCCCAGCCACGTCACGCTCGGCGGCTTCCGCACGGGCCCACCGTAGGGTTCCCCGTCGTGTCCGCCGTCGACCTGCTCATCGCCGCCGGTGTCGCCTTCGTCGCTGGCGTCGTCAACTCCATCGCCGGCGGCGGTTCCCTGATCCTCTTCCCCACCCTGGTGGCGCTGGGGCTCGGCACGGTGGCGGCCAACGTCACCAACTCCCTGGCCCAGTGGCCCGGCTACCTCGGCGGCGTCGCCGGCTTCCGGCGCGAGTACGCCGGGCAGCGCCGCCGGCTGGTCCGCTTCTCGGCGGTCGCCGTCGCCGGCGGGCTGGTGGGCAGCGTCCTGCTGCTGACCACGCCCTCGGAGGCCTTCGACGTCGTGGTTCCCGTGCTGGTCCTGATGGCCAGCCTGCTGCTCGCCGTCCAGCCCCTGGTCACCCGACGCCTGGCCGGTCAGGCCGCCGGCGAGCCCGGCCGCGACCCCGCCTGGCTGTATCCGGCGCTGTTCCTCGCCACCGCTTACGGCGGCTACTTCGGCGGCGCGCTCGGCGTGATCCTCGTCGGCGTGCTGGGCATCGGGCTGCACCGGCTGAAGCTGGCCAACGCGCTGAAGTCCGCGCTCGCGGCGGTCACCGCCACGGTGACGCTGGTGGTGTTTGGCGTCTTCGGGCCGGTCGCCTGGGCCGTCGTCGCCGTCGCCGCGCCGGCCAGCCTCGTCGGCGGCTTCCTCGGCGCCCGGATCGCCAGCCGCATCCCGGTGGCTCCCCTGCGGGTGCTCATCGTGACCTTCGGCGTGGCCGTCTCGATCTACCTGTTCGCCCGGGTCTGACCCGCCGACAAGGGTGCCGGCCCGCGGTCACGTGACGGCGCCGACCGTCGGCCGAGGACGGCCGGACCGCTCAGCGCAGGTGCGCGGTGTCGTTCACCAGCCGCACCGAGGCCCCGCCCTCGGACGTCCAGGCGACCGTGCACAGCGACGCCGCCTCGAGGAACACCCGGTGGACGACGTCGTCGCCGACCCCGAGCCCGGCCGCGAGCAACAGCTTGATCGGCGTGACGTGGCTGACCACCAGCACGGTCCTCCCTGCGTGCCGGGTGAGGATGCGCCGGCGGGCACCGGCCAGCCGGAC
The DNA here is from genome assembly GCF_039729015.1 of Blastococcus sp. HT6-30. Classification (NCBI taxonomy): domain Bacteria; kingdom Bacillati; phylum Actinomycetota; class Actinomycetes; order Geodermatophilales; family Geodermatophilaceae; genus Blastococcus; species Blastococcus sp. HT6-30. The sequence continues at coordinate 1,355,303 of NZ_CP155792.1, read as the reverse complement.
GCTCACGTCGGTGATCGACTCACCCCCCGGCGCGGCCACCGTCACGTCGGACATGAAGCGGCGCACGGCCAGCGGGTGCCGGGCGCGGGCCTCGTCGAGGGTGAGCCCCTCCAGGTCGCCGAAATCCAGCTCCCGGAGGTCGTCGTCGAACTCGACGGGCAGTCCGAGCCGGGCGGCCACGATCTCGGCGGTCTCCCGCGTGCGGGCCAGCGGCGAGGCGACGACGACCTCGATGCCCAGGTGCGCGGCACGCTCCCCCGCCGCCTCGGCCTCGGCCCGGCCGGTGCGGGACAGCGGCAGCTCGTTGCGCCCGCTGAACCGGCGCTCGGGCGTGTGCTCGGTCTGCCCGTGGCGCAGCAGGTGCGTGACGGTGGTGACGACGGGAGCGGGCTCGGGCACCGGCTGGACGTCGTCCTCGGCGGCCGAGGGTTCGGCGGCGGCGTCGCGGTGCACCGGCCGGCCGTCCATCGCGCTGTTGGCCAGCGCGTCGGCCGCACCGTTCTGCGCCCGCGGCACCCACGTGTACCGGACGCTGCCCAGCTTCCGGGCGATCTGCTGGGCCTGCAGCGCGAGCTGCTGCATGTCGGGGTGCTTGATCTTCCAGCGGCCCGACATCTGCTCGACGACGAGCTTGGAGTCCATCCGCACCTCGACCTGGGCGGAGGCGTCGATGTCGAGCGCCGCCTGCAGCCCGGCGACCAGCCCGCCGTACTCGGCGACGTTGTTGGTGGCCCGCCCGACCGACGCGGCGCGCTCGGCCAGCACCCGCCCGGTCTGCGCATCCCGCACCAGCGCGCCGTAGCCGGCCGGCCCGGGGTTGCCCCGCGACCCGCCGTCGGCCTCGACGATGAACCGACGGCTCACCGTGCTCCCCGCCCGACTCCGGACTCGATCCGATCCTCGCTCGCCGTCCCCCGCAGGCGGGAGGTGCCTCCAGCCAGTGGCGATGCTCCCTCGCCCGTCGTCCTCACAGTCCGGACTCGGCGGTGCGCACCAGGATCCGGCCGCAGTTCTCGCACCGGACGACCTCGTGCGGGTCGGCGTTGCGCACCGCGGCGAGGTCCCGGCCGTTCAGCTCGATCCGGCACCCCTGGCACTGCCGGGCCTTGAGCATCGCCGCACCGGTGGTGCCGGTCTGCGCGCGGATCCGGTCGTAGAGGCCCAGCAGCGGCGCCGAGATGCCCCCGGCGACGGCCGCCCGTGCGGCCTCGTGCCGCGCCGTGCTGTCGGCGATGTCGGCCAGCGCGTCCTCGCGCAGCTGCTCGGCCCGCTCGAGCGCGGCGCGCGCCTCCTCCACACCCGCCCGCGCCTCCCGGAGGGCGGCCTCAGCGGTCTCCAGGCTCTCCATCAGCTCGAGCTCCTGGTCCTCCAGGTCCGACTGACGGCGCGCCAGTGACTGCAGCTCGTGTTGCAGATCGGTCATCTGCTTCGCCGCGACGCTGCCCGAGTCGAGCAGCTTCTGGTCCTTGGCCGCGCGGGCCCGGACGGTCTCCACGTCCGCCTCGAGCCGCTTCACCTCGCGCTGCAGGTCCCGCGCTGCGGTCTCGGCCCGGACCGCGTCATCGGCCAGCGCCCGTTCCGCCTGGGCGGCGGACTCCACGGCGACGGCCTCCGGAAGCGTCCGCCTGCGGTGCGCGAGCTGGGTGAGGGCGACGTCCTCCGCCGCCAGCTCCAGGAGCTTCTGCTGCTCGAAATGGTCGGCCTTCACGCCGCTCAACCTACCTGCGGCTCCCCCGCCCGCCCCGCCGGTGAGCCGGCGGCTCCCCGCACGCCCAGCTCCACCTCCACCGCGGCCACCGCCGCCGCCGGGGCGGGCAGCCGGCCCGAGGCGAGCACCGCCCCGTCGGCGATCAGGGACTCCACGGCCATCCCGGCGCGGACCGACCGCCGCAAGGCCGCACCGCGCAGCCCCCGGCGCCGGCCGTCGGTGACCAGGGCCGGCAGCAGCCAGAGCCAGTTCGACGGCGAGACCACCTCGACCGCGACGTCGGCCGGCACCGCCGCGCGGAGCGCCCGGTACACCGCCGCCACGGTGTCCTCCGACGGCGCGTGGGCGTGCGAGCCGCCCTCGTCGAAGGGCCGGACGTCCCCGCTGCAGCAGCCGCCGGACCCGGCGGCCGCGCGCGGGCCGCGGACGAGGACGACCCGCCGGCTCACCGGTCGCCGTCCCGGTCGGGGCCTCCGATCGGGCGGTCCGACGTCGGCTCGTCCGGGTTCGCCCGGGCCACGACGGACTCCCGCCCGGCACCGGTGCCGTCGGCGTCCACGAGCGACGGCCGCTCCCGGTGCGCCGCGCGGAGGGCCAGGGCGGCCTCGACGATCAGCCAGACCGCCAGGACGAAGATGACCGCGTCCAGCGGCGCCAGGACCCACTGGTCGTCCCGGACGAAGTTGCGCAGGTTGACCAGCAGCGCCCACGTGGTCATGGCCAGCAGGAACACCAGCGGCACGAGGGCGGCGATCGGGTTCCGGCCCCGCCGGGTGATCCACACCGCGATGACCGACAGCGCGAGCCCTGCGGTGAGCTGGTTGGTGGTCCCGAACAGCTGCCACAGGACGCCGAACGTGTACCCCGCTTCCCCGCCGCCGGGCAGGAGCGCCATGGCCAGCGGGATCACGACGGCGATGGTGGTCGCCACCGTGAGGTTCCGGGAGAGCGCTCGCACCTTGACCAGCTCGCCGATCTCCTGGACGACGTAGCGCTGCAGCCGCACGCCGGTGTCCATCGTGGTGGCGGCGAAGCTGATGACGACCACCGCGGCGAAGATGGTCGCGAGGTCCAGCGGGATGGCGATGTTGTTGGCGAACTCGGCCACCCCCCGGACGAAGTTGCCGGTGGCGCCGCTCGACGCCGTGGCGAAGTCGGGGTAGAGCGCCTGCCAGTCGGCCTGGGACGCCGCGACCCCCGCCGTGGCGGCGAGGACGGCGCCGGTGGCCAGGGAGCCCTCCCCGACGGCGCCCATGTACCCGACGTAGCGGGCGTCGGACTCCTTGTCCAGCTGCTTGGAGGTGGTCCCGGAGGAGACCAGCGAGTGGAAGCCGGAGATCGCCCCGCAGGCGATGGTGATGAACAGGAACGGGAAGAAGCTCGGTGACCCCTCAGGGACGTCGTTGACCACCGGCGCCTGGATGGTGTTCATGCCGACGATGACGCCCAGGGCGATGACCCCGAGCGCGATGAACAGCTGGTGGCTGTTGATGTAGTCGCGCGGTTGCAGCAGGACCCACACCGGGATGCGCGAGGCGATCCAGGTGTAGGCGAAGAGCAGGACGACCCAGACGTTGCGGGTCTGCTCGACGCCGAGCGCCTCGGCCAGCCCGTCGAGCGAGATCGGAAAGGCGTTGCCGACCAGGATCAGCGCGTAGAGCACCACCACGCCCACGATCGAGGGCAGCAGGGCCGACGAGCGGGTGCGGTAGATGTAGACGCCGATGGCGATGGCCAGCGGGATCTCGCCCACGATCGGGATGACCGCGCCCGGGTTGGCGACGAACAGGTTTCCGATGACCACCGCGAACACCGCGTTCACCAGGGTCAGCAGGAAGAAGATGATGGCCAGGAAGAGCTTGCGGGCCCGGCCGTTGATGACCTCGCCGGCCAGCGTGCCGATGCTCTTCGCCTTGTGCCGGACCGACACCGCCAGCGCGCCCAGGTCGTGCACCCCGGCGGCGAAGATCGTGCCGAGGACGATCCAGGTCAGCGCCGGTCCCCAGCCCCAGAAGACCGCGATCGCCGGGCCGACGATCGGCGCGGCCCCGGCCACCGAGGTGAAGTGGTGGCCGAAGAGGACGTGCTTGTTCGTCGGCACGAAGTCGTTGCCGTCGTTGAACTGGTGCGCCGGCGTGACGAAGGCCGGGTCGAGAGCGTACACCTTCCGGGCCAGGTAGCTGGAGTAGTACCGGTAGCCGAGGAAGAACAGCACCCCGACCACTGCGGCCACGACGAACGCGGGCACGGCGACCCCCAGGTCCATGGGCGGCACCGTCGCCGCCGTCGGAGGGAGTAGACAACCAGGTGATGGACGCCACAAGTCTGCCCGCAGCGATCCACTCCGCCGGTGTGGCCGAACTGTTATGGCGCACGCCCGGTGAGGCGCCCGGCGCCATCGGCGTCGTCCCCCTGGTCCTCGGCGGCCGGCCGGCGGTCGCCCTCCCGTGGGGGCACGTGGGAACCGCCCGCGCCGCGGCCTCGGGCGGCGCGGCGGCGCTGGTCCTCTCCGATCCGCGGCTGACCGGGTCCCGCTGGGCGCCCCTGGTGGCCACCGGGCCGCTCACGCTCGTCGAGGACGGCGCGGGCGACCTGTTCACCGACGAGCTGCTCGACCAGGAGCTGCGCAAGCACCCGCCGGCCCGCGCGCTCGCCGACTCACCGATGCTGCGCCGCGAGCACTGGTGGTACCTGCCCCGGCTGGTACTGGTGCTGGAACCCGTCGACGTCGTCGCGGGCGGGCGGCGCGAGGGCCCGGGCGATGTGGTGCTGGGGGTCGACGACGGAACCCTGCACGTGCGCACCGTGCGGGTGGCCGACTGGGGCACCGCTCCGCTGGAGGTGCGGGGCGGTCCGGCGGGCGTGAGGGGACCGGCGGTGCTCGTCGGTCAGGAGCTGTCCGTGCCCGACGTCGAGCGGTGGACCGTGCACACGACCGCCGGCCGGTACGCCGACGACCGGCTCACCGTGACGCAGCCGGCCGTGACCCGGGAGCTGGAGCCGGTGCCGGGCCTGCTCACCCGCATACGCCGCCAGCGCGCCCTCGAGCGTTCCTGCGTCCGGGCACTGCGCGCCGCCGGTCACGGTTGAGCCGGCGGGCTCAGCCGGCCGCGTCGGCCCGGCAGCTCCACGGATCGGTCCGCCGGGTGGACACCCCGACCTCCACCCGGTCGCCGAGATCGCGGCGCAGCACGTCGGCGGCCACCGGCAGCCAGGGCCACTCCGAGGCGTAGTGCGCCACGTCGACCAGCGCCGGACCCGGCACCTCCAGGGCGTCGGACACCGGGTGGTGCTTCAGGTCGCTGGTGAGGAGCACGTCCGCCCCGGCGGCCGCGGCGGCCGGGAGCAGCGACCCCCCGCTGCCGCCGCACACCGCCACCCGGCGGACGACCCGGTCGGGATCGCCCGCCGCCCGGACGCCCCCGGCCGTGGCCGGCAGCACCGCCGCCGCGTGCCCGGCGAACTCCCGCAGGGTCATCGGTCCGGGCAGCGCGCCCACGCGGCCGAGGCCGGCGCGCGGATCGTCACCGGCCGGCTCCAGCGGAACGGGGTCGGCGAGCCCCAGGACGGCGGCCAGCGCGGCGTTGACCCCACAGGGCGCCCGGTCGGCGTTGGTGTGCGCGACGAACAACCCCGCGCCGGCCCGGATCAGCCGGTGCACCAGCCGGCCCTTGGCGTCGTCGGCCGGCACGCCGTGCACCGCGGTCAGGAACAGCGGGTGGTGGATGACCAGCAACTGCGCGCCGGTGGCGACCACCTCGTCGACGACGGCGGCGGTGGGGTCGACGGCGAACAGCACCGACCGGACCTCGTCCGCGGGATCGCCGCACACCAGGCCGACCGCGTCCCAGCCCTCGGCGAGTGCGGGGTCGTAGCGGGCGTCGAGGGCGGCGAGGACCTCGCCGAGCAGCACGGTCACGGCTGGTCAGCGTAGGCGGGGGTGCGCGCCCGGTGCTGCGCAGTGACAAGCTCCAGGAGTGGCGGACGGGCGGCGTCGGGAACGGGCGCTGCGGCCACCGGCATGGCTGGAGGAGCTGGTCCGCACCACGCCCCCGCCGGTCCCGTGGCGCGACGTCGCCAGGTTCGCCGTCGCCGTCCCCGCTCCGCTGGCCGCGTCCCTCACGGTCGGCGGCGGGCTGGACTCCGCCGCGGCCCTGGGCGCCGGCGTCTTCGGCACCATGGGGGCGCTCGCCGCGAGCCTGGCGCCGCAACCGGGGCCGCTGCGGGACCGGCTCCGGCGGATCGGCGCGGCGACGCTGTTCGGCACCCTGGGCCTGCTGGCCGGCCAGTACGCCACCGGCGGCGGGTGGGAGCCGGTGGTGGTCATCGCCCTGCTGTCGGCGGTCGCCGCGCTCATCAGCGCGGTCAACGCCGCGCTCTCGCTGGGCTCGCTCCAGCTGCTGATCTACACGGCGCTGGCCTCCGGTCTGGTCACCCCGCTGCCGGCGGTGGCCGAGGTCGGCTTCTTCTTCTGCGGCGCGGCCTGGGCGACGCTGATGACCCTCGTCCAGGCCCGCACCGAGCAGCTCGACCCCGACCGGGCCGCCGTCGCCACGGTCTTCACGCGGATCGGCGAGCTGCTCGCGGCGATCGGCAGCGACACCGCGCCCGACGCCCGCCGGAGCCTCACCACCGCGCTCAACACCGCCTACGACCGCGTCATCCGCAGCCGCAGCCGCTCCGCCGGCCGCACCCGCCAGCTGTCCGAGCTGGCCGGCGTCCTGAACGCCGCGGCACCGCTGGTGGAGGGGGCGGTCGCCGCCGCGCGGGCGGGCGTGCCGGCCGACCCGCAGGACGTGACCGCGGTGCACGCACTGGCGGCGGCGATCACCGGGAGCGGTGAACTGACCGACCAGCGGCCCGCCCCGCTCGAGGAGGGGCACCCCGCCGTGCGGGCGGTGCGGCACGGCGTCCGGCTGGTGTGGAACGTCGTCGGCGATCCCGAGGAGCGGGCCAGCGCTGCGGCGACCCGGCCGGAGTCCAGCCTCCGGGCCCGGGCGCGGGACCTGGCCGACCGGACCGTGGCCAGCGCAGACACCCGCGCCTTCGCCGTCCGCCTGTCGCTGTGCATGACCGTCGCCGAGATCGCCCGCCAGTACGTGCCGATCGAGCGTCCCTACTGGGTGCTGCTCACCGTCGCGATCATCCTCAAGCCCGACTTCGGGTCGGTGTTCACCCGCGCCGTGCAGCGCGGCGCCGGCACGCTGCTGGGCGTCCTGCTCGGGTCGGCGCTCCTGGCGGTCCTCCCCCGCAACGGCTGGGTGCTCGTCGCGCTCGCCTGCTCCGCGGCCGTCCTGCCGTGGGCCCGCAACGCGAACTTCGGGCTGTTCTCCGTCTTCCAGACGCCGCTGATCATCCTGTTGCTGGACCTCGCCCTCCCCGGCGGCCCGGGGCTGGTCGGCGCGCGGCTGCTGGACACGCTGATCGGCTGCGCCATCGTGCTGGTCTTCGGCTACCTGCTGTGGCCGCAGACCTGGCGGGCCCCCCTGGACGAGGCCCTGCGGGACGCCGCCCTCGCCCTGGACGCCTTCGTCGACGCCGCCTTCACCGGCAGCCCGGCCGAGCGCCGGCGTGCCCGCCGGCGCAACTACCGCGCGCTCACCGAGCTGCAGACCCAGCTGCAGCGGCGGCTCGCCGAGCCACCACCGATCAGCACGCGGGCAGCCGCCTGGTGGCCGGTCATCGTGCAGCTGGAGCGCACCTCCGACGCGGTCACCGAGGCGGTCATCGCCACCCGCGGCGGCGAGCCGGCCCCGGACCTCGCCCAGGTGGCGGTGCTGCGCCGGGCCATCCGCTCGCTCGAGGACGACGTCCGGGCACCCCGGGCACCGGACGACGCCGAGCTGCACGCCGAGGGCGTGCTGGCCCCGGTCGCGCGCGAGGTGGACGTGGCCCGCCGGCTGGTGCGGGACGCCGCGCCGGGCCGGCGCACCTCGCACTGACCGCGGCGGCGGGCGCCGAACCGAGGACCGGGGCACCGTTTCGTGCACACGTCGTCGTGCCGCGGGGCCCGGGGCCACGGTTCGTGCACGAACCGTGGCCCCGGCGCTCCGCCCCGGTTGCGTGCCCGGCCCACGGGGCCTGGGATGGCGCCGTGCCCAGCGACCCGCCGCTGCTGATCCTGCCCCCGCTCGACGGCCCCCCGCCGCCGGGCTCCCGGACGGTGACCACCGACGACGGCGTCGACCTGCACGTGGAGGTGGACGGGCCGGCCGGGGGCGGGGCGATGGACGCACCGCTCACCGTCGTCCTCTGCCACGGCTTCACCGCCCGGCTGGCGGAGTGGCAGCTGCAGCGCGAGGCGCTGCGCGACCGCACCCGGCTGGTGCTCTGGGACCAGCGCGGGCACGGCCGGTCCGGCTGGACGCCCCTCACCAAGGCCACGATCGACCGCACCGGCCGCGACCTCGGCCAGGTGCTCGACGCCGTCGCCCCGACCGGGCCGGTGGTGCTGGCCGGGCACTCGATGGGCGGGATGAGCATCCTCGCGCTGGCCCGCCAGCGGCCGGAGCTGTTCGGCGGCCGGGTCGTCGGCGCGTTCCTGCTCGCCACCTCCGCCGGGGGGCTGGTCGGCACCGGTCCGGTCGGGTTCCTCGTGAAGGTGGGACGTCGGCTCGGCCTGCTGCCGCTGTACCTGTGGCTGCTCCAGCGGCTCGCCCCCCGGTTGGAGCAGCTGCCGTGGCGGGGGCGGTTCGTGGGCCGGCGGGCGATCCGGCGGTTGCTCTTCGGCCGGGACGACGCCGACCGGCGCTCGGTCCGGATGGTCCAGGAGCTGCTGGAGGCGACGCCGCTGCCGGTGACCATGGCCTTCTACGCGACCTTCCTCGACCACGACGAGACCGCCGCCCTGCCGGTGCTGCGGCGGATACCGGTGACCGTGGTGGCCGCCACCCACGACCGGCTCACCCCGGCCGCGCACGGCCGGCGGATCGCCGAGACGATCGGGCCGGGAGCCGAGCTGGTCGTCGTCCCCGGCGCCGGGCACAGCGTGAACCTCACCCGCAGGGCGGTGGTCGACCAGGCGTTGCTCGACCTGCTCGACCGCGTCGAGGACGGCGTCCGCGAAGCCGGTTGACCGCGCCGAATCCGGGCACCCAGGCTGTGGCCGTCGCCACACAGTCAGGTTGCGTCTACCCAGAAGACACACATAACTTCGGCGGCCATCCGGGACGTGCGACGGCCCTGGTCCGAACAGCGGGGCCGGGCGGCGAGGAGTGAAGACGTGGACCGCTTGAGCGCCCTCGACAGCGGGTTCTACTTCGCGGAGAGCGAGAACACCCCGATGCACGTGGGGTCGCTGGCCGTCTTCGACGGCCCGGCGCCCGGCTACGGCGACGTGGTGCGGCTGCTGCTGAGCAAGCTCCCGCTCGTGCCGCGCTACCGCCAGCGGGTCCGTGAGGTGCCGCTGCAGCTGGGCCGGCCGATGTGGGTCGACGACCCGCACTTCCAGATCCTCTACCACGTGCGGCACACCGCGGTGCCCTCGCCGGGCGGCGACGAGCAGCTGCGCAACCTGGCCGGCCGGGTGCTGGGCCAGCGCCTGGACATGGCCAAGCCGCTGTGGGAGCTGTGGCTGGTCGAGGGCCTGGCGGAGGGCCGCTGGGCGATCATCTCGAAGGTCCACCACTGCATGGTCGACGGCGTCGCCGGCACCGACCTCATGCAGCTGATGTTCGACCTCGATCCCGACGCCGCCCACGGCGATCCGCGCGACTGGACCCCGCGCCACGACCCCTCGTCGATGGCCCTCGTCGCCGGCGCCGTCACCGAGGCGATGACCCAGCCGTTGCGCACCCTCACCAGCCTGCCGAGCGTGGGCAGCGCGGTCCGGGGTGCCCGCGGCCTCACCGGAGTCGGGCGCACGCTGGCGAAGACGGTGCCGTCCCTGGCCCGGCAGGCGGTGACCCCGACGGCCCGCTCGCTCAACGGCCACATCGGCCCGCACCGCCGGTGGGCCTGGACCGCCGGGAGGTTCCAGGAGTTCAAGGCCGTCCGCACGGCGCTCGGCGGAACCGTGAACGACGTCGTCCTCACCGCCATCACCAAGGGCTTCCGCGACCTGCTGCAGGGCCGCGGGGAGCTCTCCTCGGAGGACCTGGTGGTCCGGTCGATGGTGCCGGTCTCGGTGCGCGCGCAGAGCAAGCGCGGCGCGCTGGACAACCAGGTGTCGTGCGTCTTCGTCGACCTGCCCGTCGGCGACCCCGACCCGGTCTCCCGGCTGCGGACCGTCCGCCGCCAGATGGACGAGCACAAGCGGGCCATGCAGGCCGTCGACGTCCCGTCGATCATCGCGATGGGCGACTTCGTGGCCCCGGGCCTGCTCTCCATGGGCGTCCGGGCGGGCATGCAGGCCGGGCAGATGTGGTGCCAGGCGGTCACCACCAACGTCCCGGGTCCGCGGGTGCCGCTCTACGTGCTGGGCAAGCGGATGACCTCGGCGCACGCCTACGTGCCGATCGCCGGTGGCATCCGGTGCTCCATCGGCATCTTCAGCTACCTCGACACGATGACCTTCGGCATCAACGCCGACTTCGACGCCTTTCCCGACGTCGACGTCCTCTCGGGCGGGATCCGGCGCGGCATCGAGGAGCTGCTCGAGCACGCCCGGGCCGACCAGGCCACCCCCGACGTCCCCCAGCCGACCGGCGCGAAGTCCCGCGCCCGGGCCAGCGCCCGATGAGCCCGACGAAGAGACGCGGCCCGGCCAGGGAGGCGGCGGGCGGGGAGCGCGGGCTGACCGTCGCGGTCACCGGCCCCACCGGCACCTTCGGCGCCGGCCTGCTCCCGCTGCTGGAGGATGACGACCGCGTCGAGCGGGTCATCGGCATCGCCCGCCGGCCGTTCGACCCGGCCGAGCGCGGCTGGACGAAGATGGAGTACCGGCAGGGCGACGTCCGCGACCCCGAGGCGCTCCGGCAGGCGTTCCGCGGCGCCGACGTCGTCGTCCACCTGGCCTTCCTGATCACCGGGAACGCCTCCCGGGGCACGACGCGCGCCGTCAACGTCGACGGCACGCTGAACGTCTTCCGCGCAGCGGCCGCCGTCGGCGCCCGCCGGTTCGTCCACTCCTCCTCCGTGGCGGCGTACGGCTTCCACCGCGACAACCCCGAGCGGATCTCCGAGGACTGGCCGGTGCGCCCGGCGTCGCGGCTGTTCTACGCGCAGGAGAAGGCCGAGCTCGAGCACCTGCTGCAGGAGGAGGCGTCGGCCGCACCCCACCTGGCGCTCTACCTGCTGCGCCCGTCGGTGGTGCTCGGCCCGCATGCCGTCGGTGCCAAGGACGTGCTGCCCGGCCCGCTCGCACCGCTGGGCCGCCTGCTGTTCGGCCGGCCGCGGCGGTTGCCGGTTCCGGTGCCGCTGCTGGTGCCGAAGCACCCGCTGCAGTTCGTCCACGAGGACGACGTCGGCCAGGCACTGCTGCTCTGCGTCCTGGGCGCCGGGCCTCCCGGCGCCTACAACATCGCCGGCGAGGGCGTGCTGACCGCGGCCGACGTCGCCCGTGAGTTCGGCGCGATCCCGGTTCCGCTGCCCGCCGCGCCCGCGCAGGTGACGGCGCGGGCGGTGTCCCGGCTGCCGTTCCTCCCGCCGGCGGCCGAGTGGATCGAGGCGGCCGGCCGACCGGTGATCATGGACACCACCCGGGCCCGGGAGGAGCTGGGGTGGCGCCCCCGCTACACCGGCCTCGAGGCGCTGCGCGACACGCTCGACGCGCACCCCTGAGCCGACCGCGGCGGCGGTGTCCCCCGCGTGGTCAGGCCGGCGAGCTGGTCAGCGCCGTGTCCCGCATCCAGTCGAGCATCTCGGCGACGGTCCGCTCCGGCTCCTGCAGCTGCGGCACGTGCCCGACGTCGGACCACTCCGCGTAGCGCCAGGCGGGGTGCTGCCGGGCGATGTCCCGGGCGGCCTGCACCGGCACCAGCCGGTCGCGGTCGCCGTGCACCAGCAGCACGGGAACGTCGATGGACGCCATCGCGGCCCGGTAGCGGCGGGGGTCGGCGAGCACCCGCAGCACCGAGCGGGCGGCGGCGAGGAACGCCCGGTCCATGCCCTGGACGTCGCGGCGCTCCTCGATCAGGGTGACCGACCGGTCGATGACGTCGGAGGGCACCCGCTCGGGGTCCACGCCCACCAGTTCCAGCATGTCGTGCACGCGGACCAGGGCCGACGTCCGCTGGCGCCGCCACCACAGGAAGCGCTCCCCCACGAACGGGATCGCGTACAGCGCGAACGTCATCGCCACCAGCGGATCCAGCGCGCGGCGCGGGCCGGGCACTGCGGGGTCGAGCAGCACCAGACCGCGCACCGCCTCGGGGTGCTCCCCCGTCGCCAGGACCGAGATCATGCCGCCCATGGAGTTCCCCACCAGGACGGCGGGCTCGCCGACCACCTCGGTGAGGAAACGGTGCAGCACCGCGACGTTGGCCGGGACGCTGGCCTTGCGGCCGCCGGGCTCGCTGCGGCCGAAGCCGGGGAGGTCGAGGGCGAACACCCGCGCGTGCTCCCGCAGGGCCGGGGCCACCAGGTCCCAGTTCAGGTGCGATCCGCCGAGACCGTGCACCAGCACGACCGCCGGCCCGTCGGACGCGCCGCCGAAGTCCAGGTAGTGCACCGGGCCGTCCAGGTCCACGGTGCGGCTGCGGCCCGGCATGTCGTCCTCGCTCATCAGTGCCCTCCTCCCCCGTGCGGTCGTCCGTACCGTGGCACGAGTTGCGAGCGGGCGCAGTGCGGCCCGGTCGTGCGGATGCGCGGAACGCGAACGCGCGCTATGACGCGGGACACAATTCGGCAACATGTGCCCGCGCGTATGCGACCGCCAGGTGTGAGCCAGGCCGCATCTTGGTAGAGCCCCTGCACGAATGGACGGCAGCCTGGAGGACGACGTGGCACGACAGCAGGGTGACGGTCCCGCACTCCCGCTCTACCTGAGCGAGCCCACCAGGGCGATCGCGGACTACGGCCTCTACCTGGCAGCCCGCCCGCTCACGCAGCGGTTGCCCAAGGGCGACGGGCACCCCGTGCTGGTCCTCCCCGGCTTCCTCGCCGACGACACCTCCACCCGGGTACTGCGGGCGACGCTGCGGCGCCTCGGCTACCGAGTGCACGGCTGGGGGCTGGGCCGCAACATCGGCCCGACCGCCATCTGCGTCAACGGCCTGCGCGACAGGCTCGACTACCTGCACGGCCGCTACCGCCGCAAGGTGACGGTCATCGGGTGGAGCCTGGGCGGCATCTTCGCCCGGGACCTCGCCCGGCAGTGCCCCGACCAGGTGCGCCAGGTGATCACCCTCGGCAGCCCGTTCCGCATCGAGCGGCACACGCAGAGCCGGGCCAGCAAGGCGTTCGACCGCTACGCCCACCTGCACGTGGAGCAGCGTCAGTTCCCGCTCGAATCCGAGGGCTGCCCCCTGCCGGTGCCCGCGACCTCGATCTACTCCCACTACGACGGCATCGTGCACTGGCAGACCTGCTTGAACCTCCCCGGCGAGCGCTGCGAGAACATCGCCGTCACCGCGAGCCACCTGGGCATCGGCCACCACCCGGCCGCCCTCTGGGCGATCGCCGACCGGCTGGCCCAGCCCGAGGGCGAGTGGAAGCCGTTCCGGGCGCCGGCGTTCCTGCGCCCGGCCTTCCCGAAGCCGGCCGCCCCCCGCACCGCCGCGGCCGAGGACGCCGTCGCCGCCTGACGCCTCGTCCCGCCAGGCGGGCCGCACGCCGCCGGTCGTCGGCTCGTGGTGGTGTCCGGAGCTCGCGACACCACCACGAGCCGACGGCGGATGCCGCGGGATGAGGCACGACAGTGGGCGCGACAGGGTTCGAACCTGCGACCGCTCGCTTGTAAGGCGAGAGCTCTACCGCTGAGCTACGCGCCCGGCGCGTCCAGGGTATGGCCCCGGACGCCCGGCCTCAGGAGGCCAGCTTCGCGACGGCGTCCTTCCAGCCGGACTGCTGACGGGCGTCGCCGGGCGCGTTCACCTCGGTGAAGGCGATGACACCCTCGGCGTCGACCAGGAAGGTGCCGCGCACGGCCATGCCGGCCTTCTCGTTGAACACGCCGTAGGCCTGGGCGACCGTGCCGTGCGGCCAGAAGTCCGAGAGCAGCGGGAACTCGAGGTTCTCCTGCGCCTTGAACGCCTTGAGGCTGAAGACGGGGTCGGTGCTGATGGCCAGCACCTTCACCCCGGCGTCGGTGTAGGAGGTCAGCTCGTCGCGCAGCTGGCAGAGCTCACCGGTGCAGATGCCGGAGAAGGCGAAGGGGTAGAAGACCAGCAGCACGGGGGTGCCGCGCAGGTCGGCGAGGGAGACGACCTGCTTGTCCTGGTCGGGAAGGCTGAACTCGGGGGCGCGGTCACCGACGGAGAGGCTCATGCCCCCGATCGTGCCGCACAGACGTTCAGTGACCGCTGTCGGCCCCGTCCAGAGGCTCGTCCCCAGCGTGCGGGCGCTGGGGTGCGAGGCCCTTCGAGTGCTGGAACGACCCCTCTGCACGGTCGTGCCGCCGAGCGGTGGGGTAGAGACGCCCTCCGCTCAGCGGCGGCTGCGCGCGGCCTTCGGGGTGACCAGGCGGATGCCCGACCAGTCCTTGGCCGCGGAGATGCTGCTGGTCTGCGACAGGCCGGCCGTCGGCGCCACCTCGGTGACGTCACCCGGCTCCACGTGCCCGGGCCGGCCCGACTTCGGCACCAGCAGCCAGACGACGCCCTCGTCGGCCAGCGAGGTGAGCGCGTCGGTCAGGGCGTCGAACAGATCACCGTCGTCCTCGCGCCACCAGAGGACGACCACGTCGGCCACCTCGTCGGTGTCCTCGTCCACCATCTCGCTGCCCGAGACCTCGATGATGGAGTCGCGCAGGTCCTCGTCGGCGTCCTCGCTCCAGCCGAGCTCCTGCACGACCATGCCCGGCTTGATGCCCAGCCGAGCCGCCATGCCGGCGCTGTCGACGCTCATCCCTGCTGCTCCTCCATGGGTCGGTCTGCTGACCTGCTGTGGGGTGGATGGTGCCCTGCCGGGCCGGTGACCGCGCGCGGAAGTGTCACAGGAGGACCGGGAGGGCGGCAGGTGCCGGGCGCGCGGAGCACGGGCACGGGACCGGAACCGACACGACCAGCGGGAGAACCACCCGCACCCTGGTCATGTCACCCCTCACCCTGTCACCGACGCGGTCACCTTCCGAGGGTCGCCCCCCGGAGCAGCGCCGTCCGTACGAGGCGCCGCTGGCGGAAGCGTAGGGCATGACGGGCACGACGCAAGCCTGCGTTCACCGGCGCGACGCCCGCGGTCCCCACCGGCTCTGCGACACGACTTGCCCGGTAGATGGCACCGGGAGGTGACGGCGGCGAGGTCGGCGGGAGACGATGGACCCATGAGCGCACCACAGCAGCCGGACGGCGACCCCGCCCGGGTAGGACAGGCCCGCGCGGTCATCACCGACGGGCTCCCCAGTCAGCTGGTCGACACCGACCCCGAGGAGACCCAGGAGTGGCTGGAGTCCCTCGACGCCGTCGTCGACCACGCCGGCCGCAACCGGGCCAGGTACCTGATGCTCCGCATGCTCGAGCGCAGCCGCGAGCAGCAGGTCGGCGTCCCGGCCCTGCGCAGCACCGATTACATCAACACGATCCCGCCGGAGCGCGAGCCCTGGTTCCCCGGTGACGAGGACGCCGAGCGCCGGATCCGCGCCTACATCCGGTGGAACGCCGCGATCATGGTGCACCGGGCGCAGCGACCCGGGATCGGCGTCGGCGGGCACATCTCCTCCTACGCGTCGTCGGCGTCGCTGTACGAGGTCGGCTTCAACCACTTCTTCCGCGGCAAGGACCACCCCGGCGGCGGCGACCAGATCTGGTTCCAGGGCCACGCCTCCCCCGGCATCTACGCCCGCGCGTTCCTCGAGGGCCGGCTCACCGAGCAGCAGCTCGACGGCTTCCGCCAGGAGGTCAGCCACCCCGGCGGCGGGCTGTCGTCCTACCCGCACCCCCGGCTGATGCCCGACTTCTGGGAGTTCCCCAGCGTCTCCATGGGCCTGGGCCCGATGAACGCCATCTACCAGGCGCGGTTCAACCGCTACCTGCACGCCCGCGGGATCAAGGACACCTCCGACCAGCACGTGTGGGCCTTCCTCGGCGACGGCGAGATGGACGAGCCCGAGTCGCTCGGCGTCATCGGCCTGGCCGCCCGCGAGGAGCTGGACAACCTCACCTTCGTCATCAACTGCAACCTGCAGCGGCTGGACGGCCCGGTCCGCGGCAACGGCAAGGTGATCCAGGAGCTGGAGTCGTTCTTCCGCGGCGCCGGCTGGAACGTCATCAAGGTGATCTGGGGCCGCGGCTGGGACAGGCTGCTGGCCGCCGACCGCGACGGCGCCCTGGTCAACCTGATGAACTCCACGCCCGACGGCGACTACCAGACGTACAAGGCCGAGGACGGCGCCTTCGTCCGCGAGCACTTCTTCGGCCGCGACCCGCGGACCCGCAAGCTCGTCGAGGGGATGAGCGACAAGGAGGTCTGGGACCTCGCCCGCGGGGGCCACGACTACCGCAAGGTCTACGCCGCCTACAAGGCCGCGATGGAGCACAAGGGCCAGCCCACGGTCATCCTCGCCAAGACCATCAAGGGCTGGACGCTGGGCAGCCACTTCGAGGGCCGCAACTCGACGCACCAGATGAAGAAGCTGACCGCCGAGGACCTCGCCGCCTTCCGCGACCGGCTCTACCTGGACATCCCCGACTCGGCGCTGGACAAGACCCTGCCGCCCTACTACAAGCCCGACCCGGACTCCGACGAGATGCAGTACATGCTCGAGCGGCGCCGGGCGCTGGGCGGCGCCGTGCCGCGCCGGCGGTCGGAGTTCAAGACGCTCAAGGCGCCCGAGGACAAGGCGCTCGACGTCCTGCGGCGCGGTTCGGGCAAGCAGGAGGTGGCGACGACGATGGCGTTCGTCCGCCTGCTCAAGGAGCTGCTCAAGGACGCCGAGCTCGGGCCGCGCTTCGTGCCGATCATCCCGGACGAGGCCCGCACGTTCGGGATGGACAGCCTCTTCCCGACGCAGAAGATCTACAACCCGGCGGGCCAGCGGTACACCTCGGTCGACCGCGAGCTGATGCTCACCTACAAGGAGTCCGAGCAGGGCCAGATCCTGCACGAGGGCATCAACGAGGCCGGCTCGACGGCGTCCTTCACGGCCGTCGCGACGTCGTACTCGACCCACGGCGAGCCGATGATCCCGATCTACATCTTCTACTCGATGTTCGGGTTCCAGCGGACCGCCGACTCCATCTGGGCCGCCGCGGATCAGATGAGCCGGGGCTTCCTGCTGGGCGCCACCGCCGGGCGCACCACGCTCAACGGCGAGGGGCTGCAGCACGAGGACGGCCACTCGCTGCTCATGGCGCACACCAACCCCGCGGTGGTGTCCTACGACCCGGCGTTCTCCTACGAGGTCGCCCACATCACCCGCGACGCGCTGGTGCGCATGTACGGGGAGGACCCGGGCGCCCCGCTGGGTGGCTCCCGCTCCCCCGACGTCATGTACTACCTGACCGTCTACAACGAGCCGTTCAACCAGCCGGCCGAGCCCGACGGGCTCGACGTGCAGGGGCTCCTGGCCGGGATGTACCGCTACGCCGAGGGTGCGGGCGGCGACGGTCCCCGCACGCAGCTGCTCGCCTCCGGCGTGGCGGTGCCGTGGGCGCTGCGGGCGCAGGAGCTGCTGGCCCAGGACTGGGGCGTCACCGCCGACGTGTGGTCGGTGACCTCCTGGACGGAGCTGCGCCGCCAGGCCGACGAGTGCGACGAGTGGAACCTGCTGCACCCGGAGGAGGAGCCGCGGACCCCGTACGTCACCGCGCGGCTGCAGCAGACCACCGGCCCCGTGGTGGCGGTCTCGGACTGGATGCGCGCCGTGCCGGACCTGATCGCGCCGTACGTGCCCGGTGGGATGTCGACGCTGGGCACCGACGGGTTCGGCCTCTCCGACA
Source organism: Blastococcus sp. HT6-30 (assembly GCF_039729015.1). NCBI lineage: Bacteria > Bacillati > Actinomycetota > Actinomycetes > Geodermatophilales > Geodermatophilaceae > Blastococcus > Blastococcus sp. HT6-30. The sequence goes on along the minus strand of NZ_CP155792.1, from coordinate 1,337,621 downwards.
CCCGGCCCGCGCTGCGCCGGCACTTCCACGTCGACGCCGAGTCGATCGTGGTTCGGGCGCTGGCGTCGCTGGCCGACGAGGGTCAGGTGGATCGCGCGAAGGTCCGCGAGGCCGTGGAGAAGTACCAGGTGCGCGACGTGCAGGCCGCGCCCCCCGACGAGCGGTCGGACCCCAGCCCGGCGACCTGACGAAGGACCCCCTGCCCCCCGCCGCTCGCGAGCTCGCGGCGGGACCCTGCAGGGGGGCCACCGTGGACGGCCCGTTTCCCTCCGGGGAGGCGGGCCGTTCCGCGTTCAGCCGGACAACGCCTGGAGGGCCATCTGCGCGTAGAGGGCCACCCCGGCGGGCAGCGGCTCCTCGTCGAAGACCGCCAGGTTGGAGTGGTTGGGCGGGGCCGTCGCCGGGTCCACGCCGTGCGGGCGGGCACCGAGCCACGCCATGACGCCGGGCACCCGCTGGAGCACGTAGGAGAAGTCCTCGGCCCCCATGAGCGGCGCGGGCATGAGCACGCTCGCCTGCCGGCCGAGCAGCTCGGCAGCGGTCTTCAGCACCTGAGCGGCCATGCCGGGGTCGTTCATCGTGACCGGGTAGCCCTCGAAGTGCTCCCAGTGCAGCTCCAGCTCGTGCGCGGCGGCGACGTGGGTGGCCACCCGATGGACCGAGGCGACGACGTCGGCCCGGCGCTCCGCGGAGAGCGTCCGGATCGTCCCCTCCAGGTAGGCGGTGTCGGGGATGACGTTGTTCGTGGACCCGGCCTCGATGTGCGCGACGGTGACGACGGCGGGGTCGAAGACGTCGACCCGCCGGGTCACCATGGCCTGCAGTGCCAGCACGATCTCCGCCGCCACCGGGATCGGATCGGCGGCCGCGTGCGGCTCCGAGGCGTGCCCACCGCGGCCCCGCAAGGTCATCCGCCACTGGTCGGCGGCGGCCATCATCGGCCCCGGCCGGACGTTGACGCTCCCGCTGGGCAGCGTGGAGGAGATGTGCAGCGCGAACGCGCCGCTCACCGGCGCCTCCGGGACGACGTCGAGCAGGCCCTCGTCGAGCATGTACCGGGCGCCGTGGAAGCCCTCCTCGCCCGGCTGGACCATGAGGACCACCTGCCCGGCCAGCTCCTCCCGGCGGGCCGCGAGCAGCCGCGCGGCCCCGACGAGCATGGCGACGTGGGTGTCGTGCCCGCAGGCGTGCATCGCGCCGGGAACCTGCGAGGCGAAGGGCAGCCCGCTGTCCTCGTGCACGGGCAGCGCGTCCATGTCGGCGCGCAGCAGGTAGGTCGGCCCCGGGCGCGCGCCGCGCAGCACCGCGACGACGGAGCTGGTCGTCGTCCCGGTGGTGACCTCCAGCGGCAGCTCCGCGAACGCCTCGAGCACCGCGGCCTGCGTGCGCGGCAGGTGCAGCCCGATCTCCGGGTGCCGGTGCAGCCGCCGGCGCAGCTCGATGGTGCGGTCGGCGTCGGAGTAGGCGGCGGCGAGGAGCGGAAGGTCCCCCTCGTTCCCCTCCGCTCGCACGCTCGCGGCGGGACCCTGCGCGGAGGCCGATTCCATGCTCACGACTCTGCCCAGTCGGGGCGTCCCGCGTCCACCTGCCACACCACGAGGGTCACGGCCTCCCCCGCGCGGACCGGGCCCGCCTCGTGCACGCGCACGCCCGCGGCCCCGGCGACCAGGAGGACGCCCGCCGGTGGGGTCACCTCCTCCCCCGGGACCGTCCGGCCCACCCACAGCCGGGCGTCGTCCCGGCCCAGGCCGAGCCATCCACCGGCCGCCCGGTGCACCTCGTGCGCGGCCGGAAGTCCCGGGGTCGCGCTGCGCAGGTAGCACTGCAGCACCCGGGCGCCGCGGTCGCCGGCCACCTCGTCGTGCGCCAGGCCGGTGCCGGCGCGCAGCACCGCCACGTCACCGGCGCCGACGGCGACCCCGACCCCCCAGCGGTGGGTCAGCGTCCCGGCCAGGACGACGGCGACGACGTCGACCGCCCGGTGCTCGTGCACGCCGTAGCCCACCCCCGGGGCCAGCCGGTCGTCGGCGATCCGCAGCAGCGGGCCGAGGGAGCCGTCGTCGGGGGCGAGCAGCACCCGGGAGTCGGGCCCGGTCATCGCCGGCGGTGGGGGACGCGGCCGCCGGGCAGGGCGCCGACCGGGGGAACGTTCACGGCTCCACTCTCCCCGACCCGGCCCGGCGTGACACGCTGACCGCGTGAGCCGGGTGACCAACCGCCCGCCGAGCGACGCCACGCTCCGGCGGCTGGAGCGAGCATCCGGGTCGTTGGCCACCCAGGCCGTCGCCCGGATGGACGACGACCTGCCCTGGTTCCGCGCCATGCCGGCCGACCAGCGCTCGTGGGTCACCCTCGTGGCGCAGGCCGGGATCGCCTCCCTGGTCGAGTGGTGCCGCAGCCCCGGGCGTCCGCCACGGCTCACCGGAGAGGTGTTCGGCGCTGCGCCCCGGGAGCTGGTGCGGGCCGTGGCGCTGAAGCAGACCGTCGACCTGATCAAGGTCACCGTCGAGGTGATGGAGGAGCGCGTCACCTCCGTGGCCGAGCCCGGGGACGAGGACACCCTGCGGCTGGCCGTGCTGCAGTTCAGCCGGGAGGTCGCCTTCGCCACCGCCCACGTCTACGCCAGCTTCGCGGAGAACCGGGGCGCCTGGGACGCACGCCTGGAGGCCCTGGCCGTCGACGCCCTGGTGCGGGGCGAGCGGTCCGAGGAGCTCTCCGGCCGAGCCGCGGCGCTGGGCTGGGCCGCCGGCACCCCCGCCCTGGTCATCGTGGGCGCCGCCCCCACGGAGGTGGACGACCCGCACGGCGCGGTCCGCCGCACCGCCCGCGGCCTGCGCTGCGACGTGCTGGTCGGCGTGCACGCCGAGCAGCTGGTGGTCGTGCTGGGCAGCACCGAGGACCTCGAGGGCGCGGCCGAGCGGATCAGCGACGAGTTCGGCGACGGGCCGGTGGTGACCGGCCCGGTGGTCGATGGGCTGGGACGGGCGGCCGTCTCCGCGGCGGCCGCGCTCGCCGGGCTCCGGGCGGCCCGCGCCTGGCCGGAGGCGCCGCGCCCGGTGCCGGCCGACGCGCTGCTGGCCGAGCGGGCGCTCGACGGCGATCCGCTGGCCCGGGTGGCCCTCCAGGAGCAGGTGGCCGCGCCGCTGCGCTCGGCCGGCGGCGGGGTGCTCGAGACGGTGCGGGCGGTGCTGAGCAGCGGGGGCAACCTGGAGGCGAGCGCCCGGTCGATCTTCGTGCACCCCAACACGGTGCGGTACCGGCTCAAGCGGGCCGCGGAGCTCACCGGGCTCTCCGCCACCGACCCGCGTGGCAGCTGGACGCTGCAGATCGCCCTCGCCCTCGCCGAGCTGGACCGCGACCGGTCGCTCTGGCACTGAGCCGGCCTCCGAGGTCACCAGGCGTGCGGTTCCCACCACGATCGAGCCCCGCATCGGCTGTGGACCAAGCATGTGTTGGAGGAATCCCACAAAGATCAACGGTGCGCTTTCGTTCGCCCGCGCCGCGCGGGAACGGATGATCACTGGCACGGTGATGGGGTGCTCGCCGTCCTCGCCCCTGGTCAGGGTGCCCAGAAGCCAGGAATGCTGACCGACTGGCTCGACCTGCCGGGCGCGGAGCCGTTCTTCCGCTGGGCCGGCGCGATCTCCGGCGCGGACCTGCTGGCGCTCGGCACCACCGGGGACGCGGAGGCGATCAAGGACACCGCCGTCACGCAGCCGCTCGTGGTCGCGATGAGCCTCGTCGTCGCCCGCGAGCTCGGCGGGCTCCCGGGCCCCGTGTCCCACACCCCCCACACCGGCCGGGACGTCGTCATCACCGGGCACAGCGTCGGCGAGCTCACCGCAGCCGCGCTCGCCGGCGTCCTGTCCGTGGAGGCGGCCATCGCGCTGACCGCCGTCCGCGGCCGGGCCATGGCCGCGGCCTGCGCCCGGACGCCCACCGGGATGTCGGCCGTGCTCGGCGGCGACCCCGACGAGGTGCTCGCCGCCATCTCGGCACACGGCCTCACCCCCGCCAACATGAACGGCGCCGGCCAGATCGTGGCCGCCGGGCCGCTCGACGGGCTCGCCGCGCTCAAGGCCGGGGCCCCGGCCAAGGCCCGGGTGATGCCGCTGCCGGTCGCCGGCGCCTTCCACACCGAGTACATGGCCCCGGCCCGCGAGGAGCTCGAGGGCCTGGTCGGCGGGCTGCGGCCGGCCGACCCCAGCAGGCTGCTGCTGTCCAACGCCGACGGCGCGGCCGTCGACTCCGGCGCCCAGGTGCTGTCCCGGCTCGTCAGCCAGGTCACCAGCCCGGTGCGCTTCGACTCGTGCCTGGCCACCATGCGCCAGCTCGGCGTCACCGCCGTCATCGAGCTCCCCCCGGCCGGTGCGCTCGCCGGGCTGGCCAAGCGGGAGTGGAAGGGCGCGGGCATCGAGGTGCTCGCCGTGACCTCCCCGGACGACCTCGACCGCGCCCGCGAGCTCATCGCCGCCGAGCGCGGCCGCGCGGAGGCCGAGCACCTGCCCGACTGGCGGATGGTCGTGGCCCCCGCCCGCGGCACGGTCAGCCCCGCGGAGGTCGCCGAGGGCACGCACCTGCCCGCCGGCACTCCCCTGGGTTGCATCCGCGGCCGCAGGGAAGAGGTCAACGTGTCGGCCGCCTACGACGGCGTGCTGGCCGAGTGGCTGGTCCACGAGGGCGACCTCGTCGACGCCGGCGACCCGATCGCCCGGCTCTACCCGGAGGTGACCGCGTGATCCCGATCCAGCTACCTGCCGGCGCCCCCGGCGCCCGCATCCTCGGGCTCGGCAGCTACCGCCCCCGCCGGCGGGTCACCAACGACGACCTCGCCCAGCGGATGGACACCAACGACGAGTGGGTCCAGAGCCGGGTGGGCATCGCCGAGCGGCGCTGGGCCGAGCCCGACGAGACACTGCTGGAGATGAGCGTCGCGGCCGGCGGCAAGGCGCTGGCGGCCAGCGGGCTGGACGCCGCCGACCTGGACCTGGTGCTGGTGGCCTCGGCCAGCCTGCCGCGGCCCATCCCCGGGCTCGCCCCGGAGGTCGCCCACCGGCTGGGCGCGCCCCGACCCGGCGCCTTCGACGTCAACGCCGGCTGCGCCGGATGGTGCTACGCGCTCAGCGCGGCGGCCGATGCGATCCGCAGCGGCTCGGCACGCAACGCGCTGGTCATCGGCGGCGAACGGCTCACCGACTACACCGACCTCGACGACCGGGCGACGGCGGTCATCTTCGCCGACGGCGCCGGCGCGGCCGTCGTGGGCGCCTCGGACGAACCCGCCATCGGCCCGGTCGTGTGGGGCAGCGACGGCGACCAGGCCGAGGCCATCGCCATTCCCAAGGGCGAGGTGGCGATGAGCATGGCCGGCCAGGCCGTGTACCGCTGGGCCACCACCAAGCTGACCGACACGCTCGTCGAGGCGATGCGCCGCGCCGGCGTCGGCCCCGACGACATCGACGTGTTCGCGCCGCACCAGGCGAACCTGCGGATCATCGAGCTGATGGCCAAGCGGCTGAAGCTGCCCGAGCGGACCGTCATCGCCCGCGACATCGTGCGCGCGGGCAACACGTCGTCGGCCTCGGTGCCGCTCGCGCTGTCGGCCCTGCTCGAGAGCGGCGAGGCCAGGACCGGCGACGTCGCCCTGCTGCTCGGGTACGGAGCGGGTCTGACCTTCGCCGGGCAGGTCGTCGTCCTCCCGTGAGCGCCACCACCCCAGTTCGCCGGGACACCGTGTCCCGGACGTCGGCGGGCCATGCCCGCCCCATCCGAGAGAGAGGACCCGCGTGAGCACCCAGGAGATCCAGTCCGGTCTGGCCGAGATCCTGGAGGAGGTCGCCGGGGTGTCGCCCGCCGACGCCACCCCGGAGAAGTCCTTCACCGAGGACCTCGACGTCGACTCGCTGTCGATGGTCGAGATCGCCACCGCCGTCGAGGACAAGTTCGGCGTCGCCATCCCCGACGACCAGCTCGCCAACATCAAGACCGTCGGCGACGCGATCAGCTTCATCGAGAAGAACCAGGGCTGAGCCCCGCGGGTCCCGCCGGCCGATCGCCGCATGGGACCCGCGCCCCCGATCCGGCCCACCCGGCCGTCGTCCGCACGAGGAGATCCCATGAGCCCGTCCACCACCGACGTAGTCGTCACCGGCCTGGGTGCCACCACGCCGCTCGGCGGCGACGTGGCCAGCACCTGGGACGCCCTGCTCGCCGGGCGCTCGGGCGTCAGCCGGATCACCGACGAGTGGGTGCAGGAGTTCCCCGCCCAGCTCGTCGCCCGGCTGGCGACCGACCCCGCCGAGCAGATCGACCGGGTCCGCGCCCGCCGGCTCGACCGCAGCCAGCAGGTGGCGGTCATCGCCGCCGAGCAGGCCTGGGCCGAGTCCGGTGCCGCCGACGCCGGCGTCGCCCCCGAGCGGATCGCGGTGGTCTTCGGCACCGGGATCGGTGGCGCGCTGACGCTGCTCGGGCAGGACGACGTCCTGGAGGCGAAGGGGCCCAAGCGGGTCTCCCCCTTCACCATCCCGATGCTCATGCCCAACGGTCCGGCCGCCGCCGTCGGCCTGGCCATCGGCGCCAAGGGCGGCGTGCACGCGCCGGTCAGCGCCTGCGCCTCCGGCGCCGAGGCCATCCGCTGGGGCCTGGACCTGCTGCGCTTCGACCGGGCCGACATCGTCCTGGTCGGCGGCGCGGAGGCCTGCGTCCACCCGCTGCCGATGGCCGGGTTCGCCGCCATGCGCGCGATGTCCACCCGCAACGACGAGCCCGAGCGCGCGTCCCGCCCGTTCGACAAGGCCCGGGACGGCTTCGTGCTCGGCGAGGGCGCGGCTGCCCTGGTGCTCGAGCGGGCAGACTCCGCCGCCGCCCGGGGGGCCCGGGTGCACGCGAAGCTGGCCGGCGCCGGCGGCACCGCCGACGGCTACGACCTGGTGGCCCCGCACCCGGAGGGTGAGGGTGCCGCCCGCGCGATCACCGCCGCGCTGCGCGACGCCGGCATCTCCCCCACCGACGTCGGGCACGTCAACGCCCACGCCACGTCCACCCCGGTCGGCGACACCGCCGAGGCCTCGGCCATCCGCTCCTCCCTGGGCGAGCACGTGCTGGTCAGCGCCACCAAGAGCCAGACCGGGCACCTGCTCGGCGCCGCCGGGGCGCTGGAGTCGGTGTTCACCATCCTCGCGTTGCGCGAACAGGTCGTCCCCGCGACGGCGAACCTCGACGACCCCGACGACGACGCCGCCGTCCAGGCCCTCGACATCGTCCGGCACGAGCCACGCCGGGCCGAACTCACCGCAGCGGTCAACGACTCCTTCGGCTTCGGCGGGCACAACATCGCGCTGGCCTTCACCACCGCCTGAAGACGGACCCCGTCCCGCTCACCCCTCGCAGGCTCGGGGAGAGCCTCCGGACGGGGCCACACGACCCGGAGGTACCCGTGACGACAGTCCAGGCGGCGCCCGCCGTGACCAGCCCCGACCCGCGCGACCCCGAGGACCGGCTGCGACGCTTCTTCGACGACGGGTCGATGCAGCAGCTCGGCGCCCGGGACACCTCCGGGGCGCTGGCGGCCCGCGGCACGGTGTCCGGCAGCCCGGCCATCGCCTTCTGCACCGACGCCACCGTGATGGGGGGCGCGATGGGGGTCGACGGCTGCCGGCACATCGTCGACGCGATCGACGCTGCGCTGCGCGAGCGGGTTCCCGTGATCGGCATCTGGCACTCCGGCGGGGCCCGGCTGGCCGAGGGGGTGACCGCGCTGCACGCCGTCGGCGAGGTGTTCGCGGCCATGGTGCGGGCCTCCGGGCGCATCCCGCAGATCTCGGTGGTGCTCGGCCCCGCCGCCGGTGGCGCGGCGTACGGACCGGCCCTCACCGACCTGGTGATCATGGGGCCCGCCGGCCGGGTGTTCGTCACGGGCCCCGAGGTGGTGCGTTCGGTCACCGGCGAGAACGTGGACATGGAGAGCCTCGGCGGCCCGGACACCCACGGCCGGCGCAGCGGGGTCGTGCACGTCGTCACCGACTCCGAGCCGGCCGCGCTGGAGACCGCCCGCCTCGCCGTCGACCTGCTCGCCGCCCAGGGCACCTTCGGGTCCGCCGGGGGCGAAGCGGCCGCCGACCTCGGGGCGCTGCTGCCCGAGCAGACCAACCGGGCCTACGACGTGAAGCCCCTGGTGTCGTCGGTCCTGGACGGGCCGGGCCTGGAACTGCACCCACGGTTCGCGCCCAACGTCGTCACCGCCCTCGGCCGGCTGGCCGGGCGCACGGTCGGCGTGATCGCCAACAACCCGCTGCGCCTGGGCGGCTGCCTGGACTCCGCGTCGGCCGAGAAGGCGGCCCGGTTCGTCCGGATGTGTGACGCCTTCGGCGTCCCGCTGGTGGTGCTGGTCGACGTCCCCGGCTACCTGCCCGGCGTGGGCCAGGAGTGGGACGGCGTCGTGCGCCGCGGGGCGAAGCTGCTGCACGCCTTCGCCGAGGCCGTCGTCCCGCGGGTGACGCTGGTGACCCGGAAGTCCTACGGCGGGGCCTACATCGCGATGAACTCCCGGTCGCTGGGCGCCACCGCGGTCTTCGCCTGGCCGGGCGCCGAGGTCGCCGTCATGGGCGCGAAGGCGGCCGTCGGCATCCTGCACCGCAAGAAGCTGGCCGCGGTCCCGCCGGGCGAGCGCGAGGAGCTGCACGCTCAGCTCGCCGAGGAGCACGAGCGCATCGCCGGCGGGGTGAACCGGGCGCTGCAGATCGGGGTCGTCGACGAGGTGGTGGAGCCGGCGCAGACGCGCAGGCGGCTGATCGAGGCGCTCGCGGCCGCGCCGCTCGGTCGCGGGGCCCACGGGAACATCCCGCTCTGATCTCCGCCGCGGGGCGCCGGGGTGCCCGCGTCAGCGGCCCTGCCTCCGCGTTCGAGCCGCGGAGACGTGGTGGGTCGTCCGGGCGCCGCTTCCCCGACGGCGCCCGGACGACCGGCCCCAGGCTACGACGCCGTCCCGGTCAGGCCGGGAGTGTCGTAGCGGAGTTGTTACCCGACGACCCCGCCGCGCCCGTGCGAGCGGCGGGGGTCCCTCTCAGACGACCTGGTGGAGCCAGGTCACCGGGCTGCCGTCGCCGGCGTGCCGGTAGACCTCGAGATCGGCGTCCCAGGCCGCGCCCAGCAGCTGGTCGACACCGTGGCGGAACGCCTCGATCGACGTCGCGGTGGCGGCCAGGTGGCGCAGCTGCTGCTCGGTGACGATGAGGTCGCCGTTGGCGCTGGTCGGAGCCCGGAAGACCCCGTGCCCGGGGACGTAGGACATGCGCTCGCCATCGTTGCCGTGGCTGGCCTCCTCGGTGACCTCGAAGCGCAGCATCGGCCACGCGCGCAGCGCAGCGACGAGCTTGGCCCCGGTACCGGGCGAACCTGTCCACGCCACTTCAGCACGGTAGGAACCGTGCGCTGCGGGCTGCTCAGCCCACGACAGGGAGACCGGCGCGCCGACGACGCGTTCCAGCGCCCACTCGACGTGCTGGCAGAGCGCCTTCGGGCACGCGTGCACGAAGACGACACCCTGGGTTGACCGTCGCTGCACGGGGCACCTCCATCGACTCGATCGGTCTCGTCTTCCCCTACGGACCCATCGATTCGGTGACGCGCCGTTATCGGCAGTGGCGGAGCAGGGCTCCCGGAACAAGTTTGCACGATGGTGACCCCATCGCGCCAGCCCGGGTGCGACTGATGGGGCGAAAGTGGTCGGTGATTCCGGCGTCGGCGCCTTGTCGCTGGTCAGCCCGCCACTACCACGCCCACCGGGCGACGTCCAGCCACTCCAGGCTATTCACAGGCTCCCACCCTCGGCCGACGGTCCGGCGCGAGGAGCGGAGACGCCACCGGGCTAGGACTCCGAGATCCGTTCACGGAGAGTCATGTGGCGCCGGGGTTGCAGGCGCGAGCACCGTCTGGCGGTGATTACTAGTTGTGGTCGTCGAGCCACGAGGCGTGCGTCCGCTGCAGGACCCAGGACCGAGCAGGCCGGGGTGGTGGCGGCTGGGCCCGTTCCCGAGCGGGACGGCGCCGCCGTTCCCATGCCTGGCACGGCGGAGCCCCGGGTAAGGGCCTGACGTGGGCGGACACCAGGGGATGGCCGAGGCCGATCGTGACGAGGTCGCCGGCATGGTGCTCGGCGCGTGGGACGCCTTCCTGGCGCAGGCCGCGTCGATCGACCTCGACCGCCCGTCGCGCCTGCCCGGTTGGCGGGCGCACGAGATCTGCGTGCACCTGGGCTGCTGGGAGGACCACGCCGCGCTGCACGACCTCATCACCTCTGCGCGGGCCGGTGGGCCGGGAACGCCACCGGACCCCGACGCGGTGAACGCCCGGGTCACGGCCGCGCACCGCGACGCCTCCCGCGAGGAGGTGCTGGCCGCGCTGCGCCGCAACCGCGAAGCGACCGCGCGCTACCTGGCCGACGAGCCCGTGGAGCTCGACGCCGCACCGGCGGTCTCCGTCGTGGGCCGGCTACCGCTGCTGAGCGTCGTGCTCGGCCAGGCCTACGAGCTCGCCGTCCACGGACTGGATCTCGTCTCGTGCGGGGCCGAGCCGCCGTCGGCGGCCGTCCTGCAGTCCGGCCTGGCGGCGCTGACCGACGTCACCGGCGCGCTGGCCGCCTCGACCGGCATCTTCGGGCGCGTCAGCCTCGTCACGCCGGACGGGGGCTGGGGGTTCACCGCGCACGGAGGCGGCTGGCAGGTGCGCCGCCTGCCGGCCGGCGTCGTCGACGGGCCGGCCGTCGAGGCCGCGGCCGACCTGCTTCTCGATGCCGCCTCCGGCCGGGTCAACCCGGTTCCGGCTGTGGCCCGCCGCGCGCTCAAGGTGCACGACGTCGGCGGGCTGCTGCAGCTCGCGCCCATCGTCCAGAAGGTGCCGGGCATCCCCGGCGGGCCGATCCTGCAGCTCGCGGCGCGCACCGTGGGCGGCGCCGGGGGGCTGCTGGGCCGGTTGTTCGGGCGCGGCTAGATCCGCTCCTGGCTCCGCCCGGCGTCGCCGCCACCGGTGCCAGGCGGCGGCGACGCCGAGGACCAGCACGACCACGACAGCGACGACCGGCAGGGCCGACGGCGTGCCCACCCACGCGGCAACGGCACCCGCCGAGGCGCCGACGCCCACCTGGACCACCGTGCCGGGCACCAGCCCGACCGCGGTGGCGGCCACGTAGGTCCGCGGCCGGACGCCGCTGAGGCCGGCGGCGTAGTTGACCACGACGAACGGCATCATCGGGATCAGCCGGCCCGCCAGCACGGCGACGAAGCCCCGGTCGGTGAACAGCCGGTCGGCGCTCCTCACCCGCGGGCCCGCCAGCCGCTCGGCGGCCGGCCGGCCCAGCCCGCGCGCGAGTGCGAAGGCGACCAGGGCCGCCAGCAGCGAGCCGGTGAGCACCACGGCCACCCCGAGGCCAAAGCCGAGGACGGCTCCGGCCAGCGCGGCGACCAGCGAACGCGGCACCGGCGCCAGCAGCACCGCCGCCTGGCCGGCGATCAGCAGCACCCAGGTGCGCGCGTCCCCGTGCTCGATCCAGCCGCGCACCGTGGTCCGGCCGGGGAGGTCGACGACGAGGGCCACGACCACCCCCGCGAGCAGCAGCGCGACGAGCAGCCCGGCGCGCAGCCAGGTGCCCTCCCCCGCCGTCGTCCGCACGGCACCATCCTGGACGACGACGCCGTGCGGCCGATGCGGACGAGCCGGATCAGCCGCAGCTGCCGCCGAGGGAGATGCCGCGCTGGGCCAGCCACGGCACCGGGTTGGTCCGGTCGGCGTAGAGGCCCCCGCGGTGCACCTCGAAGTGCAGGTGCGGCCCGGTGGACTGGCCGCGGTTGCCGACCTCGGCGATCTGCTGACCGCCCTCCACGACCTGGCCCGGAGTCACGAAGAACTGGTTGATGTGGCCGTAGACGGTGATCACGCCGTCGTGGTGCTGGATGGCGACCGCGAGACCGAACCCGCTGGCCGGCCCCGCCTGCAGGACGACGCCCGGCTCCGGCGTGAAGATCGGGGTGCCGATCGACGCCGCGATGTCCACGCCGAGGTGCATGGTGCCCCAGCGGGCGCCGTAGCAGGACGTGACCCGGCCCTGGGTGAGACCGGTGCCACCGCCGGTCGCGGTGACCGCGCCGACGGCCTGCTCGGCGGCCTGCAGCTGGTTCCAGGTGCCCGCCGGATCGGCGGTGCCCTGCATGCTCAGCATCCGGATCTCCGCCTCGCGCAGCTGCTCGTCCAGCGCCGCCTTCTCCGCGCTGAGCGCGTCGAACTCGGCCTGCGCCTCGGCGAGGAGGGCATCGACGGCCACCTGGGCCTCCTGGGCGGTGCGCGCGGCCGCATCCCGCTGGGCGACGGCGGCGCGCGCCTCCTCGTCCAGCCGGGCCTCCCGCGCCTCGGCCACCCGGAGCTCCTCGAGCACCTCGGCCCGGTCCTCGCCGAGGAGCTCGAGGGTGGCGGCCTGCTGGAGCAGCTCTCCGGGGCCCTCGGCGTGCAGCACCATCTCCATCTCGCTGAACGTCTCGTCCTGGCCCATGTAGGCCTCCCGGCCGAGTGCCGCGACGTCCCCCTGGGTGCGCGCCACGGCCGCGCGGACGGCGGCGAGCTCGGCCGCGATGGCGTCGGCGTGCTGCTGGGCGGTCGCCAGCTCGGCCTCCGCCTGCAGCACGGCGCCGCTGGCCTCCTCGGCGCGGAGCGTCATCTGCTCCAGCCGGGCCTCGGCGTCCTTGACCCGCTGCTCGATGGAGGCGACCTCCTGGGCGACGCGGTCGTGCTCGCTCTTCGCGTCGCCGGGTGCGGCCGTCGCAGCCGTCGTCCCCAGCAGGGAGAGGGCCAGCAGAGCGGTCAGTGCGGTGGCGGCCCGACCGATGCGGCGGAGGCCCCCGCGGGTCGGCACGGTGGGGTGGTGCTGGTCGTGCGAGGTCGCCAAGGCGACGGTCTCCGTTCCTCGGTCCGCCTACCAGGTCAGCTGACGGGTTCGGGCCGGAACGTGGCCCTACCCACCTGCCCGTGGAGGCGCAGGCGGGATTCACCCCAGAGAACATGGGTCCCCGGTCCATCCGGCCATCCGGCCGCACGGTTCGGCGGGGTCCGCCCGAGCCCCCGGGTTCGGGAGCGAGGTCAGGTGGACCGCGGCAGACAGTACAAGCGGATCGGCCAGATGTCACAGCCCGGTAACGAGACGCACCTCCTGACACGGGCGGGTCCGAGCGGTGCGTCGCCTCGATCTGGCAGGCTGTCAGCGCCGGGGCGGTAGCTCAGCCGGTCAGAGCATGGGACTCATAATCCCTGGGTCGTGGGTTCGAGCCCCACCCGCCCCACCGGTCGTGACCTGCGCTTTCACGCCTCTTGGTGGCACCGCTTCCGCCCGCACGCCCTGGAGGTGGCACGACGGCGGACGCGTCGGCGCAGCCCCCTGCCTCGCCGGATGAGGCTCCGCCTCGACCTCAAACACAGCAGGAACCGTGATCTCCGCCTCGTCGGGACGATCCACCGCCATCGATGCCCGAATCGTGCCCGGCGCCACGGCGACGAGGACGAGCCGTCGACGCGCCGACCGCGCCCCGACGCCCTGGTGCACACAGGCTGCGCAGTTGCCGAACCGTCCAGGACGAGGGGCCCAAGGCGCCGGCGGAGCACTACTGCGGCCGGGGTCCCCCTTCCCCCCAGCGGCGCGCGCTGGGCCCCGTCGAGCAGGTCGACCGCGACCGCACCCCCCTGGCCGGCTCGACCACGTCGTCACGGGCGACGAGCTGCTGCCCGATCCCGATGCCGATCGTCTCGATGGGCACCGCCGGATCCCCGGAGGGCCCGCAGCCCGCCAGCACCAGCACGGCCGCGCCGCCCGTGAGGCGGCAGGCCGTCGGTCGGGTCGGGGCGCCGGGTCATCTCCTGCCGATCTCGTAGACGTGCGCGACCACCGTCGCCTCGTCCCCGGGCCCGACCAGGAAGGGCGCGGCGCCGGCCCGGAAGGCGACCAGCGACGGGTCGTCGCTGGCGTCGATGGCGCGGGCGGCCGGCCGGTACGCCGTCCCGATGCCGTGGTTGTCCGCGATGCTGCCGTACTGGCCGTCGAAGGTGACCGTGGTGACGTTCGGGCTGTCGTCGTTGTCCCGGCTGTCCAGCTGCGGAACGACGTCGTGCGCGTTCTCCAGCGCCAGCACCTGCACCGACGACGGCACCTCCGCCCGCGCGATGGGTGAGCCGGTGGTGACCACGCTGCGCACGTCGAAGTCGAAGTCCGGCGTGCCGGCGTCGGCGGCCGCCTGGACGGCGACCATGCCGCCCTGGCTGTGCCCGACGAGCATCACCGGGTCGGCGGGGCCTGCCCCCGCTCGCCGGAGCGCCTCGGCGATCGCCTGCTGACGGGTGGTGGCGTCGCCGCCGAGCACCCGAACGTTGGTGCCCAGGTCGTGGGTCTGCGGGTTGACCGGCCCGAGCGGCGCCTTCCAGTCGGCGGTGCCGGGGATGTCGACGACGTAGGCGGTGCTGCCGTTGGCGGAGGTGACCACCCGGACGGCGATCGTGTCGTGCTCGGGGCCGGAGCGCAGCGCGCGGACCTCGAGCGCCCCGAGCAGGTCGTCCACGCCCCGCGGTGCGACGACCGCGGGTCCCGAGTCGTCGCCGGGCAACGGCGTGACCACCGGGCTCCCGTCCGGCCACAGCCGGCCGAGCCGCCGAGCCGCCACCCGGACGTCTGCCCCGCCGAGCCACGGCCCGGTCAGCCCGACGGTCAGCAGGCTCATGCTGCTGCCGAGACCGGGCAGGGCGCCCATGACGTCATCGACCAGCCCGGGGTGCTCGGTCAACCAGCGCTCGGGGTCGTCGAGCACGGCGGCGATGTCGGCCGCGACCCCGAAGGGGTTGGTTGCGACCCGGCCGGCGCCGCCGAGGACCAGTGCCCCTGCCGCAACCGGCCAGAGGAACCCGGCGGCCCACTCCAGGGCGTCGGCCAGCTCGGCCAGTGCGCGGTCCGCGGCCTCGTAGGCGGCGGCCGCGCCCTGCAGGACCACCGCCCGGGCGGCGAACCGCGCGGCGAGCACGGTGAGCCCGTCCGGGCCGTCCAGCGCCTCCAGCAGCGCGGCCTCGAACCGGGCCACGCCTGCCGGGTCGAGCAGGGCGGAGGCCAGCAGGTCGGGGTCGGCCAGCACCGGGCGGCAGCGGGCGCTGGCGCTCGCGAGCTCCTCGGCCAGACCGGTGCTGCCGCGGGCGAGGGTGACCAGGTCGGCCAGGTCGGCCTCGATCCCGCCGGCGCCGCCGCGGACCGAGATCCCCGGTGCGGTCACGCCCGGCCTTCCAGGAGCGCCGCCACCGTCGGCGCGACCCAGGTACCGAGATCGGCCGGCCGCACCGACACCACGTCGACGACCCGCCGCGGCGAGCCGCCGGGGTGGGGACGGAGGCCGACCCAGCCGCCGTCGGTGGCCAGCCACGAGACCTGCCCGGCCCCGACCGGTCCACCGGCGCGCCCCAGCACCAGGCAGTCGAGCGATCCGGCCGTGCGCCGCAGCAGCTCCCCGGCCAGCGCCGCCTCCGCCGCGGTCGGCGGCGGCCCACCCCTCCCCGCCGGTGCGGCGTCCAGCAGGCCCAGCGGCAGGGCCCCGGTCGGCGGGGCGCCACCGCGGGCGGTCGGCCCCGTCACGGCGGCGGCCTCCGGCACAACCCGTGCCAGCTCGGCACCGAGACCGGCGGCGGGGGCCAGGGACAGCTCGATCCCCCCGTCCGGCAGGGTCAGCACGACCACGACCACGTCCGCCCCGAGAGCGAACCAGCCGTGCCGCCTCCCGCCCCGGCCGCCGGTCTCCAGCCGCACCGTCAGCAACGGCCGGCGCAGCACCGCAAGATCGGCGGCGACGGCGGGAACCGGCTCGACCGGACCGCCGACCGGTGCACGCAGCACCCCGCGTGCCACCAGCGCGGCGACGGCATCGTTCCGCTGCCGGCTCCCGGGCACCTCGACCGAGAGCCCGGGCGGAAGGGCACCGGGCCACTCCGCCACGAGCACGGCCCACTCCGCGGCGGTCAGGAGCAGGCGCCGGGCCGGAGCGGACGGCACCGGCGGCGCCGTTCCGGAGCGCACCGTGATGCGCACCTCCCCCCCGGGCCCGGTCACCACAGGCCCAGCCGGCTCAGGCGGCCCGCGGCCTGCCGCCACGCGTCCGCACCGGCCTCCGGCAGCTCCCCGAGCACGCTGCCCACGTCCTCGACCAGCTCGCCCCCGCGGGTTGCCCGCTCGGCCAGCCATGCGCGCACCTCGCGCTCGGCGCGGGCGATGGCCACGAGCCGGTCGCGGAGCTCGTCGGCGTGCCGGCGCAGCAGCTCGGCGGCGGCGTCCAGCCCGTCGGCCGAGGCGTCGACCGCGGCGCAGTCGTCGGCCAGCTGTCGACGGTAGGCCGCAGCCGCCTCCGACAACCAGCGGGCCCGGTGTCCCTCCCGCCGGTGCTCGTCGGCGGCGGTGCGGACCTGCCGGGCTCGCCCGCAGAGCTCGTCGGCGAGCGCATCGAGTGCGGCGGGATCTCCGTACACGCCTGCCCCACCGCCCCTCCGCTTCCCCGACCGGCGGCAGCGTAGGGCGGCGCGGGCACCCGCCGGAGGGCGTGCACGGGGCACTGTGGACGATCGGACGTCTCCACACGCCACGGCGGCGACCACCGGCCGCCGCCGCTACCCTGCCCGGCCCACCCGAGGAGTTCCGCCGTGACCGTCCCCAGCGCCCGCGATCCCCGCATCCAGGCGGTGCTCGACATCCCGTTGCACCGGTACCTCGGGGTGCAGCTGCGCGACGAGTCCGATCCCTCGGCCGGCATCCGGTTCCCCGTCGGCCCGGCCGCGCAGAACCAGGCGGAGATGCTGCACGGCGGCATCGTCTACGCACTGCTCGACGTCGCCTCGTTCCTGGCCCTGCTGCCCAGCCTGGGCGACGGCGAGCACGCGGTGACCCACGACGTCGCCGCCTCGCTGCTCCGCCCGGTGCGCGCCGGGGCCGCCGTCGACGTCGTCGGCACCGTGCTGCGTCACGGCCGGGCCGTGGCGTTCATGCGGGCCGAGGCCACCGTCGACGGTCAGCTGGTCGCAACCGGGCAGGTCACCAAGACCGTCGTCGCCCCCCGCTGACCTTGCTCACCAGAGGGACATCGACCGCCGGAAGATGCCCGCGAGGTCGTCCTCGGTGACCGCGCGCGGGCAGGTGGCGAGCAGCCGCTGCTGCTTCATCGCGCCGTCGACGAGATCGGGGATGTCGCCTTCGCCGAAGCCGACGGCGCCGACCCCGTTGGGGATGTCGATGTCCCGCATCAGGTCGGCGAGAACGGTGGGCAGGAACTCCGACAGGTCCGAGGGGCGCTCGGCGCCCGGAGCGAGCAGCTCGGCCGCCCGCACGTGCCGCTCCGGGGACGCCTCGAAGGTAAACCGGAAGGCCTCCGGCGCGGTCAGGGCGACCGACATCCCGTGCGGGACCATCGCCTCCCCGGCCGGGTAGTCCTTCGGGTGGAAGTCCTTCACCTGCCCGGCGATCGGGTAGGCGTTGGCGTGCGGGATGTGCACGCCGGCGTTGCCGAACCCCATGCCGGCGAAGGTGGCCGCGATCGCCATGTCCGAACGCGCCTGCACGTCATCGCCGTTGCGGACGGCGGTGCGGAAGGACCCGGCCAGCAGGGTCAGCGCCTTCTCCGACCACATGTCCGAGATCGGGTTGGAGCCGCAGTACGGCACCCGTTCCTCGGGCGACTTGTGCTCGTAGGTGGTGTACCAGCGGGCGGTGTAGCTCTCCAGCGCGTGGCACAGGATGTCCATCCCCGAGGCTGCGGTGACGCCGGCGGGCTGGCTGCGCGTCAGATCGGGGTCGATGACCGCCAGGGTCGGTCGCAGCCGGGCATGGCTGATCCCCGTCTTCACCTTCAGCGACAGCACGTCCATCACGCAGATCGTGGTGCTCTCCGAGCCGGTGCCCGTCGTCGTCGGGACGGCGACCAGCGGCTTCAGCGGCTCCGACGGCGCCTGCCCCTTGCCGACAGGGACGTTGACGTAGTCCATCAGTTCGCCGGGGTTGGTGGTGAGCAGGTTGATCGCCTTGGCAGTGTCGATGCTCGACCCGCCACCAACGGCGACGAACGCGTCCCAGGGGCCGGAGGCGCGCGCCTCCTCGATGGCCGCGACCAGGCTGACGTCGGTGGGCTCGACGTGCGCGCCGTCGTAGACGCGCGCCTCGATGCCGAACTGCGCCATCTGCTCGGCCACCCGCTGGGGATGGCCGGTGGCCGCGACACCGGCGTCGGTGACCACCAGGACCCGGCGCACGCCGTAGCGGCTGAGGTCGTAGCCGACCTCGTCGGAGGCGCCGCTGCCGAACTTCAGCTGCGGCGCGCCGTACGTGAACACCGACTCCGGGTTGCCGGGCACGGTGCTCGTCATGGGTCCCCCTGGGCTGCTCGGGCGGAGTACGGGCTCGGTTGCACCGAATGTTGCACAGTGGTTGTGGTCGGCACCACGCGGGCGGATAGTCCAGAGCGCCGCCCCGCCCGTCGACGGACGGGCCTCTTCCGGCTCTGGAGGCCTCTGTGACGGACACCCCCGACCGCGCGCTACCTCGGTGAGCTCCCCCGAGGACACGCCCACCAACTGTGGCCAGTGGGGGCCCGACGACGAGGTGATCGAGCTCAACCGCCTCCGTCCGGAGCAGGTGGTCGCGGCGGTCGAGCTGGTCCGCTCCGGCAAGGTGCTCACGATCACCAACGAGGTCATCTCCGACCCGAACAACGGCGTGGCGGACTGCGCCGAGGACGGGCAGTACGCCCTCCTCTACGTCGCCGCGCCGCTCACGGTGGCCAAGGCGGCGGGCACGCCGGTCAACCCCGTCGTCATCAAGTAGCGGTCGGCATGAGCGCCTACGACGAGCGTCCCTGGCTGGCCCTCTACGGCGACCAGCCGGCCGACTACGCCATCGAGTTCGAGAGCGCCCTGGACATGTTCCGGGTCGGGGTCGCGCGCGACCCCGCGGCGGTGGCGCTGCGGTACTTCGACGGCACGATCACCCGGCAGGAGCTGGACGAGCTCAGCGACGGTCTGGCCGCCGGGCTGCTCGCGCACGGGTTCGGCCCCGGTGACCGGCTCGCGGTCTACCTGCAGAACGTGCCGCAGTTCGTCATCGCGATGGTCGCCGCCTGGAAGGCCGGCGGCACCATGGTCTCGATCAACCCGATGAGCCGGCAGCGGGAGCTGTCCTACCTGCTCAAGGACTCCGGGGCCGTGGTGCTGCTCTCCCTCGAGTCGCTCTACGACCAGGTGGCCCGCGAGGTGGTGCCCGACACCGACGTGCGCCTGGTGCTGACCACCAGCGAGCTGGAGTTCCAGACCCGTGACGACGAGCGGCTGTTCGCCGGCACCAGCCGACAGCGGCACGAGGGCACGACCGACCTCCTCGAGCTGGTCGCGGCGCACCGCGGCGAGGTCCCGCCGCCGGTCGGCCTGCGGGCCGACGACGTCGCGTTCCTGACCTACACGTCGGGGACCACCGGGGTGCCCAAGGGCGCGATGAACACCCACCGGAACGTGGTGTTCACCGCGCAGGTCTACCGCGACTGGGTGCACGCCGGACGGGACGGCGCCATCTTCGGGATCGCCCCGCTGTTCCACATCACCGGGCTGATCGGGCACATCGCGGTCAGTCTGCTGGCGCCGGCGCCGCTCGTGCTGGCCTACCGCTTCGAGCCCCAGGTGGTGCTCGACGCCTTCGTCGAGCACCGGCCGGCGTTCACCATCGGTGCCATCACCGCGTTCAGCGCGCTGCTCAACGCACCGGGGTTCAGCAAGGACCACTTCGCGTCGTTCACCTCGGTCTACTCCGGCGGCGCGGCCATCTCCCCGACGGCCGAGCAGAACTTCCTGGCCGCGACCGGCAAGCACGTGCACAACGCCTACGGCCTCACCGAGACGACGTCGCCGATGACGGTCACCCCGTTCGGCGCGGCCTCACCGGTCGACCCGATCTCGGGCGCGCTCTCGGTGGGCGTCCCGGCGCCGAACACCATCGTGCGCATCCAGGACGACGAGGGCCGCGACCTCCCGCTCGGCGAGATCGGGGAGATCGTGGCCGAGGGGCCGCAGGTCGTCGCCGGCTACTGGGGCAAGCCCGAGGAGACGGCGGCGAACCTGCCCGGCGGCGCGCTCAAGAGCGGCGACGTCGGCTTCATGAACCCCGACGGCTGGGTGTTCATCGTCGACCGCAAGAAGGACATGATCAACGCGTCGGGCTACAAGGTGTGGCCGCGCGAGGTCGAGGACGTGCTGGCCGAGCACCCCGCCGTCCGGGAGTCCGCGGTCGTCGGCGTCCCCGACGAGAAGCGCGGCGAGACGGTCAAGGCGTTCGTCAGCCTCCGGCCCGGTGCCACCGCGACCGCCGAGGAGCTCATCGCGCACTGCAAGCAGCGGATGGCCGCCTACAAGTACCCGCGCAACGTGGTCGTCCTCGACGAGCTGCCCAAGACGGTCACGGGCAAGATCCTCCGCCGTGAGCTGCGCGGCCAGTAGGGCGACGACGTGCGCACCGCCGAGCTCCTGGTTCACGCCTACGACCGGGTGCACGGCGGTGTGCACCGCAGCCTCGACGGCCTGGGCCCCGAGCACCTGCACCGCCGGCCCGGCCCGGCGACCAACCCGATCGGCTGGCTGGCCTGGCACCTCCTCCGGGTGCAGGACGATCACCTCTCGGACGTCGCCGGGCACGAGCAGGCCTGGACGGCCCAGGGGTGGGCCGGAAGCTTCGGCCTCCCGTTCGAGGCCGGCGCGACCGGCTACGGGTTCGATGCCGAGCAAGTGGCCGCCGTCCGCATCCCGTCGGTCGACCTGCTGACCGGGTACGCCGACGATGTGCACGCCCGGTCGGTGGACTTCCTGCGCGGGCTCTCCGACGCCGACCTGGACCGTGTGGTGGACACCTCCTGGGATCCGCCGGTCACCCTCGGGGTGCGGCTGGTCAGCGTGCTCTCCGACGACCTCGAGCACCTCGGCCAGATCGGCTACGTGCGGGGTCTGCTCGGGGCCTGACCCGGCGCCCCCCAGGTGTGGGGGGACGGGCGGTCCAAGAGTGGGTGGAAAGGGCGGCTCCTGTCCGGGACCGACCTCCGGACCCCGTCCGGCCGGATACCGTTCCAGCCGCTGCTGCGCCGCCGTTCCCCCGGCTCGTCGACCCTGGCGGTGATGACGATGACCGCCCCGCCCCAGTCCGCCGTCGGGGCTGCTCCCGCTCCCGGGACGCACCTCGCGGCCCCCGACGCGAGGGCCGGCGCGGCACCGCGGCCGTCGCCCTTCCCGCGCGATCCTTCCGCCGTCCGGCCCCCGGCCCCGGCCGTGCGCCGGCGCGTGCCGCCGAAGCGGTCGGCGAGGCCGTCACCGTCGCCCGAGGCGCGCCGGAACGCCGAGATGGCGGCCCTGCGCCGCTTGCGGGCGCTGGCCGTCATGACGGGCGGGCTGGGGTCCGCCGCCCTGGTGACGCTGAGCGCGACGGGCGTCCCCACGGCCGGCGCCGATGGCCTGCAGGTGGCAGCGGACGACCGGGCGGACTCGCAGGTGTGGACCCTGCCCGAGGGCAGCGGCATGGGCCCGCTGGTGATCCCCACCATCGGCGCGTTGCCCCCGGGGCCGAGTGGTTCCTCCCCGGCGCCCCTGCGGCGTCCGCCAACGCCGGTTCGTCGCCGGCGAGCCGGGGTGTGCAGGCCGCCTCTTCCCCGGCGACCCCGACCCGGTCCGCCGGGGACCGCACCGAGCCGGTCGACCAGGTGCCCGCCTCCCTCGTCCCCACCCCACCGCCGGTCGCCCCGGTGCCGGCCTCGGTCACCCCCGCGTCCCCGACCAGGAAGCCGGCGGCCCCGACCACGCCTCGGCAACCGGCCGCCCCGACGTCGACGTCGACGTCGACGCAGCAGCTACCGACGGAGCAAACGCCGGCCGCAAAGCCCCCGGCCGCGAAGCCGGCGACCGCGGTGCATGTGCCCGGGGAGGCCCTCGAGGTGCGGAACCTCGCGACCAGCGACCTGGTCCTCTCCGTCACCGTGGCCGACGTGCAGACGGGCGTGTCCTGCACCGACCCGTCCGTCGTCGCGGGCAACGGCTCGCTCGTGGCGGTCCGGGTCACGGTGACCACCGGCGCCGATCTCTCCAGCCTGGGGAGCGAGCGCGGCGTCGTGGCCGGCGACTTCCGCCTCGTCGGGGACGGCGGCACCGTGGTCACCGGAGTCGGCCCGGCCGGCGCGTGCGACACCGGGGCGGCGCCCCTCCCGGGCGGGCCGCTCGGGCCGTCCCAGCAGTTCACCGGCACCGTGGTGCTGGACGTTCCGGCGGTCTCCGGCGCGGTGCTCTACCGACCGGCGTGGCTGCCCACCGGCAGCGAGTGACGACCGAGGAGCGGGGCGCGCGGCACTGCGGCAGGGTGGATGCATGACGAGTCCTTCCGAGACGCCGCAGCCGCGCGACATCGCCCTGGAGCAGGAGACGCCCGAGATGGAGGCGTCCCTGGAAGCGCAGAGCGGGCCGCGCGAGGCACCGCAGGGTGACGAGGCCGACGTCGAGGGCCACCCGTCCTAGGAGCGGTGCCCGGCGAACAGCTGCCGGGCGGGGATGCGCCCGGCAGCGACGTAGTAGAGCGTCGTCCCCGCCGCGACGCGGGTGTCCCACGGCGGGCTGACCGCGAGCCCGTCGGGGCCGCGCACCGCCAGCACCGTCGCACCGAAGGCAGAGCCGAAGTGGCGCTGGCACTCGCCGAACGTGGCGTGCGGGAAGCCCGGGGGCACCGTCAGCGAGTAGGTGTTGCGACCGCCGTGGGTCATGAGCTCGCTGTAGACCTGCGTGATGCCGGGGTCGTTCGCCTCCTCGGTGAGCAGGGAGGGCATGTGCCACTGGACCACCTGCACGCCCGCACTGACGTAGCGCAGCGTGTCCCGCCGCTCGAGGTCGCGCAGCGCTGCCACCAGGTGGACCCCCGGGTGGGCGTGCTCGACGGCGACCGCGACGGCGAGCGTCTCGTTGTCGTCCCGGGCGTCGATCACCACCGTCCGGGCCTCCGGCACGCACGCCCGCTGCAGAACGTCCTCGTGGGTGAGGTCGCCGCGGACGAAGTGCACCGCCGGCTGGTCCGGCATCGGGTTCTCCATGACGTCGTTCCAGGCGCACAGCGCCACCTGGGTCCGCCCCTCGGCGGTCAGCTCGGCGACGATCCGCTCGGTGCGCCCGGGCCAGTAGCCCAGCAGCACCACGTGATCGGACATGTCCAGGGGGACCACACCTCTCAGGCGCCGGCCCCGCAGCGACTGCAGGGCCTCGGACAGCTGGGTGAACAGCAGGGTCAGGGTGACGATGCCGCCCACGATCACGTAGGCACCGATGACCCGGCCGCCGATCGAGCTGGGGAAGACGTCGCCGTAGCCCACGGTCGCGCCGGTGACCAGGAAGTACCACCAGTAGGTGCCCGGCGCGGTGATCGTGCTGCCGGCCGGCTCCACCAACGCCATCGCCAGCCAGCTGGAGAGGAAGACGAACACCGCGACCGCGAGCGGCAGCCGCCAACCGCTCAGGCGCAGCCGGAGGAACCGGGTGAAGCGGTGGAGGAGGAACGGCAACGGAACTCCTGGGGCGGTGGGCAGGACGACGCAAACTACCGCGGCCGCGTGGCCGGCGGCAGCACCGCACCGAGCACCCGGGCGGCCGGCTCCGGCAGCGAACTCGGCGCCTCGGCGCGGCACCGCTCGGCGTCGAGCTCCACCTCCGCCAGCGCGTGCGCCGCGGCGGCGTCCGCGGCCGTCATGCTGCCCCCGGACGAGTCGGGCGCGATGACGACGTGCACGACGGGCAGCATGCTGCTGTTCGACGTACGTTCGGCTCGTGGCCGTCGACACCCCTGACTTCTACTCCATCGAGGACCTCCTCGAGCCCGCCGAGATCGAGATCCGGGACCGGGTCCGCGCCTTCTGCGACGCAGAGGTCACCCCGTACATCAACGACTACTGGGAACGCGCCGACTTCCCGTTCGAGATGGCGCAGAAGCTCGCCGGGCTGGGGATCGTCGGCGGCACCATCGAGGGCCACGGCTGCCCCGGGATGAGCAACGTCGCCGCCGGGCTGGTCGCCGCCGAGCTCGCCCGCGCCGACGGCAGCATCGGCACGTTCAACGGGGTGCACAGCTTCCTGGCGATGCAGTCGATCGCCGTCCTGGGCGACGACGAGCAGCGCGCACGCTTCCTGCCGGAGATGGCGCGTCTGGAGAAGATCGGCGCGTTCGGCCTCACCGAGCCCAAGCACGGCTCGGACGCCGTCGGCCTGGAGACCTCGGCCCGCCGCGACGGCGACGGCTTCGTCCTGAACGGTCAGAAGAAGTGGATCGGCAACGGCACCATCGCCGACTACGTGATCATCTGGGCCCGCGGCGAGGACGGCGCCGTCGGTGGCTACGTCGTCGAGAAGGGCACGCCCGGCTACGAGGCCACGGTCATGACCGGCAAGACGGCGCTGCGGGCGGTGTGGCAGGCCGAGATCACGCTGACCGACGTGCGGGTGCCCGCGGCGAACAAGCTGGCCAACTGCCACTCGTTCAAGGACGTCTCGCAGATGCTCGACCGGACCCGGTACACGGTGGCGTGGCGGGCCCTGGGCCTGGCGACGGCGTCCTACGAGCTCGCGCTGGCGCATGCGCTCGAGCGAGAGCAGTTCGGCCAGCCCATCGCCGGGTTCCAGCTGGTGCAGGACAAGCTGGCCCGGATGCTCGCCGAGATCACCTCCATGCAGCTGATGTGCTGGCGGCTGTCGAAGCTCGCCGACGACGGCCGGATGACCGCCGCCATGGCGTCGCTGGCGAAGATGAACCACGCGGCCAAGGCGCGGGCGATCGTCGCCGACGCCCGGGACATCCTCGGCGGTGACGGCATCCTGCTCGACCACCACATCGCCCGTCACCACGCCGACATGGAGGCGATCTTCACCTTCGAGGGCACCGACTCGGTGCAGGCGCTGATCGTCGGCCGCGCGATCACCGGTCTCTCCGCGATCAGCGGACGGAAGCCCGACAAGCGCTGACTCCCCCGGGCCCTGCGGCCGTGGAGGCCCGTCGCACGCCCCCACCGGACATGCGTGGGCCCGGATCCCTGTACCGGGATCCGGGGCCTGGCCGGCCGGGTCAGCGGGCGCTGGTCAGCCGGTTGTCGAGGGCGGTGAGGCGCGCGCACTCGGGGCAGCCGGTGCGGCCGAGGCCGACCCGCTCCCACTTCTGCGTGCCCCACACCTGGACGATGGCACCGCACACGGCCAGCTCCACCTCGCCGTCGAGCTCGGCCGGCGGTCGGTGGGCCTCCACGGCGTGCCAGGGGTAGGTCTGCTCGGTCCGCGTGCCGCCCGACCAGCGATCAGGACGGGCGAACCCGACGGCGTACGTATCCACGGGATACACGTTCCCCAGCCGCTCGCCGTCCAATCACCCTGAGCACGTCGGACGTGGCGTGGGTCATACCGGTGGACGCGCTCGGCAGTAGCGGCACCGCCGACGGACGACCGGGGAACGCCCACCGCGCTACCGTCGGAGGCCTCGCGGGAGGAGCACGCACCATGGATCCGATCAGCCTGCTGGTGGGCGCGGCGCTGCTCGGCGCCGGTTTCGTCGCCGGGCGACTGGGCCGGGGCCGGCGGACGGCTCCTCCCCCACCGGTGACGCCGCTGTGCGGGTGCGGGCACACGCTCAGCCAGCACGACACCGAGACGAACACCTGCTACGCCGAGCTGCGGCGGGACACCTACGACAAGCGCGGCCGCTGGTCGGGGCACAACTGGGTGCCCTGCACCTGCCGCCAGTACGTCGGCCCCCGGCCCATCGACGAGGTGTTCGTCCCCCGCGTGCTGCCCCCCGGCGACTGATCCACCGGTTGTCCGGGCATCCGGGGCAGGTGAGTTCCCGATCCGAGCCGGCCCGCGGCGAGCGCACCGACACCCTGCTCGCCCTCACCGAACCGGCGCGTGCCCTGGTCAGCGCCGGTGCGCTGGCCGCCGGGCTGCCGCTGCTCCGGCTGGCGCCCCGCGGCGAGCCGCACCCCGTCGTCGTCCTGCCCGGCTGGCTGGCTTCGGACGTCTCCACCCGCACGCTGCGCGCCTGGCTCGGCCGCCTCGGCTACCCCACGGTGGGCTGGGACCTCGGCCGCAACCACGGGCCCCGGCCGGGAGTCGTCGACGGCGTCCGCGCCCTGGTGCAGCGGCTCGCCGACGAGCACGGCGGACCGGTCAGCATCGTCGGCCAGAGCCTGGGCGGGATCTTCGCCCGGCGGCTGACCCAGCGCAGCCCGCGGCTGGTCCGGCAGGTGGTCTCGCTCGGCTCCCCGTTCGCCGGTGTCCCGATGCGGCCGCGCCGCGGGGCCGGGCCCGGCGGCATGGTCGGGCAGTTCCGCCGACTGCGGGCGGTGGGGGAGGTCCGTCCGGCTCCGGCGCTGCCGGTGCCGAGCACCTCGGTCTACTCCCGCTGGGACGGGGTCGTCGACTGGCGCGCCTGCCTCCAGGAGGAGGGGCCGCACAGCGAGAACGTGGCCGTGCACGCCAGCCACCTCGGCATGGGCGTGGACCCGGCGGTGCTCTGGATCGTCGCCGACCGGCTGGCCCAACCGCCCGGCACCTGGCGGCCCTTCGTCCGGCCGACCCGGCTCGGGGTGCGCTCCCTCTTCCCGGAGGCTTGAGCGCTCGGGCCCGACCACGGGCTCAGGTCCAGGTGACCCCGGCGGCCAGCACGACGAGGGTGGCGGTGCTCGCCGTCTCGACCACCGCACCGAAGACGTCGCCGTTCACCCCGCCGAGACGCCGGGCGGCGTGCCGGGCCAGCAGGGCGGCCCCCAGCAGCGCGACGACGACCGCGGCGGCCGACCACATCGCCTCCGCGGTCGTGCCACCGACGGTGAGCCGGGCCGCGACCGCTGCGGCCAGCAGCACCGCCGTGGCCGCCCAGCGCGCCACCGGGCTCCCGGAACCGGTGACCAGGACGCCGAGCGAAGAGCCCGGGGCGGCCGGCCGGGCGGCCGCATGCAGCACCGCCGTCCGGCCCGTGACGGTCGCGAGCACGACGGCCAGGACGCCCTCGGCCGGTGTCGCCTGCCCCAGCACCGTGGCCGTCGCCGCGACCTGGACCAGCAGCGTGCAGGCGACCGCCGCGACGGCGAAGGCGCCGACCTCGGGGCGGCGCATGATCGCCAGCGCCTGCTCCGCCGGGCGCCCGCTGCCGAGCCCGTCGGCCAGGTCGGCGGTCGCGTCCAGGTGCAGCCCCCGGGTGAGCAGGGCCAGCGCGGTCACCACCAGCGCCGCCGCGAGCAGCGGCGACCCCTCCCCTGCCCCGCGCCACACCGCCAGCCCGGGGAGGCAGGCGAGCGCCCCGAGCACGAGCCCGACCACCGGCAGCCAGCGCAGCACGCCCGGTCCGGGGTTGCGGGCGCCTGCCGGCACGGGCAGCACGCTGAACAGGCCCAGCGCGGTGAGCGGCCCAGCGCCGGCGGTGCGCTCCGGTGCGCTCATCGCAGCCGCTGGGGCAGCCCGGCGGTGAGCAGCCACACCCGCTGGGAAGCGGCGGCGACGCGAGCATTGAGGATGCCCAGCTCGTCGCGGAACCGGCGGCCCGACGCGGTCGCCGGCACCACGCCGGAGCCCACCTCGTTGCTCACCGCGACCACCCGGCGGCGGGTGCCGGCCCACGCCCGCACGACGTCGTCGACGGCTGCGCCGAGCCGCTCGTCGGCGCCGGAACCGCCGTCCCACACCGCGCAGTCGTCCATCACCCGGGCCAGCCAGGTGGACAGGCAGTCGACCAGCACCGGGGGGCCGGGCTGTCCGAGCACACCCACCAGGTCGACGGTCTCGACCGTGCGCCAGGTCGCCGGGCGGCGGTCGCGGTGCAGCGCCACCCGGTCTGCCCACTCCAGGTCGCCGCCGTCGGCGGGCAGCCCGCAGGCGACGTACTCCACGCGCCGCGCCCGGGCCAGCAGCTGCTCGGCGTACCCGGACTTGCCCGAGCGGGCGCCGCCGAGCACCAGCGTCCGGCGGGGTGGGCGACCGATCACGACACCCGTCCCGCGGTGCGCCGGGCCCCCAGCGCGGTGAGCAGCAGCTGCGCGCCCAGCGCCGCCCCGACGCCCTCGCCGGAGCGCAGCCGGAGGTCCAGCAGTGGTTCGAGGCCGAGCTCGGTCAGCACCTCGGCGTGCGCCCGCTCACGGCTGCGCTGCCCGGCGACCAGTGCGGTGCGGGCGGCCGGCTCCAGCCGCACGGCGACGACGGCGGAGACGGAGGTGACCAGTCCGTCGAGCACCACGGGCACGCCCTCCGCGGCCGCGCCGAGCGTGACCCCCGCGAGCACCGCGAGCTCCGGCCCGCCGAGGGCCGCGAGCGCGGTCCGCGGCTCCCCGAGCGCTGCGCCGTGCTCGGCGCGCGCCCGCGCCAGGGCCGTGGTGACGACGGCGCGCTTGCGGGCCAGCATCGCCGCATCGGCGCCGGCACCGAGCCCGACGGCCCGCTCGGGGTCGAGGCCCAGCAGCGCGCAGGTCAGGGCCGCGGCGACCGTGGTGTTGCCGATGCCCACCTCCCCCAGGCAGACCAGCCCGTGCCGGGCCAGCTCCCGGCCCAGCTCGCGGCCCTCGGCGACCAGCGCCTCGACCGCGGCCGGGGTGAGGGCGTCGGCGGTGACGAGATCGCCCTGCGGATCCGGCGACACGGCGGAGTGGGCCCGCACCGCCAGCCCGGCCTGGGCCGCGGTGGCCGCGCCGAGCGACTCGCCGGTGGCGGTGGCGGCGAGCACGTCGGCGGTGACCGACGCCGGGTAGGCGGAGACGGCGTGCGCCGTGGCCACGGGGTGGTCGCCGGCGACGACGACCAGCGTCCCGGTGGCCGGCTCCGCGCCGGGCAGGGCGAGGACCCGGTCGACGGCGCGGTCGAGCACCCCGAGCGAGCCGGGCACGGCGAGCAGGTCGTCGCCGGAGTCGCGGGCGGCGACCACGGCCTCCGGCTCCGGCCCGGCCAGGTGCGAGACGGGGGCCTCCGGACTGCCGTCGGCCGGCCAGCGCTCGGCCAGGACGACGTCGTCCAGCGACAGGCGGGTCGACCAGCCGTGCCGCACCAGCCCCGGCTCCGGGGGCCGCTCGTCGGGCCAGCCGAGACACAGCCAGCCGAGGGTCTCCACCCCCTCGGGCAGGTCCAGCAGCTGGGCGAGGTCGGTCGGCTGGAAGAGGGTCACCCAGCCCAGGCCGAGCCCGGAAGCGCGAGCGGCGAGCCAGATGTTCTGGATCGCGCAGGCGCAGCTCCACAGGTCGGCGTCGGGGAACGTGGCTCGGCCGAGCACCCCGGTGGCGTGCGCCCGGCGGTCGCAGGCGACGACGACGCCGACCGGCGCCTCGCGGATCCCCTCGAGCTGGAGGTCGAGCAGCCGGGCGCGCCGGTCGGGCGTGAGCAGCTCGGCCTGCCGCAACCGCTCCCGGTCGGCCAGCGCAGCGGCGCGGTCGCGGGTCGCCTGCTCGGTGACGACGACGAACCGCCACGGCTGCGAGTGCCCCACCGACGGGGCGCGGTGCCCGGCGCCGAGCACCGTGCGCAGCAGGTCCGGCGGCACCGGGTCGGGGCGGTAGCGGCGGACGTCGCGGCGGGCGTCGACGACCGCGTGCAGCGCCGCCACGGTGTTCGGATCGAACGCCCAGCCGGACGGGTCGGCCGCGCGCTGGGCTGCGGAGGTGCGATCGCCGATCACGGGGACCGGCCGGGGCCAGGTCATGCCAGGAACTCCTCCGTCAAGTGCCGCACCCAGGGCTCACCCTCGCACGAGCGCGCCCGCCC
The DNA here is from genome assembly GCF_039729015.1 of Blastococcus sp. HT6-30. Lineage (NCBI taxonomy): Bacteria > Bacillati > Actinomycetota > Actinomycetes > Geodermatophilales > Geodermatophilaceae > Blastococcus > Blastococcus sp. HT6-30. The sequence goes on along the minus strand of NZ_CP155792.1, from coordinate 1,307,798 downwards.
GGGCGCCGCGGCGTACGTCGTCCCCCACGCGGGCGATCCGTCGCCGCGGGCCGGCCGGGCTCGTGCGTGGAGGCGTCGGACCCGGCGGGTTCAGTGCCGCCCAGGGCACGGGGCACGATACTTCTTCGGCATCCGGCGCCCTGCGTGCCGGACGGTGACCGCCGGCCGGCGGCCGTAACGCGATCGTCGGGTGGCGAGCCGTTGCACCCGTCCGGCGAGGGGTAACCCCGGTCGGCATGAGCCGGGTCGCTGAGCACACCGATACCTCACGCACCGGTAGCACCACCGGGGGGAGCCGCGTCGGGGTGCGCGCGCTGCTGGGGCTGGTCGCCCTGGTGGCCGGGGCGGTGCCCTTCCTGCTGCTGCTCCTGCTGGTGCAGGAGGAGTGGTCGCCCCTGGCCGCCCTGGACGAGGACGTCGCCGCAGGGCTGAACTCGGTGGTGGACGACTCCCCCGTGCTGGTCACCGTGCTGCAGGCGGTGACCGATCTGGGCGGCAACGGCGCGGCGATCCTGGTTTTCACCCTCACCACGGTCTTCCTGCTCATCCGGGGGCAGCGCCGGCTGGCCGCGTTCGCGGCGACCACCGGCGTCGGGCTGGCGGTCCTCGTACCGGTGACCAAGGCGCTGGTCGACCGCGCCCGGCCCGTCGTGGCCGCGCCGGTCTCCGACCTGCCCTCGAACGCGAGCTTCCCCAGCGGGCACGCCACCGTCTCGCTGGCCACCTACGGGATGCTGGCCCTGCTGGCGCTCCCGGCGGTACGCCGGGGCCTGCGGCCCTGGGTCGTCGTGGCGGCGCTGCTCGTGGCCCTCGCCGTCGGCTTCACCCGGCTCGCCCTCGGCGTCCACTTCGTCACCGACGTGCTGGCCGGCTGGGCCCTCGCCGCCGGGCTGCTGGCCGTCACCACGGCAGCGTTCCGCGGCTGGCAGCACGACCACCACCGCCCCACCGAACTTCTGGACCCGCTGCACGTCGAACCGCACGCCCGGCCCCACCTGGCGACCTCGGGCCAGACCGCGCTGCCCGACGGCCGCCGCACGGTGGCCCGGCTCCTGACCGCCGCGGCGGCACTGGCGGCCACGCTGGTCGTCCTCGGCCTGCTGGTCTCCGCCGTCCTGGGCGACAGCGTCATCGGCCGCTTCGACCGGGCGGTCGTCGAGGCCCTCACCGGGGCCCGCAGCGCCACGCTGACCGACGTCGCCACCGCCGTCGGCACGCTCTCGGGCACGCCGGCGTTCGTCGCGGTGTCACTCACCCTCGTCGTTGTCGCGTTGGCGGTCACCGGCAGCCGGCGGCCGGTCCTCTTCGTGCTGGTGACGGTCCTCGGCGAGCTCGGCCTGTACTTCGTCGTCTCCCGGACGGTCGACCGGGCCCGGCCGTCGGTGGCAGACCTGACCGCCGGCCTGGCCACGAACGCGAGCTGGCCCTCCGGGCACGTGGCGGCGGCGGCGGCCCTCTACGGGGCGCTCGCCGCCCTGGTGGTCACCCTGGCCCGTGGCAGGTGGCGGTGGGCGGTGCTCGCCGTGCCGGTACTCGTGGCGCCGGCCGTCGGCCTGGCCCGCATCTACGTGGCGGCGCACTACCCCACCGACGTGCTCGCCGGCCTGGTCCTGGGCACCGCATGGGTGCTGGTGTGCGCCCGGTATCTGCTGCCCGGGGTCCGCGGCACGGCGGGGTACCCCCGCTCAGTCGCCGCACCGGCCCCGGCCACCGCGGACGTGCCCTGACCGGAGTAACGGACCGCAAGGCGCGCCGGTCGGTGGGTGCGGCGGGTCACCGGCGAGCGCGGGCCCGCCCGCCCGACCCCCAGCGGTGCCGGTGCGACGGCGCGGGCAGTACGACAAGCAGCCGGCTGCCGCTCAGGAGACGACGACCTCGATGACCGGGTAGCCCGAGGCGCCGTCGGGTGCCACCGGGGTGCGCCGGTCGGTCTGCGCCTCACCGAGCCCGTCCGTCGCGCGGGCAGCGATCCGGTGCCGCCCCGGCGTCGCGTCCCACGGCAGGACCCACTGGCGCCACACGTCCACGTCGTAGGCCTCGGACAGCTGGGCCTCCTGCCACGGCCCGTCGTCGATGCGCACCTCGACCCGCTCGATGCCACGGCTGGGGGCCCAGGCGACGCCGGCGACCGGCGTCCGTCCGGCGGCGACCGTCGCGCGCGGACCGGGCACGTCGATGCGCGACTGGGTCTTGATCGGCCCGTCCTTGGCCCATCCCCGCGGGATCCAGTAGCCGTCGACGTCCCAGTCGGTGAGCTCGATGGCCGAGAGCCACTTCGTCGCCGAGACGTACCCGTAGAGGCCGGGGACGACCAGCCGCGCCGGGAAGCCGTGCTCGGCCGGCAGCGGCTCGCCGTTCATGGCGACCGCGACCATCGCCTCCTCGAGGTCCAGTGCGGTCACGGTCGGGAACCCGGCGGTGAAGCCGTCGACGGACCGCCCGATCAGCTGGGTGGCCCCCTCCCGGAGCCCGGCCCGCTCGAGGAGGCGACGCAGCGGCACGCCCTGCCATCGGGCGTTGCCGACGAGGTCCCCCCCGACCTCGTTGGACACGCAGGCGATGGTGATGTCGGCCTCGATCTGCGGCAGCTCCATGAGCTCGGCGTAGGTGAGGGTGAACGGCTCGTCCACCATCCCCCGGACCTCCAGCTGCCAGCCGTCGGGATCGACGACGGGCACCCGCAGGGCGGTGTCTATCCGGTAGAAGTCCTCGTTCGGGACGAACAGCGGGGTCAGCCCGGGGATCTCCAGGTCCGCGCCGGCCGGTACGGGGCCGGCCTGCTTCACGGGCACCGGCAGCCGGATGGCGGTGCGCAGTTCGTTGAGCCGTTCGCGTCCCGACAGGAGGTAGCCGCCGACGCCGGCGAGCACCCCGAGCACCATGGCGCCACCGGTGACCGCGAGGAAGCGCCGGCGGTCGACCGGGCCCAGGGCGGTCGGGGCGGCGGCGGTGGAACCAGGTCCGGTTCCTCGCCGCGGGAGTGCGACGACGAGCACGTGCAGTACGGCGATGCCGGCGACGGCGCCCAGGGCCCCGACGAGCACGCTCGAGAAGACGGGGTTGCGGTCGTCGGCCAGCGCGGCGACGACCCCGAGCGTGGCGACGAGGGCGATGCCCCCCGCGGCGAGGGGGAACCGGCGGCGGGCCAGCACGCCGAGCGCGGCGCCCAGCAGCACCGAGACGACCGGCACGCCGCCGATGAGCACCGGCTTGTCGGCGGTGCCGAGGGTGGCGATGGCCCACCGCTCCAGCCAGCCGGGCACGTTGTCGACGAGGGTGTCACCCACCGCGATGACCAACGAGGGCGCGCGCGTGATCAGCCCGGCGACCAGCTCGGCCAGACCGAGCGCAGCGGCGACCGACCCCACGCCGGCGAGCGCGGCGGCACCACGGCTCACCGGGCGGGCGCCGCCGGTCGGTTGCTCCGGAGTCAACGCGTCGTCAGCCACCACGGAACGGTGTCCCGCGGACCGCGGCCCGACACCGGTGTCCGGGCACCGACGCGGAACTGTCATGCACGATCCGATCGCCCGAGCCCCGCCGGGGACGACCGGTGGCACCGCGGCCTGCACCCCGCCGACCGCAAACTGCTCGACCTGGTCGACCCCGGTGCCCGTCGGCGCGGGGGCGCCGGCGTCTCGGAGCGGGGCGGTCCGTGCACCGCGCGATCGGTGTGCCCGCTGCGACCGCGCCCACCCCCATGTCGCCGTCCTGACACCGTTGTGCAAGCCCCGTCCACCACGACCGGAACCTCCGCAGCCGGGACGTGGCCATGTGGCGGATCGGTGTCACTGCGATTGCAGGCGGCATCCTCGGTGCTCCACCGGGCACCTGGTGCGTCGTCCCCGATCCACGGCCACGCGGCGGCGTGGTCCCGACGCAGAGGAGCCGACATGAGCATCGTCGCCGGACGCACCACCTCCACCGGGCCGCGCCGCACGGGTCGCGCGGCGAGCGCCCTGATCGCCGCGGCCGTCGGAATCGGCGGGCTCGCCGCCTGCAGCGACGAGTCGGCCGGGGCGGAGGCCGGCGGCGTCACCGCTCAGGACCTCCAGGCGTTCGAGGACCAGCTCGCGGATCTGGCCGAGCGGGTCGGCGCTCTGGAGGAGGGCATGGGCGACGACGGCGTCGCGGCCACCACGGACGACACCGCCGGCTTCTTCGAGGACACCCGGTCCTACGTCGGGCAGGACGTGACGGTCAGCGGGGAGATCTCGGAGCTGGTTCCCACGACGGACGTCGGCAGCTCCTTCCGACTCGCCGGCGGGTCGGGCGAGCTGATCGCCGTGGTCATGGCCACTCAGCCGATGGAACTCGACGCCGACGACGTCGTCCGGGTCTCCGGCACCGTCGTCCAGGTGCAGCGGGACACCTTCGAGGAGGACTTCGGCATCGCGGCCGAGGAGCTCTTCGCGGACGCGGACGCCTGGTTCGAACAGGAGGAGAGCTCGGCAGCCATCAGCGCCCACCGCGTCGAGGTGACGCAGCAGCAGGGCCAGAACGACTGACACCCCGCGGGCAGCCGGCGCACAGCGGACCCCGGGCGACCGGGCCCTCCGCCGCAACCGGGCCCGCTGCGGGCCCACGGGGGCTTCCGGTGTCGCCGGCGAGAGGCGGCAGCCATGATCGGAGGACGAACGGTGCGGACGGATTGGCGAACGACGTGAAACTGTGGTCCAGGCGCACCGGCGACGGAGTCGTCGACCCCGGCGACGGGCCGCCCGCCGGCACGACCGCCGTCGCGGCACTCCCGCGCAGGACGGACGGCGCCACACCCCGATCCGCGTCGCCGTCCCCGGTGGGGTCCGCCGCGCCCCGCTGGGCGGTGCGCACGCTCGTCACCAGCGCGGCCCTGCTCGCCCTGGCGGCCATGGGCTGGCTGGTCTTCTGGTTCCTGCTGCGCCTGCCGCTGCTGACCGTGGCCATCGCGGTCTCCCTGCTCCTGACCGCGCTGATGAGCCCGATCAGCCGGTGGCTGTGCCGCCGCGGGTCGCCCCCCGCCCTGTCCGCCCTGCTGTCGGTGCTCCTGCTCATCGGCGTCCTGACCGGCGTGGGGTTCCTCATCGGGTTCCGGGCCGCGGAAAGGCTCCGGAATCTCACCCGTCCCCTCGCCGCCGGGATCGACCGGATCCGGGTCTGGCTGATCGAGGGGCCGCTGGGCCTCGACCCCCAGCAGGTCACCGAGATCCGCAACGCCGTCGTCGACCGCATCTACCGGCTCACCCCCGAGCCGACGGCCGCAGCCAGCATGGCGGTCTACGTGCTGACCGCGGTCATCCTGGTCGCCTTCCTCGTCTTCTTCCTGCTCAAGGACGGCGCCGCGATGTGGGACTGGCTCGTGGGCCTCGTGCCCGGCCGGCGGAGGTGGCAGGTCGACGGGGCCGGGCAGGCGGCGTGGTCGACGCTGTCCCGCTACGTGCAGGGGGTGATCGTCGTGGCGCTCATCGACGCGCTGGGCATCGGTGCCGTGCTCTTCATCCTGGGTGTGCCGCTGTGGCTGTCGCTCACCCTGCTGACCTTCATCGGTGCCTTCGTCCCGCTGTTCGGCGCCACGGTCAGCGGCGTCGTCGCCGTGCTGGTGACCCTCGTGACCAACGGCCCGACCGACGCGGTCATCGTCGCGGTCGCGGTCCTGGTGGTGCAGCAGGTCGAGGGCAACATCCTGCAACCGATCATCGTCGGGCGGGCGCTCCGGCTGCACCCGGTGGTCATCCTCGTCGCGGTCACCGCGGGCTGGATGCTGTGGGGGCTCGCCGGCGCACTGCTCGCGGTGCCCCTCGTGGCCGTCAGCTACCGGGCCGCCGACTACCTGAAGGAACATCCCGCGCCGGCCCCTCCTCCCCCGCCGTCGCATCCGGTGATGCAGGCCCCGTCGGCGGAGCAGCCGACGGGCGCGGGCGCCCGGTGACCACCGTGCGGGACCACCCGGGCACCCAGCCGGCGGTCAGCCGGCCTGCTGCTGCACGAGCGTGACCCGGTCGGCCGCGATGGCGACGTCGCCGGCCAGGTCGCCGAAGAAGGCCTGCGGGTCATCGGTCAGCACGTCGGCGGCGATGCCGAAGTCCGCCTCGAAACTGCTCTCCGCGACGCGGCCGACCGTGCCGGACACCTGGACCACGTCGCCGGTCTGCAGCTCCGGCGGCGGGGTCACCATGACGACGGCGACGGTGGTTCCCGTCCCGTCGCCGATCCGGAACACGGCCCCCACGTCGGCCACCCCGACGAGGGCGGAGACGGGGGCGGTCACCGTCAGGTCCTCGCCGATCAGGGACTCAGGGTTCTCGAAGAGCCCGGCGGGGTCCTCGACCGGAGCGCCCGACGGGGACGCCGGGGCGTCGTCCGGCTGCGCCGTCTGCCCGGCCGGCTCCTCACCGGTGGTGGGTGCCGCGGAGGCAGTCGGCTCCGCGGCACCGGACCGCCGGTCCTCGAGCTCGCCGATGCGCTCCTCGAGGGCGTCCAGGGTGTCGCCGATCCGCTGGGCGTCCCCGGTGGCCGCCGGGTCGTCCACGGGGCCGGTCGGGTCCCCGCCGCATGCGGCGAGGCTGCCCACCCCGACCCCGGCCGCGACCACCGCTGCGACGGCTCGGCCGCCGCGCCGTGCGGGGCCGGCCCGCAGCCGCCCTGCCCTGCTCACCATGGCGCCTCCTCTCCTCTGGAGCCGGGGCGGCGTCCACACCCCGGCCGGGACGGGTGCTGGCTACCCCCACGGTCCTCCAGGACCCTGGCGGTCGCCGTTCGACACCGGGTCGCAACACGGCGCTCCGCGAGCGGGGCCGGTCACGCCCGAGGTCGGCTACTCCGGCAGCGCGATCGGGCCGAGTTCGGTGAACAGGTCACCGGAGCCGGGGTTCTGCGCGCGGGTGCTGCCCGCAGGACGCGGTGTACCGGAAGTCCTCGACCACCGACATGACGCCGGAGAGGATCGCGCGCAGCGGCCCGGTGCCGCGGTAGGGCTCGCGGACGATCGGGGAGAGGAAGGTGCAGTCCGCCGCGAACAACTGCACTGCAGCCTCGACGTCGCGAGCCTCGACCGCCACCCGGAAGGCGGCGAAGGGGTCGGTCGGCATGGCGATGACTCCCTGGACGGCACTGCGACGGCAGGTGGACCTGCGGGAGCGGGGCGACCGCACACCGGGACGCACCCTCCCATGGTCGCGTGCGGAGGGGGCCACACTCAGTCGTGGCGGTCATCGGCCCGGGGAGGTGGCCAAGCATGTGGGGTCAGCAGGCGTGTTGCGCGCCGACCGACCGTCCTCCACTGCTGCCCGGCACGGGTCAGCGAGGGCTGCGGGTGCGGCGACCGGCCCGAGCCCTCCGGTCGACTGCGCGTGCGGACGAGGGCCGGGCGACGAACTCCCCGAGGATCACGCCGGCGGCCAGTGCCAGGCCGATCGTCGTCGCCTGACTCAGCAGCACCAGCCCCATGGCGGTGTTCCCCTCGGCGAGCAGCAGCATCCCGCGGTAGATGGTCAGGCCAGGCAGCAGGGGGATGATCCCCGCAGCGACGTAGATCAGCGGCGACGCCTTCTGCCGGTGGGAGAACACGTAGGACCCGGCTCCTACCATGACCGCGGCCGCGCCCGTCGCGAGGGCGGGGTCGATGCCGAGTTCACCCAGACCCCGGAACGCGCCCCATCCCAGGGCGCCGGCAGCGCCGGCGGCCGGCAGGGTCCGCCGAGGGGCGTAGTTGGCGCCGGCCGCCGCCGCGGCGGCCAGGGTGGCGGCGAGGAGCTGGACGGGGACGTCGCCCCATCCGCTGGTCGGCGCCTGGTTGACGACGAGCGCAACGCCCAGTCGAGCCGCGAGCGAGAGGATCGCCGCCACACCTGTGACGATCCCAGCGGTCAGGACGAACACCTCGAACGCTCGGGCGCTGGCGGTGAGCAGGAAGCCGTTGATGGCGTCCTGCACCGCACCGACGAGCGTGATCCCGGGCAGGAGGAGGACGATGCCACTGGCCACGATGAGCGAGGGGCGCACGCCGAGGCCCGCCACCAGGACGAGCACCGCCACCGCCGTGGCGATGGCCGCACCCACGGTGTTGGCGTAGAAGTCCGGCAGGTCGCGTGCCGTCAGCGCGCCGGTCGCACGGTCCACCACCACGGTGGTGCAGAAGGCGATCACCGCAACGAGGACGCCACCCCCCATCAGGACGGCGATCGCCGTGGCCAGCACTGCGCGGAAGCCTGTCACGACCCATCGCCGGTACGGGTGCCGGCGCCTCCGGATGGCGTCCAGCCGCTCCATCGCCTCGGTCGGAGCGACCCGCCGGTTGACGAGGTCGTCGACCAGGTTGTGGATCTCGGTGACGCGCGTGTAGTCCGGTGTCCGTTGCTCCACGAGGCGAACGCTGGTCACGGGGGCCACGTCGGGGGCCCGCACGTACGACAACGTGATCGACGTGAACGTCACCTCGGACACCACGTGCGGCAGGCCGCAGGCCTTCGCGATGGCGATCGTCATCGCCATCACGTCCGAGGCTGCCGCGCCGCCGGAGAGGAGAACCTCGCCTGCCCGGAGGGCGAAGTCGAGGACGCGGTAGGCCTGACGCTCGTCCGGCTCGGGAAGGTGGACGGGCTCCTTCCCCACCGGGCCAGGACGTCGCAACCCCCTGCGACGGCCAGCAACCACCGTGCCTCCTCCGATGCTCGTTCCTCGGCCGGTACCTGCGGTCCCGCGCCGGCCAGGGCGCGGGGCGGGCCGGCGCCTGGATCACAATGCTCCCCGGCCGCTGTGCCGGTGCGTACAACATGCCGTACCTCCACCCCGGCGCTGTCTGCCACCTCGTCGGGCGGGCCCGTTCGCTGGGAGCCGCTCGGACCGATCAGCGTCCGGGCCGTGTGGACGACCACCTGATGGGTAGGTCGGCTGCCGCTACCACGCTGCCGAGACCGCAACCGAGGAACACGGTGACCGACACGAGCGCGGGAGCATCCTCCGGCCGGCCCGAGGGCGAGCCCGCGGACGCCTCCGACGCGGTGGCGGCGGCCGCGGACCGGGTTCCGTCGGGCACCGCGCCCACGAGCGTCTGGACGGAGGTGCCCTCACTCGGCGTCTCGCTGCACGCCCGCACCTGGCGGCAGGAGGCGGAGCCCGGCCGGCTACCGCTGATCCTCGTGCACGGTCTGGGTCTGTCCAGCAGGTACCTCATCCCCCTCGGCCGGCGCCTGGGAGCGCTCGGCTACGACGTGCTCGCCCATCGTCGTCGATCCCCATGCCGGCAGGCATGGACAGCCCGGCGAGGACGACCTCGACGCTGTAGCCCTCGGGCACGACGACGTCCCGTGGATTCAGCCGGGGGCGGGCGGGGATCGGAAGGTCCTGGAGCGCCTCGGGTGACGCGGGAACGGACGGCAGGGACACGGCGCTTCCTCGCACGGCGGGGCCTGGAACATCGCACGGCCTACGACCACGGGCCTCCCGCACGGCGCTGTTGACCGCGAACGCCGTGTCGCCGTCCGGGTGCTCTTGCGCGGTGCCCGCTCCCAGGCGTCGGTTTCGTTCGGGGACTGCCTCCCGGCAGAACGGGTAGGGCGTCGCCAGGTCCGGAAGGTCCGGACCGGGAAGGGAGATCATGAGCGAGCTCGAGGAGACCGGGACCGGAGAAGCCGCCAAGCGCATCGGTCAGGCGCCGACCACGACGGACGTGAGCGATCCGGATCGCTCGTCCCGCAACACCGCCGCGGGTTCCGGCTCGGAGCCGGGCCAGGGCACGGTGCACCCGGACGCCGACGGCGGGGTGGACCCGTCCGCCAGCATCGAGCCCCACAACGAGGGCCTCGTCTGATCCGGCGCGCCAGACCCCGTCCGTGGTCGCCGTCGCCGGGCCGTAGCCCTTGCGCGGCGACCACGGCGCGGCGGAAGGAGGCGAGCGACCGTGGAGCAGCAACGGGACCGCGGCCCCGACCCGCACGGGCGTGGCATGTGGGGCTGCCTCCCCATGGGAACGGGGCTCCACCGACTGCCACAACTGGCCCGCCGGGGCCGCAGGGACGCTGCTGGCCGACAGGGGCAGCTTTCGGGCCCACGAGCTCGGCGGGCTCCCGCCCTTCCACGGTGATGCCCTTGCCCTGCTCACCCCGCGCCGGCTTCACGACCACCTCATCGCACCGCGTCAGGCAGAGCGCTGCGGTGAGGTCGCCGTCGCGTACCTCCGCGGTGCAGATCCAGGCGGAACATGGAGGAGGGTCGATGAAGACCTCGTCCGGTGGCACTCCGACAAGCACCCGGGGGCCATGCGGGTAGAGCGGACGATCGGGGCTCGCCGTCCTGAACGCACCGAAGCGTCACGTCCTCGTCCGGTGGCGGAGTTGGTCGGTTGCGGCGAGTCTGACAGCGACGGTGGGCACTTGCCGGCCGAGCACAGCTGGTCACCGTCACGGTTATTGCATGCAGAGCAGCTCGACGCCCAGAGGAGCAGTCTCGATGCCGGGTCATTGGCTGGTGCCCTCCGACAGTGCCACCGGGCGCACCGACGGAGACGGGTCCCGCGGACCCGACGCGGGAGAGCCGCGTGCTCTCCTGGTCGGCCTCGGGTCCGCCGAGAGCGATGCGCGGCTGGATGAGCTCGAGCGACTGGCGGAGACCGATGGCGTGGCCGTGGTCGGACGGATGGTCCAGACCCGCGAGCGGCCGGACCCGGCGACCTACCTCGGATCGGGGAAGGTCAGCGACCTCGCCGGCATGGTGCAGGAACGCTCCGCCGAACTCGTCATCGTCGACGGCGAGTTGAGCCCGGCCCAGGTGCGGAACCTGGAGGACCGGCTGCAGGCTCGTGTCGTCGACCGCACCGCGCTGATCCTCGACATCTTCGCCCAGCACGCCCGCAGCAGTGAAGGCAAGGCCCAGGTGGAGCTCGCCCAGTTGGCCTACCAGTTGCCCCGCCTGCGTGGGCAGGGCACAGAGCTGTCCCGGGTCGGTGGTGGCCGGGTCGCCGGCGGCGCCGGCATCGGCGTCCGCGGCCCGGGTGAGCAGCGGCTCGAGACCGAGCGTCGGCACCTGCGCCGGCGGATATCGCTCCTGCGACGGCAGGTCAAGGAGACCGGCCTCCGCAGAGAGCGGACCCGCTCCCGCCGGCGGCGCAACCAAGTGCCCTCGGTGGCGCTGACCGGGTACACCAATGCCGGGAAGTCCGCGCTGCTCAACCGGCTCACCGGCGCCGACGTGCTGGTGCAGGACGCGCTCTTCGCGACGCTGGACCCGACGGTGCGCCGCACCCGGACGGCAGACGGCCGCGAGTACACGCTCACCGACACCGTGGGCTTCGTCCGGCATCTGCCTCACCAGCTCGTCGACGCCTTCCGCAGCACGCTGCAGGAGGTCGTCGACGCCGACCTGCTCCTGCACGTCGTCGACGCCTCCGCCGCCGACGCGATGGCGCAGGTGACCACCGTCCGAGGGGTGCTCTACGAGATCGGCGCCCGCGACCACACCGAACTGCTCGCGCTCAACAAGGTGGACGTCGCCCCGCCGGAGTGGGTGGCCGCACTGCGCAGCGCGTATCCCGCTGCAGTGCCGGTCTCAGCCATCACCGGGGAAGGACTCGACCACCTTCGAACTGCGATCGCCAGGGCCCTCAGCGGACTCTGACCACAGTCATCGCGCGAAGCGGCCCGATCTCGACACCCGCCGCTTCCGACCGGGTGCGGCGGCGTCGGCTGGGTCCTGGAGCGGGCCACCGCGCACCACTGAGCGGCTGCCGCGGAGCGTCTTCGGGCGCTCCCGGTCGGCCGATGGGTGCGGGTCGCGATCAGCCGGATGGCTGGTCGGCCTCCAGGAGTCGCTGTGATTCGACGGCGGCCAGGGCGAGGGTCTTGTAGCCCACCTGGTCGAACAGCACGGTGATCCGGTCCTCCTCGACCGACATGACCACCCCGTGTCCCCACTCGCGGTGGTGGACGGCGGAGTTGATGGGGAACGGGGTGTCCTCGCCGGGTTGGTCGCGGGCGGTGCCGGCCTCGCAGGTGTCGCAGTTGCCGCAGGGGTGTGGGAGCTGTTCGCCGAAGTAGCCGAGCAGGAATTGCCGCCGACATCCGGTGGTCTCGGCGTAGCCGCGCATCATCTCGATCCGGGAGCGGGTCAGCCGCTGGTGATTCTCGGCGACCTCCACGGCGTCCTGGACCGCCGCCTCGGGTTCGAGGTCGGAATCCAGGTACTCCAGGCGCCCGTCGTCGGTGGTCCCCACGGCACCGGCCTCCTCCAGCAGGTTCACCGCGCGGGTGCGCTTGGCCGCTGATGCCTCCGTGTCCTGGGCCAGGTCCGTGGCGCGCACCGGCTCGTCGTACTCGTCGAGCGCCTCGGCCACTTCCCCGAGGGCGTCCTCGGGCGCGCGGCTGGCGGTGAGGAAGGTCTGCAGGTGGAGATCCTCGGGCCGGTAGAACAGGGCTATCTCGGCCGCCTCGCCGTCACGCCCGGCGCGGCCGATCTGCTGGTAGTAGGTGTCGAGGGAGTCCACGGCCGAGGCATGGACGACGAAGCGGACGTCGGGCTTGTCGATGCCCATGCCGAACGCCGAGGTCGCCACCACGACGTCGACGGCGTCGCCGAGGAAGTCTTCGTGCACCCGCCGCCGGTCGGCGGCCTTCATGCCGGCGTGGTAGGCGGCGACCCGGATCCCGATCTGCGCCAGCTCGTCGGCGTAGTACCCCGCGTCCTTGCGGCTGGTCACGTACACCAGGCCCCGCCTGGTGGCCGGGTCGGCCACGAGCGCAGCCACCCGTGCGACCACCGCCGAGCGCTTGCGCCGGTCGTCGCTGAAGCGCTCCACCGCCAGGTGGAGGTTTGGTCGGTCGAAGCTGGCGATCACCTCCACGGGATCCCGCAGCCCGAGCCGGCCGAGGATGTCCTGGCGCACGGGCATCCCCGCGGTGGCCGTGAGCGCGAGGACCGGAGGGTGACCGAGCCGTTCGATCACCGGCCCCAGCCGCAGGTAGTCCGGCCGGAAGTCATGCCCCCACGCCGACACACAATGCGCCTCGTCGATGACGAAGAGGCTGACCCCGAGCTCGGCCAACTCATCGACGACCTCATCCTTGGCCAGCTGCTCGGGCGACAGGAACAGGTACTCGGCGTCGCGCTCACGGACCGCCTCCCAGGCATGCCGCCTGTCTCCCGCCCGCTGCCCGGAGTTGACCGCGACCGCCTCCGGCGCCCGCGAGTCCTCCAGGCTGTCGACCTGGTCGCGCTGCAGCGCCAGCAACGGCGAGACGACCAGCGTCGGGCCTTCGAGCAGCAGCGCCGGGACCTGGTAGATCGCCGACTTGCCGGCCCCGGTCGGCAGCACGGCCAGGACGTCGTGGCCGGCCATCACCGCCTCCATGGCCGCCAGCTGGTCCGGCCGCAGCTCCGGCCAACCGAACGTCTCCCGCGCGACCTGCTGCAGCTGTCCTGTTGGTTCCGTCACCGTCGGCCCGTACCCGGCCGGGCGGCCGCCACCCCTCAGCTCAGCTGCCGGAGGACCCACGCGGGTTGCCCGCAGCCAGGACGCCCGAGGGGAGGTCGTGGACGACCACCGATCCCGCGCCGACCACAATCTCCGCGCCGATGCTCACCCCCGGCAGCACGATCACCCCTCCCCCGAGCCACGCGTTGTCCCCGGCGATGATCGGCGCGGGCTCCTGCGGGCCCGGCCGACGTTCGCGCGGCGTCCAGCGGATGCGACGCGGTCAGCAGCTGGACGTTCGACCCGAGGTGCACCGAGTCCCCGCTTGAGCTGGGCAGCGCAGGTCTCCGCAGCCGCCGTGCTGGCGCTCGAGTCTGAGTTCCCTGGCGCAGTTCCACCGCCACCGGGCCGGGCCGCCCTGCAGTTTTCCAGGACCGCCGGGATGTCAGCAGCTTCGGGTGGAGCAGGGATGCGCCGGCAGGACCCGGCGAATCCAGGGTTGTCCGGCGAGCGCGCTCCAGGCGAATCCTGACAGCGGAACCGCTGCGTCCTGTCTCGAAGCGGACATCCCCGGCCGAGGGGAGCCCGGCGAAAGAATCGTGGTCGTTCGTTGGATGATCAATCCGCGCGGTCGAGCGTGTAGACCGCTTGACCTGCAGCTGGGGCTCCCCCGACTGGACTTGAACCAGTAACCCTGCGATTAACAGTCGCATGCTCTGCCAATTGAGCTACGGGGGATCAGCGGTGCGATCCGCTGGCTCGACGAGAGTACCGCACGCTCGATCAGCCGCCGCACGGGGCTTGCGGACCGCAGCGGGATGCGCGCCACAGGTAGCGTGTCGTCGTCCATCGCCCGAACACCTGGAGGTTCCCCGTGGCCAAGCTGTCGTTCGTCGCCGGATTCGGTGCTGGCTACGTGCTCGGCTCACGTGCCGGCCGCGAGCGCTACGAGCAGATCCGGCGGGCCTGGGACAAGGCCAAGGACGACCCCCGCCTGCAGAGCATCGCAGGTATGGCGCAGGCCAAGGCCGACGACGCGGTGTCCACCCTCAAGGCCCAGCTGGGCGGCGAACCTCAGCCCTGAGGCCGGTCAGTCCGGCTGCTCGGCGGCGAGCGCCTCGGCCAGCTTCTGCCGGGCCGTCTCCCGGGCCACCGGGTCGTCCCGGTCGGCGTCGTCGTCGAACACGACGGTCCACTCCCGCTCCGCCTGACCGGGCACCCGGCGGGCCACCAGGACCACACCGCCCCGGCCGGGCAGCGGGGTGCGCCGGCTGGTCACGATCGTCTGGTCAACCCGCCGGCGCACGACCGCGGGCAGGTCACCGGCGTCGAGCAGCACGTAGCGGACACCCGGCAGCCGGGCCTGCACCCCGGGCTCCACCTCGGTGAGCGGGGTGACGGTGAAGGAGCCGCCGCCGTCATTCGTCGCCGCCCACCGGGCGTGGCCCACCTCGTGCCACGGGAGCACGTCCGCTCCGCCGGCCGTGTCCACCGTCCGCAGCCCCCGGGACGTGGCGACCAGCCAGCCCCCGCCGCGAGCGAGCGCCCCCCAGGCCAGGACCCGCTCGTCGGGGTCGACCGCCACCGCGGCGCGCACCGCCTCCGGTGGCCGGGCGAACCGGCGCCGCAGCCCATCGAGCAGGCTCACGACGCGAGCCCGCCCATCGCCCGCTCCCGCAGCGACCGGGCCTGCTGCTCCAGCGCCACGAGCTGCCCGAAGATCTTCGTGTACTCCTCCGCCTGCTCCACGGGGTTCATCCGCTGCAGGCGCCCCTTGAGCGCGGCCACCTGGCGCACGGTGGCCATCTCCTGGAGGCGGGCGAGGATCGCGTTGACGTACGCGGGGTCGGACTCACCGGTCACCGAGCGCATCGGCTCCACCGCCAGCGCCGTCAGCAGCGCGCGGGCGCTCTCCCGGTCGCAGTGCTCGGCCACCTGGTCCAACCAGGCCGGGCCGGTCACGGTCGCGCCCGCGGCACCACCGGCTCCGGCCACCGCCGCCGCGACGGCGGCGTAGTCGGGATCGGTGTAGGCGGCCGACGCGACGGCGTCGAAGGCGGGCCCGGCGTACTCGGGCACCTGCAGCGCGGCCTTCACCGCCTCCCGCTCCACGGCCACTGCGGCGTCGTCCGGCGTGCGCTTCGGGGCGCGGGGACGGCCGCGCGAGGGCGCCCCTCCCCCGTTGCCGGTCAGCCGGCGCACCCGCTCCTGCACCTCTGCCTCGTCGGTGTTCCCGATCATCCCGGCGAGCTCGCGGGCGTAGGCAGGCCGCAACGCGTGGTCCTTGATCTGTGCGACGAGCGGCACCGTCTTCTCCAGGGCGGCGACCCGGCCCTCCACGGTATCCAGGTCGTAGCCGGCGAGCGTGGTCCTGAGGACGAAGGCGATCAGCGGGGTGCGGCGGGCGACGAGGTCGCGGACGGCGGCGTCGCCGTGCTCCTGCCGCAGCTCGCAGGGGTCGCGCCCCTCCTGCTCGACGGCGACGAACGTCTGCCCGACGAACCGCTGGTCCTCGGCGAAGGTCTTCATCGCGGCCGCCTGGCCCGCGGCGTCGCCGTCGAAGGTGTAGACGACCTCACCGCGGAACTCGTCCTGGTCCATGAGCAGCCGGCGCAGCACGCCGATGTGCTCGGCGCCGAACGCGGTGCCGCACGAGGCCACCGCCGTCGTCACGCCGGCCAGGTGGCAGGCCATGACGTCGGTGTAGCCCTCGACGACGACGGCCTGGTGCCGGCGGGCGATGTCGCGCTTGGCGCGGTCGATGCCGTAGAGCACGCTGCTCTTCTTGTAGAGCGGGGTCTCCGGGGTGTTGAGGTACTTCGGCCCCGGGTCGTCGTCCATGAGCTTGCGGGCGCCGAAGCCGATGACGTCCCCGGTGATGTCGCGGATCGGCCACACCAGCCGCCGGTGGAACCGGTCGATCAGGGTGCCCCGCGACGACTCCTTCGCCAGCCCGCCGGTGACCAGCTCGGCCTGGGTGAAGCCCTTGGCCCGCAGGTGCCGGGTGAGCGCGTCCCACCCGCCGGGGGCGTAGCCGCAGCCGAAGTCCAGGGCCGCCTGCCGGTCGAAGGCCCGGTCGGCGAGGAACTGCCGGGCCGGCGCCGCCTCCGGCGTGCCGAGCTGCTCGGCGTAGAACGCGGCCGCCGCGGTGTTCGCCGCGACCAGCCGGGCCCGCTGACCGACCGACGCCCGGTCGGGGCCGGCGGTCGGCCGCCCGCCGTCGTCCTCGTACTTCAGGTCGATGTTGGCGCGGCCGGCCAAGAGCTCGACGGCCTCGGTGAACGACAGGTGGTCGATCTGCTGGACGAAGGAGATGACGTCGCCGCCCACTCCGCAACCGAAACAGTGGAACAGGTTCCGCGACGGCGTCACCTGGAACGACGGCGACTTCTCGTCGTGGAAGGGGCAGAGCCCCTTGAGGCTGCCGCCGCCCGCGCGCTTCAGCTGCAGGTGCTCGCCGACGATCTCGTCGATCTTGCTCCGCTCGCGGACCAGCGCGATGTCCGCCGCCCGGATGCGACCCCGGCCGGCCATCAGGCCGCCACCTGGCGTCCGTGCAGCTCGTCGCCGTGCAGCACGGGCAGGACGCCCTTCGGCATGCCGCGCGTGCCGGCCTCGCCCAGTTCGAGCACCGTCGTCCCTCCCTCAGCCGATGCCGGGTGCGCCGGCGACGCTCTCGCCGGTGACGCGGTAGAGCAGGTACGCAGCAGTCTCCCGCAGGATGTAGCGGAACTGGGTGGCCCGGGTATGCACGGCCGGGCCCTGCCGGGTCGGTGAGCTCTCGGCCTCCATCCCCGCGTCCTCGGCCATCCGCTGGGCGCGCATCGCGTGCCAGGGGTCGGTGACCACCACCGCCCGCTCCCAGCCGCGCTCGGCGAAGGCCGTGCCGGCCACCCGCATGCTCTGCAGGGTGTCCACGCCCTCGGGCACCGCCAGCAGCGCCTCGGCGGGCACCCCGGCCCGGGCCAGGTAGTCGCGCCCGGCCTCGGCCTCGGTGAACGCATCACCCGCGGCCTTGCCGCCCACGGTCACGATCACCGGGGCGACGCCGGCCTCGTACAGCGCCCGCGCGTGCTCCAGCCGCGCCTCGAAGATCGACGAGGGCACGCCGTTGTACTGCGCCGACCCCAGCACCACGATCGCGTCGGACTGCGGGCGGGAGTCCTGCCGCGCCGTCCACCAGATGGCCAGCGCCGTGGAGGCCACCAGGAGCACGGCGGCCAGCACGCCGGCCCCGGCCACCCGCGTCACCAGACTCCGCACGCCCACCCGTCATGGGTACCACGCCCGGCCGACACGGCCTCGGTGCAGGGGCCCGCGCCGAGCCTGCGAGGCGCCGGGGCACCGAGGCCCTCCTTCAGGAGCCGGCGCGGGCGCCGTCCAGCGCGGCGCGACCGGCCTCGAGCCGGGCCACCGGCACCCGGAACGGCGAGCACGAGACGTAGTCCAGGCCGACCTCGTGGAAGAAGTGCACCGAGTCGGGGTCGCCGCCGTGCTCCCCGCAGATGCCCAGCTTGAGGTCCGGCCGGGCGGCCCGGCCGGCCTCGGCGCCGATCTGCACCAGCCGCCCGACCCCGTCGATGTCCAGCGACTCGAACGGCGAGATCCCGAAGATGCCCTTGTCCAGGTACTGGTGGAAGAACGCCGCCTCGACGTCGTCGCGGGAGAAGCCCCACGTCATCTGGGTGAGGTCGTTGGTGCCGAAGGAGAAGAACTCCGCCGACTGGGCGATCTCGCCCGCGGTCAGGGCCGCGCGGGGCACCTCGATCATCGTGCCGATCAGCGGCCTGACGTCGATGCCCCACTCTTCGCACACCTCGGCCAGCACCCGCTCGGACTCCTCGCGGATCGCCTCCAGCTCCTGCACGGCACCGACCAGCGGGATCATGATCTCCGGGTGGGGGTCGCCACCGGCCCGCTTGCGCTCGCAGGCCGCCTCGGCGATGGCCCGCACCTGCATGGCGAACAGCCCGGGGACGACGAGGCCCAGCCGCACCCCGCGCAGGCCCAGCATCGGGTTGGACTCGTGCATGCCGCGAACGGCGGCCAGCAGCCGGAGGTTGCCCTCGTCGGGCTCCCCCCGCTCCTCGGCCAGCGCCACCCGCACCGACAGCTCGGTGAGGTCGGGCAGGAACTCGTGCAGCGGCGGATCGAGCAGCCGGACGGTCACCGGCAGCCCGTCCATCGCCTCGAAGATCTCGAGGAAGTCCTGCTTCTGCAGCGGCTCCAGCGCGTCGAGCGCGGCCTGCCGCTCGTCGTCGCCGTCGGCCAGGATCAGCTTCTCCACCAGCTGCCGCCGGTCGCCGAGGAACATGTGCTCGGTGCGGCACAGGCCGATGCCGCGCGCGCCGAAGCGGCGGGCGCGGGCGGCGTCCTCGGGGGTGTCGGCGTTGGTGCGCACGTCGAGGCGGCGCACCTCGTCGGCGTGGGTGAGGATCCGGTGCACGGACCTCACCAGGTCGTCGGCGTCGTCGGACCCCGGGTCGATCTCCCCTTCGAAGTAGCGGACGACCGACGACGGCTCGACCGGCACCTCGCCGAGCCACACCGTGCCGGTGGACCCGTCGATGGAGATGACGTCGCCCTCGGCGACCACGGTCCCGTCGGGAGCGGTGAACCGCTTGGCCCTGGTGTCGACCTGCAGCTCCTCGGCGCCGCAGACGCACGTCTTGCCCATCCCCCGGGCGACGACGGCGGCGTGCGAGGTCTTGCCCCCGCGGCTGGTCAGCACACCCTCGGCGGCGATCATCCCGGAGAGGTCGTCGGGGTTGGTCTCCCGGCGGACGAGCACCACCTTCTCCCCGCGGCCGGCCCACTGCGCGGCCGCCTCGGAGGAGAACACCGCCTTGCCGACGGCGGCCCCGGGCGAGGCGTTCATGCCCTGGGTGAGCTGCCGGGCGTTCCCGCCGGTGACGAAGCGGGGGAACATCAGCTGGGCGAGCTGGTCACCGGTGACCCGGCGGACCGCCTCGTCCATGTCGATCAGCCCCTCGTCGACCAGCTGCGTGGCGATGACGAAGGCCGCGCCGGCGGTGCGCTTGCCGACCCGGGTCTGCAGCATCCAGAGCTTGTTGCGCTCGATGGTGAACTCGATGTCGCACAGGTCGCGGTAGTGCGACTCCAGCCGCGACATGATCCCCATGAGCTCGTCGTAGGCGGTCCGGTCGATCTGCTGCAGGTCGACCAGGGGCACGGTGTTGCGGATGCCGGCGACGACGTCCTCGCCCTGGGCGTTCTGCAGGTAGTCGCCGTACACGCCCTGGGCGCCGCTGCCCGGATCGCGGGTGAAGGCGACGCCGGTCCCGGAGTCCATGCCGAGGTTGCCGAACACCATGGCGCACACGTTGACGGCGGTGCCGGCGTCGCCCGGGATGCGCTCGCGACGGCGGTAGATCACTGCCCGGTCGGAGTTCCACGAGCCGAAGACGGCGTTGACCGCCAGGTCCATCTGCTCGCGGGGGTCCTGCGGGAAGTCCTGGCCGGTGTGCTGGCGCACGATCGCCTTGTACCGGCCGACGACGTCCTGCAGGTGGCCGGCGTCCAGGTCCAGGTCGGACTCCGTGCCCTGCTCGCGCTTGACCTCGTCGAGGGCCTCGTCGAACAGCTCGCCGTCGATGTCGAGGACGGTCTTGCCGAACATCTGGATCAGCCGCCGGTAGGAGTCCCAGGCGAACCGCTCGCTGCCCGACTGCGCGGCCAGGCCGTGGACCGACTCGTCGTTGAGCCCGACGTTGAGGACCGTCTCCATCATCCCGGGCATGGACGCGGCCGCCCCGGAGCGTACCGAGACCAACAACGGGTCGGCCGGGTCGCCGAGGGTCTTGCCCATCGACTTCTCGAGGGCCGCGAGGTGCTCGCTGACCTGCTCGTCGAGCCCCGGCGGGGTGCCGCCGTGCTGCAGGTAGTACCGGCACGCATCGGTGGTGATGGTGAAGCCGGGTGGCACGGGCAGGCCGAGGTTGGTCATCTCGGCGAGGTTGGCCCCCTTGCCGCCGAGCAGGTCCTTCTGGTCCTTACCGCCCTCGCTGAAGTCGAAGACCCACTTCTCGTCAGCCATCCCGCACCTCCACGTCCGTCCGCCTCCCCCGGGGGGACGATCCCCCGAGGGAACACTGCCGTGTCGAGCAGACGTCCTAAACGTCCATCCGACGGCGTCCGTCGATCGTGGCGCACCTCGGCGGTCGGCGCGAGCCCCGGGCCGGGTGATCCCGGCCATGAGGTGTCCGGGCGGTCAGTCGATCCCGCAGATGCGGGGGCCGTCCTCGTTGACCACGGCGAGCTCCGCGGAGGCGCCGTCCTCCCAGCGGACGGTCACCCGCTGGATCCTCGCGCCCTCCACCGGGTCGTCTCGCACGTCGGCGACCTCGGCGGAGCCCGGCCGGAGGTACTCGGCCTCCATCCCGGTCACGTCGAGCCGGCTGCGCTCGTCCCCGCAGAGGAGCTGGTAGGAGGTCTCGGTGTCACCGGCGTCGAGCGCAGCGAGGAACACCTGGGTGACCTCGGTGGCCTGGTCGGCCGGGGATCCCCGGATCACGTAGAGACCGGCGACCATGCCGCCGGCCATCAGGACGACGCCGAGGATGCCGGCGATCAGCCAGCCCTGCCGCCTGCGGGGCGTGCCCGTGTGCAGCGGCGCGGGGCCGTCGTCGTAGAGGAAGGGGCCCTGCGTCATCCGCCGCTCGTCTCCAGTTCTGCCCCGGCCGGAGGCCGCGGGTCGTCGCGGTCGGCCAGCCACCCCTCGGGGAGCGCGACCGGGCGTGGCGTGCTGGTGCGCCCGCGCGGCGCCCCCAGCACGGCGGTCGGGTACGGCTGGTCCGGGATGCCGGCGAGCAGCTCGGCGAGCTCGTCGAGGCCGCTCACCATCGCCAGCGCCCGCCGGGTGTCCGACCCCACCGAGAAGCCCTTCAGGTACCAGGCCACGTGCTTGCGGAAGTCGCTGCAGCCGTGCCGCTCGCCGTGCTCCTCGGCCAGCAGCGTGGCGTGCCGGTGCATGATCGCGGCGACCTCGCGGACGGTGGGCAGGGCGCGGCGGCTCTCGCCGGCGAACGCGGCGGCCAGGTCGCCGAACAGCCACGGCCGGCCCAGGCACCCCCGCCCGATGACGACGCCGGCGCATCCGGTCTCGGCGACCATGCGCAGCGCGTCGTCGGCCTCCCAGACGTCCCCGTTGCCGAGCACCGGGATCTCGACGGTCTCCACCAGCCGCGCGATCGGCGCCCAGTCGGCGGTGCCGCTGTAGAGCTGGTCGGCGGTGCGGCCGTGCAGCGTGATCGCCGCAGCGCCCTCGTCCTGGGCGATCCGGCCGGCGTCGAGGTAGGTGACGTGGTCGGCGTCGATGCCGATGCGGGTCTTGATCGTGACCGGCACGTCCCCCGCCGCGCGCACCGCCGCCCGCACGATGTCCCGCAGCAGGACGCGGCGCCAGGGCAGGGCCGAGCCGCCGCCCTTCCGGGTCACCTTGGGCACCGGGCAGCCGAAGTTGAGGTCGATGTGCGCCGGGCGGGTGCCGGCGACGCCCTCGTCGACGAGCATCTCCACCGCACGCCCGACGGTCGCGGGGTCGACGCCGTACAGCTGCACGGAGAAGGCGTCCTTCTCGTCCGCGGTCGCCCGGATCATCCGGAGCGTCTTCTCGTTCCGCTCGACCAGCGCCCGCGTGGTGATCATCTCGCAGACGTAGAGACCGGCACCGAACTCGCGGCAGAGCGTGCGGAAGGCCGGGTTGGTGATGCCGGCCATCGGCGCGAGCACGACGGCGGGGTCGACGGTCAGCGCGCCGAGCCGCAGCGGCGGCAGGGCCGTCGTCGTCGGCTCGAGCGTGGCGGTCACGGCACCAAGAGTAGGCGGTGCCCTTCCCCTCGCCCGTGGTCCGCAAGGAAGCCTCTCCTTGCCCGCGACCCGAGAACCCGGTCTGTCAGCCTCCACCGATCAGCCTGGTCACCGACCCCATCCCCGGGCAAGGCCGGGATCCCCGGCCACCACCCGGGTCAGTGCTCTGGAGAGTGCGCAGCCGACACGACCTCGAACCATTGGCTTCGGCTCGGCTGCGCCTCCAGCCCCTCGAGTGTGTCCCGCGCCTCCTGGAAGGCGGGATCGTGGTGCCAGGCTTCCCAGTCCTCGCGGCTTCGCCACGTACCCACGATCACACGTGTCTGCTGCTCGTCCTCAGGAGTGAGAAGCTGTCCCGAGACCCATCCGGGTCGCCCGTGCGCAGACTCGAAGCGCTCGCGGACGGCTTCGTCCCACTGCTGCTCCCCACCTGGGCGCAGGACGGTCGTGGTGATGACGGTCATCA
This sequence comes from Blastococcus sp. HT6-30, assembly GCF_039729015.1. Classification (NCBI taxonomy): domain Bacteria; kingdom Bacillati; phylum Actinomycetota; class Actinomycetes; order Geodermatophilales; family Geodermatophilaceae; genus Blastococcus; species Blastococcus sp. HT6-30. The sequence continues at coordinate 1,285,122 of NZ_CP155792.1, read as the reverse complement.
TCTGTGGCTCCCGGTACTCGATGGATGTGCTCGGACCGTGGCACATGTGCGGTGTTGCGGTAAGCCCCTGACAGCGCCTGCCGACGCTGTACTCCTTGGCGAGCTCAGTCGATGAGTGCATCGACCGCGGTCAGCAGCCGGGGAGGCGGGCGGCGAGGTAGGACTCGACCTGGCCCAGGCCCACGCGCTCCTGGCTCATCGAGTCGCGCTCGCGCACGGTCACCGCGTCGTCGGTGAGGGTGTCGAAGTCGACGGTCAGGCAGAACGGCGTGCCGATCTCGTCCTGCCGGCGGTACCGGCGGCCGATGGCGCCGGCGTCGTCGAAGTCGACGTTCCAGTTCCGCCGCAGCGCCGCGGCCAGGTCCTTTGCCTTGGGCGAGAGGTCGGCGTTGCGCGACAGCGGCAGGACGGCGGCCTTCACCGGCGCCAGCCGCGGGTCGAGCTTCAGCACCGTGCGGACGTCGACCCCGCCCTTGGCGTTGGGCGCCTCGTCCTCGGTGTAGGCCTCGACGAGGAAGGCCATCAGCGAGCGGGTGAGACCCGCCGCGGGCTCGATGACGTAGGGCGTCCAGCGGGTGTTGGTGGCCTGGTCGAAGTAGGACAGGTCGGTGCCCGAGTGCTGGGTGTGCGTGGAGAGGTCGAAGTCGGTGCGGTTGGCGATGCCCTCGAGCTCACCCCATTCCGAGCCCTGGAACCCGAAGCGGTACTCGATGTCGACGGTGCGCTTCGAGTAGTGCGACAGCTTCTCCTTGGCGTGCTCGTAGTGCCGCAGGTTCGCCGGATCGATGCCCAGGTCGGTGTACCAGCGGGTGCGCTCGTCGATCCAGTACTGGTGCCACTCCTCGTCACTGCCCGGCTCGACGAAGAACTCCATCTCCATCTGCTCGAACTCGCGGGTGCGGAAGATGAAGTTGCCCGGCGTGATCTCGTTGCGGAACGACTTGCCGATCTGGCCGATGCCGAACGGCGGCTTCTTGCGCGCCGCGCCCATGACGTTGGCGAAGTTCACGAAGATCCCCTGCGCGGTCTCCGGGCGGAGGTAGTGCAGGCCGGACTCGTCCTCGACCGGGCCGAGGTAGGTCTTGAGCATCATGTTGAAGTCGCGGGGCTCGGTCCACGCGCCCTTCGTCCCGCAGTTCGGGCAGGCGATGTCGGCCAGCCCGTTCTCCGGCGGCCGGCCCTTCTTCTCCTCGTAGCCCTCCTCCAGGTGGTCGGCCCGGAAGCGCTTGTGGCAGCTCTGGCACTCGGTCAGCGGGTCGGTGAAGACGCCGACGTGACCGGAGGCCACCCAGGTCTGGCGGGGCAGGATGACCGAGGAGTCCAGGCCGACGATGTCGTCCCGGCTCTGGACGACGGTGCGCCACCACTGGCGCTTGATGTTCTCCTTGAGCTCGACGCCCAGTGGGCCGTAGTCCCACGCGGAGCGGGTACCGCCGTAGATCTCCCCGGACGGGAACACGAAGCCCCGTCGCTTGCAGAGGTTCACGACCTTGTCGAGGCGGGCGGGGTCGTGCTTGGCGGTGCTGTCGCTCACGGCGAGAGGCTCCATCCGGCTGGCGGTCGGCGGTTGACCCGTCCACGGTAGTTGCCGGCCCGGCGGCGCCCTCAGTCGGTGACCACGACCGGGACTCCCGCGTCGGTGGGCGCGGGTCCGGACGAGGCGCACGGCGAGCTCGGCCCGGATCCCGGCGTACCGCTCGAGGAAGACCCGGTCGTCCAGCCGCTCGCGCCGGCGGGCGACCGGGTGGTGCGGGTGGGGCTGACCACCGCCCGACCGCAGGTGCTCGGCGTCAGTCGGTGAGGTAGGCACCCGGCTCGTCGACGGCGTGCACCCAGACCGGCGCACCGGTGATCTTGACCTCCGCGGCCGACAGGGCGCGGCGGTAGGAGCCGACGCCGTCCCACCGGGTCACCAGCGCCCAGAGCTCCGGGTCGTCGGCCGACCGGCCCAGTACGCCGTCCCGGAAGCCCGGCCGGGCGGCGAGCGCGGCCAGCAACCGGTCCACCTCGCCCGCCAGCCGGGTGGCATCCGCCGCCGTCACCCGCAGCCGTGTCACCGCGAACACCCGTGCTCCCCTCGTCCGGCCTGCGCAGACGCTCCCACGACCGCCTGTCACCATGGACGCATGGTCCGCACCACCCGGCAGCGCACCGCCGTCCGAGCCGTCTTCGCAGACCTCGACGGCTTCCACAGCGCCCAGGAGGTGCACGCCCGGCTCCGGGACGCCGGCGACCCGGTCGGGCTGTCGACGGTCTACCGCGCCGTCCAGTCGCTGGCCGACGACGGTGAGCTGGACTCCATCCGCACCGACACCGGCGAGGCGCTGTACCGCCGGTGCAGCCCCCAGCACCACCATCACCTGGTGTGCCGCGGGTGCGGGCGCACCGTCGAGGTGGCCGGCCCGGCCGTGGAGACCTGGGCCGACCGCGTCGCGGCCGAGCACGGGTTCGCCGACATCAGCCACACGTTGGAGGTGCTCGGCACCTGCGCCGCCTGCCGGGCCGCGGCGGCCGGCCGGCCCGAGGCGTCCCCGGAGCGCACCACCGACTGACCGGCGACGCGCTGCCGATCCGAGGAAGCGGCCGACCGCGCCGTGGAGCAGCAGCAGAACGGCTCGCCGCCCTCAGCGCTCGACGGTGGACCAGGCCGTGACGTGGTCGACCAGGACCTGGGCCGGATGGTCACCGGTCGGATGCGGGGCGCTGCTCGTCTCGCCGTCGTCGCTGGTCAGCAGGAGGACGAGCAGGAAGCCCAGACCGGCGAGAAGCAGCACCCCGGCACCCACCAGCCACGGCATCAGCGTGCGGGAACCGCCGGATGGCTGGTCGTAGCGCAACGGCTCGTCGGAGGCCGACGCCTCGTCGGAGGGCGCCTCCTCCGGGACCGGCTGCCCCGCGACCGGAGGCACCCCCGGGCTCCGGGCCGGTTCGTGCGGACCGGCGGGGTGGGCACCCGTGGGCGGCTGGCTCATGGCGGTCGTCGACCTCCTCCACGCGTCACCGGGCGAGGGCGGCCGGCTGTCCGGAACCTACTCACCTCCGAGCCGCTCGCCCACGCCCCGCGCCCCCGTTCCCGACCGTCCCCCTGAGGTCGTTACCCTGCGCGGCCGGACGGCGTCCTCCGGTCACCCGGCCGACCGCGGCGACCGGGGGAACGTTCGTTCAGGCGGTGCCGAACCGGCGCTGCCGGGAGGCGAACTCCTCGCACGCCGCCCACAGGTGCCGGCGGTCGAAGTCCGGCCAGAGGGTGTCGAGGAAGACGAACTCCGCGTAGGCGGACTGCCAGAGCAGGAAGTTGCTGGTCCGGTTCTCCCCCGAGCTGCGCACGAAGAGGTCGACGTCGGGCATGTCCGGCTCGTCCAGGAACCGGGCGACCGTCTTCTCGTCGATCTTGTCCGGGTCGAGCCGGCCGGCCGCGACCTCGCGGGCGATGGCCGCAGCCGCGTCGGCGATCTCGGCCCGGCCGCCGTAGTTCACGCACATGGTGAGGGTGAGGACGTCGTTGTCCTTCGTGAGCTCCTCGGCGACCTCGAGCTCCTTGATCACCGAGCGCCACAGCCGGGGGCGGCGGCCGGCCCAGCGCACCCGGACCCCGAGCTCGTGCATCTCGTCCCGGCGGCGGCGGATCACGTCGCGGTTGAAACCCATGAGGAAGCGCACCTCGTCGGGGCTGCGCCGCCAGTTCTCGGTGGAGAAGGCGTAGGCGCTGATCGCCTTCACGCCCAGCTCGATGGCGCCCTCGACGCAGTCGAATAGCGAGGACTCCCCCGCCTCGTGCCCGGCGGTGCGGGGCAGCCCGCGAGAAGAGGCCCAGCGGCCGTTGCCGTCCATCACCAGGGCGACGTGCTGCGGCACCTTGTCCTTCGGCAGCTGCGGCGGGCGCACGCCGGACGGGTGCGGATTGGGGGCCTTGACCTCACGCCTCACTGAGCAGGCTCACTTCCCGGCGCGGTGCCGACGAGTCGGATCGGTCGACCAGCGGCAGCGAGCGCAGCCCGCGCTCCAGGTGCCACTGCAGGAGCGCGGCCACCAGGCCGCTGCCCTCGCGCCGGTTGATGCCGAGGCTGGCCTCGGCCCGGCCCCAGTCACCGGTCAGCAGCGCATCGAGCAGCTCGACGGTGACGGGACTCGGCATGGCCGAGCCGGTGGGCCGGCAGGCCGAGCAGACGGTGCCGCCGGCGGGGACGGAGAAGTGCCGGTGCGGACCGGCCTCGCCGCAGCGCGCGCAGTCGGCCAGCGCCGGCTCCCAGCCGGCCACGGACATGGCCCGCAGCAGGAACGCGTCGAGCACCAGCGGCGCGGGATGGGCCTGCTCCCCCAGTGCCCGCAGCGCGCCGACCACGAGGAGGAACAGCCGCAGCGAGGGCTCCTTCTCCTCGGCGGTCAGCCGGTCGGCGGTCTCCAGGACGGCGGTGCCGGCGGTGTACGCCGGGTAGTCCGCGACGATCTCCTGGCCGTACGAGCGGATCGACTCCGCCTGGCTGACGATGTCGAGGCTCCGGCCGGTGTAGAGCTGCAGGTCGACGTGGGTGAACGGCTCGAGCCGGGCGCCGAACTTGCTCTTGGTGCGGCGCACGCCCTTGGCCACCGCCCGCACCTTGCCGTGCCGGCGGGTGAGCACCGTGATGATCCGGTCGGCCTCGCCGAGCTTCTGCGTGCGCAGGACGATGCCCTCGTCCCGGTACAGCGCCTTCGGGGTGTGCGCGCTCACCTCAGTAGCCCAGCCGGTTGAGCTTCTTCGGGTCGTCCTGCCACTCGCCGAGCACGGTGACGTGCAGCTCGAGGTGCACCCGGGCGTCCAGCAGCGTCTCCATGCCGGCCCGGGCCTCGGTGCCGATCGCCTTGATGATGTTTCCGCCCTTGCCCAGGAGCATCGGCTTCTGGCTCGGCCGCTCGCAGTGCAGCAGCGCGTGCACCTCCACCAGCTCGCCCCCGGCGCGCTTGGGGTCGGGCCGCCGGCTCATCTCCTCCACCGTGACGGCGAGGGAGTGCGGCACCTCCTGGCGGACCTTCTCCAGCGCCGCCTCCCGGATCAGCTCGGCGATCTGCCGCTCGACGTCCTCGTCGGTGGTCTGCGCCTGCGGGTACAGCGCCGGGCCCTCGGGCAGGAGCTTGATCAGCAGGTCCTCGAGCAGCTCGACCTGGTCGCCCCCGACGGCGCTGACCGGCACGACCTCGGCAGCCTCCACCAGCTGGCTGGCGGCGATGAGCTGCTCGGCGACCTGCTTCCTGCCCGCGGCGTCGGTCTTCGTGACGACCACGACCACCGGCGCCTTCACCTCGGCGAGCTGGCGGGCGATGAACTTGTCGCCGGTGCCCACGGGCTGGTCGGCCGGGATGCAGAAGACGATCACGTCGACGTCGGAGAGCGTGTCGCGGACGACGTCGTTCAGGCGCTTGCCCAGCAGGCTCTTGGGCTTGTGCAGCCCGGGGGTGTCGACCAGCACGATCTGCCCGCACGGCCGGTGCACGACGCCCCGGATGGCGTGCCGGGTGGTCTGCGGGCGGTTGCTGACGATGCCGACCTTCTCGCCGACCATCGCGTTGGTCAGCGTCGTCTTGCCGGCGTTGGGACGCCCGACCAGGGCGACGAAACCACTGCGGTACGGCTGGTCAGGGTCGGTCACGGCAGCCAGTCTCCCACCGGTGGCCGACATCCCCGCGCGCCGGAGTCCCGGCGCGCGACCGACCGGCGTCCTCGTCGGGCGGCGGTCAGGACCAGGGGCGGCCGATCCGGTCGCGGCGCGCGGCGCCGAGCCGGGCGAGCACGCGGACGCCGGTCAGGGCGTCGCCGGTCAGCCGGTGCCCGATCTCGGACCAGGAGGCGGCCGGCGCGCGGGCGCGCCCGGGTGCCGGGCGCCCGAGCGCGACCAGCACGAGCAGGAGCAGGAGGAGGAACAGCAGCGTCGTCACCCCTCCACCATCCGCCGGTTCCGCTCGCGCGGACAGCGGCAGGAGCGACCGCGTCCGCAACCATCCCGCCAGCCACTGCCGGGACTCCGTCACCTGCGCCCCGGTCGCGAGCGAACGCGAGGGGCGACCGCCACCGCCGGGCTGGGATGATCGCCGTCGTGCCAGGTCGAGAGCGGAACCGGTCCCGGCCACCCCGGGCGGCGGCGGACCGCGAGCGGCGACTGCACGTCGAGCAGGCTCGGGGGCATCGCTTCGTGGTGGGCTGGGGCCCCAGGCGCTCGGCGACGGTCGTCCCCGCCCCGCTGCGCTACTGGCAGTACCGCCCCGCGGGCCTGCTGGCACTCGCGCTCGCCGCGGTCGTCGTCGCCGTCTGGGTCGCGCTCTTCGCCTGGCGCGGCGGCTGGCCCGCCGCCCGGGGCGAGCTCCCGCTCGCGCTGGCCGCGGGGCTCCTCGTGTACGCGGTGAACACCCGCCGCGTGACGGTCTCCGACCACGGTCTCTCGTTCGACGTCGCCGGCACCCGCACCGATCCGTCGGCGGTGATCCCCTCGGTGCTGGTGCAGGCCGTGCGCACCGGACGGCCGCCGGCCGACTGGCCGGCCCCGGAGCAGCGCGGCGGGTGGTGGCCGGGGCGCGGCCGCATCGCCGTCCGGTACCTGACCGACGAGGGCGAGGCCGCCGTCGCCCTGTGGGTCCGGGATCCCGAGGCGTTCGCCGACGCGCTGGGCGTCCCGCTGACGCGCTAGCTAGGCGCAGGTGCGCACGACTCCGTCGGGGCCGGCGAGGTGCACCGGCGCATCCGGCGTGAGGTCGCGGACGGCGGCCAGCCCTTCCTGCTCGACCGCGTCGGCGGCGGAGACGAGCACCGCGGCCTCCAGGCCCTCGACGCCGCTGGAGACGGCGGCGGCCACGGCGGCCTGCAGCGCCGACAACCGCAGCGAGGGCAGGGCGACCGACGCCGCGACGTAGGTGCGGCCGTCGGTGTCGCGCACGGCGGCCCCCTCCGGCGCACCGGTGCGGCCGCGCGCGGAGCGGGCCAGGGTGACGAGCTTCGCGTCCTCGGGGTGCAGATCAGCCACAGACCCATCCTTGTCCGGTGGTTCGGCCCTCCTGCAGGGGCCCGCCGCGAGCCTGCGAGCGGTGGGGGGCAGGAGGGCCCTTTCTCAGCCTTCCACGCCGGCCGGCAGCTCGGCGCGGGTGGCCCCCGACGGGCGCTGCCCGTCGGTGTCCTCGTCGCCGTCCTCCGACGGCTCGGGCAGCCGGCAGACCAGCAGCGTGTCGATCCGGTTGCGCCGGCCCCCGGTGCTCTCGGCCACCAGCCGCAGGCCCCCGACCTCGGCCGCGGCCCCCTCGATCGGCACCCGGCCGAGCTCGCGGGCCAGCAGGCCGCCCACGGTCTCGACGTCGTCGGTCTCCTGCAGGTCGACGTCGAACAGCTGGGCCAGGTCCTGCACCGGGAGCCGGGCGGTGATCCGCATCGAGCCGTCGTCGAGCTGCTCGACCTCCGGCCGCTGGAAGCGGTCGTGCTCGTCGGCGATCTCGCCGACGATCTCCTCGAGGATGTCCTCGATGGTCACCAGCCCGGCGAAGCCGCCGTACTCGTCGACCACGATGGCGATGTGGATGCGCTGCGCCTGCATGTCCCGGAGCAGCTCGTCGACCGGCTTGGACTCCGGCACGAACGTCGGGGTGCGCATCAGCTCCTCGACGCGCGGGCCGCGCTGGTCGGAGCCGTGCTGCGACCGGCGGACGAGGTCCTTGAGGTAGACGACGCCCACGACGTCGTCGACGTTCTCGCCGATGACCGGAATGCGGCTGAAGCCGCTGCGCAGCGCGAGGGCCAGCGCCTGCGGCACGGTCTTGGTGCGCTCGATCCAGACGACGTCGGTCCGCGGCACCATGACCTCGCGGGCGATGGTGTCGCCCAGCTCGAAGACCGAGTGGATCATGTTCCGCTCGCCGGACTCGACGACACCGCGCTCCTCGGCCATGTCGACCAGTTCGCGCAGCTCCACCTCCGAGGAGAAGGGGCCGTCGCGGAAGCCGCGGCCGGGGGTGATCGCGTTGCCGACGAGGATCAGCAAGGTGGCGACCGGGCCGAGGACCCGGCCGAGCAGCCGGACCAGGCCTGCGGTGGCCAGCGCCGTGCCGTAGGCGTGCTGGCGGCCGAGCGTGCGCGGGCCGACCCCCACCAGCACGTAGCTGACGACGGTCATCACCCCGGCGGCGGTGAGGAAGGTGCGCCAGCCGCCGCCCCACAGGTCGTAGAGCAGCACGGTGAGCAGCACCGCGGCGACCATCTCGCAGACGATCCGCAGCAGCAGGAGCAGCGAGACGTGCCTCGCCCGCTCGCTGACCACCTCCTCCAGGGCGTCCGCCCGCTTCACGCCGTCGCGGCGCAACTCCTCGACCCGGGCCTTGGACACGCGCTGCAGGGCGGCGTCCATGGCCCCGAAGATGCCGGCCAGCGGGACCAGACAGAGGGCGACCACGAGCATCGTGATCGCGCTGGTGGTCATCGGGGACCGGTCTCCTGACCTGCCGGAGCGCCGGTCACCGGCTCGCGGGGCGCGGTGCGCCAGGCATCGATGAGCTTCGACTGGAGACCGAACATCTCCTTCTCCTCGTCGGGCTCCATGTGGTCGTAGCCGAGCAGGTGCAGCACGCCGTGGGTGGCCAGCAGAACGAGCTCGTCGTCCATGGTGTGCCCCGCGGCGCGGGCCTGGCGCACGGCGACGGCGGGGCAGAGCACGACGTCCCCGAGCAGCGCCGGACCGGGCTCCGGGTCGTCGGGGCGGCCGGTGTCGAACTCGTCCATGGGGAAGGCGAGCACGTCGGTGGGGCCCTTCTCGCCCATCCACCGCTCGTGCAGGCTGCTCATGTAGTCGACGTCGACGCACAGCACCGACAGCTCGGCCATCGGGTTGATCCTCATCTCACCGAGGACGAACCGGCAGATGCCGGCCAGCTCCGCCTCGTCGACGGCGATCTCGGACTCGTTGGAGACCTCGACGGGCACGGTGGTCAGCTCCCCTGTCGGCGCGGGCGGGTGGGCCGGACCGGCGCACCCGCGGCCGGCCGGGACGTTCCGGCGGGCTGCCGGGTGGCGTCCCAGCGCTCGTAGGCGTCGACGATGTCTCCGACCAGGCGGTGGCGGACGACGTCGGTGCTGGTCAGGTTGGCGAAGTGCACGTCCTCGATCCCGCCGAGGATCTCCCGGACGATCTTCAGGCCGCTCTGCGCGCCTCCGGGGAGGTCGACCTGGGTGACGTCGCCGGTGACCACGATCTTGGAGCCGAAACCGAGGCGGGTGAGGAACATCTTCATCTGCTCGGCCGTGGTGTTCTGCGCCTCGTCGAGGATGACGAACGCGTCGTTCAGGGTCCTACCCCGCATGTAGGCCAGCGGCGCGACCTCGATCGTGCCCGACTGCATCAGCCGCGGGATCGACTCGGGGTCGACCATGTCGTGCAGCGCGTCGTACAGCGGCCGCAGGTACGGGTCGATCTTCTCCGACAGCGTGCCGGGCAGGTAGCCCAGCCGCTCCCCCGCCTCGACGGCCGGCCGGGTGAGGATGATCCGGTTGACCTGCTTGGTGGTGAGCGCCTGGACCGCCTTGGCCATGGCCAGGTAGGTCTTGCCGGTACCGGCGGGGCCGATGCCGAAGACGACGGTGTGCTTGTCGATCGCGTCGACGTAGCCCTTCTGGTTCAGCGTCTTCGGGCGGATGGTGCGCCCGCGGCGGCTGATGATGTCCAGGCTGAGCACGTCGGCCGGGCGCTCGGAGCCGCCGGCCTTGAGCATCGCGATGACCCGGCGCACCGAGTCGGGGCGCAGCTGCTGGCCGGTGCCGATCAGCGCGATCAGCTCGTCGAAGACCCGGACGGCGAAGGCGTTGTCGGCCGGCTGCCCGGTGACGGCGATCTCGTTGCCGCGCACGTGCACGTCGGCGTCGACCCCGGCCTCCACGAGCCGGAGCAGCTCGTCGGCCGACCCGAGCAAGGAGACCATGGGGATGTTGTCGGGCACGGTGATGGTGGCCCGGACGGCGGCGGGGACGGGTGCGGGACTTCCGGCGGATGCGCCGTCCGCGGCAGCGGCCTGGGCCGACGCCTCACGGGACGTGGGCGCACCGGGCACGGGGACGTTCGGGGAGGTGTCGGGCAAGAACCCTCGACCCTGCCTTCCTGCGACGGCGGTGTGCGGCGAGCGCACTAGGACCCGATCGACTCTACCCGCGCGCGACTCCCCGAATCGCGGTCCACCCGTCCAGGTCAGCGGCCGGTGTAGCTCGCCTTCCCCGGCCCGTCGGTCAGGAAGGACGCCACGGCCCCGCGGAGGTCCTCGGTGGCGAACAGCGGCCCGGAGATCTCCGGCACCAGGGCGTCCGCCGCGCGGGCGCCCTCGCGGACGGCGACGCCGGCCAGCCGCTTGGTGGCCGCGTGCGCCACGGTGGGTCCGGCGGCGACCCGCTGCGCGTAGGCGCGGGCGGCGTCGGCGAAGCCCTCGTCGGGCAGCACCCGGTTCACCACGTTCCAGCGCTCGAGGACCGCGGCCGGGTAGCGCTCGCCGGTGTAGACGAGCTCCTTGGCGCGGGCCGGGCCGGCGCGCTCGGCCAGTCGCTGCGGCCCGCCCATCGACGGCGTGAGGCCCACGACGATCTCGACCAGGCCGAAGGACGCCTTCTCCGCGGCCAGGAGGATGTCGCAGGACAGGGCCAGCTCGAAGGCCGCGGTCAGGCACAGGCCGTGCGCGGCGAAGACCGTCGGGACCGGGAGGTCCTCGAAGGTGTTGGCCACCCGGAGCAGGCGGGCCCACAGCTCGCCGCCGCGCCGGGCCGGCTCGGGGCCTTCGGCGATGTCGCGGAAGTAGGTGACGTCGACCCCACCGGACACCACCTTGCCGCGCGCTTCGACGAGCACGGCGCGGGCCCGGTCGGGCCGGGCCGGGTCCGTCAGGGCCACCAGCTCGGCGGCCACGCTCTCCATCGCGTCGAACGTCGCAGCGTCGAAAAGGTTCAGCGGCGGGTTGTCCAGGACGACGACGGCGACGTCACCGTCGCGCTCGATGCGGAGGGGGGCAGGAGTCTCGGCCATGCCCACACCCTCTCAGCACACCCCTCCACCCGCAGGCACGGGCGTCCCGGACGAAGCCTCAGCCGGGCGGCCAGCCGAGGTCGCGGCCCCCGAGCACGTGGAGGTGGACGTGGTGGACGGTCTGCCCCGCCGCCGGGCCGGTGTTGGCCACCAGCCGGTAGCCGGGCTCGGCACCGTCCCCGGTGACCAACCCCTCCTGCCGGGCCACCGCGTGCGCAGCGGCGACGACCTCGCCCATCAGCGTGGGATCGGCCTCGGCCAGCGCCCCGGCGGTCGGGTGGTGGTCGGTGGGGATGACCAGCACGTGGGTCGCGGCCTGCGGGTTGATGTCGCGGAAGGCGAGCACCCGGTCGGTCCGGTGGACGACGTCGGCGGGGATCTCACCGGCGACCATGCGGCAGAACAGGCAGTCGGTCACGCCCCGACCCTAAGAGGACCCCCGTGCCCCCCACCACTCGCTGCGCTCGCAGCGGGACCCTGCACGGGAGCCGTTCCAGCACGGCGGCCGTCAGCGGCCGCTCTCGACGCCCAGGTACGCCTGCACGATGCGCTCGTCGGCGAGCAGCTCGCCGGCCGGGCCCGAGTGCACGACCTCCCCGCTCTGCAGCACGTACCCGTGGTCGGCGGCGCGCAGCGCCCGGCGGGCGTTCTGCTCCACCAGCACTACCGTGGTGCCCGACGCGCGGATCTCCTCGATGACGCGGAACACCTCGTCGACGATCTTGGGCGCCAGCCCCATCGACGGCTCGTCCATCAGCATCACCTTCGGCCCGGCGACCAGGGCGCGCGCGATGGCCAGCATCTGCTGCTCGCCACCGGACAGCGCACCGGCCGGCAGCGCCCGTCGCTCGGCCAGGACCGGGAACCGGTCGTACATCGCGTCGACGGAGCTCGCGCCGCCCTTCCCGGAGTGCCACGTGCCCATCTGGAGGTTCTCCTCGATGGTCAGCGTGGCAAGGATCTGCCGCCCCTCGGGCACCTGCACCAACCCCCGGCCCACCAGCTTGTGCGCCGGGGTGCGGGTGATGTCCTGACCCTCGAAGGTGATCCGCCCGCCGGCCGGCCGCAGCATGCCGGAGACGGCGTTGATGACCGAGGACTTGCCGGCCCCGTTCGCGCCGACCAGCGTCACGAGCGAGCCCTGCTCGGCCCGGAAGGAGACGTCCCGGACCGCCTCGACCCGCCCGTAGGTCACCCGCAGGCCGTCCACGGTGAGGATGGGGTCGCTCATGTCGCATCCCTCGGGGTGGTGTCCGGTGTGTCCAGGGTGCCGGCGGCACCGGGCCGCAGGTTCGCGACCGCGTCCGGCGGTGCGTCGCCGGTCCCGGCGGCGGTCGCGCCCGCACGGGCCGCACCCGCGACCGGGCCGCCGTCCTCGTCGTCCTCGGCCGAGCCCAGGTAGGCCTCGATGACGGCCGGGTCGGCGGCGACCTGGTCCGGCGCACCGCTGGCGATGACCTCGCCGAAGTTCAGGACGACCACCCGGGTGCAGGTCTGCAGCACCATGCCGACGTTGTGCTCGATGAACAGGATGGTCAGCCCGTCCCGCGCCAGCGACCTGATCAGCTCCGACAGCCGTCCGGCCTCGACGTGGTTCATCCCCGCGGCCGGCTCGTCCAGGATCAGCAGGGACGGGTCGGAGGCCAGCGCGCGGGCGATCTCGAGCCTGCGCTGGTCGCCGTAGGACAGCGCCTCCGCCCGGGAGGCGGCGAGGTCGGTCAGCCCGACACGCGCCAGGCAGCGGGCCGCCTGCCGCATCGCGGCCCGCTCGTCGCGGCGCGCCGACGGCAGCCAGAGCAGCCGTCGCAGGAAGGTCGGCCGGCTGACCAGGTGGGCGCCGACGAGCACGTTCTCCAGCGCCGACAGCCGGTTGAACAGCTTGGAGTGCTGGAACGTACGGCTCACGCCCGCCGCCGCGATCCGGTGCACCGGCGTGCTGCCGACCGCCGTCCCGAGCACCGTGGCGCTGCCCGAGCTGGGCGGCACCAGACCGCTGATCATGTTCACGAGCGTCGTCTTGCCGGCTCCGTTGGGGCCGATCAGGCCGACGACCTCGCCGGCCCGGATCTCCAGGTCCACGCCGCGGACGGCGTGCACCCCGCCGTACTCCTTGCCGAGGCCGGCGAGGGTGACGACCGGCTCGCCGGCGGCCGGGTGGCGGCGGCCGGCCAGGCCGGTGGCGTCCTCGTCGGCGCCGCCGGAGGGCATGCGGGTCCGGCGCGGGAGCAGGCTGGCCAGGCCACCGGGCAGGAAGAGGATGACGACCAGCAGGAGCAGGCCGGCGAGGAACGGCCGGATCCAGCCGGCCTCCACCCCGACCGCCCGCTGGACCTCCGGGACGAGCGTCTGGAAGCCGCTGCCCAGCAGCGGGCCGAGGAACATGGTCGAGCCACCGACCACCGCGGTGACCAGCCCCTCGACGGCGGCGGTGAAGTCGAAGTCGTTCGGGGCGATGAGCCGGACGTAGTAGGCGTAGAGGACGCCGTACAGGCCGGCGACCGCTCCCGCGGTGACGAACGCGGCGAGCCGGTGGCGTCCCACGTCGATGCCCATGGACCGGGCGGCGAGCTCGTCCTCCCGGATCGCCTCCAGGGCGCGGCCGTACCTCGAGCGCCCCATCCGCCAGAACCAGTAGGCCACCAGCGCGAGCGCGGTCCAGGCCATGCCGACGGTCAGGATCCGGGGCACCCCGAGCCCCTGCGCGCCGCCGGTCCACTCCTGGTTGAGCAGCACCACGCGCACCGCCTCGGCGAAGCCCAGGGTCGCGATGGCCAGGAAGACACCGCGCAGGTGCATGGTCGGCAGGCCGAGGACCACGGCGCCGAGGGCCCCGACCGACATGCCGATCGCCACGGCGATCAGCAGCGCGGGGACGTCACCGACGTCGGCTCCGCTGGGGGCCAGGTAGGCCCCCGAGAACGCCGCCAGGGAGGCGAAGCCGGCCTGCCCGAGGCTGAGCTGTCCGGCGATCAGGACGGCGTAGAAGGAGTAGGCGAAGATCGCCCCGAGGGCGATGAACGTCAGCGTGGTGGCGTACTGGCCCAGCATCAGACCTCCCGGACCTTCCGCGCGCCGAGCAGCCCCTGCGGGCGCAGCAGCAGGATCACGAACAGCAGGCCGAAGGCGATGACGTTCACCCACGACGAGCCGATGTGCTGGACGGCGAACACCTCGGCCAGGCCGAGCAGCAGCCCGCCGATGAGCGCGCCGGGCAGCGAGCCCATGCCGCCGACGATGATGACCGCCAGACCCTTGAGCTCGATCGCCGCGCCCATGCCGAGCTGGGCGGTGTTCACGTTGATGGCGAACAGCACGCCGGCGACCGCGCCGAGCGCGGAGGAGATCGCGAAGGTCACCGCGGTCACCCGGTCGACGTTCACCCCGAGCACGCGCGCCGCCGTCGGGTTCTCCGCAACCGCCCGCATCCCCCGGCCCAGCCGGGTGCGGGTGACCATGTAGGTCAGGCCCACCATCAGCGCCAGGGAGATCCCGAGGATCACCACCTGCACGAGCGTCACCTGCGCGCCGAAGACCTCGAACCGGGTGTCGGGGAACGAGCCCGGCGGGAAGCGGCGGGTGTCGGGGCCGTAGCGCCACTGCAGCAGCGCGATCAGCATGCCGGCGAGCGCGATCGAGGAGATCAGCCCGGCGAAGTGGGCGTCGGCGCGCCCCTTGAGCGGCCGGAACGCCACGCGCTCGATGACCAGGCCCAGGACGGCGCCGAAGACGAACACGATCGGCAGCGCGGCCCAGAGGGACAGGCCACCCCGCTCGACCAGCTCGATGCCGACGAAGGCGGATGCGGCGAAGACCGCGGGGTGCGCGAGGTTCAGCCGGTCGAGGATGCCGAAGACCAGCGTGAACCCGATGGCGAACAACGCGTAGATCGAGCCGATGAAGATGCCGTTGAGGAGCTGCTGCACAGCGTTGCCTGTTCTCGTCGTGGGTGCCCGGGCACGGTAGCCGACACGCGGCCGGGGGCCCGGTCGGAGGACCGGGCCCCCGGCGGGGGTCGCAGCGCGGCGCCGGCCGGTCAGCCGACCGGCGCCGTGGAGCGGGTCACTCCAGGACGGCGAACTGGCCGTTCTCGACGACCTGGACGACAGCCGGGTGGTCGGCGTCCCGGTTCTCGTCGATGGAGAACTCGCCGAGGACCGTGGGCACGTCCTCGATCTGCCCCAGCGCCTGCTGGATGCTGTCGCGCTCGGCGGAGCAGTTGGCACGCACGGCGTGGTCGACCAGCTTGAGCCCGGTGTAGGCCTGGGCGGCGAACTGGTCGGGCTGGGCGCCGTACTCGGCCTCGTACGCCTCGAGGAACGCCTGGTTCTCCGGGTTGTCGGACGCGGAGTTCCAGGCGGCGCCGACGACGACGCCCTCGGCCGCCTCCCCGGCGTCGGCCATCAGCGTCGGGTTGTTGAACCCGTTGCCGCCGATGATCGGCACGTCGATGCCCAGCTCGCGGGCCTGGGTGACCAGCGGCACCGCGGCCTCGATCAGCGCCGAGACGACCAGCGCGTCGGGGTTGCTCTCCTGGGCCTGGGTCAGCAGAGCGCGGAAGTCGGTGTCGGACTTGGAGAAGGTGATCGTCTCGCTGACGTTCACGCCCTCCTCCTCCAGCGCAGCGGCGAACGCCTCGTAGCCGGACTCGGTGAAGGCGTCGTCGTTGCTGTACATGACCACGACGTCCTGAAGCCCGAACTGCTCGGTGGCCTGGGCGACCGTCTGCGGGATCACCGCCTGCTCGGTGAGCGAGTCGCGGAAGATGTAGTCGCCGATCTCGGTGACACCCGCGGCGGTGTTGGAGATGCCCAGCACCGGGACGCCGGCCTCCTGGGCGATCGGGTCGGCCTGGACCGCGGCGTTGGACAGCGTGGGCCCGATGATCAGGCTCACGCCGTCGGAGACGAACTGGTCGAACAGGGTGATGGCCTGGCGCGGGTCGGTCTGGTCGTCCTCGATCGTGAGGTCGTAGGTGACGCCGCCCTGCTCGGCCAGCTCGGCGGCGGCCAGCTGCAGGCCGCGCTGCTGCGACTCCCCGTAGCTGGCGGCTGCGCCGGTGAGGCTGAGCACGGCGCCGAGGGGCACCTCGCCCTCGATGGTGCAGGACTCGCCGCTGCCCTCGCCGGTGAGCGTGCCGGAGGCGGCGGAGTCCCCGCCGTCCGACTCACCGGAGCCGCAGGAGGCGAGGAGGAGGGCCGCGGCGCCGGCCGCGGCGACGGTGTGGAGCTTGGTGCGCATGTCTCTCCCTTGTCGAGCACGACGACCGCGCGTGCCCCACGAGGCGGCCGCGCGGGTTCCCCGGGGCGGGCGGGCCCTGCCCGTGCCACCCGGGCATCGTGGGCCGACCGAGGCCGGTCGACCGGTTTACGGCCGTCACAGTAAGCACCCGTCTCCCGCCTCCCGGCAGGGGCGTGCGAAACGTGCCGATAACGTGACCGACACGGGCCCCCGGGCCGCGCGTCGGCGCCACGGCGCGCCGGTCCCGCCACACGGGGTGCAGGATGGGGCGCCCCTTCTCCTCGCCCGCCGGAGGTCCCCGTGCCCCGTCCCGTCCGCGCTGGGCGCACGTAGTGCGCGGCGCAGCCGCCGCCCGGTCGGGTGGCCTCGATCCCGCCACCGATCCCCTCCTCCCCCGGTTCTCCCGCCGGGCCCTGATCGCCGGCACCGGGCTGGCCCTCGCCGCCGCCCTCGCCGGGTGCGGCTCCACCGATCCGGACGCCGGCCCCCGCCCGCTGCGCATCGGCGCGATCCCCGACCAGGACCCCGAGGTCCTGCAGCGGCTGCACGGCACGGTCGCGGACTCGCTCGCCGCGGCCCTCGACCTGGACGTCGGGTACGTGCCCGTCACCGACTACGCCGCCGCCGTCTCGCTGTTCCGCACCGGGGACCTGGACCTGGTCTGGTTCGGCGGCCTCACCGGCGTGCAGGCCCGCCGGCAGGCCCGGGGCGCCGTCCCGATCGCCCAGCGGGACATCGACGAGAACTTCCACTCGGTGTTCGTCGTCAACGCCGCCACCGGCCTGACGCCGTCCGACGACCTCGCCCCGCTCGGCGACCTGCGCTTCACCTACGGCAGCGAGACGTCGACCTCCGGGCGGCTGATGCCCGCGTACTTCCTGCGCGAGGCGGGCGTCGATCCGGAGGGCTTCCCGGGCGGGCCCGGCTTCTCCGGCTCCCACGACGCGACCCTCGCGCTGGTCGCGGCGGGCAGCTACCAGGCGGGCGTGCTCAACGAGCAGGTGTGGGCCAGCCGCAGCCAGGCCGGGGAGGTGGACCCGGCAGTGGTCGCCTACGCCCGCACACCGGCCTACCACGACTACCACTGGCTGCTGGGCCCCTCGGCCGTCGAGCGACTCGGCGCCGACCTGCCCGGCCGGCTCACCGGGTACTTCACCGGGTTGTCTGCCGACCACCCCGCCGACGCGGAGGTGCTCGACCTGTTCGGCGCGGGGTCGTTCATCCCCACCGAGGCCGCGAACTACCAGCAGATCGAGGAGATCGGCCGCGACCTCGGGCTGATCAACTGAGCGACGTCGCGCGGCTCACCGGCATCGAGGTCCGCTTCGGCGGCACGCCCGCCCTGGCCGGGGTGGACCTCGTGGTGGCCGCGGGCGAGCGGGTCGCCGTCGTGGGCGCCTCGGGAGCGGGCAAGTCGACGCTGCTCAACGTGCTCAACGGCGCGGTGGCGCCGACGGCGGGGCAGGTGCGGGTGCTCGGCCGGGACCCCGCGGCGCTGCGCGGGCGGGAACTGCGTCGGCTACGGGCCCGCACCGGCACGGTGCACCAGCACCTGGAGCTGACCGGCGCGCTGCGGGTCGTGCACAACGTCAACGCCGGGCGGCTGGGCGCCTGGCCGGCCGCCCGGGCGGCGTGGTCGCTGCTCTGCCCGCAGGACCCCGAAACGGTGCGCGACGCGCTGGACCTGGTGGGCCTCGCCGACCGGATGTACGAGCGCACCGACCGGCTGTCCGGCGGCCAGCGGCAGCGGGTCGCCGTCGCCCGCCTCCTCGTGCAGCAGCCGGACCTCGTGCTCGCCGACGAGCCGGCGTCCGCCCTGGACCCGGCCCTGGCCGACCTCGCCCTCGGACTGCTGGGCGACCTGGCGACCGGTCGGGGCGGCGCGCTGCTGGCCTGCCTGCACGACCCGGCGCTGGCCCTGCGGCACTGCGACCGGATCGTCGGGCTGGCCGCCGGCCGCGTCGTCCTCGACGCCCCCGCCCACGCCCTGACGGTGGCCGACCTCGAGCAGTTCTACGGCGTCACCCGGTGACGGCCGTCCTCGACCGGGCAGCGCCCCCGGCTGCCCCGCTGCGCCGGGACCGGCGGCGGTGGGCGTGGGCGCTGGCGGGGACCGCCCTGGTCGGCTGGGCACTGGCCGGCAGCGGCCTGTTCTCCGGGCCGGTGCTCAACCCCGCCGGCGCCGCCCAGGCCGGCCGGTTCCTCGCCGCCGCACTGCGCCCGGAGGTGAGCGGGGAGTTCCTCGCCGTCGTCGCCGGCTCCACCCTGGTGACGGTCGCCTACGCCGTCCTCGGCGCCGGGCTGGCCGTGCTGCTCGGCGCCCTGGCTGCGGTGCCGGTCTCCCGCACTGCCTGGGGCGGGCGGCGCACCGGCTGGCTGCTGACCCGCGGCGCCCTCGCGCTGCCCCGGGGGGTGCACGAGGCGGTGTGGGGTCTGCTGCTGGTGAACGTGCTCGGGCTGGACCCGTGGGTGGGCGTGCTGGCCATCGCGGTCCCGTACGGGGCGATCACCGCCAAGGTCTTCGCCGACCTGCTCGACGAGGTGCCCCGCGGCAGCTACGACGCGCTGCTCGCCGCAGGAGCCGGGCGCGGCACGGCGGCGCTCTACGGCCTGCTGCCCCCGGCCGCCGGCGGGCTGCTGTCGTACGCGTTCTACCGGCTGGAGTGCGCGGTCCGCTCCGCCGTCGTCCTGGGCCTGATCGGCGCCGGCGGCCTGGGCTACCAGCTGGCGCTGTCGTTCACGTCGCTGCGCTGGGAGCAGGTCTGGACGACGGTCTACGCGCTGGCGCTGCTGTGCCTGCTGGCCGACGTCGGCGGCCGGGCGGTGCGCCGCCGGGTCACGGCACCCCCGCCCGTCCCCGGGCACCGGCGCGACCCGCTGCTCACCGGCGCGGTCCTCGCCGTCGCCGCCGCGGTCGGCTGGGCGGTCTGGTACCTGGCGCTCTCCCCCGCCGCGCTGGTCTCCGCCCGCACCCGCGAACAGGTGTCCTACGTCGCCGCGGCCGCGTGGCCGCCCGCCGTCGACAGCGAGCTCCTCGGCGACGTCTGGGCCACCGCCCTGGACGCGCTGCGGATGTCGGTGCTGGCCATCGCGTTCGCCGCCACCGGCGCCGTCGCGCTGGCGGCGCTCGCGGCGCGTCCCCCGGGTCCGTCCGGGCCGGTCCGCCGCACCGCCGGGGTGCTCACCCGGCTGGCCCTGCTCCTGCTGCGCGCGGTGCCGCCGCCGGTGTGGGCGCTGGTCCTGCTGTTCGTCCTGCTGCCCGGCGTCCTGCCCGGCGCCCTGGCGCTGGGCGTGTACACGCTCGGCGTGCTCGGCCGGCTCGTCGGCGAGGCGGCCGAGGAGGCGGACCGGCGCCCGGCCGAGGCGTTGCGGGCCGCCGGCGCCTCCCCAGCCGGCCGGTGGCTGTACGGCACCGCCCCTGCGCTCGCCGGCCCGGTGCTGGCCCTCTCGCTCTACCGCTGGGAGGTGGCGATCCGCGACACGGTGCTGGTCGGCCTCCTCGGCGCCGGCGGCATCGGTGTCCTGCTGTCGGCCCGGACGTCGGCGTTCGACTGGGCGGGCGTCACCACCGTGCTCGCCGCGATCGTGCTGCTGACCTTCCTGGTGGACCTGGTCAGCGACCGCGCCCGAGCCGCCCTGCGGTGAGGTGGGGTGGCACTGCGATCCTCCGGGCCCCGCGGCACGGCGGATCGGACCTGCCTACGCCCAGCGCGTTCGCGCGGAGAGGGCGGCCAGCGCCGCGGCACCGGCCGTGGACGTGCGCAGCACCTCGGGACCCAGCCGCACCGGTTCAGCACCGGCGGCGCGGAAGGCGACCACCTCGCCGTCGGAGAGCCCGCCCTCCGGGCCCACCACGATCACGACCGTGCCCGCCTCGGGCAGGGGCAGCTCCGCCAAGGGACGGCGGGCCTGCTCGTGCAGGACGACGGCGAGGTCGGCGTCGTCGAGCAGCCCGCAGACCTCGCGGGTGGTCATCGGCTCGGTCACCTCGGGCAGCCGCGGCCGGCGCGACTGCTTGCTCGCGGCCCGGGCTGCGGCGCGCCACTTGGCGACGCCCTTGGCCACCCGGTCGTCGCGCCAGCGGGTCACGCAGCGCGACGCCTGCCACGGCACGATCCGGTCGACGCCGAGCTCGGTGGCGAGGTCGACCGCCAGCGGGCCCCGGTCGCCCTTCGGCAGCGCCTGCACCAGGACGAACTCGGGATCCGGCTCGGGCACCTCGACGCGGGTCCGCACCGCCACCCGCAGCCCCTGCGACCCGGCGGCGACGACGTCGCCCTCCGCCACGGCGCCCCGGCCATCGCCGACGTGCACCCGCTCCCCCGGCTGCAGCCGCAGCACCTCGACGGCGTGCCGCCCCTCGGGCCCGTCGACCAGCACCTCGTCGGTCTCCGGCAGGTCGTCGACCAGGAAGAGGGGCGCGCCGTCCAGCTCCGGGCCCGGGGAGCTCACGCTCAGCGCCCGTTGAAGGCGTCGCGGACCCGGGAGAACAGGCCGCCCTGGGCCTCGCGGTGCGACTCCGGCTGGTCCTCGCCGCGCAGGGCCGCGAGCTCGCGCAGCAGCTTCTCCTGCTCGCCGTCGAGCCTGGTCGGCGTCTGCACCTCGACGTGCACCAGCAGGTCTCCCCGCCCGGTGGCCCGCAGCCGCGGGGCGCCGTGCGCACGCAGGGTCAGCACGCTGCCGGACTGGGTGCCGGGGCGGATGTCGAGCTCCTCCTCGCCGTCCAGCGTCTTGAGGTTGAGCGTCGTGCCCAGGGCCGCCGACGTCATCGGCAGGGTCACCCGGCAGTGCAGGTCCTCGCCGTCGCGGGTGAACACGTCGTGCGGCCGCTCGTGCACCTCCACGTACAGGTCACCGGCCGGGCCGCCGCCGGGGCCGACCTCGCCCTGCCCGGTCAGCCTGATGCGCATGCCGTCCTCGACCCCGGCAGGCACCTTCACCGACAGGGTGCGGCGGGCGCGGACGCGGCCGTCACCGGCGCACTTCGGGCAGGGCTCGGGGATGACCTGGCCGGTGCCCGAGCAGGTCGGGCAGGGGCGGCTGGAGACGACCTGGCCGAGGAAGCCGCGCTGCACGCTCTGCACCTCGCCACGGCCGGAGCACGTCGCGCAGGTGGCCACGTGGGTGCCCGGGGCGGTGCCGGCGCCGGCGCAGGTGTCGCAGAGGACCGCGGTGTCGACGGTGATGTCCTTGGTGACGCCGAAGACGGTCTCGTCCAGCTCCAACTCGACCGGGATGAGCGCGTCCCGGCCGGCGCGCGTGCGGCTGCGCGGCCCGCGGGTGGCCGCGCCGCCGAAGAAGGCGTCCATGATGTCGCCCAGGCCGCCGAACCCGGCGCCGCCGAAGCCGGCGCCCGCCCCGCCACCGCTGTCGAACGGGTCGCCGCCCAGGTCGACGATGCGGCGCTTCTCCGGATCGGTCAGCGCCTCGTAGGCGCGGGTGACCTCCTGGAAGCGCTCCTTGGCCTCGGGGTCGGGGTTGACGTCCGGGTGCAGGTCACGGGCCAGCCGCCGGTAGGCGCGCTTGATGTCCTGATCGGTGGCCCCCTGGGCCAGGCCCAGCACGCCGTAGTAGTCGGTTGCCATGGAAAGTCTCGTCCTCAGCTCTCGGCCAGCAGGTGGCCGACGTAGCGGGCCACGGCACGGACCGCGGCCATGTTCCCTGGGTAGTCCATGCGGGTCGGCCCCACCACGCCGAGGCCGCCGAGCGCCCGGTCCGCGGAGCCGTACCCGACGGTGACCAGCGAGGCGCCGGTCAGCGCCTCGTGGGCGTTCTCCTCACCGATGCGCACCAGCACGGTGCCTGCGTCGACCTCGCTCATCAGGCGCAGGACGACGACCTGCTCCTCGAGCGCCTCGAGCAGCGGCTGCATCGTGCCGGGGAAGTCCATCGCGCTCCCCCGGGCGAGGTTCGCCGTCCCGCCGATGACCAGCCGGTCCTCGCTGGGCTCGACGAGGGTCTCCACCAGCGTCGCGCTGACCGCGGCGACCAGGCTCCGCAGGTGGGCGGGCGCAGTATCCAGCAGCCCGGGCACCTTGCCACCCGCCTCGCCGAGCTTCACCCCGACGAACGCGGAGTTCAGCAGGGTGCGCAGCTCCGGCACGGCGCCGGCGTCGACGTCGGCCGGGCAGTCGACGACCCGCTGCTCGACCCGGCCGGTGTCGGTGATCAGCACCAGGAGCAGCCGGCCGGCCCCGACGTGGACCACCTCCAGGTGCCGGACGGCGCTGCGCGAGAGCGTCGGGTACTGCACGACGGCGACCTGGCGGGTGAGCTGCGCCAGCAGTCGCACCGTGCGGCCGAGCACGTCGTGCAGGTCGACGGCCCCGTCGAGGAACCGCTCGATCGCCCGACGCTCGGCCGCCGACAGCGGCTTGACCGCCGACAGCCGGTCGACGAACAGCCGGTAGCCCTTGTCGGTGGGCACCCGGCCGGCGCTGGTGTGCGGCTGGGTGATGTACCCCTGCTCCTCCAGCACCGCCATGTCGTTGCGGATGGTGGCCGGGGACACGCCCAGGTCGTGGCGGTCGGCCAGGGCTTTGCTGCCCACCGGGTCGTTGGTGGAGACGAAGTCCTGGACGATGGCCCGGAGCACCTCCAGGCGGCGTTCGTCGTGCGCCACGGTGACACCTCCCCGTACCGGTCGACGCGCCGTGCTGCAGCGCCCCCGCATGCGGGACCCGCGGGCGGCGGGCCGGCCGGGGACGGCCCCGGCCTGGCACTCGCACGAACAGAGTGCCAACCCAGCATACGCGAAGGACCCCGTCCTCCTCCCCGCTCGGAGGCTCGCGACGAGCTCCTGGACGGGGCCGTCAGGAGCAGCCGACGGCGGCTCCGGACGGCGTCTAGGGTGGTGTCGGTCGGTGCCCCCGGACGGGGCGGAGAACGGAGGTCGGTCCCCTGATCTTCAAAGGCGTGCGGAACGGCCGCCCGTATCCCGACCACGGGTTGTCCACCCGCGACTGGGCGATGATCCCGCCCCGGCAGGTACGGCTGGACACCCTGACCACGACGAAGCGCGAGCTGGCCCTCGACGCGCTGCTGGCCGACGACTCGACCTTCTACGGCGACCTCTTCCCGCACGCGGTGCAGTGGCACGGGGAGCTGTACCTGGAGGACGGCCTGCACCGGGCGCTGCGGGCCGCGTTGCAGCAGCGCAACGTCATCCACGTGCGGGTGCTCGACCTCGACGCCCTCACCCCGGTGCAGACGCAGACGGGGCCGGCGACCGCCTCGATCCCCGCGCAGCCGCCGGTGCCCGGCCCGCGACCCAGCTGACCGTCAGCCTGCGTACGGGGTGCTCCGAGCCAGCCCTTCTCCTCGGCCACCCGGGCCGCCTCCACCCGGGTCCGCGCCCCGGTCTTGCCGATGGCCGACGACAGGTAGTTGCGCACGGTCCCCTCCGAGAGGAGCAGCCAGCCGGCGATGTCGGCCACCGTCCCGCCCCCGGCCGCGGCACGCAGCACGTCCGCCTCCTCGGCGACGACCTCGATGTCCTCCTCCAGCTACAGCAGCGCGCGCAGCGCCCCGCGGACCATCGTCTGGTCCTCGGCCAGCAGCACCCGGATCACGGCGCCCCCGCCCGCTCGGGAGCGCGCCCGGCGGGAGCCGGTGCCGACGACGGGAGGACGGCGCTGAGGCGGAACCCGCGGCCGTCGGCGGGGCCGTGCGCCAGCCGCCCGCCGGCGCTCACCACCCGCTCGGCGAGCCCGCTGAGCCCGTCGCCGGCCGGGGCGGTGCTGCCCCGCCCGTCGTCGGTGATCGTCAGCTCGACGACGTCATCCGTGGTCGTCAGGTCGACCACGACCGTGCGAGCGTCGCTGTGCCGCAGCACGTTCGTCGTCGCCTCGCGGACCACCCGGTGCCGCGCAGCGCGAAGGCGGTGAGCAGGCACAGCACCGGCAGGAAGAAGACGTCGCCGAGCGCGTCGCCGAGCAGGGCCACCATGGCGCACACCGCCGTCGCGCCCAGCACGGCCGGCCACACCCACCGGTCCGGCAGGGTGACGGCCACGGCGGCCGAGAGGTAGATCATCAGCCCGGCCCACGGCGCGCCCAGCCAGAACCCGAGCCCCGCACCCAGCACCGCGACGACCGCCAGCTCGCGGTACGCCGGGGAGCACCCGGGCGCGAACGCGCGGGCGAACACCCTCAGGTAGGCGGCGGTGAAGCCGATCAGCATCAGCGCGGCGGCGACCCGCACGCCGGCCGGCCGCGGCGTGGAGACCAGGTCGAGCACGGGGAAGAGCTGGAACAGCAACCACGGCAGCGCCCACCCGAGCTGCTGCCAGCGGCTCGACATGTCCATCCGGAAGACGGTAGCCACGTCAGCCGGCGACGGCGTAGCGCGGTCGCCGACGCGCCACGAGCAGCAGGCTCGGCAGGGCGAGCAGCACGCCGACGGCGAACACCTCCGTCTGCGGCACCGGGGTGTGGACGGCCACCGTGCCGCCGTAGCGGACGGACAGCCCGCGGGCGAGGCAGGTGCGAGCTCCACGCCCCGGAGCGTGCCGCGCACGGAGCCCGGTCAGTAGTGCCGGACGTCGCCGGCCGGATCTGACGGATGTCAGGTCCGGCCGGCGACCGGCGACCGGCGGATCAGGCGGCGGCGGTGCAGGCCACGCAGGTGCGGGCGAACGGGCGCAGCTCCAGCCGCTCCTCGGGGATCGCGGCACCGCAGCCGGTGCACCGGCCGTACGTGCCGCCCTCGATCCGCGCGAGAGCGGCGTCGATCTCCTCGATCATCAGCTGCAGGTCGGCGCTGCGGCGCTGGGCGACCGGGTCGGGCACCGAGGTGGCGCACTCGGCGAGCGCCTCCTCCCGCTGCTGGACGCAGTCGGTGCGCTGGGCCTCCAGCAGGCTGCGGAAGCGGTCCGCCGAAGAGGCGGTCATGGCATCGGTGCTGGCGGACATGTGGATCTCCTTCTGCCAACGGGGAAGAACGCGGTCACCGGTCGGTGGCGCGTCAGGACGGGCGGGGGCGACTTGCGGAACGGAGTCAGCAGAGCTGCGGCGGGGCCCGGTCCTGGCTGCGACGGAGGACGTCGAGCCCACGCAGTCCGCGGGCGCGGCGGTTCATCGCCAGGGCGAGCCGCATACCGCCGGACAGCGCGAACGGCGGGGCCGGGGTGGCGACCGGGGCGTCAGGTGACGGGGCCGGGCGCACTCCTGCCACGGGCACCACCGACCACCCCCTCGACCACACCCGGCGCCGTTGCCGGAACGGGGACCATAGCCCAGGGCGGCGGCCCGAACCTCGCTCTTTCGGATGAACCGGTCGGCGCGTGGCCTCGCCCGGGCCCCTGCAGCAACCCGTCGCAAGCCTGCGGGCGGTGGGGGCAGGGGTCCCCTAATCGGTCAGGTCGCGCACCACCGCATCGGCCAGCAGCCGGCCCCGGTCGGTGAGGACGGCGCGCCCGGCGGCGTGCGCGGGCGCCTCCAACAGGCCCTCCGCGACGGCCTCGGCGGCGCGGACCCGGCCGGTCTCGGTCAGCGCGGTGAGCGGCAGCCCGTCGCGCAGCCGGAGGCCGAGCATGACCGCCTCCAGGGCGCGGTCGACGTCGTCGAGCAGCTCGGCGTCCTGGGTCGGGCTCTCGCCGCGGGCCAGCCGGTCGGCGTAGGCAGCCGGGTGCTTGACGTTCCACCAGCGGAGCCCGCCGACGTGGCTGTGCGCGCCCGGGCCGATCCCCCACCAGTTGGCGTTGGCCCAGTACAGCTCGTTGTGCCGGCAGCGCGCCGCGTCGGAGGTGGCCCAGTTGGACACCTCGTACCACCGGAAGCCCGCGCTGCCCAGGGTCAGGTCGGCCTGCTCGTAGCGGTCGGCGAGGACGTCGTCGTCGGGCATCGGGAGCTCGCCGCGCCGTACCCGGCGGGCCAGCTTCGTGCCCTCCTCGACGATCAGCGCGTAGGCGCTGACGTGGTCCACCGGCGAGGCGAGGACGGCGTCGAGCGAAGCGGCCCAGTCGGCGTCGGTCTCCCCCGGCGTGCCGTAGATCAGATCCAGGTTGACGTGTTCGAACCCGGCGGCCCGGGCCTCGTGCGCGGCCTCGACGGCGCGACCCGGCGTGTGCCGCCGGTCGAGCGCGGCCAGCACGTGCGGAGCCGCGGACTGCATGCCCAGGCTCACCCGCGTGTAGCCGGCCTCGCGGAGCCGGGCCAGGGAGCCGGGTGAGACGGTCTCGGGGTTGGCCTCGGTGGTCACCTCGACGTCGTCGGCCACCGGGAACAGCTCGCGGACCGCGGCGAGGACGGCGGCGAGGTCGTCGGCCGGCAGCAGCGTGGGGGTGCCGCCGCCGACGAAGACCGTGGAGACCGTCGGCAGGTCCGGTCCCAGCGTGCGGGCGGCCCGCTGCAGTTCCGTGATCGCGGTGCCGGCGTACTCGCTCCGGTTGGCGCCCGGGCCGAGCTCCTCGGAGGTGTAGGTGTTGAAGTCGCAGTAGCCGCAGCGGGTGGCGCAGAACGGCACGTGCACGTAGAGCCCGAACGGCGTGGTGGCCAGGCCGGCGCGGGCGCTGTCGGGGAGCTGGTCGGGACCGGGCGACCCGGGGGCCGGGCCCGCGTCGGTCAGCAGCGGCAGGACGGTGTTCATCTGCTCCCAGTGTGCCGCGCGCGGGCCCGAGCGCGGCAGGATGCCGGACGTGACCTCCGACCGAGTGCTCCAGGTGTCCGTGTCCGGTGGCCTCGCCACGCTGACCCTCGACTCCCCCGCCAACCGCAACGCGCTGTCCCGGGCGATGCGCGCCCAGCTGCGGACGGCGCTCGACGAGGCCCTCGCCGACGACGCGGTGCGCGTGGTCGTCCTGGACCACACCGGGCGGGTGTTCTGCTCCGGGATGGACCTCGCCGAGGCGTCCGGCGGCTCGTCGGAGGACCAGGGGGTGCGGGAGTTCCCGCAGCTGCTCGAGCAGCTGTGGTCGGCGCCCAAGCCAGTCGTCGCCGTCGTCCGGGGGCCGGCGCGCGCCGGGGGCGTGGGGCTGCTGGCCGCCTGCGACGTCGTCGTCGCGGCGTCGTCTGCCACCTTCGCGTTCTCCGAGGTGCGGCTGGGGCTGGTGCCGGCGGTGATCTCGGCGGTGGTGCTGCCCCGGATGACGACCCACGTCGCCCACCGGCTGATGCTCACCGGCGAGGTCTTCGACGCCGCCACCGCGACCGCCGGTGGCCTGGTCGACGTCGTGGCGGCCGACGACGAGCTGGACGCGGTGCTCGCCGGCCAGCTGACCGCGCTGGCCGCCGGGGCGCCCACCGCACTGGCCGAGACCAAGCGGCTGCTGCGCGCCCGGCAGCCGGCCCTCGCCTTCGACCGGCTGCTCGACCTCTCGGCGCGGTTCTTCGCCGGCGAGGAGGGCCAGGAGGGCATCGCGGCGTTCCGCGAGAAGCGCCCGGCCCGCTGGGTGCCCTCCGCGGGCTGACGGAGGACCACTCCTGGCAGTCGGTCTCTGCTTGCGAGAGGAAGCAGAGACCGACTGGGCTCAGAGAACGTAGGTGGCGATCATCTGGCCGAGGTAGCGGATGTCCGCGTTGCCCTTGAACTCCAGGCGGACCTTGCCCAGCCCGCTGAACCACAGGTCCAGCTCGGCGTCGAGGTCGAAGGTGCCGGCGGTCTCGATCGCGAACGCCCGCGCCTTGCCTCCGCACGCCAGGTGCGGAACCACGGGAGCCACCCTCGGAGCGCGGAGGCCCGAGCAGGCCACTAGCGCAGCCGGCGGGTGTTGTCCGGCTGCCGCACGGTGACGCCCTGGCCGTCCAGCCACTCCATGAGCGGAACGGCCACCCGGCGGCTGGTCCCCCAGGCCTGGCGGGCCTGGCTGAGGGTGAACGGCTCCGGAAGGTCCGCCAGCCGTGCCCGGGCGGTCCCGGCGATCCCGGGAGCCAGGTAGACGCCCTCGCCCACCCGCACCAGCTGCCCGCTGCGGACGGCGGCGGCCAGCTCCCGCACGCCGAGCCCCGCGGCCACCAGGTCGGGCGCCTCGGGGGCGGCGAACGGGTCGGCCGCCAGCCGGGCGCGGATCCCGTCGACCGCCCGCTGCACCTCCGGCGGCAGGTCCGCAGCGCCGTCGACCACGCGTCCGGCCCGCAGCACCAGCGGCGCCCGGACGAGCGCGGGCACCAGGTCGGCGTCGGGCAGGTCGAGGGCGCGGCGCACCACCTCGGCCGGCGGCCCCGGCTCCAGCGGGCGCAGCCGCCGGTAGCGGCCGACGACGTCGGGCACCCGGGCCGCCAGCTCCTCCGCCAGCCCCGCGGCGAGCAGCCACGGTCCGTGACGGGTCGCGCCGGGCGGCACCGGCCAGCCCATCGCGGCGAAGTCGGCGGCACGGACGATCCGGCGGCGGGCCAGGTCCGCCGCGGCCCCTCCCGCACCCTCCGGCTGGGCGGACAGCTCGGCGGCTCGCTGCCGGGCGGCACCGCGGCGGCGCAGCTCCGGCGGGTCGACGTCGCGCACGTCGGCGCCGAGCACCCGCCGGGCGCCGGGGTCGCGCAGCAGCAGCCGGTCCCCGACGCGGAGGGGCAGCGGGCGGTCCAGGCGCAGCCGCACCGCCGCGCCGTCCAGCGGGCGCAGCCGGGCGCCCACCGTCGCCGAGCCGACGTGCACCACCGGCTCGGTGGGCAGCCGCTCGCCGGGCTCGGCGGTGAGGGTGGCGTCGACGACGTCGGTGAGGCGGAACGCCCCCGGCGTGAGCAGCGCGTCGCCGCGGGACAGGTCCTCGACCGCGATCCCGCGCAGGTTCAGCGCCACGCGGGCGGTGGCGTCGGCCCGCTCCACCGGCTCGCCGAGGGACTGGACACCGCGCACCGTCACCTCGCGGTCGCCCAGGAGGAACCGGTCGCCCGGCGCCGCGGAACCGCCGGCGAGCGTGCCGGTCACCACCGTCCCGGCGCCGGTGATGGTGAAGGCGCGATCGATCCAGAGCCGCACCGGCGCCGCGGGGTCCGGCACGGGCAGCCCGGCCAGCAACGTCTCCAGCGCGCCGGTCAGCTCGGGCAGCCCGGTGCCGGTCACCGCGCTGACCGCCACCCCGGGCACCGCGCCCATCGACGTCCCGGCCAGCCGCTCGATGACGTCGGCGAGCACCGGCGTGGGGTCGGCGAGGTCGGCCTTGGTGACGGCGACCAGCGCGTGCCGCACCCCGAGGGCGTCCAGGACCGCGACGTGCTCGGCGGTCTGCGCCGACCAGCCGTCGTCGGCCGCGACCACCACGAGGGCGGCGGGCACCGAGCCGACGCCGGCGAGCATGTTGCCGACGAACCGCTCGTGCCCGGGGACGTCGACCACCGCCAGCCGGCGTCCCGAGGGCAGGGTCGTCCAGGCGAAGCCGAGGTCGATGGTCAGGCCGCGGCGGCGCTCCTCCGCCCAGCGGTCGGGTTCCATGCCGGTCAGGGCCCGGACGAGCGCGGACTTGCCGTGGTCCACGTGCCCGGCAGTGGCGATCACGTCCACCGTCGGGCAACCTCCAGCACGGCGGCGGCGAGGTCGTCGTCGGCCTCCGGCGGGACGCTGCGCAGGTTCAGCAGGGTCCGGCCGTCCTCGACGTAGCCGACCACCGGGGTGGCGCCCAGGCGCAGCGGCTCGGCGAACGGCTCCGGCAGGGCGACGGCCGCACCGGGCAGCGGGTGCTCCGGCGCCCCTCCCCCGCCGACGCGCGAGTCGGCGTCCAACGGTTCGGCCGGCACCCCGGCGGCCGACAGCCGGGCGGCTAGGGCCCGCGCCCGACGGCGCAACCCCTCGTGGCCGGCGGTCAGCATCTCCTGCACCGGCGGCAGCGGACCGCGGAGCGTGGCCTCCAGCGCGGCCAGCGTGGTCTTGTCCACGCGGAGCGCGCGGTACAGCGGGTGCCGCCGCAGCCTCTGCACGAGCTCGGCCCGACCGAGGACCAGGCCGGCCTGCGGACCGCCCAGCAGCTTGTCCCCGCTGGCGAGGACGAGGTCGGCGCCAGCGGCCAGGGTGGTCTGCAGGTCGGGCTCGTCGGGCAGCAGGGCGGAGGGACGCAGCAGCCCGGACCCCACGTCGGCGACCAGCGGGACGCCCGTGCCGACCAGGGCCCCGGCCAGCTCGCCCACGTCCACGGACCGAGTGAAGCCGCGGACGACGAAGTTCGACGGGTGGACCTTGAGCACGGCGCCGGTGGCGGGCCCCAGGGCGCCGCGGTAGTCGGCGAGCGTCACGCGGTTGGTGGTGCCGACCTCGCGCAGCCGGGCACCGGTCGTCTGCAGCAGCTCGGGGATGCGGAAGCCGTCGCCGATCTCCACCAACTCGCCGCGGGCCAGCACCAGCTCCCGCCCCTGCCCCAGCGCGGTGGCGACCAGCGCCAGCGCGGCCGCGCAGTTGTTCACCACGATCGCGGCCTCGGCGGCGGGCACGGCGTCGAGCAGGGCCGCGATCGCCGCCTCCCCGCGCGGGCCGCGACGGCCGGTGGCCAGGTCGAGCTCGACGTCGGTGGTGCCGCTGGCGGCGACGACCGCGGCGACGGCCGCCTGCGACAACGGCGCTCGACCGAGATTGGTGTGCACGACGACGCCGGTCGCGTTGAGCACCGGGCGCAGGCTGGACGCCGTCGCGGGCAGCTCGGCCAGGACGGCGTCGACGGCGGCGTCGGGGGCGACCTCGCCGGCGCGGACCTGCTGCTGCACCTGCTGGACGGCGCGCTTCACCAGGCCGCGACCCAGCCGCTCGCCGGCCGCGGCCAGCCGCGCATCGGCGAGCAGGCTGTCGGTGCGCGGCACCTGCCGGCGGGGGTCGGTGCCCTGCGGATCCTGGCTCATCGCCCCGCAGCGTATGTGCGGGGAAGGTGGCGGAGGCGGACGGGAATCGAACCCGCCTGACCGAGATGCTCGGCCACGTCGGCTTTAGAGGCCGCGGGGGCCACCAGACACCCTGACGCCTCCGCCGGGAAGACTACGTCCCCGCCGTCGTCCCGGAGCTGTCGGTGGGTGGTGCGACCATGCCTCCCGTGAAGCGCACCGGGTCCCGCTCCCCCGCCACGCTGCCGCCGGTCACCCTCACGCCGGAGGAGGCGGCAGCGGTCGCCGTCGCCCTCGCCGCCTCCCCCGAGGGCCCCTACGCCGACGCCGGGCGCGGCGCCCTGGAGAAGGTGCTCGCGGTGCTCGAACCGGATCCGCGACGGCGGGCGCAGCTGCTCGCCACCAGCCTGTGGGTGAGCGCCGAGGCCGGTCGCGGAGCCGGGGTCCGGGCGCTGCTCGAACGCGCCGTGGCCGGCCGGCAGGTGCTGGCCGTGCGGTACCGCGACGGCCGCGGGCGTTCCACGCGACGGGAGGTCGAGCCGCAGCTCCTCGCGCGCAGCGGCGAGCACTGGTTCCTCGTCGCGTGGTGCCGGGAACGGCAGGCCCCCCGCTGGTTCCGGGAGGACCGCATCGAGAGCGCCGAGGCCACCGGCGAGGTGGCAGCGGCGCGCGACCTCGCGGGCGTGGGCGCACCCCCGGCAGCCGAGGCGTCGTCCGGTATGCGATCGCGGCACCCGGCCGGCCGCGCTCGCCGCACGCCGGAGGAAGCCCGGCCACCGCGGCTGGTGGTGCTGCCCGGCGGCCGCGGCTGAGCGCCGGCCGGACTACGTTCGAGGCCGTGACGACCACCGCCCCGACCATCCGGCTGACGCAGTACGCCCACGGCGGGGGGTGCGCCTGCAAGATCCCGCCCGGTGAGCTGGAGTCCGTCGTCGCCGGCCTGACGGCCACCGGCCCGTCATCGCCGAACGCCGAGCTGGTGATCGGCCTCGACGACGGCGACGACGCGGCGGTCGTGCGGATCGCCGGCGGCCAGGGGCTGGTTCTCACGACCGACTTCTTCACGCCCGTCGTCGACGACGCCCGCACCTTCGGGCGGATCGCTGCGGCCAATGCGCTCTCCGACGTCTACGCCATGGGCGGTACCCCGGTCGTGGCGGTCAACCTCCTCGGCTGGCCGCGCGACGTGCTGCCCGCCGAGCTCGCCGCCGAGGTGCTGCGCGGCGGGCTGGAGGTCGCCCAGGAGGCCGGCTGCCACGTCGGTGGCGGGCACTCCATCGACGACCCCGAGCCCAAGTACGGGATGGCCGTCACCGGCGTGGTCGACGTCGACCGGATCATCACGAACTCCGGCGCGGTCGCCGGTACGCCGCTGACCCTCACCAAGCCGCTCGGCGTCGGGGTGCTCAACAGCCGGATGAAGGCCACCGGCGAGGTGTCGGAGGAAGCGGTCGCCTCCATGACCGCGCTGAACCGGGACGCCGGGCAGGCCGCCGTCGCCGCCGGGATCCGCGCCGGCACCGACGTCACCGGCTTCGGGCTGCTGGGCCATCTCTACAAGATGGCCCGGGCCAGCGGGGTCACCGCGGTGGTCGACGCCGCCGCCGTCCCGTACCTGACCGGCGCCCGCGAGGCGCTCGCTGACGGGTTCGTCTCGGGTGGCACCCGGCGCAACCTCGACTGGGTGCGCCCGCACGCCGACCTGTCGGCGGTCCCGGAGGACGAGGCGCTCCTGCTCGCCGACGCGCAGACCTCCGGCGGGCTGCTGGTGGGCGGGGACATCCCCGGGGCGCCGGTCATCGGTGAGTTCGTCCCGCGCGGGGAGTTCGTCGTCGTCGTCCGCTGACAGCTCCGGGAGCATCGCAGCGAGGAACGAGCGAGGAGCGGACCGGAGCGCGGAAGCGGACCAGAGCCGTCGTCCGCTGACAGCTCCGGGAGCATCGCAGCGAGGAACGAGCGAGGAGCGGACCGGAGCCTCCGTCCGCTGACAGCTGGGGCATGCACAGCGCCTTCCAGTTCTTCGACCCAGCGCAGCAGACGCCGTTCGGCGTGGCCGTGCACCCGCTGGCCGACGCGGACACCGCCGGGAGCGACCTGGCCCAGCAGCGGATCGTGTGCGGCCGAGCCCGCTCAGGACGGGTCGTGTCGCCCGCGGACCGGCCGTGTCATAGCGTCCGGACCATGCTGGCTGCTTTCGTGTCGACCCCCGCTCCGAAGGACCCGCTCTCCGTCCTCGAGGTGGGTGAACGGCCCGAACCGGAGGCGCCTGAGGGCTGGACGACGATCCAGGTGAAGGCGGTCTCGCTCAACCACCACGACCTGTTCAGCCTGCAGGGCATCGGCCTGCCCGCCGAGCGGATGCCGATGATCCTCGGCACCGACGCCGCCGGCATCGACGAGGACGGCAACGAGGTGGTCGTCCACGGGGTCGTCTCCACGCCGGACTGGATGGGCGACGAGACGCTGGACCCCAAGCGGTCGCTGCTCTCCGAGGTGCACCAGGGGTCGATGGCCGAGAAGGTCGCCGTCCCCCGCCGCAACCTGCTGCCCAAGCCGGCGGAGCTGTCCTTCGCGGAGGCCGCCTGCCTGCCCACCGCCTGGCTGACCGCCTACCGGATGCTGTTCGTGAAGTCGGGCCTGCGCCCCGGCCAGACGGTTCTCGTGCAGGGCGCCAGCGGTGGCGTCGCGACCGCGCTCGTCGTGCTCGGCCGCGCCGCCGGCTACCGGATGTGGGTGACCGGGCGCAGCGAGGAGAAGCGGGCGGCCGCGCTGGCGCTCGGCGCCGAGCAGGCCTTCGAGAGCGGCGCCCGGCTGCCCGAGCGGGTGGACGGCGTCATGGAGACCGTCGGCGAGGCGACCTGGAGCCACAGCATCAAGTCGCTCAAGCCCGGCGGCGTGCTGGTCACCTCCGGCGCGACCACCGGCTTCAACCCGGGCGCCGAGCTCAACCGGGTGTTCTTCACCCAGCTGTCGGTCATCGGGTCGACGATGGGCACGAAGTCCGAACTGGAGGCGCTCATCCAGATGTGCCGGGTCGCCGGCGTCCGCCCGCAGATCGACGTCGAGCTCCCGCTGGCTCAGGCGCGCGAGGGCTTCCAGCGGATGCTCGAGGGCCGCACCAACGGAAAGATCGTCTTCACCCTCTGACGCCGGCCATCCGCCCGAGTGGGCAGTTGCGGTCGCCGACCCGCGCCGACCTGCCATCAGGACCGGCAGCAACTGCCCACTCGGCCGGCGCGCGGCTCAGCTCACGACCTTGAGGCCGACGACGCAGCCGACGATCCCGGCGAGCAGCAGCAGCCGGACCAGCGAGACCGGCTCAGCCCCGGTGACCATGGCCCAGGTCACGGTGAGCACGGCGCCGATGCCGACCCACACCGCGTAGGCGGTGCCCAGCGGCAACTCCCGCATGGCGAGGGCGAGGCCACCCATGCTCCCCGCCAGGGCGACGAAGAAGACCGCCGTCGGCACCGGGCGGGTGAACCCGTCCGAACGGTCCAGGGAGACCGCCCACACCGCCTCCAGCACTCCGGAGACGATGAGCACCAGCCACGCCATGACGAGCCTCTCTGGCGCCGTCTTGTCGCACACCGGGTACGGCACCACTCGTCCGGGAGCCGTTGGGGCGGCTCGGTGACAGTCTCCCACCGCGTCCAGCTGGACGTCGGACGCCGCGGCTCAGGCCGGTCCGGTGCTCCTCACCTGCTCGCGGAGCAGGACGACCGCCAGGACCGCGGCCAGCCCCGCGGCGATCGCGGCACCGGCGAAGACCGTGTACAGCTGGGTCAGCAGCGCGGCGTCGGTCGCGGAGTCGTAGGCGGCGCAGTCGGCAGGGCTGGTGGCACAGCTCCATCGGCGTGCCGATCGCCGCCACCTCGGCGCTGAACCGGCGCAGTGCCACGGCGGTGAGCAGGGACAGCCCGGCCAGCATGCCCACCGTCCGGGCGACGACGGCGAGCGCACCGGCGCTCCCGTGCACCGCGCCCGGCGTCACCGCCAGCAGCACGGCGTTCACCGGCGCGATCGCGAGGCCGAAGCCGAGGCCGGCGGCGAGCAGGACCACAGTCGACCAGCCGCCGTCCAGCGAGCGCTCGTCCCACCCGGTCATGGCGACGAACGCGATCGCGGTCAGCGCCATCCCGGTACCGGCGACGACGCGCGGTGCCACCACCCGGCAGAGCCAGCCCCCGGCGACGGCGCCGACCGGCACGGCGATCAGCAGGCGCAGCAGCACCAGCGCCGCACCGAGCTGGTCACCGGGGGTGCTGGTGGCCCGGGCGAACAGCGGGACGTCGACCAGCGCCGCCACCAGCGCGGCCCCCACGAAGACGTTGACGAGCAGGGCGCCCCACGCGCCGACCGGGCGCAGCGCCGCCAGGGGCAGGACCGGGTCGGACGCGCGCCGCTCGTGCAGGACGAACAGCACCCCGGCGACGGCGGCCAGCGGCAGCAGCACCTCCCCCTGCGCGACGACCTGCCCGCGCGAGGGGTCGGCGGCGGCGAACGCCCAGACCAGCGTGCCCAGCGCGACCACGGCCAGCGCCGAGCCGACGACGTCGACCTCCCGGGCGAGCGGGCCCAGGCCGCGCAGCGGCAGCACCGCACCCGCCGGCCGGGCGAGGCTGCGGGCCACCAGGGCCGCGGTGGTGAGGATGCCGGCCAGCAGCAGCGGCGTGGTCCACGACCAGCCGTCGGCCAGGGGAACGTACAGCAGTCCGAGGGTGACGTCCTCGGCCAGCGCCGGGGGTTCGGCCAGCAGCAGGGCCGGCGCACCGGCGGCCACCACGGCCAGCGCCACCCCGACGGGGTCCGGCCGGCGCATCCGCCCGGTGAGCGCCGCACCGACGGCGAGGCCCAGCCCCAGCAGCAGGTTGAGCCAGAAGATCGCCCGCCAGTCGGCGACGGCGAGCACCGCGGCACCCGCCAGCGGCCCCAGGACGGCGCCCGCCTCCTGCACCGCCCCCACCACCCCCAGCGGGACCGACCGGCGCTCCGGCGGCCAGCGGTCGGCGACCAGTGCCAGGGTGGCCGGGACGAGTCCACCCGCGCCGATGCCCTGCAGCCCCCGGCCCGCCACGGCCGGGCCGAGGGAGACGGCGGTCGCGGTCAGCAGGGACCCGAGCGCGAACAGCAGGAGGCAGCCGACGAGCACCGGGGTCCGCCCGCGGAGGTCGGCCAGCCGGCCGAGCAGCGGAAGCGTGGCGGTGTAGCCCAGGAGCAACCCGCCGACGATCGGGGTCGCCTTCTGCAGCTCGTCCAGGCTGACGCCGACGCCGGTGAGGATGTCGGGCAGCGCCAGGACGACGACGTAGGTGTCCGCCGCCGTGACCAGGACGGCGAAGGTGGCGAGGGCGATCACCGCCCGCCCGGGCACCAGCTGGAGGGCGGCGGCCGGGGCCTCAGCCGGTGGCCGGCGCGGTGATCTCGACATCGGCTCCGAAGTCGCTGAGCTCGAGGATGTAGGTGGCGTCCTCGCCGGCGGCGAAGAACGGGCCGGTCAGCTCCGCCCGGCGCAGCTCACCGCTGTCGGCGGCGATGGAGAAGCGGGCCTGCACCGGCTGGGACGGATCCTCGCTGGCGAGCGCCTGCTCCACCAGGTCACCGGGCAGCTCGGCGGTCACCTCGCGCACGACCTCGCCGTCGACCCGGCGCTCCTCCCCCAGCTCCGCCGAGGTCGCCTCGGCGAGCAGCTGCGAGATGCCGGTCTCGGGGTCGAGCAGCGCGCCGGGATCGCCGAGGCCGAACTGGGCGGGGTCGATCACGCTGAAGCCGCTGGAGAAGGGCAGCTGCGCGTAGACGGTGCCGTCGACGGAGACCACCTCGAGGTCGAGCGTGGAGCCCAGCGCGAGCACCTGGAGCGTGCCCTGGAACGACGCCGGGCGGGCGATGTCGCCCTCCCCGCCGACCAGCACCGTCCCGGTGCTCGGGGCCCCTTCGCTGTCGAGGGCGAAGTGCGCGCTCTGGGCCTCGTCGAGGGTCTGCTTCGCACGGTCGAGCAGCTCGGCCGCTGACTCCTCCGGCTGGTCCGAACCGCAGCCGGCCAGCACCGGCCCGGCGAACAGCGCCAGCGCGAGCAGCGGCACGCCCGATCGGTGCAGCAGCATGGCGACCTCCCCGACGCGGCAGAACTCCCCGGCCGTCGCGGCGGACACTAGCGCGGGTGCGCCGCGCGGTCGGCCGGGGACACCGCCCGGCCGACCTGGTTGGGCCGGCCGCCGTCAGCGCGCGGCGATCTTCGCGGCGACCTTGGCGCGGTTGCGCTCGGGCAGGGCGTCCAGCGCGGCCGCCGTCTCGGGCAGCAGGTGCTTCTGCGTGGTCCAGGCGCGGAAGGTCAGGCCGATCGTCACGCCGTGGTCGGGGCGCTCGACCACCTCGACGGCGTCGCCGGCGCCGATCCCACCGGTCCCGAGCACCCGCAGGTAGGCGCCTGGGGCGCCATGCGCGGTGAACCGCTTGACCAGCTGCGGCTCGCCCCAGAACCGGGCGAAGTTGGCGCACGGGATGCGCGGGGCGGTCACCTCGAGCAGCGCCGTCCCGACCCGCCACCGCTCGCCGATGACCGCACCGGTGAGGTCGAGCCCCGTCGTCCGCAGGTTCTCGCCGAACCGGCCGGGCGGCAGCTCGCGCCCCAGCTCGGCGATCCAGAAGTCGGCGTCCTCCTGGGCGTAGGCGTAGACCTGCTGCCCGTCGCCCCCGTGGTACCTGCCGTTGACCTGCACGTCGCCGTCCAGCCCCAGCGGGCCGACGGCGACCCGGCCGGTCACCGGCCGTTTGTCGATGCCGCTGCGGCTCGGCCTCCGGTCGGGCAGTGGCAGGAGGTCCGCGCCGGACACGCAGACGGCGTCGACCCGCCCGGTCACTTCGGCTTGGCCGACGCGGTGGACTCGTTGGTGGAGAGGGCGGCGACGAACGCCTCCTGGGGGACCTCGACGCGGCCGACCATCTTCATCCGCTTCTTGCCCTCCTTCTGCTTCTCCAGCAGCTTCCGCTTGCGGGTGATGTCACCGCCGTAGCACTTGGCCAGGACGTCCTTGCGGATGGCGCGGACCGTCTCGCGGGCGATGACCCGGGAACCGACGGCCGCCTGGATCGGCACCTCGAACTGCTGCCGCGGGATGAGCTCGCGCAGCTTGCCGGCCATCATCACGCCGTAGCTGTAGGCCTTGTCCTTGTGCACGATCGCGCTGAACGCGTCGACGGCCTCGCCCTGCAGCAGGATGTCCACCTTGACCAGTGCCGACTCCTGCTCGCCGGCCTCCTGGTAGTCCAGGGAGGCATAGCCGCGGGTGCGCGACTTCAGGGCGTCGAAGAAGTCGAAGATGATCTCGCCGAGCGGCAGCGTGTAGCGCAGCTCGACCCGGGACTCGCTGAGGTAGTCCATCCCGCCGAGCTGGCCGCGGCGGCCCTGGCAGAGCTCCATGATCGCGCCGGTGTAGTCGCTGGGCGCGATGATCGTGGCGTTGACGATCGGCTCGTAGACGCGGTCGATCTTGCCCTCGGGCCAGTCGCTGGGGTTGGTCACCGTGTGCTCGGTGCCGTCCTCCATGATCACCCGGTAGACGACGTTGGGCGCCGTGGAGATCAGGCTGATGCCGGCCTCGCGCTCCAGCCGCTCGCGGACGATCTCCAGGTGCAGCAGCCCCAGGAAGCCGACGCGGAAGCCGAAGCCCAGCGCCGCCGAGGTCTCCGGCTCGTAGACCAGCGCGGCGTCGTTGAGCAGCAGCTTGTCCAGCGCCTCGCGCAGCAGCGGGTACTCGCTGCCGTCGATCGGGTAGAGGCCGGAGTAGACCATCGGGCGCGGGTCGCGGTACCCGCCGATGGATTCGGTCGCGGGCTTGCTCGACAGCGTGACGGTGTCGCCGACGCGGGACTGGCGGACGTCCTTCACGCCGGTGATGAAGTAGCCGACCTCGCCGACACCGAGGGAGTCGACCGGCTTGGGCTCGGGCGAGATGACGCCGATCTCCAGCAGCTCGTGCGTGGCGCCGGTGGACATCATCTTGATCTTCTCGCGGGCTGAGATGCGGCCGTCGATCACGCGCACGTAGGTGATGACGCCGCGGTAGATGTCGTAGACCGAGTCGAAGATCATCGCCCGGGCCGGCCCTTCGGCGGCACCGGTCGGAGCGGGGATGTCGCTGACGATCCGGTCGAGCAGCTCGGGCACGCCCTCGCCGGTCTTGCCGCTGACCCGCAGGACCTCGTCGGGGTCGCAGCCGATGATGTGCGCGATCTCCGCGGCGTACTTCTCCGGCTGGGCGGCCGGCAGGTCGATCTTGTTGAGGACGGGGATGATCGTGAGGTCGTTCTCCAGCGCCAGGTACAGGTTCGCCAGCGTCTGGGCCTCGATCCCCTGAGCGGCGTCCACCAGCAGCACGGCCCCCTCGCAGGCGGCCAGTGACCGGGACACCTCGTAGGTGAAGTCGACGTGGCCCGGGGTGTCGATCATGTGGAGCACGTACTCGGTGCTGGTGTCCTCGCCGGTCCGCGGCGTCCACGGCAGGCGGACGTTCTGTGCCTTGATGGTGATGCCGCGCTCGCGCTCGATGTCCATGCGGTCGAGGTACTGGGCGCGCATGTTCCGGCCCTCGACGATTCCGGTGACTTCCAGCATCCGGTCGGCCAGCGTCGACTTGCCGTGGTCGATGTGGGCGATGATGCAGAAGTTCCGGATGCGGGCCGGATCGGTGGCAGAGGGAGTCGTCACAGTGCCGCCATCGTCCCACGTCCGGGCTCCGGGCCGAAGACGGGCGCGTCGCCGGGTGCGTCCGAGGTGTGGGCGGCGTCCCCCGACGGCCGGTTGGGTGCGGCACCGGGACGCTGGTATCTTTGCAGGCCGGTCCTGTGGCGCATGCCCGGACGCACTGTCAGAAGTACTCCCTCCTGTCGAGACACCGAGGCTCACGCGTGGCGAACATCAAGTCCCAGTTGAAGCGGATCAAGACCAACGAGAAGGCGCGCCAGCGCAACGTCGCGGTCAAGTCCGCCCTGAAGACCGCCGTCCGGCGCGTCCGCAGCGCCGCCGAGGCCGGGGACGCCGCTGCCGCGAGCGCCGCCTACCAGGCCGCTGCCAAGCAGCTGGACAAGGCCGCCAGCAAGGGCGTCATCCACAAGAACCAGGCCGCCAACCGCAAGTCGGGTCTGGCCAAGCAGGTCGCCGGCCTCTGAGCCGGTGACGCCGCGCTCCGGCGCGGTCGACGAACGAGCCCCTGTCCCCACCGGGACGGGGGCTCGTCGCATGTCCTGACGCCGTCCGCTGGAGGAGCCCTCGTGACCGCGCGCCGCTTCCTGGTCCTGCACGGCTGGCAGAACCGCCGGCCCCGGCGCCACTGGCAGTGGCAACTGGTCGAGTCGCTGCGCGCCGCGGGCGAACACGTGCTGTACCCGCAGTTCCCGGAGCCCGACCGGCCGGTGCTCTCCACCTGGACGGAGCTGCTGCGCGCCGAGTTGGCCCAGCTGGGCTCCGGGGAGCGCGTCGTCGTGGCCCACTCCCTCGCCGTGCCGCTGTGGCAGCACGCGTCGTCCCTGCTGACGCCGGAGGAGCACGTCGACCGGGTGCTGCTCGTCGCCCCGCCCGCGCCGGAGGTGCTGGCGGGCCATCCGGAGGTGGCGGAGTTCGCCGCTCTGTCCCCCGACGCCGCCGTCCTGGCCCGCGCGGCCAGGACCGTGCGGCAGGCCGCCGCCGATGACGACCCCTACTGGCCCGACGGCGGCGCCGTTCCGGTCTACCGCGCGCTGGGCGTCGACGCCGATCTGCTGCCCGGCGCGGGCCACCTCGACCCCGAGGCCGGATACGGCCGATGGCCGGCCGTGGAAGCCTGGTGCCGGGACCCGCAGACCCGGCTGACGCCTCGCTGAACCACCGGGTCAGCGGCCGGGGCGCACCCGGCCGCGGCCCGTCTCGGTGCGAATCGTGACGATCCGCCGGATGGCCCGCTCCAGCGCGTAGTCCGCGCTCGCCGCGACCCCCTTGACGTCGGCGTTGAGGTCGGCGGCCACGCCGAGCGCCAGCTGCAGGCCCTCGATGCTCCAGCCCCGCGCCTGGGCCTGCGCCTTCTTCACCTTCCACGGCGGCATCTTCAGCGTGCGCGCGAGGTCACCCGGGTTGGTGGAGCTCAGCGAGGCCACCCGGGCGGCGGTGCGGACGCCGTCGGCGATCGCGTCGGCGATCAGCACGTGGGCGACCCCGCGCTCCAGCGCCCAGCGCAGCATCTCGATCGAGCCGGCCCGGTCGCCGGTGAGCACCCGCTCCGCGACGGTGAAGCCGGTGACCTCCGCCTGCCCGCGGTGGAAGCGGGCGACGTCGTCGGCGTCGATGCTGCCTCCGAAGTCGGAGACGAGCTGGCTGGCGGCGGCCGACAGGGACCGCAGGTCGGCGCCGATGGCGTCGACCAGCGCGGTGACCGCCTCGGGGGCGATGCGGCCGCCGAGCCGGCGCACCTCGTTGCGCACGAAGGCGATGCGGTCACCGACGGAGCTGACCTTCGGGCACTCGTCGACGGCCGCGCCCGCGGCCTTGAACGACTTGACCAGCGCCTCGTTGCGCTTCCCCCCGGAGTGGACGATCACCAGCGTGAGGTCGGGGTCCGGGTCCTTGGCGTAGGCGGTGAGCGCGTCCGCCAGCGCGCCGGCCGACTCCTGCACCCCGGTGACCACCACCAGCCGGTGCTCACCGAACAGCGACGGCGCCAGCACGTCGGCCAGCTGCCCCAGGGGCAGCCCCAGGGCGGCGAGCTCGTGGACCTCCGCGTCGGGGTGGCGGCCGAGGACGGCGGTGCGCACCGCGCCGACGGCCCGGGACCGGAGCAGCTCCTCCTCGCCGATCACCACGCGCAGGCGAGACGTGGGCTCGACGGCAGCGGCAGGCACTGCTGCATGGTGCCACGCGCCGCCGACCGTTCCGGGTGACCGTCCGGGGCCCCGCGGGCACCGCCACGGCGGGTGCGTCGGCCGCGCCGGCGGAGACGCCGGCCTGCTTCCCCCGCGCCGCGACGCCCCAGTCCCCCGCCCGGCCCACGACCGCCAGGTCGCCGGCCCGGTCGGTGCGGTACGCCCGCATGCCGGCCTCGGCCAGCCAGCCGAGCAGCCGGGGCGCCGGATGCCCGTACGTGTTGTCCGCGGCCACCGAGATCAGGGCCGTCCGCGCTCCCGTGGCGGCCAGGAAGGCGGCGTCGGCGTCCCCGCTGCCGTGGTGCGGCACCTTGAGCACGTCGGCGCGCAGGTCGACGCCCGCGCGCAGCAGCGCGGCCTCCTCGTCGGCGCCGATGTCGCCGGTGAGCAGCAGCCTCAGGCCCCGCACCGTGGCGCGGACGACCAGCGACAGCCCGTTGGGGTCGGCCGCGGCGGTCGCGCGCCGGGGGTCCGGAGCGAGCACCTCCAGGTCGACGCCGGCCACGGAGCGCCGGTCCCCCGGCACCAGCACCGTCCGCTCCCCGCCGGCACGGCGGAGCA
The DNA here is from genome assembly GCF_039729015.1 of Blastococcus sp. HT6-30. Taxonomy (NCBI): domain Bacteria; kingdom Bacillati; phylum Actinomycetota; class Actinomycetes; order Geodermatophilales; family Geodermatophilaceae; genus Blastococcus; species Blastococcus sp. HT6-30. Next base: position 1,242,689 of record NZ_CP155792.1, on the reverse strand, counting down.
GCGCGTCGACCACCGGTGCGCGGTCGTCGGCCGGCGACAGGGTGCCGGTGGCCACCACCCCCACGGTGCGACCCCCCAGGGCGCCGGCCAGGCCGCCGACGTGGTCGGCGTCCAGGTGCGAGAGCAGCACGAGAGGAAGGTGGTCGATGCCCAGCCGGTCGAGGCACCGGTCGATGAGGGCGACGTCCGGGCCGGCGTCGAGGAGGACCCCCCGCCCGTTCCCCACGGGCAGCACCAGCCCGTCGCCCTGCCCCACGTCGCAGGCGACGAGCACCGCTCCGGCCGGCGGCCAGCCGTCCAGCTGCTGGCGCACCGGCCAGCCCACGACCACCAGCCCGACCAGCGCGGCCAGCCCCAGCGGGCGCAGCCGGGGAAACCGCCACAGCGCCCAGACAGCGCCCAGCAGGAGGCCGGTGAGCAGCGCGGCCCCGAGCGTCCCGGCCGGCCACCCGGCGACCGCGTCGGGTGCCCCCGCCGCGCGCTCGGCGACTCCGACGATCCAGCGCACCGGCCACCCGGCGAGGCCGACGAGGAGGTCACCGAGCCAGGGCGCGGCCAGGACCGCGGGCGCCGCCAGCAGCCCGAGGACGGTGGCCGGCGCCACGGCGGGGGCGGCCAGCAGGTTGGCCGGCACGGACACCAGGCTCACCGTCCCGGTCAGGCCGGCGAGGAGCGGAGCCGTGGCGAGGCCGGCGGCCACGCTCACAGCGACGGCATCGGCCACCAGTGCCGGCCAGCCGTGCCCGCGCAGGCGTCGTGCCCATCCCGGTGCCAGCAGCACGATCGCCGCGGTCGCGACCACCGACAGCGCGAATCCGGGATCGCGCGCCAGCCGGGGCTCGACCAGGATGAGCACCGTCACCGCTGCCCCGAGGGCCGGCAGCGCCGCCCGTGGCCGTCCGGAGGCGAGCGCGACGAGCGTGATCGCGCCCATCGCGGCGGCCCGCAGCACGCTGGCGCTCGGCCGGGCCAGCACCACGAAGGCGACCAACGCGAGCAAGGCGATGAGGGCCTGCACCCGCCGGTCGACGGCGCGGCGCCGCAACGGCCGGAGGACGCCGGCGACCACGATCGCCACGTTGGCTCCGGAGACGGCGGTCAGGTGGGCCAGCCCGGCACGCCGGAACTCCTCCTCCAGGAACGGGTCCATGGCGCGGGTGTCGCCGACCACCAGGCCCGGCAGCAACCCACCGGCGCGCTCGCCGAGCAGCCGGGTCGAGGCGGCGACGAGCGAGTCGCGCAGCGCGCCGGCCGCCCGCTGGCCCGCTCCGGCGGACGCGAGGCGATCCGGTGGGCCGCGCGCCGACAGCACCGCGACCAGATCCCGGCCGGCCTCCGGCAGCGCGAGGCCGGCCCGCACCCTGACCTCCTGGCCGGGGAGCAGCCCGGTCCAGCCCTCGGCCGGCGCGAAGACGAGGACGGCGTCGTCCAGCCGGTGGAGCCCGGCGTCGTCGGCGAACGCGATGACGTCGGCGTCGAGGACCACCCGCGGGGCGCCCGGACCGGCCAGTGCCCGTGGGTCGCTGCGCACGGTCAACGTCACCTCGGCCGCTCCTCCGGTCGTGGCCGCGGCCCGCAGCGGCGAGGCGTCACGGACGGCTCCCCGCGCCGCCGCGACGACGGAGGAGGCCGCGACCCCGGCGAGGACGACCAGCACGACGGCGGCTCCGGCGCTCCGGGCACGCGCGAGCACCGCCGCCGAGCCCAGGGCGGTGACCGCCAGGACGAAGAGGACCGGAGGTGCGAGGAACGGGGCGGCCAGGCCCACCGCCCAGATCGCCGCGGCGAGCGGCCACAGCCGCAGGTCCAGCCACCGCCACCGGTCGGGCGGCGGATGCGGTCCGCTCACACGCCCACCAGCTCGGCGAGCTCGGCGGCGATGACCGGGCCGATGCCCGGGACGTCGTCGAGCTCCTCGACGCTGCGGAAGCCGCCGATGGTGCTGCGGTGGTCGACGATCCGCTGCGCGAGGACGGGGCCGATGCCGGGCAGCGCGTCGAGTTCGGCCACCCCGGCGGTGTTCAGGTCGATCCGGCCGCCGGCGGACCCCCCGCCGGGAGCGCCGCCGGCCGGTGCACCGCCCGATACCGCCCCGGGCACCTCCACGGCGATCTGCTGCCCGTCGGACACCGGGGCGGCCAGGTTCACCGAGGCGGGGTCCGCGTCGGGCAGCAGCCCCCCGGCCGCGGCGACCGCGTCGGCGACCCGCGCCCCGGCGGCCAGCGTCACCAGCCCGGGACGCGCCACCCGCCCCACCACGGAGACCACCACCGCCGACGCCGTCTCGGACGTCTCGGCAGTCGGCCCGGGTGCCGTCGGAGAGGACGCCGGCTCGCCGGGCGATGTGCCCGGCACCTCCGTCGCGGCCGCCGCGGGCTCGACCCGGGGCCGCTCCCACCACGTCCAGCCGACCAGGAGCAGCACCCCCGCCAGCGCGGCCACCCAGACCGCACGCGTGCCCGGGCGGCCGGGATCCCACCGCACCGTCGTGCCGGGTGCCCGGTGCCGGCCCACCCCTCCCGGCCGCTCGGGGCCCTCCCCGGCGTCCACCGGCACGGTGACCCGGTCGTCACCCGGCCACGAGCGCGCGGGCTCGTCCTCGTCCTCGTCCCCGGGCAGCCACCCGCCCGAGGACGCGCGAGGCTCGGCCAGGACGGCCCGCAGACGGGCGCGGATGACGTCGGCGGCGTCGTCGCGGCGAAGAGGAAGGCGCACGCCGGCGACGCTAGGAACGCCTTCTTCCTCGCGGCGACGACCGGCCCGAGCTGTGGATCCTGGCCCGACCTGTGGACGCCGGACGGACCGATCCGCCGCCGCTCACCCACGCTGTGCGGATGCGTGACCCCCGCTGTGGTTCAGCCCGTCCGGTCGTCGTCCCCCTCCGGAACGGCCGCCGGCTCCTCGGGCGCGTCGGGGCCGGCGGAGATCACGACACCGAGCGCCCCCGGGCCGACGTGCGCCCCGATCGCCGCGCCCAGCTCGCTCACGTACAGCTCCCGCAGGCGTGGCACCCGCTCGCGCAGCTCGGTCACCAGCCGGTCCGCCCGGTCCGCGGCGGCGAGGTGGTGCACGGCGAGGGAGACCTCGCGCTCCCCGGCGTGGTCGACGACGTGCTGCACCAGCCGGCCCAGCGCACGGGCCGAGGTGCGCACCTTCTCCAGCGGCACCACGCGCCCGTCCACGACGTGCAGCACCGGCTTGACCGCGAGCGCCGAGCCCAGCACGGCGGCCGCGGAGCCGATCCGCCCGCCCCGCCGCAGGTGCTCCAGGGTGTCCACGACGAACAGCGTGCGGGTGCGCGCCGCGGCCTCCCGGGCGATCCGGTCCACCTCGTCGCGGTCCGCTCCCCCGGCGGCCGCCCGGGCCGCCTCGAGGACGGCGAAACCCGTGCCCATCGCCGCGGAGCGGGAGTCGACGACCGAGACGATGTGCTCGCCCACCTGCGACGCGGCGACCCGGGCGGCGTCCCAGGTGCCGGAGAGCTCCGCGGACAGGTGCACCGACACCAGCCGGTCGGCGCCGGCCTCGAGAGCCCCCCGGTAGGCGGCGACGAAGTCGCCCGGTGTGGGGCGGGAGGTGGAGACCCGCTGCCCCCGCGACGACAACGCCTTGGCCACGTCCTCGGAGCTGATGTCCTCGCCCTCGCGCCCGGACCGGCCGGCCAGCACCACGTACAACGGCACCACGTGGACGCCGTACTCGGCGGCGAGCTCGCGGGGCAGGTAGGCCGTCGAATCGGTGAGGACGGCGACGCGCACCCGGCGAGGCTAGCGGCCTGTGCGGAACGCGGCCGGACCGGAGCCCCTCGCGGGCCGGCCTCAGCCGACGGCGTCGGCGTCCTGCGCCGGCCCGGCGCCGGCGTCGGTCGGGGCACCCGCCGGGCGATCGGTCCGCAGCCGCTCCGCCGGCGGAACGGCGAGCCCCTCGGGCAGCGGACCGGCCGAGGAGTTGTGCCGCACCAGCCGCCACCGGCCGCTCTGGTGGGCCAGCTCGCTCCAGGCGCAGTTGCCCAGCGGGCCGAACACGCGCCGGTGCTGGGGGCCCAACTCCAGCAGCCGCTCGATCAACCGACCGCTCGTCCCGCCGTGGGTCACCACGACCGCCACCTCGACCGGGGGCACGTCGAGCAGCGCGGCGAGCACCCGCTCGGCGACCGCCGCGGTCTCCTCGCCGCCGCGTCCGCGCACCGGCCCACCGGCCAGCCAGTCGGCGTACTGCTCGGGGAAGCGGTCGGCCACCTCGTCGCGGGTGAGGCCCTCCCAGCTGCCCATGCCGTGCTCGCGCAGCCGGGGGTCCAGCTGCAGCGGCACCCCCAGCAGGGAGGTCAGCTCCCGCGCGGTGTCGGCGGCGCGCACGAGGTCGCTGGACACCACCGCGGTGGACCGCCCCGCCAGGCCGGCCGACGCCACGAGGTGCGGTGCGGCGTGGTGGGCCTGGGCGCGCCCGACGTCGTCCAGCGGCGGGTCCAGTTGCCCCTGGAAGCGTCCCGCCGCGTTCCACGCGGTCCGCCCGTGCCGCCAGACGACCAGTCGGGTCACCGGCAGCTCGGGCAGGGCCGGTGGGGTCACTGACCGGCCGTCTCCGCGACGGACGGCGCGCCCGCCCCGGGAGAACCCCCGGGGACGGGCACGGCCGCGTCGGTGAAGGGGATGGTCGGGCAGTCCTTCCAGAGCCGCTCGAGGGCGTAGTAGGCCCGTTCCTCGGCGTGCTGGACGTGCACCACGACGTCGACGAAGTCGAGCAGGACCCAGCGGGCCTCTGCGACGCCCTCGCGGCGCACCGGCTTCACGCCGTGCTCGCGGAGGCGCTCCTCGACCTCGTCGACGATGGCCTGGACCTGGCGCTCGTTGGGAGCGGACGCGAGGACGAACGCGTCGGTGATGGCGAGCCGCTCGCTGACGTCGACGATGGACACGTCGACGGCCAGCTTGTCCGCAGCCGCCTGGGCGGCCAGCAGAGCGGTCTCCCGGGCCTCGGGCGAGGCGGTCATCGGGGCACCTCCTGGAGGTGGGAAGTCGTGGAGTCGGTAGGAGCGCCGTCGAGGGGTGAGGTGTTCCCCGTCCCGGCGGGAGGTGGGCGGTCGTAGGTCGGGCGGTCGCCGGTGGGCCGGCCGTCGCCGCCCTCCCCCGTGGCGGGACGTCGCGCGTCCCGGTAGAGACCGCGCTTCTCGATGTACTGCACGACGCCGTCGGGCACGAGGTACCAGACCGGCATCCCCCGGCCCACCCGCGCCCGGCAGTCGCTCGAGCTGATGGCCAGCGCCGGGATCTCGACCAGGCTCACCCCGCCCTCGGGCAGGTGCGAGTCGGCCAGCGTGTACCCCGGGCGGGTCACGCCGATGAAGTGCGCCAGCTCGAAGCACCGCGCGCCGTCGCGCCAGGTCATGATCTGGGCCAGTGCGTCGGCGCCGGTGATGAAGAACAGCTCCGCCCCGGGCCGCTGGGCCTGCAGGTCGGTGAGGGTGTCGAAGGTGTAGGTGGGGCCACCCCGGTCGATGTCCACCCGGCTCACGGAGAACCGCGGGTTCGACGCCGTCGCGATGACCGTCATCAGGTACCGGTCCTCCGCCGGGCTGACCGCCTGGTCGCTCTTCTGCCACGGCTCGCCGGTCGGCACGAACACGACCTCGTCGAGCCCGAACAGCCCCGCGACCTCGCTGGCGGCGACCAGGTGACCGTGGTGGATCGGGTCGAAGGTCCCACCCATCACGCCGACTCGTCGTCCCGCCACCGGCCGAGCGTATCCGCAGGGCAGCCGGACCGGCCCCGGGGAGGACCGGCCCCGGCCCGCGGACCACCCGTCCGGGCCGCCGGGCCGGGCGGTGCGACCACTGCCACCGGCTCCCCCGTGCAGCCGGTCGCGGGCCGACCGCGCCGCCCGCGGCCGGACGGTGCCGACGGGCCGGCACCGCGGTGACCGACGCCCCGGGCCGGCTCCGGTCACGTCCGGCCCGCGGATCGCGGGTGCCCGCAGTCCCGATCAGAGCGTCGTGACGAAGTCTGCCAACTGGGCGGCGTTGCGGCACTCGACCATGTCGATGACCTCCCCGTAAAGGTCCGCCGCGGAGTCGCCGCTCCCCCACAGCCGCTGCGGCTCCGGGTTGAGCCAGTGCGCGGACCGGGCCGTGGAGACCAGTCCGGCGAGCACGGGGATGCCCGGCGGCCGGTAGTTGGTCCGCCCGTCGCCGAGCACGAGCAGGGACGTCTTCGGGCCCACCGCCGAAGCCCAGCGGTCGGCGAACACCTCGAACGCGGTGCCGTAGTCGCTGTGCCCGTCGAAGCCGACCACCTGGGCCTCCCGGCCGATGCGCCCGATGGCGTCGGCGACGTCCACCCCGGGCCGGAAGAACCGGGTGACCTCGTCGGTGGAGTCCACGAACGCGAAGGCCCGCACGCCCGTGAAGTGCTCCCGCAGCGCCTGGGTGAGCATGAGGGTGAAGTGGCTGAACCCGGCCACCGAGCCGCTCACGTCGCAGAGCACGACGAGCTCGGGCTTGTGCACCTTGCGCGGCCGGTGGTGGGTGACCACCGGGACGCCCCCGGTGCCGAGCGAGGCCCGCACGGTCTTGCGGAAGTCCAGCCGGCCCTGGCGGCCCAGCCGCCGGCGGGCGGAGAGGCGGACGGCGAGCCGGCGGGCCAGCGGTGCGACCGCCCGGCGCAGCTCGGCGAGGTCGGCGGCCTGGGCGCGGAGGAAGTCGACCTGGTCGGCCAGCGGGCGCACCGCGTTCTTGGCGACCCGGTCGCGGCCCTTCTCCACCGCCGTCCGCCGTCGCACGTCGGCCTCGACCGCGGCGCGGAAGGCCGCCAGCCGGTCGCGGACGGTCTGCCGGGCCACCTGCTCGGCCAGCCCGCCGCGGCCGGCGTCGCCGAGCAGCCCGGCGAGCAGCTGCGCCACGAGCGTGTCCGGCGAGAGCGCCCGCATGACCCGATAGCTGAAGTACGACTGCCCCGACGGGGTCGGCTGCCCCTGCCCCAGCTGGTCGACGGCGTCGCGGGCGAACCGGCGCAGCGCCTCGGGATCGCCGTCCTGCAGGAGCTCGAGCAGCTCGGCCCGCAGCTGCGCGGCGAGGGCGGCGTTGTCGGGGACGTCGAGCGTGGACTGCCCGGGCTCCCCCGGGCCGTCGCCGTCCCCGGGGGCGGGCACCGGACGATCGCCGAGCGGCCACCACAGGTCGAACAGGACGTCGTAGGCATCGCGCTGGGCGGCCCGCTGGAGCAGCACGGCCGCCAGGCCGTGGCGCAGCTGCTCGCGGTCGAGCAGATCGACGACGGTGAGGATCTCCGCGGCGTCGACCGCCTGGCTGATGCCCACCGGGATGCCGGCCTCGCGGACCGCCCGGACGAAGCCGTCCAGGTGCCCGGCGAGCCCGCCGGACCGCGTCCGGGTCCCCTGCGGAGCAGCGTCCATCAGTTCAGCCGCAGCTCGGCCGCGGCCCGGGTCTGGTCGCTGGCGTGCTTGAGCACCACCCCGAGCGTCGAGGCCATCGCCGGCTCGTCGAGGGTGTCCAGGCCCAGCTCGAGCAGCGTCTGGGCCCAGTCGAGGGTCTCGGAGATCGACGGCGACTTCTTCAACTCCAGCCCGCGCAGCGCCCGTACCGTGCGCACCAGCTGGTCGGCCAGCCCGGGGGCGAGATCGGGCACGCGCGAGAGCACGATCTCCCGCTCCCGTTCGGCGGTCGGGTAGTCCAGCGCCAGGTACAGGCAGCGCCGCTTCAGCGCTTCGGACAGCTCACGGGTGGCGTTGGAGGTGAGGACGACGATCGGCCGGCGGGTCGCGGTGATCGTGCCGAGCTCGGGAATGGTCACCTGGAAGTCGCTCAGCACCTCCAGGAGCAGCCCCTCGACCTCGACGTCGGCCTTGTCGGTCTCGTCGACGAGCAGCACGGTGGGCTCGGTCCGGCGGATGGCGGTCAGCAGCGGCCGGGAGAGGAGGAACTCCTCGCCGAAGATGTCGTCGTGGACGGTGTTCCAGTCCGCCCCGTCACCGGCCTGCGAGGCCTGGATGCGCAGCAGCTGCTTCTTGTAGTTCCACTCGTAGAGCGCGCGGGCCTCGTCCAGGCCCTCGTAGCACTGCAGCCGGATGAGCTCCGACCCGGTGGCCGCCGCCAGCGCCTTGGCCAGCTCGGTCTTGCCGGTGCCCGCGGGGCCCTCGACCAGCAGCGGCTTGCCCAGCCGGTCGGCGAGGAAGACCGTCGTCGCGATCTGCGTGTCGGGCAGGTAGCCCGCGGTCGACAGCCGCTTGCTGACGTCCGCGACCGACGAAAAATTAGGCGTCTGCGACGGCGGGCGGGACATGCGGCTCCTCGGAGGGGAACGGGTCAGCGCGTGTGGCCGGACCCCGTGACGACGTAGGTGGTGGAGGTCAGCTCCGGCAGGCCGAGCGGGCCCCGGGCGTGCAGCTTCTGGGTGGAGATGCCGATCTCGGCGCCGAAGCCGAACTCGCCGCCGTCGGTGAACCGGGTGGAGGCGTTGACCAGCACCGCGGCGGCGTCCACCCCGGCGGTGAAGTCGGCGATGGCGCGGGCCGAGTCGGCCACGATCGCCTCGGTGTGGCCGGTGCTCCACCGCGCGATGTGCTCGAGGGCCTGCGGCAGGTCGTCGACGATCCGGACGGCCATGTCCATCGACAGGTACTCGGTCGCCCAGTCCTCGTCCGTGGCCGGCACGACGGCCTCGACACCGGACCGCGCGGCGGCGCTGACCGTCTCCTGGTCCCCGTGCAGGGTGACGCCGGCGCGGGCCAGCGCCGCCAGCAGCCGCGGCAGGAACGGGACGTCGCGGTGGACCAGCAGCGTCTCGGCGGAGTTGCAGACGCTCACCCGGTGGGTCTTGGAGTTGAGCACGACCGCCTCGGCTACGGCTGCGTCCGCGGAGGCGTCGACGTAGACGTGACAGTTGCCCTCGCCGGTCTCGATGACCGGGACGCGGGACTCGCGCACGACCCGCTGGATGAGCGAGGCGCCGCCGCGCGGGATCACCACGTCGACGTGCCCGCGGGCGCTCAGCAGCTCCCCCACCGACGCGCGGTCGGCCGGGAGCAGCTCGACGAACCCGGCGGGCAGCCCGGCCTTCTCCCCGGCCTCGGTGAGGACGGCGATCAGCGCGGTGTTGGTCCGGTAGGCCGACGCGGAGCCGCGCAGCAGCGCCGCGTTGCCGCTCTTGAGGCAGAGCCCCGCCGCGTCGACGGTGACGTTGGGCCGGGCCTCGTAGACGATGCCGACGACGCCGAGGGGCACGCGTACCTGCTTCAGCTCCAGGCCGTTGGGCAACCGCGAGCCGCGGACGACGTCACCCACCGGGTCGGGCAGCGCGACCAGCTGGCGGAGCGCATCGGCCACGCCGGCCACCCGGGCGGCGTCCAGGCGCAGCCGGTCGAGGATCGCCTCCGGGGTGCCATCGGCCCGCGCGGCGGCGACGTCGCCGACGTTCGCGGCCAGGATCTCCTCGGTCCGTTCCACCAGCGCGTCGGCCAGCGCGGCCAGCGCGGCGTCCTTGGTGTCGGTCGGCAGGGTGCGCAGCACCCGCGAGGCGGCCTTCGCGCGCAGCGCGGCGGCACCGATCAGCGGCAGGCCGGAGACGTCGGACACGTCCGCGAGGGTACGCGGAGCCCCCGGTGGAGGATGGAGCCCGGCCGCGGGTTCAGCGGTCGCGCAGCGCCCGCAGGGCCGACTTCCGGGCGTCGCCGGTGAGCCGGTCGAGGAACACCTTGCCGTCGAGGTGGTCGACCTCGTGCTGCAGGCAGCGGGCCATCAGCCCCTCCCCCTCCAGCCGGAGGGGCTGGCCGTGGACGTCGAAGCCCTCGGCGACGCAGCGCATCGCGCGGACGGTGGGCGCCCAGATGCCCGGCACGGACAGGCAGCCCTCGTCGCCGTCCTGGAGCTCATCGGACCGCTCCACGATCACCGGGTTCACCATGTGCCCGATGACGCCGTCGATGTTGTAGGAGAAGGCACGGACGCCGACGCCGATCTGCGGTGCGGCGACCCCTGCCCGGCCGGGGTGGTCGACGGTGTCCTCGAGGTCGCGGATCAGCGCGGCCAGCCAGCCGTCGAAGGCCCGGACCGGGTCGGAGGGGGTGCGCAGCACGGGATCACCGAGCTCGCGGATGGGGCGGATCGTCACCCGGCCAGTCTCTCAGCCGGGTGACAGAGCTCAGCGCAGGCGTCCGACCAGCACCATCTCGTCGCGGTGCACCACCTCGCGGCGGTGCTCGGGCGGGAGGTCGCCGGTCTTGCGCCCGAGGAGGGCCGGCATCTCGCGGGCGTCGTAGGCCACCAGCCCACGGGCGACGACGACGCCGTCCGGGCCGACCAGCTCGACGGGGTCGTCGGCGAGGAACTCCCCCGCGGTCCCGGTGATGCCGGCGGCCAGCAGCGAGGCGTGCCGCTCCCGGACCGCCGTGACCGCGCCGTCGTCGAGGATCAGCCGGCCGCGCGGGCGGCTGGCGTAGCGCAGCCAGAACTGGCGGGCGCTGGGCCGCTTGCCCATCGGCGCGAAGAGCGTGCCCACGCGGCCGCCGGCCAGCGCCTCGGCGGCCTGCGGCGTGGAGGTGACGACGACGGGCACCCCGGCGTGCGCGGCGATGAACGCGGCCTCGACCTTGGTGGCCATGCCCCCGGTGCCGACGCCGTTGCGGCTGGCCGAGCCGAGGGTGACCGCCGCGAGGTCGGCGGGGTCGCGCACGGTGTCCACCAGCTGGGCCGGCCCGGTGCGCGGGTCGCCGTCGTAGACGCCGTCGACGTCGGAGAGCAGCACCAGGCCCGACGCCTGCGCGACGTGGGCGACCAGCGCCGCCAGCCGGTCGTTGTCGCCGAACCGGATCTCCTCGGTGGCGACCGTGTCGTTCTCGTTCACGATCGGCAGCACGCCCAGCGTCAGCAGCCGCTCGACCGTCCGGTGGGCGTTGCGGTAGTGGCTGCGGCGCGTGAGGTCGTCGGCGGTGAGCAGCACCTGGCCGACGGTGATGCCGTGCCGGGCGAAGGCGTCGGCGTAGGTCTGCACCAGGCGGAGCTGGCCGACGCTGGCCGCCGCCTGGGCGGTCGCCAGGTCGCGTGGGCGCCCGTCGAGCCCGAGCGGCGCCAGGCCGGCGGCGATCGCCCCCGAGGAGACGAGCACGACCTCCCGCCCCGACGCGCGGACGGCGGCGAGCACGTCGACCAGCGCGGTGAGCCGGTCGGCGTCCAGGCCGCCGGGGAGGGTGGTCAGCGACGAGGAGCCGACCTTGACCACGACCCGCCCGGCCCCGGCGATCTCGGGACGGGCAGCCGCCCCGGCCGTCACCGCGGGCCGTCCGTGCGCTCGCCGGCGAGGGCCTCGTCCTCCGGGTCCTGGTCGTCCCCGGGAACGTCGTCGTCCGGCTCGTCGTCGCCCGGGACCGACAGGTCCTCGAGGTCCTCGTCGGTCCAGCCGCCGTCGGTGACCTCGAACGGCACCCGGCGGGCCCGCTTGGCGGCCAGCCGCTCGGAGGCGCCCACCCGCTCGTTGCTCTCCAGCCGGTTGTCGGTGCCGCGTCCGCCGAGCCCGGCGGACTCCTCGGCGGTGAGCGTGCCGGCGGGCAGCGTCGGAGCCCAGTCGAAGGTGACGTCGCCGATCGTGACGGCGTCGCCCTCGCGGGCCCCGGCCTTCGCCAGCTCCTCCTCCACGCCGAGGCGGTTGAGCCGGTCGGCGAGGAAGCCCACGGCCTCGTCGTTGGAGAAGTCCGTCTGGCGCACCCAGCGCTCGGGCTTGACGCCCCGGACGACGTAGCCGTCGCCGTCCGGATCCGGCGCGACGGTGAAGCCGGTGTCGTCGACCGCGCGCGGGGTCAGCGTCACCCGGACCGGCTCCGGCGCCGGCAGTGACGCGCGGTGCTCCTCGACGGCGGCGGCCAGCGCGTACCCGAAGGCGGCCAGCCCCTCCCCCGTCGCGGCGCTCACCGCGAACACCCGCAGCCCGCGCTCCTCCAGCGAGGCGCGCACCAGGTCGACCAGCTCCCGGCCGTCGGGCACGTCGATCTTGTTGAGCACGGCGATCCGCAGGCGCCCGACCAGGTCGAGCTCGTCGCCGCCGTACTCGGCGAGCTCGTGCTCGAGGGCCTCGATGTCGCTCTCGGGGTCGCGGCCGGGCTCCATCGTCGCCATGTCGACGACGTGCACCAGCACGGCGCACCGTTCGACGTGGCGGAGGAACTGCAGACCGAGGCCCTTGCCGGTGGACGCGCCGGGGATCAGCCCGGGGACGTCGGCCATCGTGTAGACCGTGTCGCCCGAGCGGATCACGCCGAGGTTGGGGACCAGCGTGGTGAACGGGTAGTCGGCGATCTTCGGCCGGGCCGCTGACATCGCGGCGATGAGCGAGGACTTGCCGGCCGACGGGAAACCGACCAGGCCGACGTCGGCGACGCTCTTGAGCTCGATGACGGCGTCGAACGCCTCGCCCGGCTCGCCGAGGAGGGCGAACCCGGGGGCCTTCCGGCGGGCGTTGGCCAGGGCGGCGTTGCCGAGCCCGCCCTTGCCACCGTGGGCGAGCACCACGCGGGTGCCTGCGCCGACGAGGTCGGCGATCACCCGGCCGTCAGGGGTGCTGACCACGGTGCCGGGGGGCACGCGGAGGATCTTGTCCTCGCCCCTGGCCCCGTGTCGGTTGCTGCCGGCGCCCGGGCGTCCGTTGGCCGCCTTCTGGTGCGGGCGGTGGTGGAAGTCGAGCAGCGTGTGCACGCTGGGGTCGACCTCGAGGACGACGTCGCCGCCGTCCCCGCCGTTGCCCCCGTCGGGGCCACCCAGCGGCTTGAACTTCTCGCGGTGCACCGAGGACACGCCGTGCCCGCCGTTACCGGCGGCGACGTGGATGGTGACGCGATCGACGAATGCGGCCATGTTCTCCGAGCGGACGGATCCGCGTCGACTCCTACCTGCTGAAGCGCCACGAGCGCACGGGCCGATGGCCCGTGCGCTCGTGAGCGGAACTGCTACGAGTGGTTACGCCTCGACGGCGGTGATGGAGATCGTCTTGCGTCCCCGCCGCGTACCGAAGGTGACCGAGCCCGGTGCGAGCGCGAACAGCGTGTCGTCGCCGCCGCGGCCGACGCCGAGGCCCGGGTGGAAGTGGGTCCCGCGCTGGCGGACGATGATCTCGCCGGCCTTCACGACCTGGCCACCGAAGCGCTTGACGCCGAGGCGCTGCGCGTTCGAGTCGCGGCCGTTGCGGGAGGACGAAGCGCCCTTCTTGTGTGCCATGTCGGCGTCAGCCCTTCGAGATGTCGCGGACCACGACGCTGGTCAGGGGCTGACGGTGCCCCTGCCGCTTGTGGTAGCCGGTCTTGTTCTTGAACTTGTGGATGTGGATCTTCGGACCCTTGCCGTGCTCGACGATCTCACCGGTCACGGTCACCTTCGCCAGGGCCGCTGCGTCGCTGGTGACGGTGTCGCCGTCGACCAGCAGGATGGCCGGGAGGGCGACGGTGTCGCCCGCCGCACCCTGCAGGCGGTTGATCGTGAACGTGTCGCCCACGGCCACCTTGTGCTGGCTGCCACCGGCCTTCACCACTGCGTACACCACTGACTCCTCGTTCGCTTCTTCACGTCAAGCTCTGTGTCCGGCGCGCACGACCGGAGCGGGCGCCGGGTGCTTGGACGAGCTGCCCACGCCCTCCCGGCGGCGCCCGGAGGCACCTGCGCGGTGGCGCAGCAACCCGTCCAGCGTACCCGAGTTGAAGGACCCCGTCCCACTCACCCCTCGCACGCTCGGGGTGAGCCTCCGGACGGGGCCATCAGGCGGGCGGACCCGCCGGCCGGCTGGCGGCCCGGCGGCGACGCGGCCGGGTGGTCGCCGCGGGCGGCTCCCCGTTCCCGGCCGACTGCTCCGCGGGCTGCTGACCGTCGGCCTCGGCACCGGCGGCGTGCGCCACCACACCGGGGACGACGCCGGCCGTGGGCGAGGTGATCGGCGTCACGTCCTGCTCCGGCGCCTCCACCGCGGCGACCTCACCGGCCGGCAGCACGTCGTCGGCCTCGATCTCCGCCGTCGGCATGGGGACCGGCGCGGTCCCGGGCAGCGGCTCGACCGTCCGCACCGGCGGGTCGACCCGCTGCGCGGGCGTGGGCTCGACGTCCTGCGGCTCGGCATCCCCGGACCCGGCAGCCGCCTCCGGAGCGGCTGGGACGGCGGCGACGTCCTCCACCGTCTCGGCCGAGCCGTCGGCCACGGGCTCCCCCGCGGGATCGCCCTCGTCGCCGGCGCGGGCGCCGGCGAGCACGGCGGCGTCCTCGGCCGCGCGCTCCTCCCCGGACTGCCCGCGGTTCCGGCGGCCACGGCTGCGGCGTCCCCCGCTGCGCGAACCCTCGGCGGGCTGACCGTCTCCGGCGGGCGCGTCGGCCACGGCCGGCTGGGGCACCTCCTCGGCCGGTGCATCCTCGGCGGGGACGTCCTTGGCGGCGACGTCCTTGGCGGGGATGTCCTTGCTGCCGCCGCCGTTGCCGCGGTTGCGCCCGTTGCCGGCGTCCTTCGCGGCCCCGGCCTCCTTGGCGGCGTCCTTGCCCCCCGAGGGAGCGTTGCCGCCCGAGCCGCCCCCGCCCCGGCGCTTCTCGTCCACCGGGTCCAGGTGCACCAGGATGCCGCGGCCCCGGCAGTGCTCGCAGGACTCGGAGAAGACCTCCAGCAGGCCCTGACCGACCCGCTTGCGGGTCATCTGCACCAGGCCCAGCGAGGTCACCTCGGCGACCTGGTGCTTGGTGCGGTCACGGCCCAGGCACTCGGTGAGCCGGCGCAGCACCAGGTCGCGGTTGCTCTCGAGCACCATGTCGATGAAGTCGATGACGATGATGCCGCCGATGTCGCGCAGCCGGAGCTGGCGGACGATCTCCTCGGCCGCCTCCATGTTGTTGCGCGTGACCGTCTGCTCGAGGTTGCCGCCCGAGCCGGTGAACTTCCCGGTGTTCACGTCGACCACGGTCATGGCCTCGGTCCGGTCGATCACCAGCGAGCCGCCCGACGGCAGCCACACCTTGCGGTCCAGCGCCTTGGTCAGCTGCTCGTCGATCCGCAGGTCGTGGAAGACGTCACCCTGGCCGGTGTAGCGGGTCAGCCGCTCGCTCAGCTCCGGGGAGACGTGCGCGACGTAGGCCTCGACGGTGTCCCACGCGTCGTCGCCCTGGACCACGAGCTCCTTGAAGTCCTCGTTGAAGACGTCCCGGATGACCCGGATGGCCAGGTCGGGCTCGCCGTAGAGCAGCGTCGGCGCGTTCGACGTCGACTCCGACTTCTGCTTGATGACGTCCCACTGCGCCTTGAGCCGGTTGACGTCGCGGGTGAGCTCCTCCTCCGAGGCGCCCTCCGCGGCGGTCCGGATGATCACGCCGGCGTCCTCGGGGACGATCCGCTTGAGGATGTCCTTGAGCCGCTGCCGCTCGGTGTCGGGGAGCTTGCGGCTGATGCCGGTCATCGAGCCACCGGGCACGTAGACCAGGAAGCGACCGGGCAGGTTGATCTGCTGGGTCAGCCGGGCGCCCTTGTGGCCGATCGGGTCCTTGGTGACCTGCACCAGGATCTTGTCGCCGGACTTGAACGCCTGCTCGATGGAGCGCTGCTTGCCCGAGAGGCCGGCGGCGTCCCAGTTGACCTCGCCGGCGTAGACGACGGCATTGCGCCCCTTGCCGATGTCGACGAACGCCGCCTCCATGCTGGGCAGCACGTTCTGCACCCGGCCGAGGTAGACGTTGCCGGCGAACGACGTGGCCGAGGCCTGGGTGACGTAGTGCTCGACGAGGACGTCGTCCTCGAGGACGGCGATCTGCGTCCGCTCGCCCCGCTGGCGGATGACCATCTTCCGGTCGACGGCCTCGCGGCGGGCGAGGAACTCGGACTCGGTGAGGATCGGCGTGCGGCGCCGGCCGGTGTCGCGGCCGTCCCGGCGGCGCTGGCGCTTGGCCTCCAGCCGGGTCGAGCCGGCGATGCCTCGGACGTCGTCGTCGCTGGTGCTGCGGCCGTTGCGGCCGGCCCGCTCGGGGCGGTCGTCGTCGTCGGTGTCGTCAGAGGCGTCCTCGCTCCCGGATCCACCGCTGCGGCGACGGCGACGCCGGCGACGCCGGGTACCCGACCCGGTCGAGCCCTCGTCCTCGTTCTCCTCGTCGTCGCTGTCGACCGGCTCCCCGGGAGTGTCGGTGTCCTCGTCGTCGCTGTCGGCGCCCGACGGTTCGGGAGCGTCCTCGTCGTCGGCGTCGCCGGAGTCCTCACCGCTGCGGCCGCGACCACGCCCCCGGCGGCCGCGACGGCGTCGGCGGCTGGCCGACGAGCCGCTGTCGTCGCGGTCCTCGCCGGGGTCGTCGCGCTCGTCGGCGTCCTCGGGCTGCTCGTCCTCGACGGCCTCGATCTCGACGGGCTCGGGCTGCTCCTCCGCCGGACGGCGGCGGGAGCGGCCGCGGCGGGAGCGGGGCGCCTCCTCGGCGCTGTCGTTCCGGTCGCTGTCCGCGCTCCGGTCCTCGACCACCTGGGGGTCCGGCGACTCCGCCGGGCGGCGGCTGCGCCGGCGCGGCGCCGGGGGCGCGTCCACCGGCGGCGCCATGAAGCTGACGAAGGCGGGGACCGGTGCCGCGGGCGCGGGGGGAACGGCCTCGACCGAGCCGGGGTCGGCCGCGCCGGCCGGCCGGGTGGCCCGGCGGCGGGGGCGGGCGACGACGGCGGTCGGCTCCGGGGAGCTGAACTGCGCCCCGAACGGGGAGTGCGCGGGCTCGTCGGCCTCGTGCCCCTCGGGGTCGGGCTCCGGCGCGGGGGGTCCGGCCTGGGCCTCGGCGGCCGGCTCGGCGTCGTCGGCGCCCTCGGCCGGCTCCTCGGCGCCCTCGGCCGGCTGCTCGGCGCCCTCTGCGGGCGCTCCCGCGTCGGGGGTCGCCGGCATGCCGGTCGCCTCCGCCTCGGCGGGCTGCGGTGTGCCCGGCGGGACCTCGGTCCCCTGGGTCTCGTCGTGCTCGGTGGTCGGGTGGTCGGTGTCAGCCACGAGGGCTCTCGCCTCCTCATGCGCTCCCGGGCGCCATGTGCTGGCGGCCGCGCAGGAGCACGGGGTTGGGGCGGGGCGGGCCGCCGCGCTGGGTACGGCGGACTGGCTCGCCCTGCGAAGTCTGTGGACGGCTCCCGCGCGACGGTTGCCGCGGCGGGGAGCCGGACTGCTGTGGTGCCCGCCCCCGGTGACGCCGGGTGCGGTGGAGCGTGTGGTGCGGTGGTCTGCGTCGTCCGGGTCGGGGTGACCTGGAGCGGGTGCGTCACGTCTGGCAGCCGTGTCGCTGCGACGGCGCGCGGGCCCCGGGGGGCTCCGTCGGTCAGACCGCTGCGTGCTCTCCCGGTACGGGAGCGCGCGCCGCGCGGTCGGGTCCGAGCGGATCGGCCACGGTCCCGGTGTCGTCGAGCCGGCCCTGCGCCTCACGCACGGCCCGTGGGGGCAACGGCGGGCGCAGGTCGGCGACGGCAGCCAGGGCGGCCAACACGTCGTCGGGTCGTACAGCGGGCGTCACCTGCCGGACGACCATGTGCAGTATGGCACAACCTGCCTCTTCGGCAGCCGATGCGCCGGCCACGGCGGGGCGGGCGTCGATGTCCTTGAGCCCGTTCTTGGTGCGCTTGGCGACGGTCACGACGTCGCTGGCGAGGAACTTCTCCACGGCCGGCTGCAGCTCGGCGAGGGCCACGCCGGGCAGCTCGACGCGCCAGACGGAGGTGTCGATGCGGTCGGCCAGGGAGCCGGTCCCCTCGTGCGCCTCCACGACCTCGAGGACGGCGACGTCGGGCGGCAGGGCGGTGTCCAGCGCGACCCGCACCGCCTCGGGGTCGCAGCGGATCGCGACCCCGATCTCCAGGTACTCCGCCTCGCTGGCCGCCCCGGTGGGCGCGGCACCGATGTAGGAGATCTTCGGGTGCGGGCTGAACCCGGCCGAGAACGCCATGGGCACCTGCGCCCGGCGCAGCGCCCGCTCCAGGGCCCGCGCGAGGTCGCGGTGGGACGCGAAGCGCAACCGGCCCCGCTTGGCGTAGCGGATGCGCAGCTTCTGCACGGTGGGCGGCGGGGGCGGGCCCTCGGGCTGGCGGGCCATCAGACGACGGTGAGCGGGAGCAGGCTGCGGCCGGTGGGGCCGATCTGGATCTCGGTGCCCATGGTCGGGCACACCCCGCAGTCGTAGCAGGGCGTCCACCGGCAGTCGGCGACCTCCTCCTCGGAGAGGGCCTCCTGCCAGTCCTCCCAGAGCCACTCCTTGTCCAGCCCGGAGTCCAGGTGGTCCCAGGGCAGGATCTCGTGCTCGGTGCGCTCGCGGGTGGTGAACCAGTCCAGGTCCACCCCGAACGCGGCCAGCTCTTCGGCGGCCGCCTGCGTCCACCGCTCGTAGGAGAAGTGCTCGCTCCAGCCGTCGAACCTCCCGCCCTCGCGCCACACGCGCTCGATGACCCGGCCGACGCGGCGGTCACCGCGGGACAGCAGCCCCTCGATGACGCCCGGCTTGCCGTCGTGGTAGCGCAGCCCGATGGAGCGGCCGATGCGGCGGTCGGCGTTGATCGCCTGGCGCAGCACCCGGAGGCGGTGGTCGATCGTCTCGGCGCTGGCCTGACCCGCCCACTGGAACGGGGTGTGCGGCTTGGGCACGAAACCACCGATGGAGACGGTGCAGCGGATGTCCTTGCGGCCGCTGGCCTCGCGGCCGGCCCGGATGACCTCGACCGCGAGCTCGGCGATCTCCAGGACGTCCTCGTCGGTCTCCGTCGGCAGACCGCACATGAAGTAGAGCTTCACCTGCGTCCAGCCGTTGGCGTACGCCGTGGTCACCGTACGGACGAGGTCCTCCTTGGACACCGTCTTGTTGATCACCCGGCGGATCCGCTCGCTGCCGCCCTCCGGGGCGAAGGTCAGGCCGCTGCGCCGCCCGTTGCGGGACAGCTCGTTGGCCAGCGTGACGTTGAAGGCGTCGACGCGGGTCGACGGCAGGCTCAGGCCGGTGTTGGTGCCCTCGTAGCGGTCGGCGAGCTCCTTGGCCAGCTGGCCGATCTCGGAGTGGTCGGCGCTGGACAGCGAGAGCAGCCCGACCTCCTCGTAGCCGGTCGCCTTGAGGCCGGCGTCGACCATCGAGCCGATGCCGGTGATGGTCCGCTCGCGCACCGGGCGGGTGATCATGCCGGCCTGGCAGAAACGGCAGCCCCGGGTGCAGCCGCGGAAGATCTCCACGCTCATCCGCTCGTGCACGCTCTCGGCGAGCGGGACCAGCGGCTGCTTCGGGTAGGGCCACTCGTCGAGGTCCATGACGGTGCGCTTGCCGACCTTCGCCGGAACGTCGTCGCGGGTGCGGGTGACCGCGGCGATCGCGCCGTCGGCACCGTAGGAGACGGCGTAGAACCGGGGCACGTAGACGCCGTCGACGCGGGCGAGGCGGGCCAGCAGCTCCACGCGCCCACCGGGTCGGCCCTGGGCCTTCCACGCCTTGACGACGTCGGTGATGTCGCCGACGACCTGCTCGCCGTCGCCGAGCACGGCGCAGTCGACGAAGTCGCTGACCGGCTCGGGGTTGAACGCGGCGTGCCCGCCGGCGACGACGACCGGATGGGTCTCGTCCCGGTCGACGGCGTGCAGCGGCACACCGGCGAGATCGAGGGCCTCGAGCAGGTTGGTGTAGCCCAGCTCCGTGGCGAAGCTGACGCCGAGCAGGTCGAAGTCGCGCACGGCCCGGTGGCCGTCGACGGTGAACTGGCCGACGCCGTGCTCGCGCATGAGCGCGGCGAGGTCGGGCCAGACGGCGTAGGTGCGCTCGGCCAGGGCGTCGGGGCGCTCGTTGAGCACCTCGTACAGGATCATCAGGCCCTGGTTGGGCAGGCCCACCTCGTAGGCGTCGGGGTACATGAGCGCCCAGTGCACGTCCGCGGACTCCCACGGCTTCACCTGGGCGTTGAGCTCACCCCCGACGTACTGGATCGGCTTCTGGATCTGGGCCAGCAGCGGTTCGAGGCGGGGGTACAGAGTCTCACCAGTCATGACCGGTCCAGGGTAGCCGCCCCCGCGACCACCCCATGGTGATCAGGTGTCCTGATCGATCCGGATCGTGGCTCAGCTCCGCCGGTGAGCCAGCACCACACCAGGTGAGCCGGGACGTCGACGGACTGGGCGACATTGCAGTATTAATGCTATGGTTCGTCGTGTGGGACGACAGCCGAAGTCCGAGGCGGACAGGGTGCACGACCGCATCGCCGTGCTCCGCGCCGACCGCGGCGTCAGCCGGAAAGAGCTCGCGGAGGCCGTCGGGGTCCACCCCCAGACGATCGGCTACGTGGAGCGCGGTGAGTACAGCCCGTCGCTGGCCCTGGCCCTGCGGATCGCCCGATTCTTCGACCTGCCCGTCGAAGCGGTGTTCTCGCTCGACCCGCTGCCTTCGCTCAGCGAGGAGCTCCTCAGGAGGACGTCATGAGCATCTCTCCCGACCAGACCTACCTGGCCCGCACCTTGGACGACCGGCGGTGGGCCTGGGCGCGCACCCGACGCGTGCGCCGTCGCGCGGTCCTCGCGCAGGTGGCGCTCATCGTCCTGCTCGTCATGGCCACGCTGGCCAGCGCCACGACGAGAGAGGGCTGGACGACGTGGTTCTTCGGCGCCTGGACGGCGGGGATGCTCGGGTTCATCCCGCTGCACTCGGTGCTCAACGCGGGGATCCGCGGCGTCTTCGACCGCAGCAGCCGGTCGCTCGACGAGCACCAGCAGCGGTTGCGTGACCACTCCTTCGTGACGGTGGCCTGGCCGGCGACGGCGCTGCACTTCGCCGCCTGGACCGGCGCGGTCACGATCGTCGCGCTGAGCGGCCACGTCCCGCCGGCGCTCTGCTTCGGGTTCCTGCTGTGGCTCACCGCCGGGCTGCTCGCCTACTGGCACCTGGCGTGGACCGCCCCGGACGAGCCGGTCGACGCCGACGCCGACCTCTGACGCCACTCGCCCCCTCGTGGCGGGCCCCCGCGAGGGGGCCCCCACGAGCAGCGAACCGCTAGCCGAGGTGGGGGAAGAAGAGCTCCACCTCGCGCGCGGCCGACTCCGGCGAGTCGGAGCCGTGCACGATGTTGTTCTGCACCTCGAGGGCGAAGTCGCCGCGGACGGTGCCGGGGCCGGCCTTCACCGGGTCGGTGGCGCCGGCCAGGGCGCGGAACGCCTCGATGGCGCGGGGCCCCTCGACGACCAGGGCCATCAGCGGGCCGCTGGTGATGAACTGCACGAGGTCGGCGAAGAACGGCCGCTCGCGGTGCTCGGCGTAGTGGGTCTCGGCGACCTCGGCGGTCAGGGTGCGCAGCTCGGCGGCCACCAGGCGCAGGCCCTTGCGCTCGAGCCGGGTGATCACCTCGCCGACCAGGCCGCGGGAGACGCCGTCGGGCTTGACGAGGACGAGAGTGCGTTCGGTCACGGGCCGGGAGCCTACGGGGTGGCCGCCGGGTCGCCGTCGCCGTCGGCCCGGTCCGGCGCCGCCACGGGTCCGAAGGGGCTCCCCAGCAGCTGCTTGCGGACCTGCAGCAGATAGGCCCAGATGAGCAGGAAGGCGCCCCCCACGAACCACATGGCGCTGGTGAACAGCCCGGTGAGCAGCAGGGGCACCTGCAGCACGGTGCCGATGAGCAGGCCCCGCTCCCGGCGCTGGATCCCGCTGGCAAGGATCAGGACCAGGGAGAGGACGAGCAGGACCGCCAGCCGGCCGCCGCCCAGCCCCGCCTCGGTCTGGGCGATGCCGCGGGGCACGAACAGGACCGCGATGCCCTCCATCACCAGGATCCCGGCCGCGGCCCCGCCCAGTGCCCGCGCCGCACGCGCCGGGTCAGGAGCGGTCACCGCGAACCCCGCGACAGCAGGGTGCGGGCCTCGCCCGCGGTGATCACGCTGCCGGTTACGAACACGCCCGAGCCGCCGAGGGCGTCGTCCGGACCCGCCTCGGCCAGCGCGATCGCCTCCGTGATCGCCTCGTCCAGCCGGGGCGAGACGCTCACCCGGTCGGCGCCGAAGACGTCGACGGCGAGCGCACCCAGCTCGTCGGCGGGCATCGCCCGCGGCGAGCCGTTCTGGGTGACGACGAGCTCCGCGCAGACCTGCTCCAGCTCGGCGAGCATCCCTCCGACGTCCTTGCCGTGGACGACGCCGACCACCCCGACCAGGCGGGTGAAGTCGAAGGACTCGCGCAGCGCCGCCACGGTCGCGCTCATGCCGGCCGGGTTGTGCGCGGCGTCCACGAGCACCGCCGGGCTGGTGCGCACCCGCTCGAGCCGGCCCGGCGAGCGGACGGCGGCGAACGCGGCGCGGACGGTGTCCTGCTCGATCGGCCCGGTGGCGGAGCCCGCGCCGAGGAACGCCTCGACCGCGGCCAGTGCCGTCACGGCGTTCTGCGCCTGGTGAGCACCGAACAGCGGGAGGAAGACCTCCTGGTACTCGCCGCCCAGGCCCTGCAGACGGACCTGCTGACCGCCGACGGCGACCGTCCGCTCCAGCACGCCGAACTCGGTGCCCTCGCGGGCGACGACGGCGTCGGCCTCCACGGCCCGGCGGACCAGCGCGTCCAGCGCGGCCGGTTCCTGGTGGGCGAGCACGGCGATCGCGTCACCCTTGATGATCCCGGCCTTCTCGCCGGCGATCGTGCCGACGTCGGGGCCGAGGTACTCGGCGTGGTCCAGCGCCACCGGCGTCACGACGGCGACCCGCGCGTCGGCCACGTTGGTCGCGTCCCAGGTGCCGCCCATCCCGACCTCGATCACCGCGACGTCGACCGGCGCGTCGGCGAACAGCGCGTAGGCCATGCCGACCATGACCTCGAAGAAGCTCATCGGGATCTCGCCGGCGGCGTCGACCATCTGCACGTAGGGCGCGATGTCGTCGTAGGTCTCGACGAAGCGCTCGGCGCTGACCGGCTCGCCGTCGAGCACGATCCGCTCCCGGATGGACTGCAGGTGCGGGCTGGTGAACCGGCCGACGCGCAGGCCGAAACCGCGCAGCAGCTCGTCGATCATCCGCGCCGTCGTCGTCTTGCCGTTCGTGCCCGCCACCTGGATGACCGGCATGGCCCGCTGCGGCGACCCGAGCAGGTCGACCAGCGCGCTGATGCGGGTGAGCGAGGGCTCCAGGCGGCTCTCCGGCCAGCGGGCCAGCAGCTCGTTCTCGACCCGGGCCATGTCACCGGTGCTGCCGTTGCTCATCCTGCTCAGGATGCCAGCCGCGCACTTCCTAGGATGAGGTACATGGTCACCGACTCCCGCACCCCGGACAGCGCGACGCCGGGAGCCGCCGTCGGCGTACCGGAGAAGCCGTCGATCGACGGCCTCGAGGACAAATGGGTCGCCCGATGGGCCTCCGAGGACACCTACGGCTTCGACCGCGAGGCCGCGCTGCAGGCGCCGCGCGAGCAGATCTGGTCGATCGACACCCCTCCGCCGACCGCCAGCGGCTCGCTGCACGTGGGCCACGTGTTCAGCTACACCCACACCGACATCGTCGCCCGCTACCAGCGGATGCGCGGCAAGCACGTCTTCTACCCGATGGGGTGGGACGACAACGGGCTGCCGACCGAGCGCCGGGTGCAGAACTACTACGGCGTGCGCTGCGACCCCGCGCTGCCCTACGACCCCTCGTTCGAGCCGCCGGCCAAGCCGGAGAAGAACCAGCTCCCGATCTCCCGGCGCAACTTCGTGGAGCTGTGCATGCAGCTGACGGAGTCCGACGAGGCGGAGTTCGAGAAGCTGTGGCGGCGCATGGGCCTGTCGGTGGACTGGACCAACGTCTACCGGACGATCTCGGAGACCTCGCGGGCCACCGCGCAGCGGATGTTCCTGCACAACCTCGCCCGCGGTGAGGCCTACGCGCAGGAGGCGCCGACCCTCTGGGACGTCACCTTCCGCACCGCCGTCGCCCAGGCCGAGCTCGAGGACCGCGAGCGCCCCGGCGCCTACCACCGGATCGGGTTCGCCGGCCCGGAGGGCGCGGTCTTCATCGAGACCACGCGCCCGGAGCTGCTGCCGGCCTGCGTCGCACTGGTCGCCCACCCCGACGACGCGCGCTACCAGCCGCTGTTCGGGAAGACGGTGCGCACGCCGCTGTTCGACGTCGAGGTGCCGGTGGTCGCCCACCGCCTCGCCGAGCCGGACAAGGGCTCGGGCATCGCGATGATCTGCACCTTCGGTGACCTCAACGACGTCACCTGGTGGCGTGAGCTGCAGCTGCCGACCCGGGCGATCGTCGGCTGGGACGGCCGGATCCTGGCCGACCCGCCGGCCGACGTCCCCGCGGAGCCCTACGCCGAGCTGGCCGGCAAGACCGTGTTCAGCGCCCAGCAGCGGATCGTGGAGATGCTGCGGGAGTCCGGCGACCTCGAGGCCGAGCCCAAGCCGATCACCCACCCGGTGAAGTTCTTCGAGAAGGGCGAGCGCCCGCTGGAGATCGTCACCACGCGCCAGTGGTACATCCGCAACGGCGGCCGGGACGCCGACCTGCGCGATGCCCTCCTCGCGCGGGGCCGCGAGATCCAGTGGGTGCCCGAGCACATGCGGCACCGCTACGACAACTGGGTCGAGGGCCTCAACGGTGACTGGCTGATCAGCCGCCAGCGGTTCTTCGGCGTCCCGTTCCCGGTCTGGTACCGGCTGGACGAGGCCGGCGAGCCGATCCACGACGAGCCGATCCTGGCGCCCGAGTCGGCGCTGCCGGTCGACCCGTCGTCCGACGTGCCCGAGGGCTTCACCGAGGACCAGCGGGGCAAGCCCGGCGGGTTCATGGCCGACCCCGACGTCATGGACACCTGGGCGACGTCGTCGCTGTCGCCGCAGGTGGCCTCGGGCTGGGACACCGACCCGGAGCTGTTCGCCAAGGTCTTCCCGATGGACCAGCGGCCGCAGGCGCACGACATCATCCGCACCTGGCTGTTCTCCACGGTCGTCCGGGCGCATTTCGAGCACGGCACCGTGCCCTGGACGCACGCCACGATCTCCGGCTTCGTGGTCGACCCGGACCGCAAGAAGATGTCCAAGTCCAAGGGGAACGCGACCACGCCGATCGACGTCCTCGAGCGGTACGGCACCGACGCGGTGCGCTGGCGCGCGGCCGGCGCCCGGCCGGGCGCGGACTCGCCCTTCGACGAGGCGCAGATGAAGGTCGGCCGGCGGCTGGCCATGAAGATCCTCAACGTCGGCAAGTTCGCCCTCGGCTCCGGCGCCTCCGCCGCGCACACCGTCGACCAGGTCACCGAGCCGATCGACCGCGCGCTGCTGGCCTCCCTGGCCAGGATGGTCGACGAGGCGACGGCGGCGAT
Organism: Blastococcus sp. HT6-30; assembly: GCF_039729015.1. Taxonomy (NCBI): domain Bacteria; kingdom Bacillati; phylum Actinomycetota; class Actinomycetes; order Geodermatophilales; family Geodermatophilaceae; genus Blastococcus; species Blastococcus sp. HT6-30. Next base: position 1,217,431 of record NZ_CP155792.1, on the reverse strand, counting down.
GGAGTCCTACAACTACACCCGCGCCCTCGAGGTCACCGAGACGTTCTTCTGGTCGTTCTGCGACGACTACGTCGAGCTGGTGAAGTCGCGGGCCTACGGCGACGGCCCGGCCGCGGCGTCGGCCCAGGCCGCGCTGGCCCTCGCCCTGTCGGTGCAGCTGCGGCTGTTCGCGCCGGTGCTGCCCTTCGTCACCGAGGAGGTCTGGTCCTGGTGGCAGACCGGCTCGGTGCACCGGGCGCTGTGGCCGACGGCGGCGGAGCTGCCCACCGGCGGTGACCCGGCGGTCGTCTCGATCGCCGCCGCCGCGCTGGCCGGGGTGCGCAAGGCGAAGTCCGACGCCAAGCAGTCGATGCGGGCCGACGTCGAGACGGCCACCGTCACCGCGCCGGCGGAGCAGGTCGCGGCGCTGGAGGCGGCCCGGCCGGACCTGGTCGACGCCGGCCGGATCGCCGAGCTGTCGATCGTGGCCGGCGAGGGCCCGCTGACCGTCGATGTCGTCCTCGCCGAGGCCGTCGACGCCTGAGCCCGGCCTGAGCGATGTGCGCCGAGGGCGCGCTCCCCGGCCGGGGGCGCGCCCTCGCTGCACGCTCCCCCGGTCAGCGGGTCAGCTCGACCAGCTTCCGGACGGTGTTCCAGTTGCGGTTCGTCCCCGCGGCGCCGAGCAGCCGGTCCCACGTCCACCCGCCCATCGGGCTGTGCTGCATGCCGTCGGGCAACCAGAGGTAGAGCTCGCGTCCGCGCACCACGTAGTCCCCGCCGTCGCCGGGCGGGAGCGCCGCCACGCGCTCGGGCTGCAACGGCTCGGCGAAGAAGGTGACCGAGTAGCGGGCCGGGTCGGTGGCGACGTGGCCCAACGGGTCGGCGGCCAGGACGGCGGCCAGCTCGTCGGCGGTCCGCACCACGACGGGGACGTCGAGACCGAACTCCTCGCCGATGGCCTTGGTCAGTTCGGCGGCCAGCTCCCCCTCCCCCAGCGGGCTGTCGGCGGGCCCTGAACGCGTTGCCGTCGGGCGTCGTCCCAGTACCCGACATTCCGGGGCTCGGAAAGACTGGCTGCGGGGCAACGCCAGCTCGGCCATCCACAGGTTGCCCCGCGCGGCGCCGGACACGAGCCGTTTCCCCGCACTCTGTGCCGGTGCACGATGTCTTCCAGCTGCTGGGCCCGACACGGGTCGCATCGACGGCGTGGCTCTCCGAGCAGGTGGCCCCCCGGACCGTCGGCCGCTGGCTGGCCACCGGGCGGCTCGTGCGGCTGCATCCCGGCTGGGTCACCGTGCCGGAGCTGGTGGACGACTGGACGGTGCGGGCGCACGCGGCCACGTCGTACTGCGGTGGGCCACTGAGCCACGGCAGTGCGCTGGCCGCGCACGGGCTGATGCACGAGGTGACCCGGCTGAAGGTCACCGTGCCGCCCAGCTGCCGCGTGCGCACGTCACGCCGGCTCCGGGTGCACCGGAGCCGGAGGCCGTTCGGTCTCACCACCGCGCGAGGCCCCGTCACCACCCCGGTGGCCATGGCGCTGGTGGACTCCTGGGGGGATGCGCACCGGCCTGGCGCCAGGCGGGGGCGTGCGGGCGTGGTGCGCGGAGTCGTGCTGCAGGCGGTGCCGGGACGGCGCGTGCGAACGCCGGCCGTGGTCATCGAGTTGAACGACCGGCGCAACCTGCCCGGGCGGGCGGAGCTCGCGGAACTGCTGCGCCTGGTCGAGGGCGGCAGCCACAGCGAGCTGGAGAGTTTCGGCCTGCGGCACATCCTCACCGTCCCCGGTGTGCCGGAGTGCCGGCGCCAGTACCGGATCGCGCTGCCGGACGGGCCCGTGTTCGTCGACGCCGCCTGGCCGGAGGTGCGGCTGGCCGTCGAGCTGGACGGCGCGGCGTTCCACGGCTCCGAGCAGGCGCGCGAGCGGGATCTCCGCCGGGACGCCGCGCTGGCCGTCCTCGGGTGGCAGACGCTGCGGTTCAGCTACCGGCGGGCCACCTCCGACCCGGAAGGCTGCCGCGCGCAGATCGCGGAGACCTACCGCCGTCGCCTGGGCGTCGTCCCGTGACCGGACATCCGGCAGCGTGGAATGCCCGATGACGGGGCAACGCCCGACCCTGGCGCGCCCTGCAACGCAGCGAGCCCGCCCCCTCACGGGGACGGGCTCGCCGAGGACGCTGTGCTTACGCCGACTTCTCGCGGGGGGCGCGGGTGGGCTTGCGCGGCACGATGGTTGGGTTGACGTGCTCCAGCACGACCTCCTTGGTGATCACCACGGAGGCGACGTCCTCGCGGCTGGGGATGTCGTACATGACCGACTGGAGCACCTCCTCCATGATCGCGCGGAGCCCGCGGGCGCCGGTGCCACGGAGGATCGCCTGGTCGGCGACCGCCTCGAGCGCGTCGTCGGTGAACTCCAGCTCTACGCCGTCGAGCTCGAAGAGCTTCCGGTACTGGCGCACCAGGGCGTTCTTCGGCTGGGTCAGGATGTTGATCAGCGCCTGACGGTCCAGCTTGCGCACGCTGGTGATGACCGGGAGCCGGCCGATGAACTCGGGGATCATGCCGAACTTCAGCAGGTCCTCGGGCATGACCTCGGCGAAGGCGTTGGCGTCCTCGATCTCCTGCTTGCCGCGGATCTCGCCGGCGAAGCCGATGCCCTGCTTGCCGGCGCGGGCCTCGATGACCTGCTCCAGGCCGGCGAAGGCGCCACCCACGATGAACAGCACGTTCGTCGTGTCGATCTGGATGAACTCCTGGTGCGGGTGCTTGCGGCCACCCTGCGGGGGCACCGACGCCGTCGTCCCCTCGAGGATCTTCAGCAGCGCCTGCTGCACGCCCTCGCCGGAGACGTCGCGGGTGATCGACGGGTTCTCGCTCTTGCGAGCGATCTTGTCGACCTCGTCGATGTAGATGATGCCGGTCTCGGCCCGCTTCACGTCGTAGTCGGCGGCCTGGATGAGCTTGAGGAGGATGTTCTCGACGTCCTCACCCACGTAGCCGGCCTCGGTGAGCGCGGTGGCGTCGGCGATGGCGAACGGGACGTTCAGCATCCGGGCCAGGGTCTGCGCGAGGTGGGTCTTGCCGCACCCGGTCGGGCCGATCAGCAGGATGTTGGACTTCGCCAGCTCGACGGCGTCCTCGCGGGAGGCGCGGTCACCGCCGGCCTGGATCCGCTTGTAGTGGTTGTAGACCGCGACCGAGAGCGTCCGCTTGGCCTTGTCCTGGCCGATGACGTACTGGTCGAGGAAGTCGTGGATCTCCTTGGGCTTGGGCAGCTCGTCGAACTTCAGGTCCGACGACTCGGAGAGCTCTTCCTCGATGATCTCGTTGCAGAGGTCGATGCACTCGTCGCAGATGTAGACCCCGGGGCCAGCGATGAGCTTCTTGACCTGCTTCTGGCTCTTGCCGCAGAACGAGCACTTGAGCAGATCACCGCTCTCACCGATACGTGCCACCTGCTGACCTCCACCTCGACAGTCGCCGGTCCTGGTGTCAGGTACCCGCGGGTTGGACCCTGCTTGCTTGTCTGCTGCCCCTGCTCGACCTCGCTGACAGGCTGCCCCGCGAGGCTCTCCTCCCGGCGCTTCCGGCCGGGGATCGGGCGTTCGCCGAACGTACCTGCCACCTCCGGCGAGGTCGGGCAATGACTCACCCGGATCGCCGGCCGTCCCACTTCTGTCCCGTCGTGCCCTCAGACCTCCGACGGTACGGGCCGAACACGCGTCACGCGCGCCCCCGGCCCGTACCGGCCGGTCAGGACTGGAGGGCGTTGAGCTTGCGGCTCTGGATCACCTGGTCGACGATCCCGTACTCCTTGGCCTGGGCGGCCGTCAGGATCTTGTCGCGGTCGATGTCGGTGCGGATCTGCTCCTGGGACCGGCCGGTGTGCCGGGCCAGGATCTCCTCCATCTGCACCCGCACCCGCTCGATCTCGGCGGCGTGGATCTCCAGGTCGGTGACCTGGCCGCCGGCCTCGCCGGAGGGCTGGTGGATCAGCACGCGCGAGTACGGCAGCGCCAGGCGCTTGCCCGGCGTCCCGGCCGCGAGCAGGACGGCGGCGGCCGAGGCGGCCTGACCCATGACCACGGTCTGGATGTCGGGCCGGACGAACATCATCGTGTCGTAGATGGCCATGAGCGACGTGAACGAGCCGCCGGGCGAGTTGATGTAGATCGTGATGTCGCGGTCGGGATCGGCGGACTCCAGCGTGATCAGCTGGGCCATCACGTCGTTGGCCGACGCGTCGTCGATCTGCACCCCGAGGAAGATGATCCGTTCCTCGAAGAGCTTGTTGTAGGGGTTGGACTCCTTCATGCCGTAGCTCGTGCGCTCCACGAAGGAGGGCAGGATGTAGCGGCTGGAGGGCATCTCGAAGCTCATCTGTCTGTGTCCTCGGGCGCTCAGTTGTCGGAGACCGGGTTGGCGCTGTCGGTCATGGCGGCCTTGCTCACCACGTGATCGACGAAGCCGTACTCGAGGGCCTCCTGGGCGGTGAACCAGCGGTCGCGGTCGGAGTCCTCGTTGATCCGCTCGACGCTCTGCCCGGTGTGGAAGGACTGCAGCTCGTTGAGCTCCCTCTTCGTGCGGCGGAACAGGTCGGCCTGGATGGCGATGTCCGCCGCCGTGCCACCGACGCCGGCCGAGGGCTGGTGCATCATGATCCGCGCGTGCGGCAGGGCGTAGCGCTTGCCCTTGGTGCCCGCCGTCAGCAGGAACTGGCCCATCGAGGCGGCCAGGCCCATCCCGTAGGTGGCGACGTCGCAGTCGATGAACTGCATCGTGTCGTAGATGGCCATGCCGGCGCTGACTGAGCCACCGGGCGAGTTGATGTAGAGGTGGATGTCCTGCTTGGGGTCCTCGGCGGACAGCAGCAGCATCTGGGCGGCCAGCTGGTTGGCGATGACGTCGTCGACCTGGGTGCCCAGGAAGATGATGCGCTCGCGCAGCAGGCGCTCGTAGACGGAGTCGCCGAGGTTCATCATTCCGCCGGCGCCACGCATGATGGGTGCGCTCGCCAGGATCGGGTCGGTGGTGCTCACGGGTGCGGTGACCTCCGTAGGACGCGTCGTGGCATAGGTCTCGAAGTGGTGCGGGGACCGGAACGGCCCTCCGGGAGGCGGTACCCCCCGGCGATCGCCTGAGTCCTGTCGACCCTAACGCGGACCTGCGACGGGACAGTCCTCGTGCGGGCGGTGTTCGCCGTCGGCGCAGCGCCGGAACGCGACGACGCCGCCCTCCCCGGTCGGGAAGGCGGCGTCGTCGCGTACGGCCTCGTCCAGAGGCTCGCCCTGAGCCTGCGAAGGGCGAGGAGGACGAGGTCCTCGTTCAGGCCTTGGTGACGTCCTCGGTGTTCTCCGTGGCGCCCTCGGCGGCCTCGCTCGCGACGGCCTGGACGCCGATGTCCTCGCCCTCGGCCGGGGCGTCCCCGGTGCCCTCGTCCCCGGTCGCCTCGTCCTCGGCCGGCGCCTGCACCGTCTTCGGGCGCAGGGCCTCGAGGTCGACGCGATTGCCCGACGCGTCAGTGATCGTCGTCTGCTCCAGCAGCTGGGCCAGTGTCTTGGTGCGGCGAACGTCGGCGACGAACTCGGCGATGTTGCCGCCCTGCTGCAGCTGCTGCGCGAACTGCTCCGGGCTCATCCGGTTGCGCTGCGCCTGGGCCATGATCTGCGCCGAGAGGTCGTCGTTGGCGACGGTGACCTCTCGGGCGTCGGCGATGGCGTCGAGGATGAACTGCGTCTTGACGGCCTCCTCGACGTTCTTCCGCTGGTCGGCCTCGTACTCCTCGCGGCTCTCGACGCCCGACATCTTGAGGAACGCGTCCCAGTCCATGCCGGCCTGCGCGAGCTCCCGCTCGAAGGCCTGGTTGCGCCACTCGATCTCGCGGTCGACGAGGTTCTCCGGGATCGGCACCTCGATGGTCTCGATCAGGTGCTCGACCAGCTTGTCGCGCGCCTGCGCGCCCTGCTGGATCACCTTCGAGCGGGCCAGCCGGGTGCGGACGTCCTCGCGCAGCTCGTCCAGGGTGTCGAACTCGCTGGCGGTGGAGGCGAACTCGTCGTCCAGCTCGGGCAGCTCCTTCTCCTTCACCGAGCGGACGGTGACCGTGACCTCGGCCGTCTCGCCGGCGTTGGGGCCGGCGAGCAGTGCGGTCTCGAAGGTCTTCGACTCGTCGGCGGACAGCCCGCGGACGGCGTCGTCGAGGCCCTCCATGAGGCTGCCGGAGCCGACCTCGTAGGACATGCCGGTGGTCGACCCGTCCTCGAGGACCTCACCGTTCAGCTTGGCCTCGAGGTCGATGGAGACGAAGTCGCCGTCCTGGGCGGCGCGCTCGACGCCGGTCAGCATCGAGAAGCGCTCGCGCATGACCGAGACCTGCTGGTCGATCTCCTCGTCGGTGACCTCGACGTCGTCGACGGTCACGGCGAGGTCGTCCAGGCTGGGGAGCTCGAGCTGCGGGGCGACGTCGACCTCGGCGGTGAAGGCGAGGGTGTCGTTGTCGTCGAGGCGGGTGACCTCGATGTCGGGCTGGCCCAGGACGCGGACCTGGTTCTCCCGGATGACCTCGGAGTAGATCTCCGGAACGGCGTGCTGCACGACCTGCTCGAGGACGACGGGGCGCCCGATGCGCTGGTCGAGGACGCGGTTGGGCACCTTGCCGGGGCGGAACCCGGGAACGCGGACCTGCTTGCCCAGCTCCTTGTAGACCTCACCGAATGCGTGGTCCAGGTCCCCCCAGGGCACCTCGATCGCCATCCGGACCCGCGTGGGGCCCAGTTCCTCGATGGTGCTCTTCACAGCGGCAGTGCTCCTCGGTGAGACAGTGGGTGTGCAGGCGCCCACGGTGTCGTGGCGCCGGGTCGACCCCCGAGTCTAGAGACGTCGGAGGCACACGCGCGGTGGCGGGATGCGGGCATCGCGCTCGTCCGGTCGGGGTGACAGGATTTGAACCTGCGGCCCCCTGCTCCCAAAGCAGGTGCGCTACCAAGCTGCGCCACACCCCGTGGCCGCCCGAGTCTAGGCGGACGGGGTTCCCCGGACAGCGGGCCCCGGGCTCTCCCCCACTCCTGCGCCGCCCGGACGAGACCGGCCGTCAGGCGGAGACCGCGGGACGGCGGTCGGCCCACGGCGCGGCCTCCTCCAGGGCCGCGGCCACGCGCACCAGCACGTCCTCGCGGCCGAAGGCGGCGACGAGCTGGGCGCCGACCGGCAGCCCCTCGTCGGTCCAGTGCAGCGGCAGGCTGATCGCCGGCTGGCCGGTGACGTTGAACTGGGCCGTGTAGGGCATGAGGCTGTTGATCCGCCGGCCCTCCTCCCGGTGCCCGGCGGCGGTCATCCAGCCGAGCTCCGGCGGCGGGGCGGCGATCGTCGGCGTCACCAGCAGGTCGAAGCCCTGGCCGCCCAACTCCGCCGGGGCCCACCACTCCGACATCCGGCGGCTCCACGAACCGAGCCACTTGCGCGCAGCGAGGTAGTCCTCGGCAGAGAGCTTGCGGCCCACGGCGCGGTAGAAGACGTTGCGCGGCTCGAGCTCTCCGTCGTCCACCGGCCGGCCGAGGACAGAGCGCTCGAGCGCGGAGAGGGTGAGGGCGACGTCCGCCGCGATGGTGGTCGTGAAGAAGCGCGGGAACTGCGGGTCGAACATCGCGCCCGGCGTCCCCGGCTCCACGTCGCAGCCCAGCTCCGCCAGCAGCCGGCCGGCGCGCTCCACCGCCACCCGGCACGCCGGGTCGTCGAGGTACTGCTCTCCCGTCTGGGCGTCCAGCAGGCCGACGCGCAGCCGGCCCACCGGCGGGCCCACCTCCTGGGCGAGACGCCGCGGCAGCGGCGGAGCGACGTACGGATCGCCCGGCATGGGCCCGCTGAGAACGTCGAGGACGGCGGCGGTGTCGCGGACCGTGCGGGTGACGACGCCGTCGATGGTGGCGCCCGCCCAGCTCTCCCCCACCTCGGGGCCCTGGCTGACCCGCGCCCGCGTCGGCTTCAGCCCGACCAGGCCGCACTCGGCAGCGGGGATGCGGATCGAGCCGCCGCCGTCGTTGGCGTGGGCGAGCGGTACGAGGCCAGCGGCGACGGCGGCCGCCGACCCACCGCTGGAGCCCCCGGTCGACCGGCCGGTGTCGTACGGGTTCCGGGCCGGAGGGTGGGCGACCGGTTCCGTGGTGATCGTCGTGCCGAACTCGGGCACGTTGGTGCGGCCGAGGACGACGAAGCCCGCCGCCCGGAAGCGCGAGGCGAGGTGGCTGTCGACCGGCCAGCGATACCCGGCGTCGCGAAGGAAGGAGGTGCCGTAGTTGGTCTGCTCCCCCGCGACGTGGCAGCCGAGGTCCTTGAGCAGGATCGGAACACCGCGGAACGGGCCGTCGGGCAGGTCGCCGCGTGCCTCCGCGCGGGCGGCATCGAACCGGTCGCGGATGACGGCGTCCAGCTGCGGGTTCACCCGCTCGATCCGCTCGATCGCGGCGTCGACCAGCTCGGCGGGAGTGGCCTCCCCGCTGCGGACGAGGTCGGCCTGCGCGGTGGCGTCGAGCCACGTGGTCTCGGTCACGTCCGGCACCGTAGCGGCGATCACCGACAGGCGACCGATCCCAGGGCTGGCGACCCCGGGCGCCACAGCCCGCCGGATGTGCGGTCACCACCATCTGTAGTTGGATCATGGCCTGAGCAGCGGCGGAGTACGCCGGCAGCCTGCAGCGAGGTCGGGAAACCGTGGTACCCACGCGGCCCGGTTCTCCGACGGACACGGAGCGAGGCCATGAACGGTCGTCGAGCAGCGTTCTTCCTGGTGCCAATGCTTTTCGTGGGCGCGTGCACGAGCACCGGCGAGGACGACGCCACGGACGGCGACACCTCCCCCCCGGCCACTGCCGGCAGCGTGGACATGGGCGCCTGCGAGTTCGACGTACCGGCGGGCGTGGAGATCGAGTGCGGCACGCTGCCCGTCCCGGCCGACCGCGACGACCCGGACGCCGGCGAGATCCAACTAGCGTTCGCGATCGTCCGCAGCGCCGCCGACAGCTCGGCGGAGGACCCCGTCGTCTACCTGTCGGGAGGACCGGGCCAGAGCACGTTGGAACTCGTGCCGCAGGCGTTCGGCCTGCTCTACGAGCCGCTCACGGAGAACCGGGACCTGGTGCTCGTCGACCAGCGGGGCACCGGGCTGACCGAGCCGTCGCTGGCCTGCGACGAGTACAGCTCATGGGTCCGGGAGTCCCTGGGCTCGGACCTGCCTCCGGAGGAGCTGGAGGCGCAGGCGGTGCGGTCGCTGGATGAGTGCCGGCAGCGCCTGGTGGACGAGGGCATCGACTTCGCCGACTACAACAGCGCGGCATCGGCCGCCGACCTCGAAGACCTGCGCGTCGCATTCGGCTACGACGAGTGGAACCTCTACGGGATCTCCTACGGCACCCGGCTGGCGCAAGCCGCGATGCGCGACCACCCCGACGGCATCCGGTCGGTGGTGCTGGATGCCGCCTACCCCGTCGATGCCGATCTCTACGAGGAGACACCGGGCAACGCCGTCCGGGCCATGGAGGCCCTGTTCGCCGCCTGCGCCGACGACGCCGGGTGCGCCGCCGAGTACTCCGACCTCGAGCAGACGTTCACCAGCCTGGTCGAGGAGCTGAACGCCTCACCGGCGCCGGTCACCGTGATCGATCCGACGAACGGGCAGCGCATCGAGGACGAACTCGACGGGGACTCGCTCGTCGGCTTCCTGTTCCAGACCCTCTACTCGACCGAGCTGCTGGCGCACCTGCCGGAGATCATCACCGCCGCGGACGACGGCGAGTTCGGCACGATCGGTCTGCTGCTCGGGGCGCTCTCCCAGCAGCTGGAGCTGGTCAGCATCGGCCAGCAGCTGGCCGTGCAGTGCCAGGAGGAGGTCGCCTTCGGCACCAGGGAGGAGGTGGCCGCGGCCGCCGCCGAGCACCCGCTGGTCGAGGGCTTCTTCGAGGGCGCGCCGACCCTGGGACCCGGCGTCTTCGACGTCTGCGATTCCTGGGACGCCGGGGAGCCCGGCGACGGGGCGAACGACCCGGTGACCAGCGAGATCCCCGCGCTGATCCTGGCCGGCGGCCTGGACCCGATCACGCCGCCGCGCTGGGGCGAGGAGATCGCCGAGCAGCTGCCCAACAGCTACTTCGTCCGGTTCCCGTTCACCGGGCACGGAGCCCTGCCCAGTCACGATTGCGCGGTGCGGATCGCCGCGGACTTCCTGGACGATCCCGGCAGCCAGCCGGCGACCGACTGCGTCGACGACATCGACTCACCCGCCTTCACCGCGGACGACATCGAGGTGGAGATGACGTCGTTCGAGAGCGAGGAGCTCGGTCTCACCGGGCTGCGGCCGGAGGACTGGACGGAGGTGATCCCCGGCGTGTGGCAGGAGTCGGTCCTGGCGTCGCTGGTCCAGCGGGTCGTGCCCGGCGCCACCGCCGAGCAGCTGCTCCAGACGGTCGGCGTGCAGATGGGGCTCACGGAGCCACCCCAGCCGGTCGGCGAGCTGTCGGCCGAGTCGTTCACGTGGCGGCTCTACCGGCTGGACGACCTCGGGCAGAGCGTCGACCTGGCGCTCGCCGACGGCCCGGACGGCCTGCTGCTGGTTCAGTTGACGACCAGCCCGGCGCGGAACGACGTCCACCGCCAGGAGGTCTTCCTGCCAGCCGTCGAAGCGCTCGCCCCGCTGTCCTGAACCGGGTGCCCGGTCCCCGTCCGATCCGCGAAAGGCTTCGCCCGCCGTTAGCCTGCCGGAGAGGCGCGAGCCCAGCCCCCGGACGGTCGGAGCGCGCCCCACGGACGGAGGCCTCGCAGTGGAAATCGACGACGACGGCCTCGGCCCGGCCACTCCCCCACCGCCGCCGAGGTTCGGCGTGCTGCCGGCGGCCGCGGCGCTGGTGCGCCTGCCGTTCGACCTGGCCGTCCTGGTCGGCTACGCCGTGCGTGAGCTACCGCTGCTGGTGCAGGACGTGCGCAGCACGGTGAACGACGTCGCCCGGCTGGTGCACCACGGCGAGCGGGACGGCGCGCTGCAGGAACTGCTCGACAGCCTCGCGCGCGCGGCCCGGGCGGACAGCGCGGGGGCGCTGACGCATGCGCTGCGCTCGGCCGGCGACCTGGCCGCGGTGCGGGCGGAGGTCGCGCGGCAGCGCCTCCTGATCGGGGACGTCGATCCCGCTCAGGACCGTGGAGACGGCTGACGCCGCCGGTCACCCGAACTGCTCGACCGGCGCCGTCCGCAGGCCCGGTGGCGGGACGAGCCGGCCGGCCGGACGACGGCGGATCAGCCACTCGGGGCGGCCAGCAGCCAGTCCCGCCAGCCGCGGGCGGGGGCGTCCGGCGGCCTCGGCTCGCGCCAGAGCGAGCGCGGCAGCGCGTTCACCCGGTCACCGTACGAGCCGAGACGGCGGAGTCGATCAGCCGGAAGGAGGAGACCGGGGTGCCGCGGGCGACGCGGCGAGAGCGGCGTTCCTGGGAAGCGCTACCCTCGGTGCGGACTCCGGCCCACCGGTCACGATCGGCGGGCAGCTGTCTCGCGGGTGTAGCTCAATGGTAGAGCCCCAGCCTTCCAAGCTGGCCATGCCGGTTCGATCCCGGTCACCCGCTCCACATCCTGACGAGGGCGGATGCCCGTCTGCGCAGCTCAGCCGGGCAGCCCCGCTCCTTCCGTGCCTTAGCGGTGCGAACCCCTGTTGACCGCTGGCCACCGGGATTGGCCGGTGCTTAAGGCACGGGTAAGGCACGGATGGCGGTGCAGCGAGTCCGCAGTGCGGAATCGATGCACCGTTCGCTGAACCTGGCGGCCCGACTGACCGAAGGTGTTGCGACGGTGTCGCCTAGCCCGGAAGTTAGCGTTCCGGTGGTCCTGTCCGCGGTGAAGTTGGCGGCGGTGACCCCGCCCCGGATGGGGGTGGCGTAGTGCAAGCCAGCCAGCACTTGAACGTGCCTACCGATCGTGCTGTCCCCAGCGAACGTGCGGAGCGAGGGGCGCTGGCCCAACCTGGGGGACCACCAGGTTCCTCGGCGCAGCGATTCGCTGGAGCAGGTCAGAGCTGCAGCCGGCCCGGTAGCTCGGCCCCGGGGTGCGTAGCCTCGGGCGTACTCGCAGCCGTCGGCATCCGAGGTCCACGGGTCAGGCTCGCCGGCTCATACAGCAGCGACCCGACGAGCTGCCCTCAATCCCTCGAGGGTGCACAGCTCTGTCGTCGAGAAGCCTTTCGCCTTCGGCCCATCACTTTCGCCTTCGGCCCATCAGATGGGTCCGGCACCACATGACCACCACCGCCTTCTCCGCTGACCGACCGTCCCCGATCCGCGTGACGCGGTCGCCGAACTGGCTCGGCTCCTCTTCGACACCACGACGATGGACGCGACGCTGGGCTGGCACGTCGGTCCGGACGCGCGGCAGCGCGTTGCTGGCTGGGCGAAGGGAGGGCAGGGCGGGCACGGTGCCGCCGAGGTGGTGGGACGTCGCCGTGGGGTCAAAGTCCTGAATTCCTGCCCACCGGCCGAGGGATGGACCACACCTGCGACGCTCCTGGGTTGGGACGGCAACCGCTGGGCATGACCACAGCGCGGCGATGGGTGAACAGCCACCCCGTCCCGCCCCTCTGTCGAGAGCTCCTCATGATGTCTGCTCTGCCCCGGGTGGCGGCTCCCACCGTCCCCCTCTCCCATCGCACCCTCCGCGACCTCCCGCCGGAGGTCTCCGTCCCGACCTACGACCGCGCCGCGCTGCGGGCCGGCATCGTGCACATCGGCGTCGGCAGCTTCCACCGCGCCCACCAGGCGGTCTACCTTGACGAGCTGGCCCGTCGAGGATCGACCGAATGGGGCGTGCTCGGCGTCGGCCTGCACAGCCGTGCCATCGGCGAGGTCCTCGAAGGCCAGGACCGGCTCTACACGGTGATCGAGCGGGCGGCCGACGGCGACTGCGCCACCGTTGTCGGTGTGCTGACCGCCTACCTCTACGCCCCCGACGACCCCGAGGCGGTGCTGGCGGCGCTGACCGACGAGCGCACCCGCGTGGTCACGCTCACCATCACCAGCACCGGGTACCGCATCGATGCGCACACCGGTGAGTTCGACGCCGAGGACCCGCACGTCGTCCGGGATCTCGAGGACCCTGGCTCCCCGGAGACGGTGTTCGGCTACCTGGTCGAGGCGCTGGACCGTCGGCGGAAGGCCGGCCTGCCGCCCTTCACCGTCCTCTCCTGCGACAACATGCCGTCCAACGGGACGGCGGCCCGCACCGCGGTGGTGACGTTCGCGAGGTTGCGGGACGACGACCTGGCCGCGTGGATCGAGCAGCACGTCGCCTTCCCCAGCAGCATGGTCGATCGGATCACGCCCAGCACCTCGCCCGAGGACCGGGACGTGATCGTCGCCGCGACCGGTGTCGACGACCGGTGGCCCGTGGTCGCCGAGCCGTTCCGGCAGTGGGTGGTGGAGGACTTCTTCTGCAACGGGCGCCCACCGCTGGAGGAGGTCGGTGTCCAGTTCGTCGACGATGTGTCTCCCTACGAGACGGTGAAGACCCGTCTGCTCAACGCCGGCCACTGCGCGATCGCCTACCTGGGCTACCTCGCCGGGCACCGCACGACGGCCGACGTCATGGCGGATCCGGTCTTCCGCAGCTACCTCACCCGGCTGATGGCCGACGAGATCGCGCCGTCCCTTCCGGAGCCGCCGGGCGTCGACCTCGCCGAGTACCAGGCCGCACTGCTCGACCGGCTGTCCAACCCCCGCATGGCCGATCAGCTCGCGCGCCTCGGTCGGCGTGGCTCGAGCAAGATCCCCAACTACATCCTGCCCTCGGTGCGTGCGGCGATCGACGACGGCCGCCCGCACCACCTGCTGTGCCTTGCGGTGGCCGGCTGGCTCAGGTTTCTGCGCGGTGCCGACTACGCCGGGGAGGAAGTGCCGGTCCAGGGTCCCCGCCCCGACCTGGTACCCATCGCGCAGGAGGCGGGCGGGGACGCAGCGCCGCTGCTCTCGGAGCAGTCGATCTTCGACTCCATCGGCCAGAATCCCCAGTTCGCCGGCTGCGTCCAGCGGGCGCTGTCCGCGCTCGACCGGCACGGTCCGCGCGAGGTCATCGAGGAGTTCCTCGCCTCTGGTGCGGACGCATGACCGTCCAGCGATTCCTCCCTCTGGATCTGACCGCGGCGACCACTCTGCTCTGCGACGCCGACGGCACGCTGTTCCCCTCCGAGGAGCCGGCGTACGCGGCGTCCGCCGACGTCACCAACCGGTTCCTCGCTGGCCTGGGGGCGGAGCGGGCCTTCGCCCCGGAGGAGCTGCAGCGGATGACCAACGGCAAGAACTTCCGGGCCGCCGCCGCACAGCTCGCCACCGGCTACGGCCGGCAGCTCACCCGCGCCGATCTGGACGGCTGGGTGACCGAGGAGAAGGACGTCGTCACCGCCCACCTCCGCACAGTCCTGCGCCCCGACCCCGCGGTGCAGGGGCCGCTGGAGCGCCTGTCCGATCGGTTCGCCCTCGCGGCGGTCACCTCGAGCGCCTCGTCCCGCCTGGCCGCCTGTCTCGAGGTGACCGGCCTCGCCGCGCTCTTCGACGCCGATCGCAGGTTCAGCGCCGAGGACTCGCTGGCCAAACCGACCAGCAAGCCCGACCCGGCGGTCTACCTGCACGCCGGGGCCACGCTCGGGGTGAGCCCGGCCGAGGCGGTCGCCGTCGAGGACTCGGTGAACGGCGCCCTCTCGGCGGTGGCCGCCGGCTACCCGACAATCGGCATCCTGCAGTTCGTGCCGGGTGCCGACCGGCGGGAACGCACCGAGGCCCTGCGCGAGGCCGGGGTGGCCGCGGTCGTCGAGTCGTGGGCCGACGCGGAGCGACTGCTGTGCTGACCCAGGGAGGTGCCAGACGGAACGCACCGCCGCGGTCGACTGACACCGCTGCCGTCCCGGGCATGTCGCTGGCCTTCCACTGGGGCGGTCCACGGCACGGCGAAGTCGACGACGTGCCGGCGGAGTTGCTGGAGTCGGCGGTACTCGTCTACGACGGCCCCCGCTGGTTCGGCGTCTACGAACGGTTCGAGCCCATACAGATTCAGGACACCACTCAGGGACCGACCGAGCTGTGGGTCGTGCGGGAGTAGCCGCTCCCCGGACGGACGTCAGGGGCCGCAGTGACTGTCTGGCGATGCCACGCCCTTGAGCGCGGCTCAGTCACGGCGCGCTTTACGGCGAGGGTTGGGCCGGTGCGCGCTCATCTGCACCTGGCCCGCGACCGACCGTCTCCGTTGTCGGCTCGCGACGGGCCGGGCGGTGGCGGTCTGCTGTTCGCCGGCGAAGCCCCCATCCGTACAAAATCGAGGAGGCGTCAGAAGTATCCGCGGCCAGTGCGAAGCCCGTAGGTCATGGCTTCAAGGGCCGCTCCCCCTCGGCCGCGTGGTCGGAGCGGGGCGCCGTGGGGCCGGCGACGATGTGGAGCAGTTCGGTCATCGGATCGGCTTAAGGCACGCGGAAGGCACGGCCGTCCACCTGAAGCGGCTCTCACCAGGGGGTTTACCGCTGGAGTCATCCAGCCTTCCAAGCTGGCCGTGCCGGTTCGATCCCGGTCACCCGCTCCACGCTGTGGCCAGCTCTCGTGCCGCCCACCTGTCCGGCTCAGGAGGACGTCGGCGCCGCTTCCGCGCGTCAGGAATGCCGACCTCTGTTCGTCGCCAGCCACTGGCATTGACTGCTCTTCCTGGCATGGCCGAGGGACGAGCTCCAGGGCCGCAGTCCGCCGATACAGCCGGCGCCCACCCGAGCGACCTCGGCCGACCTGTCGTACCCGTTCGCCGGAACTGCACATCAGGGGCCCAACCGCTCGCATCCCGAGGGGCACCGGCGGCAAAGACTTGAAGAGCCGGGCTAACGCGCAGTCGGACGGGTAAAGGGTCGGGCATGTCCGACTTCGAAATCACCGCCCTGGTCCTGGCCGAGCACGAGGTCTTCCGGCGGGATTTCACCGCGCTCGATGACCTGCCCGCCGAGGAGCTCGCCGCCGCCTGGGAGGCGCTGCACGCCAAGCTCGAGGTGCACGCCGTGGCCGAGGAGCAGCTGTTCTACCCGCTGCTCGCCCAGGAGGCGGACGGCGAGCAGGAGACCGCGGAGGGCGTCCACGACCACAACGAGATCCGGCACGCCGCGGCCGCCGTCGGGGAGCACGAGGTCGGCAGCGATGGTTGGTGGGAGGCGGTGCGAAACGCGCGGCAGGTCAACGCCGACCACATGGCCGAGGAGGAGACGGACTTCTTTCCGCCCTTCAAGGAGGCTGTCGACGAGGGGCAGCGCGAGGCTCTCGGGATGCAGTGGCTGGCGTTCCATGACAAGCACGAGGAGGCCGAGGGGCTGTCCGGCGAAGACGCGGAGGTGGAAGAGGTGATCGCGACCGAGGTGCCGGAGGGTGACCCGTCCCTCTAGCGACGAGCGGGCTCCGATGTCAGCGCTCCGTCTGATCCGCCGCGGTCACAGTCGTTCCACCGCGACATCCTCGAGCCGGTGGTGATCGCGCATTCGGGCCGGCGGAGCAATCAAGAATCCCGCAGCCTGGGTGTCCTCTCATCCGCAGTGGTCCAGCGCGCCGAGCTCCCACTGCGCCGGCGTCCGGATGTCGGGGTAGTTGCGCGGAACGTTCTCGTCCGGCAACTGCTCGGTAGGTGGCTCAGCCGGACCGCGGCTCCAGCGCACGCCTTCCACGTCGGTGAACAGGACCCGGCGGTACTCCCGGCCCGAGATGCTCGCCGACTGGCAGGGGCCGAGCGTTCCGATGCGGACGGCTTCGACGACGGGGTCGAGCGTTTCCGTGAGCCCGGGAACCGGCGCCAGCACCGATTCGGGCCCGGTCTCGATCACCACCTCCTCGACGGGGAAGGGGCCGAAGTTGGCGACGACGTAGCCGGCCTCGCCGACCGGCGGTTTGCTGCCGGGCGCGCCGATCTGCGGCTCGCCCTCCACCACGACGAAGACGACCTGCCGGGCGAGTTCCATCCGCAGTCGCTCGTCCTCCGCCGTCTTCACGCTCAGCGCCACGGCGACGCCGCCGAGCGAGACGAGCAGCGCCGCCAGAGCGATGGCCAGGGTCCACCGGTCGAAGTGGTCGCGTGCCGGCTTGGCCTCGCTCCGCCCCGCAGCACCCCTCACCGCGTCGACCGCCACTGCTGCCGGTCCTCGGCGCGGTCCCCCGTGCGATCGACGTACATCGCATCTTGACGAGGGGCCTGGCTGATCCTCGACGCACTCGGCCGTGTCGGGCTCATCTCGGGACGCTATCGCCCCACCGCGGTCGGCCGTGTGCTTTCTCGCGCCGGCCCGCGTCTCGGACGACCAGCACGCCGAGGTACGGCCCCGCGCCTCGGCGGCCGGTCACTGCGACGCGGGCGAGGACTCCGCCTCCGGCGCCGCGCCGGCCGGCGCGGGCACGGTCACCTCGTCGACGAAGCAGTAGCCCCAGCTCTCCCCCGGCTCGGCCGAGGCGATCAGCGGGTGGTCGCCGGCGGCGGCGTGCGCGCGGGCGTGCCGGCGCGGCGAGGAGTCGCAGCAGCCGACGTAGCCGCAGCTCAGGCAGGTGCGCAGGTGCACCCACTCGGTGCCCTCATGCAGGCAGCCGACGCAGCCGGACGCCCGGGGCAGCACCGGCCGGGACGCCGCGCCGTGCCCGCAGCCGCTCACCTGGGGCCACGCGTACCGGACCACCCGGCCGGTGTCGACGACGGTCCGGCCCCGGCTCGGGGGCACGACCGGGTGCCCCAGCTCGGTGAGGACCGAGCGCAGCAGCGCCTGGCCGGAGAGGCGGTCCCGGTCGAGGATGTGGTCGGCGCCGGCGTCGGCCAGCTCGGCGACGTCGACCGCACCCAGCGGCCGCGCGAGGATCGGGGCCTGCGTGACCGCGCGGGCGGCCGCGACGACCCGTACCGCCTGCTCGGGGTCGTCCTCGGCGACCACGGCGAGCCGGGCCTCGGGCACCCCCGCCGTCCGCAGGATCTCCCCCTTCGTGGGATCGCCGCGCACGACCGAGTGCCCGGCAGCCTCTGCCTGCATCGCCCCGTCGGGGTTGAGCGTGGTCATCACGACGTCCACTCCCCGGCTGCGCAGGGTCGCCGCGAGGTCGAGGGCGGTGGGGCCCCAGCCGATGATCGCGACGTGGTCGCGGGCCCGACCACCGTCCTGCGCGGCGTTGTCAGCCTGGGAGGCCCGCCGGGACCGGTCGATCCGGGCGCCGGCCGCGGCCAGCTGCGGGGTGAGCAGCATGAGCAGCACCGTCGTCGCCACGACCACCTGCGAGCCCTCGTCCCCGAGCCCCAGCGGCGCCAGCCCCGCCGCAGTGCCCACGGTCAGCAGCACGAACGAGAACTCGCCGACCTGGGCCAGCAGCAGCCCCGTGGCCACCGCGGTGCGGACCGGTATCCCGGCGACGGTCGCGGCCAGCGCTGTCGTCAGCGTCTTCACGACCAGCACCACGGCCGCGGCACCGAGCACCAGCGGCAGGTTGGCGAGCATGAACCGTACGTCCAGGAGCATGCCGACCGAGACGAAGAAGACCGCGCTGAACACGATCTGCAGCGGCAGGACTTCGGCGAACGCCTGGCTGCTGGCCCGGCTCTCGCTCACCACCAGGCCGGCCAGGAAGGCGCCGAGGGAGACGCTGACGCCGGCGAGCGCGGTCAGGTAGGCGGTGCCGAAGCAGATCGCCACGATCGCCAGGAGGAAGACCTCCGGGGAGCAGGCCCGCGCCACGACGTCGAGCAGCGCGGGCATCACCCGGCGGGCGACCACCAGGACGACGACGATGACCGCGACCGCGGTGAGCAGCGCCCACAGCAGCGAGCCGCCACCGGAGCCCTCGCCGTCCGCGGTGGGTCCGAGCAGGGGGACGACGAGCACCATGGCCACCACGGCCAGGTCCTGGGCGATGAGCACGGCCAGCGCCAGCCGGCCCCGGACCGCGGAGGTCTCCCGCCGCTCCCCGAGCAGCTTCAGCACGATGGCCGTGGAGGAGAGGGCCAGCAGGAACCCGGTGAACAGCCCGTCGCGCCAGCTCCCACCGGCGGCCAGGGTCAGCCCGAGACCGGCACCGGTCGCCAGCAGCAGCTGCAGGCCACCGGCGACGGCGATCCAGGTCCAGACCCGGGCCAGCCGCTCCAGGGAGAACTCGATCCCGATGGTGAACAGCAGCAGGATGACGCCGATGTCGGCGGCGGCCTCCACCGCCTCGCCGTTCTCGACGATGCCGAGCTGCGCCGGGCCGATCAGGACGCCGGCCACCAGGAACCCCACGATCGGCACCACCCGGGCGCGGGCCGACAGGTAGCCGATCACCGCAGCCGCGACGACGAGGGCCGCGGTCGGCCCCAGGTACCCCGGTACCTCGCCGGCCGCGATGACGAGCTCTGCCTCGGGCGCCATGCCCGCCATTCTGCGCGTCCCTGCAACGCCGCCCGGGACCGCCGGCCGGGGAATCCCTGTTCACACCGGGCGTTGGAGTGCGGCAGGCAACCCGCGCTGCTGCCGGCAGCCGGTGGAGGAGGTGCGCTCGTGGCCGACCCCTCCGTGACCGGCCCGGGGCTGCGCATGGGCACGGCCCACGGGCGCTGGGTGCTGCTCGCCACCGTCCTCGGCTCGGGCGTGGCCATGCTGGACGCGACGGTCGTCAACGTGGCCCTGGAGCGGATCGGTACCGACCTCGGCGCCGACTTCGCCGGTCTGCAGTGGACGGTGAACGCCTACACCCTGACGCTCGCCGCGCTGATCCTGCTCGGCGGTTCGCTCAGCGACCGGTTCGGACGCCGCCGGGTCTTCATCGTGGGGGTGTGCTGGTTCGCCGCCGCCTCGGCACTGTGCGGCCTGGCGCCGGACATCGGCACCCTCGTGGCCGCCCGCGCCCTCCAGGGCGTCGGCGGGGCCCTGCTCACCCCGGGGAGCCTGGCCATCATCTCCGCGTCGTTCTCCGGACCGGACCGGGCCGCCGCGGTCGGGGCGTGGTCCGGGCTCTCCGGCGTCGCCGCCGCGATCGGGCCGTTCGTCGGTGGCTGGCTGGTGGAGTGGAGCTGGCGGGCAGTCTTCCTGATCAACTTGCCGCTGGCCGCGCTGGTGGTCGCCGTCGCGGCCCGGCACGTACCCGAGTCCCGCGACCCGGCGGCCGCTCCCCGGCTGGACTGGGCCGGAACGGCGCTGGTCGCCGCCGGTCTCGGCGCCCTGACCTACGCCCTGACCGCAGCGGGGGACGGTGGTGCGGGCACGGGCACCTGGCTCCTCGGCGCGGTCGGGGCCCTCGCCCTCGCTGCCTTCGTCGGGGTGGAGCGCCGGTCGGAGCACCCGCTGGTCCCCCCGGCGCTCTTCGCCGACCGGCAGTTCGCCGCTGCCAACGCCGTGACCCTGTTCGTCTACGCGGCCCTCGGTGGGCTGTTCGTGCTGCTCGTCCTGCAGCTGCAGGTGGTGTCCGGGTACAGCCCGCTGCTGGCCGGCACCGCGCTGCTCCCGGTCACCGGGCTGATGCTCGTCTTCTCCGCCCGCGTCGGGGCGCTGGCCCAGCGGATCGGGCCGCGGGCGCTGCTCACCGCCGGGCCGCTGGTCGCCGCGGGCGGCGTCCTGCTGATGCTCCGGATCGGGCCGGACGCCTCCTACCTGGGCGACGTGCTCCCCTCCGTCGCGCTGTTCGGCGTCGGCCTCACGCTGCTGGTCGCCCCGCTGACGGCGACCGTGCTCGACTCCGCCGAGGACCGCTACGCCGGCGTGGCGTCAGGGGTCAACAACGCCGTGGCGAGGGCGGCCGGGCTGCTGGCGGTGGCGGTCGTCCCCGTCGCGGCCGGACTCGGCGGGGACGACTACACCGAGCCCGCGACCTTCGCCGAGGGGTTCCGCGCCGCGCTGCTCATCCTGGCCGCGCTGCTGGTGGCCGGCTCGGCGCTCGCCGTCGGGTACGTCCGGCGACCGCTGGGCGCTCCCCAGGCGGACGGTGCACAGGCGCAGTTCCGGCCACCGGCACCGAGCGGAGACGCCGCCCCGTCCTGATTGCCTCGCCCCCCGGTCATCCGCCGGCTCCAGGCACCTGACCGCGCGCCACGCGGTGAACCCTGTCCGGACCACCGGCCGAGGTGTAGCCAGGAACCATGCAGCACGCAGCCGACCGCGGCGACGTGCTGCCCGCTGCTCGGTGCGCCTTCTGGCTCGGCCTGGTGCTGCTGCTCGCCCGCGCGCACCGGGTCCTGGAGGAGGGCGCGCCGCAGGACTGCGCCGAACGTGGGTACCTGCTGCTCCCGGCCGGGCTGCAGGAGCTGGACGGCGGGAATCCGGCCACAGCTCTCCGTGCGTTCGCCGCGGCCACCTCGATCGGCCGGCGCTTCGGCGACGCCGACCTGGCGGCGCTCGGCTGCCTCGGGCAGGGCCAGGCGCTGATCCGGAACGGCCAGACGGCCCGCGGCCTGGCCGAGCTCGACGACGCGATGGTGGCGGTCCGGGCCGGGCGCGTCTCGCCGATCGCCGCCGGCATCGTGTACTGCGCCGTGCTCCTCGCCTGCCAGCAGGTCCTCGACCTGCGGCGAGCCCAGCAGTGGACGGCCGCGCTGAGCGGCTGGTGCGAGGCGCAGGGCGGTCTCGTCCCCTTCCGGGGGCCGCCGGGATGGCCTACTACCAGCGAGCCGAGCTGCACCGCATGCGCGGTGAGCACGCCGCCGCCGAGGCCACCTTCCAGCAGGCGGTCGCCCTGGGCCACGACCCGCACCCGGGACTGGCGCTGCTGCGGCTGGCCCAGGGACGCACGTAGACGGCGGTGGCCGCGATCCGCTGCGCCGTCGGCCGGTCCGCCCCCGGCGGGCCGGTCCGCCCCCGGCGATCACGGCGTCGTGGACGAGGTCGCGCGCCCCGGCCGCGGGCGGAGCTGCTGGCCGCCGCCGTCCAGATCATGCTGGCCGCGGGTGACGTCGAGGCGGCGCGGACCGCGAGCGTCGAGCTGGACGGCATCGCCGACGACGTCGGCACGGGCGTCCTCCGGGCCACCGCCGCGCGCGCCCGGGGAACGGTGTCGCTCGCCCAGGGCAGGTGCGGGCCGGCGCTCGAGGAGCTGTCGGACGCCCTGAGGAGCTGGGCGGCGCTGCCCGCTCCCTATGAGGCGGCCCGGACCCGAGTCCTGATCGGCCGGGCCCTGCGGGCGCTCGGTGACGACGACACGGCCGCCATGGAGGTGGCCGCGGCGGTGCGCGTCTTCACGGCCGTCGGGGCCGCGCCGGACCTCGCGCGTCCGGGGTCCGCTGGGCCGGACGCTGCGGCCGGGCTGACACCGCGCGAGCTGGACGTGACCCGCCTGGTCGCTGCGGGCCGCACCAACCGCGAGATCGCCGAGCAGCCGGTCATCAGCGACAAGACCGTGGCGCGGCACCTGCACAACGTCTTCACGAAGCTGGCGCTGCCCAACCGGTCCGCAGCGACCGCGTACGCCTACGAGCACGACCTGGTGTAGCCGGCGTGGACAGGATGGTGCAGTCGCGCTCCTCGCCGAGTTGCACCATCTGCCCGATGCCGACCGGACGCCGCCGTTCGTAGCGTGGGCTGACGCCACCGTCGCTGCCGCCAGGAGGAAGCCGTGACCCACCTCGGAGAACACGCCGTCGTGCTCGGTGCCGGCATGGCCGGGCTCGTGCACGCCGTACCGCTGGCCCGCCGCTTCGACCGCGCCACGCTGGTCGACCGCGACGTCCTGCCCGACGGCCGGGTGGACCGTCGGGGAGTGCCGCAGGGTCAGCACATCCACCTGCTGGTGCCCGGCGGGCTGACCCGGCTGGAACAGCTGCTGCCCGGCATCGTCGAGGACCTCGCCGCGGGCAGCGCCCACGTCATCCCGGCGCCGGAGTGGCGCTTCCACATGGGCGGCGGCCGCCTGGACCTGACCGGCTCGGACCTCCGCATCGCGGGAGCGACCCGGCCGCTCATTGAGGGCGTCGTCCGCGACCGGGTCCGGGCGCTGGACCGGGTGGAGGTGCTCGACGGCTGGGCCGCCCGGGACCTGCGGACGACCGGCGACCGGAGCCGTGTGACGGGGGTGCGGCTGCGGTCGAGGCCGACCCCACCGAGGAGCGGACGCTGGACGCCGACCTGGTGGTCGACACCACGGGCCGCAGCTCCCGGTCGCCGCGCTGGCTGGCCGACCTCGGCTTCGCACCGCCCGCCGAGGAGCGGCTGAAGGTCGACATCCACTACACCACGCGGCTGTTCCGCCGCGACCCCGCCGACCTGGGCGGGAGCCGGAACGTGCTGGTGGACGTCCCCCCGGGCGGCCGCAGAGGCGGGGTCGCGCTCGCCGTCGAGGACGGGCGGTGGCTGGTCACCCTGATCGGGATGCTGGGGAACGCCCCCGGCGGACCTGGACGGCTTCACCGACTACGCGGCCGACCTCTGGAGCCGCGACCTGCACGACGTCGTCGCCGGCGCCGAGCCGATCGGGGACGCCGCGCGAGCCGCCTTCCCCTCGTTCTCCCGGCACCGGTACGACCGGCTGCGCCGCCTGCCCGAGGGCTACCTCCTCGCCGGCGACGCGGTGTGCTCCTTCGATCCCCGCTTGGGCAGGGCATGACCGTGGCGATCATCGAGGCCCTGGAACTCGGCCGCGTCCTGGACGCGCACGGCCTCGACCGCGTCGGCCTGCGGACGCTGTCGGCGGCGCGGTGGGCCGTGCAGGACGCGTGGGACCTCGCCACGGGATGCGACCTCGCGCACCCGGAGGTCGAGGGCCCTCGACCGGTGCCCTGGCGCCTCACCACCGCCTACCTGGAGCGCCTGCTCCCGGTCGCCCACCGCGACCCCGAGGTGGCTGCGGCGTTCGTCCGGGTCATCGGGATACTCACCCGGCCGCCGTCGCAGATGCGCCCGCGCGTGCTGGGGCGGGTGCTGCTCGGACCCCGCCGTGCTGCCGGCGGGAGCGTGACCGGCGGCGTTCCCGCGGGGAGCCGGTCCGGGTCGACGGCGTGAGACGGCCGGCCACGACCGGGAGTGACCGCTACCGCCTGGCCGCCTCCTCGGCGGTCGACCCGGTACCGGGAGGTCCGTCGCCGGCGTGCCCGGTTCCCCGCGCGACCTCCGCCCGCAGCGCGGCGATCTCGGCGACCAGCGCCTGCACGTCCTGACGGGTCGCTGCGGCCGACTCGTCCTCGATCTCCTCGACCCGCTGCACCAGCCAGGACGCGAAGGTGGCGGTGATGATGCCGAGCAGCGCGATCCCGGCGAGCATCAGCCCGGCCGCGATCACCCGTCCGGTGGTGGTCACCGGGTACTGGTCGCCGTAGCCGACCGTGGTGACCGTGGCGAACGACCACCACAGGGCCCCGCCATAGGTCTCGATGTTGGCGTCCTCGGCGCCCCGCTCGGCGTCGAGGATGGCCAGGGACGAGACGAGCATGACCAGCGCGGTGGCGCCGGAGACGTAGATGACCACTCGCCCGCGCAGCGACCGGCCCGCGTGCCGGTTGAGCACCGACAGGAGGGTGACCAGCCGCAGCAGGCGCAGCGGGCGGAACAGCGGCAGGACGACGACGGCGAGGTCGAGCAGGTGGGTTCGCACGAACTGCCACCGCCGCTGGGCCAGCGTCAGCCGCACGACGAAGTCCACTGCGAACGCCACCCAGGTGACCCAGGTCAGGACGTTGCACAGCCACCGCCACGGCGTGGCCAGGTCCGGCTCGAGGATCGGCCACGCGTAGGCGGCCAGGAAGAGCACCGCCGCCGTGGTCAGCGGCCACTCCGTGCCGCGCTCCCACCGCTCGCGGCGCGTGTCCCCCGTCGTCGGATCCGCCATGAGGTCCGACGGTAGCCGCGGGCCCCGCCCGCAACGGTGACCGAGCCGGGTCGGCACCGGCGCCGTCATCTCGCCGGGCTGACGCGGTGACCGCTCCCGGTCGAGCGCGCGCCGACCGGCCGGACATCCGCGGCGGGCCGGCGGCTACAGCTCCGAGGGCAGCCCGAGCGCGGCGAACAACTCGCAGTCGAGGTTGAGGAAGCTGGAGATGTGCGCGATCCGACCGTCCTGGATCTCCAGCACGTGCAGGCCCCACGGCGCGTGGCCACCGCCTTCGGCCGGGCGGTACTGGGCGACCGCCGGCGTGCCGTTGGCCGAGGTCTGGATCAGCCGCGACCCCTTGCACCCGGCGCCGGGTCCGGTCATCCAGGTGGCGATGTCGTCGCGCCCGCGCAGCCACATCTCGAACGGCGGCATGTGCTGGGTGGCGTCCTCGTGCAGCAGCTGCACGAAGGCGTCGATGTCGTAGCGCTCGAACGCGTCGAGGTAGCGGGCCAGCAGCGCGCGGCCCTCGTCGTCCAGCGTGCGCGGCGCCGGGCGTCCCCCGACGTCGGCGAGCGTCGCCCGGGCCCGCTGCAGCGCGCTGTTCACCGAGGCGACCGTGGTGTCGAGCAGCTCGGCGACCTCGTCGGCCCTCCAGCGCAGCACCTCGCGCAGGATCAGCACCGCCCGCTGCTTCGGCGGCAGGTGCTGCAGCGCGGCGACGAACGCCAGGCGCACCGACTCGCGGGCCACCGCCTGCTCGGCCGGGTCGCCGTCCTCGGGGAGCACCTGCCGGTCGAGGACCGGCTCCACCCACGCCGTGGTGGGGCGGCGCCCGGCCAGCGAGGCCGCCACCGGCGGGGACGGCGAGCCCGCCAGATCCATCGGCAGCGCCCGGCGCTGCCGGCCCGAGAGCTGGTCGAGGCAGACGTTGGTGGCGATCCGGTACAGCCAGGAGCGGACCGCCGACCGGCCCTCGAAGTCGGCGAGCCCCCGCCAGGCGCGGACCATCGTCTCCTGCACCGCGTCCTCGGCGTCGAACACCGAGCCGAGCATCCGGTAGCAGTACCCGGTGAGCTCGCGGCGGTGCTCGAGCAGCCGCGGGTCGAGCTGATCAGTGGAGCCGAGCGCAACGCTGGTCACGGGGAACCACTCCTCCGGTCGACGACACGCGCCAGCACACCACAGGGCACCGACGGATCGGGGAAGCTCCCACCTCCCGGTCGGACCCGGCGGCCGTGCCGCCCACCCGGTGCCGGGACCCGGCTACTGGTAGGTGACCAGGTCCGGGTCCGGTTCGACCTGCTCGATCGTCTGCTGGGGGTTCAGCATCGGGCTGTCCTCGTCGTAGAAGTTCTTCCAGCCCCAGAACAGGCCCTCGGGTGCGTTGTCGTGCAGCGCCCGCCAGGTGGCCTGCTTGGAGCCCTGAGGCCCCTGCCCGTCGGCGTGGATCATGATCGCCAGCTCGTCCCGGCTCATGTCCAGCTGGTCCAACCCGGGCAGCATGTCGATCCGGAACTGGTGCAGGACGAGGAGCTTCTGCGGCAGCCGGTTCTCCCGGGTGAGGTCGGCCAGCCAGTTCACCACCCGGTTGACCTCCTCGATGCCGACCGAACCGATCTGCGTCAGGTGCACCTCGTTCGGCCCGAGCCGCCACTCCGGGTCGAGCGCCAGGCCCACGTAGGGCAGCTCCAGCAGCGGCCGGTAGAGCTCGGCCTGGGTCACGAAGTCCGTCCGGCCGGGCTGCAGGTCCAGCACCACGTAGAGGCCGGCGCCCCCCGCGGCCTCGACCCACGGGCGCACGTCCTCGACGGCGCTCTCGGTCGAGTAGTTGCCGTCGGGCCCGGCGAACTCCGAGGCCACCGTCACGATGATCTCGAAGGCGGGGACGACGGGGACGTCCACCAGCGGCTCGTACGGCGCGGCGTGGTCGCGGGTCCGCTGGATCGCGGCATCCACCGGCTGCTCCCCGAGGATCCCGAGCGCGGCGGTCCCCTGGTGTCCGTAGAGCGCCACCATCATCCGGCCCGGGAAGAGGAGCTGACCGCCGCCGGGCAGCTCGGTCCCGGTCGCCGCGGTCGCCAGCTTCCAGTCCAGGCCCTGCTCCTGGGCGAAGCCGGCGCCCAGGGCGACCACGTGCTCGGCGTCGTCCTCGGCTAGGGCTCCGATCAGCTCCCCGGACGCGCGCGGGTCGGTCGGTCCGCCGGTGACCAGCACCCGGGCGCCGGCGGCGCGGGCGGTCGCCGTCGCGGCCAGCGCGTCGGGGGTGCCGGTGGTCAGCACGAGGGTGCCGGCGATCGGCTCGGCGCCCTCGATCTCGGGCAGCGAGCCGTCGGTGCCGCCCTCGTCGTCCTCCTCCGCAGAGCCGCCGGGGGCGCCCTCCGGGCGCAGCGCAGCAGGGTCGGCGGGGTCGAGCGCCGCGACGGCGGCGACGGCGCCGTCGTCGGCGACCGGGTCGGCCTCGGCGAACTCCCGGTCCAGCGCGGCCGCGAGGGCGGCCGGGTCGGCCGGGACGCCGATGACCTCGGGGTCCTCCTCGGCGGGCGACGCCGACGACGAGGAGGAGGCCGGCGCCGGGGCCGCCTCGCCCACGGCGAGCACCGTGGTGGTTCCCAACCGCTCGAGCTCTCCACGGACCGGCTCGTCGACGCCGGAGCCGTCGGCGCCCAGCAGCAGCGGCACGCCGAGCGCGACGGCGGCGGACGCGCCGAGCAGCGTGCCGGCCCGGTCGCCCTCGGCGGCGAGCACGACCACCCCCGCCTCCTCGAAGAAGGTCCGGCTGGCGCTGGCCGCCATGGCGACCGGGTCGTCGTCCGCGACGAGGGTCAGGCGCTCACCCGGAGCGGTGGTGGCGACCTGGGCCACCTGCTCCTCGGTTCCGGCACCGTCCTCCGGCGAACCGGTGCAGGCCGCGGTGAACAGGGCGGCGACCACTGCCAGGGGCAGCGCGCGAGCGCGCACGGGCTTCCTCCGTCCGCCGGGCACGCCGGTGGCGCAGGGGCACGACGACGACGGCAGGCCCAGCGGCACCGACCCTAGCCGGATCCCGCTCGAGGGTGGTCCCGACACCGGACGCCGCTCCTCCGGCGTGGCGGCATCCCAGCAGCCGACCCCGATCTGCGGCCCCCGGTGCGTGGAGCACCGGCCCGCAACTCGCTGGCGTCCCGTCGCACCCGTTCGGTAGACACGCCCCGTGGCCGACGACCTCTCCGCCCAGCTCCGCCCGATCACCGCCGACGAGTGGCCGGCCTTCACCCGCGCCATGCACACCGTGTTCGGCGATCCGCTGACCGGGCCCTACACGGAGACCGTGCCGCCGGTGGCCGAGCTGGACCGCTCTCTCGCCCTGTACGACGACGGCCGGATCGTCGCCACCTCCGGGCTCTACAGCTTCCGGATGAGCGTGCCCGGCGCCGTCGTGCCGACCGCCGGAGTCACCTGGGTCAGCGTCTCCCCCACCCACCGCCGCCGCGGGGTGCTGACGGCGATCATGCGGCGGCAGCTGACCGAGTTGCACGAGCAGGAGCGCGAGCCGGTGGCGGCGCTGTGGGCCGCGGAGGGCTCCATCTACGGCCGGTTCGGCTACGCCCCCGCGTCCTGGCGCGGTGGCTGGACCGGGGAGGCCGGACGGCTGCGGGTGCGCGACGACGTCGACACCGGGGACGGGCGCGTGCGGCTGGTCGACGCCGAGGAGTTCCGGCCCGCCGCGGCACGGGTCTACGAGGCGGTCCGGCGCTGGGTGCCGGGGAACCTCGTCCGCGACGACCGCTGGTGGGGCCGCCGGCTGCTCGACGTCCCGGAGGAGCGGCACGGCGCGAACGAGCGGCAGTACGCGCTGCACGTGGGGGCCGACGGCGAGGTGGACGGCTACGCGACCTACCGGATCACCGGCACGTTCACCGCGGCCGGCGAGCCGGAGAGCACGCTCACCGTCGAGGAGGTGCGGGCCACCGGCCCCACCGCCTACGCCGCGCTGTGGCGCTTCCTGCTGTCCCACGACCTGGTGCGCACCGTGGCCGCGCCGCACGCCTCCTCCGACGACCCGGTGCGCCACCTGCTGACCGATCCGCGCGCGCTGCACGCCCACCCGGTCGACGCGCTCTGGGTGCGGGTGGTCGACGTCGGCCGGGCGCTGGCCGCCCGCCGCTATCCGGCACCCATCGACCTGGTGCTGGAGGTCCGTGATGCGTTCTGCCCGTGGAACGACGGCCGCTGGCGGCTGTCCGGCCACCCCGCCGGCGGCTACTGCGGCCGGACCGACCGCGACCCGGACATCGTGCTCGGCATCGAGGAACTCTCCGCGGCCTACCTCGGCGGCACCTCGCTGGCCGCGCTGCAGGGCGCCGGCCGGGTCACCGAGGTGAGCCCCGGCGCGGTCACCCTCGCCTCGACGGCGTTCGGCTGGCCGATCGCGCCCTGGTGCCCCGACGAGTTCTGACCCCGTTCAGTCGGTGCCGGACTCCATCGCGGCCCGGTCGAGCAGCTCCTCGTCGGCCGACACCTCGCCGCGCGAGGCGATCACCTCGGCGCCGCCGACGTCCATGGCGCCGATCAGACCGGTGGCGGCGGCCTGCGCGGCACCGATCGCGGCCGGCGTCGCCCCGCCGCCCACCATGCCCAGGCCGGCGTACTGCTCCAGCTTGGCGCGGGAGTCGGCGATGTCCAGGTTGCGCATGGTCAGCTGCCCGATGCGGTCCACCGGCCCGAAGGCGGAGTCCTCGGTGCGCTCCATGGAGAGCTTGTCCGGGTGGTAGCTGAACGCCGGGCCGGCGGTGTCGAGGATCGAGTAGTCCTCGCCGCGTCGCAGCCGCAGGGTCACCTCACCGGTCACGGCCATGCCGACCCACCGCTGCAGGGACTCCCGGAGCATGAGCGCCTGCGGGTCCAGCCAGCGCCCCTCGTACATGAGCCGGCCCAGCCGGCGGCCCTGGCTGTGGTAGTTGGCCAGGGTGTCCTCGTTGTGGATGGCGTTGACCAGCCGCTCGTAGGCGACGTGCAGCAGGGCCATACCCGGGGCCTCGTAGATGCCGCGGCTCTTGGCCTCGATGATGCGGTTTTCGATCTGGTCGGACATGCCCAGGCCGTGCCGGCCGCCGATGGCGTTGGCCTCCAGCACCAGCTCGACGGCCGAGCCGAACTCCTTGCCGTTGATGCTCACCGGCCGGCCCTGCGCGAAGCCGATCGTGACGTCCTCGGGGGCGATCTCGACCGACGGATCCCAGAACCGGACCCCCATGATCGGCTGCACGGTCTCGAGCCCCGCGTCCAGGTGCTCCAGGGTCTTGGCCTCGTGCGTGGCGCCCCAGATGTTGGCGTCGGTGGAGTAGGCCTTCTCCGCGCTATCGCGGTAGGGCAGACCGTGGGCGACCAGCCACTCCGACATCTCCGTGCGGCCGCCGAGCTCGGTGACGAAGTCGGCGTCCAGCCACGGCTTGTAGATGCGCAACGAGGGGTTGGCCAGCAGGCCGTACCGGTAGAAGCGCTCGATGTCGTTGCCCTTGAACGTCGAGCCGTCGCCCCAGATCTGGACGTCGTCCTCGAGCATCGCACGCACCAGCAGGGTGCCGGTGACGGCGCGGCCCAGCGGCGTGGTGTTGAAGTAGCTGCGGCCACCGGAGCGGATGTGGAAGGCGCCGCAGGTGAGCGCGGCCAGACCCTCCTCGACCAGGGCGGCCCGGCAGTCGACCAGCCGCGCGAGCTCCGCGCCGTAGGCGGTCGCCCGGCCGGGGACCGAGGCGATGTCCGGCTCGTCGTACTGGCCGATGTCGGCGGTGTAGGTGCAGGGCACCGCCCCCTTGTCGCGCATCCACGCGACCGCTACGGAGGTGTCGAGACCGCCGGAGAAGGCGATTCCGACGCGTTCGCCGACGGGCAGGGAGGTGAGCACCTTGGACACGGGGACAAGTATGCACGACATTGCATAGTCATGCAGCGCCGCCCTCCCCGAACCGGTCAGCCGGAGCGGTCCACCGCCCCCCCGCGCCTCCGTCAGGGGTGCTGCGTCCGGGTGGGCAGGCCCCCCGCCGGGCGGTGCCGGTCCCGCTCGTAGTCGGTGACGAGCCCGATCCGCCGGACGTGCCGCTCGTCGCCGCTGAACGGCGTCGCCAGGAACTCCAGCACCAGCGCGGTGGCCTCCTCGTCGCTGTGCTGCCGGGCGCCGATGGAGACGACGTTGGCGTCGTTGTGCTCACGAGCGAGCCGCGCGGTCTCGGTGTTCCACACCAGCGCGGCGCGCACCCCGGGCACCTTGTTGGCGGCCATCTGCTCGCCGTTGCCCGAGCCGCCGATGACCACGCCCAGCGACCCGGGCTCGGCCACGGTCCGCTCTCCCACCTCGAAGCAGAACGGCGGGTAGTCGTCCTGGGCGTCGTACTCGAACGCGCCGCAGTCGACCGGCTCGTGGCCGGCCTCGGCCAGCGCCCGCTTGAGGTGCTCCTTGAAGTCCAGGCCCGCGTGGTCGGTGCCGATGAAGACGCGCATGCCCGGGAGTCTGACAGGCTCCCGCCGTGGCGGTGCTGGGAGTCGACGGCTGGCGCGGGCGGTGGGTCGGGGCACTCCTGGACGGCCGGTCCGTGACGCTGCTGGTGCTGGAGCACGTCGCCGCCGTGCTCGCCGTGCCCGACGTCGACGTGGTGGCGATCGACATGCCGATCGGGCTGTCCGACGACGGCGTCCGCGTCCGCCGTCCGACCGGGTGGTGGAGGTGCACCCGGAGCTGGCGTTCCGGGCGACCGATCCGCGGGTGACCGACCCGAAGACCACCGCCCGTGGCACGGTGCAGCGGCTGACGGCGCTGCGCGGGGTGATGGACGTGGAGGACGCGCTGGCGGGCGCGCCGGTCCGCGTGCCGATGGTCGACGCGCTGGACGCGTGCGCAGCGGCGTGGTCCGCGGCTCGGATCGCCGCCGGCACGGCGCAGAGCGTGGGCGAGGACGCGCGCGACGCCCGCGGCCGGCCGATGCGGATCAGCTGGTGAGCGGGGTCGGTCCCGTCATGAGCCGGTGACCCGGCGGACGACCGACAGCGGGAGCACCCGGAGCAGGCGGGCGACCGGTCGCCACGGGAACTCGGGCACGTAGCCGCGGACCGGCTCGCGCTCGATGACCGCGGTGAGCGCGTCGACCCCCTTGTCCAGGCCGACGGTGAGCGGACCCCGACGCCCGACGTTGATGTCGGTGGCGATGTAGCCCGGCAGCACCGTGGAGACGACGATCTGCGAGCCGTAGACGTCGGAACGGATGCCCTCGGCGAGGGAGTTGAGCGCCGCCTTGCTGGCTCCGTAGGCGGTGCGGCTGCCGGGCATGCCCCGGACCGAGGCCACGGACGAGACCAGGACCAGGTGACCCATGCCCTGGCGCCGGAAGATCTCCATGGCCGCCTCGCACTGGGCGTGCGACCCCAGCACGTTGGTCACCAGGACCGCGCGGTTGCGCGCGGCCTCGCCGGCGCCCACCGAGGCACCCTTGCCGATGCCGGCGTTGACGATCACCCGGTCCAGCCCGCCGAGGCGGTCGGCGAGCTCGGGCAGCACGGTGGCCACCGAGCCGGCGTCGTCGACGTCCATGGCGGCGACCTCGACCCGGATGCCGGGACGGGCGGCCAGCAGCTCGGCCCGCAGCGCCTCGAGCCGCTCGATCCGGCGAGCGCACAGGGCGAGGTCTCGGCCCATCGCGGCGAACCGGCGGGCCATGCCCTCGCCGAGGCCGGAGCTGGCACCGGAGATGAAGATGCGCTGGCGCGTGGGGTGCGGCATCCCGTCAGGATGCCGCACCCCGTGGCCCCGGTGCCGGGCCCGCCGTCGACGGGGTCCTCCGTCAGCGGCGGGTGAGCTCCAGCGCGTCGGCCGGGACGGACTCCATGTCAGGGCCGGAGGTCCGGGTGCGCTTGAGCTCCCAGAAGTCGGGGAGGTTGGCCAGCAGGACGGCGCCGTCGAAGGCCTTGCCGGCGTCCTCGCCGGTCGGCACCTTGCTGATCACCGGGCCGAAGAAGGCGACCCCGTCGATGTGCATGACCGGGGTTCCGACGTCGTCGCCGACCGGGTCCATGCCCGCGTGGTGGCTCTTCTCCAGGGCCTCGTCGTACTCGGTGGAGCCGGCGGCCTCGGCGAGCTCCGCCGGCAGGCCCACCCGCTCGAGCGCCGGCGCGATGATCTCCTCCAGCTCCCGGCCCTCGTGGTGCCGGAGGGTGCCCATGGCGGTGTAGAGGTCGCCGAGCACCTCGTCGCCGTGCCGCTGCGCGGCCGCGACCGCCACCCGCACGGGGCCGATGGCCTGCTTCATCATCTCGGCGTAGTCCTCGGGCAGGTCGCGCCCCCGGTTGAGCACCGCCAGCGACATCACGTGCCAGTGGAGGTCGATGTCGCGGACCTTCGCCGCCTCGAGCACCCAGCGGCTGGTGAGCCAGGCCCAGGGGCACAGCGGGTCGAACCAGAAGTCCACGCGGGCCTTGGTGGGGGCGCTCTGCACTGCGTCGGTCATTCGTGCTCCTCGCTCCGTGGCCCGGGCCGGAGGTGCCCGGGGCCGCTACTGGTGGCTGGCAAGTCCGGCGTCCTCCGGGTTGTTCCCCTCGGAGCTCACGGGTGGACCGCGGGCGGACCGTCGGCCCCGCATGACAAGCTGCCCGGGTGGCCGTACCCAACCTGACCCGCACCGATGCCGCCGTCCGCGCCGAGCTGCTCGCCGTCCAGAGCTACGACATCTCGCTCGACGTCACCGACGGGGCCGGTCATCCCGGAGAGCGCACCTTCCGCTCGACCACGACCGTGGAGTTCACCTGCCGCCAGCCGGGCGCGGACACGTTCATCGACCTGGTCGCCGAGACCGTGCACTCGGCGACGCTCAACGGCACCGAGCTGGACGTGCGCGGCTACACCGAGGACGGCGGGCTCCCCCTGCCCGGCCTCGCGGAGCAGAACAGCCTCGTGGTGACGGCGGACTGCCGCTACTCCAACAGCGGCGAGGGGCTGCACCGCTTCCTCGACCCCGAGGACGGGCAGGTCTACCTCTACACGCAGTTCGAGCCGGCCGACGCCAAGCGCATGTTCACCTGCTTCGACCAGCCCGACCTCAAGGCCTCCTTCACGCTGCACGTGACGGCGCCGTTCGACTGGCACGTCATCTCCAACACCGGCGACCGCACCATCGAGGCGGGCGAGGGCGGGTCGCAGCTGGCCCACTTCGCGCCCACCAAGCGCATCTCCACCTACCTCGTCGCGCTGATCGCCGGCCCCTACGCCAAGGTCACCGACCTGCACGACGGCATCCCGCTCGGCCTGTACTGCCGCGCCTCCCTGGCCCGGTACCTCGACGCCGACGAGATGTTCCGGATCACCAAGCAGGGCTTCGACTTCTACCACCGGGTGTTCGACTACCCGTACCCGTTCGACAAGTACGACCAGCTGTTCGTGCCCGAGTTCAACGCCGGGGCGATGGAGAACGCCGGCGCGGTCACCTTCCTCGAGGACTACGTCTTCCGGTCGAAGGTGAGCCGGGCCCGCTACGAGCGCCGCGCGGAGACGGTGCTGCACGAGCTGGCGCACATGTGGTTCGGCGACCTGGTCACCATGCGCTGGTGGGACGACCTGTGGCTGAACGAGTCCTTCGCCACCTACATCAGCACGCTGGCGCAGGCCGAGGCCACCGAGTACACGACCGCCTGGACCACGTTCGCCAACACCGAGAAGGCCTGGGCCTACGCGCAGGACCAGCTGCCCTCGACGCACCCGATCGCGGCCGACATCCCCGACGTCGCCGCAGTGGAGGTCAACTTCGACGGCATCACCTACGCCAAGGGCGCCTCGGTCCTCAAGCAGCTGGTCGCCTACGTCGGCCGCGACGAGTTCCTCGCCGGAGTGCAGCGGTACTTCCGCCGGCACGAGTACGGCAACACGACGCTGGCCGACCTGCTGGGCCCGCTGTCGGAGAGCTCCGGGCGCGACCTGTCGGAGTGGGCCGACCAGTGGCTGCGCACCAGCCAGGTCAACACCCTGCGCCCGGTCTTCCAGCTCACCGACGACGGCCGGTACGCCGGCTTCGCCATCGAGCAGACCGCGGTCGCCGAGCACCCGGTGCTGCGCAACCACCGGCTGGCGGTGGGCCTCTACAGCGAGGGCCCCGAGGGGCTGATCCGCACCCACCGGGTGGAGCTCGACGTGGCCGGCGCCCGCACCGAGGTGCCCGAGCTGGCCGGGCACCCGGTGGCGGACCTGGTGCTGGTCAACGACGACGACCTCACCTACGCCAAGCTGCGGCTCGACGAGCGGTCGCTGGCGACGCTGCGCGCCCGGATCGGCGCCATCCCGGACCCGCTGGCCCGCGCGCTGTGCTGGTCGGCGGCCTGGGACATGACCCGCGACGCCGAGCTGCCCGCCCGCGAGTGGGTGCAGCTGGTGCTCGCCGGGGTGGGCGCGGAGACCGAGAGCAGCGTCATCCAGTCGCTGCTGGCCCGGGTGCAGAGCGCGCTCTCCTCCTACGCCGACCCGGCCTGGGCACCGACCGGCTGGGCGCAGCTGGCCGACGCGGCGCTCGCCGCCCTCGAGGCGGCCCCGGCGGGCAGCGACCAGCAGCTGCTCTGGTCGCGCACGCTGGCGAGCGCCGCCCGCACCGAGGAGCACGCCGCCGCGCTGCGCGGTCTGCTCGACGGCTCCCGCACGGTCGCCGGTCTCCAGGTCGACGCCGACGCCCGGTGGGCCTTCCTGCACGGCCTGGTCGCCATCGGCGCGGCCGGCGACGCGGAGATCGACGCCGAGGCGGAGCGGGACGCCACCGCCACCGGCATCCGGCGGGCCGCGACGGCGCGGGCGCTGCGGCCGACGGCGGAGTCGAAGGAGGAGACCTGGCAACGGGCCTTCACCGACGAGTCGCTGCCCAACGCCGTGCACGAAGCGATGCTCCAGGGCTTCTGGCACCCGGCCCAGCGGGAGCTCACCGCGGGGTACGTCGACCGCTACTTCGCCGAGGTCCGCCCGGTCTGGGACCGCCGGCCCGGCGAGATCGCCAAGAACACCGTCCAGTACCTGTTCCCGCCGGTGGTCGAGCCGCGCACCATCGCGGCGGCGGACGCGTGGCTGTCCGACCCGGACCAGCCGCCCGCCCTGCGCCGGCTGGTGTTCGAGGGCCGCGACGGCGTCGCCCGTGCGCTGCGAGCCCGCGAGCGGGACGCCGACGCCGGACGCTGAGCCGCGGACGACGAGGCCCCGCCCACCAGCTGGTGGGCGGGGCCTCGTCGTCTCCGGGCTCGTCGGGCACCGGCCCGAGCGGGCGAGGAAGAAGGTCCTACGGGCGCAGGGCCGCCGGGTGCCCGGCCTGGTCGGAGAGCTGGCGCAGGCCGTTGACGATGCCGCCCACCAGGTCCCCGGCGCCGAAGGCGCTGGTCATGGAGAGGACGGCGAGCGCACAGGCGCGGTCGGGCAGCCGGCGGGCGGCGCCCGCACCGGTGACGACCTCCACCACCCGCTGCCCGGGTGAGACGGCGATCAGGACCGCGTCGGACGGGTTGGCGCCGGAGCGGGCGTGCAGCTCCTCGGCGTGCGCACGGGTCGGCGTGCGCAGCTCACCCACGTAGAGGGTGAAGCGCAGCCCGGTCTCGCGGGAGGCCATGGTCAGCGCCTCGTCCAGGCGCGCCAGCTCGCGGTAGGTGAAGATCTCGTCCGGCCGGCCCTCCTCGGTACGCGGGGGCGCCGTGCCCGCCACGTCCGTGGCGCGGGAATCGGCTTCGAGCGTGCGGGTCATCGCCGGCCTCCGGGAATGGTCGTCGGAACGGAGCAGGTGGTCACCGGGTCACCAGGTCCCTCGGGCGCCGCCCAGCGGGCCGGCGGGGTGCGGCAGCCGGGCGGCCGTGGCACCGCCGTGCGATCCGGTGGAGCCGGTGCCGACGGCGGGGCCGACGCCGTTCCCGGACTCCAGGGCACGCTCCCCCGGCTGCTCCGGATACACGGAGGACCCCAGGGCCGAGGTGTCGCTGCCGGGAACCGCGGCGGGCCCGTGCGTCGAGGCCGGGCCGTGACCGCCGGTGTGCGCGGGGTGCGGCTCGTACCAGACGGGGGCGTAGTCCCACGACTGGCCGGGCTTGTAGCGGGGACGCCGGCCGGCGCCCGGCCTGAGCGTCAGCAGCGCCAGCACGAGGATGACGGCCAGCGGGATGCCGGCGTAGACGAGGAGGGTCTCGGCGACGGTCACGCCGGACAACTTACCGGGCACGCCCGGAGTTCATCGGGTGTCGGTCCAGACGGCGGGGCGCCGGTGCGCCCACGGCCGGGCCGCCTCCAGCTGCGCAGCCAGGCAGATCAGGGTCGCCTCGTCGGCCGGGCGGCCGACGAGCATGGTGCCGACGGGCAGGTCGTCGGCCGTCCAGTGCAGCGGCACGCTCACCGCGGGCTGCCCGGTGACGTTGAAGAGAGCGGTGAACGCCGCGTAGCGCTTCTGCCGCTCGAAGTCCGGGGCGCCCTCGCCGTCGGCCTGGAACCAGCCGATGGGCCGCGGCGTCATGGTCAGCACCGGCGCGAGCAGCACGTCGAACCCGGCGGTGGCGCGCACGAACTGCCGCGAGAACACCCGCAGGGCGTACATCGCCTCCATCGCGTCCCGGGCCGACAGCGCCAGCCCGCGGTCGCGCATCCAGCGGGTGAGCGGCTGCAGGCGGTCGACCCGGTCGGGCGGCACCGGCAGGGTGGTCGCGCTCAGCGCCCACACCCGCTCGAAGGACGGCAGCACGGCGGGGTCGAGCAGACCGGCGGGCACGTCCTCGACGACGTGCCCGAGCTCCTCCAGCAGCCGGCCGGCGTCGTCGAACGCCTCGGCGACCTCCGGGTCGAGCTCCACCCCGGGCATGGGCGACTCGCTGTACCGCCCGATCCGCAGCCGGCCGGGTTCCCGGTCGGCCTGGCCCAGGAAGGTCTCCCCCGCCGGCAGGGGCGGCGCCCAGAACGGGTCGCCGATCTCGGGGCCGGCCATCGCGTCGAGCATCGCGGCGGCGTCCCGGACGGTGCGCGCCAGCGGCCCGTTGGTGCCCAGGCCGGTCACCTCGCTGCCGTAGGGGGCGTTGCTGATCCGCCCGCGGGTGGGCTTGATGCCGAACAGTCCGTTGATGCTCGCCGGGATGCGGACCGACCCGCCGCCGTCGCTGCCCTGGGCGAAGGGCAGGAAGCCGGCGGCCACGGCGACCGCGGCGCCGCCGCTGGACCCGCCGGCCAGGCGGGTGGGGTCCCACGGGCAGCGAGCGGGCCCCACCAGGTCGTTCTGGGTGTAGCAGGGGAAGCCGAACTCCGGGGTGTTCGTCTTGCCCACGCTGATCGTCCCGGCGTCGGCCAGCCGGGTGACGACGGCGTCGTCGACGGCCGGGACGAAGTCGGCGAGCGTGGTGGAGCCGAAGGTCGTCCGGACGCCGGCGGTGTTGTTCAGGTCCTTGATCGCCGTGGGGACGCCGAGCAGCGGCGGCAGCTCCCCGCCCTCGCGCACCCGGGCCTCGGCCGCGGCCGCGGCGGCCAGCGCCCGCTCGGGGGTCACGGTGACGAACGCACCGAGCCCGGCGTCCAGCGCGTCGATCCGGTCGAGCGCATGCTGCACCAGCTCGGTGGGGCTGACCTCCTTCGCGCGGACGGCGGCGGCCTGCTCGAGGGCGGTGAGGTCGTGCAGTGCGGTCACGGACGGCGACGCTAGTCCCGGAGGACCGGCGCAGGGGTTCCGGTCGGCCCGGACGGCTCCGGGACGCCGATCGGATTACCGGCCGGCCAGTCGCCGTTCAGGCGCTGACCGGCTCCGGGACGCCGAGCCACTCCCGCCAGCGCGGGTCGACGGTGCGGTGGCCGAGCAGCCGCCACGCCGCGCCGCTGGGGGCGCGCGGCGGATGCGGGAGCTTCCACCCCAGCTCGGCCAGCGACCGGTCGGCCTTGGTGTGGTTGCACCGGCGGCAGGCGGCGACGACGTTGTCCCAGGTGTGCGTGCCGCCGCGGCTGCGCGGGACGACGTGGTCGATGCTCGTGGCCGAACCGCCGCAGTAGACGCACGTCTGCCCGTCGCGGGTGAACACCGCACGCCGGGACAGCGGCACCGACGCCGGGTAGGGCACCCGGACGTACCGGGTGAGCCGCACGACCACGGGCACCGGGAGGCTGAGGGTCTCGGCGTGCACCACGTCGGCGGTGACGTCGACGGACTCCGCCTTCTCGGCGAGGACCAGCACGATCGCCCGCCGGCTGGACACCACGCACAACGGCTCGTACGTCGCGTTGAGCAGCAGGGTGGCGCTCGTGGTCGTGGGCGAGGGCACGGGGACGAGCGGCGGGACGGGGTCGCGCCGCGAGCCTGGGTGACCCGCCGACGTCGACCCGGGCGCGGAACGCGGCACGGATCACCTCCGGACGCCCCGGACCGCCGGGTGCTGCACGACCCGCGGGCAGCCCCATTCTGACCCGGGAACGGCGGGTTGGCGCACTCGAGATGCGTCCGGTCGCGGCTCGCCGTCCCGAGCGGCGACTAGCGTGCCGGGAATGCGCTACCCGGACGCCCCGCGGCTGGACCTCGTCGACGAGCTGCACGGCCACCGGATCGCCGATCCGTACCGCTGGCTGGAGGACGCCGCCGACCCCCGCACCCGGGAGTGGTCGCAGGCCCAGGACGAGCTCGCCGCCGAGGTGCTGTCCGCCCTGCCGTTGCGCGAGCGGTTCGCCGGGAAGCTCGGCGAGCTGGTGCGCTCGGGCGCCGTCGGGCTCCCGGTGTGGCGCGGCGAGCGGGCGTTCTCCACCCGCCGCGATCCCGGCCAGGAGCACGCCGTGCTGCGGGTGCGCGAGGCCGACGGCAGCGTCCGGGTGCTCGTCGACCCGATGGCGCTGGACCCCGAGGGGACGACGACGCTCGACGCGTGGTCGCCGTCCTGGGAGGGCGACCGGCTGGCCTACCAGATCTCCACCGGCGGCGACGAGGAGTCGCAGCTCTTCGTCCTCGACGTCGCCACGGGGGAGGTTCTCGACGGCCCGGTCGACCGCTGCCGCTACTCCCCCGTCGGCTGGCTGCCCGGGGGCGTGGAGCTGTTCTACGTCCGCCGTCTCGCACCGGACCAGGTGCCCGCCGGCGAGGAGCAGTTCCACCGCCGGGTCTGGCGCCACCGGGTCGGCGCCGACCCCGCAGGCGACGTCCTGGTGCACGGTGAGGGCCTGGACCCGACGAACTACTACGGGGTCCGCACCAGTGCCGACGGCCGCTGGCTGGTCGTCTCCGCCTCGGCAGGCACCGCTCCGCGCGACGACGTCTGGCTGGCCGACCTCGCCGGGGACGGCGCGCTGCGCGAGTTCCAGGTGGGCGTCGACGCCCAGACCGCCGCGTGGGTGGCCCGGGACGGGCGGCTGTGGCTGCTGAGCGACCGCGGCACCCCGCGCTGGCGGCTGGCCGTCGCCGACCCGGCGGACCAGGCCACCTGGGCGCACCAGGCCTGGGCCGACGTCGTGCCCCAGCAGGAGGACGCGGTGCTCTCCGACGTCGCGCTGGTGGACGGGCCGGACGGCGATCTGCGGGTGCTGGCCGTCCACGCCGTCGACGCCACCGACCGGCTCTCGGTCTGGGCCGGGGACGGCGCCGGCCGGCTGGGCGACGTCCGTCCGCCCGGCGCCGGGAGCATCTCCGGCGTCAGCGCCCCGCACACCGGTGGCGCCACCGCGTGGGTGGGCTACACCGACTACTCCACCCCGCCGTCGGTGCTGCGCTGGAACTCCGCGGATCCCGACGGGCTGACCGGGTGGGAGCAGGCGCCCGTCGCCGGCGAGGTGCCGCCGCTGACCGTCGTCGAGACGCACGCGACGTCGAAGGACGGCACACCGGTGCACCTCTTCGTGCTCTCCGGGACAGGGGCGCCCGACTGCCCGCGTCCGACCGTTCTCTACGGCTACGGCGGTTTCAACGTCTCGCTCACCCCCGCGTACTCGGCGCAGGCCCTGGCCTGGGTCGCCGCCGGCGGCGTCTGGGTGGTGGCGAACCTGCGCGGCGGCTCCGAGCACGGCGAGGAGTGGCATCGGGCCGGCATGCGCGAACGCAAGCAGAACGTGTTCGACGACTTCGCCGCCGCCGCCGAGCACCTGGTGGCCGAGGGCTGGACGACGCACGCGCAGCTGGCGGTCATGGGCGGGTCCAACGGCGGCCTGCTGGTGGGCACCACCCTCACCCAGCGCCCCGGCCTCGCCGCCGCCGTCGTCTGCAGCGCGCCGCTGCTGGACATGGTGCGGTACGAACGGTTCGGGCTCGGCCGCACCTGGAACGACGAGTACGGCACGGCCGACGACCCGGTGCAGCTCGGCTGGCTGCTCGGCTACTCGCCCTACCACGCCGTGCGGGAGGGGACGGCGTACCCGGCGGTGCTCGTCACGACCTTCGAGTCCGACACCCGGGTCGATCCGCTGCACGGCCGCAAGCTCGCCGCCGCTCTCCAGCACGCCACCAGCTCGGCGGCCCCGGTGCTCCTGCGACGTGAGACGTCGGTGGGCCATGGCGCCCGGGCCGTCAGCCGCACCGTGGGCCTGGCCGCCGACCAGCTCGCCTTCCTCGCAGCGCACACCGGACTTGCCGGCTGAGCGTGCCGTCCGTTACCAGCCGGACACGCGCCGTCGCCTGCACCGACGCCGTCCTTCCCACCTGAGACACTTCCGGTAATGACCGGATCTCCCACGGCGATCGCCGCGGACGACGGAGCGGGCGTCGCCGACTGCGCCGACTACTGGCTCTGCCAGAAGGTCTACGACTGGTCCGGCATGGACTGGCTGGCCGAGAACGCCCGGACGCTCATCGCCACCCCGGGCCGGATCCTGCTGGTCGTCGTGCTGGCGCTGCTCGCGCGGGCGCTGGCCCACCGGGCGATCGGACGGCTGACCGACCGCACGGCGACCGGGGCGATGCCCACCATCCTGCGGCCCCTCCGCAGCCGCACGCCGGCCGCGGAGGAGGTCGTCGAGCAGATCGCCGCGCGACGCACCCAGCGGGCCGAGGCGATCGGCTCGGTCCTGCGCAGCTTCGCCTCGATGGTCGTCCTCGGCATCGCCGTCGTCCTGGTGCTGGGCGAACTGGGGGTCAACCTGGCGCCGATCCTGGCCAGCGCGGGCGTGGTCGGCGTCGCCCTCGGCTTCGGCGCCCAGAACCTGGTCAAGGACTTCATCGCCGGGATCGGCATCATCCTGGAGGACCAGTACGGGGTGGGTGACGTCGTCGACCTGGGCGAGGCCGTCGGCACCGTGGAGGCGGTCGGGCTGCGGATCACCCGGCTGCGGGACGTCAACGGCGTCGTCTGGTACGTCCGCAACGGCGAGGTGCTGCGGGTCGGCAACAAGAGCCAAGGTTTCGCCCAGGTGGTGATCGACATGCCCGTCGCGCACGACACCGACCTGGAGCGCTGCCGCGCGGTCATGCAGGAGGTGGCCGACGCGATGTACGCGCAAGCCGAGTGGGCCGGCATCCTCCTGGCCGAGCCGGAGTCCCTCGGCGTCGAGCAGATCACCGCGGAGGGGGTCTTCCTCCGGCTCACCGTGCGCACCACGAACGCCGACCAGTGGCGGGTCGGCCGGGAACTGCGGATGCGGCTCAAGGAGCGCTTCGTCGCCGAGGGCATCCGCACGCCCGTCCCCCTCCTGGGCAGCGTCTCCGCCGCCGGGGCGGGGTCCCGCTGAGCGCCCCCGCGCCACAGGACCCCGCCCCTGGGGCCGCGGTGCGCCAGGCGACCTTCCGCGAGGTCTTCGCCGTCGGTGAGTTCCGGCCGCTGTTCGGCACCTTCGTGCTCTCCGCAGCCGGGGACGAGCTGGCGCGCGTCGCCCTGACCGTGCTGGTGTACGCCCGGACGTCGTCGCCGCTGCTCGCCGCGCTGACCTTCGCCATCAGCCACCTGCCCTGGCTGCTCGGCGGGCCGCTGCTGTCCACGCTGGCCGACCGGCTCCCCCGCCATCGGGTGCTGATCGCCACCGACGCCGCCCGCGCGGTCCTCGTCGCGCTCATGGCGATCCCCGGGACGCCGCTCCCCGTGCTGCTGGGCCTCCTCTTCGTCGTCGGCCTGTGCGCCCCCCCGTTCGAGTCGGCCCGGTCGGCCCTGATGGCTGACGTGCTCGACGGGGACAGGTACGCCGTCGCCACGTCCCTCACCGGCATCACCCTGCAGCTCGCCCAGGTCGCCGGGTTCCTCGCCGGCGGCGCGCTGGCCGCCGCGCTCAGCCCCTCGGCCGCGCTGCTGGTGGACGCCGCGACCTTCCTCGTCTCCGCCGTCTGGCTCTGGGCGCGGCTCGAGCCGCGCCCGGCCCCCGTCGCCGAGGGCGGCGGTGCGCCCGGATCGCTGTGGCGGGACACCGCGGCGGGCCTGCGCCTCATCCGCCGCAGCCCCCGGCTGCTGGCCATCGTCGGCGTCCTGTGGGTGACGACGGGCTTCGTGTACGCCTCCGAAGGGATCGCCGCCCCGCTGGTGGACTCCCTCGGTCAGGGAACGACGGCGGTCGGCATCCTTCTCGCGGCCAACCCGCTCGGGGTCACCATCGGCGGGCTGGTCATCGCGCGCCTGGTCCCGCCGGCGCGGCGTGAGCGACTCGTCGCCCCGCTCGTCGTGGTCTCCCTCGCACCCGTGCTGGTCGGTGGCCTGGTCGCGGCGGCGGCCGGGCCCGGCGCGGTGCCGTTCTGGGTGCTGGTCGGGATGCTGTTCGTCTCCGGGCTCGGCGCGGCGTGGTCGATCCCGCTCAACGTCGCCTTCGTCCAGGCGGTACCCAGCGCCTACCGCGGGCGCGCGTTCGGCGTGGCGGCCAGCGGGCTGGCCGGCGTGCAGGGGCTCGGCGCGCTCGGCGCGGGCCTCGCCGCGGAGGCGTTCAGCCCGAGCGTCGTGGTGGCGCTCTCCGGCGTGATCGGAATGATCGCGGTCGCCCCGGCGCTGATGGCCTATCGGCGGACCCGCGACCCGGCGGACGTCCGGACCAAGGCTGAGGGAGCATCAGGGGCATGAGCGAGTCGAGGCGGTCCCTGCCGTCGGCACGGACCTTCTACGACGAGATCGGCGGCGCGGAGACCTTCCGGCGACTGGTCAGCCGCTTCTACGCCGGTGTCCGCACCGACCCGGTGCTCGTGCCGATGTACCCCCAGGACGACTGGGAGGGTGCGGAGACCCGCCTGCGCGGTTTCCTGGAGCAGTACTGGGGTGGGCCGACGACCTACTCCGAGCAGCGCGGGCACCCGCGGCTGCGCATGCGGCACGCGCCCTTCGCCATCGGCCCCGCCGAGCGCGACGCCTGGCTGACCCACATGCGCGACGCCGTCGACTCGCTGGAACTGCCCCCCGACCAGGACGCGACGCTCTGGGCATACCTGGAGATGGCCGCGCGCAGCATGCAGAACCGCTGACCCGCCGGGCACTCCCCACCTCGCACGATCCCCGTGGCCCGCTCCGGGAGTCCTGCTCGGGCTCAGGAGGTCCTGCCGGACTCCCCGTGCGCGAGCAACACCCCCACAGCCGCTGCACCCGAACGTCCACGAACACCCCTGAGGAGCCCGGTGAGCCCGGAGCCGAACCGCACCCTGTCCACGACCGACACCGACTGGTGGCGGGACGCGGTCTTCTACCAGATCTACATCCGCAGCTTCGCCGACGGGAACGGTGACGGTGTGGGCGACCTGGCCGGCATCCGGTCGCGGCTGCCCTACCTCGCCGACCTCGGTG
The DNA here is from genome assembly GCF_039729015.1 of Blastococcus sp. HT6-30. NCBI lineage: Bacteria > Bacillati > Actinomycetota > Actinomycetes > Geodermatophilales > Geodermatophilaceae > Blastococcus > Blastococcus sp. HT6-30. The sequence goes on along the minus strand of NZ_CP155792.1, from coordinate 1,173,022 downwards.
TCGACGCGCTGTGGATCACGCCGTTCTACCCCTCACCGATGGCCGACCACGGCTACGACGTCGCCGACCCCCGCGACGTCGAGCCGGTGTTCGGCGACCTGGCCGAGTTCGACGCGCTGCTCGCCGAGGCGCACGCGCTGGGCATCCGGGTGACCGTCGACCTGGTGCCCAACCACAGCTCCCACGACCACGAGTGGTTCCAGGCGGCCATGGCGGCCGGTCCGGGCTCGCCGGAACGGGCCCGCTACCTGTTCCGCGACGGCCGCGGGGTGGACGGCAGGGAGCCGCCGAACAACTGGCCCTCGGTGTTCGGCGGGCCGGCGTGGACCCGCGTGCCCGACGGGCAGTGGTATCTGCACATCTTCGCCCCGGAGCAGCCGGACCTGAACTTCGCCAACCCGGAGGTCGTGGCCGACCTCGAGGAGACGATGCGGTTCTGGCTCGACCGCGGGGTGGACGGCTTTCGCATCGACGTCGCCCACGGCATGGCCAAGCCCGACGGCCTGCCCGACATGGTGCCGATGGACGACACGGGGCTGCTCGACGACCACGGCCCCGGCGACCACCGGTTCGACCAGGACGGCGTGCACGTGGTGCACCGCCGCATCCGGGCGGTGCTCGACGAGTACCCCGGCACGATGGCGGTCGGCGAGGTCTGGGTGTCCGACGACGAGCGGCTGGCCCAGTACCTGCGCGAGGACGAGCTGCAGCTGGCGTTCAACTTCAAGCTGCTCACCGCCGAGTGGACCCCCGACGGGCTGCGGGACGCGATCACCCACTCGCTCGCCGCGGTCGACGGCACGCCCGCGCCGGCCTGCTGGGTGCTGTCCAACCACGACCGCCCCCGGCACGTGACCCGCTACGGCGGTGGCGACCTCGGCACCCGGCGGGCCCGGGCGGCGGCGCTGCTGCAGCTGGCGCTGCCGGGTGCGGCGTACCTCTACAACGGCGACGAGCTCGGCATGCCCGACGTCGACCTGCCCGACGCGGTGCTGCAGGACCCGATGTGGTTCCGCTCCGGCGGCGCCGAGCGAGGCCGCGACGCCTGCCGGATCCCGGTGCCCTGGTCGGGCACCGGGCCCTCCTACGGGTTCTCCACGCGTCCCGACACCTGGCTGCCCATGCCGGGAGGCTGGGGCCGGCTGACCGCTGCGGCGCAGCGTGACGACGACGGTTCGATGCTGTCGCTGTACCGGAAGGCGCTGGAGCTGCGCGCGTCCTCCTCTGCGTTCACCGGGGAAGACGTGCAGTGGGTACAGGCACCCGACCGTTGTGTTGCGTTCCGCCGTCCCGGTGGGCTGGTCTGCCTGGTGAACCTGTCCGGCGCGGACGTGCCGCTGCCGGAGGGGCAGGTGCTGCTCGCCAGCGGGCCGGTGGACGGCGGGACCGTGCCCGACGACACAGCGGTGTGGCTCCAGGCGTGACCGCCGCCCGGACGGGCGCAAAGGCTCCGGTATCTTGCGCCGCGTGAAGTCCAGGGATCTCGCCTACGTCGCCCTGTTCGCGGCCATCGTCGCGGTGCTGGGCCTGCTGCCGCCGGTGCCCGTGCCGGGCATCCCGGTGCCGATCACCGCGCAGACCCTCGGCGTCATGCTGGCCGGCTCGGTGCTCGGTGCGCGCCGAGGCGGGCTGGCGCTGCTGACCTTCCTGGCCGTCGTCGCGGTCGGGGCGCCACTGCTGTCGGGCGGCCGCGGTGGGCTGGCCGTCTTCGTCGGCCCGTCCGCCGGATACCTCTACAGCTGGCCGATCGCCGCATTCGTCATCGGCCTCCTGACCCAGCTGACGTGGCGCAGGTTCAACTTGGCGTGGGCGATGGTGGCCAACCTGGTCGGCGGCATCGTGGTCATCTACGCGATCGGCATCCCGTTCACCGCCCTGTTCGGCGACGTCTCGCTGACGGCCGCGGCGACGGGCTCGCTCGCCTTCATCCCCGGAGACCTGGTGAAGGCGGGCGCCGCCTCCGTAGTGGCGGTGGCGGTGCGCCGGGCGTACCCGGTCATCGAGCTGCCCGCCCGACGGCCGGCGGCCGGCTGACCGTGCGGTGGAGACGGCGCGCGGCCGAGGTCGCCGCGGCCGGCGCCCTGCCGCGGACGGCGCTCGAACTGCGGAACGTCTCGCACGCCTACGGTGACCGGCCGGTCCTGGACGACGTCACACTCACCCTGGGCGAGTCCCGGGTGGGTGTGGTGGGCGCCAACGGGTCGGGCAAGAGCACCTTCGCCCGACTCCTCAACGGCCTGGTGCTCCCGTCGGCGGGCAGCGTCCTCGTCGACGGGCTGGACACCCGGACACAACTGCGGGAGGTCCGCCGGCGGGTGGGCTTCGTGTTCCAGGACCCCGACGCACAGATCGTGCACCCCACCGTTGCCGAGGATGTCGAGTTCGGCCTGACCAACCTGGGGGTTCCCGCCGATGAGCGGGCGCGGCGGGTCGAGGACGTGCTCACGCGGTACGGACTGGCCGGGCACCACGACCACCCGGCGCACCTGCTCTCGGGCGGGCAGAAGCAGCTGCTCGCGATCGCCGGAGTCCTGGTGATGCAGCCGCAGCGGGTAGTTTTCGACGAACCCACGACGTTGCTGGACCTGGCCAACACCCGGCGCGTCGCCCGCGTCATCGCCGAGCTGGAGCAGGACGTCGTGGTCGTCACCCACCACCTGGACCTGCTGGCCGGGTTCGACCGGGTGCTCGTGTTCGAAGACGGTCGGGTGGCCGCCGACGGCGTCCCCACCGAGACGCTGCGCTGGTACGTGGACCGGTTGTCGTGACCCCGACCGCGTCCGAGCGGCCGACATCGTGACGCTGGCGCTGTACGTGCCCGTCGCCAGCCCCGTGCACCGGGCGCCCGCCGGGCTGAAGCTCGCCCTGCTGGCCGGACTGGGCGCCGGCCTGTTCCTCGTGGAGCGGCTGGACGTGGTCCTCGGCGCGCTGGCTGCCGTGGCGGTGCTCGGGCTGGCCGCGGCCCGGCTGCCGCTGCGCGCCCTGGTCGCCCAGGTCCGTCCGGTATGGCCGTGGCTGGCGGTGCTGCTCGTGTTCCACCTCGTGGTCACCGACTGGCGCACCGGGACGGTCGCGGTCAGCCGGTTGCTGACACTGGTGCTGGCCGCCGCGGTGGTGACCGCGACGACGCGGGTCACCGCGCTGGTCGCCGTTGTGGAGTGGCTGGTCCGCCCGTTGGCGGTGGTCGGCGTGCGTCCGGCGCGGGTCGGCCTGGTGATCGCGATGACGCTGCGGTTCGTGCCCCTGATCGCCGAGCGCGCCCAACGCATCCGGGAGGCGCAGGCGGCGCGCGGCGCGACCGGGATGCGCGTGGGCATGCTGGTGCCGCTGCTGGTGCAGGTTCTCCGGCTGGCCGCCACGCTCGGTGAGGCGCTCGACGCCCGCGGGGCCGACGCCCCGGTGTCCCCGCGCCGCCGCCGTGCGGGAGCATCGGCGCCGTGAGCGGGACCGTGCTGGAGATCTGGCGGACACCGGCGGCAGCCGAGCCGATGGAACGGGTTCCGGCCGGCCGGCTGGTCGCCGGCGCAGGGCTCGAGGGCGACCGCTACGCCCTGGGCGGCGGCACGTGGGCGCGGTACCCCGACCTGGAGAAGCAACTGACGCTCATCGACGTGGACGACGTCGCCGCGCTCGCCGCGGAGACCGGCGCGCCCCTGACGCCGGGCGACACGAGACGCAACCTGCTCACCCGCGGGATCAGCCTGCCCGAGCTCGTCGGCCGGTGGTTCGCCGTGGGCGACGCGTTGCTGTTCGGGATGAAGCGCTGCCCGCCGTGCACGCATCTGGAACGGCTGACCGGCACGCGGCTGGTCAAGGCGATGGCCTACCGGGGCGGGGTCAACGCGGCGGTGTTCACCGGCGCGGCGATCGCCGAGGGCACCGAGGTGCGGCTGCTCGACGAGGCCGAGGCCGCTCGCCGGGGAGCGCCGACCGGCGCCGGGCGGCCGGTGCCGCGCCGGACGTGACCGCGGTCAGCCGCACGCCTCCACGACCATCGCCACTCCCTGGCCACCGCCCGCGGCGATGGCGGCGAGGCCGTAACGCCCCGCGTCGCCGCGGGCCAGCTGGGAGAACAGCCGGACGGCGAGGACCGCACCCGAGGCCCCCCAGGGATGGCCGAGGGCCAGCGCGCCCCCCTGGGGGCACACCCGCTCGGGCTCCAGCCCCAACGCGGCGCAGCAGGCGAGGATCTGGCCGGCGAACGCCTCGTTGAGCTCGACGACGTCGACGTCCCCGAGGGAGATGCCGGCCCGGTCGAGGGCCTGCTCCGCCGCGGGGACGATGCCGAGCCCCGGGCGGCGGGGGTCGACGCCCGCGGTCGCCGTCGCGATCACCCGGAGCCCCCGCCCTCCCTGCCGACGGTGGGTCGCGGCATCGACCAGGGTGACCACCGCCGCGCCGTCGTTGATGCCGCAGGAGTTTCCGGCGGTCACCGTGCCTGCCGGGTCGAAGGCCGGCCGCAGCCGCCCGAGCCGCTCGACGGTGAGACCGTCGCGCGGACGCTGGTCGCAGGAGACACCGCCCACGGGCACGATCTCGGCCGCGAAGCCCTCGGCTCGCTGGGTCGCCATCGCACGGGCATGGGAGCGGGCGGCGTACTCGTCCTGCTGGGCGCGCGTGATCCCGTGCTCCCGGGCGATCAGGTCGGCGGCCGGCCCCATGTCCGGATCGCCCAGGCCGGAGGGGGCGAAGGGCGCCCGCTCGTAGCGGGTCGCGGGCACGTCGCCCCGCGGCGGCCAGGACCGCCACGGCGCCGTGGACGCGGACTCCACGCCCCCGGCCAGGACGGTCCCCACCTCGCCACGCAGCATGGTGGCGCCGAGGACGACGGCCGCGAGGCCGCTGGCGCACTGCCGGTCGACGGTGAGGCCGGGGACGGCGATCGGCAGGCCGGCCTGGAGGGCGGCCACGCGGGCGACGTCCCCGCCCGGACCCATGCAGTTGCCCAGCACCACCTCGCGCAGCGACGCGCGTGGGCCGGTGCCGGTCCGCGCGTCGGCCGCGAGGTCCGTGAGCACGGCGGCGGCGAGATCGGCCGCCGTGCACGCGGCTAGGGACCGTCCCGCCGTCCCGATCGGGGTCCGGCGCGCCGCCACGATGACCGGGGCGTCGGCGACCGCGGCCGTCATGCGGAGCCGTCCTCGGACGTGGTTCCCACCGGCGCGAGACGGCCGGAGGCCACCAGATCGGCGACCGCGGCCCGGTCGACCTTGCCGGCGTCGGTCACGGGCAGTTGCGGCAGGACGAACCACCGGCGCGGCCGCTGGCCCGACGGAAGCCCGGTCCGCGCCGTCCGGCGGGCCGCGGCCAAGGCGGCCGGGTCGGCGAGGACCGCCGCCACGAGCGCGCCGAACCGAGGGTGCGGAACGCCGACGACGACCACCTCCGTCCCGGTTCCCCGGCGCAGGGTCTCCTCCACGTCGTCGACGTGGACGGTCACCCCCCCGGTGACGACGGCCTCGCTCCCGCGCCCCGTCACGGTCAGCACGCCGTCGGCGAGCCGGCCACGGTCCCCGACGGTGGCGAAGCCGTCCCCGGCCAGGGTGAACGGCCCCTTCTCGTCTCCTGCATAGCCCCGCGAGAGGAAGGGCGACCGCGCCCACACCCGCCCGTCCCGGATCTCGACCTCCACGTCCGGGAACGGTCGCAGGTCCTCCTCGTCGGTGCCCCAGGCGACGAAGGACAGTTCGGCGGCTCCGTAGTAGTGGGCGACCCGGGCGCCGGCGGCCCGTGCCTGCGCCGCCAGGGCGGGGCGCAGCCGGTCCCCCGCGACCACCACCGTGCGCGCGCGGAGATCGACGCCCTCCCGCAGCAGACCCAGCAGCGTGGCCGGCGTGAGGTGGATGTGCGTGGCGTCTGCCGGGCTGCTGACCAGCGGTAGCCCGGCGTACCGCGCGTGCACCGCAGCGAACAGGTTCATGGTCGCCGACAACGGGCCGGGTACGCAGACACGGGCGGAGGCGTCGATCCCGGCCAGCTCCGAGACGCGGAGGAAGGAGTCGACCCAGGATGCGGCGGTCCGGACGACCACGCGGGGCCGGCTGGTGGTGCCCGAGGTCCGGAGGCCGATCAGCCCGCCCCGGTCGGAGGCGGCGAGGACCGCCGCGACCGGGTCGGAGGTTGCGGCGACGTCCAGAAGGAGGTCGGGCACGTTGTCTCCCGTGCGCTCGGGGTCGATGATCCGGCAGGACTACGCCTCAGGCCTAGCCCGGCTCGTCGGCCCAGCGGGCGAGGAACTCCTTCTCCTCCGCGGTGAGCCGGCGTGGCCGCTCGAGCGCGAAGTCGAAGGGCACCAGCAGCGTGCTGCCGGTGACGGCGAGCTTCCCGTGGTCGAAGAGCTCGTAGTGGCAGGTGAAGGCGGCGGCGCGGATGCCGGAGACCCAGAGCTGGACCTCCAGCGGGTCGGCGTCGTAGACCACCGAGCGCTTGTAGACGATTTCGTGGGAGGCGACGACCAGGCCGCGGCGCATCCCGGTGCGCTCGTCGTGCGTGGGCTGCTCGAAGAACAGGTTGACCCGCGCCATCTCGAAGTAGCCGAGGAACGCGACGTTGTTGATGTGCTGGTAGGCGTCCATGTCCGACCAGCGCATGGGGACGTGCACGGTGTGCCTCACACCCGTCACCCTGCCGCATGTCCCCGGAGCGGTGCCGCGCGGGACCGGACGACCGCGACCTCAGCCGTCGAGTCGCCGGGCGAGGCGCGCCTGCCCGGGCCCGGGCAGCTCCGCGACGACGCCCCGGCGTCCGGCCACGGTCATCGCGATTGCCTCCGCCGTCCCCCCGGACCTCCGGGCCGCGCCCGAACGTCCAGTCGATGTCGGTGGCCACCAGCCGGACCCCTCGTACGCGCAGCACCCCGAGGAGCGTCGGCGCGAACAGGGCCGTGCGGAGCCCTGGCACCAGCCCGCGCAGAGCGACGGGGCGCGCCACTGCTCGGGGGTGAGGTCGGCCAGCAGGTCACGCAGGTCCTCGCGGTCCGTGCGGGCCAGAGCCATCACGTCCATGCGCATGCGGGAACTGTCGCGGTCGCGCGGGTGCAGGACGCGAGTGCGGCGAGCCGGGGCCCCGCGCCGGGGCGATCAGGGATCGCTCGACCGAGGTGGCGCCATCCCCGCGCCCGGGTCCAGACGCCGACGGCCGGCGCAGAGCGGGTGCTCCGGCCGGCCGTCGGTCGTGACTACCGAGGTCCTGCGTCAGTCGCGGCTGAGCTTCCGGTAGGTCGCGCGGTGCGGACGGCCCGCATCCGCACCGAGCCGCTCGACCTTGTTCTTCTCGTAGTCGGCGAAGTTGCCCTCGAACCAGAACCACCTCGAGTCGCCCTCGTACGCCAGGATGTGCGTCGCAACCCGGTCGAGGAACCACCGGTCGTGGCTGACGACGACGGCGCAACCGGGGAACTCCAGCAGGGCGCTCTCGAGGCTGGTCAGCGTCTCGGTGTCCAGGTCGTTCGTCGGCTCGTCGAGCAGCAGCAGGTTGCCGCCCTGCTTGAGGGTCAAGGCCAGGTTGAGGCGGTTGCGCTCACCACCGGAGAGCACGCCGGCCGGCTTCTGCTGGTCCGGGCCCTTGAACCCGAAGGCGGCGATGTAGGCGCGCGAGGGCATCTCGACGTTGCCGACCTTGATGTGGTCCAGGCCGTCGGACACGACCTCCCACAGCGTCTTCTTCGGGTCGATGCCGCTGCGGTTCTGCTCGACGTAGGAGAGCTTGACCGTCTCGCCGACCTTGATCTCGCCGTCGTCGGGCTTCTCCTCACCGACCAGCATCTTGAACAGCGTGGTCTTGCCGACGCCGTTCGGGCCGACGACGCCGACGATGCCGTTGCGCGGAAGCGTGAACGACAGGTCGTCGATCAGCACCCGGTCGCCGAACCCCTTGGTCAGCTTGTTCGTCTCGACGACGACGCTGCCCAGTCGTGGGCCCGGCGGGATCTGGATCTCCTCGAAGTCCAGCTTGCGGAACTTGTCCGCCTCCGCGGCCATCTCCTCGTACCGGGCCAGACGGGCCTTGCTCTTGGCCTGGCGGGCCTTGGCGCCGGAGCGCACCCACTCGAGCTCGTCCTTCAGCCGCTTGGCGCGCTTGGCGTCCTTGGCGCCCTCGACCTGCAGTCGGGCGGCCTTCGTCTCCAGGTAGGTGGAGTAGTTGCCCTCGTAGGGGTAGGCACGACCGCGGTCGAGCTCGAGGATCCACTGCGCCACATTGTCCAGGAAGTACCGGTCGTGGGTGACGGCGACGACGGTGCCGGCGTACTTCTCGAGGTGCTGCTCCAGCCACGCCACGCTCTCGGCGTCCAGGTGGTTGGTGGGCTCGTCGAGGAGCAGCAGGTCGGGCGCCTCGAGCAGCAACTTGCACAGCGCGACCCGGCGGCGCTCACCACCGGAGAGCACGGTGACGTCGGCGTCGCCCGGCGGGCAGCGGAGCGCGTCCATCGCCTGCTCGATACGGGCGTCGAGCTCCCAGCCGTCGGCGTTCTCGATGACCTCCATGAGATCGCCCTGCTCGGCCATCAGCGCGTCGAAGTCGGCGTCGGGCTCGCCCATCGCCGCGCTGACCTCCTCGAAGCGGGTGAGCGCGTCCCGGAGGGGCTTCACCGCCTCCTCCACGTTGCCGCGGACGTCCAGGTTCTCGTTGAGCGGCGGTTCCTGCAGCAGGATCCCGACCGAGGCGTCGGGGGCGAGCGTCGCGTCGCCGTTGGAGGGCTGCTGCATGCCGGCCATGATCTGGAGCACGGTGGACTTGCCGGCACCGTTGGGTCCGACGACGCCGATCTTGGCGCCGGGCAGGAACGACAGGGTGACGTCGTCGAGGATCACCTTGTCGCCGTGCGCCTTGCGCGCACGGACCATCGTGTAGATGTACTGAGCCACTGGGCTTCGGAGCCTTCCGTCGTCTCGCGGGTAATCCCGCCTGGCGAGCCTACCGGGGGCGGGAACGGCGGACGTCCGCTCTGCGGGGGGCGCAGACGTTCCGCGGCCGGCCGTTCGGGCCCGTCCTGCCATGAATCGATTGGTGCAACGCCTGGCTCGGCATCCCCGATTCCCGGTCCGCACGCCCACGGACCGCTGGATCTCTGGTCCAGCCCTAGCATCGCCTCGTGACGACGCCGAAGCTCTTCGAGACCGGCCTCCGCTCGTGAACGCCGCCGACACCCTGACGGCGGCCGAGACGGAGCGGCTGACCCGCCGAGGTCTCCGGCTCGCCTGGTTCACGGTCGCCTACAACGTCGTCGAGGGCGCCGTCGCCGTGACCGTGGGACTGCTCGCCGGTTTGGTGTCGATGGTGGGCTTCGGCGTCGACTCCGGCATCGAATCGGCGTCCGCCGTCCTCGTCGGCCTGCGCCTGGCCGCCCGCCTGCGCCACGGCCACGCCGACGAGGCCAAGGAGCGGCGCGCGCTCCGGGCGGTCGCGCTCACCTTCTTCGTGCTGGCCGGCTACGTGACGGTCGAGGGCATCCGGAGCCTCGTGAGCGGCGAGACGCCCGACACCTCCACCGTCGCGCTGGTCCTGCTGGCCACCTCCGTCGTCGTCATGCCGCTCCTGGCCCGGGCCAAGCGCCGGGTCGGCGAGCAGCTCGGCGGCGACCCGCTGATCCTGGCCGACGCGGCCGAGACCCGGATCTGCGTGCTCCTCAGCGTCTCCACCCTGGTCGGGCTGGGCCTCTACTCCCTGGTCGGCTGGACCTGGCTGGATCCGGTCGCCGGGTTCGTCATCGCCGTCTTCGCCGTCATGGAGGGCCGCGAGGCCTGGGAGGGCGAGCTCGAGGACGGCTGCGGCCACTGACCGACCCGGAGCGACGGGGCGGGCCGGCGGCGTGCCGGCCCGCCCCCTCGCCCGCCGGTCCTAGCGGCCGACGAGCGCGCCCTCGGCCTCCTCGGACTCCTGGTCGACGACGCTGGTCGCGGTCTCGTACAGCTCGCCCGTGGACCGGTCGAAGCCGGGCCCGGGGAACTGCTCGTCGACCTGACCCTCTGCCGAGGCGGGTCCGGTTCCGGCCGACCCGGCGATGCGGGGTGGCTGGGCGCGCCTGAAGACCGCCGATCCGCGCGCCAGGTTGGGGCCCACGGCGAAGGCCTTGATGCGCGGCTTGCTGCGGGGGCCGCTGTCCGACTCCCAGGTGTGCGTCGTCAGGGCGCCGTGGACGATCACCGGGTCCCCCTTGCTGACGGATCCGGCCACGTTGCCGCTGAGGCCGTTCCAGCACTCGACGTCGATCCAGAAGGTGCCGGAGTCGACGTACTGCTCGGTGCCGGCGTCGTAGCGGCGAGCGGTGGAGGCGAGGCGGAAGTTGGTCACCGCCCCGTTCTGCGTGTTGCTGCGACGGGGTGCGTCGACGACGTTGCCGACGACGGTGACGATGGTGTCGTTCACGGTGCTCCTCCGGAGGCGGCGCCGGGTGGGCGCGACCGGCGCGGTGCCGGTGTGCCGTCGACCCTGACCGCCGTCCTTCGCCGGCAGGAGGCCGTGGAGCCAACTGTGGACGCGGACGGACCCTGTGGACGACGCGTCCCGCACCCGCACCACCCATTGCCGGGCGATGCGATGATCGGCGGCACGAGCGCCCGTAGCTCAGCGGATAGAGCAGGTGCCTTCTAAGCACTTGGTCGCAGGTTCGATCCCTGCCGGGCGCGCAGCTCGCCTCTGACCAGCTAGTTCAATGGAGAATCCTGTCCCGCAGGTCTGGCACAGCGCTCAGCGTCCGGATAACTTCGGCGCATGCGGGAGACCTGGGAGTCGCTGATCCGCGACTTCGTGCGCCACCTCAAGGGCACCAACCGGGCGGTGAACACCCAGACGATCTATCGCCGCGCGGCCCAAGGGCTGGTGCAGTTCCTCGAGCAGGACGGCGAGCTGCCCGGCCCGCAGCAGCTGACCCGGCGGCACATCGAGGCCTACATGGCCCACCTGATCGACACCCGGTCCGCGTCGACGGCCAACGTCGTCTACCGCGCCCTGCAGCAGCTGATGCGGTGGCTGCTGGACGAGGAGGAGATCGACCGCTCGCCGATGGAGCGGATGCGGCCGCCGATCGTTCCGGAGAAGCCGGTACCCGTGCTCACCGAGTCGCAGCTGCGCGCGCTGCTGGCCTCGGCCAAGAGCGCCTCGTTCGTCGACCGCCGCGACGCGGCCATTATCCGGCTGCTGCTGGACACCGGCGGACGGCTCTCAGAGGTGGCCGGGCTGGCCGTGGCTGACCTCGACTTCACCGACGACGTCGCCCATGTGATCGGCAAAGGGCGACGTCCGCGGGCCCTGCCCTTCGGGCAGCAGACGGGGCTCGCGCTTGGCCGCTATCTACGGGCCCGCGCCAAGGAGCGGCAGGCCGACCGTCCCGAGCTGTGGCTGGCGGAGAAGAACCGCGGGGCGTTGTCCTCCGACGGGGTCGGGCGGATGCTGCGTCGGCGCGGCCTCGCCGTGGGCATTCCCGGGCTGCATGCACACCAATTCCGGCACACCGCAGCCCATGAGTGGCTCGTGGCCAACGGCAGCGAGACCGATCTGATGCGGCTGATGGGCTGGAAGTCCCCGCAGATGTTGCGCCGGTACGGGGCCTCGATGGCCGACGAGCGCGCTCGAGAGTCCCACCGACGTCTCGGCCTCGGCGATCGTCTCTGAGCGACGATCCCGCGGTGCGCTCGGTCGCTGGGACCCCCTTTCGAGGTGCTCGGCTGACGAAAGGGCACTCCCCCGCACTTCGCGATCAGTGGGGCGCTCGTCCGCCGCCGGCCCGGCGGCTCCCGCGCGAATGGGCCGAGGCCAGAGCCAGCCGGAGGAAGTAGGCCTTGCGCGCGTGCTCGGCCCGACGCGCCCGCTCTGCGGGATCCAGAGTCCCGTCCGGGTCCACCTCGCGCTCGAACCGAGCCAGGAAGGCAGCGCGGGCAGGAGCTGTGTGCGCCGCGGCGTCCGGAATCCCGGCGTGCAGGTGGTGGGCTGCCATGCGGGCCCGCAGCGCCCGCCGGGCCGGGGAGGACGCGGCCTGCACGTCCCGTTCTCTCCGGCCAGCCGCACCGAGGTCTCCCACGTGACCTCCGCGCTGTTCCTGTGAACGGGACTCTTCAGCGCCCACGGGTCTGCCCTGCTCTCGCGTCGATCCAGGCACGCAGGTCGTGTCGGCGGTAGAGGACGCGGCGGCCGAGGCGGAAGCTGCGGGGGCCGGTGTTGTGATGCCTCCAGTAGCGGAGGGTGGCGACGGGGGCGCGGAGCAGTTCGGCGGCTTCGGTGATGGTGAGCAGCGCGGGCTGGTTTTCGGCGGGCTGGTCGGGCATGGCGGCTCCAGAGCGGGTCGGTGTGCCTGGCCGTACATCGACAGAAGGCGCCGTTTCGGACCGTTTGCTGACACGCCGTGGAAGAGTCTGTGGAGAACCTCCGGTTTTCCTTCTGTTTTCCTCCGGCACGGCACGGGGCCCGTCGGGCTCCTCGGCCAACCCGGCGAGAGAGCCCCTTGGATGCCCTGAGGGTGAGGCGGTGCGCAGGGAGAAAGCCGTTCAGCGCCCGATGCCCCGGTCGGGCGCGCGGTGTGAGGTGAGGTCGCGAAGGTCCTCCGGGTACGGGCGACGGACGGCCTGGTCGGACGCGACCGTCGGTCGAGGGGTGGTCCGGGTTGCCCGTTGGGCGGCGTCGCGGCGGGCGCGCCAGGTGTTGCTCTCCTGCCTGAGAAGCTCGGGCGGCTGGGCGAGGATCGCCGGGTCGGCTTGCAGGGTGGCGATGCGCGCCCGGACATCGGTGACCTGCTGGCGGGCGGCGGCGAGAGCACGCTCGGCGTCGGCCAACTGCCGCGCGTAGTCGCGCTTGCCCGGTGAGCCGTAGTCGGCGTCGTGGTCGCGGCGGGCCCGGGCCAGCTCTCGCTCTGCGGCCTGGTGGGCCCGCAGTGCGGTGTCGGCGGCCGCGGTCAGCTCGCGGTTCTCGGGGTGGGCGGCTTCGGCGGTGCGGCGGGCGGAGGCGTCCAGCGCCGCCCGCATCGCGGGACGGTCGTCGGGGCCGGCGGCGGCCCGGGTCAGCCGGGCGTTGTCGGCGGGGAGGCCCGGCAGGTGCGGTGCCCACGTGGTGTACCAGCCGGTGAGCTGTTCGTCGGCGCGCGCCACAGCGGACCGACGGAGCCCGAGCCGACCCGGGCCGCCGAGGACCACCCGGGCGGCCTGCCGGGCTGCCTCCCGCTCGGCGTCCCAGCGGTCCAGCAGCGCCTGCCGGATGCTGGCGGTGTCAGCGGTGATTAGGGCGCGGCTGGTCTCGGCGGCCTGGCGGGCAGCGGCGGCGTCGACCGCGGCCTGCCGGCAGTTCGTCTCCAGGGCGGTGAGCCGTCGGGTGTCGTCGGCCTGCCGTGCGACGGCCTGGGCGAGGATCCGGTGCTGCCACTGTTGGCGGGCGAGCAGGTCCAGGCAGCGCTGCTGGTCGGTCCACGCGGCGTGCAGCTCAGCGAGGGCCTCGGCCAGCGGCCGCGACCGGGCGTAGCGCGCGGCCTCGGCGGCCGCGGCCCGGGCGGCGTGGGCGGGACCGAGGTCGGCGCGGTCTCGGACGAAGACCGTGAGCCACTGCTCCCGCGCCGACTCGACGTCCGCGGCCACCAGGTGGGCGGTGTTGGTCTGGCGACCGCGGGTCATCCCGACGTAGGCCGACGCCGCGCCGGTGTGCTCCCCGATCGCCAGGTGCGCGGCGGTGACGGTGTCCCCCTGGGCGCCGTGCGCGGTGGTCGCATAGGCGAGCTCGACGTGCGCGGTGACGTAGTCGACGGGCAGCACCCGCGACCCTGTCCCGGCCGGGGTGACGGTGGGGATGACGGAGGCCTCCTCGCCCCCGGCGGGGGTGACATGTGGTGTGCCGTCGGGGGTGACGCGCAGCCCGCCGTTCCGGTCGACGCCGGTGACCGTCCACACGTCGCGGTTGGCGACCTGCAGGTCGCGGTCGTTGCGGCGGGTGGCGATCCGGTCGCCGATGCCGATCCGCTCCCCGGCCCCGGTGACGACCACGCGCCGGTCGTCGACTCGGCCCTCGGTGACCAGTCGGTCCCGGATGACGGCATTGAGGGCGGCGGCCTGCTCACGTGTGTCGACCACCAGCGCCACCGGCTCGTCAACGGCGTTGGAGATGGCCGCGCCGGCGGCGAGCGCCTCCCGCAGCGCCTGCGCGTCGGGGTGCAGCCGGATCTGCCCGCGGGCAAACAGCGCGTCGAACACCATCCCGGGGTTCTCACCGGCGCGCATCGCCAGGGTCAGCTCGGCGTAGTCGGTATCCGGTGTCGTGCGGCCGGTGGCGTCGGTGCGGATGAAGCGGTGCACCCCGACCAGTGTCAGGTGCTCGGCCGGGTCGACCTGGGCCGCGGCGAGGTCCAGGACGCCACCGCGACCGACCGCCGGCAGCTGATGCCGGTCACCGAGCAGGGCGACGCGCACCCCGCACTCGTCCGCGATCGTCAGGAGGGCCCTGGCGGTGTCCTGGTCCAGCATGCCCGCCTCGTCCACGACGAGCAGGTCACCGGCCCGCAGCCGCGCCCCGTCGGCCGGTCCGGCATAGGTACGGCCGGTGACCGGGTCGGGGTGGCCGAGGGCGAGGCGGGTCCACGCGCCGTCGCCGTTCCAGCGCCAGCCGTACTCGAAGGCCAGCCGGGCCGCCGACCCGGCGACCGCACCGACCTCCGCGGCGACGACCTTGGCCGCCTTCAACGTCGGGGTCACCACCACCAGCCGGCGACCCTGCTCGGCGAGCTGGGTCCTGGTGGCGGCCAGGGTAGTGGTCTTGCCGGCGCCGGCCGCGCCCTCGATCACCACCAGTCGCCGCGGGCCGGCGAGCGCGGCGACCGCCGCGGCCTGCCCGGCATCCAGCCGCGTGCCACCGGCTGCGAGGTCGACCGGCTGTGTCAGGCCGGGGCCAGGGACGCCGGCCGGGCGATCGGTGGCGCGGGAGGCGAGGTGCGCGGACAGATCCGCCTCGACGGCGAGCACCGGTCCTGAGGTCCAGGCCCGAATGTGCTCGGGCACCCCCTCGGCAGGGCTGTGGCGGTCCAGCAGGGGCACACACCGGCCCATCGCACGGGCGGTGACGTCTTCGGCGAGCTCGATGCGCACCGCCGGATCGGTGACGATGCCGGCGGCGGCGAGCAGCTGCTCTACCTCCCCGCGCACGTCGGCGGCGTTCCACGCCGAGCGGGCGGCGCCCAGCCGGTCCAACACCCGGTCGGCCACCTGCTCCCGGTCCAGGCCGCCGACCGGGGTGGGGGTCAGGCCGACAGGAGCATTCCGATCGCGGTAGCCCAGCGCGGCCAGCTCGTCCCGCCACCGTGCGGTGAGGTCCTCCCCCGGCTGGGGCAGCACCTTGTCCGGGCGGCCCGCTGCCCACGCTCTCGCGTCCCAGGAGCGGCGCAACGCCGGGCCGGGGGATTCGCCGGGATGCGCCGCGGCCCATTCCCGTTCGTAGGTGTCGATGTTCCGGGCGATCTGCGCCGTTCGCGCACTGAAGGCGCCCACGAAATCCACAAGCTGCCGAATCTCCCCACCGGCATCCAATGCATACCCGTGCGCGGCGAGCGCGGCGCGGAATTGCGGGTCGCAGGCAACCGCGGCGTGCCCAATACCGTTGATCGCGGCGAGGGAATCGCGGACGCCGACGGTGTGCAGGCCGCGCCATTTCCCGGCCGCGAACACCCGGGCGTTGATCTGCAGGTGCAGATGGCGGTGCGGATCCCCGGCCCGCGACGTGTAGTGCGCCACCGTCACCGCCTCGGCCACCTCGACCGGCACCTGCACCTGCCCGCCGCGCGGACCAACCCGGGTGGTGGCGTGCCGCCCGAGCCAACCGATGATCTGCTCGGCCGCCCGGGCCTGCGCCGCGTCATACGCCGTCGCGATGTCCGGATGCAGCGCGGCCGCCAGCGACCACGTCTTCGGGCCGTTGACCACCACCTCGACGAACCGCACCGCATGCCCGTCGCCACGCAGCTGACCCCGCGGCTCCCCGGTGCCCGGTTCACGGCCGGCCACCCACGTCTCGTAGGCGTCACCGGTCAGCGGCGCCAGCTCGGTCACCCGCCCCTCGGCGACGCCGAACCGGCGGGCCACACCGGCGCCCTCGGTCAGGTAGTAGTCATCCGCCCGGCCCCGGTCGGCCTCCACATACTGCCGGGCAGCCGCCGGCGCACCGGCGTAGACCTTCATCCCGCCATGCATTCTCAACGCCACCCGACAATGACCAACAAGTCACCCCTAGAAACGCCGATGGGCCCCGCGAAGCGGGGCCCGACCTACCTCCGAAGGTAGCATGCGTGCCGTTATTCACGTTATTTGGTGAGGGGGTTGGGTGCTATCGGTAAGCGTTGGATGTTGCGAGAACAGGGTCAGCGCGGCGGTCGGCTCATGGGTTCTTTGTGGCAGCCCATTGATGGTCTCGGGGACTTGGTCGGCCTAACCCGTCAAACTGCGACCTTAGAGATGGGGCAAGCGCTTCATGTCTGAAGAGGTAAAGCGAAGCGATAGCGAACGCGTCATCAGACCGAGAGGTCGGTCCTCACGCAAATGGCGTTGCGCAAGAGCGAGCCGACGGGCTAGCCCGGTGTCCAAGGGGCTACGGCGTACGGAGGACGCGCACCGGGTCACGCATGGCGGCTACGGCGGCCGGGGCGAGAGCTGCTGTGGGTGGCGGTCAGTACGGCCAGCACTAAGGCCCCTACAACCAATGACCAAAGCGCGAGGCTCCCGGTCCAGATGGCGAGCAACACTCCAAGCACCGCGCCAAGGATGGAACCAGCAGTGCTGGCGATGGTGGTGCGCAGGGTGACCAGCGCGATGAGCGTCGAGCGGGTGGCTCCCAGGGCGCGTCGTCGGCCGAGGTCGGTGCGCCGGAGGAGAACGTCGGAGAGGACGACGATCCCGGTCAGCGCGGCTCCGGCGGCCAGTACGAGCAGTAGCAGCGATCGCCCGAATGCTCCGACGTCCTCTCTGACCTGGCTCTGCAGTTCCGCCAGCTCCGCGGGGGGCTGGACCTGCAGGTCCGTGGGTGAGGGGGCGTCGACCAATTGGAGGACCTGTGCCTGAGTGGTGCCGACGTCATCGGGGTTCCCGATGACGACGTACATGGTCGAGGCCGGTGCCAGTGCCCCTGCGGGGGAGCCGATGAGCACGCCGTTGTCCAGCTGACCGAATGGCTCGCGTGCGGTGAATGTGCCGACCACCGCGGCCTCCTGTGCGCCCCAGGCGACGTAGCCGGCGGGTCCGTCGAGGCCCAGCAGTCCAGCGGCCGATTCGGCGACGATGGCTTCGCCGGGTCCGGGCAGGCGGCCGCTGGTGAGGGTTGCAGCCGCGCCGAGGTCGCCCAGCACGGTCCACGGCGGACGGTCTCGGCGCTGTTCGAGACCACGCTGGGCGACCATGGCATCACGCTGCTGCGGCCGGGCCCGCGCCGGGGAGACTCCTCCGCCCGGAGCGCGCCTGTTCAAGCCGCTGCGGCTGGTGATCGAGTCGATCAACGACACCCTCGAAGGCCAGCTCGACCTCGAACATCCCGGCGGGCACATCCCGACGGCCCCCGACCGGTGTGTGGGTCCGCGTCCTGCAACGCGTCCTGGCGCCGACCGCCGTCATTTGGCAACCATCACATCGGCGCACAACCCCAGGATCACTGATCGCATCAGACGACAAACCCATGGAATCGGTCATCTAGCGACGCGTCCCCAGCGGGACCGGTCTTGGCCTTCTTCCGCGGCGACGACGGTCGCATGTCACGTCCGTTGCACGTGGAGCTCGGCGGCCGCACGCGGCCTCGTCTCAGCGCCGCACCCCGACTCCGGTCTCGGCGCCAAGGGTCTTGCGCTCGTCGATACGGACTGTAAGGGTGCCATCACGCCACGCAAAGGCGTCCAGCCCAGAGGAGAGTGATGAGTCACCGTTCATCTACCTGCGCCCCCTACCATCGCCGGACGCGCTCGCGCCGGCCAGGTACACGACTCCTCCTTGCGTCGCTGACAAGCCTCGGACTCGCGATATCCCTGGGAGGACCAGCACTCGCCTCACCTCTGCCGCTCCCCGCGCCTGGAACGGCGGAGATGGAGAGAGTCGACCCGCAAGGTAGTGCCATCGACAAGTCCGCACTGACCTTGCCACCCGTCCCGGAGAACATGGGAGCGCTCGCCAGCGAACTCTCAGGCAGGTTCGTCGACGATCCCCAGTTCGCCGCAGTAGAAGTCACGTTGCAGCGAGACAAGGTCATCGTCTACTGGCACGGCAAGCCATCAGCCGCGGTGCTCGGCATGATCAGCACCAAGCCGGATGTCTCCACGGAATTCCGTGAGACCCGGTTCAAGCCGGGACTGCTGCGAGAAGCTGCTCGTCGGCTGCTCGCGTCGAATCCCAATGTCGAATCCGCGCACGCACGGTACGACGGCTCCGGCTTGGCTGTGTCACTTGATCCGACGGTCCCGCTCGCGAATCGCCCGAGCCAAGCTGCACTACAGGCCGCGACGGGCTTCCCGACTACCGTCGACACGCAAGCCCCTGTGGCTGCAAGCACTCGCCAGTACGACTACAGCTACCACCTTGGCGGAGCCCGCATCTATCATCCACTCGGTGACGGTCGCGCATCCGGATGCACCTCCGGCTTCGCAGTCAGGAGCCAATTAGACCCCGCCAAGCAAGGCATGATGTTTGCAGCTCACTGCGGGACGAGCGAATTGGGTAATGACTGGGTCGTCTCGGGCGCCAACACGTACCTCTGGGGCAAGACCGTTGCATTCGATTGGGATCATGACGGCGCCATCATCGATAGCGGCTTCTCCCAGCCGTACATGTGGATCGGGGCCTATGACACAACAAACTACACGAAGATCAACGGCGGCCGTAACGCCTACAAGAACCAAGAGCTCTGCTACAGCGGATCTTACTCGGGACTCGTCTGCGGAAATGTCGTGACCGAAACGGGTGTGCTCTACAAGCTCGACAACGGCAAGCTGTCCAACATCACAGGATTCATGACTCAGCAAAAAAGCGGCACCCCGGCGGCGGGCAACGGCGACAGTGGCGGGCCCGGCTACGAGGTGACCTACGATACCTACTCGGGAAGTTACAAGCGATACGCCGTGGGAATTATCTCGGCGATCCCCATGAACTCCCCTGCTGAATGCCTTGGAGTTCCGGGCAGCACGGCCGAGAATGGACGGAAGTGCAGCCCCACCGTCTACGCCACGTCCGTCATCTCCATCACCAACCAACTCGGTTGGAGCGTTATCGAACAGTAGGCTGTTCCCAAGACAGGGATCCAAGACAGGGAGGGGTGAGCTGGCCCAGAGTAGCCGGGCTCACCCCTCCCCCCGTCTCCAAGGGAGTACTGTCAACACATGCGGACACGCACAGCGCGATTCACCGTAGCGCTCATCCTCGCAGGAGTGATGTCATCAGCAGCCTGCGCCACCCAACAGAATTCTGCCCAACCTCCGGCTACTCCGTCTGAAGAAATCAAAGTAGCCGCATTTGGTGAGCCAGGGACGGCTACCTCAGATGACTTGTCGAGTGCGGCCCACGCCATAACGAACGCACTCGGCGATCGACGCCAGTTCTCCGCGATCGAGCTCCTCAAGGATACCGAGAAGCTGAGGCTCTACTGGCATGGCGAGGCGCCAGCTGGCGTCCTTGACGAGGTAGTCCAGGATCACCCTGGAGTGGTCATCGAAGTGGTTAGCACGACGTACTCGCCGAAGATCCTCCGCGAAACGGCACGCCGGCTGCTTGCTACCGAGTCCGCGGTGCGGGCGGCGATCCCGCGCGCCGACGGTTCCAGCATTCGCGTGGAAGTTGCTGCCGACGAATTGGACGGCACGGTCGAGGAGCTAGAAACGCGCCTATCCCGGGAGACGGGTGTGCCAATAGAGGTTGGTACAGCTCCTCCCGTGCCTGCGGACTAACGCGAACGACAGCACGCAGCATCAGCAGCCGGCGATTGATTGCAGTTCCTCGTGGTCGCGATCATGAGTGCCTTTCCGGTGCCTCTGCCCGAGCGCCGCCGGTGACGAACATGGTGATGTAAGCCCATCCAGGGGGCAGGTCATCGTTGTACGCCGCGACAGCCTGAAACCCCTTCGATGGTGATCAGCCCGGCGTGCTGCAGCTGCGGCAGCCAGTGGCCGGAGGTGATCAGCAGGAGGATCGCGGCCTCGTCGGAGTAGTCGCCGAGGGCGGCGCGCAGCAGGGCGTTCTCCACGCCGACCGGGTCGAGGTCGGCGGCTCTGAGTTCGAAGATCACTGGGTTCTCCCTCTCCCGGCCAGCGGGGGTCGGGGGTGAGTGTGCCGATGGGGTCTGACAGGCGCGGCCGTCGGCGCGGGTGTCGGGCAGCGGTCGCGGGGTGGGTGAGCGCGTCGGGCCGGCAGGCCCGCCGGCAGCTTGCTGACGGTTGGTCTCGACGCGCCAGCGGCGGGGCCTCGCGCGCCCCCCGCCGCCGGCTGGCCACATGAAACCGGCCCCCGCCTCGGCGTGGCCGCCCCCGCGGGGCGTGCGGGGGCAGCCGGACGACGGTCAGCTGGCGCCGGGTGCGGGGTCGGCGGTGGGTTGGTCGGCGGCGTCGATGATCTGTTGTTCGATGTCGGCGAGTGTGTAGCCGCAGGAGGCCAGGAACCGCAGCCAGCGGGCGTCACCGGCGCCGGGGTTGCGCCAGGACTGGCGGTGCAGGCCGGACTCGATGGCGCCGGCGATGTGGGCCAGCAGCGCCACGGGGAGCCGGGCGTCGGGCACGTGTTCGCCGCTGGTCAGCGTGAGCGCGGGCTTGTCCGGGGTGGCCCACCACTGGCCGGGGGCGTCGATGCCGAGGTCGGCGGCGGCGGAGTCCTGGGCCCGGTTGGGTCGCCCGGACAGCCACCGGGACAGTGCCCGGGGGTCGGCGGCCATGGTTTCGACGGCGAACCGCAGCGGGCCCTTGGGTGGGGTCTTGCGCTGCAGCAGGCCCTTGATCCACTCCCGGCGGGTCTCGTCCGCCGCCGCCATCGCCTTGTTGTTCTCGATGGTGGTCCGCCGCTCGGCCGAGGCGGCCTCCCGTTCGGCCTCGCTGGGTTCCTCGGCTGCTGCGTTGGTGGGCAGGGCGGTGGCCGTCCAGCGGGCGCGGTGGCCGTTGCCGGCCGGGTCGGTGCACACCTCGACCGGCTGCGGTCCCTGCCAGCCGGTGGTGCAGACGTAGACCGCGGAGCCGGGGCAGCCGGCGTGGCCGTCGGCGGTCAGCGGCGAGCCGTCGTGCTCGAGGTTGGCCACCCGGGTGGCGGCGCGGCCGGTGTCCTCGTCCAGGACGGTGCGCCCGGCGGCGGTCAGCTCGGCCAGTAGGGCGGCTGCCTGCTCCGCTTCCTGCTTCGCCTGCTTGGCGCGGGTCAGTGCGTGGGCGAACTGCCCGGGTCCCTCCCCCGCTGACGCGATCAGGGCGGCGGTGGTGTCGGGGTCGCCGGCGTAGACGGCGACGGCGGCGGCCTGGTCCAGGGTCAGTCCGGCAGCGGCGACCGCGGCGGCGGTGTCGCCGTCCAGCCGGCCCAACCCGGTGGACTTGGCGACCCTGGTCAGCGGCACGCCGAGGTCGAGCATTGCCTGCACGCCGCGGGCTTCCTCCACCGCGGACAGGCCCCGGCGGTGCAGGTTCTCGGCCATCATCGCGCCCACGTGCCCGGCCTGGGCGGCCCGGTCGCCGTCGGTGGCGTCACGGTCGAGGGCAAGGTCGGGGCGCAGCACGCACGGCACCGTGGTGAGGCCGGCGAGGACCGCGGCGGCAGCCCGGCGGTGCCCAGCCACAAGCTGATGGCCCGGCGTCCCGTCGGCGGCGGCGTGCGGGATCACGGTGAGGGCCTCCAGCACGCCCTGGGCGGCGATGGAGTCGGCCAGCCCGGACAGGTCGCCGAGGTCGTCGCGGATGTTGCGGGGGTGCACGGCCAGCTCCCGGGGGTCCAGCCACACCAGCCGGTGTGCCTGCCCGCCGTCGTCGGCTGTCCCGCCGCCTGCGCTGCCGGCGCCGGCCAGGTCGACGTGCTCGGTCTCGCGCTGCTCGATCCCGGCACGTCGGGCGTTTTCGGTCGCGGACGGCTCGTCGGGCGTGTCCTCCCGGCCGGTGGTCAGAGCGGCAACTGTCGTGGCGGTGGTCATGGCTGGTTCTCCTTCGATGCTCTGCGGGGTGGCGGTGCTCTCGGTGGGGGTGCTGTCGGCGGGGGTGCTGGTGGCGGGCATGTCGCGCTCTCCCCGGTCAGGCAGTGGCGAGGACGCGGGCGCCCCCGGGCTGCGCGACCGGTCCGTCAGGCGGGGCGGTTTCCCCATCCCCCGGCGTGTCCTCGGCGCCCTCGGCGCCATCGAGGTGGTCGAGGATGCGGCGGGCGGCAGCGGTCACCGTGGCCGCGGCGGCGCGGACGACGTCGACGTCCCCGGCCGCCCAGGCGGCGACGTAGGGGACGGTGTAGGCGCCGGCGTCCAGCCCGGCCCAGGCGGTGACGATGTAGGCGACCGACTCGGCCTCGGCCTCCGCCCGCCCGCGGCAGCCCCGGTAGTCATAGCCATCGGCGGTGTGCCCGCACTCGATATGCGCCAGTTCGTGGGCGAGGGTCTTGACCGCCTGCGCGTCGGCGACGTCCGGGCGGACCCGGACGGTGCGGGTGGCCGGGTCAGTGAGGCCGTTGGCCTGCCCGCAGTCCTCGCGGCTCAGCGTGTAGCCGTGCGCGGCGACCTGCGCGGCCAGCGCTACCCACAGGGCGGCGGGGGCGTCACCGGTCAGCAGCTCGGGCGCGATGTCGGGCAGCGGGTCGCCCTCGGTCTGGGAGACGTCGAAGACGTGCGCGACCCGGAACCCGCGCAGCACCCGCCCCCGGGCCGACAGGTCGGCGTCCCCACCGGCCGGCTCCCCCGCCGTCCCCGCCGCCGTCGTGGCGGCGGCCCCACGGGTGTCCTGCCCGGTCCCGGTGTCGGCTCGGGTGTCCTTGGGCGTGTAGGTGCAGGGGGCCAGGACGGCGAGTCCGGTGGATCCCTTGACCACGCTGCGGCCCAGAGCCTTCCAGGTGGTGAACCCGGCCACGCGGGTGGGGCTGAAGCCGAGCCGCGCGGCCTGCAGCTCGATTAGCAGCTGGTTGCCCAGGCTGTAGGTGTGGAACTTGGCGGCGGCATCGAGCATCGCCCGCCACTGCGGATCGGCGGCCAGCTGCTCGACGCGCTCGCCGATCTGGTCGTGCAGGGCGGCGATCTTCGCCGCCCGCGCGGCGTCGGCTGCCTCCCGCTGCGCCGGACTCAGCTGCGGTCGCCGACTCCGGCTTCCCCTGCCGGTGCGACTGCTGCTCGTGCCGCTTGCCGCGCTGCTGGTTGTGCTGCTGGTGCTGGTCATCTGGACCCTCCCGGAACTGGAGCCGACACCGGTACGGGAGGGACTACGGAGTAGGTGTCCTGCCACCCATTCCCCCGGCCCGTCCGGCACAGAGCTCTGCTCAGGGGCCGGGAGCGACGGCGGGGGACGACCGGACCAAGACTGCTTCCGCAGCGCAGCGCCCGAAGGGCGGAAGGATCTTGGTCCGGTCGGGAGGAGACGGCGCGAGAGGCCCCTACGCTGAGCTGCCGGACGGGTCGGGGGACCAGCAAGCACAGCCCGCCGCAGGCGGACCTTGACGACGGCGCAGCCGGCGCCACGCGCAGCGTGGCCCGAAGGGCGCTCCTGCCCTCCCCCAGCGACCGCGGCGCGACGTTGCATTTGACGCGCTCACCGGTCAGGGACCCCTGGTCACCCGACACGCGGCACCAGCCGCTGGCGGACCGATCACGGGCTCCGCCGTCTCGCCATGCTCGAGGTGCGGTGTCGTGCGCCATGTGTCGACCGTGGCCAGGCCAGCGCCCGCCCGAGGGCGTCGGTCCGGATGTCGTGGACAGGAGCCGTCGTCCACCGGGACCAATTGCACCCGAGCCCCCCGATGCCCGCGCCTGCACCGGCTGACTGGAGGACAACAGGAGGACAACTGGAGGAACCCCAGGTCAGCCGCGAACCTCCAGTGGTCCTCCAGTCCCTGTGCGAACACGGGTCCCCCGACTGTCGTCGGCCTACCGGAGAACGTGCCTCACAAGCGCGGGGCGGAGCAGCTCGGCCAGGGACAGCGCCGCGGCGGACAACCGGGCACCGGCCGAAACTGGAGGTGGTCCCGGGAGACCCCCTGATCGGGACGGGACATAACCCAGCCGCAGGACCGGGGGCCGTCCACCGGCTGTCCCGGCGGCCCCCCGGCGCCGGCAGATGCAGGGGCTCCATCGCTGGCAGGTGACGTGCCAGGAACGGCCGCTACAGGAGAACAACCGGAGACATCCGGTCAAGGCTGGCTGTGAGGTGTCACCACCGGGCCCGAAATGGCGCCTTCTGTGGTGAGACCACCGCCCACCACCGACCGCCTCCGGGAGCCAGCCATGCCCGACCCCACCGACGACCACGAGCCCGAACTGCTCACCATCACCGAGGCCGCGGACGTGCTCCGCGCCCCAGTCGCCACCCTCCGCTACTGGCGACACCTCGGCACCGGCCCGAACAGCTTCCGACTCGGCCGGCGCGTCCTCTACCGCCGCGCCGATTTGCGCTGCTGGATCGACGCACAAGCCGACCAGGCCCCGCGCCGATAGCCCCGCGCCTGGCGGAGAGCGGCTGGACCGGACACGGGGCCGCATCGGACTGCGGGCGCACGGTGCGGCCTGGTGGCCCCCCGGCTGTGGACAACGACGGCCGTCCACAGAACCGAACAGGACAGGCCACTGCAGGCGCCGGAACGGCGACGCTCACATCACCGAGAGGAGGAGCGATGGGATGGATAGGACCGGTCGTGGACGACCAGGAGCACGAAGGCTGGGTGGTGCCCTTGTTCGCCGACGGCGCGCAAGGCGCCGGCTCCAGCAGCGCCCGCGGGGTACTGATCGCCCGCCGGCCCGGCGACGAACCGTGCGACGGCGACCGGGTACGGCTGACCTACCGCGACGGCTCCACCGCCGAGGGCATCTGGTCCGACGGCACGCTTCTACGCGGCGACGGGATCGTGCACCCCCCCACCAGCGGCGAGGTTGGCCTGGAGGTGACCGAGCAGGCCGAGGACTGGCTCCCCGATGCCGCGGTCGTCGGCTGGGTCGCCGGCTGCACCTGCGGCTGGCGCGGCACCCCCTGGACCCGCGTACCACCGGAGCTGGCCGACCCTGCGGCGCAGCGGCTGGCCGTCACCGGCCCGTGGGCCGATCTGGAAGCCGCCGACGAGAACCGGGTGCGGCAGGACTGGCTCCGGCACATCGCCGGATGGCAAGCCCTCGAGGACGTCGAGGCGACCGCCGCCCGGCAGGCCGCCGCAGCCCGGGCGCTGGACGAGGCGGTGCGCGCCGCACTCGCCGCCGGAGCCTCGTGGGCCGACATCGGCCGGGTCACCGGCATGACCGGCCGGTCGGCCACCGAGCGGTGGTCCGTCCGTGACTG
The DNA here is from genome assembly GCF_039729015.1 of Blastococcus sp. HT6-30. Lineage (NCBI taxonomy): Bacteria > Bacillati > Actinomycetota > Actinomycetes > Geodermatophilales > Geodermatophilaceae > Blastococcus > Blastococcus sp. HT6-30. The sequence goes on along the minus strand of NZ_CP155792.1, from coordinate 1,147,620 downwards.
AGCAGCCGACCGGTCACCCCGGACCGAGCGAGGAAACCCCGCCAGGGCAGCGCACCGTGCTCGTCGTCGACCTCGACGGCGAGCCGCTGGCGCCGCTGCGCGCCCTGGAGGAGATCCTGCTGTGTCTGGGCACGTGGGAGGACGACGACCGGCAGGACCCGAGCGCCGGCACGGAGCCGCTGCGGCTGCCGCCGCCGTTCGCCGGCCGGGTCGCCCTCGCCGCCGTGCAGCGCCTGCTCAGCGCACTCGCGCCCACCCAGTCCCGAGAACCCTGGCGCGGCCGGCTGCTCGCCCCGGAGGGCCGCCACGAGCACGCGCCGCTCACCGCGCTCACCCTCCCCACCGCCGACATCAACGTCCTCTCTGCAACCGCCGCGGCACTCGGGAATTCGGCGCTGAACCCCGAGATCGCCGACCTGGTCAGCACCTTCGCCGAGCAGCTCGGCAGCGGCTACCGCCGGACAGACCGCACCGAGCTGGTCTCGCTCCTTGCACGGCTGGCCGGCCTGCTCGACCTCGCCCCCACCGACGACACCCGACTGCTCATCACCCGGCTGCGGACCACCCCGCTCGGCACCGACTGCGTGCTCACTGACGCCGAGGAAGCCGCCCACGCCCGCACCGCCGACCGCATGAACCACATCTGGGCGCACGGCTCCGGCATCGACCGCTACCTCTACTGACCCGCGCGACCGCCCCGAGCGGCGAGGCGCCAGGGAACCGCGCCGTTCGGCCGAGCAGCTTCGGGACCTGGCCGACGGGACCGCGGGGATCGGTTGAGGAGGTCGCCGTCCAGGGCCAGCCAGCCCACCGGCCCGCACCGACTATAGCTGCGGCGGCGCCCAAGGCTGGTTCCTCCAGGCCCAGTGCCCCGACGGGACCACCTTCGTCGTGGAGCACCCGGGGAGGGACCCCCACCGGGGGTAGGAGCGTGGCTGGCTTGGCCTCCGAGAGCGCCTCTTGACCCGCCGCCTTCAGCGTGGTCATTCTGGGCCGCGAGGAAACCTCGGTTGTCCGGATCCAGTGGCCGGATAATTGTGCCCGGCACGCTGAAAGCTGCCGGTCAACGACCTGCAAAGATGCCTTGCCGCACAGCGCTGGGGCCCCTACAGCTTCTAAGCACTTGGTCGCAGGTTCGATCCCTGCCGGGCGCGCTCGCACGGCGCCTGCCCGGCGGCTCGACCCCGTGCGATCAGCGTCGTCGACCACCGGTGGCGGGGGGGGCCGAGCACCACGGCCTCCACGGGTGCACGCTGACCGCCCCGAGGCTGCCGCCGCGGCCGAGGCGCGCCGTCAGCGCCCGCCCGGTGGCCGGAGGACGGCGAACGGGTCGGTGACCTCCATGCGCGGTGTCACGAACCGGTAGAGCGCCGCCGGCCGGCCACCTGCCCGCCCGGAGGCCGCCGTCTCCCCCGTCGCCTCCAGGACGCCGCGACGCAGGAGCACGCGCTGCAGGTTCGTCGCCGTGACCTCGTAGCCGAGGGCGGCCACGTAGATCTCGCGCAGCTCGGCGATGGAGAACGCCGGCGGCGCCAGGGCGAAGGCGATGTTGGTGTACGACAGCTTGGCCCGCAGCCGCTCCAGAGCCGACTCCACGATCGAGCCGTGGTCGAAGGCGGTCCGGGGCAGCGCGTCCACCGGGTGCCACGCCGTGTCGTCGGGCAGCACGGGGTCCAGGTCGGCGGGGATCAGCCCGAGGTAGGCGGTGGCCACCGTGCGGCTGCGCGGGTCGCGGTGGGGGTCGCTGCGCGTCTCCAGCTGCTCGAGGTGCGCCAACTGGGCGACCTCCACCTTCGACGCGAGCTGCCGGCCGACCGAGGCGCCGAGGGTCTCCTCCGGCAGCAGCGGCCCGCCGGGCAGCGCCCAGGCCCGCGCGAACGGATCCTTGGCCCGCTGCCAGAGCATCCCGTGCAGCCGGCCCCCGCGGACCTGCAGCACCACGGCCAGCGCCTGGTGCGGGTAGGCCGGCCGCTCCGGCGAGGACCACACGGATGTCACGGACCTCATGCTAGGTTTCGCGGCAGAGGTTTCCGCCTCTGAGTATGAAACCCACTCCTCCGGAGGCCCTGGTGACCGCGACCCTCCCCGCCCGCACCGCCGCCCAGTGGACGCTCGAGCAGTGGCAGGACTGGCGCGACGAGGTGCGGCTCCTGGCCGCCGAGCGCGACGCCGTCGTCCTGGCGCACAACTACCAGGCCGCGCAGATCCAGGACGTCGCCGACCACGTGGGAGACTCCCTCGCCCTGTCCCGCATCGCCGCGGGCAGTACGGCGAGCACCATCGTCTTCGCCGGCGTCCACTTCATGGCCGAGACGGCGAAGATCCTCGCCCCGGAGAAGACCGTCCTGGTGCCGGACGCCGCCGCCGGCTGCTCGCTGGCCGACACCATCACCGCCGACCAGCTGCGCGCGTGGAAGGCCGAGCACCCCGGCGCCGCCGTCGTCTCCTACGTCAACACCACCGCCGAGGTGAAGGCCGAAACCGACATCTGCTGCACCTCGTCCAACGCCGTCGAGGTGGTCGAGTCGATCCCGGCCGACCGCGAGGTCCTCTTCCTCCCCGACCAGTTCCTCGGCGCGCACGTCCAGCGGGTCACCGGCCGGACGAACATGCGCGTCTGGATGGGCGAGTGCCACGTGCACGCCGGCATCTCCCCCACCGACCTGCGGCAGAGCATCGAGGACGCCCCCGACGCCGAGGTGCTCGTGCACCCCGAGTGCGGCTGCGCGACCAGCGCGCTGTGGATGGTCGGCCAGGGCGACCTGCCCGAGGACCGCGTGCACGTCCTCTCCACCGGCGCGATGCTGGACCAGGCGAGGCGGACGACGGCCACGCGGGTGCTGGTCGCCACCGAGATCGGCATGCTGCACCAGCTCCGCCAGGCCAACCCGGCCGCCGCGTTCGAGGCGGTCAACCCTCGCGCCGAGTGCCCCTACATGAAGATGTCGACGCCGGAGAAGCTGCTGCGCGCGCTCCGCGAGGGCCGCGACGAGGTCACCGTCGATCCAGACGTCGCTGCCCGCGCCCGCTCGGCCGTCGAGGCGATGATCGCCCTCGGCACGCCGTCGCTGGTCGGCGAGTGACCGTGGGGCCCCGCCGCTCCGCGCCGGTCGCCCCCGCCGTCGTCCCGGCGCTGCCGCTGCCCGCGGCCGGGTGGAGCCGCAGCACGGACGTGGTCGTGGTCGGCAGCGGCGCCGCCGGGCTGATGACGGCGCTGGCGCTGGCCGGTGCGGGGCGCCGGGTCGCCGTCGTCACCAAGGGAGCGTTGGGCGACGGCAGCACCCGCTGGGCGCAGGGTGGCCTGGCCGCCGTCCTCGGTGCCGACGACGACGCCGCGCTGCACCTGCAGGACACCCTCGCCGCCGGCGCCGGGCTCTGCGATCCCGACGCCGTGGCCGCGCTCGTCGCCGAGGCGCCGGACACCGTCCGGCTGCTGCAGGACCTCGGCGCCCGGCTCGACCTCGACCCCCGGGGCCGCCCGGCGCTCACTCGCGAGGGCGGGCACAGCCGGAACCGGATCGTGCACGCCGGCGGGGACGCCAGCGGCGCGGAGGTCACCCGCACCCTGGTCCAGGCGCTGGGCGACGCCGGGGTCGAGGTGCACGAGCACACCCTCGCGCTGGACGCCCTCCGCAGCGACGACGGCGCGGTGGTCGGGCTGCGGGTCGCCCGCGTCGCCGCCGACGGCGCCCTGACCGACGCCGGCGACCTGCGTGCGCACGCCGTCGTCCTGGCCACCGGCGGGTACGGGCAGGCCTACGCCGCGGCCACCAGCCCGGCCGGCGCGACCGGCGACGGGCTCGCCCTCGCCCTGCGCGCGGGGGCGGAGGTCGCCGACGTGGAGCTGGTCCAGTTCCACCCGACCGTGCTCTGGCAGGGGCCGGGCGCAGCGGGCCAGCAGGTGCTGATCAGCGAGGCGGTGCGGGGCGAGGGCGCCGTCCTCGTCGACGGCGCCGGACGGCGCCTGATGCCCCGAGCGCACCCGCTGGCCGACCTCGCGCCGCGCGACGTCGTCTCGGCCACGATCGCCGCGCACCTGGCGGCCACCGGCGAGGAGTGCGTCTTCCTGGACGCCACCGGGCTCGGTGCGGACTTCCTGGAGCACCGCTTCCCCGGCATCGTGCGCAGCTGCCGGAATGCCGGGTTCGACATGACCACCGCGCCGGTGCCCGTGACGCCCGGCGCGCACTACACCTGCGGCGGGGTGCTGGCCGACCTGGACGGCCGCACGGGCGTCCCCGGGCTCCACGCCGTCGGGGAGGTCGCCTGCACCGGCGTCCACGGGGCCAACCGGCTGGCGTCCAACTCGATCACCGAGGGGCTGGTCGCCGCCCGCCGCTGCGCCGCCCTCCTGGACGCCGGGCTGCCGCCGGGCGCGCCTCCCGAGCCGGCCGCCGGCGGGCCCTTCGCCGCGGGAGCCGTCGATCCCTCGGCGCGGCCGGCGATCGGGGCGGCCACCAGCCGGCACGCCGGCGTCCTGCGTACGGCGGCTGGGCTGACCGAGCTGATCGGCACCTTGGCCGGCGCCCCTCGCCTTCCTGCCGACCGCTCGCTGGACCTCGCCGCCGTCGAGGCCACGGCCGTGCACACCGTCGCGACCCTGCTGGCCACCGCCGCGCTCGCGCGCCCGGAGAGCCGCGGCTGCCACCGGCGCGCGGACGCACCTGCCACCCGGCCCGAGTGGCAGGTGCGGCTCGCGCACCGCCTCGGCGGCGCCGGCCGCGTGCACACCCGCGCCGTGCCGCTCGGCGTGCCCGGCACCGACCGGACCCAGGGAGTGGCATGACCGAGTGGTTCCCGCTGCGCGCGGAGCTCGCCGACGTCCTGCGCGACGGCGGCCTCGACCCCGGAGCCGTGGAGCGGGTGATCCGGGGGGCGCTGGAGGAGGACCTGGCGCTGGGCCCCGACGTCACCACCTTGGCCACGGTGCCCGACCATGCGCGCACCACCGGTGAGGTCGTGCCGCGGTCGGCCGGCGTGCTGGCCGGCATCCCGGTGGCGGCCGCGGTGTTCGACATCGTCGGCGGCACCGACGTCGAGGTGGTGCTGCACGCGGCCGACGGGATGGCGGCGCGCACGAACTCTCCGGTTCTCGGCGTCACCGGACCCACCCGCGCGCTGCTCACGGCCGAGCGGACGGCCCTGAACCTGGTCGGCCGGCTCTCCGGCATCGCCACGCTCACCCGGCGCTGGGTGGACGCGGTGTCGGGCACGGGCGCGGCGATCCGCGACACCCGCAAGACCACCCCGGGCCTGCGGGCGCTGGAGAAGTACGCCGTCCGCTGCGGAGGCGGGGTGAACCACCGCATGGCGCTCGGAGACGCAGCGCTGGTCAAGGACAACCACGTCGCCGCGGCTGGCGGTATCACCGCGGCCGTCGAGGCGGTGCGCGCCCACTCCCCCGCCGTCCCGCTGGAGGTCGAGTGCGACACCCTCGACCAGGTGCGCGAGGCGATCGCCGCGGGGGTGCAGCTGGTGCTGCTGGACAACTTCGGCCTCGCCGACACGCAGGCGGCGGTGGCGCTGGTGCGCGGGACCTCCGTGCGGCTGGAGGCCAGCGGCGGGCTCTCGCTGGAACGGGCCACCGAGGTCGCGGCGACCGGCGTCGACTACCTGGCGGTCGGGGCGCTCACCCACAGCGCCCCCGTGCTCGACCTGGGCTTCGACCTGCGCGCCTGAGCAGCCCCGCCGCAGCAGCCAGGCACCGGCGACTGCGCTCTGCGGGCGCTCCTCGCGCATCGAGGGCCCTGCAGGACCGCCGAAGAACGAGGAACACCCGCAGAGCGGGGGCGCGCCGGCGCGGGCCCGGCTACCGCCGCTGGGGGTGGACCCAGCCGATCGCCGGCGCCACGTGCTCGACGATCGTCTGCAGCAGGGAGGCGTTGTACTCGACGCCCAGCATGTTCGGCACGGTCAGCAGCAGGCTGTCGGCCTCCCGGACGGCGGCGTCCTTGGCCAGCTCCTCGGCGAGCACGTCCGGCTCGCCGGTGTAGCTCTTGCCGAAGCGGGCCCGCACGCCCTCGAGGATGCCGACCTGGTCCTCGCCGTCCCGGCCACCGCCGAAGTACTGCCGATCCAGGTCGCTGACGATCGGCAGCACGCTGCGGCTCACCGAGACGCGCGGCTCGCGCTCCCACCCGGCCGCGGCCCAGGCGGCGCGGTAGCGGGTGATCTGCTCGGCCTGCAGCTCGTCGAAGGGAACGCCGGTGTCCTCCACCAGCAGCGTCGAGCTCATCAGGTTCAGCCCCTGCTGCGCCGTCCACTCGGCGGTCGCGCGGGTGCCCGAGCCCCACCAGATCCGGTCGGCCAGCCCCGGCGACTGCGGCTGGATCGCGAGCTTCCCCGTCGCGCCGCCGGTCATCCGCGGGTCGGCGTCGACCATCGGCTGCCCGGAGATCGCGGCCAGGAACAGCGCGGTCTTCTGCCGCGCCAGGTCGGCGTCGCTGCTGCCCTCGCCCGGCACGTAGCCGAACGCCTCCGAGCCGCGCAGCGCGGTCTCCGGTGATCCCCGGCTGACGCCGAGCTGCAGCCGGCCGTCGGCCAGCAGGTCGGTCGCCGCGGCCTCCTCGGCCATGTACAGCGGGTTCTCGTAGCGCATGTCGATGACGCCGGTGCCCAGCTCGATCCGGCTGGTGCGCGCCGCCATCGCCGCCAGCAACGGGAACGGCGAGGCGAGCTGCCGCGCGAAGTGGTGCACCCGCACGTAGGCGCCATCGAGCCCGAGCTCCTCGGCGGCCATCGCGAGCTCCACGGTCTGCACGAGGGCGTCCCGCCCGGTGCGCACCTGCGACCCGGGAATGGGCTGCCAGTGCCCGAAGGACAGGAACCCGATCCGCTTCTCCACGACTGCTCCTTCTCGTCGATGTCTGTCGCATCAGCGCCGTGGGGGCGGTCCGGATTCCCGGCGCCTGTGGCAGATCACCCGTAGCGGGTGCGGCCGGTGGGGCGGATGTGTCCGGATGCGACGCTCCGTGACGGGCCGACCACGACTCTCCGTGACGCGGTTCCGTCACTTCTTGCCTGCCATGCGTGACGCTGTCCCGGTGAGCCCTCCCGCATCCGAGACGCCCCGGCCCCCGGGCGCGCCTGGCGGCGCCGCCGGGCAGCGCTTGCGGGCGATCGACACGCTGCTCGCCGACCGGGGCCAGCTGTTCCAGGCCCTGTTCCTCTCCGCGCCGATCGCCAAGGCCCTCGTCGACCTCGACGGGCACGTACTGGTCGCCAACCCGCGGATGTGTGCCCTCACCGGCCGCACCGCCGAGAGCCTGTCCGGCCGGCACGTCGACCTGCTGGCCCACCCCGACGACCCGCCGGTGGGCGACCTCGGGCTGCAGCCGGCTCCCGGGGAACCCGACCTGGACCCCAACCTGCTCCTCGATGGCGAGCGCCGGCTGCGCCGCTCCGACGGCACCGAGCTGTGGGTGGTCCAGTCGCACGAGGTGGTGCGGCAGAACAACGGGACGCCGCAGTTCGTCGTCCTCTCGCTGGTCGACGTCACCGACCGGCGCCGCGCGGAGGAGGACGCCGTCCGCCGCGCGTTCATGGACCCGCTGACCGGGCTCCCCAACCGCCGCGCGCTCACCGACCGGCTGCGCCACGCCGTCGCGCTCTCCCGCCGCCGGGGCCTGCAGGTCGGCCTGGTGCACCTCAACATCGACCGGTTCCAGGCCGTCAACGACGCCCTCGGCCACGAGGCCGGCGACCTGCTGCTCAGCCAGTTCGCCGACCGGCTGCGCTGGAGCACCCGGGTCGAGGACACCGCCGTGCGCCTGGGCGCCGATGAGTTCCTGGTCGTCGCCGAGGACGTCGAGGACCTCGACGGCCTGCGGGCGCTGGCCGACCGCCTGCTGAGCGTGCTCGACGAGGCGTTCGTGGTGAACGGCCGGGAGGTCACGCTGTCGGCCAGCGTCGGGCTCACCCTCGGCGCCGACATGCCCCCCGACGACCTGCTCCGCCAGGCGCAGAGCGCGCTGACGAAGGCCAAGGCCGACGGCCAGCGCGCCCGCATCGAGGTGCACGAGGGAGCGCTCAACCGCAACGACGTCGACGCGCTGCAGCTGGAGACCGACCTGCGGCACGCCCTCGACCACGACGAGCTGCGGCTGTTCTACCAGCCGATCGTGCGCCTCGCCGACGAGACGCTGCTCGGCTACGAGGCGCTGATCCGCTGGCAGCACCCCACCCGGGGCCTGCTGCCGCCCGGCGCGTTCCTCGACGCCGCGGAGAACAACCGGCTCACCTCGAAGCTCGGGGCGTGGGTGCTCCGGCGGGCCTGCCTGGACGCCGCCACCTGGTCCGACGACCTGCGGGTGCACGTCAACATCTCCGCCCGCCACCTCGCCGAGGACGGCTTCAGCGAGCTCGTCGCGGCCGCGCTGGAGGAGTCCGGCCTCCCGCCGCACCGGCTCGAGCTGGAGATCACCGAGTCCACGGCCCTGTTCGCCGCGGAGGCCACGCTGCACTCGGTCGCCGTCGTCACCGACCAGGGGGTCACGCTCGCCCTGGACGACTTCGGCACCGGCTACTCGGCCATCACCGCGCTGCACCGGCTGCCCATCCACACGGTGAAGATCGACCGCTCGTTCGTGGCCGACGTGGTCACCCAGCCTTCGACCGCCGCACTCGTGCACGGCCTGCTGCAGCTGGGCCGCGGCATGGGCCTGCAGGTGATCGCCGAGGGCATCGAGGACCTCGACCAGGCCGCCTGGCTGCTCGACCACGGCTGCGCCATGGCCCAGGGCTACGCGTTCGGCCGCCCGGCGCCGCTGCCCAGCCCGACCGAGGTGCTGATCGGCGAGGTGACCGAGGTCCCGGCCGAGGACGTCGCCGGCGAGCTGCTGCCCGAGCCCCCGCCCGCGCTCCCTCGGCAGCGGAGGCCGTCGACCCCCGAGGGGCACGACGGCACCGACACCGGCCGGCTCACCGCCCGCACGCTCTTCGACGAGCTCGCCGACCCCGACGAGTAGTCGCCCCCCGCCGCTCGTGCACGAACGGTCGTCGTCCGCACCGGATGACGACCGTTCGTGCACAGAGCGGGCCTCTCAGCGTCGCGGCAGGGCCAGGGGCACGCCCACCGGCACCGGTTCGCCGGGGTTCCCGGTCAGCCGCGGTAGGTCTCCAGCAGCCGCAGCCAGATCTCGCTGATCGTGGGATAGGCGGGGACGGCGTGCCACAGCCGCGCGATCGGCACCTCGCCGACGACGGCGATCGTCGCCGCGTGCAGCAGCTCGGCGACCGCCGGGCCGACGAGGGTGACCCCGAGCAGCACCTCGCGCTCGGTGTCGACGACCGCGATCGCCGTCCCGGTGTAGCCGTCGGCGAACACCGCGGCGCCGGACACGCTGCCGATCGGGTACTCGACGACGCGGTGCGGCAGGCCCGCCTCCTGCGCCTCGGCGCGGTCCGACCGACGCCGGCGATCTGTGGATCGGTGAAGACCACCGACGGCGTCGCGACGTCGTCCGCGATGTCCACGAACGGCGACCACGGTGCGGTGTCGACCTGCTCGCCGCGGGCCCGCGCGACGATCGCGGCCCCGGCCTGGCGGGCCTGGTACCTGCCCATGTGGGTGAGCTGCGCCCGGCCGTTGACGTCGCCGACGCCGACGCCGTAGAGCCAGGGGATCCCCTCCACCCGCAGCGCGGCGTCGACGGAGAGCTACTCCCCCGGCTCCAGGCGCGGCAGCAGCCGGTCGCCGCGCTGCAGCACGGTCACCTGCGAGCCGAGGGCCTGCCAGGCGGTGGCCATCTCGCAGCCGACGTAGCCGCCTCCGAGCACCGGAGCCGGCCCGGGGCCTCCTCGGCGCTGGTCGCCTCGCGCGGCCCGCGCCTCCGCGAGCACCTCGGTGCCCCGCAGCAGCGTCTTGCTCGGCATGCACGCCCAGTAGGAGCACTCGCAGCCGACCAGCTCGGGCTCGACGAGGAGCGCCGACAGCCCGCCCCGCACGACGACGTCGGCGACGTTCTCCCCGGTCGACCCCGCTCCCAGGACCACCACGTCGTACGTGCGCTCGGCTGCGCTCACCGGTTCATCCTGGTCGTGTGGTCGACTGGCCGCCATGCCGCTCGACGCCCCCGAGTACACCGCCGCCCTGGCCCAGTACGCCGCCGGGGTGTGCCTGCTGACCGTGCGGGACGACATCGACGACGTCGGGACGACGGTCAGCTCGGTCATGAGCGTGTCGGCCGCACCGCCGCTGGTCGCCGTCGGCCTGACCGCCGACGGGTACCCCGCCGAGGTGCTCGAGGCGGTGGGCAGCTGCGCGCTGACCGTGCTGGCCGCGCCGCACGCCATCGTCGCGTCCCGGTTCGCCTCCGCCGGGCGGCCCAGCGCGCGGCACCTGCTGGAGACGGTGCCCTGGACGAGGGCGGGGGGCAGCGGCGCCATCGTCCTGCGCGATGCCCCGGCCGCCCTGGACTGCCGCCTGGAGCGGCTGGTCGAGGCCGGCGACCACGTGCTCGCCCTCCTGCGGGTCGAGGCCGTGCCCGTGCTGAACCCCGCCGCGCCGCCCCTGCTGCGAGTGCGCGGCCGCTTCGTCGACGAGACGGGAACCGCGGCCGGGCGGGGCTGAGCGACCGCGATCGACGGAGCCCGCGAGCGGAGCCCTGCAGCGCGGAAGTCCGTTCCCACGGCGAGACTGTCCACCTACGCGCCCCGACCCGATCCCAAACCGTCCGACAGAGAGGCTCACCGATGAGTTCGCCGCAGCCCGTCGCGAGGCGGATCCTCGAAGCGTTCGCGGCCGCCGGTGTGCAGACCGCCTTCGGGCTCCCCGGGGTGCACAACCTGTCGTTCTGGCGGGAGACCGGCCCCGGCCTGCCCCGGATCGTCGGAGTCCGCCACGAGCAGACAGCGGTCTACGCCGCCGACGGCCTCGCCCGCGCCACCGCAGGTCTGGGGGTCGCACTGACCACCACCGGCCCCGGCGCCGCGAACGCCGCCGGCGCCTTCGGCGAGGCCGCCGCCTCGGGCACGCCGCTGGTCCTCGTGGCCAGCGAGGTGTCGACGAAGCTGGCCCGCCCGGGGGTGAGCCGCGGCATCCTGCACGAATCGCGGAACCAGGCGGGGATCTTCGAACCCCTGGCGAAGGCGGTGTTCCGGCCCCGGACCGCCGAGGAGGCGAGTGCGGCCGTCGCCGATGCGATCCGGACGGCGATGACCAGCCCGCGCGGCCCGGTCTACATCGACATCCCCACCGACGTCCTGAGCCAGCCCGCTCCGGCCGTTCCCCGGCACCCGATCACCCGGGTCGCCCCGGAGGCCGCGTCCATCCGGGCCCTGCACGAGTTGGTCGAGAAGTCGCCGTCGGTCGTCCTGTGGGTCGGCGGTGGCGCCGTGCAGGCCGACGCGGCCGAGCAGGTGGCGGCGCTCGCCGAGCGGTTGCAGGCCCCCGTCATCACCACCTACACCGCCCGCGGCATCCTCCCGCCGGACTCCCCGTACCTGGTGGGGCTCCCCCCGCACGAGCCCGAGATCGCCGACCTGGTGGCGGGCGCCGACCTGCTGATCGGCATCGGCAGCGACTTCGACGGGATGATGACCCGCAACTGGTCCATGCCGTTGCCCCGGGCCATGGCGACGATCAACTGCGCCGCCGAGGACCTCACCAAGAACTACCCGTTCGACGTCGCGGTGCTCGGCGATGCCAAGCAGGCGCTGCAGTCGTTGCTCGCCCTCCCGACCGGGCCCCGGCCCGCGGTGGCCGGACGGGTGAGCGAGGTCCGCGACCACTGCTGGAACCGGCTGTCCGGGGATCCCCGTGCCGCGGCCGGGCTGGAGCTGCTCGAGTCGATGCACACCGCCATGCCGGACGGCACGGTCGTCGTCGCCGACATGGCGATCCCCGGCTACTGGTTCGGCGGCTACGGCACGGTCCAGCGGCCGCGGACGCTCCAGTACCCCGTCGGGTGGGGAACGCTCGGGTACGCCCTGCCGGCCTCGGTCGGCCCCGGGGTGCTCGGCGACCGGCCGGTGCTCGCCGTCTGCGGCGACGGCGGCTTCATGTTCGCGGTGGGTGAGCTGGCGACCATCGCCCAGGAGAACCTCCCCGTCACGGTCCTCGTCGTCGACGACGGCGGTTACGGCATGCTGCGCTACGACCAGGACCACGCCGGCGACGAACACCGCGGCGTCGACCTCCTCCGCCCGGACTTCGCCGCGCTCGCCGAGTCCTTCGGCATTCCGGCGACGCGGGCGACCGGGCTCGGTCAACCGCTGGCGGAGGCACTGGGCACGGCCCTGTCCAGCGGGGAGCCGCGACTGGTCGTCACCGAGGCGACGCTGACCCCGCCGCGGACGACCTCCCCCCGATGGGCGGAGTGACCGGTCCGTCGTGGGTCCGGTCGCGGCCGGGGTCCGACGCCGGTCGTCACATCCGCGGGCCCGGCGGTGCTATCCGTGCATGGAGCTCGTACGGCACGGACGGCCGGCAGCGGCGGCCGTCCTGACATTCCCCGGTCGCGTGGGCCGGGTCGGAGGGACGGGCGGCGTGCCGGCAGCAGCGACCCGCGACGCGGTGCGGCCCGACCTCGAGGACATCTTCCGCCGGGAGTACCAGCGGGTGGTCGGGGTCGCCGCCCGGGTGCTCGGCTCCCGCGACCAGGCGGAGGACGTCGCGCAGGAGGTCTTCCTGTCCTTCGGCCGCTCGCCGGTCCCCGCCGCCGAGGCCGCCGGCTGGCTGTCGGTCGCCGCGGCCCACACCGCGCTGAACCTGATCCGCTCGGGGCGCCGCCGGGCCTCCCGGGAGGAGTCGGTGGCCTCCGCCGCCGAATCCGTCACCCCCGACGTGGCCGACACGGTGCTCACCCTCGAGGACCGCAGCCGCGTCCGGGCGGCCCTCGCCCGGCTGCCCCGCACGCAGGCGACCGCGCTCGTGCTGCGCCACAGCGGCTTGAGCTACGCCGAGGTCGCCACCGCGCTCGGTCTGTCCCCCGGCAGCGTCGGCACCACCGTGCGCCGCGCCGAACTCGCCCTTCGCAAGGAGCTGAACCGTCATGCGTCACCCGAATGAGGGCGTCCTCCGCCGGCTGATCGACGAGCCCGCCGGAGTCTCCGACGCCGACCGGGCGCACGTGGCCGGCTGCGCCGTCTGCTCCCGCGCCCTGGACGACGCCCGCGCCGACGCACACCTCGTCGGGGCGGCGCTCGGCGGATCCGGCGCCGTGGACGCGGACGCGGCGTGGGCCCGGTTCTCGGCCGCCTCCGCCCCGTCCACCGTGACCGCCTTCCGTCCGGCGCGCAGTGCCGGGCGCAACCGCTGGGGCACGGCGGTCCGGCGTCCCGCCGTGGCCGCGCTCGGCGCAGTGGTCCTGCTGACCGGCGCGGGGGTCGCGGCCGCCAACGACTGGCTGCCGATCTTCCAGACCGAGCGGGTCGACCCGGTCGAGGTCACCGCCACCGATCTGGTGCAGGTGCCCGACCTCTCGTCCTACGGCGACCTGCAGATCACCGAGGAGCCCGACCCCGAGCAGGTGGCCGACGCCGCGACCGCGCGCGAGCGCACCGGTCTCGACGTCCCGGAGGTCGCCGAGCTGCCCGAGGGCGTGACCGGGAAGCCGACCTACCAGGTGGCCGGCGTCGTGGGCGCCACCTTCACCTTCTCGGCCGCCAAGGCGGCGCAGGCCGCGGCCGCCGAGGGCGAGGTCCTGCCTCCGCCGCCGGCCGGGATCGACGGCAGCCGGATCCGGTTCGAGGCCGGGCCCGGGGTCGCGGCGATGTGGTCGCAGCCGACCGGCGTGCCGACCCTCGTCGTCGCCCGGGTGGGCGCGCCGAAGGTGCTCTCGTCGGGCGTGCCGTTCGAGACGGTCCGCGACTACCTGCTGTCGCTGCCCGGCCTCCCCGACGGGGTGGCCCAGCAAGTCCGCGACCTCTCCACCGACGCCGCGACGCTGCCGCTGCCGGTTCCGGCGGAGATGGTGACCAGCTCGACCGCCGACGTCGACGGGTCGGAGGCGACGGTGCTCACCTCCCGCAACGGGCTCTTCGCCGGCGTGGTCTGGGTGGAGGACGGCGTGATGACCGGCGTGGCCGGGACGCTCAGCGCCGACGAGCTCCTCGCGGTCGCCCGTGACCTCCGCTGACGCCGCTACCGTCCGCGGCGTGACCTCGAACGCCCCCGCGGCCGGCGGGCTCGACGACCTGCCGCCGTCCCCGGCGGTCTGGTGCTCCGGGCTGCGCAAGCGGTACGGACGCCGGACCGCCGTCGACGACGTGTCCTTCAGCGTCGGCCGCGGTGAGGTCGTCGGCCTGCTCGGCCCCAACGGCGCCGGGAAGACCAGCGTCATCAAGATGCTGCTCGGCCTGGTGCGGCCCGACGCCGGGGAGGTGCTGCTGCTCGGGCGGCCGTCGTCGGACCCGCGCTCCCGCAGCGCCGTCGGGTACCTGCCCGAGCTGTTCCGCTACCAGCCGTGGCTGACCGCGGCCGAGGTGCTGGACCTGCACGTGAAGCTGTCCCGCCTCGCCGTCCCCGCCGAGGAGCGCCGCGAGTGCCTGGCGCTCGTCGGCCTCGCCGAACGGGCCGGGGACCGCGTCGGCAGCTTCTCCAAGGGCATGCAGCAGCGGCTGGGCCTGGCCGTCGCCCTGGTCGCGCGGCCGCAGCTGGTCGTCCTCGACGAGCCGACCAGCGCGCTGGACCCGCTGGGCCGGGTCGACGTCCGCGACCTCGTCCTCGCGCTGAAGTCCCGCGGCGTCGCGGTGCTGCTCAACTCGCACCTGATCGGCGGGGTGGAGCAGGTGTGCGACCGGGTGGTGATCCTCGACAAGGGGCAGGTGGCGGCGTCGGGCACCCTGGCCGAGCTGCTCGGGCAGCGCGAGCTCCGGCTGCGGCTGGCCGGCGTCGACCGGCAGGTCGAGGAGCGGCTGCGGGCGGCCGGCACGCTGACGCGCAGCGGCGACTGGTTCACCGTCGCGCTGGCGTCCGAGGACGACGGCGTGACCGTGCCCGGCCTGGTGGCCGACCTGGTCGCCCTCGGCGTGCGGGTGCACGCCGTCGAGCCGGTGCGCATCAGCCTCGAGGAACGGCTGCTCGCGGTCCTCCGGCACGTGGAGCCGACGCCGTGACGGCGCTGACCGTCGCAGGCCTCACCCTGCGGGAGGCGTCCCGGCGCAAGGTCGTCCGGGCGCTGCTGGTGTTGACCGTGGTGCTGCTCGCGCTCAGCGGCTGGGGATTCTCGAAGCTGATCGGCCTGGACACCGAGCTGGGCACGCTGACCAGCGGGGAGGCCCGCCTGGTCGCCTCGATGCTGGTCAACCTGATCATGTTCGGCTTCAGCCTCATCGCGGCGATCGGCACGGCGTTCCTGGCCGGGCCCACGCTCGCCGGCGAGGTCGAGTCGGGCCAGGCGCTGGCGATGCTCGCTCGACCGGTCCGCCGGTCGTCGGTGCTGATCGGCAAGTGGCTGGGCCTGCTCGCCTTCGGCTGCGGCTACGTGGTGCTCGCCGGTCTGGTGCAGCTGCTCGTCGTGCGCGGCGTCGTCGGTTACTGGCCGCCGTCGCCGGCCACCGGGCTCGCCCTGCTCGCGGCCGAGACGGTCGTGCTGCTGACGCTGGCCCTGCTGCTGTCCAGCGTCGTCTCGCCGATGGCGTCGGGCACATCGCGGTCGGGCTCTTCGGGGCCACCTGGGTCGCCGGCGTCGTCGGCGGCATCGGCGGGGCGCTGGGCAACGAGGGCGTCGAGCGGGTGGGCAGCGTCTCGCGGGTGCTGCTGCCCACCGACGGGCTGTGGCGCGGTGCCATGAACGCCTTCCAGGACCCGACGGCGCTGATGCAGATGGGCCCCGAGGGCGGCTTCCCGTTCCTCAGCGATGCGGCGCTGACGCCGGCCTACCTCGCGTGGGCGGCGGTGTGGGTCGCGGTGATCCTGGGGCTGACCGCGCTGTCCTTCCAGCGCCGCGACGTCTGAGCAGGTGACGACCTGCTCCCTCCGGACGTCGGTCTCTGCTCCCCCTGGGAAGCAGAGACCGACGTGCCGGGTGACCTCCATCCTGTTGGCTGGGCCGGCCCCCGTGCAGGGTTCCGCCCGTGAGCCTGCGAGCGGGTGGGGGGCACGGGGGTCCTTCGACTAGCGTCGGAGACCCTATGAGCGCGCTGCCTGCACCGTCCGAGTCCGCCGTCCGCCGCGCCCTGGTGCGCGCCGAACGCGGCGTCGTCCTCGACGCCGTCGAAGCCGAGACCCTGCTGCACGCCCGCGGCCTGGGCGAGGGTGAGCCGCTGGACCGGCTGCTGACGGCCGCCGGCCGGGTGCGTGACGCCGGCCTGACCAGCGCCGGGCGGCCGGGGGTGGTGACCTACAGCCGCAAGGTGTTCATCCCGCTGACCCACCTGTGCCGCGACCGCTGCCACTACTGCACGTTCGTGACGACGCCGGGGCAGCTGCGCGCCGAGGGCAAGGCGCCCTACCTCTCCCCCGACGAGGTGCTCGACATCGCCCGGGCCGGCGCCGCGATGGGCTGCAAGGAGGCGCTGTTCACCCTCGGCGACCGCCCGGAGGACCGCTGGCCGGTCGCCGCGCAGTGGCTGGAGGCGCACGGCTTCGACTCGACGCTGGGCTATCTGCGGGCGATGGCGATCCGGGTGCTGGAGGAGACCGGGCTGCTGCCGCATCTGAACCCCGGCGTCCTGTCGTGGGAGGAGATCCAGCGGCTCAAGCCGGTGTCGGCGTCGATGGGGATGATGCTGGAGACGACGGCGACCCGGCTGTGGTCGCAGCCCGGCGGCCCGCACTTCGGCAGCCCCGACAAGGAGCCCGCCGTCCGGTTGCGGGTGCTGGAGGACGCCGGCCGCTGCGCCGTCCCCTTCACCACCGGTGTGCTGCTGGGCATCGGCGAGGACTACGCCGAGCGGGTGGACGCCGTCCTGCAGATCCGGGCCACGGCACTGCGGCACGGGCACGTGCAGGAGGTCATCGTGCAGAACTTCCGGGCCAAGCCGCGCACCGCGATGCAGACCTCCGCCGATCTGGAGCTGCAGGAGTACGTCGCCGCGGTCGCGGTCACCCGGCTGCTGCTCGGCCCGAAGGCCCGCGTCCAGGCGCCGCCGAACCTGTCGGACTCCACCGAGCTGGGCCTGCTGCTGCGCGCGGGCGTCGACGACTGGGGCGGCGTCTCGCCGCTGACCCCCGACCACGTCAACCCCGAGCGGCCCTGGCCCAACATCGACAAGCTGGCCGAGCTGACCGCGGACGCGGGTTTCACCCTCCGCGAGCGGCTGGCCGCCCAGCCGGGCTACGTGCTGGCGCCCGAGCCGTGGCTGGACCCCCGGGTCCGGCCCCACGTCGCCGCGCTGGCCGGCCCCGACGGGCTCGCCGTCGAGGCGCGGATCCCGGCCGGGCTGCCGTGGCAGGAGCCGGACGAGGAGTGGGGCACCGCGGCGACCGGGCGGGTCGACCTGCACGTCGAAGTCGACACCGTCGGGCGCAGCACCGACCGGCGCAGCGACTTCGACGCCGTCTACGGCGACTGGGCCGAGCTCCGCGACCGCACCGAGAGCGCCCGCGACGGGTCCTCCACGGCGCGGTCCGGCGGTGACCCGGAGGTGCTGGCGGCGCTGCTGCACGCCGAGGCCGACCCGGCCGGGCTGACCGACGCCGAGTACCTGGCGCTGCTGGGCGCCGACGGCGCCGATCTGGAGAACCTCTGCGCACTCGCCGACGCCGTCCGCGCGGACGTCAACGGCGACGACGTGACCTACGTCGTGAACCGGAACATCAACTTCACCAACGTCTGCTACACCGGCTGCCGGTTCTGCGCGTTCGCCCAGCGGCGCACCGACGCCGACGCGTACACGCTGTCGATGGAGCAGGTCGGCGACCGGGTCGACGAGGCGTGGGCCGCCGGCGCCACCGAGATCTGCATGCAGGGCGGTATCCACCCCGACCTGCCCGGCACCGCCTACTTCGACCTGGCCCGCGAGGTGAAGAAGCGGCAGCCCGGCATCCACCTGCACGCGTTCAGCCCCATGGAGATCGTCAACGGCGCGGCCCGCACCGGGCTGTCGTTCCGCGACTTCCTGACCGAGGCCAAGGCGGCCGGGCTGGACTCGATCCCCGGCACCGCGGCGGAGATCCTCGACGACGACGTCCGCTGGGTGCTCACCAAGGGCAAGCTGCCGACGGCGACCTGGCTGGAGATCATCGGCACCGCGCACGAGGTCGGCATCCCGACGACGTCGACGATGATGTACGGCCACGTCGACACCCCCGCCCACTGGGTCGGGCACCTGCGCACCCTGAGCCGCCTGCAGGACCGCACCAGCGGCTTCAGCGAGTTCGTGCTGCTGCCCTTCGTGCACCACAACTCGCCGATCTACCTGGCCGGGGTCGCCCGACCCGGTCCGACCGTGCGGGAGAACCGGGCCGTCCACGCGGTCGCGCGCCTGCTGCTGCACGGCCGCATCCCCAACATCCAGACCTCGTGGGTCAAGCTCGGCGACGCCGGCACCCAGGCGGTGCTGCGCGGCGGGGCCAACGACCTCGGCGGCACGCTGATGGAGGAGACGATCAGCCGGATGGCCGGCAGCGAGAACGGCTCGCTGAAGACCATCGCCGAGCTGGAGGCGATGGCCGCCGCGATCGGCCGCCCGGCCCGCCAGCGGACCACCGAGTACGGCACCCCCTCGGCCGAGCGCCTGGCCACCGCGCGCTCCGACGAGGGCCGCGCCCGGCTCACCCTCTCGATCACCCCCCGCTGACAGAGGGCCTCCTCTCCCCCACCTCTCGCCGGCTCAGGGCGGGCCCCTGAGAGAAGGCCGGGCGAGTTCGACGACCGCCGTGACCACCTCCTCCCCGGTGAGCAGGACGAGGTCGTTGTGATCGGCACCCGGGACCTCCACCACCCGGTGCAGCCGGGCGGCGGCGTCGGCCACCGCCCGGCTCTGCGCCGGCGGCACGATGGAGTCGGCACCGCCGTAGACCACGGTGGTGGGCACCTGCACCCGGCGGACCAGCTCGGCCACCGGGTAGCGGTCGCGCAGCAGCGACCGCACCGGCAGGAACGGGTAGTGCTCGCCACCCACCGCGGCGAGGTCGACGAAGGGTGAGCGCAGCACCAGGCCCGCCGGTGGGTGCTCGCTCGCCAGCTCGGTCGCGACGGCCGCGCCGAGGCTCTCGCCGAAGTACACGAGCCGGTCGGGCGGAACCTGCGCCCGGTCGAGCAGGTACGTCCGTGCCGCACGGGCGTCGAGCGCCAGCCCCGCCTCGCTCGGGCTGCCCGGGTTGCCGCCGTAGCCGCGGTAGTCGAAGAGCAGCACGGCGAGCCCCTCCGCGGCGAGCGCACGCGCCAGCGGGGCCCGCATGCCCCGGTGGCCGCCGTTGCCGTTGGCGACCAGCACCCCGGGAGCGTGCGGCGTCCGGCCCGGGACGAACCAGCCGGCCAGCCGCAGCCCGTCCTCGGTCTCGAGCACGACGTCCCGTGCACCCGGGACGGCCTCCGCCGCCGGGGGGACCGGCCCGGCGTCGGGCAGGTAGATCAGGTGGCGCTGGAACGCCCAGAGCAGGCCCACGAGGACAGTGCACAGCAGGACGACGCCGGCCGCACCCACCACTGCCCTGCGCACCACCTCCCGATGGTCCCCCTGCCGTGCGGGGCGTACCAGCGCTAGCGTCCGTGCATGGCACACGACCCCACCGCCGGCGGCACCGACCACTGGCACGCACCGCTGCGCCACGTCCGGGCGGCCGAGCTCTCGACCGACACCGGCCAGAGCAGCGGCATGACCCGCAGGGAAGCGGTGTCCGGCAAGAGCGTCGGGGCGGAGAAGGTCTGGATGGGCGAGGCGCACGTCGCGGCGGGCACCGCGTCGGCGAACCACCACCACGGCGACTCCGAGACCGGCATCTACGTCGTCTCCGGCCGGCCGGTGTTCGTCTTCGCCCGCGACGGCGAGGAGGTCCGGCTGACCCCGGAGCCCGGCGACTACGTGTTCGTGCCGCCGTGGACGCCGCACCGCGAGGAGAACCCGGGCGACGAGGAGGCGGTCGTCGTCCTGGCGCGCAGCAGCCAGGAGGCGGTCGTGGTCAACCTCGCGCCGGGCTCGCTCACCGAGCTCTGACCGTCCGGACCGACGGCTAGCCTCGGCCCATGGGTTACTTCGGCACGCTCGTCTACAGCGAGGGTCGCTGGCGCACGGGACGGCCGACCGCGGTGCCGTTCCTGATGGTCGACGTCCACGACAGCGACATCGCGACCGTCGACTACCGGGCGGCCGACGCCTCCGGCGGCAGGTTCTTCCTCGGCTACGAGCCCCGCGTGTACTTCGACGAACCGGACGCCTCCGCTCCGGTCGACACCGACGCCGAGGCCGCCGGCTTCGCCCGGTGGGTGCGCGACGCCGTCGGCGCGGAGGTGGAGCCGGCCGAGGTGCGCCGGCTCCTGGCCTCGCCCGGCGGGGTGCCGCCGACCGATGAGGTCGTGGAGCAGACCGTCGAGCGGATGCTCCTCCTCGCCGGGCTCCCGGTGCCCGAGTGGCCCACCGACGACGACGCACCTCCCGGCTGACGCATCGTCGGCCGGTGGCCGGGTAGCGGGCCACCGTGCGAGCGATCTCCTACACCCAGCCCGGTGACCCCGACGTCCTGCAGCTCGTCGAGCGCCCTCTGCCCGAGCCCGGTCCCGGCGAGGTGCGCGTCCGCGTCGCCTTCTCCGGGGTGAACCCCACCGACTGGAAGTCGCGGACCAGGGCGCAGCCCGGACCGGACGGGCAGGTGCCGAACCAGGACGGGTCCGGCACCGTCGACGCCGTCGGCCAGGGCGTCGACCCGGCGGTGCTCGGCCAGCGGGTGTGGATCTGGGAGGCCGCCTGGCAGCGGGCCTGGGGCACCGCCGCCGAGTTCACCGTGGTCCCGGCGCGGCACGTCGTGCTGCTGGGCGAGGACCCGTCGTTCGAGCTGGGCGCAGCCCTGGGCATCCCGTTCCTGACCGCGCACCGCTGCCTCAGCGTCGCCGAGTCCCTGCCCGACCGGCTCGGGCCCGGCACCCTCAGCGGGCACACCGTCCTCGTGCAGGGCGGCGCCGGCGCCGTCGGCAACGCGGCGATCCAGCTCGCCCGCTGGTCCGACGCCACCGTGATCGCCACGGTGAGCAGCCCGCGCAAGGCCCAGCTCGCGGCGGCGGCCGGCGCCGACCACGTCGTCCACTACCGGGAGCAGGACGTCGTCGCCGAGGTCCGCAAGGTCGCGCCGGAGGGCGTCGATGCGATCGTGGAGGTGTCGGCCGCGGTCAACGCCGCCGTCGACGCCCAGGTGATCGGCATGCACGGAGCGGTCGCCATGTACGCCGACGACGGCGGAGCCGAGATCACCGTGCCGGTGCGTGCGCAGATGGGGCCCAACGCCCGCTGGCAGTTCGTGCTCGTCTACACCGAGCCGGAGCGGGCCAAGGTGCTCGGCATCGAGGACGTCGCCACCGCGGTGGCCGACGGCGCGATCCGGGTCGGCGACGATGCCGGGCTGCCGCTGCACGTCTTCCCCCTCGCCGAGACCGCGGCCGCCCACCAGGCGGTGCAGGACGGCGCCGTCGGCAAGGTGCTGGTCGACGTCACCCGGTGAACCGACGGTGGTGGCCGGCGGGGCCGACCCTGCCTAGCCTCGGGTGATGGCCGACACCCAGACCCCGACGGATCTGTCCGTGCTCGCCGATGAGCTGCTCGACCGGGCCCGCACCGAGCACGCGGGCCGGGCGGGGCGCACGCTGCCGCACCCGGTCGACGGACTGCGGCAGACGGTGATCGCCCTGCGCGCCGGCGCAGAGCTGGCCGAGCACGAGACCCCCGGCCCGGCGAGCCTGCTGGTCGTGCGCGGAGCTGTGCGCCTGGTGGCCGGCGACCTGACGGTGCCGGTGACCGGCTCGCAGGTCACTCCCGTCCCCGACCGCCGGCACAGCCTGCACGCCGACGAGGACGCCGTCGTCCTGCTGACCGTGGCGGTGCCCCGGCGGGCGCCTGCCGCGCGCTGACATGCTTCGGCCGGCCCCACCTCAGTAGTGGTACCGGGCCTGGAGGACCACCAGCAGGTCACCGCTGAGCCGCTCGGGCTTGCCGGTGCCGGCGCCGGGGTCACGCGCCGCCTCGTCGCGGCACACGCGCCCGCACGGGTCGTCCCGGGCGCGAACCCTCCGGGAGTCAGCCGACGCCGAGGTCGCGCGCGATGAGCATCCGCTGCACCTCGCTGGTCCCCTCGCCGATCTCCAGGATCTTGGCGTCCCGGTAGAACCGGCCGACCGGGAACTCGTTCATGAACCCGTAGCCACCGTGCACCTGGGTCGCGTAGCGGGCGTTGTCCATCGCGACCTCGGAGCTGTACAGCTTGGCGATCGAGGCCTCGCGCTTGAACGGCTCACCGCGCAGCATCTTCTCCGCCGCCCGGTAGTACGCCAGCCGCGCGGTGGAGGCCCGCACCTCCATGTCGGCGATCATGAACTGCACGGCCTGGTTGCGGCCGATCGGCTGCCCGAACGCCTCCCGCTCACCGGCGTACTTCACCGACTCGTCGACGCAGCCCTGCGCCAGCCCGACCGACAGCGCCGAGATGGCGATCCGGCCCTCGTCGAGGATGGAGAGGAACTGCGCGTAGCCGCGGCCCCGCTCCCCCACCAGGTTCTCCTCGGGCACCCGGCAGTCGTCGAAGGACAGCTCGCGGGTGTCGGAGGCGTTCCAGCCGACCTTCGAGTAGCGCTGGCCGACCGTGAACCCCGGCGTCCCCGACGGCACGATGATCGCCGAGATCTCCTTGCCGCCGTCCGGCTTCGTGCCGGTCACCGCGGTCACCGTCACCAGCGAGGTCAGGTCGGTGCCGGAGTTGGTGATGAAGGCCTTCGAGCCGTTGATGACCCAGTGCCCGTCCTCCAGGCGCGCGGTCGTGCGGGTCGCCCCGGCGTCGGATCCGCCCCCGGGCTCGGTCAGGCCGAACGCACCCAGCGCCTCCCCGGTGCACAGCCGGGGCAGCCACTCCTGCTTCTGCGCTGGCGTGCCGAACCGGTAGATCGGCATGGCGCCGAGCGAGACCCCCGCCTCGACCGTGATCGCCATCGAGCTGTCGACGCGGGCCAGCTCCTCCAGCGCCACGCAGAGGTCGAAGTAGGTGCCGCCCGCGCCGCCGTACTCCTCGGGGAACGGCAGACCGAACAGCCCGAGCTCGCCCATCTGCCGCACGATCCCGGTGGGGAACTCGTCGCGCTCGTAGAACCCGCCGATCTGCGGGGCGATGACCTCCTGCGCGAACTCGCGCACGGTCTTCCGGAGGGCCTCGGTCTCGTCGCTGAGCCGGTAGTCCAACATCAGTTCTCCTGCTGCTCAGGCGCGGCCGCCGGGGTCACCAGCGCCACCCGCTCGTCCAGCGCGACCGTCTGGCCCGCCGTCACACCGAGCTCGGCCACCGTCCCCGCGACCGGGGCGGTGAGCACGTGCTCCATCTTCATCGCCTCGACGACCAGCAGCGGGGTGCCCACCGCCACCTCGTCGCCGACCGAGGCCCGCACCACCGTCACCGTCCCCGGCATCGGGGAGGTGACGACGCCGTCACCCGCGGCCCCGCCGGCCGCGGTGGACAGCCGCTCCTGCTCGCGCAGCGCGGTGACGTGCCCGCCCGCGGCCAGCCAGACGGTCCCGCCGTCGTGCACCAGCGCGTAGGACGACGTCAGCCCGTCGTAGGTGACCGTCAGCCGGTCGCCGTCCCGGACCGCCTTCGCCGCCGCCGGCACCGCATCCCCCACGGCGACCTCGGCGGAGGCCGCGCGCCCGCGTACCCGCACGGTCACCGGATCGGCGCCGGGCAGCTGCAGCCGGCGGACCGTCCACGCGGGCTCCCCGAGCCGCCAGCCGTCGGGCACGTCCCAGCGGTCGACGACCGGACCGGCCGGCTCTGCCTCCCCCAGCAGGGCGAGGGCCGCCGCGGCGTAGACGTGCGGCGCCGGCTCCTCGGCCGCCGTCAGCTGCTCGCCGCGGCGCTCGATCAGCCCGGTGTCGAGCCTCCCGGCGACGACGTCGTCGTCGGTGAGCAGCGCCCACAGGAAGGCCGCGTTCGTGGCGACCCCCAGCACGGCGGTCTGCCCGAGGGCGCCCACCAGCCGTGCCCGGGCGGTCTCCCGGTCCGGCGCCCAGGCGACGACCTTGGCGAGCATCGGGTCGTAGTCGGTGCCGACGCGCGTGCCGACCGCCAGCGAGCTGTCCATGCGGATGCCCGGTCCGGCCGGCTCGACCAGGCCCAGCACACTTCCCGCCTGCGGGAGGAAGCCCCGGGCCGGGTCCTCGGCGTAGAGCCGGGCCTCGATGGCGTGCCCGTCCAGGGAGACGTCGCTCTGGTCGATGGGCAGCCGCTCTCCCGCGGCGATGCGGACCTGCTGCTCGACCAGGTCCAGGCCGGTGATCAGCTCGGTCACCGGGTGCTCGACCTGCAGCCGGGTGTTCATCTCCAGGAAGAAGAAGTCGCGTGGCCGGTCGGCGTCCACGATGAACTCCACCGTGCCGGCACCGGTGTAGCCCACCGCCTTCGCCGCCTCCACGGCAGCGCGGCCCATCGACGCGCGCATCGCGTCGTCGAGCAGCGGGGACGGCGCCTCCTCGATCACCTTCTGGTGCCGCCGCTGCAGGCTGCACTCCCGCTCGCCGAGGTGGACGACGTTGCCGTACGCGTCGCCGAGGACCTGCACCTCGATGTGCCGCGAGTTCCCGACGTAGCGCTCCACCAGCAGGGTGTCGTCGCCGAAGGAGCTGAGCGCCTCCCGCCGGGCGCCGGCGATCGCGTCGGGCAGCTGGCCTTGCGACCGCACCACCCGCATGCCCTTGCCACCCCCACCTGCACTGGGCTTGAGCAGGACCGGGAAGCCCGCGGCGACGGCGGCCTCGGCCACCTCGTCATCGCTCATGCCCGGCTCGCTGCGGCCCGGCACCACCGGGACGCCGGCGGCCACCACGGTCTGCTTGGCGCGGATCTTGTCGCCCATCGCCTCGATGGCCGCGACCGGCGGACCGATGAAGACGATCCCCGCCTTCTCGCACGCGCGGGCGAACTCCACGTTCTCCGACAGGAAGCCGTAGCCGGGGTGGACCGCCTGCGCACCGGTGCGGGCGGCGGCGTCGAGCACCCGCTCGATCGACAGGTAGCTCTGCGCCGCGGGCGCCGGGCCGAGACGGACGGCGACGTCGGCCAGCCGGGTGTGCAGCGCCCCGGCGTCGGCGTCGCTGTGGACGGCGACCGACCGGACACCCATCTCACGCAGCGTGCGGATCACCCGCACGGCGATCTCGCCCCGGTTGGCCACGAGCACTGTCTGGAACATGTCACTCACATCCGGAAGACGCCGTAGCCGACGTCCTCCAACGGCGCGTTGGCGCAGGCGGACAGGGCCAGGCCGAGGACCGTGCGGGTCTGCGCCGGGTCGATGACGCCGTCGTCCCACAGCCGCGCGGTGGCGTAGTAGGGGTGCCCCTGCGACTCGTACTGATCGCGGATCGGCGCCTTGAACGCCTCCTCGTCCTCGGCCGACCACTCCTCACCGCGCGCCTCCAGGCCGTCGCGGCGCACCTGCGCCAGCACCGAGGCCGCCTGCTCACCGCCCATCACCGAGATGCGCGAGTTGGGCCAGGTGAAGAGGAACCGGGGCGAGTACGCCCGCCCGCACATGGAGTAGTTCCCGGCGCCGAACGAGCCGCCGATGACCACGGTCAGCTTCGGCACCCGCGCGCAGGCCACGGCGGTGACCATCTTGGCGCCGTGCTTGGCGATGCCGCCGGCCTCGTAGTCGCGGCCGACCATGAACCCGGTGATGTTCTGCAGGAACACCAGCGGAATCCGTCGGCGGTCGCAGAGCTCGATGAAGTGGGCGCCCTTGAGCGCCGACTCGGCGAAGAGCACGCCGTTGTTGGCGACGATCCCGACCGGATGCCCGTGCAGCCGGGCGAATCCGGTGACCAGCGTCTGCCCGTAGAGCGGTTTGAACTCGGCGAACCGGCTCCCGTCGACCAGCCGGGCGATGACCTCGCGGACGTCGTACGGCGTGCGCGGATCCGGCGGCACGACCTCGTACAGCGACTCCGGCGGGTACTGCGGCTCCTCGACCGGTGCCACGTCCCACGGCCGCGGTTCCCGCGGCCCGAGCGTGCCGACGATCTGCCGGACGATCTGGAGGGCGTGCGCGTCGTCGTCGGCCAGGTGGTCGGTGACGCCGCTGACCCGGCTGTGCAGGTCTCCTCCACCGAGGTCCTCGGCCGACACGACCTCCCCGGTCGCCGCCTTCACCAGCGGTGGGCCGCCGAGGAAGATGGTGCCCTGCTCGCGGACGATGACCGCCTCGTCGCTCATCGCCGGGACGTAGGCGCCACCGGCGGTGCAGGACCCCATGACCGCAGCGATCTGGGCGATACCCGCCTTGGAGAGGTTCGCCTGGTTGAAGAAGATCCGGCCGAAGTGCTCGCGGTCGGGGAACACCTCGTCCTGCATCGGCAGGAACGCCCCGCCCGAGTCGACCAGGTAGATGCACGGCAGCCGGTTCTGGAGCGCCACCTCCTGCGCACGCAGGTGCTTCTTCACCGTCATCGGGTAGTAGGTGCCGCCCTTGACGGTGGCGTCGTTGGCGACGACGACGCACTCCCGTCCGGACACCCGGCCGATGCCGGTGATGATGCCGGCGGCCGGCGCCTCGCCGTCGTAGAGCCCGTGCGCGGCCAGCGCCGAGAGCTCGAGGAAGGGGCTGCCGGGATCGAGCAGGGCGTCGACCCGCTCGCGGGGCAGCAGCTTGCCGCGTGCGGTGTGCCGCTCGCGGGCGCGCTCACCGCCCCCGAGGGCCACCCGCCGCAGCTGCCCGGCCAGGTCGGCGACCAGGTCGGCATGCGCCGCGGCGTGACGAGCGGCCGCCCCGGGGTCGGCCGACGGGGTCCGGGGAAGCACCGGTGCGTCCACGCGGGCGAGGTTAACCGCCGTTCACACCCGCGGTCCAGCCCCCACGTCGGAGGGTGAACCGTCGTTCACGGCGGGGCTAGCATCCCTGGCATGACGCCGGCCGGCACCCGCCTGGACCCGGGCTCCGCCGCCCAGGACACCGCCCTCCTCGCCGACGCCGGGCGCCCGTCCCGGCGGGAGCAGATCCTGCAGGCGGCGGCGCAGCTGTTCGCCGAGCGGGGCTCGCGGTCGGTGGGCGTGGACGACGTCGGCGCGGCGGTCGGGGTGACCGGGCCCGCGATCTACCGGCACTTCACCAGCAAGGACGCGATGCTGGCCGAGATGCTGCTGCGCATCAGCGAGCGGCTGGCCGACGGCGGCCGGGCGCGGGTAGCCACCGCGGGCCCCGATCCGGCGGCCCAGCTGCGCGCCCTGATCGACTTCCAGGTCGAGTTCGCCCTCGACAACCCCGCGCTCATCGTCGTGCACGACCGGGACCTCACCTCGCTGCCCGACAGCGAGGCCGGGCAGGTGCGCCGGCTGCAGCGGCGCTACGTCGAGGTGTGGGTGGCGGTGCTCGCGCGCCTGCACCCGGACGCGGCCGCGGCCGCCTGCCGGGCGCGCGCGCACGCCGTCTTCGGCCTGATCAACTCGACCCCGCACAGCGCCGGCCGGCTCGACCGGACGGCCATGGCCGCGCTGCTGCGCGGCATGGCGTGGGCGGCCGCCACCGGCTGAGGGCCCCGGTGCGGCTCAGCCCCCGGGCGGGGGCGGGACCGGCAGGGCCAGCCCGTCGGAGGCGATCTCGTCCACCGCGGCCAGGCTGCCGGCGGTCGCCGGATCGACCCAGGCGCTCTCCACGACCGTGACGGTCGGGCCGGAGACGGCGCTGGCGTACTCCGCCGAACGCAGCCCCGCCGGGCCGCCGTCGTAGGTGACGCCCTCGCGGAGCAGGTCGCTGACGTTGCCGCTGCCGTCGCGGTCGGTGAGCGCGCGCAGCTCACGGGCCGCCGCGGCGTCGGACATGGCCACCCGGGACACCGAGACGACGACCGGCGCGCCGTCGACCTGCGTCGAGTACAGCGCTCGGGACATCCCCACGCAGTCGGTGGCGGCGAAGAAGTCGGCCACCTCGCCGTAGGCGTGACCGGCGCACGTGTCGTCCACCTGCACCGCCTCGACGGTGAACTCGGTGCCGTCGACGGACCGGACGTCGCCCTCGGCAGGCCCCGGCGCGGCGGTGCCCGGGGCAGGCGTCCCGCCGGCACCGGGGACGTCCTGGTCCGCCTCGCCGCCGAGCAGGAGCCAGGCACCCACCCCGACCAGCGCCACCAGGGCGACGACGCCGGCGACCAGGGCCGCGGTCCAGCGGCGCCGGCCGGGCGGAGCGTCGTCGTCCCGTCCGGAGGCGGTGGCACCCCAGGCCGGGGACAGCGGTGGCCGGGCCGGCGGCTCGGCCGACCGGGGCGCCGCCGGGAGCACGGCCGTCCGGGGGCCACCGGGCGGTGCCGCCCCGCCGTCGGGGTGGCGGTCGCGCTCGGCGCCGCCGAAGAGGCCACCGATGCCGGCGTCGCCGCCCGGCGGCGCAGGTGGGCCGTCCACCTCGACGGTGTCGCGCTGCCGGGTGAGGTCGGGCGCCGGAGCTGCCGGCGCGGCGGCCGCCACCGCGGCCGCGTGCGCGGAGGCGACCGAGGCCGCCACCGCCCGCGCCACGGCGGTCGCGCTCGGCGGGTCCCCGCCGGGGGCCGGCGCGTCCGGCCGGTCGTCGGCGAGGGCCGCCGGCCCCGCGGGGGCCGGCGGCCCCTCGACGCGTGCGGCCGGCTGAGCCGCCGCCGAGGAGGCGTTCATCGCCGCCGGGGTGAGCAGCTGAGGACGGCGCAGCACGTACGGCGAGTACGGAAAGGCCTCTCCGTTGAGCTCCTCGACCGTCGGGCCCCGGCCGGGCAGCTCCAGCGCCTCGAGCGCGGCCCGCACGTCGGCGGTGGTCCACAGGCGGGGGTTGTCGACGCCGGCGTGGCGGCTGGCGCGGGCGAAGGCCAGCAGCAGCGAGCGCGGGTCCAGGGTGGCCACCTGGTCGCCCTCGCCGAGGTCGCCATCGGCCGGCACCAGGCCGGTGATCTCGCCGACCAGGACGGTGAGGCGTGCGATCCGGCCGGGCTCCAGGCCCGCCCGCCGCAGCTTCACGGCGGTGTCCATGCCGGCCCGCATCAACCCGTCCAGCGGGCTGGACCCGCCGCCGGCCAGCTGCAGCACCTGGCTGGGACCACCCTCGGGGGCGATGGTCCAGGCGCCCTCGGGCGTCGCCGTGACGACGCCGGACTGCCGGAGCACCTCGACCACGCGGATGACCGCGATGCCCTCGGGCACCAGCAGGACCGCGTCGGACTGGCGGCGGCCGAGCGGCCCGTCGACCAGCGGCACGGAGGCGACCACGGCGGCGCGCACCGAGGCGCCGGTGTCCCACCGCGCGAGCTCGCCGAAGAAGGCGCGCTCCCCCGCCGTCTGCAGCGGCGCCGGGGTCAGGGCCAGCACGTCGTCCTCCGGGGCGATCGGTGTGTGCGGTCAGGGCTGCGCCGGGCAGGAGCCGGTGCGGGGCGCCGGCCTGCAGGCGTGGCGCAGCCGTCCCCCGACGCTACGTCACGGACCGGGCCGGCCGGGCGTCGTGAGCCGGCGCAGCAGGGTCAGGCGGCGACGCGCTCCGCCGCGGCGGCCGGCTCGTCCGCGGCCCGCCAGCCGGTCCGCCGGGAGCTGTGCTCCAGCACGTCCACCGCGCTCCACAGGACGGTGAACCCGACGGCGACCGGCAGCACCGACCACCAGTTCCACGGCGGCAGCAGGCCCAACGCGTCCAGCGGGAACGCGGCCGCGTACACGGCGGCCGTGACGACCGGCGCGGCCACCCAGCCGGGAAGGCCCCGGGTGACGGCGACGTCGATCAGCACCGCGCCCAGGATGAGCACCGCCGGGAGCACCGAGGGCGGGAATCCGGTCGCGACGAGGCCGAGCCACATGACCCCGCGGTAGCCGAGGTAGCCGATCGCGATGACCGACGCCGTCCAGCGCAGCCCGACCACCTTGCGGGCCACCACCAGCGTGAGCAGGCCGGCGCAGACGAGCCACGCGGGGTGCACCCAGGAGGGCACCGGCAGCATGAACATCGTGGGGGTCTGGCCCTGCGCGGCGGCGAAGTCCAGCAGGGACGGCTCGGCCGTCGTCCGCCCCGCGGCGTACGCCTCCAGCGACAGGACGCCGTACTCCTGGTGCTGGTTCGGGAAGACGACGTTCTCCAGGAAGAACAGCCACAGGCCCAGCGAGACCAGCTCCCGGGTGCGGCCGGGTGCGGCGTGCAGCCACCAGCCGCGCAGCGCGCCGGCCAGCATGATCGCCGTCCCGATGTAGAGCAGGGCGTGGCTGGGGCTCCAGCTGGTGATGTCCAGGCCGTTGACCCGGTGGTTGACGAGGTCGACCGGGATCGCGACCAGGAAGGCGGCGCTGCCGACCTGCATCAGCCGCAGCGCCCGCCGGTCGACCCCGTAGCCGCTGTAGCTGTGGAACAGCACCAGGACGACGACGGCCGCGGTGCCCACGGTGTTGAGCAGGTGGGGGGGCGCGAGGTCGTCGCGCAGCCACTTGAAGTGCCAGGAGACGTCCCAGGACGAGCCGAGCATCTTGAGCAGGAAGGCCGCCAGCCACGCGGTGTAGATCCAGCGAAGCTCGGTCTGATCGGTGGCGCGGCCCGGGCGGCCGGGGGTCATGTACGCCGCCCAGAGCCACCTCACCAGGGCGATCGGGTGGGCCAGACCGGCGCGGAGCGTTCCCGGCGCCTGCGGCACGGCGGTCGCTGCGGGGGCGGGTGCAGAAGACACGGAAGAGCTTCCTGACGAGAGGACGTTCCGGCGACCCTAGCCGTCATCCCCGCCGATCCCGGGCCGTTCCGGTCGCGCCCCCGGGCACGGTGGGACATGCGAGGACACGCGGGGTGATCGGGGCGGCCGGGACACGCGGTGCGTACTGTCGGACGACGTGGCGGAGAGCGCGGGACACCTGGTCTGGATCGACTGCGAGATGACCGGGCTGGACCTGACCAAGGACAAGCTGATCGAGGTCGCGGTCCTGATCACCGACTCGGAGCTCAACGTCGTGGACCCGGGGCTGGACCTGATCATCTCCGCCGACGAGGCCGACCTCGACGGCATGACCCAGTTCGTCGCGGAGATGCACGCCAAGTCGGGTCTCACCGAGGCCGTCCGGGCGGCGACCCTGACCGTCGCCGACGCCGAGCAGCAGATCCTCGCCTACGTGAAGCGGTTCGTGCCCGACCGGCGCACGGCCCCGCTGTGCGGCAACTCGATCGGCACCGACCGCGGCTTCCTCGCCCGCGACATGCCCGAGCTCGACGACCACCTGCACTACCGGATGGTCGACGTCTCCTCGGTGAAGGAGCTGGCCCGCCGCTGGTTCCCCCGCGTGTACTTCGCCCAGCCCCCCAAGGGGCTCGCCCACCGGGCGCTGGCCGACATCATCGAGTCGGTGCGGGAGCTGGCCTACTACCGGCGCACGCTGTTCGTGCCGGCGCCGGGCCCCAGCGGCGACCAGGCGAAGAAGGCCGCCGACCAGGTCGTCGGCTCGTTCGCCGAGCTGCTCGCGTCCGGGGACGCCGCCACCGCCTGACCGCCCCGACTCCCCCGACGGAGTCGCGCACCGGCTCCGGTATCGTTGTCCCGTTCCCTCCGGGCGCCTGCGTCCGGGCGGAGGCACGGTGGGTGTAGCTCAGTCGGTAGAGCACCAGGTTGTGATCCTGGGTGTCGCGGGTTCGAGCCCCGTCACTCACCCCACCCGGTGGAGGCCCTGGTCAGTTCGCTGACCAGGGCCTCTCCCGTTCTCCGGCCCGCGCTGGAGAAGCACGACGACGCCCGGTGCTCCCCTCGCTGTCGCACGCCGGCCGTTGTCGGGGATCAGCTCGTCCCGCCGGCGCTCCAGGTGGTCGTCGAACCGCTGGACGCCCGGTGTCGCCAGGCTGCGACGCTGCGCGCGGCCCAGCTCATGCGTGTGGCGCCATCGCTCACCAGGCGTCGGATCGCCGGAACCACCGGCCCGCTGCCGACGTGGACAGGAACGGCGTGGATGCCGTGCACCCCACGCGGGAACGGGGTCGCGGTCTGCTCCTCCTGCCACTGGCCGGTGGTCGTGCGGCACCGGACGCGCAGCCGGTGCGGACCAGGCGTGGCCACCCAGCGGGCCGTCCAGGGCCGCCAGGCATCCGGGCCGAGGTCGACGCCGAGGGTGGCGTCGGTCCACGGGCCGCCGTCGACCTGCAGTTGCACGCAGTCGACGCCGACCGGCGGCGCCCAGGCGTAGCCGCGGACGACGATCTCGCCGGGCTCGATGTGGGCGTGCTGGCCGGGGGCATCGATCCGGGCGGCCGGGTGCACCGGGTAGGTGCCGTCGGCCCAGCCGCGGGAGCCCCAGTAGGACAGCGGCGGGGTTGAGGTGACGGTGAGGCGCCGCAGCCACTTGATGTTGCCGTCCTGCCCGTGCCGGCCGGAGACGAGCAGCCGGGCCGGGCTGCCGTGCTCGCGGGGCAGGGGCCGGCCGGCCATGCCGACGGCGAGGAAGCCGTGGGCGCGAGCGACGGACAGGGGAAGCACGTTGGTGTAGCCGTCGACGGCCTCGGCGACCAGCCAGCCGTCGCCGTCGGAGACGCCGGCCCGCCCGAGCAGCTCGGCCAGGCCGATGCCGGTCCAGCGGGCACAACCCATCCGGTCGCCGCCAACCGGGTTGTGCACGCAGATCATCAGTAGATCCCGCTCCTCCAGGGGCAGGGCGAGCAGCTCGCGGAGGGGAAGGGACAGCGGCCGCTCCACCTCGCCGTCCACCTCGAGTCGCCAGGTGCCGAGGTCGGTGCGCGGCTCGGGGACGGTGACGTCGATGACGACCAGTTCACCGGGCTGGGCCAGCAGCGGGGCGACGCCGGTCTGCGGTGCCGCGTCGGCGGCGGACACCGGCGGCAGCGGCCGGACGGGGGTCGGCAACGCCACCCGGTCACGCAGCGCGGCAGCGCCGCGACGGCGCGCGCGCCGGTCCGCGGCCACGACCGCGCCCGTGGCCGTCGCGGCGGCGGCCAGCACCGCCGACCGCGGTACCCGCAGCGGGGCGACCGCGGCCGCGGCCGCGAGCATGCCGGCAGCCGTGGCGGCGGCGGTGTCCCGCGCCGAGGCGTCGCCGCGGCGCAGCGCGAGGTAGCCGCCCACGGCGTGCGGAGCAGTGGCCACGGCGGCGCCGAGCACCGGACGGCGGCCGGCCAGGGCGCCGCCGGCGGCCGCGGCGAGGCCGCTCGCACCAGCCGCGAGCACGGCCAGGCCCGGTTTGTCGGCCCGGCCGACGAGGGCGACACCGCCGTCGACGAGCATCGCCGGGGAGGCGTCGACCAAGCCGCGGGCCAGGCCGGAGGACGGCGAGCGGCCACGGCCGGTGGCGGAGGCGGCGATCTCACCGGCCGCGGCGGCGAGCAGACCGGCGAGCAGACCGGTCCGCCCGGGACGCGGCCCAGGAAGGGGGTGGGCGGTCATCGAGGGCTCCTCGGGTGCGCGGGTCGGTCAGGGCGCGATCAGTGGCGGGCCGGCGGTCCGGCCGGGTGTGAGCCGGCCGGCGCGACGGGGTGTGCGGCCCTCGCCAGCGCGGCCGCCAGGACGGACGTCGGTGCGCTGCGGCCGACGCTAGGAACGCATCGCCGGCGTCACACCGGGAGAACCACCGGGGTTGCCGCTTCGGGTCCGGGCGCGGTGCGCTGCTGCGGCCCGGCGGCGTCCGCGGTCAGCCGGGCGGCCAGCGCCTCGGCGTCGGCGCCGACGAACCCGAGCAGGGCCGAGCCGCGGCAGGTCTGCCAGGGCAGGCCGAGGAAGTGCAGGCCCGGCACAGCGGTCGTCCCACCGGTGTGGCGGACCTGCCCGTCGACGACGACGCCGGGCAGGTGCAGCCAGGCGTAGTCGGGTCGGTAGCCGGTCGCCCAGACAACCGCGCCGACGTCGACGGTGCTGCCGTCGGCGAAGGTGGCGGTGCGGCCGGTGAGGTCGAGGAGCCGGGGCCGGAAGTCGATGCCGCGGCGGCGGAGAGTGCCGCTGCGGGTGCCGATGATGATGTCGCCGCGGGCGCGCAGCCGGCGGGCGATGCGGGTGTGTGCGGGCACGGTGAAGAACCCCGAGCGCGTCAGCCAGAAGAACAGGTCGCGGCCGGCGATGCGCTGGGGCAGCTCGGTCGGCCGGGTGCCGACCGCGACGGTGACCGGCTGCGCGGCGGCCAACTCGGCGGCGATCTGCAGGCCGGAGTTGGCCGCGCCGACGACCAGCACCCGACCGCCGCCGGGCAGCTGGGTCGGGTTCCGGTACTCGGCGCTGTGCAGCTGCGGCACGCCCGGGTCCAGCCGATCGCCGAGGGCGGGGACGTGCGGCGTCTGGAAGGGGCCGGTGGCGACGACGACCTGCCTGGCCCGCAGCGTTCCGGTCGGGGTGGTGGCCGCGAAGGTCCCGTCGGGGTCGCGGTGCAGCCGCAGCACGGGGGTGGCCAGCCGCACCGGGAGGGCGAAGTGCGCGGCGTAGGCGGCGAGGTAGTCGGCGACGTCGTCCTTGCTCGGGTGGCTGTCGACGGGTGCGGGGAACGGCAGGCCGGGCAGCGAGTCGTACTGGGCGGGGCTGAACAGCCGCAGCGAGTCCCACCGGGAGCGCCACGAATGGCCGATCTCGGGTGCGGCGTCGACCAGCAGGGAGTTCGCTCCGCGGGCGGCGAGGTGGTGACCGAGCGCGAGGCCGGCCTGGCCGGCCCCGATGACGAGTACATCCAGGAGCTCGCGCTGACCGGCGGGGCAGGGCAGTGACGTGGGCATGGGATCCCCAGGCGTGGTGAGGAGGGACGGGAGGGGTGTCGGCGGTCAGACGAGGCCGACGGTGAGCAGGGCGGTGGCGATCAGGAGGTCGGCGGCCAGGCAGGTCTCGGCGTACCAGCGGGGCACCACCCGGCCGAGGCGGTGGTGGGCGACGTCCCAGGCGGCGTGGGCCAGCCAGCCGGCGGCCAGCACGTAGCGCGCGGCGGCCGGGTCGACGGCGACCGCCGCCATCGCCACCGCGCCGAAGCCGAGCACCGCGGCGGTCTGGGCGGTCAGCAGCCGCCAGTCGGCCAGGTCGCCGCGGGCGGTGCCCCACACCAGGTAGATCACCGCGGCGAGCAGCACGCACCAGGCGCTGATCCAGGCGTGCACCTGGTCGGGCAGCGGCGCCAGGGCGGCGAGGCTGGCGGCGACCGCCGCGACGCCGATGCCGGTGGGCCAGCGGCGGGCGAGCGTGGTGCGCACTCCGCCGCGCCGGCGAGAATCCGAGGTGGCGGTCGCTTCTGGCATGTGGTTGCCGACGGTGCTGGTCATCGGGAGCTCCTGGCGTCCGGACTGTGGTGTGGCTCGGACGCTAGGAGCGGGCCGGCCGGGTCACGCCGGGAGAACCGCCAGGTCGGCCGCCGGGGCCGGAGCGGCGGCCGAGCGGGTCAGAGCTCGAGCGGGAGCGCGGCGAGCTCCGCGCGGGAGGCCACGCCGAGCTTGCTGAACACGTTGCGCAGGTGGAAGTCGACGGTGCGGGGCGAGACGAACAGCTGCGCGGCGGCGTCCCGGTTCGACAGGCCGCGGCGGACGAGAGCGGCGACCTGGCGTTCCTGTGCGGTCAGCTGGGTGGCGGTGGTGACGTCGCGACGGCGGGCGGTCTGCCCGGAGGCACGCAGCTCCTGGGCGGCGCGTTCGGCGAGGGGCACCGCGCCGAGCTCTTCGAAGACGGTGAGGGCCGCTCGCAGGTGCTCGCGCGCGTCGACCCGCCGGCGGGCGCGCCGCAGGTACTCGCCGTAGGCCAGGTGGGTCCGGGCCCGGTCGGGCGCTCGTGCCGATTCCCCGTGTGCGGCGAGGGCACGCTGGAAGTGCTCCTCAGCCTCGGAGCCGTCGGTCAGCAGCGCACGGCCGTGCGCCGCGACGGCAACCGCGGCGGGGAGGCCCGTGCCGGCGGCGAAGGCATCGAGCTCGGCCAGCCACGCGCGCGCGACCTCCTCGAGGCCACCGCGGACGGCAGCGTCGAACAGATCGGGGGCGGCCATGCGGCGCAGCGCCGCCCCGCGGATCTGGGTCAGGTGGTGCACCGCGGTGGCGGGCTGCTGCGCGGCCCGAAGCGCCTGCGTCCAGTGCGCGAGGTCGACGGCGAGGCCGTCGGTGATCCCGACCGGATGTGATTCTCGGATGGCGGCCAGCTCGGCGAGGCGACCGTCGGCCCCGTCGTCCCCGCGGAGCGCCGCGACCAGCGCCAGCTCGGCGGTCGGCAACGCGGCCAGCCCGACGTGACCGGTGCTGGCCGCCAGCGGTAGCGCCTCCGCCGCCGCGGCGGCGGCCTTCGCCCACGCCCCCGTCGCGATTTGGAAGTAGAAGCCGCGGGTGAGGGCGTGCTCCACCATGCTGAGCGCCCCCGCGCGGCGGGCAGCGGTCAGCTGCTCCTCGTGAAGCCGCAGTCCGCGCTCGTCGTCGCCGACGAGCATCGCTGCGATACCGAGGTTGGGCTGCAGCACGTGGTCGTCGGGGGGTTCGGGGTCGGTCAGGGTGAAGGCGCACCGGAAGCACTGCGCAGCGGTCGCCCAGTCCTGTCCGGCGACGGCGGCGTACCCGCGCTGCAGAGCCCAGGCGGCCCGCGCTCGCGGCGGCGCGTCGAGTGCAGGCTCGGCCACCAGGGGTGCCGGACGCGGTGATCGGGCGCCGAACGCCGACAAGGCGGCGGCGAGCATCACCAGCTGGTGGTGCATCGCCTCGTCCACGCCGGCGGCGACCTGGGCGGCTTGCAGGATGAGGTCGTAGCCGTCGTTGATCGAACGGGTGTTCCACTCGATCTGCCCCCGCAGCGTGAACAGCCGGGCGCGCAGCAGCGGGTCGGAGCAGTCGGCTGCGGCGGCGGCCTCCGCGAGCGCCGCAGCCCGCGACGGGTGTGCGCCCAGCCAGGCCGAGGAGGCGGCGGCGAACAGCCGCCGACCGCGGGCGTCGCTGTCGACGGTGAGCTCGGCGGCCCGGGACCAGGCGGCGGAGGCGGCCTCGTGGCCACCGCGGGCGGCGGCGCGTTCGGCCACGCCGTCCAGCGCGGTGACCACCGAGTCGTCGGGCCGGTCGGCGGCGGCGGCCAGGTGCCAGGCACGCCGGTCGGGGTCGCCGCCGAGGACGCCGGCCAGCGCCCGGTGCGCGGCGCGGCGCTGCGCGCTGGTGGCCGCCCGGTACACCGCCGAGCGCACCAGCGGGTGGTACAGCGCGAGGGTGTCCCCGTCGACGCGCACGAGACCGATCCGCTCGACCTCGTCCAGGGCGTCGTCGGCGGCGTCGAGACCGGTTGCGGCGTCGCGGACGACGGTCAGCCGGCCGGTGTCATCTGCTGCGGCCAGCAGCAGAAGCCACTGGGCCGGGTCGCTCAGGCGCCGGACCCGGTCGAGGAATCCCCGCTCGACCCCGCCGGTCAGCGGCAGCGGCTCCGGCAGCGGGGCCCGCCCGGCCAGCTGGTCGCCGGTGAGGACGGCGGCGAGCTCTCCCAGGGCGAGCGGGTTGCCGCCCGTGGCGGCCACCAGCCGGTCGCGCACCGCCGGGTCGACCGTTCCGCCGCCCCGCGCGGTCAGCAACGTGTCGGCGTCGGTTCCGATCACGCCGCCGAGAGCGGCGGTGGGCAGATCGGGCGCCTCGAAGCCGTAGGCCTCGCCGTCGCGGGCGGCGAACAGCAGCGCGACCCGCTCGGCCTGCAGCCGGCGGGCGGTGAACAGCAGCGCCGCGGCGGAGGCGTCGTCCAGCCAGTGCGCGTCGTCGACGACGGCCAGCACCGGAGCCTCCTCGGCGGCGTCGGCGAGCAGGCTCAGGGTGCCCAGGAACGCCAGGAACCGGTCGCCCTCACCGGTCGCCTCGCCCAGCGCCGCGCGCAGCGCCGCGGCCTGCGGCTCCGGCAGTGCGTCGATCCGGGACCGCAGCGGCCACAGCAGCCGCTGCAGCGCGGCGAACGCCAGCGGG
Source organism: Blastococcus sp. HT6-30 (assembly GCF_039729015.1). NCBI lineage: Bacteria > Bacillati > Actinomycetota > Actinomycetes > Geodermatophilales > Geodermatophilaceae > Blastococcus > Blastococcus sp. HT6-30. The sequence goes on along the minus strand of NZ_CP155792.1, from coordinate 1,109,707 downwards.
GACTCCGACTCCACCCCCGAGGTACGCAGCACCCGCATACCGGAGGCGGCGGTGACCGCGTCGGCCAGCAGCGCCGACTTACCGGACCCGGCCACGCCGCGGACCACCAGGGACCCGCCGGCCCCGGCGCGGGCGGCGTCGAGCAGCGCAGCGATCGCCGCCCGCTCGACATCCCGTCCGGCCAGCACGACCGGAACCGTACCGACCGCAGCGGTCAGGTCCCGAGATCACGAACCTGGTGGTTTTCCCGGCGTGAGTGATCGTGGCGGTGACGAGCGTGGGAGCCAGACCTGCTGACCCACCTCGAGGAGGAGCCATGTCGGCCCACCACGCCGCCGCACCGGCGGCCCGCACCCACGGATACCAGCACGCCCCCGTCCACGCGGACGCCCTCCCGGGTTCCCACGCGTCGGGCCAGCCGTCGCCGGTCCCGGACGAGCCGCGTCGGCCGTGGACGGTGTTCGCGTTCATGATCGCCGCCCAGTTCATGGTCGTCCTGGACGTGTCGGTGGTGAACGTGGCCCTGCCATCGATCGGCGAGTCCCTGCAGCTGTCGGCCGCGGACCACCAGTGGACCATCAGCGCCTACGTGCTGCTGTCGGGCGGCCTGCTGCTGCTCGGCGGCCGCATCGCCGACCTGCTCGATCGGCGCGGCGCGTTCCTCGCCGGCATCGCCTTGTTCACCGCCGCCTCGCTGGTCAGCGGCCTGGCACAGACACCGCTCACGCTCATCTTGGCCCGGGCGGCGCAGGGGGCGGGCGCCGCGCTGCTCACCCCGGCCGCGCTGTCGATCATCACGACGTACTACGCCGGCAAGCAGCGGCAGACCGCACTCGCGGTGTGGGGCACCGTCGGCAGCCTCGGCATCGCCGCCGGTGTGCTGTTCGGCGGGGCGCTGACCAGCGCGCTGGGCTGGCGGGCGGTGTTCTTCATCAACGTGCCGATCGGCATCGCCGTCGTTCTCGGCACCCTGCGGACCGTGGCCCACGGCGACTCGAGGACCGGCGCGCTGCGCCGCCTGGACGTGCCCGGCGCGCTCACCCTGGTGTTCGGGCTGCTGGCCCTGGTGTTCGGCATCGAGGCCACCCGCTCGGCCGGCTGGGCCGCGCCGCGCACCTGGCTGGCGCTGACCGCCGCCACGGTCCTGCTGATCGCGTTCCCCCGGCTCGAGCGGCGCGCCGCCGACCCGTTGGTGCCCCCGTCCACGTGGCGGATGCGGTCGCTCGTCTCGGCCTCGGCGGTGATGGCCGGCGTGACCGGTGTGGTGGTCGGCGCCATCTTCCTGACCTCGCTGTACCTGCAGGCCCTCGTCGGTTCTTCCCCGGTCGTCGCCGGGCTGCAGTTCCTGCCGCTGGCCGCCGCCATCACCCTGGCCGCCGCCGCCGCGTCGGCGGTCATCGGCCACCTCGGCGCCCGCACCCTCATTCTCGGTGGGCTGGTCGTGATGGCCGCCGGGGTGCTGCTGCTGGCCGCAGGCGCCGGCGGCACCACCTACGCCGCCGACGTGCTGCCCGGATTCCTGCTCGTCGGTGCCGGCGTCGGCCCGATGTTCGTCGCCATCGCCGTCGCCGCCATGAGCGACGTGCCCGCCGAGCGCGCCGGGCTGGCCTCGGGCCTGATGATGACCGGCCACGAGATCGGCGCCGCGCTGGGCGTGGCCGCGCTCACCGCCGTCGCCGGCGACCTCGCCACCTCCGCCGGCCTCATCGACGGCTACGGGCGGGCATTCGCCGTCACCGCCGCCGTCCTGGCCGCGCTGTTCGTGCTCACCGCGCTCGCCGTTCCCGGCGGCGAGCCGACGGCCGGCACCAGCGGCCACGGCGCGCACGGCCACGGCGCCCATGGCCGCTGACCCAGCAGATCCCGGCGATTTCCCCGGCGAGAAGCACCCACCTCCGCGCCGACTCTCATCACCGAAGGCACCACCAGCTGCTCGTCGAGGAGTTCTCATGCTGTCCGGCACGCCCCGCACGTTCATCGGCGTCACCACCTTCGCCGTCACCGGGATGACCTGCGAGCACTGCCGCGAAGCGGTCACCACCGAGATCGCCACCGTCGACGGCGTCGACACCGTGACCGTCGACCTGGCCAGCGGCATGGCCACCGTCACCGCCGCCCGACCGGTCGACCGCGCCGACATCGCCTCCGCGATCGAGGCGGCCGGCTACCGCGTCCTGCCCTGACCTCCCGGCGGCGGGAGCACCCGATGTTCCGCCGCCGGCATCCCTGATGCGCACACCCACGAGAGGACACCGCCGTGCACCTGTTCTACGAGGAGCTCTTCCGCGCCCGCCGGGCCGAGCTGCTCCGCGACGCCCGCCTCTACCGGCTCACCCGGACGGCCGAGGCCCGCTCCCCGCGCCGCCGCCGCACCCGCTGACCGCCCGCGACCACCTCGCCCCCACCCAGGAGACGCCGTGCCCACCCGCCCCCTCCTCCCGCCGCATCCGCGGCCCGCCCCCGCAGAGCCGACCGCGACCCCCTCCCCCGCCACCGCGGCGGCGAGGAGGAACGGGCCGTCGATCGCCGCCCGTGCCATCGACCTGGTGAAGACCTACGGCCGGGGCGAGGCTGCCGTCCGAGCCCTGGACGGCGCCTCGGTCACGATCCCCGCCGGGAAGTTCACCGCCGTCATGGGCCCGTCCGGGTCGGGCAAGTCCACCCTGGTGCACGCCCTCGCCGGACTGGACCGCGTCGACTCCGGCCGCGTCCTGCTCGGCGACACCGACCTGACCACCCTGTCCGAGCGCGACCGCACCCTGCTGCGCCGCGAGCGGCTGGGCTTCGTCTTCCAGGCGTTCAACCTGATCCCGGCCCTGACCGCCGCGGAGAACATCGCCCTGCCGCTCACCCTCGCCGGCAAGCGGCCCGACCCGGCGTGGCAGGCGGAGCTGGTGGCGATGCTCGGGCTGGGTGATCGGCTCGACCACCGCCCCGCGCAGCTGTCCGGCGGGCAGCAGCAGCGGGTCGCCGTCGGCAGGGCGCTGATCGCCCGCCCGGAGCTGGTCTTCGCCGACGAGCCGACCGGCAACCTCGACTCGCGCGCCGGCGCCGCGCTGCTGTCATTCCTGCGCAACGCCACCCGCGCGCTGGGCCAGACGATCGTCATGGTCACCCACGACGCGGTCGCCGCCGCGTCCGCCGACCGCGTCGTCTTCCTCGCCGACGGACGCGTCGTCGACGAGCTCCCCGACCCCACGGCCGACACCGTGCTCGCCCGCATGGCCGGCCTCGACCGGCGAGTGGGGGCGTGAGCCGAGATGTTCCGACTCGCCCTCGCCAACGCGCTCGCGCACCGCTCCCGTCTCGCGCTGACCTGGCTGGCCGTCGCCCTCGGCGTCGCGTTCGCGGCCGGCAGCCTCGTGCTCACCGACACCAGCAGCCGGCTGCTCGACGACCAGTTCCGCACCACGGCCGCCGGCGTCGACCTCACCGTCCGCGGTGCCGCCGCCTTCGATGCCGCGATGGGCGTCGAGGTCGAGCGCGACCCGCTTCCGGCCGACCTCGCCGACCGGATCGCCGCCACCCCCGGTGTCGAGCGGGTCCGGGCGGTCGCCACCGGGCCCGGGCAGCTGCAGGTCGACGGGCAGGCCGTCGCACCGGCCGGGCCGACCATCCTCGGCACCTGGGCCGAGGCCCCGTTCACCGCCTACGCGCTGCGCGCTGGCCGCGCTCCGGCCGGGAACGGAGAGGTCGTGCTGGACGCGGCCACCGCCGCCGAGCACGGCATCGACCTCGGCGACACCGTCACCGTGTCAGCGACCGCCAGCGCACAGCTGCGCGTCGTCGGCCTGACCGGCGTGGGCGACGGCGACGGGCTGGCCGGCAGCACCGTGGTGCTCCTCGACCTGCCCACCGGGCAGGGGCTGCTCGGCCTCGGTACCGGCGTCACCTCGGTCGACGTGCTCGCCGCCGAGGACGTCGCCGTGACCGATCTGCGCCGGGATCTGGCCGCCGCCCTCGGCGAGGACTACGCCGTCAGCAACGCCCAGGACGCCGCCGCCGCCAGCGCCGACGCGGCCAAGGAGAGCATCGACCACCTGCGCATCGTGCTGCTGGCCCTGGCCGCCGCCGGTCTCGTCGTCGGCGCGTTCCTGATCGCCAACACCTTCGGCATCGTGCTCACCCAGCGCGCCGGGGAGCTGGCGCTGCTCCGTGCCGCAGGGGCCACCGGCCGGCAGGTGCTCGCCTCCGTGCTCGGCGAGGCCCTGCTCGTCGGCGTCACCGGCGCCGCGGGAGGCACCGCCGCCGGCGTCGGCGCCGCCTACGCCCTGCGGGGGCTGGCCTCCGGCGCCGGGCTGGCGCTGCCCGACGGGCCGCTGACCGTCACCGCCCGCACCGTCGTCATCGGCCTCGCCGCCGGCACGCTGATCACGCTCCTGGCGGTGCTCGGCCCGGCCCGCCGCGCAGCCCGCACCGCCCCGGTGGAAGCCATGCGGGCCTCCGACCCGGCAGCGGTCCGGCCCCGCCGCGCCCGGCTGGTCACCGGCTGGACGGCCGCCGGACTCGGCCTGGCGGGGCTCCTCACCGCCGCGCTGCTGCGCGACATCGCCGGCGTCGCCGTCGGCGCGGTGCTGCTGCTGACCGGCCTCGTCGTGCTCGCCCCGGTGCTGACGCCGCGGCTGGCGAGCGCGGTCGGCCGGCCGCTGACCCGCCTCGGCGTGCCCGGGCAGCTGGCCCGGGAGTCCGCGGTGCGGAATCCGCGGCGCACCGCGGCCACCGCGATGGCCCTTGCCCTCGGCCTGGCGGTGGTCGGCTTCGTCGCGGTGCTCGGCAGCTCGGTGAAGGCGATCGGCGCGACCACCGGTGAGGCGATCACCGCTGACCTGCTCGTGCAGAGCAGCCGCGATGAGATGCTCGGCGGCCTCTCCCCGGAGGTCGCCGCCCGCGTCGCCGCCCTGCCCGAGGTCGCCGTCGTCTCCTCCGTTCGCTACGGCCACTGGCTGGACGCCGGCACGACCAGCGCGCTGACCGCGGTGGACCCGGCCACCCTGCCCGACGTCGCCGACATCGAGATGACCGCCGGTGACCTGGCCGCCCTCGATCGCGGCGGGATCGTGCTGGCCGACGGCGTCGCCGCCGAGCGGGACCTCGCCGTCGGCGACACGCTCGCACTGACCTTCCCGCGCGACGGCGAGCAGCGGTTGCAGGTGGTCGGGCTGATGGCCGACGACTCGGCCCGGGCGCTGTCCACCAGCTACGTCATCTCACTGGACACCTACGCCGCCCACTTCAGCGAGGACGTCGACGCCACCGTCTACGTCGCCCTCGTCGACGGCACCGACCCGGCCGACGCACGCACGGCGCTGCGGAGGGCGGTCGCCGACTTCCCCAACGCCGAGGTCCTCGACCAGGCGGAGGCCGCGGCCGGCCGCGCCGCAGCCGTCGACCAGGTACTCGGGCTGATCACCGTGCTGCTCGGCTTCGCGGTCCTCATCGCGCTGCTGGGCATCACCAACGCCCTGGCACTGTCCATCGTCGAGCGGACCCGCGAGATCGGCCTGCTGCGGGCAGTCGGCATGACCCGCGCGCAGCTGTCGCGGATGATCCGCGCCGAGGCGGCGCTGATCGCCGCCGTCGCCGCGGTCGTGGGCGTCGGTCTCGGTCTCGTCCTGGCCGCGGCCACCCTGGCCGGATTGTCCGCGGACAACCCGTTCGTGATGAGGGTCCCCGTCGGTCACCTGCTGGTCATGGTCGCCGCCGCGATGCTCGCCGGCCTGGCCGCCGGTCTGCTGCCCGCCCGCCGCGCCGCCCGGCTCGACGTGCTCACCGCCATCGCCACCCGGTGACCACCCGGCGCCGGCCCGGCTGCACACGGGCCCGCGCTGGCACCGCTCCACCGCGGCCCGTCCACCCTCTACCCACTTCGCGCCACCCCAGGGAGGCGACCATGACCCACCCGCCCGCGTCCGACGGCAGCGCCCCCGCCACGACGCCCCCGCCCCACGCGATCCGTCTACCGCCGCCTGGGCGCGAATCTGCGGCCCCAGGAGCCCGCCGTCCGGACTCCCGCGGCCTGCAGCCACCTCGCACCGACCGAACCGCACGCGGCGGAGCGATGAGCCTGCAGCTGCGCCGCGCCACGGCCGGCGAGCTCCCCGCTGCGGCCGGGATCCTCGCCGACGCCTTCACCGACTACCCCTGGACCCGCTGGACCGTCGCCGCCGACGACCACGACCGGCGGCTGACCGCACTGCAGGAGCTGTACCTCACCGCCGTCGCCCTGCCGTACGGGCACGTCGACCTCGGCTGCACCGCCGAGGGCCTGACGACGGTCGCCGTCTGGATCCCCGGCACCGCCGTCCCCCATCAGGTGTGGCGCGAGATCGGGCCGGCGGTCGCCGACCTGGCCGGCGACCGCGCCGCCGCGACCGACGCGGCCGATGCCGTGCTCGCCCCGCACCGGCCCGTCGGCGAGCACCTGCTGCTGGCCGGCGTCGGCGTGGCCCGACCCCAGCAGGGGCGCGGCCTGGGCGCGGCTGCCCTGGCACCAGGGCTGTCCCGAGCCGACCGGGACCGGATCCCAGTGCACCTGGAGACCAGCGCGGCTCGCAACGTGCGCTTCTACCAGCGCCTCGGCTTCACGGTGACCGACGTCGTCGACCTGCCCGACGGTGGCCCGCGCACCTGGCTGATGCACCGTGCGCCACTCCCTGCCGGTACGGAGCCTGGCGCGACCGGGACGGCGGTCGGAGCGGAGCCCGTCGGGTGAACGGCTTCCTGATCGCGCTCATCGTGGTGTGCGAGGTCGGCTTCTGGTGCCTGCTCGGCGCCGGCCTGGTCGCCCGCTACGTTCTCCGCCTGCGCCGCACCAGCGCGATCCTGCTGGCCGGCGCCCCGGTGATCGACCTCATCCTGCTCGTCGCCTCCGTCCTGGACCTGCGCTCGGCCAGCGCGGCCGGTGCCGCGCACGGGTTCGCCGCCGTCTACATCGGCTTCTCCGTGGCGTTCGGGTCGACCACCCTGCAGTGGGCCGACCAGCGCTTCGCCCACCGCTTCGCCGGCGGCTCGCCCCCGGTCCGCCGGCCGCCGTACGGGCAGGCACGCGCCCGCTACGAGTGGAGGCTGTGGGCCCGAGCGCTCGCTGGGTGGGGCGTGGCCTGCGGCCTGCTCGGCCTGGCCGTCCTCGCAGTCGACGACCCGGCCCGCACCGCCCACCTGACCGGCTGGATCAACGGCCTGACCGCGGGGCTGATCATCTGGGCGCTGGCCTGGCCCCTGCCCTGCACCCTCTGGCCGAAGCACCCGCCGGCGACCGCGTCGCGCCTCGTGCAGAAGCCGGAGCAGCCGCTGCTCCGCCGGGTCGCCACCCCGGCTACCAGCGTCGACCGGACCGGACCGTCGTCGACGGGTGACAGCTGAGCTCGCAGGCCTGCGAGCAGCAGCCGCAGGCCGTGGTCGAGCCGGTCGGTGAGGTCGAGCCCGTACAGGTTGGTCGACGGTGACCGGCCCGCACACGTCGGTCAGCCGTGGGCGGCGAGCTCGTGATCGGCGTGCGCGGCGGCTTCGAGCTGGAAGGTGGAGTGCTCGACGCTCATGTCGAAGTTCTCGGCGAGACATGCCTGCAGCCGGTCCAGCACCCGTGGGGCGTGCCCGTCGGAGAAGCAGGAGTCCTCGACGACGACGTGGGCGGTCAGCACCGGCAGCCCGGTGGTGATCTGGGAGGCGTGCAGGTCGTGGACGCCCAGAACGTGCGGCTGGGCGAGCAGGTGGGTGCGGACGGCATCCAGGTCCAGCCCCGGTGGGGTGCTCTCGAGCAGCACCGACACCGTCTCACGCAGCAGCTTCAAGGTGCGTGGCACGATGAGCGCGACGATCACCAGCGAGGCGATCGCGTCGGCCTGCTGCCAGCCGGTGAGCGCGATGACGCGGCGGCGACCAGCACCGCGACCGAGCCCAGCGCGTCGTTCACGAACTCGAGCAGCGCCGCGCGCCTGTTGCCGCTGCCGTCGCGGGCACCGCCGCGGGTGAGCACCAGGATGCCGACGACGTTGGCCGCCAGGCCGAGCGCGCCGAAGACGAGCACGGAGGTCGAGGCGACCTCGGCCGGCTGGAACAAGCGGCCGACGGCCTCGATGCAGATCCAACTGCCGACGGCGAGCAGCACCGCGGCCTGCAGGGTGGCGCCCAGCACCTCGGCGCGCCGGTACCCCCAGGGTGCGCCGGGCTGTGGCCGGGCGCAGCGCCAGGGTCGCCGCGAGCAGTGCGATGACCAGGCCGGCGGCGTCGGTGGCGGCGTGCGCGGCGTCGGCGACCAGCGCCAGGGAGCCCGACACCACTGCGCCGACGAGCTGCAGGACGAGCACGGTCGCGGTGAGGGCGAGCACGATGGGCAGGCGTCGGCGGTCGGCGCCCGCCCCACCGTGCGCGTCCACGTGGTCGTGCCCGGCGCTCATCCGGCACTCCTTTCCTCGGCCTCCCCGAGGACGACCTGCGCGCTGCGCTCGACAAGCTGCTGGCCGAGGGCCGAACCGTGGGAGGCCTGGGCGCCGTCATCGACGGCTCGCTGCTGCTCGCGCTCGCCGGGCTGATCAGCACCGCCCCGCCATGCGTGCTGCCGCTGGTCCCTGGCTACCTCCTCCTGGCCTGCTGCTGGTCACCGGAGCGTGGGACGTCGTGATGATCTGGTTGCGGTCTCGGCTGGCCACCACCGGTTCGGGCTCCTCGATGATCTGATCGCACGGTTCCCGCTCCGCCCCTCACACCCCGCCGGACGCCAGGCCGAGCCACACCCCGGCGCCGAGGCCGAGCACCACCGATCCGACCGCTGCAGCGTGGAGGATCATCACCGGTGCGGCCCGGACTGCCTGCGCCGTCCCGGCCGCGGTGCGGGGACCGCTGCCCACCGGTCCCTCCGCCGGGACCGGTGCGAGGGCCAGCCCCGAGAACGCGGGTGCGATCCAGCGCAGGTAGTAGAAGAGGCTGGCGACGGTGTTCACCGCGGCCAGGACGACCAGCCACGGGAGCGCGCCGTCCCAGGTGGCGGCGAAGACGGCGAGCTTGCCCACGAAGACCGCCGTCGGCGGGGTCCCGACCAACCCGAGCAGGCACACCACGAGGCTCCCCACCAGCCAGCGGTGCGGCCCCACGGCCGTGGCCCAGTCGGTGATCGTGCGGGCCGCCGGGGTGGCCGCGATCGCGGCGAAGGCACCGATGTTGGTCACCGCGTAGCCGGCCAGGTAGACGGCCAGCGCCGGGACGTCGAGATCGGTGCGGCCGGCCACGGCGACGACCATGAACAGGTAGCCGACCTGGCTCACCGTGGAGTAGGCGAGCAGCCGCAGGACGTCGGTCTGGGCGAACGCGGCGAGGTTCCCCAGCGTCATGCTGGCCGCCGCGAGGACGGCCACGAGCAGCGGGACGTCGACGGGCAGATCGGCGAACGGCTCGGCGACCAGGCGGAAGGCGGCCGCGACGGCGCCGATCTTCGGAATGGTGGTGATGTAGGCGGCCATCGGGGCTGTCGTCCCGGCCGTGACGTCGGGCACCCAGAAGTGGACGGGGACGGCGCCGGCCTTGAACGCCACCCCGGCGAGCACACCGAGGACTCCGATGGCCAGGAGCGCGGGGGGCGCCTCCGGGAGCGCGGCGGCCAGATCGGGGTAGCCGGTGGTACCGGATGCCAGCACCAGCGCGGCGACGCCGACCAGCAGGAGCACGCCGGCGAAGGCACCCATGAGGTAGTACTTCATCGTCGCCTCGGTGCCGGCGGCGTCCTTGGCGAAACCGGCCAACGGGTAGAGCGGGACACTGGCCAGCAGGTAGGCACCGACCAGCAGGAGCAGGTCGCCGCCGGCCGCCAGCGCGACGGTGCCGAGCCCGCCGAGGAGCATCAGCACGTAGGCCTCGGTCTCCCGCGGATGGCCGGCCACCGACGGTGCGGCCAGCCAGACGAGGACCGCCACACCGAGGGCGACGACGATGCGGACGACGCCGGTGGTGGTGTCCACGGCCCACGTGCCCTCGAACACCCGCTCGGCGGGGCGCGACAGCGCAGGGGCCGCGGCGGCCGCGCTGGCCAGGCAGGCCGCGGTGACCAGCAGCCGCACCCGCCACTGCGCCTGCTGAGGTGTCCACAGCCCGAGCAGCAGCCCGCCGACCGCGCCGAGCAGGAGGAGCGCCTCCGGCAGCAGCGCGGGCCACGCCTCCGTGCCGCCGGACATGCCCGTCACCGGGCCACCAGCTCCACCACCGCCGCCGCGGCCGGCTCGAGGACGTCGAGCAGGACGCGGGGGAACAGCCCGAGGACCACCGCGAGCACGAGCAGCGGGGCGATCGAGAGCAGCTCGTGGCCGCGCAGGTCGCCGATCCGGGGCGCCGTCCGGGCTTCGGCGACGACGGCCGTGGCGCCGCCCGCCCGCGCCGGAGCCGGTCCCTCCCCGGCCTGGTCGGCGTCCGCCCCTCGATCGACGCCCGTCTCGCCCGGGGCGACGGTGTCGCCGGTGAGCAGCCGCTGCAGGGCGAGCAGGAACAACCCGGCGGTGACCAGGATGCCGACGACGGCGATCACCGTGGCCACCGGCGCGGCCTGGAGGGCCCCGGTGAACACCTGGAACTCGGCGACGAACCCGGAGAACCCGGGCAGGCCAAGGGAGCCGAACGCGGCCACCGCGAGGCAGGCGGCGAACACGGGTGCCGGACGGGCCAGTCCGCCCCACCGGTCGAAGGCGTAGGTGTGCCCGCGGGACCACAGCCATCCACTGAGCAGGAACAGGGCGCCGGTGAGGAGGCCGTGACTGACCATCTGGTACATCGCGCCCACCGTGGCCACGGTCCGCGCCTCCTCGTCGGCGGAGGCCACCAGGCCGGCCGCGCCCAGACCGAGCAGGACATAGCCCATGTGGTTCACCGAGGTGTAGGCGATCATCCGCTTGACGTCGGTCTGGGCCAGCGCGACGAAGGCGCCCCACAGGACGCTGATGACGCCGACCACGACGACGACCATCGCCCAGCGCTGCCAGGTCTCGGGCAGGATCGGCATGGCGATCCGCACGAACCCGTACGTGCCGAGTTTCAGCAGGATGCCGGCGAGGACCGCCGAACCGGCGGCGGGGGCGTCGGTGTGCGCGTCGGGCAGCCAGGTGTGGAAGGGGAACAGCGGCGTCTTCACCGCCAGGCCCAGCCCGATCGCCAGCAGCACCAGGCCGCCTGCCACCGGGGAGTCCGCCAGCGGCGGGTCGGCGGCCAGCGCCACCATGTCGAAGGTGCGCTGCTCGCTGCCGAGGAACAGGCCGATGAAGCCGACCAGCAAGGCCAGCGAACCGACGAAGGTGTAGAGGAAGAACTTCAGGGCGCTACGCCGGGCGTTGCCGTGCCCCCAGCCGGCGATGACGAAGTACATCCCGACGATCGTCAGGTCGAAGAAGACGAAGAACAGGATGAGGTCCAGCGAGGCGAAGGCGCCCAGGCACGCGGTCTGCAGGAACAGGAACAGCGCGGCGTAGGTCCGCGGCCGGTCCGGCTCCCGCAGGGAGTAGACGGCGCAGGCCAGGAAGAGCACGCCGGTCAGCGCCAGCAGCGGCAGCGACAACCCGTCCACGCCGACGTGGTAGCCGGCGTCGACGGTGGGGATCCACTGCACATCCGCCTCGTAGGCCAGACCGTCGACGACGCCGGAGGCACCCTCGCCCGTCTCGAAGCGCCACCACATCCAGGCCACCAGCACCAGGTCCACGGCGGAGGCGGCCACCCACACCCCCATCGCGGCACGGCCACGCAGCCGGGGCCCCGACAGCAGCACGCCCGCTGCCAGGAGCGGCAGGAAGATCACCACGGTCAGCAGCACGGTCACCTCACCACGAGCAGGAGGACGAGCAGGAACCCGAGACCGGCGACGGCCTGGGCGTAGTACTGGTGCAGGAACCCGCTCTGCGGGCGTCGGGCGGCGCTGCCCGCACGGCCGAACGCCCGTGCGGTCGCCCGGACGGCGCCGTCCACGAGGCTCGTGTCGGTGCGGGCCGAGGCCGCCGCCACCCGCCGGGTCCCGGCGGCGACAGCGGTGACCGCCCGGTCGATGCCGCCGTCGTCGGCCCGGGCGACCAGTCGGGCCACCTGCCGGGCAGCGGAGCCGACGGCACGGACGGCCCGGTCGATGCCGCGGTCGTCGACGGCGGCCAGCACCCGGGCCACCGCCAGGGCCGGCCGGGGGGAGAGCACGTGCCCGAGCCCGGCCCAGGAGGACAGGGCACTCCGCTCGACGGCCCGGCCGAGCGCCGGCCGGGCCCGGCTCACGAGGACGGTGAGCGCCAGCGCCGTTCCGGCGAGCCCGCCGGAGAGGAGCAGGTCCCCGAGCCCGGGAGACGGCTCCTCCTCCGCGTCCAGCACCGCCTCCAGGGCCTCCGCCACGGACGGCAGGGCGAGGACACCGAGCCCCGCGGCGAACACCGCGAGGACGCCGGCTGCCGTCCGGGTCGGCAGCGGGATCCGGCGGGTCCCCGGTTGCTCATCGTCGAGCAACTCCTCCCCCGTGGGCCGGGCCAGGACGACGGCCAGGATCTTCCCGGCGTAGACGGCCGAGAGCACCGCGGCGGCGAGTCCGACGACGGTCAGCGCCGTCCCCTCGACGCCCGCGAGGACCTCGTCCTTGGTCGCCCACAGCGAGAGGGGTGGGACGCCGGCCAGGGCCAGCGCCGCCACGGTGGCCGCCGCTCCGATCCCCGGGTACCGCCGGGCGGCACCGCGCAGGCCGGCCAGCTGCTTGGTGCCCAGCGCGGTCAGCCACGCCCCCGCGGCGACGAACAGTCCGGCCTTGACCGCGGCGTGCGCCACCAGCTGCGCGGTGCCGCCGGCGGTGGCGCCGACCCCGGCGGCGAGGACGACGAAGCCGATCTGGGCAGCGGTACTGGCGGCCAGCAGCTGCTTGAGGTCCGTCTGCGCGACGGCCACCGCACCCAGCAGCAGCGCGGTCAGCGCCCCCGCCCATGCCGCGGCCGCGGCCGCCCAGCCGGTCGCGGCCAGCAGCGGTTGCATGCGGAGCAGCAGGTAGCCGCCGGCGGCGACCATGGTCGCTGAGTGCAGCAGCGCGCTGACCGGGCTGGGGCCCTTCATGGCGGCCGAGAGCCAGGCCGAGAAGGGCAGCTGCGCCGACTTGCCGAGTGCGGCCACGAGCACGCCGGCCGCGGCGAGGTCCGCCCAGCCGCCGTCCGCGGTGCCGAGGTCGGCCAGGACCAGGCTGCCGGTGGCGGCCAGCGCGGCCCCCGCCGCCACGTACAGCCCGAGGTCACCGGCGCGGGTGGTGACGAACGCCCGGGTGCCGGCGGCGAGCTTGCCCGGCTCGTCCCACCGGAAGCCGATCAGCGCGTAGGACGTCGCGCCCATCACCTCCCACCCCAGCAGCAGGGCCGGCAGCGTCGCCGCGGTGACGGTCGCCAGCATGGCGGCGACGAACAGCAGCTCGAACCCGAAGAAGCGGGCCCGGGCCGCAGCGGCAGGCAGGTCCGCGACGGCGAAGACGGTGACCAGCAGGGCGATCCCCGCGACCAGCACCAAGAGCACCGCGGACAGGCCGTCGACGACCAGGCGCAGGTCCCCGCCGTCGACGATGCCCAGGAACGGCATCGAGACGCCCGGCCGGCCGGCCGCCACCACAGCGGCGAGCACGACGGCGAGCCCGGTGACACCGACGGCGAGCGGCCCGGCGACCTGGTCGGCCCGCCGTCCGCTGACCAGCAGGCCGGCCCCGCCTACTGCGGGCAGCAGCACCACGGCGGCGAGAGCGGCGGTCATCCGCGCAGGTCCGTGGCCATGTCCACCATGTCCACCTGCCGGGCGCGGTAGATGGCGACGGTGACGGCGAAGCCCATCGCCATCTCCACGGCCATGACGACCAGGGCGACGACGACGAGCACCTGCGCGTCGGGCAGCCCGGGCGCGAGGAAGTACCAGGCCGCGCCGCCGGCCAGCAGCACTCCGTTGAGCACGAGCTCCAGGCCCATCATGACCATGACGATCGACTGCTGGGACAGCGCGCCGAACAGCCCGACCCCGACCAGGCCGGCGGCCACGGTCAGCACGATCTGGAGCACCACGTCCGCGGTCACCGGGGCAGCCCCCCGGGCACCGGGTCGTCCGGGCGTGCGGCGGCCAGGTCGGCGCCGAGGCGGTCGTAGCGCCCACGCGCCGTCGCCAGCACCGTGCCGGCCAGGATCGTGGCGAACAAGGCGATGCCGATCATCAGCATGACCAGCATGTGACTGCCCATGATCGCCTCGCCGAGCTGCCGGGTGCTGTCCGCGGGCAGCTGTCCGGAGCGGGTCGGCCAGTCGATCGTCCAGATCCCGGCGGTGAGGACGACGAAGGCACCGGCACCCACGATGGCCGAGCCCTTCGTGTTGTGCACCATCGTCATCGGCATGAGCCCGGCCGGGTTCATCATGAACGCGATCATGAAGACGGCCATGATGGCCATCTCGATCGTCATCATCAGCGCCGTCACCACGGCCAGGTAGACCAGGTCGAAGGCCAGCAGGACGCCGGCGACGGCAAGGAACGAGGCGAGCAGCGCGAACGTCGCCCGGGCCATCGAATCCACCACGAACACCGCGATGCCCGCGGCGACCGCCACCACGCCGAGCAGCACCACCGCGGCGGTCGCCCAGCCCGACAGGTCGGTCAGCATCGTGCCCTCCTCACGCGTAGAACCCGTTCAGCACGAGCACGGCGACGACCAGCGCCTGCACCAGCGTGAGCGGCACCAGCACCACCCAGCCGACCTCGACCGTCCGGTCCGGGCGGAGCACGGGCAGCCGCCGGCCCAGCCACACGAGCGCCGCGATGACGGCAAGCGTTTTGAGCAGGTGCCACACCGGACCGGGCAGCCACGGCCCGGCGTCGCCGCCGAGGAACAACGCGGCCGCCATGGCACCGGTCGCGCCCAGGAACACCGCCCGGCCGGCCTCGACCAGCAGCCGGTCCACCCCGGACACCTCCGAGGTCACCCCGCCGGCGATGTCCGGTGCTGCGGGCGCGGCGAACGGTCCCCAGAACGCGAAGGCCGCGGCGCCGGCGACGAAGACCACGAAGGCGACAGGCATGGTCACCACGAACCACAGGCCCTGCTGGGTGGCGAGGATGTCCGTCGTCCGCAGTGACCCGGCTGCCAGGCCGGCCGTGATGAGGGCGAACATCAGCGGTAGTTCATAGGCCAGTCCTTGGGCGAGAAACCGGTAGCCGCCGGTCAGGGCGTGGACGGCGTTCGGGCCCCAGCCGATCAGCCAGACCGCGGCCCACAGCAGCGCCTCCATGGCGTTGAACCACACGAGGTCGGCGCTGGTCGACCACAGCGTCCGCCCGCCGATCGGGACGACGGCCAGCGACAGCAGCGCCAGGACCGGTACCGCTGCACAGCCGAGCCGCCACAGCAGCCGGTCCGGGGCGAGCGTGGTCCGCCGCTGCTCGACCAGCAGACGGGCGCTCGAGCGGAACGGCTCGACAGCGCCCCTGGGCGCGCCGGCGACCACGGCGCGGTCGACGGCCGCCACCACGAGCCCTAGGAAGAGGCCGACGACCACGACGCCGAGAACCGCCGGCGCCATTCCCCACGCGCCCGCCAGGGTCTGCTCAGGCATGTGCGTGCTCCGGTGCCGACTGGGCCGGCACGGGGACGACGTCCAGGCTGGCCACGATCAGGCGAGCGCTTCCGATCTCCGCGCCCTCCACGAGAGCCGCGACGTCGTCCAGCGACGTCGCCGGCCACTCGTCGACCGGGTGCCCCGACGCCACGTCGCACCAGCGCCGGACGCGGTCCAGGACGCCCTCACCGGCACCGTGCTCTGGTCCAACCTTTCCGATGTCACCGGCCGTCCACGACAGGGTCCGCGACCGGCGCACCCGCCGCGCCACGGCCTGCGCGAGCCGCTGCGCCCGCTCGGGATCGGTCCCGGCGAGCAGCCCGTCCCGGGCGCGGCGGGCGTCTCGGGCGGCTGTCGGCCAGCCCGCGACGTCGAGGAACCGGGCCAGCCGGTCCAGCGCCGACGCCCGGGCGTCAGGGTGCGGCCGCGGGGGCGGGAGCAGGCCGACGTCGAGCCAGAGGCAGGCGGCGGCAGTGAGGACGTCCCCCTGTAGGTCCGCCCGCAGCACCAGGCCGGTGGGCCAGCCCGGCAGCACCGGTCCGAGCGCCACCTTCAGGACGTCGAGTTCCAGTCCGTCGCGATCCGGGCCGGTCGAGGCCATCGGCAGCCCGGCCACCTCACCACCGTGGTCCATGCCCTCGGAACCACCCCCGTGGTCCATGCCCTCGGAACCACCACCGTGGTCCATGCCCTCGGAACCACCACCGTGGTCCATGCCCTCGGAACCACCACCGTGGTCCATGCCCTCGGAACCACCACCGTGGTCCATGCCCTCATGACCACCACCGTGGTCCATGCCCTCATGACCACCACCGTGGTCCATGCCCTCATGACCACCACCGTGGTCCATGCCCTCATGACCACCACCGTGGTCCATGCCCTCATGACCACCACCGTGGTCCATGCCCTCATGACCACCACCGTGGTCCATGCCCTCATGACCACCGCCGTGGTCCATGCCCTCATGACCACCGCCGTGGTCCATGCCCTCATCCTCGCCGAGGAACGAGGTCGGCGACGGCCGCTCGTCTCCGTACGCACCTCCTGCGGCGCGCCGGAGCAGCGCACCCGGAGCCGCGTCCAGAACGGCGGCGAGGGCGCCCTCCCGGTGCACGTCGATCCGGTGTCGCGGTTCGGGAACCTGGCTCCACAGGACGTCGACGGCCGCTGCGAGCTCCGGTCCGGGTTCACCCAGGACGAGCAGGATGTCGGCATCCGCAGGTGCCAGGGAGCGCCTCCAGCCGCGCCGGTCGAGCTCGGCCTCGACGGACCACCGGAGCGTCGTCTCGCCCGGGACGTCCACGAGCAGCACGCGGGGACGGGACAGCGCCCAGATCCGCAGTCGGGCGATCAGGTCCATCGCAGCGCACCTTCACGCCAGACGTAGGTGACACCGACGAGCAGGACCGCGAGGAACCCGAACATCTCGACGACGGCCTGTGCACCCATGTCGGCGACCACGATCGCCCACGGGTACATGAAGACCATCTCCATGTCGAAGGCGAGGAAGAGCACCGTGATCGCGTACCACCGCGTGTGGTACCGCGAGACGGCGTGCTGCTGCGGCAGCAGGCCCGACTCGTACGGCAGCACGGCTGCGGGCTCGCGCGCGCTCCTCAGCACAGACGACAGGGCGTAGATGCCGACGACGCCGGCCACGAGGAGCGCCGCTAGCGACAGCAGAGCGACCATGGATCCCTCCTCCCCTCACGTGGGACCTCGACGGCAGCAGCCGGGAGTGGATCAGGAAAGACATCCGGACGTCCGTCCGGGTATGGGTGACTGTAGATGTGGCCGAGGGCCCGCGCGCGCCGATGACCCTCCGCTTCAGCGATCGCATCGAACACCACCAAGCCCTGTCAGTCGTCCTCCGGCGCCCCGTTCGCGAGGACGACCAACTGGCGGAGGCAGTGGTCCCGCAGCGGCTCGGGAAATCCTTCGGCCAGGCGGTAGTAGACGACGCGCCCTTGCTTCCGGTTGGCCACGAGGCCCGCCGTACGCAGCAGCCGGAGGGCGTAGCCGACGGCGTCCTCGTTCGCGTCCAGCGCCAACGCGAGATCGCCGACGCAGAGCTCCTCGACCATGTCCAGCGCGAAGAGGACCCGGGCCCGGGTCGGGTCGGCCATGAGGCTCAGCACGCTGGTGAGCTGAGCAGTCTCCTCCCGGCCGGGAAGTCGGGTGCGGGCGTGGGCGACCCGTTCGGGGTCGACCGGGTGCGCATGGTCAGGTTCGGACATCGAGAAACACCTCCGATCCGCTCATACCCGTACGGGCCTACGGGTAGCCCCCGATCTGTCGGCGAGAGTCTCGGACGGCACCCAGGCCGACCGACGCCGGAATACCGAGGAGGCACCCATGACCGTGGCAGCCCAGATGCTCGACACCTACCCGAAGGACCTGGGCGGGGTGGACAAGCAGAAGCTCCTCGAGTGCATCGAGGCCTGCTTCGAGTGCGCCCAGGCGTGCACCGCGTGCGCCGACGCCTGCCTCAGCGAGGACATGGTCGCCGAGCTGACCAAGTGCATCCGCACCAACGCCGACTGCGCCGACATCTGCGACACCACGGGGCGCGTGCTGTCCCGGCACACCGGCTACGACGCCAACCTCACCCGGGCGGTCCTCGAGGCCTGCGCCGCCGCGTGCAAGGCCTGCGGCGACGAGTGCGCGCAGCACGCCGAGATGCACGAGCACTGTCGTGTCTGCGCCGAGGCCTGCCGCCGCTGCGAGGCGGCCTGCCGCGACCTCATCTCATCCCTCGGCTGACTGTGAGGCTGGCCGGGTCGATTCTTCAGTGATGGGCTGACGGCCGGCAGCGGTGAGCGTGACCCGTCGTCTGACTGGTTTCGTGCCTTTCGCCCGACTTGTCCGCCTGCTGCTGCCGGCACCGGCCCGGCCGGAGACGTTGGCCTGATCAGGAGCTTGACCGCCAGTAGCCGCTGACGTGTCTCATCACAGTCCTGCCATCTCCGCACCGGACCGGGACCTACTGCGTCCCCCGGTCAAGGAGAAGAACGCATGTCCATGCTGGCCGGACTGGTCGAGGTCGTCATCGGCGTCGACACACACAGCCAGACACACACCGCCGCGGTGCTCGATGCCCGCACCGGCGCAGTGCTGGCCCGAGCCACGGTCACCGCCGACCCCGACGGCTACGCCGAACTGGTCGTTCTGGCCGAGGCCCACTCCGGGCTCCGAGCCTGGGCGATGGAAGGCACCGGTGGCTACGGCGCCGGCCTGGCCCGCCACCACCGGCGAGCTGGTCGTGGAGCTGGACCGACCCAAGCGGCCCGTCCGGCGGGCCAGGGTCAAGTCCGATCCGATCGACGCCGAGCGCGCCGCCCGCGACGCGCTGGCCCGCACCCGGTTGGCCCAGCCCAAGGCCGGCGCCGAACGAGCCGCGCTGCAGATGCGGCTGACCGCCCGCCGCGCCGCCGCGCCGAAGGCAAGACCGACCGCGAGGCCAAGCGCTGCCTCAAGCGCTACATCGCCCGCGAGCTCTACCGACGCCTCGAAGCCCCACCCTCAGCCCTTGACGCGCCATAGGAGCGTCCAGCCCCCGGGTCGCGGCCCGGCACCACTGTCCGGGGGTCAGCTTGAACGCCCCAGGTCGGTACAACCGCCGCCGAGTCCGATGAGCCCTCACCGGCGACTCGACGGACGGCGGGGTCGGCCAGCGTGACGGCACGTCGACGACCAGTTCTGGGTCGGTCAGCTGCAGCCGCAACCGCATCCGGACGGCTGACCGCCGCCGGCCAGCGGCAGCTGCTGGACGGGTGCGGCGATCCGGTAGCCGGCCTCCTCCACAGCGGCGCGCACCGCGGCGTCCTCGACCCCGTTGTCGCTGGTGACGGTCAGCCCACCGGTAGCCAGCTCCACGTCCACATGAGTGACGCCGGGTACCTGACCCACCTCCTCGCTGACCGAGTTGACGCAGTGACCGCAGGTCATGCCGACGACGGTGTAGGTAGCGGTGCTCATGGGGCTTCCTCTCCGGCTGGTGGCCGATGCTCGTACGGGCGGCGGGATGGCGCGCCGCCGTGCCGAGGATACTACCCCCCGGGGGTATCTGCCAGTCGGCGCCCGAGGCCCGTCACGGCGGGATGGGCAGGCACGCGCCCCAGTCCGGG
The DNA here is from genome assembly GCF_039729015.1 of Blastococcus sp. HT6-30. Taxonomy (NCBI): domain Bacteria; kingdom Bacillati; phylum Actinomycetota; class Actinomycetes; order Geodermatophilales; family Geodermatophilaceae; genus Blastococcus; species Blastococcus sp. HT6-30. The sequence continues at coordinate 1,090,011 of NZ_CP155792.1, read as the reverse complement.
AGGATGCACCCCGGGCGCGAGGGGCTGGCCTGCCGCCCTTCTCCCAGCCCTACCAGGCCACGCCCTTACTGCTCCAGGACCACCTCGAAGGTCCGGCCCCCGTCCGTGGACGTGACCACCGCTGCCGCGGTCACGACGATGATGCGGTGGTCCTCGTCCGCGGAGGAGGACACCGCCACCGCCTGCGGGGGCGATCCCAGGTCTGCGCCGCTCGCCCAGGAGACGCCGCCGTCGCTGCTGGTCCAGGTCACACCCGAGGGGTCGACCCCCGCCACGCGCGTGCCGTCATCCGCCCAGTCCACGACCTGGAGCAGCGGAGCGCCGTCAACGGCCGACCAGGTGTTGCCGGCGTCAGCGGAGCGGAGCAGCCCTTGCGCGGTCGTCGCGAGCACCAGCTCCGTGTCGGGCGCGGCCGCCAGGCCGTGCGGCTCGCCCGGGATGGTCAGTTTCTCCCAGTCGTAGCCGTTGCTGCTGCGGAGCAGGGCGCCGTCATAGCCGAGAACGCCGGCTGCGCCGGTGGTGAGGGCGTGGAAGTCCGACCGGCCCTGCCGGGACACCGCGCTCCAGGTCCGGCCACCGTCGGTCGACTCGATCAGCCCCATCGGCTGGGGGAGGTCGACACGTGGGCCCGGGTGACCGGAGGCGAGGAAGTGCCCGGGGCCGGCAACCGTGAACCCCATCAGGTCCATGACGGGACTGACCAGCTCGGCCTGTCCCCCAGCGGCCACCTCGAACAATCCCTCGTGCGTCGCGAGGAGCAGGGTGCCGTCGGCGGGATCGACCCCTGTCCCGTGCACGTGGCTGATCTCGAGCGCCGACGTGGCGGAGAGGGTCGAGGAGGCCGCCCCGGTCTCCGGGGTCCCGGACGTGCAGCCGACCAGCAGGACGGCGGCGGTCAGGAGGACGGCCGGCCCGCTCCGTCGTCGGCGAGAGCCCGGGGCAGGGAAGGTCTTCGGAAGCGATGTCACGGATGTGCTCCTTGCGTGTCGATCCAGGGCCCGGCTGCAGTGAGGACGCCGCCACGGCAGCCGCCGTCCGGCCGGCGTCGCCAGGTCGAGGAGGTGGGGCGCGGCACCCGCACGGCACCGCGCCCCGGGAAGAGGATCAGCCACCCAGCTCGATGAGCAGCTGCTGCATCTCCTCGATCTCCTGTGTCTGCGTCTCGCTGATCAGCTGGGCCAGGTCGACGGCCTCGGCGTTGCGCCCGTCCTCGACCTCCGTCCGCGCCATCTCGACGGCGCCCTCGTGGTGCTCGATCATGGCTTCGAGCCACATGCGGTCGAACTCCGGGCCGGCGGCCGGCATGTTCTCCATGCCCATGTGGCCCATGCCCTCGGACCCGTGATCCATGCCGCCCATGTCTCCGGAGTCCTCCGCGAGCGGCTGACCCCACTCCTGCAGCCAGCCGGTCATCAGGTCGATCTCCGGATCCTGGCCTGCTGCGATGCGCTCAGCCAGGTCCACGACCCGGGGATCGGAGGCGCGGTCCGTGGCGGCCTCGGCCATCGTGAGCGCGCCTTCGTGGTGCGGGATCATCCCCTGGGCGAAGGTGACGTCGGCGTCGTTGAACTCCGCGCTCTGATCGGCCGAGCTCTCGTCGGTCGTGCTGCTGCCGGCGACCGGCGTCTCGGCGGTGTCCGAGCAGCCGGCGAGGACGACGACGGCGGACATCAGCCCACCGGCGAGGCGGACGAGGCGAATGCTGGTGCGGGTCATGCTGGTCTCCATTCCTGCGGGATGTAGGCATGCGTGCGGAACCCCGGAGCAGCGGGCGCTGCCGGGGTGCAGCGGTTCGGCCTAGATCCGCAGGAGGCAGAGGACGGAGAGGTCCGGTGACCGGGGCCGCAGCGACCACGCGGTGAACCGGCGGCCACGTCGAGGGGACCCGCGGACGAGCGGAATCGCCCTGCCACGGAGGCGCGCCACGGCGCCCAGGACGATCACCCCCGCGAGCAGGACGGCGAGACACACGGCCAGGACGTGAGCGTCGTGCCACGGCGCCGGCAGGCCGGTGGACGCGGTAGCGGCCGCGTCCCGTACGCCGTCCGCAGCCGCGACGTCGGAGCGGTCGGGCGTCCCGGCCGCGGCCGTGAGGTGGACGGCCGCGGTGTGGCCACCGACGGAGGAGACGGCTGCCAGCGACGAGGACCAGTGCTCCATGTCCGGGTCCGAGGCCACGCACTGCACCCCGTGCATGGCGAACACGGCAGCCAGCAGCAGCAGCGCCGTCCAAAGCCGGGTCGCCACGACCACCTCCTCCATACCACCGTACGACGCCCCCCGGACACACCGGGGATCCCTCGACGCACCACGACAGGACACCGGCTCCCGGGGCGCCCTCGAGCCCGGCTGCGCCCGGCCGGAAGGCCGCAGTACCGCCACCCGCCCCGTGGAAGGACGTCGGACGATGTGGTTTACCCGGATGACCGTACGGGCATGCGGGCGGTCCACGGCGTCGGCCCCGCGGCCTCGGGGCCGCGCGTAGAAGCCCTCCGCTACACCCGGATTGCAGCGTCCCCGTGAGCACGGAGGCGAGGCCACCGCATGCGATCCCTGCACCGAGCACGAGCGAACGGAGACCCGACCATGGCATCGACGCAGAAGAGGGACGAGGAGCACGGACACGGGCAGGAGCACGGGGACGGTCGGGGCGGCGGCATGTCGCACCAGACGAAGATGTACCTGCGCTTCGCAGCCATGATCGGCACGTCCATGGTGGTCATGTACTTCACCATGTTCGCCGGCACCTGGGAGTGGAGCCACGTCCGGTTCAGCGAGAGCCGGGTGCTCATGGCCCTCACCATGGGCGGCACCATGGGGCTGGTCATGCTCGCCTGGATGCTCAACATGTACAAGAACGTCAAGGGCAACATCGCGATCGTGGTGGCGAGCCTGCTGCTGCTGGGCGGCGGCATCGCCCTCGACCGCAGCCAGGCCACCGTGGACGACCGCAACTGGATGAGCGCGATGATCCCGCACCACTCGCTGGCCATCACCCGCTCCGAGCGCGCCGACATCGACGACGTCCGCGTGTGCCAGCTGGCCGTCGAGATCATCCGGGCCCAGGAGCGGGAGATCGCCGAGATGGAGTGGCTGATCCAGGACATCGAGGAAAACGGCGAGGCCGAAACCGTCGAGGAGGCCCAGGCCCGGCCCGTTCCGGAGTTCGAGGGCTCCGCCCTGCGCGACTGTCCCCCGGCGGGCTGACCCGGGCAGGCTCGGCCGGGGCGCCGTCAGGCGGGCGGCCGCCCCGCGGAGAGCCGTCCGCGGATCGACGGCGAGGGTCAGCGCGGCTGGCGACCGGCGGAGACCCCTCCGGCGCCGGCGCCGGCGCGGTGCAGCAGCGCGGTGCCGCGGCCATACCGGTCGGTGCGGCGACGGTGCGCAGCTGCTGCACTCGGAGATGGCGCGGCCGCGCCACGACCGCATGCGACCGCTCCTTCGTGTGGACGGAAGCCAGGCAGTTGGGCCTCCACGCGCCGGTTCAGTCAGCGCAACGCCACGCGGCCGCCGCCCGGTTGGCTGACGGCGCGCCGGACAGCTGCATCCCGCATCAGTCCGCTACCGCTCTCCTGCCCTAACCCGTAGCGGCGGCAGTTCGACACACACCGGTAGCACCAGCACTGCTAGCGGGGTGCCGGGCGCGACCGGTTCGGAACGGTGCGGCGAAAGGCGCCGGGCACCTTCGCCGCACCGGAGAACCCTCACGGCGAGTAGCCGGCGGCTGTGCTGGCTGCCCTTGGCCCCGGCGGCTGTCAGCTGGTCGTCTGCCGGTGCCCGTGGTCGGCGGCGTAGGCGTCGAGGATGTCGTCGAGGCGGCCCTCGGCGGAGACGAACTGCTCACTGAGTACTTGGCCGAGGTCCTCGAGGGAGCTGTTGAGGGCCGCCGCGGCAGTTCGTACGTCTCTGCGGGGGGACGTGCGGCCGGATTCGGCGAGCTGCGCCGCGTACGGAAGGGTGGCCGGCAGGGCGGCGCTGCCTTCGTCGCGGAAGTAGTAGGTCTCCGCGTTCTGGGTCAGGTCCACCCGGGCCTGCGCGACCTGACCGGACAACTCTTCCAGCAGTACCGCCGGCATCGCCGAGTCGTCCACTCCAGCCGGCTCCTCGGCGTCCGCGCGCTGGAGCGCGGCCAGGCGGACCGACAGGGTGCGGCGGCGGTTGAGTGCCGGGTAGATCTGCATGATCCAAGAGACGGCCCCGGTCAGCAGCGCGAACCCGATGATCGCCTGCAGGGGGGTGACCAGCCGCAGCCAGCCCACGGTAGGCACGATGTCGCCGTAGCCGAGCGTGGCCGTGGTCACCAGCGACAGGTAGAGGGCATCGAGGAAGTTGACTCGCTCCGCCGGCTCGAGCCCCTCCGCGTAGGAGAAGGAGTCCGGCAGGTGCGGCCAGTACACCAGCGCCCCGCCGAGGACGACGCCCAGTTCCCACGTGGCTATCACCACCACCATGCCGAGCGGTCCGGCCAGGCGGCCGGGGACACCCCGCCGCCCGAGCCGTCGGGTGACCCGCCAGAGCCCGGCGAACGCAATCCGGCTGACCCGGCCCTGCCCGGAGGGGTGGAAAAGGGTGTGGAACAGCTCGCGCAGCACCACCGCGACGAGCACCACACCCGTGGCTGTGATCATCCCGGACAACACAGCTCGAGGTCTCCTCGTGGCTTCACCGACGCACTGCCGACCCCAGACCACCACTTCGGGGCCGGCGTGAACCGATCAGCAGCGGCGGCTGACCCCCCATACCCGTACGCTTGTGAGGATAACGTGGTGCCGGAAACAGGGGGCGCCACCGGCACGGGCGGCGGTTCCTGACCGCCGGACTGCGGTTGGGTCTCGCCGGACGTCGACCATTCCGTTGGAACCCATGCGGCCTTGGGTGCTGCCGGCCACCTGGCCGCACCGCGGCGCCCTCCCCTGAGGTCGGGCAGCATCCTGCCTATCCGCCGGTGGAGCCCCCTCACTCGCCCCGGCGGCCTCCGTCGTCCTGGTACGCGGGTCGCGCCGCCGGGTGGACCGCCGAGCCGAGGCGCATCACACTGGCCCCGTCCGTGCGGATCCACCACCGGGAGCACAGGCCATGCAGCGCTGCTTGATCGTCGCCAACCAGACCCTCGCCACAGAGACGCTCTGCCGGGCCGTCCACGAGCGCATCACAGCGGGGCCCCACGAGTTCTTCCTCGTCGCCCCGGCCACCCCGGCAGCGGACGAGGTCGACGGCCCCAGCGCGTACGCGGGCCTGGGACCATCCGCGACCGACCGCGCGTACGCGCTCGCCCGGCAGCGCCTCGACCGGGCACTGGACCGCCTGCGCGACCTGGGCGCCACGGTCGACGGGGAGGTCGGTGACCCGGACGCAGTGCAGGCGGTCCGCGCCGCTCTCCGCCACTTCCCCGCTGACGAGGTCGTCGTCTCGACCCTTCCCAGCGGACTGTCGCAGTGGCTGCGCCGCGACCTGCCGGCGCGCCTGCGGAAGGGGTGCGACATCCCGGTCAGCCATCTTCCCGCCGACATCACCGCGGACGCGCGGGCCTGACCACCCGGCGGGAGCAGGTCGTCGGATCCCTTCTCCGCACCCGAGCCGGCCGGCACCTCCGGTCGGTCGTGGTCGCCGGTCGGCCCGCTCGAGGAGAGCACCCGCACCGTCGTCGTCGACGGTCACGACACCGACTGACACGGTGAGCTCCTAGGTCTCGTGATCAGACAGGTCGTTCGCCCGACCAGTCGGCTGATCGGCGGGTTCCTCCGAGGGCGGAGCCTTTCCGCACCATTTCGGCACCACCCATCCGGGGCCGACCCGCGGGGTCGCCGCGGCGGTCAGCGTGGGCTGTACCGCCTTCGGGCCGCTGGTCTTCGCGCTCGTGCGCGATGCGACCGGCGGGTACACCGCGGCGCTGCCGGCGTCGGCCATCCTCCCCGTGCTCGTGAGCGTGTCCGCCCTCGTGCTCGCAGCCCCCCACCTCCTGGACCACGAGCCCCACGACAGCAGCTCGGGGGTCGACGGCGAGGTCGAGGCCGGCGCGCCGGTCCCCCTCGACGGGCCCATCAGGTGGCCCGACCCCGCATCCGGCGGTATTCGGCCACCAGGGCCGTCGTAGCGGCGTCCTGGTCCAGCGCGACGGGATCCCGGCTGGTGAGCGCCGGGGCGAGCTCCCGCGCCATCACCTTGCCCAGTTCGACGCCCCACTGGTCGAAGGAGTCGATCTGCCAGATCGCGCCCTGGGTGAACACGATGTGCTCGTACAGAGCGACCAGCTGGCCCAGCGTCGCCGGGGTGAGACGCGGAGCCAGGATCACCGTGCTCGGCCGGTTGCCGGGCATCACCTTGTGCGGCACGAGCGACGCCGGAGTGCCCTCGGCAGCGACCTCCTCGGCGGTCCGGCCGAAGGCGAGCACCGCCGACTGGGCGAACATGTTCGCCATCAGCAGGTCGTGCATGTCGCCCGTGTCGTGCGCGGGCTCGCCGAACCCGATGAAGTCAGCGGGGACCAGCGTCGTTCCCTGGTGCAGCAGCTGGTGGAAGGCGTGCTGCCCGTTCGTCCCCGGCTCGCCCCAGTACACCTCCCCGGTCTCGGTGGGAACCGGCTGCCCGTCCGCACGGACCGACTTGCCGTTGCTCTCCATCGTCAGCTGCTGCAGGTAGGCCGGGAGCCGGGAGAGGTACTGGCTGTAGGGCAGCACGGCGTGCGTCTGCGCGTCGAAGAAGTTGCGGTACCAGATGTTGAGCAGCCCCAGCAGCACCGGGACGTTGGCCTCGAGCGGAGCGGTGCGGAAGTGCTCGTCGACGGCGTGGAAGCCGGCGAGCAACTCGTCGTAGGCCTGCGGGCCGATGGCCACCATCAGCGACAGCCCGATGGCCGAGGGAAGGGAGTACCGCCCGCCCACCCAGTCCCAGAACTCGAACATGTTCGCCGGGTCGATGCCGAACTCGCGAACGGCGTCGGTGTTCGTCGACACCGCGACGAAGTGCCGGGCCACCGCAGCCTGATCCCCACCCAGCCCGCGCAGCAGCCAGTCGCGGGCGACGGTGGCGTTGGTCAGCGTCTCCAGTGTCGTGAACGTCTTGCTGCTGACGACGAACAACGTCTCGGCCGGGTCCAGGTCGCGCGTCGCCTCGGCGAAGTCGGTCGGGTCGATGTTCGAGACGAACCGGACGGTCAGGTCGCGGTCCGTGTAGTCGCGCAGCGCCGTGTACGCCATGGCCGGTCCCAGGTCGGACCCGCCGATCCCGATGTTGACCACGGCCCGGATCGGCCGTCCGGTGTGCCCCCGCCACTCCCCCGAGCGCACCGCGTCGGCGAAGCTCCGCATCCGGTGCAGCACCTCGTGGACGTCGCGGACGACGTGCTGGCCGTCGACCACCAGGGCATGGTCCGCCGGCGCGCGCAGCGCGACGTGCAGCACGGCCCGGTCCTCGGTGGTGTTGACGTGCTCCCCTCGGAACATCGCCGCGATGCGCTCCCGCAGCCCGGCCCGCTCGGCGAGGGCGACCAGCAGGCGCACCGTCTCGTCGGTGATCCGGTGCTTGGAGTAGTCGACGTGCAGGTCGCCGGCCCGTGCGGTCAGCCGCTCTGCCCGGTCGCGGTCGCCGGCGAACAGGTCCCGCAGGTGGGCCGGGGCCAGCGCCCGGTGGTGCTCGTCGAGGGCCCGCCACTCTGCTGTCGCGGTGATGTCCATGCTCGTTCCTCCTCGTGTGGTCCGGCAGCCGGGGCGTCGTCGTGGTGACCCTCACCTCGGCGATCCGAACGTGACCAACGGCTCACCACTCAACCCTGACGTGACGGGCGAGTTCCCGGCAGACTGTCCATGACGCAGCGACGCCGCTCGCGCGCACCGATACCCGGTGTCGGCGATCCCGACCGGTCATCGCGCGACGCAGCGGCTCTCGCTCTCCCGGGTGCACCGGCGCACCCATACCTGACTCGGCATCCTCCCCGGTGCTGCCCGCCTGCGCCTCGCGGCGCATCGAACGAGACGGATCCATGTCCTCAGCACTGCCCACCCTGCCCAAGCCGCGCCTGGGGCGCCCCGCCTGGCTGTCGCCGAAGGTCGCCCGCACCGAGGTGCTGGCCGGCCTCGTCGTCGCCCTGGCGCTGATCCCCGAGGCGATCAGCTTCTCCATCCTCGCCGGGGTCGACCCGCGCGTGGGCCTGTTCTCCTCCTTCGTGATGGCCGTGGTCATCGCCTTCACCGGCGGCCGCCCGGCGATGATCACCGCGGCCACCGGCGCGATCGCCCTGGTCGTCGCGCCGCTGGCGCTCGAGTACGGCGTCCAGTACCTGTTCGCCGCCGTCATCCTGGGTGGAATCTTCCAGGTCCTGCTGGGCCTGTCCGGGTTCGCCCGCCTCATGCGGTTCATCCCGCGCAGCGTCATGGTGGGCTTCGTCAACGCCCTGGCCATCCTCATCTTCACGGCCCAGCTGCCGCAGCTGACCGACGTCCCGTGGCTGGTCTACCCGATGGTGGCGGCGGGGCTGGCGATCATCTTCCTGCTCCCCCGACTGACCACGGTCGTCCCCGCCCCCCTGGTCGCGATCGTCGTGCTGACGGCGCTGGCAGTCACCGCGGGCTGGGAGATCCCCGACGTCGGGGGCGAGGGCGAGCTGCCCGACAGCCTGCCGTTCTTCCTCCTGCCCGACGTGCCCTTCACCGTCGAGACGCTGGCCATCATCGCCCCGTACGCCCTGGGCGTGGCCTTCGTCGGGCTGATGGAGTCGCTGATGACGGCCAAGCTGGTCGACGACATCACCGACACGCACTCGGACAAGACCCGCGAATCCTGGGGTCAGGGCGTCGCCAACATGGCGTCCGGCTTCTTCGGCGGCATGGGCGGCTGCGCGATGATCGGCCAGACCATGATCAACGTGAAGGCCTCGGGCGCCCGCACCCGCCTCTCCACCTTCCTGTCCGGGGTCTTCCTGCTGATCCTCGTCGTCACCCTGGGCGACATCGTCAGCACCATCCCGATGGCCGCCCTGGTCGCCGTCATGATCTTCGTGTCGATCGCGACGTTCGACTGGCACAGCCTGCGCACCATCCACCGCATGCCGAAGAGCGAGACCGTCGTGATGCTCACGACCGTCGCCGGCACGCTCTTCACCCACAACCTGGCGATCGGCGTCGGCACCGGCGTCCTCGTCGCATGCGTCCTGTTCGCCCGCCGCGTCGCACACCTGGTCGAGGTCACCAGCGTGACGGATCCCGACGGCGACACGCGCTTCTACAACGTCCACGGCGCGCTCTTCTTCGCGTCCAGCAACGACCTGTACACGCAGTTCGACTACGCCGGGGACCCGCAGAACGTGGTCATCGACCTCTCGAACGCCCATGTCTGGGACGCCTCCACGGTCGCGGCTCTCGACGCCATCACCCACAAGTACGAGACCCGCGGGAAGAACATCGAGATCATCGGACTGCAGGGCCACTCGGCCGACCGCTTCGACCGGCACAGCGGCCAGCTGACGGACGCCCACTGATGCCCGCTCCGGCGCCCCGGACCCGTCGGGCGGACGACCGCCACGGCATGGGTTATGAAGGGAGCGTGACGGCAACTCCCCGGGGCGACCTGATGCAGATCGGCCAGGTCGCCGAGCGCACCGGCCTGAGCCTGCGGACGATCCGCTTCTACGAGGAGAACGGCCTGGTCGTCCCGACGGCCCGCTCCGAGGGCGGATTCCGCCTGTACAGCGAGGCCGCCGTCGCCCGGCTGGAGGTGGTCAAGCGGATGAAGCCGCTGGGCTTCTCGCTGGAGGAGATGCAGGAGCTGCTCGCGCTGCTGCACGACCTGGAGCACGCCACGGCCGGCCGGTCGGAGCTGCTCGACAGACTGCGGATGTTCCACGAGGCCGCCGTAGCGCGGGTGACCGCACTGCGCGACCAGCTCGCCGTGGCCGAGGGCTTCGCCGGCGACCTGGCGGGGCACCTCCGGACCCAGCGCTGACACCCATGAGCCTGCGGTTCGAGGAACTCGACTGGCGCCCCACCCCGATCGGCGAGGTGAGCCTCCGCCGTCGCCGAGACCCAGGCGGTCGGATCGACATCTTCGAGGTGAAACTCGGCGACGAGTTCCTCATGTCCTCACTGTTCACCGTGGCCGAGATCGAGCTGGCCCGGCTGGCCCTGGACCGACTGCACGGATCGGAGCTGGACGTCGCCGTCGGTGGACTGGGGCTCGGCTTCACCGCCCAGGCCGTGCTCGCCGACGAACGCGTGCGGAACCTGGTGGTCGTCGATGCGCTCGAGCCGGTGATCCGCTGGCACGAGCGAGGCCTGGTCCCGCTGGGTCCGGTCCTCACCGGCGACGACCGCTGCCGATTCGTGCACGGGGACTTCTTCGCGATGGCCGATGCAGGCGGATTCGATCCGGTGCTGCCGGACCGGGTGTTCGACGCCGTGCTCGTCGACATCGACCACTCACCCCGGCACCTGCTCGCCGACGGCAGGGCGGGCTTCTACGGCATCGACGGCAGCCGGCGCCTGGCCGGACGCATCCGACCGGGCGGCGTCTTCGCGCTCTGGTCCAACGATCCACCCGATGACGACTACCTGGCCGTACTCCGGCACGTCTTCGTGGACGTGGCCGCGGAGGTGGTCACATTTCCCAACCCCCTCCAGGACCGCGTGGCGACCAACACGGTCTACCTGGCGACGGCGCCCCGCTGACGCCGGACACCGAACTCCACCGGCCCCCGGAAGAGGGGACGCCGCCGCCGACACGACGGTGAGCTCGTCGACATGGGATCGTCCGGTCCGCAGCCGCGTAGATGAGCCGAGCCCGCCCACCACGGGCCGCTGCCACGTGCACCGGGGCGCGCAGCGCGCGACGGACGGCTTCAGCCGGTAGCTTGCACGGCACAGACTCAGCGGTGCATGCACTGTCGGTGGGGCCTGTCCCCCTGACCCCGGCGAGTGGTCGGTTGCGAGGAGGTCGCGATGGACGGCCGAGGGTCCGGCTCGAGGCGGCTGCGGGTGGCCTGCGTGGGCAGCGGCTTCATCGCCGGCCAACACCTGCGGGCTCTCGCCGGCCTGCACGAAGTGGAGATCGTGGCGGTCGCCGACACCGACCCTCAGCGGGCTGAGGAGACCGCCACCCGGCACGGGGCCCGCGCCTACGGGGACGGGTTGGCGTTGCTGGAGACCGAGGATCTCGACGCGGTCTGGCTGTGCGTTCCGCCGTTCGCACACGGTGCCCTCGAGCTCGCGGCGATCGATCGCCGGCTGCCGTTCTTCGTCGAGAAGCCGCTCGCGCCGGATCTGCCGACCGCGGAGGCGATCGCCGGCCGGCTGGCCGGGACGGGGATCACGACCGCGGTGGGCTACCACTGGCGGCACCTCGATCTCGTCCAGCGCGCCGCGGACCTGCTCACCGAGGAACCCGTCCAACTCGTCACCGGCTACTGGTTGGACAAGACGCCGCCGGCTCCGTGGTGGTCGCAACGGGCACGTTCCGGCGGCCAGGTGGTGGAGCAGACCACCCACATCTTCGACCTCGCGCGCCGGCTCGCCGGGGAGGTCGAGACGGTCACGGCCGTCGAGCGGACCCGCCCGGAGGGGCCGGAGGACGTCCCCACCGCGGCCGCCGCGCTGCTGCGGTTCACCTCCGGCGTGGTGGGCAGCATCTCCTCCACCCGGGTGCTCGGCTGGCGGCACCGGGTCGCTCTCCAGGTGGTGGCGGGCGGGCGCCTCCTGGAGCTGTCGGAGCGCGGGCTGACCGACCACGAACTCCGGGTGACGAGTGCGGACGGCGAGGAGGTCCTGCGGTCCGAGCAGAACCCGATCGCCACGGAGGACCGCGAGTTCGTCGACGTCCTGCTCGGTCGTGCACAGCAGGTCCGCGTCCCCTACGAGGAGGCGCTGCGCACGCACGCCCTGGCCTGTGCCGCAGACCGGTCCGCCCGCGAGGGCGTTCCCGTGCGGCTGACGGACGGCGACGCGGATGGCTGAGCGGGCCGTGCGGTCCATCGGCGTGGCCGCGCCCGGCCGGCCCGTGCTGCTGGACGACACGGAGCCCGAGCCGGGACCGGGGCAGGTGTGGGTGGCCACGGAGTGGTCCGGGATCAGCGCCGGAACCGAGGTCGCCCTCGTCCGCGGCACCGACCCGCAGCACCGGCTGGGCTGGGATCCGGACCTGAGGGCCTTCGGGGTGGGCGCCCCGGACGGTTACCCGAAGCGGAGCCTCGGCTACATGGAGGTCGGCCGGGTGACCGAGAGCCACACGGACGCCCTCGCCGTGGGAACTCGTGTCGCCATGGCCTACGGCCACCGCACCGGCCGCTGCGCCGATCCCACCCGGACGACGGTCATCCCGGTGCCCGACGATCTCGACCCCGTCCTCGCCATCTACCTCGCGCAGATGGGCCCGATCTGCGTCAATGGCCTGCTCCATGCCGCCGCAGCTCTCGCCGGGCCCGAGGCTCCGCTCGACGCCGGCGTCCGCGACCGCCACGTGCTCGTCACGGGTGCCGGCGTCATCGGGCTCCTCAGCGCTCTGCTCGCCGTCCGGCACGGCGCGGCGGCGGTGGCCGTCGCCGAGCCGTCCGGTGAGCGGCGCGCGGTTGCGGAGTCACTGGGCCTCGACGCCGTCGACGACGCCGACGGCCGTGCCTGGCTCGAGGCGAAACGCCGCTGGCGGCACGGCCCCGGGGACGCCGGCGCCGACGTCGTGCTCCAGTGCCGTGGGCACGACGTCGCCCTGGCCACGGCGCTGAAAGCGCTGCGACCGCGGGGCGTCGTGGTCGACCTGGGCTTCTACCAAGCCGGCGCCGAGGCCGTCCGGCTGGGCGAGGAGTTCCACCACAACGGCCTGGCGCTGGTCTGCGCACAGATCGGCCGCGTGCCACGAGGCATGGCTACCGCGTGGACGCGCACAGCGCTGGCGGCGGTCACCCTCGACCTCCTGCGGGATCGGGGCGAGCAGATCCGCACCACGCTGGTCACCGACGTCGTCCCGTTCGAGGACGGCCCTCGTCTGCTGGCCGACCTGGCAGGTCGGCGGCTGACCAGCCCACCGCTGCAGGCTGTGCTGCGCTTCGGGCCCGGCTGACCCACCGAACGGCGCCGGAGAGGCGACCCAGCGCCGTGGGCCTCGACGGTTGCGGTCAACGAGGCGACGGGGTGTGGTCAGCGCATCAGTGGCCGGGGCAGTTGGCGGTTCCGATCACATGGTTCGGTCACGGCCTCGTGGAAGGTGGCCTCCTCCTCCCGCACGAGGAGGGCGGGTTCCTCACCGCTGCGCACGTCGAGTGACCGGACGGAGAGTTCGGCCGACGCCCCGGTGCGACGGCAGACACTCCGACCCGGCGTCCGGGGCGACGTCAGCACGTCCTCGTAGACGCGCAGGGTGTCCTGCGCCATCCGCCGGGCGGTGAACTGGTCCACGTACCGACGCTGCCCGGCTCGGGCGTACCGCTGCCGCAGGGCGGGGTCGGCGAGCAGCTCGGCCACCGCCTCGGCGAGGGCGCGCGGGTCCTCGGGCGGGACGAGCGTCCCGGTGACCCCAGAGGTCACGACCTCCGCCGTTCCGATGACGTCGGTGGCGACCACGGGGAGGGCGGCGTCCATCGCCTCGAGCGCGGCCAGCGGCATGCCCTCCTGGCGGGATGGCAGGACGAACACGTCGGCGGCGTCCAGGAGCATGCGCGCGTCGGTCCGGTGGCCGGGCAGGTGGAGGAAGTCGGTGACGCCGAGATCGGCCGCCTGGCGGGCCAGGTCGTCGCCGAGGTAGCCGCCGCCGACGATGACCACGGCCAGGTCGGGGAACCGTGCCGCCAGGTCGGGCATCGCGGCGACCAGGTAGCGCTGACCCTTCTGCACGAACAGCCGGCCCACGTTCATGACCACCAGGTGGTCGGGGCGCAGGCCCAGCGCTGCCCGCGCGGCCGCCCGGCCGGGACCCGGCCCTCGGGGGACGATGCCGTTGGGGACGGTCACCAGCCGCTCGGCGGGCACGCCGATGCGTTCGTGGGTGAGCCGAACACCCTCGGAGACGGCGATGAGCCGGTCCACCGGGGTGATGGCCCGGAAGAACGCGGCGCGCTTCCGAGGGCTCAGCAGCCACGGCTGGTGCTGGGTCTGCACGACGGCCCGCACGCCGGCTCGCCGCGCCGCCCGGGCGCCGTCGAAGTTCTCCCGCCCGCTACCGACGTGGACGTGGAAGACGTCCGCCGGGTGAGCGGCGAGGAAGTCGACGATGGTCCGCCCGAACGTGGGGTCGCGTGGAGGCGGAAGAGCGCAGGTGGCGACGCCCAGGGCCCTGGCACGGTCGAGGACCCGGCGTCCGCTCGCCGTCCCCCAGCAGAGCACCGAGACGTCGGCGGTCGACCGGAACTCCGCAGCCAGGTCGAGCATGTGCGAGCCCATCCCGGAGGGATCGACCGACGGGGTGTAGAGGCAGATGGACAGCCGGCGGCGAGGCCGCCCCGCGAACCCGGATGTGGGGGCCGATTCCCCCACTGCCGAGTGGTGCAGGCCGTCGGTCGCTTCGTCCGTTGCGTAGGCCATCGACCACCCCTTCTCTGGCCCTCGTTGGCCGCACCCTGGCCGGGAACGGAGGATTGCGCAACAGCATCCGCTCCCTGCACCCGCCCGACCCCCGGTGGACCGGGTGGTGCTCCGTCCCGCACAGGCCGGGTCGCACCGCTGCGACTACGGTCGGACGACGTGGAGTTTCGTCGACTGGGCCGATCGGGCCTCAACGTCTCGCAGATCGCGTTCGGCAACTGGCTGACGCACGGCAGCCAGGTCGAGGAGGACGCCGCGGTGGCCTGCGTGCACGCCGCCCTCGACGTCGGGATCACGACCTTCGACACCGCCGACGTCTACGCGGGCACGGCCGCGGAGTCGGTCCTCGGCCGAGCGCTGGCCGGACAGCGCCGCGAGGGCCTGGAGATCGCGACCAAGGTCTACTGGCCGACCGGCCCCGGGCCGAACGACGGGGGCCTGTCCCGGAAGCACGTGATCGAGAGCTGCCACGCCTCGCTGCGCCGGCTGCAGACCGACTACGTCGACCTCTACCAGGCCCACCGGTACGACCCGACGGTGCCGCTCGAGGAGACGATGACCGCCTTCGCCGACCTCGTCCGCTCCGGCAAGGCGCTCTACATCGGCGTCTCCGAGTGGAACGCCGAGCAGATCGCCGCCGGCGCAGCGCTCGCCCGCCAGCTCGGCGTCCAGCTGATCAGCAACCAGCCGCAGTACTCGATGCTGTGGCGGGTCATCGAACCCGAGGTCGTGCCGACGTCGGAGCAGGAGGGGCTCTCCCAGATCGTCTGGTCACCGCTCGCCCAGGGGGTGCTGACCGGGAAGTACCTGCCCGGCGAGCAACCGCCGGCCGGGAGCCGGGCGAGCCACTCGGGCGTGGGCTTCCAGGTGGAGGGCTTCCTCGCCGACGAGGTCCTCACCCGGGTGCAACAACTGCGGCCCATCGCCGACGACCTCGGGTTGACGATGGCGCAGCTGGCCCTGGCGTGGGTGCTCCAGAACCCCAACGTCGCCGCGGCGATCATCGGCGCCAGCCGCCCCCAGCAGGTCCACGACAACGTCAAGGCGGCCGGGGTCCGGCTGGACGACGAGGTCATGGCACGGGTCGACGATGCCCTCGGGGACGTCGTCGAACGGGACCCCGAGAAGGTCTTCCTGCCCGCGGACAGGAAGGCACGGGGCACCGCCGCCTGACAACCGCTCCCCTCCGGCAGGAGCGGATACCGGAATCTACCTTCACGTTACGGTGGAGACGTGTCCAGCCACGCAGCTCCCACCGAGGCCGAACCCGTCCGCGCTCTGACTGCCGCCTCCCTGAGCTCGTTGTCCGGCGCCGTGCCGGTGCCCGGCTACGACCGTCGCCAGGTCCGCACGGGCATCGTGCACATCGGCGTCGGCGGCTTCCACCGGGCCCACCAGGCGATGTACGCGGATCGGCTGATGAACTCAGGCCTGGGCATGGACTGGGGCATCTGCGGGGTGGGCGTCCTCCCCGGCGACCGGCAGATGCGGGATGCCCTGGCCGCGCAGGACGGCCTCTACACCCTCGTCGTCAAGCATCGCGACGGCACGCTGGAGCCGCGGGTGATCGGCTCGATCGTCGAGTACCTCCTGGCGCCCGACGATCCGGCCGCCGTCGTCGAGAAGATGGCACACCCCGACACCCGCATCGTGTCCCTGACGATCACCGAGCGCGGATACAACACCGCTCCGGCGACCGGCGTCTTCGACGGCGCCGCTCCCGACGTGCTGGCCGACCTGCGCCCGGACGCCGTCCTGCGCACCACCTTCGGCTTGGTCACCGAGGCGCTGGCGCGCCGTCGGGCGCGCGGGCTCCCGCCGTTCACCGTGCTGTCCTGCGACAACCTCCGGGGGAACGGTGACGTCGCCCGGCGGGCGTTCACCGCCTTCGCCACCTTGCGCGACGCGGATCTGGGCGCGTGGGTCGAGCGCGAGGTGTCCTTCCCCGACAGCATGGTGGACCGGATCACGCCGCTGACCACCGCCGATGACGTCGCCGAACTGCAGCAGCGGTTCGGCATCACCGACGCATGGCCGGTGGTGTGCGAGCCGTTCGCGCAGTGGGTCGTGGAGGACCGTTTCCCGACCGGCCGCCCGCCGTGGGAGGCCGCCGGTGTGCAGCTGGTCGGGGACGTCGGCCCCTACGAGGCCATGAAGCTGCACCTGCTCAACGGCAGCCACCAGGCACTGGCGTACTTCGCCTCACTGGCCGGGCACGAGTTCGTGCACGACGCGTGCCAGGACCCGCTGTGGTCCCGGTTCCTCCGGGACTACATGGACCGGGAGGTCACGCCGATGCTGCCTGCGGTGCCGGGGGTGGACCTCGAGGACTACAAGCGGACCCTCCTCGAACGCCTCGCCAGCGCGGCGGTGTCCGACACGGTCGCGCGCTTGTGCGCGCAGACGTCGGCGTTGATCCCGAAGTACGTGCTGCCCGTCGTCCGCGCCGGCCTGGCGACGGGCCGGGAGGTGCACAGGGGCGCGGCGGTCGTCGCCAGCTGGGCGCGGTACGCGGAGGGGCGGGACGACCACGGGAACCCGCTCCCCCTGGTCGACCGGCGCGCCGACCGGGTGCGGGCGAACGCCGGTCGGCTGGCCGAGGACCCGCTGGCCTTCATCGCCGACCGGAGCATCTTCGGCGACCTGGTGGACGACGAACGCTTCACCGCGGCCTACCGCAGCGCGCTCACCTCCCTCCGGGAACACGGGGCGCGCGCCACCCTCGCGAGCCTCGTGTAGCCGCCGCCCAGGACCCCCGCGGCGCGCATGAGCCGGTGATCGATGCCCGCGCCCGGTGCTCGCGCGGACGCAGGAGGCCCCGGCCGCGAAGCCACCAGGGTTTCCCCGGGCCGGCTTCCGGCCGGCCGGAACGTCACACGCGACTGCGCCGCCCGTACCTGCCGGCCACGGCCGCCACACCGAGCGCGGCGAAGCCGACCTGCAGGGCCAGCTCGATCCAGTCGATGCCCGCCGTGTCGGACACACCGAGCGCACCGGCGACCAGGGTGCCGACGATCGCCGCCAGGACGCCGATGAGCAGGGTCAGCCAGATGGGGATGTTCTGCTTGCCGGGCACGACGAGGCGACCGAGCGCACCGATGACGAGACCGATGACCAGTGCAGTGATGATGCCGGTGATCTCCATACCGGGTCCTCCCTCGTCGGCGCGACTGCGCGGCATGACGCGCAGTCGGCGTCCCGAGAACCATCGCGCGCGTCTGCGCGAGCCGCTGGCGATGCCGTTGGTCAGACCCTCGTGTTGCGCTTCATCCAGCCGTAGGCGGCGGTGGCCAGGAAGAGGACGACGCCGATGACCAGGAGCCAGAACAGCCCCTCGACCACGGCGCCGATGACGGCGAGCGCCAACCAGACGACCAGTAGCAATGCGATGACACCGAGCACGGGCTTCTCCTTCTCGTCGAATGGCGCGTCCACGGCGCGTACCCCCTCCCTCCCGACCATCACCTGATCTGCGAGACCGACACCCTCCCGTGACGATCGGCGCACGCGGCGGAGCTCCGCGGGCCGATCGGAAGGCCACCGTCTCGACCTGCCGGGGCCGGCGAACGGGGCTACGGTTCGCGCCACGTCGTCGTCGGCCGGCCGGAGGAGCGCTCGTGCCCGAATCGATCGTCGTGGGTCTCGATGGGAGCGAATCGAGCGGCCGCGCCGCCGACGCCGCCGCCGACGCAGCCCGCCGCCACGACCTGCGCCTGGTGCTGGCCTGCGTCGTCCCGTGGTCGCCCTACTCCTTCACCACCGCGGAGGAGAACGAGCGCCGCTCCGTGGAGAAGGCGCGGGAGGCCGCCGCCGCGCACGAACGCGTGCTCGACCCGGTCGTCGCCCGGCTGTCCGAGCCCGGAGACCTCGCGGTCGAGGGGGTCGTGCGGCACGGTCACCCGGCGGAGACGCTCGTGCGCCTGGCCCGGGAGCACGACGCCGCCTGGATCACCGTGGGCCGGGTCGGCCAGAGCCGGGTGCGCACCCTGCTGTTCGGCTCGACGCCGAGCAGCCTCATCCAGCTCTCCCCCGTGCCCGTGCTGGTGGTGCCGTGATGGGCGCGCCGTCCGGGTCGGTCCTGGCCGCCACCTTCGACGAGCAGGTCGACAGCTTCTTCGCGCCGGTGTCCGAGTGGATCACCACGGTCGTCTTCTTCGCCGTGCCGCTGGAATTCATCGACGAGGGCGTGGCGCTCCCGCTCATCGTGGTGTGGCTGGTCATCGCCGGCCTCTTCTTCACGATCTACCTGCGCGGCTTCCAGTTCCGCGCGTTCAAGCACGCGATCCAGCTGATCCGCGGCCGCTACGACGACCCTCGGGACGCCGGAGAGGTCACGCACTTCCAGGCGCTGGCCACCGCTGTGTCGGGCACCGTCGGGCTGGGCAACATCGCCGGCGTTGCGGTCGCCATCTCCCTCGGCGGGCCCGGCGCCACCCTGTGGATGATCATCGCCGGGCTGCTCGGCATGTGCACCAAGGGCGTCGAGTGCACGCTCGGGGTGAAGTACCGGAACGTGTACCCGGACGGCCGGGTCTCCGGCGGCCCGATGTACTACCTGACCAAGGGGCTCAAGGAGAGAAGCCCGCGGCTGGGCACCTTCGGCAAGGTGCTCGCCGTCCTCTTCTGCATCTTCACCCTCGGCGGGGCCGTCGGCGGCGGCAACATGTTCCAGGCCAACCAGGCCTTCAACCAGGCCCAGTCGGTCACCGGCGGGGAGGACGGCCCGCTCGGCTTCGGCGCCGCCGGCGCGGTGTTCGGGCTGGTGCTGGCCGTGCTCGTCGGCGCGGTCATCATCGGCGGCATCCGCAGCATCGCCCGGGTCACCGACAAGCTCGTGCCGTTCATGGCGGTCTTCTACGTCATCGCCTGCCTGACCGTGCTGTTCGCCAACCTGTCGGCGATCCCGGGAGCCATCTGGGCGATCGTCTCCCAGGCGTTCACCCCCGAGGCCGGCTACGGCGGCATCGTCGGGGTGCTCATCCAGGGCTTCCGCCGGGCGGCGTTCAGCAACGAGGCGGGTTTGGGCTCGGCGGCCATCGCGCACTCCGCGGTCAAGACGGACGAGCCGGCGACCGAGGGGCACGTCGCCGTCCTCGAGCCGTTCATCGACACCGTCGTCATCTGCACGATGACCGCCCTGGCCATCGTCATCACCGGGACGTACGCCGACGACGCCAGCGACGCGGGCGTGGAGACGACGTCGGCGGCGTTCGGGACCGTGGTCGACTGGTTCCCCATCGTCCTGGCGGTCGCGGTCATCCTGTTCGCGTACTCGACCATGCTGGCCTGGAGCTACTACGGGCTGAAGGCGGCGACCTACCTGTTCGGCGAGTCGATGATCGTCGACCGGACCTGGAAGCTGATCTTCTGCCTGTTCGTGATCATCGGGGCGTCGTCGACGCTGGATGCGGTGATCGGCTTCTCCGACAGCATGATCTTCCTGATGTCGCTGCCGAACATCATCGGGCTCTACATCCTGGCCCGGGTGGTCAAGCGGGAGATCAACGGTTACCGCGCCCGGGTGGAGAGCGGGGAGATCCTGCCGGTGGCCGAGCGGACCTGAACCACCCGCGACGCGGCACGCGCGGGTCCTCCCAAGGGTCGCCTCGCGCGATGAGCGCGGCCATCCGGCCCACCGCGCCCGGCCGCCACGTCGCGAACCGGGGACGGAGTCGGTCGGCTACGCGTCGGGCGACGACGGCGAGCGGGTGAAGGCCTCGATGATCGACTGCCAGTGCTCGACGTGCGGGTCGGTGCGCGGGGCCTCTGGCTGCAGCGCGTAGGTGAGCGCCTGGCCCCGCATCGAGGTGAGCAGCACCTGGTAGACCGCCTCGGCCTGCGGGTGCTGCGCCATCCGCTCGCCGAGCACCTCCGTCGCCAGCGACCGCAGCTGCACGCCGAGCCGCCGCTCGTGCGGCAGCAGCGCGGCCCGCAGCTCGGCGTCGGTGCGCGCGGCGCCCCACAGCTCCATGGCGGCGACGAAGAGCTCGCCGTGGAACCTGTTCCAGACCAGCTCCACGCCCAGCCGGACGCGAGCGGCGGAGTCGGCGGGGAGGTCGGCGGCCGCCTGCCGGACGCTGGCGCTGAACTCTTCGTAGAGGTGGTCGACCGCGGCGAGCACCAGGTCGGATTTCGTCGTGAACTGGTGGGTCAGCGCGCCCCGGGACACCCCGGCCCGGCGCTGCACCCCCTGGGTGGTCGTCCGGGCGCACCCCAGTTCCACCAGTGACTCGACCGTCGCCCGCACGAGCGCATGCCGCGTGCTCGCTCGGCGCTCGGCCTGGGTCCGGCGCACCGGGACGGTGGTCACCTCGATCTCCGCGCCGAGGGGTGGATCTCAGACGCCGAGCGAGCGGCCGACGATCTCCTTCATGATCTCGGTCGTCCCGCCGTAGATGGTCTGGATGCGTGAGTCGATGAAGGCCTTGGCGACCGGGTACTCGAGCATGTAGCCGTAGCCGCCGTGCAGCTGCAGGCACCGGTCGATGACGCGCTTCTGCAGCTCCGTCGTCCACCACTTGGCCATGGCGGCGTCCTCGACGGTGAACCGCCCCGCGTTGTGCTCACCGATCGCCTTCTCCAGGTAGGTCTCGGCGACCGTCACCTCGGTGTGCATCTCGGCGAGCTCGAAGCGGGTGTTCTGGAACGACCCGATGGGCTTGCCGAAGGCGGTGCGGTCCTTGCAGTACTGGACCGTCAGGTCGAGCACGATCCGGGCGGAGGCGACGGCGCCCGCGGCGATCGAGAGCCGCTCCTGGGGCAGGTTCTCCATCAGGTGGAAGAAGCCGTGGCCCTCGGTGCCGAGCAGGTTGGCCCCCGGCACCCGCACGTCCGAGAAGTGGAGCTCGGCGGTGTCCTGGGCCTTGAGGCCGACCTTGTCCAGGTTTCGGCCGCGCTCGAAGCCCGGCATGCCGCGCTCGACGACGAGCAGCGAGAAGCCGCGGGCGCCGGCCTCCGGGTCGGTGCGGGCCACCACGATGACCAGGTCGGCGTTGATGCCGTTGGTGATGAACGTCTTCGAACCGGTGAGCACCCACTCGTCGCCGTCGCGGCGGGCCGTCGTCCTCAGGCCCTGCAGGTCCGAGCCCGCGCCCGGCTCGGTCATGGCGATCGCGGTGATGATCTCGCCGCTGACGACCCCGGGCAGCCAGCGCTGCTTCTGCTCGTCGGTCGTCAGTGCGGTGAGGTACGGAGCGACGACGTCGTTCTGCAGGGTGAACCCGAGGCCGCTGGCCCCCGCCCGGCTGACCTCCGCGGAGAGGACCGCGTTGTAGCGGAAGTCCTTGACCCCGCCGCCACCGAACTCCTCGGGCACATCCATGCCCAGCAGGCCCTGCTCCCCGGCCCGCAGCCAGACCGAGCGGTCGACGACCCCGGCCTTCTCCCACTCGTCGTGGTGCGGGGTCACCTCCTTGGCCAGGAACTCGCGCACCGTCGCGCGGAACGCCTCGTGCTCGGCCTCGTAGAGCGCGGACTGCACAGCAAACCTCCGGAAGTCTGCGGATCACCCGGCGAGCACCGCGCCGGGTGATCCGCGAACATACAGACCGCTCCTTCTACATCTTTGTCCGCCACGTCACAGACGCCGCGCACGGTTCGCCACCGGCGACATCGGCCAGATCGACGACGAGGGCTACGTGACGATCACCGGCCGGATCAAGGACCTGATCGTGACCTCGGGCGGGAAGAACGTCGCCCCGCCGTCCTCGAGGACATGGTGCGCGCCCACCCGCTGGTCAGCCAGTGCCTCGTGGTGCGCGACAACCGGCTGTTCATCGGCTGCCTGATCACCCTGGACGCCGAGGCCCTGCCCGCCGGCGAGGTGGAGAAGATCTACGCCTGAGCTCCGCGCGCGCCCGGAGAGCCCCCGCCCGCACCGTTCGGCCGGCGGCTCCCCGGTGCGTTCCGCGGCGTTGCGCGGCGCTTTCGCGCACTTTCCGGAACGGGTGGGACCGGTGTGACGGATGCGGCCGACACGTGGCCGGCGGTGGTGGCGCCGGGGACGCCAGGCTCGGACCCTGGTCGCATGACCAGCGTCTACGCGTACGGCACGGCACACGCGGTCGTCATGGTCGGTTCCTTCGGGGCCGAAGGCCTGGCGCCCCGGCAGATCGGCCCGGCCCACGCGACCATCGGCCGGGTGAGCGGGCAGAGCCGCAAGGCGCTGTGCGGCGCCTACGTCTCCATCGACGAGCAGCTGCCGTGGCCTCCGGAGGGCTACGAGGAGACCCAGCTCTGCCCGAACTGCGCCACCCTCGCCGCCCTCTGACCCGCCCGCCGGGGCACCGGGAGCCGTGCCTGTCGGATCGGCGGCACAACCGTGGGCACAGCTTCCTGTGCCGGGCTCAGCCGCCGGCCACCGACGGCAGGACGTGCACCACCGCGCCGTCGGGCACCGCTGTCCCCAGCCCGTCCTGCCAACGCACGTCCTCCCCGTCGACGTAGAGGTTCACGAACCGGCGCACCGCCCCCGCCTCGTCCCGGATGCGGCGGCCGAGTACCGGGTGACGGGCGTCCAGCGCCTCGAGCACCGCGGCCAACGTCCCGCCGTCGGGCTGCAGGTCCAGGTGCCGGGCGCCCCCGGCCAGGTCGGCCAGGACGCCCGGCAGAACCACCTCGACGCTCATGCCGGCCGCCTCACGGCACCCGGGCGGCGCGCAGGACGAGCACGTCGGGCAGGTGCTCGGCCACGGTGGTGAACGTGTCGCCCTCGTCGACGCTGGCGTAGACGCAGCCGTTCCGCGTGCCGACGTAGAGGCCGGTGGTCCGGTGGTCGTCGGTGCAGAAGGCGTCCCGCAGCACCGCCGTCCAGGAGCCGTCAGGCAGCCCGGCCCCGACCTCGGTCCAGCTGCCGCCGGCATCCCGGGTGCGGTGCAGGCGCAGCCGGCCGTCCGGCGGCACCCGCTGCACGTCGGCGACCAGCGGGACGACCCAGGCGGTGCCCGGCGTGGTCGGCGAGGCGGCGATCGGGAACCCGAAGTCGGCGGGCAACCCGGCGGCGATCGACATCCACGAGGCACCGCCGTCGTCGGTGCGGAAGACGCCGAAGTGGTTCTGCGCATACATCCGGCGCGGATCCGCGGCGTCGGCGGCGACCTTGTGCACGCACTGGCCGTACTCCGGCGGCTCGGGGAGGAAAACCGCGCTGATCCCGCGGTTGTGCGGCCGCCACCCGGTCGCGCCGTCGTCGCTGACGTAGACACCCCCGGTGCTCATGGCCACGGTGACCCGGTCGGTGTCGGGGTCGGGCAGCACGGTGTGCACCGCTCCCCCGCCGGCGCCGGGCGCCCAGGTGGGCCGGTGCGGGTGGTCCCACAGCCCGCGCACCAGCGAGAAGCTGCAACCGCCGTCGGTGCTGCGCCACAACGACTGCGGTTCGCAGCCGGCCCACACGACGTCGGGCCGGTCCGCGGTATCGGGTCGCAGCTGCCACACCCGGCCGAGGGCCGCCCCGGTGTCGGCCGGGAAGCGGATCGCACCGGAGTCGGTCTCGTGCCAGCTCCCGCCCAGGTCGTCGGACCAGGTGACGCTCGGCCCCCAGTGGCCGTACTGCACCCCGGCGAGCAGCCGCGGCGCCGCCCGGCGGGTGTCGACGGACACCGCCGCGACCTCCTGGGCCAGCAGGTGCGGGCCGTCGAGGGTCCAGGTCCGGCGGTCGTCCTCGCTGCGGGCCAGCCACAGCCCCTTGCGCGTCCCGATGGCCAGCAGATCGGTCATTTGCACCCCTCCGGTTCGGCGTCCTCGGGGGTAGGACCGCCGGCGCAGCGGGAACTGAGCGGTGGGCTCAGCGGCGGGTGGCGCCGCCCTCGGGATGGGGGTGCTGCTCGTCGGACACGACGTCGGGCGCGAGCCGTTCGGCCTCGGACCGCAGCCGCTCGGCGGCCGTGCGGTCCTCCTCCGCACCGGCGGCGCGGCGGCGGGCCTCCTGCTCGGCGCGCGCAGAGCGCTCCTGCACCTCGGCCAGCTCGCGTCGGGCCTGGGCCGCCTGCTCCTCGGCGAGCGCCTGCTCACGGTCGGCGCGGGCCGCCCGCACCTGGGCCTCCTGCATGTTCTCCCGCGCCTGCTCCCGCTGCTCCGCCGCCCGGCGCACGCGGGACACGCGGCTGCGCTTGGAGTACGCGAACGCCGCGAGTGCGATCAGCACCAGCACCGCGACGACGATCAGGGCGATCAGCCAGGTGTCCACGGAACCCCTCCTCGGTGTCGCGGACGGGAATGCCCCTGGTCAGGTCGGGGGAAACGCCCCGCTCCGCGGTGGGAGCTCACTCCAGGGCGCTGCCCGCCTGCCAGTCCTCCCACGGGATCGCCCAGTCGTAGATGGCGCCGTCGGCGGCCGACAGCGTGGGCCCGAGAGAGTTCTCGATCTCGACGACGTCGCCGGGCTTGGAGAAGTCGAAGAACCAGGCGGCGCGCTCGGTCGAGAGGTTGATGCAGCCGTGCGAGACGTTCTCCCGGCCCTGCTGGGCCACCGACCACGGCGCGGCGTGCACGAACTCGCCGTTGTCGGAGAGCCGGACGGCGAACTCCACCGGCGTGCGGTAGCCGTTCGGGCTGTCCACCGGGGTGCCGTAGGTGCTCGAGTCCATGATCCGGTCGCGGTTGAGCTCGGTGACCACGTGCGCACCGTTGCGGCTCGGGAACTCCGGGCCACCCGCGCTCATCGGGAAGGTGCGCACCAGCTCGTCGCCGTCGTAGACCTCCATGGTGTGGCTGGCGGCGTCGGCGACCGACACGTGCCGCTCGCCGACGGAGAAGGACACCGACCTGTTCTTCTCCCCCCACACGCCGTCGCCGAAGTCGACGCCGTAGAGGTCCGCGTCGAGGGTTACCTCGATGTTCTCCGGCCAGTACGTCGAGGGGCGGAAGTGCACCTCGCTGTCGCTCAGCCAGTTCCAGACGCCGTCGGTGGGCGTCGTGCTGGTCACCTGCAGGTGGCTCTCGACGGCGGCCTTGTCGGCCACCGGCTCGTCGAAGTAGACGCGGATCGGCATGCCGACGCCGACGGTCTGGCCGTCGAGGGGGCCGATGCCCGGGGTGGAGAGCGTCTCGGGGGCCACCGTGGTGAAGGTCGACGTCGCCGTCGTCCCCTCGGCGTCCTCGTTGGTGGCGGTGGCCGTCACCGTGTAGCTCGTGCCGTAGGCCAGCGCGGTCTCCGGCGTCCAGACCTGCGCGCCGTCGTCCGCGCCGGCCGCCTGCTCGTCGGCCACGGCCCCCGGGACGGCGGCACCGGCGCCGTCGGTGACGGTCACCCCGGCCAGCTGCCCGTCGGTGACCGAGATCTCCAGCGGGACCACCGGTGAGACGTCGGCCGCCCCGTGGGCCACCGCCAGATCGATCACCGCCGGCGCGGCGGCAGGGGCGAGGGCCTCGCGGTCGCCGGACCCGCCTGCGTCCTCCCCGCTGCACCCGGCCAGGAGAACCAGCGCCCCGGTGGCGATCACTGCGGCTGCGCGTCGCACCCGTTCCGGCTCCTCTCCCACCCCGCCCGGATCGGGGCGGAGGCGTTCCCACCAGTGTCCACGCCGACGGGACACCGGGGAGTGCAGTGGGTCACGACTGCGAGGGCCCCACCCACCTTCGTTCCACCCGGCGCAGCAGGCGACGGCCGCACGCGTGGAGCCGTGGCGAAGAGCACGCCCCCGGTACGGGCGCGGGCCGGGGGCGCTGGTATCGTTCCCTGTCGTTGCCCGGCACGCCGGATGCAGCGCGCCATTAGCTCAATTGGCAGAGCAGCTGACTCTTAATCAGCGGGTTCGGGGTTCGAGTCCCTGATGGCGCACCAGGATCGACCAGCGGCTCCGCCCTCCGGGCGGAGCCGCTCCGTCGCTCTCAGCCTCCCCCGACGCCGCGCAGCGCCAGGGACACGGCGAGGACCGTCATGACGACGGCGAGGGCGCCGTCCAGGTACCGCCACGCCGCCGGGCGGGCGAACACCGGCCGCAACAGCCGGGCGCCGTCACCGAGAACGGCGAACCAGAGGACGCTGCCCAGGGCCGCACCTCCGGCGAAGTGCCAGCGGTGAGCGCCGTACGTCGAGGCCATGGAGCCCAGCAGGAGCACCGTGTCCAGGTGGACGTGCGCGTTGAGCCAGGTGAGCGCCAGGCAAGTGCCGACGGTGACCTCGAGCCCGGCGCGTGCCCGCTGGCGTCCGGCGCGAGCGCCTCGGGGTGCAGGGCTCTGCGCGCGGCCAGCGCACCGTAGGCCAGCAGGAAGGCGGCCCCGGCGAAGCACACCACCGTGAGCAGCCAGGGCGCCTCGTCCAGCGCGGCGCCGGCCCCCAGCACCCCGGCGGCGATGAGCGCGACGTCGGAGGCCGCGCACACGACCACCACGGCGGCGACGTGCTCGAGGCGGAGGCCCTGGCGCAGGACGAAGGCGTTCTGCGCGCCGATCGCGACGATGAGCCCCAGGCCGAGCGCGAGCCCGGAAGCGACGGCGAGCAGGGCAGCGGAGGCGAGCACGTCTCGACGCTACGAAGCGACTCGATCGCTGACCAGCTCGAGACCCTTCCGAGTCACCAGCGCCTCGTCCGGAAAGCCGTGCTCACGGCCGCACGCCGGGAGCTCGACCAGCAGGGGCAGGCGGTCACCGAGCGGTCCGCTTCCGGCGCGGGCGCGCGCGGGGCGGCCGGTCGCGGGTCGTAGGGTCGGCCGGTGACCTGGAAGCGCGCCGTGTTCGCGCTGTTCGCCGTGGCGGCGGGCACCAACGTCCCGACCCCGCTGCTGCTGGTCTACCAGGAGCGCCTGAACCTCTCGGCCGAGGTGCTCACGGCGCTGTTCGGCTGCTACGCGGCCGGGCTCGTCCCCGCCCTCCTGATGGCCGGGCCGCTGTCCGACCGGCTCGGCCGCCGCCGGGTCGCGATCCCCGGCATCGTGCTGTCGGGGCTGGCGTCGCTCGCCTTCGCTGCGGCCGGCGACTCGCTGACCCTGCTCTTCGCCGCCCGGTTCCTCCAGGGGGTCGTCAGCGGCGTCGTCTTCAGCGTCGGCAGCGCCTGGGTGGGCGAGCTCTCGCTGGCGTCCGGCGAGGGAGCCGGCGGACGGCGGGCAGCCTTCGCCATGACGGCCGGGTTCTCGCTGGGTCCGCTGACCAGTGGCCTGCTCGGCCAGTACGCGCCGGCGCCGACGGTGCTGCCCTACCTCCTGCACACCGTGCTCGTGGGGGTCGGCCTGGCCTTCGCCCTCCGGCTGCCGGAGACCGTCGACCTGCGCGACGGCCGCCGCACCGGGGCCGACGGGGCGCCGGCCGCGCCGCTGATCCGCCGGGGCGACGGGTTCCTGGTGGTGACCGTGCTGGCCCCGGTGGCGGTGTGCGTCTACGCGTTCCCGTCCACGATCATCTCCGCCGTCCCGCTGCTGGCCGACCTGCCCTACGCGGGCGTGGCGGTCACCGGCGTGCTGGCCGGCGTGACGCTGGGCGCCGGCACGGTCGTCGCCGGCCTGCAGCGCCGACTGGGGCGGTGGACCGCCGTCGTCGGCACCGTGCTCGGCACGCTCGGGTTCGGCTGCGCCGCGCTCTTCGCCGTGACCGGTGCGCTGCCCTGGCTCCTCGCCGCCGCCCCGCTGCTGGGCGCCGGTGGCGGGCTCTGCCTGGCGGCGGGTCTGACGCTCAGCGCGAGGCTGGCCCCGCCGGCCCGCCTCGGCGCCCTGACGTCCCTCTTCCTGGCCTGCGCCTACCTCGGCTTCGCCGCGCCCTACGTCATGGCGGTGGCCGCACGGGCGACGGCGGCGGCCCTGCCGCTGGCCGTGGCATCCGCGGTCAGCGCCCTGCTCGCCCTGCGCCTGCTGCCCGTCGCCCGCGCCGGCCGACTCTGACCCGGACGACGACGGCGCCCCCTCTGCGAGGGAGAGGGCGCCGTCGGTCCGGTCGAACCGCGTCCGAGGGGCCCCCGGACCGGTCAGGCCGGCAGGAGCTCCTCGATCTCGACGCGGATGCGGTCGAGGGCGACCACGGCGCGCCGCCGTGCCTGCTCGGGCGTCTCCCCCACGGTGACGACGTGCCCCAGCTGCTCGCGGCTGCACGTCGGCGGTGCGGTGCTGCTGCCCAGGTCGGCGAAGACCTCCGCCGCGTGCAAGCCGGGAATGCACGCGGCCTCCCGGACGCCCGACACCGCCCGTACCCGGCCCGCAGCGTCGGCCGCCAGGTGCATGAGCGCGCCGGCCCCGACCGGCGAGGCGGCCGGGGGTCCGGGTGCGCCGAGCAGCCGGGCCACCACCAGGTCGGCGGTG
This sequence comes from Blastococcus sp. HT6-30, assembly GCF_039729015.1. Lineage (NCBI taxonomy): Bacteria > Bacillati > Actinomycetota > Actinomycetes > Geodermatophilales > Geodermatophilaceae > Blastococcus > Blastococcus sp. HT6-30. Next base: position 1,061,291 of record NZ_CP155792.1, on the reverse strand, counting down.
TCCACCCCGCTCACCTGGTCGACGCACCCGCGGGGACCAGCGGCGGCGAGCCGGGTGTGCAGCGCGGCGAACCGCGGACCGGCCGGGCCCAGGACGAACTCGAGGTGGAACGGGCCGAAGTCGTACCCGAGGGCGGCCAGCCACCCTCCGACGTGGTCGGCAGCGTCCGCACCCGGCGCCCGCGTGGTCACCGTCAGGGCCAGCTCGGTCACGTGCGGCGGCGGCGCCATGATCAGCTCGGACCAGGCGAGGACGAACGGACCCCGCCCGTCGACGAAGCCGTCGGCGGCGTAGCGCCGGCCCGGGACGTGCCCCTCCACGAGCAGCCGGTGCCGGGGCCGCACCCCGCGCCCGTAGGAGGTGCGGGCCAGGTGCCGTCCGGCGAGCGCCCGCAGCTCCTGGTCGTCGGAGACCCGGCCGACGTCGCAGCCGGCGCCGGCGTCGACCGGCTGCACCACGCACGGGTAGCCGACGGGCGAGGTCGACACCGCGCCCGCCGCCACCTCGCACCAGGCCACATCGGTCGCTCCGGCAGCCGCGAGCGCGGTCCGCACGGCGGCCGCGTCGTGACCCAGCGCCACCGACCCCGGCGTGGGCCCTCGCAGCCCCAGCGCCCGGGCGGCGGCCGCGGCCGGACCGGCGAAGCCGTCGACGGCGCTGGTGACCGCCGCGACCTCTCCGCCCAGGGACCGCACCGCCGCCGCGATCGCCGCGGGGTCCGCGGTCTCGCAGTGCACCCACCGGTCCACCGGCCAGTCCGTGCCGTCTGCGGCCCGACGCCGGTCACGCGTCAGCACCGCCGTCCGCATCCCGCGCCGGCCGGCGCGGTCCAGCAGCGCCACCCCGGGGTCGTCCAGCCGTTCCCCGGCTCCGAACTCCGGCCGGGCCGCTCCCCGGGGCTCGTCGAGCTCGACCGCCACGAACCACGGCACAGCCGGTCGGGAGAGTTGCCCGGCTGTCCCCTGGGAGCTGGGCTTCGGCATGGTGCGCTGTCCCCCGTCGTCGGTATGTGACGTGCACCATACCGGCCGGTCGGTATAGGGCGCGGAATCGGCGGGAAGCCCGTGCGCGGGTGGGGAGTTGGTGCGCGTGTGACCGGCACACCAGCTCCCCGCGACGTCGACGTGGTCGTGGTGGGCGCAGGCCAGGCCGGGCTGTCGACGGCCTGGGCGCTCGCCCGGCAGGGGTTCGAACCGCGCAACGACTTCGTCGTCCTCGACGGGGAGCCCGCTCCCGGCGGGGCGTGGCGGCACCGCTGGCCCTCGCTGACCCTGGGCACCGCCCACCGGGTGCACGACCTGCCCGGCCTGCCGTTCGCCCGCTCCGACGACTCGGCGCCGGCCGTCGAGACGGTCCCGGCCTACTTCGCCGAGTACGAGCGCCGGTTCGAGCTGCCCGTCGCCCGTCCGGTGCGGGTCACCGCTGTGCGGCGCACCGCCGACGGCCGCTTCTCGGTCGACACCGACCACGGGTCCTGGACCGCCCGCGCGGTCGTCAACGCCACCGGCACCTGGACCCGCCCCTTCGTTCCGCGCTACCCGGGCCAGGAGCTGTTCCGCGGCCGGCAGCTGCACACCGTCGACTACCGGTCCGCCGAGGAGTTCCGCGCCCAGCACGTCGTCGTCGTGGGCGGCGGCGCCTCCGCCACCCAGCTGCTCGCCGAGATCTCCCGCGTCACCTCCACGACGTGGGTCACCCGCCGCCCGCCGGTCTGGCGCGACGGGCCGTTCGACGCCGACGCCGGCCGCCGCGCGGTCGCGATGGTGGAGGAGGCGGTGCGCGAGGGACGACGCCCCGGCAGCGTCGTCGGCGTGACCGGCCTGCTCGTGACCACGCCCTACGTGCGCGACGGGCTGGAGCGCGGCGTGCTGGAGCGGCTGCCGGTGTTCGACCGGATCACCGCCGACGGCGTGGTCTGGGACGCCGCTGACGGGGACGCGGGCCGGTTCATCGCGGCCGACGTGATCCTGTGGGCCACCGGGTTCCGCGCGGCGGTCGGCCACCTCGCCCCGCTGCGGCTGCGCCGACCCGGCGGGGGCTTCCGCATGGAGGGCACACAGGTCGCGGGCGAGCCCCGGCTGCATCTGGTCGGCTACGGCCCCTCGGCCAGCACGATCGGTGCGAACCGGGCGGGCCAGGCCGCCGCCCGGGCGCTGCGCCGCGAGCTGCGGCCGGGGTCTCCCCTGCCCCGCAGCGCCTGACCCCCTCGGGGCGGTCCAGGGTCGGGTCAGGGGCTCCCCGACGTTGCCGGGACCCCTGGCGCCGACAGCCTCGCCGCATGATCCTCCGACGGCTCCCGGGAGCCACCGGCTTCCTCGGCCCCACCGGCGCGGCAGGTCGACGACGATGCGCACGCGCTCGGGCCTGGACCGGTCGACCGCCGGCAGCGTCACCGTCGACGACCGCCGCGCTCGCCGTCGGGTACCTGGTGCTGCAGCGCCGGAACGCCCGAGCCGCCCCGCTGTGCCCCGGCCGACCCGGGCGGGCACAGTAGTGGGGTGACCACGCCCGACCCGGCCGCCGAGGGCCGCCGCCTCGCCGAGGAACTGCTCACCGCGCTGACCGCGTCCGACGACGCTGCCGCGGACCGGCTGCTCGGCGAGCTGTCGGAGATCCGCGACCTCGTCTTCGTGGGCGCAGGGCTGACCGCCATCGCCCGGGCCGAGGGGCGCGCCCTGCCCGCCGCTCAGCGGGCGCAGGCCAGCACCCGGCAGCTGAAGCTCGGCCAGCTCCGGGATGCGAACCGGGACGACCCGGAGGGGTTGCGCACCTGGCTGCGACGGTCGGGCGAGGAGGTCCTCTTCATCCGGTCGCTGCACGCCGCGGCCGCCCACCTCCGCTGATCCCGGGCGACCGACTCAGGCCCGGACCGCCGCCGGGCGGGATGCGACCAGGGCGAGGGGCATCGCGGCGCTCAGTACGACGGCCGACAGCACCAGCGTCCACGGCAGGCCGACGGCGCCGAACGCGAACCCGAGCAGCAGCGCCCCGGCCGCCGTGCCGCCGTCGAACGAGGCGTTCCACAGGGCGCTGGCCGTCGTCGTCCCCCGGTCGCCGGCGCGGGCGAAGGCCCGCAGCAGCGTGAGGTTCTGCACCGCGCCGAAGGCCGCACCGAACAGCGCCGCGCCCAGCAGCACCCAGGCCGGGCCCCACCACAGCCCGGCCCCCGCGAGCGCCAGACCCGCCGCGCCGGTCAGCAGCGACAGGGGCAGCAGCAGGCCGGAACCCACGCGGTCGGCCAGCAGACCCGCGCGCCAGCGCCCCAGCGCACCCGCCAGCCCCCACAGCAGGAGGGCGGCCGTGGCCAGCCGGCCGTCGGGCCGCTCGATCGGCAGGAACGTCACGAAGCCGCCGCCGGCCGTCGTCACGACCAGGAGCACCACCGACGGCGCCAGGGCGGCGCGCAACGCCGCGCGCGCGTCACCTGCCGGACCGCGCTCCTCGGAGGTCTGCACGGAGCGCAGCAGCAGCGGGAGGACCAGCAGACCGAGCACCGGCGCCGCCGACAGCCACCCCAGCCAGCCGATCTGACCGCCGAGCACCAGCGCCACGCCGGCGGGGATCGCGACCATGTTGGGCAGCGCGATGGCCAGGCCGTAGAGGCCGATCGACTCCCCGCGTCGCTCCGGCGGCGCGACCCGCGCCGCGAGGGTGGCGCCCAGCACGGTGATCACCGCGAACCCCGCGCCGCGCACGGCGGACAGCGCCGAGATCCAGACCAGGCCGTCGTCGAGCACGTAGAACGGCGAGGGGAGCCCGAGAGCCAGCAGACCCGCCGCGAACACCGGGCCGGTGCCGAACCGCGCGGCCAGCGCCGGCACGACCGACTGCACGGCGATCGTCACGACGAGGAAGACGGCGGTCACCACCCCGGCGGAGCTCTGCGAGGCGCCGCCGGCCACCGCGTACGTGGGCAGCGAGGCCAGCGTGAGGTAGAAGCCGACGAACCCGAGCGCCGTGACGCCGACCAGCGCCTGCACCCCGCGCGACCGCCACAAGGGTGCCCGCACCTCCACCGTTCCCCCGCTCACGCCGCTCCTCCGTCGTCCGTCGTGCCCGTCGAGCATGCCGGGCGGGGCATGGCCCGCAGCGCCCGGGTAGGGAGGAGGACGTGCCGCTGCTGACCGTGGGCCACGGGCCCGAGGACCGCACCGCGCTGGGCGCCCGCCTGGCCGGGGCCGGCGTGGAGGTGGTCGTCGACGTGCGCCGCTTCCCCGGCAGCCGGACCAACCCCGACGTGCGGCGGGAGGCGCTCGAGCAGTGGCTCCCCGCCGCGGGCGTCGGCTACCGGTGGGAGGAACGGCTGGGCGGTCGCCGGCGGCTGCCGTCCGGCGCGCCGGTGCCGGACGACTGGTGGACGGTCGCCCAGTTCGCCGCCTACGCCGCCCACACGCGCACGCCCGGCTTCGCCGCCGCGCTGGACGAGGTGCTCACCGAGGCGGCCGGCGCGACGGTGGCGGTGATGTGCAGCGAGAGCGTGTGGTGGCGGTGCCACCGGCGGCTGGTCGCCGACGTCGCCGTCCTGGCCCGGGCAACCCCCGTGCTGCACCTGATGCCCGACGGCCGGCTCACCCCGCACCGCACCTCTGACGGGGCGGTGCTCGGCGACGACGGCCTCCTCTACTGGCCCGCCCACCCCCGGGATCAGCCCATGTGCGGGTAGCGGTGGTCGGTCGCCGGCGCGAACGTCTCCTTGATCGACCGGCTGCTGGTCCACCGCATGAGGTTCTGCGCGGCGCCGGCCTTGTCGTTGGTGCCCGAGGCCCGCCCGCCGCCGAAGGGTTGCTGGCCGACGACGGCGCCGGTCGGCTTGTCGTTGACGTAGAAGTTGCCCGCCGCGTGCCGGAGGAACTCCTGCGCGTGCGCGATCGCCACGCGGTCCTGCGCGATGACGGCGCCGGTGAGCGCGTAGGGCGCCGCGGACTCCATCTGCGTGAGCACCGTGTCGTAGTCCGCGTCGTCGTAGACGTGCACCGCCAGCACCGGCCCGAAGTACTCGGTGGTGAAGACCTCGTGGCCCGGGTCGGTGCCCTCGATGATCGTCGGGCGGACGAAGAAGCCCTCGCTGTCGTCGGCGGTGCCGCCGGCGACGATCGACAGGGCAGGATCGTCGTCCACCCGGTCGAGGACGCCGGCCAGCTTGGAGAAGGACCTCCGGTCGATGACCGCGCCCATGAAGTTCGAGAAGTCGGTGACGTCGCCCATCTCCAGCGACTCGGTGGTGGCGACGAGGTCGTCCCGGAGCCGCGACCACACGCTGCGCGGGACGTAGGCCCGGGAGGCCGCCGAGCACTTCTGGCCCTGGTACTCGAAGGCGCCGCGGACCAGCGCCGTGCGCAGCACGTCGACGTCGGCCGAGGGGTGGGCGACGACGAAGTCCTTGCCGCCGGTCTCGCCCACGATGCGCGGGTAGCCGCGGTAGGAGGAGATGTTGTCGCCCACGGTGCGCCACAGGTGCTGGAACACCGGGGTCGAGCCGGTGAAGTGGATGCCCGCGAGGTCGCGGTCGGCCAGCGCCACCTCGGAGACGGCGATCCCGTCGCCGGTGACCATGTTGATGACGCCCGGCGGGAGGCCGGCCTCCTCCAGCAGCCGCATGAGGAAGTGCGCGGCGAACTGCTGGGTGGGGGCCGGCTTCCAGACGACGGTGTTACCCATCAGCGCCGGCGCGGTGGGCAGGTTGCCGGCGATCGCGGTGAAGTTGAACGGCGTGATCGCGTAGACGAAGCCCTCGAGCGGCCGGTGGTCGGTGCGGTTCCAGACACCGGGCGAGGACTCGGGCTGCTCGGCGAGGATCCGCCGCGCGAAGTGCACGTTGAAGCGCCAGAAGTCGATCAGCTCGCAGGCGCTGTCGATCTCCGCCTGCTGCGCGGTCTTGCTCTGGCCGAGCATCGTGGCCGCGTTGAGGGTCTGCCGCCAGGGGTCGGCCAGCAGGTCGGCCGCGCGCAGGAACACCGCGGCGCGGTCGTCGAAGGAAAGCTCCTGCCAGGCCGGGGCGGCCTCCTTGGCGCACCGGACGGCGTCCTGGGCGTCGCCGTGCGTGGCGTTGGCCGACGTGCCGAGGACGGCGCGGTGCCGGTGCGGCTGCACGACGTCGAACGGGTCGCCGCCGGCCATGCGCTGCCGGCCGCCGATCGTGCTGGTCAGCTCCAGCTGAGTGGCGGCGAGCTCGCCCAGCCGGGCGTGGAGCTCGGCGCGCTCCGGCGCGCCGGGGGCGTAGGTGAGCACCGGCTCGTTGCGCGGTGCCGGGACACGGGTGACGGCGTCCATGGGTACCTCGTTCTCAGGATCGGGTGAGCAGCGAGCGGAGGAAGAAGGCGACGTTGGCCGGGCGCTCGGCCAGGCGGCGCACGAAGTAGCCGTACCAGTCGGCGCCGTAGGGCACGTAGGCCCGGACGCGGGTTCCTGCGGCGGCCAGCCGGCGCTGCTCGTCGGGGCGGATGCCGTAGAGCATCTGCACCTCCCAGCTGTCCGCGGCGCGCGAGTGCTGCGCCGCGAGCTCGTGCGCCCGCTGCACCATCGCCGGGTCGTGCGAGCCGGCCATGGGGTACCCCGGCCCGCTCATGAGGATCTCCAGGCACCGGGCGTAGGCCGCGTCGACGTCCTTGCGGCTCCGGTGGGCGACGGTCCCGGGCTCGTCGTAGGCGCCCTTCACCAGCCGCACCCGGGAGCCGCTCACCGCGAGGGCCTTGGCGTCGTCCTCGGTGCGGAAGAGCATCGACTGGAGAACCGCGCCGGTTCCCGGATGCTCCTTCCGCAGCTCGGCGACCGTGGCCAGGGTGGAGTCGACGGTCCGGGACTCCTCCATGTCGACGGTGACCGTCGTGCCGCCGGCCGAAGCCGCCTCGACCACCGGGCGGACCAGCTCGAGGGCGAGGTCGTGCCCGTCGGGCAGCGCCTGGCCGAACGCCGACAGCTTCACCGAGACCTCGGCGGCCGGTCCCAGCCCGAGCGGGGCCAGCGCCTCGAGCGCGGCGAGGTAGGCGTCGCGGGTCCGCCGCGCCTGGGCGCGGTCGGTGACGTCCTCGCCGAGGTGGTCGAGGGTCACCGCGATCCCGTCGGGCGTCAGCGAGCGGACGGCGGCCAGCGCGTCGTCCAACGTCTCCCCGGCGACGAACCGGTCGACCACCTCGCGGGTGGTCGGCGTGCCGGTGACCGCCCGCCGCAGGGCCGGCCGGCGGGAGGCGGCGAGCAGGGCCTTGGAGAGCAGCACGGGGCCTCCCAGGTGCGGACGACGCCGACACCTGAGAACGCTAGGCACGTCCACCCGTCCGGGCCAGGGCCAGATGTACGGGACTTCCGGACGGCGCTGCGCATCCACCGCCGGACGCTGCACTACCGGCTGGAGCCCGGCTCCCCGGGCCCACCGCCCCTGGTCCCCACCGGTCACCTACGCTCGTCGGGATGGCTGCGGGAGAGACGGGTGCGCACCAGGAGGACCACCGCAGCGGCGCCGACGACGTGCTGCGCCGGCTGCGCACCGGCACGGCGGAGGAGCACCAGGCCCTCGAGGACACCCTGGACCTGCTCGATCCGGAGCTCGACCGCGACCGGCTCGCCCAGGTGCTCGGGCTGATGCACGGCTTCTGGGCCGCGGCCGAGGCGGGGCTGGACGGGTGGGCCGCCCGTCGCCCCGCCGACGCCGGGACCGTCGACTGGACCCGCCGGCGCCGGGCCGGGTTGTTCGCCGCGGACCTCGCCGCCCTCGGCGCCCCCGTTCCGGCTGCCGCGCCCGCGCTGCCCCCCGTGGCCGGCACCGACGAGGCGCTGGGCCGGCTCTACGTGCTGGAGGGCTCGACGCTCGGCGGGACGTTCATCGACCGGCACCTGGCCGGCCTGCCCCGCCTGTCCGGCGTACGCATCCGCGCGTTCTCGCCCTACGGACCCGAGACGGGCGCCATGTGGGCGGCCTACCGCCGGGCCACCCGCGAGCACGTGGCGACCGGCGGCGACGTCGAGCGCATCGTCTCCGCCGCCCGGGAGACCTTCGGGGCGCTCGCCGCGTGGTGCCGCCCCGCCGCGCGCGCCCAGGTGGCTCCTGGGTGACCCGCCGTCGAGTTCCTGCTCCCCGAACTGCTGCCCGGCGTGGACCCCGCGCGGCAGCGGGGCCGGTCAGCACGACGAGCGACCGGCTGATCGACCGGCTGCTGCCCGAGGGCACGGAGGACGACGTCGCGCTCGTCGCCGTCTGCCTGCGCCCCCGGGCGAGCTGACCCGGCTGCGCGCTCAGTCAGGCTCGGGCGCGACGAACCGGGGCGTCAGACCGTCGTCGGGGGTACCGCCCTCGGCCGGCAGGGGCGCCTCGTCCTCGGCCGCCCGCACGACCGGGGTGGTCTCCTCCGGGGAACCCGGACCCGCCGCCCGGCCGTCGCGCTCCAGCGCGGCGAGCAGCCGCTCCTCGTCGGGCGCGAGGTCACCCGGGCCGAGGTGACCGCCGGGCCGGCCGGCGTCGGTCCCGGAGGCCATCGCGGTGTCCGGGGTGGGGTCGTCCGGGGCGTTCACGCGGCTGTTCCTCACGATCGATCAGCGGGGGAAGTTGGGCTCGAGCCGGGGCACGATCTGCATCTCGGGGATGAAGGCCGCCGGGTGCAGGAGCAGCAGCGTGCGGATGGCCTCGGCGACCGCCGACGGCGGCATCATCAGGTGCCCGGGGATGCCCCACTGCTCCATCATGGGCGTGTCCATCGCCGCGGGGATGACGCTCTGCACGCGGCACGGGAACGGCCGCTCGCTGCCGTCCTCCTGGCGGGCCGCCTTCTCGCGCAGCTCCCGCTGGATGCATCTGGTGGCATTGAGGAAGCCCGCCTTGGAGCCGTTGTAGGCGATCGCCCCGCTGCCGGAGGTGATGGCCGACAGCGAGACGACGTGCACCACGTCGGCGGTGCGCCCCTCGGGCAGGTGCTGCACCCGCTTCATGAACTCGCTGGTGAGGAAGATCGGGCCCTCGCAGTTGACCGCCTGCACCCGCTGGTAGTCGGCGAGGTCGATGTCGGTGATGTAGCCCGGGCGGTCGATGCCGGCGACGTTGACCAGCACGTCGAACGCCTCACCGTGCCGGTCGAACAGGTCGGCGACGACCGCGCGCCGGCTCTCGTCCCGGGTGACGTCCAGGCCGAGCGCCTCGCCCGAGCCACCGGCGGCGCTCACCCGGGACAGGGTCTCCTCGCTGCCGGCGGCGTCGATGTCGGCGATCACCACGTGCGCACCTGCCTCTGCCAGCGCCAGCGCGGTCGCCCGCCCCAGGCCGCTCGCCGCACCGGTCACCAGTGCGACCCGGCCCTTCAGCGACGTCTCCATGCAGCCCTCCGTCGTCCGCGCGTGCCCGTCGCCGACAGCCTCTCCGAAGATCGACGGGGCCGCAGGTCGGAAGGACCGACCGCGAGGGGCCATCGGGGACGGATCAGACCCGGTGCAGCCCGGCCTCCTCGATCAGCCGGGCCTGCTCCCGGCACCACGGCGACCAGGCGTCCCCCTCGGTCTCCTGGCGACGGCGGAACGCGGCCCAGTCGAGCAGCTCCCACTCCCCCACCTCGCTCGGCTCCGGGGCCGGCTCCCCGGTGAAGCGACCGACGTACACCGGGCAGACCTCGTTCTCCACGACGCCGCGGAACTCCGCCCGGTACCGGTAGCCGGGCAGCGCCGGGCGCACGTCGGCCACCTGCAGGCCCAGCTCGAAATCGGCCCGCCGCGCGATGGCCGCGCCGTCGTCCTCACCCGGGCCCGGATGCCCGCACACGGTGTTGGTCCACATGCCCGGGAAGGTCGCCTTGGCCGCGGCCCGGCGGGTGACCAGCAACCGGCCCCCGTCGTCGAACAGGTAGGCGGAGAACGCCCGGTGCAGCGGCGTCTCACCGTGGTGCACCTGCGGCTTGGGTAGGGTGCCGATCTCCCGCCCGTCGTCGTCGACCAGCACGATGAATTCGACAGGGGGCGCGGTCACCGGCCCATGGTCCCCGATCGGCGCGAGCGCTGCCTCCCCGTGTGCGCGGGAACCGGGCGGGGCAGAGAGGTCGGGTGGACAGCTTCCGCCGCGACGGCCTGACCTTCGACGTCCGGGACGCCGGACCGACCGACGGCGAGCCCGTCGTCCTCCTGCACGGCTTCCCCCAGGACTCGACCGCGTGGGACCGGGTCGCGCCAGCCCTGCACCAGCACGGCCTGCGCACCCTCGCGCCCGACCAGCGCGGCTACTCCCCCATGGCCCGGCCGCGCGGGCGGTCGCACTACCGGCTGCGCGAGACGGCGGACGACGTCCTCGCCCTGCTCGACGCCGCCGGCCTGGAGTCCGCGCACGTCGTGGGGCACGACTGGGGTTGCATCGTCGGCTGGGCGCTGGGCGCCTGGCACCCCGACCGGGTGCGCACGCTGACCGCGCTCTCGGTGCCGCACCCCGGCGCCATGGCCCGCGCCATGGTCACCAGCGACCAGGCGCTGCGCTCGTACTACATGGGCCTGTTCCAGCTGCCCGTCCTGCCCGAGCAGCTCCTGCTCGCCGGCAACGGCGCGGCGCTGCGCCGGATGCTCTCCCACGGCGGTCTCCCCGACGACGCCGTCGACCGCTACGTGCGGCGGATGCGCGAGCCGGGTGCCCTCACCGCGGCCATCAACTGGTACCGCGCCCTGCCGTGGAGCGGGCGGGACCCGGTCGGGAAGGTCCGGGTGCCCACGCTCCACGTCTGGAGCACCCGTGACGCCTTCCTCGGCCGCGCGGCCACGGAGGACACCGGGCGCTTCGTCGACGCCGCGTACCGGCTGGAGGTCCTCGACGACGTGACCCACTGGATCCCCGAGCTCGCCGCCGAGCGCACCGCCGAGCTGGTCACCGCCCACGTCCGCGGCTGATCCCGGGCGATTGCGAGACTGCACGGCATGACCGAGCCGACGTCCCCGCTGACCCGCGCCCAGCGCCTCGACCGGCTGCCCTTCACCAACGAGCACGGTCGGCTGGTCGTCGGCTCCGGGATGGGCTGGGCTCTCGACGCGATGGACGTCGGCCTGATCTCCTTCGTGATGACGGCGCTGATCGCGCAGTGGGGTCTCTCCACCACCGAGGTCTCCTGGATCGGCTCCATCGGCTTCGTCGGCATGGCGATCGGCGCCACCCTGGGCGGTCTGCTGGCCGACCGGTTCGGCCGGCGGCAGGTGTTCGCCCTGACGCTGCTGGTCTTCGGGGTGGCGACGGGGGCCGCGGCGCTGTCCTGGTCGGTCGGGGCGCTGCTGGTGTTCCGGTTCCTCATCGGCCTGGGGCTCGGCGCGGAGCTCCCGGTCGCCTCCACCCTGGTCAGCGAGTTCGCTCCCGCGCGGGTCCGCGGCCGGGTGGTCGTGCTGCTCGAGGCGTTCTGGGCGGTGGGCTGGACGCTGGCCGCCCTCATCGGCTACTTCGTCGTCCCCAGCGGCGACGACGGCTGGCGGTGGGCGCTGGCCATCGGCGCCGTGCCGGCGCTGTACGCGGTCGTGGTCCGGCGGGGGCTGCCGGAGTCGGTGCGCTTCCTGGAGCTGCGCGGCCGCACCGAGGAGGCCGAGGCCGCGGTGCGCCGCTTCGAGCGGGCCGCCGGCGTCGAGCCGGTCGCCTCCCCGGCACCCGAGCCGCCGAGCGCGCCGCCGGGACCCGGTGCCCTGTGGTCCGCCGCGACGCGGCTGCGCACCGCCGCCCTGTGGGTGGTCTGGTTCAGCATCAACTTCTCGTACTACGGCGCCTTCATCTGGCTGCCGACGCTGCTGTTCAACGACGGCTTCTCGCTGGTGAAGTCGTTCCAGTACACGCTGATCATCACGCTGGCCCAGCTCCCCGGGTACGCCGTGGCGGCCTTCCTCATCGAGAAGTGGGGCCGGCGGCCGACGCTGGCCACCTTCCTCGTCGGCTCGGCCGTCGGGGCGGGGTTGTTCGCCACGGCCGACGGCGACACCGCGGTGCTGGTCACCGGCATGGTGCTGTCGTTCTTCAACCTCGGCGCGTGGGGTGCCCTCTACGCGATCACGCCGGAGATCTACCCCACCGCCCTCCGGGCGACCGGCGCCGGGGCCGCCGCCGGGTTCGGCCGGCTGGCCTCGATCGCGGCGCCGCTGAGCGTCCCGCCGCTGATCGCCGCCGGAGGCACCGGCCTGGTCTTCGGCACCTTCGCCGCCTTCTTCCTGCTGGCGGCCCTCGCCACCTGGGGGCTGCCCGAGCTCCGCGGCCGGTCGCTCGAGGCGGCGCCGGAGGCGGCGACGACGGTGGCGCGGCGCCGGTAGGACGCCCCGGCCTGGACCGGCGGGTTGGCGGCAGGCCGGCCGGGTAGCGGCAGGGAATGGCGAAGCTCTCCCCCGGTCACCTCGCCGGTCGCACGGTGGCCGTCACCGGTGCCAGCGGAAACGTCGGCACCGCCCTGCTGCGCCGGCTCACGAACCCCAAGGCCGGGCTGGCGGAGGTGCGCGGGCTGGCCCGGCGGCGGCCGCCGGCGATCGCCCCCTACGACGGCGTGCGCTGGCACCTCGCCGACCTCGGCGAGGCGGCTTCCGAGGCCGAGCTCGCCGAGTTCCTCGACGGCGTCGACGCCGTCGTCCACCTCGCCTGGGCGCTGCAGCCGGGGCGGCAGCCCGACAAGCTGCGCCAGGTGAACGTCGACGGCACCCGGCGGGTGGCCCGCGCGGCTGCCGCGGCCGGCGTCGACCAGTTCGTGCACATGAGCTCGATCGGCGCCTACGCCGGCGGGGCTCGAGGGCAGCGGGTCACCGAGGACTGGCCGACCACGGGCATCCCGAGCGCGCAGTACAGCCGGGACAAGTCCGACGCCGAGCGGGTGGTCCGCGAGGTCCTCGGCCGGCACCGGGACATCACGCTGACCGTCGTCCGCCCCACGCTGGTGCTGCAACCGGAGGCGAGCAGCGAGATCGGCCGCTACTTCCTCGGGCCGCTGCTGTTCGGCGCCGCGCGTATGCTGCCCGGCGCGGTCGCGCGATTGCTGCCGCTCCCCCTGCCCGCGCTGGCGGTCGCGTTCGTCCACGCCGACGACGTCGCCGACGCGATCGAGCGGATGCTCGACCGGCGCGCGCCCGGCCCGTTCAACATCGCCGCCGAACCGCTGATGGACGCCGACGCGCTGGCCCGCGCGCTGGGGACTGTGCGGGTGCCCACCCCGGCCTTCGCCCTGCGCGCCGCGCTGCACGCCGCCTTCACCGCCCACGTGGTGCCCACCGAACCGGGCTGGCTGGACATCGGCACGCAGGCACCGGCGCTGGACACCGGGCGGGCGCGCAAGCTGCTGGACTGGGGCCCGTTCCACACCGGCGACGACGTGCTGCGCCAGTTCGTCGCCGCCCTCGGGAGCGGGACGGGGGCACCCGGCGCGCTGCTCCGCCCGGCCGGCGGGGCCTCGCTCGACCCGGGCGGCGACCCGGCCAACGCGCCGGGCCCGCGGGCCAACTGACTCAGCCGTCGAACGAGGCCCGGGTGCGCCGTACGTGACCTCCCGGGAACGGCGGAGGTCGCACGCCAGCGGCGCACCGGCAGGCCCGGACCGGTGTCAGCTGCGGCTGGTCCAGGCCTCCACGTCGCGCCCGGTGGGCGCGAAGACGTCGGCGGCCCGCTCCGGCCGCAGCGCGACGAACAGCCCCTCGGCCTCGGCCAGCGTCGTCGCCGGGTCGTCGGCGGCGACCAGGCGCGCGGTGGCGGTGGTCCGCCGGCCCTCGGTGGTCGCCAGCTCCGCCGTCGCCACCAGCGACACGCCCAGCTGCACCGGACGCCGGTAGGTGACCGTCAGCGTGGCCGTGAGCCCGCCGCGCCCGGCCGCCCGAACGGCGCGGGCGAGGACGTGGTCGAGGAGCGTCGCCACCACTCCGCCGTGCACGAGCCCGGGCGGCCCCTCGTGCGGCTTGCCGAGGGTCACCCGGCCGGTCGCCCGGCCGTCCGGGGTGCTCGACGCCTCCATCGGCGGGGCCACGGGGTTGCCCGGCCCGTAGACCGGGCTGTACCAGCGCTCCCCGGTGGCGGGGTCGTCGACCGAGGGGATGTCGTGCAGCCCCCGGCCGTCGGCGCGCAGCCGCCCGGCGAGCTGCCGCACGGCGCCCGCCACGTCCGCGAGCTCCGCCATCGGCACCTCGGTGAGCACCGCGGCGTCGACCAGCTCGCGCAGCGCGGAGCCGAGGTCCCCGACGGCGCCCCGCCGGACGTCGCGCTCCGCGGTGGAGAGCTCCGGCCGCTCAGCCACGTGCCATGCCGGCCTCACGCAGCAGCGCACCGCCGACGATCACCCGCTGCACCTCGCTGGTGCCCTCGTAGAGGCGGAAGAGGCGGGCGTCGCGGTAGAAGCGCTCCACCGGCGTCGTCCGCAGGTAGCCCATGCCGCCGTGCACCTGCACCGCCTTGTCGACGGCGCGGCCGACCATCTCGGTGCAGAAGAGCTTGGCCGACGACGGGCCGACGGAGGTGTCCTCGCCGGAGTCGTAGCGGGCGGCGACGTCGCGCACCATGCTGCGGCCGGCGAGCAGCTCGGCGTGCATGTCGGCGAGCATCGCCTGCACCAGCTGGAAGCGGCCGATCGGCGCGCCACCCTGCTTGGCGGTGGCCGCGTAGGCGACCGACTCGTCGAGCACCCGCTGGGCCATGCCGACGCAGAGCGCGGCGATGTGCAGCCGGCCGCGGGAGAGCACGGTGAGGGCCTTGGCGTACCCCCGGCCCTCCTCCCCCACCAGCGCATCGGCGGGCACCCGCACGTCGTCGAAGAACACCTCGCTGGTCCAGGCGCCGGCCTGGCCCATCTTCTTGTCCTTGGGGCCCACGGTGACGCCGGGCGTGGCGGTCTCGACGACGAAGCTGGAGATGCCGCGGCCGCCCCGCTCCGCCGGGTCGGTGCGGGCGAAGACGACGAACAGGTCGGCGATCGGCGCGTTGGTGATGTAGCGCTTGCTGCCGTTGATGACCCAGTCGTCGCCGTCGCGGCGGGCGGACGTCCGCAGGGCGGAGGGGTCGGAGCCGGCCTCGGCCTCGGTGAGGGCGAAGGACCCGATCAGCTCACCGGCGGAGAGCCCCGGCAGATACTTCTTCTTCTGCTCGTCGCTGCCGAACCGGGCGATCACCTGACCGGAGATGCCGTTGTTCGTGCCGAACAGGGAGCGGAACGCCGGCGTCGTGTAGCCGAACTCCATGGCGAGCTCGACGTCCTCGCTCATGGTGACGCCGAGGCCGCCGTGCTCCTCGGGCAGCGCGTAGCCGAACAGGCCCATCTCCGCGGCCTGCGCGCGCAGGTCGTCGGGGATGCGGTCCTCGTCCTCGATCTGCTCCTCGCGGGGCACGACCGATTCGCGGATCAGCTGGCGAACGGCGTCCTTGACCTGACGGAAGTCCTCGGCATCCACGACGACATGGTGAACCCCCGGTCGCAGCGGTCGCGACCGGGGGTTCGGCGGGCTGCAGCGCCGGCCCGGAGGATCCCCGCTGCCGCTCGCGCAACGGCTCGTCGCCCGTCGGGACGGCACCTGGCGGCGGTGTCGTCCGGCGGACGACTATGCGATCGCGTCGAGGCGGGTCATGTCCTCGTCGGAGAGCGTCAGCCGCGCGGCGCCGAGGTTCTCGGTGAGGTGGTCGACCGACTTGGTGCCCGGGATCGGGAGGATGACCGGCGACTTCCGCAGCAGCCAGGCCAGCGCCACCTGCGACGGCGTGGCATCCAGCTCGCGGGCGATGTCGGCGACCGGGCTGTCCGGCGCGGCGAGGTCCCCGGTGGCGATCGGGAACCACGGGATGAAGGCGATTCCCTCGCCGGTGGCGTAGTCCAGGACGTCCTGGCTCTGCCGGTTGGTGAGGTTGTAGAGGTTCTGCACGCTGACGATCTCGGTGATGCCGCGGGCTGCCTCCAGCTCCTCGACCGACACCTCGGAGACGCCGATGTGCCGGACCTTGCCCTGCTCCTTGAGCTCGGCGAAGGCGCCGAGCTGGTCGGCCAGCGGAACCTCGGCGTCGATGCGGTGCAGCTGGATCAGGTCGATGCGGTCGACCTTCAGGTGCCGCAGCGAGAGCTCGACCTGCTGCTTGAGGTAGGCCGGGCGGCCGACCGGCGTCCAGATGCCGGGGCCCTGGCGGGTCAGCCCGGCCTTGGTCGCGATGACGAGGTGCTCCGGATAGGGATGCAGCGCCTCGGCGATGATCTGCTCGCTGACCTCGGGGCCGTAGGAGTCGGCGGTGTCGATGAAGTCGACGCCCTGCTCGACGGCGGCCTGCACCACGCGGATCGCGGCGGCGCGGTCGGCCGGCTCGCCCCAGACGCCCGGGCCGGGCAGCTGCATGGCTCCGTAGCCGAGCCGGTGGACGGGGAGGTCGCCGCCGATGCTGAACGTGTCGCTGAGCTGTGCAGTGGTCATGCCGGTGGCCAGCGCGGCCACCCCCGAGCGTGTTCCCGGGCAGGCGTGTTCGATGGACCGGTGGGCGAGATCGTGGTGCTGCGGCACGGGCAGACGGAGTGGAGCCGGACCGGCCAGCACACCGGGACGACCGACCTCCCGCTGCTGCCCGAGGGCGAGGAGCAGGCCCGCGGGCTGCGCGCGGTCCTCGCCGGGCGGCAGTTCGTCGAGGTCCGGGTCAGCCCGCTGGTGCGCGCGCGGCGCACGGCCGAGCTGGCCGGGCTGCCGGCCACCGACGTCGACCCCGACCTGGTGGAGATCGACTACGGCGGCTACGAGGGGCGCACCACCGCCGAGATCAGCGAGGAGCTGGGCCGCGAGTGGTCGATCTGGCGGGACGGCACCGCCACCGCGGCGATGCCCGGCGAGGCGCTGGACGACGTCGGCCGGCGGGTCGACCGGGTCCTCGACCGCGCCCGCGCACGGCTCGGCGAGGGCGACGTCGCCCTGGTCGCGCACGGGCACGTGCTGCGCGTGCTCACGGCCCGGTGGCTGGGGCTCGCCCCCGAGGCCGGTGCGCTGTTCGCCCTCCCCGCCGGGCGCTACGGCGTCCTCGGCCACGAGCACGGACGCCCGGTGCTCACCGGCTGGGCACTGGGCTGACCGCAGCGGCTCAGCGGACGCGTTCCACCGGCTGCCAGCGGCCCTCGGGCTCCTCCGCCGGCAGCTCGGGCCGGACCGGCCGGCCGAACAGCCAGCCCTGCCCCAGATCGGCGCCGAGCGCGGTGACCTCCTCGGCCAGCTGCTCGGTCTCGACGCCCTCGGCGACGACCACCGCGCCGAGCTGGTGGGCCAGGTCGGTGACCGCCTTCAGCACGGTGCGGGCGCCGTCGTCGGGCAGCTCCTGCACCAGCCGCTTGTCCAGCTTCACCAGCTCCGGGCGCACGGCGCCCAGCAGCGACAGGCTCGACCAGCCGGCGCCGACGTCGTCCAGCGCCACCCGCCACCCCAGCGAGCGGTAGTGCTCCAGCACCGACACCAGGTGCCCGCGGTCGGCGATGGCGTGCGACTCCACCACCTCGAACACCAGCTGGTGCGGCTCCACCCCCGTCTCGTGGGCGACCCGCTCGGTGCTGGCCAGGCACACCTGCGGGCGGTAGATCGAGGTCGGGTCGGAGTTGATGAACAGGTCGTGGTCGCCCAGCCACGGCACCGCACCGGTGATGGCCGACTCGCGGCCGATGCGGTCCAGACGGTCCAGCCACCCCGCGGACTCGGCCACGAAGAACAGGTCACCGCCGCCCACCTCGCGGCCGTCGACGAGGCCGCGCAGCAGCGCCTCGTGGGCGACGACCGAGCGGTCGGCCAGCGACACGATCGGCTGGTAGACCGACCAGAACTCGGCCTCGGCCAGGACGCCGACCTCGACGGTGACCCCGCGCCGGGCCAGCTCGACGGCGAGGGTGGGCGCGGTGAGCAGGCGGGCGGTGCGCGTGGTCCCGTCGACCGGCGGGTCGGTGGCCACCCGGACCGCCTCGGTCTCGGCCGCGGTCAGCTCGCGGGCCAGCCGCTGGAACAGCCGCTCGAGCCCCCGGCCGCCGCGTTCGTCGACGACGTCGACCAGCTGGGGCGCGGAGTGGACGGTGAGACCGAGGGCCTTGGCCGTCCGGGCGACGTGCGGGAGGACATGCCCGATCGAGGTGGCCAGCAGGGCGCGGCTCGCCCGGCCGGGCACGTCCCAGTTCTGGCGGCACCCGCAGACGCCGCCGCAGATGGTTCCCACGGAACGAGGGTGACCTACCGGCACGGAGGCGCGGGACAGGCGCGCGGCGGTATCCCAACCCACTTCCGGGGGTAGCGCCAGGAGGCCGCCAGCCGGTTCACAACTTGAGTGTCTAAGGTTTGCCCATGGCCGCTCTCCCCACCGCTGACGTCGACCGCCCCAGCCGCGGCGGCCGGCCCCGCGACCCCAGCCGGGACGGCGTGATCCGCGCCGCGATCCTCCGGTTGCTGGCCGACGTGGGCTACGGGGCGCTGACCATGGACGCGGTCGCGGCGGAAGCCGGGGTCGGCAAGGCGACGATCTACCGGCGTTGGCGCACCAAGCAGGACCTGGTCGTCGACACGATCTCCGACCTGAACCGCGACGTGGCGACCAGCCCCGACACCGGTTCCCTCGAGGGTGACCTGCGGGAGATCATGCACACCCTGGTGGGTGTCGTGAACGGCCCGACGGGCGCGGCGACCCTCTCGCTGCTGTCCACCGTGCCGCGCCACCCGGCGCTGGCGGACGCGTTCGAGAACGGGCCGCTCGCCGTCTGGCGGGAGTCCTTCGACCAGGTCTGGAAGAACGCCGAGGCCCGCGGGGACATCACCCCGTCCTTCCGTACCTCGGTGGCCGCCGAGGCGATCAGCGCCCTGCTGGTGCAGCGCTGGCTGCTGACGCACCGCCCCGTCGACGATGCCTTCGCCGACGAGGTGCTGGACACCGTCGTGCTGCCGCTGGTGCGCGCCCAGGCCTGAGCCTCGCTCACCAGCCGAGGGTGCCGGGCCCGCCCTGACGGGCCCGGTCCACCTCGGCTGGGTGGAACGCGAGGGCCGAGCGCAGGTGCTCGTGGCCGGCGCCGGGTCCCCGTAGGACCAGGCCACCCCGGATACCGCCGGCCCGGTCGCGGCGCTCCGCGTCAGTCCTTGCGGTGCCGGACCTTCTGGACCAGGACGAGCGTGACCAGCAGCCCGACGGCGCCGATCGTGGCCTTGCCCGCCGGGGTCTGCAGGAACCGCTGCACGGCATCCCTGCCCTGCGCCTTCAGGCGGGTCGGGCTGCTCCGGTAGGCGATCTGGTCCAGGGTGGCGGCCAGCGACTCGCGGGCCGCATCGATCTCGAGCTGGATCTGTCGTGGGTCGCGGGGCACGGCGACAGCCTGCCAGACGCGACGCAGGTCAGCTCAGTGACGGTCCTGCCGGGCACCCGACCGGGGTGCTCCTAGACTCCGGAGCCACGCGGGAGTGGTGTAACGGCAGCCACGCCAGACTTAGGATCTGGTGCCTTCGGGCGTGGGGGTTCGACTCCCCCCTCCCGCACGATCCGGCGCGGACGTCAGAACGCGCTGAGGAGCAGGCCGAGACCCAGCCCGGCCATGACGACGGCGATGGCGGCGTCGAGGACCCGCCAGGCCGCCGGGCGGGCGAACAGCGGCCGGAGCAGGCGCGCGCCGTAGCCGAGCGCGCTGAACCACAGCAGGCTGCCGACGACGGCGCCCGTGGCGAACCACCACCGGCCGCCATCGTGGCTGTCGGCCACCGAGCCGAGCAGGAGCACGGTGTCCAGGTACACGTGCGGGTTGAGCCAGGTCAGGGCCACGCACGTCAGCACGGTGGCCAGCAGCCCGTTGCGGGTGCCGCCGCCGGCGTCGACGGCGAACGAGGACGGGCGCAGCGCCCGGCGGGCCGCCAGCGCGGCGTAGCCGAGCAGGAAGGCGGCGCCGCCCAGGCGGATGGCGGTGATGGCGTCGGGCAGGCGGGCGCTGAGCCAGGAGTTGCCGGCCACCCCGAGGAGGATGAGGACCGCGTCGGAGACCGCGCACACCGCCACGACCACGGTCACGTGCTCCATGCGCAGGCCCTGCCGGAGCACGAAGGCGTTCTGCGCCCCGATGGCCACGATCAGCGAGAGGCCCATCCCGAGCCCGGTCACTGCGGCCAGCAGTCCTGTCGTCACGGAACCCACGCTAGGAGCGGGCCTCCGGACAGTCCAACTCATCTTTGTCATCGTGCATTAGCGTTGCTTCATGGACGTCGACCTGGGGCAGCTCCGGACACTGGTCGCCGTGATCGACGAGGGTTCCCTCGAGGCGGCCGCACGACGGCTGCACGTCACCCCGTCCGCGGTCTCCCAGCGCCTGCGCGCCCTGGAGGTGGCTGCCGGTCGGGTCCTGGTGCAGCGCGGACGGCCGGCCACCGTCACCGCCGCCGGCGAGCCGGTGCTGCGACTGGCCCGCCAGGTGGGGCTGCTCGTCGACGACACCAGCCGGCAGCTGGACCCGGTCTCCCCCGGCCGCACACCGGTGGTGCCGATCGCGGTCAACGCCGACTCGCTGGCCACCTGGGTCCTGCCGGCGCTGGCGCCGCTGGCCGGCGAGCTCCGCTTCGACCTGCACAGCTCCGACCAGACGCACACCAGCGCGCTGCTGCGGGCGGGCACGGTGATGGGGGCGGTCACCTCCGACGCGGAGCCGGTGGCCGGCTGCCGGGTGACGCCGCTCGGCCGGATGAGCTACCTGCCCTGCGCCGCGCCCGTCTTCATCGACCGCTGGTTCCCGGACGGCCCCGACGCCGCCGCCCTGCAGCGGGCGCCCGTGGTCGTGTTCGACCGCCGCGACGACCTCCAGCACGCCTACCTGCGCCGGCACCTCCCGGCGGCGGACCCGCCGATCCACTACGTCCCCTCCTCGGCGGACTTCGTCACCGCCGTCGCGCTCGGCTTCGGCTGGGGCATGCTGCCGGAGCTCCAGTGCGCCGACGACCGCTCCGCACCGTCCACTGGGGACGGCCCCGGGGTTCCGTCGTTCGACCCGGCCGGTGCCGTCGACGTCGACCTCTACTGGCAGCAGTGGCGGCTGGAGGCCGGCCCGCTCGACCGGGTCGCCCGCGCGCTGGTCGACGCCGCGCGCACCCGGCTCCACCGGTCGCAGTAGGAGCCCTCGGCCCGGCACCTCCCCCTGCGCGCCCGGTATCAGTCGAGCTCGACCCGCAGGTCCAGCACGGCCGACGGCGCGGTCGGGTCGTCGTCGTCCACCACGGCGAGCAGCCGGACGACGCCATCCCCGACGTCCCGCAGGGCGAGCCCCTCGACCTTGTGCACGTGCCCGCCGACCTCCGGGATCTGCGCCACCGCCACCACGGTGTCCCCCTCCACGAGGGCCAGCGCGGTGGCCACCACCGGCCCATCGTCCACGGCGTTCGGGGTGTCCTCGGCGGCGGCGCTGAGCAGCACCCGGCCGTCGGGGAGCGCGACCGCGTCGGTGATCGCCAGGCCCACTCCTTCGACCTCGCCGAGCTCGTACTCCTGCGGCCGGTCCACCGGCACGTCGGCCGGCTCCCCCCGGCCCAGGATGGCGGCGACCAGCGCCTCCAGCGGGACGTCCACGCCGGCCGAGCGGACGCCCGCCCGCAGGTTGCCGCGGTTGAACCACCGGATCACGTCCCCGGAGCGGCTCGCGCCCTCGAGGTTGACCGCATCCATCGGCAGGCCCAGCCGCTCGGCCACCCGCTCGTAGAGCGCGGTCAACTCGGCGGACCGGACGACCGGCTCCCCCTCCTCCAGCCGCACGACCACCCCGCGCATGCGACGCGGCGAGGAGCCGGACCCGAGCAGCAGCGCCGCGGGTTCACCGTCCACCTCGGCGGGGCAGGCGACCTCCAGATCCGGCTTGAGGTGCTTGGTGCCCTCGGACTCCCGGAACACGTCGAGCCCGTCGACCGGCGGCAGCACCCGCAGCCGGGTGACCGTGTCCGGCCGGCACCAGGCGGCGAACGTGCCGTCGTCCTGCACCACCAGCCAGCCGTCGCCGAGCGGCCCCACCCCGGAGGCCGCGGTGACGGGCGTCCCGTCGTCGAAGCGCAGCGCCCTGGTGCCGTCCACGAAGACCCGCATCGCTGCGGTGTGCCCGCGTCGCCCGCCGCTCACGCCCCGGCATCAGCAACGGCCCGGGCCGTCAGCCGGGATGCGGTGCGGTCAGGTCCAGAGGACGGCGATGAAGACGTTCAGGACCGCCAGCGCACCAGTGGAGTGGAAGAAGGGCAGCGGCGACTTCGGGGCGGCCCGGCCGGCATCGGCGGCCTTCTGCTTGCGTGCGGCCAGGAACACCGTGACCACGGCGAGGACGGTGACGACGAGCTTGACGCCGATCTTCACGTGGTCGACCGCGAGGTCGTCGGCCTCCCGCACCCCCACGAGGGCCAGGCCGGTGACCAGCTGGGTGAGCGCGCCGATCTGCATGAGCTTCGTGTCGAAGTGCGACTTCCGGCTCACCTGGAACAGGAACGGGCCGATGATCAGGGACAGCCCGATGATGTGGGCGACGACGAGCAGAAGGCGCACGAGCTCCATGGCCAGCAGGCTAACGAGCAGCCGGCCGTGCACCGCGTCACAGCTCGGCTGCACCCGGTTCCCCGGTACACCCACCCGGGTGTCGCCGGCCCCCGGCCCTCGAGCCAGGAGCCCCGGCGGCCGATCAGGCACCCATGACCTCGAGCGCCACCCCCACCACGACCCGGCCGCCCGCCGCCATGGTGCGCGCCGCCGCCGTCCACTCCCCCGCCACCGCGGCCTCCCGCGGCCGGCACCGCGCCCCGGAGCTCGGCAGCGAGGCGCAGGTGGCCGACGACGAGCAGCTGCACCGGCGCGGCCGGCACGCCGAGCCCGAGGAGGCCGAGGAGGCCGACTCCCCGGACCGGCCGCGGTTCAGCCGGCGACGCGACTGAGCGGGACCGTCAGCGCCCGCCCAGCACCTCGGCGAGGACGGGCACGAGCGCGGCGAACGCCTGTCCCCGGTGGCTGCGGGCGTCCTTCTCCGCCGGCGTGAGCTCGGCGGAGGTCTGCGCCAGGCCGACCGGCACGAAGACGGGGTCGTACCCGAAGCCGTTGCTCCCCCGCTTCTCCCGGACGACCGTGCCGCGCCACTCCCGCTCGAGCACGTGCTCCGTGCCGTCCGGGGTGACCAGCGCCGCCGCGCACACGAACGCCGCCCCCCGCCGCTCGTCCGGGACGTCGGCCAGCTGCCCCAGCAGGAGAGCGGTGTTGGCGTCGTCGTCCCCGTGCCGGCCGGCCCAGCGCGCCGAGAGCACCCCTGGCATCCCGTTGAGCGCGTCGACGGCGAGCCCCGAGTCGTCGGCCACCGCGGGCAGGCCCGTGTACCGCACCGCCTCGCGCGCCTTGAGCAGCGCGTTGTCGGCGAACGTCGCACCGGTCTCCGGCGCCTCGGGGTACTCCTCGACGTCGCGCAGACCCACGACCTCCACCCCGGGCACCGCGCTCTCCAACAGCCGTTGCAGCTCGGCGAGCTTGCCGGCGTTGCGGGTGGCCAGCAGCAGCCGGGTGCTCACCGGGCCAGCGCCTCGGTCTGGATGCGGGTGAGCTCGGCGCAGCCGGCCACCGCGAGGTCCAGCAGCGCGTCGAGGGTCGGCCGGTCGAGCACCGCGCCCTCGGCCGTGCCCTGCACCTCGACGAAGCCGCCGTCGCCGGTGCACACCACGTTCATGTCGGTGCCGGCGCGCACGTCCTCCTCGTAGGGCAGGTCCAGCCGCGGCTCGCCGTCGATCACGCCCACGCTCACCGCGGCGACCGACTGCACGATGGCCTTCGGGCGGGCCAGCTTCTTGCGCTCGCCCAGCCACGAGACGGCGTCGGCCAGGGCCACGTAGGCCCCGGTGATGGCCGCCGTCCGCGTGCCTCCGTCGGCCTGCAGGACGTCGCAGTCGATGGCGATGCTGTTCTCCCCCAGCGCGCCGAGGTCGACGGCGGCGCGCAGCGAGCGGCCGATCAGCCGGCTTATCTCGTGCGTGCGGCCGCCGATCTTGCCGCGCACCGACTCGCGGTCGCTGCGGGTGTGGGTGGCGCGCGGCAGCATCGAGTACTCGGCGGTCACCCACCCAAGACCCGAGCCCTTGCGCCAGCGCGGCACGCCCTCGGCGACGCTGGCGGCGCACAGCACCCGGGTGCGGCCGAACTCCACGAGCACCGAGCCCTCGGCGTGGTCGAGCCAGTTGCGGGTGATGGTCACCGGACGGAGCTGGTCGGCCGCACGGCCGTCGGGGCGGGTCACGGACACCGAGGGTAGTGCTCGCGCGCCGTCACCCCGCCGCGGCGTCCGTCGTCGGGCGACGGCCCCGCGCCGACGACGGCCGGCGCCGGTCCACCGCACGTCGAACCGGTCCACCGGGCAGGATCACCCTCATGAGATCGGAGCTGCGCGCCGTCCGGACCGGGGGCGTCCCCGTCGTCGTCGACCTGACCGACGACTGCGCCGAGTTCGTGCAGTCGGAGGGCGACGGCCTGCTGCACGTGTTCGTGCCGCACGCCACCGCCGGGCTGGCGATCCTGGAGACCGGCTCGGGCAGCGACGACGACCTGCTGGCCCAGCTGGACGAGCTGCTGCCCCGGGATGACCGCTGGCGACACCGGCACGGCAGCCCCGGGCACGGCCGCGACCACGTGCTCCCCGCCTTCGTGCCGCCGCACGCCAGCGTGCCCGTGCTCGAGGGGCGGCTGATGCTCGGCACCTGGCAGCGGATCTGCCTGGTGGACACCAACACCGACAACCACCAGCGGCAGGTGCGCTTCTCGTTCGTGGCCGGGTGAGGCCCCCGCCCCCTTGTGAGGGCGGCGCCGGGACACGGCAGGATGCGCGGCATGACCGAGACCGACGCCGCCCCCGTCCGCCTGACCGTCGGCGACCCGGCGCCGGAGTTCACGCTGCCCGATGCCGACGGCAATCCCGTGTCGCTGGCCTCCTACCGCGGCCGGCGCGTGATCGTCTACTGCTACCCGGCCGCGCTGACGCCTGGCTGCACCACCCAGGCGGTCGACTTCACCGCCGCCGCCGGCGACCTCGCCGAGGCGGGGCTGGACATCATCGGCATCTCGCCCGACCCGGTGGAGAAGCTGGCCCGGTTCCGGGAGAAGGAGGGCCTGCGGATCACGCTGGTCTCCGACCCCGACAAGCAGGTCATGCAGGCCTACGGCGCCTACGGGACCAAGAAGCTCTACGGCAAGGAGGTCGTCGGGGTCATCCGGTCGACCTTCGTGATCGACGCCGAGGGCCGTGTCGAGCGCGCCTCCTACAACGTCAAGGCGACCGGGCACGTCGCCAAGCTGCGCCGGGACCTCGGCCTGGACTGAGCAGCCTCACGCGCGCCAGCTGCCCGGCCGCGGCTGGCACTCCGGCGGGCAGGGCCAGCCCGGCTCCCACGGGAAGCTGCCACCCGGGTGCGCCCAGGTGAGCTGGTAGGCGGGCACCGAGTACTCGTCGGGGCGCTGGTAGAAGCGGTTGGCGCTGAACAGCACCTCTCCGGGGTTGGGCAGCTCCTCCACCGTGAGCAGCCCCGCCCCGCCGTCGGTGATCACCTCGCCGGGCACCAGGTTCCGGCCCCCGAGGACCAGACCGGCCACGTCGTCCAGGACGGCGCAGGCGGTCCCGTGGCCGACTCCCACCACGACGAGCTCGGGGTGGCCGACCCCGAACAGGCCGACGGTGTAGCCGAACGGGGGCTCGTCGGACTCCTCGCCGCGCATCACGTACTGCACGGCGACCCGGTGGGCGCGGACCGTCTGCGCCAGCCGGCTGTCCTCCTGGTCCAGCCACGCGAGGGTCTGCGGATCGATCGTCATGCCGCACAGCGTGCGGCCGGGTACCGACAGCCGGCCCCGCAGTCGGGCCACCTGTGGACGACGCCTCCGGCTGGGGAGAGGACCGTCAGGCCGTCTCGAGGCCGAAGACGCTGAGCACCAGCGCGTCGAGGACCGTGGTGGCGGCCTCGAGGTCGGGCGCCCGTACGGCCGCCGCCGCGCCTTCCAGAACCCGGTTCCTCGGCCCGTCAGCCACTCCCGGCGGCCCGGCGGGCACGTGCTCGCCGTCGGCCCTCGTGCATCGCCTGCACCCGCGCGACCGGGATCGAACGGCCCTCGGCGACCAGGTCGGCCGGCAGCTCCTGGGGTGCGGGCAGCAGCGCCGACCAGTCCCCCAGCCGCTCCGCTCCCGTCGTCACGGTGACGTCGCCCGGACGCACCGCGTCCAGGTCGGTCCAGTCGACCGGCGCGGACACGGGCAGCCCGGGCCGCACGCGCGGGCTGTAGGCGGCGACGACCGTGCCCGTCCCGGACCGGGTGGAGTCGACGAAGACCCGACCTCCGCGCTCCTCCTTGAGGAAGGCCGTCGTCGCGATGTCGACATCCAGCTGCGCCGCCCGCTGGGCCAGCGCCCGCGTGGCCGCGGCGACGTCGTCCACCGGCGAGCCGTGCACCGGCACGACGACGTGCAGCCCCGAGGAGCCACTGGTCTTCACCGCGCCGGCCAGGCCGACCTCCTCGAGCGCCTGCCGCGCCAGCCGGGCGACCGCCACGACGGCGGAGAAGTCGGCGCCGTCGGGCGGGTCGAGGTCGAGCACGAGGCCGGTTGGCTCGTGCGAGCCGACCGGGAGGAAGGGTACGTGGAACTCGACCGCGCGCTGGTTGGCCAGCCAGAGCAGGGTGCGGCGGTCGTCGCAGAGCACCTGGTGCACCTCCCGGTGCGCCGACTCCGCCCACACCGGCACGGTCCGCACCCAATCGGGGGCCCTGGCCACGTTGCGCTGCATGAACGGCACCTGGCCCGGGCGGACGCGCATCACCGACAGCGGCCGGCCCGCGAGCAGCGGGACCAGCCGGTCGGCCACCGCGTCCAGGTGGTCCACCAGCGCCCGTTTGGTCACCCCCAGCCCGTCCCCGAGGGGAGAGTCCAGGCTGCTCAGCGGCACACCGTCGCGTTCCTCGTCGGCCACGCCGCTCACGCTGCCCGGCCGCCCAAGTCACGGCAACCGTTCGTCGCCCGGCCGGGCGGCGCGGAGCCGTGGACGGCCGGACGGCTGCTCGTGCGAGGACCGGTCGCCGGGCGCCGATCAGCTACAGCTCGTAGACCGCTCCCGGACGCACCAGCTCGGTCTCGGGGAACACCGAGCTGGCCGCCAACAGCTGCCCGATGTGGTCGACCCAGGCGGGGATGTGCGTGAGCAGCAGCCGCCCGACCTCCGCATCGGCGGCGTGCTGCGCGGCCTGCCGACCGGTGAGGTGCAGGCCCGGCGGCTGCTCCGGGAGGTCGTCGGGGTGGGCCGCCTCGGCGAGCAGCACGTCGGCCCCTCGCGCCAGCCCGACCACCCGGTCGCACGGGCCGGTGTCGCCGGTGTAGACCAGCGAGCGACCGCCGGCGGTGAGCCGGATGGCGTAGGTCTCGATGGGATGGGCCGTGCGGGCCAGCGCCACCTCGAACGGGCCGATGGTGAGCGTTCCGGGGCCGACCGGGACGAAGTCGAAGACGTCGGTGAGCCCGTCGCCGTCGAAGTCGTAGGCGAGGGCCAGCCGGCGTTCGGCGCCCACCGGTGCGTACAGCGGCACCAGCGAGCCGGGCGAGCGGCCCGAGTAGCGGTGCCACACCACGAACGGGGCGACGTCGAGGCAGTGGTCGGCGTGCAGGTGCGAGAGGAAGACCGCGTCGACGCTGCCCGGGTCGATCAGCCCCTGCAGGGCGCCGAAGGAGCCGTTGCCGAGGTCGACCACCAACCGGAAGCCGTCGTGCTCGACCAGGTAGCAGGAGGCGGGCGAGTCGGGCCCGGGGCCGCTTCCGCAGCAGCCCACGACGGTGAGCCTCACGCGGCCCCCACCCGTCCGGCACCGAGGACCGCACCGACCTCGGGGCCGAGGAACCGGCGCCCCAGCCGGGCGAAGGGCTCGGGGTCGCCGGTGGCGAGGAAGACGTGCTGCGGCGGCGCGGCGCCGGGGTCGCGGAGCAGATCGGCGCGGGTGAGCACCCGGTAGACGTCCTTGGCGGTCTCCTCGGCGCTGGATACCAGGGTCACGCCGTCGCCCAGGACGACCGACAGCACGCCGGTGAGCAGCGGGTAGTGGGTGCAGCCCAGGACGACGGTGTCCACGCCGGCTGCCAGCAGCGGGTCGAGGTAGGACTGCGCCAGGCCCAGGAGCTGCCGGCCGCTGGTGACCCCCCGCTCGACGAAGTCGACGAAGCTCGGGCACGCCGCCGAGGTGACCGACACGTGCGGCGCGGCGGCGAACGCATCGTCGTAGGCGCCGCTGGTGACGGTCGCCTGGGTGCCGATGACGCCGATCCGGCCGTTGCGGGTGGCGGCGATGGCCCGGCGCGCGGCAGGGAGGATCACCTCCACGACCGGGACGTCGTACCGCTCGCGGGCGTCACGCAGCGAGGCGGCGCTGGCCGAGTTGCAGGCGACGACGAGCATCTTGACCCCGCTCTCGACGAGTTCGTCCATCACCGCGAGGGAGTGCCGGCGCACCTCGGCGATGGGCAGCGGGCCGTACGGGCCGTTCGCGGTGTCCCCGATGTAGCGGACCGCCTCGCCGGGCAACTGGTCGAGCACCGCACGGGCGACGGTGAGCCCGCCGACCCCTGAGTCGAAGATGCCGATCGGTGCGTCGGCTCCGGGCTGGGTCACCATGACGCCGGTCAGGCTAGCCCGCGACTCCGACACCCGCGGCCGGCCCCGTCCCGAGGCTCGCCGCGAGCGTGCGGGCGGTGAGGAGACGGGGCCCTCCTGCTAGGCCCAGAGCTGACCCTCGAGCGCCGAGGTGGCCTCCTCGAGGGTGCCCGCGTAGGCGCCGGTGGAGAGGTACTTCCAGCCGCCGTCGCACACGATGAAGACGATGTCGGCCGACCGGCCCGCCGCGACCTCCTTGTCGGCGATGCCGAGGGCCGCGTGCAGGATCGCGCCGGTGGAGATGCCCGCGAAGACGCCCTCGCGCTCCACCAGCTGGCGGGTGCGGTGGATCGCGTCCTCCGGGCCCACGGAGAACCGCGAGTCCAGCAGCGAGGCGTCGTAGAGCTCGGGGATGAAACCCTCGTCGATGTTGCGCAGCCCGTAGACCAGCTCCCCGTAGCGCGGCTCCGCGGCGATCACCTGCACACCGGGCTTGTGCTCGCGCAGGTACCGGGAGACGCCCATCAGCGTGCCGGTGGTGCCCAGGCCCGCGACGAAGTGGGTGATCGACGGCAGATCGGCGAGGATCTCCGGGCCGGTGCCCTCGTAGTGCGCGAGCGCGTTCGCCGGGTTGCCGTACTGGTAGAGCATCACCCAGTCGTCGTGCTCGGCCGCGAGCTCCTTGGCGACGGCGACGGCCTGGTTGGAGCCGCCGGCGGCCGGAGAGGAGATGATCCGGGCGCCGTACATCTCCAGCAGCTGGCGGCGCTCCACCGAGGTGTTCTCCGGCATCACGCAGATGAGCTCGTAGCCGCGCTGGCGGGCCACCATGGCCAGCGAGATGCCGGTGTTGCCGCTGGTCGGCTCGAGGATCGTCGAGCCGGGCCGCAGCAGCCCCTCCTTCTCGGCGGCCTCGATCATCCTGATCGCGGCGCGGTCCTTGATGGAGCCGGTGGGGTTGTGGTCCTCGAGCTTGGCCCACAGGCGCACGTCCGAGGTCGGCGAGAGGTTCGGCAGCCCCACCAGCGGGGTGCCGCCGAGCGAGTCGACGAGGGAGGCGAAGCGGGCCATGGCAACTCTTCCGGGATGCGGGGCGGGCGAACGGGGAGCGCAGCAGCCGCTCAGCAGCCGCCCGCGACCGCCGGGAGGATCGTCACCGAGTCGCCGTCCTTGACCTGGGTGTCCAGGGCGCCGGTGAAGCGCACGTCCTCGTCGTTGACGTAGACGTTGACGAAGCGGTGCAGCTTGCCCTCCTCGGTGACGAGGCGGTTCTTCAGACCCGAGTGCTTGCTGTCGAGGTCGTCGATGAGTGCGGCCAGGGTGTCCCCGCTGCCCTCGACGGTCTTGTCGCCGCCGGTGTGGGTGCGCAGGATGGTCGGGATCCGGACCTCGATGGCCATGGCGTGATTCTCCTCGGGACGTGGATGTGGGGGCGCTGCGCGAGGCAGCAGTGGTGCGTCTGATCCGGGCAACGCCCGACGGCCGCGCGGGATTCCGGCCCCGTTCAGGGACCCGCGCCGAGCCTGCGAGGCGTGGGGGGAACGGGGTGCTTTTCAGTCGTAGACGACCGTCGTCGGCGAGTGCCCGAAGAGGTAGGACTCGACGATCTCGACCTCCTCCTCCGACACCTCCCCGTCGACGATGCGGTAGCTGCGGAACTCCACCTCGTCACCGGCCAGGCCGGTCTCGGGGCCGTGGTGGCGGGTGGACACCAGCACGTAGTGCGTGCGGGGGTCGGCAGCGGGGCCCGACGCGTACCCGATGTCGGTGCGCGACGGGTAGGCCTCGGTGGCGGTGTGCGAGTGGTAGACGACGACGGGCCACTCGTCCCGGTCGTCCATGTCCCGGTACAGGGCCAGCAGGTCGGCGCTGTCGAACTCGTAGAACGTCGGCGACCGCGCCGCGTTGAGCATCGGGACGAAGCGCTCGGGACGCTCGGTCCCCTCGGGCCCGGCGACGACGCCGCATGCCTCGTCCGGATGGTCCTTCCGGGCGTGGGCCACGATGGCGTCGTAGGTCGCGCGGTCGATGCGCAGCACGCGGCCAGTCTAGGCCTGCCCGCCCCGCCGTCTCCGCGTCACCCCCGTGCATCTCCGGCCGGGCGTGCGCCGGGAGACCGGCGGGGCCGGATACGGTCGCTGGCGTGTGGCTCCCGTCGCTCCTCATCACCGGTGTGGTGCTGGTGGCCCTGCCGGCGCTGGTCCTGGGTGTCCGGGGGCTGTTCCGGCACCGCGGCTACAGCGCGGCCCAGCCCGGCGACCGCGCTCCCGTCGTCGTCCTCGTGGTGCTGCGCGCTCTGCTCCTGCTCCTGCTGGCCACCATCTCGGCGGTGGTGCTGGTCGCCACGATCGGCGCGATGGTCGTCGACGTCGAGCTGCACGGCATGGTCCGCGTGCTCTTCGTCCTGGACCTGCTCCTGGCGGCGCTGGTGCTGCTCACCTTCGGCCGGCGCGAGCGGCGACCAGCGCGTCGACGAGCGACCCCTGCAGCGCGGTGAGCCAGTAGTAGACCGCCAGCTGGTGGTCGCCCTCGTCGACGATCTCCTCCGGCGGCTCGGACTCCTCGCTGATGTCCAGCCGCGTGCCCAGGGCCAGCCGCAGGTCGTTGCTGGTGCGCAGCCAGGCGCCGGCCTGGTCGGTGTCCAGCCGGACCTCTCCTCCGCCGTCGGGCAGCGTGGCGCGCACGGTGGCGAGGTCGTCGGACTTGCCACCGCGCAGCGACTGCTCGGTCAGGCCGCGGTAGTCCTCGGCCAGCGCGGCGTCCGAGCGGTGCCCCGCCGGGAACAGCCGGGCGATCACCGGGTCGCCGGTGCTGTCGGCCGGGTCGGCGTCGAGCAGCTGCTCCAGCTGGTCGAGCAGCAGCCCGATGATGCCGGTCTCCGCCGGGTCCAGGCGGGCGACCAGCCGGCCCCCACGGGAACGGAACGGCTTCACGCGACCTCCTCGGCGCTCGTCACGCGCCCGCTCACGAGTCGCGCTGGTAGCTGGCCCACAGCCCGTAGGCGTGCAGCCGGCTGGTGTCGTGCTCCATCCGCTCCCGGGGGCCCGAGCTGACGATCGCCCGGCCGTCGTGGTGCACCTGCAGCATGAGCGCGGTCGCCGTCGGCTCGTCGTAGCCGAACAGCTCCTGCAGCACGAACGTCACGTACGTCATGAGGTTGACCGGGTCGTTCCAGACGATGGTCACCCACGGCCGGTCCAGGTCACCGAGTTCTTCCTCGGTCGTCTCGGGGGCCCGGGTCGGGGCGATCGGTCCGGCCACGGGTCCACCTTAGGACGTGATTCGGCCCCGTGAGCCGGCTCCACCTACGCTCCGGAGCCATGCCGACGGCTACCGCGCTGCTCACCGACCGCTACGAGCTGACGATGCTGGCCGCGGCGCTGGCCGACGGCACGGCCGACCGGGACTGCGTGTTCGAGGTGTTCGCCCGCCGGCTCCCCCACGGCCGCCGGTACGGGGTGGTCGCCGGCACCGGGCGGCTGCTCGAGGCCCTGCCGGGGTTCCGCTTCGGCGACGAGGAGCTGGCGACGCTCCGGGCCCAGGGGCTGACCGACACCCGGCTGCTGGACTGGCTGGCCGGCTTCCGCTTCAGCGGGGACGTCGACGGATACGCCGAGGGAGAGCTGTTCTTCCCCGGCTCCCCCGTGCTCACCGTCCGTGCGTCGTTCGGCGAGGGCGTCCTGCTGGAGACCCTGGCCCTGTCGATCCTCAACCACGACTCCGCCATCGCCTCGGCCGCCGCCCGCATGGTGGCCGCCGCCTGCGAGCGGCCGTGCATCGAGATGGGCTCGCGGCGCACCCACGAGGAGGCCGCGGTCGCCGCCGCCCGCGCCGCCCACCTGGTCGGCTTCGGGGCCAGCTCGAACCTGGAGGCCGGCCGGCGTTACGGCGTCCCCACGACCGGCACGAGCGCGCACGCCTTCACGCTGCTGCACGACGACGAGCGCGCGGCCTTCCGCGCCCAGGTGGACACCCTCGGGGTGGGCACCACGCTGCTGGTGGACACCTACGACGTCGAGCAGGGCATCCGGACGGCGATCGAGGTGGCCGGCCCGGAGCTCGGCGCGATCCGGCTGGACTCCGGCGACCTCCCGACGCTCGCGACCCGCGCCCGCCAGCTGCTCGACGAGCTCGGCGCCACCGGCACCCGGGTGATCGTCACCAGCGACCTCGACGAGTACGCCATCGCCG
The DNA here is from genome assembly GCF_039729015.1 of Blastococcus sp. HT6-30. NCBI lineage: Bacteria > Bacillati > Actinomycetota > Actinomycetes > Geodermatophilales > Geodermatophilaceae > Blastococcus > Blastococcus sp. HT6-30. The sequence continues at coordinate 1,028,582 of NZ_CP155792.1, read as the reverse complement.
GCCTGATGGCCGCACCCGTGGACGGTTACGGCGTGGGGACGTCGCTGGTCACCGGCTCGGGTGCGCCCACGGCCGGCATGGTCTACAAGCTGGTGGAGCGGGACGGCGTCCCGGTCGCGAAGCGGTCCGAGGGCAAGAACTCCGTGGGCGGCCGCAAGTCCGCGGTCCGCCGGCACGCGGCCGACGGCACGGCCACCGCCGAGGTCGTCAGCAGTGGGGGGATCGAACCGCAGGAGGGTGACCGCGACCTGGTGCTGCCCCTCGTCCGCGAGGGGGAGCTGTGCGACCCGGCCTCCCCCGGCCAGATGCTGCAGCGCGCCCGGCAGCACCACGCGCGGGTGCGGGAGGCCCTGCCCGCCGAGGCCTGGGCGCTGTCCCGTGGCGAGCCCGCCTTGGAGACGCTGACCGCCTGAACCGGCATGATCGGCCCATGACCCGCGCACTGATCGTCGTCGACGTGCAGAACGACTTCTGCGAGGGCGGCAGCCTGGCCGTGGCCGGCGGCGCCGCGGTCGCGGCCGCGATCACCGAGCACGTCCGCTCGGTGGGCTACGACCACGTCGTGGCGACGCGCGACCACCACATCGACCCCGGGCACCACTTCGCCGCGGCGCCGGACTTCGTGGAGACCTGGCCGGGGCACTGCGTCGTGGGCACCGGCGGCGTGGAGCTGCACCCCGCACTGGATCGCGGCCCGATCGAGGCGGTGTTCGACAAGGGCGAGTACGCCGCCGCCTACTCGGGCTTCGAGGGGACGGCGGACGGGGTCGGGCTGGCCGACTGGCTGCGCGGCCGGGGCGTCGGGTCGGTCGACGTCGTCGGCATCGCCACCGACCACTGCGTCCGCGCCACCGCGCTGGACGCCGTCGCCGCCGGGTTCACCACCCGCGTGCTGCTCCCGCTCACCGCCGGGGTCTCGCCGGCGACCACCGAGGCGGCCTTGGACCAGCTCCGCACCGCCGGCGTGGAGCTGGCAGGAGCAGTCCACGGTTCGTGAGGCCCGGGGTCGCGCCGGACGACGTCCTGGCTCACCACCCGTGGTCCTGGCGCACGACCGGTGCTGGCCAGGACCCTTGTCGATCAGGCCGGGGCACTGATCGACATCACACCGCGTCCAGGACCTCGTCGCGGGTGAACCCGAGCACCTGCAGGACGGCGTCCAGGTAGGGCTGGTTCAGCGCGGTGTGGGCTTGCTCGCGCACGAAAGGCTTGGCGTTGAAGGCGATGCCCAGGCCGGCGGTGTTCAGCATGTCGAGGTCGTTCGCGCCGTCGCCGACGGCCACCGTCTGGTCCAGCGGGATGCCGTACTGCGCGGCGAACCGGGTCAGCGCCCGGGCCTTGCCCGGCCGGTCGACGATCTCCCCGACCAGCCCGCCGGTCAACCGGCCGTCGACGACCTCCAGGGTGTTGGCCGCGGCGAAGTCCAGCCCGAGGCTCTCGGCCAGCGGATCGGTGATCTGCGTGAAGCCGCCGCTGACGATCCCGCAGCGGAAGCCGAGGCGCTGCAGCGTCCGGATGAGCGTCCGCGCGCCCGGCGTGAGCACGAGGTGCTGACGCACCTCGTCGAGGACCTCCTCGGGCAGCCCGGCCAGCACGGCGACGCGGGCGCGCAGCGACTCGGCGAAGTCGAGCTCGCCGTTCATCGCCGCCGCCGTGATGCGGGCGACCTCCGCGGCCCGTCCGGCGCGGGCGGCGAGCTCGTCGATCACCTCGCCCCGGACCAGGGTGGAGTCGACGTCGAGCACGATCAGCCGCTTGCTGCGCCGCGCGAGGCCCACCTGCTCGACGGCGATGTCCGCTCCGGTGGAGGCCGCCACCGAGGCGAGCGCGGTGCGCAGCGCCGTGGCCTCGGCCCCCGAGACGGTGAGCTCGAAGCTGGTGACCGGGTAGTCCGACAGCCGCCGGATGGCGTCGATGTTGCCGCCGATGCCCGCCACGGCCTGCGCGGCGCCGGCCACCGCCTGGGGCGGCACCGGGCGACCCAGCACGATCACGTGGTGCGGCCGGCCGGCGTCCGGGCCGACCGCGGCCGGCCCGGATGCCGGCTCCACGGTGACGTCCACCCCGACCGCTGCGGCGACGACGTCGGCGGTGCGGCGCAGGGAGGCCAGGAACTCTGCCTGGTCGACGACGGGCGCGCCGTCGCCCGGCAGGGCCCCGACGACGACGCCGAGCACCAGGTGCCCGTGCACCACGACCTGCTCCACGTCGAGGACCTCCACCGCCGGCACGTCCCCGCCCGTGCCGGCCAGGGCGGAGAACAGCCGGGCGGTGACGCCGGGCCGGTCGGCGCCCGTGATGGTGAGCACCGCCTGCGGTGCAGGGGTGTCCGGGAGCTGGCGCAGCGGGGCATCGAGCGGCACTCCGTCATCGTGCCGCACCCGCTCCGCCGCCCGGCCGCTCCCCCCGGTGGCCGCCTGGGCGACGCCCGGAACGGCCGAACGCCCCGCAGGCAGGGCCTGCGGGGCGTTCGAGGTCGCTCGCCCCCGGGGGAGGGCGTTCGTCAGGTCGGGTCGGGGTCGTTCTCGCCCTGACGCCGGCCGGTGTCGCCGACCAGCTCGCTGACACCGCCGTACGGCTCGTGCCGCTTACCGGCGTGCGCCTCGGCGTGCAGCCGCTCGACCAGGTGCGGGTAGTGCGCCTCGAACGCCGGGCGCTCCGAGCGGATCCGCGGGATCTCCACGAAGTTGTGCCGCGGCGGCGGGGAGGAGGTGGCCCACTCGAGGCTGTTGCCGTGGCCCCACGGGTCGTCGCGCAGGGCGAGCTCACCGTACTTCCAGGACTTCACCACGTTGTAGACGAACGGGATGGTGGCGGCGCCCAGGATGAACGACCCGATCGTCGACACGGTGTGCAGCAGCGTGAAGGCGTCGGTGGGCAGGTAGTCGACGTACCGGCGGGGCATGCCCTCGTTGCCGAGCCAGTGCTGGACGAGGAACGTCGCGTGGAAGCCGATGAAGGTCAGCCAGAACTGCAGCTTGCCCAGCCGCTCGTCCATCATCCGGCCGCACATCTTGGGGAACCAGAAGTAGATGCCGGCGTAGGCGGCGAACACCACGGTGCCGAAGACGACGTAGTGGAAGTGGGCGACGACGAAGTAACTGTCGTTGACGTGCCAGTCCAGCGGCGGGCTGGCCAGGAGCACACCGGTCAGGCCACCGAGGAGGAATGTGATCATGAAGCCGATGGAGAACAGCATCGGCGTCTCGAACGTCATCTGACCGCGCCACATGGTGCCGATCCAGTTGAAGAACTTGATCCCGGTCGGCACGGCGATCAGGTACGTCAGGAAGGCGAAGAACGGCAGCAGCACCGCGCCGGTGGCATACATGTGGTGCGCCCACACCGCCAGCGAGAGGGCGCCGATCGCCATCGTCGCGAACACCATGCCCTTGTAGCCGAACAGTGGCTTGCGGGCGAAGACCGGGATGATCTCGGTGACGATGCCGAAGAACGGCAGGGCGATGATGTAGACCTCGGGGTGCCCGAAGAACCAGAACAGGTGCTGCCACAGCATGGGCCCACCGTTCTCGTCCGAGTAGATGAGGGCGCCGAGGTTGCGGTCAGCCAGCATGCCCATGATCGCCGCGGTGAGGATCGGGAACGCGAACAGGACGAGGATGCTGGTCACCAGCGTGTTCCAGGTGAAGATCGGCATCCGGAACAGCGTCATCCCCGGCGCCCGCAGGCAGACGATCGTGGTGATGAAGTTGACGGCACCGAGGATCGTGCCCAGACCGCTGACCGCCAGGCCGGCGAACCACATGTTCGCTCCCGGGCCCGGGGAGTGCACCACGTTCGACAACGGGGTGTAGGCGTACCAGCCGAAGTCGGCGGCGCCGCCCGGGGTCAGGAAGCCCGAGACCGCGATCAGGCTGCCGAAGAGGAACAGCCAGTAGGAGAAGGCGTTCAGCCGCGGGAAGGCGACGTCGGGAGCACCGATCTGCAGCGGCATGATCAGGTTCGAGAACGCGAAGAACAGCGGCGTCGCGAACATCAGCAGCATGACCGTGCCGTGCATCGTGACGAGCTGGTTGTACTGCTCCGGCGACAGGAACTGCAGACCCGGCCGCGCCAGCTCACCGCGCATCAGCAGGGCCATCAGGCCGCCACCGATGAAGAAGGCGAACGAGGTGGCCAGGTACATGAGGCCGATGGTCTTGTGGTCGGTGGTCCGCAGCAGGTTCGAGAGCCGCGAGCCCTTGTCGACCACGTGAGCCGGGCTGGGCCGGCTCACGATGGGCGCCGGTGCAATCGTCACGGCTCGCAGCTTAGACCGTGCCGCGCGGCACCTCAGATCGGGCGGGCTGGGCGCGCCGGAGCGGTCACGGCACCCGCCGGTAGGTGGTCACGTCGACGGAGATCGTGACCTGCACGTCGGCCGGCAACCGCGCCAGCGACGCCGCCAGCCCGGCGGCCGTGAGGTGCCGTGCATGGGGGCCCATCCCCACCAGCGTCGCCACCGCAGCGTGGTCGAGCCGCAGCGTGCGGCGGTGGCGCTCGGCGCCCTCGCGCACCAGGTGGGGCTCCAGGGTTGCGGCCAGCCGTCCGGCCTTTCCGGGGTCCACCCGCAGCAGCCCGAGCGGCGCGATGATCTCACCGAGGTGGTCCGGCGCCGGGGTCACGACGACCAGCCGGCCCTCCGGACGGAGCACCCGGGCGATCTCGGGGCCGTTGCGCGGGGCGAAGACGACCAGCGCCCGGTCGACCACACCGTCGCGCACCGGCAGCCGAGCCCAGGTGTCGGCGACCACCGCGATGGCCCGGGGGTGCGCCCGCGCCGCCCGGCGGGCCGCGTAGCGGCTGGCGTCGAGGACCACGCCGACCGCCCCGGGGAGCCCGTCGAGCAGCCGGGCCAGGTGGTGGCCGGTGCCGCCACCGAGGTCGAGCAGGGTCACCGGCACCCCCGGCGCCGTCACCGCGTCGGCGAGCGCGGCCGTGACGGCGTCGTAGTGGCCGGCCGCGAGGAACGCCACCCGGTCGGCGACCATCTCGGCCGAGTCACCGGTCGCCGGGCGTCGCCCGGGCGGCAGCAGCGTGAGGTGGCCCTGCCGGGCACGGTCGACGGAGTGCCCCTCGGCGCAGCGCAGCCCCGTGTCCCCCGGCCCGGCCGCGAACGGGGCGGCGCAGACCGGGCAGGCGAGCAGCGCGACCGCGCGGGGGTCCAGCGGCGGGGCGCTCACCGGCGCGGCGGCACCGGGTGGAAGGTCACGTCGCGCAGCCGGCCGGCGTCCGCGACGGCGGTGGCGTACGTGCCGTGGGGCTGTCTGCGCCGGTCCGTGGGCGAACCGGGGTTGAGCAGGCGCAGGCCGGACGGCGCGGTCGTGTCCCACGGGATGTGGCTGTGCCCGAAGACGAGCACGTCGACATCGGGGAACCGTGCGGCGCACCGCGCCTCACGACCCTTCGCGTCCCCGGTCTCGTGCACGACGGCGAAGCGGATGCCCTCGATCTCCGTGCGAGCGACCTCGGGCAGCCGCTCCCGCAGCGGTCCGTGGTCGTTGTTGCCGTACACCGCGACCAGCCGCCGGGACCGCTCCTCGAACCGGTCGAGCAGTGGCACGTCGACCCAGTCGCCGGCGTGCACCACGACATCGGCCGCGTCGATGGCCGACCACAGCGGATGAGGTAGATCACGCGCCCGCTTGGGGACGTGGGTGTCCGCGGTGAACACCAAGGAGACCGGCACGGCACCATCGTCCCAGGCGGCCACCGTCCTGCCGCGGCCGCTCCAGCGACCGCGCCCCGCAGCGAGCCTGCGAGGAGTGCGGGGGCAGCGGGGGTCCTTCCCTCAGCCCTGCCGGTCGGCGAGAGCGCGCAGCCGCGCGTTGTAGGCGGCCCGCTCGGCGTCGCCGGTGCGGTCGGCGGTGCGATCGATCGTGCGGGCCTGCCGGTCGTCCGACCGCGCCCAGGAGAAGAAGACGACGGCGAGGACGAGCACCGTGGGCAGCTCGCCGAAGGCCCAGACGATGCCGCCGGCCGCGCCCTGGTCCGACAGCGGGTCGATGCCCCACCCGGCCGGCGGCACGGCGAAGGTGTCCACCACCAGCGACCCGGCCAACATGATCGCCACGCCGAAGAAGGCGTGGAAGGGCACCGGCAGGAACAGCTCCAGCATCCGACCGGGGTGGCTCAGCGTCCGCGGCCACGGGTCCTGGGCCACGATCGGGCCGAAGAACAGCAGGCCGGTGACGACGAAGTGGGCGAGCATGAACTGGTGCCCGGCCGGGCTGGACATCAGCGCGTCGAACAGCGGGGTGAAGTAGACGCCGTAGAGGCTGGCGATGAACAGCGGCACGGTGAACAGCGGGTGCGCCACGAAGTGCGCGAACCGGCTGTGCAGCGCGTTGAGCAGCAGCGCCCGGGGCGCACCGGCCGCACCGCGTCCGCGCGGCAGCGTGCGCAACGCCAGGGTCACCGGAGCGGCGAGCAGCAGCAGCAGCGGCGTGATCAGCGACAGCACCATGTGCTGCGCCATGTGGACGCTGAAGATCACCATGCTGTAGCCGTTGAGCCAGGTGCCGGTGACCGCGAACAGGGACGCGACCCCGCCGGTCCAGGCGACGGTGCGCCACCACGGCCAGCTCACCCCGGAGCGGCGCAGCCGCACGACCGCGGCGAGGTAGACGACCAGGCCCACGACGCTGAGCACCGCGAGGACCGACCAGCCCTCCAGGTGCGGCAGGAACATCCGCCCCCACGTCGGCGGGTCCTCGGGGACCCACATGCCCGAGTGGTGCCCGTGCTCCACCGCGATCTCCTCCAGCCGGCCGGTCGTGCGGCCCCACTGTCCCACCGGCGGCGGGTCGGCCGCCCCCTCCCCCGCGCGTGCACGGGCTCACGATGATCCGGTCACCGGATCGACATCGGCGTCAGTCGTGGACGGGCGCCTCGTGGCCGGCGTGGGTCTCGGCCTCGAGCTGGAACGTGCAGTGCTCCATGTCGAAGTGGCTTCCGAGGCAGGCGCAGAGTGCGTCGAGCACCCGGCCGCCGTGGCCGACCGCCAGCGCCTCGTCGGAGACGACGACGTGCGCGGACAGCACCGGCAGCCCGGAGGTGATCGTCCAGGCGTGCAGGTCGTGCACACCGAGGACCCCGTCGACGGCGACGATGTGCGCGCGGACCTGGTCCAGGTCCACCCCGCGGGGCGCGGCCTCCAGCAGCACGTCGAGGGCGTCGCGGAGCAGGTGCCACGCCCGGGGCAGGACGAGGCAGCCGATGACCAGGGAGGCGACGGTGTCAGCGGGGGTCCAGCCGGTGGTGGCGATGACCACGGCGGCGACGATGACGGCGACCGATCCGAGGGCATCGGCGAGGACCTCCAGGTAGGCCCCCCGCACGTTCAGGGACTCACCGCGGCCGCGGTGCAGCACCGCGAGGCCGATCAGGTTCACCACCAGCCCGACGACGGCGATGGCGAGCATCAGGCCCGACCCCACCTCGGGCGGGTTCCCGATCCGCCGCACCGCCTCGACGAGCACGTAGCCCGCCACACCGAGCAGCAGGACGCCGTTGGCGACGGCCGCGAGGATCTCCGCGCGCTGCCAGCCGAAGGTCCGCCGTCCCCGGGCCGGCCGCTGCGCCAGCGTCACCGCACCCAGGGCGAGCGCGATCCCGGCGGCGTCGGTGGCCATGTGCCCGGCGTCGGCCAGCAGGGCGAGCGACCCGGAGAGCACCGCGCCGACGACCTCGGCGCCGAGCACCGCCACCGTGAGCGCGAGGACGACGGCGAGCCGGCGGCGTTGCGGCCCCGCGGCCGTTTCCGCTCCGTGCGCGTGGCCGTGCCCCATGGACGTGCTCTCCCCTACCGCTCTCCGGACGGACACCGGAAGTCTCCACCACACCCGACGCCCCCCGCCGGAACGGTCCGGCGGGGGGGGCGTCGTCGTGGTGGTGCCGGCGATCAGATCGCGACGCCGCGCTCCCGCAGCCACGGGAGCGGGTCGATCCGCTGCCCGTCGATCCCGCCGACGTGCACCTCGAAGTGCAGGTGCGGGCCGGTCGACTGACCACGGTTGCCGAGCAGCGCGATCGTGTCGCCGGCGCGGACGATCTGACCCGGCTCGACCAGGATCTCGTCCATGTGCCCGTAGACGGTGACGTCGCCGTTGCCGTGCTGGATGTACACGGCCAGCCCGTATCCGCTGGCCGCGCCCGCCTCGAGGACGACGCCGTCCATCGCCGCGTACTCCGGGGTGCGCATGGGGGCGGCGAGGTCGATGCCGGCGTGCAGCGTTCCCCACCGCGGACCGAAGCCGCTGGTGAGCCGGCCCCCGGGGACGGGCAGGACGGCCTTCGGGCGGGCCGCCTCGGCGGCGGCGCGCGCGGCCTCCTCGGTGGCGAGCCGGTCGGCCTCCGCCTGTGCGTCCGCGGCAGCGGCCCGCTCGGCGTCGCGCGCGTTGCGGCTGACCACCATCTCGCGGAGCAACGAGGTGTCCTCGGCGTCGACGACCTCGGCCGAGGCGGACCCCTCGATGCCCAGCTGCTCGGCCACGCTGACCGAGTGGCTGACCGGGTGGGTCTCCACGGCGGCCGGCTCGCCGACCGAGGCGCCGCTCACGCCGAGCGCCCCGACCAGAACGGCGGCGAGGTAGAGCGGGGAACGCCGACGCCCCGACGGCGGGCGTCGGGCCAGGAGCCCGCGGCGCCCGCCGGCCCCGGCCAGGGCGGCCGGGGCGTCCTTCACCACGACGACGGCGGCAGGTGCGGCGAGGGGCGCGTCGACCAGCGCGGCGATGTCGGTGACCGGAGCCAGGGCGGTGAGATCGACCGCGGACCGCTTGTACGGGGTGGGACGGCGCCGCACCGGGGCCGGATCCGCCGCGACCTCGGTTGCGGCCTTCCGGGCGATGGTGGCCCTGGCGGTCGCCACGGTCACCCGGACGGCCCTCGCGCCCGCGGCCTTCCCCGTGCGGGAGGCCTCGGCGCGAGCCGCCAGGGTGCCGGCGGCCGGATCGGTGGCCCGACGGACCTCGGACGCCTGCGCCTTCCCCTCGCGCTGCGGCGGAACCGTGGACGGGGCCTTCTCCTCGACGTCCCCGCTGGTGGAGCGGACCGGGGCGAGCGACGGGGTGGCCGTCTCGGCCGGCGCCGCATCCTCCTCGGGGAGGCGGTCGTGGTGGAGCGAGCTCATGCACCTGACTTCCGTCGGCGGACATTGCACTGCGACTCCCGGGGAGAGGAGCGGGGCCCATGTAAACATGCCGTGATGGGTTCGTGATCTGAGGAAGGGGGTATTGACCTGCAATTCTGTGAACCGGGTCACCGAGCTCCAGCGGTGTCATTCGCCTGGGCGTAAGCGCGGATGGACGCAGAGTGAGTAACACGCCGTAGATGGTTGAGAGCGGCGCGATCCGGCGCACGAAGGGGAAAACCACCTGTTCACCGGCCCGATCGAGGGAGTTCCCGCATGCGCGCAGTGACCTGGCACGGACGAGGAGACGTCCGGGTGGACACCGTTCCCGACCCGACCATCCAGGATCAGACGGACGTCATCGTCGAGATCACCTCGAGCGGCATCTGCGGCTCCGACCTCCACCTCATCGAGGTGCTGGCGCCCTTCATGACCGTCGGCGACGTCATGGGTCACGAGCCGATGGGCATCGTGCGCGAGGTCGGCCGCGACGTCACCTCCGTCAAGCCCGGCGACCGGGTCGTCGTTCCGTTCAACGTCTCCTGCAACACCTGCTGGACGTGCTCGCAGGGTCTGCAGTCCCAGTGCGAGACGACGCAGAACCGCGAGCAGGGCATGGGTGCCTCGCTGTTCGGCTACACCAAGCTCTACGGCCAGGTGCCCGGCGGCCAGGCCGAGTACCTGCGGGTGCCGTTCGGCAACACGCTGCCGATCAAGGTGCCCGACGCCCCGCTGGACGACCGGTTCGTCTACCTCTCCGACGTGCTGCCCACCGCCTGGCAGGCGGTGCAGTACGCCGGCATCCCGGAGGGCGGCAGTGTCCTGGTCCTGGGCCTCGGCCCGATCGGTGACATGGCCACGCGCGTCGCCAAGCACCTCGGCGCCGGGCAGGTCATCGCCTCCGACGTCGTACCCGAGCGGCTCGCCCGGGCCCGACGCAACGGCATCACCGTCATCGACTCGACCGACCAGGCCGAGGTCGTGGCTCGGGTGCGCGACCTCACCGACGGCCGGGGCCCCGACGCGGTGATCGACGCCGTCGGCATGGAGGCGCACGGCTCGCCCCTGGCCACCATCGCCCAGAAGGCCACCGCCGTGGTGCCCGACGCGATCATGGAGCGGGTCATGACCGTGGTCGGCATCGACCGGCTGGCCGCGCTGAACACCGCCATCGAGGCCGTCCGCCGCGGCGGCACGATCTCGCTGTCCGGTGTCTACGGCGGGGCCACCGACCCGCTGCCGCTGATGCGGATGTTCGACAAGCAGATCCAGCTGCGCATGGGCCAGGCGAACGTGTGGCGCTGGGTGCCCGACATCCTGCCGCTGCTGCTCGACGGCGACCCGCTGGGCGTCGACGAGTTCGCCACCCACCGCCTGCCGCTGGAGCAGGCGCCGGAGGCCTACGCGAACTTCCGCCAGAAGAAGGACGGCGCGGTCAAGGTGCTGCTCCAGCCGTGACGCCGGGGCGGGCCGGCAGGACGACATCGTCTCCGGCCCGCCCGCGCATGCCCGCCCGTCAGCGGGTAGGGCAGTGCCCATGACGATCCCCACTGCCGAGAACTCCGGCACCTACCGCCTCGGTGACCGCGAGGTCCACCGCCTGGGTTACGGCGCCATGCAACTGGCCGGCCCGCACGTCATGGGGCCGCCGGCCGACCGGGACGCCGCCGTCGCCGTGCTCCGCCGCGCCCTCGAGCTCGGCGTCGACCACATCGACACCAGCGACTACTACGGGCCGACCGTCGTCAACGAGCTGATCCGCGAGGCGCTGCACCCCTATCCCGAGGACCTGGTCATCGTGACCAAGGTGGGCGCCCGGCGGGACGCCGACGGCGGCTGGCCCGAGGCGCTGGACGCCGACGACCTGCGGCGCGCCGTCCAGGAGAACATCGACCACCTGGGCGTCGAGGCGCTCGACGTCGTCAACCTGCGCATGCCCGGCTTCGCCGAACCGGTGCAGCGCTCGCTCGCCGAGCCGTTCGAGGCGCTGGCCGCTATGCAGCAGGAGGGGCTCGTCCGCCACCTCGGGGTCAGCAACGTGACGCCGCAGATGTTCGCCGAGGCCCGCGCCATCGCGCCCGTCGTGTGCGTGCAGAACCACTACAACCTCGTGCACCGCGCGGACGACCCGCTCATCGACGCCCTGGCCCGCGAGGGCGTCGCCTACACGCCGTTCTTCCCGCTGGGCGGGTTCACCCCGCTGCAGTCGGCCGCGCTGGAGACCGTCGCCCGCCGCCTCGAGACGACGCCGATGCAGGTCGCGCTGGCCTGGCTGCTCGCCCGCTCCCCCAACCTGCTGCTCATCCCGGGCACCTCCTCGGTGGCCCACCTGGAGGAGAACCTGCAGGCCGGCGCCCGCGTGCTGGGGCCGGCCGAGCTCGAGGAGCTGGACCGCATCGGTGGCACCGGCGAGCCCCCCGTCGACCTCTGAGCAGAGACCCCTGTGCCGTGCCCGCTCACCTGCCAGGGCGAGGGCCGCGCCTTCGGGTGAGCCCACCCGGCGGGCGACCAGGCCGGCCGCCGGCACCGTGTCACGATGGGCCCCGTGACCCGCCCCACCCCCCAGCGCGATGCTGTCCGCACGCTGTTCGCCGACCTGGAGGGTTTTCACAGCGCCCAGGACGTGCACGCCCGCCTCCGCGCGGCCGGCGACAAGGTGGGTCTGTCGACGGTGTACCGGGCCGTGCAGTCACTGGCCGACGACGGCGAGCTCGACTCGATCCGCACCGACTCCGGTGAGGCGCTGTACCGCCGCTGCAGCCCGCAGCACCACCACCACCTCGTCTGCCGCACCTGCGGGCGGACCGTCGAGGTGGCCGGCCCGACGGTCGAACGCTGGGCCGAGGGAGTGGCCGGCGAGCACGGTTTCGCCGACGTCAGCCACACGCTGGAGATCTTCGGCACCTGCGGCGACTGCCGCGTCTCCGGCTGACCTCCGGGGGCTGCCCCGCCGGACGCCGGCCACGGTCCTCCGACGGGCGATCGTCGGCGGTCCGCCGTCGCGCGCGTCCGGTGTCGCGGTCAGCCCTGCAGCGCGGCCGAGAGCGCGCGCAGCTGGGCGACCTGCCAGTCGACGAACGAGCCGGCGTCGTCGGGCGCGGACTCGGCGACCTCGACGACGGGCACGCCGGCGGACTCGGCGGCCGCCCGGAGCTGCTCGGGCACCCCGCCCTCGGTCTGGGTGTTGTAGACCAGCACGTCGGCCTCTCCGGCCTCGAGCGCGGCCTGGAAGGCGGCGAGGTCGCCCGGCGCCGGCTCGGCCTCGTTGCTGGCGGACTCCCGGTAGCCCTCCGGGGTCACGTCGGTCAGCCCGATCGCCTCGGCCATGTACTCGAACACCGACTCGGTCGCCGCGAACGTGCGCCCGTCGGCGCCGGCCTGGAGCGACTCGACCTCGGTCAGGTAGGGCGTCAGCTCCTCCTCCCAGGCGGCCGCGCGCTCGGCGAAGTGGTCCGCGGCGTCCGGTGAGAGCTCGCTCAGCTCGGCGGTGAGCGCCTCGGCGGCCTGCTGCACGTACTCCGGGGAGTACCAGATGTGCGGGTTGACCTCGCCGTGCCCGTGCTCCTCGTCGGCGTGCTCGCCCGTCTCCACACCCACGACGTCGGCCAGGTCGAGCACGGCGGGCGCGGGGTCGACGCCGGTCGCGGCATCCTCCGCCCAGTGGTCGTAGCCGGCGCCGTTGAGGACGACCAGCTCGGCCTCCTGGAAGGCGGCGATGTCGCCGGTGGTGGGCTCGAAGTCGTGGGGGTCGACGGCGGTCGAGCTGATGACGGTGGTCACGGACGCGCAGTCACCACCCAGGGCCTCGACCACGTCGCCCCACTGCCCGACCGAGACGACGACGTCGACGACCTCACCCGGGCAGGCGTCGGTGTCGCCGGCGCTGGTGCTCGGCCCACCCGCGTCGGCGTTCCCGCAGGCGGCGAGGGCGAGGGTGGCGGCCCCAGCCAGGGCCAGGGCAGCGGGGCGGGGGCGGCGGCGCATCATGGTCTCCATGCGGGAGCGGTAATGATTATCAGTCCCATCATGCACGACCGGTCCTCCCCGTCCGCACGCGCCCTCCGCCCGTGCGGACGCCGAGATGTCAGCGGGCGCGGACGACCCGGGTCTCGTCGAACACCGGCTCGGCGGACTCGTACACCCGGCCGTCGGCACCGAAGACGAGGAACCGGTCGAAAGAGCGCGCGAACCAGCGGTCGTGGGTGACGGCGACAACCGTTCCGTCGAAGGCCGCCAGCGCCTCCTCCAGCGCTTCCGCCGACAGCACGTCCAAGTTGTCGGTCGGCTCGTCGAGCAGCAGCAGCGTGGCACCGGACAGCTCCAGCAGCAGGATCTGGAACCGCGCCTGCTGCCCACCCGACAGCGTGCGGAAGGGCTGGTCGGCGGAGTCGGTGAGCCCGTACCGGCGCAGCGTGGCCATCGCCGGCCCGCGGTCCACCCCGGGACGGCCGGGCTCCCCGTGCCACAGCAGGTCGACCGGCGTCCGGTCCTGCCACTCGGGATGGGCGTGCGTCTGCGCGAAGAACCCGGGGACGACCCGGGCGCCCAGCCGCCACCCCCCGGTGTGCGCCACCGCCTGACCGGCCAGCAGCCGCAGGAAGTGCGACTTCCCCGCGCCGTTGGCCCCGAGGACGCCCACCCGGTCGCCGTACCAGACCTCCAGGTCGAACGACTTCATCAGGCCGGTGAGCTCCAGCTGCTCGGCCATGACCGCGCGCACCCCGGTCCGGCCCCCGCGCAGCCGCATCGCGACCTTCTGCTCCGGCGGGCGCTCCGGTGGCGGGCCCGCGGCCTCGAACTTGGCCAGCCGGGTCTGCATGGCGTGGTAGCGATTGGCCATGTCCGGCGAGTTGGCGGCCTGCTGCTGGAGCGTGCGCACGAGGTCGACCAGCCGCTGGTGCTCCTCGTCCCAGCGCCGGCGCAGCTCGGCCAGCCGCTCGTGCCGCGCCGTCCGGGCCTCGTGGTAGCTGGCGAATCCCCCGCCGTGCACCCATGCCGTCCCGCCCTCGACGGTCACCACCCGGTCGGCGACGCGGGCCAGGAGCTCCCGGTCGTGGCTGACGAACAGCACGGTCTTGCGGGTCTCGAGCAGCCGCTGCTCCAGCCAGCGCTTGCCGGGGACGTCGAGGTAGTTGTCCGGCTCGTCGAGGAGCAGCACCTCGTCCGGGCCCCGCAGCAGCGCCTCCAGCGCCAGCCGCTTCTGCTCACCGCCGGACAGCGTGGACAGCTCCCGGTACTTGCACCGCTCGTACGGAACACCCAGCGCCGCCACCGTCACCGTGTCCCAGGTGACCTCCGCCTCGTAGCCACCGGCATCCCCCCACTGCGCCAGCGCGTCGGCGTAGGCCATCTGCGAGCGCTCGTCGTCGGTCTCCATGAGCGCGAGCTCCGCGGCGTCGACGGCGTCCCAGGCGGCGCGGACGGCGGGGGGCGAGAGATCGACCAGCATCCGCTGGACCGTGGTGTCGTCCCGGACCGATCCGATGAACTGCCGCATCACGCCCAGCCCGCCGGTGCGGGCGAGCGACCCGGCCTCGGGCGAGAGGTCGCCGGAGATGATCCGCAGCAGGGTCGTCTTGCCGGCGCCGTTCTCGCCCACCAGCGCGGCCCGGGCACCCTCGCCGACGCGGAAGGCGACGTCGTCCAGGAGCACCCGCCCGTCCGAGAGCGTGTACCGGACCCCGCTCACGTCGACGTATCCCACGCCGTCATCCTGCCCGGCCGGGCAACCCGGTTTCCGGGCGCTCAGCCGATGCGCTGGTCCAGCCGGTAGCGCGCCAGCCGCTCGACCAGCTCCGGCAGGGCACCGACCGGGGAGCCCCCGAGCTCCCGCCGGCAGTCCCGCACGACCCGGACGAGCAGCCGGCGGTCCACCCGGCCGGAGAACTCGCCGCTGAGCCGACCGATCGCTGCCCTCACCGCGTCGTCAGCGGGTACGCGCTGCGACGGCCCGGGGAGGTGCTGGGAAGGGCGGATCCCGCCGGCCGGCCCGGTGGGCTCGTCGGCGGCGGATCCGGAGGCGCTCGGCGGGACGACCAGGGTCATCGGCGGTCCTTCGTTCCGGGATCGGGGCCCGACCGGGAGCGGTCGCGGCGTCTCCACACGGTGTCGTTCCGGCTACCGCCGCGCCAGGGCCCAAAGGCCCACCAGGTCAGCCGAAGGCGATCGAGAGCACCGTCGCGCCTGCCGCGAGCACCATCGCGAGGACGACGAGCGCCGCCACCAGCCTCCGGCGCCGCTCCGCGTCCGGGCCGCCGGCCCCACCCATCCCCATCACCCTCCCGACGCTACCGGCGCCGGCCCGGGCACGGCGCCGAGGGCGCCGGACCGTCGGACCCGTCTGCCACGGTGGCCGCCGTGACGACGCTGCACGACGTGGCCCTGATGCGCCTGGTCGCTCAGCGGCTCGCGGGGCCACCGGCACCCGACGCCGCGGCGGCCGTCTCCCGGCTGACCGCCCTGCAGGGCCAGGACCTCCCGGGCGCGATCGCCGCGGTGGCCCTGCGCACCGCGGCGCGGGACCGGGGTGCGGTGCTCCGCGCACTGGACGAGGGGACGATCGTCCGCTCGTGGCCGATGCGCGGCACGCTGCACCTGCTCCCGGCCGAGGACCTGCCCTGGATGCTCGACCTGCTGGGCCCCCGGGCCGTCGCCGGGCTGGCCGGGCGGCGCACCGCCCTGGGGCTCACCGGGGCCGACGCGGAGCGCGCGCGGGAATTGACCGCCGCCGCGCTGTCCGGGGGCGGGCGGCTCTCCCGCGGTGCGCTGCTGGCGGCCATCGAGTCGGGCGGTGTCGCGACGACGGGCCAGCGGGGGTACCTCCTGCTGTGGTTCCTGGCGCAGACCGGCACCCTGTGCCTCGGCCCCACGCAGGACGGCGAGCAGTTGTTCGTGCTCCTCGACGAGTGGGTGCACCGGCCCCGCCGACTGGCGCGGGACGAGGCACTGGCCGAGCTGGCGCTGCGGTACTTCTGCGGGCACGGCCCGGCCACCGTCCACGACCTGGTCCGTTGGGCCGGGACCACGGTGCGCGACGTCCGCACCGGCCTGGCCGCGGTCCGGGACCGGTTGGACAGCGTCGAGGTGGACGGCGCGGAGTACCTCCTCGACCCCGCGACCCCCGACCGGTACGCCGCGCACCGCGAGCAGGTCCGGGAACCGCTGCTGCTCCCCGGCTTCGACGAGTACGTGCTCGGCTACGCCGACCGCGGCGCGATCCTCGACCCAGTCTTCGCCGAGCGCATCGTGCCCGGTCGCAACGGCGTCTTCCGGCCCACCGTGGTCGTCGACGGCCGCATCGCCGGTACGTGGCGCCTCCCCCGGCGGGGCAGTGCACGCGCGCCGGACGCCGAGCCGTTCACCACGTGGGGCGCGGAGGTGCAGGCCGCCGTCGCCCGGCTCGCCGCCGCCTGGCCCTGACCGCCGCCGGCCGGGTGCGGCTCAGCGGCGCTCGACGAGGAAGACCGGGATCTGCCGGTCGGTCTTCTCCTGGTACTCCGCGTAGGCGGGGTAGGCGGCCACGGCTCGCTCCCACCACTCGTCCCGCTCCGCGCCGGAGATCTCCCGCGCCACGCCGTCCCACGGTTCAGGGCCGTCCTGCACGGTCACCTGGTCCGGGTGCGCGCGGAGGTTGGCGACCCACGCGGGGTCGGTGGGCGCCCCGCCCTGCGAGCCCACCATCGCGTAGACGCCGTCGTGCTCGACCCGCATCAGCGGCTGCTTGCGAACCTTGCCGCTGCGCGCACCGCGGGTGCTGAAGATGACCACCGGCAACCCGGTGTCCCGGAGCGTGTTCGCCTCGCGGCCGCCGGTCGCCTCGTAGCGCTCGACCTGATCGCGGACCCACTGCTGCGGACTCGGTTCGTACTCACCCTCCAACGGCATGCGCCGAATCTAGGGCCGGCACGGCCGCTGTGCCCGGCGACCCGAGTCGCGGGCACGCGGAATCCGGTGGCACCGTTCGGACGGCCGGTCAGCGGGAGGAGCAGCACGGGATGCGGTACAGCGAAGGTGCCGGCCTCGACACGTCGAGCGTCCGGGACGTCCGCGGTCGCGGCGGGTTCGGGGGTGGCCGTGGCCTTGCCGTGGGCGGCGGCGGGCTCGGCGTGGTCGGCCTCCTGGTCGTGGTGCTGCTCCAGGTCCTCAGGGATGGGGACGGTGGGGCCGGGGCCGGGGTCGGCGGGCTCTCCGGGCTCGGCCCGGGGCAGACGACCGACAACGGCCGGCTCGAGCAGGACTGCCGCACCCGCGCCGACGCGAAGGGCGGGCTGTTCGTCGACGCCTACGTCATCGCCCACGAGTACGCCCACCGCGTGCAGAACCTGCTCGGCATCAACCGGCAGGTGACCCCGGGCGAATCCGGGCCCACCAGCGGCACCGTGCGCCTGGAGCTGCAGGCCGACTGCTTCGCGGGTGCGTGGGCCAGCCACGCCGAGACCGTTCCCGACGAGTCCGGCCAGCCGCTGATCGCCGAGATCACCGACGACGACATCGCCCGCGCCCTCGACGCCGCCGCCCGCATCGGCGACGACTCCAACCAGGGAAACCTGGGCAGCGGCACGGTGGACCAGGACGCGTTCACCCACGGCTCCTCCGAACAGCGGCAGCGCTGGTGACGCACCGGGTACGAGACCGGTGACCCCAGTCGCTGCGACACCTTCGCCACCGACGACCTGGGCTGATGGAAGGACCCCCATGCCCCCCACCACTCGCACGCTCGCGCCGGGACCCTGCATGGGGGCCACCAACCTCCGCGTGACCCGGAACGGCTCCGTCGCCGTCCTCACCATCGACCGGCCCGAGAAGCGCAACGCCATGACGGTCGGCATGTGGGCGGCGCTGCCCGCCGTGCTGGCCCCGCTCGCCGAGGACCCCGGCGTCCGGGTGCTGCTGGTGACCGGCGCCGGCCCGAGCTTCTGCGCGGGCGCCGACATCTCCGACCTGCTCGGCGGCGACGACCCCCGGGACCCGATGGCCGAGGTCCGGCGGCACAACCTGGCCGCCCAGGCGGCGCTGCGCACCTTCCCCAAGCCGACGGTGGCGGTCGTCCGCGGCCACTGCATCGGGGGCGGGGTCGAGCTGGCCACCTGCTGCGACCTGCGCTTCGCCGACCACTCCGCGGTCTTCGGGGTGACCCCGGCCAAGGTCGGCATCGTCTACACCCCGTCATCGACCAAGGCGCTGGTCGACCTCGTCGGCCCCGCGACGACGAAGTACCTGCTCTACAGCGGCGAGCTCATCGACGCACCCACCGCGCTGCGCACCGGTCTGGTCGACCGGCTGGTCGAGGCCGACGACCTGGAGACCGAGGTGCACCGGTTCGCCGCCGTGCTCGCCTCCCGCTCGGCGCTGACCCAGCGCGCCACCAAGGAGGTCGTGGCCGACCTGGGCGGCGGCGGGGACGGCGAGGCGCGGGCCGCGGCGCGGTACCTCGAGACCATCGCCGCCGGCGAGCTGGCCGAGGGCGTGGCGGCCTTCGCCGAGCGGCGGCCGCCGCGGTTCCGCTGGTCGGGCTGATCCCCGGAGTTTGATCAGCCCCCGGCGGCGGGTACCCCACCCGCTGCGCGGAACGGTGCTCTCACGAGCGGCGCGGGGGACGGCGCAGCGCCGGCGCTGCTTTTCCTCGCCTTCCCGGTCCCGCCCCGTGACGCATGGACGCGCCGGGTCGACTTCGGTCAGCTCTCCCGCCCGACACCAGCGGCGCTGACCCGTCGTCGTGACGGCCACCCGGCCCGGTCAACGACCGAGCCGGATGTGTGCCGCAACGGCGGCGGGGTAGCGCCACCACCGACCACGCAGTTTGCCGAGGAGGACCGATGACTCACTCCATCGATGCCCCGTTCCCGCCACCGGTTCCGGCCACGACGGGCGCCAGCACCACCACGACCGAGAGCTCGTCGACCAAGGACGTCGCCAAGGACGAGGCCAAGCACACCACGGACGTCGCCAAGAACGAGGCCCGCAACGTCGGGCAGACCGCCGCGCAGGCCGGTAGCGAGGTGGCGTCGACCGCCACCGACCAGGCCAAGCACGTGGCGCACGAGACCCAGCGCCAGGCGAAGGACCTCGTCGAGCAGGGCCGGGCGCAGCTCAAGGAGCAGACGGTCTCGCAGCAGCAGAAGGCGGCCGAGGGCCTCAACGCCATCGCCCAGCAGATGCGCGGCCTCGCCGACGGCAGCAGCGAGGGCGCCCCCGGGCCGGTGCGCGACCTGCTCCAGCAGGCGTCGGGCACGGTCGAGGACTTCGCCTCGATGCTGCAGAACCGTGAGCCGGCCGAGCTGCTCGACGAGGTGCGCAACTTCGCGCGCCGCAAGCCGGGCCTGTTCCTGCTCGGCGCCGCGGCCGCCGGTGTCCTCGCGGGCCGGCTGACCAGTGGCACGAAGGCCGCGCACTCGAGCTCCGGCTCGGGGTCCGGTGACGGCAACGGCTACCGCAGCACGCCGACGAACTACGTCGACCCCGCGCCGACGTACTCGGGGTACTCGAGCGCAACCACCGGCACGGGCGTCACCCCCGGCACGGGCACGGGGGCGCCGCTGCCCCCGCCGCCGTACGGCACGGTGCCGCCCGCCGGGGGCACGGTGCCCCCGACCACGCCCGCTGGCTGGGACGACCCGGCTCGCCGGCCCGGTGAGGTGGGCTGACATGAGCACCCCCTACTCCGGGGCCACCCCTGCCGGGGCCACCCCCGCCGGCGCCACCCCCGCCGGCGCCACCCCCCACGGCTACGCGGACCCGACGCCGCAGAACTACGCGGCTGACTACTCCGAGGGTCAGAACTACAGCGGCGGCATGGGCACCCCAACGACCGACGCGGGACACCCCGATGTCGAGGGCGTCTCCGTCGGTGCCCTGATCGGCGAGGTCGCCAAGGACATGTCCACCCTGATGCGGCAGGAGCTCGAGCTCGCCAAGGTGGAGCTCAAGGTCGAGGCGAAGAAGGCGGGGACGGGTGCCGGACTCTTCGGCGCCGCCGGTTTCGCCGCCTACATGACGATCCTCTTCCTGTCCATCGCACTGTGGTGGGCGCTGTCCCACCTGGTGGGCCACAGCTGGTCCGCGCTGATCGTCGCGGTCCTCTGGGGCATCGTCGCTGCGGTGGCGGGTCTGATGGGCAAGAAGAAGTTCGACCAGGTGAATCCGAAGCCCGAGCGCACCGTCGAGACCCTGTCGCAGGTTCCCGGCGCCATGAAGCCCAACTGACCACCCGACCGCGAGGAGTCGCAACAATGACCAGCAGTGACCCGGACGTCATCCGGCGGCAGATCGAGGACACCCGGCGCGAGCTCAGCTACGACGTCGATGCCCTCAACGAGAAGGTCAACCCGTCCCGCGTCATGGACCGTCGGGTGACCGCGGCCAAGGGCCGCGTCAGCAGCCTCCGGGACAAGGTGATGGGTACCGCCCACGACACCACCTCGGCGGCGCACGGCAAGGCGTCCAACGCGGCCGGAACCGTGCAGGACACGGCCTCGAACGCGGCCGGAACCGTGCAGGACGCGGCCTCGAACGCGGCAGGCAGCGTGCAGCACGCCGCCTCCTCCGCGGTCGGTGCGGTGCAGCAGGCGCCGGAGACGATCACCCGCCAGGCCCAGGGCAACCCCTTGGCCGCCGGCCTGATCGCCTTCGGTGTGGGGTGGCTGGTGTCCAGCCTGCTGCCCGCCTCGCAGAGGGAGCAGCAGCTGGCCCAGCAGGCCGAGACCGCGCTGCGCGAGAACAAGGACGCGCTGCTCCAGCCGGCCAAGGAAGCCGCGCAGGAGATGGGCGAGCAGCTCAAGCCGGCGGCGCAGCACGCGATGGAGGAGGTCAAGTCCACCGCTCAGGACGCGACCGAGACCGTCAAGCAGGAGGGCCAGTCCGCGGCTCAGGACGTGCAGGGTCAGGCCCAGCAGTCCAAGGACTCGGTCCAGGGCCAGGCCCAGCAGTCCAAGCAGTCGGTGCAGAGCCAGTCCGGCTCCTGACACCTGCGGGTCCGCCGACCCGAACCGTCCGCACTGCGCCCCGCCGGGTCCACCCGGCGGGGCGCAGTGCTGTCCGGGGTGCCCACCCGATCGGATGAGCCACCCTGGTCCGCGCTGCAGGCCCCCCGTCGGGGCGCCGTTCCTCCCCTGGACGACGCCACCGGTCCCACCACTCCGAGGTGCGTGACCTCGACCGACGGGAGCATCCGTGGACCCGGCCCAGCACCACATCCCTGGCGGCTTCCCCGCCCGGCCCGGCCCGACCGGGACCGTCCGGGTGGTCGTGGCCGACGACGAGGACGACATCCGCGACCTGGTGACCCTCGCCGTGCGCAAGGCCGGCTGCCAGGTCGTCACGTCGGCGCCCGACGGGACCGCGGCTCTCGCCGCGGCCCGGGCGCAGCTGCCCGACCTGGCGGTCCTGGACGTCTCGATGCCCGGCATGACGGGGCTGGAGATCTGCGCCGCCCTGCGCGCCGACCCGACCACCGCCGCCATCCGGATCCTGCTGCTGTCGGCGGGCGCCTCCCCCGACGAGGTCGCCCGCGGCCTCTCCGCGGGAGCCGACGCCTACCTGGCCAAGCCCTTCACCGTCGCCGGCCTGGTGCACCGGGTCCGGGAGCTGACCGCCGGGGAGCCGGTGGCATGACCGTCGCCGTCCTCGACCGGGCGCGCTCCACCATGGCCCGCCACCGCCTGCTCGACGTCGGCACGTGGCAGGCCGCCGTCAGCGGGCCGGTGCGGTGCGCCCTCCTGTTCACCGCGGCGGCCGTGCCGCTGGCCGGCTCCCTGCCGGTCGTCGAGCGCGGTGCCGGGCACGCCGGCCTGGCCGTCGCCCTCGCCGCCACGGCGGCAGCCTGGTCCTTCCGTCGCTCGCCCGCCTGGCTCGGCTCCCTGGCCGTGCCGGTCGCGCACCTCACCGCCGTGGGCCTGCTGTACGCCGGCACCGCGTCACCGACGGTGCTGCTCCTCCTCCTCGGCCCGCTGTGGGTCCTCTCCACCCGTCCCACCCGCCGGGGCGTCCCTATCGCCGTGGCGGGGGCCGCCGCCGTGCTGGCGGTCCCCCACCTCGTGGGCGCCGTCCCCGCGGCCGACGACCTGCCCGGAGCCCTGCTGCTCGGGACGCTGGTGGTCGCTGTCGGCAGCCTCGCGGTGAACGAGAGCACCCGCCGCCTGGCGGAGCAGGCGCGCCGCATCGCGCAGCTCCAGCGGGAGCAGGCCGCACTGCTCGAGCAGGTGCAGAGCCGCGCCGACGAGCTGGACACCGCGTCGCGCATCCTCGCCGCCCGCGCCCAGACCATGACCAGCGTCATCGACGCCGTCACCGAGCAATCCATCATCGGAACCGATCGCGACGGCACCATCCGGGTCTGGAACCCCGGCGCGGAGAGGATGCTCGGCGTTCCGCGCGCCGACGTGGTCCGGACGCGCTCGGTCCTCGACTTCCACCTCCCCGAGGAGCTCGCCGCGGCCGCGGAGGACGGCGGTTCGCCCGCCGGGTTCGACGCCCTGGTGCACGTCGCGCGGGAGAAGGGCAGCGACGTCCGCGACTGGACCTACGTCGCCGCCGACGGGCGGCACCGGACCGTCTCGGTCGCCATCACGCCGCGCTCCGACGACCGAGGCACCCACGCCGGCTGGAACTTCGTGGGCACCGACATGACCGAGGTGCGGGCCACCGAACGGATGAAGGACCAGTTCGTCAGCCTGATCAGCCACGAGCTGCGCACGCCGCTCAGTTCGATCCTCGGCTACCTCGAGCTGGTCATGGACGACGAGGACCAGCCGCTCACCGCCGAGCAGCGGCAGTACCTGTCCACCGTCGAGCGCAACGCCCAGCGGCTGCTGCGGCTGGTCGGCGACCTGCTCTTCACCGCCCAGGTCGAGAGCGGCCGCTTCACCCTGCAGCCGGACGACGTCGACCTCGGTGCGGTGGTCCGTGCCGCGGAGGAGAATGCACGGGTCGCGGCCGCCGCCGCGGGCGTGGAGGTCGCCGTCGACGTGCCCGCCGACGCCCTGGTCGTCTCGGGCGACCCGGTCCGACTGGGCCAGGCGTGCGACAACCTCGTCTCCAACGCGGTCAAGTTCACCCCCGCGGGCGGGCAGGTGCGGCTGACGCTGCGGCGCGCGTGGCGACAGCCGGACGGGCAGCCGGCGGCGAGCGGCGAGCGGCGAGCGGTCCCCGTCGCCCTCCTGTCGGTGGCCGACACCGGGATGGGCATTCCGGCCGGCGAGCAGGGCCAGCTGTTCACCCGGTTCTTCCGCTCGTCCACCGCGCAGCGCAACGCCGTCCCGGGCGTCGGCCTCGGCCTCGCGATCACCAAGGCGATCACCACGGCCCACGGCGGGACGCTGGGCATGGAGAGCACCGAGGGGGTGGGCACCACCTTCACGATGGCGCTGCCGTGCCCCGGCGACCGGTGACCGCCCCGACCGGCACGCGCCCCCCGCTCCCGCCCGGGACGGGGGGCGTGCCGCGTCCGGGGGCCGTCGCACTCCCGACTGCGCGGTTCCCGCCGATCCCTTGCGGATTCCTTGCGGAAGGCGGGCGGGTGGCGTGCGGAACGACCTCCAGAGTCCTTGGTGTCGCCGGAGGACACGGCGGCACCGACACGGACACCGGGAGATGCAGGACATGACCGCCAAGACCGCCACCTCGAACACCCGCAAGGTCGTCGGCTCGCTCGGCGTTCTCGCCGCGGCCGCCGCCGTCGCCGGCCTGGGGACCTTCGGCACCTTCACCGACAGCACCACCCCGGTGACCAGCACCGTCGCCACCGGCACCCTCTCCCTCAGCGCCACCCAGCAGAGCACCCTGCCGCTGGACGTCTCCGGCTTCGTGCCCGGCGACAGCCTCACCCGCCCGATCAACCTGCACAACGACGGCGACGTCGCCTTCTCCGGCATCCAGCTTCACACCACCGACGCGACGCCGACCGTGCTGACCTCGGATGCCACGAACGGCCTGCAGCTGTCGGTCCGGTCCTGCGATGTGGCCTGGGCCGAGTCCGGCGATACCTACACCTGCGCGAGCGCCGAGGCGCCCGTCGGTTCCGGGCCGATCCTGGACACCATCTACCTGGCGGCTGCCGCGTCGCCGGCCGTCGGTGAGACCACCTTCCTCGCGTACACGGTCTCGCTGCCGACGACGGCCGACAACACCTTCCAGGGCGAGTCCGCCGCCCTGAGCCTGACCTTCTCGGGCACGCAGCGCAACAGCACCACCCACTGACCTCCGCCCGACGACCACCCGGAGACCGCCATGACCACCGTCCTCCCCGTCCGTCGCCCGGGGGCAGCCGCAGCGCTGCTCCCGGCCGGGGACGAGCGCTCCACGGCCGGCCGCCGCGCCGACCGGGGCCACCACGTCCTGGGCCGCACGGCCCCGTGGCTGGTCCGCGGAGTCATGGGGATCGCCGTCCTGGCCTTCGCGTTCCTGGCTGTCGGGCCGCACGCCTTCGGCTACCGCACGATGACCATGCTGACCGGGAGCATGGCCCCGCACATCGAGCCGGGTGACATCACCGTCGTCACCCCGCTCCGGGTCACCGACGTGACCGAGGGCATGGTCATCGCCTACCACGTGCCCATCGGCGACCGCAGCCTCGTGACCCACCGCGTCGTCTCGGTCGAGCACACACCGGACGGCCGCGTCCAGGTCCGGACCAAGGGAGATGCCAACGCGGCGATCGACCCCTGGACCGCTGTCCTGGAGGGCGACACGGCCTACCAGGTCCGCGCCGTCATCCCCGAGCTCGGCTCCGCGGTCCAGCTGCTGCGCACGCCACTGGTCAACCAGGTGCTCCTCTACGGGGCTCCCACCCTGCTCGCCGGCTGGGTCCTCCTGAGCATCTGGCGTCCCACCCGGAACGAGCCGGAGGACGGCCGAGCATGAACACCGCCCGCCGCGCCCTGTCCGTCGCCGGCCTCGTCCTCGCTCTCGCCGCCGGCGGCGCCCTCCCCGCCTGGGCGGTGTTCGGGGACTCCACCACCGTGGCCGCCGGCATCTCGACGGGGACCGTCCAGCCGCCCACGGGGGTCGACACGGCCGGGAGCTGGTGCCTGCTGGTGTTCGAGGCCCATGTCTCCTGGACCCTCAGCGAGTCCCCCGACGTCAGCGGCTACCTCGTCACCGGGCACCGCGGGGACGGCGAGACGTTCGTGATGGGCCGCACCGGCCCGCAGCAGACCAGCCTGAGCGCCACCTACCTGACGCTCGGCCACCGGTACACCTTCACCGTCACCGCCGAGACGCCCTACGGCTGGACGGCCACGTCGGACCACTCCCCGACCGTGCGATGCTGACCGCCCTCGTCGTCGACGGCGACGCCACGGCCCGCGACCAGGTGTCGGACCTGCTGTGCCTGGGGGGATGGCAGGTGCAGCAGGCCGACGGCCCGGAGGACGCCGTCCGCCACGCCCTGGTCACCGACGTCGACCTGGTCGTCACCGACTCGGACCTGACCGGTCGCAGCGGTACGGAGATGCTCCGCCGGATCCGACGCAACGGGTCACGCGCCCGGTTCGTGGTGCTCACCGCCCAGCCGGGCGCGGATGTCCGCCTCCAGGCCTCCGCAGCCGGCGCGCTGACCACGCTCACCAAGCCCGTCTCCGCACGGGCCCTCCTCGACTTCCTGCGCAGCCGGACCACGGGGCCGGCTGCGCAGGTGGACCTTCCGGCCGATGCTGCCGACGACACCGAACTGGTCGTCGGCGAGCTCACGCCCCGGCTGCAGCGGCTCTACGCCGACGCCCTGCCCGCCCGGCTGTCCGCGATCGGCCGGCACACCCGGGCGGGAGACGCGACGGCGGTGGCCGCGGCGGCGCAGACCCTCGCCGGCAGCAGCGGCCAGCTCGGGCACCCGGAGGTCGCCGCGCTCTGCCAGGCGATCGCCGCAGACGCGCGCCGCGGGATCCTGGCGCACTCCCGGGTCGAGCAGTTGCAGGCCCTGGCCGGCGGCTGACCCGTCCCGGGCGGGGAAGCGTACGGACCGTCCGCTACGCCACCAGGCGGTAACCGACCCCGCGGACCGTACGGATCTCCGGCGAGTGCAGACCCGCGGCCACCAGCTTCCGCCGCAGGTTCGACATGTGGGCCTCGACCAGGCGGAGGTTGCCCTCCCAGTCGGTCTCCCAGACCTCGCGGAGCAACGTCTCCCGCTGCAGGACGCGGCCGGGGCGGGACGCCAGCGCGGCGAGCAGGTCGAACTCGGTGCGGGTGAGGTCGACGACGGCGCCGTCGACCCGGACCTCTCGGCTGTCCTCGTCCACCTCCAGCTCGGCCAGCCGGCGCACCAACTGCTGGGCCGGGGCGGCGGCCGGCGCGGCTGATGCGGCGGTGCGGGGGAACCGCAGCATCGCCTGCACCCGCGCCACCAGCTCGCGCGGCGAGAAGGGCTTGACCATGTACCCGTCGGCGCCGACGGCCAGCCCGATGAGCAGGTCGACCTCCTCGGCGCGCGCGGTGAGCATCAGGACGTAGCAGGCGGTCTCGGTGCGGATCTGGCGGCAGATCTCGGTGCCGTCGGCGTCGGGCAGACCGAGGTCCAGGACGATGAGGTCCGGGGCGTCGCGCCGGACCTCCGCCAGCGCGTCAGCGCCGGTGCCGACGGCCCGCACGGCCAGCCCGGCCCGCTCCAGCACCGTGGTCACGAGTTCCCGGATCTCCTGGGTGTCCTCCACCACGAGCACCGACTGGTCGGGCACGACGTCTCTCCTCTGCTGCGGACGGGGATGCGGGAGAGGTCCTCGTCCCGTCACCTGACCCGGTGATCGGCAGCCGGGAGCCCGCGCTTGAGCGCCGGGGGAACTGCCCGGTCCGGTGATGTCACCCGGAGTGGTGAGACGGACGGGGACCGCCTCAGGGCACCCGCGGGTCCGGCCGTTCCCTTCCCTCGAGACCCACCCTCTCCCCCGCCACCTCGACCACCCGGAGTTTCGGTGCCTGTTCCCTTCCCCACCGGCGTGCGCCCGACCGGCGCGCCGCCTGCCGCCGTCGTCGCCGACGAGGCGGCACGATGACCGCCGTCCTGGGTGAGCTGGACCTGCTGCTCACCGACCACCACGTGCACTCCACCTGGTCCGACGACGCGGTCAGCGCGCCGATGGAGAACCTGATCGCCGCCCGCGAGACCGGGCTGGCCAGCATCCGCATGGTCGACCACGTCCGGACGACGACGGCATGGGTGCCCGGCTTCCTCGCCGAGGTGGCCGCGCTGCCCCGCGTCGAGGGGCTGGAGGTGCTGACCGGCGTCGAGGCGGAGATCCTGGACGCCTCCGGGCGGCTCGACGTCCCCGGGGACCTGGTGGTCGGGACCGGCGGGGTGGACCGCATCCTCATCGCCGATCACCAGTTCCCCGGGCCGGACGGTCCGTGGAGCCCGCGCCGCACGCTCGAGGAGATGGCCGGCGGGCTGTCGGCCGAGGACGCGCTGTCGATCCTGGTCGACGCGACCGTCCGGGCGATGGACCGGGCCGGCCGGGGCCAGCTGGCCCACCTGTTCTCGCTGCTGCCGAAGATCGGCATGCACGAGAGCGGACTGCTCGACGAGCACATCGCCGCGATCGCCTCCGCCGCCGTCCGCACCGGGACGACGGTCGAGGTCAACGAGAAGTGGCGCTCCCCCGGACCGCGCGTGGTGCTGGCCCTGGCCGCCGCCGGAGTGACCCTGGTCGGCTCCACCGACAGCCACGCGGCCGCGACCGTGGGCCGCTACTCGTGGGTGGCCGACGCGGCGTCGGCGACCCGGCTGGTGGGTGCCCGGTGACCGACGTCCGCTCCGCCGCCCAGACCGCGGTCCGGCCGTCCCCCTGACCCCGGGGCGGCCGGGCCGCAGCTCCCGCCCGACTCAGACGAAGGCGCTGACCCCCGTCAGCGCGCGCCCGACGATGAGCTGGTTGATCTCCCGGGTGCCCTCGTAGGAGTAGAGGGCCTCGGCGTCGTTGAAGAACCGGACGACGTCGCGCTCGAGGAGGATGCCGTTGCCGCCGAGCAGCTCCCGCGCCCAGCCCACGGTCTCCCGGGCCTGGTTGGTGACGTAGCTCTTGGCCAGCGCGGCGTGGTCGTCGCGGAAGACGCCCTCCTCCTGGAGCTGCGCCACCCGGACGGCCATGCCCAGGCTCGCGGTCACGTTGCCGGCCATGCGCGCCAGCAGGTCCTGGATCAGCTGGAAGCCGGCGATCGGGCGGCCGAACTGCTGCCGCTCCTTGGCGTAGGCGAGCGCGGCCTCGAACGCGCCCATCTGGCAGCCGACGGCGTTCCAGGCGACCCCGCCGCGGGTCAGCTTGAGCACCCGGTTGACGTCCTTGAACGCGTTCCCGCCCTCGAGCTTGTTCTCGGCCGGGACCCGGCACCCCTCGAAGGTCAGGTCGGCGTTCTGCACCGTGCGCAGCGCGTACTTGCCCTCCATCTTCCGTGCGGTGAACCCCGGGGTTCCCTTCTCCACGACGAACGTCTTCACCGAGTCGTCGGCGACGTCCCGGGCGAAGACGACGACGAGGTCGGCGAAGGTGCCGTTGCCGATCCAGCGCTTGGCGCCGTCGATCACCCACTCGTCGCCGTCCCGCCGTGCGGTGGTCTCCAGACCGAGCGCGACGTCGGACCCGCCGTGCGGCTCGGTGAGCGCGAAGCAGCCGATCTTCTCCAGGGCCAGCATGCCGGGCAGCCAGCGGCGCTTCTGCTCCTCGGAGCCGAGATGGACGATCGACCCCATGGCCAGCCCGTTGTGCACGCCGAGGAAGGTGGCCATCGACGGATCGACGCGGCTGGCCTCCAGCGAGATGAAGCCGGTGAACAGCCGCGAGCCCCGGGGTGAGCCCTCGGTGTCGTAGCTGCGGCCGACCAGCCCCGCCTCGGCGAAGCGCGGGATCAGGTCCATCGGGAAGGTGGCGGCCTCCCAGTGATCGTTGACCCCGGGCTTGACCTCGGTCTGCAGGAACTCGCGGATGCCGGCGAGCTCCTCGCGCTCCTCGTCCGACAGCAGCGCTTCATAGGCGTACAGGTCCGCGGTGATCAGGTCGTCGGTCATGTGCGCGTCCTCTCGTCGATGGCCTCCCGGCGGTACCCGTCCTGCGCGGCGCGCAACTCGTCGGCGGCGGACGGCATCGGGACCGGCCGCTCGGACGCGGGCACGGGCTGCTCAGCTCAGCATCCGGGTGCCCGGTGGCAGCACCGGGTGGTCTGCCCCGGATCGCGCGCCGGTCCTCTCCGTGGCGGCCACGACCCTGGCCGAGGTCGCGTCCCCGGCGTTGGTCAGGACGGGGATCCGGGGATCGGTCGGCAGCTGCAGGAGCGTGCGGGCGCGGGCTGCCGGGTCGGCGATGCCGGCAACCCAGGCGTGTCGGCGGCTCCTGACCGGGCGGTCTGGCGCGAACCGGTTAGGAGAGGCTAACCTCCAGGCGTTGCCCAGGTGTGCGCACCAGGGCCCGTCCGCCCACCGTCTCCCGTTAGGCGACCACTGCATGTACGTGTGCCACTGCAACGTGGTGACCGACCGCGACGTCCTCGAGGCGATCGCCAACGGCGCGAGGTGCGTCGCCGACGTGGCACGGGCCACCGGAGCGGGACGAACCTGCGGCAACTGCGTCGACTCGGTCCGCGACCTGGTGTGTCAGCATTGCCCGGTGCGAGCCGGGCGCACCACCGAGCGCCCGGCCGAGCGAGAGCTGGGAGTAGCCGGTGCAGCCCGTTAGCCCCCGCGTGGTCGAACTGCTGAACGACGCGCTGACCTTCGAACTGACGGTCACCAACACGTACTTCCTCAACGCCCGCATGCTCGACGCCTGGGGCCTGCCGAAGCTCGGCAAGGTCTTCTACGACCTCTCCATCGACGAGATGCGCGACGCCGACGCCCTGATCCAGCGGATCCTGCTCTTCGACGGCCACCCCAACCTGCAGCGCCTCGGCGCCATCCGGGTGGGCGAGACCGCCGAGGAGATGCTCGTCCTGGCCCTCGACAGCGAGAAGGCCGCCGTCGCCCAGTTCAACGCCTCCGCCAAGGAGTGCCACGACCTCGGCGACCACGGCACGGCCTCGGTCTTCGAGGAGATGGTGCTCGACGAGGAGAAGCACGCCGACTGGTTCGAGGCGCAGCTCGCCGCGATCGAGCGGGTGGGCGCGCCGCAGTACCTCGCCGCGCAGATCGTCACCGAGACGCCCTGACAGCAGCTGCACCCGCGCACCGAGGGTCCCTTCCGATCGCGGGAGGGACCCTCTTTGCGTCCGCGGTCAGCCGGCCAGGAGGCCCTCGAGCGGGTCGAGCTGCAGCCGGGCCCGGTGGCCTTCACGGGCCACCGGCGGAGAGGCCGCGGCTCCGACTGACGGCGCTCCGGTTGACATCGTGTCATCGATCGGTGTCACATGGAGCCGTGTCCGGCTACGACCCCGTCGCCATGGACGGCCTGAGCATCATCGGGACCGTCGGCTTCTTCGTGCCCGCCGCCGTCCTCGTCGCGCTCGTCACGGGCGCCGTGGTGCGCGACCGCCGGCTCAGCGCACGGGAGGCCGCGGGCGAGGCCGACCGGCAGGGCACGGCCCGCGAGGAGATCCCCGACGGCGACGCCCCGGGCCGGCCGTCGGCCGCTTAGAGCTCATTTCAGAACGGCGAGTTAGCCATGGCAGATCGGGGCCGCCTCCGACATTGCGAACTCAGCCGGTAGATGCTGTCCGAGCGCCGCCGGTGGACGGCACATAGACAGTTACGGTGAACACCGCTCGGTGATGCACATACCGGGCGCCACCCCGCCGTGCGCAGCCGCCTTGTCAGGCCCTTTTGGAGTCGTGTTCTCGGCCACCTTGCCCAGCAGCAGTCGACCGCAGCGGGCAGGCTGGTCCCCGGCGGCCGTGACGGCGAGACCGGAGGCAGAAGTGAGCAGGTCAGAAGGGCTGCGCGGGCGGATCGCGCTGGTGACCGGTGGCAGCAGCGGCCTGGGACGGGCAACGGCTCTGGCCCTGGCTGCAGACGGCGCCGACGTCGCGGTACTGGCCCGCGGATCCACCGATCTGGACCAGACGGCCGAGCAGGTCCGGGCCCGTGGAGTGCGAGCGAGCGCGGCGGTGGTGGATCTCGCCGATGCCGATGCGATCGAGCGAGCCGTAGGCCAGGTGCGCGCCGAACTGGGCCGCGTCGACGTCTTGGTCAACGCGGCCGGGACAGACGTGCCTGGTCCGGTGGCCGAGCTCGACGTCGCAGCCTGGGACAGGGTGCTCGCGGTGAATCTGCGCGCGTCGTTCTTGCTGGCCAAGGCGGTCTGGCCGGACATGCGTGAGAACGGCCGCGGAACCATCCTCAACGTGTCCTCGGTGGCTGGTCGGCGCGGCTGGGCGGATGCCGCGGCCTACTGCTCCGCCAAGTTCGGGCTCACCGGCCTCACCCAGGCACTCGCGGCCGAAGGCAAGCCGCACCGCATCCGCGCCTGCGTGCTTTACCCCGGCGCCATGGACACTAGCTGGGGCGTTTGGTCACCGGAAGATCGGACCGGCTCTGCCGAGCCGACCCTGCCCGCCGACGCATTGGCTCCCGATCAGGTCGCCCGCCTGATCAGCTGGATCGCCGCCGCCCCGCCGGACGTGGTGCTCAACGAGGTCACCGTCACCCCACTGCTCGAGCAGGGATGGCCGTAGGGCTGCCAGCGTGCACGGGTAGCCCTACGGCTCGTCCACACCACTGGACGAGCCGAGTCCAAGTTTCTGGCAGCTGACCCTTCCAACAGGTCACATCCCACAAGGAACGGAAGTCGTCGGTAGCAGATCAGGGCACAGGCCAGGTGCAGGAGGCCGAGATGGATGTCGGCGCGGCGCGTTCGTAGCGGGTGCGTAGCCGCTTGAAGGCGTGCAGCCAGGCGAAGCCGCGCTCGACGACCCAGCGGGTGCGGCCCAGACCCGAGCCGTGCGCGATGCCGCGGCGGGCGATGCGCGGCGTGATGCCCCGGTCTCGCAGGATCCGCCGGTACTTGTCGTGGTCGTAGCCGCGGTCGGCGTAGACCTCGGGAGGCCTGCGACGCGGCCGCCCGCGGCGGCCCCGGATGGGGGGCACCGCATCCAGCAGCGGGATGAGCTGGGTGATGTCGTTGCGGTTGCCGCCGGTGAGGGTGACTGCCAGCGGGATGCCGCCGGCGTCGCAGATCAGGTGGTGCTTGGAGCCAGGACGACCGCGGTCAACCGGCGAGGGCCCGACGTGGTCCCCCCTTTGAGCGCCCGGACGTGAGAGCCGTCCACGGCGCACCGGTCCAGGTCCAGATGGTCGCTGGCACGCAGCTCGGCCAGCAGAGCCTGGTGCAGCGCCCGCCAGACGCCGGCCTCGGTCCAGTCCCGCAGCCGCCGCCAGCAGGTGACACCCGAGCAACCGACGAGCCCGGTGGGCAGCTGGTTCCAAGAGATTCCGGTCTTGAGCACGAACACGATGCCGGCCAGCGCGGCACGGTCATCGACCGGCCGACGCCCCGGATGACGATGCCGGCGCGGCTTCGGCGCCGGCAGCAGCGGCCAAACCCGTTCCCACACTCCATCGGGCACCAGTTCCTCGATCACCAGAACAGCCTCTGCGTGTCGCCCGCCAACCAGAGGAGGCGCGCCGGTCATTCTGAAACCAGTTCTTAGTCCCCCAGCTCTCCGAGCGCGCCCTCGACCGCCCCGGCGACCTCGGCGGCCATCTCGGTGCGGAACGCCGCCAGCATCGCCTGGGCCGCCACCGGCTGGAGCCGGCTCACGGTCGCCAGGATCTCCTCCAGCTGCTCGCGCGGCGCCCCCGCCTCCACGAAGGCCCGCCAGACGGTGTCGACGAACATCTGCACGTAGGTGTGCGCGATCGCCCGCACGTGCTCGTTGACCTGCGCCTGCGCGGCGATCAACGCCGTCGCCGGCACCCCCAGTCCCACCACCTGCAACCCGGCCATGAGCAGGGCGGGGTCCAGTACCCGGAGCCGCCCACCCTCGAGCCGCTCCACGATGCCCAGCTGCACCAGCTGGTCGACCAGCTCGGGATCCGCGGGCACGCCGGTCCGCGCGGTCAGCTCGGCCCCCGTGGTGATCTCCGGCTCCGGGGGCAGCCACGGCGTCAGCAGCGCGCGGTGCAGCGCCAGCGTGGCCGAGCTCGCGGCCGGGGGCGCGCTGGCCAGCGTGCGCTCGATCATCGCCAGCGAGTAGCCCTCGGCGAGCATCTCGCGCACCAGCAGCAGCCGGGCGACGTGCTCCCGGCCGTAGTAGCCGGTGCGACCGACCATGCGCGGCGGCGGGAGCAGGCCGCGGGCGGAGTAGGCGCGCACGTTGCGCACCGTGACCCCCACCCGGGCGGCCAGCTCGTCGACCGTCAGCTCGCGGTCGGACCGGTCACCCGGCGGCTCGGACTGCACTGCGCTCACCTGCCCCTCCTTCCCGTCGTCCCCACACGGTAAGCCGCTCGTTGCATGTGACAGTTGTCGATGTAACTGTTACTGGTGTTACATAGCCACATGCCTGGAAGGGACGCCGTGCTGATCGCCGCCGAGACACGACCGACCGGAGGTGCCGCGCTCGACGAGGTCGTCCTCGCCACGGCCATCGGCCTGGGGCTGACGGCCGTCCTGCTCGCCCTGGTCCACCTGCACCGGACCGGGCGGTCGCGGGCCCTCACCCGCATCGGCGACCGGCTGGGCGCCACCACCGGCGCGCCGGCCTGGGTGGCGCTGCCGACCATCCTCACCACGGTGTCCCTGCTCACCGCCCTGCTGGGCATGCTCTGGGACATCTCGCTGCACATCGGCATCGGCCGGGACGAAGGACCGCTGGCCAACCCGGCGCACTACCTCATCCTCTTCGGCCTCTTCGGCGTCTTCTCCGGCGGCGTGCTGGCCTGCGCCATGCCCCTGGACGGGGAGCCGGGCCCGGCCGCCGTGCGCTTCGTCCGGGGCTGGGACGTCCCGGTCGGCGGCATCCTCCTGACCGCGGCCGGCTTCTACGCCCTGCTCGGCTTCCCGCTGGACGACGTCTGGCACCGGATGTTCGGCCAGGACGTGACCCTCTGGGGCCCCACGCACCTGATGCTCATCGGCGGCGCCGGCCTGTCCATCATCGGGCTGCTGGTCCTCGAGCAGGAGGGGCGCGGCGGGCTGTCGGCCGACGACGGCGACCGGGAGGTCTCCCGCACCGCGCGCTTCGTCCGGCAGGCCTCGGCCATGGGCGGGCTGCTGCTGGGCATGTCGGTGTTCCAGGGCGAGTACGACTTCGACGTCCCGCAGTTCCGGCTGGTGCTCGAGCCGCTCCTGATCGCCGGGGCCGCCGGCATCGCGCTGGTCGCCGCCCGCATGTTCATGGGCCGCGGCGGGGCACTGGCGGCCACCGCGTTCTTCCTGGTGATCCGCAGCCTCATCGCGCTGGTCGTCGGTCCGGTCCTCGACGAGATCCTGCCGAGCTTCCCGCTCTACCTCGGGTCGGCCGTCCTCGTGGAGCTGCTGGCGATCACGCTGCCGCCGGCGCGCCGGCCGCTGCTCTTCGGCGCCGTCGCGGGCCTCGCCATCGGCACCGTGGGCCATGCGACCGAGGCCGGCTGGACCCACCTGGTCCAGGAGCTGTCGTGGGGCAGCGACATCCTGGTCGAGGGCACGCTGATGGCGATCGCCGGCGGCGTCGCCGGCGCCGTGCTCGGCGCACTCCTCGCCACCGGCCTGGCCGGCCGGCTGCCGCGGCCCGCCGTGGCCCGCGGCGTGCTGCTCGCCTGCCTCGTCGTGCTGGCGGCCGCCGTCGCCAACGGCCTGGTCGCCACCGTGCCCGACGACGTCGAGGCGACCTTCGCCATCGAGGACGTCTCGACCGAGCCCCGGACGGCGGACATCACCGTGCAGCTGGAGCCGGCCGACTTCCCCGACGACCCCGCCTGGGTGCAGATCACCGCCTGGCAGGGGCAGGGCCTGGTCGTGACCCCGTTGGAGGGGATCGGCGAGGGCGAGTACCGGACGACCGAGCCGGTGCCGCTGCACGGCACCTGGAAGACCCTGCTGCGCGTCCACGACGGCCGCGTGCTCACCGCCTTTCCCATCTACCTGCCACAGGACGAGGCCATCCCGGCCGACGAGATCCCGGCGAGGGACGGCATGACCCGCAGCGCGCTCCCGGAGATCGAGATACTGCAGCGCGAGCTCAAGGACTCCGGCGGCGGGCTGTGGCTGCTGTCGAACCTGGTCGTGCTGGCCTGCACCCTCGCGCTCATCGCGGCGACGGCCTGGGGCGTGGGCCGCTACGCCCGCCGCGCCGCCGTCCGCGAGCCGGCCGCGGTCGTCCCGGCCGCCGGCCGCGCCGACGGTGCGACGACGTCCGGGGTGCGCTGATGTGCGCCCGCTGCGCCGCCGCCCTCCTGCCGCTGGCCCTCGCACTGACCGGCTGCACCGGCACCGAGGCGCCGGCGGAGGAGGCCACGGCAACCCCCGGCTCCACCGGGAGCCCGGCCACCGCCGGCTCCGCCCCGTCAACCACCGGACCGGCCGAGGCGACCGGGCAACGGCTCGAGGTCCGGGTTGCCGGCGGCCAGGTCACCGGCGACAACGGCCGGGTGCCCGTCGCACTCGGCGAGCCGGTCAGCGTCGTGGTCACCAGCGACGCCCCGGACGAGGCCCACCTGCACGGCTACGACGTGACCGCCGACCTGGCCCCGGGGCAGCCGGCCGAGCTCGCGTTCGACGCCACCATCCCCGGCGTTTTCGAGCTGGAGCTGCACGATGCCGGGACGGTGCTGCTCACGCTGCAGGTCTCGTGACCCTGCTCGCCCACGGGGTCGGGTCGCGCACCGACCTGCCGATCCCACTCGGGCTGGCGCTGTACGGAGCCGGCGCGGCCATCCTGATCAGCTTCGCCGCGCTGCTGCTCTTGTGGCGGTCACCGAAACTGGGCGGCCCGTCGTCCGGGTGCCCGCTGCCGACCGGCCTGCAGCGGGTGGTGGACGCCCCGGCCCTGCGGCAGGTCGTGCAGGCGGTGGCGCTCGCGCTGCTGGTGCTGGTCGTCGCGGCCGCGCTCGCCGGGCCGGAGGCGACCGAGCGGAACCTCGCGCCGTGGGCGCTCTACGTCACCTTCTGGGTAGGGCTGGTGCCGGCCAGCCTGCTGCTCGGGCCGGTGTGGCGGGTAGCCAACCCGCTGAGGCTGGTGCACCGCGTCCTGCGCCCGCTCACCCCGTCCGCCCCCGGCGTCCCGCGGCTGCCGTCCCTCGGGCTCTGGCCGGCCGCCGTCTCACTGACGGTCTTCCTCTGGTTCGAGCTGGTGTATCCGGGACGCGCCGACCCGGGCACGGTCGCGGCCTTCCTGGTCGGCTACGCGGTGGTGCAGTCCGGGCTCGCGTTCTGGTTCGGCGAGGGCTGGTTCGCCCGCGGCGACGGCTTCGAGGTCTACTCCACCCTCATCGCCCGCCTGTCCCCTTGGGGACGCCGGGCCGACGGCCGGCTGGTGCTGCGCAACCCGCTGGCGAATGCGACGGCGACCCCCGCCGTCCCCGGCCTGGCCGCAGTGGTGGTCGTGCTGCTGGGCTCCACCGCCTTCGACGGGCTCACCCGCACCGCCTGGTGGCAGAGCGGACCCGGCGCGGCGAACGACTCGCTGTCGGGCACGCTCGGCCTGCTCGCCGGGATCGCGCTCGTCGCCGTCCTGTACCTGCTGGGCACCCGCTTGTCGGGTCGGCTGGCCGGGCAGCCGGCCGGGGTCCAGCCGCGCCGGTACGCCGCCACGGTCATCCCGATCGCGCTCGGCTACACCGTTGCCCACTACTTCAGCCTGCTGGTGCTCGACGGGCAGACGACGTGGATCCTCGCGAGCAACCCGTTCGGCCTCGCGGGCGTGGACCTGCTCGGCACCTACGGCAACGTCGTCGACCTGACCGCCGTGGGACCGGACGCCATCGCCTACGTGCAGGTGGGCGCGGTGGTCGCCGGGCACGTGACCGGCGTGACGCTGGCGCACGAACGGGCGCTGCTGTCCGAGCGGCACGCCCGAGCGTCGGACCAGCTGCCGCTCGTCGTCGTCATGGTGCTGTTCACCGTCGGCGGCCTGGGTCTGCTCTTCGGCTTCTGACCCTCGTGACCCCCGGCGAGGCCGCGTGGCAGTGATCCGGTGGGAACCCGGTGGCCGCCGCTCGGCTCAGCGGCCGCGGTCCAGCCGCAGCACCTCGATCGTCCGGGCCGCCATCTGCGCCTCCCCGAGCGCGTTCGGGTGGACGATCACCGCGTTGGTCCCCTGGAGGACCGGCTCGACCCAGCGCACGCCGATCGGCCGGCAGGCGTCGTGCCCCTCGGACGCCTGGCTCATGTCGACGTAGGTGACGCCGGTCTGCCCCGCCGCGCGCCGCACCGCGTCGTTGAGGGTGGCCTGCAGGCTGCGCAGGTAGGGGACGTCACCCTCGGCGATCGTCATGCGGTCGAAGCAGCCGCCGCTCGCCGGCATGATCCACGGGTAGCCGAGGATCGCCACCTTCGCCCGGGAAGCCTCCTGGCGGACCGCCCGGAGGGTCTCCACCAGCGCCGGGAAAGTCGTGGAGCGGATGGTGTCCTCGAAGGAGGAGCCGTAGCGGTCCTTGCACGGGCTCCCCGCGCCGAGGGTGGTCAGCCCCGCGGTGGAGCAGGCGAGGATCGAGTTGGTGAAGACGCTGCTGTCGTTGCCGCCGATGGTCATGGTGACCAGCTGGGTGTCCTGGCCCAGAGCATCGAGCTGGGGGGCCACGCCCGGGTGCTGCTCGGCGAAGAAGTCGCCGGTGGCCGCGCCTCCGCAGGTCACGTCGGTGAGCTGCGCGCCGATGGCACCGGCGACGACGTGCGGGTAGTTGCGGACGGAGCGCAGGCACTGCGGCGGTGCCGTGAGGTCCGGCGGCAGCACCCCGGAGGCGGCGCTGTAGGAGTCGCCGAGCGCGACGTACCTCAGCGGGGACGGCGTCGCCTGCGCGACGGGGGCGACCACGACGCCGGCCAGGACGGCGACGGCGGCGGCGAAGCAGGCAGCGAGACGGCGCACGTCTCCTCCAGATGACGTGAGGGGCACTGTGCGCGGAACAACGCGTGACCCGGCCGAGGGTTACGCAGCACACACGTGCTCCGCCGTCGGCGGGTCCACCGTGGTGGTGAAACGAGCGAACCTGTATTCCAGCTGCGCCGCGAGCCCGACCCGAGGCCGAGGTGGTGGCCCAGGAACCTGAGCGCGGCGTTGCACGACGTCCGGGCCGATGCGCACGCGCTTCGACAGCCGCACTCGCCACTTCGTTGGGCTCGCCTCGACTGCCACCCCGACGACGCCGCCCAGCTCACCGGATCGACGGCCCAGGTGGGCAGCTCGAGCTAGTGGGACGGGCAGCACCATCGACCGGTGGATATGACGTTCTGGACGCACTGCAGCCGGAGGCTCACAGATCTAGGCGCGGACCTGGACGACCATCCCGCTGCGCGGAGAGGTCGGCATCTGCGTCAGGTCCACCGTGAGGTCCTGCGGCGGGACGTCGTGAGGCAGCGCCGCGAGCAACCCGACCGCGCGCTCCAGCAGCCGGATCGTGGGCCACTCGCCCGCGCAGCGGTGAGCCGTGGCGTGGTCGCCACCGCCCTGAGGCACGAGGTCGAACGGCCCCGGCGTCCGCTCCCGGAACCGCTCCGGGCGGAAGACCTCGGGATCGCCCCAGATCCGCGGATCGTGGTTGGTGGCGTACAGGTCGAGCAGCAGCCACTCGCCGCGCCGGAACGTGCGGTCGCGCCAGGTGAACTCCTCCGCCACCCGGCCGCCCACCACGGGGAAGAAGGCATAGAAGCGACGCACCTCCTGTGCGAAGGTACGCACCGCCTCGTCGTCGGTCAGCCGGGCGCGCTGCTCCGGATGCTCGTGCAGCGCCAGCGCGGCGAAGACGATGAACCTGCCGATGGCGACCGTCGGGCGCAGCACGTTAATCAGCTCGACCGCGGCGACCGCGGTGCTCAGCAGCTCGCTGTCCAGGCCGCGGTGCGTGGCGATGGCGCGCAAGGGCCGTCCCTCGGCGACGTCCAGCCGGCCGCCGCGCACCTGGTCCACGAGGTCGCGCACCCACTGCTCGGCCGAGTGCCGCCGCAGCTGGCCGCGCCAGTTGCGCGGGCCGAAGGCACCGGCGCCCTCGAACATCGACACGAGCTGCCGGGTCCGCTTCGGCACCTCCTCCTCGGCCAGTGGCACTCCGCTCCACGCGCACACCGTGCGGCACAGCACCTCGTGCACCGCGTCGAGGAGCACAACCTGCTCCTGGGCGGCCCAGCGCCGCTCGGCTTCGGCCCACTGCTGCTCGAACAGGGCAACCAGCTCGTCCAGCGCGGTCGGCGTCATCATGGACAGGAACATGGCCTTCCGGTGCCGATGGTCCGCGCCATCCAGCACCTGCACGCTGCCGACGTCCTGCAGCAGGGCAAGGGTGGGGAGCGGCAGCGCGCCCTTCCGGGTCAGCCGGTCAGGGGTGTAGAAGTGCCGCGCCGCCTCCTCCCCGTAGGTGAACGTGGCACGGGTCAGCATGAGTCTGGTGTCGAACAGATCGGCCCCGGCCCGGGCGAATCGGCGCGTGCCGAACTGGTAGCCCTCCCACAGCAGGCTCACGCTGCTGTCGACCAGGTCCAGGGCAGGGGCCGCCGCCGCCACGACCCGGCTCGCGGCCGACGTCATCTGCCGCACCGAACTGTTCAGCTGCATCCGTGCCGCCCCCCACTCGTGTGCGGCTCCTCCTAGCCCAGAGCCGGTGAGCCAAACCGGCTCTACGAAGTCGGGCGGGCAGTTTTCATGTCAGGAGTCCGGGCCGTGGTTCTGCAGCAGGCGGCGGCCGACCGATGGGAGGATGCCGGTCGGCGATTCGCATCGACACACCGGAGATCCTCGGCGAGCGCTGCGGCTACATCGCCGCGCTGGAGCAACTCGTCGGACGCCCGGGTGATCGGCTCTCCGTGACGCCGGCCGCGCCGGCCTGGGAGATGTCCGCTATGCGACTCAGCGGCCAGCCAGTCGACACCCGACCTGTACCCGACGCTCGGACACCTGCAGGCTCCTCGGCGCGACATTGGTCTCGATGGCCACCACGATGGCGACCGAACAC
Source organism: Blastococcus sp. HT6-30 (assembly GCF_039729015.1). NCBI lineage: Bacteria > Bacillati > Actinomycetota > Actinomycetes > Geodermatophilales > Geodermatophilaceae > Blastococcus > Blastococcus sp. HT6-30. Next base: position 988,455 of record NZ_CP155792.1, on the reverse strand, counting down.
GACACAGGCCGCTCCTCCCGAAGGAGGAACGGCCTGTGTCGTCGGGGTGGAGTGGGGACTACCCGGTGCGAAACAAACCCCTTCTGATCACCGTCACACGGCGACTGCCGGAAACGCCCTGGTCAGACCGCCCGTACGCCACACCCGGCAGCCTGAAGGCTGCCGTGATCGACACCATCGCCGCGATGCACGCCCGCGGCGTAGTCGAGGTGAACACCTCCGACCTCCTGGCCGAACTGGCAGCGCAGGGGCGGAGCGCCCGGCGCGAGTCGCTGCGCCCTCTCCTCAGCGAGCTCTCGGGCGCGGCCCGCGGAGGCCGTCGCGTCGCTGGCGCGGAACTCATCCGGCTGCGCATGGACTGCTACCGGATCACAGGAGAGTTCGGCCCCCTGGCCAGCCCGCGGCCGGCGTCGGAGCGCGGCATGACCCTTCACCGCGCCCTCCGGTCGTGGATGGAGGAGCGCGCCGCCGCCGGCGCTCGCGAGTTCGGCCTCGCGGATGCCACGGCCGGGATCCGGAAGTACGGCATGTCGACCAGTCGGGCCACGGTCAAGGGCGTCCTCGCGTCGCACTTCATGTTCACCGGCGCTCGCGCCGACGTCGGACGCCGCGCGATGGGCGACTCCGTGCCGACCGTGAAGCGCGCCGGCCACGGTCGGTACCGGTTCGTCGGGCATGCCCGGTTGGACGGCGTGAACACCCAGCGGGCCGTCACTCCCCTCGGACGGCGCATAGTGTCGGTGCTGGCACGCTGCCAGGCGGCCGGCCAGACCGAGATCACGGGTCGGGATCTGGGCGAGCGACTCGACCCGCCGGCGACGCCCCAGGCGATCGTGCGTCAACTGCACCGACTTCACCATTCCGGGGTGGTCAACGTGCAGTTCCTGGGGAACAACCGCCGACGCTCCTACGTTTTCGAAGTACTGCAGGGCAATGGCAGGGTCGACTCGGAGAAGTGCACCCGAAAGGGTGAGTCGATTCGAATGTCAGGCAAGTCGGCGCCAGCACGGTCCGCGGCGTGATTACGAAGATCACCGCGGATTCTCCGCCTACAGTGACCGCCAACCGCCGCAGCAACCGCCGCCTCCCCACGCGGACCGTTCTGGTCTCGCGACACCTCGAGGACCTCGAACTCGAGCGCTGGCTCCGCGACTGCGCATCCCTCCTCGCCGAACAGCTGGGGGGTGCGGCATGAGCCCTAACCCGCCGCCGCCCAGCCCCCCTCGGCGCGTCGCCATCTACACGAGGGCCCGCGACGACGAAGGCCTCCGCCGCCAGCGTGAAGACGTGGAACGGCACATCGCCCAGCGTCCGGACTGGGCGGTCGTCGCCGTCTACGAGGAAGTCGAGCTTCCGCACAAGAAGCGCCCGGCGCTGGACCGCCTCCTGGCCGACGCGAAGAACGGCGTCATCGACCTCGTCGCGGCGCGCGACCTGCCGCGCCTGGGACGCAGCATGGAGGCCTTCGCGGACGTCGTGCGCGTTCTGGACAACTGCGGCGTGGGCATCGTGACTGCGGCGGAGAAGGTGGACACGCAGACGTCCCAGGGGCGACTTTTCATGGCAGTGCTCACCGGCTTCGTGGACAGCTTCCGAGATGCACAGCGCGCTCACTCCCGGGGTGTGCGATGAGCAGGCGGGCCAAGAGGACCTCTTTGGTCGACGCGCCGAATCCGCGCAAGCGCGCTGTCATCTACAAGCGCGCGAGCACGAATGAGAGCAATCAGCCGCACAGCCTCAAGACCCAGGACGTCGAGGGCAGGCGATTCGTAGAACGTGAGGATTGGGAACTCGTAGGCGTCTACGAGGAGTACGCGAGCGGCAAGGACCAGAATCGCCGAAAGCTGCAGGAACTGCTCCGCGATGCGCGGGCCGGACTCTTTGACATCGTCGTCTTCCAGCGCATCGACCGCCTTGCCCGCAGCCTCTTGGACTTGCTCGACATCATGAAGCAGTTCGACGAGGCCGGCGTCGCCTTTTACAGCGTGCACGAACGCTTCGAGTCTGAGACGGTGAGCGGTCGCCTGCTCATCCAGGTCATCGGCGCGCTGGCCGAGTTCGAGCGTCGCCTACTACTCGAGCGCATCCACGGAGGCCAGCGCACCAAGGTCATCGAGAAGGGGCTCCCACTGTCTCGCTCGAGAGCGCCTTTCGGAACTCGAGTCGATGACGCGACAGGAATGCTCGAGAGGGACCTGGTGACCGACGAAGAGGGAGTTGTCGTCGGTGGCACGTGGCCGCTGGTCCAGGCCGTCTTCGACGACTACGCCATTCGTGGACTCTCACCGAAGAGCATCGCCAAGAAGCTGACGGGCAAGGGACACCGAACCAGTAATGGTAATGAGTGGTCGCGCCAGGCCGTTCACGACATCCTCCACAACCGGACGTACGTCGGCGAACTCTGGTGGAACGGGGAGTGGTATCCGGGCGCCCATTCAGCCTTTCTCGACACGGAGCTGTTCGACCGCGCGCAGACGATTCTCGAGCAGAACGCCGCCGAGGGTGCCGCACGCGTCGCGCAGGCCGGGCAGACCGACTACCTGCTGAGTGGTCTCTTCCGGTGTCATTCCTGCGACGCCAGCATGGTCGGCACCAGCGCCAATGCCCGAGGGCGGAGGTACCGCTACTACTACTGCAGCCGGGCGGTGAAGTCCCGACCGGGACTGGCTGCGCTGACCCGCTTCGCGTACCCGCGGACAGCCTGGAACAGTTGGTTGTCGATGTGGTGCTCGAGGTCCTCGGTCAGGACGACCTCTGGCTGCGGGCCTTCGAGGAGTACCGCCAGGGGGAGCAGGAAGCGCGCCCGGAGGCCGTCATGCAGCTCGCGCAGGTGCGACAGGAGCTCGACGAGGTCCGCCGCGTTCTCGCTCGCTACAAGCGGGACTATGAGAGCGAGAAGCTGACTGCTGACCAGTGGTCGCAGGGCGTGGCCGAGCACGGCCCGCGAGAGCGTGAGCTCGAGTTCACGGAGCGCCAGCTGGTCGAACAGCTCGAGAGCGGAGAAGTCAGGGTCCCCGAATCGGCCGTTCGCGCTGATGTCGTGGCGGCCATCCGTCTCGCATTGACCAGCCCCGCCCACCCTGCCCTCCGACAGCGAGTCATCAAGGGCGTCGTGGCCGCGGTGCACTCGACGGACGGTGAGAACTTCGAGGTGCAGGTCGCGGCGCCTACGTCGAAGGCGGCCGAAGAGCTGCTCAAGATGAACGCAGCCGCGTGACCAGGGTGCCGCCGGAGAGACTGCCGGTCGTGACGTGCGGTGTCCCCGACGGAATCGGAGTACATCGCAGTATGGCTGCTTTCGGCCTCAAGGCCGCCGATACTCGGTCGAAGCGAATGAACTCCTGCTCCAGACGGACCGACGGCCGTGTACGCCGGTGCACAGTGCGGTGAACGCCTGCTGCCCGAGGCCAGTCAGCGTCGGCAGCTCGTCATCCCGCGGAGTCCGCTCAGTGCTCCAGAACGGTCGGTGCGCCTGCACGTATGGGTGTTCAGGTTGCGATGACACAGGACGCTCGGGAGGTTTCGACCCCGCGCCGGCCGCTGGACTGTCAGCGACCGGCGCGGTCGGTCATCAGGCGCGGTGAGGCCAAGATCGGACGAGTAGCGGCTCGGGCCGGTACATCCCGTCCTCGTCGACGTCAAACACACCCAGCGCCTGCAGGCACGCGACCACCGTCTCGGCGTCACCGACGGCCATCTCCACCGCTACCACCAGATCCGTCCGGGATACCCCGGCCGCGTCTACCAGGCTCAACACGCTGGCGAACGCCTTGTCCAGGTCGGGGTCGGCGGTCACTCCAACCGCCTCCACGAGCGCGGCCGCGCCGGCCGGCGAGGCAACCTCTGCTGCGATCATGTCCAACACCCGGGCCTCGTCGGCACCGTCGGATACGAGCTGGCCGGCCCGCTCGACGAGCATCGGCCAGCCACCGGTGACCTCCAGCAACCTGTCGAGCCGCTCGGGCGCGCTGAACTTCTGCGCATCCAAAGTCCACACCCGCAGTGTCTGTGCGTCATAGCGGCGCAGCGTCACCGTTCCCAGCGATGGGGTCCTGCCACCGTCGGCGAGCACCCGCCGCCACAGACCCAGCTGCTCGGGCCCGGCGACCAGGACCGCCGAGCGGGTCACACCCCGCTGTGCGGGACGCAGGTCCAAGGCCGCGGTCAGCGCATCCAGGCAGGCCCCGTCCTTCGGACCGCGGGCGTGCAGGTCGGTGAGCACGACCCGCCGCTGCCCGGGCAGGCCGGCGACGAGCGCCTCCTCGAACTGTCGGCGGCTGGCGATCGCCGGCACGGTGAATCGGTCACCGACGTCAGCCACGCACCGGATGGCCGTCGCCACGTCTCCGATGCCGGTGGCCTCCGAGCCGAGCACGACCCGCACCTGGTTGGCGTGGTCGCCCAGGACATCGTCACTCTGTCCGGCGGTCAGCGGCGACCGGCGGCCGTCGGGCAGCTCCAACCGGCTCTCCAGAGCGATGAACTCATCGGGCACCGATGACGTTGCCGCACCGACCAGCTGGGTGATCACGTCGTCCTTGGTGCCGATCATCGTCAGCACGTTCGGGCTGCGCAGGTGCCAACCGCGGCCGTCGGTGTTTCGGGCGAGCACGCCCAGACCGACCATCTCCTGCAGGTAGGCGCGGAATCCCTCCACGTCCAGCGGCTCGAACCCGACCGGCCACCAGGCCAGGCACTCGTCCCGCAGCTCGACGTCGGACAGCCGTGCGTCGATGCCGGACTCGTGGGCGTGGTGGGCGAGCACGTTGGCGATCACGTTGTACCGGGGGTCCAGGTGCAGCGTGTCGTGGAACGCGGCGCTGATGCTGGCTTTCAGCTCGGCGTCCTGCTCGACGGCCACGACGTCGTCGCGGGTGATCACGTACGGCGGCTCGGCGACTTCCAACCCGCCGGGCTCGCCACGCTCGGCGTGCATCGCGGTGACCAGCCGCCGGGCGAACATCTGCAGTAGGAACGGCTGGTAGGAGCAGTACCCGAGCACCCGGTTGACCAGGTCGTCATCGGCGAACCGGTAGCCCAGCGCGTGCAGCGGGCGGGTGAGCAGATTGGCCGCCGACTGCGGTCGCAAGGGCCCGATGACGGTCGGGCGCTGCGCGAGGTGGCTGAACGGGCCGTTGCGGGCGGTCTTGGCGTACCGCTGGACAGAGTGCAGCCCGGCGAACACGACCTTGATTCGGCCGTCGGTGGCCAGTCCGAGGTCCTTGAGCCGGTTGGTCTCCAGGAACGCGGGCGCGTCGGCCTCGAAGAACCGGTCGGACTCATCGAGCAGGATCAGCAGCCGCCGCCGCGCGTCGGCGTCCATCCACGCGAGCACACCGGCGCGGACCTCCTCATGCGCCTTCTTCCCGGAGGCCACCGCGGCCCGCCGAGGCGGAGTGAGCACCGTCAGCTTGGTCAGGTCGCGCTGCAGCCCATGCCAGATCGCGTCCGGGCCGATCGCCGACCCGGCACCGATGCCGAGGGTGTCCAGGCTCAGGTACAGGCCGATCCGCTCCCCCGGCGCACCCTGGGACTCGAACATGGCACCGGCGCTGCGCAGCAGCGCGGACTTGCCCAGCCCGCGGCCGCCGTAGATCAGCTGGGTGCCATCGGCGTCCAGAACGCTCTTCCGCTCGGCGTCGCGACCGTAGAACATCTCCTCGGCCACCAACCCCCGCTTCTGACTGACGTACGGGTTGGTGTTGCTGAACGGCAGCAGCACGCTCATCGTCGCGTCCATCTGCCGATCGCCGTGCGCGACCAGGTAGGCCAGCGCGGCGTCGTCGAGGACAACGACCGGGGCGGTGCGGGTGCCGGCGACGGCCCGCTCCGCCAGCTCCCGGCGGGTCTGGGCGCTCATCGTGCCGAAATGGACGATGAGCAGGCTGGAGTCGGCGTTGTCCTGGTCGGCGTGGCTGAGCAGCAGCTCCGCCGAGGGCTGCCCCCAGGCCAGGAGCACCCGCAGTCGGCCGTCGAGCTTGCTGCCGAACGCCGGCACCAGCGCCTTGCCGTTGATCGTCACCTCGGCGACGTCAACGAATCGGCGGTCGCGGCCGCGCGGCAGATCCAGTTGCCGGATGCCGCGACCTTCGATGCCGACCACCCGCAGCGCGGAGAGCAGCACGTCGCGCTCGCTGACCCGCTGCCGGTCCGCCGGCGCGGCGGCAGACCACCGCCGCCACCCGTCCAGCGCCGTGGCGGCGAGGTCGGCGAGGTCGCTACCCAGCCGGGTGTAATCCAGCACCTCGCAGCCGGGCACGACGCCCCGGCTGCGGATGGCGGCGATGACCTCGTTGGTGAGCCCGTCGGGCAGCGCGTCGGGCACGCTCGGGAAGAACCGCATCAGGTCGGGGCGCTCGCTCACCTGCGGCACCTCCTGGCCGATCTCGAGGTGGTAGATCAGCTCCTCGGCGGTCGACAGCTCGCCGTCGCCGATCAGGCCCGTGACGCGCTGCGCGGTGGCGGGGTTCACGGTGGCCATCGCTGCCAGTCGCTCGGAGAGTCGACGGGCGGCCTCTTCCCGGTAGTGCGGAAGGAGTTCGGCGACACGCGCCAGCCGGACCCGGACAGCCGCCAGGTCGCCGCTGCCGGTGACCTCTGCATCCCGGAGCATCCCGGTCAGCTCTCCCACCTGCTCCTCGGAGACCTCGTTGTTCGTCCGCGCCCGCCGCAGCTCGGCAGCCAGCTGCGCGCGGATGTCGGTCAGGTCAGCGGCGACCTGCTCCTGTGCGGCGGTCACCTGGTCGGCCAGGTCGTCGCCCATGTCGCCGCCGCCGGGCAGCTGGTGCGCGGCGGCCATGGTGAGGAGAAGTCGGGCGGCGTCGAAGTTCTCCGCGGCAACCTGGACGGTGACCGCCTCGGCCCAGCTGCGGTCAGCCGCAGCGAGCAGGTCGACGGTGGTGATCCCCACTGGCAGCCGGACCTGGGCCATGCCGGTGCCCGCCGACGCTCCGGGCACCTTGAGCAGCTCGACGCTCAGAGCGAGGCCGGGCGTCGGTTCACCGGCCGGCAGGCTCTGCTCCCCATCGAGCACGGCGAAGGTCAGCGTGAGGGACTGCGCGGCGGCGGCGGCCGCGGCAGCCAGCAGGGGGTCGGAGTGCCCGGCCTGGGTGTGCAGGGCGGCCAGTACCTGGGCGCGGCAGGCCAGCACCGCCTGGCGCATCTCGGCGATCACGCTGGTGCTCCACGTCTGCGCGGTGCTCGACCGCTTCAGCGACAGCACCGCGTCGGCCCATGCGGCCAACGCCTGGACGGTCTCGGCCGCCAGGGTGACGAGGTCCTGCCGGCCGGCGCCCTCGATCGGCCGGCCCGACACTCCCCGGAACCGGCGGTCGAGGTCATCGATCTCGCGGGTGATGGTGGAGCTGTCCGACAGCCGCCGGATTGCGCTGACGACCTCATCGACCGCGTCGCGGTCGTCGGCGGCTGCGAGGGTCAGCGGCCGGCCGAGAATGCCGTCGGCTGCCATCCACAGCTTGGCGATGTCGGTGGCCCGCTTGAACCGCAGCGTCCGCGGACGCAGGAGCGTGCGGGCGCCCTCTGCCAGTGCACGTAGCGACCGTTCGACCTCAGTCACGTCGGCCAGCACGGTGAGCGGCGGCGCACTGACCAGCGCCCCCTGCAGCGCGCGGCTGCCGACCTGCTCGGCGATCGCGGCGAGGTTCGGCTCGACCCGGCCGGCCAGCTCGGTGAGCACCGCACCGGTGGACGGCTCACCGGTGACCAGCGCGGCGCGCACCATCGCGGCGACGGTGAGCAGCACGCTGGGGGTGTCTTCAGCGATGGCCGCGATGTCGACGTCGGCAACTTCGCCGCGCAGGGCGGCACCGACCGGCCCCGTCTCGCTGCGGACAGCGTCGGCCAGCGCGGCCAAGCGCAGCGCAGCCCGCGGACCCTCAGCCCAGTCCGCGGCCGAGGCCACTGCTTCGGCCAGGCCGAAGCGGCGGGAGCGGATCAAGTCGGCGACGCCGTCGACGAGGCGGGCGTGGGCGGCGATCTCATCGCTGACGGCCACGGCGGGCGCGACCGGAATCATGCCTGCTGCGGGGGCGGAGCCGACGTGGGCGGATGCGGCCAGAGCCGGGTCGGCGGCAGGGTCGGCCGGAGTGGGGGTCGCGGCCGGGGTGGCCGTCCGGTCCTCCACAGTGGCCGGCACGTCAGCCAGGCCATGACCAACCGCGGGGGGCTCGGTAGGGGTGATCTCCAAGCTGCTTGTATCGACGGTCTCGATGCCGTTGCCGGCCTGGTCGGTCGCGGGCGCCGCTGGCGCGGTGCTACTGGCGGGCGCCAGACCCGACTGGATCAGCTGCCCCGCGGTGACCGCCAGCAGCGCGAGGTCGCTGTGAGCAGCGACCAGCTGCTGCTGCAGGGCGATCGCCTGCTCGGGTGCAGTGTCCGGGTCGGCGAGGTCACCCAGGGTGGCCAGGGTGACCGCGCTGTTCCGCTGCGCGGCGCTCCAGCGGGCCACGGCGACGAGGTCCGCGGCACGCTCCTGCGCGGTGGCCAGCATCGTGGACAGGGCCTCGTTGCCTTCCGGGGCGCACAGTGCCCCCAGCTGCACCAGCCGGTCCCGGACCGGAGCGTCGGAGGCGTCTGCGACAAGATCGTCGAGCGCTGCCCGCACGCCTGCCCCGGTGCTCGGGGCTGCCGCGGAGCCGGCAGCAGCCAGCACCGCGACCGCCTCGTCGAACGCGGTACGTGCCGTCGCCAGGACGTCGAGGTCGGCCGCGACCGGCGGCTGGTCCGCGGTGACGTCGGCGAGCACTCGCCGAGCAGCCGGCAGCGCCTCGCCCAATGCCTGCTGCAGCGCCTGCTCCGCCTGCCGCACCCTCCTGAAGCCGGCGGTACCGGGCTCGAAGTCGCCGACGGGGTCGGACGTGCGGGTGTCGGGGGTCGCCGACATGCGGGGTGTCTCCTCGACGAGGTCGGTCTGCGGGGCAGGCTGCTGCTGAAGCGTGGCGTCGGCCGGAGGCGCGCTGTCGGTCACCGGGGCCGCCGTCTTCAGCGGGGCGGCCGGGAGGAAGAACCGAAACTCGGCCGAGGCGGCGATCACCCGCTCGGCGGCCGCGGCGATCGCTGCGACATGGGTGGCCTCAACCCCTTCCGGGACGAACCACGGCTGCGTGGTGGCCCAGCGCCACAGACGCGCATCGCGGACCGAGGCAAGGCCCTGCGACCACACCGCGACTCGGGCCAGCGCCGGGGACCAGACCTCGGCCGGATCGCGCGCGGGCACCCCGGGCAACCGCTCGGCGAACTCCTCGGGATACATGTGGGGGTGGAAGTCCTTGAGCATCGCCCGGGTCAGTGCCGTCGCCGAGTGCCGGGCCGCGTGGTCGTCGACACGGTTGAGCCGCACCAGGACGTCCTTGCACAACTGCTGCCCGATGGTTCGCGGAGACAGCGGCAGGCCGAGCGGGCGTAGCACCGCCTGACGATGCTGCACCGGCGTCGCCGACAGGCCCCTTCGAACGTCCTGGGCGGCGAGCTCGAGCAGAGAGCCCTGCAGCGGCTCCGGGCAGGCCATCAACGCTGCCGAAAGCTCGGCCAGCGCGTCGTCGAGCTCCGGGTCCTCCCCGGCTGGCCAGCCCGCGTCGGCCCATACCGGGTACGGGGTGGACGCGTCGCCGTGCGCACAGTCACGGGCAGGGTGGCGGGCAGCCATGCGACCTCCGGAGAACGTCGTGATGAACCAGCTGGAACAGGAAGGGGGTCAGTGTGCGCGACGCCACTGACATGGCCGCGGAAGCGATCACGCGCGTCCCCGGACGAACGGCTTGACGTACGTGTAGCCCTCGGGCAGCTCGGCCGGTCCGGCGAGACCGAAGCGGAGCCGGTCCTCCCGGTAGGCCGCCCGGGCCTCCTCCCCGGCTTCCCGGCCCAGGTCGCCGATCCAGCGCAGGTGCCCGGCGACGTGGTGGTGCCGGACGAACCGGGCGTCCAGGCGGCTGCTGGTGCGGCGGGCGACCGCGCGCGGCGGGCCAGCAACGGGGCGGGGCTCGTACACGATCAGCGGCACGGTCGGATCCCCCGGCTGGGCCGGGTAGCGGATCCACCGGGAGGTACCGACGCTGCCCACGTCGGTGTGCAGAGCGCCAGCGGCCACCAGCTCGTCAAGGGCGATGTCGAGCTCGCCGGCGCCGGCCGGGCCGGCGCTGCCGTACACCGCCTCCGGCAGCAGCGACCGAGCCAGCACCGCACGGCCGTCGGGATCCAGCAAGCCGCGGATGCGGACCGCCCGCAGGACCCGCTGGGTCAGGGTGAGCGTGCCAGCCGGCCCACTGCCGCCGTACCGCGGCTGCCCGGGGGCGGTGTCGTGGGTGAGGATCCGCGGGTCGTACTGGTGCTCGATCTCCATCCCGTCGACGGTGACCGGCATTTCCAGCAGCGTCGTCATCGCCCGGATCACCTGCTTTCCGCGCGGCCAGGTGCAGGTGAGCCGAATGCCGGCGAAGAAGTCCAGCGGCCATTCCACCCCCTGCAGCTGGGGGCGGGGGAACAGCTCGCTGGCGACGTCCTGGGTGGCCTCGTCCCTGTCGAGTTCGTTCCCGTCATGGGTCAGCAGCAGCCGCAGCCGCACCCCGGACAGTCCCGCGTCGCGCAGCTGGGTGCCGATGCGGTCGGGCAGCGGAAGCCGGCCCTCGAGCAGGTGCGACAGGCGAAGCGCCTGGGTCCAGGTCACCTGGCTGTCGGTGACCACCAGGTCGTCGGCGTGGGTGTTTTCGTCATCGACGGGCGGGGACAGAACCGGGGTCAGCGCCGGCGTGGGTTCGGGTGCCAGCTCCGGCGCCGGCGTGGGTTCTGGCGCTGGCTCCGGCTCCACATCGGGTTCCGGCTCCGACTGGGGTGTGAAGACCGAGACGGGCTCGGCGGGGACGTCGGTCTCCGCGGGCGGCTCGGCCGGCGTGCCTTCACCCGAGGAGGTCGGCGGGGTCGGGGCCGGTGCGGGCTCAGGCAGCGTCGACTGCCAACCCAGGCCCAGCGGGACCAGCGGATCGACGTGAGAGTGCCGACTGGCCGGATGCTCGGCCCGCCACACCCCGCCGCCCTGCCACGGGTCGTCTAGCCGCAGGTGTACGCCACCAGGCAGCAGCCCGGTCTTCTCGTCGACCTCGCGGCGGGCGTAGTCGCTGATCACCGCGTTGGCGTGGCAGACCGCCGCCACGTAGCCCAGACCAATCAACTGTGCGCCGGCGTCGCGGACCATCCGCAGCCGCGGACCGACCGCGGTGAACGTCACCGTCGACGGCGCCTCTCCTTCGGTCGCGGCGACGGCCGCGGGCGCCTGATCGGGCCGGGTCACGACACGACGGGCGCGGCCGGCGCGCAACGGCATCGCGGTGCGCGCCAGCTGCACGGCCACACTGCTCAGATCCCCGCCGCCGAGCGGGCCGGGATCATCCAAGCGCGCGGCCAGCGACGACCGGGTGAACGCGTACCCGCGCCACATCCGCAGCTCAGGCAGGCTGGCCAGGGCGGCGGCGACGGTCTCTAGCAACCCGTCCAGCGCTGCGGCCAGCTCCTGCTCGCCGGCCTCGTCGGACAGCACCGTGGACAGGGGCATCGGCGCCGCAGCCGATAGCAGCTGGTCGCGACCCCGGGTCAACAGGTAGCGGGCGTAGAACGCAGCCTCGTCCAGGTCGGCGTCCCGGCGGGAGGCGTAGCGGGCGTCGAGCAGCAGATGCCCGTCGCCGTTGAGCCACCGGCCGCGGTGCCGGAGACGGTCCAGGCGGGCCTGGGAGGCGGAGAAGTCCGCGCCGAACGCGTCGACGTCGACGACCAACAGCTCCCGCAGTTCCGACCCGCCAGGCGGTACATCAGCGGTGCCAGGCCCGGTCGCTCCAGCCGGCGCCCCGGACAGCCACGCAGGAACAGCGCCGTCGTCCGACAGCGACGGATGTGCGCCCTCCTTGTAGACGACCTCGGCAAACAGCGGCTGCTCACCGGCGTCGATGTTGACCAGCGCCCCGACCGGCAGCGCATCGGTGATCTCTCCAAAGCGGACCTGCGGAAAGGCGAACAGGTCCAACGGCCCGCCGACGTAGCCGCCGGCGGTCAGGTCGTAGCCGAAGTACGCGCCGTTGAACGCCACGTTCACGTGCACCGGCCCGCCGCGGGCCGCGACCAGCGCCGACAGATACCGGGCCAACCGTTCCCGCTCCTCGGGCGGGGTCGCCTCCCAGCCGAGCACCATGGTCGGGGTGAGCACCGGCTCATCGGCGTAGGGCCGCCACACCCCGCCGCCGGTGGCGGGCACCGTGCGGTCGTCGACGTTGGTCAAGGGGTGCCGCCTGCAGTCCCTGCAGAACCAGCCCTGCCCCCGGTCCCCCCTGCGGCTGCGGCGGAGATGGCGCGGGCCCGCTCCCGGCGGAGGTGGCCGGCTTCTCGCCATCGCGGCCCGTCTGGTTCGACCCGCTTCTCGGCCTGCAGCCGAACCAGGGCGTCTTCGATGTCGTCGAGCCGGATCGCCGGGTTCGCCCCGAAGTACCGGCTGTTGACCAGTCCGGTCCGCAGCCGGACTCGGCGGCGGGTCGTCGGCACGTAGTAGGAGTCCTCTCCGCGCAGCGCACGGAACACGTCGCGCGCGCGCACGCCGTGGTACACCTCCCACACCAGCCGGTGCACCTGCTCGTCGAGGCGCTGCCGGGCGAACGTGGCATCGGTCCGTGTGCCGGCCGGCCGCGGCCGCGGGGTCTCCAGCGCGACCGCGACACCGGGCTTGGTCTCCCCTGCGGGCCAGGTGGGGTCGTCCCAGCAGGCCGAACACCGGTTGGCCGCGGTGGTACAGCACCCCTTGGGCAGGTCGACGACGCCGAAGTAGTCGGCGAACTTCCGGTTGGCGCAGGTGGCGGTGTCGGCGAAGAAGCTCCGCAACAGCGCTATCTCGGTCGCCGCCCGGGCGGCCTTGCCGGTCACCGCGGTGAGGAACTGGCCCGGCAGCCCGGTGGCGTGCACCGCCAGGCCCGTGATCAGGCGGCGGCTGGGGGCGGCGGAGACGTCGAGCAGCCCGCGATCGTGCAGGTCGGCCAGCAGCTGCCAGGTGCCCGCGGCGTCGTCGGCGACAGCCCGGTACTGCGCCACCGTCGCGGCCAGGTGCCCGTCAAGAGCCGCGACGTCCAGCCGCTGCCTGTGCAACTTGCCCGGGGCCGTCGGGCGGACCGGCAGCGCGAGGACAGCAATCACGACCCGCTCCTCCACGACATCGACGACGTCGTCGGCCTCCGTGCCCCGCCCCCCGGCGGAGCTGCCGGAACGGGGGGCGTTGAGGAGCTCGCCGGGCTTGATCGTGCACAGCGGCGGAAAGTCCCCCAGGTCGCTGACCGCACCCAGGCCGGCGAGCGCGGCCAGCGCACGCATCACCCCGGCGGTGTACGCCTCGGTGGTCCGGGGCTTGCGGGCCTCATCGACGGTCAGGTGCCCGGCGGTGAGATCGGCGCCGATGAGGTCGTCGGCCACCGCGGCGGCATCGACCACGGTGCCCGCGGACAAGACCGCCCGGCCCATCTGCTCCAGCAGGCCGGGCCGCAAGTCGCTGCCGGTCATGAACTGCACCAGCCGCAACCCTCGCGTGGTCAGCAGCGTCAGCCCGACGTTCGCCCGCCGCGGTTCGACCGCGCTGCACGCGGCGGCCCCCACCGGGGTGGGCGTCTGGACGTCGCCAGTGTCCTCGGCCGGTCCGGTGGCGTCCTCGCCAGTGCCGTCCGGGTCGCCGGGGTCGGCGCCGGTGATGGCGGTTCCGGCGGCGTCTCGGCCAGCGCGCCCGAGTTGCTGGTAAAGCGCGGCCAGGTCCGTCGGTGCGCTGACGCAGAACACGGTGCGGACATCGGGACGGTTCACGCCGAGCCCGAACGCCGACGTGGCAACGATGATCAGCGGCGCGAATCCCTCCTCACCCCTGCGCGGCGCCTCCCGGAATTCAGTCATCACCGCGGACTTCTCAGCCTCGGTGAGCCGCCCGTGGAACCGGCGGATCCGCACCCCACCTTCGCCGAGGTAGTCGCGCAGGTGCGCGTGCAGCGCGACTACCTCCTTGACCGTCAGGCAGTAGAAGATCGCGTGGTCGTCGATCGCGTCGAGGACCTCCTCAGCCAGCCCCGCCACGATCGCCGGGCTCTGCTGACGCATGGTCCGGCGGAAGATCGCCAGCTCCGGACGGATCGGGTTCTCCCGCACCGTGAGCAGTGTGCCGGCCGCGGCCTCGGCGGCTTCCCCGGCCGGCCCCCCGGCCGGCTCGGGGTCCAGGCCGAACACTCCTTCGCGTAGCCCGGCCAGCACGGTTCGGTTCGCGGTCGCCGTCAGCGCGGTGACCGGCAGCCCGTGGTCACGACGCAGCTGCGCAAGGAACTGCTCGACCCGGCTCATCGACGGGCGGAAGTCGTCCCACTGGACGACCGTGTGGGCCTCGTCGACTGCTATCCGGGTGACCACGCCGGCGGCGACCGCGGCCCGGACCAGCTCCCGGAACCGGCGCTGGCACAGCCGCTCCGGGGACACATACACCATTCGGATGCCGTGGTCGGCCCGGCCCAGCAGCTGATCGGCGACCTCCGTCTTCCCGGCCCGACTGGAGGACTCCCGCAGCGGCGCGACCAGCGCGCGGACCGCACCGCCGATGCTGCGGTTGAGCTCGAGGGCCTGGTCGTGCATGAGCGCGACCAGCGGGGACACCACCAGCGTCACCCCAGGCAGCACCAGGGCCGGCAACTGGAAGCAGAAGCTCTTGCCGAACCCAGTCGGCAGCAGGCCCAGGACGTTGCGGCCAGCGGCGACGGCGGCGATGACCTGCTGCTGCGCGGGCTTGAGAGTGGCCGGGTCGTCGGACAGGTTCAGCAGCCCGCCGACGGTCGCCGTCCGGGAGAGGACCTCGGCTTCCAAGGTTCCGGCGGCGGTGTGCTCGGCGACCTGCGTGGGTGTGAGCGCCAGTTGCCGGATGCGGCGGGTCTGCGGCAGCAGCGTGTGCTCATCGAGAGCATCAGGGGTGCTCAACTGATCGGCTCGCTCGGAGCTCAGCAACCCGTGGCGGGCGTAGAAGTTCCAGATCCGCGCCCAGCCCTCGGCCATCGGCATGACGTTCCCGCCGCCGCGCTCGCCGGTGACCGGATCGTCGCGCAGCAGCCCGTCGTCCAGCGACCCGAGGAACGTCTGCCGGTAGGCACGGCGCAGGGCGGTCTGCCCGGCCAGCTTCCGGTCACTGATCACGATGACGCCGCGGTGCCGTTCGGACCGGATGAGCCGGCCGGCGGCCTGGCGCAGCTGCAGCGCGGCCAGCGGCAGGTAGTAGTGCTCAGTGGCCACTGCGTCCGGGTCGTCGGCGTGCGCCGCCTCGGCGCGGACGGTGACCGCGGCGCGGCGGGCCTCGATGACCGGGGCAGCGAAGGGCGCGAACGGCAGCTTGTTGATCCACACCAGCCGCAGCCGCTCCTCGTCGGCAACGTCGACGCCCTGCCACAGTCCCTTGGTGCCGACGAGCACACCGCCGCCGTGCTCGGCGTCGGTGAACTGCCGCACCGCGCGGGGATTGCCCAGCACGAGTGCCGACAGGACCGGCGTCTGGTCCTCGCGGGCGCGCAGCCCGGAGGCGAGGTACTCGGCGATGCCGCCGGCGGTCGAGCGGGCGGTGGTCAGCACCAGCGCGCCGCCGTCGTAGCCGCCGCGGGAGCCCGGCACCACGTTGCCCTCGACGTCAAGGGCAGGGTCCACCGGGGTGACGATCTCGCGGGTGTAGCCGGCCAGCTGGTGTGCCACAGTCCGCATGGCCCCGTCGGACTGTTCGGCCCAGGACGGGAAGTCGGCGAAGCAGACGAGCTCGGCCTGGTTGGCGTAGTCGAACGGGGTCGGCAGGTGCATCGTCGGAATGGCTGGGGACAACCCGAGACGGTCGCGGATGAACTGCCAGCTGCCGGCCACCCGCAGCGTCGCCGACACGTAGTAGGTGCGGGCGAAGGTGGCAAGGAACTGCTGCCAGACGGTGTCGGCTCCCAGCTCCACCGGGCTGGTCGCGATCCGGAACCGGTAGCGGCGCAGACCCGCACGCAGCGCCTCAAGCTCCTCGGCGTACACGACCCGGTTGGAGGTGCCCGGCGGCAGCGGACCCAGCGGCACCGCAGCCGTGTCATCGTCGCCGTCGCGATCATCGCCATCCGCGCTGTCGTCGTCGTCCGTGCCGTCGGCATCCGGATCATCGCCGTCGGCATCAGGGGCGGGGTCGTCGGGATCGGTCAGGTCGTCGCTGTCGTCGTTGGGGTCACCGCCGTCGGCATCGGGATCTCCGCCATCGGCGGCGGGGCCGCGGGTCACCACTGATGCCCCGCTCGGGCCGGCGGCCGGAGTGCTCGCCGGCCCACTGGCGAGGCCAGCCATGCCGGGGACGGAGGCCGCGGGCCCGCCGGTGGCCAGCGACGGGCCGATGATGGCGTCGACGTCGTCGACGATGGTCCGGCCCACCCCCTCGACCTGCGCGCACCGGGCGAGCAGCGACCCGATCCGCTCGTGCTCGAAGAAGTCCAGCGACGGCCCGTGCACCGACCGGTACGCCGACAGCGCCCCGACCAGCGCCTCGCACTGACCGGACAAGCGCAGCAGTAGCGAGGTCAGCGTGCGCACCTGCCCGATGCCGCTGGTGCCGGCGTACGCGCTGGCCAGCGTGACCGTCCGGGAGCCAACTACCACCCCGGCGCCGGTGCCGCGCGCGTCGAACGCGTGCCCGGCCACCCGCGGCAGCTGCTCGTGGTCGAGCAGGATCTCCAGGTTGCCTACCGCCTCAAGCACGGCATCGCGCTCCGGGCTGCGGCGGGCGCCGTCAGTCCACGCGGCCAGCTCGCTGAGCAGATCCTCCACGGCGCGGTAGTCCAGCGTCTTCGTCAGTGCTGAGGTCGCCGCGTCCTCGAGCTGGTGGGCCTCGTCGACGATGAGCAGCGTGTCCGAGCCCATGGCCTGCAGATCGTCGATGTGCGCCAGCAGCAGCGCGTGGTTGGCCAACAGCAGCCGGTGGGTTGCCAGCGCCTCGGCGACCGCGTCGGTGTGAGCGGCCACCGGTGTGCCGGAGCCGGCGTCGTACTCCCCGTTGGCGGCCTGGCTCAGCGACTCAAGCCACACCGGCAGGACCGGGCCGGCGTACCCGGTGAAGAACGCCGGGCAGTCCACCGGGTCAACCGAGTGCGCCGCCCACGAGGCAAGCACGTCGGTCGAGGCGATCAACCGCAGCGTGAGGAACGCCAGTAGTTCCCGGAACGCCGGACGTTCCAGGAACCGATTGCGATTCCCGGGCCGTCGGGAGCGGCGGGCATCCAAGGTGGTCGCGTCGGCCAGCGCGGCACTGAGCGCCCGCAGCGACAGCCGGTTGCTCTGCCCCTTCACCACGTCGCTGACCGCGAGCAGCCCGGGCACGTGCGCGTCGAGTGAGGCGACGTCGTCGGCCAGCTGCGCCTGCAGCTGCTTGGTGAACGTCGTGATGATCGCGGTCCGATTCGGTCCGCCGGCCAGCCAGTCCAGCGCTGCGGCCAGCGCCGCATAGCTCTTCCCGGTACCGGTCGGCGCTTCCACCAGCGCCGGTACCCCGGCGTCGGCCCAGGTGTGCAGCGCGGCGGTCATCACCTCCTGTGCCGGGCGGCGGCGCGCCTTCCCCTGGTGCTCGGTCTGGGCCAGCTTCGCCGGATCCACCCGTCCTTCATCGCCGCGCAGACCAGCATCCACGGTCAGCGACCGGCGGCCGGGCGCGGCGGTGGCCGGCGTACCCGGCGGCAGCCGGCGGGGTTGGTGACCGGTCAGAAGCCCGCCGAGGACGGCGGCGACGTCGCCAACGCCGTGTACGCGGACAGTCCCGTGCGCCTCCCCCGGTGCGGCGCCAGCTGATGCCGCGGCCAGGTGCCGCACGAGCGTCCAGGCCGGGGAGTCCGCGCACACGGCGGCGATCAGGTCGACCAGGCCGGCCGGGCGGCTGGTCAGATTGTCGCCGGCGTGGCGCATCAGCCGGGCCAGCAGTTCGGCGTCGTCACCGGCGTCGTGCCAGCCCAACCCGGACCGGTCCACCCCGAGGACGTCGGCGAGCTCAGCGAGCCGGTGGGAGCGCTGGGTCGGCCACAGCGCCAGCGTCAGGTAGTACGCATCCACCAGCGCCGGAGCCAGCGATGGCAGTCCCTCACGCTCGTAGGCGGCCGCCAGCAGGCGAAAGTCGGCCTCGGTGCCGTTGTAGGTGACGACCATGTCCGCGTCGGCTGTGTATGCGTGCAGCTCCTCCAGCGCCTGCGCTGGAGACACCGCGCCGTTGGCGTGCCGGGCTGCCAGGTCGCTCGAGCGGATCTCCCAGCTGGGGTCAGGCAGGACGAGGAACCAGTCGCGTCGCGGGTCGGCGGCCACCCAGTCTGCGTCGGTGCCGAACCGGACGACACCGATCTGGAAGATCCGTTTGTCGAGGTAGGGCTCGGTCGCGGTCGTCTTGACCACCGACTCTAGATCGAGCGCAACCGCACGCAATGGCCGGGAACCGGACGGTGCCGGCGCGGTCTCCTGGGCTGAGGTTGTGGCGGTCGGCATGGCCGCGGTAAACCCGTGCAGCCGCCCTCCGGTCTCGTGCACCGCACCGGCGGCCAGCGCACGAGCCACCAGATCGGTGACCCGGCGAGGGTCCAGCCGGGGAAACCGGGTCTGCGCGACAGCGATGAGCTCAGCCGAGGTCAGCCCATCGGGGTGCTCGGCAATCAGATCGATGAGCCGTTTCGCTGCCGCCGGGAGTGCCGAACCCGCTCCCCCACCAGCCTCTGCCACGCGTGTCGCCCCCGTCGTTCGTGTGCCAGCGCACACCGTAGCCGCGGGGAGGGACATTTCGATGCATCGCGGTGTCGCTTACCCCTACCGGGTCCTGATCGACGCGATCGCAGCGAACCCGTTCCCACGATTGCGCGCATCCCAGGCGCCACTTCCGTGGTCCTCGACGCTGCCAACGCAGACGGGAGGACGACGGCAACGCGTAGACGCTCGCGCAGTCACCCGCGTCCGTTCATCAGCCGCGATCGCAGTCAACGAGGATCAAGCGCCACCGAGGGGGGAACCCACGAGCATCCCCTCCGTCCTCGACGCTGCCATCGCAATCGGGAGGACCACGGCCCACCGGTAGACGCGCCGGAGCAGTCACCGTGCTCGTCCTCACCGCTGCCATGGCAGCAACGAGGACCGAGCGCAGCCGATCAGGCAACTACCGGGCCCCATGCCCGCGGTCCTCGGCGCTGCGCTCGCAGCAGCGAGGGCCAACCACCTGACCGAACCGAACCGAACGTCGACGCCGCGGTCCTCGGCGCCGCCAACGAATGCAGCAGCGCCGGCCGCCGGCACGTGTCCGGCCGCGGCGCTGTCCCGGCGCCGCCCCGCCGGCGGGTGGCCGGCCGAGCCCTGGAGGCTCCTGTGTTCTTTCTGCCCACGGACGGCGGCGCGGTGGTCATGGTGTGCGACGAGACCTGCTTCGTCGCGGTGGCCGACCGACTTCCCGCCGTCGAGCCGATGTTCGCGTCTGAGCTCGCTGTGTGCTGTACCTGCTACGCCTGCTCGCTGACCGTTCCGGGGAGCCGGTGCGCATGCGCGTCGTTGGAGGTCAGCTGCAGGCGGCCGTCGTGGCTGCTGACCTCGCAGGCGATCGATGCGCTGGCCGCCATCCAGGACGCCGGCGGCCCCAAGGACATCGACGAGTCCGGGTGGCAGCAGCTGCTGGCTCTGGGTGATCAGTTCTGGATCGGCGGCGTGGTGGCCCTCCTGTGGGTGCGGGATCAGCGGGGCTGAGCAGAACCAGGGTGACTCCCGAACGTCGGACCGCTTCGCGTGCGGCCTTCACAGGAGGTCCTGGAGCAGCGTTGGGAGCAGGGACTCCTCGTGCGCGGCGACCCCGACGTGGCGCATCCGCGCGCCGAGCGCCGGGTCCCACGGGGTGTCGGCCGGCGACCCGGACAGCGCCAGCCCGGTGCCGGGATCGAGTCCGCGGATGGCGTCGTCGTAGTCGGCGGCGCCCATGCGCCACGGCACCGCGCCACGCTGCAGCAGCCGGCCGGTGATGCGGATCCCCGGCCAGTCGAAGTCGCCGTGGTAGGCCACTTCGACGCCGTCGGCGAGGAGTCGCCCCAGCATCTGCAGCCCGGCCGCGGCTGGGTTCCCGGCGAAGCAGACCAGTGGTCCGAGCACGCCGGCCCGGGCCGCTGCCTGCAGCACCTGCGGGTTCTCGCAGGCGTGGACCCGCTGCCCGGCGACGGCGACCGGTTGCCCGGCCATCGCGCGGAGCTCCTGCAGGGTCAGGTGGGTCGCCAGGCCCAGATCGGCCCGCTCTCCCATGAGCGCCGCCCACCGGTGCGGCCCGGGGGGCCGTAGGCCCCAGACCAGGACGGTGCCCGACACCTGGTCTGTGGTCACGCCCAACCGGTCCCACCCGGCGCGGCGCTCGGCGGCCGACGACGGCGCCGGGTCACCGGCGGCCGCCGAGGCCGCGCGGAGCACGAGCGCGGATGCGATTCGGTCGTCATCCAGCCCGTGCGCGTCGCCGGTCACCGCGCCAGCGAGTTCGGCCAGCTCCCGGCGCGGCTCGGTGGGCTCTTCGGCGCCGGTGAGGATCGTGCCGGGCGCCAACTGCTGCAGGGCGCGGACGGCGTGCTCGATCGCGGTGGCGGCGTCGGCGCCAGCGCGGGTCAGCAGCCCGGCGCGGCGGACGCCCTCGAGGTAGGCCGGGACCCAGCCCGCTTCAGCCAGCCCTGCGGCGGCCAGGCCGGCGTCCATCTGCGACCACAGCTGCGCCTGCGCCTGCTGCCGCCGGTCGCGGGTGGCGGCGCGGTCGGTGAGGGGACCGCCGAGCGCGGTCAGCACCGAGATCAGGCCGGAGCCGGCGATGGAGCGGCGCAAGGCCGCGTCGAGGGTCTCGAGCCGGATGCGCGGCCGGCCGGGCCGGACCGGGTGCCCGCCGAGCAGCCCGGATAGCCGGCCGGCGGCGGCGTCGTCCAGGTCGACCGACACGGCGCCGGTGACGGCGAGCCGGTTGCCCTCCAGCCGGCGGCGGACTGCGGTCCACAGCGGGGCGAGGGCGGGATGAGCCAGATAGTCGCGCAGCTGCGGCGGCAGGTCGGCTGCGGTCATCCGGCGGGCCGCAGGTGCCGGACGCGCCCGTCCCAGTACACGTGGGTCGTGACCGCCGGCCTGCCCTCCCGGCGGCGGACCTCATAGATGTCCAGCGCCGGCACCTGCGGATACGTCCCCCACAGCCCGTGCCCGGTCATCGCGAAGTCGATGTCGAGCCGGACCAGCAGCCCCATGAGGACACCGATGGTGCGGTTGTCGACCTTCGCGAAGGCGTCGTCGAGGACGATCAGCCGCAGCGCCCGGGAGGTGTCGGGCAGCCCGGAGAGGTAGGCGTCGACGGCGGCGAACAGGGTGACGTAAGAGACGAACCGCGTCTCGCCCTCGGACAGCTTGGAGCGGCGGCTGATCGTGCGGCGCTGTCCCGCTGCGGGTCCGAGGATCAGCGGCACGACCTCGTGCCAGGCGCGGTAGTCCAGTGCGGCCTTGAGGTGGGTGGCGTACCCGGCGGTCGGGTCGAGGGCGATGTACTCCTCGACGCGGGCGGTGATCAGCTCGATCAGCTCGGCGTCCTGCTCGGGGGTACGCACCTCGCCGGCGAGGGTGACGAGGTCGCGGATGCGGGCCAGCGGGCTGTCGGGCTCGACCGCGAGGTTCCACGTGATCCGTACGCCGATGCCGTGCGAGGTGCGGATGGTGTCCAGGCTGGCGTTCATCGCGTCGATGAGCCCGCTGGCCAGCGCGAGGCGTTGCTGCAGCTCGGCGGCAACCCCGCCGAGGACGAAGTCGGTGAACACGGCCCGTTCCCGCTCGGTCAGCGCCTTGCGGCCTTCGACGGTCCGGCGGCGCAGCATGTCGTGTCCAGAGGCCACGGTGTGCGTGCCGGTGGCGTCGACGAGGTCGAACAGCCACACGCCGCCGGTGTCGGTGGCGAACACGTCGAAGGTGCCCTGCAGGTCGCGTTCGAGGTTCTGCTGTGCGCGCAGCACCGCGGTGGTGTCCACGGCCGCGCCGCTGCTGTCGACCGCGGCCTCCAGGGCGCGGATCGCGGCGTCGACGTCCGCCGGGGTCGTGCCGGCGGGGTCGGCGGCCGGCAGGTCGGGCAGCGGCCGGCCGTCGGCGAGGGCGGCGGTGGCCAGCCCCCGCAAGCCGGCGATGCCGCGGAGGCGGGCGACGGCGGCGGCCATGTCGCCGCGCCCGGCCGCTGCGGACTGCTCGGCGTGCTCGGCGTTGGCCTGGGCGGTCGCCACGCGGCGGCCGAGGTCGTCGGCGGCCTGGTCGGCTTCGCGCAGTGCCGCACAGACATCCTTCAGCTCGGTCTCGGCCGCGGCCAGCCGGTCGCGGATGGTGGTCGCCTCGGCGCCGACGCTGGCGCGCAGCGCCGCGACCTCGGCGTCCGCGGCGCGCCAGGTGCTCCACGCGTCCTCGGCGTCGGTCTCGGCGCGGCGCCGCCGGTCGCCGGTGGCCGCGGCGGCGGCGAGGGCGGCGCCGTGCCGGTCGGCGGCGGCGGCGAGCTCGGCGAGCCGGCCGGCGAGCCGGTGGCAGGCCCGGGCCGCGGTCCCGGCGTCGGTGCGGACCTCGGCGAGGGCCTCGACGTCGGTGGGCAGCCCGAACGCGCGGCAGGCCTCGACGTGCTGGTCGTGGGCGGCGGTCCAGGCGGTGCGCAGCTGCCGGGCGCGGACGCGGGCCGCCTCCGCGGTCCGCTCGTCGCGGGTGGCGCGGGCGTCCGCGGCGGCGGCGTCTGCGCGGGCGCGGGTCAGGGCGGCGCTGCGCGGTGCGGTGCGCAGGTGGGCAGCCAGGGCCCCCCTGCGCTCGTCGAGCTCGGTGCACTCGGCGGCGCGGGCCGCGTCGGCGCGGGTGAGTTCGCCGAGCGCGGCGGCGATCTCCTCCAGCCGCGTGGCGCGGTGCGCGGCCCGCGCGACCGCGCCGATGTGCCGCGCGGACGGCGCGGGGTGGCGGCCGCACAGTGGCCCGTTGCCCCAGGAGCCGTCGTCGGCGATCCACACCGGGTGCCCGTCGTCACCGACGGCGATGCGGTCGAGTACGGCGGTGACGGTGGCCGGATCGGCCGCGCTGCTCGGGTCGGCGACCAGCTGGGTGCTCAGCGGCCGGTCGGCGACCGGTCCGGCGGTGATGAGCAGGACCTGCCCGTCGGCGGCGGTGACCGCGCCGTCCGCGGTGAGCGTCGCGGTGAGCAGCCCGGCGGCGTGCAGCGCGCCCTCGAGTGCTCCCTTGCGGTCGTCGGGCAGCGCGGGGTCGGCGAAGTCCAGCGCCCGCCACATCGGCACGGCGCCGGCCGGCGCGGCGGTCTGCCACGGCGGGTTGGCCGGCTCGGGGTCGTGTTCCCGGCGCAGCTCGTCGGCCTGCGCGTCGAGGTCGGCGCGCAGCCAGTCGGCCTCCTCCTGCCGGTGGCGCAGGTCGGCGCGGGCGTCGGCGAGCCGCTGCTGCGCCGGTCCGGCGGCGGCGTCGGCGGCGCGGTCGAGCTCGGCGACGTCGACCGGGCCGTCGCCGGTCAGGGCCGCGAGGTCGGCCAGCAGCGGCCCGGCGGGAGTGGCGTCCCAGGCGACATCGCCGAGCAGGTCGGTCGTCCGGACGTCGGTGGTCCACCGCCGCCAGGCGTCGGAAAGGGCGGTCGCGGCGGCGTCCCGGGCGTCGGCGGCGGTGTCGGCCTCGGCCGCGGACTCCTCTGCGGCCCGGGCGGCGTCCTCGGCGGCGGTGTCGGCACGTTCGGCGTGGTCCAGGTCGGTGCGCAGCCGGCGGGCGGTGTCGAGCCGGTCACCGGCCTGGGCGGCGCGGTGGTCGGCGGCCTGCTGGACACGCCGGGTGGCGTCCGCGGCGGCGCGCGGATCGGTGGGGGTGACGGTGAGGCGCCTCGGGACCGGGCGGGCGGTGGGCACGGGGTCGGCGTCCGGGTCGGTGCGCACCGGGTCGGTCACCGCCGGGGCGTCGTCAATACGGACGGCGGCGACCGCGGGCAGCACGTCGCCGGCCATGCCGGCGGCGTGCAGGCCGGCCTGCGCCTCCTCCAGGGCTGTCGCGGCGTGCCCGGCGGCCGCGGCGGCTTCCTCGGCGCGGCCGTCGGCGGTGGCGACGAGGGTAGTCTCGTGGTCCCGGGCCGATCCGGCCGACCGCAGCAGGCCGGCGGCGCCGTCCCGCTGGGCGGCCACCCGCCGTTCGACGGCGTCGAGGGCGGCGGCGTCCCGGTAGGCCTGGGAGCCGCGGATGCCGGTGATGGTGCCGTCGAGCGCGTCCTTGCGGTCGGTCAGCTCGGTCAGCTCGGCGGAGGCCTCCGCGTGCAAGGCGCGGAGCCGGGTGTGGGTGTCGGCCTCGCGGCGGGCGTGCGCGGTCGCGGCCCGGGCGCTCTCGGCGGCCTGCCGGGCGTCCTGTCCGGCGCCGAGCAGGACACCGGCGCCGTAGCGGCGGTAGGTGTCGAAGAAGGCGGCGACGTGCCGTTCGTCCTGCTCCAGGGCCTGCTGGGTGGCGCGGGTCTCCGACAGGCCGTCGAGCTGCTGGCCGGCGTCGGCGAGGGCGACCTCCGACAGCGGCGGCAGCGCGTCGGAGATCAGCTCGGGCAGCTGCCCGGCCTCGATGCGGTTGCCCACGTTGGGGTTGCGCAGGACGTGCAGCAGCTGCAGCAGCCCGGCGTACCGCTCCTGGGCGGACTCGCCGGTCAGGCCGAACACCTGGGCGCGGACCCGCTCCCGGTGGGTCTCGGCCTTGTCGGTGATCCGGTCGGCGCCGACGAGCTCGGTGAGCCGCTCGCGGGACAGCGGGTCCCGGTCGGCACCGAGCAGCGGCAGGTCGGTGCCGACCCGCAGCGGGGTGACGAAGTACCACGCCTTTGCCTCGGCGGTGGCCTTCGAGAAGCGGAGGAACGCGCCCAGGGTGAGGTGCTCCCGGCCGCCGCCGTCGGCTTCGCCCTCGAGCTCGAGCCACACATAGCCGGCGCGGTTGGTCTGCTCGCCGGCGCCGTGGCTCATCAGGTCCTCGAGACGGACCTTCTTGGCACCGGTCACGTCGATGTTGCGCCGGTCGGCGTCGAGCAGGAACGGCAGCAGCATCTCCAGCGCGCGGCTCTTGCCGGCGCCGTTCGTGCCTCGCCAGATGATCCGCCCGCCGGAGCAGGTGAACTGCTCGTCGTAGTAGAACCAGACGTTGACGATGCCGCCGCGGTGCAGCCGCCACCGGCTGTCGTACCGCTTGATCGGCATCGCGCCGAGGTCGTCGGCCGGCAGGGGCAGGGTGGCGGTCATGACGTCTCCTGGCTGAACAGGTCCGGCTGGTCGCTGGTAAGGCGGGTCTGGGCGCGGGTCTTCGGCGGGCTCTGCGTGACGGTGGCGCGGTGCCGGGCGGCGGCGGGGTGCAGCACGAGGGCATCGCCGGTGGTGACGGCGAGGCCGATCGCGGTGAGCGTGTCGACGACGTCGTCCCGGAGCCGGTCGGGGTCGGCGACGAGGTCGGCTCCCCAGGCCTTGTTGTGCCGTTCGGCCAGCGTGGCGACGACCTCGCCGACCTCGTCCCACGGGCAGGCCAGGCCGGGCACGGTCCGCCCGTCGACGGTCGCGGTGACCCCGGCCCGCGGGCGGTGCCGGGTGAGCAGCTCGTCGACGGTGAGCAGCGCGGCCTGCCGGACGGTGGCCGCGCCGGGGAACTCCAAGTCGGTGACCTCGCGGTCGGGGTCGTAGGCCAGCGCTCCTTCGGCGCGGACCTCCAGCACCAGCCCGAACGTCTCGTCGAGGACGCGGGCGAGCTCGGTGCGTTCGCGGGACAGCACGTCGCGTTCGGCGTCGGTGAGGTCCTCGCGGCGGACCAGCGGGTTCTCCACCAGCTTGCGCCGCAGGCTGCGGCGGGGCTGCTCCACGACGTCGGGATCGGCGGCCAGCAGGTCGGCGGCGGTGTCATGGGCCAGCGGCCGAGCGAGCATGTGCGGCAGCATCTGCCGGCGGACGCCGAGCAGCGCCTCCTCGTGCCGGTCGGTCCAGCCGGTGACGCTGCCGTCGGTCTCCTCCAGCACGCCCCAGACGATGAGCTGGCGGACCGCGGCGACGAGGTTGCGCTGCTCGGACCAGGTGTCGTCCAGGGTGACCTTCGCGGTGGCGGCGTCGGCCCGGACCTGCTCGATGAGTGCCGAGATGAGGATCTGGTCGCCGGTCTCCGGGGCGAGCAACGCCGCGGACAGCAGCGCCAGGTAGGCGTAGGTGCGGGGCGCAAACTCCCCGCCGGAGGAGCGGCGGGCGGGACGCAGCGGCGCGTCGCCGGACAGGGGGGTCTTGAGCAGCCGCGCGAAGCTCGGCTCGACGTAGAGGGTGTAGCCCAGCCAGGTGGCGAACGTGGTCTTCAGCGCGGCCGCGTGCCGGCGGACCAGCGGGAGGGCCTCGGACTCGCTGGTGAGGAACGGAGCGCGCAGCAGCGCCCGTGCGGCGTCACGGCGTTCGGCGGCATCCCGGGCCGCCATCGGCGCGGTCATCGCCCGCCCGCCGCGACGCCGTCGGTCTCGGTGCCATCCGACCCGTCGCCTTGCGCGCCGTCCTC
The DNA here is from genome assembly GCF_039729015.1 of Blastococcus sp. HT6-30. Lineage (NCBI taxonomy): Bacteria > Bacillati > Actinomycetota > Actinomycetes > Geodermatophilales > Geodermatophilaceae > Blastococcus > Blastococcus sp. HT6-30. Next base: position 961,881 of record NZ_CP155792.1, on the reverse strand, counting down.
CCCGGCGCCGTACTCCGGCTCGTAGGCGCCCGCCGCGTCGGCCAGCGGGACGACGGTGAGCGTGAGGCCGTCGACGACGAGGTCACCGTCCTCGGCGCTGATCCGGGTCGACCGGCCTGGACTGGGCACGCCGTGCAGGACGAACCCGAGGTCGGTGTCGGTCCACTCGACCGGCTCGGCGGCGTCCTGCCCGGCGGCCAGCGCCTCCCCGAGCCGGTCGAGGACCAGGTCGCGGGCAGCGGGGTGCAGCCGGCGGCCGTCCAGGCGACCCGCGGCGGTGAGCTCGGCGGCGGCCGCCTGCAGCCGCTCGGCCTCCGCGCGGGCCTCGGCGAGCATCTCCTCCCGGTCGGCGGAGATGTCCGGGACGCGCGAGGTGCGGCCGCGGGCGGCGCGGTCGCCGCGCTCGCGCAGCGCGACCGGCACGTCAACCGGGTCGGCGTCCCACCAGGAGGTGGTCGCGCCGTCGCGGCCACTGCTCTCCTCCGGGCCAAGCACGAGGTGCCGGGCGGGGTAGGCGCCGTAGGTGGCGGCGAAGAGACGGTGCGCGGTGTCGGCGTCGGCCTCGGCGAACCAGCCGGCGAGCTTGAGCAGGTCGGTGCGCCGAGACACCCCGGTGCCGGACGCGGACAGCATCCGCCGGGCGTTGGTCAGTAGCTGGGCGAGGGCCTGTCCGGCGGCGGCACGCAGCTGGTGCGGGCCGGAGCGGCCGCTGCGCCCGTCGTACCAGGCGGCGAACTCCTCCCAGTCCTCACGGCTGCGGCCGGGCAGGCGCTCGGCGGCGGAGCCGTCGGCGTTGGTCAGCGTCGGCTGCGTGTCCAGTGCGGCCAGCACGGTGGGCAGCAGGGGCTCGAGGCGGGCCATCCGGGAGGTCACCGCCGGGGCGTGCCGGGCGACGTCGGCGCTGATCAGCCCAACGTAGTTCAGCAGCAGCTCCTTGAACCCGGCGTACTCGTCGGCGGCGAGGTCGTAGCGGGACAGGACGCCGTTGAGGTAGGCGTAGAAGTCGGTGGCGCTCTCGTTGAACAGCCGCTGCGCGACGAAGAGCGCGGACACCTCGGCGGCGAGGTCGTCAGCGGCCACCGGGGCCGGCCCTTCGGTCAGGGCGATGATCCGGTCGAGGTTGGCGACCATCCCGCCGAGCATCTCGCGGGCGACGTCGCGGACGCCGGTGGTCGCGCGCAGCAGCTCGTCGACCTGCCGGTGCACCCGTCCGCCGAGCTTGGACACCTGGTACCGGGAGCGGGAGCGCATGTAGTCGGCGACGGTGGCGACGCGGGCGTCGCGTACCGACCGCACCAAGTTGCCCCACGCCTCCAGGGACCGGCAGCGGTCCTCGACGTCGTCGGCGGGGACGGCCGTTCCGCGGGCGGTGAGCTGCTCAGCAACCTCGGCGGCGGACAGGTCGGTCAGCAGCGTCTCAGTGAACAGCCGCATGATGGCGATGTACTGCTCACGGATTTGCGGGTCGTCAGCGGTCGCATACCGGTACAGATGGAGCCGATCAAGCTCGTCGCCGTCTGGAGGGTTGCCGTTCGGGTGGCCGTCAGGACTGTCGCCGCCCGCTGCCTCAGTCTCCACACCATCCCTCGCCTTCTGCATCGCTGGCTGCTGCAGCCTCCGGCCCCGGCCGGTTCCGGAGCGGTGGTGGGCGGGAGTGAAGCACGCGACACCGACAGACCAGCCACCTAGACGCACCGGTCGCGATGGGCGCGGGTGTGGTCGGCCTGACGTGGGTGCTCAGTCAGCACCCCGAGCTCCTGCTCACGACCAGGGCTTGCGCCCGTCCGCCACGCCCCCACGGTGACGCCGCGGTGGACGTGAGCCACCCCCGCGGGACAGCGGGGGGGTCGTCCTCCGCGCCGCGGCGACCCATGGAGGGTCCCGTGTCATACCAATCCATCCGCTCGGTCCCGGCGCGGCGGCTCCCCGGAGACGCCGCCCATCGCGACCGCGACCTGCGCCGACTGCTCGCCGTGTGGCGAGCCCTCGGCGCCCGGTACATCGCCGCGCAGGCGCACGGCGGCGCCGATGAGCTGGAGCTCGCCGACGCGCTCGCCGGCATCGAGCACGCTCTGGAGGCCCGGTACCCGGCGGCCTGGCAGGCGCTGCAGGGAGACCTGCACGTCGCCCTGGTCGAGGCCGAGCACTCCGGTGACGCCGTCACACCGTCGTCGGACTGTGTGGTCTGCCGGCGGATCTCGGACGGCCTGCCCATCTCGATCGGGCAGCTGGTTCTGCTGACGGAGGAGGCGCGATGACCGCCATGCCCGTTCAGCGGTCCCGCTCCGGGGGCGTCGCGGTCCACGGCGACGTGCTCGAGATCCAGCATCTGCGGGTCACGCATCCGGAGACGGTCGCGCTCGCCCGCCATGTGCTCGCCGAGCACGGGCCCGCGGCGCTGGCCGACGACGTCGCCACCGCCGTCGTCATCGGGATGATCGCCGGCCGGCTGCAGCGCAGCACCGGCGACACCACCGCGGTGATGGAGCGCGCCCTCGCGGGCTTCGACGAGGCAGTGCGGGCACGCGCGACGGCCACCGTCGCGCAGCTCGATGGCCTACTTGCTCGGGTGGACGCTACCGAAGCCGCCACCCGGCAGGCCGCCACGGACGTGCTGGCCGCGCTCCCCACCCGGATCGAGCAGGGCCTGACCGCCGTACTCGCCGGCGGCGCGGGGAACGTCCGCGAGGCCGTCCGGCAGTCCGTCGCAACGGCGCAGGCCGAGGCGCTGGCCCAGCTCGAACGCGTCCTGCGTTCGCACACCGCCGAGGTGCGCAGCGTCGTCAGCACCGAGAACCCCAGCTCGCCGATCGCGGCGTTGCGCCGGGATCTCACCGCGACCGTCGAGAACACCCGGCGGGAACTGGTCGAAGGACTCGCCGCGGTGCGCGCGCTGGTACAGGCCGATCAGGCCCAGGCCGCCGCGCGCAGCAAGTCCAGTGCCGCGGGGAAGGACTTCGAGGACGCCGTCGCCGACATCGTCGACGAGTGGGCGAAGGCGACCGGCGACTGCGTCGAGCACGTCGGTGCCCACCCGGGAGCCGGCACCACCCGGAAGACCGGGGACGTCGTCGTCCGCGTGCTGTCGTCCGGCTCCAACCAGCCGACGATCGCCATCGAGGCGAAGCGGCGGGCCAGGGCGCTCACCGCGCGTCAGCACCGAGAGGAACTGGCTGACGCCATGCGAGTCCGTCGTGCGCAGGCCGCCCTGGCGGTCGTTCCGACGCCGGACCAGGTTCCGGGGCCAGGCCGATTCCACCGGGTTGACCCGAACGCCTGGGTCGTCTCCGCCGACGACCCTGAGCTGCTCCGGCTGGTGCTCGCCGTCGTCCGAGAGCTCACCCTCCTGGCGACGGCACAGAGTGACGGTGATCCGGCGGTCGATCTGGGTCGGGCCCAGACCGCGATCGGTCATGGGGTCCAGCTTCTGTCCCGTTTCGACGAGGTCACGAAGCACACCGGTGCCGCCGAGCGCGCGCTGACCGGGATCCGCAGCACTGCGGACAGCCTGCGGGCGGCGCTGGCGGCGCAGCTGCAGGAAGCCGCCCGCGCGCTGCGGCCCACGAAGTAGAACGTGGGGGGAGGAGCGACAGCTCCTCCCCCCACGCTCGCGTGCATGCGCACCGCGGCGCAGGCCCTACCCGATCGGCTCCTCGACCCGTTCGTGGTCACGCCACAGCTGGGCCACCCGGGCGACGGAGACCACCCGCGGTCCCATCGACGTGTGCGCAAGAACGGCGTGCAGCTCCCCGCGATCATGGCTCGGGTCGTGGCCGCGCCAGAAGATCTTCTCGGCGTAGATGGTTGTCACCAGCGCGGCGTCCATGGCGGCCAGCGCAGCCTGCAGCGCGCCCTGCCGGACGAAGATGCCCGCCGTGCCTCTGAAGCTGGGCGAATCGGAGGCGAAGGCCACGACCTGCCCATCGGCGCACCACGCGTGCTCGGCCTCGTAGGCGCCGAGACGCAGTCGATCCGCGTCGGCACCGTGCGTCGCGCACCATCCCGCCCGCAGCGCCGTGCACAGTTGGGGCGCCGGTAGGAGCACGGCTCCGTAGTCCCGGTTGGAGAAGTCCTTGTCCGCCCGGTTGGCGCAGGACGCCGTGGCTGGCGCGACCTCGACCGTCGGCCCCCCGACGTCCAGCGTCGTCCAGCCGCCAGGCGTGCCGTACTCGTCGAAGACCTGCTGCAGCAGACGCGGCCACCGCTCGAAGTCGGGATAGCCCTTCAGGAAGGGCGCGTGCGGATGAACCGCCTCCGGTTCCCGGACGTGGTCCCATCGCTGCCGCGCCGCCCAGCCCAGCACGAGGTCGATCTGGGCCGCAGGCACCATCATCGACTTCAAGTGGACGGGCAGCTGCCTGCGGTCCTGCTGCCACGAGGATCCCGCCGCCCCCGGCCGCACCGGTACCCGCCAGGTGTTCGCGAACTCGAGCACGGTCCAGGCATCGCCCTGGCCGTCGGTGACCGTTGCCAGCGCCATGGGGTCCGGCATGTCAGTGGTGTCGCGGAGCCAGTCCTCGTCCGCTCCCCCCACGTGCAGTTCGTGGCGGTCTCCGGCGAGCCACCAGGCATCGCGCCGGACCGTGCTGAGTTGCTGCGCGCGCAGGCGACCGGCCGCGCTGTCCTCCGGCGGCTGATCCCCCCGCAAGGTGGTGGTGGGGTCTAGGTCCTCGACGTACCCGAGCTGCCAGGGGCCGTCGTACGCAACAGGGGCGTCAGACCAGAACTGCTGCACCGTGCAGTGGTCGGCGAGGTGACCGGCGACCTCGAAGAGAGCGATCCACGCGTACTTCTCGGCGTACCGCTCGACCTCCGCGGCACGCCTGCTGCCGACCTGGGCGAGGTTCCGGTCGATCGTGCCGAACTCCTGCCGGTTCCAGCCCAGCTCCAGCACACGACGAGCGATCCAGCGGCCGACGAGGTTGGCATCGGGCCGCACCGGTTGGTCCCGGGCGTTGGCCGCCTGCCGCGCCAGGCGCTCCAGTTCCTCGAGCTGGGGCCGCAGTTCCGCGGGGGCCAGCGGGATGAGCTCCTGCCAGCCGCGAAACCGCCGCCGCGCGTCGGCCTCGCCCAGCGCCGCCTCGACCCGGCGCGCCAGATCCGCGTGCTGCCTCAGCACGGGGTTGAGCTGCTCCAACGTGCGCTTGCGGCGACGGGTCAGTCCGGCGCTCCGCGCGGCCCGCAAGCGACTCTGGCCCGGCAGGACGAAGTCGTCCACCAGGTGCCGGATCGCCTTCTCCTCGAAGTCCATGCCGAACTCGCTCACGGCGGTCAGGTACCGGCTCGGCCGGCGCTCGTATGCGGTGGCCAGTGCACGTTGTGACGGAGCGACGAGCGGCCACGGACTGGAGTACGGAGGCCGCGCCGCCTTGAGGTCCCGGTCGAGGGTCTCGCCGTGGCCGCGCAGCATCGCGTCGATGACTTCGACGGCGGTCCGGGCGTAGTGCCGCAGCAGCAGGTGGGTCGGCACGGCGGCGCCGAAGACGATGTCGAAGACGGCGCGCCCGAGCTCCAGTAGTTCGCCCCGGGCCCCGGTGTCGAGCCGGTCGTGGGACTGGCGCACGGCATGACCGCAGGCGACAGCGACCACGCGCTCGACGACGTACGGGTCGTCTACGCCGTCGAGGCCGCGGATCAGCCGGGTCAGCACCGTCGGGTGACCACTGGTCACGTGCAGCAGCGCCTTCGTGGCGGTGTCCCTGATGCGCCGGTTGGGGCTGGTCAGCAGCCAGGACAAGAGCGTGGCGGTGAGCTCGACGACGTCGGCCCCCACCGTCGAGGGGGACGACCACGCCCAGTCGATCGTGCGGGAGACGGGGTTGCCTTCCTCGTCGGCGATGAACAAGACGTCGCGGGACCAATGCAGGTCCCGCTCGGCGAGGCGCATGCCCCGCAGGGCCCTGTCGAGTCGGTGCACGTTGAGCGGATGGCCGGGCACGCAGGCGACCGTCAGCAACAGGGTCAGCCACTGGGTGGGGTCGATGGCGCGGGCGTCGAGGTATCCCTGCAGCAGCTCGAGGGCGGCGTCGTCGAGCGTGGTCGGGTCGCGCCACACGAGGGTGGCGAAGAAGGCGTCGGCAAGGAGACCGGACAGGCGCTGCTGGTCATCCGTACCCGCGTCGCGGGACGGGTCCAGCTCCAGCAACACCGCCAGTTCGACATCGCGTCGCTCCCCGGTGAGCAACACGAGCGCTTCCAGCAGCCCTCGACGGCGCCACGGGACCCCGCCCGCGCAGAGGTCCAGCACGGCGGCGCGCAGATCGACGTCGTCGGGATGCCGCGCGAGCAGGGCTTCGGCCCGGACGTGGTCGGCCATGCGCTGGTAGGTGAAGCGGATCCGATCGGACGGCTCAGCCTGAGCTCCGTGGCTGACTCGTTCCCGCAGCAGGAGGCCCTCGGCCACCATCGCGTTGAGCAGCGAGCGGCTGGCCCGGGGCTCAGGATGGATGGTCTGGCAGAGATTCCGAGCCGTCTCATACGGCAGGTGCTCGTCGTCTGCCACGAGAAGTACCTCGGCGAGCGCCGTGACCGCGCGCTGCACGATGTGATCGCTGACGTCTCGGTCGAGTCGCTGCGACCGGGACACCGCCTCGTTGGCCGCCGTCAGCAACCCGTCGAAGACCCAGCTGAGACTGACAGCTTCCCGCGGGATGGCATCGTGCCCGCGGGCGCGGACCGACCGGCACAGGCTGCGGAGGAACAGCGGGTTGGTCAGCTCGGGCAGCATGGGTGGGAAGTCCGGCAGGCGCAGCCCGTAGTGGGCGGCGTACCGGTGCAGTGCCTCCTCCTCGTGGCCGGCCAATCCGCGGTGGATCACCTCGGTGACCCTCAACTCCGCAGGCGGAAGGACTTCACGGCGGTAGGTGTCGCGGACGGTGAGCACCACCGCCACCCACGGATAGGCGGCGCAGTCGGCGAGGAATCCAGCCAACTGGTCCCGCCACAGGTCCGCGCCGGCGCCCTCGTTGATCGCGTCGACGATCAGCAGTGCGCGGCCCTCTCCACGCACCCGTGCGGCGACGCTGAGCGTGGCGAGCAGGTCGCGTCCGCTGAGGGCGAGGTCGAGCTGGCCGACCAGCTGGGGCCAGACATTCCCGGCTACCAGATGCTGACCCAGCAGCAGCAGGGTGGGACGTCCGCGGTCCACCCGTCGGCGGGCGCCGTCGGCGACCAGGTGGCTCTTACCGCAGCCGGCGGGACCGGTGAAGAGCAACGCAACCTCTGCCGCGGCCCGAGCCGCATCGGAGGTCAGCAGAGTCCGCGCGTGGACGACGGCGCCCTGGGCTCGGGCAAGGCGTGCCCGGAGCTCGTACAGGCGCCGCCGAGTCTCGGCGTCCGGGTCGTCGGCATGTGCCGTCGACCGGGCGCCCCGCCCCTGGCGGGCGGCGGGGCGCCGCGCCGGAGGCGTCGGGAGAGCGGTGAGCTCCGCCTCGGTCGTCTTGTCGAGCGCGTCGAGTCCACCGGACATCTCGTCGAGACCGGCGACCAGATCGGCGACGACGGTGCCATCGGGCTCGGTCAGCCGTGGGGAGCATGCCCGCAGGGTCTGCGCGAGCGCGGTGGCCGTCGCTGTTGCCTGGTCGACGCCGTTCTCGCGCTCGTCAGCGGCAGCCCCTGCGTCGACCAGCCGGCGGGCCGCCGTCGCGGCCTCCTCGACCGCCTCGACGATTCGGGCGGCGAACGCCGGTGTGCGAGCCACCGCCTCCAGGTAGTCGCCGAGGTCGACGTCGACGTGGACCTCGGGGTCGTACCGCTCACCAAGGTTGGCGATCTCCCGCTCGACCTGGTGGCGGAAGAAGTCGACCGTGAACAGGGTCTCGTCGAAGAAGTAGCGGACGGCGCCCGCGTGTCGGTCGAGCTGCAGCGCCGCCAGCACGTCGCTGTGTCCGAGGTAGACGATCTCGATCGTGCGGCCACGGGTCGCGGCCTCGTCGCGCCACCGCTTCGCGGCGCGGTTCCACTTCTCCAGGGCGCTGATTCGGTTGGGCACCACCGCGGCGCTCCGGTCGATCGGCAGGAGGAAGGCGTACCGGGTGAGAGTGGGGGTGTTGTCCAAGGCGTCGAAGAAGCTCCGGCGCATCTGCTGGAGAGCGGAGTCGTCCAGCTCGTCCAGGTACTTCGCCTGCCACGCCCAGGTGCCGTCACCCCGGCCGGGCGGCGCCGGACAGGAGAACTCGATACCGCCGTCAGGTGCAGCGCGCCTCTCCAGCCGGGTGTGGAGGGGCAGGCGCTCGATGTCCGGCACGAGGAGGTACGTGAGTTCTTCCCACGCCCGGTGCTGGCTGCCCTCGTGCTCACGGATGCGATCGAAGTCGATCCTCGGAAGGGGGTGCTGCACGGGCGTCCTTCGACGAAGGGATGGGAGTCCGCATGATCCTGCTATGCGACGCCCGGTCCTCGTCCAGGTCGTCCCCCGATGGGCCCGTACGTGTCCAGGGGACCGCGCGAGGTCGGCAATGTCGGCGCCGTGGCGCCGGTAGGCGTCCGACCACAGCTTGCGGCTGGTGCCGGCGACCACCTGGTCGGCCGTGATCCCGCCGTTGGCCTCCCGGTCGAACTGCCCGGCCAGCTCGGGGTGGTTCATCAGGCTGTTGGTCACCGACACCTGGAAGCCCCGGCACGCCGGGCACCCGGACTTCATGGCGGTCAGGGGGAACCAGAGCCAACGCGCCACGACGAGCACGCGGTGCTCCACGGCCACACGGCGCTGCAAGCGCCTTGCATCCACGCGGCGTCGATGTCATTCTGTCTCGACGGCGTCTCGTGGACGCCGGTCGCTGACGCCCCGCCCGCAGCGACGAACCCGGCGGCTGCCGAGCACGAGAGCACTCAGCATGCGTAGACCTTCATCCTTTCGTCCCGGCTCGCAGCCGTGGCGTAGGCGGGGACGCTCGACGGCGCGAGCAGGCGGACCGAGAGGCCACACCCATGTCCCAGCACGACCAGCACGACCTGAGCCGTCGTAGCAGCCGGCTCACCCACCAGCAGCGGCTCGCCCGTGCGATCAAGGAGATCAACGGCAGCGGCCTCCAGCGCGCCCTGCAGCTGGTCACCGACGCCGCCAACGCTGGCAAGCTCGCCGGCCCGCTCGACTCCGACGGGATGCTGCGGGCGGTCAACACGCTGCTCGGCCACGACTGCGACAGCACGTCGGCAGGCCCGTCGATGCCCGCCCAGCTCCGCAGGTCCCCAGCTGTGCCGAGCACGGATAGTCCGCAGCCGGTGGAGCCGACGATCGAATGGTCGTGTGAGCTCTGCGAGACGGTCGTCACCGGCGAGGACGGCGGCCTGCGGATGCCCAGCGCGGAGCTATCGCGGTACAAGCGCGAACTGGATGCCTTCGAGGAGGCGCGGGAGCGCAGATGGGCCCAGGAGGAGCACGGCCTTCGCTTTTACAGCCCCAACGACCTGCCGTCCCGCGCCCACTGGCTCGTCATCTGCCACAGCTGCCACGGCAAGCACCAGCGCTGGCAGGAGGGCCTGGACGACTACACCAACCGCTACGACGGGTACAACATCCAGGTCGGTCGGATCGACACGCCCATCAAGCTGCTGCGCTGGACCAGCCACCTCATGACCAAGGACTGGCTGGCCTCCACCGACTGGCACCGGCTGCTTGCTGCCAAGACCGGCGGCGACGACCTGCGCCTGTAGGCGAGGTGAGCGAGGGTGCCGCGACAGCGCTGGTTGCACCCTCGCTCACCACAATCACCTTGCACCTGCGCACAGAGGCGCTGTCGGCACGGGCCGCCAGGGCTGAAGAGACGCTCGACGGAGTGAGAGTGGGTGCTCCCATACGAAGTACGGCCAGGCTCCTTCGAGCCTGGCTGTACTATCCGTGGGTCATTCGTAGTGCCGACCGCGTGCGTTTCGCACGCGGTCGGCCCCAGTGGAGCTGAGGGGACTCGAACCCCTGACCCCCACACTGCCAGGCCGACCTGATCGCGTTCGCGGGCGTCCGCCGAAGTGCACAGCGGGCCCCTGAGCAGGAGATTCACGCTGGTCCGAGACGAGTGCGGACCTTGGTGAATGGCCACGAATTCACCGCGACTGCAACCAGAACTGCCACCACCCGGAGCCTCCTCCGCATGGTTGCGCTTGGCCTGCGGAGCGGGCGGTAGCCCCGATACAGGATGTGGCGGAAGGGGTCTTCAAGCGGAGGGGGGCCCGGATGCGGATCCCGTGGGTACCGTGACCGCCTCACTACGTAGGGAGAAGGCCATGGGCAACGGGGCGCGCTCCCCGAGGGAACTCGAAGACTTCCTGGAGCTCATCGAGCGGCACAGCGTGACCGTTGGAACCGTCAAAGCTGGCGCCTGGGACGTCTCTACCAGCCACGGCCGGCTTGTCGCCAGAATGCTCGGGGCCGTGAGCCGAGCCGAGAGCGAACGCACCGGCGAGCGCGTCAGCCGGGCCCATCAGCAGGCCAAAACTCAAGGTAAGTGGCGCGGCCCGATCCCATACGGCCTACGAGCCGGAGTCGCGCCCGGTCTTCCGGAGATCCATATAGCGGTCTTCCGCCACGGCCACGCCGCGACATGCAGTTTGACTACTCGCCCGTTGACGACCAGAAGTCGACTGGCGCCTTCCCCTGAGCCAGGTGCTCCTGCAACGCCTGCAGACGTCGATCATGCTCCGCCAGACGGTCCCGCAGCTCAGTCCCTGCGGCGAAGCTATCGACGGCAGCACTAAAGGCCAGATGCGCCAAATAGTGGCCGAGTGGTCGGGCGGACGCCAGTATGCGTTCATGCACCGGATTGCCGTGCACCACGGCATTACGGATGCGCCGATGGCGCTCGCGCAGCAGTTCCAGCTGCTCGGCGTACCCGCGTCGGCGCTGCAGGTATGCGGTCGCGTGTGTCAGCAAGTCAAGCCGCCCGGCCAGCCAGGCGCGGTCAGCCGGACTGGTCGCCGCGGCAAGTAGCTGCTCCCGGCGCGACGGGATGCGGTCGAAGTACATATTGAACCCGGTATGACTACCGCGAATGCTTGGCATAATATGATTGGTCAGCTCGATATAGGCGTCGCGGTCTCGGTAGATTTTCTCACTGTGCAGCGCGCCGGTTGCTGCCGCGAAAATTTCCTGTCGGACTTGGTCATCCGGCCACCCGTTGAGCAATTGCCCTTCCAGGTCACTTGTATCGCCATAGCCGCCGTACGCCCCGATGAGCTCGACCGTTCGTTCATACAGCACGACGGCGCTCCGCTCCTGTGCCGTATCTGCTTCGAGCAGACTGGCGAGTGCCTCGCTCAAGGTGGCCGGCAGGCCATTGCCCGTGACCGCAGCGGCCAGCGCTGGGCCCCGATTTGTTAGCTCACGAGCCGTGAAATCGAGCCGATATTCGTCCCCCAGCCCTTTGGTCGCAGAGGTATCCGGGTTGAAGTAGCGATTCGCCCGTTCAGTGCCGTCGATGACCAGCGCGTCCCACCCATACGGCCGCCACCGCGGTCCACCGCCGCGCACCGCTGCGATGTCGACGAAGTTCCTGATTTCGGCAGCGCCCTGTTCGAGGGCACCGCGCGGCTTTCGGTGGCCCATGTCCAGCCGGACCAGCCAGAGCTGCAGGTGGGGCGCCTCGTACTCCGGCAGCCTGAAGTTAACCTCGGCAAGCTCGGCTCGGTGCTCGAAGTCGAAGCCGTCCTCCCTGGTGGCATTGGGCACTGCCCACCAAGCGTTGAAGAAGGTCAATGGCCCCGCAGACCACACCATCCCCTCGTTCATATCCGCCATAGAGAAGGCGCTCCAGACCGTGCACTGCTGGGCGGGCGGGTCGCGCAGCAGCACTTGCTCACAGAGGGCGAGGCGCTCGGGCACCGTCAGCCCGGCAGGCTGATGGAACGGAAGTGACCCAGCGTCATCGGGTACGCGTTCACCGATGAACCACCGCGCGCCGTGCACTTCGTAGCCGTAGTCCAAGAGGATGCCGCGCAGGCGCCTGACGGTGCCCTCTGCCTCAAGGTCTGAGACGTCGAGCAATGACGCCAACTCTTCGACGCGGTCCGCGACCATCGGTGGCGAAAGAAGTCCGTCAGTACGCATGTCGTCCACCAGGCCGCCCCAGGCAGCCGTGAGCACCTCAGCCGTGCCGCAACGTCGCAGCAGGCCGTCTGCCGCGGTCGATAGCTCCAGCCGCACCTCATGTGGCGGCAGCTTCGTACTCAGTAGCTTTCCGAGGGCACCGTAGAACTGCCGCAACTCCCCACCCAAGGCGGCTTGAAGCGCAGGGCCGACGGCTGCCCGGGTCGCTGCCACCTCCTGAGCCAACTGCGTGCGGGCCCGGTTGAAGGGATCGTCCCGCGAATGCCGGAGCCAGGCAGACAGGTCTGTCAGGAGCAGGGGCAGCGGCAAGACAAGCGGAGCTGTCCGCTTCGCCGCAAGCGCGTCGACCAGAGCGGACAGCCATGCCGGGTCATCGCCCAGGTTCACCGCGGTCATGGGCTGATTAGGCCACGCCCGTCCGACACTTTTGCGTGCCGACTGCGCTTCGGGTGGAAATGTAGCGGCTGAGAACCGGGCAGTGCGGGACGTCGCCGGGAGTGTCCCTCGACGGAGCGAGGTGTCCTTCGGCGGCACCGTTCGCCCTAGCAGTGTCCGTCGCCGGACGATGTGGGCAGCGTCCGTCGCCGGAAAGCCGCAGGTCGCGCGTGGACACTCTCGGCGGGATCCGCGGCACGGTGCACCGGAGCAGTGCCTCTATCTGCTTGCCGCGCTCAAGTCCGGCCAGCCCGACATGTGAACGCTCCACGCGAAGCGACACAATCGAAGCTTGCCTTGAAGCGCCCCGAAGGACACATGCTCAGCGACCTCCGAGCCGGCGGCCGTGACCGCGTGGATCGAGCCACCAGCAGGCTTGGCATCGGTACTGCAGAACCACAAGATCACGAGGCATCACACGTCTTGCATCTGAGGTGGAGGGACTCGTTGTGACGGATTGGCAAGCAAGCGCTGCAACCGGTTCGCCCCGCCCCTCGGCCACTCCTCCGTCGCCCGCGTTCCTGTACCAGCAAGTTGCCGACGTCCGCGACGCCCAGAGAAGGAGGCCGTCGCGAGCCGCAGCATCTCGTTCTCCCGTTCCAGTGGCTTGTTGCGCCTGCGCAGCTCCGGCAACTCGGCATCTGAACCTCCGCCGTAGCGGTCACCGCTGGCTGGCCCCGTAATGCTGCCGTCCCGGTCGGCGACCTTCAGTCAGCGCTGAAGGCTGGTCTCGGCATCCCGAAGTCCCAGGGACCGAGGCCTCGCCATGGGGCGGTTACCCGCCGGCTCGCTGTTAGGTTGGCCGGCATGCTGCGACACTAGTGCAACGCTTGGCGTGCACCTTTGGCGCACAACATTAAGCTCTCTCCCAAGCAAAGGTACTTAGCATGTCAGATGAGGACGCTGTTGGTGCGAGCCATGAGGCGATCCGCCTTGAGATTGACCTCAGCGAGGCGAGGCGTGCGGTTGAACTAGAGCGTCGGATTTCACTGTCTCAGGTGCGCATTACGGGACCCGAACTGCGAGAATTGATCCATCAACTCCCGCAGCGCAAGTCAAAACCCGTTGTTCCGGAGTTCCGCCTCTCCGGCGTCACCGTGAGTGGCGCATGCAATCTCGCCGACATGCATGTCTTAGGCGTGCTTTCATGGAAGGACGTCCATTTCACCGGTCCGGTTACCTTGAGCCGTTCTGCGTTCTGGGATCACGTAGACCTCGATCGAGTCTCCTTCGAGAGTTTAGACGCCGACGACTGCAAGTTCGTGCAACATGCAAGCTTGCGCAGGACTCGATTTTCTGGCCCTGCTTCCTTCCAGCGCGCGATATGGAAGATGGGCGTAGATTTTACCCACATCGGAAGCTTTGGGAGCGCACGGACTCTTGATCGAAAAAGCGGCAAGGTCGAGCATTTTCGCGTACCACGCCAAGTAGCCGCCTCGCGGTTCGAATCGACTGCGTCCTTCGCTGGATCTCGGTTTTTGGGGCCAGTAGGGATGAGGCAGACTCACTTCGGTGGTGATGCAAACTTCGTCAACTGCGCGTTTCAAGATGACGGAGTTTTCGTCCGAGCCAGGTTCGAGGAGTCCGCCTACTTCACGGGGGCGACTTTCTCGAGCCACGCCAACTTTGCGGGTGTCAAGTTTCTCGGTGATGACAAGGACGGGTGGCGACTCATCGACGGATCGCCGACGAGCTTTCAGGGGAGTCGCTTCCTCGGAAGCGCGCACTTCTCGTGCACTGCGACGGGGCATGTTGACTTCAAGCGATCACTATTCGTCGAAGACGTGGCTTTCACTGACTCCCAATTCCAGGGCGGTGCTCAATTCAACCAGGCTATCTTTCGCGGGCCTAGCGGATTTCACATGACCAACTTTGAGCGAGGAGTAGACTTCGCTAACGTCGAGTTTTACGCCGACGCTACCTTCTCTCAGACTCACTTCGGAGGGGAATCTCGCTTCACTGGCGCACTCTTTGAAGGCCCCTCTAATTTTCGGTACGCGCACGCGGATCGCGAACTGCGTTTTGATCATGCAGTATTTGCGTCAACGCTATCGATGCCTCGGGCCCGGTGGGACGGTGGCATTTCGTTCGAAGGCTCACACTTGGATGTCGACCTATTCGACGCCAGCTACACGAAGTTTGAGGAACGCTTACAGATCTCACTTTCAGCCGTCCGGGCCGATTTCACGGGAGCACGCTTATCTTCGGGGGGCCAACTACGTCTCGCAGGCGGGTCGGCAGTCAGCCTGGAAGATGCCGACCTACTCAGCCCCGTTATAATTAGTGGCAGCGATGCCGCTGAAAGTCGACCTATGATCATTTCGATCCAGCGGGTGAACGCTGCCAATCTCACCCTTGAAGGCGTCTCGCTCTCTGCATGCCTGTTCGATGGGGCACTCAACCTGGACCAAATTCGGCTTGGCGGAGGCGCGACTTTCGCTACGCCGCCAATGCGGCGTTGGCGGGCCAAACGTAACGTGATCGTAGAAGAGGGTCTTGCTAGAGAGGCGGCTGGGGACAAGCAATGGAGCGTTGTTGTTGACATGCTCCCCACTTGGGTCGACAAACCTCACGCGATAAGCGCAAGACAGGTCAGCGAAACTTATCGTGCGTTGAGGAAAAGTCGCGAAGACTCGAAGGACGAGCCTGGAGCTGCGGACTTCTACTATGGGGAAATGGAGATGCGCCGACTAGCTGCGCGAAGAGCAAGTTCCGAGAGACTGATCCTGTCCACTTACTGGTTCACTTCTGGATACGCACTCCGGGCTCTTCGGGCGTTTCTCTTGCTTGGCGTTCTTCTAGTCGCCGTTGGCACTCTTTTCGCCGCCATAGGCTTTCCTTCGGAGACCACCACGAGATTTGTTCGCGTCGGACAGTATCCCGATATCGAGTACGTTGAGGCGACGCGCATCACGACAGACCAACCCACTCTCTCCGACCGTCTCCCGGACGGCCTGCTCTACAGTTTGGAGAGTGGCATATCGCTCTTGCGGCCGTCCAATACTGCTCTAACCACGGCCGGGGTGCTGGTGGAGACAGTCCATCGGGTTCTTGCTCCGATCCTGCTCGGGCTTGCGCTGCTGTCTCTGCGAGGACGTGTGAAGAGATAGGCCGCCGGCGGCGTGAATATGTAGCGGACTCAATGAGATGTGAGGTCCTTCCGTCCGGATCCGCCTTCCTCAAGCGCCGCCGCGCCGACAGGGGGTGGGTCGACGAAGTCAAGCGCGACTGCCGGCCGCGTCCGCGTCAGGTCGACTGCGCAGTAGCGATTTGGATGCCCGGCTCTAGACCGCAGTCTTCACGCCAACGGGACTGCTGCAGCCAGGGGGCGGGACTGGGAGGTGCTGTCACCGGTGACCTGAGCGCGGTGTTCTGCTGGACAGCCGCGCGCCGTTCAACGATGGCGAGGCAGGCGAGCGACGTCGTCGATCACTCGGCCTGGCGGGGTTGGTGACCGGCGCGAATGGGCTGCCGCAAAGCACACGAATCGTCCACTCCGGCGTCCCAGAGGCTGCCTTCAGACACCGTCTCGCCCGTCAATTGAGTTCTCGCGACCCGAGTCCTCGCCTCTGCGCCGACTCCAGCGAGCGACCGTCTGGCTGCCCCGTCGCTACAGGAGACCCGCAAGATCAAGAGGGACACATCTCCTGCATCCAGGGTCGGGAACTCGTGGTGACGGGTTACAGGAGGATCGCCAGCAGAATAAGGACATGGGAACCAGCGGCACCCCTGACTACCGGGCCCGACGGCGGGCGCACGAGCAACAACGCCGCGAGCGCCGGCAGCAGGCCCCGGTAGAACGCACCCGTCCGGACCGGGCCGCCCGCGCCGCGGACGGGCCGGAACGACGCACTGCCGCGACGACCTGCGGATGGTGCGGCGGACCGATCACCCCGCGCAGCCGCGGACCGATCCCGAAGTGGTGCTCGGCCACCTGCCGGCACCGGGCCTGGGAGCAGAGCCGCGCGGCGAACTCCGGTCGGACGGCAGTGCAGGTGGTCGAGCGGCGGGTCGAGATCCGTGTACCCCTCGAGCCGACCCGTCGAGACTGGCCGCGGTTGCTCGGCGAGCTCGCCGGTCAACTGGAGAACGGCCGCGTCTACGACCGGGACCTGCCTGCCCTCGGCCGGGCACTGGACCCGGTCCTGCGGTCCTATCGGCGGCGGGCGCGCTTGAGCGGCGCACCTGACCTCCCTTGAGCGCCCGGAGGCGGAGCTCCCTTTTTGCTCCTGTTGTGCACCGGCGCCGACGGTGACCTCGGAATAGTTGTCGTGGAGCGGGCGGCCGACGGGGGTGACATAGGTGACGGGGGCGGCGACGACCCGACCGGCCCGACGTCACCCCGACCGGCGCGCCACTGGCCCTCGTTGGCCGCATGACTTCCGGCCCTGCGGGACGGCAGTGTTCCCTGGCCGCGCAGCACGCCCCGCCGAGGGGCGCACCGATCCGGTGCGACTGGTAGCGCGCGCCGGTGATGCCCGCGCAGCATGCCGTTTGGACACCTGACCGCACCTCTGTCACCCCGTCGCCGACTACTCGTCACAACGGGTTGCGCAGTCCTGGATGCATAAGGTGTGTCGGCTCGTGATCTTGTCCGGTTCCGCAGTCGAGATGGCCGCGGAGAGCGCACAGACGAGGACGCGCGTACGTAGCCGATCGCGTCGACGGTGCGGAGGTCTGCTCGCGGGGTGACATGGCGCCGCACGCGGCGGCGACCTGCCGAGGACGTGGGGATGGACCTTCACTCAGGCGTTAGCGGCACCAGTTCCTCACGGGCCAGCAACGCCCCCGTAGGCGGCGGCCGCCTGCACGCCTTCCGAGGTCAGGGTCGGATACTCCGCAACGATCCCTTCGGGGCTCATTCCGGCGACCAGGCAGTCGAGCACCACGCTGACCGGCACGCGGGTGCCGGCGATCACCGCCTGGCCGCTCAGCACGGCCGGATCGGTGGTGACCAACACCAGGCGGTCGGAGCTCATGCGCCCAGGGCTCGCGCCGGCGATCTACACCCAGCACGCCGAGCCCGGACCGTGCGGACCTCGTGGAGCGGGACCCTCGATGACTGCGCTGCGACCGCATGACGCCGCGCGAACCGCTTTACGTACTGGAGGAAAACCGGAGACGCGCCGGAGCAGGTCAGGAGATTCAGCAAGCCGACGGACGTCGGACCCAGGAGATCAGGAGCTCGGACAGCAGGGACTGGAGGAAAACAGGAACTTGGCCCGGCACTGTCACCAACGGGCTGGGAATGGCGCCTTCTCCAGGTAGGCGTGCGGCGCCGGCCGTCGCCGGCGCACGAGGCCACGCGATGAGGAGGGCGAGATGAGCGACGCGCAGCCACCTCGGGAGCCGGTCTCCGTCGACCCGCTGCTGCTCACACCCGAGGAGGTCGCCACGGTGCTCCGCCTCGGGCGCACGACGGTCTACGCATTGATGAAGGCCGGCGACCTGCACCCCGTCCACATCGGCCGGAGCTGCCGTCTCTCCCGCAGCGAGCTCGAACGTTACGTTCGCGGCCTGGAAGCTCCCCGCACCGCTCCTCGCGGGCTGCGCCGGTCCGGCACCACCACGGACCAGCGCGGACTCGTCGAACTGGGCCCGACGTCGCCCGATGCCGCGTGAGTCCACAAGCGCTCCGCCGGTGTCGGACCGCTCGGCCAGACTGATACTCCAGCCCACGACCCAGGGGTGACCGATGGCAGGGCGCTCAGCGAACGGTGAGTCGACGATCTACCAGGACGCCGACGGGCGGTGGCACGGCTACGTCTCCGTCGGCTTCACCCTCACCGGCAAGCCCGACCGCCGGCACGTCACCGGCAAGACCCGGGCCGTGGTGGTCGCGAAGGTCCGCGACCTTGAGCGCAAGCGCGACGCCGGCACGCTCAGCGCCGTCTCCACCCCGACCGTCGCCGACTGGCTGGAGCACTGGCTCAGCACCATCGCCCCGCGCCGGGTGCGGCAGCGGACCCTGGAGAGCTACGAGTCCGCCGTCCGCAAGCACCTGGTCCCCGGACTCGGACGGCACCGCCTCGACCGGCTGCGCCCCGAGCACCTCGACCAGCTCTACACCGCGCTCCTCGATGCCGGCTACTCCCCCGCCACCGTGCTGCGCCATCACCGCATCCTGTCCCGAGCGCTCACCGTCGCCGTCCAGCGCGGGCACGTTCCCCGCAACGTGGCCAGCCTGGTCGATCCGCCCGCCCAGAAGCAGAGCGACGTCGCCACCGCCCTCGACCTCGGCGAGGCCCACGCCGTCCTCGAAGCCGCGGCTCATGTGCGCAACTCCGCCCGCTGGACCGTCGCCCTCGCCCTCGGCCTACGGCAGTCCGAGGCCCTGGCGCTGCAGTGGAAGGACGTCGACCTGCTCAACAACACGCTGACCGTGCGACGCAGCATCCACCGCGTCCGCGGCGGCGGGCTGATCTACGAGGAGCCCAAGACCCGCCGCAGCCAGCGCACGCTCGCCCTGCCGATGCCTCTCGTCGCCGAGCTGCACCGGCACAAGGCCGCTCAGCTCGGCGAGCGGATGCTGGCCGGCTCCGAGTGGCACGACGAGGACCTGATCTTCGCTCAGCCCAACGGCCGGCCGATCGACAAGAAGTCCGACCACGACGACTGGACCCGCCTGCTCCACAAAGCCGGCGTCCGACACGTCCGGCTGCACGACGGCCGGCACACCGCGGCCACCTTGCTGCTCAGCGAGAACGTGCACCCGCGGGTGGTCATGGAGCTGCTCGGCCACAGCCAGATGCGCACGACGATGGACGTCTACAGCCACGTCATGCCTGCCCTGGCTCGCGAAGCCGCCGACCGGATGAGCGCCCTGCTGCTGCCAGGTCAGGGTGGGGAAACTGCAACCACAACTGCAACCAGAGACGACTCAGGCCGCTCTCCTGAAGGAGAACGGCCTGGTCATCGGGGTGGAGCTGAGGGGACTCGAACCCCTGACCCCCACACTGCCAGTGTGGTGCGCTACCAGCTGCGCCACAGCCCCGATCCGACCCGGTGCGGTGCGTCCGAGCCGGGAGTAACTGTACAACCCCCCGTCGCGGGACCCACGGAGGGGGTCGGCGGCGCTCAGGCGTGGCGGGACGGACTCAGCCGTGCGTCGTCGGCGCCGCGCGGATGTGGCGCCGAACGGGTCGCGCAGGCCGAAGTCGATGCCGCAGCCCCGGTCGACCGACTCCTCGGTCACCTCGCTCGCGCAGCTCGGCGGCGACCTGGACGTCGACTTCAGCAACCTGGGCAGGTTCAGCGCGTGTTCCGCGACGTCGTCGGCGAGCCGACGAGCCCGTACCGGCGGCGCGGTCCGCTGCCGCGGGTGGGACGACGGCGATGCGGGCGAGGGTCGGGACGTCGAGCGGCTCGGCGTAGCTGCGTTCCCTGGCGTCCCCGGGCGCGCAGCAGCCGCCGGTCGCTCTCCTCGACGGCGCCGGCCACGCGGCGATCACGCCACGCGGCGCGCCGGACCTCAGACGTCGACGCCCCGGGCGGCCAACCATGAGAGCGGGTCGACCCGCTTGCCGTCGATCCCGCCCTTGTGCACCTCGAAGTGCAGGTGCGGGCCCGTCGACTGGCCGCGGTTGCCCAGCAGGGCGATCGTCTCCCCCGCCTCCACGTACTGGCCGGGCCGGACCAGGATCTTGTCCATGTGGCCGTAGACGGTGACGTCGCCGTTCTCGTGGAGGATGTACACGGCCAGACCGAAGCCGCTGGCCGAGCCGGCCCGGAGCACCACGCCGTCGACCGCCGCGTACTCGGGCGTGCGCATAGGAGCAGCCAGGTCGATGCCGTAGTGGAAGGTGCCCCACCGGCTGCCGTAGCCACTGGTCAGCCGGGCCCCGGCCACGGGGAGGACGGCCTTGGGACGGGCGGCCTCCGCGGCGGCCTCGGCGGCCGCGGCAGCCGCGGCCTGGCGCTCGGCGCGGGAGGCGGCCACCTGCTCCAACCGGGCCTCGGCCTCGGCGACCGAGATCGACGCCTGCGGCAGGACCTCCGCACCCTCCTCGGTGGTCAGCAGCGCGTCCGAGGCCTCGAGCACGGACGTGGCATCGGCCGAGGCGGCGGGCGCACCGTGCAGGCTCACCCCCGCCGCGACGACACCGCCGAGCAGCAGGGCGCCGAGCAGCATCGCTGGGCTCCGCCGCGCCCGGGGGGTAGGACGACGACGAGCCCGCCGCCCGGCGGACCGACCGGCGGAGGGGTGCACCGCGCTCAGCACCTCCGTGCGGGCCTCCTGGCCGATCCCTGCGTCCATGCACCTGTCCGTCTCGCCTGGGTGGTGGGGGTGGCCCGAGCGGGCGAGGGATCATCGAAACATTGCGTGACGAGGTCGTGACCTGGCGCCCGGCGCGTCGCTCGGGACACGCCGTGCGGGCGTCACCACTGGACCCACGAGTCCCATGCGTCACTGACAGCGGTGGAACCCGGACCCGGTGCGCGGCGGCCGAGGGGCGTCGGTGATCATGGACACGCCCGGCAGGTGGGTGCGGGGCGTTTCAAGGGCCCCGCAACGGGCACTCCTGCTCCTCCGGCGTGAAACATCCGCGCCGGCCCGGCGCCTCCGCGTCCGCGAAGCGGTGCCGGACCTTGTTTTGCGGCACCCGGCACCACCCGTGTACTGCTGACCCCGGAGACCCGGGACCCGTCGGTCCGGTGCGCCGTGCTCAGGACAGAGAAGGAGGGACGCGATGTCACAGGCCGAGCTCCTGCCCCTGCGGGCGCCTGCCGGGACGGCTCCGGCCGGGCATCCGGCGGTCCCGGTTCCTCCGGGCGGGGTCTCCCCCGCGCGCAACGTGGTTGCCGCCGCCGATGTCCACCCGCTGACCGATGCGACCCTGCCGCTGCACGAGGCGCAGCTCAGCGTGCCCACCTACGACCGGTCGGCCCTGACCCCGGCGGTCGTGCACTTCAGCGTCGGCGGGTTCCACCGCGCCCACCAGCTCCTCTACTTCGACGAGCTGGCCGAGCGCCGGATCAGCGACGGCTGGGGGGTCGTCGGTGTCGGGCTGCACAGCCGGACCATGAAGGAAGCGCTCGCCCCGCAGGACCACCTCTACACGGTGGTCGAGCGCAGCCCCGACGGCGAGCGCGCCCGCGTCGTCGGCGTCATGGTGGGCTACCACTTCGCGCCCGAGAATCCTGCGGCCGTGCTCGACCTGCTGACCGACGAGCGCACGCGCATGGTGTCGCTGACCATCACCGACAGCGGCTACCGGCTCGACCCGCGGACCGGGCTCTTCGACGCCGACGACCCCGACATCCGGGCCGACGTGCGGGAGCCCTCCTCCCCGCGCACCGTGTTCGGGTACCTCGTGGAGGCGCTCGACCGACGCCGCCGAGCCGGTATCCAGCCGTTCTCGGTGGTCTCCTGCGACAACATGCACCGCAACGGCGACGCGGCCCGCGCCGCCGTGGTCGGGTTCGCGCAGCTGCGCGACGAGGTGCTCGCGCGGTGGATCGCCGACCGCGTGGCCTTCCCCAGCAGCATGGTCGACCGGATCACGCCGCACACCAGCCCCGAGGAGCGGGCGGCGGTGGCGCAGCGCTACGGCGTCGACGACCGGTGGCCGGTGATCACCGAGCCGTTCTCCCAGTGGGTGATCGAGGACACCTTCTCCGCCGGCCGGCCCCCGCTGGACGCCGTCGGCGTCCGGTTCGTCGCCGACGTCGGCAGCTACGAGCTGATGAAGACCCGGCTGCTCAACGCCAGCCACTGCGCCCTGGGCTACCTGGGCTCGCTGGCCGGCTACGCCAGCCTCGACCAGGTCATGGCCGATCCGGTGCTCGCCGGCTACGTGGCCCGGCTCATGGACGTCGAGGTCACCCCGCTGCTACCACCGCCCGACGGCATCGACCTCGCCGAGTACAAGCGCACCCTGCTGCAGCGGTTCGCCAACCCGGCGATCGCCGACGGCCTGCCCCGGCTGTGCCGGCGCGGCTCGACCAAGATGCCCCACCACCTGCTGCCGTCGCTGCGCCAGGCGATCGAGGAAGGGCGGCCCCACGGCCTGCTCACCCTCGCCGTCGCCGGATGGTTCCGCTACCTGCGCGGCACGGACGAGGCCGGCCGGCGGCTGCCCGTCGAGGACGCCCTCGCCGAGCAGCTCCAGGCGCTGGCCCGCGCCGGCGGGAGCGACCCGCGGCCCCTGCTCGGCGAGACGTCGGTGTTCGGGGACCTCGGCTCGCACCCGGCGTTCGTCGCTGACCTGGCAGCGGCCCTGACCGCCCTGGACCGCGACGGGGTCCGGGCCACCGTGGCCGCCCGCACGCCCGGCCCCGCGGCGCTGCCGCGGTGACCATCCCGTCCGCCACCCCGTCCCCGAAGGGAGCCCACCTGGTGCCGACCGTTCCGCCGACGCTCATCGAGCCGGTGCAGTACCTGCTCTGCGACGCCGACGGCAACCTCTTCCCCTCCGAGGAGCCGGCGTTCGACGCCTCCACCGAGGTCACCAACGCGTTCCTCGCCTCCGTCGGCATCGACCGCCGGTACACCGCCGACGAGCTCCGGCACGCCGCCACCGGCAGGAACTTCCGGTCCACGGCCCTCACCCTGGCCGCCGAGGCCGGCGTTCCCGACGTCGACGTCGAGCCGTGGGTGGCCGAGGAACGTCGCGCGGTCACCGAGCACCTGGGCACCACGCTGCGGCCGCACGGGCCGACGCTGGACGCGCTCGGCGCGCTGGCCGGTCCGCTGCAGCTGGCCGCGGTGAGCTCCAGCGCGCTGTCCCGGCTGGCGGCCTGCTTCACCGCCACCGGGCTGGACGAGCTCATCCCACCGGCGCGCCGCTACAGCGCCGAGGACTCGCTGCCGGTGCCGACCAGCAAGCCCGATCCCGCCGTCTACCGGCACGCCTGCGCCGCTCTGGGCATCGCACCCGAGCAAGGGCTCGCGGTGGAGGACGCCGTCGCCGGGGTGCGTTCGGCCGTCGGCGCCGGCTGCCCCACCGTCGGCAACCTGCTGTTCGTGCTCCCCGAGGAGCGGGCGGCACGCGCCGAGGCCCTGCTGGCTGCCGGCGCGCTGACCGTCGTCGAGTCGTGGCAGGAGCTCGCCGACCTGGTGCTCGCCGTGCTCGCCGGCCGGCCGCACGCCGACGACGCCCTGACCGGAGCCGCCCGGTGAACATCGTCTACGTCGCCTTCCGCGGGCACTTCTCCGACAGCCCCCGGGCGCTCTACGAGGCGCTGCTCGAGCAGGGCGTCGACGCCACCCACACCTGGCTGTCGGCGCCGCACACCCAGGCCGGCTTCCCGTCCGAGGTCGAGACGCTGACCTTCGGCAGCCCCGAGTCGATCGCCGCGCTCGAGGGCGCCGACCTGGTCGTCTCCAACGACCACATCGCGCTGGACTGGGAGAAGCGTCCCGGGACCACGTACCTGCAGACCTGGCACGGGACGATGCTCAAGCGCATCCACAACGACGTGCTGTGGGCGCCGGAGGGGCGGCTGGCCTACCTGGACCAGGACATCGCCCGCTGGGACCTCCTGCTCTCGCCCAACGCCGTCACCACCGAGCGGCTGCGCAAGGCGTTCGGCTACACCGGACCGATCCACGAGACCGGCCTGCCGCGCAACGACCTGCTGAGCAGCCCCCGCCGCGACGAGGTCCGCGCCCGGGTGCGGTCGGACCTCGGCATCGGCGAGGACCAGACGGTCGTGCTCTACACCCCCACCTGGCGCGACGACCTGGTGTTCCAGGGCAGCGGGGAGCGGGACTTCGAGTTCCCGATCGACCTCGACGAGTTCGGTTCCCGGCTGGGCGAGGACCACGTGCTGCTGCTGCGGCTGCACAACATGGTCATGAGCCGGCTCGAGATCACCGACGGGTCGGCCGTCCGGGACGTGTGCAACCACCCGGACATCGCCGGCCTCTACCTGGCTGCCGACATGATGGTCACCGACTACTCGTCGACGATGTTCGACTTCGCCATCACGGGCAAGCCGCAGCTCTTCTACACCTACGACCTGGACCGGTACCGCGACCAGCTGCGCGGCTTCTACTTCGACCTCGCCGAGGTCGCGCCCGGTCCGCTGATCGCCACCAGCGACGAGCTGATCTCGGCGATCGCCGACATCGGTACGGTCACCGTGGAGCACACCGAGCGCTACGCCCGGTTCCGCGAGACCTTCTGCCACCTCGAGGACGGCTCCGCCACGCAGCGCGTCCTCGACCTGATCCTCCCGACCGCGACCGCGTCCGGGCAGAACACCAGCACGACCACTGAAGGAGATGATGTCCGTGCGGACCGGTGACCACGTCCTCAACCCCGTCCGTCGGGGTGTATCCCCCCTGCCGGCCCGCACGACGCCCCGACGGCTGCAGACGCCGTCGGTGCAGGTCGTGATCCTGGCCGCGGGCATGGGCACCCGGCTGGGCCGGCAGGACCCCAAGCCGCTGACCCGGCTCGACGACGGCCGCAGCATCATGCAGCGGCAGCTCGACGGCCTGCGCGCCGTCCTGGGTGCCGACGTGTCGGTGACCGCGGTCGTCGGCTACCGCAGCAAGCGGATCATGAAGGCCGCCCCCGACCTGCTGTTCACGTACAACCCCGACTTCGCGGTGACGAACACGTCCAAGAGCCTGTTGCGCGGTCTGCGGACCACCCGTGAGGGCGGCGTGCTCTGGCTCAACGGTGACGTCGTCTTCGACCCGGCGGTGCTCGAGGTCGCGCTGCCCTACATGGCGGCCGACCAGAGCTTCGTCTGCGTGGACACCAGCACGGTCGCCGAGGAGGAGGTCAAGTACACCCTCGATGGCGACGGCTACATCCGCGAGCTGTCCAAGATCGTCCGCGGCGGCCTGGGCGAGGCGGTGGGGATCAACTACATCTCCTCCGCCGACAAGGCCACGCTCATCGAGCACCTCGACGAGTGCTCCCACGAGGACTACTTCGAGCGGGGCCTGGAGACGGCGATCGCCGAGCGCGGCCTGCGGGTCCGCCCGGTGGACATCTCCGCCTACGCCGCGGTCGAGGTCGACTTCGAGGGGGACCTCCAGCGGGCCAACACCCTGTTCGGGTCCGACGGCCCGAACGTCGTCGCCGAGGTCGGCTGACCTCCGGGGACCGCCGTCAGGCCACCGGCACCGGATGGCCGGCGGCGGTCCCTCCGGGCGTGGCGTCGACCTCGCGGAACCGACGCACCGCGGCGACGCCCCCGAGCACGAACCCGACGCCGAGGGCCGCCAGCACCCCCACCGCGACGCGGGCGACGGGCTGCGGCCCGGCCGAGGAAGCGTTCGCCGACCAGAGCACGTCGGCCTCGGGCAGGCCCTGCACCAGCAGCAGCCAGCCGGTGACCACGGCCAGCAGGCCGGTCATGGCCCCCCGGCCGCGCAGCGCGGCGCGCGCCCCGAGGACGGCGCAGAGCAGGGTCGCCGCGGCCGGCAGGAGCGCCGAGACGACGGCGCCGACGTGCGAGCCGGCGGTGACCGACGGCTCCGGGGTGGCCAGGGCGTGCCACAGCGCCGCGAGGGCCCCCACCGCGAGCAGGCCGCCCAGCAGCAGCGGGGTCCGGGCCAGCAGCCCGGCGGCGACCGCGGCGAGCAGCCCGGCGGCCGCGAGCGGCCACACGACCCACGGCGAGGGCGGCGGGCTCCAGGTCAGCACCCCGGCGACCTCCGCCTCCGTGCTGCCGTGCCGCAGCGGCACGATCCACTCCGACACCAGGTGCTCCCGCGTCGGGTCGGCGGTGACCTGCGGCGGCAGGAGCTCCTGGCTCATCCAGTGCGTGCGGTGGTCGTGCCACACGTACTCCGGCTGCGTGGAGATCTGCTCCCACTCGGGAGCGGCCCCGGGATCGGCGGAGTCGGGCAGCGTCGTGCGCCCGTACCGGTCCAGGTTGATGTAGGTGGCCGGGCTGTGCGCGTTGCGCCAGACGCCGTCGGGGCCGATGCGCAGGTAGGGCTCGTCGGAGTAGCCGGGCACGAGCACCTCGGTGCCGGACCGGTTGACCAGCTCCAGCTCGTCCCCGAACTGCAGCACGCGCACGGCCACACCGGGCAGCTGCGGGGTCACCGAGGTCACGCGGCCGTCGAAGTCGCTGCCCGCCACCTCTCCCCCGACGTGCGCCGAGGCCGGCCCGGCCAGCGCCAGCAGCGCGAGGACACCGGCCAGGACGGCGAGCAGCCGGCCGAGGCCCGGGGTCACGCGCCCGCCACCACCTGCAGGTCGTCGGCGATGTCCTGGTGGGTGTTCCCGCCGTCGAAGGCGACGTGCGCCTCGTCGTCGGCCCCGTACAGCAGCAGCAACGTCGAGTGCAGCCGCCCCTCGTCCTCGGCCTGCGGGACCCCGGCGGCCAGCTGCGCCTGGTCGATGCTCTCCTGGTCGCCGGTGAGGCCGACGAACGGCGTCGGCAGGTCGGCGTCGAACCGGCCGAGGTACTCGCCCAGCACCTCGGGGGTGTCGGTGGCCGGGTCGGTGGTCACGAAGACGACCTGCACCTGCTCGGCGAGCTCCCGGTCCAACCCGCGCAGGGCGACCGCGACGTCGGCCATCGTGGTGGGGCAGACGTCGGGGCACTCCGTGTAGCCGAAGAACAGCAGCGTCGGCCGGCCGGAGGTGGCGGCGCCGAAGTCGAACGGTGCACCGGTGGTGTCGGTCAGCGTGAACGACGGCCGGCGGTAGGGCTCGTTGAGGTCCAGACCGGCGTAGCGGTCCTCCGGCGCCTCGACGGCGGCCGGTGCGCCCGCGGTGTGGTCGTGCTCCCCGGCGTCGCCGTCCGCCGCGCCCCCGCAGCCGGCCAGCAGGAGACCCGTGGTGAGCAGCAGTGCCGGGACGGCCCGGCGGGGACGGCGGCGGACGGCGGAGGTCACGAGGACACGGTACGTCGGTCGGCGCGGACGCCGAGGACGACACCGGCGAGCGCGACGAGCAGCGCCAGGATGGAGAAGAAGAGCGCGAGGGCGCCCGGGTCGTCGGCGTGCCCGCCCTCGTCGTGGGCGCCGGCCGCGGTCGCGAGGTCGGCCGTTCCGGCGCCGTCGGCGGCCTGCTCGGCGGCCAGGGACAGCACCGGGGCGGGGCGCTCGGGCTCGTCCTGCCCGGCGATCGTCGGCTCGATCCACGCCGACTCGTTACCGTCGCTGTAGGTCTGGATCACCGGGAAGCTGAGCTGCTCGGCATCCGGGAAGGGCCCGCCGGAAAGCGCGAACTCCTGGAACTGGCCCGGCGCGATGCCGCTCCCCCCGTCGGCGCGGAACTCCACCACCGAGACGTAGGAGCTCTTCTCCTGCCCGTGCACCTCGATCGGCGCGGCCAGGTCGGCGGTCGTGGCGGTCACGGTCCAGCCCGGCACCGGCTGGGCCCGCAGCGAGCCCATGGCGGACTGCTCCGGGATCTGGATGCGCAGCGCGACGGTGCTGGCGGCGTCGCTCTCGTTCGGCACGCGGAAGGTGAGCTTGCCGAAGCCGCCGGGCGCGGCGTCGCCGGAGGAGACGGTAACGTGCGCGGAGGCGGACGCGGCGAGCACCACGCCCGCCGTGCCGGCGGTCAGGGCGGCGAGCAGCAGCACGGCCAGCCGGTGCAGCGGGCGGGGCGAGGACATGGATCTCCTGTTCATCGGTGGAGCGGTGGGGCGTCAGCGCACCGGGAAGTCGGTGGCGGCGCTGAGCGCGGTGAACTCGTCGAGCCGGACCGTCACCGTGAGGGTCCAGGTGCCGGCGCCGGGGATCGCCATCGCGTCGCCGACGAAGTGGCCGGGGCCGGCCGGCGCGAGGCCGACGTCGAGCGGGCCGATCTCCTGGGTGCGCTCGGTGAGCGTCACCCTGATCTCGGCCGGCTGGGTCAGCCGGCCGAGGTCGTCGAAGAGGTAGACGTGCAGCGCGTTCTCGCCGGGGCGCGCGGGCTCCACCGACACCTGCACGCTGCCCGCCGCCGCGCCGGTGCCGCCCTGCAGCGGCAGCACCGTCTCCATCGGCTGGGCCAGCGCCGTGCGCGCGGGCGGCGTGGCCACCAGCACCGCCGACAGCGCCAGCACGACCGCGGCCACGCCCGCCTCCAGGAGCACCGAGCGGCGCAGCGAGGGCAGGTGCTCGGCGGCGTTCTCGGCCTGCACCCGGTCGCGCTGCGCGGCGCCGGCGACCTCCGCGGGGGCGGGGCCGGTCCGGTCGGTCGCCGCGAACGCCTGCGCGGTGATCGTGCGGGGTCGCCGGGGCCGGCGCACGCCCAGGCGCTGCTGCACCCAGACGCGGGACACCCCGGCCGCGGCGAGCAGGAGCACGACCAGCAGCAGCTTCGCCGCGAGCAGCTGCCCGTACGTCGTCGCGACCAGCGCGGTCGGGGAGCCGACCTCCCGGACCGACTGCACGATGCCGGACACCACGAGCGCCACCACCGAGCCGAACGCCAGCCGGGAGAACCGCGGCAGCACGGCGGTCACCTCGCCCGGCGCCGTGCCCGGCCGCAGCGTCACGGCCAGCAGCCCGGCGACCCCACCCAGCCACACCGCCATCGCCCCCACGTGGACGGCCGCGACCAGCACGGCGAGCACCGGCCACGGGCCGGCCACCGGGTGCCCGACCGCGGCGGTCGCGAGCACGAGGCCGCCGACGAGGACGGCGCCCGCGGCCGTCCAGCCCGGGCCGAGGGCGTCGGTGTCCCGCCAGACGCGGCGCAGCACCGGGAGGAGCGCCAGGACCAGGAGCACCCGGGCCAGGGCGGACCAGCCGACGCCCGCACCCAGCGTGGCGCCGAGCAGGGCCGGGTCGGCGACCGCCCCGAGCCCCGCACCCGCGGCGTAGGGACCCTGGAGCAGGAAGGCGCCCAGCCCGGAGAGTGCCACCGCGACGGCTCCGCCGGTGGCCATCCGCCGCAGGCGTTCCGCGCGCCGGCCGGCCGGCCAGCAGGTGAGCACGAGCACCGGGACGCCGACAGCGAGCGCAAGCCCGGCGTACCCGACCCAGCGCGCCACCGGCAGCAGCGCGCCGACGACGGGATCGGTGGACCCGGCCTGGTCCTGCCCACCGGCGGTCAGGAGCTCGCCGTCGCCGACGGCGAAGGAGAAGGCGCCGGACACGGGGTGCGAGTCGGCGGAGATCACCCGGTAGGTGACGAGGTACCCGCCGTCGGGCAGTTCTGCGCGCAGCGGGACGGTGACGACGCCGCCGTCGGCGGAGGCGGCGCCGGCGTCGACCCGCTGCTGGTCGGCGCCGAGCACCCGCGCGTAGCCGGCGCCCAGCGAGACGCCCTCGCTGAAGCGCAGCGTGACCTTCCCGGGTGCGGCGTCGAGGCGGACGCCCTCCCCCGGCTCGGTCGAGACCAGCGCGGCGTGCGCGGCGGCCGGGCCGGCCGTCCCGATGCCCGCGCCCAGCCAGCCGGCGAGCAGCAGGGCGAGCAGGAGCGCCGAGCGCCTCACGCCAGCACCCGCCGGTCGGCCACCGCGGGAGCCGGGCGGCGCCGGTGGCTCCGCCACGCCACGGTCGCGACGACGGCGACACCGGCCAGGACGAGGAGGTGGGCGAGGGCCCGGTCGGCGTGCACGTGCCCGGCCTGCAGGTCGGCGACCGTCAGCGGCAGCAGCAGCGCCGTGAAGGACCCGAGGAAGGGCAGCGCGCCCGCAGCCAGCCGCGGGCCGGCCGCCACGGCGAGGAACGCCGCGCCCACCGCCAGGTTCCAGGCGCCGCTCTCGCGCGCCATGTGCACCGGAGCGCTCATCGCGCCGGCGCCGGAGACCAGCACCGGCAGGGCCAGCGCCGCCTGGGCGACGCCGACCGCGACCAGGACCAGCCGCAGCGCCGTGTCCGCCAGCCGGGCGCGCGCGGCGACGCGCGCCCCGGGCAGCTCGCGGGGCAGCGCGCCGAGCACCGCGACGGTGAGATCGGGCACCGGCGGGGCGAGCGCCAGCCGCGCCCGGCGGGTGACCTGCTCCGCCGCGGCCGCCCACCCGGCGCACCCCGGGCACGCGGCCAGGTGCGCGTCGAGCTCGTCGGCGGGCAGCCCCAGCGGCTCGCCGTCCAGGCGCGCGGAGAGAGCCTCTCGGCAGGTGTGGCAGGACATGGTTGATTAGTCGCCGCCGGACGCCGTCCGGTTCCCGGCCCTCCGGGTGACCTGCGGAACACCCTGACGAGGACATGGACGACCTGGCCCGCGTCGCCGCGGACGCCGCCGCCGGCGACCCGCTGGCCGCGGCCACCCTCGTCCGGGAGACCCAGTCCGACGTCTGGCGGCTGTGTGCCGCACTGGGCGACCGCGAGGCGGCCGACGACCTCACCCAGGAGACCTACCTACGGGCCTTCGGGGCGCTGCACCGCTTCGAGGGCCGCTCCTCGGTGCGCACCTGGCTGCTGGCCATCGCCCGTCGCGTCTGCGCCGACTCGCTGCGCTCCCGCGGTCGGCGCCGGCTGTCCCTGGTGCGGGAGGCGAGCGACCTGGAGCTGCTGGCCGCACCCGGTCCCGGGGACGCCGTCGCCGAGGGCGCCGCCGTCACCGACCTGCTCGGCCGCCTGGCGGTGGACCGGCGCGAGGCCTTCGTGCTGACCCAGCTGCTCGGGCTCTCCTACGCGGAGGCCGCGGACGTCATCGGCTGCCCTGTCGGCACGATCCGGTCGAGGGTCGCGCGGGCGCGCGCCGACCTGGTGGCGTCCCTCGCCGGGGGAAGCGAGGACGGCGACCGGGGAGACGCCGCTCACCGCTGACCTCGCGACAGGCTGTGTCCACGTGCTGGACACCTGTGCTCCGCGGCGGTCGTACGTCCGCCGCGGGCAGGGCGACCGAGCCGACATCCGAGACGGAGCCTCCGCGCGCCCTTCAGCCTGACGCCCAAGGACTCGAGCTTCCACCCGCTGTTCACCGCGTCCGCGCAGAACCTGGTGACGGCGACCGAGGTCCCGGGTGAGTTCGTCCACGACCACGCGCGCCGCGGCGAGCTGGCCATCCGGCTGCGCGACCTGGAGCACACCGGCGACCAGTCCACCCACGCCATCTTCCGGGCGCTCGACACCAGCTTCGTGACCCCGTTCGACCGCGAGGACATCGACCGCCTCGCCAGCGATCTCGACGACGTCATGGACTTCGTCGAGGCCGCCGCCGACCTGGTCATCCTCACCGGCCTGGGCACCCTGCCCGCCGAGATGCACCAGCAGGTCTCGCTGCTGCAGCGCTGCGCCCAGACGACCGCCGAGGCGATGCCGCAGCTGAGGACTCTCAAAGACCTCTCCGAGTACTGGATCGAGGTCAACCGCCTGGAGAACGAGGCGGACTAGCTCTACCGGCGGCTGCTGTCCCGGCTCCACAGCGGGGAGTTCGACGCGCTGGAGGTCCTGAAGCTCACGGAGGTCGCCGACCAGCTCGAGGAGGCGGCCGACGCCTTCGCGCACGTGGCCGACGTGGTCGAGACGATCGCCGTCGAGGAGTCCTAGGCTGCTATGGATCTCCGCTGATGGACGCGGCCTTCCTGGCCCTGACCGCCATCATCCTGGTGGCCCTGGCGTTCGACTACACCAACGGCTTCCACGACGCGGCCAACGCGATCGCCGTCGCGGTGTCCACCAAGGCGCTGACCCCCCGGGCGGCCCTGGCGCTGGCCGCGGTGATGAACCTGATCGGGGCCCTGCTCTCCACCGAGGTCGCCAAGACCGTCGGCGCCGGCATCGTCGATCCGCCCGAGGGCGGCGAGGGCCTGGAGATCGTCTTCGCCGCGCTGATCGGCGCGATCGCCTGGAACCTCGTCACCTGGTGGTTCGGGCTGCCGTCCTCGTCGTCGCACGCGCTGATCGGCGGGCTCGTCGGCGCCGCCCTCGCGGCCGCCCACTCCGTGCAGTGGATGGGCGTGTTCGAGAAGGTCATCGTCCCGATGGTCGTCTCGCCGCTGGTCGGCTCCGGCCTGGGCTACCTCGTCATGCTGGCGCTGCTGTGGGCCTACCGGAACGCCCACGTCACCCGTGCCAACCGCGGCTTCAGGCGGGCGCAGATCGTCAGCTCCGCGACGATGGCGCTCGGCCACGGCATGCAGGACGCCCAGGAGACGATGGGCATCATCACCCTCGCCCTCTACACGGCCGGGGAGATCGACGACTTCGAGGTTCCGTTCTGGGTGGTGCTCGCCGCCGCCGCCGCGATCAGCGCGGGCACCTACGCCGGCGGGTTCCGCATCATGCGGACCATGGGCCGGCGGATCATCCAGCTCACCCCGGCCGGTGGCTTCGCCGCGCAGACGGTCGCCTCCAGCGTCATGGTGACGACGGCGACGGTGTTCGCCGTCCCGGTGCCGACGACGCACATCACCACCACGTCGATCATGGGCGTCGTTCCACCCGGCGGCTGTCGGCGGTCCGGTGGGGTGTCGCCGGCAGCATCGTCACCGCCTGGGTGGTCACGCTGCCCGCGGCCGCCGCGATCGCGGGGATCGCCTAGGTCGTCATCGACCTGGTGGTCGGCTGATCGTGGGCTCGCGCCGGCCCCGGGGCGGTCGTCCCACCAAGTGAACCCGATTGACGCCTAAGTGCATCGATCTGGTAGACATATCGCCGTGACACGGACGACGGCGCTCCTCCTCGTGAGCCGGCGACACGTCGACCTGCTGCGCGTCTGCACCGCCGCCTGTCCGGGGTTCTGATCCGCTGCGCCATTGCCCGGCGCCCGTTCGACCCCCTGTCAGGCCGCCTGCTGCGGCATCCGTGAGACCGGAGTCCGTCCCCCGTGAAGACCTTGATCCTGCTCGCCCTCGCGGGCCTGGGCGCCCAGCTCGTCGACGGCAGCCTCGGCATGGCCTACGGCGTCACCTCGACGACGCTCCTGCTGGCCATCGGCACGAACCCCGCGGCGGCGTCGGCGACCATCCACCTCGCGGAGATCGGGACGACGCTGGCGTCCGGGTTCTCGCACTGGAAGTTCGGCAACGTCGACTGGAAGGTGGTCGCCAAGGTCGGGGTGCCCGGTGCGGTCGGGGCCTTCGCCGGCGCCCACTTCCTGTCCGGCCTCTCGACGGAGATCGCCGCGCCGGTGATGTCGCTGATCCTGGTGTCGCTGGGGGTGTACATCCTGGTGCGCTTCACCCTCCGCGGCATCGACCGGCGCCACCTCGGCAAGCCGGTCCGTGCGCGCTTCCTGGGCCCCCTCGGCCTGGTGGCCGGGTTCGTCGACGCCACCGGCGGCGGCGGCTGGGGCCCGGTGGGCACGCCCGCGCTGCTGGCCAGCGGCCGGATGGAGCCGCGCAAGGTCATCGGCTCGATCGACACCTCGGAGTTCCTGGTCGCGCTGGCGGCCAGCCTCGGCTTCCTGGTGGCGCTGGGCTCGCAGGGCATCGACCCGCTGTGGGTGGCCGGGCTGCTCGCCGGCGGCCTGATCGCCGCCCCGATCGCCGCCTGGCTGGTGCGGCACATCCCGCCGCGGCTGCTCGGCTCCCTGGTGGGCGGCATGATCGTGCTGACCAACGTCCGCACCCTGCTGCGCAGCGACTGGGTCGACGCCGGCGACGTCACGAGCGGCACCGTCTACACCGTGCTCGCCGCGATCTGGGTGCTGGCCGTCGTCCACTCCTACCGCCAGTACCGCAAGGACCAGGCGGTGGAGTCCGCCGACGCCGTCGCCGAGGTCTCCGAGCACGAGGTCCTCGCCGACGTCACCGCCCCGGCCGAGGGCCAGCCCGTGGGCGCCGGCCGCCCCAGCGCCCCGCGCGACTGACCGAGGACCGTCCCAGCGGGCGGCGAGCACCCCGGGCACCGACGCCCACCCCCTCGGCATCCCCGCCGGCGACCTCCCGGCAGACCACGCCCTGAGCCTGCGAGGCGGGGTCCTCCGTCAGACCGCCCGGCTGGCCGGCAGGTCGGGGACCTGCGGGAGCGGGGTCGAGCGGGCCGCGGCCAGCACCATCTGCGGCGACGGCGGCAGGCCCCGGCGGGTGCACAGCCGCAGCGCCCGGGCGCCGGTGAGCACGTCGGTCTCCGGGGGGACGACCAGCAGGTCGGCCCGGCGGTTGCCGCCGGCCCAGGTCAGACAGACCACCTGCGGGTCCATGCTGCGGAAGCCACCGGCCCGGACGGTGCGGCCCTGCACCTCGAGCTTGCGGGGCGCGGGCTGCCACGCATCGAGGGCGTAGGTGAACCGCTCCACCCGGACGCCGCGCCGCTCCAGGGCGGCGATCAGCTCGGGCAGCTCCACCGCGAGGTCGCGGCTGCGCGGGAACCAGGCGCCGTCGAAGGCCGAGTCCCCCGATCCGGCATCGGCGCGCAGACTCACCCGGACGTCGATCCCACCCCGGAAACCCTCGGTCGCCGGAACCGTGCGGGTGATCGTCGTCATCAGCGTTCGGCCGCCTCTCGTCACTCGCTCGCCGCGGGCCCGGACAGAGGACCCCGACACGAACCTAGGACGCGGCGCGTGGGGTCACCGGTGAGCCGGGGACGGGCGGGTCGCCCCGTTACGGCCGGTCTTCACGATTCGTGACCTACCGACCACGGCGCCCGGGCCGGTCCCGACACGAGGAAGGCCCCGACCGGGGGACCGGACGGGGCCTTCCTGGGGCGGCTCGCGATCAGGCGGGCTTGGGCTTGCGGTTCTTGGCCTTGCCGCGCTCGGTCTGGTCCAGCACCACCTTGCGGATGCGGACGCTGCCCGGCGTGACCTCCACGCACTCGTCCTCGGCGCAGAACTCCAGCGCCTGCTCCAGGTTGAGGATCCGCGGCGGGATGAGCCGCTCCAGCTCCTCGGAGGTGGACTTGCGCATGTTGGTGAGCTTCTTCTCCTTGGTGATGTTCACGTCCATGTCGTCCGGACGGGAGTTCTCACCGACGATCATGCCCTCGTAGACGTCCGTGCCCGGCTGCACCATGAGCTGGCCGCGCTCCTGCAGCGAGAACATCGAGTACGTCGTCGCGACGCCGGACCGGTCGGCGACCAGCGAGCCGGTCGGGCGGGCACGCATGTCGCCCAGCCACGGCTCGTACCCCTCGAGGTTGTGGTTGAGGACGCCGGTGCCGCGGGTCTCGGTGAGGAACTCGGTGCGGAACCCGATCAGGCCGCGGGACGGGACGATGTACTCCATCCGCGCCCAGCCGGTGTCGTGGTGCACGAGGTTCTCCAGGCGCGCCCGGCGGGTGGCCAGGGCCTGGGTGAGGGTGCCGACGTACTCGCCCGGGGTGTCGATGGTGACCCGCTCGACCGGCTCGTGCAG
Organism: Blastococcus sp. HT6-30; assembly: GCF_039729015.1. NCBI lineage: Bacteria > Bacillati > Actinomycetota > Actinomycetes > Geodermatophilales > Geodermatophilaceae > Blastococcus > Blastococcus sp. HT6-30. Next base: position 926,303 of record NZ_CP155792.1, on the reverse strand, counting down.
CGCGCCGTCGATCATCTTGGTGACGACGGTCGGCCGACCCACGGTGAGCTCGAACTCCTCGCGGCGCAGCTGCTCGACGAGGATGGCCAGCGCCAGCTCCCCACGGCCCTGCATCTCCCAGGTGTCGGGGCGGTCGGTGGGCAGCATGCGCACCGACACGTTGCCGACCAGCTCCTGGTCGAGGCGGTTCTTGATCAGGCGCGCGGTGAGCTTCTTGCCCGACTTGCCCGACAGCGGCGAGGTGTTGATCCCGATGGTGATCGAGATGGACGGCTCGTCGACGGTCAGCGGCGGGAGCGGGCGCGGGTCGCTCGGGTCGGCGAGGGTGTCGCCGATCATGATGTCCTCGATACCGGCGATGGCGACGAGGTCGCCCGGGCCGGCGCTCTCGGCCGGGGTGCGGGTCAGGCCCTCGGTGACCAGCAGCTCGGTGATCTTGACGTTCTTGATGGTGCCGTCGACCTTGCACCAGGCCACCTGCTGACCCCGCTTCATCTCACCGGAGTGGATGCGCAGCAGCGCCAGCCGGCCGAGGAACGGTGAGGCGTCGAGGTTGGTGACCTGCGCGCGCAGCGGCTCCTCGGCGTCGTAGGACGGCGGCGGGATGGTGTCCAGCAGCGTCTTCACCAGCGGCGCGAGGTCGTCGCTGTCGGGGACCGTGCCGTTCTCCGGGCGGTTGAGCGAGGCCTGGCCGGTGCGGCCGTTGCAGTAGACGATCGGGAACTCGAGGGCGTCGGCGTCCAGGCCGGCGTCCTCCATGAGCTCCATGAACAGCTCGTAGCACTCGTCGACGACCTCTTCGATGCGGGCGTCGCCGCGGTCGGTCTTGTTCACCGCGAGGATGACCGGCATCCCCTTGGCCAGCGCCTTGCGCAGCACGAAGCGGGTCTGCGGCAGGGGACCCTCGGAGGCGTCGACGAGCAGGACGACGCCGTCGACCATCGACAGGCCGCGCTCGACCTCACCGCCGAAGTCGGCGTGGCCGGGGGTGTCGACGATGTTGACGACGACGGGGTTGCCGTCGGAGTCGGCCAGCCGGATGGCGGTGTTCTTGGCGAGGATGGTGATGCCGCGCTCGCGCTCGAGATCCATCGAGTCCATCACGCGGTCCTGCGTGGAGTCGTTGTCGGTACCCTCGCCCTTGGCGCGGCCGAGTGCGCCGGCCTGGCGGAGGAGAGCGTCGACCAGGGTGGTCTTGCCGTGGTCGACGTGGGCGACGATCGCCACGTTGCGCAGGTCGTTGCGGGTGGGCATGCGGAAGGGCACCTCGGGCAGCTCGGGGGCGCGCCGCGCGGACGCGCGCGGGCATCAGGACAACGACCTCCGAGGCCGCGACCTTCCCTCCACTCTAGGTGCTCAGCGCGCGGACACCGTTTCTCGCTGCCGGTCGACCACCCCGTAGGTGGCCCCGGCCGCGGCGACAGTGACCAGACTCACCGCGAACCAGGCCGGGAAGCCGGCTCCGAGAGCCAGGACGTGGGCCAGCACGAACGCCCCGACGTAGAGGGCGGCGAGCCCGGCGGTGACGGCCGGCCCGCGCCGGCGGGCGGCGATCCAGGCCGCGCCGACTCCGCAGAGGGCGAACACCGCGCCGCCGAGCGCCCGGACGCCGGTTCCCTGCGCGATGCCGAAGCCGGCAGCCAGCCCGACGGCGACCAGGAGCGAGGCGGGGATCCGGGACAGGGACGGCGTCGACATGCCGACCAGTCTCCCAGCGGGGACGGCTCCCGGTCGATGCGCCGGGGGTGGGGCAGGGTCAGCGCATGACCTCGCGGACCCGGCTGCTGACCGTCGACGACGCCCCGACCCTGGCCCGGATCGCGCGCGCGGACCGGGACTTCCTCGCGCCGTGGGAGCCGCTGCGCGAGGAGGGCTGGTTCACGGACGAGGGCCAGCGCGAGGACGTCCACCGGGCGCTGGACCGGCACCGGCTGGGCCTCTCGCTGCCACACGTCGTCCTCGACGACGCCGGCGACGTGGTCGGGCGGATCACGCTGAACAACGTCGTCCGCGGGGCCTTCCAGTCGTGCAGCCTCGGCTACTGGGTGCGCTCGGCGAGCAACGGACGCGGGCTGGCCACCGCCGCCGTCGGGGAGATGCTCCGCCTGGCCTTCGGCGACCTGGGGCTGCACCGGGTGGAGGCCGGGACACTGCTGCACAACGCGGCGTCCCAGCGGGTGCTCGATCGCAACGGGTTCGAGCGGTACGGGCTGGCACCGCACTACCTCCGGATCGCCGGGCGCTGGCAGGACCACGTGTTGTTCCAAGTGCTGAACCCTGCGACGGCATAGCCCCCGACCGACGCAGAGGACCCCGGACGGTGAACCGTCCGGGGTCCTCTTGGGTGGGCTCACCGCCCGACGGTGTGCGCTGACGAGCGAGAGTTCGGCTCAGAACTGCGCATCGGCGCACACCTTCGACCAGATCAGGCGGTGCGGAGCACGGCCTCGATCTCGAGCTCGACGGTGATCTTGTCGCCGACGACCACGCCGCCGCCGTCCATCGGCATGTCGATGTCGACGCCGTACTCCTTGCGGGAGATCTCGGTCTTGGCGCTGAAGCCGGCGCGGGTGCCGCCGTAGGCGTCCGGGCCGAAGCCGTTGAGCTCGAGCGCCAGGACGACGGGCTTGGTGATGCCCTTGATGGTGAGGTCGCCCTCGACGGTCCAGTCGGCGCCGTCGGTCGTCACGGCGGTGGAGCGGAAGTCCATCGTGGTGTGGTTGCCCACGTCGAAGAAGTCAGCGGACTTGATGTGGGCGTCGCGCTGCTCCTGGCGGGTGTCGATCGAGTCCATGTCCACCGTGGCGGTGACGACGGACTGCGCCGGGTCCTCGGCGGTGACGATCTCGCCGGAGAACTCGCGGAAGTACCCGCGGACCTTGCTCACCATCATGTGACGGACGGAGAAGCCGACGGTGGAGTGGCTGGCGTCGATGTCCCACGTGCCGGCGACGTAGCCGGGGATCTGGACGCTGGTGCTGCTGGTCATGGTGTCTCCCTGGTGGTTCTGGGCGGTCAGGCGTGCCGTCGTCCGTAGCGTAGTTGAGCGTTTGACTATTCCGCCAGTATTCTGTCCGCATGACCGCACCGGTGTCGCCGCAGTCCCTCCCGACGGGTGAGCCCCGCTGGCTCGACGCCGAGGAGCAGAAGGCATGGCGCGCCTGGCTCTACAGCTCGCAGCTGCTGCAGGACCGGCTCGACCGGGAGCTCACCCGCCGCACCGGCATCTCGCACGCCTACTACGAGATCCTTGTCGCCCTCTCCGAGGAACCGGAGCGGAGGATGCGGATGAGTGAGCTCGCCGACCGGTGCCTGTCCTCGCGCAGCCGGCTCTCGCACGCGGTGTCCCGGCTGGAGGAGCGCGGCTGGGTGCGCCGGCAGGTGTGCCCCGATGACGGCCGCGGGCAGCTGGCCGTGCTCACCGACGAGGGGTTCGCCGCCCTGGAGGGTGCGGCGCCCATCCACGTCGAGGGCGTCCGTCGGGAGCTGTTCGACCAGCTCTCCCCCGAGCAGGTGGCGGCGATGCGGGACTTCGGGGAGACGCTGCTGCGCCACCTCGACCCCACGCGCATGCCCTGACCCCGTCCGGCCCCGCCGGACGCCACGGTGTCAGCCGGTGACGTCGTCCGGCGGGGCGGGCCAGCGCGGCACCCCGGCGACAGCGCCGTCGGGCAGCCTCGAAGGGAAACGCGGTGGCCGCTTCTCCAGGAAGGCGGCCACGCCCTCCGCCGGGTCGGGCCCGTCCCCCAGCTCCACCAGCGCCCGGGACTCCGCGCGGTGCGCGTCCCACGGCGAGGCCGCGCCGAGCATCGACCACAGCAGCTGCCGGGCGGCACCGACGGCGACCGCGCTGGTGTTCTCGACGATCTCGTGGGCGAGCCCGTAGGCCGCCGGGAGCAGCTCGTCGTCGGGGACGACGCGGGAGACCAGCCGGCCGCGCAGCGCCTCCGCTGCGTCGAACACCCGCCCGGTGGCCACCCACTCCATCGCCTGGCTGATGCCGACCACCCGGGGCAGGAACCAGGACGACGCCGCCTCGGGCACGATCCCGACCCGGCCGAACACGAAGCCGAAGCGGGCGGACTTCGCCGCGATGCGGATGTCCATGGGCAGCGTGAGGGTGGCCCCGATGCCGACCGCCGGCCCGTTCACCGCGGCGATCACCGGCTTGCGCAGCTCGGCGAAGGGCAGCGCGGCCACGCCGCCTGCGTCCCGCGGGAAGCCGGCGATGTCCTCGCTCAGCGGGCCCGGCGGTCGCTCGCGGGTGCGCCGGCCACCGAACGTGCCGGGTCCGCCGCCCAGGTCGGCGCCGGCGCAGAAGGCCCGTCCGGAACCGGTCACCACGACGACCCGCACGTCCTCGTCGGCGTCCGCGGCCGCGGCCACGCGGGCCAGCTCGTCGGCCATCGTCAGGGTGAACGCGTTGAGCCTGTCCGGCCGGTGCAGCGTCACCGTCGCGACGCCGTCGGCCACCTCGTAGCGGAGCTCGGTGAGGTCCGTGGTCTTCCTCCTGTCAACGGGCGGCGCTCCGGTACCGGAGCGCCTGGACGGGTCGGTCAGGCGCCGAGGGCGCCGGCGACCGCGAGCCGGGCGACGGCGTCGAGGTGTTCGGCCTCCTCGCCCAGCAGCGACCGGTCCACCTTCGCGCGCCGCCGGAACACGTGCGCGTCATGTGCCCAGGCGGAGCCGATGCCGCTCACCCGCCGCCGGGGCGCACCAGGCCGGACTCGTAGGCGAGCACCACCGCCTGCACCCGGTCCCGGACGCCCAGCTTCGCCAGCACCCGGGCGACGTGCGTCTTCACCGTCCCCTCGCCGAGCACGAGGGCGGCGGCGATCTCGGCGTTGGACAGGCCGCGCGCGACCAGCCGGAGCACCTCCTCCTCGCGCGGCGTCAGCAGGACGAGGCCGGGGGCGGCGGCCGGCGTCCCGGCGCGGCCGACGAAGTCGTCGAGCAGGCGGCGCAGCAGCGCGGGCGCCAGCAGCGAGTCGCCGTTCACCGCCGACCGGACGGCGGTGACCAGCTGCTCGCGCGGCATGGACTTGAGCAGGAACCCGGTGGCACCGGCCTGGATCGCCTCGACCAGGTGCTCGTCGGCGTCGAAGGTCGTCAGCATGACGACGGCCGTGCCGTTCCCCGGCTCCGCGGTGATCCGCCGGGCCGCCTGGATGCCGTCCAGCCGCGGCATCCGGATGTCGACCAGCGCCACGTCCGGGCGCAGCTGCCGGCACAGGGTCACCGCCTCGACCCCGTCGGCGGACTCGCCCACCACCTCCAGGTCGGTCTCGGCCTCAAGGATCATCCGCAGCCCGGTCCGGACCAGCGCCTCGTCGTCGGCCAGCAGGATGCGGACGGTCATGCCGGCGCGTGCTCCGCGGCGGGGACCGGCAGCACGGCGCGGGTCCGCCACCCCCGGCCGTCCTCCCGTGGGCCGGCCTCCACGCGGCCGTCGAACAGTGCGACCCGTTCGCGGATGCCGGCCAGCCCGAAGCCCGCGCCCGTCGGCGGGGTCGGCGCGACACCGCCGTCGTCGGCGACCTCCACCTCCAGGGTCTGGTCGGTGTAGTGCACCCGGACGTCGATCCGGGCGCCGGGCGCGTGCCGGATCGCGTTGGTGACCGACTCCTGCACGATTCGGTAGGCGGTCGCCTCGACGGCTGCCGGCAGCGGGCGGGGGCAGCCGTCCACCGCGAGCCCGGCGGGCCGACCGGCCGACCGCGCCGCCGCCACCAGCTCCTCGACCTCGGCCAGTGAACCGGGCTGCCCGTCCCCGGCCCCGCCACCGCCGTCGTCGCGCAGCACCCGGAGAAGCCGCCGCAGATCCTCCAGCGCCGCCCGCCCGGAGGTGAGCACGACGTCCAGCGCGCGCTCCGCTGCCGGCTCCCGCCCGCCGAGGCCCGCCTGTGCGGCATCGGCGTGCAGCAGCATCAACGTCACCGCGTGCCCGACGACGTCGTGCATCTCCCGGGCGATGCGCCGGCGTTCCGCAGCCAGCGCCGACGCCCGCGCGAGGTCCACCTCGCGGGCGCGTTCCCGGGCCGCCATGACCTCGTGCTCGGCGGCCACCGCCCGGTCGAGGCGCTCCCGGGCGAGCCGGGCGAGGACCCACACCACGATCGGGATCGCTGCGTTGCCGATCTCGTCGGCGACGATGACGTCCTCGCCGACGAACGCGTACAGCTCGATCGCGGCCAGCACCGCGAGCAGACCGAGCAGCGCTTCGCGCCGCCGGTCCGCGTACTGGGCGACCGAGTAGGTCACCACCAGGACGGCGACGAAGCCGGAGACGGCCGGGGCGTCGCCGAGGAGGGTCTGGAACGCCAGCCCCGCAGCGACTGCCACGGCCGCGGTCAGCGGCCGCAACCGGCGGAGCGCCAAGCTGCCGGTCATCACCGCGAAGGCCACCATCTGCAGGGGCAGCCGCGCGACCGCACTGCCGGCGAGCAGCAGCTCGGCCTGGCCGGCGAGGGTGAGCACGAGGGCCAGCGCCCCGTCGCGCACCCACAGCGGCAGCTCTCGCCAGCGGGCTCCCGGTCCGGACATGGCCGCAGCGTAGGACCGCGGGGACCGGTGCGGATCCACCCCGCGGGCGATCCCGCATCCGCCGTGCGGGAGATCTGGCCCGGGCGGACACCGTCGGCATCTCGGCCGGAGGGCAGACGACCGGCGGCCGGCCCAGCGGTTGCGTGGAGGGCGCACGGCGCGAAGGACGCGCCGGCCCGAGGAGGACACACACATGACCACCACCACGAGCTCCGGCGTCTCGGCGCCCCACGCCACCGGCCGGCGCAGCCCCCTGCCCGCGCTCGCCGGCGTCGGCGCGCTGCTCGCGTTCGCGGCTGCGGCCGTCACCTTCGGTGACCCGATGGGGGGCGCCGCCACACCCGCCGAGGCGGCGTCCGCCCTGGCGGGCGCCGACGTGATGCTCGCCGCGGTGCTCATGGGCCTCTATGCCCTGCTGGCCACCGCCGTCGCCGGGCTGCTGGCCGTGCACCTGGGCCGCGGGCGGGACGGCGCCGCCGTCCGGCTGCTGCCGCTGCTCGGCGCCGGTCACGTGCTCCTGATGACCGCGGCGACGGCGGCTCCGGCCGCGGCGGTGACGGTCGGCACCCTGACCTTCGGCGACGGGGTGACGCCGACCGGCGCGGAGTTCGCCCTCCTGCTCATGAACGTGGCCCACCCGATGGCCGCCTGGGTGGGCATCGGCTTCCTCGTCGCCGTCGCGGTCGCCGCCTGGACCGCCCGGGTCTCCCGGGTGCTGGTCGGCATCAGCGCGGTGTTCGCCCTCGGCCTGGCGCTCCCCCCGGTGGGCTGGGCGGTCACCTACCTGATGGCCTTCTGGTTCGCCGGGGTCGGCCTGTGGCTGTGGCGCCGCGGCTGAGCGCTCCCGCGAAGGCCGGTCAGTCGTTCCATGCCTCGGTGACCCGCTGCGCGACCGCCGCCGCCTGAGCGCGACCGGCCCGCGCAGCGGGTTCCCGGGCCGCGGGGTCGAGGACGTTGCGGCCGATCGCCGTCCGGCTACCTTCGTCCGGGGCGACGACGACGACCCGCGCCAGCATTCCGCTCACCTGGGCGTCGACGCTGGCCATCGGCCCGACGCCGCGCGGGATCGGCGCGAGGACGACCAGCCGGTCGTACGCCTGCGCGAGGTCCGCATTGGCCGCCGAGCGCATGCCGCCGTCGACGTACCGGCGACCGTCGATGGTGACCGGCGGGAAGACGCCGGGCACCGCGCAGCTGGCGGCCACCGCCTGCAGCAGCGGCACGCCCGAGTCGCGGTCGAAGGGGCGGAACTCGCCGGTGGCGGCGTCGACGGCGGTCACGGTCAGCGGCCGGTCGGGCCATTCGCGGGAGACCAGCCGGGAGCCGATCACCTCCAGCCGCTCCTCCTCGGTGGGCGTCAGCCCCGCCTTCTCCGCCGCCAGGGCCAGCGTGCCCACGCGACGACGGAACTCGACGTCGCGGCCGCGGCTGACGAGCATCGCCCAGGCGTACCGGGCGAGGTTGCCGCGGGTCATCCGGGCAACCTTCTCCTGCGTGGGCGGCTCGAGCTGGCGGGCGAACATCTCCTCCAGCGGCGCCCCGCTGGTGATCTGCGCCCCGACCACCGAGCCGGCCGACGTGCCGACGACCAGATCGGCATCGGTGAGGTCGACCCCCGCCTCGGCCAGGCCGGCGAGCACGCCGATCTCCCACGCGATGCCGGTGATGCCTCCGCCGCCCAGGACGAGGGCGGTGCGCTGGTCGCTCATGGGCGACATCCTCACAGAGACCTCGACACGGGCTGTGAGCTGGGCCACCCTGTGCCAGGTCACCGACGAGAGGAAACGCATGACCACCGTGCAGTCCGCCCCGGCAACCGCGACGGTCGGCTGGCCGCCCGGCCTGCCCCGCTCGCTGGACTACCCGCGGGTGCCGGTGGGATCGATCCTGCGCGCCGCCGTGCGTCGCTGGGGCGACCGGACGGCGTTCCTCGACCACGACGTGCCGCTGACCTTCACCGAGCTGGGCGCCCGCGCGCACGCCGTCGCCGGCTGGCTGGCCGACCACGGCATCGGGCGGGGCGACGTCGTCGCCGTCCACATCCCGAACTGCCGCCAGTACCCCCCGATCTACTACGGCATCCTGCTGTCCGGCGCCACCTTCTCCCCCACGAACCCGCTGCTCCCGGCCGCCGACCTCGCCGCCCAGCTCAGCGACGCCGGCGCGACGGTGCTCATCACCTGGGACCAGGTCCTGCCGTTCGTGCGGGGCGCGCTGGTGCAGACGCCGGTGCAGACCGTCGTCGTCACCGGTGAGGCGCACATCCTCGACTTCGCCGCCCGGATCGACGGATTGGAGGACGCCGACGTCGACCTCGCCGAGCTGCTCGCGGGCGACCCCACCGACCGGCACCTCGACGCCGGCATCGACGTCCACGCCGACCTGGCACACCTGGCCTACACCGGCGGGACGACCGGTGTCAGCAAGGGCGTGGAGCTGCCGCACCGCCAGGTCGTGACGAACGTGGTGCAGTCGGCCTGCTGGACGTCGGGCTCGGTGCCGGTGCTCGACGAGCACGGTGACGTGACCCTGGAGCAGGTGCTGGGTGCCGACGAGTGCCCCACCCGGCTCGGGGAGGCGCGGATCATCAACCTGACGCCGTGGTTCCACGCCATGGGCGCGATCGGCTACCTCAACGGCATGGTCATGGGCGGCACCATGACCGTCATCCACATGCGCTTCGACCCGGTGCAGTACGTCGAGGACATGGTCAGGCACCAGGTGACCGCCATCGGCGGCGCCCCGCCGGTCTTCGTCGCCCTGCTGCAGGTGCCCGGGTTCGCCGAGGCCGACCTCTCGCACGTGCGCGGGGTCAGCAGCGGCGCCGCACCGCTCCCGGTCACGCTGATCGAGAAGATGGGCGCGCTGATGCCCAACGCCACCATCGGCGAGGGCTACGGGCTCACCGAGGTCACGATGATGGCGACCGGCAACCCGTCCTTCCGGTCCGGCACCCGCAAGCCGGGCACGGTCGGCGTGCCGATCTTCGACACCGAGATCAGCATCCGGCCGATCGGTGGCGGCGACCCGCTGCCCCCCGGTGAGCGCGGCGAGGTGTGCATCCGGGGACCTCAGGTGATGCGCGGGTACGCGCACCGCCCCGACGCCACCGCCGACGCCATCGACGTCGACGGCTGGTTCCACTCCGGCGACGTGGGCATCCTCGACGAGGACGGTTACCTGGCGATCGTCGACCGCACCAAGGACATGCTGCTCTACAAGGGCTACAACGTGTTCCCGCGCGAGCTGGAGGAGGTCCTGTTCGGCGTCCCCGGCGTCGGTGGCGCGGCGGTGGTGGGGCGGCCCGATCCAGAGGCCGGCGAGCTGCCGGTGGCCTACGTCGTGCGCAAGGACGACGCCGACGGCGCCGCCCTCACCGTCGAGTCGGTCATGGCGGCGGTCAACGGCAAGGTGACGCCGTACAAGCGGCTCCGCGACGTCCGGTTCATCGATGCGATCCCGGTGTCGGCGGCCGGCAAGGTGCTCAAGCGTGAGCTCGCCGCGCGCGAGCGGGAGGCCGTCGGGGGCTGACCGGCCGGGCGCCGCGGCACCCGTTCGGGTGCGGCGGCGCGCGACCGGCGTGTCCGCTCACTATCGTCCGCGGCGTGGCTGAAGAGCGGAACGGTCTGGAGACCGAGCACACCGGGGTGCGGATCGCCCACGTCGAGCAGTCACCGGTCCGCCAGGTGTGGCGGCGCGTGCTCATCGCCGCGGTCGTCCTGCTCGTCGTCGTGCTCGTGGTCTACCTGGACCGGGACGGCTACGCCGACAGCCGCGGCGACGAGATCTCGCTCCTCGACGCGACCTACTACGCGACGGTCAGCCTCTCCACCACCGGCTACGGCGACATCACCCCGGTCACCGAGCAGGCCCGGCTGATCAACGTCCTGCTGATCACGCCGCTGCGCATCATGTTCCTGATCGTCCTCATCGGAACGACGCTCGAGGCCCTCACCGCGCGCTCGCGCGAGGAGTTCCGCATCCACCGCTGGAGGTCCCGCGTGCGCCAGCACGTCATCGTGTGCGGCTACGGCACCAAAGGCCGGAGCGCGATCCGCTCGCTGCAGGCCAACGGCACGCCGCTGGAGAAGATCGTCGTCGTCGATCCGGAGCCCCGGGCGATCGACGAGGCCAACGCCGCCGGGCTCACCGGCATCGTCGGCGACGCCGGCCGCACGGACGTGCTGCGCCGGGCAGCCGTGGAGCGGGCCCGGTCGGTGATCGTCGCCGCCAACCGCGACGACGCGTCGGTGCTCATCACCCTGACGGTGCGGCAGCTCAACCCGAGCGTGCCGATCACCACCAGTGTCCGGGAGGAGGAGAACGCCAACCTCCTGCGGCAGTCCGGCGCCGACACGGTCATCACCACCTCGGCCACCTCCGGGCGGCTGCTCGGCCTGTCCACCGACGCCCCGCGGGTGGTGGCCGTGGTCGAGGACCTGGTCACCGGTGGGCAGGGGCTGGACCTCCACCAGCGGACGGTCACCACCGACGAGGTGGGCCTGGGCCCCCGGCAGCTGCGCGACATCGTGCTGTCGGTGACCCGCGGCGGGCGCACGCTGCGCTTCGACGACCCGCTGATCGGGACGCTCCAGCCGGAGGACGTGCTGGTCGTGGTGAAGGCGCACGAAGCGGGCAAGGGGACCCGCTCCCCGACGCAGTAGTCGTCGCTCCTGGCCGCCGGATCCCGTCCTGGCATGGGCCCGCTCCGGCGTCGTCCCCGATCGCCATCCGGCTCATTCAGGCCGGCGACCACCTGTGCGGGTCGGAGGCGTTCCCGCGGGAACGCCTCGTGCTCCACTCGCCCCGGCAACGCGCCCACGTGGTCGTGGTCTCGCCGCGGCCACGGAGCTCGACCTCGGCGTCCTGCACCCAGTGCGCGCGCTCCTCGGGGGCAGCCGCCCGTGCGGTGGACTCGCTGGCCACGGCGCGGCCCGGGTGCTCCTTCGCCTGCTCGGTGAGCCGCGCCGCCTCGTTCACCGGGTCGCCGATGACGGTGTACTCCAGCCGGCTGGCCGCGCCCACCTGCCCCGCCCACACCCGGCCGCAGGCGACCCCCACGCCGACGTCGACCTCCCCCGCCTCGGCGACGGCGTCGCAGATCCGCCGGGCAGCCCGCAGGGCCGCGCCGGCCGGGTCGGGGTGGTCGGCCGGGGCACCGAAGACGCACAGTGCGGCGTCGCCCTCGAACTTGTTCACCAGGCCGCCCTCGGCCTCGATGGACTCGACGACGACGGCGAAGAACCGGTTGAGCAGGCCGGCCATCTCCTCCGGGCCGGTGCGGCGGACCAGCGACGTGGAGCCGGCGATGTCGACGAAGAGCGCCGCCACGGTCCGCTCCTCCCCGCCGAGGGAGACGCCGGTGGCCAGCGCCCGCTGGGCGACCGTCGTGCCGACGTGCCGCCCGAACAGGTCGCGCAGCCGCTCCCGCTCGGCCAGGCCCGCGGCCATGGAGTTCACCCCCTCCTGCAGCAGCCCGATCTCGCCGGCGTCGTCGACCACGACGTCGACGTCGTAGTCCCCCCGGCCGACCTGCTGCACCGCGCGCCGCAGGTCGCGCAGCGGCTGGCCCACGGCCCGGGCGGTGAGGACGGTGGCCAGCGCACCGACCAGCAGCGCGACGACGACGAGGAAGATGACCGCCGTGCGGCCGGGGCCGTCGGGGTTGCTCGGGTCCAGGTACAGCAGGATGACGCCGACCATGGGGACGCCGCTGGTGAGCCCCCAGGTGAGCAGTAGGCGGATGCGCACGCCCAGGGTGAGCGCGCCGGCCGGCGGGTGGGCGGCCAGTGCGTGGGCGGTGACGGCCCGCGCCGCCCGGGCGACCAGCAGGTAGGTGACGCCGGCGGTGACCACGCCGCCGAGGACGACGGCGACGGCGATCCGCGCACCTACCCGGGCGTCGGGGAGGGTGACCGCCCCGACGGCGCCCACGAGGACCGCGCCCAGCAGCCAGACCAGAGCGGCGATGAGCGCGGTGTCCAGCGGTAACCGCAGGGTGTGCGCCGCCTCGCCGCTCGTCGGCTCCCGGCCGGCCATCAGCCAGCGGTTCGTGGCCCGCTGCCGCCGCAGCCCCGCGACGACGGCGAGCGGCAGTGCGAGGGCGAGGTAGGCCCCGGCCGCCCAGAGCACCACCGTGCGGCCGGGGCTGCCCCTGCTGTCCTCCACGCCGATCAGCAGCAGGACCACGGTGCCGACCCCGATCAGGTTGGCCGCGGCGACCAGCAGCACGATGACCGGGACGGCCAGCCGGCCGCTGGGCGCCCACTCTGTCCAGCCGCCGTCGCGGGCCACCGTGCGCGGCCGGTGGCCCTGCTCGTCGGTCACGGTCGGCGCAACGAGGTCCGGTGGGCGCAGGTTGCGGAGGCTCCCCCGATCGTGGCCGCACCGGCGGGCTCGGCGGACGCCGAAGCGTCACCGGTCCGCTCTACGGTGACCGCGACGTCCCGGAGTCCACGGAGGCAGCCATGACCGCACTGGAGAACCGTTCGCGCACCGCCCTGCTCGTCATCGACGTGCAGAACGGCGTGGTCGGCAACGCCTACGAGCGCGACCGCGTCGTCGGCAACATCCGGCAGCTCGTCGAGAAGGCCCGCGCCGAGCAGGTGCCGGTGGTGTGGGTCCAGCACTCCGACGAGGGCCTGCCGCAGGGCTCCGACGAGTGGCAGTACGTCCCGGAGCTGGCGCGCCTGGACTCCGAGCCCCTGGTGCACAAGAGCTACGGCGACTCGTTCGAGGCCACCGGCCTGGAGGAGCACCTCGCCGAGCGTGCCATCGGCCGGTTGGTGGTCACCGGCGCGCAGACCGACGCCTGCATCCGCTCGACGTTGCACGGCGCCCTGGTCCGCGGGTACGACACCACCCTGGTCGCTGACGCGCACACCACCGAGGACCTGCGCCAGTGGGGCGTCCCGATCGGCCCCGACCAGGCGATCGCCTACACGAACGCCTACTGGGACCTCGCGTCCGCGCCCGGCCGCCGGGGCAGTGTCACCCCCACCGCGGAGGTCGACTTCTCGGGCGTCTGACCGGTCCGCCACGGCTCGGCGCGGCGGCCACCGGAGAGCAGCGCCGGCCACGGACCTGATCACCTGGACGCCCGGGGCGCGCCGTGCCCGACCGCGAGAAGGGACGGCAGCGACCCGGGGCCGGACGCACGAGAGCCCCGGTCAGCGACCGGGGCTCTCGCACGCAACAGGGGTGGTGGAGGTAACTGTCAGAAAGACGGTGTCTTCCCGGTCAGTGTCTTGTGTACCGCGAGGACGATCTCCTCCACCGAAGGCGCCGCGTCCACCCGGAGGCAGTCCTCGTCCGGCCAATCCACGTAGCCAGCGGCACGCTCTTGGACCTGGTGCCACGTTGGCTCAGGAACATGGCGCAGTCCGCGTGCGCGCCCTTCAAGTCGACGCCGATGCTCCTCGGCGTCGGCAAGGGTCAAGAGGACGAAGGTGAGGTCTGCTCCCGCGCGTTGGGCTGCAAGGCGCCAAGTGCCTCTCGCTGGCTCACTGTCGTTCACCGCATCCACCACGACCGCATGGCCGAGGAGAAGGTTCTGTTCAGTCATCTCACGAGCCGCCTCGTAGGCACCGACCCCGGTTTCCCAGGACGGCGGCAGTCCAGCGCCTCTGAGCGCATCTTCGATTGGGTCGATAGATAGATGGACGGCCTTCAATCGGCCAGCGAGCACGGCGGCAACAGCGGACTTTCCGGTACCCGGTAGCCCTGAGACGACGATGAGCATTCAGTCGCGCACCTTCTTGTGGCGACGAATGGGCACTACGTCGCTCGTCGTCGCAGCGGCCGGGTTGTCCGAGAGGTGATGCGCGAAAAGGGTCATGGCGTAGCGGTCCAGTTGCCGGTTGAGTTCACTGAGTTGCTGCTTAAGTTCGGCGATCTTCTGCTTGTCCTGGTGCTTCTCCTCGGCGACGGGGCTGCGCCTGCCGGAGCCACTAGGCGCGAGTAGTTGATCCATCTTCTCGTTGAGCCGGTACGAGTTGTCCGCTTCCGTGGCGTCCTGCCGGAACGCGCGGGCGACGGCGTCATGGCTGAGGCCGCTGAGGTGCTCGACCTGACGCTTGGTCCGTGGCGCGCTCGCGTCAGCGGCAAGGGCATCGATAGCGGCGGAGACGCGGGCCATCACCTCGTCGGAGACGCGCTTGCGGTTGGCTGGCATCACGCCTCCAATGGGCTGGCGGTGTCGCGACGGAGGTCGCGGAGGGCGCGGACAAGGTTGGCGCGGTCGCGCTGCATCCGTTCCCGCAGGTCCTGACTGCCTCGATCCTGATCGAGGTAGGCGTCGATGCGGGCGACGGCGTCCTGGTAGACGGGGCTGTGGACCTCGGTGGCGAGGGCGTTGGTGCAGTCCAAGCCGATGCAGACGTGGTCGCCGAGGCGCGGGCGCTCGGCTCCGCAGCCACTGGTTGCGGGGTTCCACATGCAGTCGTTGGTGAGGCCAAAGTGGAGCCGTTCGGCGAGAGTGTCGGCGATGCGTTCCGCACGGGCGGGGTCGGCGACGATCTGGGCGCGGAAGGCGGTGATGTGCCGGGCGGCGGGTCCGGCGACAGGGGTCGTTCCGACGATGAGGGCTTCAGCCTCCTTCCGGAGGATGCCCTTGCGAATCCCGTCGAGGTGCCGGACGGAACGCTGTTGACCGTCGCTCATGTAGCCGCTCGTCATGCGCCAGGCGGAGTGCCCGAGTTGGATGCCCAGGCCGAGTTCGGCACCGGGCTTGGTGGTGGCGTAGACGGCGAAGGAGCGCCGCAGGGTCAGTGCGTTGATGCTGTCCGAGTCGGTCACCTCGATCCGCCGGAGCGCGAGCCCGGCGCCCCGTCCGGGGCGGGTCGCGGGGTCTCCGTTAACGAAGGCGAGGAGTCGGGGGATGTCCCGGTCGCCGTTGTACGAGCCTGCGTTGGTGGCGCTCCGCGCGAACAGGTAGGTGGGGTGCGGGCTGACGGCAGCGAGGACTTCGCAGGCGCGGATGGCGGGCTGCGGCGCCCACCAGGCGCGGTCCTCGCCGTCCAGGTCGTCGTTGCCCTTGTGCTGGGTGCTGGCCAGCGCTGGCAGGCCGTCGCGTGTGGTGATCGAGTCCCGCGTCAGTTCCTGGATTTCGCCATCGCGCATCCCGGTGAGGCAGGCGATGACGACGTAGCAGGCAGCGCGCAGCACGCTGACCAGGAACTCCATTTCACCCAAGCCGATCTCGCTGACCCACGGGGCCTGGGCGCCGTCGTCGTGCGAGACCAAGGCGGTGGGCTCGACCAATCCGCCGAGGACGCCGCGTGACTTCTCGGCGGCAGCGGCATCCAGCAGGTCCACCGCTTCCTGCCGGTAGGCGGGGTGAACCGGCTTGAAGATTGAGTCGTTGATACGCAGCATGCGGCAGAACAGCGTCGTGTTGACCTCGCCGCGTTCACCGGGGCTGCGTCCGAAACCGGTGTGCAGCGGGACCTTTCCACCCGCCGCGTCCCATGCCTGGAGGATGCGCCAAGCGTTCCCGGCGGCCGGTCCAGCGGGACGTGCGGGTAGTTCCCGCTGCATCTGGACGGCGGGGATGATGTCGACCGACCAACGGTCGACGATGGCCCACGATGCAGCGAGCAGAGGCGCCCAGAGGTCCCAGGGGAGGGGCGCCGTCTCGTTCTCCACGCCGCGTCCGTCGTCCCCGGCGACCTCGTTGGCTGACCGCGCTCCCCACGGCTGGAAGGACAAGCCCTCGGGCAGGACAGCGCGGTAGTCGCGCAGCGACTTGAGGGCCTCGACGTAGCCCCGGATCGTGCCAGGAGTGAGCCCGTGCCCGTCCTCCCGGTGGCGTCCCGTCTGGAGGTCGCTCAGCAGGTCGTCGCAATGCTGCTGGCGCCAGGCCCCGAACGACGGCAGCGAGCGGTCAGCGCCCCAGTTGGCGAGCAGGCGCAGACGGATGTAGGCGCCGTAGACGGCGTACGTGGGAGCAGGGTCGGCGCGGCGGACCACCCCGGCCTCGACAACGGCCGGGTGGTCGGGCTGGGCGAGGACCATGAGCAGATCGGTGACATCGGTGCGGTAGCCGTCCGGGATGTCGGCGAAGTCGATGCGGCGCTCGCCCTGGCTCATGCGGGTGACGATGGGGCCGAAGTCCCAGACGGTCTGGCCGTAGCGCGGTCCGGCTGGCTCCAGCGCCCACACGGCCTCACCCGGCGTGAAGGCGCTGGGTCGGGCGTCGGTCGCACGGTCAAGCAACGTCATCGGTGCCCCGCATGTCGTTGCGTGTGCCGAGGTCGAGCGGGACCATCCCCATCCGCTGGCGGGCAGCCTCCACGACCTCAGTCGGGAATGCAGGCAGGACGACCTCGGTGATCATCTCGTAGATCGGCTTCCAGTGGTCCAGCCAGACCTGCGGGTCGGCGGCGCGGACGGGATCGGCGACCTCGGCGATGGCCAGCGCCGCTGGGAGGTGGTACTGGGTGATGAGGGCGTTGCCACAGCCGAAGCAGGTCCCGGTCATCGACCTCGTGCACGTCACCCCCGGCGCCTCGTAGGGGCTGTCCTTGGGATCGCGACAGGCGGCTTGCGGTCCGTCGAGGTCACCGCGCAGCAGCGCGGCAGCGGTGACACCGTCGAGGCCGGGGGTTTCCTGGCCCTCGGCGAGCAACTGCTCGGCCTCCGGGGTCACCACGGTGGGGCCGGCGAGCGCGGCCTCGAACATGTCGTTGGCGCTGTCGATGAGCAGGCGCCCGGCTTCGGCGCGGAGCACCTCGCTGTTGGTGTAGTGCCGGAAGAACGTCTCGGCGCCGTGCCGCCGCTTGCTGTTGAGGTAGCGACGTGGGTTGGCGAGCGCCTCGCTGGCGACGACGACCTTCCGGAACCGCCCCCAGACCTGCGGCTCGCTGACCTCGATGCCCGCCTCGGCGATCCAGCCTCGGATGCGGAAGGCATCGGTGTTCCAGAGCGGCTCCGTGATCCGTCCGTCGGGCCGCTGCTGCTGCCAGAGCGAGGATAGGCCGCTGCGAGCCCGCAGCCCTGCGGTCAGCCGGATGAGCCACGTGAGCGCCCGGTGAGCGGCGTGATCGTGCCGGGTGTAGACCTCCTGGTAGGTCTCCTGCGCCCGGTTCTTCTGCCAGGTGACGGCGTACTGCTCCACCAGGTCCCGCTCGGCCAGCCACGCGAGCCGAGCGGCGGGGGTCAGCCCGTCGACGGCTTGGTCGTGCTCGGGCGCGGCGGTTGCGACCACGTGGTCGACGGTCAGGGCGCGGATGACCTCCGGCGGCTCGCCTGCGGCGAGGCTCAGCAGCACGTGGGCGGCGACCAGTACGCGCGGAGGCGGCGGGAGCGAAGGCTCAGCCGTCTGCGCCCCAAGGTGGCTGTAGACGAGGCGGTGGGCCTGGGACCGCATCCGCCGGACCTCCCTCGACGCGAAGGCGGGCAGTCCCTCGTTGCGGTGATGGCGGAGGCGGGTGTCGTTCTCCAAGCGCCGCACGACCTCGGGATGCAGCACGCCAGGCGCGTCCCTGTTGATGCGGTCGAACAGCGCGAAGAGGTGAACCGCGTAGCGGTAGTGGGTGTCCGTCTTGGCTGTCCGGTGTGCGGCGAGCAGGTCCATTTCCCAGGCATCGAGGTGTCGACGACGCAGGTCACCCAGGCCGAAGGAACTCTCGCTGCCCACCACGTGAGGCTGCTGGCCGAGGTGCCGGAGGAAGGCGCGTACTGCGGTGAGCAGTTCCTTCATCACCTGCCCGTTGCCGCGCGCCACCTCCAGCCACTTGTCGGCGAGGGCGGCAGCAAGTGTGGGGAGGACGTAGTCGGTAGGGGTGACCGACGATGTGATCGTGCGTCCGTAGTCCTGCCAGGCGTAGGAGCGGGGGTCGCTGAGGGCGAGGGCTGCTGTCGAGTACCGACGTGTTGTCGGGGTGCTGTAGGAGCCTCGCGTCACGCCTCGTCCTCGTCGTCGGTGTCCTGCACGTCGTCGCCGGGATCATCGCTGGTGTGTCCGACAAGTCCGGCGGCGATGGACCGCAACGTGCGCGGTACCTCCTCCTGCCACGTCTCGGCGGCGTACAGGTAGTCGTAGGTTGTGGACACATCGGCGTGTCCGAGCAACTCCTTGACGGTCAGCACCGGATTGGCCAGCAGCAGGTAGGGCTGGCCTGTCCGCTCCCGTCCTTCCTTCATCAGGGCGGCGAGCATCCGGACGGCGAAGGTGTGGCGAAGGGTGTGCGGCGTGACGGTGATGTGCTCGGGTGGCCGGTTGGGGCCACCGCGCTCGAAGACCCGGTTCCGGGCGTCGCTGAACAGTTGGTTCCAGTAGGCCAGCACTGGGGGTAGTCCCCGTGCGACGAACAGGCCGAGCGGCTCGATCGTGCCGTCGTCGAGGATCCGGACGGTGCGGGCGCGGTCCTCATCGGTGAGGGTGAGTGTGGAGCGCGTGTGCCCGTCGATGACGACGGCGGGCTGGCCGCGCAGCCGGGCGAGGTCATCGACGACGAGGAGGCGTCCCTCGCGGCGGAGCCGTCGCAGGGAGGGCTGATGCCGCCGGACGAGAGCGGCCCGTTCGGTCTGCCGGTACAGGTCGACCGCCTGGGCTACCTCAGCGGTCACGTAGACGGCTCGGGTGACGCCCTTCTTGCCGATGCGATGGAAGACGTGCACGCCATCCGGAGGCATGTCCGCCAGCGGGGGGATCTCGTTGTCGAGAACGAATGCGCCTTCCTCCCTCCGGAGGCCGGTCGTGCCGAGCAACAGTCCGTACACGAAGTCCCGCTCGGGAGCGGCGGGCCGCGACTCCTCGTCGGCTCCGTCACCGCGTAGGCCCACGGCGAGGAAGTGCGCGGTCTGCGCGGGGTTCAGGAACCGCGCCTGCCTGACCTTTCGCTGCCGGGACATGAGCGTGTTCCGATCACCCCATCGAGGCGTCGGATCGGCCGCGATCCAGTGCATCGCGGTGGCGTACCGGAAGAACGAGGACAGGCAGCCCATCTCGGTGTCGAGGGTGGTGAACTCGACCGCGCCCTGGCGGCTGTCCCGGTAGCCGACCAGATCCTCGCGGGCTGCCTCGATCAGGTCGACCTTCGGCTCCCCGTTCTCGGCCAGCCAGTCCTCGACCGGCTGCCCCACCTGTTCGGCGAGCCGCTCCGCCCGAGTCTGGCGGAGGTACCTCAGCAATCGCGCCAGGTGGTAGACGTGGAACCGTCGCATGTTGCCCAGGTCGAACGCGCGCTGGGCATGGGCGTCGAGCAGGTACTGGTTCAGGTACCGACAGCCCGTCACGCCCCCGTCGTCGTCCACGACGAACGGGAAGCCGTCCGGCAGCCCTCGCTCGTCGAAGACCCCGCGAGCGAGGGATGGGTCGAACCGCTGCCCCTCAGGGAGGGACAGCGGTTCTTGACCCAGTAGTCGTCGGTCGATGACGACGATCCGCACTGCTGGTCCTCCCCCGGATACCCCGGTGAACGACCGGCGGCGTCTCTCAGGTGGAAGACACTAGCAGGCAAGATGAGATACAAGGAGTTAGAAGACACTCCATGGATCTCACTGGTGGAGGTGGCGGGAATCGAACCCGCGTCCTTCGACGCATATCCAGGGCTTCTCCGAGCGCAGTCCGCTACTGCCTCTGCTCGACCCCATCGATCTCGCGAACAAGTCGATGTGACGGGCCCAGTCGCTGTTTGTTGTCCCGCGAGCACCCGCGACCGGCGCTCACGGTGAGTCATCTAGCTGATGCCAGGATCCGGGCCGATGACGAACCCGGGCTGACAGAGTCGCCTCGCTACTTAGGCAGCGAGGGCGAACTCGCGCTGACTGGAGTCGGCGCTTGTGTGTTTTGCAACGCGTGGTTAACGAGCTCATCGTTGCCTTCCTCGGCTCGCTTCCCCTGGACACCCGACCGAAGTCGAGACCAATCACCCCCTGTGTAGTTGTGCAGACAGGATAACCGGCCGCACAAGCAGGTTGTTCCCGACGCCCGGGACCGCACGGATGCGCCCCGACCCGCTGCAGGTCCCGCGCTCAGATCCAGTCGCGGCGCTTGAACACCAGGTAGAGCGTGAGGCTGACCCCGAACATCAGCAGCAGCGCGAACGGGTAGCCCCACACCTCGTCGAGCTCGGGCATGTGGTCGAAGTTCATGCCGTAGACGCCGCCCACGAGACTCGGCGCGAACAGGATGGCCGCCCAGGCCGAGATCTTCTTGACCTCCTCGCCCTGCGCGATGCTGGTCTCGGTGAGTTCGCGGATCTCCTCGTTCTGCCGCTGCGCGACCAGCGTCGCGTTCACGGTGAGGATGTCGCGCAGCTGCAGGCGGAATCCCTCCACCCGCTCGTTGACCTGCACCACGTGGTCGGCGACGTCGCGCAGGTAGCTGCGCAGCTCCTCGTCCACGCCGTACTTGTCGAAACCGGCGGTGATCGCGGCGATGATGCCGGTCAGGGGCTGCGCCGCGCGCTGGAACTCCAGCACCTCCTGCGACAGCTCGTAGATGCGCCGGGAGACACCGGGGTCACCGCCGAACACCTGGGTCTCGATCTCGTCGATGTCGTTGGCCAGGCCCTCGACCACCGGCCCGTACCCGTCGACGACCGCGTCGAGGGCCGCGTACAGCACCGCCTCGCTGCCCTTCGCCAGCAGCGCCGGCTCGCTCTCCAGCCGACGGCGCACGCGAGCCAGGTCGGGGGACTCGCTGTGCCGCACGGTGACGGCGAAGTCCGGCCCGAGGAACAGGTGCAGCTCCCCGAACTCCACCTCCTCCAGGGCGTCGACGTACCGCGCGGCCTTCAGCACGACGAACAGCGTGCTGCCGTAGCGCTCGAACTTCGGCCGTTGGTGGGCCTTGATGGCGTCCTCGACGGCGAGCTCGGGCAGGTCGAACAGCTCGGCCAGCGCGCCCAGCTCGTTCGGCTGCGGGCGGTAGAGCCCCATCCAGGCCAGCCGCTCCTCCCCCGCGGCCAGCTCCTCACGGCTCTCGGCCGCGGTCTCCGGCGTGGCGATGCGGCGGCCCTCGGAGTACACCGCGTTGTCCACGATCCGCGACGGCTCGGCCGGGGCGTCGGGCACCGTCGCGGACGCCGTGGCCCCGCTCGGCGGCGGCCCGGGCTCCAGCCGCGGACGGCGGGTGAGGGTGGTCAGGGCGGTCAGCGGGGCGAGACGGCGCTCGGTCATGACGGGCTCCGGAGGGCAGGGGACGACGAGGCACACCGGAGGTCCTCTCGCCAGCCGCCGTTCCCGGTCCCGTCGCGGCGTGCGAGGGGTGGGGAGAACGGGCTCCTTCAGCAGGCGGGAAGGACCTCGGGACCGGTACTGGGAGGTTCGCTGCGCACGACGTCCTCCTCCCGGGTCGAGCCGCCCGCCCTCGCGTTCCGGCCGTCGCCCATGGTCCCACGCCGGCGACGACGACCCGAGGGTGTCCTCGCCCACACGGGTGACCGGCTCCCGGCCGCGGATCGGCCGACGGCCCCCGGGCCCAGGTCCACCACCAGCGGGAGCAGCACCCGTGCGCTCCCGCCGTCCCAGCGGGTCGTCTAGCGGCCGAAGATGCCCTGGCCGAACGCGCCGTTCGCGGTCAGCACGCGCGACAGGCCCTTGCCGATCTCGACCACCCGCGCGGTCTTCTCCGCGCCCAGCGACAGCCACGGGTCGGCGGCGAGCGCGTCGGTCTGCATCTCGATGCGGGCGCGCAACTCCGCGCCCTCCTCGGTCAGCCCGGCGTCGTCGAGCAGCCCGCGGTCGGCGAGCGCGGCGCACGCGGCGTCCCACTGCTCGTCCTTCCACCCGCGGGTGGCCTTGGCGGCCTGCACGGTGAATCCGCGACCGGTGGCGCAGTGGGTGATCAGCGCCTCGAGGCCGGTGAGCCCGGCGTGCAGCAGGACGGCGACGTGCCCGTCGCCGCGGTGCTCCCGCAGCAGCGTGGCCCCGTGCCACAGGGCGAGCAGCGGCTCCTCCGGCCACGGCAGGTCGGCGTGCCCGCCGTAGAGCGGCCGGCCCTCGGCGCTCAGGTCGCTGCAGGCCTCGCGGAGCAGTCCGGCCAGCTCGGCCACCTCCGGGGAGCCGGCGGCCTCCTCGCCGAGCAGGCGGGTGAGCGAGGCGCGGGCGGCATCGAGCCGGGCGGTGAGCACCTGCTCGGGCGCGGCGAGCGTCCAGGCCCGCGGGATCATGTGCGCGACCAGCGACGGCGAGAAGTTGTAGAAGGTCGCCGTCACGACGCCGGCCCCCACGGCCCCCATCGGGGCGGCGCGGCCGGCGAAGTAGACCATCCGGCCCGGCCGCAGGCCGACCGCACCGAGGTGCTCGTCCTGCTCCGGGGCGAAGTAGAGGTGCGAGTGCAGCGGGTCGATCGCGCGGTGCGCGCGGCCGACGAGTGCGGGATCGAACGCAGGCTCGGGCTGATCGACGCTGACCATGGCCGGACCCTAGCGACTCGCCACCGGGGGCTGCGCGACCGACCAGGCGACGTTTGTGCGCGCCGTCTCGAACCCGGGGCGCTCGTAGACCCGCAGCGCCCCGGTCACGTCGTCGCTGTCGACGTCGAGAGCGGCGGCGCGGCAGCCGTTCGCGGCGGCTCCCCGAAGCGCGGCGAGCCGGAAGTCCGGGATCACGCCGCGATCTCGAACAGCCGCGCCCCGTTGTGCCAGAGCACGGCGCGCAGCCACTCCTCCCCCAGATCCAGCCGGTGCAGCGCCTGCAGCTGGTGGGCGTAGGGGTACGGGATCGAGGGGAAGTCGCTGCCGAGGAGCACCTTGTCGCGCAGCGCCGCCAGCCGCGGGCGGTCGGCCGGGTCGAACGGCATCAGCCGCTCGGTGAAGTCGGTGGCGAACATCGTGGTGTCCAGGTGCACCCGCTCGTAGCGCTCGGCGAGGTCGAGGAAGTCCCGGTACTCGGGCATGCCGAGGTGCGCGATGACCAGCTGCAGCCGCGGATAACGCTCGAGCAGCCCGTTCATCGGCTCCGGTCCGGTGTGCTCGCCGGCCAGCGGGCCGGAGCCGCAGTGGATGACGACCGGGGTGCCGGTCTCCTCCAGCCGGGCCCACACCGCGTCGAGCAGCGGGTCGCGGGGATCGAACGCCCCCACCTGGACGTGCACCTTGAACACCCGCGCGCCGGCGCCCAGTGCCCCGGACACGTAGTCGTTCACCCCCGGCTCCGGGAAGAACGTCGCCGACCGGAGCACCTGCGGGCGGCCGGCCGCGAACCCGGCGGACCACTCGTTCAGCCACGCGGCCATCCCCGCCTTGTGCGGGTATGGCAGCGTCGGGAAGGCCCGGACGCCGAGCCGGTGGAGGACGGCGAGCCGCTCGTCCTCCGGCAGCCGGTACGTGACCGGCCACTCGGAGCCGTAGTGGGTCCCCGCTGCCTCGAAGTACTGCCAGACCTTCGCCTGCACCCGCTCGGGCAGAAAGTGCACGTGCACGTCGACGAGCCCGGGCAGTCCCAGCTCCCGCCAGTACCGGGGGACGTCGGCGTCGCCGGCCGGCGGTCGGACGCTCACGGGACCGTGACGACGACCTTGCCGCGGACGTGCCCGCCGGCGACCAGCTCCTGCGCCTGGGCCGTCTGCTCCAGCGGGAACGCCTTGGCGATCGCCACCCGCAGCTGCCCCGCGTCGGCCATCCGGCCGAGCTCCTCGAGGTCGTGCCGGTCGGGCCGGACGAACACGTAGCGGCCCCCCGTCCCGTTCACCGACGGGTCGACGACGCTGGCGATGCGGGAGACGTCGCGGACCTGCTCGGGCGCGTCGGCCAGGGCGTTCCCGCCGTTGAGGTCGAGCACCGCATCGACCTTCTCGGACAGCTGCCCGCTGATCGGGCCGGCCGAGTAGTCGAGCACCTCGGCGCAGCCGGCGTCGGTGAGGAAGCCGTGGTTGCGCGGGCTGGCGGTGCCGATGACGGTCGCGCCCAGGGCGACGGCGATCTGCACGGCGAAGAAGCCGACGCCGCCGGCCGCCCGGTGCACCAGCACCCGGTCGCCCTCCCCGACCTCGAGCGCCTCGGTGAGCGCCTGGTAGGCGGTCAGCCCGGCCAGCGGCAGCGCGCCGGCCTCAGTGAACGACAGCGACTCCGGCTTGGGGGCGAGGCACCGCTGCGGAGCGGGCACGAGCTCGGCCGCCGTTCCCCACTGGACGTCGTCGCGCCGCAGGTAGCCGAACACCTCGTCGCCCGGGGCGAAGTCGACGATCGCGGGGCCGACCGCCTCGACGACGCCGGCGAGGTCCCAGCCCGGGATGATCGGGAAGTGGTGCGGGAAGAACCCGGCCAGGCCGCCCTCGCGGATGCCGATGTCGACCGGGTTGACCCCGGCAGCGCGGGTGCGGACCAGCACGGTGTCCGGGCCGACCGGCGGCTCGGGCAGGTCGTCCCGCAACTCCAGCACCTCGATGCCACCGAACCGCTCGTAGGCGATGCCCTTCACCGTCGTCCCTTCACGTACCGCCCGAAGGCCTTCTGGATCTCGCGGCGCGAGTCGCGCTCGGCGAGGTCGTGCCGCTTGTCGTAGGACTTCTTGCCCTTCGCCAGCGCGAGCGTGGCCTTGACCTTGCCGTCCTTGAAGTACAGGTCCAGCGGCACCAGGGTCAGCCCGCCCTCGCGGGTCTTGCCGACCAGCTTGTCGATCTCGACGCGGTGCATGAGCACCTTGCGCTTGCGCCGCGGGGCGTGGTTGGTCCACGTGCCCTGCACGTACTCGGGGATGTGCACGTGCTGCAGCCACACCTCGCCGTCGTCGATCGAGGCGAACCCGTCGACCAGCGAGGCGCGGCCGGCACGCAGGCTCTTCACCTCGGTGCCGGTGAGCACCAGACCCACCTCGAAGGTGTCGAGGATCGAGTAGTCGTGCCGCGCCTTCTTGTTCTGGGCGATGAGCTTGCGCCCGGTCTCTCGCGGCAACGTTCCTCCGTCGTCCTCCGGACGACACCGCGGCCAGGTGCCGTCCCCATCTGCCACGAGCGTGCCCCGGCCCTCGTGGTGGCGGCCTCCGGCCTCCACTCCCCGGCCGCCTCGCGGGGCGGCTCGCCCCTACAACCTTACGTACAACCGGAGCGTCACGTACGCGGCGATGCCGGCCAGCGCGACCCCGACGCCGGAGACGACGACGCTGTTGGTGATGATCGCGTCCCACTGGACCGGCGGGATGATGCCCGCCTTGATCGGCCCGGCCAGCGTCCGGTCGATGAACAGGACCTTGGTCAGGATCAGCCCGCCGGCGGCGAGCAGGCCGCCGACGAGGCCGGCGAACGCCGCCTCGAGGATGAACGGCAGCTGGGTGTACCAGCGCGAGGCACCCACCAGCCGCATGATGTTGGTCTCGTTGCGGCGGTTGAACGCGGCCAGCTGGATGGTGTTCGAGATCAGCAGCAGGGCGGCGAGCGCCTGCACGACCGCGACGGCGATGGTCGCGTTACGTGCCCCGTTGAGCAGGCTGAACAGCCGGTCGAGGAAGTCACCCTCGTCGCGCACCTGGTCGACACCGTTCTCCCCGTTCGGGAACTCGGCCGCGATGACCTCGTAGCGCTCGGGGTTGACCAGCTCGACGCGGAAGCTCTCCGGCAGCGCGTCGGCCGGGGTGTTCTCCACGAGCTCGGGCTGCTGGCTGAACTGCTGCCGGAAGCGCTCGTAGGCCTCCTCGCGCGACTCGTAGATGAAGTTCGAGACCTCCGGCGAGGCGGCCAGCTCCGACTCGATCGCCGCCCGCTGCTCGTCGGTGACGTCGTCGGCCAGGAAGATGGAGACCTGCACCTTGTCGTAGTAGATCTCCTTCATGTCGGAGATCATCCCGGCGATCAGCAGGCCGGTGCCCATGAGTCCGAGCGAGATAGCCGTGGTCAGGATCATCGCGACCGTCATGGTGAGGTTGCGACGCAGCCCGGTGGCCACCTCGGAGAGCACGAAGTTGACGCGCATGGATTTCCTGTCGTGGATGCGTGCGGACGCGGTCGGCGGTGTCGGTGCGGCGGGCGCTGCTAGCGGCCGACGCCGTAGACACCGCGCGACTGGTCGCGGGTGAGGACTCCCCCGTTGAGCTCGATGACGCGGCGGCGCATGGAGTCGACGATGTGGTAGTCGTGCGTCGCCATGATCACCGTGGTGCCGGTCCGGTTGATCCGCTCGAGCAGCAGCATGATGCCCTCGCTGGTCTCCGGGTCGAGGTTTCCGGTCGGCTCGTCGGCCAGCAGCACCAGCGGCCGGTTGACGAACGCGCGGGCGATGGCCACCCGCTGCTGCTCCCCACCGGAGAGCTCGCCGGGGAGCCGACTGGCCTTGCCCTCCAGCCCGACCATCTCCAGCACCTCCGGGACGACCCGCTTGATCGTCCGGTGCGGCTTGTTGATGACCTCGAGGGCGAAGGCGACGTTCTGCGCCACCGTGCGGTTGCGCAGCAGCCGGAAGTCCTGGAAGACGCAGCCCATGGTGCGGCGGAGCTTGGGCACCTGCCACTTGCTCATGGTGTTGAGCGTCTTGCCGTTCACCGAGACCGTGCCCGACGTCGGGTCGTCCTCCTTCAGCAGCAGCCGCAGGAAGGTCGACTTGCCCGAACCGGAGGAGCCGATGAGGAAGACGAACTCCCCCTTGTCGATCTCCGTCGACACGTCGTCAAGGGCGGGCCGGCCGCTGGCCGGGTACAGCTTGGTGACGTGTTGCATCTCGATCACGAGGCGCCACGGTACTAGTCCCGGGGCCCCGCACAGCCCGTTCGCCACGGAACGCTCCGGACTCGTTCTCGCCCTCTGTCACCGCGTCCCTGCAACGGCCCGGTCAGCCGGTCACGGACGGTCGCATCCGGCCCCGATCCGGCCCGGAACGTGAGGAAGGACCCACCTGCCGGCTCCTCTGCAGGGCCCGCGCCGGGCCGGCGAGGCCTGGCGAAGAGGGGTCCTCCCTCAGGCGGCGGTGGCCTCCTGCTGCTTGCGCCACCGGATACCCGCCTCGATGAACGAGTCGATGTCCCCATCGAGCACCGCCGCGGTGTTGCCGGTCTCGTGCTCGGTGCGCAGGTCCTTCACCATCTGGTACGGGTGCAGGACGTAGGAGCGCATCTGGTTGCCCCAGCTGCTGCCCTCGCCCTTGAGCGCGTCCATCTCCGCCTTCTGCTCCTGCTGGCGCACGACGAGCAGCCGGGCCTGGAGCACGCGCAGCGCAGCGGCGCGGTTCTGGATCTGGCTCTTCTCGTTCTGGCAGGACACGACGATGCCGGTCGGGATGTGGGTCATCCGGACGGCGGAGTCGGTCGTGTTGACGCTCTGGCCACCGGGACCGGAGGAGCGGAAGACGTCGACCCGGATCTCGTTCTCGGGGATGTCGACGTGGTCGGTCTGCTCGACGACGGGCAGCACCTCGACGCCGGCGAACGACGTCTGCCGGCGGCCCTGGTTGTCGAACGGCGAGATGCGCACCAGCCGGTGGGTGCCCTGCTCGACCGAGAGAGTGCCGTAGGCGTAGGGCACCTTCACCGAGAAGGTGGCCGACTTGATGCCGGCCTCCTCGGCGTAGCTGATGTCCAGGACCTCGGTCGGGTACTTGTGGCGTTCGGCCCAGCGCAGGTACATGCGCATGAGCATCTCGGCGAAGTCGGCCGCGTCGACCCCACCGGCCTCCGAGCGGATCGTCACCAGCGCCTCGCGCGAGTCGTACTCGCCCGACAGCAGGGTGCGGACCTCGAGCTCGTCGAGCACCTTGCGCAGCGCCTCCAGCTCACGCTCGGCCTCGGCCGTCGTGGCCTCGTCGCCCTCCTCGGCGGCCATCTCGTGCAACAGGCCGACGTCGTCGAGCCGGCTCCGCAGCTCCTCCACCCGGCGCAGGTCGCCCTGCATGTAGGAGAGCTTGGAGGTCAGCGCCTGCGCGGCCTCGACGTCGTCCCAGAGGTCGGGGGCGGCGGCCTGCTGCTCGAGCTCGGCCACCTCCCGGCGGAGTCGGTCGACGTCGAGAACGGCCTCGATCGACTTCAGAGTCGTGTCGAGTTCGTCCAGGACGACGGAGAAGTCAGCGGCCACGTCGACCCAGGGTAGTGCGCTCCCGGCGCGGGTACGCAGGGATGCCATGACCGACCCGAAGCGACCACGCTCCCGGGAGGACTACGCCCGCGGCCTCCCCGACCACCACGACCCCACGGCGGGTGTCGGTGGTGCGCCCCCGGCCCGGTCGGCGCTCACCCTCCGGCTCGTCCTGGCCGTCTTCGGCCTGGTCATCTGCATCGGGGGCGGGATCCTCATGCTCAGGGCCGACCCGGTGCCGGTGGCGTTCCCGGTTGTGCTGTTCGTGCTCGCCGCCGTCGCCGCGGTCGACATCGTGGTGATCGCCCGGCGGAAGGCCCGCGGCGAGCCGGGCTGAGCCCGCCCGGCCCGCCGCGCCGGTCAACGGCGGGCGTACACGTAGGCGGCGAGCGCCGGCTCGTCCTCGACCTCCGGGGCGTCGCCGTCACTGTCGACCGCGTAGCCGACGAAGGCGGCGTAGTCGGCCGTGAAGGTGGCCGGGTCGACCCCCGGCTGGAACACCTCGGCGCACGTGGTGAGCGGGATCCGCCCGCGCACCGCCGGGCCG
This sequence comes from Blastococcus sp. HT6-30, assembly GCF_039729015.1. Taxonomy (NCBI): domain Bacteria; kingdom Bacillati; phylum Actinomycetota; class Actinomycetes; order Geodermatophilales; family Geodermatophilaceae; genus Blastococcus; species Blastococcus sp. HT6-30. Next base: position 897,270 of record NZ_CP155792.1, on the reverse strand, counting down.
TCGTGCGTGAGTGCGTCCACGACGATCGCGTAGCCCACGGGGTCGTAGCTGCCGATGGCGAAGTGGTCGGCGGCGTTGGCCGGGCAGACCTCCTGGGTCGCGATGTTGGCGGTCCGACCGGGGCCGGTGCGCAGCGCCGAGCTGGCCACCGGCGGGGTGTTCGGGACGACGATCTCGTCGGCCGCCGTGTAGGCGACGGTGTAGTCGACGCCGGCGAAGGTCTCCGCCCCGCTGTTCAGCGCCTCCAGGAACTCCGACTGGGAGGCCTGCTGGTGGTTGGCCGGCGTGCACGGGCCGGTGCTGCAGGAGGTGTCGGCGAGGACCGTGCCGTGGTTGGACGGCGAGAGGCCCACGAGGTCGTCGACCAGCGGGCGGGTGTCGGGCCAGAAGCGCAGCGCCCAGCGGGGCACCATGCCGCCCTGGCTCCAGCCGACCACGTCGACGTCGCGGTGGGCCTGCTGGCTCATGGTGCGGATGGCGTGCACCAGGTACTCGCCGGCCACCTGGATGTCGCCGGTCGCGTCGGAGGGCAGTGTCACCGCGCACCAGCGCCAGCCGCGCTGGTCGAAGGCCCGCATGTAGTTCCAGTCGAACCCGACCTGTGGGTCCATGGTCGTGCCCGGCACCAGCAGGATCGGGTCCTGCTCCAGGCCGCGCAGCGGGCCGTTGCAGGTGAGGCTCTCCTGGAGGGCCGCCTTGGGCACCAACAGCGCGGGGCCGCGCTGGTCCAGCGGCGCGTACTCCCCCGTCTCCGTCGAGGTGGGCGCCGCCCCGGCGACGCCGCCGCCCAGCAGGACGGCGGCCAGCGCAGCGGTCAGAGCGGTCAGCAGCCTGGGCCTGGGCATCGGGTCGTCTCCTCCTGCGGGTCGCGCCTGGTCGCGCGCTCTCTGCAACACAACGACGAAGTGTCCACACGGTTGTGCTCCGCACCACTCGGGCGACCGCACCGTGGGACCGACCCGTCGGGCCGGGACGCTCAGCCGGCCCGGTACCGGCGGACCCAGCCCGGGAACTCGTCGCCCGGCATCGGCCGGGCGATGTGGAAGCCCTGGGCGTACCGGCAGCCCAGCTCCGTGACCCGCTGCAGCTGCGTCGCCGTCTCCACGCCCTCGGCCAGGCTCCGCATGCCGCAGGCCCGGGCCAGCCCGACGACGGCGGCGACCGCCGCGGCCGACGAGCCGTCCGGATCGTCGGCCCCGGTGACCAGGCTCCGGTCGATCTTCAGCACGCCGGCGGGGATGGCGACCAGCTGGCTCAGCGACGAGAAGCCGCTGCCGAAGTCGTCGATGGAGGACTCGACGCCGAGGTCGCGCAACCGCCGGAACTGCTGGGCGGCGCGGGCAGGGTCCTCGGCGGCGCTGGTCTCGGTCAGCTCGACGACCAGCTGGCGGGCGTGCAGACCGGCGCCGCGCAGCGCGGTCACGACGTCGTCGACGAGGGTGCCGGTGACCAGGTGCGCCGCGCTGACGTTGACCCCGGCGACCACGGCGACGCCCTCGTCGCGCCAGGCGGCCACCTGCCGGCAGGCCTCGGCCAGCACCCAGCGGGTGAGCGGGATGATCAGGTCGTGCTGCTCGGCCACCGGCACGAAGTCGCACGGCGGCACCAGCCCGCGCTCGGGATGCCGCCAGCGCACCAGCGCCTCCACACCGGCGATCTCCCCCGTCGCCAGCTCCACCACCGGTTGGTAGTGCAGGAGCAGCCCGCCGACGGAGATGGCGTCCCGCAGCTCGGCCGCCAGCTGCACCTTGCGCTGCACCCGGGCTCGGAGGTCCGGGCTGAAGATCCGCACCCGGTTCCGCCCGGCGGCCTTGGCCGCGTACATCGCCAGATCGGCGTCGCGGACCAGGTCGGTGGACCGCACGCCGGCGCGGTCCCCGGCCGGGATGGCGGCGATCCCGATGCTGGCGCTGAGCCGGTGGGTCGTCCCGTCCAGCTCGAAGGGCTGCTCGAAGGTGGCCTGGCAGCGGTGCGCGAGCAGCTCGGCACCGTCGGCGTCGCAGTCCCGGCAGAGGACGACGAACTCGTCGCCACCCAGCCGCCCGACGGCGTCCTGCGCGCGGGTGCTGTCGAGCAGCCGGCCGGCCAGCTGGCGCAGCAGCTCGTCACCGACCTCGTGGCCGAGGGAGTCGTTGACGTCCTTGAAGCCGTCGACGTCGAGGAAGAGGACGGCGACCGCGGGACGGCGGCGGTGCAGGAGCTCGGCGTCGATGAGCTCGTGCAGGTGCGCCCGGTTCGGCAGCTCGGTCAACGAATCGTGGCGCGCCCGCCAGGCCGATGCCTTCTCGGCGCGGACGCGGGCGGTGATGTCGAGGTGGGTGACGACGACGTGCCCTGCCTGGTCGACGCGGGATGCCTGCACGTGGAACCAGCTCGTGGCGGCGCCCGCGGGGTCGGGGACGGAGCGGTCGACCGAGACCTCGGTGCGCTCGCCCCGGGACAGCTCGCGCAGCTCGCGCACCAGCCGGCGGGCGTCGGCGTCGTCGCGCAGGTGCAAGGCGAGCGCGTGGTAGTCCTCCCCCGGCAGGATCGGCGCCTGGCGTTCCCGCCCCGCCTCGGTCCACGCCGAGTTGGCCAGGACCACGCGGCCGGCCGGGTCGAGCAGCACGGTCGGGGAGGCGAGGGCATCGAGCACCGCCTCCACGAGCGCGGCGTCCCGGCCGGACGAGCCCGCGCTGCGGCGCACGTCGAGGGGCAGCTCGCGCTCCCCAGGTGCTGCTGCCACGTCCCCTCCGGTAGGTCGCGGTGCGCCGTCCGCACATCCTGCTGCGTGCATCGGCAGGAGCGGTGGCCGCCACGCGCCGGCGACGGCCCCGTACCCGCAAAGGGTCAGCGCTACAGCTACCCGGTCAAGGCTGCCGCGTCTCGTCGGTGATCCACCGCAGGTAGTCGGGGTCGCCACCGACGAGCGGGAGCGCGATGACGCAGGGCACCTCGTACGGGTGCAGTTCACGGGTGCGCGCCACCACCGCCGGCACGAGCGACCGGCGGGTGTGCAGCGCGACCCGGGCCTCGTTGCCGTCCTGCACCGCCCCCTCCCAGCGGTAGACCGACCGGATCGGCGCGAGGTGGTGGCCGCAGGCGGCCAGCCGCTCCTCGACCAGCGTGCGGGTGAAGCCGGCCAGCCAGTCCGCGTCGTCCGCGGTGACGACGACCTCGCAGCACTCCTCGTCCATGCGGGCATCCTCCCCCGCCCGATGCGGTCCTTGCGTGGAACCGGTGGTCCCGGGGGTAGGGGGCGGTCATGACCGACGAGATGACGATCCAGCTGGACGGCGAGGAGTACGTGCTGCGCCCGGAGGGGGACGGCCTGCAGGTCGGCCGACGGATGGGCGGGGACGTGACCTGGCTGGACACCGTGGACGGCAGCCTGCTGCCCGGACCGGCCCGCGAGGCCCTCGACCGCGGTGACACCTCCGACGAAGCGCTGCTGCGCGCGGTGCGCGGCGTGGTGCAGGCCGAGGTGGAGCGCGGGGGCTGACCCCACCGGCGTGGCCGCGGCGGCGCCCGCCGCCGCGGCTGCTCGGTTCCCCCAGTGGCCGCCGCGACCCCAGTCACGGGCAGGCGTCGGGACGTGACGAGAACACGGGTGGCGCCGGAGTACGTCGTCGACCCTCACCGCAGGAAGGTCTCCCCCCGGCGGGCGCGGCCAGCGGCGCCATGACGACGAAGTGCAGCGCGATCGCAGCGACGACGCCGAGGGCGAGCAGCCCGCTCCCGGCGGAGCCCCGGCACGAGGGCGGGAGCCCCGCCCTGCAGGACCGAGTGGCCCGCCGACCCAGCCAGGGTCTCGTCGGGTGAGCGACCGCACGGAATGCTCGAGCGTTCGATCCACGCTGCGGCTGTCATGACCGTCAGCAAGACCGCCGTCACCGCCGTTCCCCTGCACCCGCTGCTCGCCGGCCGGTGGAGCCCCCGCGGGCTGGACACCGCCCACGAGCTCACCGACGTCCAGCTGACCGCGCTGCTGGAGGCCGCCCGGTGGGCGCCGAGCGCGAACAACAGCCAGCCGTGGCGGTTCGCCGTGGCCCGCCGCGGGACGCCGGAGTTCGCCGCCGTGCAGGAGGCGCTGGCGGCGGGCAATCAGCTGTGGGCGCACGCGGCGTCGGCGCTCGTCGTCGTCGCGGCCGAGACCGCCGGCCCGGATGGCGCCCCGCGACCGTGGGCCGTGTACGACACCGGACAGGCGGTCGCGCACCTCTCCGTGCAGGCGGAGCACGAGGGGCTGGCGGTGCACCAGCTCGGCGGCTTCGACCGCGACCGGGTCGCCGCGCTGCTCGACCTGCCGGCCCCGGTGGTGCCGCTCGTCGTCCTGGCCCTCGGCCGCCGCGACGAGGAAGCCCAGCTGCCCGAGGCGCTGGCCGCCCGCGAGCGGACGGCACGGGAGCGGCTGCCGCTCGACACCCTGCTGGTGCCCGTGCCGGCGGGCCCGGCGCAGGACTGAGCACGCCCGACCGGGCAGGGCCCGGCTTCCGCGCACGAGTCACCGGCCCACCGCTCGTTCGCCCCGGCCAGGCGTCGGCGCTCGGCCGGGAGCCCACCCGCGGGCTGTTCGGGAAGCGGAGGCGCCGTCGCTGACAACAACCCCTCGATGCGGCGTCAGCCGTCGACGTAGCGATCGCGCTCGACGACGAACTGGCCGGTGGCGGTGTTGGCCTCGACGAACTCCGGCAGCAGCGGGATCCGCACGGTGACGGTGACGCAGACGGAGAACTCCTCCCCCGGCACGAACGCCGGCGAGTAGCCGCCCGCCGCATCGCAGCCCGCACCGGCCGGCGCGTAGGCCAGCCGGACGTCGGTGGCCTCGACCGACTGGTCCTCCACCGCCAGCTGCACGGCCCGCAGCGCCCGCTCGTGCCCGGTGAGCGGGTCCGGTGCGGTGCCATCGCCCGCCCGGCCTCCCGCGCTGCGGCCTGCGAGGCGAACACCCCGCGCTGCACCGCCGAGAACCCCGCGACGATGTAGACCAGCGGCACGAACACCACCAGCGCGACGAACACGAACTCCACCAGCGCCGACCCGCGCTCCCCCTCGATCTGCCCGAGGCGGGCGCGCAACCACCTCACGCGGCCTCCTTCATCGCCCGGCCGGTGACCTCCAGCGGCAGCACGTCGCCCAACGCCGCCAGCAGCGAGGGGACCGACCCCGACCAGCGCACCACCACCAGCGTCGCGCCGCTGGTGTCCAGCTCCTCCTCCGACGTGCACGCCATCCCCTGGGCCGTCCGCACCGAGGTTGCCGCGGCCACGATCTCCACGGTGCGCGCGGCACCCGGGGCCGAGCCGACGTCGGCGTTGGCGGCGTACCGCGCCCCTTCCTGGGCGCTGGCGGTGACCACGTTGCGCACGTGCACGTACACCGCCACCTGCAGCACCGCGAGCAGCAGCGCCACGATCAGCAGCGAGACCATGACGAAGTCGACGACGGCGCTCCCCCGCTCACCGTCCTCGCCGCGGCGGAGCCGCTCAGCCCGCACCCGTGACCGACGTCAGCGCGTTCGTGACCGCATCGACGATCGCCGCGCGGAACGGGATGAGGATCGCCAGCACCAGGGCGGCGGTCATCACCGTGATCATCACCCAGCCGGGCACGTCCCCCCGCTCGGGATCCTCACCGCGCAGGCGGTCGGCCAGGGCAGCCAGGGCGGCAGAGATGAGAACGGGCATGGTCTTCCTTTCGGTTGTCCGCGGGCTCACTGCGCCAGTGAGACGATGCTGATGAGCCCCGGGAAGAGGGCGAAGAGGACGGTGACCTACTGACCCCGCGTACCTTCCCGGGACCTAGCCACACGAGCGGCGGCGAGGGCATGCAGACGCTCCGCGGCGCGAGTGCGAAGCGCGCATGGCAACATCACGCCCATGGCCGCCAGTCCGGCGTGGGATTTGACCCCCGAAACCGTTGGGGCAATCGGTGGCGCCGTCGGCGCGATCCTCACGGGCATTGGAATCATTATCGCCGCGCGTCAGTATCGGTCGACCATACTGGACAGACAGATGGAACAGGCGTCCAAAGTGTCCCTCTATCGCATATGGCAGAATGAGGAGCCCTTGATCGTGAACGCAACGCTCCTCAACGCTAGCGATCGACCAATCTCCCAAGTGGCTTTCGTGGCGCTAAGCAGGGACTCTAACCCTTTCGATTTCACCGACCAAGCAGAAATCTATAGCATGGGTTCTCATCACTCCTTCTTGCGGCAGACGCGTCTCTCTTACGCTCGCATAGAGGAGTTGTATCGGGTTGATCCTGGTGCGCACGACATTCGCATCCCTTTCACGGCGTCCGGTCGTCCAGGTCGCCCCTGGTCGACCGTCGGCGTTTCGTTCGTGGACGCGAACGGCCGAAGCTGGACACGGCGTCTCGACGGGGAGTTGCTCCTGGGACTGCAACTGGAGTGACAGGCACGCCCTGCTCTGGGTGACGTAAGTCGCCCCCGCATGCAGGGCACGTCCTACAGCGGACGTCCTGCCCGTGCCGTCCGGCGGCCAGCGGAAGATGCCCGTAACGGTCACAGGGCTAACACGACGATGGACGGGACACATGCGCGCCGATCTCCCAACCCATGCACCGCCCTCGATCGAGGTCGGGCTCGCGGGTCTGCATCGGGACGACATTAGGCAGCGGCACCCGCAGCAAGTAAAGGGGCCAGCGCCACATGCGCCTTCGTGGCCGCGCCAATGACCTGAGAGGTGTAACCGCGACTGGGGTGCGCCTCGGGACCTGCGCCTAGCTGGGCATCACATCTAGCCGACCGTTGTGAGGCTGGCGTACACGATTATGTTGCTCTGGTAGTCCCCCGTGTCTTCGTCGAAGGCTCCGCCGCAGGTAATCAGGCGCAGACCGGCGTGGTCGATGTCGCCGTAGACCTTCTCGGTCGGGAAGTTGGCCTTGGCGTACTCCTCGACGCGGTCGACGCTGAAGGTTGCGACGGTGCCATCGGCGCGGTCGACGACGACGGTGTCCCCTGGCCGCAGCTCCCGTAGCCCGTAGAACGCTCCCGGATCGCCCTCCCAGTCGACGTGGCCGGCGAGGACAGCGGGCCCGAGCTGGCCGGGTGTGGGGCTGCCGTCGTACCAGCCCACGGGATAGGCGCCCGGCGGAACCTCCATGGAGCCGTCCCGCTCCAGGCCGAGCTCCATGATCCGAGAAGTGACTGCGAGGGCCGGTATCTGAACCCGAGTGGGAGTACTGGCCGGCAGCTGTGGTGCGCTGGATGCCGGACTGACCAGCTCGGCAGGGGGTGCGGACGACGTCGCGGTCGCGGGAACCGGCGGGGCGACCACGGCGAGGGGAACGTCGAGTCGAACGGGGTCAGTCGTGTTCTGGGGCAGGACGACGACTGCTGCAATCCCTGCGGCGGCGAGTACCGCGGAGGTGCCCGCCCAGAAACGGGCGGCACGTGGCCGGGCGCTCCGGGCAGCGCGGCGACTGTGCTGTCCGTAGCGGGTGACTCGAGGCGGCCGGGCGAGGAGGGCCTCAAGCTCGGCCTCGGTGTTCGACGCTCGCGCCGAAGGGAGTGGCGGGGGGTACGCCCTGACGATGCGCACCGCACCACCCGCCCCGGTCTCTGAGAAACCGGGGCGGGTGGTAAGTGCGCGATGGTGCACGTCTCGTGCGGTCAGACGGTCGCGCGGGAGCTACGCCGCGCAGCGAACGCGGCCCCACCGGCCGCGGTCAGAGCGACGCCGCCCAGGACGTAGGGAAGCGCGCTGGCGTCGCTGGACGAGCTACCGTCGCCGGCGGCCACGGCACCTGCCGGACGGCTGGTCACCTGGCCCGTGGTGCCGGCGGTCGCCTGGCTCGTGGTGCCGAGGGCCATGGCGCTGGTGACGGTCCCCGCGTTGGCGACGTAGTCGTGGTCCTCGCAGGCCTGAGCGTCGTTGTCGCGATCCAGCTGGTTCGGGTCACTCGGGTCGGCGTTGTAGACAGCTTGGGCGTCCGCCTGCGAGACGAAGTCCGGGCAGTTGAACGTGTCGGCGGCGTGGGCGGTGCCAGAGACACCGAGGGACAGAGCAGCGGTGAAGAAGACACCGGCAATAGCAGTGGTACGACAACGCATGATCGGCTCCAGAGTCTGTGGGGCGAGGGAACTGTCGCCCTCATAAGTAAGGTTCCACAGCGTTACCGATACCTCGCGGTCCGCTCATGACCATGTTCGGCCCCCGGGTTAGCACTTCTCGCCCGTTCACCTCGCATAGACCCCACGGGTCTCACCCGTTGCCCATCTGCGTGATTGACCGAGGACCACCCCCCACATTGCGGCGCAGGCACCTCGGCCAGCCACTCGCCCACTGGGAGCAGCTCCCCGCGGGCGCTATGTCCGTGCCTTGGCCGCACAGGTGACCACGGCACAGTCATGCCCGGGCAGGACAGCGCCCGAGGGGCTCAACTTCCCTGGTCAACGAGCGTGGGGCAGCACTGCCCAAAGCCGCGGTGCGGCATCTCTGCGCGTCCTTGGCGAAGCCCGGTTACGACTCAATCAATCTCGAACGAGGCGCTCGATGTCGACGACCCCCAGCAGCTGCTGGATCCGGTTGCGAGTTCACGTTCAGCGGTTCCAGTGCCTTGCCGCCGCGCAGCTTGATGAACAGCTCGGTGGCGGTGTCCTGCGCGACGGTAGCGGCGTCGGCGGGGCCCAGGCGTCACCTTAAGGGCTTGTCGGGTCCATGTGCCGGCCAGCAGGCATTGAAGCTTGGGTCGGCCGTAGGCGTCGGCGCCGACGTGACGCAGGACGGTGAGCCGCACCTGCTGAATCCCGGAGCGACCGCAAGGGCTTCCTTAATAGTCACCAGGGCCTGCCCCATCGCGGCCTGGGTGTAGAGGGCTGCGCGTCCGCCCTTGGGGACCTTGCAGAGGCTCAGGCTGCCCGGGCGCCGCGGACCGGTTACGACCGCGGCCTGTTCGGCGAGAGCTGGAGCGACGCCGACCGCAACGGCTGCGACATCCGCAACGACATCCTGGCGCGCGACCTCACCGGCGAGACCTCCAAGCACACACCCGCAAATGCGTCGTTCTCGCCGGCACCGCGCTGTTCCCGTGACGGTCAACGTTTCATCTGCACCGGGCGAAAGAAACCATTAGCGATCACAAGGTGAACGGGACGGTGCCCTCAACACCCGACCAACCGGCATGACGCGAGACCAAAGGCGGCCCCCTCCGGCTGACCGCTCAGGCCCCTGGCGTCAATGATCCTCACCCCATGAGCATGAGGAGAGCAGCCCTAAACGGGTCACAAGGTAAATTGATTGATGACCAACGCGGCGGACGGCTACGGCTAGTCATCAGGCGCCCTGCACAATTAGTCGATCCGCCAATAGACTTGAGTTATGCCGACGTCTCCGTTCTCGGCGATGGAACTGATCGTCAGTAGCGACATGCCGTAATCCGACACGATGCACGCTTGCTGGTTAACCGCAAGGGATCCCCAACTGTCATCTTGGGCAAGGGGGCGCTTGTCAACCGCATCCCGACATTGGACGCGAGTGGGGCTTTCGACGCCGATATTAGTGCTGATCGTCTTCCCATAGGTGGCCACGAGCGCAAACTGGCCGTCCTTGGACTCGTACCTCAGGTCGACGCCGGCCTCGCGCACCGCCGCCGCGTCCAGATCAACAGCCGAACCATTGTAACTGCGGGACAATGGCAGGACGAACGACCGAACTTCGCCACCGTCCGCAGTCGGCGCGTCCGGTGGCTTGTCGCCATCTCCCTCTTGCTCCAGCTCTTCCAGACGAGCGTTGGCTTCATCGAGTGCTGCTTGGGCAGCGTCTCGATCACTGACGGCGTCGTCCCGCTGAGTTCGAAGGAGCGCAATCTCTTCCTCAAGCGTTCGCAGCTCTTCGGCCCGGTCCCCGTTTATGCGCTGCAGAGAATCGATTCGACCCTTCAACGAGTCTATATCCTCAGACTGATTGCCCGTCTTGAATCCGAGAAGGGTGACGACAACCCCGAGAATAGCGACGACCAGGGTAAGTATCGTTGTCCATAATCCGTACTGCTTACCCTTGAAATCGAGTTGCTTCCCCTTATAGTCCAGCGTCGCCCCATCAGGAGTTTCGTCGTTCCGGACGCCCGTGGCGGCCAGCAGCTTCGTACTGCGCTCCCCTGCATCCTTGGAAGCCGACTCGGGCGATTCGTCCACTGTTGACATGCGGACCCCCTGGCAGCCTTGGGCACCCGATTCGTGTGCCTCGCACACAGGATATCGGCGACGAGCGACAGTCATGCTGCACAGCGTGATGCTTGATGCTCTGGCTGGGCGCTGCTCAGGTCGTGGCGCAGACCCTCCGGAGGATCGCCCCTGCAGCCCCCAGCGTCCCGGCGCAACAACGCCGGTATCCCCGTAAATGTTACAAGGCGAAGAGGACGGTGACCGGCAGCACCGAGGAGACGACGGGGCCTCAAGACCCACAGACGCACGTTGATCGACGGTCGAGCAAGCTGTTGCGTGTCCGACAAGCCACACCGCGTGACGCCTTCCCGCAGAGATGACGGGTTCTCTCCGGCAGCTCGACAGCTCGCTGCCGGTGATGCATCCTCCGCTTAGGGTGCGTCGGCGTGACGACGCCCTGACGTTCGAGTCAGGACCGCGCCCTAGCAGGCCAACAGCCTGCGACTCGGGCGCGACGCGGCCTCGTACCGCTCTTGAGCGACCTCAGGCCGTCCGCGTAAACCTCCTCGCCGGAGGCGCGAGCCATGTCGTCAATCACCCCCACTCCCCCACCCGCCGCCAACGAGCCAGACCACACGGCGGTTTCGATTCCAGTTCCTCGGGCCCCCGAGATAGCGGCGTCAGCCGGGGGGCAAAGTCCCACGCAACGAAATCGAAAGCGCCGGAGGCTTGCGTGGGGAGCCATCGGAGCCATCGCAAGCGTGGTCGCCGTGCCGCTGGGTGTCTTGCAGCTGACCAAAGACGAGCCGAGCACAGCGGGATCCGAGACCACGGTCGGGGGTGACATCAGCATGGACGGCAACGGTTCGGGTGGTTGCGTCACGCTCGGCACCGGAGATTGCCTCTACTACGGAGCAAGCCCCCTCGACCTCAGCGTGAGCGACAGCGCGTTCGCGGACGCGCTGGCCGATGACTTCCGCAACCGCGCTCCCTCGGAGCTCGGGGACGGTCCGTACCCTTACGCGGTGGTACACACGGGCGACCTTGGCCTAATTATCCGAAACACCCCCGAGGCCAGCGGCTTCCAGATTGGAAGCGTCGGTAACCGCGCAACGGTGTGGGTCGATTGCGTGGCGGTTACCAGTTTTGACCCAATGCCAGAATCAGCCGCTGGCCCAAGATGGCTCAAACTGCACTGGCCGAGTACGGAGCGTTCCAGGGAGTACTTGGTCGCCAGCCCATCAGATCCCGCTCAAGGATGGGCCTATGAAGGCCTACTGGTCCCGCTTGGGCATAACGGGAAAGTTCCCACCTGCTAACCGAGGGCTAGCAAGACTCCCCCGGTCCCGCCAGTCACCATGACGGCGGGACCGGGGGCCGTGTAGCGGAACCCCAGCCTGGAGGAGCATGTTGGTCGCTGAGCAAGATGCCGGTTTTGGACCGGCAGCATCAAGAAGACGACCTGCGCTGCCCGGCGTGGCTCAGCCCGCCGGCCCGACTCTTGCGACGTTCTCGACAGTGTGTCTGGACGTGGCGCTTCTACTTCCATGCTGCACACTCCGGCGGCGCGACGGGGCGGTGCTCTTCAGGCCAGAGCGTGCTGTCGTCGTAACACACGCCGTCCAAGTTCGGGGGATGGATCACGTCATCGCCGCAGCACTGAACGGTCGCGCCGATAAAGTCTGACGTCGTCATGTCTACGCCCGCCAGATTGGCGCCGCGCAAGTCGGCGTCTCCAAGGATTGTTTCGTCCAGGACCGCCCCTCTTAGGTCTGCGCCGTCCATGTGCGCTCCAAGCAAAGAAGCCCGAGTCAGGTCCGCATTAGCCAATAACACGCCGCTGGCGGAAGATAGCTGCAGGAAGGCTCCCCGCAGGTTGGCCGACCTGAAATCAGCCTCTGCTAATGTTGCCCGAATGAATTGGGCCTCCTCGGCCTGAGCCTCCTGAGCATCGGCGCGGAACAGATAGGCCCCACTCAGATCGGCCCGATTGAGCAGGGCGCGCCTAAGGTCGGCCCGTGCAAAAGTTGCGCAGGTGTCGAAAGCGTCTGGCTCGCTCCTATCACACCCGAGGCGCAATCCTGAAAGCTGTGCTCCCCGAAGCCGCATGTCGTCGAACGGCTTATATGCCGCCGCATCCTGTGAGCGTTCCCTGACAAATCGAACGTTCTCTAACAATTCCGCCTGCCCAAAGCGCCTTTGCTCCGCTTGTTCTTGGCGCTCGATGAATCGATCTTCCATCCGAAAGGTCACAGCCAGGGTGAGGGCTGCGACAAGGACTCCAATGCCCAGCTCGCGATACAGCTCCGAGCGCGGCGAAGCCGACAAAGTCGGTTCGGGCCGCGCGCGACGGCGACGCCTATGGCCGGCTAGCCCCATGGCGGGCAGTGGACCACGTCGCCACGACAGAGGCCAGCCATACCGGAGCGGGCGTTGAGGCGAGCCGTCTACTAGGCCGGCGAGAGACGCCGGTGGCTAGCTGCGGGCCTGTCGTATGGGCCGGTTTGAGACGGGCAGCACCAGGAAGACGACCGGGACGGCAAGGGTCATGGTTTCCCTGTCCACGAGGACGTGTCCACCCCGCCGCTACACACCAGCGGCACGTGACAGAAGGAGCCCCGCCGCCATGACTGCCACTCCGGTTCCCGCCATCACGACCCCGTCACGCGACTGCCCCAGCTGGTGTGTGTCCGACGAGCACTTCACCGACGGGCACCCGGATGACCAGGTCTTGGTTCACTCCGGCGCCCCCGACATCGTCAAGCTCGAGGCCGGCCCGAGCTACGAGATCCGCATCAAGCGGTACGACTGGTTCACCAGCGGAGGGGAGGAGCCTCAGATCCTTCTCGACGACGAGCCGTTCACGGCTGTGGACGCCCGCAAGCTCGCTGCGGCTCTCACCGCGGCGGCCGACCTGGTGGAGGGCGACCCCAACGCCTGACCGCCCAACGCACCGAGCCCCCGCCGATCCGTAGTCGGCGGGGACTCAGTGGGTTCTCCGAGCTGTGATGCGGCGAGACAAGTCAGGGTGCGTTCCGGTCCGCTAGCGTCCAGATACCAGCATCGATGCTGTCAGGGGGAGATCATGATCCGAAGTGTCCTAGCCACTGTCGCAGTGTGCGCGCTTCTCGCCGGGTGCGGCAGTCGGCCGCAGCCGCTCAGTAACGAGGACATCCGCCCTGACGTGTCGGCGGCAGACTGCGACAACCCCGACATGGATCTCACGCAGGCGGAGTGGGTCGAGTACTGCGCCGGGGAGATGGAAGGTGGCGACGAGGCTCTCGATCAGGAGGTCGAAGCTAACGCCGACCCCACGCCCACGGAGCCGGAGTACACGGCGCCCGAGTTCGCGACGATCGGAGAGCCCGTGCCGTTCGACGGCGGCATCACAGCCGGCACGGTCACCCTCAACGGAATTCGGCGGATCACCGCCCCGGAAGCTGAGTACAGCTCGGCAACACCCGTGAACGGGTCGTGGCTAGTCGCTGATGTGACGGTTCAGGTTAGCGAGCGCCGGGAGCCTGGGGCCTTGCTTGTGTCCTCGTATGACTTCAGGGCGCAGGACGAGGCGGGCATCGTCTACCCCGCTGACAACGCACCTCTGCGCACTTCCCTGTCGATGGACCTCACTGCCGGCCGCCAGGTGCGGGGAGAGGTTGCGTTCGACGCCCCGGAGGGACCGCTGCTCATCGACTGGGCGCCGAGCTTCGACGGACCCACTGCGACTTGGCAGGTCACCGGCTGATCCTTGGACGGCCATCACGCTGACCTCGTGGTCTCGGCGTACCTCCGTCGGGTCCGCCAGTCGGCGACGTAGCGCGTATGAGCCTGCGTACACGGCCGGCAGTCGCAGCCGGCCGCATAGGTGCTGTTCTCCCCGTGCCGGGCCACCGCCGGCGGCGACAGTGGCGCCTGCCCTCGTTGACGGGCAACCTCCACCCGCTCTGCTCGGGTGAGCCCGCCCCACAGCCCGTCGCGCTCGTCCGCGGCGAGCGCGTAGTCGAGACATTCGACCTTGGCGGGGCAGCCGCCGCAGATGCGGACGGCCAGCGGGTCGGCCGCCCGGTCGGGCCACCACGCGTCCGGGTCGCCTTCCTCGCACGGCGCCGGCCCTTCGACGTGCAAAACCTCGGCCAGCCTCCGCCACTGTGGCAGCGCCTCGGGCGGTATCGCCCACGGCATACGGGTCGGCGCAGGTGTCCGTCGTCACCGCTCCATTACGTCACAGGGGTAATGCGGTGCGGTGTGAACGCGCCCGAGGGCTGCCCATTTAGCCGTCATGGGGAACGGCTCGCTCTTCCGGGTGACGAGTCCACAGCGGCTGGCATCCATGTGGTTGCGGGCGGGCAGCCTCAGTCGATGATCTACAAAGCAGCAGCGGCGCTGCCGTACGACGACCGGGAGCGGGCAACCGCCGGCCTGCGCGGTCAGCTGCGGCTCATGGCCGTGTGCGATGACGCGACGCCGGACTGGACGACGCTCAACGTCGCAGGCCCCACGCCATCCCCGGGTCTACACGGGCGGACTTGGTTCGAGTGGTCCGCCACAGTTGAGGCCAGCTGATCAACGTCTCTCCGGCCGCTAACAGCAGCACGGAGGGCCACCCGTTCGACTCGACTCAGCCCGCGCCCCACCTCTCGATCGCGCCACGCTTCAAGCGAAGGGGCCACTGAAAGCAGAGCCGCCCCACCGAGTCTGGCTGCTCCGGAGCGGTGACGTAGCCGCCGGTGGGACCCCTTCACGCCGACGATCCTGCCAAGGACGGCCGGTCGGCGTGCGCCGAGTTGCCCACAGACGGTGGGCCGCCGGAAGCTTCCCCGATTAGCAGCCGGGGTACTGGGCGGCAAGCCGCTGGTCGGCTTGGGACCACGCTTGTTGGATCGACTGGCCCTTGCTGTAGAGAGCGGCGGCCTTATCGAGGTCTCCGCTGTTGAGCGCCATGTTGTATTCGATGTTGTTGTTGGCCAGCTGAGCCTGGTATCGGTTCCGGTTGTCGTCCTTGGCGGACAGGTATGGCGAGCAGTTGACCGGCGGAGGCTCGGGCACAGGTGCCTGCACGGGGACGGGCGCCTGCACGGGGGCGGGCGCCTGCACGGGGGCCGAGGGCGGGGCCGCAACTGGCCCCGGCGCGGGGGCGAGGGCAGGTGCCGGTGTGGGCGCCGGGGCGGGCGCCGGAGCACGAGCGGGGGCCGGACTGGGCGTCCACGGCGCCGGAGTCGCAGCCGGGCTCTCCTCGACCACCGGTGAGGTAGCGGCCGGCTCGGGCGACGCCTCCAGGGACGGTGCCGCGGGGGGCGCACTCGGCGACGTCGCGCTCAGCGGGCTCGTGGTGGCCGCGGCCGTGGACTGCGCCCTGCTCGCGGCGGCGTTGTTCGCCAGCGTGCTCCCACCCCAGCCGGCCAGGCCGGCCAGCAAGACGACGAGGAGAGCGGCAGCGCCCAGCATCAGCCAGCGCTTCTGGAAGGTGTCAGCAAAGCGACGCAACGTGCCCCTCTCCCCGGAAACCGCAGGTCCCAGGCAGGAACCAAGTCGGTTCGGGATCTTCTCGCATTCGCGAGCAGAACTGAGCGTTCGAGGCCGGGACACACCCGAACTAGGGAAACCGGCGCGTGCGGCGACCTAGTGAAGGGCCGTGCCGGGTCGGCGCCGACGGCAGCCATGAGCGCCGAAGCTTCTATGTGTGTGTACCGCCGTGGCATGACGTGACTGTCCGGTCAGCCATGAGATGCCCCTTCCCGGCCACTCATCAGGAGGAAGACGCCGCAGGGACGGCGGTCGAGGATGTGGGTGTGGAAGAACTTGGTGCCGCCGTCTGGCTGCTGCTCATCGTCATGGTGGTTCTGGTGCAGATGGCTCTCATCGCTGTCTCGGTGCATTGGGGCACGAGCGCAATCCGCAGGGAGCTGCTCGAGCTGCGGCGGGAAGTGGTATTCCTGGAGCGCGACTGACTCACCGCTCCTCACGGTGAGGCGGGCAAGCACCGTTCTGTCAGTCATGAGATGCCCCTGTCGTTGGTTGTCTCGGCGTTCACCGAGCCGCCTGCGTAGTGATGGGAACGGCGGAAGCCGTCCAGGGCCTCGAGCTCGGCCGATGAGCGGCCCCCACGACAGAAGCCGACGACCCTCGCGGCGGCGCCGCTCATCGCTAACCCCTTTGAGCAGCTCCAGAGGACTGTCCCGCCCCGGGTCTGATGGAGGCTCTGGGATGCCCCGCGTCTGGCGGAGTCGAGCAACTGGAACCCTTAGGCCACCACAATCTTGTTCTGGGTCTCGAACTCTATCGGTGACAGCCAGCCAAGGGCGCTGTGCCGACGACGTCGGTTGTGCCAGATCTCGAGGTACTCGAACATCGCGTTGGCCAACTCGATGCGGGTGTTCCACCGCTTGCGATCGAGCAGCTCCACCTGCATCCGCGACCAGAATGACTCGATCATCGCGTTGTCGAAGCAATCGGCAATGCTACCCATCGAGGGCACCAGCCCAGAGGCCTTGGCGCGGTCGGTGAACGCCCAGGAACCGAATTGAACGCCGCGGTCGGAGTGGATCACCGCACCCGGCGGCGGGGTGCGCGAGTCGATCGCCATCCCGAGCGCGTTGGTGACCAGGGCCGCGGTCGGCGAGGCGTCGATGGACCAGCCGACCACCCGCCGAGAGTAGGCATCGAGCACCACCGCGCAGTAGACCTTGCCCTCCCTCGTGGGGTGCTCGGTGATGTCGGTGACCCACAGCTGGTTCGGCCCGGACCGGGTGAAGTCCCGGTCGACGAGGTCTTTGGAGACCAGTTCCGGCCGAGGTCGGCGCCAGCGCGGCCGCCCGGTCACGCCACGGATTCCGGCTCGAGTCATCAGCAGCTCGACCGCCCCGTGGCCGACCGTCAGGCCGCGACCAAGAGTCAGCTCGGCGTGCACCCGCCGCGCCCCGTAGGTGCCGTTGGAGGCCCCGTGGACCTCCCGGATCTGGTCGGTCAACCACGCATGCCGGATCGCCCGGGCCGACGGTGGACGGCTCAAGGCGGCGTAGTAGCCCGACTCGGAGACGCTCAGCACCCGACATGCCAGCTGCACCGGCAGGCCCTCGCCGGCCATCACCGCGATGGCCTCGTACCGCCTTTTGGGGACACCACCTTCCCCAGCAGTTCGCTGGCCCGGCGATGGATGGCCAACTCCGCCTCGAGCTCGGCGATGCGGCGCTTCGCCGCGGTCAGCTCCGACTTTTCGGCACTGCTCAGCCCCGGCTGCAGCCCCTTGTCGATCCGGTCCTGCCGGCGCCAGGTGTAGATCGACTCGGCACTGATGCCGAGATCCCGCGCCACATCGGCGACCGGTCTGCCGGCCTCGACCAGGTCGAGCACCTTCCGCCGGAACTCCGGTGGATAACCACGCCTGCCCACGAACCCTCCTCCGGGGTCAAGTGGCCAGGATTTCAGTTACTCGACTCCGCGGAAGCGGGGGCGGACCATGCCGGACGGTGCGACCACACCGCGACCACAGCCATGCCCGCAGGTCAGACCGCGCACGGGACTGCCCAGCGTCCGAGTCCGGCCGGTTCAAGGGCGCGGCGGTGACGACGTCCTGCCCTGATGACCATCCCCGACCGGTGCGGGCCTCGCGCGAAGAAGGCGCTACCAGTCTGGGACGGGGGTATGACGGCACTGCCGCTGGCGGTTTCGGCGAACCCCTGTCGGTGGGGACCCGTAACCGCTACTTTCCAGTTCCACTTATGGGACGGGGGCCGGATGGCCGGGGATAGGTTCGCGCGTGCCTGGCGCGGTGTGGGTTGGGTCGCCGCAGGGTTCGCCTTGCTCCTTGTGATAGTCGGGCTCGCTTCGAGCGGCTTGTCCGGTGGGCTGGTCATGCTCGGCTTGGTCGGTCTGCTGGTGGCTCTGGTCGCCGCAGTCCGTGGCCGGCTGCCGGGTATCGCCAGCCGGAAGGTTGCTGGCGGGGTCGCAGGCGTCGCCGTGCTGCTCTTGGTCGTCGGCACGGCCACCGCCGCGCCCACCGACACGAGCACGGCGTCGTCGGAGTCTCAGGCCGAAGCGGAGGCCGAGGCCGAAGAGGCGGAGGCTGAGGCGCGGCGTGCGGAGGCCCGGGAGCGGGAAGCGGAGAAAGCCGAAGAAGCTGCGATCCGGGCGGCCGAGGAGTCCCTGGCGGCGGCCGAAGAGTCCCCGGTTCCGGAGGGCGCGGGAGAACCCGGCCAGCTGTCGGATGGGGCCGCAGACGTCGCCGTCGGCGGGGCCGCGCCCACCACCGCCCTGGCCGCCCTCGCCGCCATCGAGGTGAAGGGTCGGGCCCCGCGCACCGGCTACGACCGGGACCTGTTCGGCTCCGGCTGGCTGGACACCGACCGCAACGGCTGCGACACCCGCAACGACATGCTTAAGCGGGACCTGACCGGCGAGACGTTCAAGCCGGGCACCCGCAACTGCGTGGTGCTCACCGGCTCGCTCGCCGACCCGTACTCGGCTCGCACCATCCCCTTCCAGCGCGGGCAGGACACCAGCTCGGATGTGCAGATCGACCACGTGGTGGCGCTGTCGGACGCCTGGCAGAAGGGCGCCCAGCAGATGAGCGAGGCGCAGCGTAGGCAGTTCGCCAACGACCCGCTGAACCTGCTGGCCGTCGACGGGCCGCTCAACATGCAGAAGGGTGACGGCGACGCGGCGACGTGGCTGCCGCCGAACAAGGGTTACCGGTGCGCCTACGTGGCCCGTCAGGTGGCGGTGAAGGCCACCTACCCGCTGTGGATGACGCAGGCGGAGAAGAACGCGATCGCCACAGTGCTGTCCGCCTGCCCGAACGAGCCGCTGCCGGCCGGTATCGTGGTGAACGTGCCGGAGCGGGAGACGGCGCCGCCGCCTCCTCCGCCGGCGGTTGTGCCTGCGCCGCGGCCCGCTCCGGCGCCTGCTCCGCGGCCTGCGCCCGTGGTGCCCGTGCCGGCACCAGCACCCGCGCCGAGACCCGCACCGGCACCCGCGCCGCCTCCGCCTCCGCCGCCGGCTCCGTCGGGGACGTACTTCAAGAACTGCACCGCGGCAAGGGATGCGGGGGCCGCACCGGTGAGGGTCGGCGATCCCGGGTACGGCACGCACCTCGACCGAGACGGCGACGGGATCGGCTGCGAGAACTAGCCGCCCGAACGCACGAAGCGCCCCACCTCCTGCAGGAGGTGGGGCGCTTCGTGTCGGTGGCGCCCGGCCAGCGTCTGGCTTCGGGGCAGGTTGTGGTCGAGAACGGTTCCACGGGGTGCGCGTAGTTGATGACTGCTCTGCAGGTCGCTGAAGGCTGTGCGAGGGTGACGGGCGTCTCAACCAACCACAATCGGGAGAGAATCATGCGTCGTAGTACGACTGCTGCCGCTGGCATCTTCATCACCGCCGGCCTGTCCTTCGGCTTCTCGGGCACGGCCCTTGCCGATGAACACAACTGCGAAAACTACGCCACGCAGGAGGAGGCGCAGGCCTTCTTCGATGCGGACCCGAGCGACCCGGAGGGCCTGGACGCCGACGATGACGGCATCGCCTGCGAGGACCTGCCGGCCGGTGACTCCCTGCCGACCGAGCCCACCCAGTCGCCTCAGCCTGCCGACGGTGACAACGGGGGCGGCGACGACGATGACGACACGACGGACGGCGGCGGGATGACCGGCGGCCAGGTCACCCAGACGCCCACGGGCGGGGTCGCCGCCGGTGACGGTAGCGCCCTCCAGGATGGCGCTGGGATCTCGTACGTTCTCGGTGGAACGGCCCTGGCTGCCGCCGGTGGCGCGGCCTTCGCTGCTCGTCGTAGCGCCCGCACGGACGCCTGAACCGTAGGACGGTCGCACTAGTGCCCGCGCAGCATCCGCCGCCGCCCACCTCGGGCGGGGCGGATGCTGTGACGGGCACTAGTGCATCCCGGCCCTGGCCCCGCGCCACCCGCATCTGGGCGGCGGCCTCTGCTGCTTTCGCCGCCCTCGGCGTCGCAACGCTGGTCGTCCTGCCTCCGGACGCCGGCCATTCCGCCCGACTCGATCTCTCCCAGGTTGCGGTTGCACCGGCACCTGTGGAACCGGCGCTACCGGCCGATTCGCGGCACCTGTCGGCCAGTGCTCCGGTTCGGGTCCAGATTCCGGCACTGGGAGTGACCTCTCAGGTCATGGGGCTAGGCCTTGAACCGGATGGGTCCATGGAGGTTCCGCCAGGCGCCTACCCGGTGGGCTGGTACACGGGCAGCCCCACACCTGGTGAGCTGGGTCCGGCGGTGCTGGCCGGCCACGTTGACTGGGCGGGTGAACCGGGCGCCTTCTATGGGCTGCGTGAGCTGGTCCCGGGGGACACGGTGTTGATCGACCGTGCTGACGGCGCGGTGGTGACGTTCCTTGTCGATCGTGTCGAGGTTCATCCCAAGGAGGAGTTCCCGACCGAAGAGGTGTACGGGGACATCGGTGACGCCGGTCTGCGCCTGATCACGTGCGGCGGAGTGTTCGACGAGGACGCTAGGGGCTACGTCGACAACGTCATCGTGTTTGCGAGTCTTGCGGCGGTGGGTGAGCCCGCCCCAATGGGGTGACGGCCGGCGTGTACGGGTTCCGGCCCGCCCGAGCCTGGTCACCCTGGAGGGCATGACGTATCGGGCGGCCGCGGCGTTGCCGTACAACGACCTCGAGCGGGCCACCGCTGGGCTGCGCGGGCAGCTGCGGGTCATGGCCGCCACCGACCGGGCCATGCCGGACTGGACGACGCTCGCTGTCGAAGGGGACTGCCCCCGGTTGGGTTGACTCCCTGCCTGTGAGGCTGCGGCCTCGCTGGAAGGATCAGCATCGTGCCCAAGCCGTTCCCGCCGGAGTTCCGGCGTGACGTCATCGCCGTAGCCCGCAAGGGCGAGGCATCGATCTCCCAGGTCGCCCGGGACTTCGGGATCTCGGAGTCCTGTCTGCAGCGCTGGCTGAAGATCGCCGACCGCGACGACGGACTCGCTCCGCCCTCATCGGGCGACCGCGGCGGCGGGAGCAAGGACGACTCCGCCGAGCTGAGGGAGCTGCGGAAGCGCAACAAGCTGCTGGAGCAGGAGAACGAGATCCTGCGGCGGGCGACGGCCTACTTCGCCCGCGACGTCCTCCCAAAATGACGCTTCTATGCCTGGCGTCAAGCCATGCTGGTCTGGAGTTGGCGGAAGACGGACCGGCAGACGTAGCGCTTGAGGCAACGGCGAATCTCTCGGTTGCTGCGTCCTTCGGAGCGTCGGCGGGCGACGTAGGCGCGGGTGTCGGGGTCGTAGCTCATGCGGGTGCGGACGGCGATGTCGAATGCGCGGTTGAGCTGCCGGTCCCCTGATCGGGAGAGCCTGTGCCGGGTGGTGTTCCCTGAGGACGCCGGTAGCGGTGCAACGCCACCCAGGGCTGCAAATGCTGCTTCGGAGCGGATTCGCCCTCGGTGGGAGTAGGCGCAGACGATGATCGCCGCGGTGACCGGTCCGAGTCCGGGAACGTTTTGCAGGCCGGGGGCAAGCTGTTCGGTCAGCTGACGCAGCTCACGGTGATTCGTCTTGAGCGACTCGGTCTGCTCCAGCACCGCGACGGCGAGACGACGGCCTTCGCGCCTCGCGATGACCGACGCCTCCGATGAGGCGGTCCGGCTGCTGCGCCAGGCCGCGATGGTGCGGATCTGGGCGTCGGTCACGGGCTGGCGCGCGTCAACGCCAAGGTCGACGGTGCGTAGTAGCGCCGTGAGCGCATTACGGTTGGCGGTGCGCTGCTGGTCGATGATCGAGCGGGAAGCCAGCAGGATCCGCAGGGCCGCGCGGGGACCCGTCTGGCGGGGCCGAGCGAGGGTTTCGTAGTCGCGGCCGATCACCGAACGAGCAGCTGCTTCGGCATCGAGGGTGTCGGACTTGCCGGCGTGGGCGTGCGTGGACCGGGCGGCCGGTCGTACCTCGACAACGTCGAACCCGCGCTCGAGCAGAGCTGCGCTGATGCCGGCGCCGTAGGACGAGGTGCCCTCGATGGCGGCGAGAATGCTGCCCTGCCCGCGGCGGACGATCCAGCCGATCGCGCGAGCGTTGCCCGCCTTTGACGTCGGGAAGGTCGCGGTATCGACGACTGCTCCCGTGCGGGCATGCAGAAGGCAGTAGGTGTGAGTGCGGGCGTGGGTGTCGATGCCGACGACGTGCTCGACGGTCTCAGCGACGATGCTCATGAGTCTCCTCGATCGATTGCGCGGGCGGAACGATCAGCTCGGACCCGTGGAGTCGCTCAGAGACACATCTGTAATGAGTCACGCCCATCGTCGACCGATGGGCGGACAGGCTTCTAATCAAGGCATCTGGGCGGGAGGGCCGAACCTCGGCCCGTACGTGGACAGGTCATTTTTAAGACACCACCGCCAGCGGCAGGTCGGATATACCCGGAGTCACACGTACAGGCCGAGGCCCAGCGTCTCAGCCGGCCACGGGCCAGCCGCCATCCATTACAGATGTACCCGCTGGTCCAAGAGCTCGCCGCCGACAACATCCCTGTCGCGGTGACCTGCCGGGTGCTGGGCTTCTCCAAGCAGGCCTTCTACAAGTGGCAGACCAACCCGATCAGCCAGCGCGACTGGGACGACGCCCACCTAATCAACGCCGCCTACGACATCCATGCCGACGACCCGGCGTTCGGCTACCGGTTCATCGCCGACGAGCTGCGCGAACAGGGCATCGCCGCGGGCGAGAACCGGGTCGCGCGGCTGTGCTCGCAGCAGCAGATCTGCTCGGTGTTCGCCAAGAAGCGCGGCCTGAACCGCAAGGCCGGTCCGCCGGTGCACGATGACCTGGTCGACCGCGTCTTCACCGCGACCGCGCCGAACGTCACCTGGCTGACGGACATCACCGAGCACAACACCGGCGAGGGGAAGCTCTACCTCTGCGCGATCAAGGACGTCTACTCCGGGCGGATCGTCGGCTACTCCATCGACTCGAGGATGAAGGCTTCGCTTGCCGTCGCAGCCTTGCGCAACGCCATCATCCGGCGCAGCCCGGTGGGCACGACGGTGCATTCGGACCGCGGCAGTCAATTTCGCTCAACCGCCTTCGTCCGCACGATTAAGAACAACGGGCTGGTCGGGTCGATGGGCCGGGTCGGCGCATGCGGCGACAACGCCGCGATGGAGTCCTTCTTCGCGCTGCTGCAGAAGAACGTCCTCGACCGCCAGCGCTGGGACACCCGCGAAGAACTACGGCTGGCGATCATCACCTGGATCGAACGGACCTACCACCGCCAGCGCCGGCAACGCCGCCTCGGCCGACTCACACCGGTCGAGTACGAGACACTCAACCTCGCCGCTACCGCGGCCTGACCATCCCACCCGCCGAGTCAACTGAAGTCGGGGCAGTCCCGATCACTCAGGTCCCTGCTTAAGCGGGGGCTGCGGGGACACCCCTCTTCCGCCCGGGTGGCGCTGCGCCTGCAGGGTATGCCTGGCTCGCGCCTGCATTTCCAAAGAGGGGGTCAAACGAATGGGCAGTCGACGTGTTGACGTCACCGGAGACGTGTTCGTGTCCGTCTTCGACGACGGCCGCATCGAGTTGTGCTCGACGCACCACAACTTGAAGCCACTCGGGGGCAGCGGCGTGGATGCCCGTCCGGGTAGGGGTTCGCGCTACCGCTTCGTCGTGGAGCCACCAGATGGCGCCGAGCAGTCAGAGCAGAGGAGCCGGGATACCTAACTGCCCATGGACGTTCGGCGCGAAGGGTTGAGAAAGTCCCCCTCGCGCGCTGGTACGCCAAGCTATGCAGAAGGTGAGCGTCGTCTTCCCGGCCTGCGTGCCACCCGAGACCAGGATGTTCAGCCCGGAGGCGACGGCGGCCTCCAGGAACCGGGCTGCGGCTGCGGTGACTGTGCCGAGCGCCACCAGCTCGTCCAGCGAGTGCGCCTGCAGCACGAACTTGCGGATGTTGACGGCCATGTGGCGGCGGGTGATGTCGGGAATGACGCGCTCTCAGCCTATTCGCGCAGGTCAATGCAGGTATGCGACCCCCTCAGTCCGCACGGAGTCCGCAGATGGCGCGAATGCCGCGTCGACAGCCGCACGGGTTCGGGTGTCCGCGTCAGGCCACAGGTGCGAGTAGGTCCGCAGAGTTTCCGTCTCGTCCGCGTGGCCCAGGACGTGTGCCACGGTCTTCACCGACTCCCCGTAGCGGATCAGCGCCGAGGCGGTGAAGTGCCGCAGGTCGTGGAACCGCGCGGTCGGGAGGCTGGCGCGCTTGCGGAGCGGCCGCCACACCGAGTTGTTGAAGGTGTTGGCCCAGATCGGGCCGCCGGTGCGCGACCGGAAGACGAGTTCGTCCGGTCCGGCCGGGAACCCCGCCAGATGCTCGGCCAGCGCCGAGGCAACCACGTCGGCCAGCGGCACCGTGCGGATACTGCCGCGGGTCTTCGGCGGTGCAAGCTTCGGTGGCGCCCCCGGCACCCGCGTCAACTGCTCGACGACGTCCAGCTCCCGCTCCAGAAACCGGACCCTGCTCACCTTGAGGCCCAGCGCCTCGCCGAGCCGCAGGCCACAGCCGGCGCCCAGTACGACGAGGGCGCGGTACCGGTCCGGCGCGGCGTCGACCAAGGCCGCAACCTGCTCGACTGTCAAGGGGACGACCTTCTCCCGGTGCGGCCGAGGCGGAACGGTGTCCCGACACGGTGACTTGGCGAGAAACCCGTCCTCGACGGCGTCGGCAAAGATGCCGGCCAGTAGCGCCATCATCTGCCGACTGGTCGTCGGCGACAGCTTCGCCTCGATCGCGCGACGAAACGCGAGCACCTGAGTTCTCGTGACTGCCGACAGTCGCTTGTCCCCGAACGCGGGCAGCAGATGATTCCTCAGATAGGAGTCGTAGGCCCGTCGGGAGGAGTCGCGCAGCGGCTGCGCCGGCAGCCACGTCTCGACATAATCACGGAAGGTGCTCCGGCCCCTCTTCGGATCAACCCAGTCACCGCGCACCAACGCCGCAGTCTGTTCGTCGAGCCACCGCTGGGCGTCGACCTTCCGCTTGAAGTGCCGGGCGTGCTCCTTGCCGTTCTCGTCCCGGTACCGCGGCCGAAAGGTCCCGTCGGGTCTCTTCGCGATCGACGCCACCGCTCATCGCCTCCCTGGTCCTGAATCTGGCCATGGCCAGCACAGTCTCGGCTCGTCTGCTGACCCGAACGCTGACACCGCGAATCGGATTTGTCTGCCGACTCCTGCCACCCTGGGGATTCACCGAGGCGTCCCCAGGCCCGCGTCGGGATGGAGTGCGAGCCGTCGGACGTCCTCGGGGCGCGGCGGTCGGACGACCAGTTGGGGTGGCGCCGACGGGGAGGCGGGTGTCTGGGTGGTGGCGAGCTCGGGGTCGTGGTGGGCCCGCCAGTGGTTACGCGCTCTGGCTAGCTGGTCGGCCGGCTGGGCGAGGAGAGCCGGCTCGGCCGTCAGTCGCGCGATGCGAGCTCGGATGGCGGCCAGTTCGGTGCGGTCAGCGGCGATGTCCCGGTCGGTGTCGGCCAGCCGCTCCGCCGGGTTGAAAGTCCAGGCGAGAGATCCGAAGCGGGCGAGCCGCTCCTCCTGCTGACGGCGGACATCGGCCACCGCGGCTCCGGCGTGCCGGTGGGCCTCCTGCGCGGTGGCTGCGGTTGCGCGCAGCTGAGCGTGCTCCGGGTGGGCGTGTTCGGCGTGGTGGCGGGCGTAGGAGTCGAAGGCGGTCCACAGCCGCGGTCGGTCGTCGGACCGGTCAGCCAGGCGCGCGATCTGCTGCGGGTCTGTGGGCATCGCCGGCAGGTAGGGCCGCCAGGCGTCCGCCCAGTCGACCAGCTGCTCGCCGGCCCGGTTCACCGCCGCCCGCCGAAGCCGGAGCCGGCCGGGACCATCGAGCACGACCTGCCCGGCGTCGCGGGCGGCGTTACGCCCGGTGTCCCAGCTGCCGAGCAGCGTGTCGCGGATCCGGTCGATCTCGGCGGCGACGGCCGCGCCGCTGGCGTCGGCGCGCGCCGTGGCGTGCCGGGCGTCGATTCCCGTCTGCCGATAGGCATCCGTCAGTGCGGCGGCCTGGTCGGCGTGGGCGGACTCGAGCGCGACGATCTCGCGCAGCGTGTCCCGGCGCGGCAGGTCGCGGGCGAGCCGGTCCAGGCAGCGTTGCTCGGCCGTCCACGCAGAGTGCAGGTCGGCGAGCGCCTGCTCCAGCGGGCGCTGCGGGGCGTAGCGGGCGGCCTCGGCGGCGGCCAGCCGGGCGGCGTGTGCCGGGCCGAGGTCGGCGCGGTCGCGGGCGAAGACCGCCAGCCACTGCTCCCGCGCCGCGGCGGGGTCGGCGGCGACGAGGTGGGCGGTGTTGGCCTCCCTGCCCCGGGTCATTCCGACGTAGGCCGCCGCGGCGCCGGTGTCCTCGCCGACCACCAGGTGCGCGGCGGTCACGGTGTCGCCTTGGGTGCCGTGCGCGGTGGTTGCGTAGGCCAGTTCCACGTGCGTGGTGACGTAGTGGGCGGGCAGCATCCGCGCCCCTGTCCCGGCCGGGGGAACGGCGGGGGTGACAGATGCGCGCACGCCACCGGCGGGGGTGACAGGCGGTGTGCCGTCGGGGGTGACGAGCAGCCCGCCGTCCCGGTCGACGCCGGTGACCGTCCACACGTCGCGGTTCGCGACCTGCAGGTCGCGGTCGTTGCGGCGGGTGGCGATCCGGTCGCCGACGCCGATCCGCTCCCCGGCCCCGGTGACTACCGCCGCGACGTCGTCGACCCGGCCGTCGGTGACGAGCCGGTCCCGGATGGCGGCATTGAACACAGCAGCCTGCTCGCGTGTGGCGGCCACCACGGCCACCCGCTCGCCCGCGGTGTAGTCCTCGGCCGCGCCGGCGGCGAGCGCCTCCCGCAGCGCCTGCGCGTCGGGGTGCAGCCGGATCTGCCCGCGAGCCAGCAGCGCGTCGAACACCTCCCCGGAGTTCTTCCCGGCGCGCATCGCCAGGGTCAGCTCGGCGTAGTCGGTGTCCGGTGTGGTGCGGCCGGTGGCGTCGGTGCGGGTGAACCGGTGCACCCCGACCAGGGTCAGGTGCTCGGTCGGGTGGACCTGGGCCGCGGCGAGGTCCAGGACGCCACCGCGCCCGACCGCCGCCAGCTGATGCCGGTCACCGAGCAGCGCGACGTGCACCTGGCACTCGTCGGCGATCGTCAGCAGGGCCCGGGCGGTGTCCTGGTCCAGCATGCCCGCCTCGTCCACGACGAGGAGGTCACCGGCCCGCAGCCGCGCCCCGTCAGTGGGCCCGGCATACGCGCGGCCGGTGACCGGGTCGGTGTGGCCGACGGGCAGGCGGGCCCACGCGCCGTCGCCGTTCCAGCGCCAGCCGTACTCGAAGGCCAGCCGGGCCGCCGACCCGGCGACCGCGCCGACCTCCGCGGCGGCGACCTTGGCCGCCTTCAGCGTCGGGGTGACGACCACCAGCCGGCGACCCTGCTCGGCGAGCAGGGTCCTGGTGGCGGCCAGCGCGGTGGTCTTGCCGGCGCCCGCCGCACCCTCGATCACGACCAGGCGCCGCGGGCCGGCCAGCGCAGCGACCGCAGCTGCCTGTCCGGCATCCAACCGCGTGGCACCCACCGCGGCGTCGACCGTCAGGTCGGTGCCCGGGACGCCGGCCCAGCGCTCAGTGGCGCGGGAGGCGAGGCGGGCGGTGAGGTCGGCCTCGACGGCGAGCACCGGGCTTGAGGTCCAGGCCCGGATGTGCTCGGGCACCCCGGCGCGGTCCAGCAGCGGCACGCAGCGGGACAGGGTGCGGGCGGTGAGGTCTTCGGCGAGCTCGATGCGCACCGCCGGGTCGGTGACGATGCCGACGGCGGCGAACAGCTGCTCGACCTCCCCTCGTATGTCGGCGGCGCTCCACGCCGACCGGGCGGCGCCCAGCCGGGCCAGCACCCGCTCCACCGCCTGCTCCCGGTCCAGGCCGCCGACCGCGGTGGGTGTCAGGTCGGTGGGAACATTCCGGTCGCGGTAGCCCAGCGCTGCCAGCTGGGTCAGCCACCGTGCCGTGAGGTCCTCCCCCGGCTGTGGCAGCACCTTGTCCGGGCGGCCCTGCGCCCACGCCCGGGCGTCCCAGGAGCGGCGCAACGCCGGGCCGGGCGATTCGCCGGGATGCGCCGCGGTCCATTCTCGTTCGTAGTTGTCGATGTTCCGGGCGATCTGCGCGGCTCGCGCGCTGAAGGCGCCCACGAAATTCGCGAGCTGCCGTATCTCGCCATCACCATTCAATGCATATCCGTGGGCGGCGAGCGCGGCCCGGAATTGCGGGTCACAGGCGACCGCCGCGTGCCCGATACCGTTGATCGCGGCGAGTGAATCGCGGACGCCGACGGTGTGCAGACCGCGCCATTTCCCGGCCGCGAACACCCGGGCGAGAATCTGCAGGTGCAGATGGCGGTGCGGATCCCCGGCCCGCGACGTGTAATGCGCCACCGTCACCGCCTCGGCCACCTCCACCGGCACCTGCACCTGCCCGCCGCGCGGACCGACCCGGGTAGTGGCGTGCTGCCCCAGCCAGCCGATGATCTGCTCGGCCGCCCGGGCTTGGGCCGCGTCATACGCCGCCGCGATGTCCGGATGCAGGGCGGCCGCCAGCGACCACGTCTTCGGGCCGTTGACCACCACCTCGACGAACCGAACCGCATGCCCGTCACCCCGCAGCTGCCCCCGCGGCTCGCCGGTGCCCGGGTCACAGCCGGCCACCCACGTCTCGTAGGCGTCGCCGGTCAGCGGAGCCAGCTCGGTCACCCGCCCCTCAGTGACGCTGAACCGGCGGGCCACGCCGGCGCCCTCGGTGAGGTAGTAGTCATCCGCCCGGCCCCGGTCGGCCTCCACGTACTGCCGGGCAGCCGCTGGCGCGCCGGCGTAGATCTTCATCCCACCGTGCATTCTCAACGCCACCCGACAATGACCAACAAGTCGCCCCTGCAAACGGCAATGGGCCCCGCGAAGCGGGGCCCTACCTACCTCCGAAGGTAGCATGCGTGCCGTCTTGAAGGAAAGGTCTGGCGTTTTGAAGGAAAGGTCTGGCGTCTTGAAGGAAAGGTCTGGCGTCTTGACGGACAGGTCCGGCGCGCATTCAGAGGGTATGAGATTCGACGCCATGTGGAGTAGTTGATTCGGGAGCAATGGGAGCGGTTGATTGCAGTTGAGCGATGAGAGAAGGGATGCTGCGATCAAAAGCGTCGGGTCGTTCAGTTGCGCGCAGCGCCCGCGTG
Organism: Blastococcus sp. HT6-30; assembly: GCF_039729015.1. NCBI lineage: Bacteria > Bacillati > Actinomycetota > Actinomycetes > Geodermatophilales > Geodermatophilaceae > Blastococcus > Blastococcus sp. HT6-30. The sequence goes on along the minus strand of NZ_CP155792.1, from coordinate 867,968 downwards.
CAGTTCACCGTCCGTCCCCCGCGTTGACACGTGTCCGGTGTCGAGCCTGCGCCAGGAGCCTGTCGATGTCCGCGTGGCGGTCGCGGCGGATGTCGACGCACTGTTCGAGGTTATTCGCAACGTTGTCGCCAGTGGCGGTGCTGAACCTCGGGCCGGGCTGGCTGCCCGCAAGGCGTTCGTCGAGGACTGGGGCGGCTGGCAGGGCGAAGGGGGTTCGCATCGGGAGCCCGCGAGTCCAACCCGACGACGTGGCAGAGCGCATCAATGAGCTGTGCCAGGGCGGCGCGACGCAAACCGCGATCGCCGACCAGCTCAACGCGGAACGCGTGCCCACCACCCGTGTCGGCGACCGCTGGTGGCCGTCCTCGGTGCGAGCCGTGCTCCACGGCCAGACTGGGTGACGACCTTGCTGGCGGCGTACGCGGCCTGCGGTGCATAGGACTTCACCAGGGCCAGGAGGCTGGCCATGTTCACGATGCTGCTCCCCGGGCTTCTGACCCGGGCGGCGGACTGTGCCATCCAGTAGGCGCCCATGAGGTGGGCCTTGACGACACCGCCGAACTGAGCCGGGGTCTCACGCAGGGCCGGTACAGCCGTTCCTGCACCGGCCTTGTTCACGAGCACGCCGAGTGCCCGAAGTGCGACACAGCAGCTTCAGCCGCATCGCTGCAGGCCTGGGGGTCGGTGACGTCTCACCCGATGGCCAGTGACCTCCCGCCGATGCGGGCGATCGCCTCCAGTCAGTCACGCCGACGCGCGGCGAGCACCACGTCGGCGCCTGCGCCCGCCATGGCGACCGCGAATCCGGCGCCCAGCCCCGAGCTCGCGCCCGTGACCAGGGCCACCTTGCCGGCGAGCGAGAAGCGATCGAGGACCGACGGGGTCACCTATCCGTCCCCAACGCGACGTCACGGAGCATGTTCTTCTGGATCTTCCCGGTGGAGGTACGGGGCAGGGTGGTGAAGGCGATGCGCCTCGGGACCTTGTAGCGCGCCAGGTGCGCACGGACGAACTCCACGAGCTCGGCCTCGGTGACGTCTGCACCCGGCCGCGTGGTCACGAAGGCGACTGGAATCTCGCCCCACTTCTCGTCAGGAACGCCCACCACCGCGCTCTCCACCACCGCGGGGTGCTGATCCAGCGCACGCTCCACCTCCACGGAAGCGATGTTCTCGCCACCCGAGATGATCACGTCCTTCAAGCGGTCGGCGATCTCGACGTAGCCGTCGGGATGGAGCACCGCCAGGTCACCGGTGCGGAACCAGCCGGCGATCTCCGCCTCCGCCGTGGCCGCCTCGTCCCGGTAGTAGCCGAGCATGACGTCGTTCCCCAGGACGACAAGCTCACCGACGGTCGTCGCGTCCGCGGGGACGTCGATGCCCGAGGAGTCGACAACCCGCAGCGGACTGGCGATGATGTTCGGGATCCCCTGACGCGCCTGACGTGCGGCAGTCGCTTCCTCGTCGAGGGCGTTCCATTCCGGCTGCCACTGGTTGACCACCACCGGCCCGAACGTCTCGGTCAGACCGTAGAGATGGGTCACCTCGATGTTGAGCCGACTCATGCGCCGGAGCAGCGCCGGCGTCGGCGGGGCGCCACCGGTGGTGGCCTGCACCGCCTTCTCGAGCGGGCCGGCTGCCGGGTGCTCCGCGATCATCGTCAGGACCGTGGGTGCTGCGCTGAAGTGGGTGACGTCCACGCGCAGCTGCCGCCAGATCTCCTGCGGATCCACCGATCTGAGCGCCACTTGGGTACCGCCCGCAGCGATGACCGCCCACGGGAAAGTCCAGCCGTTGCAGTGGAACATCGGAAGCGTCCACAGGTACGAGGAGCCCGGATCGAGCCGAGCGTGATAAGCCATCGCCAGCGCCTGCAGATAGGCACCGCGGTGGTGGTACATCACTCCCTTGGGTCGTCCGGTCGTGCCGCTGGTGTAGTTGATGGCCAGTAGGGCCCGCTCGTCGTCCACCTCGATCCGGGCAGGGGTGGCGGTGGCGAGTTCGCGCTCGTAGTCGGTGTCCGCGCCGTCGCCCTCAAGCAGTTCGATGCCCAGGTCCCGGCTCAGCTCGGTGCCACGGTCGGCGAACTCGCGAGTGACCACCAGCAGTCGGGCGCCCGAGTGCTTCAGGATGTAGCGGAGTTCCTCGGTGGTGAGCCGGATGTTGAGCGGGACCAGGACTGCCGAACGCAGCGGCACCGCGTGGTGCAACTCGAGCATGACGTGCGAGTTGGTGCACAGGGCGGCGACGCGGTCACCGGTGCCGACGCCGCGGGCGGCGAGCACACCGGTCAAGGCATCGACGCGGCGCGCCAACTGGTGATAGGTGAGCGTGACGTCCCCGTCGCGCACCGCCGGGCGATCCGCGAACACCGCGGAGGCCCGGTCCAGGAAGCGGGTCGGAGTGAGGGACAAGAAGCTGGTCACGGTCATCGCAGGGCCCTCAGATACCGGCTCCCAGGGCACCCCGGACCGCGTCCACGAGCTCGCCGACGTCCTGGCACACGACGTCCGCACCCGCGGCCTTCAGATCCGCCAGGCCGTAGTACCCCCAGCCCGCGCCCACGAACGACAGCCCGGCACCAAAGGCCGACTGGGCGTCATGAGGTCCGTCGCCGACGTACACCGCCCACCCTGGTGCCCAGCCCGTCTTCTCCAGGGCCCACTGGATCGGACGCGGCGACGGTTTCCGTTCGACGGTGTCGGCGGCCGTCACCACGACGTCGAACAACTCGGCCCCGTTGCCGTGTCCGTCCAGAGGCGCGATGTCGCCGGGGGTGCGAGCGAGGCCCTTGTTGGTCACCACGCCGAGCCGGATGCCTTCGGTTCGCAGGGCGGCGAGCGCCTCGACGACGCCGGGGTACACCTGGACCTTCTTGCGGGTGCGCAGACGGTAGTTCTCGTCGTACCGCACGGCGCAGTCCTCGGCGAGCGCCGGTCCCGCGATCAGAGCACAGCACTCGATCACCCGCATCGCCAGCAGCCGGCCCTCGGGGATCGCAGCCAGGTTCTCCAGCCCGTTCGGGTAGGCCCTGGCGGCGAGCCGGTAGGCGTCGATGACCGCGGCACGCGAGTCGAGCAACGTGCCGTCCAGGTCGAACAGCGCGGCGGTCACGGGAGCGGTGGTCATCGGTTCCCTCCGCGGAAGGCGAGGAATCGTGCCGGGTTCTCGATCAGCACCAGGTCCGCTATCGCGTTGTCGGCCAGGACCGTCCGGATGGCCGCGTGGCAGGCGGCGAACCCCGGCGATCCGCCGTAGGCGGGCTGGTACCGGCCCCGCCCGAGGTCGCCGGAGACAGTGATCCGCGTGTGCCCGGCGTCGACCAGCCGTCGCACCATGTCTGCGCGCGCGGCGTCCGTGCCGTACTTGTCTTTGGTCCATTGGTCCAGGCCGACCCACGCGCCTCGTTCGACGAGTCCGCGGAGGTACTCCCAGCCGATGTTGCGGTCGAGGTGGCCCAGGCACACCTGATCGGCCGGAAGCCCCTCGTCGAGGAGCAGGTCGAGTTGCTCGGAGCCGAGATGGCCGGCCTGGGTGTGGGTGAGGATGGGGGCGCCGGTACGCACGGCAGCTCGCGCCGCCGCGCGGATCACCTTGGCCTCGACGTCCCACACCGCCTCGGTCGAGCAGGTGCCGACCTTGATCACGCCGGCCTTGGCACCGGTGCCGTCGATCCCCTTCTCGATGTCGGCGACGAACTCGTCGGCCAGGTCGTCGACGTCCCGGCGAGACGTGCCGGCCGGGTAGTAGATGCCCTTCTGCATGCCGGTCGCCTGCACGACGTGCACCCCCGAGGCCCGGGACGCGGCCACCGCCACCGACACGTCTCGCCCGTAGTCGACGGTGGTGAGCTCGCACAGCCCGCCGCCGCCGGCGGCTGCGTACGCCTCCAGCTCGCTGGTGGCCCCTGCCTGGTCACCGAACTCCAAATCGGGGTCGTCCTGACTGGCGTACGGCGGCGGCGACGTCAGCAGATGCTCGTGGATCAGCGTGGACCCGAGCTCGGCGGGGTCGACGTCGCCCAGGACTGTGCGGATGAAGCTCACGGTATTCCCTTCAACTGTGCTCGCCGCGGTGGGCGTTGTAGAAGCTGCAGGCCAGCGTCTGCGCGTCCTTGAAGCGCGCGAACTGGTCCTGGTGGGCGCCGTGCAGCTCGGGGTCCGGTTCCAGCCTGCGGGTGACCTGGACGACGGTGTCGACGGCATCGTCCAGCGACGGCCACAGACCGACGGTGGTGCCGGCCAGCGCGGCGACGCCCAGCGCAGCGCCCTCGTCCGCCGCGAGGAGCTCGACGGGAACCCCCATGACGTTGCTGAGCACCCCCGGCCAGATCGCGCTGGCCGCTCCACCACCGGTCAGCCGGAGCGTCTTCGGCGGCCCGCCGAAGGCGGAGTAGCAGTCGTACATGGCATAGGCCATGCCTTCGTAGACGGCCCGGAACACGTCGCCGCGGGTGCTGGCGTCCTCTACTCCGAGCAGCGTCCCGCGCAGCGCGGGGTCCTTGAACGGCGCCTGCAGCCCGGCCGCGGAGAGGTAGGGCAGGAAGGTGAGCGCGGTCCTCGCCTCCGGACGGGCCAGGACCTCCCGGTCGAGGACGGAGAAGTCTCGGGCCTCCACCAGTTCGGGCGCCAGCCGCTCCAGCCACCAGTCCAGGGTGCTGGCACCGGACTGGTTCGCCACGAAGTGCGCGAACATGCCGTTGGGCATGGGATACATCCAGCCGATCCCGCGCGTGCCGCCGTGCGGGTCGCTCACCACGTTGGCGCTCAACCAGCTCGTCCCAAGGATCGACACCGCCGACCCGGGAACCAGTGCGCCACAGCCGACCATGGCGGCCGGAGCGTCGCCGAGGCCGGCGACGACCGGCGTGCCGACCGGGAGCCCGGTGTGCTCGGCGGCCGCTCCCGTGACCTCTCCCATCACCTCGCCCGACCGCACGAGATCGGGGAACTTCCCCGACCACGGCAGCGCATCGAGGATCTCCAAGACGCGATCGGAGTGGGCGAGCGTGTCGATGTCCACCGGCACGAAGGCGGCGTCCGAGGGCTCGGAGACCGCCCGCCCGGTGAGCCTCAGCTGGATGAAGTCCTTGGCGTTGAGCACCAGGCTGGTCCCGCCGAGGAGTTCGGGCTCGCTGTGCCGCAAATGAGCCAGCAGCATCACCGTCATGCCCGGGAGCGCGGCGGTCTCGGTGAGCCGAAGGTACTCTTCATGATCCGGGCCGTTCTCGAGACGGTGGACGACCGCGTTGGCACGGGTGTCGGGCCAGGCGATGGCGTTGCGCACGGAACGCCCCTCGCCGTCCACGAACCAGGCACCGCCCATGTGCCCGACCACGCCGACCGCTGCCACGTCCGCGGCGCGCGGTCCCAGCACGGTCATGCAGTCACGGATCGTCGCGGCGGTCCTCGCCCAGGTCTCCTCCGGATCCTCCTCGTGCCATCCCGGCAGGTCATGGATCTGCTGGATGCGCCGGCTCGCGCTGACGACCTGGCGGCCCGTCTCGTCGAAGACGGCGGTCTTGGTGACCGACGTGCCCTTGTCGATGCCGACCAGCAACCGTCCGGTACCCGGCAGCACGGGGGCCGGCATCAGTGGCCCACCCTTCGCCCGGCGATCCTCCGCCGGGCGGCCGTGCTCATGCCGACCGCAGCGATCAGCAGAGCGCCCTGGAAGATGTAGGACGCCGAGGCGCTCACGCCGTAGATCGCCATGCCGTTGATTCCCACCGCGACGGTGAGCACGCCGATGAGGGTCCCGAGGACGTGGAACTCCCCGTTGCGGAGGGCTGCGGATCCGAGGAACGCCGCCGCGAAGGACGAGAGCAGGAAACCCTCACCGCCGGTGCTCTGCCCGCTGCCGACGTTGGCGGTGATCAGCAGCCCGCCGAGCGCGGCGAGCAGGCCGCCGATGACGAACGCCGCGATCACGACCCGGTGCACGCGGATACCGCTGAGCTCGGCCGCTACCCGGTTGCCGCCCACTGCCTGGACCTCGAGGCCGAAGGTGGTCTTGTTTAGGACCAGCCACAGGAGCGCTGTGACCCCGATCAGGACGACGACGGCCCAAGGGATCGGACCGATCCTGCCGAGGTAGATCTGCAGCAGGTCCAGCCCCGACTCGTCGAGACTCTGGGGCGTCCCCTCGGTGACGTAGTAGTTCACGCCCACCACGAGGCTTCCGACGCCGAGGGTGGCGACCAGGGCGTTGACCCCGAGCTTGGTGACCACGAGTCCGTTAATCAGGCCGACCAGCGCGCCGGTGCCGACCACCGCGAGGACCATCAGGAGCTTGTTGCCGGTGCTGCCGCCGTACAGGGCAGCGGTCATGACCCCGGCCAGGCTGGCCACGTACCCCACGCTCAGGTCGAACTCGCCGACCATGAGCACCATCGTGAGCCCGAGCGCGATCACCACGCTGATCGTCGACTGGACGAGGATGTTCTCGAAGTTGCTGACCGAGAAGAACTTCTCCCCCAGCAGTGCTGTGAAGAGCACGATCATCACGCCGAGGACGACGAGCGTCCCGTACTTGCCGAAGAAGCCGACGACGCGGACGCCACGGGTGCTCGCGACGACCTCGTGGCCGTCCTCGGCGGGACCGAGGTCGTCCTGGATGGTCGCGGCGGTGCTCCAAGCCTTGGTCATGACCGTGCTCCCGTCGGAGTGCGTCGGATGAAGCAGAGGCGGGTCAGGTCGTCCTCGTCGAAGTCGGCCCCGGACGGCGCCTCAATCGTGGTACGCCCCTCCGCCATGACCTGGATGCGGTCGCAGAAGGACAGCTCGGCCAGCTCGGAGCTGATGTAAAGGACCCCCACGCCGCTGTCGGCCACCCGGCGGATCAGCTTCTGGAAGTCACGACGAGCTCCGACGTCCACGCCGCGGGTGGGCTCGTCGAGCAGCAGCAGGCGGAGGCCGTCGTAGAGCACGCGCCCCAGGACGACCTTCTGCTGGTTCCCACCGCTCAGCGACGTGATCAGGTCCTTGAGCGAGCCGGCCTTGAGCCGGAGGTCTTCCATGACGGTCCGGGTCGTCCGCTCGTAGGCCTTGGGAGCGATGACCCAGCCACCCGGACCGCGACCGAGTTCGCGGAATCGCGAGCTCGAGCAGTTGAAGACGACGTCGCGGCTCGGGAAGATGGCCTGGGCGGCTCGTTCCTCGGGGACGAGAGCGACCCCGCGACGAACGGCGTCCGCAGGGTTGCGCGGGTGGTAGGGCCGCCCGTCGAGTTCGATCGTGCCGCCGAGGAGTCGGCGCAGGCCCATGAGGGCTTCGACGACCTCCGTGCGCCCGGCACCGACGAGACCGGCGAGGCCGAGCACCTCACCCGGGGCGATGTCGAAGCTCACGTCCGCGACGGCGGTCTGCAGCTGCATGCTCCGGACCGACAGCACCGCGGCACCGGCGGTGTCGCGCGACACCTCGCGCAGGGACGCGGCTGCCTCGTCCGCGGTCGAGGTGGTCACCGGAGCGCTGGGGGCGATGAGCTCCGCGAGCTCGTGCTCGTCCAGACCCGTCGTGGGCCCGCTGCTGACCACGGAACCGTTGCGCAACACCGTGGCGTGGGTGCAGACCTCGCTGACCTCACCCAGCCGGTGACTGACGAACACCACCGCCGCCCCCTCGGCCACCCTGCGGCGCACGATGCGGAACAGCCCCGCCACTTCGTGCGGCCCGAGCGAGGCGGTGGGCTCGTCGAGGAGGATCAGCCGGCTGTTCCCCACCAGCGAACGGGCGAGGGAGACCGCCGCCTGGAGGGCGGGAGCGAGCTGGGCGATCGGCGTGCCCAGGGGGACATCGATGCCCCACTCCTCGAACAGCGCCCGGTAGTCCGCCTCCGTCACCCCGCCCCGGAACCGCTGCCCCAGGGCCAGGTTCTGCCGCACCGACATCCCGGGCACGACGGCCAGCTCCTGGTGCGCGACCCGGATGCCGGCCCGCATCGACTCACCCGGAGTCCGCGGGAGGAACGGCTTGCCGTCGAGCTCGACGCGGCCGGACGTGGGGGGCTGGAGCCCTGCGATGATCTTGATGAGGGTCGACTTGCCGGCCCCGTTCGCACCGAGCAGACCGTGGACCTGCCCCCGCTCGATGATCACGTCCACGCCGGCCAACGCCCGCGTGGCGCCGTACTCCATCACCAGGCGGTGTGAGGCGAACAGCGGCGCGGCCGCCTCCACGGCACTGCTCCCACGCATCGACTTCCCCATCTCGGACCCAGTCCCCTCGTGCCGTGCGTCGTCCTAGCCGGCCAGGTCCGGGTTCTCCTCGAGGTACTGGTCGATGTTCTCCGGCGTCAGGAGCACCGACGGCGCAGCGACGGTCGTGGGCTCCCAGCCCTCCGGGTTCTCCCGGTACTCGTTGATCAGCTCGGCCAGCTGCTGACCGGCCTCCTCGACCTGGATCCACAGCACGGCGCTCATCGTCCCGTCCTGGAGCGCCTGGACAGCGGGCTCGGAGATGTCCCAGGTGTAGAGCTCGTAGGGACCGCGGCCCAGCTGAGCCTCGGCGGCGATGGCACCCAGGGCGGCCTCCGAGAAGCACGGCCAGATCACCAGGTCGGTTCCGGGGGTGTCCGGGTACTGCTGGAGCCACCCCGCCGTTGCCTGCTGCGCGGACTGCTGGCCACCCGGGATCGTCACCTCCTGGCGCGTGACGTTGACGTGCGGCAGGTCTTCGAGCTTCTCGTCGAGGTCGTCCGCGCGAACCCGGCAGGGCGCGCCCGGCGTGTACCGGAGCTGCAGCAGCTCGACGTCCTCCTTGCTCTCCAGCAGCTCGATCAGCGGATCGTTGACCGCCGCGGCGTTCACCAGCTCGACCGCGCCGGCCATGCCGCCGGTCGCATCACCGCCGGCGCTGGAGAACACCGGGATGTCGGCCGCCTCGGCCGCCGCGAGGCCGGCGGCCAGCTGGTCGGCCGTGTAGGTCTGGACGACGATCGCGTCCACTCCGCGCTGGACGAAGTTCTGCATGGCGGAGATGGCCTCCGCCGGGTTCCCGTTCGAGTTCACCTCGACGGTCTCCCAGCCCATCTCCTCCATGGTCTCCATGGCGGCCCGGCGCTCCCGGTTGGCCGTGACCTGGGTGGCATCCAGGGCGACAATGCCGACGGTGTAGTCCTCGCCACCGCCGCCACCCGACCCGCCGCTGCCCTCTTCGCCGCCGCACGCGGCCAGCGACCCAGCCACCAGCACCGCACAAGTACCGGCAAGCGCGTTCTTCGCGAATCTCATCTGAACAGACCTCCCACGCGAACCCTGACGCCGACTGCCAGTTCCGCGGAGGCGTACTCGTGAACCGCATTCCGTTGTCCGACCTGGCGGACACATGACAGCAGAGTGAGACTGTGGTGTCAATCACGAGGTCCGCAGCCGGTGCAGCGTGACGGCTACTCGTTGCTGCGGGTGCTCCGGACGCCGAAGCCCAGGTCGAACGACGTCCGTCGCGCGGCCTCCATGACCCGCTCCGCGAGGCGAAGGCCGGGGTCCAGGACGGACTCGGCGATGCCGCTCACGGAGATCGCCGCGACCAGCTGGCCGCGGAAGTCGAAGACCGGTGCGCCGATGGCCGCGATGCCGGGTGTGACGTCGCGATCGGACAGGGCGTAACCCCGTTCGCGGATCTCCCGCAAGCGTGCCTCGACCTGCCTCACCGTGGGTGGGGTCGGCAGGTTCATCTGCTCGAGGCCGTGTTCGGCGGCGTGGATCAACCATTCCCGGTGCTGGTTGTCATCGAGCCAGGCGAGGAGGCACAGCGGCCCCGCGCCGACGTGCAGCGGCACCGCGCCGCCGAGCACCAGGGCGATGCTCTGCACCCGGCGGCCCTCGATGCGTTCGATGCAGACGCCCTCCATGCCGCGCTGGACGATCAGGAACACGGTCTCGCCGGTGGCTTCGTTCAGCTCCTGCATGTGCGGCAGGGCCGCCCGGCGTACGTCCATGCGCCGCACCGCGCTCGACCCCAGGCGGAACAGATGCAGACCGATGGCCCACTGACCCCGCGGCCCGGCGGGCTCGATCCAGCCGATGTCGTGCAGCTGGCGCAGCATCCGGTGCACACTGCTGCGGGGCTCGCCGAGCAGCTCGGCCAGCTCCGCAGCCGCCGCCTGATCGCGGGCGGCGAGAACCTCGAGGAGAGCGGAGATCTTGCCGAGGACGCTGACGCCCTCCAGGACGGGCCGATCCTCAGTCATACGCCGAATTCTGCGGTACGCCGCTTTCCGACGTCCCACGGCCCGCGCGGAGGCCCGGCACCGCCGGGACCGGGACCGCCGCTGCCACCTCGCCGGCACGACGAGCCGGCGCCTGTTGGAACAAGTGCTGTTCGTCGAGGACCCCGGACGGGAGTGCCCCCGCCGCGCCGGGGGTCTCGTCGTCGTACTCCGGTAGTGCCTGCACGGTCCCGGCCTCCTCCCGAGAACACAGCCTTCGCCGGATCCAGGGCGGTCCACGAGCCCGCCCCGCACCACGGAGCGAGGTCGCGGACGGTCCCCGGACTACACGCCGCCGGACACTCCCTGCGCTTCGGCATCCGCTCGCCGCCTGTCCCGCCGGCTCCGCCACAGCGAGCCGACCACGGACAGCACAGCCAGCGCGAGCAACGTGAACGTCAACGGCTCCAGCATCCAGCTGTAACTGCCGTCATGCGTGATCATGGCGCGGCGATAGTTCTCCTCCGCGATGGGCCCGACGATGACACCGATCAGGAAGGGGGCCACCGGGATACTGGCCTTGGCCATGAAATAGCCCAGCACGCCGGCCCCCGCCATCACCAGGACATCGAACGGATTGGTCCGGACCGCGTAGGACCCCACCACCGAGAGCACGAGGACTGCCGGCCAGAGGTACTGGCTGGGGACCTGGATCATGCGTGCCCAGAGGCGCACGCCGGCCAGTCCGAGCACAAGCATCACGACGAAGGACAGCAGCATCGCGACGAAGGAACCGTAGACAAGGTCCGGTCGACCGCTGAACAGGGCGGGACCGGGCTGGAGCCCGTGGATCAGCAGTGCGCCCATCATGACCGCAGCCTGGGTGTTGCCGGGGATGCCGAGCGCCAGGGTAGGTACCAGGGACCCCATGTTGCTCGCATTGTTCGCTGCCTCCGCCGTCGCGACGCCCCGCGGGTCTCCCTGGCCGAACGCCGACTTGTCGCGCGCGAAGCGCCTCGTCTCGTTGTAGGCCACGAAGCCGCCGATGTCGCCTCCGACCCCGGGAAGCAGACCGGTGAAGAACCCCACGCCGGTTCCGCCGAACACGCCGGGAGTCAGGGATCGGAGCTTCGACCTCGAGATCCGGAAGGAGCCCAGCGGGACCCGGCCCGAGGCGACGGCGTGCTTCTCGATCTGCAGCAGCGCCTCGGCCACACCGAACAAGCCGACGAGCAACGGGATCAATTCCAGACCGGAACTCAGCTGCACGTTGCCGAAGCTGAACCGAGCGTAGTTCGAGACGGAGTCGTACCCGACACTCACGACGAGCAGGCCCAGCGCCGCGCTGATGAACCCCTTGGCCACCGAGTGCCCGCCCAGCGAACCGATGATGGTCAGGGCGAGGATGGCCACGGCGAAGTACTGTGCCGAGCCGAAGTTCAGCGCGACGTCGGCCAGTGGTGGAGCGAAGAGCGCCAGGAGCAGTCCACCGATCAACCCGCCGGCCACCGAGGCGAACAGCGAGACGCTCAGCGCCTGGCCGGCCAGACCTTTCTGCGTCATGGGGTAGCCGTCGAGGACCGTGGCCGCGGCTGCCGGCGTCCCGGGTGTGCGGATCAGGATCGCCGGGATGGCCCCCGAGTAGCTGGCCCCGTTGTAGATGCCCAGCAGGAGCACGAGGCCGGTCAGAGGATCCAGGGCGAAGGTGAACGGCAGGAACAGCGTGATGCCGACGGTGGCCGACAGGCCCGGGATGGCGCCCACCATGATCCCGAGGAGAACGCCGACGGGAATCATGAGAACGACGGCGGGTTCGACGACCGCGGTCAGACCGGTCACCCAGTCGGTCACAGAAATCCTCCGAACCACGGGCTCCGGGGAAGCGGGACACCCAGGAGCTCCCGGAAGAGGTAGTAGAGCCCGAACGCCACCACGACGGCGGAGACGGACAGCGCGACGATGTGGCTACGAGCCAGGATCAGGCCCTGCAGCAACAGGAACACCGCGGTGGACAGCGTGAAGCCCACGGGCTCGAGTGCGGCGATGTACGCCAGGAGCAGACCGACCGATGCCAGCACCCGCCACGCCGCCGCTCCACGGGGAAGCGGCGAGCCCGGCTCCGGACGCAGAAGGAGGGGAATGGCGCAGAGCCCCAGGAAGACTGCTGCGGCACGGGGCAGCACCGCCACCCCCGGATCGCCCGAATCGGGCGCCGGGAAGTCGAGCGTCAGAGCGTAGACAGCGACCGCCACGAGAATGAGCATTACTCCCGTGACACGGTCGCCGGCCCCTATCCGCACGCTGCCTTACCCCGCCGTCATGCCCGTGGCGTCGATGACCTCACCGAACGACTCGGAGGACTCGCGCAGGTACTCGTCGAACTCCTCGTGGCCCAGCTGCGCCGGGGTGATCCCCCGGTCCTCCATGAACGACTGGAACCCCTCGGATTCGAAGGCTGCCGAGAAGCACTCGTCGAGGGCAGCCACTCGCTCCTCCGGCGTCCCCGCGGGAGCGGCGAGCCCGTAGACCGACGCCGACGTCCAATCAATTCCCTGCTCCACCAGCGTGGGCAGGTCGGGCGCGATGTCGACACGCTCCTCCGAGAAGCTGGCCAGCCCGACGAGGTCGCCGGCCTCCATCTCGTCCAGCACCTGGTTCACCGGCGTGATGACCAGATCGGCCTCGCCGCGGATGGCTGCGGGGATGGCGTTCGCGTCACCGTCGAACGGCACGTTGACGAAGCTTCCGGACACCCCGGCGTCGAGCGCGATCGCTTCCATCGCCAGGTGGTACACCCCGCCGGTTCCGGCCGTGGCCACGTTGATCGTCGTCCCGCTCTCCGCGGCGGCGATCACGTCGTCGAGGGTGTCATACGGGGAGTCCGGCGACGTGAACAGGCCATGCGGGTCGAGGGCATACCGCATGACAGCAGCGAAGTCCTCGTGCGTCACGTCGCTGATGCCGAGGTGGTGCAGCAGGCTCAGCTCCGTGGCGGTCGTCGCGAGCGTGTACCCGTCGGGCTCCGCATTCGCGACGGCGTCCAGCGCGATGGCGCCCGAGGAACCGGGCTGGTTGCTGATGATGACGTTGGTGTCACACGTCTCCTCGGCCTCGGCCGCGAGCGCGCGCACGCTCGTGTCCGTGCTGCCCCCTGCCGCGAAACCCACGACGATCTCGATGGTATCGTCCGGAAACGAGTCCCCGCCGCCACCCGAGCCGCTGTCCCCCGCACCGCAGCCGGCAACCGACGCCGCGACGAGCGTAATACCGACGCTCCAGACCATGCGATGGCTGTTCCGAGTGCTCATGGTTCTCCTCCGGTCGAGACGCTGGAATTGCTTGCGGACATTCGGGCGGCCGGATCTCCGCCGCACGCAGGGCTGATCCGGCGCTGGGATTCCGTGGGCCGAGGGCGGGCCGGAGCCACGCCGGCGTCGCAGGCGACCCGTCGTCGGCTACCCCCGATGCGCCGTTGGGGCCCACCTCCTGTGACGTTCGTGATACATCACACTAGGCCATTGAGTGGGACACCTGTCAAGTGAGTGAGAGGGACTCTCGCACGGTCCTGTCAAGTGAGTGAGAGGGACTCTCGCACGGTCCGGAGCCGGACGTGCGCGCCCACCGCCCCGCCGTTCCCTTCCCGGGACCTCAGCGGATGAACTGGTCGGCGAAGTCGGCGCCCAGGCCGACGTCCTCGTAGTGCCGGCGGGCGTTCCCCAGCTTGGTGAACACGTCTTCCACGCCGACCGGGTTTCCGTCCGGATCGACGTAGATGTACGCGCCCGTGACGTGGAACAGCGTGACCATCTCCTCCACGCCGTCCGGCACGACCAACGTGTGGATGTCACCCGGCGGCTCAAAGGAGTAACCGCCCTCCTCCGCCCACCAGTCGTGCTCCAGGTAGTGCCACCTGCCCCGCAGGGTCATGGCGTGTGCACCGGGCCAGCGTGCCGATGGCGGGAGAGTACGCCCGAGCGCCGCACGCGCAGGATGTTGACGAAGTAGCCCTGACTCACCGAGAGCAGTAGCGGCCGGAACGACACGTCCTTGGCCTGCGGGACCCACAGGCGCTCGTCCGCGTCATCGAGCTCGAGCACGTGCGGGATGACCAGGTCGTCCGGAACGCCGTACGGCTGCTCGCCGCGGTACGGCAGGGTCGACTCGTCGGTGGTCCTGTCCTCGGCTTCGAGCATGCTCTTCTTCCTGTTCTGGGTCGGGTCGCCCACGGAGCGGGCGTTCGCAGCTCGTGCCGGGGCGAGGCAACGGCGTGCGCCCTGCCCTGCGCCACGGGCCTCCGGAACTACGCCTGGTCGTCGAGGCGGTGGAAGGTTCCGTCGATGATGATCCCGCCGTCCACCGGAAGCATCACGCCGGTGACGAACGAGGCGTCCGGCGAGACCAGGAACGAGACCGCTGCCGCCACCTCGTCGGCACGTCCGAGCCGGCCGAGCGGCGTGCGCTGGAGCAGGAGCTGCTCGTCGAGGACGCCGGCCGCGAGTCCCGTCCGGGTCATGGTGGTGTCCATGTAGCCCGGCGCCACCGCGTTCACCCTGATCCCCTGACGGCCCCACTCGGCGGCCAGCTCCCTGGTCACCCCGACGATCCCGGTCTTGGTGGCCGTGTACCCCAGCCGCAGGTTCAGTCCGAGCGTGGAGCCGACCGATGCGAGGTTGACGATGGAGCCGTTGGGGCTCTCGCGCAGCATGCCGAACGCCGCCCGGGAGAACCGCATGGTCCCGCCCAGGTTGATGTCCAGCTCGCGCAGCCACTCGTCCGTGCTGATTTCCTCCGAGCGGGACCGCACCACGACACCGGCGTTGTTCACCAGGACGTCCAACCGCCCGAAGGCATCGCGGACCTGGTTCACAGCGGCGTCCACGCTGGCGTCGTCCCGGACGTCGACCCCGACCCCGAGCGCGCCGCCGGTTCCCTGGTCGCCGATCCTCCGGGCCGTCTCGCGCGCGGTCTCCTCCAGGATGTCCGCGATCACGACGTCGTGCCCGTCGGCCGCCAGCCTGGTCGCGATCGCCTCGCCGAGCCCCCGCGCTCCTCCGGTGACCACCGCGACCGGGCGTCCCCCGGTGGTCACAGCAGACCCCGCCGCTGGAGCAGCTCACGGGCCTCGGTCGCGATGCCCGGAGCGTCGAGGCGGTAGTGCCGGTACAGGTGCGTGGGCGGCCCGACGGGGGCGTACTCGTCGCGGATCCCGTGACGGTGCAGGGGCACGGCGGCTCCCTCCTCGGTCAGGACCTCGGCGACCGCGCTCCCGAGCCCGCCCAGCACGTTGTGCTCCTCTACGCTCATCAGCTGACGCGTCGACCCCGCGACGGCGAGGATCGTTTCCCGGTCGATCGGCTTGACCGTGTGGAGGTCGACCACCCCGACGTCCACGCCGGCCTCGCGCAGCATCTTGGCGGCCGCAAGGCTCGGGTGCAGGGACGTCCCACCCGTGATGATGGTGAGGTCGGAACCGGTGCTGTGCACGATCGCCTTGCCGGGCACGAACTCGGCGTCCCCGGAGTACACCTGCGGCTCACGCCCCCGCCCCATCCGGAAGAAGACCGGGAGCGGGTGGTCGACGTAGGCCCGCATAGCCTTGCCCATCTGGATCGGGTCCGCGGGGGCCACGACGGTCATGTTCGCGATCGAGCGCATGATCGCGATGTCCTCGGTCGCGTGGTGCGACGTGCCGTAGAACCCGAACGAGATGCCCGAGTGGTGGCCGATGAGGCGCACCGGCAGCTGGGTGTAGGCGATGTCGGTGCGGATCTGCTCGCAGCACAGCAGCGCGAGGAAGGAGGAGAAGGCAGCGACGTACGGCTGCAGGCCGGTGGTCGCCAGCCCGGCGGCGACCGACACCATGTTCTGCTCGCTGATGCCCATCTGCAGGAACCGCTCGGGGTGCTGCTCCCGGAAGCCCCACAGCCCGTTCGAGAAGGCCAGGTCGGGGGTGAGCACCACCGCGGGGCGGCCTTCCTCCACCAGCTCCCCGAGGTTGCGGCCCAGGCTCAGCAGGCCGTTGGACTGGGTGAGCATGCTCGGGATGTGCCACGACCCGCTGGTCATGGGCGCCCCGTCCGCCCCACGGGGAGTCAGCCGTTCGACCAGACCCTCGGGCAGAATCGTCGGCTCGGCGCTCATCGGGTCTCCTCCAGCTCGCGGTGGACAGCTGCCTCGTCCTCGGGCGCGAGCCACCCCAGGTGCCAGCCGAAGTCGCGCTCCATGAAGCCGACCCCCTTGCCCTTGACCGTGTGCGCGATGACGACGGCCGGCTTCGTCCGACTCGTGTCGTCCCGCAGCGCACGGAAGGTGGACGTCACCGCGGCGACGTCGTGACCGTCCACCTCGATCACGTCCCAGCCGAAGGCCTTCCAACGGTCAGGGAGCGGCTCGACGGTGATGACGTCATCGACCTTGCCGTCCAGGCAGTACCCGTTGCGGTCGACCACGGCGACCAGGTTGGAGGTGCCGTAGTGACCGGCGGCGGCCGCTGCCTCCCAGATCTGCCCCTCGAGCTGCTCACCGTCGCCGAGCAGCACCCACGTGAGGAACTGCCGACCGGTCATCTTCGCGCCGAGGGCCATGCCCAGGCCCACCGAGAGGTTGTGACCCAGCGAGCCGGAGCTGAAGTCCACCCCCGGCACCTTGGTCATGTCGGGGTGATCGCCGAGCGGGTTGCCCAGGCGGGTGTAGCCGTCGAGCACCTCGCGGTCGAGGTACCCGAGGTCGGCCAGGATCGGGTAGACCCCGACGGCCGCGTGCCCCTTGCCCATGAGGAAGCGGTCCCGGTCAGGGTGCCGGGGCTCCCCGGGGAACAGGCGCAGCGTGTCGTAATACAGGGCCGCCAGGATCTCCGCGCACGAGAACGTCGAGGAGTAGTGACCGGTCTTGGCGATGGAGATGAGGCGCACGGTCTCGGCCCGCACGAAGTAGGCACGCTCGCGGACGCGGTCGAGCACCTCCTCTTCCACGGCGGGCGGGCCGGAAGCGTCAAACTGGGGCGAACTCATACGGGGCCGTCTCCTCGGTGCGAATCATTGAGTGGAACACCGAACAACTGGATGGTAGTCATAGACCGGGTCAATAAGCTACGGCCCGCCACCGTGCTATTCGACCGGACGAGGAAGTCGCCGTGAACGAAGCAAGTCCCTCCACTGCCCTGCCCGACGGACTGCGCGTGTTCGGGGCGGCTCAGCGGTACGTGCAGGGGGCCGGCGCCCTGGACGCCGCGGGCGGCCTGGTGTCCGGACTCGGCACGACGGCCGTCGCACTCCTGGACGCCGGCATCGCGGCGTTGGTGGGTCACCGGCTGACCACGTCGCTGCGTGCGGCCGGAGTGGAGATCCAGTGTCTCGAGGTGGACCTCGAGGTGACTCACGAGAACATCGCCCGGACCGTCGCGCGCATCGAGGCCCCCCGCGGCCGGGAGACCGTTTTGCTCGGAGTTGGTGGCGGAAAGGCGATCGACCTGGCCCGCGCGGTCGCCTGGACGCGCGGGGACGCCTTCGTCACCGTGCCGACCGTCGCCTCCAACGACAGTCCCGCCGCGATGGCGGTCGCGGTGTACGACGACCAGCACCGGATGGTGGAGGTCATCCAGACCGGCCGCAATCCCGAACTGGTCCTCGTCGACACGGCCCTCATCGGGGGCGCGCCGGCGCGCTTCCTCTCGGCCGGCATCGGCGACGCGGTCGCCAAGAAGTTCGAGGCCCGCTCCTGCCGGGCCGCCGGCGGGACCAACCAGCACGGCACCCTCTCCCTGCAGGTGGCCGGCGCGATCGCGGACTGCTGCTACGAGGCGCTGCGCGCGTCCGCACCGGCGGCACTGGCCGCCGTACGTCGCCGCGAAGTCGACCAGGCACTGGAGGACACCGTCGAGGCGACAATCCTGATGTCTGGGCTGGCGTTCGAGAACGGGGGGCTGTCGATCGCGCACTCCTTGGTGCGGGGACTGCAGAGTGTCCGCGGGGCAAAGGAAGCGATGCACGGCGAGCACGTGGCGTACGGGCTCCTCGTGCAGCTGGCAGTCGAGGACGCCTCGGACGCCGAGCTGCTCGACCTGCGCGGCTTTCTGCACTCAGTCGATCTCCCCACAAGCCTCGCCGAACTCGGTCTGCCCGACGCTACGGCCGACGAACTCGACACGATCACGCAACGCTGCCTGGGCAGCCCGCACCGCGACAAGACGCCGGCGACGGTCGACCATGCCGGTATCC
The DNA here is from genome assembly GCF_039729015.1 of Blastococcus sp. HT6-30. NCBI lineage: Bacteria > Bacillati > Actinomycetota > Actinomycetes > Geodermatophilales > Geodermatophilaceae > Blastococcus > Blastococcus sp. HT6-30. Next base: position 849,604 of record NZ_CP155792.1, on the reverse strand, counting down.
GGGCGGCCATCGCGCGCGTCGAAGCGCTGGGGACCCGATGACACCGTTGTTCGCCGGGACCGTGCAGACGCATTTCGGCGGATATGCCCCGGATCGGTCCGACCGCCACGAGGTCACCGCCGCACTTCGCCACTGCCTCCGCGAGGCGACGGTCCTCGACGAGGCGAACTTCGACGGGATCCTGGTCGCGGAGCGCCACGGGCGGAGTGAGTGTGTAGCGCCCGACCCGCTCGGGCTCCTGGCCGCCATCGCCGCGGTGACCTCGCGCGCCTTCCTCGGGACGTACGTCCATCTCCCCCTGCTGCACCACCCCATCGGCACCGCGGAGCAGTTTGCCCAGCTTGACGCGCTCAGCGGGGGGCGTGCGGTAGCCGGGCTCGGTGCGGGCTTCCACCCCGACTACTTCGATCTGTTCGGCGCGCCCGCGGAGCGCCGGCTGACCCGGCTGGTCGAGGTGGTGGGCATTCTCCGTGCGGCCTGGGCCGGCCAGGTCATCGACACGGAGTGGGCCGGACGGAGCCTGCGCGGTGAGGTGCACCCCCGCCCAGTCGAGGGGCAGATCCCCATCTGGATCGGCGCGCAGTTCCCGAAGGCCATCGCTGCCGCCGGCCGGATCGGTGACGGATGGGCCGTGGCTTTTCCGTTCGACCAGCCGACCTGGGATGCGCACTGGGCGTCCTACACCCGCGAGGCGGAGGCCGCCGGACGGCGGCCGGTGTCCGTGCTGTCACGGCACTGCTGGGTGGCAGACAGCCGCGAGACCGCCGAACAGCGATACGCACCGTTGTGGTTGACCGAGCAGCGCTACTACTGGGACCGCGGTCAACTGCACCACCGTGACTTCACCAGCGCTGCCGACTTCACGATCGCCAACGCCGGTCCGAATCTCGTGCTCGGTACACCCGAGCAGTGCGCCGAGCAGCTCGTCGACCTCGTGCGGAACTGGCGCGTCGACGTCGTCAAGATCGCCAGCCGGGTGCCGCTCGGACCCGAGCCCGCGGAGGTCTTGGAGAACTGGCAGCGCATCGGCACGGAGGTCCTTCCGCTCGTACGCCATGAGCTGACCGGCACCTCCACGCCGCCTCCCCGGCCACGCGACCTGCTGCTGTAGTTCCTCAACCAACGCAGCGCACACCTCCATGTGACCCCACCACGTCGCGACGCCGTCCATCCGGAACCGGGCCTCGGTCCGCGTATGTAGCGGGTCTTCCCTCGGACATTTAGCTGATGCACACCCGCCAACCCGGGCGTGTGGCAAAGGGCGCAGCGGCTGCTCAGCTGGACTTCGCGTGGTCGCCGTCGTCGTCGGCCAGGTCCTGCGGCACACCCTCGGACGGCTTCTCGTGCCGCTCCGGGTCGAGGCCCTTGGCCAGCCGTTGCTCCACCTCGGGTTACTGCTGCCCGTCGGTCATGTCCGGTCAGTCCCCCGGGCGCGCCGCCGCTACGCCTCAGCGTGGGACGAGCACCGACCAGGCACGTGGTGCTGCACCCTCCACGTCCGCGCATCCACGGCCTCCTCGAGTTCGCCGTCCGCGACGAGGTCGACGGGCGCACCCCTGATGGTCACCTGCCGCCCCCGGACCACCACGACGTCGTCACGTCCGACGTGCCTTCCTGCGGTCAGCGCCGCCGCGAACGCGGCCCGGTCCACCGGACCGGTGGCGGTGGAGACGACGACGTCGACGAGGCCGTCGTCCACGAGGGCGTCCGGAGCCAGCGGTGTCGGCACCCCAATCGTCGGCCCATTGCAGAGGGCGACCATCAGGACGTCCACCGCTCCGTCCGACGTCCAGCCCGCATCCGTGTGCGCGACGACGCGGCCGTCGACCTCCACCCGCAGGGGCCAGCCGGTGGTCGTGACGCCGGCGATGACGGCCCCCACCGGATAGGTCGCTGATCCCAGCCGGTCCTTGAACCGAGCCGCCTCGGCGCCCGCCCGGGCGCCGGCCCCCCCCAGGTGGACGGCGTTCACCACGAGGCCCCCGGTGTCGTCCCGCACGAGGTCCAGCCGGCGCGGGGTCCCGCTCAGAAAGACGAGGGCGCTAACCGCCGGGTCCAGCGGCAGCCCGATCGCCTGCGCCAGGTCGTTGCCGGTGCCAAGCGGGATGATCCCGATGGGCTGCCCGGGGTCCAGGCCCTCAACCGCGTCGAGCGCGGTGACCGCCGCGTGGACGGACCTGTCCCCACCGATGACTACCAGCTGTCTGTCACCCCGGCCCGTCTCGGCCCGCAGCAGCTCCTCCGCGTCGCCGGTCGTGACGACGGCCACGTCGGCGCCCCCGCGCCGCGTGGTCAACGCCGCCTCGACGGAGCCGCCGTCGGCGGTTCCCGCGGCCCGATTCACCAGGGCCAACACCTGCTGCATCGATGAGTTCCGTTCTTGCCAGCGGTGGCGCGCGCACGAGGGGACGCGCACGACCCTCACGATGCACCACGTCGCCTGGACGCCCCGCCGGTCGCGGTCGAGCGACGTCCCGGGAAACGCCGGCGGCGGTGCGACCGTTGCTCTGCAGGACAGCGCACCGTCCGAGACGAGGAGTCCCATGACCACCCCGCTGCAGCGAGCAGGACCCAACGTTGGCTGCTGCTGCCGATGATCGTGCCGATACGCAGGGCCCCGTCGAGGTCCGCCCAGGCGATATGGGCCCACAGTCCCTCGCCGTCGACGTTCCCGTCGAGGGTGATCAGCCCTCTGTGCTGCAGCTGGGGCAGCCAGTGGCCGGAGGTGATCAGCAGGAGGATCGCTGCCTCGTCGGAGTAGTCGCCGAGGGCGGCGCGCAGCAGGGCGTTTTCCACGTCGACCGGGTCGAGGTCGGCGGCTCTGGGTTCGAGGATCACTGGGTTCTCCTCTCCCGACCGTCGGGTCGGGGGTGAGTGTGCCGATGAGATCTGACAGGCGCGGCCGGTGACGGGTGTGCGGCGGCGGCCGCGGTGCTGGTGAGCGGGTCGGGCCGGCAGGCCCGCCGGCAGCGTGCTGGCGGTTGGTCTCGACGCGCCCGCGGCGGGGCCTCGCGCGACCCCCGCCGCCGGCCGGTCACATGAACCGGCCCGCGCCCTGGCGTGGCCGCCCCCGCGGGGGTGCGGGGACGGCCGGACGCTGGTCAGGTGGCGTCGGGTGCGGGGTCGGCGGTGGGTTGGTCGGCGGCGTCGACGATCTGCCGTTCGATGTCGGCGAGTGTGTAGCCGCACGAGTCCAGGAACCGCAGCCAGCGGCCGTCGCCGGCGCCGGGGTTGCGCCAGGACTGGCGGTGCATGCCCGATTCGATGGCCCCGGCGACGTGGGCCAGCAGCGCCACGGCGAGCCGGGCGTCGGGTACCTGTTCGCCGCTGGTCAGCGTGGGCGCGGGCTTGTCCCGGGTGGTCCACTACTGGCCGGGGGCGTCGATGCCGAGGTCGGCGGCGGCAGTGTCTTGGGCGCGGTTGGGTTGCCCGGACAGCCAGCAGGACAGTGCCCGGGGGTCGGTGGCCATGGTTTCGACGGTGAACCGTAGCGCCGCCTTGGGTGCGGTCTTGCGCTGCAGCAGGCCCTTGATCCACTCGCGGCGGGTCTCGTTGGCTGCCGCCATCGCCTTGTTCTTCTCGATGGTGGCCCGCCGTTCGGCCGCGGCGGCCTCGCGCTCGTCCTCGCTGGGTTCCTCGCCTGGTGCGCCGGCGGGCAGGGCGTTGGCCGTCCAGCGGTCGCGGTGGCCGTTGCCGGCCGGGTCGGTGCACACTTCCACCGCCTTCGGCCCCTGCCAGCCGCTGGTGTTCACGTAGACCGCCGAGCCGGGGCAGCCGGCGTGGTCGTCGGTGGTCAGTGGCTGGCCGTCGTGCTTGAGGTCGGCCAGCCGGGTGGCGGCGCGGCCGGTGTCCTCGTCCAGGACGGTGCGCCCGGCGGCGGTCAGCTCGGCCAGGAGGGCGGCGGCCTGCTCCGCTTCCTGCTTCGCCTGCTTGGCGCGGGTCAGCGCGTGGGCGAACTGCCCCGGCCCCTCCCCCGCGGCCGCGATGAGGGCGGCGGTGGTGTTGGCGTCGTCGGCGTAGACGGCGACGACGGCGGCCTGGTCCAGGGTCAGCCCGGCACCGGCGACCGCGGCGGCGGTCTCGCCGTCCAGCCGGGCGACCCCGGCGGCCTTGGCGACTCGCTTGCGAGCCAGCCCTGTCGACTTGGCGACCCTGGTCAGCGGCACGCCGAGGTCGAGCATCGCCTGCACCCCGCGGGCCTCCTCCACCGGGCTCAGGCCCTGGCGGTGCAGGTTCTCGGCCAGCATCGCCCCCACGTGCCCGGCCTGGGCGGCCCGGTCGCCGTCAGCGGAGGCGGCCTCAAGGGCCAGGTCCGAGCGCAGCACGCACGGCAGCGCGGTCACTCCGGCGAGGATCGCGGCGGCCGCCCGCCGGTGCCCGGCGACGATCTGGTGGCCCGGCGTGCCGTCGGCGGCGGGGTGCGGGATCACGGTGAGGGCCTCCAGCACGCCCTGGGCGGCGATGGAGCCGGCCAGCCCGGACAGGTCGCCGAGGTCGTCGCGGATGTTGCGGGGGTGCACAGCCAGCGTCCGGGGGTCCAGCCACACCAGCCGGTGCGCCCGGCCGCTGTCGTCGCCCGTGTCGGCGCGTGGGCTGCCGGGAGCGGCCGGGTCGACGTGTTCCGCTTGGCCGGACTCGATGTCGCCACGTCGGGCGGTCCCGGTGGCGGAAGGCTCGTCGGACGCGCTCTCCCGGCCGGTGGTCAGGCGGCAACTGTCGTGGTCATGGCGGGTTCTCCTTCTATTCTCTGCGGGGTGGCGGTGCTCTCGGTGGGGGTGCTGGTGGCGGTCATGTCGCGCTCTCTCCGCTCAGGTAGTGGCAAGGGCACCAGCGGTCGGCCCGGCCGGTCCGACTTGCGGGGCGGCTTCCCCGTCCCCCGCGGCGTTCTCGCTGCTCTCGCCGCCGTCGAGGCGGTCGAGGATGCGGCGGGCGGCGGCGGTCACGCTGGTCGCGGCGGCGCGGACCACGTCGGTGTCCCCGGCCGACCAGGCGGCGACGTAGGGGACGGTGTAGCCGCCGGAGTCCAGCCCGGCCCAGGCGGTGACGATGTAGGCGACCGACTCGGCTTCGGCCTCGGCTCGCCCGCGGCAGCCCCGGTAGTCGAAGCCGTCGGCGGTGTGCCCGCACTCGATGTGCGCCAGTTCGTGGGGCGAGGGTCTTGACCGCCTGCGCGTCGCTGACGTCCGGGCGGACCCGCACGGTGCGGGCTGCCGGGTCGGTGACGCCGTTGGCCTGTCCGCAGTCCTCGCGGACGAGCGTGTAGCCGTGCGCGGCGACCTGCACGGCCAGTGCCTGCCACAGGGCGACGGGGGCGTCACCGGTCAGCAGCTCCGGGCGGATCTCCGGCAGCGGCTCGCCCTCGGTCTGGGAGATGTCGAAGACGTGCGCGACCCGGAATCCGCGCAGTACCCGCGCCGCCCCGGCTGATCGTTCGGTGTCCCCGCCGGACGGCTCCCCGGCCGTCCCGGCGGCGGGTGCGGCCCGGTCGGTGTCCTGCCCGGTGCCAGTGCCGGCGTCCTTGCGCGTGTAGGTGCATGGGGCCAGGACGGCGAGCCCGGTGGACCCCTTGACCACGTTGCGGCCCAGCGCCTTCCACGTGGTGAACCCGGCGACGCGGGTCGGGCTGATGCCCAGCCGCGCGGCCTGCAGCGTGATCAGTAGCTGGTTCTTGAGGCTGTAGGTGTGGAACTTCGCGGCGGCATCGAGCATCGCCCGCCACTGCGGATCGGCCGTCAGCGCCTCGACGCGCTCGCCGATCTGCTCGTGCAGGGCGGCGATCTTCGCCGCCCGCGCGGCGTCGGCCGCTTCCCGCTGCGCCGGAGTCAGCTGCGGCCGCCGACTCCGGCTTCCCCTGCCGGTCCGACTGCTGCTCGTGCCGCTGGCCGCGCTGCTGGTTGTGGCGCTGGTTGTGGTGCTGGTGGTGGTCATCTGGACCCTCCCGGAACTGGAGCCGAAGCCGGTACGGGAGGACCTGCGGAACAGGTGTCCTGCCACCCATTCCCCCGGCCCGTCCGGCACAGAGCTCTGCTCAGGGGCCGGGAGCGGCGGCGGGGGACGACCGGACCAAGACTGCTTCCGTAGCGAAGCGCCCGAAGGGCGGAAGGATCTTGGTCCGGTCGGGAGGAGACGGCGCGGGAGGTCCCCTACGCTGAGCTGCCGGACGGGTCGGGGGACCAGCAAGGACAGCCCGCCGCAGGCGGACCTTGACGACGGCGCAGCCGGCGCCACGCGCAGCGTGGCCCGGAGGGTGCTCCTGGCCTGCCCCAACGGCCGCGGCGCGACGACGTCGACGGCGTCCCCACCGGCCGGGGAGCCTCGGTCACCCGACACGTCGCGGCGGGCTGTAGCGAACCGGTCACCGGCTCCGCGATCTCGCGGTGCTCGGGAGGGGGTGTCCAGCGCCATGGGTCGAGCGTGGCCAGGTCAGCGCTCGCCCGAGGGCGTCCGTCCGGATGTTGTGGACGAGTGCGGTTGTCCACAGGGAACAATTGCGCAGAAGCGCCCCGATGCTCGCCTGCATTGGCAAACAGGAGGGCAACGGGAGGAACCCCCGGTCAGCGGCGAACCTCCAGTGGTTCTCCAGCCTCTGCGGCGCAAGCACACGGGGCCTCGTGTGCCGCCGGCCTACCGGAGAACGTGCTTCAGAAGCACGGGCGACGCGGGTCGGTCTGCGGACAGCGCCGCGGAGGACAACCGGGCATCGGCTGGAGAAGAACAGGAGACGGTCGGCAGCCTGATTGTCGAGATGTGGCCGAACCCGGGCCGCAGTAGGGGGGCTGTCCACCCGGTTATCCCGGTACCGTCCCCCGGCGTCGGCAGATGAACGGGCTCCATCGCTGGTAGGTGACGCCAGACGCGCCACTACAGCAGAACAACCGGAGATCGTCAGACGAAGCTGGCCGTGAAGTGTCACCACCGGGCCCGAAATGGCGCCTTCTGTGGTGAAGGCACCGCCACCGACGACCCTCGGAGCCAGCCATGCCCGATCCCACCGCCGACCACGAGCCCGAGCTGCTCACGATCACCGAGGCCGCGGACGTGCTCCGCGCGCCCGTCGCCACCCTCCGGTACTGGCGACACCTGGGGACCGGCCCGAACAGCTTCCGACTCGGCCGACGCGTCGTCTACCGCCGCGCCGACCTGCGCACCTGGATCGACGCACAAGCAGACCAGTCCCCGCGCCGATAGCCCCACGCCTCCGGAGAGCGGTGCACGGGCCACGGGGCCGCTGCCGACTCCGGGCACACGGTGAGGCCTGGCGGCCAGCCCTGTCTGTGGACAACGACGGCCATCCACAGAAGCCGGCTGGGACATGCCTCGGCAGCGCCGGAACGGCGACGCTGCGCACACGCACGGAGAGGAGGAGCGATGGGATGGATGGGCCCGGTCGTGGACGACCAGGAGCACGAGGGCTGGGTGGTGCCACTGTTCGCCGACGGCGCGCAAGGCGCCGGCACCAGCAGCGCCCGCGGCCTGCTGGTGGCCCGCCGACCCGACGACGGGCCGTGCAACGGCGACCGGGTGCGGCTGACCTACCGCGACGGCTCCACCGTCGAGGGCCTCTGGCAGGACGGCACGCTCATCCGCGGCGACGGGATCGTGCACGCCCACACCAGCGGCCAGGTCCGCCATGAGGTGATCGAGCAGGCGGAGGAGTGCGCCCCGACGCCGCGGTCGTCGGCTGGGCCGCCGGCTGCACCTGCACCAGCGGCCAGGTCCGCCATGAGGTGATCGAGCAGGCGGAGGAGTGCGCCCCGACGCCGCGGTCGTCGGCTGGGCCGCCGGCTGCACCTGCGGGTGGCGCGGCACCCCCTGGACGCGCGTACCGCCGGAGCTAGCCGACCCGGCGGCGCGGCGGCTGGCCACCGCCGGCCCGTGGGCCGACCTGGAGGCCGCCGACGAGAACCGGGTGAGACAGGACTGGCGCCGACACATCGCCGGATGGCAAGCCCTCGAAGATGTAGAACAGGCCGCCGCCCGGCAGGCCGCCGCCGCCCGCGCGCTGGACGAGGCCGTGTGCACCGCGCTCGCGGCCGGGGCCTCGTGGGCCGACATCGGCCGAGTCACCGGCATGACCGGACGGTCGGCCACCGAGCGGTGGTCCCCCCGTGACTGAGCAGCCGACCGGTCACCCCCGCACCGAGCAAGATACACCCGGCAGGGCAGCGCACCGTGCTCGTCGTCGACCGCGACGGCGAGCCGCTCGCGCCGCTGCGCGCCCTGGAAGAAATCCTGCTGTGCCTGGGCACGTGGGAGGACGACGACCGGCGGGACCCGAGCGCCGGCACGGAGCCGCTGCCGGTGCCGCCGCCGCTGGCCGACCGGGTCGCCCTCGCCGCCGTGCAGCGCCTGCTCACCGCCCTGGCGCCCACCCGGTCCCGGGGACTCGGGTCCGGCCGGCTGCTCGCCCCGGACGGCCGCTACGAGCACGCGCCGATGACTGCGCTCATCCTGCCCGCCGCCGACATGGATCATCTTTCCGCGACCGCCGCTGCCCTCGGCCACCCTGGGCTGGATGCCGACATCGGCGAGCTGGTCGACGCCCACGCCGAGCAGCTCGCCGGCGGCTGCCGCTCGGGCGACCGCACCGACCTGGTCTCGCTCTTGCACGGCTGGCCGGCCTGTTCGACCTCTCCCCAACCGACGACACCGGACTGCTCACCGCCCGACTGCGGGCCACACCGCCCGGCACCGACTGCGTGCTCATCGACGCCGAGGAAGCCGCCCACGCCCGCACCGCCGACCGCATGAACCACATGTGGGCGCACGGCTCCGGCATCGACCGCTACCTCTACTGAACCCGCGGTCGCCCAGGCCGCGGCCCGAAATCGCGGCTGTGAGCATCCCCAGTGGTGCAACCAGCTGGCTGCTGCGCAGCTATCGCGGCTCGGTCGTCGTGACGGTAACGCGACTGAGGCTTACCTGGCCGCGCAAGAAGTAGGCGTTGCCCTCTCGGGTGAGGCGGCCAGACACCTGGACGAGCTGACGTGCGTCGTGCGCCCGTACAGCGGTTGTGTAGGAGTCGCCAGTCAGCAAGACGCGGACCGATCGCTGCTCCTGCGTGTCTGCGAAGCCCTGGACTGTGACCGTTCCCTCCTCGGCGTCCTGGCCGCGCTCCAGGCGCGTGACGTATCCAGTCACGCTGGCCCGCCGCTCCGCCGGTGGTGATGGCGTGAGACGTTCCCGCAGGTCCATGAGGACAGGCGCCGTCGGCCGGGCGAACACCACGCGGTTTACCGGCGGGGCAGGACTCGGCTCGGCCGGCGCCCAGTTGAACGAGAGGTCGAGTGACTGGATGCCAACCTGTTCGGTCATCTCACCCAATGCCTGACACAGCTGGGCGCTGACGCCGCGCTGCACCGCCTCGTCGAGGTCAACTGCGGCGACCCCGTCGTCACTGTTCAGCGCGGTCTCGGTGGCGGTCCTGACGTAGGACAGGCCTGAGGCCAATGTGCTCATGACGCGACGCTGGAAAGGTGCTACGTAACCGCTGGTCAGGGACTGATGCAGCGACTGCCCTCCCACCTCGGCCGGCGGCACCAGTGCAGGTGTTCGGTCGCCGGGCTGGTCGATTTCCGGCTCGTCCAGCCGCGTCAGGATCGTGATGACGAAGCTGCCTCGTTGGGTGTGCCCCATGCGGAGGTCGTCGTCGATGAATTCCTTGACGGCGTCGGGTGGACGACCCGAGAAGCTTCTGCGTGGCTGGTACGTCCACCGTGCAGCCGCAGTGACCATGTCCACCGCACCGTCGAGTAGCTGCTGCGCCTCGCGCACCGGGATGCTCCCGTCGGAGCTGTACTGGGACGCGCGGATGTAGAGGATGTCGGAGCGGGCGCCGAGGACGTGAGTCGCTAGCTGTTGAGCGTCCCACCCGTTCAGCGCCTGGAGCTGGCGGAGCACCCGGCGGAGGTTCTGGTCGTAGTCCGCGTAGGAGTCATCGGTCGGGAGCTGGAGCACCTGGTCGGGCGTCGGCACGTCGCCATAGACCCAGCTCTGCAGGGCCCGGCCGTCGTGGACCATCGACCAGCCAGTCGTTGACAGGTAGGCAGCGACGCTGGAGGAGGTCAGACCAGTTTGGCGGACCTGCTCGAGGGAGGACTCAGTCATAGTGCCTCCCCCTTGCCAGTCCTCGTCATCATGTCGAGAAGCGCCTCAACGGTGAAGGGCTGCGACAGGGGGACGTGAACGGTCTTCGTCTTCTGTTCTGCCTTGAGTTCCGGCTCGCCGCGGAGGCTGACCCAGTAGGCGGCGTGGGACATCGACAGCCGCTGGTCATCCTGCTGAAGCCAGGCGGTGAAGTCCGCGGGGCAGAGCATCACGATGAGGATGCGTGGGATCGCCACCGCGAGGCGGAGCTGGTCGTAGTTGTCCCGCTGGAGCTGCCAGGCGATGCGTCCGTCCCTGACGAGGTCCTCGCGTTGCGTGCACTTCAGCTGTGCCTCGACCGACGGAAACGGGACATCGTGGGCGATCTGCATCGACTTGATGTGCACGTCGACGCCCTCGAAGTCGGTCTCCTCGACCTTGGCGTGACACCGGGCCGCGGTGGCGACCGACCGGACGTAGTTGACGCTCAGCTGCTCTTGAGCGTTGTTGTCAGGAAGGTTGCCATAGAGCAGGCCGGAGCTGTGCACCGTTGGGAACGGCGTCACGAAGGACCCAGCCACCTCGCATGAAAGGAGCCGCTCACCATGGTCCGAACACCCCCGTGGGTCGCGCTGCCGTGCGGACGAAGTGTTGCACAGGTGACCGCGGGCGCTCGATGCAACCGATCGATCGATGATCACCATCGTCGGATGTGGTCCGCACAGAGTCCGCAGAAAGTCCGCAGGACACCCACAACTCGCCGTTGGCGGCCAACGACCTCCCACACCTATACACGCAGCTCAGGACGGGGGTAGGGAGACCATTGGCCGGTGGGCGGCGCGCCCGGCAATGATGTCGGGAATGACCACGTGCAGCCGGGAGCCGTCGGGCATCATGGCGTCGACGAACGGCGTCGACATGTCGATCCGCCGACCCGAGGTGCGCAGCATGCGCTCCACCAGGTCGGCCAGCTCCCCCGGCGCCAGGATCGTCGTGGTCAGCTCGCTGCGGCCCCGCCGGGCGATGAACACCCGGCCCGGCTCGTTGACCCAGATCTCCTCGATCTCCGGGTCGTCGAGATGGCGCTGCAGCGGCCCGAACCCGGCCACCCGGTCCAGCACGTCGCGCACCACCGACTCGACGTCGCCGATCGGCGGCAGCGCCGAGGTGAGCGAGCGCTCCGAGTAGTCGGCGACGACGTCGCGCACCAGCAGCCGCACCGGGCCCGGATCGGTGAACGGATCCAGCCCACGCCGGCGGATCAGCTCGCGGACCTCGCCGTCCACGACGTCCAGAGCAGTCGGCACGCCCCATCCCCCGTCGAGCCCGCGAGCAATCGAATCGACGGGACTCTAGGAAGATGATCAGTCCGATGGGACGCGAACAGGCATTCTGTGGACGGACGTGTGACCGCGTCTACCCGGTCGGGTGAACCGGGAGGCCGACCTGGGCAACGGCGCCACGGCCCAGGTACTTCTCACCACCGGCTGGGAGAGCGCGCGCATCGCGGCCGTGCCGTCCCTGGTCATGGTGCTCGCGGTGGTGGTCGCCCTGACCCCCGTGGCCCCTCGGGGCTGCTCGACTTCGTCTTCGGGGGTGTCTGGCTCGTCGTGACGTCGCTCGTCCTCGCCCGGGAGGTGCCTACCCGCTGACCGGGCTCAGCTCGGGGGCAGCGGGCGCCGCAGCACCGCGGGCCGGCACACCGCGGCCGCGCCCAGCACGATCACCGCCGTCGTCACCAGGGCGGCGCCGACCGACAGCAGGTCGGTCAGCGCGCCGTTCAGGGTCGCGGCCAGCGGCCGGGAGCCGACGAAGCCGACCAGCCAGAGGGCCATGATCCGGCCGATGTACTCCCGCGGGACGCGGGCGTAGAGCAGGGTGGTGATGCCGTTCATCGCCAGCGTCAGGCCGACGCCACCCACCACGAAGGCGACGACGGCGGCGGGCACGTTCCAGCTCGCCGCCACCCCCACCGCCGAGGCCGCGAGCAGCACCAGCCCGCCGGTGGCCAGCCAGGCGTGGTCGAGGTACCGCACCAGGCCCGCCTGGACGAAGAAGCCGAGAAACGCGCCCGCCCCGAAGCCCGAGGCCAGCACGCCGACGAGTTCCGGACCGCCCCCGAGGACGTCGGCCAGTGACGGCCCCAGCGTCACGGGCGGGTCCGCGCCGATGCCGACCGCGGTGACGCCGAGGAGCAGGACACCCACCACCGGATCGGTGCGCAGGTACCGGACCCCGGCGGAGACCGACAGCCGCGGGCCCGGCGCGGTCGCCGCGCCCGGCGTCCGGAGCCGGAACACCGCTACGAGGAAGACGAGATGGCCGACGGCGGCCAGACCGAAGGCGACGCCGTAACCGGCGGTGGCGGCGACCACGCCGCCCACCGCCGGTCCGACGGCCCGGCCCACCGAGAAGGTGAGGTTGTCCAGCGCGACGGCCGGGGCCACCTCGCCCTTCCGCACCAGTGACGGGAGCAGCGCCTGCATCGCCGGGCCGCCGACGGAGAACCCGATCCCCACGACCAGCGCGCAGACCATGACGACCCACGGCGGCACGTCGGTCACCTCCGGCGTCAGCAGCACCCAGCCGGCCAGGACGGCGGCGCCGAGCGTGCACAACGTGCGCCCGAGCAGGATCTGCTTGCGCGGGCTCCCCCGGTCGGCCATCGCACCGCTCACCGGGGTCAGCACCAGCTGCGGCACGAACTGGGCGAAGCTCACCAGCCCGACGAGGAACGCCGACGAGGTCAGCTGCCAGACCAGGGCCGCGCTCGCGATGTTCTGGATCCAGATGCCGACGTTGGCCAGCAGCTTGCCGCCCCAGTAGGGACCGAAGACGGGATCGGTGATCAGCCGCCGCGACGGACGGGGCACGGCGGGGCCGAGATCCTGTCCATCTCCACCGTCCACTTCCAGGCAATCTAGGCAGCCCCGCCGGACGCCGGACACCCGGGGCTCCCGCCGGCCGGTCGTCGTCGTCCGCCAGAACCGGCGGGACGGCCGAGGGCCCTCCCCCGGCGGCACGGGAAGATCCCTCCGGTCATCCCGAGGCGCCGCGCCACCCGCTGGTCGAGCCTGGTCCCGCCCTGCACACGTGTAGCCGATCGTTTCTGTGGGCCTTGACGGCGCCCACAGGGACACCGACCCTGCGACCACTGAACGCAACAAGGCCGTTACAAGACATCCGCGGACCGGGGCCACGATGGCCGCGACGCCCGGTCACTCCGGCCGGCGGGGAGAGGACGACGCTCGATGACGAATTCCCTGGACGAGGCGACAGCCCGTTCCTGGCTGCGGATCGCCCTGGAGGAGGCACGAACCGGGCTGTCCGAGGGCGGCATCCCGATCGGCGCCGCGCTGTTCGGGCCGGACGGGACGGTGCTGGGCCGCGGGCACAACCGACGGGTGCAGGACGACGACCCGTCGGTGCACGGCGAGACCTCGGCCTTCCGCGACGCCGGCCGCCAGCCCTCGTACCGGGGGACGACGATGGTCACCACGCTGTCCCCGTGCTGGTACTGCAGCGGGCTGGTCCGCCAGTTCGGCATCTCCCGGCTGGTCGTCGGCGAGGCGCAGAACTTCTCCGGTGGCCACGACTGGCTGGCCGAGCACGGCGTCGAGGTGCTGGTCCTCGACGACCCGGAGTGCACCCGGATGATGAGCGACTTCATCGCCGAGCACCCGGCCCTGTGGAACGAGGACATCGGCGAGGACGACACCGCCGTGGCGCAGCCGGAGGGCGACCGATGAGCAGCCGCGTCACCGGTCGCGACGACGTCTCCCCCGCGCCGGCCGAGATCGATCCCGATTACCCGATCGACCCGGTACCGGCGCACGCCCGGCGGTCGCTGTTCTCACTGGCGATCGTCCTGCTGGGCTTCACCTTCTTCACGCCCACGATGCTCGCCGGCGCCCAGATCGGCGCCGCGTTCGACGTCACCTCGCTGATCTGGGTGCTGCTCCTCGGCAGCGCCGTCCTCGGCGTCTACGTCGCGGCAATCGGTGGCATCGGGGCCCGGACCGGCCTGACCACCGTGATGATGTGCCGGTACTCCCTCGGCACCCGGGGCGCCAAGCTCGCCTCCCTGCTGCTGGGCGGAACCCAGGTGGGCTGGTACGGGGTCACCGTCGCCACGCTCGCCGGTCTCACCGCCAGCGCCCTGGAGTGGCAGGGGCGGGCCACCGAGATCGCCCTGATGGTGGCCGGCGGCGCCCTCATGGGCGTCACCGCCTACTACGGCTACCGGGGGATGTACGCGCTGTCGGTGGTGTCGGTCCCGCTGATGCTCGTGCTGGCCGGCTGGGTCACCTGGCGGTCGCTGGAGGAGGTCGGCGGCTGGAGCGGGCTGACGGCGATCGAGCCCGGGGGGACGATGCCGATCGCCGCCGCGGTCACCATCGTCGTCGGCACGTTCGCCTCCGGTGGCACGCAGGCGCCCAACTGGACCCGGTTCGCGCGCACGCCCACGGTCGGCTTCTGGGCGTGCGTGGTGGCGTTCCTGATCGGCGAGCTGCTGATGCTCGGCTTCGGCGCGGTCGGCGCCCTGGCGTTCGGCGAGGGCGACTTCGTGCTCGTCCTGTACCAGCTCGGGCTGGTCGGCTGGGGGCTGGTCTTCCTGGTGGCCAACCTCTGGACCACCAACGACAACACCGCCTACAACTTCGGCGTCGCGGGCGCGGAGATCGCCGACTCGCGGTCGAAGAAGCCCTTCGTCATCGGCGGCGTGGTCGTGGGGACCCTGCTGGCCATCACCGGCATCTACGACAACCTCATCGACTACCTGGTGTGGCTCGGCATCCTGATCCCACCCCTGGGCGGCGTGGTCATCGGCGACTTCCTCGCGCGCTGGCGGGGCGGCATGCCGGCGACGTCGGCGCTGCCGGCGGTCGAGTGGCGCAACCTCGCGGTCTACGTGGTGGCCGCGTTCGCCGCCTGGGTCAGCAACGAGGCCGGGTGGTTCATCCCGCCGGTGGTCGGCGTCGTCGTCGCCGTCGCCGGCGTGCTGGCCGTGCAGCGGGGCCGTCGGCCGGCGCCCGCGACCACCGGGGCCTGACCGGGAGCGGTGCGGGGGCGGTCGCCGGCCCCCGCACCGCTCACCGCAGGACGGCGTCGATCAGGTGCGGTCCGGGCTCGGCGAGCGCCCCCTGCAACTGCTCGGCCAGCTCGTCGGCCGTGGTGGCGCGGGTGGCCGGCACGCCCATGCCCTGCGCGATCGAGACGAAGTCCAGCTGGGGACCGCCGAGGTCGAGCAGCCTGGCGGCCCGCTCGCCGTCGTTCGCCGCGCCGACCCGCGACAGCTCGTGCTGGAGGATGGCGTAGGAGCCGTTGTCGCAGATGATCGTGGTGATGTCGGCCTGTTCGCGGGCGTAGCTCCACAGCGACGAGATCGTGTACATGGCGCTGCCGTCGGCCTGGATGCCGATCACCGGGCGGTCGGGGCAGGCCACCGCCGCACCCAGGGCCATCGGCAGCCCGTCGCCGATGGCGCCCCCGGTGAGCGCCAGCCAGTCGTGCCGGGGCGCGCCCGAGGTCAGCTCCATCAGCCCCACCCCGGAGGTGAGCGCCTCGTCGACGACGATCGCGCGCTCGGGCAGCAGGGCACCGATCACCGCCGCCATCGTGCGCGGGGTCAGCTCCCCGGTGGGCAGCTCCGGACGGGAGGCCTCCAGCAGCACCGGCTCGGCGTCGGGAGCCGCGAGCGCCGCGAGCGCCCGCAGGGCCGCGACGCCGTCCTCGCCCGGCTCGCTCAGCACGTGCACCGTGCAGTCCTCGGGCACGGGGTGGCCGGGGACGCCGGGGTAGCCGAAGAAGTGCACCGGAGCGGTGGCTCCGGCGAGCACGAGGTGCCTTGTCCCGGCGAGCGCGGCCATCGCCAGCTCGGGCGGGTAGGGCAGCCGGGTGACGTCGGGCAGGCCGGCGCCCCGGGCCGCGCGAGCGGGGAACGTCTCGGTCATCAGCCGGGCGCCGGTGCCGGCGGTGACCTGCCCGGCGGCGAGCAGGCCGTCCTCGGTCACGGCGTCACCGCCGAGGAACAGCACCACCGACTCGCCGTGGGCCAGCACTGTGGCCACGTCCTCGATCACCGACGGCGCCACCTGCGGAGCCGGCCGCACCGGCCGCGGCGCGGCCACCTCGGCGCCCTCCTCCCAGGAGACGTCGGCCGGGAGGACGAGCGTCGCGATGCCACCGGAGCGGGCGGCGGCCACCGCGTCGACGGCGTCGGCGGCGACGTCGGCCGGTGACAGCGAACGGCGCACCCAGCGCGAGACCGTGCCGGCGACGGCGTCGATGTCGGACTCCAGCGGTGCGTCGAGCCGCTTGTGCGAGCGGGCGTGGTCACCGACCACGTTGACCACGGGCGCCCGCCCGCGCCGGGCGTTGTGCAGGTTGGCCAGGCCGTTGCCCATGCCGGGGCCCAGATGCAGCAGCGTCGCGGCCGGTCGGCCGGTCATCCGTGCCCAACCGTCGGCCGCGCCCGTGGCGACCCCCTCGAAGAGGGTCAGCACACCGCGCATCTCCGGCACGTCGTCCAGTGCCGCGACGAAGTGCATCTCCGAGGTGCCGGGGTTGGCGAAGCAGACGTCGACCTCCGCGTCGACGAGGGTCCTGATCAGTGCCTGGGCGCCGTTCACGAACCGGACCATGTCACGGACCGCTGGAGGAGGCGACCCGAGTCGACGCCTCGCCGGAGCATCTCGTCGCCGCGGTTCCGGGCCACGCTCGAGGGTCTGCGCGGTGCCTGTGGACAACGCTCCGGCGACACGGTCGCCGTCGATACCGTCCCGCCAGACCCGCTGATCCGCCGGTCTCCGTTCGCGGCCGGCCCTCCCGATTGGACACCACCATGGCCAACGTCAACGTCACCTACCAGCAGATGGAGGACGCCGCCGGCCGGCTCACCAACGGCCGCGCCGAGATCGACGGCATGCTCGGTCAGCTCAAGGGCCTCGTCGACCAGCTCGTCGCCGAGGCGTACGTGACCGACAGCTCCAGCCGCACCTTCCAGGCGTCCTACGACGAGTTCACCGCCGGCGCGCGGAACATGATCGCCGGCCTGGACGGCATGGCGCAGTACCTGAACCAGGCCGCGGCCACCTTCCGGGACGCCGACGTCCAGCTGGCCGGCGCGCTCGGCCGCTGACCCGCCCGGCTCCCCGGGGAGGCCGCCTCGCCGGATGCGAGGCGGCCTTCCGTCCTGCGTTGCGTGCACCCCGGGACGACGACCGCAGGTCGCCCGACGGCGGATCAGCCGGAGGAGGCGATCCGGTGGATCAGCAGGAGCGCGAACGGCACCGTGAGCGCGGCCGGGATGAGCACGCGCACGGCGAAAGGCGGCTCCGGAATCTCGGAGGCACGGGGCAGGCGGGCGACGTCCTCCGCCAGCCGGGCCCGGGCCCGGTCGAGGCCGTACAGGTACCGCCCCTGCGCCCCCACGGCCACGAGCCCGGCGATCCCCAGCACACCGGCGAAGACGCCGAAGACCACGCGGGAGACGTCCAACGGCTCGGTGGCGATCCCCAGCACACCGACCACACCCGCCAGCACGGCGACCACCGCCGGAACGGAGTGAGCCACCAGCCGCACGCTCCTCGTACGGACCGTCGCCGCCACCCGGGCTTCCTCGGCGACGTCGACGAAGTCGGCGTCGCCGTGCGCGTCGAAGGGAGAGCGGTGCTCCGGTCGCAGCAGCCCGCGCGGGAGCGCCCGGCCGGCGCGCTCAGCGGCGGCCCAGCCGAGCAGCTGCCTTCTCCACCGGCGGTTCTCGCGTTCGGTGCGGATCACCGAGACGCCCGCCGCCACGCCGGCCAGTCCGGCGGCCGCGACGACGACCAGCACCACCGGCTCGTGGTGGCGCTGGTCCACGGCCGTGCCGACGAACCCCCCGGCGAACAGGAACAGCAGCGTCAGCGCGGTCTGGCGAGCTACCCGGCGCAGGCTCAGGAGCCGCCGCTCCAGGGCGGGCACCGCCTCCGCGCGGGCGGCCAGCAGCTCGGCCCGGCTCGCCCACGGGTGGTGGACGGGCCGGTCGACGGGCGACGGGCTCTGCGCGGCGGTCATCCTGACCGGTCCTCTTCCTCGTTCCCGGACGGCGCCGGGTGCAGTCGTGAACGCCCGGCGACGACGGCCACGAGCCCGGCCACCTCCCACACCTGCTCGGGGGCCAGGCTCACGCCCACCACCAGCAGGCCCTGCTCCGCGCCCGGGGCGCAGGCGAGCGCGGCGGCGACCCCGACGCGAACCGGTCCGGCGACGACCTCGATCCCGCGGGCGGCCAGGGCCCCGAGCTGCGGCGGAGGCACGACGGTGTGCTCGGCGACGACGCCGACCCCGAGCCCCAGATCGGTCTCGAAGGCCTCCACGTGGAGCAGCTCCTCGGTCCCCTGCGCGCGCAGCAGCTCGGCGAGGAGCGCGCCGAGGTCCACCTCGCCCACCGCCGGCAGCGTCACGACGGCGCTCAGCACGTGCCAGGTGGCGGTGCCGCCGCCGGGGTGCGGAGCGCTGACCACCCCGTGGCTCACCGCCCCCCGGGCCAGCACCGCCGCCCGCCAGGACAGCAGCGCGCGGGCGCCGGCGGCCCGGACCTCGACCGGCCCGGACGGCCAGGACGCACGGGCCAGCTCGTCGAAGCAGGCGTGGGCCGCGTCGTCGTCGGGGAGCAGGAGCTCGGCCCAGTCGGCGGGGACGCACAGCTCGGCGACCACCGACGGGGAGGCGGTCACGCGACCGCCCTCGGCTGCCGGGTGAGCGGGCCGAACTCCCACCTGGCGAGCCTTCCGGCGGTGTCCAGGGTGCCCCGGGCGCCCATCGCGGTGGTCGCGACGACACCGGCGCTGACGTGCGACCGGGCGATCCGCCACACCAGCTCACCCTCGGACATCTGGTAGCTGGTGCTACGCGCCAGCTGGAAGTAGGTCGGCACCGCATCCATCCGCAGGGCGACCGGCTCCGGGACCGTGCCGGTGGCTCGGCCACCGGCGGCGGACGCGGCGCGGCTCACCCTGGCCGCGGTGAGCAGCCGCGTGCCGATCGCCAGGCCGCCGACCCCCAGGGCCACCCCCACGGCGTCCATCAGGACGGCCGGGTCGGTGAGCGCCTCGGTGAAGCTGCCCGTCTCGCCCACCGCGGCGAGGTGGTGGGCACCCGCCGCCAGCACACCGAGCGCGACGGCCGGGCCGGCGAGCACCTGCAGCCCCGGGACGAACGCCAGCAACCCGCATGCAGTGCTCAGCAGTCCGGCGAGGTCACCGACGACGTCCAGCAGCGGGGCCAACCGGTCCAGCACCTCCACCAGCACGTCGCGGAGGCCGTCGGCGACCTCCCCCACGACGGCGAGCACCGCGCCGACGTCCTCGGCGAGCCCGGCCCAGAAGCCGGGCTCGTCCGGAACGACGTCCATCGCCCGCTGCAGCCGGCCGGCCACCTCCCGGCCGGACTGCTCGTAGCCGGCGAGGAGGGCGCGGGCCTCCCGCGTGATCCGGTCCACCTCTGCGTCCGCCGCCCCCGCCGACCGCCCGGCGACCGCGCGGGCCCGGAGCCGGTCGGCCTCGGCGGAGGCCTGCTCCGCGGTCGGCGTCCCGCCCGGGGCTGCGGCGGCCGGGACGGCGGCGTAGGAGGCGTGGGCGGCGTGCGCCCGCCGGACCGCCTCGGCGTGCTCGGCCTCCAGGGCCCGCGCGCGGCGCTGACCGGCGTGCATGGTGTCCAGCCAGTCGTGCAGCGCGCGGCTCGCCTCGTCGAACGAGCGGGCCGCGGCCTCGACCCTGGGCCGCAACTCCCCGGACAGCAGCTCGCGGAAGGCGACGGCCGTCGAACCCCGCCACTCGCCGCCGGCGGCTCCGGTGAGCACCGCGGAGATCTCCTCCAGCGCACGGGCCGCGCCGGTGACACCGGCGGCCACCTGCGCGGCGGAGCCGACGTCCCCGGGAGCCGGGTCGAACCCCAGGGAGGCGAAGCTGCCGTTCATCGCCCGCCCGCTTCCCGCAGCGCGTCGGCGAGCGACGCGTCGGCCTGCCGGAAGGTCGCGGAGATCCGGTCGAGTGCGTCGGCGGCGTCGGCGGCGAACCGACCCAGCCTGCCGATGCCGTAGGCCCACTCGTTTCCGAACTCGTCCATCCGCCGGGCCAGCGCCGGCGAACCCATCGCGGATCCGGTCACCTCGCGCATCTCGCGGGCGGGCTGCTCCAGGAGGTCCCGGACGCCGAGGAGGTCGGCGTGGACCCGGGCGAGCACCGCTCCGTCGATGTACAGATCGCTCACTGGGGTCTCCACGTCGGAAGGGGCGCCGGCCCGCTCACCGTAGTGAGACCCGACGGCCCGGTTCGCCGTTTTCCACAGGCGCTCGGCCGGTCCGGGCCGGGGGCGTCGGGACGGCGACGGCGCGCACCGCCCCGTCGCCCAGGTGCAGCAGGCCCCGCCCCGGCCGCACCGGCCCGCCGACGGCGCTGCGCGGCAGCCGGACGCCGACCAGGTCCCCGTCGGTGCTGCCCTGCGGGGACAGGAGCAGCCCCTGCCGGGCCTTCCGCGCGTCCACCTGCCACCCGGAGAGCCCGGTGCAGATCCCGTCGGCGGTGCCCGCGAGCACGAGGCCGCGTCCGGGCAGGGAGCCGGTGACCACCTCGCGGAACACCTCCGCCGCGGGGCAGTCGCGCAGGAGGTCGCCGTCGTCGAGGAGCAGGACCAGCGGACGCCCGGGATCGGCGGTGAGCAACTCCCGCCAGCACCCGGCTGGAGCCGCGGCGTCCTCCACCACCGCCACGACGCCGGAGCGCCCCGCCAGGTCGCGCAGCGGCGACGGCTTCGGCGCGCAGACGACGACCGACGTGCCGTGCCGGAGCAGCGACTCCGCCATGACGGCCAGCACGGAGCTCTTGCCCGAGCGGGCGGGCCCGGCGACCACGAACGCCCGGCCGCCGCCCGCCAGGTCCGGTCCGGCGCCGGCCAGCTCGTCTCCGCCCACCCCGACCAGCGCGAAGCCCGGACCGGGCTCCGCCGGCCGCAGGTCCCACGCCGCCTCGAAGGTGATCCGGGAGGGCAGCGCGTCGACGCGGAAGGGGCGGGCCGACCGCGGCAGCAGCGCGTCCCGCGCCTGCGCGGCCTCCGCGATCCCGGCGATCGCCGCCGCCTGCGCCTGCCCGGATCCGTCCCCGGCCAGCAGCGCGACCTGGGTCTCGACGGCGCCGTCGACGGTGACCCCCCGCCCTGGCGGCAACCCGTCGGGCACCTGCCTGCCGGGCACGCCGATCAGCGGGTAGTCGCCCCGGTCGGCCAGCCGCAGCACGAGCTTGCTGTCGGTCAGCGAGGCCAGCCGGCTGGTGCCCAGCGAGCGGTCGCCGGTCAGCACGACCGAGATCCCGGCCGACGCGCCCTCGCGCACGAGGGTCAGCAAGATGTCGGTGAGCCGCCCGCCGTCGACCTCGCCGAGGGTGGGGGTGAAGCCCTCCCACCGGTCGACCAGCACCAGCACGTGCGGCAGCCGGTGGTCGACCGGGGCCGAGCGGCGCTGCTCGGCAAGGTCGGCGAAGCCGCCCTCGGCCAGCACCTGCTGACGGCGTTCGAGCTCGTGGCCGAGCCGGTCGAGCAGCCGGGCAGCGCGCTCGGTCTGCGCGCGGGGCACCACCGCGCCGCAGTGCGGCAGGTCCTCCAGGGCGAGCAGCGCGCCGTTGCCGCAGTCGAGAGCGTAGAGGTGCACGTCGCGGGTCGAGCACCGCGAGCCGACCGCCCCGGCCAGCGTCCGCAGCAGCTGCGACCGGCCGCTCCGGGGTGAGCCGATGACCAGCAGGTGCCCGTCGGTCGCCGGGTCGAAGGCGGCGACCCGGCGCTCCTGCCGGGCCGGCAGGTCCTGCAGCCCGTAGGGCAGCCGGACCGCCGATGCCCCGGCGGCGGGCGGTTCGAGGTCGGTGGCCAGCACCCGCGACGGCAGCGCCGCCAGCCACGGGCTGCGCTGCACCGGCACCCGCTCGGCGTCCGCGGCGCCCCGGACCGCCTCGACGAGCACCGACAGGTCGGTGATCTCGACGCCCGCCCGCCGGTCCGCCGTCGCCGGCCGCTGCGGGGCCGCGTACCCGGCCTGGTGCCAGCCCAGCGGAACGGCGAACGGCGCGGCGGCGGCCTCCGCGCCCTGGCCCGGACGGCGGCCACCGATCCGGCCGGCCTGGAACGGCACCAGCGCGCCGTGGCCGAGCCGGGCGAACCCGCGCCCGGGCGCCGACTGGGGGATGCGGGCGGCGTCCGGCGCGTCCAGCACGTCGCTGCTGTCGGCGCCGTCGGTGACCCGCAGCGAGATGCGCAGATTGGTGTTCGCCCGGATCTCCGGGGACACCACCCCGCTCGGCCGCTGGGTGGCCAGGAGGAGGTGGATGCCCAGCGACCGGCCGCGCTGGGCGATGCCCACCAGCCCGGCCACGAAGTCGGGCAGCTCCCGCGCCAGCGAGGCGAACTCGTCGATGACGATGAGCAGTCGCGGCAGCGGCGGATGACCGGGCTCACGCGCCTGCAGGTCGACGTAGTCCTCGACGTCCTTGACACCGGCGGCGGCGAGCCGGTGCTCGCGGTACCGGAGCTCGGCGCCCAGCGAGGTCAACGCCCGCTCCACCAGGTGGGCGTCGAGGTCGGTGACCATGCCGACGGTGTGCGGCAGGTGCACGCAGTCCTTGAACGCG
Organism: Blastococcus sp. HT6-30; assembly: GCF_039729015.1. Classification (NCBI taxonomy): domain Bacteria; kingdom Bacillati; phylum Actinomycetota; class Actinomycetes; order Geodermatophilales; family Geodermatophilaceae; genus Blastococcus; species Blastococcus sp. HT6-30. The sequence goes on along the minus strand of NZ_CP155792.1, from coordinate 826,862 downwards.
CTGCCGCCCTTGTAGTCGACCAGCACGAGGTTCAACGCGTCCGGGCGGTTGGCCACCGCGAGGGACGCGATCATCGTCTGCAGCAACTCGGACTTCCCCGCGCCGGTGGTTCCGGCGACCAGCCCGTGCGGGCCGTCGGTACGCAGGTCGAGGGTGAACGGTCCGTGCAGGCCCGCGCCGAGCACCATGCGTGTGGTCCGGCCCTCCAGCTGCCACTGCGCGCGGACGCCGTCCACGGTGGGCGGCTCCAGCCCGAGGGCGTCGAGCAGCCGCACGCTGTCGGGCAGCACGGCGTCGTCGTCGGCGAGGCTGACGTCGCGCAGCGGCGCGAGCGCGCGGGCCGCGCCCTCGGCGAACGCGGCCGCCACCGGCTCCGCGAGCACGCCGGCAACCGGGTCGTGGCCGCTGCGGCTGATCGACAGCGTCGCCTCGCCGTCCGGGTCGAACACCGCCGTCGCGGTGGCCGCCTCGGGCAGGAACCGCTCCTCCTCGTCGGCGCACACCGCGTAGACGCCGACGGCCGGCCCGTCCTGCAGCACCTGCGCCAGGCCGGGCGTGACCCGCAGCGGCCGGAAGCCGTGGACGACCAGCACGTGCGCGGGGAAGGACTCCGGCAGCACCCGGCCGGCCCCGGTCGTCACCGCGTCGCGACGGGCCCGGATCAGGGCGGTCAGCTCGGCGACCCGCGCGGGAACCGTCTCGGGGTCGTTCCCGACGAACGCCACCGGGCCCGCGCCGTCGGCCGGGCGGGCGTGCGGCAGCCAGCGCACCCAGTTCCAGTCGGTGCGGCCGCGCGGCGCCAGGACGGTCAGAGCCAGGTCGCGCGGGGGGTGATGGATGGCCAGCTGCAGCACCACCCAGCGCAGCAGCCCGGCCAGCGGCTCGGCCGGGCCGGCGAGCCCCACGACGCCGGCCTCGCGCAGCGGCACGACCGCGGGCACGGCTCGTACGGTGCGCTGCTCCAGCGGCTCGTCCGGTGCGGAGCGGTCGGTGACCACCAGCTGCGAGGGCAGGTCCGCCGACCCGAGCCGGAGGTCGAGCGCGTCGGGGTCGGTGCGGCGCCGCTCCCACAGCCGCCGGCCGGGCAGGACGGCCGTGAGCAGGGCCGCGGCCGGGTCCGGATGGGCGGCGCGGCGGCGGGCGGTCTCCTCGGCCAGCGCCGTGCTGATGCGCTCGAGGGCGCGGCCCAGGTCCCGCTCGTACTCCTCCCGGGCCCGGCGCGCCTCGCGGGCGCCCTGCCGGCGGTCGGCGACGGCGTTGGCGACCATCATCACCGGGCCCGCGACGGCGAAGACCAGGTACAGCGGCGAGCGCAGGACGACGGCCAGCAGGACGCCGGCCACCAGCGGCGACAGGATCACGACCAGTGGGAACCGGCGCGGCTCCCGCGTCCTGGGCTCCTGCGGCAGCTGGACGCGGACCTCCCGCTGCGAGGGCAGGAGGCGCGGCGCCCGGACGAACGCCCGCGCGCCCGGGCCGGCCGGCTCGACGGCGGCGTCGGCCGGCGGCGCCGGCCCGACCAGCAGCCGGGTGTCGCCGAGCTGCACCAGCCGGCCGGGACCGACCGGGACGCCGGGCTCCTCCTCGGGCACCGGCTCACCCTCGAGGAAGGTGCCGTTGGCCGAGCCGAGGTCCCGCAGGAGCGCGCCGTCGGCGCCCACCCGCAGCAGCGCGTGGCGGCGCGACATCGAGCGGTCGGCGAACCCGAACGTTCCACTGCGGCCGAGCTCGTGCTCGCCCATGGGCAGCTCGGCGACCAGCCCGCTGCCCGGGCCGCTGAGCACCCGCAGCTGCCACCCCCGGATCGACGGGCGGACGGGCGCGACGGCGTCGGCCGCCGACAGGTGCACCAGCGCGCCGTCGACCAGGGGGCTCTCCCCCACCGGCCGGTCGTCGTCGACCCGCTCCCCGGCGACCCAGACGCCCTCGGCGGGCCGGCCGGTGACCCGGCCGAGCTCCGCGGCCACCCGGCCCATCGGCAGGTCGTCGTCCACGTCGAGGGCGACGTCGAGCAGGGAACCGTCGGCCTGCCCCACGCTCACCTGGACGCGCACGGACCACCCCTCGCCGGTTCCCGCCCGCCCCGTGCCGGCCCCCGCCGGGAGGAGCGGACCACCCCGGAACGGTCCGCCGGTCGGGGTCCGCCGGGGCCGGATGCCGCGGGAACGCTAGACGGACGCGCCGGTTCCGGTCCATCGGCGCCTGTGGACAGCCCGGTCGAGGGATCCCCGGGCCGGGGTCAGGTGGCGGTGTGCACCTCGAAGTGGACGACGGTGGCCCCACCGGTGGCGAAGTTGGCGAGGTCGGCGCCGGCCGCCCGGCCCTCGGGTGAGGCCATGGCCCGTGCCATGGCGTCGGCGGAGTCGAAGTCCAGCTCGGCCACCAGGTAGGGCGTCGGCTGGGCCGGGTCCATGCCGGTGGGGTGGCCGAAGGTCAGCCTCACCAGGCCGGGCTGCGCCAACGCGAGCGGGACGTGCGTCTCGCGGTAGTAGGCGTCGAACGCAGCCGGGTCGTCGGGTGTCCCGTAGTTGACCACCAGCCTGTGCACCATCTCGCCGGACCTCCCCATCGGCCGGGCTCCGCCGCCCGGGTCCGTGCAGCCAATCAGCTGCAGGGCGTCCGGCGCGACCTCAGAAGGTCAGCACCAGCCGGCCACGCACACCGCCGGCCTCGAGGAGCCGGTGCGCCTCCGCGGCCTGCTCCGCGGGGAACGTGCGCGCGACCCGCAGGGTCAGGGCACCCTCCTCGACCTGCCGGCGCAGCCGGTCAAGCGCCGGGCGGTCGGTGGCCACCGACCGGACGAGGGTCGGGAAGAACCGCAGCCCGCGCTCGCCGTTCCCCCGGTAGCCGCGCACCGTGGCCACCGCTCCCCCGTCCCGGACGGCGGGCAGCGCCTGCGCGTCCTGCACGGCGCCGTCGGCCAGCCCGTCCACGCCCTGGGGGAACTGCTCGCGGATCCGCGCCGCGACGTCCTCGCCGCGACGGACGACGACGTCGGCGCCCAGGCCGCGGACGAGCTCCTCGTCCGACTCGGAGGCGTCCGCGACGACGGTGAGCCCGTCGGCCTTTGCCAGCTGGACCACGTAACCGCCGTAGGCACCCGCCGCGCCGGTCACCGCGAGCACCTGCCCGGGCCGCAGGCCCATGAGGTCCAGCGAGAGCCGGGCGGTGAGCCCGTTCATCGGCAGCGTCGACGCCTCGACGGCGGTCGCGCCCGCCGGCGCCCGCACCACCGAGTCGCCGGGCAGCACCTTGTCCTCGCGGTAGGCGCCGTGCGGGCCGGACGGGACGACGATGCCCATGGCCGGGTCGCCGACGGCGAGGTGATCCACCCCCTCGCCGACCTCGGTGACGGTGCCGGCGACGTCCATGCCGGGGACCCACGGCGGGGTCTTGACCGGGTCGCGCTCGGCGTAGGCGCCGGAGCGGGCGTGGGTGTCGGTCGGGCTGACCGCGGCCGCCTCGACCCGCAGCCGCACCTGGCCCGGCTCCAGGGGCTCGGGCGCCACGTCGACGATGTGCAGGGCCTCCGGCCCGCCGAACTCGGTCACTCCCACGGCTCGCATGGGTCCTGCCTAGCACGTCGGGTCGGGGATGGTCCGGGGCCCGGGCGTCCGCACGGTCGAGACGACCCGGCCCCCGTCCCGGCGAAACGGGACGGGGCCCGAGAACGGGACCGGTCAGCCCTTGAGCTGGTAGGTCTTCAGCAGACCGCGGCTGATGATCGTCTTCTGGATCTCGCTGGTGCCCTCGCCGATGAGCAGGAACGGCGCCTCGCGCATGAGGCGCTCGATCTCGTACTCCTTGGAGTAGCCGTAGCCGCCGTGGATGCGGAAGGACTGCGTGGTCACCTCGGCGCAGTACTCGCTGGCGATCAGCTTGGCCATGCCGGCCTCGACGTCGTTGCGCTTGCCGGCGTCCTTGAGGCGGGCGGCGTTGACCATCATCAGGTGGGCGGCCTCGACCTTGGTGGCCATCTCGGCCAGCTGGAAGGCGATCGCCTGGTGCTGGGCGATCGGCTTGCCGAAGGTCTCCCGCTGCTGGGCGTAGGCGACGGCGAGCTCGAAGGCGCGGATGGAGATGCCGCAGGCGCGGGCCGCGACGTTGACCCGGCCCACCTCGACGCCGTCCATCATCTGGCTGAAGCCGCGGCCCGGCTCCCCGCCGAGAATGTCCGAGGCCTGCGCGTGGTAGCCGTCGAACACCAGCTCGGTGGTGTCGACGCCCTTGTAGCCCATCTTCTCGATCTTCCCGGGGATGGTGATCCCGGGCTTGACCTCGCCGAAGCCGGAAGGCTTCTCGACGAGGAACGTCGTGAGGTTCTGGTGGGCCTTCTCGGCGCCCTCGTCGGTGCGGACCAGCGCCGCGACCAGGGTGGAGCTGCCGCCGTTGGTCAGCCACATCTTCTGGCCGTCGATGACGTAGTTCCCGTCGGCCTGCCGAACGGCCTTGGTGCGGATGCCGGCGACGTCGGACCCAAGACCCGGCTCGGACATCGAGAAGGCGCCGCGCACCTCGCCGGTGGCCATGCGGGGCAGGTAGTGCTCCTTCTGCTCCTGCGTGCCGTGCTGCTTGATCATGTACGCCACGATGAAGTGGGTGTTGATGACGCCCGAGACGCTCATCCAGCCGCGGGCGATCTCCTCCACCACCAGCGCGTAGGTGAGCAGCGACTCGCCGAGGCCGCCGTACTCCTCGGGGATCATCAGCCCGAAGATGCCGAGCTCCTTGAGCCCGTCGACGATCTCCTGGGGGTAGGTGTCGCCGTGCTCCAGCTCCTGCGCGTTCGGGATGATCTCGCGGTCGACGAAGCTCCTGACCGTCGACAGGATCTCGCGCTGGATGTCGGTCAGATCAGCGGTCTGCGCCAAGCGGGTCAACGGGCTGCTCTCCTTCGGGACTGCGGTGTCCGAGTTACCGAGGAGTATGAGACACGGCCGCCGCCGCCCCGGCGGGTGCCTGGTCACCCGGCCCCGGCCGCTCCGTGCGCCGCACCGACCGCGTGGCGTCCCCCGGGGTCCCACCACGGCCGTGGTGGAGTAGCCGCTGCACGGACCGCACGGGACAGGAGGACCCATGACCCACGACGACGGGCTGCACCTCGGCGACCCGCCGCAGGCGGCACCCGGCAGCGGGTACGCCCCGCCCGGAGCGGCGTACCCGCCGCCCGGCCACGGGCAGCCGTGGGGCTACGGCCCACCGCCCGGCTACGGTCCACCGCCCGGCTACGGCCCGCCGCAGTGGAGCCGGCCGACCAACACCCTGGCCATCCTCGCCCTGGTCATGGCGTTCGTCTTCGCGCCGGCCGGGCTGGTCCTCGGCATCGCGGCCCGTCGGCAGATCCAGCGAACCGGCGAGGACGGCGCCGGGCTGGCCCTCGCGGGGATCGTCGTCGGGGGCCTGGTGACGGCGTTCTTCGTGCTGGTGATCGTGCTGTGGATCGTCGCCTTCGCGATGCTGACCAGCACCGGCTTCGGCCCCTGAAAGAGGACCCCGTCCCTCTCACCGCTCGCAAGCTCGCGGCGAGCCTCCGGACGGGGCCGCTGCGGCCGGCGTCCGGAGGTACGCGTCACCCTTCCGGCGGGGTGAAGGACGAAGTCCGGGACAGGCCCGCGGCGCGGCCCTTGCCCGCGATGACCAGCGCCATCTTGCGGCTGGCCTCGTCGATCATCTCGTCCCCGAGCATCGCCGACCCCTTCTTGCCACCGGCCTCCGACGTCGCCCAGTCGTAGGCGTCGAGGATCAGCTCGGCGTGGTCGTAGTCCTCCTGCGACGGCGCGTAGATCTCGTTGGCAGCGTCGATCTGGCCGGGGTGCAGCACCCACTTGCCGTCGAAGCCGAGCATCGCCGAGCGCTTGGCGACCTCCTCGAAGGCCGGCACGTCGCGCACCTGGAGGAACGGGCCGTCGATCGCCTGGACGCCACGCGCGCGGGCGGCCATCAGGATCTGCATGAGGATGTAGTGGAACGGGTCGCCCGGGTAGTCGGGGTGCAGGGCACCCACCACGAGCGACTTCATGTTGATGCTGGCCATGAAGTCGGCCGGGCCGAAGATGATCGTCTCGATCCGGTCGCTGGCGAACGCGATGTCGTTGACGTTGATCAGGCCCTGCGCCGTCTCGATCTGCGCCTCGATGCCGATCCGGCCGACCTCGAGGCCGTTGGCCTTCTCGATCTGGGTGAGCAGCAGGTCCAGCGCCTTGACCTGGGCGGCGTCGGCGACCTTCGGCAGCATGATGCAGTCGAGGTTCGCGCCGGCTCCGCCGACGACCTCGACCACGTCCTGGAAGGTCCACTCCGTCGTCCAGTCGTTGACGCGGACGGTGCGGATCTTGTCGCCCCAGCCGCCCTCGTTCAAGGCCGCGACGATGTTCTTCCGGGCGCCGGGCTTGGCCAGCGGCGCGCAGGCGTCCTCCAGGTCGAGGAAGACCTGGTCGGCCGGCAGACCCTTGGCCTTCTCCAGGAAGCGGGGGTTGCTGCCGGGAACGGCCAGGTTGGAACGACGGGATCGGAGCTCGGCCACGGTGCCTCTCTTCATGCAGACGACGGCGTCTTCAGCTACCGGAGGGTAGCGACGGCGTATCGGCCCCGTCGCAGGGTCCCGCCGCGAGCCAGCGAGTGGTGGGGGGCGACGGGGTCCTTTTTCAGGTGCCCGGCTCGACCAGCATCGTCGGCCGGCCGGCCCGCACGACCAGCGCCACCCCGGCCACCACCAGCACGACGCCGGGCAGCGCCAGCAGCGGCGGGACCTGGCCGAGCAGGATCAGTGCGAACAGCAGCGCGCCCGGCACCTCGAGCAGGACGGCGAGGCTCACGACGGTCGGGCCCACCGACGAGAGCACCAGGTTCAGCAGCGTGTGCCCGAAGAGCTGCGCGGAGACGGTGATGCCCGCGATCAGCCACCAGTCGCGGGCCTCGAAGCCGGCCAGCGGCACGTCGACGAGCAGCGCGGCGCCCGCGATCACGGCGGCGCACACGGAGTAGCAGAGGACGGCGTAGGCCGAGGTCGCCAGCCGCTGGCGGGCGCGCGCCCCGGCCAGCACGTACCCGCCGGCGCAGACGGCCCCCAGCAGCGCCAGGGCATCTCCCGCCAGGGCCTCGGCGCTCACCGTGACGTCCACCCCGACGATCAGCACGACGCCGGCGAACGCGAGGAGCAGGCCCCACCAGACCGCGGCCGACAGCCGCACCCCCGAGATCCGCGCCGCCAGCGCCGTCCAGATCGGCGTGGTCGTGGCCAGCGCGACGGACGCGGCCACCGTCGTCATCGACAGGCTGGGCAGCCACGCGGCGAAGTGCGCCGCGAGGAAGAGCCCCGCGACGACCGAGCTGCGCAGGTCCCGCGCCTTCAGCCCGGAGAGCGTGCCGCGCTCGCGGGTGACGAGCACCGGGACGAGCGCGGCCGCGCCGGCGGCATTGCGCCAGAACGCCAGCGCCAGCATCGGCGCGGTCACCATCGCGGTCAGGGGCGCCGACAGCGAGATGCCGACGACGGCGAGGGAGAGCAGGCCGACCTCGCGGCTCCCCGGGCGGTGGAGCGCCCAGGCCGAGGACGCGTGGCCCTCCTGCAGTGCTCCGCCGCGAGCGGGCGAGCGGCGGGGGGCAGGAGGGTCCTTCACCAGAGCGGCACCCGGATCCGGCCGCGCGCGATCGGGACGACGGCGCCCCGGACGGTGGCCGCGACCGCCCGGCGGCCGGCGGCGGTCACGGTGCACTCGAGGACCGAGGGCCGGCCCAGGCGCTCGCCCTGCCGGACCGTGTAGGACGACGTGCCCTCGCCGGCGAGCAGGCCGCGCCGCACCAACCACACCCCGGTGCCGAGGGCGGCGGAGCCGGTGGCGGGGTCCTCGCCCCAGCCGAGATCGGCGGCGAAGACCCGGGCGCGGGCGGTGGCCGACGCGGCGTCCCAGGACAGCACCGAGATCCCCTCCCCGACGTCGAGCCCGGCCAGCAGCGACCGGTCCGGAACCGCCCGGTCGACCGCCTCCGGGCTCACCGAGAGGTAGGCGAACGGAAGTCCGCAGCCGGCGACGTCGGCGGGCACGCCCGTGGCGTCGGACGCCGCCAGCCCCACGGCGGCGGCGAGCTCCGCGGGGGCCGGGCCGTCCTGGAGGGTGGGCCGGCCCCCGGAGAGCGTCGCGCCGTCGGCGTCGACCACCAGGTCGAGCACCCCGGCGCCGCACTCCTGGCGCAGCGTCCCGGCCGGCAGCCGTCCGGTGCGCACCAGCGTGTGCGCCGCGCCGACGCTCGGGTGTCCGGCGAAGGGCAGTTCGGCGAACGGCGTGAAGATGCGGACCCGGTAGTCGGCCTGCGGACCCGCGGCCGACCCAGGACGGTCGGCGTCCGGCTCGGTGGGAGCGGACAGGAACGACGTCTCGGACAGGTGGAACTCGTTCGCCAGGGCCTGGCACTGCGCGGTGGTCAGGCCGTCGGCGTCGAAGACGACGGCCAGCGGGTTACCGGCGAACGCCTGCCCGGCGAACACGTCGACGACCTCGTAGTCCAGCTCGACCGGGGCAGCCACGGCCCCGACGGTAGCCTTCGCCCGTGACGACGGTGAGCAGGGCGTACGTCTCCCGGCTCGCCGGGCTGACCGTGTTCGACCCCAACGGCGACCGCATCGGGAAGGTCCGCGACGTCGTCGTCGCCCTGCGCGTGGGCACCGCGTGCCCGCGGGTGCTCGGCGTGGTCGTGGAGGTCGTCGCCCGGCGCCGGATCTTCGTGCCGATGGGCCGGGTCACCGCCATCGACCCGGGCGCGGTGCTGCTCGCCTCGGGCACGCTGAACCTCAAGCGGTTCGAGCAGCGGGCCGGCGAGACGCTGGTGCTCGGCGAGCTGCTGGACCGGCAGGTGCGGATCAACGAGTCCGGTCGCACCGCCTACGTCGTCGACGCCGGCATGGAGCAGACCCGCACCGGCGACTGGCTGCTCTCCCGGCTCGCCGTCCAGGAGCCCGGCCGCCTCGGCCGGCGCGGCCAGCTGCACCAGCTCGAGTGGGACGAGGTCACCGGGCTGGCGCTGCCCCAGACCGGGCAGGGCGCGGAGACGCTGATCGCCACGTACCGGGAGCTCAACGCCGCGGACATGGCGCACGCGCTGCAGGAGCTGCCGATCAAGCGCCGGCACGAGGTGGCCGAGGCGATGGACGACGAGCGGCTGGCCAACGTCCTCGGCGAGTTGCCCGAGGCCGAGCAGATCACCATCCTCGGCACCCTCGACGAGGGCCGGGCGGCCGACGTGCTCGAGGAGATGGACCCCGACGACGCCGCCGATCTGCTGTCGGAGCTGCACGACGTCGACCGGGATCGGCTGCTGGAGCTGATGGAGCCCGACGAGGCCGAGTCGGTGCGGCAGCTGCTCAAGTACTCGGAGGACACCGCCGGCGGGATCATGACCAGCGAGCCGGTGATCCTCGCCCCGGACGCCACGATCGCCGAGGCGCTGGCGCGGGTGCGCCAGGAGGAGATCACGCCGTCGCTGGCCAGCCAGGTCTACGTGTGCCGCCCGCCGTCGGCCACGCCGACCGGCCGGTACCTGGGCCTCGCGCACATCCAGCGGCTGCTGCGCGAACCGCCGTCGACGCTGGTCAGCGGGGTGCTCGACGACCTCGAGCCGCTGAAGCCGGAGGCGCCCCTGGCCGAGGTCACCCACTACTTCGCCACCTACAACCTGGTGGCCGCGCCGGTGGTCGATGCGCAGGGCCGGCTGGTCGGTGCGGTCAGCGTCGACGACGTCCTCGACCACCTGCTGCCCGACGACTGGCGGGAGCGAGCCCGCCGTGGCTGACGGCCCCCGGCTCGACGTCCCCCGCGGGAGCGCCCGCCGGTTCGGCAGCTTCCTGCGGCTGAACCCCGACGCCGTCGGCCAGTTCGCCGAGGGCATCGCGCGGTTCCTCGGCACCGGCCGGTTCCTGGCGGTGCAGACGATCATGGTCGTCGTCTGGATCGCGCTGAACGTCTTCGCCGTGCGGCTGCGCTGGGACCCCTACCCGTTCATCCTGCTGAACCTCGCCTTCTCGACGCAGGCCGCCTACGCCGCTCCACTGATCCTGCTCGCGCAGAACCGCCAGGCCGACCGCGACCGGGTGCAGGCCGAGGAGGACCGCGCCCGGGCCGCGTCGACCCGCGCCGACACCGAGTACCTCGCCCGGGAGCTCGCGGCGGTGCGAGTGGCCGTCGGCGAGCTGGCCACCCGCGACTTCATCCGCGGCGAGCTCAACCGCCTGCTGCCCGAGGACACCGACGACGACGGCGACCGCAAGAAGAAGAGCAGGAAGCGCCGGGAGCAGGCCGACCCGGTGCCCTGACCTCGGCCGGTCAGCCCAGGTGGAACAGCCGGCGCAGCAGGCCGGCCAGCCAGCCAGGGCCATCACCTCACCGGCCACGGGGCCGGGTCGGCACCGAGCACCGCGAAGCCGGCAAGCCGGAGCAGGCCGCGGCCTGGAACACCGGTCAGGCGGCCAGGACGTGCACGAACGCGCCCGCCGCCCCCGCGAGGACCAGCACCAGGATGAACGGCGCCCGCAGCGCCAGCGCCAGCGCAGCGACGGCGAGCCCGGCCAGCCGGCCGTCGACCACGATCCGGTCGCCGCTGGTCAGTCCCTGCACGACGACGAGGGCGGCCAGCAGCGCTGCGGGCACGAAGTCGACGATCCGCGCCACCCACGGCTGCTCGACCCAGGACGCGGGCACCGACAGCCCGGCCAGCTTGAGCAGGTAGCAGCCGACGGAGGCGACGAGGACCGCCGTCCAGGTGGCGCTCACGAGGCCACCGCGCGCCGCGGCCGGCCGGCCAGGGCGACCGCCACCACCGCGGCCACCACCTGCACCCCGGGCGGGACGAGCGGCGTCAGCGCGAGCGCGACCGCCGCGCCGCCGAGCGCCACCCGGCGCTGCACGGCGGGCTCGGGGAAGGACCGGCCCAGCCGGGGCCACAGCAGGGCGAGGAACGCGGCCGGGACCACGGCGTCCAGCGCCGCCCGCGCCGCACCCCCGAGCGCGGCGGCGCCGAGCGCACCGACGACGGTGGTCGCGTTCCAGGTCAGGTAGAGCGTCGCGCCGCCCACCAGGAACGCCAGCCCGGCGAGCGCCCGGTCAGGAGCCGCCAGCGCCAGCGCCGTCGTCTCGTCGATCACCCAGTGCGCCGTCCCGGCCCGGCGGACGCGGCCCCGCGGCCGCAGCAGCGGCACCAGCCGCACGCCGTAGACGGTGTTGCGGGTGCCCAGCAGCAACGCGCTGCTGACGGCGGCGAGGGCGCTACCGCCGGCCCCGAGCACGCCGATCAGGGCGAACTGGGAGGCGCCGGTGAACATGACGGCGGAGAGCACCAGCGCCTGCCAGACGTCCAGTCCCGCCGCGTCCGCCGCGGCGCCGAACGCCACCCCGTAGAGGCCGACGGCGAGACCGAGACCGACGGCGTCTCGCAGGGTCTGCGACCGGTCAGGCGACACGAGCCGACCCTAGTGACGCCCCGGGTGCGTCCCGGATCACCCTCCGGGGGACCGGACGGAGCGCCGCCCGCCGTACAGTGGCAGGCGACCGATCGCGCAGGTCGCCGCGGCTGCCGCCGACCGCCGGACGCCGGTCCCCCGTCGAAGGAGACAGACGAACACGATGCCCGACCAGCTGACCGGCACGCCCGCGCTCGACGCCGTCAACACCGCTCTGGCCACCGTCCAGGACCCGGAGATCAACCGCCCGCTCCCCGAGCTGGGCATGATCAAGGATGTGCGGATCGGGCCGGACGGCTCGGTCGCCGTCGAGGTCTACCTCACCGTCGCCGGCTGCCCCATGCGCGAGACGATCACCACCCGGGTCACCCAGGCCGTGTCGACCGTCCCCGGCGTGACGTCGGTGCAGGTGGCCCTCGACGTCATGAGCGACGAGCAGCGCGCCGAGCTGCGCAAGACGGTCCGCGGCACCGACGCCGCCGACCCGGTGATCCCCTTCGCCCAGCCGGGCTCGCTGACCCGCGTCTACGCGGTCGCCTCCGGCAAGGGCGGCGTCGGCAAGTCCAGCGTCACGGTGAACCTCGCCGCGTCCCTGGCCAAGCGCGGCCTGGCCGTCGGTGTCGTGGACGCCGACATCTACGGGCACTCCGTGCCGCGCATGCTGGGCGTGGACGACAAGCCCACCCAGGTCGACAACATGATCATGCCGCCGCAGTCGATGGGCGTGAAGGTCATCTCGATCGGCATGTTCACCCCGGGCAACACCCCGGTCGTGTGGCGCGGGCCGATGCTGCACCGCGCGCTGCAGCAGTTCCTCGCCGACGTGTGGTGGGGGGACCTGGACGTCCTGCTGCTGGACCTCCCGCCGGGCACCGGCGACGTCGCCATCTCCATCGCGCAGCTGCTGCCGAACGCCGAGATCCTCGTCGTCACCACCCCGCAGCTGGCCGCCGCCGAGGTGGCCGAGCGAGCCGGCGCGATCGCGACCCAGACCCACCAGCAGGTGGTCGGCGTCATCGAGAACATGAGCTGGATGGATCTGCCGGACGGCTCGCGGGTCGAGGTGTTCGGCTCCGGCGGTGGCCAGACGGTCTCCGACGCGCTCACCCGCACGCTCGGTGCCCGGGTGCCGCTGCTCGGCCAGATCCCGCTGGACACCCGCCTCCGCGAGGCCGGCGACGCCGGTGCGCCGATCGTGCTCGCCGACCCCGACTCCCCCGCCGCGCAGGCCCTGGAGAAGATCGCCGAGGGGCTCGCCGTCCGCCAGCGCGGCCTGTCCGGCATGTCCCTGGGTCTCACCCCGGTCAAGCACTGAGCTGACCGGCCCTCTCTGGGGGTGTTCCTCGCGCTTCCGGGTCCTGCAGGGGGCCGGGAGCGGGAGGAACACCCCCAGAGTGCGTCCGGGGCTAGGTCGCGTCGATGTCGAACGGCGGCGGAACGGCGCGGTCCCGCACCTGTGCGGCCACGACCGTGGCCGCCGTCGCGCCGGTGGCGCCGGTCGGGCGCGCCGGACCGTCCTCCTCGTCACCCAGCAGCTGGGTGCGGATGAACGTCCTCGGGTGGTACTTGCGCAGGTCGAGGTCGCGCAGGTCGGAGAACTCGTCGCCCAGCGACTCGTTGACCTGCTCGCGCACCCCGGTGACGGCCGAGCGGATCCGCTTCAGCCCGGAGGCGGCCTCCTTGGCCAGGTCGGGCAGGCGCTCGGGGCCGAAGATGAACAGCGCCGCGAGCGCCAGGACGGCGATCTCGCCCCAGCCGATCGAGTCGAACACCGTCGCTCCCGTCTGGCCCGACCGCCCGCGCGGTCACCGGCTCCAGCGTAGGCGCCGAACCCCTGCCCGGTCGCCCCCCGGCTCAGGCGGCGCCGAGGGTCACCTCGACCGTGCGGGACCTTCCCCCGCGCACCAGCTCGACGGTGACCTGGTCGCCGGGCCGGCGGGCGTCCACCGCCACGGCCAGCTCCTCGGAGCTGCCGACCGGGGTGTCGTCGACCGCGATGATGACGTCCTCCTCGCGGATGCCCGCCTGGGCCGCGGGGCTGCCCGGCTCCACGTTCAGCACGAGGGCGCCGTCCCGGGTGCCGTCGGTGACCGACCGGGCGTTCACGCCGAGCGTGGCGTGCACGGCCGACCCGGTCGAGATGAGCTGCTCGGCGATCCGCGTCACCGTGTCGATGGGGATGGCGAAGCCCAGGCCGATCGAGCCGCCGGCCCCGGTGGACGCGATGGCGGTGTTGATGCCGACCAGCGCGCCGCTCGCGTCGACCAGCGCCCCGCCGGAGTTGCCGGGGTTGATCGGGGCGTCGGTCTGCACCGCGCTGATGACGGCGTTGGTGTCGGTGCCCTCGCCGGACAGCCGGACCGGCCGGTCGAGCGCGCTGACGATGCCGCTGGTGACCGTGCCCGCCAGCCCGAGCGGCGAGCCGATGGCCACCACCGGATCGCCGACGACGACCTCGGCGGAGCGGCCGAGGGAGGCCGTCACCAGGCCCGGCTTCTCGACCTTGATGACCGCGAGGTCGCTGGCCGGGTCACGGCCGACGATGCGCGCGGCCGACCCGCTGCCGTCCGAGAACACCGCCCGGATCTCCGCGCCCTCGACCTCGTCGGCACCGGAGATGACGTGGTTGTTGGTGACGATGTAGCCGTTCTCCCCGTCGATCACGACGCCGGAGCCCGTGGCGCCGGCCTGGCCGACGCGCACCTCGATCGAGACGACCGCGGGGATGACGGCGTCGGCGATGTCGGAGACCGACCCCGGCTCCCGGGTGATGCCCGGGTCGACCTGGGAGAGCGTCGTGCCGGGGGTGAACAGCGGCGTCTCGTCGGCGGTGCGGGTGAGGTACCAGCCGACCCCGCCGCCGACGAGCCCGACCACCAGCAGGGCGAGCACGGCGAGCGTGGTCAGCCGCACCGACAGGTCCCGCAGCCGGACCTTGCGGCGGCCCTGCGCGTCGACGACGACCGGGCCCGGCTGGTCGTCCTCCTCGTACACGGCGGGGGCACCGAGGCCGGCCGGGGACGCCGGGTCGCGCCAGGGATCGCTGCGCGCGTCGGCCTTCCACCAGGGGCCGGTGGCGGTCCGGCGGGCGCCCGGGCGGCCGCCGGGCGGGTCCTGCAGACCGCCGCGGCCGGGCACGGGCGGGCCGAACGCGCGCAGCAGCGCCTCCGGCGGGGGCGGCGGGACGGGCCGCTGCGGGGCCGCCGGGCGACCGCCGGCGAAGCTGCCCGAGACGTGCTCGGGCCGGCCGAACGCGCCGGCCTGCGCGGGGGTGGGCTGCGGCGCGGGGACGGAGCGGGGGCTCAGCCGCTGCGCCGCGGTCTCGTCGAAGGCGCCCGACTGGCCCTCGGGCCGGGCGAAGACGGCCGCGTCGCCGGGCGCGTGATCCCTGGGCTCGGTCAGGGGGTACCGCCCGGGATACCGGCGGAGGTGTCCACGGTGACGGTGCGCACCACCGGTGGGGCGACCTCGGTGTGCTGCTGCGGGCGGGGGGTGTCGGCTCGGGTCGCGGGCCCCGTGTCGGCGGGGAGGCTGAGCGCCAGGGCGGTCACCCCGGCGCCCAGACCCACCAGCGTCCCGGCCACCCCGCGGCGGAACCAGCGCCCGCCGAACGGACCGCGCCGGTGGGCACCCTCGGTGAGGTCGAGGGACCAGGCGCCCGTGCTGCCCGAGACGGTCAGCTCGCCGGGCGCGGCGCTCATCGTCCCGGTCCCGTCCCCCGAGCCCGGGACGTCGGCGGTGAAGGGGATCGCGCACAGCCGCGACATGAGGTCACCGGGGACCGCGACGTCCGCCGAGTCGTGCAGGGCCTCCTTGGCCTCGCGCTGCGCGGCCACGGCCATGCGGCAGGTGGCGCAGCCGGCAAGGTGCCGTGCGGCCCGGTTCGCGGGTCCGGCGGTCAGCTCGCCGTCGACGAGCGCGGCGATCGCCTCCTGCGCCAGGTGGCTCTCCGGGATGCTCATGCCCCGAGCTCCCCGGGAACGCCCGCGCGGCGCGGGGCCAGGTGCGCCAGCGCCTCGCGCAGCTGGACCCGGCCGCGGTGGATACGGCTGCGGACCGTGCCCAGCTTGATGCCGAGCGTCGCGGCGATCTCCTCGTAGGTGAGGCCCTCGATGTCGCAGAGGACCACGGCCACCCGGAACTCGGGCGAGAGCGCGTCGAGCGCGGCCTGCACCTGGGGGTCGAGGTGGGTGTCGGCGTAGACCTGCTCCGGGCTCGGCGCCCGACCCGGAAGCCGCTCGGTGTCCTCGGGCAGCGCGTCGAACCGGATCCGCTGCCGGCGGCGGACCATGTCGAGGAACAGGTTCGTGGTGATCCGGTGCAGCCAGCCCTCGAAGGTGCCGGGCGAGTAGTCGGCCAGGGACCGGAACACCCGGACGAAGGTCTCCTGCGTCAGGTCCTCGGCGTCCTGCGGGTTGCCGGAGAGCCGGTAGGCCAGCCGGTACACCCGGGCGGAGTGGTCGCGCACGACCTGCTCCCAGGACGGGGCAACCCACGCGTCGGGATCCGCGACGGGACCCACGGGCTGCGGTGCAGTGGGCTCGGACACGCCACCAGGATCGCAGACCGGGGTGGTCAGGACCTTCCCGGCGTCGGCGGGTCGGGCGGGCACGGGTCGCTTCAAGCGCACGTCCTGATCAACGGACGATCGGCACATCCGTGTTCCCGCGCACCGCGGCTCCCAGGAGACGCACAGGTACGGCCGCGCGCACGGGAGCCGCGGCGCGGGCCACTACCCTCGGCTGTTGATGAGCGCCGAGGAACCGCCGCGCGGGCGCGGCACCGACCAGGGCGCCGCCTACGCCGACCGCTTCGCCGCCGAGTCGCCCGAGATGGCGGCCGCTCGGCAGCGCGCGCACTTCCTGTCCGGCGCCGCCCCGGTGGAGCCGCCCGTGGGCGCCACCCTCGCCGTCCTGGCCGCCACGTCCGGGGCCCGCTCGGTGGTCTCGATCGGCAGCGGTGGCGGGCTGGCCGCCCTGTGGCTGCTGCGCGGGATGCGGCCCGACGGCGTCCTCACGGCGCTGGACGCCGACCCCGAGCAGCTCCGCGCGGCGCGCTCGGCGTTCGCCGAGGCAAAGGTACCCGCCAGCCGGGTGCGGCTGATTTTCGGCACCCCCGGTGAGGTGCTCCCCCGGCTCTCCCCCGGCGGCTACGACCTGGTCTGCTGCGCCGGGCCGCCCCGCGAGTACTCCGAGCACCTGGCCGCGCTGCTCGCCTTGGTGCGGGTCGGCGGCACGCTCACCTGCCACGGGCTGCTCGAGGGCGGCCGGGTCGCCGACCGCACCGCCCGCGACCCGCAGTCGGTGGCCTGGCGCGAGATCGCCCGCACGATCCGCGACGACGAGACCCTCCTGTCCGCCGTCCTGCCGATGGGCAGCGGCCTGCTGGTCGCCACCAGGCGCAGCTAGCGGCGACGGGCCCGCTACAGGAACGCGCGGGTGCCCTTGCCGATCACTGTGACGCCACCGGCGCTGACGTGGTAGCGCTCCCGGTCCAGGTCGTGGTCGAAGCCGATCCGCGCACCCGCCGGGACGACGACGTTCTTGTCCAGGATCGCCCGCCGGACCTGTGCGCCCTCACCGATGTACGCGCCGTCCATCACGACGCTCTGCTCGATCCTGGCCCCGCGCTCCACCCGCACTCCGGGGGAGACGACCGAGCCGTGCACCGCACCACCGCCGATGATGGCCCCGGCGCTGACCATGGACTCCTCCGCGCGGCCGCCCAGCACGAACTTCGCCGGCGGCTGCTGCGGCGGCAGGGTGAGGATCGGCCAGCGGTCGTTGTAGAGGTTGAACACCGGCGTCACCGACACCAGGTCCATGTGCGCGTCGTAGTACGCGTCGATCGTCCCGACGTCCCGCCAGTAGCCGTGGTCGCGCTCGGTCGCCCCGGGGACGACGTTGGTGGAGAAGTCGTAGACCCACGCCTCCCCCGCGTCGGCGAGCATGGGCATGATCGAGCCGCCCATGTCGTGGACCGAGTCCTCGTCCTCGGCGTCGGTGCGCAACGCCTCGAGCAGGGCGTCGGTGGTGAACACGTAGTTGCCCATGGAGGCGAAGCTCTCCTCGGGCGAGTCCGGCAGGCCGGGTGGGTCCGCCGGCTTCTCCAGGAAGCCGAGCACCTTCCCCGCGGCGTCGGAGTCGATGACGCCGAACTCGGTCGCCTCCCGGCGGGGCACCCGCAGCCCGGCGATGGTCACCCCCGCCCCCGTCTGCAGGTGCTGGTCGATCATCTGCGCCGGATCCATCCGGTAGACGTGGTCGGCGCCGAAGACGACGACGATCTCCGGCCGTTCGTCGTAGATGAGGTTGAGGCTCTGGAAGATCGCGTCGGCGCTGCCGGTGTACCAGCGCGGGCCGAGCCGCTGCTGGGCCGGTACCGGGGTGATGTAGTTGCCGAGCAGCTGGGACATCCGCCAGGTCTGGGTGATGTGCCGGTCGAGGCTGTGGCTCTTGTACTGGGTCAGCACGGCGATCTGCCGGACGTCGCCGTTGACCAGGTTCGAGAGGACGAAGTCGATGAGCCGGTAGTTGCCCCCGAAGGGGACCGCCGGCTTGGCGCGGTCCTGGGTCAGCGGCGACAGCCGCTTCCCCTCACCGCCTGCCAGGACGATGCCGAGCACCCGTGGACCGCCGCGCATGGGAGCACCGTATCCGCTGCTCGGGGCCGCGGCGTCCTGCGTCCGCCACATACGCCCCCCTAGGGTGATGGCGTGCAGATCGGGATCGTCACGCGTGAGTGGCCGCCGGACGTCTACGGCGGCGCCGGGGTGCACGTCGAACACCTCGTCGCGGCGCTGCGCGCGCTGCCCGACGGGCCCGACCTCGACGTCCACTGCTTCGGGGGCGAGCGGGCCGATGCGACCGCCCATCCGGTCCCGTCCGGCCTCTCCGGCGCCAACGGGGCGCTGCAGGCGCTGGGCGTCGACGTCGAGATCGCCGCCGCCCTGGCCGGTGCCGACCTGGTGCACAGCCACACCTGGTACGCCAACACCGCCGGCCTGCTGGCCGCGCTGGTGCACGGGGCACCGCACGTGATCACCGCGCACTCCCTGGAGCCGCGCCGGCCGTGGAAGGCCGAGCAGCTCGGCGGCGGCTACCGGTTGTCCTCGTGGGCCGAACGCACCGCCTACCTCGCCGCCGACGCGGTCATCGCGGTCAGCGCGGGCATGCGCGACGACGTGCTCGCCGTCTACCCCGAGCTCGACCCCACCCGGGTGCACGTCGTGCACAACGGCGTGGACGCCGAGGCCTACCGCCCGGTGCCCGAGCCGGAGACCGTCCGCGCGCTGGGCGTCGATCCCGACCGCCCCTACGCACTGTTCGTCGGCCGGATCACCCGCCAGAAGGGGCTCGCCCACCTGCTCGCGGCCGCCGACCTGCTGCCCGCCGACGCCGGGCTGGTGCTCTGCGCCGGCGCCGCCGACACCCCGGCCGAGCGGCAGCAGGTCGCCGACGCCGTCGCCGCCCTCCAGACCCGCCGCGATGGCGTCGTCTGGATCGAGGCGATGCTGCCGCGCGAGCAGCTGGTGCCGCTGATCACCGGCGCCACCGTGTTCGTCTGCCCGTCGGTCTACGAGCCGCTGGGCATCGTCAACCTCGAGGCGGCGGCCTGCGGCACCGCAGTCGTCGCCAGCGCCGTCGGTGGGATCCCGGAGGTGGTCGACGACGGCCGCACCGGTCTGCTCGTGCCCTACGACGAGACGGACCCCGCCGGTTTCGCCGCGGGCCTGGCCGCCCGGACCGCCGAGCTGCTGGCCGATCCGCAGCGCGCCGCCGCCATGGGCGCCGCCGGCCGCCAACGGGTCGTCGCCGAGTTCGGCTGGGCCGCGATCGCCCGGCAGACCGTGGAGGTCTACGCGGAGGTCCTGGCCGCCCGTGGGTGAGCCGGCGGCGGGAGGACCGCGGCCCCTCACATCGGGGGCACGCACGTCCCCACCCCTCGGCTGTCCGCCCTGGTGAGTCGCTCCGAGACTGTGCATCCGGTCGCGCCCCGCCGGAGGGGCTCCGCGCCCGCTCGCACGGAGGACCGCATGCCGACGACCGCCCGTTCCTCACCCGATCACCGGTCGCCCCGGCATCGGGGCCCCTGCCGCCCTGGCGGAGATGCCGCCGGAACCCCCTCACGAGAGGACGTTGCGCACCCGCGCCGGGTCCGGCGCCCGGACGCCGATCCGGTGGCCAAGCGGGTCGTCGCCTTCGGCGGGGAGTCCGTCGCCATCGAGGACGGCACTCCGGTGGTGGACGGCGTGACGATCTGCGAGCCCTGGAGCGACCCGGCGCACCTCGACGGCGTCTGGTTCGGGCCGGTCGAGGTCCCCGACGGCTCGGTGTTCCTGCTCGGCGACCAGCGGGACGGGTCCATCGACTCCCGCGTCTTCGGACCGGTCGGCGAGGACGGGATCACCGGCGTGGTCGTCGCCGGAGCGTGGCCGCTGCCGCGCACGCTGCCCACCACACCGTGCTGACCCTGCTGACCGGCGGGCGGTGGCCGCGCGCATCGCGCGGGAACCGGACGACCCGGCGATCCTGCCGCTGCGGTGACGTTCAGCGAGCCGTCCGGAAGCGGACGACGTCACCCGGGCGCAGCTGGGCCGCCGCGGCCAGGTCGGCGGTGCGGACGACGGCCAGCACCGGGTAGCCGCCGGTGACCGGGTGGTCGGCGAGGAACAGCACCGGCGCGCCGTCGGGCGGCACCTGCACCGCTCCCGGCACCAGGCCCTCGCTGGGCAGCTCCCCGTCGCGGGCCCGGCCGAGCCGGGGGCCGGCCAGCCGCAGGCCCACCCGGTCGCTGTCCGGGCTGACCCGCCACTCCGCCCGGACCAGGGCCGGCCACGCGGCCTCGTCGAGCCAGTCCCGCCGCGGTCCGGGGAGGACGCGCAGCACCGGCCGGTCCGACGGCGCGGCGACCGGGGCGACGTCGACGAACGGCTCCTCCCCCGCCAGCGACCCGACCGGGAGCCGCAGCCCGGGAGTGACGACGGGCGGCCCCAGCCCCGACAGGGTGTCCGTGCTGCGCGAGCCCAGCACCGGGGGCAGGTCGACGCCGCCCCGCACCGCGAGGTAGCTGCGCAGGCCGGTGCGCGGCGCGCCCAGGGCGAGGACCGCACCGGCGGGCAGCGTCGTCGGGGCGGCGAACGGCGCCGGGCGCCCGCTGATGGTCACCGGCGCCGGCGCGCCCGTCACGGCCACCAGGAGGGTGCGCTCCGCGCGGGCCCGCAGCCCCCCGGCCGTCACCTCCAGCACCGCCGCCGGTGGCCGGTTGCCGACCAGCCGGTTGGCCAGCGCCGCCGCCGGTGCGTCGGCGGCGCCCGACCGGGGCACCCCGATCGACGCCCAGCCGGTCCGGCCGGCGTCCTGCACCGTGGTGGCGGGCCCGGAGGCGAGGACGGTGAGCACTCAGCCCACCACCCGGAACCGGACCGACGTGCCGGGGGCCAGCAGCGCCGGCGGGTCCCGGTCGACGTCGAAGAGCACCGCGTCGGTGCGCCCCACCAGCTGCCAGCCGCCCGGCGAGGCCCGCGGGTAGACCCCGGCGTAGGGGCCGGCCAGAGCCACCGCGCCGGCCGGCACCCGGGTGCGCGGGGTCGGCCGGCGCGGCACGTGCAGCGCCGGGGGCAGCCCGGTCAGGTAGCCGAAGCCGGGGGCGAAACCGCCGAAGGCCACGACGAACCGGGCGGCGGTCAGCGCGCCGACGACGGCGTCCTCGGTGCGCCCGGTCAGCCGGGCGACCTCGGCGAGGTCCGGACCGTCGAAGACCACCGGCAGCTCGACGGTGGCCCCGGCGGAACCGGCGGAGAGCTCAGCCGGCACGAGCCGCCGCAGGACGGCGAGGTCCAGCTCGGTGGGCGGGCGGTCGAGGACCACCAGCACGGTGCGCGCCGCCGGCACCAGGTCCACCTGCCCGGCGAGGGGCGCGGCGGCCAGGGCGGCCCGCAGACCCGGGACGTCGGCCGGGTCCGCCGCCTCCACCAGGACCGCGCGGTCCCCGTAGGGCACGGCCCGCGTGATCCCTCCGCCGTTGGACACCGGCCCATGATGGAACATCGGTCATCCGGGCACGTGACCAGCGCATCTGCCCCCCGCGCTCCGGTCGCCCGGTCCGCGCGCCGGTGGAATGCTGGACCGTCGTGACCTCGACGACCCCCGCCGGGCAGGACCCGTTGCGGTCCCTGCTCCGGTCGTCGCACCACCTCCCCGCCGATCGGCTCGGCACGGTCGTCTCCCGCCACGCGACGCTCCTGGGGGCCCGTGCGGCCGTGGTCTACCTGGCCGACTACGAGCAGTCCTCCCTCGTGCCGGTTCCCGGGGAGGACGTTCCGCCGCGCACCCCGCTGACCGTCGACGGCTCGGTCGGCGGGCTGGCCTTCCGCCGGGTCGAGGTGACCCGCTCCCCCGGCCACGACGCCGCTGTGCGGCTGTGGGTGCCCCTGCTCGACGGCGCGGAACGGGTCGGTGTCCTGGAGCTGCTGTTCGACGCCGAGCCCCTTGCGGAGCAGGACGACGAACGCCGGGCCTTCGCCGCGCTCGTGGCCGAGCTGTGCGTCACCCGCAGCGCCTACAGCGACGTGTTCGCGCGGCTGCGGCGCACCCGGCCGATGAGCCTCGCCGCGGAGATCCAGTGGGACCTCGTCCCGCCGCTGACCTTCGGCACCGAGCGCGTCGTCATCTCCGCGGCCCTGGAACCCTCCTACGGGATCGGCGGGGACACCTTCGACTACGCCGTCAACGGCCCCGTCGCCGATCTCATGGTCCTCGACGCGATGGGCCACGGCCTGCCCGCGGCGCTGCTGGCCACGGTCGCCGTCGGCGCGTACCGCTCGGCCCGCCGGCACGAGCGGTCCCTCCCCGCGACGTCGGAGGCGATGAACACCGCGATCGCCGGGCAGTTCCCCGGCAGCCAGTTCGCCACCGCGCTGCTGACCCGGCTCGACCTGCTGTCCGGCCGGCTGAGCTGGGTCAACGCGGGGCACGGCGCCCCCCTGGTCGTGCGCGACGGCGTCCTCCTGCCCGCCCACCCCTGCCGGCCGGCCCTGCCGCTCGGGCTCCAGCAGGGGCCGGCCCACGAGTGCGAGGTGCAGCTGCGCCCGGGTGACCGGGTGCTCCTGCACACCGACGGCATCACCGAGGCCCGCTCGCCGGCGGGCGAGTTCTTCGGCGAGGAGCGCCTCGCGGACTTCGTCGTGCGCGCGGAGACGGCCGGCGACCCGCCGCCGGAGACGCTCCGGCGGCTGATGCGCAGCGTGATGGACCACCAGGCGGGCCGGCTGCAGGACGACGCCACGATCGTGCTCGTCGAGTGGCGGACCGGGCACGAGGACCAGCTGACGCTGTGATGCCGCCCCGAGCACTCCGTCCGGGCACCCGCGGGCGGCTGCTGTCGGCCGACCGGGACTCAGGCGTGCGGGAGGCGGCCTGCACCCACCGGCCCGGGGGCTCCGCCGGATGAGCGACCGGCCCGACATCGGGAGAGCTGCGTCACCGGATGTGCACCCGGCCCGCCGGGCAGACAATCGGGCGTGACCATCGCGGGCCGCTTCGAGGCCGCGCTGGCACGGGAGTCGGGCCCGGAGCTCGCCGGGCCGGAGCTGCTCCCCGTGCGGCTCAGCCGCGCGTGCGCCGCCCTGCTCGGGGTCGACGGCGCCGGCCTGAGCCTGCTCGACGGCACCGGGCGCCGCGTTCCGCTGGGGGCCAGCAGCCCGGAGGCGTCGAGCGCCGAGCGGATGCAGTTCACCACCGGCGAGGGCCCGTGCATGACGAGCCAGTCCACCGGTCAGCCGGTGTTCGCCGTCGAGGAGGACCTACGGCGGCGGTGGCCCATGTTCGCCGAGCTGCTGCTCGGCGCGACGCCGTTCCGCGCCGTCGTCGCCCTGCCGCTGCAGCCGGGGCCCGCCGGCGACGGCGCGCTCGACCTCTTCTTCACGCACTCCGCGGCCGTTCCCGAACTGGACGTCTTCCAGGCCGTCGCCGTCGGGGAGCTGGTGACCTCCTCGCTCGGCGACGCGGCGGTGTGGTCCACCTGGACCCCGGCCGAGGGGCCCGGCTGGATGCAGGGCCCGGCGCCGCGCCGGCGGGCGGCGGTGTGGGAGGCGATGGGCAAGGTCAGCGTCGCCCTGGACGTCGACCCCGCCGAGGCGCTGGCGCTCCTGCGCACCGACGCCTACACCGCGGGGCGGTCCGTGGACCAGGTCGCGGCGGAGCTGCTGACCGGACGCCGCCTGGTCGAGGACCTCCGCCCCCGCGGCTGACGCCACCGACGCCTCAGCCGACGAACGGGGCGACCCGGAGCCCGGCCGTCTCCAGCGCGCCCCGGACCGCCCGGGCAAGGTCGACCGCTCCCGGGGTGTCCCCGTGCACGCAGACCGACCGCACGTCGACCCGCACGGTGCTGCCGTCCACCGCCCGCACCGTGCCCTCGGCGGCCATGCGGACGGCCCGCTCGGCCACCGCGGCGGGATCGTGCAGCAGCGCTCCCGCCGCTCCCCGGGGCACCAGCGTGCCGTCGGGGGCGTACCCGCGGTCGGCGAAGCCCTCCCCCACGGTCGGCAGCCCGGCGGCCGCCGCGCTGCCCAGCAGCACCGAGCCGGGCAGGCCCAGCACCGCGAGACCGGTGTCGTAGCCGGCGACGGCCTCCACCACCGCCCGCGCCTGGGTCTCGTGGTGCGCGACCGCGTTGTAGAGCGCCCCGTGCGGCTTGACGTAGGACACCCGTCCCCCGGCCGTCCGGGCGATGCCGTCCAGCGCGGCGAGCTGGTACAGCACGTCGGCGGCCAGCTCGGCCGGCGCGACGTCGACGAACCGCCGGCCGAACCCGGCCAGGTCGCGGTAGGACACCTGCGCGCCGATCGAGACCCCGGCCGCCACGGCGGCCGTGCACACGCGACGCATCGTCACCGGGTCACCGGCGTGGAAGCCGCAGGCGACGTTGGCGCTGCTCACGACGTCGAGCAGCGCGTCGTCGTCGCCCAGCCGCCACACGCCGAACCCCTCCCCGAGGTCGGCGTTGAGGTCGATGCGGGAGGGGCCGGATGCGCTCACCCGGGAAGTCTGGCACCGGAATGGCGGCCGCCCGCGCGACGCTGCCCGGAACATGGGAGCCGCCGAGCCGCTCACGCTCTTCGAGGTCGGGCCGCCGCCGGCGCCGATGCCGCCCAACCACCTCCTCCGGATCCGCCGCATCTACGCCGAGCCGGCAGCGGCCGAGTCCTCCCGCGGCCGCCAGGTCCTGGACCGGTTCCCCGACGCCGAGGTGGTCGAGGTGCCCAGCCACTGGCAGATCCCGGAGCTGCACGGCAACGCGGGCAACGTCGACCGCTGGGTGCGGGTGAAGAGCGAGACGCTGGTGCTCGGCGTCCGCAAGGGCCTGGCCACCCGGCCCAACGGCCGCTCGGCGAACTTCATCGCGCCCGGCACGGCGAACGGCTGCGCCATGGCCTGCGCCTACTGCTACGTCCCCCGGCGCAAGGGGTTCGCCAACCCGATCACCGTCTTCGCCAACATCGAGCAGATCACCGGGCACCTGCGCCGGCACGTGGCCCGGCAGGGACCGAAGACCGAACCCGACCAGTGCGACCCGGCCAGCTGGGTGTACGACATCGGCGAGAACAGCGACTGCTCCGTCGACGCCCTGGTCAGCGACAACGTCGCCGACCTCGTGACCACCTTCCGCGACCTGCCGACTGCGAAGGCGTCCTTCGCCACCAAGTACGTCAACCGCGGGCTGCTGGACCTCGACCCGGCCGGCCGCACCCGCATCCGCTTCTCCCTCATGCCCGACGACGACGCCCGGGTGCTCGACGTCCGCACCAGCCGGATCGCCGACCGGATCGCCGCCGTCGACGACTTCGTGGCGGCCGGCTACGAGGTGCACCTGAACCTCTCCCCCGTCGTGCTGCGCCCGGGCTGGGAGGAGGACTGGGGCCGGCTCCTGGACCGGCTGGACGACGAGCTCGGGCCGGCGGCCAAGGCGCAGGCCGCCGCCGAGGTGATCTTCCTGACCCACAACGAGGCGCTGCACGAGGTGAACCTCGGGTGGCACCCCACGGCCGAGCAGCTGCTGTGGCGCCCCGACCTGCAGGAGCCCAAGCGCAGCCAGAACGGCCAGGACAACGTGCGGTACCGCGCCCCGATCAAGCGGACGGCGATCGCCCGGCTGCGGGAACTGGTGGCCCGGCGCGCGCCGTGGCTGGACATCCGGTACGCCTTCTGACGGGTCGACGTGTCGCATTGTCGACATGGACACATATCGACGGTTCGTGTCCGCCTCATCACCCACTGTGTGAGAGGCTGATAGCCGTGACGGGGCGTGAACGGCCCGTCGGAAACGCTCGTGCTCGAGGGGGAACGGTGCCCGAATCCACCTCTGGAGTGCCTGCGGCGACCTTGCTGTCGGCCCTGCCCGACACGGTGGTCGTGGCCGACGCCGGCGGCCGGGTGACCTACGTCAATCCCGCGGTGTCCCGGCTCCTCGGGTATGCCCCGGCCGATCTGCTCGGCCGCGACCTCACCGAGATCATGCCGCCCCGGTTCCGGTCCGGGCACGGCGGCCACATCACCCGGTTCCTCACCACCGGCCAGGGCGAGCTGGTGGGCAACACCACCCAGCTGCCGGCGCTGCACGTCGCCGGCCACGAGGTCTCCATCGACGTCACGCTGGCCCGGGTGGAGCCGTTCCCCGGCGCCTCGGCCGCGGAGTCGTCGATCGTCGGGGTGCTCCGCGACGCCAGCACGACGATCCTGCTGGAGCGGCAGATGCAGGTCAGCCGCTACCTCGCCGCCACCCTGCGGGTCACCGCGGCGCTCACCGAGGCGCGGGACGCCGACGTCGCCTTCCACCAGCTGCTGCCCACGCTCTGCACCGAGCTGGACTGGGACGCCGCCCAGCTGTGGCAGCCCGACGGCGACGGCGGGCGGCTGGTGCACGCCGGCACCTGGACCGCGCCCGACGCCGCGGTGCCCGCGCTGGAGGCCGACGCCGCGCACCGGAGCTTCCGGCGGGGCGAGGGGATGCCCGGCCAGGCGTGGCTGCGCCGGGCCCCGGTCGTCGCCGAGGACCTGGCCTCGGACGACGAGCTCGTCCGCGGCCGCGCGGCCCGCGAGGACGGCCTGCGGACCGCCGTGACCTTCCCGGTGCTCAGCGGTGACTCGCTGCTCGCCGTCTGCGAGCTGTTCTCCACCGTGCACCGGCCGGTGCCCGCCGAGCTGGTGGAGGTGCTGGCCCACGCCGGCCGGCAGATCGGCCAGTTCCTCGCCCGGCTGCGCGCCGAGTCGGTGGTCCGCGAGCTGGCCGACACCCTCCAGCGCAGCCTGCTGCCCTCCCACCTGCCGACGATCCCCGGCATCCGGCTGGCGGCCACCTACCGGGCCGGTGGTGAGGCCGCCCTCGTCGGCGGCGACACCTACGACGTCATGCCGCTGCCGGACGGTCGCTGGATGGTGCTGATCGCCGACGTCTGCGGGACCGGGGCGGAGGCGGCGGCCGTCACCGCGGTCACCCGCCACACCGCGCGCGCCGCGGCGTCGGGCAGCGCCGGCGAGATCCTGACCGCCGTGAACACCGCCCTGCTGCACGAGGAGGGCAGCGCGCCGCTGCGCTTCGTCACCGCGTGCTGCCTGCTGCTGGAGCCGACCGCCGAGGGCCACCGGGCGACGCTGAGCGTGGCGGGTCACCCGCTGCCGCTGCTGCGCCACCCTGACGGCCACGCCCACCCGGTGGGCCGGCCCGGCCGCCCGCTGGGCATCGACCCCGACGTCGCGTTCCCCGAGGAGGCGTTCGACCTCCCGCCGGGCGCGACGCTGGTGCTGTACACGGACGGGGTCACCGAGGCCCGCGACGACAACGGAGCCCAGTTCGGCGAGGACGCGCTGCTGCGGGTCGTGGCCGGCGTCCCCACGGGTGGGGCCGAGGAGACCGTCGCCGCCGTGGCCGCCGCGGTGGAGGAGCAGTTGGCCGGCTCCCGGCACGAGCACGACGACCTGGCCGTCCTCGCGCTGTCCGTCCCCCGCTGACACCGACGGCACCGCCGGGACCGGCCGGTCCGCGCCCCGGCCTACGGTGAGCAGGTGGCGCGGGTCGTGGTGGTGGGTGCCGGCCTCGGCGGTCTCGCCGCCGCCGCGCGGCTGGCGGCCCTCGGCCACGCGGTCACCGTCGTCGAGCAGTCGCCCGGGATCGGCGGGAAGCTCGGGTGGTTCGCCCGCGACGGGCATGCCTTCGACACCGGGCCGAGCCTGGTCACCCTGCCGCAGGTGTACCGCGACCTCTTCGCCGCGACCGGCGGCCCGCTCGAGGACGCCGTCGACCTCGTGCGGCTGGACCCGGCGGTCGCCTACCGCTTCGCCGACGGGACCCGGCTGACCGTGCCCGGGCAGCCCGCCGCCGTGCCCGCCGCGCTGGACGAGGCGCTGGGCGACGGCGCGGGCCGGGAGTGGAGCGCCCTCCTCGACCGGGCCGCGACCATGTGGCGGATCAGCGAGCAGCCGTTCCTGCGCACCCCGCTAGCCGGGGCCGCGACGCTCGCCCGGCTGGCCCGACACCCGGCCCACGTCGCCGCGATCGCGCCCTGGCAGTCGCTGCGCGGCCTCGGTCGCCGTCGCCTGCACCACCGGCACCTGCGCACGCTGCTCGACCGCTACGCCACGTACTCCGGCTCCGATCCGCGCCGGGCACCGGCGGTGCTGGCCACCGTCCCGTACGCCGAGCAGGCGTTCGGCTCCTGGTACGTGCGGGGCGGGCTGCACCGGCTCGGGTCGGCGGTGCTCGACCGGGCCGTCGGGCACGGCGCCGTGCTGCGCACCGGCTGCGCGGTGCGCCGGGTGCTCGTCGAGGGCAGCGGGGCGGCGGGCGTGGAGCTGGCCGACGGCGAGCGGCTGCGCGCCGACGTCGTCGTCTCCGGCGTCGACGCCGCCACCCTGCACGCCGACCTGCTGCCCGCCGACCCGCGGACCCGCGGCGTGCGGCGGGACCTGGCCCGCGCGACGCCGTCGCTGTCGGGGTTCGTGCTGCTGCTCGCGCTGCGCGGCCGGACCCCGCCCCCGGCGCACCACACCGTCCTGTTCCCCGACGACTACGACGCGGAGTTCGACGCGGTCTTCGGCACCGGCCGGTACGCCGGCCGACCCGCCCCGGTGCCCGACCCCACCGTCTACGTCAGCGCACCCGACGACCCCGCGCTCGTGCCCGACGACGACAGCGCCTCGTGGTTCGTCCTGGTCAACGCCCCCCGCCACGACCCGGCGCACGGCGTCGACTGGGATGCCCCGGGGCTGGCGGAGACCTACGCCGACCGGGTGCTGGAGGTCATGGCCCACCGCGGGCTCGACGTCCGGCACCGCCTCCGCTGGCGGGTGGTCCGGACGCCGGCCGACCTGGCGCGCGACACCGGCAGCGTCGGCGGCTCCATCTACGGCACCTCGAGCAACGGCCCGCGGGCGGCCTTCCTGCGCCCGGCGAACGCCTCCCGGGTGCCCGGGCTCTTCCTGGTCGGCGGCTCGGCGCACCCCGGCGGCGGCCTGCCGCTGGTGGGGCTGTCGGCCGAGATCGTGGCCGGGCTCGTCGGCCCGGCCTGACCCTCACCCCCGGGCGGAGCCGTAGCCCAGCAGCGCGGCCAGCCCGAGAGCGCTGCGCGGCTGGTAGGCCCCGCGCCACAGGCCGCCGTGCGCCGCCGCGTGCGCCTCGTCCTCCCACGGGTGCTCCTGCGCCGGTCCGCCACCGGTGTGCAGGTCGTGCACCAACAGCGCGGCCATGAGCACGTTGGACGTGGCCGGCTCGAAGATCTCGACACCGAACCGGTGGGCACCCGCGTAGGCCGCGGCAAGCGCCCGGTTCTTCACCACCGACCGGGTGCGCGTCGGCGGGGCGACGTTCATCGACACCGTGCTGCCCGCGGCGCGCGCGACCGTCGCCCGCCACCGCTGCAGCCGCTTGGCCAGGGCGTAGTTCGGGCCCTGCTGCGCCACCAGGCTGTCGGCGATGCCGGGGTCGGTCCCGGGCACGTAGGCGCGCTGCAGCAGCCGCCCGCCCGACACCGTGCGCAGCGGCCGGCCGAGCACCTTGGCCGTGCGGGTCCGGCCCGCGTACGCCCGCACCGACTGCTCGACAGCATCGGCGGGCACGGCGAAGACGTCGGTGGGCGTGGCGAGGAACGCCAGGGCGAGGTCGCCGCGCTCCGCCGCCACCCGCACCGTGAGCGCGTCGACGGCCGCCGACACCCGCACGTTCGTGGCGCCGTCGGCGTAGACGTAGTTGCCGAGGACCACGCTGCCGGGCAGCCCGGCGGTCCAGTCGGCGACCGCCGGCACCTCGGCGATCAGGTCGGCTCCCGCACCTGCGGCGCCGGCGTCCGGACCCGGGTCGGCCATCGGCACGAGCAGCGTCCCGGCGCCTGAGCGGGCGGTCTCGAGCACCCGCTCCCACAGCGGTGCGCGGGGCAGGTCCAGCCCCGCCACCCGTGCACCCCACCGCAGCAGCGCGGTCAGCGGGCCCATCTCCGCGCCGGCGCCCAGCACCACCACGGTGCGGTCGGGCAGCGACAGCCACTCCGGGTGCGCCGCGACGGTGCGCACCGCGTCGCCGCACGAGGGCTCGATCACCCCCGACGCCACCCAGGCATCCACCTGGCGCAGCAGGGCGTCACCCCGCAACCGGCTCCCGTGGAAGGGCAGCGAGAGCTCCCGCTCCGGCTCGGCGGTGCCGGTCACCGCGGCGGTGTGCAGCGACCGGCCGGCGGGCACGGTGGCCAGTCCGTCCAACCCGGTCTCGCCGCCCGGCCCGGCCACCCGCATGCGCCGGTGGAGGGCGACGAGGCCGGCGTCGGCGATCGCCCGGGCGGCCTCCGGTGCGGTCAGCCCGGCCTCGACCAGCCGACGGAAGTGGGTCAGGTAGCCCGCCCGCCAGTTCGTCTCCCGCTCGGCGGCCAACGCCCCGGCTGCGTCCACCGGCCGCAGCGCGTCGGCGACGACGGCGCGGCCGAGCGCCGCGGTGCTGCGCCGTCCGTCGGGCCCGGCCGGGAACACGACCCCCTGGTCCTCGCTCATCGCTCGTCCACCACGGCACCAGCTTCTCCCGGGGCCCTCGCGCCTGCCCAGCGGGGCCCTACCGGTCCGCCTGCCGCACGCCCGGCGCGACCGGCGCACCGGCCTCCAGCCAGCGGAGCAGCGTGCGGGTCGCGAACCCGGTGCCGCCCCGGACCAGCTCTCCCTCGTCGGCGCCGGCGCGCGCCGGGCCGGCGATGTCCAGGTGGGCCCACGGCAGGTTCCCGGCGAACGGCCGGAGGAACAGCGCCGCGGTGGTCGCGCCCGGCCCGGCCGGTGCGTCCGTCGCGTCGGCGACGCCGTCGTCGGGCGACTCCTCGTGCTCCTGGGCCAGCGGCAGCCGCCAGGACGGCTCGCCGGCCTGCGCCCCGGCGGCAGCGAGGACGGCGGCCAGGCCGTCGGTGGTCGCGTACAGCGCCGCGGTGCGGGCGCCCAGGGCCACCTTCGCCGCTGCGGTCAGCACGGCGACGTCGACCAGCGCGGTCGCCCCCAGCCGCAGCCGGGCGTGGGCCAGCGCGTCGGCGAGGACCAGCCGCGCGTCGGCCACGGTGGTGCGCACCTCCGTCGTGCGACCGTCCACGTGCCGGACCACGTCCGACGGGCGGTAGGACGAGCCCGACACCGCGTTCTCCGCCACCGGCACGACCGCCGTCACGGCGACCGGCAGCGCCAGGCGCGCAGCGGCCTCCACCGCGGCGAGGACGGCGGCGCCCCCGGCGGTGTCGGTCTTGGTGTGCCGCACGGCGGCCGAGCGGGTGAGCGAGAGGCCGCCGGTGTCGAAGGTGGTGCCCGTGCCGACGACGACCGGGTGCGCCGGCCCGGCGTCCGGGTGCCGGTAGGCCGCGACGACGACGCACGGCGGGGCGGCCGAGCCGCCACCGACGGCGAGGACTCCCCCGAAGCCGCCGGCCGTCAGCTCCGCCCGGCCCAGCACGGTGACCTCCACGTGCGGCAGCCCGGCGAGCCGGTCCACGGCTTGCTCGGCCAGCCACGCGGGATTCTTGGTGCTGGGCGGGGTGTTGACCAGGTCGCGGGCCCAGGCGACGGCGGCGGCGGCGACCTGCGCGGCGCGGGCGGCGGCTGCGACCGCGGGATCGCCGGCGTCGGCGAGGACGACGACGACGGTCGCCAGCCGGGGCGGGTGCGCCCGCGAGGAGTCGCGGAACCGGTACCCGGCGAGCAGGGCCGCCTCCACGGCGACCCGGACCTCCGCGGCCCCCGCCGGGGCGACGGCGCCGTCCAACGGCAGCACCAGGCGCCGGGCGCCGTGGGCGGCCAGCGTCTGCCCCCGCCGGACGGCGCCGGCCGCGTAGCTGCGCACGTCCGGCAGCGCGCCGTCACCCACACCGACGGCGACGACGCTGCGAGGACGGCGGCCGGCGATCGGCACGTTCGTGAGGTGGCGCAGCCGGCCGGTGTTGCCCGTGTCGGCCAGCGCACCGGCCAGCAGGCCCGGGTCCACGACCGGCTCCGGGGCGGCGGTCAGCCACGGCGGGAGGACGGCACCGGTGGCGACCGGCACCGCCAGCACGTCGTCGGGCCCGAGGGCGGGCACGGCGGGCAGGACCTCGACCCGGGGGAACGGCGCGGCCCCGGTCGCCGACGGTGTGCCGACGGCCGGGGCCGTGTCGTCCTGCGCGGGGCTGCCCGGGGGCAGGCTCGCGGGAGGTGTCAGCTGATCGCGCCCTTCAGTGCCTCCGACAGCGCGGCCGCCTCGTCCGGCGACAGCTCCACCACCAGGCGACCGCCGCCTTCCAGCGGTACGCGCATGACCAGGCCGCGCCCTTCCTTGGTGACCTCGAGGGGACCTTCACCCGTGCGCGGCTTCATGGCCGCCATGCGTGCCTCCTTCGCCAGCCACACACCTGCTCCGTGAACAGGCGCGTGGTGTCCGATGCTGTGAGCTCTGGAGCAATGATCCCGTATGGGCGGCCGACGTCCAACATCAGGCCCGTGCGGGTGATGCGCGGAAGCACTCCGCGACGTGGTCGTCGACCATCCCGGTGGCCTGCATCAGCGCATATGCCGTGGTCGGGCCGACGAAGACGAAGCCCCGCCCCTTGAGCGCCTTGGCCATCGCGACCGACTCCGGGCTGGTCGCCGGCACGTCGGCGAGGGTGGCCGGGCGCCGCCGCGGACCGGCCGGGGCGAACGACCAGAGGAGGTCCGACAACCCCTCGGGCAACTCCTGCGCCGCCCGGGCGTTCGAGACGGCGGCGGCGATCTTCGCCCGGTTCCGCACGATGCCCGCGTCGGCCATCAGCCGCGCCTGGTCCTCGGCGGTGAAGGCGGCGACCGCGTCGATCGAGAAGCCGGCGAACGCCGCCCGGAAGGCGGGGCGCTTGCGGAGGATCGTGATCCAGGACAGCCCGGACTGGAACGCCTCCAGGGTGAGCCGCTCGAACAGCGCGTCGTCCCCGCGCAGCGGCGTCCCCCACTCCTCGTCGTGGTAGGTGACGTACTCGGGGGCGCTGGTGGCCCAGGCGCAGCGCTGCACGCACCCGACGCTAGCGCCGGCCACCGACGCTCCCGGCCGACCGGTGAGGCGGGACCGCCGCCAGTACCGTCGCCGGGCGTGCGCGCCGGCATCGACACCTTCGCGAGCCTGCGCCGGCTGGGCTGGCTACCGGGCGGCGGAGTCGACGGCCGCGACGCTCGGCGCCGGCCGTGCGGGGCCGCGCCGGGTCGCGAGGACGCAGCCGACCAGCACCAGCGGCAGCCCGAGGGCCAGGCCCAGGGTGAACGGCTCGTCGAGCAGCAGCACGCCCAGCACCACGGCGACCACCGGGTTGACGAAGGTGATGACCAGCGCCCGCTGGGGGCCGACCTCCCGGATCAGCGCGAAGAACAACGCCAGCGCCACCGCGGTGCACAGCACGCCCAGCCCGAGCAGGGACAGCAGCGCCGCCGACGACGCGTCGGCCACCCGGCCCAGCCGGGGTACCGCGAACGGCGCGTAGACCACCGCGGTGACCACCAGGGCGATCGAGGCCGCGGCCACGCCCGGGACGTCGGGCAGCGCGCGGCTGACCACCAGCGGGGCGGTCGCGTACCCCACCACCACGAGGCCGACCGCGACGATCGGCAGGAGGTGGGCACCCTCGAGGTCCAGCCCCAGGAGGACGGCGATGCCGACGACGCCGATGCCCATGCCGAGCAGCCGCACCGGTGTCAGCCGCTCGTCCTCACCGGCCAGCCGCGCGGCCAGGGCCGCGACGAACGGCACGCCCGCCACCAGCAGCCCGGTGAGCGAGCTGGACAGGCTCTGCTCGGCGTAGGACAGCAGCAGCCAGGGCGCGGTCATCTCCAGCGCGGTGAACAGCAGGAGGGGCTTCCAGTGGCGCAGCGCCGGGCGCAGCAGCCCCCGGGCGATCGTCCAGGGCAGCAGCAGGGCGGCACCGACCACGCAGCGGGCGAAGACGACCGACACCGGGGACACCTCCCCGACGGCCACCTTGATCAGCAGGTAGGGCACGCCCCAGATCACCGACATGGTGAGGAACAGCGCCCAGCCCCGCCGGCTCACGCCTCCGCAGCCGGCTCGAAGGTGCGGGCGAAGGCCGCGAACCGCTTCAGCGACCGGCGGATGCCCACGAGCGCGAACGGCTTGACCAGAACCCAGCCGACCTGCCCGAGCGGGCCGTAGGGCAGGTGCAGCCGCTCGGTCCAGACGAAGGAGCTGTGCTCTCCGCGGCCCTCGATCTCGAAGATGCCGGGGCCGCGCACCAGCCGCCCGGTGTGCTGCACCTCCACCAGCCGCGGCGGGTCCCACTTCGTGATGACCATGGTGTCGAGCAGCCCGACGTGCCGCCCGCCGGGCAGCGGCAGCCCGGTGCGCGCGGCCAGCCGGCCACCGACGCCCTGCGCCGGCCCGGCGACGGTCCGCACGTCGGTCGCGACCATCCACTCGCCCTGGCGGGTCCAGGCGGTCAGCGCCGCCCACACCCGCTCCGGTGGCGCCGCCACCTCGATCCGCTCGACCAGCTCAGGCATCCCGGGTCCCCCCTTCGTCGGACGACGCGACCCCGGGGTCGGTCGGCAGCTCCTCGTGGGCGCGTGCGGCGAGCTCGGCCCGCAGCGCCGCGATCTCGGCGTCCCGCTCGTCCAGGGCCAGCGCGAGCTGGTCGATCAGCCAGTCGACCTCGGCCATCCGGTAGCCGCGCAGGGTGACCGAGATCCGCAGCGACCGGACGTCCTCGGACACCACCCGCCGGTCGTCGGGCAGGTGCACCGGCGAACGGTCCGGCTCCGCCGGGGGCTGGGTCTCCCCCCTCCCGAGGAGCAGCGCCGCCACCACGAACAGCACCCCGCCGACCAGCAGGGCGGCGACGACGAAGACGAGGAAGGACAGCACCTCAGGCGTCGGAGGGGCGGGTGTCGAGCGGTGCCCGCATCCCCCCGCCGTTGTCCCCGGCCTGGCGCGACGCCTCGGCGGCCTGGATGGCCGCCACCGCCTCGGCGACGTCGTCGGTCACCGTGATCAGGTCCAGGTCGCCGGGGCTGATCGTGCCCTCGGCGACCATCGTGTCGCGGATCCAGCCGACCAGGCCCGACCAGTACTCGGTGCCGAGCAGGATGACCGGGAAGCGGGTGACCTTGCGGGTCTGCACCAGGGTGAGCGCCTCGAACAGCTCGTCGAGGGTGCCGAAGCCGCCCGGCAGGATCACGAAGGCCTGCGCGTACTTCACGAACATCGTCTTGCGCACGAAGAAGTAGCGGAACGAGATGCCGACGTCGACCCACTCGTTGAGCTCCTGCTCGAACGGCAGCTCGATGCCCAGGCCGACCGACATGCCACCGGCGTCGCAGGCGCCCTTGTTCGCCGCCTCCATGGCGCCCGGCCCGCCGCCGGTGATGACCGCGTACCCCGCCTCCACCAGCGCCGCCCCCAGGGCGACGCCGGTGGCGTAGTGCGGGTGGTCGCGCGGGGTGCGGGCGCTGCCGAACACGCTGACCGCCCGCGGTAGCTCGGCGAGCAGGCCGAAGCCCTCGACGAACTCCGAGGTGATGCGCATGACGCGCCACGGGTCGGTGTGCACCCAGTCCGCCGGTCCCCGCCGGTCCAGCAGCCGCTGGTCGGTGGTGCTGTCCTGGTTGCTCGGGTCGGGCTCGCCGCCCCGCAGCATGATGGGCCCGCGGTGACGGGTGGGCCGTTCCCGGCGCTCGTCGCTCGGTGGGGTGGTCATGCCTCGCTCCTCGTGACGGGGGTCCCGGACAGGTAGGCGGTCAGCGCGTCGAGGGCCGGCTGCAGCCGGGCGACGGCGACGTGCTCCTCGCGGGTGTGGGCCAGCTGGGGGTCACCCGGGCCGTAGTTGACCGCCGGGATGCCGAAGGCGGCGAACCGGGCGACGTCGGTCCAGCCGAGCTTGGCGCGCGCGGGACGGCCGACGGCCGCGACGAACGCAGCGGCCGCCGGCTCGGCCAGCCCGGGCAGCGCTCCCCCGGAGTTGTCGACGACGGTCAGCGTGGCCCCCGCCGCCAGCGCGTCGGCGAAGACCTCGCGGACGTGCGCCTCGGCGGCGTCCTCGTCGCGGTCGGGGGCGTAGCGGAAGTTCACGGTGACGGAGGACGCGTCGGGGATGACGTTCCCGGCGACCCCGCCGGCGATGCCCACCGCGTTGAGCCCCTCCCGGTAGGTGCAGCCGTCGATCTCCACCTCGCGCGGACGGTAGGCGGCCAGCACGGTGAGCGCGTCGGCCAGCCCGTGGATGGCGTTCTCCCCCAGCCAGCTGCGAGCGCTGTGCGCCCGGCGGCCACTCGTCTCCAGCACCGCGCGCAACGTCCCCTGGCAGCCGGCCTCGATCTCGCCGTCGGTCGGCTCGAGCAGGATCGCGAGGTCGCCGTAGAGCCAGCCCCGCCGCTCGCGGGCGACCCGGCCGAGGCCGTTCTTGACCGCCTCGACCTCCTCGTTGTCGTAGAAGACGAACGTCAGGTCGTGCGCGGGCTCGGCGCCGGGCACCCCGAAGACCGCCGCCAGCCGCAGCATGACCGCGTCGCCGGCCTTCATGTCGCTGGTGCCGCAGCCGTAGAGCCGGCCGGTCGCCTCGTCCAGCCGGCTGGGCAGGTTGTCGGCGATCGGCACGGTGTCCAGGTGGCCGGCGAGGACGACTCGGGTCGGCCGGTCGAGGTTGGTGCGGGCGAGCACGGCGTCACCCACGCGCTGCACCTCCAGGCCGCCGAGCGCGCGCAGGGCTGACTCGACCGCGTCGGCCAGCGCCGTCTCGCTGCCGGACACCGACGGCACGTCCACCAGTGCGCGGGTCAGGGCGAGGACGTCGGCGGACAGGTCGAGCTGCGGCGGGGTGCTCACGACGAGGAAGCCTAGGTCCCGCAGGGCCGACCGGCCGCCGCGGCGCGGGAGCTGCTCGGTAGCGTCGTCGGCGTGACTGACGCAGCGTCCGCTCCCGTCTCAGCCGTGGCCGCCGGTCTGGCGACCGTCAGCCCCTCGGGCACCGTGCTCGACACCTGGTACCCCGAGCCCCGGCTGGGCGCGCCCGCCGGTGCCGCGACGGGCACCACCCGGCTGGGCGCGCTCGAGCTCTCCGGCGAGCTCGGCCCCGACTACGGCGGTCTGGTGCGCCGCGACGAGATCCGCGGCGTCGAGGTGATCGCCGTCCGCACGGTCATCGCCGACCTCGCCGCCCCGCCG
Source organism: Blastococcus sp. HT6-30 (assembly GCF_039729015.1). Taxonomy (NCBI): domain Bacteria; kingdom Bacillati; phylum Actinomycetota; class Actinomycetes; order Geodermatophilales; family Geodermatophilaceae; genus Blastococcus; species Blastococcus sp. HT6-30. The sequence goes on along the minus strand of NZ_CP155792.1, from coordinate 789,733 downwards.
GTGGACACCCACGACGTCTGGCTGCGGCTGCACCTGCTCTCGCACCGGCTGATCCGGCCGCACGGCGCCAACATGACCGGCGTCTTCGGCCTGCTCACCAACGTGGCCTGGACCAGCGCCGGCCCGGTGGAGGCCACCGGGTTCAACGCCCACCGCCTGCGCGCCGCCGTCGGCCACGTAACCGTCTTCGGCGTCGACAAGTTCCCGCGGATGGTCGACTACGTCATCCCCTCCGGCGTCCGGGTCGCCGACGGCGACCGGGTTCGGCTGGGCGCCCACCTGGCCGAGGGCACGACCGTCATGCACGAGGGGTTCGTGAACTTCAACGCGGGGACGCTCGGCCCCTCGATGGTCGAGGGCCGGATCAGCGCCGGCGTCGTCGTGGGCGCCGACAGCGACATCGGCGGCAGCGCGTCGATCATGGGCACCCTGTCCGGCGGCGGCACGCAGGTGATCTCCATCGGCAGCGGCTGCCTGCTCGGCGCCAATGCCGGCGTCGGCATATCCCTCGGCGACGGCTGCGTCGTCGAGGCCGGCTGCTACGTGACCGCCGGCTCCCGGGTCACGCTCCCGGACGGCTCGGTCGTCAAGGCCCGGGAGCTGTCCGGCCGGAACGGCTTGCTCTTCCGGCGCAACAGCATCACCGGCGCGCTGGAGGTCCTCGTCCGCGAGGGCACCTGGGGTGCGCTGAACGCGGAGCTGCACGCCAACTGACGGCCGTTCCGGGGAGTCGCCAGGCGCGGCACCTACAGTCGCAGGCGATGACCAGCGCCCGCACCGCGACGCACGCCGCCGCTCGGGCGCGCAGGACGCCCCGGCCGCGGCCTCCCGCACGGCGGGGCAGCGCCCGCCGGAGGCCGGCCCGCCGCCCCGCCGCGGGACGGCCGGGCCGGGGTCGCCGCTCGGGGGGGCTCTCCGCCGCCGCCCGCTGGTGGCCGGCCCTGCTGGTGGCCGCGGCCGTGCTGGCCGGCGTCGCGTGGGGCACCGAGGAGCACCGGACCTTCCCCGCGGCCGGCACCTGCACGGTGCCGGACGGCTCGGTCAGCGTCACCGCGGAGCAGGCGGGGAACGCAGACACGATCGCCCGCGTCGGCCGCGAGCGCGGTCTTCCCGACCGCGCCGTCGTCATCGCCCTCGCCACCGCGCAGCAGGAGTCCCGGCTGCGGAACCTGGACTACGGCGACCGAGACTCCCTCGGCCTCTTCCAGCAGCGTCCCTCGCAGGGCTGGGGCACCCCCGAGCAGGTGCAGGACCCGGTGTACGCGGCGGGCCAGTTCTACGACCGCCTGGTGACCGTCCCCGGGTGGGAGGCCGGCCGGCTCACCGAGATGGCGCAGGCGGTCCAGCGCTCCGGCTTCCCGGAGCTCTACCAGCAGTGGGAGGGCATGGCGCGGCAATTGTCGGCGGCCCTGGCGGCCGGCACCCTCGCCTGCTCCTGATCCGGGACGAAGACGTTGCATCCCCCGCTGGGGTCGGGTGGACCGGACACGGGCGCGGCGGACGGACCCCACGTCGTCATCGGGTCGAGCCGCTTCATCCCCGCGAGGCGGAGGCCCTCGGCGCGGCCTGATCGGAATGGCTCGCCGCGCTGGTCGTCCCTGAGCAACTCGAACCCACTCTCCCGCGCCGCCGCCTCGAGCTGTTCCCCTGCACGGCGTCGCGGTGGACGAGCTGGTCGACCACGCCGTTGCAGATCCCGCCAGTGGGCCGGCGCGGTCAGGATCGTGGCGACCCAGCGGAGGGCGACACGGCGGAACGCGGAGAAGGAGGCGGGCGAGGAAGGACGTGCAGCTGGCATGGCGGGCGGGATCCTCGGGTCGGGGCGTGGTCGACCCGAATGGGTCGCGCACGACGAGATCGACCGACGGCCGCGCCTGACCAGGGGCGCGACCGTTCGAACGCCTGAACGCGCACGGACCGCGCCGGCCGAAGGGCACGGTTCCCGTGTCGGACTGCTGACGCCTCCACCGTCGAGGCGTGAGGAGCCCGCTCGCCGGGGCACAGACCATCACATGGAGATCCTCTTCGCCGTCGTCGGTCTGCTCCTGGTGGGGCTCACCATCATCGACGCCCTCTGGACAGCCTTGTGGGTGGACGGCTCCGCCGGCCCGGTCACCGGCCGCGTGACCACATGGCTGTGGAAGGGGACCCTGGCTGTCTTCGGACGGCGGCGACACCGCCGGCTGAGCGTCTTCGGGCCGCTGGTGCTGGTGCTCACCGTCCTGCAGTGGATCGTCCTGCTCTGGGCCGGCTGGGTGTGCCTGTTCGCCTCCGACCCCGATGCCCTGATGCGCTCCGGCGGCCCGGGCACCGCGGACTGGACCGGGCGGATCTGGTTCGTGGGCTACACCATGTTCACGGTCGGCAACGGCGACTTCGTCCCCGCGGACGGTCTGTGGCAGGTGGTGTCCGGGCTCGTGGCGCTGACCGGGATGTCCCTGATCACCCTGGCGGTCACCTACCTGCTGTCGGTGGTGTCCGCGGTCGTGGGCAAGCGGGCCTTCGCCAGCCAGGTCGCCGGCCTCGGGCGGTCCGGCGAGGAGTTCGTGCTCAGCGGGTGGAACGGTCGCAACCTGCACCCCCTGGACCGGCAGCTGACCGACCTGTCGTCGCAGCTGTCCCGGCTGACCGAGCAGTACCTGTCCTATCCCGTGCTGCAGTACTACCACGCCGCTTCGCCCGACAAGTCCCCGGTGAAGGCCGCCGCCGTGCTCGACGACGCGCTCCTGCTGATGACTGCGGGGGTCCCCGCCGACCAGCGCCCCGACCCGGCGGCCCTGCGCACCGCGCGGTCGTCGGTGCGGACCTTCCTGCAGGACGCCCAGGAGGCGGCCTCGATCGACGCCGCGCCGGCCGCTCCGCCGGCCCCGCGGCTCTCGGCGCTCCGCGAGCAAGGGGTGCCCACGGTGGCCGACGAGCAGTTCACCGCGGCGGTGGCGGAGCAGGCGGACCGCCGGCGGACCATGCTCGGGCTCGTCCGCGGTGACGGCTGGAACTGGGAGGAGTGACGTGTCTTCGGTGGTGTTCTGGTTCGGCGGCTGGGAGCCGATCGCCCGCATCGTCGTCATGGCGACGCTGGGCTACCTGGCACTGGTCGTGCTGCTGCGGGTGTCGGGCAAGCGCACGCTCGCCCGGATGAACTCCTTCGACTTCGTCATCACGGTGGCGATCGGGGCGACGTTCGGTCGGGTGCTGACCGCCCGGCAGGTCGCCCTGGCCGAGGCGGTGACCGCCTTCGCGATGCTGGTGTTCCTCCAGTTCGCCGCCACCTGGCTCCAGGTCCGGTCGTCCCGGGCCGACCGGCTGCTCACGGCGGCACCGCGGCTCCTCTACTACCGCGGTCGGCTGCTGCACGACGCGTTGCGGGCCGAGCGCGTGACGCCGACCGAGCTCGAGGGGGTCGCCCGCCTCAAGGGTCTCGGTTCGCTGGCGGAGGCCGAGGCGGTGGTCATGGAGACCGACGGGCGCTTCTCGGTGGTGAAGCGGGCGCAGGCCGGGGACGGCTCGGCGCTCGGATCGGTGCGGGAACCCGACGCCTGATCAGGAGGTCAGGCGCTCGACGGCCGCCGCGATCCGCTCGTCGGTGGCGGTCAGCGCCAGCCGGACGTGCCGGGCACCCGCGGGACCGTAGAAGCTGCCGGGGGCGGCCACGATCCCGAGCGCTGCCAGCCGGTCGATGGTGACCCAGCAGTCCTCGTCGCGGGTGGCCCACAGGTACAGCCCCGCCTCGGAGTGGTCGATCCGCATCCCGGCGGCACGCACGGCGGCGGCCAGCCGATCCCGCCGGCCGCGGTAGCGCTCGCGCTGCGCGTCGACGTGCGCGTCGTCGTCGAAGGCTGCGGTCATCGCGGCCTGCACCGGACCCGGTACCAGCAGCCCGAGGTGCCGGCGCACCTCCCACACCCGGCGCACCAGGTCGGGGTCGCCGGCGAGCAGCCCACCGCGGTAGCCGGCCGCCGTCGACTGCTTGGACAGCGAGTGCACGGCGAGCAGGCCGGTGTGCTCCGCCCCCGCCACGTCCGGGTGCAGGATCGACCGGGGCGCCACGTCCCAGCCCAGGGTGATGTAGCACTCGTCGGCCACGACCGGCACCCCGTGGGTGCGGCCCCACATCACCCACGCGCGCAGCTGCTCCTCGGAGAGCACCCGGCCGTGCGGGTTGCCCGGCGAGTTCAGCCAGACGAGGGAGACGCCGGCTGCCTCGGCCGGTGGGGTGTCGCAGCGGCGGACGGCCAGGCCCGCGAGCACCGCACCCACCTCGTAGGTGGGGTAGGCGACCTCGGGGACCACGACGGTGCTCGCGCTGCCCTGCAGGCCCAGCAGAGTGGGCAGCAGGGCGACGAGCTCCTTGGAGCCGACCGTCGGGATCAGCGGGGGTGCGGTGCCGAGCGGCTCGGCGACCCGCACCCCCAGCCGCCGGCGGAGCCAGTCCGCGGCGGCCGTGCGCAGCGCGGCGGTGCCCAGCGCGGTCGGGTATCCCGGCGCGTCAGCGGCCTCGGCGAGCGCCTCGCGGAGCACCGCGGGGGTCTCGTCGACCGGGGTGCCGACCGACAGGTCGACCACCCCGCCCGGGTGCTCGGCGGCACGCGACCGCGCCGCCGCCAGTGAGTCCCAGGGAAAGTCCGGCAGGGCGCGGGACGGCCCTGCAGCGGGAGCCGTCAGTGGTCTTCGCCCTGCGGCGGCAAGGCGGCCACCAGCGGGTGGTCCTTGCCGATCTTGCCGGTCTTGGCGGCACCGCCCGGGCTGCCCAGGTCGGAGAAGAACTCCACGTTGGCGTTGTAGAAGTCCTTCCACTTGTCCGGGACGTCGTCCTCGTAGTAGATGGCCTCGACCGGGCACACCGGCTCGCACGCACCGCAGTCGACGCACTCGTCGGGGTGGATGTAGAGCATCCGGTCGCCCTCGTAGATGCAGTCCACCGGACACTCGTCGATGCACGCCTTGTCGAGGACGTCGACGCAGGCCTGGGTGATGACGTAGGTCACGGGGTTCCCTCCCGGGGACGTTCCGGCGGCGCCGCCGACCGCGGCCGGGGCACCAGATGCGCACCTAGTATCACCTCCGGCGCCCTGCGGCGTTCGACGGGCCACCCGCCGCCTCCCCCTGGCGGGTGTCGAGAACCCCGAGGACCCGCCGGGCTCCCCCGATCAGGGTGGGCGCCGACGGGCCTCCTCAAGGACGCGAGCCAGTCGCCGATCTCGACGACGTGTCCGAGATGTCCCACCACGAGGCAACGCCACGGCGCCCGTCGGCGGCGTCGCCCTACGACGCCCAGGCGGCGTTGGTGCATCTGCTGTCCCGGCTGCGCGCATCCCCGGGGCGACCCGCGTGTCCGTGTGGGTGCACGAGGCCACCACCGAGCTCGTCGTCCCCTTCCGGCAGGCCATGAGCCCCTCCGGCGACCCGCCGCCCCAGCACCCGGCGCTGGGCACCCCCGCGTACGTCTCCGACGCTCCCTTCCCGTCCGCCGTGATCACCTCCCACCAGGCCGTCGTCGCCTCCGCCGACGGCCGCCGCGGCACCGCACCTGCTGCGCCAGGTGAGCCCCACGTTGGCCGCGGCGCTGGCCGAGGCGTGGACCCGCCGCTCCGAGCAGCGCCGACTGGACCAGGCCGCCGTGCTCCTCGGCCTGATCGAGTCCGCCGGGCAGGCGCAGTCCATGGACCGCCTGCTCGGCTCGGCCTGCCGCCAGCTCGCGAGCTCGGCGAGGTGGAGCGCGCCTGCATCCTCCTGCTCGAGGACGGCCGGCTCGTCCCGCGGATGGCCGCTCACGCCGACGGCCGTCGCGACCTCGTCACCTGGCACAGTTCCGCAACGCCCCCGTGGCCCTGCCGCTGGCCGAGACGGTGCTGCGCACCGGGGAGGCGATGACCGCCGACCGCGACTCCGGCCTGGTTCCCGGCTGGTGGGTCGATTCCTTCCACATCGCCTCGGCGCTGACCGTCCCGCTGGGCCGCAGCCCCGAGCTGGCCGGTGTCCTCATGCTCGACAGCACGCGCCTGCGCCCGTTCTCCGAGGACGTCCGCCGGGTGGCCGCCGCCGCCGGGGCCCACCTCGGTGGAGTGATCGAGCGGGCGCGCGCGAGCCAGGCCCGCGCGGCCTCCCTCGCGACCGCCCGGGTGGTGCAGCAGTTGCTCGTCGACGGCTCCCGGGCCATCGGGGCCGCCCAGGCCGCGGAGGCGCTGGCCCGCGCGGTCCAGCGCCTGGCGGGCACCGACCGCAGCGCCGCCTACCTCGCCGAGGCCGACGACCGCATCGGCGAGGTCTGGCACATCGACTGGCCCGAGTCGCACGAGCAGGTCATCCAGGGGCGTCTGATCGGCCGGCCGGCGGTCGGGACCGCCGGTGCGCGCTGGTGACGATCGACCTCGACCGGTTCAAGGAGATCAACGACAGCTTCGGGCGCACCGTCGGCGACGACCTGCTCTGCCTGGTCGGTCCCCGGCTCCAGCACGCGCTGGGCCCGGGTGATCTGCTGGCCCGGATGGGCGGCGACGAGTTCGCCGTCCTGCTGCCCGACGCCGACGCCGCCCGCGCGCGAGGTGGCGGAGGACATCGGCGCGGAGCTGCGCGACGCCTTCGTGCTGGACAGGATGTCCTTGCACATCGACGCCAGCACCGGGATCGCGCTGTCCCCGGACCACGGCCACGACCGCTCCCTGCTGCTCGCCCGCGCCGACACCGCCATGTACGCCGCCAAGCGCGGCCGGCGCGGCTACGACGTGTGGGCGCCCGACGGCACCCCGGCCACCCGGGACCGGCTGGAGACCCTCGAGCAGCTGCGCTCGGCCCTGGACGGCGAGCAGCTGGACAACCACTACCAGCCCAGGCTCGACCTGCGGACCGGCACCGTGGTCGGCGTCGAGGCGCTGATCCGCTGGAACCACCCCGACCGCGGGCTGCTCTACCCCGGGGCCTTCCTGCCGCTCGCCGAGCAGGCCGGCCTGATGCGCCGGCTGGCCCTGGGCGTCCTGGAGCGCTCGCTACGCGACCTGCAGTCGTGGCGGGCCCACGGCCACGACCTGTCCGTGGCGGTGAACCTCTCGGTGTCCAACCTGCAGGACGTCGCCCTGCCCGAGCAGGTCGAGATGCTGGTGGACGCGTTCTCGGTGCCCGCCGAGGCCCTCGTCCTGGAGATCACCGAGGACGCCTCATGGCCGACGCCGCCCGCAGCCAGCAGGTGATGGCCGGCCTGCGCCGGCTGGGCGTGCGGCTCTCCGTCGACGACTACGGCACGGGCTACTCCTCGCTGTCCTACCTGCGGGCGCTGCCGGTCGACGAGCTGAAGCTCGACCGCAGCTTCGTCACCCACCTCAGCAGCGACCCCCGGGCCGCGGCGATCGTGCGCAGCACCCTGCAGCTGAGCCGCGACCTGGGCATGAGCATGGTGGTGGAGGGCGTCGAGGACGCCGACTCCCTGGCCGCGCTGCGCGAGTGGGGCTGCGACGTCGCGCAGGGTTACCACATCTCCCGCCCGATGCCGGCCGAGCGGTTGCTGGGCTGGCTCGACGCCGCGGCCGACGCCGGCCGCGGCGAACCCGGTCCAGCGCTCCCACCGCTGAGTGGAGGGTGCCGCGGCTCGCCGGGGGGGGATTCACCGAGCACCACCGGTACCGCTACCGGCGGGCTCCGCCGCCGCCGGCATGACCGCGCGGGGCGGGGCGCCGAGCGCCTGGCCGGCGGCGAGGGCGCCGGCCAGCACACCGGCCAGCAGGAACACCACGTTCACGATGCCGAGCGCGCCGCCGGCGCCCATCAGCAGGTCGCCCTCCGGGCGGCGCACCATCGCGCCGACCACGACCACCAGCCAGGTGACGGCGGGTAGCACGGCCACCGCCCTGGACCCGCTCAGCCACAGCGCGGCCCGGACGAGCAGCACGTTGCCGACCACCGCGGCGGCGACCGACACCGGCACCAGGACGCCGCCCACCCGCAGCGGCAGCCAGAACACCTCCACCAGCGCCAGCCAGGCGGCGACGGCGACTGCGCACGCGCCCCAGGCCACCGCGGCCCACGGCCGACGGCTCACCCGGGCAGACCGGCGAACAGGTCGTCCTCCCGGCCGTCCGGACCGCTGCCGGGGCCGCGCTCGCCCAACACCTGCCGGTAGTACTCGACGCCCAGGACTTCCTGGCCGAGGTTGTTCGACAGGGCGAAGAACGGGCCGTCGACGGTGATCTGGGTCGGGTGCGCCCGCATCGCGGCGTCCTTCCTGCCCGCGTACGCGCGGCCGTCGACGGCGCAGGTGACCACCTCGTCGGGCACGGCGAAGGGCACCTCCTCGAGGTCCCCCAGCCCCTCGAAGGGCGACGCCTCCCCCAGCGCCGCCAGCGCCTCGATGCCCTCCCGGACCACCGAACGCGGCATCGCGTTCCAGTAGACCTTCGCCACCTTCCACGGCCCGCCCAGGTCGGGGCGGTACGCCGGGTCGGCCGCGGCCGCCACCGCCGCCATGGCGACGCGGTGGGCCTGGATGTGGTCGGGGTGGCCGTAGCCGCCGAATTCGTCGTAGGTGACGACGACCTGCGGGCGCACCTCGCGGACCACGGCGACGGCATGCGCGACCGCCTCGTCGAGGTGGGCCTGCCAGAACGCCCGCGGGTGCTCGTTGGCCGGCGTGCCCATCATCCCGGAGTCCCGGTAGCGCCCGGCCCCACCGAGGAAGCGGACGTCCTCGACTCCGAGGGCGGCCATCGCGGCGCGCAGCTCACAGATCCGGTAGCCGCCGAGCTGGTCGGCCTGGTCGGCGGCCAGCTGGGTCAGCTCCGGCACCAGGATCTCGCCCTCCTCCCCCAGCGTGCAGGTGAGCAGGGTGACGCCGGCGCCCTCGGCGACGTAGCGGGCCATCGTGGCCCCGTTGTTGATCGTCTCGTCGTCGGGATGGGCGTGGACCAGGAGCAGCCGGCGGTCAGGCATCACGCGAGCATTCTGCCCCGCCCCGCCGAGGTGCTCAGGCCTCCGTCGGGATGACCCGGCGGGCCTCGGCGAAGTGGCACGCCGACGGGTGGCCCTGGCCCCGGTCCACCAGCGCCGGCGCCTCGGTGGCGCAGATGTCCTGCGCCTTCCAGCAGCGGGTGCGGAACCGGCAGCCCGACGGCGGGTCGGCCGGGCTCGGCACGTCGCCTTCGAGGAGGATCCGCTCCTTGAGCCCGCGCAGGTGCGGCTCGTGCACCGGCACCGACGACAACAGCGCCTGCGTGTAGGGGTGGGCGGCCGAGCCGTAGACCTCGGCGTCGGTGCCCTCCTCCACGATGCTGCCCAGGTACATGACGGCGACGCGGTCGGAGATGTGCCGCACGACGGACAGGTCGTGCGCGATGAACAGGTAGGACAGCCCGAAGTCCTTCTGCAGGTCCTCGAGCAGGTTGACCACCTGCGCCTGCACCGAGACGTCCAGGGCGCTGACCGGCTCGTCGCAGACGATGACCTCCGGCTGCAGGGCCAGGGCCCGGGCGATGCCGATGCGCTGGCGCTGGCCGCCGGAGAACTGGTGCGGGTACCGGTTCACGAAGTCGGGGTTGAGCCCGACGCGTTCCATGAGTTCCTGGGTCCGCTGCAGCCGGCCCTTCCTCGGCGCGATGTCGGCGTGCACCGACCAGCCCTCGGCGACGATGTCACCGACGGTCATGCGCGGGTTCAGCGAGGCGTAGGGGTCCTGGAAGATGATCTGGACCTCGCGCCGGTACCGCTTGAGCGCACGGCCGCTCATCTTCGTGACGTCGTCGCCCTTGTAGAGGATCTGCCCGCTGGTGGGCTTCTCGAGGGCCACGATCAGTTTCGTGACCGTCGACTTCCCGCAGCCGGACTCGCCGACCAGGCCCACGGTCTCCCCGCGGCCGATGGACAGGTCCACGCCGTCCACCGCACGCACGTGGCCGACGGTGCGCTTGAACACGACGCCCTGGGTCAGCGGGAAGTGCTTCTTGAGCTCCCTGACCTCCAGCAGTACCTCACCCGGCGCCGCCGCCGGGGACGGGGTGGCTGCGCCGTCGACGGTGTCAGACACCGAGGACCTCCTCGCTGTAGTGGCAGGCCGCCTCGCGGCCGGGGACGACGCGCCGCAACGGCGGGACGTCGCCGGCGCAGTCGCGGCCGGGGAGTGCGGCGGCACCGAGCCGCCGCTCGGGGCACCGTGGGTGGAAGGGGCAGCCCGACGGGATCGCGGCCAGGTTCGGTGGCTGCCCACCGATCGGCTGCAGCCGGCCACCCTTGGCCTCCAGCTGCGGGATCGAGCGCATGAGCCCGTCGGTGTAGGGGTGCGCGGGGTTGCCGAACACGTCGTCGACGGTGCCCCGCTCGACGATGCGGCCGGCGTACATGACCGCGACGTCGTCGGCGACCTCGTTGACCACGCCGAGGTCGTGGGTGATCAGGATCAGGCCCATGCCGGTGTCCCGCTGCAGATCCTTGAGCAGGTCCATGACCTGGGCCTGGACGGTCACGTCCAGGGCCGTGGTGGGCTCGTCGGCGATGAGGATCCGCGGGTCCAGCGCGATCGCCATCGCGATCATCACCCGCTGCCGCATGCCGCCGGAGAACTGGTGCGGGAAGTCGTCGACCCGCTCTGCTGCGGCGGGGATGCGGACCCGGTCCATCAGCTCGACGGCCTGCTTCTTGGCGTCCTTGCGCGACATGCCGCGGTGCGCCCGGAACATCTCGCCGATCTGGAAGCCGACGCTGTACACGGGGTTCAGCGACGACAGCGCGTCCTGGAAGATCATCGAGATCCCCGGACCACGGACCTTGCGCTGCTCCTCGGCGGGCAGCGTGAGCAGGTCCCGGCCCTCGAAGACGATCTGCCCCTCGGTGACCTCCGCCGGCGGCGAGTCGAGAATGCCCATGATCGCCTGGGCGGACACCGACTTGCCGGACCCGGACTCGCCGAGGATGGCGAGGGTCTGGCCCTCCGAGAGGGTGTAGCTCACCCCGTTCACGGCGTTGACGACGCCGGACCCGGTGCGGAACCGCACGTGCAGGTCCTCGACCTGCAGCAGCGGGGCGCTCCCGCGGCTGGCCGCGCCGGAGGACATGGACGTGGACGCGGTGCTCATGAACGCTGCCTCGGGTCGAGAGCGTCGCGCAGGGCGTCGCCCATCATGACGAAAGCCATGACCGTCGCGGTCAGTACGGCGCTGGGGAACAGGACGAGGTGTGGCGCGATGCGCAGCAGGTTCTGCCCGGTGTTGATCTGCAGACCCCACGAGATCGCCGGTCGCTGCAGACCGACTCCCAGGAAGGTCAGCGTCGCCTCCGCGGCGATCAGCACACCGATGGTGATCGTCGTGTAGACGAGCACCGGGGCGACGGCGTTGGGCAGGATGTGCCGGAGCAGGATGCGGCCGTCGGACGCGCCCATCGCGCGCGCCGCGGCGACGTAGTCACTGCTCTTCACTGCGATCACTTGCGACCGGACGAGTCGCATCGCCGTCATCCAGCCGAAGGCCGCCAGCGCCACTGCCACCGCGATGGGACCGGGACGTTCGAACGCCGTCCGCAGCAGGACGAGCGCACCGAGGATGAGGGGCAACGCGTAGAAGATGTCCGCGACCCGCGCCAGGATGCTGTCGGTGATCCCGCCGTAGTAGCCGGCCACCGCCCCGACCACCACGCCGAGGAAGAGGATCACCAGCACGGCCACCACACCGATGAGCAGGGAGTTCCGCGCGCCGTGGACCACGTTGGCCAGGTAGTCGCAGCCCTGCTGGTCGAAGCCGAACCAGTGCTCGCCCGATGGAGGCTCCGCCGAGTTCGCCAGGCTGCAGGACCGCGGGTCGGCCCCGCGGGCGAACAGCTGCGGGAACGCCGCCATGGTCAGGAAGAGCACCATGAGGATCGAGCCGACCCAGAACAGCGGGTTCCGCTTCAGGTTCTTCCAGGCGTCGCTCCACAGGCTGTTCTGCGTGCCGGCGACGTCCTCCGGACCGTCGGTCGCCCCGGTCATACCGCCGGCACCGACCTCGGCATGGCCGACGGTCGTCTGCTTCGGGTCAGTCATAGCGGATCCTCGGGTCCAGCACGGCGTAGAGCACGTCGACGACCAGGTTGAAGAAGATGAAGAAGAAGACCAGCAGGGTGACGATCCCGACGACCACGGCGCCCTCCTGGGCACGGATGGCGTCGAAGACGGCCCGGCCGAGGCCCGGGATGTTGAAGACGCCCTCGGTCACGATGGCACCACCCATCAGCGTGCCGACGTCGGCACCGATGAAGGTGACCACCGGGATCAGGCTGTTGCGCAGCGTGTGCCGGACGACCACCGTTCGCGGAGTCAGCCCCTTGGCTCGCGCCGTCCGGACGTAGTCGGCGCGCAGGTTCTCGGACATGCTCGTGCGGGTGAGACGGGCGACGTAGGCGACGGAGCCCGCCGCCAGCACCAGGCCGGGCAGCAGATAGCTGTACCAGCCTTCGTTGATCCCCGAGATGGGGAACCAGCCCAGCCGGAGACCGAGTACGTACTGGGCGAGGAAGCCGAGCACCAGGATCGGCACCGAGACGATGAGAGTCGTCGAGACGAGCACGAGGTTGTCGAAGAAGCCGTTGCGGCGGATGCCGGCCAGCACACCGGCGACCACACCGATGAGCACCTCGAACGCCACCGCCACCAGCGTGAGCCGCGCCGTCACCGGCAGCCGCTGCTCGATGGTGTCGAGCACCGGGCGGCCGCGGAAATCGGTGCCGAAGTCGAAGTGGGCCAGGTCGACCAGGTACTTGAAGTACTGGACGAGCAGGGGGTCGTTGAGGTTGAACTCGTCGCGCAGCTGCGCGATCACCGCGGGCGCGAGCGGGCGGTCACCGCTCAGGGCGCGGATGGGGTCGCCGGGCAGGGCGTACACCATCGCGAAGATGAGGAAAGTGGCCCCGAACAGGACGGGGATGGTGAGCAACAGTCGGCGCGCGATGTAGCGGCCCATGTCTCCCCTCGAAGGGTCTGCGGCCGCCCTCCCGAGCGGCGTGCGAATCACTCTGCCAGTCGGCGCCCCGGAAGGAGCCGAGGAGCACGCTGCCGTCGGACTCACGGAAGCCGCCGGGGGCTGCCCTGTCGGGCAGCGCCCCGGCGGCGAGGATGGTGCGGTGGTGCGGGTGCTCCGTGCGGCGTCAGCCGTTGACGGTGACCCCGGCGACGTCGATCTGGCCGAAGACGTCGATCACCACGTTGGACACGTTCTCCGAGTGGACGATCTGCTCGACCCCGAAGAACATCGGCAGGATGGGCATGTCCTCGAGAAGGACGTCATCGGCCTGCTGGTAGAAGTCGATGGCCTGCTCGTTGCTCTCAGCCCGGTTGCCCTGGGCGACCAGTTCGTCGAACTCGGGGTTCGAGTAGAAGGCCGTGTTCGAGCCGTTCGGCGGCAACGCAGCCGTGGAGTACAGCGGCTCCAGGTAGTTCTGCGGGCTCGGGTAGTCCATGGCCCAGCCCAGCCGGAACGGCCCGGTGAAGCCCTGGTCGTCAGCGAGCGGCAGGTACTGGGCGAACTCGAGGTTCCCCTGCAGGGAGTACTCGACGCCGAGGTTCTCGCGGAGCTGGTTGCCCACGGCCTCGACCCAGGCGTCGTGGCTGGCGCCCGCGTTGAACCACAGCTCGATGGGCTGGCTACGGTCGAAGCCGGCCTCGTCCAGCAACTGGTTGGCCCGCTCGACGTCGAGCTCGCAGTACTCGCACGCCCCCTCCCGGTAACCGTCGACGACCGGGGCGATCGCGTCGGTGGCCGGGGTGAACGTGCCGTTGAAGATCGCCTCGGTGATCGCCTCGCGGTCGATCGCCATGGAGATGGCCTGCCGGACCCGCGGGTCCGAGTACCGCTCGACGTAGGTGGGCATGCCGAGGTAGGTGAACGACGACGACGGGCGCTGGATGAACCGGTCACCGAACTCCGACGGCGCCGTGGTGATCGCGTCCGCCGGGATGTCCTTGACCACGTCGAGGTTGCCGCCCTGGACGTCGGTGTAGGAGGTGGAGATCTCCGAGTAGACGCGCACGTCCACGGTCTCGGCCTGGGCCTCGTCCTCGCCGGCGTAGTCCTCGTACTTGGACAGCGTGATGCCCACCCCCTCCTCGAAGGGGCCCTCGGCCTGGAACGGGCCGGTGCCGACCGGGGTGTCGAGCGCGGCAGCCTCGGGGTCCTCGAAGAAGGACTCAGCCATCGGGAAGAAGGCGTTGTAGCCGACGGTCACCGGGAACTGGGCGAACGGACCGTTCAGCGTGACCGTGAAGGTCTGGTCGTCGACCACCTGGAGGCCTGTCATCTCGGTGGCGGCCGGGTCGGCGACGACGTTGCCCTCGTCGTCGGTCTCGGCCTGCAGCTCGTCGTAGCCCACGATGTTCGAGAAGAAGTACGAGGCGCCCTGGGCGTTCGGGCTGTAGGCGGTGTAGTTCCACGCGTCCACGAAGGACGAGGCGGTCACCGGGGTGCCGTCGTGGAAGGTCCAGCCGTCCTTGAGCGTGATGGTCCAGGTCGTGTTGTCGTCCGACTCGATCGACTCCGCGATGCCGGTGTACTCGACCTCGCCGTCCTCGCCGTACTGGATGAGACCGGTCCACAGAGCCTTCACGACCTGGGAGCCCTCGGTCTCGGTCGTGTTGCCCGGGACGAGGGGGTTCTCGGGGTTGTTGATCGCCAGGCTGAAGGAGCCACCCTCGGCGGCGGTGCCCCCACCGCCCCCGTTGTCGTCGCTACCGCCACATGCGGTCAGCACCATCGCGGCGGCGACGCCACCCGCGACGAGCGCACCTCTGCGCTTGCTCAACTTCACGTGCAATGCCTCCCTCGTCCCGCTCAGGCGGGGGGAACGGACAGGTCGAGCCACGGCCCCGCGGGCGAATGGACGACTGACTGGTCACGAACCGAACACAACCGGGGATGACGTCCCGAGCTGTGACGGGTGGACCCTAGGCACGCCCGGAAGAGGGTGTCCACGGCCGTCATCGAGTTGTGACCTGGGCTCACGATCCGCGCATTCCCCGCAACTTCCACGCCGTGCTACCGGTCGGGCGGGCGGTCGTCCGGCCGTCACCGAGGGTTCGCCGGAGGGGTTTCAGCAGCTCAGCGGCGGTCGTGTCGGCGCCCGCCGGCGCGGGTAACCCGCCCCGCACACGACCGGCGAGCGGCGGAAGGACGGCGCGATGAGCGGCATGGACAAGATGCGGAACAAGGCCGAGGAGCTTTCGGGCAAGGGCAAGGAGTCCGTGGGCGAGGCGACGGGCGACCGGGACCTGCAGGCCGAGGGCCAGGCGGACCAGGCGTCGGGCAACCTCAAGCAGGCCGGCGAGAAGGTCAAGGACGTCTTCAAGAAGTAGGAGCGCCTGCTCCTCCCCGTCCCCCGCACGCGTGGAGGACACCGGCGCCCGCGGTGCGGCGAGGGGGCGGTGTCAGAGGCGGGCGAGGAGGGCCCGGACGGCGGGGAGGAGGGGGCGGTCGGCGGGGATCCAGTCGAGCGCCTCCAGCTCGGCGGCGGCCACCCACCGCAGCTGGGCGTGCTCGCGGGCCAGCGGCCGGCCGTCGGAGATCCGCGCCCACCACACCCGCATCGTCGAGGCCCCGGGCGCACCGCCGGCAACGACGCCGTCCAGTGGCACCTCGCCGAGGAACGCCTGCGGGGCCACGGCGACCCCGAGCTCCTCTTCGCACTCGCGCACGAGCGCGGCCAGCTCCGACTCCCCCGGCTCGACCTTCCCGCCCGGGAACTCCCAGCAGCCGTCGAAGCGGCCGCCGGAGCGCTGCGCCACCAGCACGCGGTCGCCGTCGACGAGGGCGGCCCCCACCACCTGCACCACGTCGCGCGCCCGCAGGGCCGCCGCGGCGGCGTAGGCGTCGAGGTGCGACTGCATCGCCCGCACGATCCGGCGGCGGAGCACCACCTGGTCGACGGCGGACCCGAGCGCACCGGGCAGCCCGGTCTCCCAGTCGACCTGCTCGTCGACCCGCGTGCCGGCGCCCGTGGCCGAGAACCGACGGGAGTGGGTGAGCCACCGCAGCCCGGAGCCCGGCCCCGCCACGTAGACGTCCCGCTCCGGCCGCACGGACACGACCTCCTCCAGCGGCACCGGCCAGGGACGGCCGAGGGCGCGGGCGACGTCGAACGCCACGGTCAGCGGCGCCTCCACCATCGTGGTGAAACGCAGCCGGAACACCCGGGCACTCTCCCAGATGACGGCACTATGGGCTCCGTGCGCATCAACGCCCGGGTCGACTACGCCGTCCGAGCCGTCGTGGAGCTCGCCGCGGCCGCGCCCGAGGCACTGACCTGCGACCGCATCGCCGCCGCCCAGAACATCCCCAACCGCTTCCTGCAGGCGATCCTCGCCGACCTCCAGCACGCCCGGCTGGTCACCAGCCAGCGCGGCCGGGACGGCGGCTACCGGCTGGCGCTGCCGGCCTCGGAGATCTCCATCGCCCGCGTCATGCGGGTGGAGCAGGGCTTCCTGGCCGAGGTGCACGGCCAGCGCCCCGAGGACGTCGTCTACCCCGGGTCGGCCGCCGGGCTGGCCGGCGTGTGGGTCGCCGCCCGCGAGGCCTACCGGCAGGTGCTCGAGGGCGTCACCGTGGCCGACGTCGTCGCCGGGGAGCTCCCTCCGCACGCGGCCGAGCTCGTCGCCATCGACGACGCCTGGCGGTCGTTCAGCGCTCCGTCGCGGGACTGACGGGCTCCCCGACCGCACCGTCGGATGGTTCACACACCGGATCGGTCGGGATATGGGAGTATCGGGGCATGACGGACCGCGGCAGCCTGCTCGTCGCGCGCCTGCACATCGATCTGGCGCTCGTCTCCAGCGCCGCCTGTCGCGCCGCGCGCTGACCCAGGTCCCCCGCGCAGCTGCCCCCGCTGCGTCCCGAACCAGCAGCGCCCCGCATCCCCCGGCCAGCCTGCCGGGCGGACGGCGAGCGCAGGAAGAAGTACGCCACGTGAGCACCCCCACCCGCACCAGCAACCGGCCGCAGCGCGGTCAGGGTCAGTGGGCGCTGGGCTACCGCGAGCCGCTCAACCCCAACGAGCGGATGAAGAAGGACTCCGACGGCCTCGAGGTGCGTCAGCGGATCCTCGACATCTACTCGAAGACCGGCTTCGAGGGCATCGACCCCGGAGACCTCCGGGGCCGCATGCGCTGGATGGGTCTCTACACCCAGCGCGCCCAGGGCATCCCCGGCGGCAAGACCGCCGTGCTGGAGCCCGAGGAGCTCGAGGACTCCTACTTCATGATGCGCGCCCGCATCGACGGCGGGCAGCTGACCAGCGACGCCCTGCGGGTCCTCGGCGGCATCAGCACCGAGTTCGGCCGGGACGTCGCCGACGTCACCGACCGGCAGAACGTGCAGTACCACTGGATCCGCATCGAGGACGTGCCCGAGATCTGGCGCCGGCTGGAGTCGGTCGGGCTGAGCACGATGGAGGCCTGCGGGGACGTCCCGCGGGTCATGCTCGGCTGCCCGCTGGCCGGCATCCTCGAGGACGAGGTGCTCGACGCCACCGACGTGATCGCCGCGACCGTCGAGAAGTACCTGGGCAGCCCCGAGTTCAGCAACCTGCCCCGCAAGTGGAAGACGTCGATGTCCGGCTGCGTCGACCACTGCACCGAGCCGGAGATCGACGACGTCTCGTTCGTCGGCGTCGTCAACGAGGCGGGCGAGGCCGGCTACGACCTGTGGGTCGGCGGCGGGCTGTCCACCAACCCGATGTTCGCCCAGCGGATCGGCGTCTTCGTCCGGCCCGACCAGGTCACCGACGTCTGGGCCGCCTGCACGTCGGTCTTCCGCGACTACGGCTACCGACGGCAGCGCAACCGCGCCCGGATCAAGTTCCTGATCGCCGACTGGGGCCCGGAGAAGTTCCGCCAGGTGCTGCAGGACGAGTACCTGCACGAGGCTTTGCCCGACGGCCCCGCCCCCGCCCCCGCGAAGCACGACCAGCGCGACCACGTCGGCGTGAGCCGGCAGAAGGACGGCCGCAACGCCGTCGGGTTCGCCCTGCGCACCGGCCGGATCACCGGCACGCTGCTCACCACGATCGCGAACCTGGCCGACGAGCACGGACAGGGCCGCATCCGGACGACGACGCAGCAGAAGCTGGTCATCCTCGACGTGCCCGACGAGAAGGTGGAGGCGCTGGTCGAGGCGCTCGCCGAGCACGACCTGCAGGTGCGGCCGAGCGCCTTCCGCCGCGGCACCATGGCCTGCACCGGCCTGGAGTTCTGCAAGCTGGCGATCGTCGAGACCAAGCACCACGCGCAGGAGCTCTACGCCGAGCTCGAGCGCCGGCTGCCGGACTTCGACACGCCGATCGGCATCAACGTCAACGGCTGCCCGAACAGCTGCGCGCGGTTCCAGACCGCCGACATCGGGTTCAAGGGCTCGATGGTGCGCGACGACGCCGGCGAGATGGTCGAGGGCTTCCAGGTCCACCTGGGCGGTCACCTCGGGGTGGAGGCCACCTTCGGCCGCAAGTTCCGCGGCCACAAGGTGACCAAGGCCGAGACCGCCGACTACTGCGAGCGCGTCCTGCGGGGCTTCCTCGATCGCCGGACGCCGGGCGAGTCCTTCGCCCACTACGTCTCCCGCGCGGACGAGGACTGGTTGCTGTGACCGAGGAGCCGGACACGGGAAGGACCCGGCAGCTGCCGGTGTTCCACTGCCCGTACTGCGGGGACGAGGAGCTGACCCCCTACGACGGGGAGTCGGCCGGCGGCTGGCGTTGCGGCGCCTGCCTCCGTGCGTTCACCGTCCGACTTCTCGCCACGGGGGTGCAGCAATGACCACGGCCATCTCGCCGACTCCGGAGCTCGCAGCTGACGCCGATGCCCGCTTCGCCGGGATCACCGACCCGGTCGAGCAGGCCCTTGCGGTCCTAACCTGGGCCGGGGAGCAGTTCGGTGACCGGTTCGCCGTCACGTCCTCGATGGCCGACGGGCTGCTGGCCCACCTCGCCGGCCGCGCGATCCCCGGCGTCAACGTGATCTTCCTCGACACCGGCTACCACTTCGCCGAGACCATCGGCACCCGCGACTGGATCAGCTCCGTCCTCCCGATCACGCTGCTCAACGTCACCCCGCCGCGGACCGTCGCCGAGCAGGACCGCGACTTCGGCCCCCGGCTCCACGAGCGCGACCCGGACCTGTGCTGCTCGCTGCGCAAGGTGACACCGCTGGCCGAGGCCCTCGCGGGCTTCGACGCGTGGGGATCCGGTGTGCGCCGCGACGAGTCCGCGACGCGTGAGCACACCAAGTTGGTCGATTGGGACGCGAAGCGCGGCATGGTCAAGGTCAACCCCATCGCGGCCTGGACCCAGGACCTCGTCGACGGGTACATCGCCGAGCACCAGATCCCGGTGAACCCCCTGCTCGAGGTCGGGTACGGCTCGATCGGCTGCGCGCCCTGCACCCGCCCGGTCGCGCCGGGCGAGGACCCGCGCGCCGGCCGCTGGGCGGGCAAGAACAAGGTCGAGTGCGGCCTGCACACCTGAAGGAGGACCCCGTCCTCCTCACCCTTCGCACGCTCAGGGTGAGCCTCGGGACGAGGCCGCTCCAGCACGGCACCATGGACGCATGCCCCGCCCACCCCGCCTCTCCCCCGACGACCTCGCCGCTGCCCTCCACGGTCTGCCCCGGTGGTCGGGGGACGGCGAGGGGATCCACCGCACCATCGAGCTGCCCGGCTTCCGCGACGCCGTGGCCGCGATCGGAGCCATCGCCGACGTGGCGGAGGAGATGGACCACCACCCCGACGTCGACCTGCGCTTCCGGACGCTGCACCTGACGCTGGTCAGCCACTCGGCCGGCGGCGTCAGCGAGCTGGACCTGGAGCTCGCCCGCCGGATCGACGCCCTCCTCCCCTAGGGACGGCGCGAGCCCCGCACCGGACCGGTGCGGGGCTCGCGCTCCTTCCTCAACTGCCGACGCGCCCACCGTCGGTGCGGTAGCCACCGCGACGCTGGGCCTCGGGAACGGCCGCTGGGGCAGCCGGTCGGGCCACGTGCTCGACGGGTGGTCGCGCGTCGAGCCCGTGGTCTCGCCCGGATGCTGCGCCGACACGAACACCGACCGGCCGTCGGCCGGGATCATCGGACCGCTGTACTCCGCTCCGAAGGGAACGGTCAGGAACGCCCTTGAGGTGGCCCCGCTCCGGGCCGGCCGTCGGGACGGCGAAGAGGCCGTCGTTCGTGCCGCGCCCAGGAGCGGGTGAGCGGGTCCGCCTCGTCCGCACCCGGCCGGCCGTTCTGCCCGGTGCGGTTCGAGTTGTTGGTCAGGGCGGCGTACACCCGCCCGTTGACCGGGTTGACCTGGATGTCCTCCGGCCGGTCCATCATGGTCGGCAGCTTCGCCGGGTCGATGACCTGGACGTTCGCGGGGTCGGGGAAGTCGCCGTTCTCGTCGACCAGCTTGCCGAGCCGGTCGGCGGCCTGGCGGGTGAAGGTCAGGACCCAGGCGACGTCCTTGCCGGGGATCATCGACTGGCCGTACTCGACCAGCGGGATCCACTGGCCGGTGCCGTCGAACTCGCCGTCCGAGGGCAGGCGACCGCTCCCGTCGATCTCCGCGGCCGGGAGTCGCCGGTGAATCGGGCCACGTAGAGGTCGCCGTCCTCCAGCAGGGTCATGTTGTGCTGCCGCGTCGCCCTGTCGTGACCCTCCCGGTACTTCTTCCCCGACACGAACTTGTAGATGTAGTCGAAGCGCTCGTCGTCGCCGGAGTAGGCGACCACCCGGCCGTCCGTGGCGATCTGGACGTCGGCGCCCTCGTGCTTGAAGCGACCCAGGGCGGTGTGCTTCCTCGGCGTGGAGGTGGGGTCGTAGGGGTCGACCTCGACGACCCAGCCGAAGCGGTTGACCTCGTTGGGCTCCTTGCTCAGGTCGAACCGCGGGTCGACGGTGTGCCACCGGCGGGTGGGGACGTCCTCCGGGCCGACGCCGTAACGCCGCAGCGCCGCGAGCTGGGTGGCGTCGCTGATCGGCGCCGTCGTCCCGAAGTACTGGTTGAAGTTCTCCTCGCCGTGCAGCGTCGTCCCCCACGGGGTGACCCCGCCGGCACAGTTGTTCAGCGTGCCCAGGACGGTCCGGCCCTCGGGGTGCGCGCTGGTCCGCAGGTACTCGGAGCCGGCGGCCGGCCCGGTCAGGTGGAACGTCGTCTCGGTGGTGATCCGGCGGTTGCGGTCGCGCTCGGGCGTCGCTCGCCACTCACCCGTCCGGCCGACACGGTGGACCTGCACCACCGAGATGCCGTGCACCATCACGGCGATGCGCTTCTGCTCGTCGGGGATGTCCCCGGCGCCTTCTTCGTCGGCGACACCGGCGAACATCAGCTGCTCGTCGGTGTACTCGTGGTTGACGACCAGGAGCGCCTTGCGCTCGCCCAGCGGCAGCCAGCCGATGAAGTCGCAGTTGTACCCGAACTGCTTCGCCTGCGCGTCCGGCGTCTGCGCGTCCACGTCGAACGGCGGCGCCCCGTCCTCGACCGGGTCCCCCCCACCGCATGACCACGCTGTAGGCGTAGCCGGCGGGGACCACGAGCTCGTCGAGGAAGTTCTGCTCGACCGGCTCGAAGGTCGGGCCCCCGCCGCTCCCGTCGCCGTCGCGCCTGGAGGGGCCGTGGGCCGCGGCCGGGAGGACCGGTCCGGCGGCGACGACGAGGGCGCTGACGCCGACCGCCTTGAGCGTGCTGCGCCGGCTGAACGAGCTCTGGACGACGTCGGCGAAGGTGGGGTTGTCGGGTTGGGGATGGCGCTGTCGCAGGCGTTCCCGCACTTGTAGAAGCAGGTCGTGTGGCTGCGACTGCCGTGCCGGACGGTGGTCAGCAGCGGCAGGAGCGCGGGCGCGCGGCTTGCGGATGTCGGTCATCGGTCCCTCTGGTCGCGAAGAGGTGGGGGCCCTCGCAGCCAAACCGGCCGCCGCCACGGCCCGGTGATCCGACGGTCAATCGCAGGCGACCGGTGGCGGTCAACCGGCGACGGGCAGCACCAGCAGCGACAGGAGGCGGTCGGCCTCGGCGTCGGGGTCCGTCGTGAGCCCGGTGTGCACCGGCCCCGGCTGGATGACGGTGCTGCGCGGCGCGGTGAGCCACCGGAACCGGGAGCCGAGCGCCTCCCGTCCGGCGGCGCCAGCGCCCGGGTCGGCCGAGCAGACGTCGGCGGCCGCCTGCAGAGCCCGGCCGATCGCCACCGGGTCGGCGGTCGGGTCCAGGGCCCGCAACCGTTCGACGTCGAGGTACAGCCGGGAGCCCAGGTAGTCGCGCTGCCTGCAGTAGACGAGCACGCCGGCGTTGAGCGACTCGCCCCGCTCCACGCGCGGCACGACCCGCAGCACCGCGTACTCGAAGGTGTCCCTCGCCGTCGGCGCGCTCATCGCTGGCTCATCCCCTCGGGCGGCGGCGGACCCAGCCACCCGGGCCGGTTGGCACCGACGGGAGCACGCCGGCGGCCCGCTCCTCCGGCCGCCGCGGCCGACACCAGCCCGGGCAGCCACGCGTCGCGGGCGGCCAGCCGGGCCAGCAGCTGCCCCGCGTACCGGGCGCGGACGGCGTGCACCGGCTGCTCGCCGTCGTCGGCCAGCCACTCGTCGGGCACCTGGGCCAGCACCGCTTCGAGCAGCGGCCGGGTGACCCGGTGGGCCAGCGCCGCGTCGGCCGCCGGTACGTCGGGCGCGCACTCGACCAGGGCGTGCGACGAGGCGTCGTAGGGCCGGGTGACGGCGGCCTCGGCGCCGGGCCAGTGGTGGTGGAACGTCAGCGCGGCACCGTGGTCGATCAGCTGCAGCCGGCCGTGCCAGAACAGCATGTTCGGGTTGCGCCACGACCGGTCGACGTTGCCGATCAGCGCGTCGAACCACAGCACCCGGCCGGCCAGCTCCGGGTCGACGCCGTCGGCACCGGCCTCGAAGTCGAGGGCGCCGGGGAGGTAGTCCAGCCCCAGGTTGCGCCCGGCCGAACGCTGCAGCAGCTCCTGGACCTCGTGGTCGGGCTCGCCCACCGCCAGCTCGGCGGCGACGTCGACGGTGACCAGAGCGGGCACCGGCAGCCCGAGCGCCCGGGCCAGCTCGGCACAGACGACCTCGGCGACGAGCACCTTGACGCCCTGCCCGGCCGCGCGCCACTTCACCACGTACGTGCCGAGGTCGTCGGCCTCCATGAGCCCAGGCAGCGAACCACCCTCGCGCAGCGGGGTGACGTAGCGGGTGGCGGTGACGGCGGGCAGCACAGTGCGGTCAACCTACCCGCGCGGAGCGGGCCACACTGGTCGCGTGGGCCTCCTGCGCGCGACCGATCCGGCCGACTTCCGCGGTGCACCGCTGACCTACGCCGAGGTGGGCGCGACCGGGAGCCCCGTGCTGCCGGCCGGTTACCACTCCGCCGAGCACGCCGCGGTCGTGGGTACCGGGCCGGCGGCGTTCGAGCGGGCCACCGCCGCCGTCCTCGACTGGCGCGCCCAGCGCGGCGCCGGCTTCCGGGTGCGCGCCGACGGCCCGGCCGGCGCGCCGGGCACCGTCGTCGTCCTCACCGCCGGGCTTCCCCGGTTCGGCTACGACCTCCCCTGCCGGGTCGTCTGGGCCGGCACCGAGGTCGACGAGCGCGGCTTCGCCTACGGCACCCTGCCCGGTCATCCGGAGAGCGGCGAGGAGCGGTTCACCGTGCGGCTGACGCCGGAGGGCGACGTCGTCTACCGGATCCGGGTGTTCTTCCGGCTGGCCTCACCGGCCGCCCGGATCGCCGGCCCGCTGAGCCTGGCGCTCCAGCGCCTGGGCACCGCGCGGTACGTCTCGACGATCCGCCGGGCGGCGCGGGGGTAGACGTCGCGGCGCGTCAGGAACCCGCCGCCAGGATGGTGACGCCGGCCAGGCCGCGGGTGGAGGCGCGCCCCTACCGACCTGCGGCGACCGCCGCGCGCTCCCGCTCGAGCAGCTCCTTGCTCCGCACCAGGCGGATGAGCGTGATCACGAACAGTCCTCCGGCCATGTTGAGCAGCACGGTGTACCAGAACCAGGCCAGCCAGTCCCCGTAGCCGAACGGGGCGCCGGCGTGCAGGGCGCCGAAGATCAGCAGCGAGTCGAGGATCGAGTGGAACAGCATCAGGCCGGCGAGGAGGAAGCCGCCGATGACGGAGGCGACGATCTTGCCGCCCTCCGAGTGCGCGCCGTGCTGCATGCGCGTCATCAGCGTGATGACGCTGCCGCCGAGGAAGGCCAAGGAGGCCGACTGGAGGTCCAGCGGAGCTTCGACGAAGTGCCGTGCGGACTCGACGGCGACGTCCGTCAGGTCGGGGAACCCCAGCACGACCAGCCACATGACCAGCCAGCCGCCGACCAGGTTCGCGACCAGCGTCCCGGCCCAGAGCTTCGCCAGCTGCGCGGTCCCGGCACGACCGGCGAACACTGCGGTCACCGGGACCAGGAAACCTTCGGTGAACAGCTCGCTGCGGCCGAGCATGAGCGCGATGAAGCCGATGCTGAACCCGAGGCCGGCGAGCAGCTCGCTGCCGGTCGCGGCGAGGACCGCCAGCAGCGCCAGCACACCGACGGCCACCTCGAGCCCGCCGGCCAGGCCGGTCGCCAGCACCTCCCGCCACCGGCGGTGCAGCCGCTGGGCGCCCTCGCTGACGATCTTCTCGAACGCCTCGGCGATCTCGTCCTCGGCGGGGACGTCCGTGTCCCCCAGCTCGGCACGCTTCTGGTCCTGCTCCTGGTCCTCCACGGTGCTCCTCCGATCGTCGGACACCGGGACCGGGGAACGGGCGGTACGTCCGTTCCGGCGGCCTACCCGAGGGCACGCCGGCCACACACCCGGGGCGGCGAGATCGCGGCCGACCGGAGCGACCGCGACGCGCGTCATGGGTCCGGCGTACGGACCGCGCCGCAGGTCGTCGCCCCGCGCCCCCGCCCGGTCCGCGGCCGCAGTCGGCCGACGTGCTCGCCTCCGCCGCGCTGGCCGAGGCAGCGCGCGCCACGCCGCGGCGGGCGAGGTCTGGCCGAACCTCGCCGAGGCGGCGGGCACCCGGCCGGGCTGACCCGGCCCAGTGGACCACCCGATCAGACCGGCGCCCCGCTGGGGCCGAAACGCTCCACCCGGATGACCGACGGGGGCACGCCCAGCTCCACCAGCAGCCCGGTGGCCGACTCCGCGAACCCGCCCGAGCCGCAGACGTACACCGTCTGGCCCGGCTCCCACAGCGGCACCAGGTCGGCCCCGGTGAGCCGGCCGGCCGGCCGGATGCCGCGCGCCTCCCTCGTCGTCACGACCAGCGCCCCGGCCTGCAGCAGCTCGTCGGCGTACGGCAGCTGCTCCAGGGTCCGCACCGAGACGGCGATCCGCAGCAGGTCGGTGCGCCGCAGTGCCCGCGCGGTGCGCAGCATCGAGACGAACGGCACGACCCCGCTGCCGCCGGCGAGCAGCAGCGCCGGGCTCTCGCCGTCCCAGACGAACCAGCCGCCGATCGGACCGCGGACCTCGAGCACGTCACCGGGCTCGACGACGTCGGCCAGGTGCGTGGAGACCTCGCCGTCGTCCAGCCGCTCCACGAACAGCTCCAGCAGCGGATCGCCGGGGGCCGACGCAATCGAGTACGAGCGCTGCGCGGTGTACCCGTCGGGCGCGGTCAGCCGCACCACGTAGTGCTGACCGGGCAGGTGGTCCACCCGGTCCTCCACGTCGAGCCGCAGCTGGACCGAGCGGGGCACCGGACGGCGGACGCCCGCGACGACGGCGCTCCGCCACCCGCCGCTGGGCGCCGCTCCGACGACGTCGGCACCCAGGGCCTCAGTCACCCTGGTACCGCTGCTGGCGCCACGGGTCCCCGCGGTCGTGGTAGCCGTTCTGCTCCCAGAAGCCGGGCTGGTCCCGGGTGAGCAGGGTCAGCCTGCTGACCCACTTGGCGCTCTTCCAGAAGTACAGGTGCGGAACCAGCAGCCGCACGGGCCCGCCGTGCTCCGGGGTCAGCGGGCGGCCGTCGAAGTCCCAGACCAGCCACGCCTTGCCGCCGGTGACGTCGGCCAGCGGCAGGTTGGCCGTGTAGCCGGTCCTCGACGTCGCCATGACGAAGTGCGCCTCGGCGGTCGGCCGGGCCGCCTCGAGCAAGGTGTCGACGCTGACGCCGGAGAACCGGGTGTCGAGCTTCGACCATGTCGTGACGCAGTGGATGTCGCCGCGGTACTCAGAGGGTGGCAGCCGGTGCGCCTCGTCCCACGACCAGGTCGTGGGCTGCTCCACCAGCCCGTCGACGGTGATGCTCCAGGTCTCCGGGGCGATGCGCGGGGTGGGCTCGGCGGTCAGCACCGGCCAGTCACCGCCGACGTCGTACTGGCCGGGGGGCAGCCGCGGGTCGCGCTCGCGACGGCGGCCGAGGAATCCACGGGTGGGGGTGGGCACCGGCACACGATCCCGCACGGGCGGGCCGGCCACCAGCGTTCCCACCCGCGACGTGCACCGATGCCCGGTGCACCCCTCCTCACGTGTGGTGAGGGTCCCCTTACATGAGGTGTGTCACCTCGTGTTGGCTTGGTGGCAAGCCCCGTGTAGTCCTAGCGTGGGGCCTTGTGGTGACGGTGACGCACGCGCAGCGCAGGACCCCCAAGGTGGCGAAGACGAGCTCGGTCTTCAAGAAGGCCGTGATGGCCGTCAGCGGCATCATCATGGTGCTGTACCTGATCGCGCACGTGATCGGGAACTTGAAGGCCTTCTCCGGCGCCGAGGCGTTCAACTCGTACTCGGGCTGGATCCGGACGGTCGGCAACCCGGCGCTGCCGGGGCAGACGACGCTCTGGATCATCCGGATCGTGCTGCTGGTCGCCGTGGTGGCGCACTTCTGGGCCGCCGTCTCGCTGTGGCGCCAGGCCAAGCACGCCCGCCCCCAGGGCTACGTCACGAAGAAGGCCACCGCCCAGAGCTACGCCTCGCGGACGATGCGCTGGGGCGGCGTGATCATCGGGGCCTTCATCATCTACCACATCCTCGACCTCACCCTCGGGGCGGTGAACGCCGAGGGCTTCGACAGCACGCCGTACGACCGGCTGGTCGCCAGCTTCCAGAACCCCTTCGTCACGATCTTCTACGCCATCTCGGTGATCCTCCTGGGCATGCACCTGCGGCACGGCATCTGGAGCGCCACGCAGACCCTGGGGCAGAGCAACCGCCGCCGCGAGAAGACCGTCAGCCTCTTCGCCGTGGCGTTCGCGACCCTCCTCACCATCGGCTTCCTGCTGGTGCCCTTCTCCGTCCTCTTCGGGCTCATCGACTAAGGAGCTCCCCCAGATGCCTCTCGAGCTGTTCAACGTCGGCGAGCCGATCGCCGACACCAAGGCCCCGACCGACGTCCCGATCGGCGAGCGCTGGAGCGAGCGCAAGTTCCGCGGCCGCCTGGTGAACCCGGCCAACCGCCGCAAGCTGACGATCATCGTCGTCGGCACCGGCCTGGCCGGCGGCTCCGCCGCCGCCACGCTCGGCGAGGCCGGCTACAAGGTGAAGTCGTTCTGGTACCAGGACAGCCCGCGCCGCGCGCACAGCGTCGCCGCGCAGGGCGGGATCAACGCCGCCAAGAACTACCGCAACGACGGCGACAGCGTGCACCGGCTGTTCTACGACACGGTCAAGGGCGGCGACTTCCGCTCGCGCGAGAACAACGTGCACCGCCTCGCCGAGGTCAGCGTCAACATCATCG
The DNA here is from genome assembly GCF_039729015.1 of Blastococcus sp. HT6-30. NCBI lineage: Bacteria > Bacillati > Actinomycetota > Actinomycetes > Geodermatophilales > Geodermatophilaceae > Blastococcus > Blastococcus sp. HT6-30. The sequence goes on along the minus strand of NZ_CP155792.1, from coordinate 762,107 downwards.
ACCAGTGCGTGGCGCAGGGCGTGCCCTTCGCCCGCGAGTACGGCGGCCTGCTCGACAACCGCTCCTTCGGTGGCACGCAGGTCTCGCGCACCTTCTACGCCCGCGGCCAGACGGGCCAGCAGCTGCTCTACGGCGCCTACCAGGCGCTGGAGCGGCAGATCGCGGCCGGCACCGTCGAGCAGAACGCGCGCACCGAGATGCTCGACCTGATCGTCGTCGACGGCCGCGCCCGCGGCATCGTCGCCCGCGACCTGGTCACCGGAGAGATCAGCACCCACTTCGCCGACGCGGTCGTCATCGCCAGCGGTGGCTACGGCAACGTCTTCTACCTCTCCACGAACGCCAAGGGCTCCAACACCACGGCGATCTGGCGGGCGCACAAGCGGGGCGCGTACTTCGCCAACCCCTGCTACACGCAGATCCACCCGACCTGCATCCCGGTCAAGGGCGACTACCAGTCGAAGCTGACCCTGATGTCGGAGTCGCTGCGCAACGACGGCCGCGTGTGGGTGCCCAAGGAGCGCGGCGACGACCGCGACCCCCGGGAGATCCCCGAGTCCGACCGCGACTACTACCTCGAGCGCCTCTACCCCTCGTTCGGCAACCTGGTGCCCCGCGACATCGCCTCGCGCCAGGCCAAGAACGTCTGCGACGAGGGCCGCGGCGTCGGCCCCGGCGGCCTGGGCGTCTACCTGGACTTCGCCGAGGCGATCGAGCGGCTGGGTCGCCCGGCGGTCGAGGCGAAGTACGGGAACCTCTTCGACATGTACGCCCAGATCACCGGCGAGGACCCCTATGCGGTCCCGATGCGGATCTACCCGGCCGTGCACTACACGATGGGCGGCCTGTGGGTCGACTACGACCTGCAGTCGACGATCCCCGGCATGTTCGTGATCGGTGAGGCCAACTTCTCCGACCACGGCGCCAACCGGCTCGGCGCCAGCGCGCTCATGCAGGGCCTGGCCGACGGCTACTTCGTGCTCCCGTCGACGATCAGCAGCTATCTCGCCGACGGCCCGTTCGAGAAGGTCGACGAGAGCCACCCGGCCGCGGTCGAGGCGCTCACGGGTGTGCAGGAGCAGGTGCAGAAGCTGCTCAGCATCAACGGCAACCGCACCCCGGCGTCCTTCCACCGCGAGGTCGGCCAGCTGATGTGGGACCTCTGCGGCATGGAGCGCACGGACGAGGGCCTGCGCAAGGCCATCGACCGGATCCAGGAGATCCGCCAGGAGTTCTGGACCAACCTGAAGGTGACCGGCGACTGGCACTCGTTCAACCAGACGCTGGAGCACGCCGGCCGGGTCGCCGACTTCATCGAGCTCGCCGAGCTGATGTGCATCGACGCCCTGCACCGCCGCGAGAGCTGCGGTGGCCACTTCCGCGCGGAGAGCCAGACCCCCGAGGGCGAGGCGCTGCGCGACGACGAGAACTTCGCCTACGTCGCCGCCTGGGAGTGGACGCCGGAGGGCCAGCCCCCGGTGCTGCACCGGGAAGACCTCGAGTACGAGTACGTCCACCTCGCCCAGCGGAGCTACAAGTGACAGCCACACGGCACGACGCCCCCATGCGGTCCAGCGTCGGCAACCCCGGGGCCGAGAAGCGCGGGATGAACCTGACCCTGCGCATCTGGCGCCAGCAGGGGCCGACGGTCAAGGGCAAGATGGTGACCTACAAGATCACCGACATCTCCCCCGACATGTCGTTCCTCGAGATGCTCGACGTGCTCAACGAGCAGCTGATCATGCAGGGCGACGACCCGGTCGCCTTCGACCACGACTGCCGCGAGGGCATCTGCGGCATGTGTGGCGTCATGATCAACGGCCAGGCGCACGGCCCGCAGCAGACCACCACCTGCCAGCTGCACATGCGGTCCTTCGCCGACGGCGACACGATCGACATCGAGCCGTGGCGGGCCACCGCGTTCCCGATCATCAAGGACCTCGCGGTCGACCGGCGGGCGCTCGACCGGATCATCCAGTCCGGCGGCTACATCAGCGTGCCGACCGGGACCGCACCGGAGGCGCACGCGACCCCGGTGCCCAAGGCCGACTCGGACGCGGCGTTCGACGCCGCGACCTGCATCGGCTGCGGCGCCTGTGTGGCAGCCTGCCCGAACGCCTCCTCGATGCTGTTCACCGCGGCGAAGGTGACGCACCTGGGGCTGCTCCCCCAGGGCCAGCCCGAGCGCAACGACCGCGTGGTCAACATGGTGGCGCAGCAGGACCGCGAGGGCTTCGGCGGCTGCACGAACATCGGCGAGTGCTCCGCCGCCTGCCCCAAGGGCATCTCGATGGAGACGATCTCCCGGCTCAACCACGACCTGCTCGGCGCATTGCGCGCCGGCGCACGGCCGAAGAGCTGACCTCGCCGCACCCACGTGGTGCGGCTGGGCACGAAAGCCCCTCTCCGGACGCCGGAGGGGGCTTTCGTGCACAGGCGAGCGCGATCCGCGGCTCGTCGACTGCAGGGTCAGGTGGCGGGCACCGGCGGCATGATCCGCTCCACGACGTCAGCGGGCATCAGCCCGGCCTTGCCGAAGCGGCTGGCCGCCTCGATGAACTGGGGCGCGGACGCGGCGAGGTCGACGAGCATCGCGCGGGCGTCGTCCTCGCGGCCGGCCAGGGCCGCCACGACCGCCCGCCACATGAGCTGGTCGGGCTCGGAGACCGGGTCCATGGGCCGGAGCAGCTCCAGCTCGCGGTCGGCGGTGACCGGGTCGCCGTCGATCGCCTGCTGGAACGCGCGGACGACGTCCTGGTAGCGGGCCCGGGTGACGGTGAGGTCGGCCAGGGCACCCAGCGGGTCCGGGGAGTCGTCGACCCGCAGGTCGACCACCATGTCGTGCCACGGGCGACCGGTCGTGGTGGCGCGGACGACCATGATCGCCGCCGACCGGCGTCCCCGGAAGTCGCCACCGGCCTCCTCCCCCGCCAGCAGCGCACTCAGCAGCCGCTGCGCGAGCGGACCGGCAGAGACCTCGAACCGCTCGACCATCGCCTCCCACACCGCCGTGGAGCTGGCCATGTTGGCCAGCGCCACGCAGGTGTCGCCCAGCAGGTGCCCGGCGGCGTCGACGCAGCTGGTGCCGGTGTAGACGGCGAAGTCGCCGGCCAGGCCCAGCACGGCGACCTGCCGGCGCTCGGGCTGGGGGTCGACGCTGCTGAGCGCCGTCAGCACCTCCTGGGCGGTGAACCCGCCGCGGAGGAGGTCCAGCCCGACCGCTCCGTACATGGGCTCGGCCATGGACTGGGTGGCGATGACCCCGTGCCCGGGCAGGGCGAAGGGGACGCTGTTGCCGACCGCGAAGGCCTGCGACTGGGTGGCGACGCCCATCTCCCCGGTTTCGGGGTCACGGGCCACGATCGAGTACGTCACGGTCGCGGCCTACCCGCGTCTCCCCCGGGGGCGAAACACCGGCCGGTCACGCGGTGACCGACTCCATCGCCTGGGCCAGGAGCTCGACCGATCGGAGCCGGCCGTCGAGGGTGCCCGACTGGTGGGCGATGATCAGCTCGTCGGCGTCGGCGACCTTCGTGAAGGCGTCCAGGTGCTCGCGCACCTCGGCCGGCGTGCCCACGGCGGTGTGCGTGAGCATCGTGCTCACGTGGTGCCCGGCACCCTGAGCGAGCAGCTGGTCGGCCTGCTCGTCGGTGAGGTCCTGCCCGCGGCCGAACAGGCCGATCGCGAGGTTGCGGCGCACCGCCTGCAGCTGCTCCTGGGCGGCGGCGGTGCTGTCGGCCGCGACCACGTTCACCCCGGCGATGACATAGGGCTCCGCGAGCTGCTCCGAGGGCTTGAACTCCTGCCGGTAGGCGGCGACGGCGGGCTCGAGCATCGCCGGTGCGAAGTGCGAGGCGAACGCGTAGGGCAGACCCAGGGCCGCGGCCAGCGTGGCGCCGAACATCGAGGAACCGAGGACGTAGAGCGGCACGCGGGAGCCCTTGCCGGGGATGGCGTCGACGCCGGGCACGCGGGTTTCGCCGGCCAGGTAGGCCTGCAGCTCCAGGACGTCCTGCGGGAACGTGTCGGCCGAGCGCGGGTCGCGGCGCAGGGCGTACATCGTGTTCTGGTCGCTGCCCGGAGCGCGCCCGAGACCGAGGTCGATGCGCCCGGGGTACATCGCGTCGAGGGTGCCGAACTGCTCGGCGATGGTGAGCGGCGAGTGGTTGGGCAGCATGACGCCGCCCGCCCCGAGCCGGATCGTGCGGGTCTGCGCGCCCACGTGAGCGATGAGCACGCTGGTGGCCGACGACGCGATCGTCGGCATGTTGTGGTGCTCGGCGTACCAGACCCGCTCGTAGCCGTGCTCCTCCGCGCGCTGGGCGAGGGCGACGCTGGCGGCGATGGCGCTGCTGGGCGTCTCCCCGCGCGGGATCGGGGCCAGGTCGAGGACGGACAGCTTGATGCTCATGTGCGGGCCTTTCACGTCGGTTGCCCAGCGCAACGCCGTCCGGCCCCGAGGGCTTCCCCCGCTTCCGGGCCCGTCAGCGGCTCTGCAGCGCGTCCAGGGCCACGGCCATCGCCGCCGCCACCCGGAAGTCCAGGCGCGGGTCGGGGACGGTCACGGTGTAGTGGTCCCGCAGCGCGATCCGCTTCTCGCTGCTCATCACCAGCGCACCGGTCCGGCTGTCGGTGAAGTCGAAGTGGAAGAGGAACGGCACCGGGATGTTGTTCAGGAACGGGATGAAGTTCCACACCCGGCGCAGCACCGCGATGAACGGGTTGCGCTCCTGGCCCACCGCCTCGACGCCGGGCGCGGAGACGTACCAGGTGGAGCGCAGCAGGCTGGCGCCGAACGCCTTCCGGAAGTAGCCGAGCGGCTGCCCGTACTCGTCGAAGACGTCGTGCTCGGCGCCGACGTCGAGCCGCTGCCGGGCCCTGAAGGAGAACACCCGCCGGTTCCGGGACCCATCGGCGAAGAACACGACCTCCTCCCGCAGCTTCAGCCGCTTCTGCTCGGCGAGGGCGATGAGCCCGCCCTCGCTGCCGTCGGGGTTGGCCGCCAGGATCTCGTAGCGGTTGACCATGACGGTCACCCGCTGCCTGACGAAGAACTGCGGCACCACCATGGGGGCCGGCTGGTGCCCGGAAGGGACGGTCACGACGGGTGCTCCGTTGCAGGTCTGGGGCGGGGACGGCTCATCCTGACCGATCTGGGCCGGTCACGGAACGATGCCCGTCCCACAGGGGGCTCAGCGCCGCGCGCCGGGCCCGACGGCATGAGCACCCACAGGAGCAGGTGGACCAGGACGCCGGCGCCCCCCGGCCACGGCTTCGTCATGCCACGAGCGTGCCGCCCGCGCGGCCCTGCGAGCATCTGGTGACCCCCGGATCGCCCCCTGGTGCCGCGGTCAGGGTCTCCCCGCCCAGCAGGTGACGACGAAGCCCTGACGCCCCTCAGCGCAGCGGGAGCGGCGTCGTGTCGCCGTCCTCCCGCGGGCCGAGGATCCAGCGCTCCTCGAGGGCGATGGGGACGTCGTTGATGCTGGCCTCGCGCCGGCGCATGCGGCCGTCGGCCGCGAACTCCCAGTTCTCGTTGCCGTAGGAGCGCCAGGTGCGGCCCTCGGCGTCGTGCCACTCGTACTGGAACCGGACGGCGATCCGGTCCTCGGTGAACGCCCACAGCTCCTTGCGCAGGGCGTAGTCGAACTCGCGCTCCCACTTGCGGGTCAGGAAGGCGACCACCTCGTCCCGGCCCCGGATGAACTGGTCCCGGTTCCGCCAGACGGTGTCCTCGGTGTAGGCCTGCGCGACGCGCTCGGGGTCGCGGGTGTTCCACCCGTCCTCGGCCGCCTGCACCTTCTGCCGGGCGGTCTCGAGGGTGAACGGCGGAAACGGCGGACGGGACACACGGACCTCCTCGGACGCGAGCGGCCGCTTCCCGGCCGCCCGAAGTCACTCACCCTGCCCGGAGCAGGCCGGACCGGCGAGCGCGTGGGCGATGAGTTCCGGATGTGGGTGCGGTCTACCCCCGGACATCCGCCCGCCGTACGAAGGAGTTCCCCGTGGGCCAGATCGCCGCCAGCCTGTTCACCACCGTCGACGGCTCCGCCGAGCGACCCGACCAGTGGCACTTCCCGTACTTCGACGACGCCATGGGCGAGGCCGTGGACCGCCACACCGGCCGGTGCGAGGCCTACCTGATGGGCCGGGTCCTGCACGACCAGTGGTCCCAGTACTGGCCGGGGAACGAGAACGACGACTTCGCCGAGTTCATCAACCCCATTCCCAAGTACGTGCTGTCGACGACGCTGGAGAGCTCGGACTGGGCCGGCACGACCGTGCTGGGCGACGTGGCCGGCGTGCGCGCGCTGAAGGAGCGCACCGAGGGCACCATCGGCATGTCCGGCAGCCTGACGACGGTGCGCTCGCTGCTCGAGGCCGGCCTGCTCGACGAGCTGGTGCTGCTGGTGGACCCGATCGTGGTCTCCGGCGAGCGGCGGTGGACCGACGAGCTGGGCCGCACGCCGCTGGAGCTGGTGCACTCCGAGGCCTTCCCCACCGGCGTCCTGCACCTGGTCTACCGCCCCGTCCGCGAGGAGTGAGCCGCCGCGTCGCCGTCAGGTGTTCGGGAGCGCGTCACCCGGCCGACACCTTCGGTGCCCACTCTGGCGCCATGACGGCGAGCCTCTTCGTGATCGGCATCCGGGTCGGCTGGATGGGCCGTGACGTCCGGGCGGACGACGCCCGGCCCGGTCGCGCCGAGGACGTCGTGCACGCCGTCGCCAAGCCCGTGGTCGACGGGCTGGAGGCGTCGCTGTGCGGCCAGCTGGTGCGGGCGACAGCGGCGCAGGACTGGCCGTCGCACCCCGAGATCGCCCGCTGCGAGGAGTGCGCCCGCCTCGCCGGCTGATCCCCGGCGGTCGCGGTGCGACTGTTGGCGGGCCGCTTCCCTGCCGTGCGTGCGCCGCTCTCCCGGAGGTCACCTTCCGCCCGGAGCCTCGTGGTGTCCGAACGGGACCGATCCAGGAGGAAGCCATGACCACGCCCGCACCCGCGTCGCCGGCCGCGCCCGCCACCGGGCCGAAGAACCGCAAGCAGTCCGACGACGACGCGCCCGGCACCGGGCCCGCGACGCCGGAGCTCGAGGAGGTCGTCCGCACGCACGAGGAGGCCGAGGACCGGGCGCGCGAGCTGCTGGCCGCCCAGGTCCTGCAGGAGGCACGCAACGGGTCGCACGACGAGCGGGCCCGCCAGCTCGTGCTCGCCGTCCGCCGCGACCTGCTGGTCGAGCTGCGGGCACAGGAGCAGGACCAGGCCCGCCGGCAGCTGGCCGCCGCGGCGGACAGCAGCGAGGACGCGGTCGCCGGCCTGGTGCGGGGTGTGGCGACGATCGTCCGGAGCCTGGTCCCGGCCGCGCTGGTGCGGCCGGAGGAGGTCATCGAGACCACCTACGCCCTGGCCGACCAGGGTCTGCGTGTGACCCGCCGGCTGGCGCTCACCCTCACCAGCAGCGTTCGCGGCCTCGTCACCACCTGACCCGCAGCGCCCCCTCCGCGGGTGGTCGCCGGGCCCCCGGCCCGGCGGCCACCCGCTGACGCGGCGGTCCCGGACCCCTGCCGCCCGGGCGGCCGCTCCTGGGTGTACGCCGTGCGGAACCCGGTGGAGTTGGGCAGGCTCGAGACGGTGGCCGAGCTGCGGCGTCGACGGAGTCCGTGGCCCTCTCCAGGGAGCTGGCGTGGAACGTTCCGACGTGCTGATCGTGGGCGGCGGAAACGCCGGCATCTCCCTGGCGGCGCGGTTGCTCCGGGACGGCGCCTCCGACGTCGCCGTCGTGGCTCCGCAGCCGGTGCACCGGTACAAGCCGCTGTTGAACTACGTCGGCGCGGGCGAGGCGACCATGGCGGACCTGGAGCGGCCGATGGCCGACGTCGTCCCCGACGGGTGCACCTGGATCCGGGACGGCGTCGAGGCCGTCGACCCCGCGGCCATGACGCTGCACACGCGCGGCGGGCGGACACTGCACTGCGACACGCTCGTCCTCTGCCCCGGACTGGTCGAGGACTGGGAGGCGACGCCCGGGCTGCTGCAGGCGTACGCCGACGGATGGGTCGCCTCCACGTACGTGCCGGGCAGCACGCCGCAGGTCTGGCCGAGGCTGTCATCGGTGCGCGGTGGCTCGGTGGTCTTCACCGTGCCGCCGGAGCCGGCGTCCTGCGCGCCGACCGCGCTCAAGCCGCTGCTCATGGCCTGCGACTCCTGGCGGCGCGCCGGCGTGCTCCCCTCCGTCGACGTCCGGCTCGTGCTGCCGGCGGCGACGGCGACGGGCATCCCGGAGGCCGACCGCTACCTCGAGGAGACGTTCGCGGACTACGGCGTCGAGGTGCTGCGGGAGGCGCGGATCGTGCGGGTGGACTGGGACACCCACGCCTTGCAGGTCACCTCGCGCACCGGCCCCCGGATCCTCGAGGACATCGTCTTCGCGCACGCCGTCCCGCACTACCGGGCACCGGGCTGGATCGCCGACGCCGGACTGTCCGCCGGCGAGGCCTCCGGCCTGGTCGACGTCGACCCGGAGACGCTGCGGTCCCGCCGGCACGAGTCGATCTGGGCGATCGGCGACGCAGCCGACCTCGCCACCCGGCCCTCGGGTGGTGCGCTGCGGAAACAGGTCGACGTCCTGGCGAGGAACATCGCGGCGGCCCAGCACGGCGAGCAGCTGAAGCGCTACGACGGCTACACCGTCATGCCCATCACGGTCAGCCACCGGAAGCTGATGCTCAACGAGGTCGACCGCGACGGTGCCGCGAGCCCGTCGGTGCCCTTCCTCGACCCCTTCAAGCCCCGCCGCTGGCCGTGGCTCTTCGACCGCTACGGCCTTCCGCAGGTCTACTGGCGCCGGATTCTTCGGGGGAAGGTCTGACCCCCCGGATGACACCGCCGCCGATCGGACGCGTGGGCCGGGCGACCCGGTCCTCCGCTACCGCTGCTGCCGACGGGCGATGAGGACGAGGCCGCCCACCAGGATCACGATGGGCGCCCAGGCCGGGAGCCCGAAAGGCCCGATGACGAGCTCGACCACGAAGAGCGCCAGCCGGAAGCCGACCAGGAACGCCACCAGGAGCGCGAGCCCGAAGAGCAGCGGCCGTTCCGCCTGCAGCTGTCGCAGGTAGTCCATCGGGTCTCCTCGGTCATGAGTTCCAGCCGGTCACCCGGCGGAGCCACCGGATGCGTCCGGTTCCTCGGACACATCGACGGCAGAAGGCAGCTCCTGTAGGCCACTGTCCCACCCGAGCCGACGGAGGGGCGGGTGCCGGGCAGTGACTTCCCGCCCGCGCCGTCCGGGGGCAGGTCACACGTTGAAGCGGAACTCCACGACGTCGCCGTCCTGCATGACGATCTTGATGGAGTTCCGGGTGCAACTACACGACGCCGTTACGTGTCACGACGTGGCGCTGGCGCGCCTAGCAAATCGCGCGATCAAGGAGACGACCCTCCGCGAATATCTGGCCTCACTGCGAGCCTTGGACTTGGCGGACGTTCCGTTCGATTCCGTCACAGTCGCCATGCTGACGACGAAGTTGCAGCGCGTGCTCAGCCCCAATACACGGCGCAAGCATGCGATCAACCTCCGGGCATGCCTGGGCTTACCTCTCCCCTGCCCTAAGCCCGTCAGGAAGGACTACGAGATTCCCGACCTGACTGAGCTAAGGGCCGCGTTGGAGAACTCCTCCTATCGCATGTGGGGCTTCGCCATGCTCTTCGCTGGCTTGCGCTTAGGGGAAGCCTGCACGAACCAGCCCATCAAGCGGCACGTCATCACGGTGGACCGTCAACGCTTGCCGGACGGCACGATCAGCACGCCCAAGACCGCCGGGCCAGTGACCGTCCCACCGTGGTTCGCTGACGAGTACCGGCACCACGACTTCGCCCGCGCCGCCAACACGGTCTACGTCGGGATTCGCAGGGCAGGCAAGAGGGCCGGCATCCCGGACCTGACCCCCCACAGGCTCCGACACGCCTTCGCTACCAACTTGGTCAACGCAGGGTGCTCTCCGGAGGTCCTGCGGCGGCAGATGCGTCATCACGACGTGTCGGTCAGCCTGCGGTTCTACGTCCGTTTCGTGTAAAAGCTTCACCGGGATGGGCGCACTGTTCGCAAGACCTGCCACAACTGCCACCTTGGATCGAGCATGGGCGCGCCGAGTTCAATCTGACGGCCCGGAGAAAATGTGTTGTCCATAGCAGATAAGGGCCGCACGTCCCGACGTGCCCAAAGGATACGGATGCCGGGACGCCAGGATCGCCGGCCCGTACTAGGGGTGAACGCAACGCGAGGAGCACCGGGTGTCTGTTGGGAGCAGCAAGTCCGGGCCTTCCCGAAGCGCCGAGCAAGGTGTGCAGCTCAGAAGTCGACGTTGACCCCTGTCTGGCTGCCCATCACGTACTGAAACGGGCGAACATCGACCAGGGGTGTGACACGCAAGAAGCTCCACAATTCTATCGCTAGGTCTACCAGTGGGTCGGAGTTGTCGGGAGCCATGGACGGATCGAAGACCCGCAGCCCAACGGCACCCATCTGGTCACTCCTAACGTCTGAGTTGTATCCAACGGAGAACGCGCCAGCTATGGAGATGAAGTTGGGCCACGTAGTTCGCGGTTCGTTAGAGATGTGATCCGCAAGCCTGTCAACCAGCGTCTCCATCTTCACATCGAGCCTAGCCGCGACAATCAGCGAGAAGATTTGATGCTGGTGATTGTCGGGGTCGACTACGAACTGAGGATTCAGCGCGTGGGCAGGGAACCCTCCTGGTCCGCCAATGACCAAGTAGTTGCTGCCCGAGGCTGTCCGGTCTAGCAGTTTGACTGATGCGGCATTCCGCAGTGCCTCTACCAGCGTGGTGGTCGACAGTCCCGACTTGACTTCGACAACGGCAGCCACGCCCTCAACGGGGAAGAAGTTGATGCCTCCTACCGTGAACACAGGGTGATAATCACGGCGCACGATGATCAAGTCCTGTTGCAGGCTCTGACCTCCGCGCGTGTCGATCACGAAGCCAGTCTCAATGTCAAAAGCCTTGGGGACTATTTGGCGTAGAAACTGAGTAAGAATGTGCTCGCGAGCTCTGCCCCGCTCGCCGGGATGTGAGATGAGGTCGGCGGTACTCAATCGCGCCGTTGTCTCTGCCGCCAGAGATTCCAAGACCTGCCGCGCTATCGACACCATAGGTCGATAGCATGCCAAGTCGCCAGTGTATGCGCCAACTGACTCGCCGGAGATTTCTATCCGTCTAAGTCCGCAGAGCCTCGGAGGGTCTTCGATACAAATCCTCATGCGGATCGTTCGGCAACGACGCCGAGCTGCCAATGATTCACGAGAAGTGCAGCGTGTGAGCTAGCCCCGTCCCACGGCGACTTATCAGCACATCTGCTAATAGAAGCAGCTGACTAGGGAGCACTCCGACTACTTCTCCTGGCTCGCCAGCCATCTACGGAGAAGAGCGCGAGACTCCCAACGAAGAAGACCAGGGCGGAAGCTCGGGCCCAACCCTCGTCCGTGGAGAACCAAACAACGAGGAGGATCGCCCCAACGAGAAGCGCGACACTGGCAGCCCACGAGTACGGGCTGCGCTTATCTCTTCGCGTGCCGCCCACGAGTGCTCCTAATGTAGGTAGGGCTCCGAAAACATCATCGACAGGCGGCATGACCATAAGTCCGGCGATCGAACCTCACCAGCCCCGGCAGATGCAGCGCGTAGGCTAGCCCCGTCCATCGGCGTACGGAGTGCAGTTCCCCGCCCAACTCCACAACACTGTGGCTTGCGTCACACGTTGAAGCGGAACTCCACCACGTCGCCGTCCTGCATGACGTACTCCTTGCCCTCCATGCGCACCCAGCCCTTGGCCTTCGCCTCGGCCATGGAGCCGGCCTCGACCAGCTGGTCGAAGGAGACGATCTCGGCCTTGATGAAGCCGCGCTGGAAGTCGGTGTGGATGACACCGGCGGCCTGCGGAGCCGTGGCGCCGACCGGGATGGTCCAGGCGCGTGCCTCCTTGGGGCCGGCGGTCAGGTAGGTCTGCAGCCCGAGGGTGCGGAAGCCCACCGTGGCCAGCTGGTCGAGGCCCGGCTCGCTCTGACCGATGGACTCGAGCAGCTCGGCGGCTTCGTCGGCCGGCAGCTCGATCAGCTCCGACTCGGTCTGCGCGTCGAGGAAGATGGCCTCCGCCGGGGCGACCAGTGCCCGCAGCTCGTCGAGCGCCTCGGTGTTGGCCAGCTCGTCGGCGTCGACGTTGAAGACGTAGAGGAACGGCTTGGTCGTCATGAGCCCGAGCTCGCGCAGCGGCGTGGGGTCGATGCCGGCGGCGAAGAGGGTCTTCCCCTCGTTGAGCACCTCCTGCGCCTGGACGGCGGCCGCGTGCAGCGCGGCGCGCTCCTTGTCCTTGCGCATCTCCTTCTCCAGTCGCGGGATCGCCTTCTCCAGCGTCTGCAGATCGGCCAGGAGGAGCTCGGTGTTGATCGTCTCGATGTCGTCGGCCGGGCTCACCTTGCCGTCGACGTGCACGACGTCGGGGTCGGTGAAGGCCCGGATCACCTGGCAGATGGCGTCGCTCTCGCGGATGTTGGCGAGGAACTTGTTGCCCAGCCCCTGCCCCTCGCTGGCACCGCGCACGATGCCGGCGATGTCGACGAACGACACCGTCGCCGGGATGATCTTCTGGCTGCCGAAGATCTCGGCGAGCTTGTCCAGCCGCGGGTCGGGCACGCCCACCACACCGACGTTCGGCTCGATCGTCGCGAACGGGTAGTTCGCCGCCAGCACGTCGTTCTTGGTCAGGGCGTTGAAGAGGGTCGACTTGCCGACGTTGGGCAGGCCGACGATCCCGATGGTGAGGCTCACGGGAGTCCAGCGTAGGCGTCGCTGGTTCGCCACCCATGCCGCCGGCCGATCTCCGCGTGTGCTTCCTCGGCGACTCGTCGACCGCCGGGGTCGGCGACGACGACGGGCTGGGCTGGGTAGGGCGCCTCGCGGCCTCCGCCCGCCGGTACGGCACGGCCCTGACCGGCTACAACCTCGGCGTCCTGGTGCAGGCACGCGAATGCGAACCCCACCGGGCGGCGCTCGGCCGGTAGTGGCCGATCAGCCCGCGCGCGCGTCGGCCGTCTGCTCGGTGCGGCGGGGGAGGATGAGGATCTCGGTGCCGTCGGGGCGCCAGGTGCGCCATCGTCCGTCGGGTTGTCGTTCGATCCGGAATCCGTGGTGGACCTTGGTGTGGTGCCGTTCGCACAGCAGCCCTGAGTTGTCCAGTGAGGTGTCGCCGCCCTCGGCCCAGTGGATCAGGTGGTGGACGTCGCACCAGTGGGACGGGGCGTCGCAGCCGGCGAACACACAGCCGCCGTCGCGGGCCTCCACCGCCCGGCGCAGATGGGGTGGCACGACCCGGTGGCTGCGGCCCAGGTCCAGGGGCTGACCTTCGGGGCCGAGCACGATGCGGGTGATGGTGCCGTCGCAGGCCAGCCAGCGGGCGCGGGCGGCGGAGATCGTCGCCCCGAAGCCCATCCGCCCCGCGGTCGGGCCCCTCGAAGGGTCGACCAGGTCGGTCAGGTCCACGCGCACCACCACGTGCGGCTTGACCGTCCGCAGCACCGGCAGGGACCCGGCCGCGAGCTGGTTGTCGGCCAGCTGCACCAGGGCGTCGGCGGACTGCTGCGCCCGCGTCCGCGTGTCACCCGAGGGGCGGGTGGCCTGCGTGATCGACTCGACCGCGGCCTGCAGCTTCTCCCCGCCGACGGCGTCGAGCTCACCGCGCAAGGACACCGATCCGTCGGCGTGCCGCACGATCACCAGCGACCGCTGCTCGGTCGGGTCGGGTTCGGGTCCGTCGGGGTCCAGCCGGGCCAGGTAGTGGTGCACCACCTGCCGCAGCTCGGCGTAGGGCTGGGTCGCCGCCACCTCCGCCAAGGCCGCAGCCACCCCGGCCACATCGACGCCCTGCGCCTGCGCGGCGGCCAGGTGCTTCGGCGCCGCGACCGGCGCGACCGCGGCCACCCCCTCCGGCGTCACAACGCCGGCCACCGCCGCGGCAGCGACCGCCGGCAGCTCCGCCAGCGCCCGCCCCGAACCCACCAACCGCGACGCCGCAGCCGCCGAGAACCCGGCGTGGCCGCGCAGCCAGGAGGCCATCGTCTTCAGCCCGTCGTGCTCGGCGGCCTGGGTCAGCTCGCACTCCCGCACCGTGCGCGCCACCTGCGCGGCCAGCCGGTTCGACGCGGTCAACAGGCCACCGAGCCGGTCGAGCAACTCCGGGCCGAACCGGCCCGCCAGGTCCTCGGCGGCCAGGTCGTCCAGCGCGGCCGCCAACCGGCTCACCGCATCGAACCCACCCGTCGAACGCATGTACGAAGAATACCGCCGGCCAGCCGCCGGCGCAGGGCGAATTCCCAGGTGAGCGGCTCGTCCACAGATCGGAGGAGGTCCTCGACGAGCCCAGCGGTCACCGCCCCGGCGAGGGCAGCAACCCCCGCTCCACCGCGACCAGCACCGCCCGCGTCCGATCGTCGACCCCGAGCTTCGCGAACAGCCGCAGCAGGTGCGTCTTCACCGTCGCCTCCCCGATGAACAACTGCCGGCCGATCTCCGCGTTGGTCAGCCCACGGGCCACCCCGGCCAGCACCTCCAGCTCACGCGCGGTCGGCGCGTCCACCGCCGGCGCCCGCATCCGGGACACCAGCCGGGCGGCCACGGGCGGCGCCAGCACCGTCTCACCGCGGGCGGCGGCGCGGACCGCCTCGGCCAGCTGCGGCAGGGGCGTGTCCTTGAGCAGGTAGCCGGTGGCACCTGCCTCGACCGCCCGCACGATGTCGGCGTCGGTGTCGTAGGTGGTGAGCACCAGCACCCGGACCGCCGGGTGCGCCGCCGCGAGCCGGACGATGGCGGTGACGCCGTCCATGCGCGGCATGCGCAGGTCCATGAGGACGACGTCCGGCTCCAGCTCGGCCACCTGCACCAGCGCCTCCGCCCCGTCGCCCGCCTCCCCGACCACATGGAGGTCGGGCTGTGCGTCGAGCCACCCGACGAGGCCGCCCCGGACCACGGGATGGTCATCGACCACCACCACCCGGATCACCGTGCCTCCGCCCGCGAGGCCGGCACCCGCACGGTCACCCGCGTGCCCTCGCCGGGCGACGACACCACGTCGACCTCGCCGCCGACGGAGGAGGCGCGGTCGCGCAGCCCCTCGAGCCCCGATCCCCGCGCGCCGGACGGGTCGAAACCGACCCCGTCGTCCTCCACGTGCACCGACACCTGCCGCGCCCCCTCGCCGCCCACCACCGACACCCGGATGACCACCGCCTGCGCCGCCGCGTGCCGGCGCACGTTGGCCAGGGCCTCCTGCGCCCCGCGCAGGAGGACCACCTCCTCGTCGCGGCGCAGCGCCAGCCCACCGGCCAGCGCAGCGGTGTCCACGCGCACCGGTAGCCCGGTCTCCCGGCCGAACCGCTCGGCCAGCCGGGCCAGCGCCTCGACCAGCGTCGAGCCGTCCAGAGCCACCGGCCGGAACGCGGCCACCATGGCGCGTGCCTCGGCGAGGTTCTCCCGCGCGACCTCCTCGATCAGCGCGAGCCGGTCACGGGCGGCCGGCGGATCGGTGGCGAGCTGGGCGGTCGCGGTCTGCGCCAGGACGACGATGCTCGTGTAGCCCTGCGCAAGGGTGTCGTGCACCTCCTGGGCCAGCCGCTCCCGCTCGGTCAGCACACCTCGCTCGTGCTCGGCCCGGGCCAGCTGGACCCGGGTGCGCTCCAGCTGCTCGATGAGCTCGGCGCGGTGGGCGCTCTGGTGCAGCACCCGGCTGATCCACAGCCCCAGCGCCAGGCTGAACAGCAGGCTGATGCCGGTCTGCAGCAGCACCTCGCGGGCCAGCTCCCCCGACACGGCGTGCACCAGCGGGCCGGTCGCGGTGGCGGCGGCCAGGAGCACGGTCCACGCCACACCCGTCGTCCGGCCGTGCACGACGAACCACACCTGCGGATAGGCGAGGAAGAGCAGGAAGAACAGCTCCGGGGACAGGAACCCCAGCATGCAGAAGCCGGCGACGAGCACCGCCAGGTAGACCACCGCACGGACCGGCGCGCTGCCGCTCAGCGCCGGCGCGCCGGCCAGCACGTAGGCCACCGCGAACGCCGCCAGCACCCCGAGGACGGCGGCCAGCCGCCCACCGTCGTGGTCGGCAACCGCCGTCGCCACGGCCAGCGTCCACAACGCCGCCGAGATGACGTGCATCCCGACGACGGTCGCCCGCCACCCGCTCTCGGACAGCGGTTCGGCGCCCCCCTCCTCCTCAGCCGGAGGGAGGAAGGCGACGCCGAGCCGGTGGCGCAGGCTCATCCGGCGTTCCGTCGCCACCGGAAGGTTCGGACGCAGACCACGACGCCGATGATCACCCATGCGGCCAGCACCGCGGCAGTGGTCCCGTGCTCCCAGCTGCCCGCGGGTTCCGCGACCGCTGCCGCGTCGGGCAGGAAGACCGAGCGCATCCCCTGCGTCATCCACTTGAGCGGGAAGACCGCGGCGAGCTGCTGCATCCAGCCGGGCAGCTCCGAGTACACGAAGAAGACGCCGGAGAAGAACTGCAGGACGACGGCGACCGCCGGGATGCCGGCCCCCGCGGCCCGCGCACTCCCGACGAACGACGACACGGCGATGCCGATCACCGTGCCGGCCAGGATGCCCAGCACGGCCACCCAGGCGAAGGTCAGCCAGCGGCCGGCGTCGTCGGGCATCGGCACGTCGTAGACCGTCGTCGCCACCACCAGCAGCACGGTCAGCTGGACGACGGTGGTGAGCAGGACCTGACCGGCCTTCCCGATCCCGTACGCCAGCGGCGGGGTGCCCAGTGTCTGCAGCCGCACGAGGTCGCCTCGGTCGCGCTCCTCGGTGATGGCGATGCCGACGGCCTGGAAGCTGGTCAACATGACCCCCGTCGCGGCGATCCCGGCCAGGAAGTACTGCCGGAAGTCCACCCCCGGCACCACCTCCTGGCCGCCGAAGACCGACCCGAAGATCACCAGCATCACGACGGGGTAGGCGAAGGAGAACACCAGCTGGCCCGGGTCCCGGATGAACAACCGGAGCTCGAGGGCCACCCGGGCCCACCCGATGGCGACGGCGCTCGGCGGCGCCGGACGCTGGGTAGGCGGCGCCGGGGTGGGCAGCAAGGCGGTCATCGGGGCGCTCCCTCGGAGACGAGCCGGAGGTACACGTCCTCCAGGCCGGGGCGGGTGACGGTGAGGTCGGGGATCTCCCCGGTGGGGGTCGCGGCCAGCAGATCGCGCAGGACGCCGGCCGGCGCGGTGGTGACCACCTCGCGCGCGGCGCCGTCCTCGGTCCAGCGCACGGTCGCCTCCTGCCGCAGCCCGGCACCGAGGGCGCTGGGCGTGGCCACCTCGACCAGCCGGCCCGCCGCGATGACCCCGACCCGGTCGGCCAGGTGCGCCGCCTCGTCGAGGTAGTGCGTGGTCAGCAGGACGGTCGTGCCGCGGTCGCGCAACCCTTCGATCAGCGTCCAGAACTGCCGGCGGGCGACCGGGTCGAGCCCGGTCGTGGGCTCGTCGAGGAACAGCAGCTCCGGCCGCCCCTGCACCCCCAGCGCGACCTCCAGCCGCCGCCGCTGCCCGCCGGAGAGCCGGTCGACGCGCGTACCCGCCGTCCCCGACAGCCCCACCGCGTCGAGCAGCTCGGCGCTGTCCTGCGGGGTTGCGTGGTAGTGCGCGTAGTGGCCGACGGTCTCCCCGACGGTGAGCGCGTCGCCGGCGCCGGTGCTCTGCCCGACCACGCCGACACGGTCCCGCCAGCGCCGATCGGCCCCGGCCGGGTCCTCCCCCAGCACCTCGAGCGATCCGCCGTCCCGCCGGCGGAGCCCGGCGAGGATCTCGACGGTGGTGGTCTTGCCCGCCCCGTTCGGGCCCAGCAGCGCGAACACCTCGCCCCGCCGCACGTCGAGGTCGACGCCGTCCACGACGGCCCGCCCTCCGTACCGCTTGACCAGGCCGCGCACGCGCACGGCCGGTCGATCGCCGGACGCCGCACCCGGCAGGGCCGGCGCCTCATCAGTCGTCGTCATGCACCCACACTGGCCGGGAAAAGGGCCGGGGAGGACGACCGAAGCGCTGATCCGCGGTCCACCGATCGGTGGACAGCCACCGCGGAGGCCGATCCACCGCGGCGTCCGAAAACCGCCAGAGACCGGCGTCCGGCACTGGCATGCTCGACGTCGTGAGCGAACCCCTGGGCCGGCAGCGCTGCTACCGCGCCGTCGCCGGCCGGGATGCGCGCTTCGACGGCTGGTTCTCCACCGCGGCCGCGGCCCAGGGCGCCGGCTACCGCGCCTGCCGCCGCTGCCGGCCCGACGCCGCGCCGGGCTCCCCGCAGTGGGACGTGCGCGCCGACGCCGTCGCCCGCGCCGTCCGGCTGATCGCCGACGGGGAGGTCGAGCGCTCCAGCGTGCCGGGGCTGGCGGCCCGGCTCGGCTACTCCGAGCGCCAACTGCACCGGCTGATCGTCGGCGAGCTGGGCGTGGGCCCCCTGGCGCTGGCCCGCGCCCAGCGCGCGCAGACCGCGCGGGTGCTCGTCGAGACGACGGACCTGCCCATGGCCGACGTCGCCTTCGCCGCCGGCTTCTCCAGCATCCGACAGTTCAACGCCACCGTGCGCGAGGTGTTCGCCGCGACCCCCGGCGAGCTGCGCCGCAGCCGGCGTGGCACGCACGGGGGGCCACCCGGCTGGCTCTCCCTCCGGCTCGCCGCACGCGCCCCGTACGCCGCCGACGAGGTGCTGCTCTTCCTGGGCGCGCACGCCGTCCCGGGTCTGGAGGAGTGGGACGGAACGACGTTCTCCCGGGTGCTCGACCTGCCGCACGGTCCCGCGGTGGTCCGGCTCTCCCCCGCACCCGACGGCGCGGCCGCGGTCAGTGCCCGGCTGCGGCTCACCGACCTGCGCGACCTCGGCGCGGTCGACGACGTCCTGGCCGCCGACCCGGCGCTCGCCCCCCTCGTCGCCGCTGCCCCGGGACGGCGGGTGCCGGCCTCGCCCGACGCCGAGGAGCTGGCCGTGCGCGCCGTGCTCGGCCAGCAGGTGTCGGTCGCCGGTGCCCGCACCCTGACCGCCCGCCTGGTCACGGCGGCCGGCACCCCGATGGCCGAGCCGGTCGGCACCCTGACCCACGCCTTTCCGCGCCCGGAGGCGCTGGCCGCCGCCGACCTCGGCGCGGTCGGCCTCACCGGCGCACGGCGGCGCACCGTGCACGCGCTGGCCGCCGCGCTGGCCGACGGGACCATCACCCTCGGACCCGGCGCGGAGCGCGCCGAGGCCGGGCACGCGCTGCTCGCCGTCCCCGGCATCGGCCCGTGGACGGCGGCCCTCGTGGGCCTGCGCGGGCTCGCCGACCCGGACGTCTGGCTCCCGGGCGACCTGGCTCTCCGGAGGTCCCTCGCCGCACTGGGCAGCAGCGACACCGACGCCGCGACCCGGTGGCGGCCCTGGAGCTCCTACGCCGTCCTGCACCTGTGGGCGCTCGCCGTGCCGTCCCTGTTCACCCGCCCGGCTCCCGCCGCCTTCCCTCCCCCTGCCCTCCCGAGGAGCGCCTGATGACCGGTCCCGCCCGCCACGCGACCACCGCCACCCCGGCCGGCCCGTTCACCGCGGTCGTGACGACCGACGACGACGGCCGGGAGCTCGTCCTCGCCAGCGGCTGGACCGCCGACGTCGCCGACCTGCTCGCCGTGGTCCACCCAGCCCTGCGGCCGGACGCGTCCGCCCCGGTCGGCCGGGTTCCCGTCCTCGACACGGTGGAGGCCTTCGTCGCCGGGGACGTCGCCGCGATCGACGACGTCGTCGTCCAGCAGCGGTCCGGGCCGTTCCTCCAGGAGGCGTGGGAGGTCCTGCGGACCGTCCCCGCCGGCCGGCCCGACACCTACGCCGCCTTCGCCGCGCGCTGCGGCCGCCCGGCCGCGGTGCGCGCCGCGGCCAACGCCTGCGCCCGCAACGCCACGGCGCTGTTCGTCCCCTGCCACCGGGTCCTCGGCTCCGACGGCGGGCTGGGCGGATTCCGGTGGGGAACGCCGGTCAAGCGCTGGCTGCTCGACCACGAAGCGGAGCACGCACCGGTCCCGGCCTGAGAAAGGACCTCCCTGCCACCGCCCGCCCGCCCGCGGCGGCGCCCTCGAACGGGACGGGACGCGCTGACGAACCGGACCCTTGCCCGGAACTGTCGGTCGCCTCCGGCACCCTCCACGGCATGGACGCCGCTTCCCTGCTCCTCGGGCTCCTCCTCGGCGCGCTGCTGGGTGCCGCGATCACCCTCGGCGTCGTCACGCTGCAGGCCCGCCGGCGGCCGGAGGACGCCGGGCTCGAACCGGTGCACGAGTCACTGGACCACCTGCACCGGCTGCTGGCCGGCATGGAGCGGGCCCGCGCCACCGCCCACGGGGAGCTGCGCGAGCAGATGGGCAGCGTAGGTCAGGCGTCCGCGCAGCTGAAGCACGAGACGGCGGCGCTGGTCACCGCCCTGCGCACGCCGCACGTCCGGGGCCGCTGGGGCGAGGTGCAGCTGCGGCGGGTGGTGGAGGTCGCCGGGCTGCTCGAGCACTGCGACTTCGTGGAGCAGCCGGCCGGCACGAACGACGAGGGCGCCGGCGTCCGCCCCGACCTCGTCGTCACCCTGGCCGACGGGCGGCAGGTGATCGTCGACGCCAAGGTCCCGTTCACCGGCTACATCGAGGCCGTGCAGGCCGAGGACCGGGCGGTGCGGGCCGAGCGCGTCGCGATGCACGCCCGCCAGCTGCGCGCCCACGTCGACGCGCTGTCCGCCCGGCGCTACCCGACCGCCTTCCGCCCGGCGGCGCCCTTCACCGTCCTGTTCGTGCCGTCCGACGGCTTCCTCACCACCGCCCTGGAGGCGGAGCCGGGGCTGCTCGAGTACGGGTTCGCCCGCGACGTCGTCCTGGCGACGCCCAGCACGCTGCTGGCGCTGCTGCGCACCGTGGCCTACTCCTGGCGGCAGGAGCGGCTGGCGCGCGACGCCGACCAGGTGCTCGAGGTGGGCCGCCGCCTGCACGCCCGCCTCAGCACGCTGTCCGGGCACCTCACCCGTCTGGGCTCGGCCCTGTCGACGACGCTGAGCCGCTACAACGAGACGGTGGGCTCCTACGAGCGCTCGGTGCTGACCGCCGCCCGGCGGTTCGACGACCTCGGCATCGCCGAGTCGCCGGTACCCGAGCCGGTCGAGGTGGAGGCGACGATCCGCACCCTCCGGCCCGCCGACGACTTCGGTCGGCCGGACGTCGCCGGGCAGGAGCGCGACGGAACGTCCGGCTGAGCCGGAGGGCGTGTCGGGCTCAGCGGCGCGCCGGCTCCCGGGCGCGCCCTGCCGGCGCCGAGAGGCGGGGCTCGTCCGCCCCCCGTGTCACACCCACCACGGGGCGTGACTGGCCTCCCACCGGCTCCTGGGAACGCGGTGCCGTCTTCCCACGAACTCCCAGCTCGGGTCGCTACCGTTGCCCCGGAGGTCGGCCAGTCGGGTCGCCCTGCGGAGCGGGACGGAGGTGCGCCATGGCCACGGCGAGCACGGCAGGCGCATGGCAGGGCGGCAGGCGCCCCGAACGGCCGCACCCCGCACGGGCACCGCGCGCCTCCTCCGGCGACGAGCGCACCGGCCGCCCGTCGCGCCCACCCGTGCCGGCGCCCGGCCGGGCCGCTGAGCGCCTCCGCGCCGCTGAGCACGGGTACGCCCACGACCGCTACGCGCGGCCGCCCGCCGGCACCCGCCGGCAGGAACCGGTGGGCGGCCGACCCGCCGCCGCGCGGGCGGCCCAGGAGAGCAGCCGGGGTCGCACCGCCTCCCCCGACGGCGCCCGGGAGAGCCGCCTCCGCGGCTCGGTCGCCGTCCTCGGGGTCTTCCTGCTGACCCTCGCCGGCTGCGCCGTCGACTCCTTCGTCGGCATGGGCCTCGGCATGATCACGCTGGTCACCCTGTCGGCCGGCATCTCGATCGCCACCCTGCTCGTCCGGAAGCGGGACCTGCTCTCCGTCGTCGTCGCGCCGCCGCTGGTGTTCACGCTGGTCGCCGTGGCCAACATCAGCCTCGCCCCCTCGGCGACGCTGAACCTGCCGACCATGGCCACGCTGCTGGTCCGCGGCTTCCCGACCATGGCCGTCGCCACCGCCGTCGCCGTGGTGCTGTCCCTCGTGCGGCTGGTCACCCGCCGCTGACCTCCCCTGGCACGACGAAGCCCCGGCCACGCTGAGCGCGACCGGGGCTTCGTCGTCGTCGGATCAGTCCGCCACGGGCTCGCCGCGGCGCTTGCGCAGCTCGTGCGGCAGCGCGAACACCAGCCGCTCCTCGGCCGCCTTCACCGTCTCGACGTCGGGATACCCCCGTGCGGCCAGGAAGTGCAGCACCTCGCTGACCAGGATCTCGGGCACCGAGGCGCCGCTGGTGACCCCCACGGTCCCGACGCCCTCGAGCCAGGCCGGGTCGATCTCGGCGGCGTAGTCGACGAGGTGGCTGTCGCGCGCCCCGGCCTCCAGGGCCACCTCGACCAGGCGGACCGAGTTCGAGGAGTTGGTGGAGCCGACCACGAGCACCAGATCGCACTCACCGGCCATCTTCTTGACGGCCTGCTGCCGGTTCTGGGTGGCGTAGCAGATGTCGTCGCTCGGCGGCGACTGCAGCCCCGGGAACCGGTTCTTCAGCTGGTCCACCGTCGCCAGCGTCTCGTCGACCGACAGCGTGGTCTGGGACAGCCACACGACCTTCTCCGGGTCGCGCACCTGGACGTTCGCCACGTCCTCGGGGCCGTCGACGAGCTGGATGTGGGCCGGGGCCTCCCCGGAGGTGCCCTCGACCTCCTCGTGGCCGCGGTGACCGATCAGCAGGATGTCGTAGTCGTCGCGGGCGAAGCGCTTGGCCTCCTGGTGCACCTTGGTGACCAGCGGGCAGGTGGCGTCGATGGTGTGCAGCTGCCGGGCGGCCGCCTCCTGGTGCACCGCCGGGGAGACCCCGTGCGCGCTGAAGACGACGACCGAGCCCTCGGGCACCTCGTCGGTCTCGTCCACGAAGATCGCGCCACGGCGCTCGAGCGTCGCCACCACGTGCTTGTTGTGGACGATCTGCTTCCGGACGTACACGGGCGCGCCGTGGATCTCCAGGGCGCGCTCGACGGCGACCACCGCCCGGTCCACGCCGGCGCAGTACCCCCGGGGATCGGCCAGCAGGACACGTCCGCGCTGATCAGCCATGCCCGCCATGGTAGTTGAAGGAGCCTGTGGCCCCGGTCACTCGCGAGCTCGCGACGGGGCCGTGTGCAGGGCCGCACCACGGGGTGTATTCGCACACACCGGGTGTCGGTCGGAACGTTCTGGGGCACGCTGTGCCCATGGCCCGTGAGATCCCCGAGGTTGTCCGCGCTGCCGCCGGTCTGGCGGCCACCGTGCTGGACGAGGCCCGGAAGCTGCCCGAGACCCTGCCCGGCCTGCCGGTGCGCGTCATCGGCATGGCGATGCAGCACGCGATGAAGGTGCAGCAGACCTACGCCGGGCTGGTCGCCCGCGGCGACGAGCTGCTCGTCGGGCTGCGTGGCGACGCCGAACCGGGCATGGCGACGTTCGACGACGACGAGGCGCCCGCCGCGGGCTTCCGTGGCTCGGCCTTCGACCGGGTCGGCGACGCCGGCACCATCACCGACGAAGAGGTGGCCGACCTCCCCGACGACCCGGCCGCCGACGCCGTCGTCGCCGCGATCGACGACCTCAGCCAGGAGCTGGTGGAGGACCTCGCCGACGACGCCGAGGAGCTCACCGACGGCGCGGACGAGGCCCAGCAGTCCCTCACCGACCTGCCGGCGGCCGACGCACCGACCACCGAGGAGGTGCTCGACGAGCTCGCCATCGACGAGGCGGTGCCGACGACCCCGGACACCGACCCGCTGAGGCCGGCCGCCGGCGACGCGGTGGTCACCGAGGACGCCGACGCCCTCGAGGCGGCCCTGCTGGAGTCCGACCCCGCGCCCGCGGTCGCCGACACGGAGGCGACGGCCGACGTCGCCACGTCCACCTCCGTCGACGTGCTCACCCCCGAGGGCGACATCGCGACGGTCGACGCGGCGATCACCGACGAGGGCGTGGCGGCCGTCGAGGCCCCGGCGGAGGAGACCGGCGCGGACGAGACCGTGGCCACCACCGACGGCAGCGTCGCCGGCACCTCCGACAGGGACACCTCCGACACCGACACCTCCGACACCGACACCGCGGCCACCGGCACGAACGCCGGGCCCGACGTCGCCGTCGACGAGGGCGGCACCCCCGTCGCCGCGGCCACCGGGGTGCGCACCGACGAGGGCCCGGCCGACACCGACGAGACCGACGCCGCGATCGCCGAGGGCGCGACCGTCGACGCCGTCGGCGAAACCTCGGACTCCCCGACCGACGACCCGCAGGGCGGCAGCGAGGTCTCCGGCGCCCAGGCAGCCGGGGCCGCGCCCGTCGACGGTTACGACACCTTCTCCATCGCCCAGCTGCGCGGCCGCCTCCGCGGCTACCAGCTGAACACCGTCTCCGACCTCCTCGCCTACGAGCAGGCGACCCGCGCCCGGGAGCCGTACCTGCGGATGCTGCGCAACCGGCTGGAGAAGCTCGAGGAGCAGGCGGTCGAGTCCAGCCCGCTGGCCCCCCGCGGCGGCGCCTGAGGAAGAACCCCCCTGCCCCCACTGCTCGCAGCGGGCCCCGGCACGGGCCGGGGCGGGGCAGGGGGCGTCCGGTTGCTGTCGGTGCCGTCTGACACGCTCGGGACATGACCGCCCCGTCCACCCCGGAGTCCCCCTGGCCGGTGCGCACGGTGGCCCGGAAGGTGGCCGACTGGATCGGCCGGCTCGGCGAGGTGTGGGTCGAGGGCCAGGTGGCCCAGCTGTCCCGGCGCAGCGGCGCGGCCACGGTCTTCCTCACCCTCCGCGATCCGGCCGCCGACCTGTCGGTGCCGGTCACCTGCCACCGCGACATCGCCGAACGGCCCGGGCTGGAGCTCACCGAGGGCACCCGGGTGGTCGTGCGGGCCCGGCCGGACTACTACGTCGCCCGCGGCTCGTTCTCGCTGCGGGCCACGGAGATCCGGGCGGTCGGCCTCGGTGAGCTGCTGGCCCGCATCGAGCGGATCCGCCGCCTGCTCGCCGCCGAGGGCCTGTTCGACTCCGCCCGCAAGCGGCCACTGCCCTTCGCCCCCCGGGTGGTCGGTCTGATCACCGGCCGGGACAGCGCCGCCGAGCGCGACGTGCTGGTCACCGCCCGCCGACGCTGGCCGGCGGTGCGCTTCGCCATGCACAACTGCGCCGTCCAGGGCCCGCAGGCGGCGGGCAACGTGATCGAGGGCCTGCGGAAGCTCGACGCCGACCCGGCGGTCGAGGTCATCGTCGTCGCCCGTGGCGGTGGCTCGGTCGAGGACCTGCTGCCCTTCTCCGACGAGGGGCTGGTGCGGGCGATCGCGAGCTGCCGCACGCCGGTGGTCACCGCGGTCGGGCACGAGACCGACACGACGCTGGTCGACCACGCCGCCGACGTCCGGGCCGCCACCCCGACCGACGCCGCGCACCGGATCGTGCCCGAGATCGGCGAGCAGCGGCGCCTGGTCGACGGGCTGCGCGCCCGCGCGCGGCACCTCGTGGTCGCGCGGCTGGAGCAGCAGGAGCGGTGGCTGGACTCCGTGCGCACCCGTCCCGTGCTCGCCTCGCCCGCCCGGCTGCTGCACGGCCGGGAGGATGACGTCCTCGCGTTGCGCACCCGGGCGCGCCGGACGCTGACCCATCGCGTCGAGGCCGCCGAGCGCGACCTCGAGCACGCCCGGGCCCGGGTGTCCGCCCTCAGCCCCGCCGCCACGTTGGAGCGCGGCTACGCCCTGGTGCAGCAGGCCGACGGTGCGCTGGTGCGCGACCCCGCCCAGGTGGCCGACGGCGAGCTGCTGCGGGTCCGGGTCGCCGGCGGCCGGCTCCCCGTGCGCGTCGACCGGGCCGCAGCCCCCGACGCCGACGCCGTTCCCACCCCTCAGGAGGACCCCGCATGAGCGTCACCGACGAGCGCGCCCCCGAGCCGACGACCACCTACGAGCAGGCCCGCGAGGAGCTCGCCGACGTCGTCCGGCGGCTGGAGGCCGGCGGCCTCACGCTGGAGGAGTCGCTGGCCCTGTGGGAGCGCGGCGAGGAGCTGGCCCGCCTCTGCCAGCACTGGCTCGACCGCGCCCGCGAGCGCCTGGCCGCAGCCGCGCCCGCCGACGACGCCTGAGCCGCCCGGCACCCGGAACCGCCGGCTCAGGCCGGCGGACGGAGCCGGGTGTCCGGGGCGACCACGAGCCCGGCGTCGGCGAGGGCCGCCAGCACCCGCTCGATGCGCTGCTGCAGCTCCGGCGTTCGACCAGCGGAGGGGATGGCCCCGGCGAGCGCGCCGGCGGTCTCCTCGTCCAGGCAGCGGGCCAGCACGTCGCGCACGTCGGTCGGACCTGCGGCCCGGGCCACCGGGATCCGGGTGACCATGCCGCAGGCGCACGACCCCCCGTCGGCCGGGGCCCGGTGATCACTGCGTGGGCATTCCTCGCGTGGCGGCATCGGGCTCTCCTCGGGCGGTCGGGTCACTGGTCGATCCCGCCACCCTCCCGCCGCGGGGACGCCGCGGCGCGGGGACGCACCGAGGAGTCACCATGTCGTGACCTTGCGACCCCCGACCGCGTGGTCAGCCGGACCAGGGCCGCACCGCGGCCGCGACCGCGGTCAGCTCGTCGTCAGCGGCCGATCCGGTGACCACCACCGTGACGCCGTCGGCCACCCGCGACAGCGCCGTCTCGCCGCGCTCGGTCGTCGAGCGGGTCCACTGCTCGCCGTCCACCTCGACCGCGCCGGCCTCGGTCGCCCCATCGAGCACCGCGCCCACCGCCTCCGCGTCGGCGGCGTCGGTGACGACGTAGCCCGCGTAGCCGCCGGAGGGCGTCAGGTACCCGATCTGCAGGGTGACCGCGTCGCCCGGGGAGGCGTTGCCGGCATCGGTGCGCGCGCTCGTGGGCCGGTACCCCTCGCCCAGCCCGCCGGGGACGAGCACC
This sequence comes from Blastococcus sp. HT6-30, assembly GCF_039729015.1. Lineage (NCBI taxonomy): Bacteria > Bacillati > Actinomycetota > Actinomycetes > Geodermatophilales > Geodermatophilaceae > Blastococcus > Blastococcus sp. HT6-30. The sequence goes on along the minus strand of NZ_CP155792.1, from coordinate 735,038 downwards.
GGGTACTCCGCCCGGGACTGGGCCAGCTGGATCGTGCTGCTCGGGTCGATCTCGCGCACCGGGTCCCCCGGGTCGTTGTTGATCGAGACCCAGCCCACGATCAGCAGGCAGATCAGCACCAGGGGCAGCAGCGAGCGCAGCATGTTGGCCGCGCTCAGCCGGTTCGCGCGCTGCACTGCCGACGGCGGCGGGGGCGCCTCCGTTCCGGGGGCCGCCGCGTCGTCGGGGACCTGGGGACGCTGGCTCGTCGGGCCGATTCCGGTCATGCCCCTAGGATCGCAGGCGATCGCTTCCCCACCGCCGCCCAGCGCCCACGCAGCATCCGCCCGGCGCGTACACGCCGGGCGCGGCCGGGCCGGGGCACCGCCACCACCCGGTGGCCCAACCAGGAGGTCCCGTGTCGCTGCCCCTTCCCGATGGCCCCCTCCCCTCGACGACGGCCGGGCACGGCTTCGCCAACGACCGCCCCGCACCCGACCGGAACCTGGCGCTGGAGCTGGTGCGCGTGACCGAGGCGGCCGCGATGGCGGCCGGGCGCTGGGTCGGCCGCGGCGACAAGAACGGCGGTGACGCCGCGGCGGTCGACGCGATGCGCGCGCTCATCGGCACGGTGCGCATGAAGGGCGTCGTCGTCATCGGTGAGGGCGAGAAGGACGAAGCGCCCATGCTCTACAACGGCGAGCAGGTCGGCGACGGCCAGGGGCCGGAGTGCGACGTCGCCGTCGACCCGATCGACGGCACCACGCTGATGGCCAAGGGCATGCCGAACGCGATCGCGGTCATGGCCGTCGCCGAGCGGGGTGCCATGTACGACCCGTCGGCGGTCTTCTACATGGAGAAGCTGGCCACCGGCCCGGCCGCGGCCGACGTCGTCGACATCACCGCGCCGGTCGGGGAGAACATCCGCCGCATCGCCAAGGCCAAGAAGAGCTCGGTCGGCGACGTCACCGTCTGCATCCTCGACCGGCCGCGCCACGAGCAGCTGGTGCAGGAGGTCCGGGATGCCGGCGCCCGCATCAAGTTCATCACCGACGGCGACGTCGCCGGTGCGATCGCCGCCGCCCGCGAGGGCACGGGCGTGGACCTGCTGCTGGGCATCGGCGGCACCCCGGAGGGGATCATCACCGCCTGCGCGCTCAAGTGCATGGGCGGCGCGCTCCAGGGCCGGCTGTGGCCCAAGGACGACGACGAGCGGCAGAAGGCCCTCGACGCGGGCCACGACCTCGACCGCGTGCTGCACATCGACGACCTGGTGCACGGCGACGTCTTCTTCGTGGGCACCGGCATCACCGACGGCGAGCTGCTGCGCGGGGTCCGGTACAGCGCCGGCGGCTGCACGACCCAGTCGCTGGTCATGCGCTCCCGCTCGGGCACGATCCGCTCGATCGACAGCCTGCACTCGCTGGAGAAGCTGCGCGCCTACTCCGCGGTGCCCTTCGACCGGAACTGAGGAAGGACTCTCCCGCCCCCACCGCTCGCAGGCTCGCCGCGGGCCCCTGCGGGAGGGCCGGGGCACGGCTTCCGACGCCGCGAAGGCGCCCGCGCTCACTCCAGCTCGGTGCAGGCCATCACCGCATAGGGCTTCACCCGGCCGCCGCAGGTGCTGGCGTACTCCTCGTAGTCCGACAGCGGCGGCGACTCGTACATGAGGTCGTCGCACGACTGGAGCTCGCCGTCGAAGCAGGTCTGCGCATAGGCGTCCAGGGCCCCGTCGGGGCCGAGGTCCCCGGGCTCCACCGGCGGGAACTGGTCGACCGGACCGGTGGGCGTGCCGGCGTACCATCCCATGCTCTGGTCCAGCATGCCCATGGCGGCGTCCATCTGGTCCTGGGCGCCGTCGGCCATCCCCTGGCGGATGCCCTCGGTGAGTCCGGGGGTCAGCTCCTCGGCCATCGCGCGGCCGATGTCCTCGGCGCTGCCGATGAAGACCGCGCCCACCAGGAAGGTGGCGGCCACGGCACCGACGGCCAGCCCGCCCAGGGCAGCACCGGCGACCGCCCAGCGGCCGCGCCCGGACGGTGCGGCCGGTACGGGCGCAGCGGCCGGCACCGACGGCTGCCAGGACGTCGTCGACGCCCAGTCCGGCACCGGCTGCGCCGCGGGGGTGGCCCAGCCTCCCGGAGGCGGCCAGCCGGCAACCGCCGGCTCCTGGGGGGACGGCGCGCCGCCGGGGTCCGGGGTGAGAGGCGGCTGGGACATGAGGCCCTCCTCAGGGCTCGTGCCGGATCGGCACCGTCGACGGCGCAGGTGCGCCGGCGCTCAGGGCCTTCCTCGGCGGGCCGCGGCGAGGGCGGAACCGACCCGGTCCCCCACGGGGATCTAGGGTCCCGTGCGGAGCACTGTCACCATCCACACCACCGGGAGAACAGCGTGGCCCAGCAGAACGGCGCAGCGCAGGACGGCGGAGACTTCCGCATCGAGCACGACTCCATGGGAGAGGTCCGCGTTCCCTCCTGGGCCAAGTGGCGAGCGCAGACGCAGCGCGCCGTCGAGAACTTCCCCATCTCCGGGACCCCGATCGAGCGGGAGCTGATCGGCGCGCTGGCGGCGATCAAGGGCGCGGCGGCCGCCGTCAACGCCGACCTCGGCGTCCTCGACCGGTCGATCGCCGACGCCATCACCGAGGCCGCCGGGGCCGTAGCCCGCGGCGACTGGGACGAGCACTTCCCCATCGACGTGTTCCAGACCGGCTCGGGCACGTCGAGCAACATGAACACCAACGAGGTCATCGCCTCGCTGGCCACCGAGTCCCTCGGCGCGCCGGTGCACCCGAACGACCACGTCAACGCCTCCCAGTCGTCCAACGACGTCTTCCCGTCGGCGATCCACATCGCCGCCACCCGGGCCGTCGTCGTCACGCTGATCCCGGCGCTGCGGCACCTCGAGGCCTCGCTGCAGCGCAAGGCCGAGGAGTTCGCCGAGGTCGTGAAGAGCGGCCGCACCCACCTGATGGACGCCACCCCGGTCACGCTCGGGCAGGAGTTCGGCGGCTACGCCGCGGCGGTGCGCTACGGGGTCGAGCGGCTGGAGGCCTCACTGCCCCGCATCGGCGAGCTGCCCCTCGGCGGCACTGCCGTCGGCACCGGCATCAACACCCCGCCCGGGTTCGCCGCCGCCATCATCGAGAAGCTCGCCGGTCAGATGGAGCTGCCGCTCACCGAGGCCCGCGACCACTTCGAGGCGCAGAGCTCGCGGGACTCGCTGGTCGAGGCGTCCGGGCAGCTCAAGACCATCGCCGTCGGGCTGATCAAGATCGCCAACGACCTGCGGTGGATGGGCTCGGGCCCCCGCACCGGCCTGGGCGAGATCCAGCTCCCCGACCTGCAGCCGGGCAGCTCGATCATGCCGGGCAAGGTCAACCCGGTGATCCCGGAGGCGGTCATCCAGGTCGGCGCCCAGGTCATCGGCAACGACGCCGCGGTCACCTACGCCGGCACCACCGGCGTCTTCGAGCTCAACGTGACGCTGCCGCTGATGGCCCGCAACGTGCTCGAGTCGATCCGGCTGCTGGCCAACGTCAGCCGGCTGCTGGCCGACCGCTGCGTCGACGGCGTCACCGCCAACGTCGAGCAGTGCCGCACCTACGCCGAGTCCTCTCCCTCGATCGTCACGCCGCTGAACAAGTACATCGGCTACGAGGAGGCCGCCAAGGTCGCCAAGCAGTCGCTGGCCGAGCAGAAGACGATCCGCCAGGTCGTCGTCGAGCGCGGCTACGTCGAGCAGGGCAGGCTCACCGAGCAGCAGCTCGACGAGGCGCTCGACGTCCTCTCGATGACCCACCCCTGACGGTCGCGCGGGAGCGCGAGGGACACGAATCGGTCTTCCTCCCGCTCCCGCGCGGCGACCCGGGCCGCGATCGGGGCGCGATCGGGGCGCGATCGGGGCGCAGGAGCGCTAGCGTCGTCCCCGATGACCGAGACAGCGAGCACCCCAGACGTAGCCCTGCGCTGGCCGGGCGGCGAGCTCCCGCTCCCCGTGAAGACGGGGACGGAGGGCGCCGACGGCATCGACACCAGCAAGCTGCTGGCGACGACCGGAAAGGTCGCCCTCGACATCGGCTTCGTGAACACCGCCGCCTGCACGTCGGCGATCACCTACATCGACGGTGATGCCGGGATCCTGCGCTACCGCGGCTACCCGATCGACCAGCTCGCGGGGCAGTCCAGCTTCCTCGAGGTCACGTACCTGCTGATCTACGGCGAGCTGCCCAGCGCCGACCAGCTGGCGACCTTCGACCAGAAGCTGCGGCGGCACACGCTGCTGCACGAGGACCTGAAGCAGTTCTTCAACGGCTTTCCGCGCGACGCGCACCCGATGCCGGTGCTCTCCTCGGCGGTCAGCGCGCTGTCGACCTTCTACCAGGACTCGCTGGACCCCTTCGACGAGGAGCACGTGGAGATCACCACGCTGCGCCTGCTCGCGAAGCTGCCGACGATCGCCGCGTACGCGTACAAGAAGTCGGTCGGCCAGCCGTTCCTGTACCCGGACAACTCCTTGGGCCTGGTGGAGAACTTCCTCCGCATGACCTTCGGGTTCCCGGCCGAGCCCTACGACGTCGACCCCGACCTCGCCAAGGCGCTGGACATGCTGTTCGTCCTGCACGCCGACCACGAGCAGAACTGCTCCACCTCGACGGTCCGGCTGGTCGGCTCCTCGCACGCCAACCTCTTCGCCTCCGTGTCCGCGGGCATCAACGCGCTCTTCGGCCCGCTGCACGGCGGCGCCAACCAGTCGGTGCTGGAGATGCTCGAGGCCATCCGGGCCGACGGCGGGGACATCCCGCGCTTCGTCGAGCGGGTGAAGAACAGGGAGCCCGGCGTCAAGCTCATGGGCTTCGGGCACCGGGTGTACAAGAACTACGACCCCCGCGCGGCCATCGTGAAGTCGACGGCCGACACCGTGCTGGACAAGCTCGGCGGCAACAACGAGCTGCTCGACCTCGCGCGCCAGCTCGAGGAGATCGCGCTGAACGACGAGTTCTTCATCCAGCGCAAGCTCTACCCGAACGTCGACTTCTACACCGGGCTGATCTACCAGGCGATGGGCTTCCCGACGCGGATGTTCACCGTGCTGTTCGCGATCGGCCGGCTGCCCGGCTGGATCGCGCAGTGGCGGGAGATGATCGCCGACCCGACGACGAAGATCGGGCGCCCCCGGCAGCTCTACACCGGCGCGACCGAACGGGACTACGTACCCGTCGACGCCCGCTGAGGAAGCACCCCGCCCTCCTCGCCCCCAGCAGGCCCGGGGCGAGCGCCGGGACGGGGCCGAACCGGGCCGGGTGACCCTCCCAGGTCACCCGGCCCGTTGCGTTCCGGGGCGCGATCCCTACGGTGGGTGGACCCCCGCTCTCGGAAGGACCGCGCATGGCCGAGCCCCCTGACGAGGATCTCCTCGTCCTGCCGCCCATGCCCTTGGCGACCGGCCGGTTCCTGGAGCCCGACGGCGAGGGCGCCCCCGTCCGGATCACCAAGCTGGAGTTCGTCGTCTCGACCGAGGACGGCGGCGAGCTGCGGATCCCGCTCGAGCACCGGCACGGCGCCTGGTGGGCGCCCTGAGGCGCGCGCCCTGGCGCCCCCTGTCCTCCTCCGAGGTCCACCCCACCCCGAACGGGTGCCATCCGGGGACCGGCTCTTCAAGCATCTCCCACGGCGTGTCGATGGATGTGCGAGAGCTCCTGGCCACGACGGCACCAGGAGCCCCATCCGTCACGACCAGATCGCCCGGGGGACGCAGTGGCCGCATCGCGTACGTCCACGCGTGCGACCACGTCGGGACCGGCGTCCCCGACCCGGACCACCCCGGCCCGCGGCACCGCCGCACGCGACGCCGCCTCCCGTGCTGCCGCCCCTCGCACCGCTCCCCGCCGCACGGCCGCCGCTCGCCCGGCCGGGTCGGCGACGGGTGCGAAGCGCGCCCCGGCCCGACCGCCCCTGACCCCGGCGGAGGCCACGGCGCTGCGGCAGGCACTGGCCCTGCGCCAGGCGGCCGCCGCCCGTTCCGGTGTCACCCCCGAGCAGCTGGCCGCGGCCCGCGCAGCCGTCGCCGCCCGCTCCGGCGCCGCAGGCCCGGATTCGTCCCGGAGTGCGACCGGCCGCGGGCGCCCGACCGCCGGTCGCGCCGCGGTGCGCCGCGGGCCGGCCCGTGGCCGCATACGCGCCGCCCGCCGGAAGCGCACCGGCTCGACGTGGTCGACGCGCCTCGGTGTGGTCGCGACCAGCGCGCTGCTCATCCCCGCTGCGCTGGCCCTGCTGCTGCCCGGGGCGCAGGCTCCCGGCGGCACCGGCTCCGCGCTCGACCCGACGACGCTGGCGCTCACCGCCCGCAGCGCACTGCTGGAGCAGGCCGACCGCTACCAGCGGCTGGCCGGCGAGGCCGCCCTGCGGCGTACCCGGCTCACCGATGCGCTCACCGCCGAGCAGGCCGCGCGCGAGGAGCTCGCCACCCGGCAACAGGCCGTCGGCGCCGGAGCGGCCGACCTCTACCGGGCCGACGCCATCGGCCGCTACCCCGTGCTGGGGCTCGACCTGCACGACGCCGAGGCGACCCCCGGCGTGCTGTACCAGCAGGCCCTCGCCGACCGCGCCGGGGCGGACCGCTCGGCCGACGTCGTCCAGGCCGCCCGCAGCGCCGCCCGGCTCGAGGCCGCCGTGGCCCGCGTGGCCGATGCGCGTGCCGCCGTGGTTGCCGCCGACCGGCGCGCCGCCGACGTCCTGTCCGCCGTGCGGGCCGAGGTCGACGACCTCAGCCCGGAGGTGTCCGGTCGGCTCGCCGCCCTGGGCACCGTCCGAGCCGCCGGCGCACAGCAGGAACGCAACGCCGCGGCGACGCGCCGCTGGCAGGAGTACCTCGGCCGGCTCGCCACCGGCGGCATCGCGCCGCCCCCCGCGGCCGCACTGACCGACCTCACGAGCCTCCCCGCCGGCATGTCCCCGGCGCTCGACGCCGACGGCCGGCCCGTGCCGGGGGTGGCCTGGGCGGTCATCGGGAGCGAGCCGGTGACCGTCCTCCCCGCCGAGACGGTGGCTGCCGTGAGCAACGCCCTCTCCCAGCTGGGCAAGCCCTTCCTGCCGGGCACCGCCGGGCCGGAGACCTACGACTGCGGTGGGTTCACCGCGGCCTCCTGGCTGCTCGCCGGGTACGCGCTGCCGGGCAGTCCCGAGGCGCAGTGGGCCTCCGGCCCGGCGGTGCCCGCCCGGGACGTGCAGGTGGGCGACCTGGTCTTCTCCCCCGGCGGCCAGGACGTCGGCATCTACGTCGGCGACGGCGACGTCGTCGGCGCCTCCGCGGCGTCCTACCAGGTGGCCGTGCGGGCGATGGCCGCCGGCTCGTCGGCCGTGCGGGTCACCGCGCCCGCACCCGGCGCAGTCAACCCCGCGCTCCCCGCCGGCGGCGGGACCGGCGCGTGCGGCGCCCCGCTGCCGCAACCCGGCCCGGTGAGCCCCCGGTGGGGCGGCTGGGAGAACGGCCGCATCCCCGCCGAGGCGCTGTGCCGGCTCGGCATCGCCGGCCACGCGCTGCGCTGCGACGCGGCCGCCTCCTACGCCCGGCTGGACGCGGCGTTCACGGAGGAGTTCGGCGTCCCCCTGCGGATCACCGACTCGTACCGGTCCCTCGGGGCGCAGGTCGCGGCGTTCTACGCCAAGCCGGGGCTCGCCGCCGTCCCGGGGGCGTCCAACCACGGCTGGGCACTGGCGGTCGACCTCGGCGGCGGGGTCAACGTCGCCGGCACGCCGCAGTGGACCTGGATGACCGCCAACGCCGGCCGCTTCGGGTTCGTGCAGCCCGGCTGGGCGAGCCCCGGTGGCGAGAAGCCCGAGCCGTGGCACTGGGAGTACGGCTACATCTCCTGAGCCCTGTGCGGAACGCGGGACCCGCGCTCAGATCCAGGGCAGGTCGACGACGCGGCGCCAGGGCAGCGTGACGCTCGCGTCACTGGCCTGACCGGCCAGCCGCCGGGCGACGCCGGGCCCCGCGCAGGCGACCGGCCGGTGCGGCGTCACGACGACGTGCATGTCGGGCAGCGCCAGGCCCGCCCCGGCGATCCGGTGCAGGAGCAGTTCGGGAGCCACCAATGCGGCCGAGGCCAGCACCGGCACGGTGCGGTGCGACCAGAGCGCCAGGGGCCCTTCCACCCGCAGCTCGAGCCGGACGTCGTGCGCCCGGCCGGTGGCCGCGGACCGGACCCGGTGCAGTTCCGCCGTGCGCGCCGCCGGCGAGGGCGCCCACGGCAGCGCCAGCTCCCCCCGCACCACGACGACGGTCCAGCCGATCGAGGTCTCCGAGCCGTCGGCCCAGTCGAGCACGGCGACCCCGGCGGTGGCCGCGGCGGCATCGGTGACCGGGCGGCGGGCCACCCAGGTCCGCAGCGCGGCGGCGATGCCCGCGGCCGTGCCCGGGACCCCGGCGCGGCTCATGTCGTCGGCGAGATCGGTCAGCGACACCCGCTGGACCCGCTCGTCCTCCTCCAGGTGGAGCACGGTCCCGGCACCCGGGCGCCGGACGAGGTCGAGCTGCAGCCGCGGGGAAGCCAGGCGCGGCAGCAGCTCGGCCGCGACGTCGTGCAGGTCGACGACCTCGACCGGGGCCGCCCGGAAGCGGTGCAGCAGGCGTGCGGACGGCGCGGTGCCGAACAGGCTCGAGGTCACGCGTGGCTCCGGGCGTCGAGGAGACCGCGGAGCCGGTCGGGCAGGTCCGGCAGCGCCAGGACGCCGGCGAGCTCCGCCGGGCTGAGCCGGACGGGCAGGACGTCCTCGTCCCAGCCGGTGGCCAGCCGGACCCGGGCGGTCGACGCGGGCCAGACGGCCTCGCGGGCAGCGGCCACGTGCAGCTCGGTGAGGACGTCCTGCAGGTGGACCGCGGCGACGGGGTGCACCGACCGGTCCCCCAGCGCGGTCCGCACGGTGTCGGCGAGCAGCGTCCGCGCAGCGGCGTCGAGCCAGTGCGGGAGCAGGACCGGCGCACCGGTGTCCCCGGACGGCAGCGCGCTCACCGGAGGTCGTCCCGGTTCCGCGGTCCGGTCGCCGGCGACGCCGGGACAGCGCGGTGGCGGTTGCTCGGACGGGGCGTCACACAGTGGATATCGGCAGGTGCAGGCACCAACGGACCCCTCACCGGCGCTTTTCCGGGATCGACCCGCGAGCGGGGTCGCCTGGGACGCGGCAGCACGTCCCGCCCCGCGCGTACCCCTGGCACCGGCGGACGGACCGGGCACCCTGGATGCGCAAGATCCCGTGGGCCCGCACGGAGGTGCGGGCCCACGGGATCTCGGTGTCCCGTCTCCGACGGGGCGGGGGCGCTACTGGTCGGCGAGCTCGGCCAGCCGGTGCTTGAGGGCCTTCTCCACCCGGTCGGCGTAGACGTTCATGTTCCGCACCGAGGTGTTGAGATCGGCCGACAGCTGCGTCTTGGTCTGCCCGCCCCAGGTGGTCAGGTACCACGTCGCCCAGCCCAGGACGTTGGGCTGACCAGCGCGCTGGTCACGGCGCGCGTCGGGGTCCGGGGCGCAGGCGGCGGTGAGGGCATGGGAGAGCAGCGTCTGCTCGGCCTCCCCCATGATCTCGTCGGGCGCCTCGGCGGAGTCGGGCAGCAGGATCTCGGTCGCCTCGGGAGCGCCGTCGAGGGACTGCAGGTTGCGCAGCCCGTTGAGGGTGGCGACGGTCTGGGAGTTGCGGCGCAGCGTGGCGATGCTCTGCCCCATGTAGGCGGCGAGCTCCTTCTCGCTCGGCCGCCGCTGGTGCTCGGCCATGAAGGCGGCGATCGCCTTCTGCTGCTTGTGCTCGGTGTCGGCGGCGGTGCGCCCATGGGCGTTGCGGCCCAGGTCGTGCACCCACTTGGACAGCTGGGTGGCGAGGAACGCGCCGAACGGAACCGACTTGGTCTCGTCGTACTGGGCCACGGCCTTGAGCACCCACTCGAACACCTGCTGCCCCAGGTCGTCGGGGTCGGGCAGGTGCAGGCGGATCGTGCTCATGTTCCGCTGCAGCCGCTTGAGGCTCACCGGCCCGTAGTGGCGGCACAGGTCGGCCAGGAAGTCCGGCGGGAGGTCACGCGGGGTGCGCCGGCGGACCCCCGTCTCGGCGCGCAGCCCGATCGTGGTCACCCCGCGGCCGGAGCACCAGGCTCTGATCCAGTCGGCCAGCACGGCGGCCGAGCCGCAGGCCCCGTCGACCCGGTAGAGACCGTCGCCCTCGTCGTAGCTGACCGTGACGCCGTCGGGCAGCTCCCGGCGGAACTCGTCCAGCGGCAGCTCGTGGTCGACGCGGAAGTGCACCCGGTCGCGGGGGGTGATGGGTGCCAGCGCCCACCCCTCGGCCTCGGGGATGCCGCCGAACACCAGGGGCGTGCGGTTGCGGGCGCTGTCGTCCGCGGTCGGGATGCGGTCGGGCATGGGAACTCCTGGCGCTACGGGGAAGAAGAGGTGCCGGGTAGGCCGGCGCCGGCGTACCGCTCGGGAGGCCGTCAGGCCGGGATGCGCTCCCCCGGGCCGGGGAGGCGCGGCGAGGGCACGGGCGAGATCGGCGACGACTGGCTCGGGAGGGCGTCGATGGCGTCGACGGGGAGCGCGTCGGCACGGGCGGCGCCCGCGGCGGCGTGCTCGAGGAGCGCGGTGGCGGCGGCGCGCTCGGCGCCGCTGGGCTCGGCCGTGTAGACCGGCATGTGGTCGTACAGCGAGGTGAACAGCGCCGAGACGAAGGCGTACGCCGCCTGGGCCTGCGGCGAGAACCGGGCGACCGCGGTGCGGGGACCGAGGTCGACCCCGACGGTCACCCGGACGACGCGGTCGTCCTTGCTCAGGCCGGTGACGGCGAAGACCGCGTCCTCGTGCTCAGCGGCCAGCGCCGCGAGCGCCGCGAGGCACTTGCGGGTGGAGCCGCGGCGCGGCCGCAGCTGCACGTGGACCACCACGGACTCCTGCTCACCGGCCTGGTCGCCGGCCGCCGAAGCGGTGAATGCGTTGCGTGCCATCTCGATCGCCCCCTGTCACTTGCTTGGGGAGGAATCTGCCGCATGCACGCGCCGAGCTCGGCACACAACTCGCCGTGTCGACGCAGTTGTCGGGGTCAAGCTTCGGCAATAGTTGCCCGTGTCGGACCCCACCACGACGGCGGCGCCGTCAGATTGGCACTGCCTGCCGAGGTGAACCCCCGGCAGCCGTGCAGATGTGTCAGTCCCCGGAGCCCGCCGCCTCGACCGGGCCGTCGGCGGCAGCGGTGCCGGCGTCCGCGTCCGCCCGGGGCGCCGGCGCGAACGCCGCGAGAGCGCCCAGCGTGTCCGCGGTGACCTGGGCGGCCAGGAGGTTCGCCTCGGCGATCTGCCGGTAGACCTCCTCGCGGTGGATGGCGACCTCGCGGGGGGCCTTGAAGCCCAGCCGCACGGTGCCGCCGCGCACCTCGACGACGTGGACCTCGATGTCGTCGCCGATGCGGATCGTCTCGCCGACGCTGCGGGTGAGTGTGAGCACGAGTACCCCTCCATGGGTGTGTGGTGGCCGTCCGTGGCGGTGCCCGCGGAGGCGGGCACAGGAGCCGCGTCACCGACGCGGTGGCACTGAGGTTATCGGCGCAGGCGCCGCCGAAGGGGATGGGCGCCGTCGGTCTGCACGACCTGCCGCGCCCGGTGCGTCGCGGGGGCGACGACGACCGGGGCCCGGAGGTTGGCCGTGGCCGCGGCGGGATCGCCGTCCGGAACGCTGACCAGGCAGTAGACCCGGGCGTCCGCGGCGTCGGCCAGACCCAGCTCCCGCCGGACGGGGGCCGGCACCACGGGCGCGTAGTCCGGGAAGAAGTCCCGGGCCGGGACGGCGAGGAACCGTGGACCGTCCGGAGCCACCGCCTGCAGCCAGAACAGCAACCCGGCGGTGTCCCCGGCGACCAGGACGTAGTCGGAGTGGCGGGGGAACCCCGGCAGCGGCTCGGCGAACGACAGCACCTGGACCGGGGGCGGAGCCGGTGCCGTCGTCGTCGGACCCGCTCGGGGGCCGTCGGTGAGGGTGGTCATCAGCGCAGGTAGTCCAGCAGCGTCGGGGAGATGGCCTTCGCCGTGGCGGCGAGCGCGGCCTCGTAGCCTGTCTGCTGCATCTGCAGCCGCATGATCGTGTACGGCAGGTCGATGTTCTCCGTCTGGGCGAGCTGCGTCTCGAGCGAGAGCGCCCGGTCGCTGTTGACCAGCTGGATCCGCTCGAGCCGGGCGGCGCGCGACCCGATGTCGGCGACCGCGGTGCGCATGGCGTCCGCCACCGCGTCCAGATCGGCGAGGTCGCCGCTCAGCCCGGCGGGGTTGCCGGTCAGGTCGGCGGCGATGCGCCCGACGATCGCGAACAGGTTGCCGGCACCCTCGCCGAACGCCTCGGGCCCGGTGACGTCGACGCGCAGCAGCTCGCTGTCCGACACCCGCCGCGTGATGGTGGAGTCCTCCGCGCCGAGGAAGGTGCCGTCCGCGTGGTAGGCATCGGTACCGGCCGTGACGCCGCCGAAGATCGGTCGTCCCTGCACCCTGGTGTTGGCCAGTGCGATGAGACCCTCACGCAGCGAGGCGACCTCGACGGCCAGCGCCTGCTGACTCGCCTCCGACGCGGCTCCGGTGTTCAGGCCCTGCACCGTCAGGTCCCGGACCCGCCCCACCGCGTCCAGCATCCGCTGCAGTGTCGTGTCCGCCTGCGACAGCCAGCTGGACGCGTCCGTGACGTTGCGGGCCTGCTGGGCAGTGCCGGCCTGCTCCGAGCGGGTCTGCATGGCCTTGTTCGTGCCGGTCGGTGAGTCCGACGGCTTGCTGACGAGCCGGCCGGAGGTGAGCTGCTGCTGGAGCTTGCCCAAGGCGTCGAGGTTGCGGCTGAGGCCCTGCAGGCTGGTCAGGCTGACAGCACGCTGCGTGATGCGCATTCAGATCACAGCCCCACGCGGCCGGTGCGGTTGATGAGCACGTCGAGCATCTCGTCGATCGCGGTGACCAGGCGGCCCGCCGCTGCGTACGCGTGCTGGAAGGACAGCATGTTGGTCATCTCCTCGTCGAGGTTCACACCGGCCACCGACTCCCGGGCGGCGTCCACCTGGGTGGTGATCACGGATTGGATCTCCACATTGCGGTTGGCCACCGCTGCCTCGACACCGAGCGCGACGACGAGCTTGCGGTAGTTCGCGTCCGGGCCGCCGACGTCGTGGCGCAGCTGCGCGATCGCATCGGCCTTGCTGTTGTCGGTGCTCGGGCCACCACTGCGCCCCGAGGCCGCGATGAGCGCCGGGTCGCTGAACGCCAACTGGATGCTCGCGGCGGTGATGTCCGCGCCGTCCGAGGACTCGAACACCGGGCCGCCGGGGTCACCGTGCTGGTCGAAGGCGCCGGTGGTGTGCAAGCCGTTGACGGCGCCGGCCACGCCCCGGGCCAACGTGTCGAGTTCGGTCCGGTATTTCGGCAGGGTTCCGTTGAGCGCGCTCAGTGAACCCGCCGCCCTGCCGCCGGGGCTCACGGTGAGCTCTCCGACCGCGGTGACCAATCGCAGCTTGTCGGTCGCGGTGCCGGCCAAGTCCGGGCTGCCGGCGAGCGCCAGCTGCGAGGCGCTGGACCCGCCGACGAGCGTGAAGCCACCGACGACGACGTCCACCATGCCGTCCTGGCCCGGCCGTGCCCTGGCGCCCACCTGGTCGGCCAGTTTCATTACCAGGAGGTCTCGCTGGTCGGCAAGGTCGCTGGCAGGAAGACCGGTGTGGGTGGCGCGCTGGATGGCCAGGTTGAGATCGGCGATGCCCCGGGCCGCGGCGTTGGCGTCCTCGGTGAGGACGGTCAAGTTCTCCCTGGTCTGCGTCCACTGTGCGTCGAGCGACGCGGAGGCGAAGCGGAGACCGCCGACCAGGGCGTTCATCCGCTCGAGGACCTGGGCTCGCGCTGCACCGGTGTCCGGCGCGTTCGCCACGTCCTCCCAGCCGTCCCACACGTCGGTGAGCTGGCGCTGGAGGCCGGTGGAGCCGGGCTCGCGGAAAGCAGTCTCCACCTGACCAAGGGTCTCGGCCTCGGTTGCCAGGCGGGCGTTGTTGGCGTGCTCGGTCTGGGCGCGCCCCTCCAGGAAGGCGTCCCGGATCCGGACGACGTCCTCGGCGTTGACGCCACCACCCACACCAGTGCTCGTGGAGTGGAACGCCGGCACCGCGCTGCCGCCGATGGCCTGCAGGTCGACCCGCTGGCGGGAGTAGCCCTCAGTGTTGACGTTGGCGATGTTCTGACCGGTGACGTCGAGAGCCCGCCGCTGGGCCCACAGGGACGTGGTGGCCGTGTTCAGGCCGCCGAAAGTGCTCACGTCAGAGTGCTCCGTCCAGGGTGACGGCACGATTGCTGCCGTCGGAGTGCCGCCCGGTGGCGCCGTAGGTACCGGCCGAGGGGGTGCGCATCTGCAGGAGCGCGTCGCCGATCGCGGCCAGGCCGCCCTCGATCAGCTCACGGTTGGCGTCGGAGAGACTGCGCAGGTCGGTGACGAGGACGAGCAGGGCCTCGTGGTGCTTGGCCAGAAGGTCGTTCCAGGGCACCGGGGCGACCTCGGCGACCTGGCGCAGCGACGGGTTGGCACCGAGCCCCAGTCTCTCCGCGATCACCTCGGTCGCGGCCGCCCGCTGGACCTCGAGCGTGCGCAGCTGATCGAGGATCATCTCGATCTCGTGCGCGATGCGCTGCAGCCACCGGGTCTTGCCGGTGACGATCAGGTACTGCTTCTCCTCGGCTTTGAACAGCAGCAGATCCAGGAGCTCCTGCTCCCGCCACAGCAACGTCGAGAGGTGCTGGTAGTCCACGCGTCCACCACCTTCCGTCGTCTTCTCCGGCATCGCGCTCGGCCGGGTCCGGGGAGCCGGCCGTCGACCTTCGTCGCACCAGCCATCGGCACCCGTTCGGAGGGGGTCAAGCCGAAGCGCGCAAATGGCGTTCAGGTTCGGTGGGAAATCCGCCGACGGTGGTGCCGACCTCGCCTGCGCCCGCCGAGGTATACGGACGTGACCCCAGTTCGTGCCTTCGCGACCGAGCGCCCCGCGCGTGAGCGGGCCGCGGTCGACCGGCCCGCGCGAAACCGGCTCCAGAACGGCCGGGTGCCCGTCCCGGTACCGGGGCCGTCCAAGCAGGAGGTCGACGCACTGGTGACCGAGCACCTGCCCCTGGCTGCGTTCGCCGTGAACACCGTCGCCTCACGGATCTCCCTGCCGAGCCACGTCAGCCGCGACGACCTGCTCTCCTGTGCCCACGTGGCGCTGGTGGAGGTGGCCCGGCGGTTCGACCCGGCCGCTGGGGCCTCCTTCTCCACCTATGCCCTCGCCCGCCTGCAGGGTGCGGTACTCGACGAGTTGCGGTCCGGTGACTGGGCCAGCCGCTCGGTGCGGGCCGCGGCCCGCCGGACCGACGCCGCCGCTGATGCGCTGACGATCAGCCTCGGCCGGCCACCCACGCGGGAGGAGCTCGCGCAGAGCCTCGGCGTCGCGCGCAGCGACCTCGACCACCTCCAGGTCGACGTGCACCGGGCCGTCATGGTGAGCATCGACGCCGAGGCCGGCCCTGACGGGACGTCGCTCGACCTCCCCGACACCGGCGAGTCGCCCGAGCGCGCCGTCCTGCGGGGAGAGCGCGCCCGTCACCTGCACCAGGCGATCCGGGCCCTGCCCGACCGGCTCGACGAGGTCATCGAGCGCAATTTCTTCGGTGATGAATCTCTGACCGACATCGCGGAAGACCTCGGGGTCACCCTCTCCCGGGTCTCCCAGATGCGCGCCCGCGCGCTGACCCTGTTGCACGCGGCGATGAGCGAGCTGTGGGAGGGACAGAGCGTTCCGGCCGACGGCGGGGTGCGTGCGCGCAACCAGCAACGCAGCTATCTCGAGCGGGTGACGGGCCGCAGGCCGGTGCCGGCGGCGACTCCCCCGCTCCCCCACCAGCGTGCACGCTGGCCGGTCGCCGGCCGCGGAACGACGGCACGGCTCGGCTGAGTGAACGCGGCGAAAAAGTCGGCGGATTCGACTCAAGCCCCAGCCGCCCCACGCCGTAATCAGCAGTGCGACACCAGCACGGCCCGCAGCACGGATGCAGCGGGAGTCATCAGCAGGACCCCGTCCAAGGAGGAACATCATGGGTCTGGTCGTCAACACCAACATCGCGGCGATGAACTCGTACCGCAACCTGTCCGTCACCGACGGGCAGATGAACAAGTCCCTGGAGAAGCTCTCCTCCGGCTTCCGGATCAACCGCGCCGCCGACGACGCGGCCGGGCTGGCCATCTCCGAGGGTCTGCGTTCGCAGATCGGTGGCCTCAAGGTCGCCGTCCGCAACACGCAGGACGCCGTCTCGGTCGTGCAGACCGCTGAAGGTGCGCTCACCGAGACGCACGCCATCCTCCAGCGCATGCGCGACCTGTCGGTGCAGGCCGCGAACGGCAGCAACGACGCCGACTCGCTCAAGGCGCTGCAGGCCGAGAACGACGCCCTGGCCACGGAGCTCACCCGGATCGCCGACAAGACGACGTTCAACAACGTTCAGTTGCTCGACGGTAAGTTCAACAAGGACTTCCAGGTCGGCTATGCAGCAGGCGACTCGATCAACGTGAAGATTTCGTCGGGCACGTCGGGCGAGGGTTTCAACGCCACGCACCTCGGCGTGAATGCCTTGAAGCTCACTGACGTGGGCACCCCCGCCGACGACAAGGGAACCGCCGACACGACTGACGATGTCGTTGCCGTGGAGAGTGGCGCAAGCCTGGCCATCAAGGCCGTGGACGCAGCCATCAAGGAGGTCTCCACCGCCCGTGCGGGCCTGGGTGCGCTGCAGAACCGGTTCGAGCACACCGTCAAGAACCTGAACGTGACGGCGGAGAACCTGACCGCCTCGGAGTCGCGGATCCGCGACACCGACATGGCCCAGGAGATGGTGAACTTCACCCGCTCGCAGATCCTCTCGCAGGCGGGCACCGCGATGCTGGCGCAGGCCAACCAGGCCTCTCAGGGCGTGCTGCGCCTGCTCGGCTGATCCCAGCCGCGTAGCACTAGCACCACCCACAGCACCATCCCGGTGAGGGGGGAGGCCGGCCGGCCTCCCCCCTCACTGGCACCCCGGCACCCGAACGACCCGCCCGGCCCGAGACAGGAGATCCGACATGGCAGGCATGAGCGTCGACGGCCTGGCCTCCGGGCTGGACACGACCAGCCTGATCAACGCGCTGATCAAGGCGGAGGGCGCGCCGCAGACTGCGCTGCAGACCCGGCTGA
Organism: Blastococcus sp. HT6-30; assembly: GCF_039729015.1. Lineage (NCBI taxonomy): Bacteria > Bacillati > Actinomycetota > Actinomycetes > Geodermatophilales > Geodermatophilaceae > Blastococcus > Blastococcus sp. HT6-30. The sequence continues at coordinate 717,810 of NZ_CP155792.1, read as the reverse complement.
GCGCCACCGAGGCAGCCGCCGCCGGCTACCGGTCCCTGAACACGAAGTTCGACGCCCTGCGCGCGGCCGCCGAGACGGTGCTCAAGCCGGCGACGTGGAGCTCGGCCAAGGCCACGAGCACCGCGGCCGGCGTCGCCGTCGCCCTCGGCGTCGCCCCGCAGCCGGGCTCCCTGACGTTCAGCGTGGAGAGCGTCGCGGCCAGCCACTCGGTGGTGAGCAACGGAACGGCGTGGACGAACACGAAGGACCCGGCCGGCTTCACCGAGCTCACGGTGTACCAGGCCGACAACGTGACCCCCGCCGTGGACGCCGACGGCAAGCCGAAGGTGATCAGCGTCGGCGGCACCGGCACCCTCGCCGACGCGGTCAGCGCCATCAACGCCAGCAACTACGGGCTGAGCGCGACCGCCGTCCAGGTGGCCCCGGGCAAGTACCAGCTCCAGGTGACGGCGACGTCCTCCGGCGCGGAGACGAAGTTCGGGCTGGGGAGCGCCTTCACCGAGATCACCACGGGCACCGACGCGGCGCTGAAGGTCGGCACCACCGCCAGCGCCTACACGGTCACCTCCCCCACGAACACCTTCGAGGGACTGATGCCCGGCGCAACCATCACCGTCAACAAGGCGGAGAAGGGCGTTCCGGTCACCGTCAACGTCGCCTCCGACCCCGGCGCGGTCGCCGACAAGGTCCAGGCACTCGTGGACGCGGCGAACGCCGCGCTGGCCTCGATCAAGGTCGCCACCAACCCCACCGGAGGCCCGGCGGCCACGCTGAAGGGCGACAGCTCCCTGGGCCGGCTGGCCGGCCAGGTGCTGGGCGCCGTGTCCTACGGCGTCGGCACGCACGGCTCCCCCGCCGCTGCCGGCCTCGAACTGGCCCGCAACGGCGGCAGCATCGAGTTCGACAGGGAGAAGTTCCTGACCGCGCTTGCCGACGACCCGGCCCTCGTGCAGTCCTTGTTCGTCGGCACCCCCACCGGACCGGGCCCCGACAAGGTGGCGGACACGGCGGACGACGGCGCCCCAGGTGCGGTGCAACGGCTGATGGACCTGGCGCAGCTCGCGACCGACACCACGACCGGCACGTTGACCACCCTGGCGAAGAGCCGCGACAGCCAGGCCGACGACATCCAGGACAGCATCGATGCCTGGGACCGCCGCCTGGAGTTGCGGCGCGCGACCCTCACCCGCCAGTTCACCGCGATGGAGACCGCGCTGAGCAGCATGCAGCAGCAGTCCAACTGGCTGGCCGGACAGCTCTCGTCCCTCCCGACCTCGTCCTGACCCGACTCACTACTCCAGGAGTTCACCCGTGAGTGCCACCTCCCTCCGTGCCCGCTACATGGGGGACACCGTCGCCACCGCCTCGCCGCAGCGGATCCTCGTGATGCTCTACGACCGCCTCGCCCTGGACCTCGAGCGGGCGCAGAAGGCGGTGGCGGCTGGCGAACGCCAGGAGGCGAACGAGCAGCTGCAGCACGCTCAGGAGATCGTGCTCGAGCTGCTGTCCGGCCTGCAGGTGGACGTCTGGGAGGGCGGTCCGCGACTGGCTGCCCTCTACAACTGGCTGATCGGCGAGCTCGTCCAGGCCAACGTCAAGCTCGATGCGAATCGCATCTCGGCCTGCCGACAGGTCGTCGAGCCGCTGCGTGACGCGTGGCGGCAGGCCGCGATCAGTCTGGCGACAAGCTCGTCATGACCGCCGTCGGCCCGGTGCGCGGTACCGCGTCGGCGGACCTCGAGTACCGCCCCCACCCACCGCCCTCCGACGGCCGCGGGTCCAGCGGCGGCAGCGATCGCCATCGCCCGCCGTCGGACTGGCAGCAGGCGCTGTCCGATCTCGAGGGTGACGTCCTCGCCGTGGAGCACACCCTGGCCCGCGGACGCACCGAAGAGATCGCGGCGTGGGGCCAGCGCGCCGAGGACTGGGTCCCCCCTGCCCAGCTCGGTCCCATCCCTGCTGACCTGCGCGAGCGGGCCGCCAGCCTGCTGCAGCACCAACTCGAGGTGGCCGAGCAGCTCATCGAGCGGATCACCCAGTCGCAGAAGCAGCGTGACGTCGCGGCCCGCATGTCCTACGGCCCGATCCGGCCCGTCGCCTCCTTCGTCGACCGGGCCCTGTGAACTGACACCACTCATACCCCCGAGCCTTTCGGCCGGTCACCGCCCACCGCGGTGACCGGCCGTCGTGCGTCCGGGGGCGTCGGTCACTGGACGTGCGCGCCCGGAACCTCTCGGTCGTCACAGTCGTCACCACAGCCCCGTACGGTCACTGCCATCCCTCCAGTCGCGAGAGCGCGGTCAGGTCACCACCCAGCCGTGCCGATGAGGCTTGTGCACGGAGAGCACCACCTTCGCCACGGATCGGCGGCCCAGCACTCGTTCGCGAGTGTCTTCCGCGTACCCGGAGGTCGATCGTGTCCTGCTCCACCCGTCGGCGAGCCGCCTGATGATCGGCGACGCCACCTCGACGGTCCTGCACGCAGCCCTCGCCGGGCTCGCGAAGCGGCAGCGTGTCACCGCCGACAACATCGCGAACGTCAACACCCCCGGCTTCCTGGCCGGGCGCACGGATTTCGAGTCGTCGCTGCGCGGGGCCGTCAGCAGCGGGTCCACCCCGGCGATCTCGGGCGGCACCACCGCGCGCTCGCTGGAGCCGACCAACACCAACGGCAACAACGTCAACCTCGACGCGGAGACGGTCATCGCCACCGAGACCGGCCTTCGCTACCAGCTGGCGCTCAACGCGCTCGACGGGAAGTACAACTCGATGCGCACGGCACTGAGGACGTCCTGACATGAGCACGTTCCACGCTCTGAGCATCTCCCAGTCCGGGCTGATGACGCACCGGAAGTGGCTCGACGCCGCCGCCGACAACATCGCCAACATCAATACGGTCCGGCGCACCGACGAGGACGCCTTCCAGGCGCGGCTCGTCGTCGCGCAGGCCGTGGACTACGGGACCGGCGAGGGCGGCGTGCGGGTGGCCCGCGCGGAGTTCGGCGACCCCGAGGGCCGGCTGGTCCACGAGCCCGACCACCCGCTCGCCGACGCCGAGGGCTACGTCAGGTACCCCGACATCGACCTGGGCGACCAGATGACCCACATGATGATGGCGCAGCGCGGCTACCAGGCGAACCTCGCCGTCGTCGAGCGGGCCACGAACGCCTACCAGGCGGCCCTCCAGCTCGGGAAGCGCTGATGACGATCCCGCTCGGCGGCATCCCGCCCGTCGGTGTCGGCGCGGTCTCCGGCGTCGCCGGCAGCACCCGCGGCACGCCCGCCACCGAGGGTGCCGACGGCTTCGCCGCCGTCCTGGCGTCCACCTTCGACAGGCTCCAGGCCACCCAGTCGGTGACCTCGGACCTGGCCGTGCAGGCCGCCACCGGCGACCTGAGGGACGTGCACGACTACATGATCGCCAGCGCTGAGTCGGGCGTGGCCACCGAGATGGTCGTGACGATCAAGAACCAGGCCGTCGCGGCGTTCAACGAGATCATGAGGATGCAGATCTGATGCAGTCCGCGCTCGCCGGGACGCTCGAGCGTGCCCGCTCCACGATGGACACGATCAGTCTCGGGCAGAGGGTCGTCATCGGTCTGCTGCTCGCCGGGCTGGCCCTCGGCGGGGTCTTCTTCTACAGCTGGATCACCACGCCCACCCAGGCCCCGCTGTTCTCCAACCTCGCCGCCGCCGACGCCTCGGCGATCGTCGACGAGCTCAACGCCCAGGGCATCGCCTACGAGCTGTCCGACGGCGGCGGCACGATCATGGTCGCCAAGGACGCCGTCTACGACCTGCGGCTGAGCATGAGCGGCAAGGGCCTGCCCGCCGGCCAGGACACCGGCTACGCGCTGCTCGACGAGCAGGGCATCACCACCAGCGAGTTCCAGCAGCAGGTCACCTACCAGCGCGCCCTGGAGGGCGAGCTGGCCAACACGCTGAAGGCGCTGGCGGGCGTCAACTCCGCCGTCGTGCACGTCGCCCTGCCCGAGGACGAGGTCTTCGTGAGCGACAAGGCCGAGCCGACCGCATCGGTCCTGCTCGACCTGACGCCGGGCACCACCCTCTCCGGCGAGCAGATCCAGGCGGTCACCAACCTGGTCTCCGCCAGCATCCGAGACATGGACCCCGACCAGGTCACCGTCGCCGACTCGACCGGTCAGGTCCTCTCGGCCGCCGGCACGGGCGTGACCGCCGCCGCCGGCGACGCCCGCTCGCAGGTGGAGCAGGAGTACGAGAACCGCCTGTCGGCCAGCGCCCAGAAGATCCTCGACTCGGTCGTCGGCCCGGGCCGCTCCGTCGTCTCGGTGCGCGCCGACGTCGACCTCTCCGAGCGCAGCACCACCTCGAAGACCTACACGTTCGACGAGGGCACCCCGCCGATCTCGGAGCAGATCACCACCGAGGAGTACACCGGTGGCGGCGCCCCGGTCGGCGGCGTCCTGGGCCCGGAGAACATGCCCGACGCCGCGGAGGTCGTCGGCGGCGGCGACTCCACCTACAACAAGGAGTCCACGACGGCGAACAACGCCGTCGGGGAGACCACCGAGGTCGTGCAGGGCGCCCCCGGCGAGCTGAACCGGCTCACCGTCTCCGTCGTCATGGACGACGCGGTCGCCGGCAACCTCAACCAGCAGCAGATGACCCAGCTCATGGTCACCGCCGTCGGCCTCGACGAGGCCCGCGGCGACGACATCACGGTCGCCTCGCTGCCCTTCGACGCCACCGCCGCGGAGAACGCCGCCGCGGCGATGGAGGCGGCCCGCGAGGCCGAGGCCAGCGAGCAGATGTGGTCGATGATCCGCACCGGCGGCATCGCCGCGGGCATCGCCCTGGTGGTCCTCGTCGTCTGGCTGCGCTCGCGCCGCCAGGTCGAGGACGAGGAGGACTACGAGCCACTCGAGCTCGACGACGACGTGCTCGCCGAGCTCGACCGCCTGCGGGTGGCCAGCACCCGGCACGAGATCGAGCCCGACGAGGCCGTCCTGGAGCTGGAAGCCGTCCAACGGGCGAAGGTGCGAGGGGAGATCTCGACGATGGTCAGCGAACGTCCCGACGAGGTCGCGGCCATGCTGCGCGGCTGGCTGAGCGAGACGAAGCCATGACCCTCGCGAGCATCCCGACGGTGCCCGGCGCGGCCGTCGCCGTCCCCCCGCGGCCGGAGATGCCCGGCCTGCGCAAGGCCGCCGTCTTCCTCGCCCAGATGACCAAGGAGGAGGCCGGCGTCCTGCTCGCCCAGCTGCGCCCCCGCGAGGTCGAGGCGCTCACCCGCGAGCTGATGAAGCTCGGCTCGGTGGAGCTCGACGACGTCGACGGCGTCATGCGCGAGTTCCACCACCTGATGACCGCGCAGCAGTTCATCGGCCGCGGCGGCGTCGAGTTCGCCCGCGAGATCCTCGCCGCGGGCCTGGGCCAGGACCAGGCCGAGGGCATCCTGTCCCGGCTCAACGTCGTCTACACCGAGGTGCCGTTCGCCTCGCTGCGCAACGCCGACGTCCGCCAGCTGGTCACCTTCCTCAAGGACGAGCACCCGCAGGTCACCGCGCTGGTGCTCGCCCACCTGACGGCCGCCCAGTCCGCCGAGGTGCTCACCGGCTTCGCGCCGGAGCAGCAGGCCGAGGTCGCCCACCGCATCGCCACCATGGACCGCACGTCACCGGAGATGGTGCGGCTGGTGGAGGAGGAGCTCGGCCGCCGGATGGGCTCGATCCTGGCGCACCAGGACATGACCACCGTGGGCGGTGTCGAGACCCTCGTCGAGATCATCAACCGTTCCCCGCGGCCGACCGAGCGCTCCATCCTCGAGTGGCTGGACACCAGCGACCCCGAGCTGGCTGAGGCCGTCCGGGCGCAGATGTTCGTCTTCGAGGACATCGTCACCATCGACGACCGCTCCCTGCAGCTGGTGCTGCGCGAGGTGGAGGCCAACGACCTGGCCACCGCGCTCAAGGGCGTGCGGCCCGACGTCCAGGACAAGATCAAGCGGAACCTCTCCGAGCGCGCCGCCGAGAACCTCACCGAGGAGATCGAGCTGCTCGGCCCGGTGCGCACCCGCACCGTCGAGGAGGCGCAGGCCAAGGTCGTCGCGGTCATCCGCACCCTCGAGGAGCAGGGCGTCCTGACCATCAGCCGCGGCGGGGACGATGAGTTCGTCGCGTGACGACGCCCCCGGCGGCCACCGGCCTCCCCGGGAGGGCGCCATCCTGCGCGGTGGCTCCGCCGCGCTCGCCCGTCCCTACCGGGAGGTCGCGGCCGAGCGCGGTACCGCCGCGGCCGTGCCCACGGCTCGGACGGCGGCACCGGTGACCGCGGTGGCCGCGGCCCCCTCCCCCGCCATCCCGTTCCAGCCCTCGCCGGTCGAGCGCCGGACGCGCGTGCGCCGCGCCGAGGACCAGCCGGTCGCCGGCAGCAAGCCGTCGTTCCGGCTCGGCGACGTCTACGCCGAGGAGCTCGCCCGGCTGCGGGCGCAGGCCCGCACCGAGGGCTTCGCCGCCGGTCACGCCGAGGGCCTGCTGGCCGCGGACGCCGTCGTCGCCGAGGCCGAGCGCGCCGCCGAGCAACGGCTCGCCGAGGTCCAGGCGCGGTGGGAGCGCCGCCTGGTGTCCGCGACCGCCGCGCTGGGCGCGGCGGCCCGGCAGCTGGAGGAGACCGTCCGCCCGGTGGCCGACGACATCCGCGACTCGATCGTCGGCACGGTGCTGACCCTGGTCGAGGAGATCCTCGGCCGGGAGCTGGCCCTGGCGACCGACCCGGTCATGGACGCCGTCCGCCGGGCGCTGTCCTTCTGCCCCGCCGACGCGCCGACGGTCGTGCGCCTGCACCCCGACGACCTGGCCGAGGTGCCCGCCGACGCGCTCGCGGAGCTGCCGGACAGCGTGCGCGTCGTCGCCGACCTGGCCGTGGAGCGGGCCGGCGCGATCGCCGAGTCCGGTCCCCGCCGGATCGACGCCCAGCTGGGCACGGCGCTGGCCCGCGTGCAGGCGGTGCTCGGCTCGTGAGCGTCTCCCCCGCGGTCCTCGAGCGCGCCCGCGCCGCCGCCCGCCCGCAGGTGACCGGCACCGTCACCGGCGCCATGGGCCTGACCCTCAGCGTCGACGGCGTCAGCGCCGCCGTCGGCGACCTGGTCGAGATCGACCCCGCCGGCCGTCCGCTGCTGGCCGAGGTCGTCGCCGTCGGCCGGGACCGGCTCACCTGCATGCCGCTCGGCGGGCTCTCCGGCGTGCACGCCGGCGCGCCGGTGCGCGCCACCGGTCGCCCGCTGCAGGTGCCGGTGGGCGAGGCGCTGCTCGGCCGCGTCCTGGACGGCCTGGGCCGGCCGGTGGACGGCGGTCCGCCGCTGGGCAGCCGGGTGTCCTGGGTCGACCTGGAGACGCAGACCCCGCACGCGCTCTCCCGCGCCCGCGTGCAGGAGCCGCTCACCTTCGGCGTCCGCGCGCTGGACACCCTGGTCCCCTGCGGCAAGGGCCAGCGCCTCGGCATCTTCGCCGGCTCGGGCGTCGGCAAGTCCAGCCTGCTCGCCCAGATCACCCGCGGGACCGACGCCGACGTCCGGGTCATCGGGCTGATCGGCGAGCGTGGCCGCGAGGTGCGCGAGTTCATCGAGGAGAACCTCGGCCCGGAGGGCATGGCCCGCACGGTCGTCGTCGTCGCCACCTCGGACGAGCCGCCGCTGGTGCGGCTGAAGGCCGCCTTCGTCGCCACCCGCATCGCTGAGGCGTTCCGCGACGAGGGCCGCGACGTGCTGCTGCTGATGGACTCCATCACCCGCACGGCGATGGCCCAGCGCGAGGTCGGGCTCTCCGCCGGGGAGCCGCCCGCGACCCGGGGCTACCCGCCGAGCGTCTTCGCGATGATGCCGCAGCTGCTGGAGAAGGCCGGCACCGGCGCGACCGGCTCGATCACCGGTCTCTACACCGTCCTGGTCGAGGGCGACGACCACAACGAGCCGATCGCCGACACCGCCCGCTCGATCCTCGACGGGCACATCGTGCTCACCCGCAAGCTGGCCACGACCGGGCACTTCCCCGCCATCGACGTGCTGGAGTCGATCTCCCGCGTCGCCGGCGCCGTGGTGCCGCCGGCGCAGATGGCCGACGCCCGGGAGATCCGCCGGCTCATGGGGGCGCTGCGCGACGTCCGCGAGCTCATCGAGATCGGCGCCTACCAGGCCGGCAGCGACCCGCTGGTCGACCGTGCCCGGCAGCTGGCGCCCGGCATCGACGCGTTCCTGCAGCAGCCGCTGGGCGAGTCGACCTCGCCGGCCGAGGCGTGGGCGTGGCTGCAGCGGATCGTGAGGGGCGGATGAAGCACGTGGCCTTCCGGTTGCAGCCGGTGCTCCAGCTGCGCCGCACCGAGGAGCGCGCCGCGGCAGCCGCGGCCGCCGCGGCCGCGAGCGTGGCCGCCGACGCCGACCGGCGGGCCACCGAGCACGAGACGGCCCTGACCGCCGCGGTGCTGCCGCCGTCGCTCCCGGCCGGCTCCTTCGTCGCGGCCATGGTGCTGCTGCGCACGGCCGCCACCGACGCCGCCGACGCCCGGGCGCTGGCCACGGCGCAGGCCGAGCAGGCCGAGGCCGTGCGCGCGGAGTGGACCGCCGCCGCCCAGCGCACCAAGGGGCTGGAACGCCTCGCCGAGCGCCACCGCGCCGCCCTGCAGCACGCCGCCGACGTCGCCGAGGAGCGCGCCACCGACGACCTGGTCACCGGCCGGGCGGGCCGGTGCACCGACACCACGAGGGGGACGGCATGGACGGAGTGAGTGCGGTCCAGGCCCGGATCTTCGAGATCCAGGCCCGGTTCCGGCCGGCCGCCACCACCGCGTCGGCCGCGGCCTGGGCGTCGGCCGCCGGCGCCGCCGGCCTGACCGGCACCTCGTCGGTCAGCACCTGGCCGGCCGCAGCGGGCACCGCATCGGAGAGCGCCGTGGTCGCCCAGGCCCAGAAGTACCTCGGCGTCCCGTACCTGTGGGGCGGCACCGACCCGAGCAAGGGGCTGGACTGCTCCGGCTTCACCCAGCGGGTCTTCGGCGACCTGGGCATCGAGCTGCCGCGGACCTCCTCCCAGCAGGCGACCACCGGCAAGGCCGTCGCCTCCCTCGCCGCGGCCCGCCCGGGCGACCTGGTCTTCTTCGACAACTCCTCGTCCCGTGCGGGGATCGACCACGTGGGCATCTACCTCGGCAACGGCCAGATGATCGCCGCGCCCCAGGCCGGCGAGACGGTCAAGGTGCAGGCGGTCGGCACCCCCACGGTGATCCGCCGGGTGCTCGCCGAGCCGACGGGTGCCACGGCGGCGCCGGCGGGCGGCGGCACGCTGGCCGGGGTGCCCTACGCCGACCTGTTCACGCGCGCCGCGAGCAAGCACGGCATCGACGCACCGCTGCTCGCCGCTGTCGCCCAGCAGGAGTCCGGCTTCAACTCCTCGGCCGTCTCCCCGGCCGGCGCGCAGGGCCTGATGCAGTTCATGCCGGCGACCGCCCGGGGCCTGGGCGTCGACCCGCTCGACCCCGCCTCGGCGATCGACGGGGCCGCGACGTACCTCAGCAGCCTGACCCGGCAGTTCGGCTCCACCGAGCTGGCCCTGGCGGCGTACAACTCCGGCCCCGGCACGGTCAGCCGCTACGGGGGCATCCCGCCCTACCCGGAGACCGAGAACTACGTCCGCTCCGTGATGAGCAAGGCAGAGGCCTACCGATGACAGCTCCCGTGACCACCACCGCCCCGGCCGCGCGCGCCGCGTCGACGACGTCGTCCGGCGGGTCCACCGACAGCGCGGCGCCCTTCGCGTCGGCCCTGGACGGCGCCCTGGCCGGTGGCCGGGGCGGGCTCCGCGACGCCACGGCCGGCGGCGGCCGGCAGTCCTCCGGCGGGCCGGCGGCGGGTGAGGACGGCGAGCTCCCGGAGGAGGGGACGATCCCCGTCGTCGACACCGCCGCGGCCGGCGTGGCCGCCGCGCTGTGGGCGCTGGCCCTGGCCACGACCGCCACCCCGGCGGCCGGCGGACCGGTCTCCGCGGAGCCGGCGACCGCCGCGCTGCCCGGTGTCCTCCCGGCGGGGGCTGTGCCGGCCGGGCCGGTCCCCCCGGTGCTCGCGGCCGAGGCAGCAGCGGCCGTCGAGGCCGTGCCCGCCCCAGCGACCGGCGCGCTCGGCGCGGCAGCGGGCGACGTACCGACTCCCGCCGGCGCGCCGGCCACCGGGACGACGGCCGCGGTGCCGCCGCCCGTGGTCACCGTCGCCGCCGCGACCGCGACCCCGGCCGGCACCGAAGAGACCGCCGGTCCGCAGCCGGCGGGTGCGGGCACGCCCGCCGGCGCGCCGGTTCCGGTCCCCCCTGCGGGGTCCACGCCGCCGGGGTCCGGCGGACCCGGTGACGGCGAGCCGCGCCAGGACGCCCCATTCACGTCCGTGCCGGGGACGCAGACCACCGCGGAGACGGCCCCTGGGCCGGCGGCACCGGTCACGTCCCCGGTCGGCACCGTTCCGGCGCCCGTCACGGCGTCCGCCGCTGCGGCTGCGGCGGACGCCGCCCCGGCCACCGGGGCGGGCGCCTCGCTCCCGGTGTCCGGCCAGGTCGCCCGGCAGGTGGCGATGCTCAGCGGAGCCGGCGACGGCTCGCACACGATGACGCTGGTGCTCACCCCCGAGAACCTCGGCCCGGTCGAGGTCAAGGTGACCGTCAACCAGGGCAGCCTCGACCTCACCCTGCGCGGTGCCCACGAGCTGGGCCGCGCCGCGCTCCTGGACGCCCTCCCCGAGCTCCGCCGCGACCTGGAGTCCGCCGGTCTGAGCCCGTCGCGGGTCGAGGTCGACCCGGACGCCGGCGGCTCCTGGCTGGCCCGGCACGCCGCGGAGCAGCAGGCGCAGCAGGGGTCCGGCGACCGTGGTTCCGCGCAGGACGGGAGCGGCGAGCGCTTCCGGTCCGGGGGGCGGACTGCCGATAGCGGAGAGGGGCGACCGAACCAGCCCCGCGCCCGATCCACGTCGTCCGGCGTGGACGTGCTCGCCTGAGAGAAGGAGCCACCCACCGATGCCGGACGCAGTGAGCGGGGCCACCAGCGCCGCCGCGACCTACTCGGCCACGGGCACCGTGGACCGGGGGGACCAGATGGGCAAGGACACCTTCCTCAAGCTGCTGGTCGCCCAGATGAAGTACCAGGACCCGGGCAACCCGGCTGACACCAACCAGCTGATGGCCCAGACGGCGACGTTCAGCCAGGTGGAGAAGCTCGAGGAGATCGCCAAGCAGAACGCCTCGATGCTGGCGCTCCAGCGCTCCAGCAGCGCGGGCGCGATGGTCGGCCAGACCGTCACCTACACCGACTCGACGGGCGTCTCGAAGACCGGCGTCGTCAGCTCCGTCCGCCTGGCCACCGACAGGGCCGAGGCGGAGGCCACGATCGGCGGCGTCGCCGTGCCCGTCGGCCGGATCACCGACGTCGGCACCCGCTGACGCCTCCCCCGACCCCGCGCCGACCCGCGCTCCCCCACCCCGAGACCCCACCCGGAGGAGATCCCCGATGCTCCGCTCCATGTTCTCCGCCATCTCCGGTCTGCGTGCCCACCAGACGAAGATGGACGTCACCGGCAACAACATCGCCAACGTCAACACCGTCGGCTTCAAGAGCAGCGCCACGGTCTTCCAGGACACGCTCTCCCAGGCGGTGCGCGCCGGCGGTCAGCCTGCCGAGGACCGCGGCGGCACCAACCCCGCGCAGATCGGCCTCGGCGTCAAACTGGCCGGGATCACCACCAACTGGACCAACGGTGCGGCGCAGTCCACCGGGCGGTCCACCGACTTCATGATCGAGGGCGACGGCTTCTTCGTCGTCGCGGGGGCGGGCGGGCAGCAGCTGTTCACCCGGGCCGGCTCCTTCGACTTCGACGCCACCGGCAAGCTGGTCACCCCCGACGGCTCGATCCTGCAGGGTTGGGTGGCCGACGCGAACGGCGCCATCAACCCCAACGGCCCGATCCAGAACCTGTCCGTGCCCTACGGCCAGATCGTCAACCCGTCGGCCACCACGACCGGCCGGCTGGAGGGCAACCTCAACGCGGCCGCGCCGATCGGCTCCTTCGTGCAGGCCCCGACCAAGATGTACGACGCCCAGGGCGTCGAGCAGCGGGTCACCTACACCCTCAGCAAGACCGCCGCCGACACCTGGAACGTGACCGTGCAGAACGCCGGCGGCGCGGCGCTGGCGCTGACCCACGCCGACGGCACCGCCTTCGACGGCACCGTGACCTTCGACGTCGCCGGCGCCATGACCGCACCCGCCGGCGGGATCGCGTTCGACCCCGCCGCCGCCGGCTGGCCCGGCCCGGTGGCCGTGGACCTGGCCGAGATCAGCCAGTTCGCCGGCTCGAGCGAGGTCACCGCCCCCGAGCAGGACGGCTACGCGCTGGGCTCCCTGCAGTCCTTCTCGCTCGGCAACGACGGAACGATCATGGGGGTCTACTCCAACGGCCTGCGCCAGCCGCTCGGCCGGCTGGCCCTCGCCTCCTTCAACAACCCGAGCGGGCTGGAGAAGGCCGGCAACTCGGCCTTCCGCGTGGGCGTGAACTCCGGGCTGGCGAACATCGGCCAGGCGGGCGTCGGAGGCCGCGGCGAACTGATGTCGGGCGCGCTGGAGATGTCCAACGTGGACCTCAGCGAGGAGTTCACCGGATTGATCATCGCCCAGCGCGGCTTCCAGGCGAACAGCCGGGTGATCACCGCGTCCGACGAGCTGCTGCAGGACCTGGTCAACCTCAAGCGCTGATGCGGGACCTCCCTCCCTCCCCGTCGACCGCACGCCGGGAACCGGGCGGGAGGGAGGCGGAAGGCCGACGGCCCGATCACCCGGACGGGTGACCGGGCCGTCCGTGCCACGCCCCCGGCCAGGACCTTTCGGCTCAAGGAAGCCCGTCCCGGGACCGATGAGAACAGTGCCGCCCGTTGCACGGGCCCCACCGAGCAAGAGGACCGACCCCGTGATCCGAGTGACGCGCCTGAACGGCGACCAGTTCGCGCTCAACCCCGACCTGATCGAAAGGGTCGAGGGCCACCCGGACACGGTGGCCTTCCTGGTGGACGGCACGAAGTACGTGGTTCGGGAGAGCGTGGACGAGGTCCTCCAGGAGATCCGCGAGCACCGCGCCGGCATCCTCGCCATCTCCTACGCGATGGACCGGGGAACCTACCGCCGGCACATCCCCGGGCAGCAGGTCAGCGGTTCGTCGGTCGTGCCGTTCCCCGTCCGAGAGGAGCGCTGATCCGTGGATCCGGCCACCCTCATCGGCTTCGGCGTCTCGCTCGTCGCCCTCCTCGCCTTCATGGTCATGGAGGGCGCCGACCCGACGTCGCTGATCTTCCTCCCGGCGATCATCCTGGTCATCGTCGCCACGTTCGGTGCGGCGATGTCCGGGCAGACGATGGACGACATCAAGAAGCTGCCCGCCTGGTTCACGATGGCGGTGATGCCGGCCAAGGTGGCGCCGCCGACCGACCAGATCCGGATCCTGGTGACGCTCGCGGAGAAGGCCCGCAAGGAAGGCCTGCTGGCGCTGGAGGCCCAGGCCAAGGCGATCGAGGAGCCGTTCCTGCGACGCGGCCTGCAGATGGCCATCGACGGCACCGACCCCGAGGAGCTGCGCGCGGTCCTCGAGAGCGAGATCGCCGCCAAGAAGTCCGAGGACAAGGTCGCCGCCAAGTTCATGACCACGATGGGCGGCTACGCGCCGACCATCGGCATCGTCGGCTGCATCGTCGGCCTGATGAACGTGATGGGGAGCCTCAGCAACCCCGAGGCGCTGGGCCCGATGATCGCCGCGGCGTTCGTCGCCACCCTGTGGGGCGTCATGGCCGCCAACTTCTGGTTCCTGCCGATGGGCGCCAAGATCATGCGGGTCAGCGAGCTGCAGGCCGCCCAGATGGAGCTGCTCGTCGAGGGCATCACCGAGATCCAGGCCGGTACCAGCCCGCGCGCCGTCCGGCTGAAGCTGACCTCCCTCGTGCCGCCGGGCTCGGTCGCCAAGGAAGCCGCGTGAGCACGCCCGGAACCGCCCGGACCGGGTCGTGAGCGCCGGGCGCGTCCGGCGCCGCGGCAAGAAGCACGAGGAGGAGGAGCACGAGAACCACGAGCGGTGGATGGTGTCCTACGCGGACATGATGACGCTGCTGTTCGTGCTCTTCGTGGTGCTCTTCGCCATGAGCCAGGTCGACCAGGCCAAGTTCGCCGCCCTGGCCAAGGGCCTGGCGCAGACGCTGGGCACCCCGATCACCGTGCAGCCCAGCTCCACCCCCGAGGGTTCGGTGCTCGATGGGCTGCCGGCCGTGATCGACATCGCCTCCGCCATCCCGCCGGACCCGACGGTGCAGCAGGCGCAGGTCGACCAGGCCGCGGCCCAGGCGGCGGCCGAGCGCGCCGAGCGGGTCGCCGCCGAGGCGCAGCAGGCGTACGCCGAGCTCGCCGCGGCCCGCGACCGGATCGAGGCGGCGCTCGCCGCGGCCGGCTACGCCGGCGCCGCGCGCTACGAGATCGACGAGCGCGGCCTCGTCGTGCACATCGTGGCCGACCAGGTGCTCTTCGACGCCGAGGAGGCGGCGCTGCGGCCCGATGGCCGCGCCATCCTCGCCGCCGTCGCGCCCGCCGTCGCCGGGCTGCCCAACGAGCTCGGGGTCGAGGGGCACACCAACCACCTGCCGGTCACCCGGGGCGGCCCGTGGCCCTCGAACTGGGAGCTGTCGACGTATCGCGCCACCACCGTCCTGCGGTACCTGGCCGCCGAGGGCGTCCCGCAGCCGCGGATGTCGGCCACCGGCTACTCCTCGACCCGGCCGCTGGTGCCCGAGGCGGACCCGAACGCCGTCACCGTCAACCGGCGGGTCGACGTCGTCGTCCTGTCCACCGCCTCGGCGGAGGCCAACGCCCTCCTGCCGGGCATCGACGCCGCCAACCAGGGAGATCCCGAATGAGCAAGCAGGACAAGAACGCCCCCGCCGAGGGCGAGGAGACCGAGGCCAAGAGCGGGAAGAAGAAGCTTCTCCTCGTGCTGGCCGTCGCCGTGCTCGCCGGGGCGGGCGCCGCCTACTTCTTCCTGTTCGCCGGCTCGGGCAAGGCCGAGGCGGAGGAGGAGCCGGTGTCCAGCGGCACGTTCCTCGCGCTGGACCCGGTGGCGGTCAACCTCGCCGGTGGCGGCTACCTGAAGATCGGCGTGGCCCTGGAGCTGACCGAGGACGGCGCCGCGGGTGGCGGTCACGGTGGTGGCGGGCCGGACGGCTCCAAGGCCATGGACCTGATCATCTCGACGTTCTCACAGGCAGACCCGCGGGACGTGACCGGTGCCCGCGAGGCGCTCAAGGAGTCGCTGCAGGCGAAGATCATCGAGGCCTACACCGACCACGACGTCAAGGCCGTCATGGGCATCTACTACACCGAGTACGTAACCCAGTGAAACGCGACGAACAGTTTCGCTAATCCCCGAGTTCTCCGGCCTTACCAGCAATGCATAGCCGACGAAGGTGGATGGACGCCTCGTCGACCGGTCACCAAGAGCTGGCGACCACTACCCGCCACCGGGCGAGGCGCGGCCCCTGTCACGTTGCAAACCCGACAGGGTCCGGATGGTTCGCAGGTCGTCGTGGTCTGGGTCTCGCGTGACGTCTTCGAGTCCGAACACCTGGCGCCGATGACGCTGACGGCGAGCGAGGCGCGCCCGATGTGGCTCGATGTGAACACCGACATCATGGGTGCCGCCGTCGTGCCGCTCTCGTCCGTCGAAGTTCGGATCCTCGACCCGGTCGGGCTGAGTCAGCTGGGCAATGTGCGCTGAGTGGGGCTTTCAGCCCCTGGAGCTACCACTCAGCGCACATTGTCCCCCGCCGACCGGGTGTGATCGGAGGAGGCGCTGGTGAGTACTGAGAATGCGCCGTACTACACGGAGTACGTGACGCAGTAGCGCCCGTCCGACCACTCAGCGGTGCCCTTCGGTCACGGAGGGCACCGGAATGCGGCATCACCCGCCCCACCCGTACCGCACCCCCCGGGCGGCACGGCGTCCCCCGGCCGACCGGTCAGGGTGCCCGTGGTCCCCGCCGATGAGGGGTTGCGTGACCACCCCCGAGACCGGACCGGCCCCGGCCGCCGCGCCGGCCCCGGCTGCCGCCGGCCCGGGCGGCCGCAGCCGCCGCGGGGAGCCGCGCACCTACGACTTCCGCCGCCCGACGAAGCTCTCCCGCGAGCACGTGCGGGTCATGCAGATCGCCCAGGAGGCCTTCGCCCGCCAGGCGACGACGATCCTCACGACGTTGCTCCGCACCGGCGCCCGCCTGGAGCTGGGCGGCATCGAGCAGTTCTCCTACGACGACTACATCGGGACGCTGCCCGATCCCAGCTTCATCACGACGTTCAGCATGGAGCCGCTGGCCGGCAAGGGGCTCCTGGCGTTCCCCCTCGACATCGCGATGGCGATGCTGGACCACATGCTCGGTGGCTCGGGCAACGCCGCCCAGCCCAACCGGCCGATGACGGCGATGGAGACCACCATCACCAACCATCTGCTCGATCGGCTGCTGGACGAGTTCGCCACCTCGCTGTCGTCGATCACCGGCGTCCAGCCGGTGCTCCTCGGGCGCGAGTACAACCCCCAGCTCGCCCAGGCGGCCGCCGGCTCGGACACCGTCATGGTCGCCACCTTCGCCATGGCCGTCGGCAGCCGGGAGGGCGAGGCGACGCTCGTGCTCCCGTTCTCCTCCTTCGCCCAGGCGCTGAACAACGCGGCGTCCCCGCAGCTGTCGGAGTCGGCTCTGCGCAAGCGGCAGCGCGCCCGTGAAGCGCTGGTCGCACGGCTGAACCTCGTGCCGGTCGACGTGAGCGTGCGCTTCGCCCCGCTCACCGTCTCCTCCTCCGACCTGCTCTCCCTCGCCGTCGACGACGTGCTGCTGCTCCGCCATCCGCGGGACAGCCCGCTGGAGGTCACGACCAACGACGTGACGTTCGCCTACGCGATCGCCAGCAACCACCGGCGGCGACTCGCCGCCTCGATCGTCCCCACCCCGCACGCTCCGCACGCCGCGAAGGACTCCGCATGACCGCGCTCCGCACCGACTCGCAGGACTCCCAGACCGTCACGTCGGTCGTCGCCGCGGCCGCCCGCGCGGCCGCAGCCCTGGTCCCCTCGACCTCCGTGCTCACCGCCGGCGCCCCGGTCAGCGACCCGGACACCGTGCCCCTCCCCCCGGCCGCGGCGATCGCGGTGACCGCGGGCCTGTCCGGCGAGGTGTCCGGCGACGTCGTCCTGGTGATCTCCGGTGAGGTCGTCGACGCCCTGCAGCACTCCCCCGTCGGGCAGATGGACGTCGCCTCCGCGCTGCGCCCCGCCCTGGAGGCGGCCGCGGCGACCCTCGGCCGGGTGCGGGTCGCCTCCGAGCGGACCGAGGAGCCGGTGGCCGCGCTCGACGGGCTGCGCGACAAGGGCATGTTCGTCGCCGTCCCGCTCCTGGCCGACGGCGAGCACCAGGCGACCCTGGCCCTCCAGGTCACCCTTCCGGCCACCCGTGACCAACGCGGCAGCATCGAGCTGCTCCGGCACGTGGCCATGGAGGTCACCGTCGAGATCGGGCGGACCCGGATGACCGTGCAGGAGCTGCTCTCGCTGCACCCCGGCGAGGTCGTGGAGCTCGACCGCGCCGCCAGCGCCCCCGCCGACCTGCTGGTCAACGGCACACTGATCGCCCGCGGCGAGGTGGTCGTCGTCGACGAGGACTTCGGGCTGCGGATCAGCGAGATCGTCACCGACGCCGCAGAGCTGGGAGCCCAGGCCTCGTGACCTGGATGATCATCCGGCTGTTCCTGTCGCTGGCCCTGATCGGCGGCGTGCTGTGGTTCGCCGCCCGGCTGGCCAAGAAGAAGGGGCTCGGCCAGGGCAACGGCCTCATCGAGGTCGTGGCCCGGCAGCGCATGGGCCGCACCAGCTCGGTGAACGTGGTGCGCATCGCCGACGTCGTCCTGGTCATCGGCGCCACCGAGGAGCAGGTCACGCTGCTCGCCGAGGTCGACGGCGACGCCGTGGAGGCCGCGCTCGGCGAGCGGCGCGCACCCGCCCGGCTGCGCGCCGCCGACGGGCCGGCCGACGCCGACGACGCACCGGCGACCCCGGTGCCCGCCGCCCGCTCCTCCGCCGAGGGCGTCCTGGCCGGGTCGGTGCTGGACCGCCAGGGCTGGGGCACGCTGGTCGCCGAGCTGCGGGAGCGGACGGTCCGCCGGTCATGACGGCCCTCGTGCGCCCGCTGCCGCGACCGGCCACCGGCCGCGCGACCCGGCATCGTGCCGCCGTCGTGCTGCTGGCGCTGCTGGTCGTCGCCGTGGCGGCGGTCCTGCTCGCCGGCCCGGCGTCGGCCGCACCGACGGCGCCCACCGACCCCACCGCGCCCGTCGCCCCGGTGGTCGACGGGACCGTGGACATCTCCATCGGCGACGGCTCGCCGAGCAGCTCCATCACCCTGATCCTGGCGATCACCGTGCTGTCGGTCGCGCCCTCGGTGCTGCTGCTGGCCACGTCGTTCACCAAGATCATCGTGGTCCTGGGGCTCACCCGGAATGCGCTCGGCATGGCGACCTCGCCGCCGAACCAGGTGCTCACCGGCATCGCCCTGTTCCTCACGCTGTTCGTGATGGGCCCGGTGTTCTCCGACATCAACGCACTCGCCGTCCAGCCGTACATGGACGGCGCGATGTCGGTGTCGCAGGCCTACGACGCGGGCGTCGTGCCCCTGCGCGAGTTCCTGCTGGACAACACCCGCGAGGACGAGCTGAAGCTGATGATCGGGCTGTCGGGCGAGGAGGCCCCGGCCGATGCGACGCAGGTCAGCATGACGACGCTGATCCCGGCGTTCGTGCTCTCGGAGCTGAAGAGCGCGTTCATCATCGGGCTGGTCATCTTCATCCCGTTCCTGGTCCTCGACATGCTCGTCAGCGCCGCGCTCATGGCGCTCGGCATGATGATGGTCCCGCCGACCATCGTGTCGCTGCCCTTCAAGCTGCTGCTCTTCGTCGTCGTCGACGGCTGGGCGCTGATCACCACCGCGCTGGTGGGTTCCTACGGGGGGGTGGGGTAGCCGTGAGTGACGCCGATGTCACGGAGATCGCCGCGCAGACCATGATGGTCGCCGCGAAGGTCGCCGCGCCCATCCTGCTGACCGCGCTGCTCGTCGGCTTCCTGATCTCGCTGTTCCAGGCGGCGACGCAGATCCAGGAGGCCACGCTCTCCTTCGTCCCGAAGATGATCGCCGTCTCCATCGCCCTGCTGGTGACCGGGAACTGGGTGCTCGCCGAGCTGGTCAGCTTCACCCACGCCCTGTTCGACCAGCTGCCGGCGCTGCTCGACCGGACGTAGCGCCGTGGACCTCTCGGTCCCGGCGGTCACCCTCGCGGCCCTGCTCCTCGGCACGGCGCGCGCCGCCGGCTTCGTGCTGCTCGCCCCGCCGTTCAACTCCCGGGTCATCCCCGGGGCGGTCAAGGGCGCCCTGGCCCTCGCGCTGTCGGTGCTGCTGTCGGCCCAGATCGCCCCGACCCTGCCGACGCCGACGGCCGGCTTCCTCCTGGTCACCGCCCTCACCGAGGTGGTCATCGGCGCGGCGCTGGGCTTCGTCGTCCAGGTGCTGTTCACCGCCGTCCAGATGGCCGGCGACATCCTCGACGTCACCGGCGGCTTCTCGCTGCAGCCGGGCTACGACCCGATGGCGATGACGCAGAACAGCTCCCTGGGCAAGCTGCACTACCTGCTGGCCAGCACCCTGCTGTTCACCAGCGGCGGGCACCTGCTCATGGTCAAGGGGTTCGCCACCTCCTACGAGGGGCTGCCGGTCGGCGGTGAGGTGCCCACCGACCAGATCGCGGCGGTCCTCATCACGGCCTTCTCCATGATGTTCCTGGCCGCGCTGCAGATCGCCGGGCCCATGGTCGCGGTCCTGCTGCTCGCCGACGTCGCGCTGGCCCTGCTCAGCCGGGCCGCGCCGGCGCTCAACGTCTTCGCCCTCGGCTTCCCGGTGAAGATCATGCTGACCCTGGCGATGCTGGGGCTCACCTTCCCCCTGCTCCCCCCGGCCCTGGACGCCCTGCTCGAGCACGGCACCCGCGCCATGATCTCCCTGCGCGGCGGCTGATGGCCAAGGACGGACCGGGTGGTGAGAAGACGGAGAAGCCCACTCCCCAGCGCCTGAGGAAGGCGCGCAAGGACGGGCAGATCCCGCGCACCCAGGAGCTGGGCACCTGGCTGGGCGTGGCGGCCGCCAGCTTCCTGCTGCCGATGCTCGTGGGCAACGCCTTCGACGCCGCGCAGCAGCTGTTCGTGCACGTGGGCACGGTGGTCGACGACCCCCAGCCCGCCGCCGTCACCGCCCTGCTGGGCAAGGCCCTGATCGCCTTCCTGACGACGCTGCTCCCCACGGCCATCGCGCTGATGCTCGTGGGGGTGGCCTCGTCAGCGGCCCAGGGCGGCGTGCACGTGACGACCAAACCCATGCAGCCCAAGCTGAAGAAGTTCAACCCGTTCCCGGGCCTCAAGCGCATGTTCGGCACCCAGGGCCTCTGGGAGGCGGCGAAGGCGCTGATCAAGACCGCCGCGCTGGGCACGGTCGTGGTCATCACCAGCGACCGGGCGCAGGCGCTGGTGTCCTCCGCCGGCGCGCTGCCGCTCTCGGCCGTCGCGGCCACCTTCACCGACTCGGCCGTGCTGATGTTCCGCGTCGTCGCGGTCACCGGCCTGGTCATCGCCGTCGCCGACTACGTCGTCGTGCGGACGAAGACGAGGAAGCAGCTCAAGATGAGCAAGTACGAGATCCAGCAGGAGCACAAGCAGGCCGAGGGCGACCCGCACATGAAGGCGCACCGCCGCGGGGTGCAGATGGCGATGTCGCGCAACCGGATGATGAGCGAGGTCGCCGAAGCCGACGTCCTGCTGGTCAACCCGACGCACGTCGCCGTCGCCCTGAAGTACGACGCCGCCAAGGGTGCGCCGCGCGTGGTCGCCAAGGGCGCCGGGGCGGTCGCGGCGAAGCTGCGCGAGAAGGCGGCCGAGGCCCGCGTCCCGATGGTCCAGGACATCCCCCTGGCCCGGGCGCTGCACGCCTCCTGCGACCTCGGCCAGGAGGTGCCTCCGCAGCTGTTCACCGCGGTCGCCCGCGTGCTGGCCTTCGTCATGCACCTCGGTGCGCGCGGGGTCCGCGGCGGGTTCCACCGCCCCGGCTTCGAGGCACCCGACACGACCGACCTGCCGAAGGCCGGCCGGCGCCGCCCCACCGCCGCCGCCGCCTGAAAGAGGACCCCGGTACCGGTTCCGCAGCGGGCTGCCGATGAAGGAGGGGTGAGCCAGCGTCTGTTCGCCGCCCCCGGAGCGGGCGAGTGAAGGGCCTGGGCAAGGCCGCCGTCCCGATCGGCGTCGTCGCCATCGTCCTCATGCTGGTGGTGCCGCTGCCGGCCGAGATGATGGACCTGCTGATCGGCGTCAACCTCGCCGTCTCGCTGCTGGTCCTGCTGGTCGCCATGCAGATCCGGAAGCCGCTCGACTTCGCCGTCTTCCCGTCGCTGCTGCTGGTGGCGACGCTGTTCCGGCTGTCGCTGAACGTCTCCTCGACCCGCCTCGTGCTCACCGACGGCTACGCCGGCAAGGTGATCGAGGCCTTCGGGCACATCGTCATCGGCGGCTCGCTCATCGTCGGGCTCGTGATCTTCCTGATCCTGACCATCGTGCAGTTCGTGGTCATCACCAACGGCGCCGGCCGCGTCGCCGAGGTCGGCGCCCGCTTCACCCTCGACGCCATGCCCGGCAAGCAGATGGCCATCGACGCCGACCTCAACGCCGGCCTGATCAACGAGGCCCAGGCCCGCAAGCGCCGGCACGAGGTCACCGCCGAGGCCGACTTCTACGGCTCGATGGACGGCGCATCGAAGTTCGTCAAGGGCGACGCCATCGCCGGCATCGTCGTGACGCTGGTGAACCTCATCGGCGGGTTCGCGATCGGACTGATGCAGCGCGGCCTGGCCCCGGCCGAGGCCGTCAGCACGTACTCGCTGCTGACCGTCGGCGACGGCCTGGTGTCGATGATCCCGGCGCTGCTGATGTCCACCGCGACCGGCATCATCGTGACCCGGTCGGCGACCGAGGGTGACATGGGCAGCGACCTGATCGCCCAGCTCGGCCGGTTCAAGCAGCCGGTGCGCATCGCCGGCGGCGCCGCCCTGGCGCTCTGCCTGATCCCCGGCCTGCCCAAGCTGCCCTTCCTGCTCGTCGGCGGGTTCTTCCTGTTCCTCTCCACCCGGATGACCGACGAGCCGGAGGTCGACGAGGAGGCCGAGGCCGCAGCCGCGGCGGCCGAGCTGGAGCCGGCACCCGACTCCCCCGAGGCGATCGCCGAGAAGATGCGCGTCGACCCGTTGGAGCTCGAGGTCGCATTCGACCTCGTCGACCTGGTCGACACCGCCCGCGGCGGCGACCTGCTCGACCGGGTCAAGGCGCTGCGCCGGAAGGTCGCCATGGAGACCGGTCTGGTCATCCCGCTGGTGCGCACCCGCGACAACCTGGACCTGCCCTCGTCGCAGTACGTCATCTGGCTCAACGGCGTCCCCGTGGCCAAGGGCAGCTCCCCCGCGGGCACCGTCCTCGCCATCGGTGATGCCCTGGACGGCCTGCCCGGCAAGCCCACCCGCGAGCCCGTCTTCGGCCTGGCCGCCAAGTGGGTCCCCGCCGAGCTCCAGCGCGCCGCCGAGATGGCCGGGGCGACCGTCGTCGACCGCTCCTCGGTCATCACCACGCACCTGGCAGAGGTCGTCCGCCAGAACGCCGCCGAGCTCCTCGGCCGGGAGGACGTCCGCCTGCTCGTGGAGATGGTGCGCCGCTCGCACCCCGTCGTCGTCGAGGAGCTGACCCCCACGCTGCTCACCCTGGGAGAGGTGCAACGCGTGTTGCACGCGTTGCTCGCCGAGGGTGTGTCGATCCGGGACCTGGTGCGCATCTTCGAGGCACTCTCTGTGCGTGCCAAGCACTCGACCGAATCGGACGGCCTCGTCGAGGCGGCGCGGTCGGCGCTCGGGTCGGCGATCAGCCAGCCCTACGTCACGCCCGACGAGCGGCTGCACGTCCTCACGCTGGAGCCGGGCTTCGAGCAGCGGCTGCTCGAGTCGGTCCGGCAGACCGAGATGGGCGCCGTCCTGGCCCTCGATGCCGGCGCGGTGGACGCCCTGGTCCACGGCTGCAGCGGCCTGCTCGAGGACGCCGAGCGGCAGGGTCTGTCCCCGGTCCTCGTCTGCTCGCCCCAGGTCCGCGCGGCCCTCGCGCGGCTGATGCGCCAGATCCTGCCCCGGCTGCCGGTCATCTCCTACGCGGAGGTGTCCCGGACGGCCCAGATCGAGTCGCTGGGAGTGGTGAGCGGTGCCGTTGCGATCCGTTGAGGCCGCTACGCGCGACGACGCGATCGCAGCTGCGCGTGAGCAGTTCGGGCCGCACGCCCGGGTCGTGGGCGTGCGCCGGGTCCGGTCCGGTGGCGTGCTCGGTTTCTTCGCCACCGAGCGCTACGTCGCCGAGGTGGCGCCCGACCAGTTCGTCCGGCCCGGCGTCCCACCGTCGGCCGGCCCCGTGCCCACCGCCGGCGTGGAGGCGTACGACTCCCCGCTGGCGTCGGCCGTCCCGGCGCGCGCCCGCACGACGGCGCCCGCCCGCAACGGGGCCGCCGCGTGGGCCGCGGAGGCCGCGCGCGCCGGCTCGCCGGAGACGCCCTCCGGCACGGCCCACCGCGCCCCGGCGCCGGAGCTGTCGGTGCGTCCGGTCGGCGACGACGTGCAGCGCCATGCCCGCCTCGACGACCGGCTCGACGAGCTGACCGGCCTGCTGGGCGGCGCCCCCGCGGCCGCTCGCGCCACGTTCCGGGCCGCCGCCCGTGAGCCGGCCACCGCCGCTCCGCGCCTGCGGACCACCCCGGCGCCGGCGGAGAAGCCGGCGACCGCGTCGCAGGACGACGCCCTGGCTCCCTCACCCTTCACCGCCGCGCTGGCCCGCATGGTGTCCGGCGACCGCGAGGTGCGCCAGGCCGTCGCCGAGGCGCTGGAGCAGCCCGCCTCGGAGCCGGCTCCCGCGATCGTTGCGTACGAGGCGACCGGCACTCCCGCACCCCACCCGGGCCTGGCTGCGGCCATCCGATCAGCAGACCCGTCGTCGCGGTCCGAGGTTGCGCACCAGGAGGACCCCACGGCGAGAGACCAGGCCACCGCGCCGGCCTCCACGTCCGCGACCGCGTTGCCCGCCTGCATGGCGTCGGAGCAGCCCGTCGATCCGTCACCGTCCACGCGGCAGGAGGAGATCGCCGAGGCGCTGCGCGCAGCTCTGGCGCAGGGGCACTCCGACGAGGCCATCACCGGCATCCTGCGCAAGATCCTCGCGGGGGATTCGCCGCAGGAGGCCATCGCCGAGCCGGCCGTCATCGCGCCCTCCCTCTCCGAACCGTCGTCCCCCGTGGAGATCGTCGAGCCTGGCGCGGTCGAACCGGCTGCCCCGCTGTTCCCGGAGTCCGTCGCGGCACCGGTCGCCGAGGCCGTGGTGGCCACCGAGCTCCCGGCGTCCGCGTCGTCGTCCCCCCTGTTCGGCGCCCCGGCTCCCAGGGCGACGGTGTCCGACCTCGGCTGGGGTGCGTCTGCCGCGACCACGCTGCTGTGGGGAGAGCCGACCGCCGACGTCGAGGACCGGCTGCCGCCGGTCACCGCGGAGGCACCCGTCGCCCCGGCTGTCGACGACGAGCCGGTGGCGGAGGAGTCCGCAGTCGCTGCCGAGGAGCCCGAGGAGGTGGCCGAGGAGGCGGTGGCCGCGGAGGTCGCCGCAGCCGGGATCGTCGAGTCCGCGGAGGTCGCGCCGATGCTGGCCCGCACCGCCAGCGACCCCGCTCCCCTGCCCATGTCCCTCGATGCGACCACCGTTCTGCCGCGGGTCTCCCTCCTCCCGCCGCTGCCGGGTGCCCGGGGTCGCGGCCTGCCCCCCGTGCCGCCGTCGTCCTCCCGTCCCGCCGTCCCGTCCACGCGTCCGGGGACGCCCAGTGCCCCCGAGGTGGCTCCCGCGCCGGAGGTCACCGCCCCGGCCCCGCGTGCGCTGGCGACCGTCACCCGGCTGCCCGTGGCACCGCTCATGGCGAACGACGACCTGCCGGTGATGCCGGAGCTCGACGACGCCGACGAGGCGCTCGCGCCCGTCGAGGCCCCGGCGGCAGCCGCACCGCGGGCCGCGCCCGCCCCGGCTGCGCCCGACGAGGTCGTCACCCGGCTCGCCGGGCTGGGCCTTCCGCGTGAGCTGCTCGGTGAGGACTTCACCGACCGGGTCGAGGCCGACGGCACCTACGCCGCGCTCACCCACGCGCTGGCCGTCCGGCTGCCCGAGGTGCCCGAGCCGCCCAGCGGCGCCGGCGACGTGCTGTTCGTGGTCGGCCCCGGGGTGGAGACCCTGCGCGCCGCCCGGACGCTCGCCGCCTCGCTCCGCCTGGACCCCTACCGGGTGCAGTGGGCGACGCGCGGCGACCTGGCCGGCCTCGCTTCCCAGGGCAGCCGCATGACCACCACCGACGCAGCGATCGACCGCCGTCAGGAGGCGGCCCATGCCGGCACGGTGACCATCGTGGCCGTCGACGCCCCGCTGCGCAGCGACGCCCACTGGATGGGGCAGATGCTGGACGTCTGGTCGCCGGTGGCGGTGTGGGCCGTCGTGGAGGCCACCCGCAAGCCCGAGGACCTGGAGCTCTGGCTCGACGGGCTGGCCCGGGTGGACGCGCTGGTCGTGCAGGACACCGACCTCAGCGCCGACCCCGCGGCCGTGCTGCAGCGCCTGACCGTGCCCGTGGCCCTCCTGGACGGCGCGCGCGCCACGCCGCACCGCTGGGCGTCGCTGCTCTGCGAGCGCCTGGACGGCCCGCAGGCATGAACCCGCTGCGCTGGGACGTGCTCCTCGTCGGGTTCGTGCTGGCGGTCCCGGTGCTCGCGCTCGGCGTGCGCGGTGACTTCACGACCGAGGAGGTGGTGAACCGGCTGCCGTGGTGCCTGGCCGCCGGCTGGGCGGCGGTCGCGCTGGTGCGGACGGTCGTCGCCCCGGTCACGCCCGCTCCCAAGCCGCGGCGCCGCCCCGCGCCGCGGCCGGCACCGGCGGACGAGCCGGCCGACGCCTGACCCGACCGGTCGCTCTGGGGGTGCTTCTCCCGCTTGCCGGGTCCCGCAGGACTCCACGAGTGCGAACGTGCACCCTCAGAGCACCGTCGTCCACAGCCGGCACGTCCGTCCACCGGAACGCCCGGGCACTGGTGAGGACGCTCCCCGCGCCGGACGGTCGGCGCATGACCGAACCACCCGACACCCCTTCCCTGCTCCTGCGCCGCGAGGCCGTCGCCGCCGGCTGGTCCGACGACGAGCTGGCCCGGGCGGTGCGCTCGGGCAGCCTGACCCGGCTGCGCCGGGGTGCCTACGTCGACGGCGTCCTCGCGCCCGCGTCGACCGCACGCCACGGGCTGCTGGTGCGCGCGACCCTGGCGGCCCTGCGCCGGCCGGCGGTGGTGAGCCACCAGTCGGCCGCGGTCCTCCTCGGGCTGCCGCTGTGGAACGTTCCCCTCGACCGCGTCCACGTGACGCGCCCCACCGGCGCCCGGAGCGACCGCAGCGGCGTGATCTGCTGCCACGTCGCCCGTCTCCGCGACGACGAGGTGGTCGACGTCGGCGGGGTGCCGGTCACCGACCCCGTCCGCACGGTGCTGGACCTGGCACGGTCCCAGCCGCACGAGACGGCGGTCGTGAGCATCGACGGCGCCCTGCACCGGGGGCTGCTGACGCACGACGCGCTGCGCGCCCGGCTGTTCGACGTGGTGGGGGCGCCGGGCGCCCGGAGCGCAGCGCGGGCGGTGGCCGCGGCAGACGGACGGAGCGAGAGCGTCGGCGAGAGCCGCAGCCGGGTGATCCTCCACAGGTGGGAGCTCGCACCGTCGGCGCTCCAGTTCGAGGTCCGGTCCGGGGGCGGCGAGCTGGTCGGGCGTACGGACTTCGCCTGGGAGGACGCCCGCCTGGTGGGTGAGTTCGACGGCCGGGTGAAAGTACGGCCGGCTCCTGCGGCCGGGGGAGGCACCCGGCGACGCGGTGTTCGCCGAGAAGCTCCGCGAGGACACCGTCCGCGACGAGGACTGGGACGTGGTGCGCTGGGTGTGGGCGGACCTCGCCGCATCCCACCGGCTCGCCGCCCGGGTGCGCCGAGCGCACGAGCGGGCTGCCGACCGCCGTCGCTGACTGCTCCAGGGGCGGTCCTCGCGCTGCGGGGGCCTGCAGGACCCGCACAGCACGAGGAACACCCCCGGAGCGGCCGCGGCTCAGGTCAGAGCGGCAGGTCCTCCAGCATCTCGGTGACCAGTGCGGCGATCGGCGAGCGCTCGGACCGGGTGAGCGTCATGTGCGCGAACAGCACGTGCCCCTTGAGCTTCTCGATGACCGCGGTGATCCCGTCGTGCCGGCCGACCCGGAGGTTGTCCCGCTGGGCGACGTCGTGGGTGAGCACCACCCGCGAGTTGCTGCCCAGCCGGGACAGCACGGTCAGCAGCACACCCCGCTCGAGCGACTGCGCCTCGTCGACGATCACGAAGGAGTCGTGCAGCGACCGCCCGCGGATGTGGGTGAGCGGGAGGACCTCGATGAGGTCGCGGGCGGCGATCTCCTCGAGCACCTCCCGGGAGACCAGGGCGCCGAGGGTGTCGTAGACCGCCTGCGCCCAGGGCGACATCTTCTCGCCCTCGCTGCCCGGCAGGTAGCCGAGCTCCTGCCCGCCGACGGCGTACAGCGGTCGGAAGATGACCACCTTCTTGTGCGCCCGACGCTCCATCACCGACTCGAGCCCGGCGCACAGCGCCAACGCCGACTTGCCGGTGCCCGCCCGGCCACCGAGCGACACGATGCCGATCTCCGGGTCCAGCAGCAGGTCCAGGGCCACCCGCTGCTCGGCCGAGCGCCCGTGCAGCCCGAACGCCTCACGGTCACCGCGGACCAGGCGCACCTGCTTGTCGGGCAGCACCCGGCCCAGCGCCGAGCCGCGCGAGGAGAGCAGCACCAGACCGGTGTGCGTCGGCAGCTCGGCCGCAGCCGGCAGGAATGCCTCGCCCGTCTCGTAGAGCTCGTCGAGCTCCACGTCTTCGAGGCTCAGCTCGGCCATCCCGGTCCAGCCGGCGTCGACGGCGTCGAGCACCCGGTACTCGTCGGCCTCCAGGCCGACCGCCGCCGCCTTGACCCGCAGCGGCACGTCCTTGGTCACCAGGCAGACGTCCCTGCCCTCGGCCCGGAGGTTGAGCGCCACCATCATGATCCGGCTGTCGTTGCTGTCGTTCCGGAAGCCGGCCGCCAGCACCGACGGGTCGCTGTGGTTGAGCTCGACGTGCAGCGTGCCGCCCTCCTCCCCCACCGGGACGGGGGCGTCGAGCCGGCCGTGGGTGACCCGCAGGTCGTCCAGGATGCGCAGCGTCTGGCGGGCGAACCACCCCAGCTCCGGGTGGTTGCGCTTGTCCTCCAGCTCCCCGATGACGACGAGCGGCAGCACCACGTCGGCGTCCCCGAAGCGCAGCAGCGCGCCGGGGTCGGAGAGCAGGACCGAGGTGTCGAGGACGAACGTGCGGCGAGTGTTCACGAGTCGGCTCCCGTGGGGCGCCACTCCGATGACAGAGCGCGCCCCGGCTCGAAGGTGACCGGGCCCCGGCACAGGGGCCGGGTACCGGCCCCTCTGGACGACGAACGCAGTCGCACCAACCGGGCCTCCCGTGAACGGCGAGGGCAGCTCGCCGTTCACCGCGGACGCTAGGCCCGGGGAGTGACATCCGCGTGACGTGCACCCGACGAGAAGGAATGCGTGTCACCCGTACGGCTCAACCGCACCAGCGGTCCCACACGGTCGGGCAGTCCGATCCGCGGCGGAACCGGCGCACCCCCGGGAACCACCCGAGCACCGCCGGCAGCACCGTCGTCGACGACGCCCCACCACGCGGTCGCGGTGCCGTAGCCGCCGGTTGCCCGGGGGCGTCAGCGGGGGCCGGTCACCACCGCTCGCCGGTGCCGTCGGACCGGGGGCGCAGCGCCGGTCGCTCGACCGTGTCGGTGCGCTCGCCCGGTGGCGGCCACCGGCGGTCGTCGCCGTCCCACGCCCCCTTGTCCCACGCCTCGTCGTATGGCCCGTCCTCGTACCGCTCGTCGGCCCACTCCTCCTCGTCGGCCCACCGGTCCTCGTGACGCCGGGAGTGCACGGGACCCCGCGCCGGGCGCCGGGGCCGGAGCGCGACCAGCGCCCAGACGGCGGGCACCAGCAGCACCGGCCACTGCACCGCGGGGTCACCGAACCGGACCATGCCCGCGACGAGCAGCGCGGCCAGCCAGCCCGCGGTCCACAGCCCCAGGAACCGGGCCCGTGCCGGGTAACGGGCGCGCACGGGTCAGGCGGCCGGGATCTCGGCGGCGATCCGCTGCGGGGTCAGCGGCTCGTCGAGCAGGCGGACGAAGCGGTCGGCGACCGGCTGCGCCGCGGGGCGGGCGGCCAGCCACCGCGAGAGCAGGTCGAACCCCTCCACGTAGGTGGAGATGTAGGCCCGCCACAGCGGATCGGTGAGGAAGCGGATCTGCTGCCGGGCCCGCTCGGGGCTGACCAGGGCCCACCGCTGCAGGTAGGCGCTGACCTCGTCGGCGTCGGCCCCCCGGTCGTGCAGGAGCACCGCGGCGTCCTGCCGCACCCGGTTGAGCGGGGCCGCCGCGGCCGCGATCCGCTCGGCGAGGACGCCGTCGAACCGAAGCCCGAGGTCACCCAGGATCTCCGCCGACCAGGCCCCCCAGTCCTCGCCGATGGCCGCCGGCACGCCGAGGTCGGCCAGTCCCTCGGCCATCAGGCACTCGGGGGTGTTGACCAGGAAGACCGTGTGCTCCAGCCGCCCCGACCGCTCGACCAGACCGGTCTCCTTGCGGCAGTGCTCGGTGTGGTGCCCGGGATAGGACTCGTGCGCCACCAGGTGCGGCAGCTGGGAGAGCCGGTGCGGCAGATCGGCGTTGATGGCGACGCGGGACCGGTAGCCGCCCTCGTAGTAGTTGAACCCCGACCACGGCTTGTCGGTGACCACCTCGTACCGCACCGTCTCGATCTCCGGGAGCCCGTACTGGCCCCGCACCCGGTCGCGCAGCGCGCTCGACAGCGCCTGCACCGCGGTCTCCAGCCGGTCCGGCGGGCACTCCTCCCGACGCCGGTGCGCCGCGTACCGCTCCGCCAGCGAGCCGTCGCCGGGCAGCAGGGCGTCCAGCTCCGCGTGCGCGCCGGCGTACGCGGCCTCGTCGCCGAGCTCGACGTCGACCTGGAAGTAGCTGCGGACCTCCTCGACGAAGCCGACCGGCTCCCCGCTCATCTTCCGGGCGCTGCACTCCAGGCCGGTGAGCTGACCGCGGAGGAAGTCCGCCCGGTCGTCGGGCAGGCCCGCAGCGTCGAGGTGGCGCAGGAGCTCCCGCGCACGGTCGCGCAGCTGCTGCGGCGTGGGGGCGGGCTCGTCCTGCACCTGCGCCCGGATCCGCGGGTCGCCGGTGTAGGCGTCGACGAAGCCGGACTCCAGACGGTCGAAGCGCAGCCCCAGCCGCACGTACTCCAGGGCGACGTCGAGAGCTCCCGCGGTCATGGAGGCAGTTTCGCAGCCGCGGCCGCGGCCCGGACCGCCGGTGCCGGGCGTCGGCCGGCCCTACTCGCCGAACCGCCGGTGGCGCGCGGAGTAGTCACGCAGCGCACGCAGGAAGTCGATCCGCCGGAAGTCCGGCCAGTAGACGTCGGTGAAGTGGAACTCCGCGTTGGCCGTCTGCCACAGCAGGAAGCCCGACATCCGCTGCTCTCCGCTCGTGCGGATGACCAGGTCGGGGTCGGGCTGGCCACGGGTGTAGAGGTGGTCGGCGATGTGCTCGACGTCGAGCACCTCCACCAGCTCCTCCAGCGAGGTGCCGCGGGTCGCGTGCTCGGCCAGCAGGGAGCGGACCGCGTCGGCGATCTCCCGCCGTCCGCCGTAGCCGACCGCGAGGTTCACCGTCGCCCCCGCCCGGTCGCAGGTGTCCTCCTCGGCCTGCTTGAGGACGGCGACCGTCTCCGGCGGCAGCACCTCCGCCGCCCCCATCTGCCGCACCTTCCACCGCCGGCCCGGGCGGGAGAGGTCGACCGCGACGTCCTCGATGATCCGCAGGAGCGGCTGCAGCTCGGAGTCGGGCCGGCGCAGGTTGTCGGTGGAGAGCATGAACAGGGTGACCACCTGCACCCCGGCGTCGTCGCACCAGCCCAGCAGGTCGACGATCTTGTCCGCGCCCCGACGGTGCCCGTGGACGACGTCCTCCAGGCCGATCGAGCGCGCCCACCGACGGTTGCCGTCCATGATCACGCCGACGTGCCTCGGCACGTCGGCGTCCACCAGCGCACGCGCCAGCCGCCGCTCGTAGAGCTGGATGAGCGCGTCACGGACCCGCCGGCGCACCCCCACGGCGGTCACCCTAGGCCCCTCGCCGCCGGTCGGCCGGGAGCCCGCCGGGCCGGTCGCGCCTCCACCGGCATCCGGCCTGGCAGGAAGCTCACAGCCCGTTCCGGATGACGGACAATCTACGGCTCCGTAGCCTCGGGCCCATGACCGTTCCACCCTCCGATCGCGCCGCAGTCCGGGTGGAGGCCGACGGGGCGGAGCTCCAGTCCGAGGACCGGCAGGCGATCGGCACCGTCGCGGCGGAGGGCGAGCAGGTCGAACAGACCTGGACCGCCGCGGACTTCGACGACGACGACTGGGAGCACCCCGACACGCGACCCCGCGCGCGGGGGTGGATCCACCTGTTCTCCTTCTTCGGCGCGATCGTCGCCGGAGCGGTGCTCGTTCCGCTGGCCTCGATGCAGGGCGCCCGGGCGGGGTGGTCGGTGGCGGTCTACTGCCTCACCATCTGCGGACTGTTCGGCATCAGCGCCCTCTACCACCGCCGGCGCTGGTCACCGCGCGGCTGGAAGACCATGAAGCGGCTCGACCACTCGATGATCTTCCTGTTCATCGCGGGCACGTACACGCCGTTCGCGCTGCTCGCCGTCGACCAGCCGACCGGCTACTGGGTCCTCACCGGCGTCTGGGCCGGTGCCCTGGCCGGCGTCTGCCTCAAGATGACCTGGCCGACGGCGCCGCGGTGGGTCGGCGTCCCGCTCTACATCGGCCTCGGCTGGGTCGCCGTCTTCATCCTCACCGACATCCTGCACATCGCCGGCGTCGCCTCGCTCGTGCTGCTCGCCGTCGGCGGGGTGCTCTACACCCTCGGCGGGATCGCCTACGGCATCAAGAAGCCGAACCCCTGGCCGGGCACCTTCGGCTACCACGAGGTCTTCCACGCGATGACCGTCGTCGCAGCGATCTGCCACTACATCGCCGTGTACTTCGCGGTGTACAACTCTCCCTTCGTCTGACCTCCGGTCAGACACCGCGGCCGATTACCGTTCGCCGGTTGCGCTGAGCCCTTCCCGTCCGCCCTCGGGGGACCCTTCGGGCCCCCGCTCGCCCGGACCGGCTGTCGCCGCTGGTGGTCAGCTGAAGGGCTTGCGGTCGTCCAAGCGCACGGACAGCCGTCCCGCCGTGCGCCAGAGGCGGGCGACCGCGTCGCGGTCCTCGTCGGTGACGAGGTTGCCCATCACCCGCAGCGCGACGGTCATCAGCGCCCGCGAGCGCATGCCGACCGGCCCGGCCGCCGGGAGGAAGCGCGGCACCGTGAGCAGCCCGGCCAGCCGCCGCGCGATGGAGAACGCCTCGCCGTAGTGCCGGCGCAGCGTCGCCGGCCACGCCGCGGTCCAGTCGTCCTCGCCGAGCAGCCCGGCGAGGGTGCGCCCGGTCTCCAGGCCGTAGTCGATGCCCTCGCCGTTGAGCGGGTTCACGCACCCGGCCGCGTCCCCGATCAGCGCCCAGTTCCGCCCGGCCACGCCGGACACCGCACCCCCCATGGGCAGCAGCGCCGACGCCGGCAGCCGGACATCGCCGTCCAGCCGCCACTCCCCGCGTCTGGACTCGGTGTAGGTCTCCAGCAGCGCCTTGAGCTGCACTCCGGCCGGACGGCGGGAGGTGGCCAGGGTGCCGACGCCGACGTTGACCTCGCCGGCCTCCGCGCCCAGCGGGAAAACCCAGCCGTAGCCGGACAGCAGCTCGCCGTCGGCGCCGCGCAACTCCAGGTGCGAGGAGATCCACTCATCGTCAGCGCGGCCGGAGGTCACGTAGCCACGCGCGGCGACCCCGTAGGCGGTGTCGCGGTGCCACTCGCGCCCGAGCACCCGGCCCAGCGGGGAGCGCACCCCGTCGGCGACGACGAGCCGCCGGCAGGAGACCGTGCTCCGGCTGTCGTCGGCGTGCTCGAACACCACACCGGTGACCCGGTCGCCGTCCCGCTCGACGTCGACGGCCCGGGCGCCGTCGACGGCGACCGCGCCGGCGTCGAGCGCCGCCTGCCGGATGCGGGCGTCCAGCTGGGTGCGCGGCACGGCGCTGCCGTGGTCGGGGAAGGCGCCACCCGGCCAGGGCAGCTGCCACTCCCGGCCGAACCCGGCGGCGCGCAGGCCCCGATTGCGGGCCTTCGACCGTGCCCACTCCCCCAGGCCCAGGTGGTCCAGCTCGGCGATCGCCCGCGGGGTCAGCCCGTCACCGCAGGTCTTGTCACGCGGAAAGACCGCGGCGTCGGCGAGCACCACGTCGCGCCCGGCACGGGCCGCCCACGCGGCGGCGGCGGACCCCGCCGGGCCCGCACCCACCACGAGGACGTCGCTGGCTGCGGGAACGGCGTCGACGGGCACGGCAGCCAGTGTCCCTGGCCGCCGGCCACCGGGGTCAGCCGACCTGCGGCCCCGGGCCCGGACCTCCTCGACCGAGGCCATGTCCCCCCGCAGCTCGGTCGGCCACTCGCGGACGGGCGTCCACGGGAACGGCCGTCGCTGCGCCCAGAGCGGACCCCAGACCATGCCGCTTCGCCGGGTGAGCCAACGGGCAGACCGGAGCGCGTTCCGCCGCGGTCTTCCCGGGCGGAGGTCAGCTCCGGGCGTCGCCGTCCCGGCGCGGCGGCTCGATCGCCAGTGGCGCCCGCCGCAGGGTGTCTAGCAGCTCCTGACCGGGCTCGCGCCGGGCCTCGTCCAGACCGGAGAGGTCGTCGGGGACGTCGACCCGCTCCTCCTGGTCCGCGGAGTCGAAGCTGCGGGGCAGCTTCTTCAGGTGGCCGCTCATCGACCTGACCAGCAGCGCGGCCGCGATGAAGAGCACCACGATCAGGAGCAGGCCGAGCGGGCCGGCCTTCCCGACGTCCTGCGGGAGCTGCTGCTGAGCTGCGGCGAGAATGCTCACCGCGTCCACGGGTGCGGTCATCGGACGGTCACCTCACTGCGGATGCCGGCGAACAGGTCGTCCTCCGGGGTGGTGGTGTCGACCAGCGAGCGGGCCAGCTCGTAGTCCTCCGTGGGCCAGATCTGCTGCTGGGTGTCCACCGGGCAGGCGAACCAGCGGCCCAGCGGGTCGATCTGGGTGGCGTGCGCGATCAGCGCGGCGTCGCGCACCGGGAAGTACTCACCGCACGGGACGCGGGTGGTGACCCGGTGGGAGATGTCGTGCGCGGGGTCCCACTTCTCCAGCCACTCGGCGTAGGGCGACTCCGCGCCGGTCGCGAGGATGGCCTCGTGCAGCGCCTTCGTGCGCGGCAGCGTGAAGCTCATGTGGTAGTAGAGCTTGCTCGGCTGCCAGGGGTCGCCGAGCTCCGGGTACCGGTCTGGATCGCCGGCGGCCTCGAAGGCGTGCACCGAGATCTCGTGGGTCTTGACGTGGTCGGGGTGCGGGTACCCGCCGCGCTCGTCGTAGGTGGTGATCACCTGCGGCTTGAAGCGGCGGATCAGCGCGACCAGCGGAGCAGCGGCCTCCTCGATCGGCACGAGGGCGAAGCAGCCCTCCGGCAGCGGGGGCAGCGGGTCGCCCTCGGGCAGCCCGGAGTCGACGAAGCCGAGGAACTCCTGCTCGATGCCGAGGATCTCGCGGGCCCTGGCCATCTCCTCGACGCGGATCTGCGGCAGCCGCTCCCAGACCTCGGGGCGGTCCATCGCCGGGTTGAGCACCGAGCCGCGCTCGCCGCCGGTGGCGGTGGCCACCATCACGCGGACGCCCTCGGCGACGTACTTCGCCATCGTGGCGGCGCCCTTGCTCGACTCGTCGTCCGGGTGAGCGTGCACGGCGAGCAGGCGCAGCTGGTCGGGTTGGGTCACCCGGACAGTGTCCCTCGCCGGACGACGAGGACGGCGGATGGTCATCCGTGTGTGGCAGACGCCTCGCGGGTGAGCGGCCCGAACGCCCGGAACGTGTCGTCGATCACGCCCCGATACACTGCGGTTCCGCATCCCGGGCGGGGCCGCGCATCGCAGCGTCGGCCGCTCCCGCGGTGTTAGCTTGGCCGGATCGACCACCGCCGTCCGCACCGGACGGCACCCCGAGTTCCAGGAGTTCTCCCACGTGTCCACCCCCACTGACGAGCAGGACCAGGGCATCTGGCTCACCCAGGAGGCCCACGACCGGCTGAAGGCCGAGCTCGACCAGCTGGTGGCAAACCGCCCGGCCATGGCCGCCGAGATCAACGCCCGCCGCGAGGAGGGCGACCTCAAGGAGAACGGCGGCTACCACGCCGCCAAGGACGAGCAGGGCAAGCAGGAGGGGCGCATCCGCCAGCTCACCGACCTGCTGCGCAAGGCGCACGTGGGCGAGCCGCCGACGAAGGTCACGCACGCCGCCACCGGCACCGTCATCACCATCCGGTTCGAGGGCGACGACGACACCGAGAAGTTCCTGCTCGGTTCGCGCGAGATCGCCGGCACGACGGACCTGACCGTCTACTCCCCCGAATCGGCCCTCGGCGCGGCGATCATGGGCGCGAAGCCGGGCCAGAAGGTCACCTACCAGGCGCCCAACGGCCGGAGCATCACCGTCGAGGTCGTCGGCATCGAACCGTTCGTCCCCTGACCGTTCGGTGACCACGCCGCGCGCCCGTTCCCGGCGGGCGGAGAACACCGGCTTCCCGTGCGTGCACTGCGCCGCACGGGTGCCGGCGAACACCGACGGGCACTACCGCAACCACTGCCCGTACTGCCTGTGGTCGCTGCACGTCGACGACCTGCCGGGCGACCGCGCCAGCGAGTGCCGGCAGCCCATGGAGCCGATCGGGCTGGTGGAGAAGTCGGGCAAGGGCTGGCAGGTGGTCCACCGCTGCACGGCGTGCGGCCACCGCCAGCCCAACCGGCTGGTCCGCGACGGCGACGCTCCTGACGACCTGGACCTGGTGCTCAGCCTTCCCTGGCTCTGAGTGGCGCTCTGGGGGCGAAAACTCCCGGCTCGGGAGTTCTGCAGGACCCGCAGCGCGGGAGCTGGCCCCCCAGAGCGGCGGCGGCCCCGGCGATCAGGCCGGCGCCAGGCCCCGGCGGCGGAGCAGCGGCTGAGGGTCGGCGTCGCGGCCACGCACGGCGCGGAAGGCATCCAGCGGATCTACCGAGCCACCCACCGCGAGCAGCCGCCGCCGGAAGACGTCGCCGTTCTCCCGGCGCAGGCCGCCGTTCTCCTTGAACCACTCCACGGTGTCGGCGTCGAGCACCTCCGACCAGATGTAGGAGTAGTAGCCGGCCGAGTACCCGCCGGCGAAGACGTGCTGGAAGTACGTGGTCCGGTACCGCGGCGGCACGAGCGCGGAGGCCACACCCGCCGCCTCGAGGGCGGCGCGCTCGAAGGCCACCGGGTCGCCGATCCCGGTCTCCGGGGTGATGCGGTGCCACGCCTGGTCCAGCAGGGTGGCGCCGAGGTATTCCAGCGTCGCGAAGCCCTCGCCCCACAGCTGCGCGGCGTCGATGGCCTCGACGACCGAACTCGGCAGCGGCTCGCCGGTCTCCACGTGCCGCGCGTAGTCGGCCAGGACCTCGGGCCAGAGCGCCCACATCTCGTTGACCTGGCTCGGGAACTCGACGAAGTCGCGCGGCACCGCGGTGCCCGAGAAGCGCGGGTAGGTCACCGCGGAGCTCAGCCCGTGCAGCGCGTGCCCGAACTCGTGGAAGAGGGTGTTCACCTCGTCGAGCGTGAGCAGTGTGGGCTGTCCGTCGGGCGCCCGCGACACGTTGAGGTTGTTGACGACGACCGGGCGGGTGCCGAGCAACCGCGACTGGCGCACGAACGAGCTCATCCACGCTCCGCCGCGCTTGCCCTCGCGGGCGAAGAAGTCACCCAGGTAGAGCCCGACCTCGGCGCCGTCGGCGTCGCGGACCTCCCACACCCGGACGTCGGGGTGGTAGCCGGCGAGGTCGGGGCGCGGGGTGAACCGGAAGCCGTAGAGCCGAACCGCTGCGGAGAAGACGCCGTCGACCAGGACCCGGTCGAGCTCGAACCAGGGGCGCAGCGCGGCGGTGTCGACGGCGTAACGCTCGGTCCGCACCTGCTCGGAGTAGAAGGCCCAGTCCCAGGCGGCGAGCTCGACGCCGTCGCGGGCGGCGACCTCCCGCAGCACGTCGGCCTCCGCCTCCGCGTTGGCCACCGACGCCGGCACCATCGAGGCGAGCATCTCGTCGACCGCGGCCGTGGTGCGGGCAGTGGAGTCGGCGAGCACGAGGTCGGCGTGGGTGTCGAAGCCGAGCAGCCGGGCACGCTCGGCGCGCGCCCGGGCGATCCGCTCGGCGACCGGCCGGTTGTCGTGCTCGCCGGCCGAGGCCCGGTTCGTGGACGCCTCGAACACCCGGCGGCGCAGTTCCCGGTCACGCAGCTTCGTCAGCACCGGCTGGCCGGTGGGGAGCACCAGGGTCAGCAGGTACCCGTCGAGGCCGCGGTCGGCAGCTGCCCGCGCGGCGGTGGCCAGCTCCTCGCCGGTGAGCCCGTCCAGCTGGGCCGCGTCGGTGACGTGGACCGCCGCGGTCTCGGTCGCCAGCTGGAGGTTCTGCCCGAATGTCGTCGAGAGCTCCGACAGCTCCTGGTTCAGCTCGCCGAGACGGGCCCTGTCGGTGTCGTCGAGCCGGGCGCCGGCGAGCACGAAGTCGAGGTGGTAACGCTCGACCAGGCGCAGCGCCTCGGCGTCCAGCCCGGCGTCGTGCCGGGCGCCGTGCACCGCGTCCACCCGGGCGAAGACGGCCGGGTCCAGCCGCAGGGCGTCCTCGTGCGCGGCGGCCAGCGGGGCGATCTCCCGTTCGATCTCCCGCAGCCGGGGGGTGGCCACCGAGGAGGAGAGGTTGCCGAACACCGACCACGCCCGATCCAGCAGCGCCCCGGACCGCTCCAGCGCCACGATGGTGTTCTCGAAGGTCGGCGGCTCGGGGTCCTCGACCATGGTCGCCACCTCCCGCCGGTGCTCGGCCATGCCCGCCAGCAGGGCCTCGCGGCAGTGCTCGAGGGTGATCCCGCCGAACGGGGGCAGCCCGAACGGCAGCTCCGACGGCGCGGCGAGCGGGTTGTCGACGGACAGGGCGGGGGTGGACTCGGCGCTCATCGGTCGCCAGTCTCCACCCCCGCCGTGACCTGCCGCAGGGGCCACCGCGAGCGGTGCCGCGATCCGGTGCCAGCGCAGGCGCGCTCGCTCAACGGCTGGCCGTGCGCTGGTAGATCCTCACCGAGAGAGGGATGAAGACGGCGAGCAGGACGGCCGACCACAGCAGCGTGTAGAGCACGGGGTTCTGCAGGGACCACGCGTCGGCGACCTCGAGGATCGGAGCGGTGTTGCCGAACAGCTCCCGGGCCGCCTGCACGACCGCCGACACCGGGTTCCAGTCGGCGATCCACTTCAGCACCGTCGGGAAGTTGTCCGTCGGGACGAAGGTGTTGGCGATGAAGGTGAGCGGGAAGATCACGATGAAGCTGGCCTGCTGCACCACCTCCGGGGCCCGGACCAGCAACCCGACGGTCGCCATCAGCCAGCTCATGGCGTAGGCGAACAGCAGCAGCAGCGCGAACCCGGCCAGCGCTTCGCCGATCGACGACCGGATCCGCCACCCGACGACCAGCCCCGTGACGCCCATGACGACGATGGACAGCGCGTTGAGCGCGAGATCGGCGACGGTGCGGCCGACCAGCACGGCCGACGGCGCCATGGGCAGGGAGCGGAACCGGTCGATGAGCCCCTTCTGCAGGTCCTCGGCCAGGCTGGCCCCGGTGATCGTGCTCCCGAAGACGATGGTCTGCGCGAAGATCCCGGGCAACAGGAACTCCGCGTAGCTGATGCCCTGGATGGGGATGGCGCTGCCGAACACGTAGCGGAACAGCAGCACGAACATGATCGGCGACAGCGTCGCGAAGACGATCAGCTCCGGTACCCGCTTCACCTTGACCAGGTTGCGGCGGGTGATCGTCAGGCCGTCCTCGACGGCGACGGACAGCGAGCTCATCGGTCACTCCCCACGGTCGCGGCAGCGGGCGCGGCAGCCTCGTCGCCGTCCTCGGCGACCCGCCCGGTCAGCGCCAGGAAGACGTCGTCGAGGTCGGGGCGTCGGAGACCGACGTCGACGATCTCCGCGGCGCAGCCGTCGAGCCGGCGCAGCGCGTCGGCGAGCACCTCCGCTCCACCGCTGACCGGCAGGCTGAGTCGTCGGCCCGGCCCGTCGACCTGTGGCTGGTCCACCGCCAGCGGCGCCAGCCGCTGCACCATGTCGGGGAGCACCCTGGCGTCGGTGACGGTGAACTCCAGCCGCCGGCCCCCCACCTGCGCCTTGAGCTCGTCGGCGGTGCCGCGGGCGATGACCCGGCCGCGGTCGATCACCACCATGCGGTCGGCCAGCCGGTCGGCCTCCTCCAGGTACTGCGTGGTGAGCAGGATCGTCGTCCCGCCGTCGGCGAGCTCGGAGATGAACTCCCACATGGCCAGCCGGCTGCGCGGGTCGAGACCGGTGGTCGGCTCGTCGAGGAACAGCACCGGCGGGCGGTTGATCAGCGAGGCCGCGATGTCCAGGCGGCGCCGCATGCCGCCGGAGTAGGTCTTCGCCGGCCGGTTCGCCGCCCCGGAGAGGTCGAAGCGCTCGAGCAGCTCGCCGGCCCGCCTGCGCGCCTCGGCCTTGCCGAGCCGGTAGAGCCGCCCGACCATCTCCAGGTTCTCGAAGCCGGTGAGGTACTCGTCAACGGCGGCGTACTGGCCGGTGAGCCCGATCGCCGCGCGCACCCGGTCGGCGTCGCGGGCCACGTCGAGCCCCACGACCTCCGCCCGCCCGTCGTCGGCGGCGAGCAGGGTGGTGAGGATGCGCACCACCGTCGTCTTCCCCGCGCCGTTCGGGCCGAGCAGCCCGAGCACCGAGCCCTCGGCCACGGTCAGGGACACCCCGTCGAGCGCGGTGGTGGCGCCGAAGCGCTTGACCAGCCCCTCGACCACGATCGCGTCGGTCATGAGACGCACGCTAGGGGGCGGCGGTGACACTTCTCGAACGCTTTCCTCGATGGCGTGCACATCCGTGCTCCTCGCTCCGCGCCCCGCACGGTGCGAGGTCGGGAGCTAGGACCGGGGGCGCCCGGTGGACTCATCGGTGCGCGACTGCTCGGGGGTGACGGCGTAGCCGGCCCGGCGCAGCGCGGACACCACCTCGTCGGCGTGCGCGGGCCCGCGGGTCTCCAGGACGACGAAGACCTCCACCTCGCCGATCCGCAACCGGGTGCCGGTGCGCTCGTGCTCGACCTCCAGCACGTTGGCGCCCACGGCGGCGAGCTCGGCGAGGACGGCGGCCAGCGAGCCCGGGCGGTCGGGCACCCGCAGGCGCAGCGAGAGGTACCGCCCCGCCGCGGCCATGCCGTGCTGGACGACCTTGAGCAGCAGCACCGGGTCGATGTTGCCGCCGGAGACGACCGCCACCACGGGCGGTGCGAACGCCGCCGGGTCGGCCAGGACGGCGGCCACCGCCGCGACACCGGCCGGCTCGACGACGAGCTTGGCCCGCTCCAGGCAGAACAGCAGTGCCCGGGACAGGTCCTCCTCGCTGACCGTGCGCACCTCGTCGACCAGGCGCCGCACGTGGGCGAAGGTGAGGTCCCCGGGCATCGGGACCGCGATGCCGTCGGCCATGGTGACCATGCTCTCCAGCGCGATCGGACGCCCCGCCGCCAGCGAGCCGGGAAGTGCCGCCGCCGACTCCGCCTGCACCGCGACGACCCGCACGTCGGGACGGCGCTCCTTGACCGCGGCCGCGATGCCGGAGACCAGTCCCCCGCCGCCGGCGCAGACCAGGACCGTCGCCACCTCGGGGCACTGCTCGAGGACCTCCAGCCCGACGGTCCCCTGCCCGGCGATGACGTCCGGGTGGTCGAACGGGTGGATGAAGACCGCTCCGGTCCGCCGGGCGTGCTCGGCGGCGGCCACCAGCGGCTCGGCCAGCGACTGCCCGAGCATCTCGATGGTGGCGCCGTAGTGGCGCGTGGCGGCCACCTTGGGCAGCGGCGCGGTCTCCGGCATGTAGACCGTCGCCTCGGCGCCCAGCAGCCGCGCGGCGAGGGCAACCCCCTGGGCGTGGTTCCCGGCGCTGGCGGCGACCACTCCGCGGGCCCGCTCGCCGTCGCTCAGCCGGGCGATCCGCGTGTAGGCACCGCGGATCTTGAACGACCCGGCGCGCTGCAGGTTCTCGCACTTGAGCCACACCGGGCCGCCCACGCGGTCGGCCAGCCCGCGCGAGTGCTCCAGCGGGGTGCGCCGGACGACGCCGGCGAGCAGCTCCGCCGCGGCCTCGACGTCCTTGCCGGTGACGAGCGGCGGCCCACCGGATCCGGTCACCCGGGGATCCTCGCAGGCGGCGGCGCCGACGGACGCCCGGACCCGCGTTCCTCGTCGTACCGTGGCGGAGGTGACGGACACCCCCGCACCGGCAACCCCCGCCCCCGCACCCACCACCCTCGGCGAGCTCCGCGCCACCGGCGTTCCCTTCCGCCCGGTCAAGGCGGAGCTCCGCGCCAACCTGCTCGCCCGCCTCGCCGCCGGCGAGGCGACCCTGCCCGGCATGGTCGGCTTCGAGGACACCGTGCTCCCCGAGGTCGAGCGGGCACTCATCGCCGGCCACGATCTCGTTCTCCTCGGTGAGCGCGGCCAGGGCAAGACCCGGCTGATCCGCACCCTGGTCGGACTGCTCGACGAGTGGACACCGGTCCTGGTCGGCAGCGAGCTCAACGAGCATCCGCTCAGCCCCGTCAGCGTCTGGGCACACCGGCAGATCGCCGAGCACGGCGACGCCGCTCCCGTGGGCTGGCTGCACCGCAGCGAGCGGTTCGGCGAGAAGCTGGCGACGCCGGACACCAGCGTCGGCGACCTCATCGGCGACGTCGACCCGATCAAGGTCGCCGAGGGCCGCACGCTCGGCGACCCGGAGACCGTCCACTACGGCCTCGTCCCCCGCACCAACCGCGGCATCTTCAGCGTCAACGAGCTGCCCGACCTCGCCGAGCGCATCCAGGTGGCGCTGCTCAACGTCCTGGAGGAGCGGGACATCCAGATCCGCGGCTACCGGGTGCGGCTCCCCCTGGACCTGCTGCTGGTGGCCAGCGCCAACCCCGAGGACTACACCAACCGCGGGCGGATCATCACCCCGCTCAAGGACCGGTTCGGCGCCGAGGTGCGCACCCACTACCCGATCGAGCTCGCCGACGAGATCCGGCTGCTGGAGCAGGAGGCGCAGACCAGCGGGCTCGGGGCACCGGGCGGGCAGGACTCCCTCGACGCGCCCGTCGTCCCGGCCCACCTGGTGGAGATCGTCGCGCGGTTCACCCGGCTGGTCCGCGAGTCCAGCCACGTCGACCAGCGCTCCGGCGTCAGCGCCCGGTTCGCCATCGCGGGCCTGGAGACCGTCGCCGCCTCCGCCGTCCGCCGCGCCGCCGTGGCTGGGGAGGCGCGGCCGGTGGCCCGGGTCGTGGACCTGCCGAGCATCGTCCCGGCCAGCCGCGGCAAGGTGGAGTTCGCCGACGCGGGCTCCGACCCCGACGACGACCGCGAGCTGGAGATCCTGGAGCACCTGCTGCGCCAGGCGACCGCGCAGACGTTCCGCGCCCGCTGCGCCGGGCTCGACCTCACCGGCCTGCAGGAGCACTTCACCGGCGGGGAGACCGTCGAGTCCGGCGACCTGGTGCCCGCCCCGGTGCTGCTGGGCCAGCTGGGCACGATCCCGAAACTGGCCGAGCTGCTCGGCCGGCTCGGCGTGCCCGAGGGCGACCAGTCCGCCGAGCAGGCGGCGGCGGCCGTGGAGTTCGCGCTGGAGGGGTTGCACCTCACCCGCCGGCTGGCCAAGGACACCGACGGCGGCCGCACCGTCTACGGGGCCTGACGTGAGCACGCGACGTCCGCGCGGCTACCGGTACGGGGCCTGGCGGGGTGGCCCCGACCCGCTGGCCCCGCCCTACGACCTGGGCAACGCCGTCGACGAGATCGGCGACTCGGTGCTGGGCGGCAGCGGGGTGCGCGAGGCGCTGCGCGAGCTGCTCCGCCGGGGCACCGAGGGCCGGCGCGGGCTCGACGAGCTGCGCCGGGCGGTGCGCGACCGGCTGCGTCAGGCGCGCACCGCCGGGCGGATGGACGGCACCCTGCAGGAGGTCCGGGAGCTGCTCGACCGGGCCGTCGGGGCCGAGCGCCGCGAGCTGTTCCCCGACCCCGACGACGCCGCGCGCCTGGCCGAGGCCGAGCTCGACGCGCTGCCGGAGGACACCTCCGGGGCGGTCCGCGCGCTCAAGGACTGGTCGTGGCGCTCGGCGGAGGGGCGGCAGGCCTACGAGCAGATCCAGGACCTGCTGCGCCGGGAGGTGCTCGACAGCTCGTTCGCCTCGATGAAGCAGGCGCTGCAGGACGCCGGCGAGCAGGACCTGCAGGCGGTCAAGGACATGGTCGCCGACCTGTCCCGGCTGGTCGACGCGCACAACCGGGGTGAGGACACCGACCAGCAGTTCGCCGACTTCATGGCGGATCACGGGCAGTTCTTCCCCGACGAGCCGCAGTCGGTCGAGGAGCTCATCGACTCGCTGGCCCGCCGGGCGGCCGCGCAGGAGCGGATGATGGCCGGCCTCTCCCCCGAGCAGCGCGCCGAGCTGGCCGACCTGATGGCGCAGACGATGGAGGACATGGGGTTGGCCAGCGAGATGGCCCACCTCTCCGACGCGCTGCGCCAGGCCCGCCCCGATCTGCCGTGGGGGCAGCGCGGGCAGGTCCCCGACGGCGAGCAGTCCCTCGGCCTGGGCGACGCCACCAGCGCCGTGGCCGAGCTCGCCGACCTGGAGGCGCTGTCGAACCAGCTCTCGCAGGGCTACGCCGGCGCCTCGCTGGCCGACGTCGACGAGGAGCTGCTGCAG
Organism: Blastococcus sp. HT6-30; assembly: GCF_039729015.1. Lineage (NCBI taxonomy): Bacteria > Bacillati > Actinomycetota > Actinomycetes > Geodermatophilales > Geodermatophilaceae > Blastococcus > Blastococcus sp. HT6-30. Next base: position 673,489 of record NZ_CP155792.1, on the reverse strand, counting down.
CGTGCGCTCGGCCGCTCCGCCGCCGACGACCTGGCCGCCCTCCGGCAGCTCGAGCGGGAGCTGGAGCGCCAGGGCTACCTGAACCGGTCCGGGGGCACCCTGGAGCTCTCTCCCAAGGCCGTCCGCCGGCTGGGTGCGACCGCGCTGCGCCGGGTCTTCGCCCAGCTCGACGCCACCGGCCGCGGTGAGCACGACGTCGCCGACGCCGGGGCGGCCGGGGAACTCACCGGCGGCTCGCGGGAGTGGCGGTTCGGCGACGAGCAGCCGCTGGACGTCGTCCGCACCGTCCGCAACGCCGTGCTGCGGACGGCGGGCGAGCCACGCCGGGAGGGGCAGCGGCGGGTCCACATCGCCGTCGAGGACTTCCAGGTGGTGGAGACCGAGCGGCGCACCGGGGCCGCCGTCGCGTTGCTGGTCGACCTGTCCTACTCCATGGCGCTGCGCGGGACCTGGGCGGCGGCGAAGTCGACGGCGATGGCGCTGCACTCGCTGGTGACCACCCGCTTCCCGCAGGACGCCATCGAGATCATCGGCTTCTCGTCCACCGCCCAGGTGCTGCGCCCGGAGACCCTCGCCGAGCTCTCCGTGGACACGCTGCAGGGCACCAACCTCCAGCACGGGCTGATGCTGGCCCGGCGGTTCCTGGCCCGGCACCGGGACGCCGAGCCGGTGGTCCTGGTGGTCACCGACGGGGAGCCGACCGCCCACCTGGAGGACGACGGGACGCCGTTCTTCTGCTGGCCGCCGATGCCGGAGACGATCGCCCGGACCGTGGCCGAGGTGGAGCGGGTGGCCCGGTCGGGGGCGACGGTGAACGTCTTCGCCCTCGACCCCGACCCCGGCCTGGTGCACTTCGTCCACGACCTGACCCAGCGGGCCGGTGGACGCGTGTTCCAGCCCGACACCGAGCGGCTCGGCGAGTACGTCGTCGCCGACTACCTCCGCACCCGCCGGGGACGACGCGCGCGCTGAGCGGTCGAGTGCCCAGTCGCGGTCGATCGGGACGGCGCGCCGGCGCGCGTCGCCGGCGTCAACTGCCCACTCGGCGCGCGCGCCGGCCCCCCGGCAGGGGGAGCGAGCCGCTGGAGCTGATCCCCGGGATGGCCCCCGCGCGGAAGGCGTTCACGAACAGCCGGTGATCGGTCTGAGTGCGGTGCGCGTAGGAGTGCGCGAACTCGACCAGGTCGGCGACGAACTCCTCCCGCCGGTCGCCCACCATCGCGGTGATCGCCTCCTCGGTCTGGAACGGCACCAAGGTGTGGTCGCTGTCGGCGTCGCCGACGCAGTGCAGCTTCGCGGTGGCGCGGCCGAGTTGGGTCAGCACCGGGGCGATCTCCTCGGGCTCGGTGAGGTCGTCCCAGTCCAGGTCGAGCTCGTAGGGCGAGAGCTCGGCGACGACGAAGCCCCGCCCATCCATCTCGGTGTAACCGAGGAACTGCGAGGTGTTCGCCTGCAGCGACCGCTGGCTCAACGCCGTGCGGTGGCCCTCGTTCTCGAAGTAACCGCGGATCTCCGGATCGGTGACGACCCGGCTGGGCGCCGCCACGTTGCCCTGCTTCAGCGACAGCACGACGTCGTTCTCCAGCGCCTGGTCGTACCCCTCGAGCAGGACGTTGTAGGCCGGCAGCCCGGCGCTGCCGATGCCGAACCCGCCGGTGCCGATGACGTCCTTCACGTCGTAGGTGACCTCCCGGCGCCGCTGCCCCTTCGGCACGGTCTCCCGGTAGCGCTCGAGGGCGGCGAGCACGCGGTCCCGCTCCTCGTCGCCGAGCCGGCGGTTGCGGGCCCGGTCGGCGAAGCGCCGCTGGAAGTCCTCCACCACGGTCATGCGGTCCAGCAGGCCCATGCGGGTGCGCGCCGTCGTCTCCAGGATCAGCTCGCGCACCGCGCCCTCGGTGTTCCCGGCGAGCAGCGCGAACGACCGGTCCTCGTCGGAGCGGGTGAACGCCTCCACCTGCTCCAGGTAGGCACGGAGGTAGACGCCCAGCAGCTCGCTGATGACGTCGTCACCGAGCGCCTTGCGCCACGACAGCAACGCGAAGCTGGCGCAGAAGCGGCGCAGGTCCCAGCTGACGTGCCCGAGGTAGGCCTCGTCGAAGTCGTTGACGTCGAAGACGATCCGGCCGGCGCTGTCCATGTAGGTGCCGAAGTTCTCCGCGTGCAGGTCACCCTGGATCCACACGCGCGACGTGCGCTCGTCGCACCACCGATCCTCCGTCGTCGCCATGTCGGCGTAGAACAGAGGGGCGCTCCCCCGGTAGAAGGCGAATGGATCGGCCGCCATCTTGCGGAACTTCGTACGGAAGGCGTCGGCGTCGGCGTCCATGAGCTCGCCGAAGGCCTCGACGAGGACGTCGACGATCTGCCGCGTCCGGTCGTCGGGGTCGGGGGACTGGCTCACACCAGGGAGGGATGGGGGCACAGGTTGCACCGTAGGGGGCCGATAACGTCGGTGGCGCCCCGACGCATGCACCGACCAGGGACGGAGGGACCATGATCCGCACGGACACGGCCCGACGGCTGGCCACCGGAGCCGCGTACGGCGGCGGCGGGGTGGGCATCGCCGGGGCCGCCCTGGTCGCCCTGCTCCGCGAGGAGGCACGGGCCGCCCGCCGCAGGGTCGAGGCCCGCACCACCAAGGGCGACCCGCCGTCGGGCGACGGGGTCTACGGCCGGGGCCGCGGCACGCCCATCGTGCTGGCCGTGCTGGGTGACTCCAGCGCCGTCGGGCTCGGCGTGCACCGCGCCGCCGAGACCCCCGGCGTGCTCGTCGCCGCGGGCCTGGCCGAGCTCGCCGAGCGGCCGGTCCGCCTGGTGCGCCTGGCGAAGTCCGGCGCCCGCGCCGCCGACCTGGAGGTGCAGGTCGACCGCGCCCTGGCCGAGCGGCCGACGGTCGCGGTGATCATGATCGGGGCCAACGACGTCACCGCCCGCACCTCGACGGCGGTCTCCGTCGGCCACCTCACCGATGCGGTCCGCCGGCTGACCGCGGCCGGCTGCGAGGTCGTCGTCGGCACCTGCCCCGATCTGGGCACCATCCGGCCGATCGCCCAGCCGCTGCGCACGCTGGCCCGCCGGTGGAGCCGGCAGATGGCAGCCGCGCAGACCGTCGCCGTCGTCGAGGCCGGGGGCCGGACGGTCTCCCTCGGTTCGCTGCTCGGGCCCGCGTTCGCCTCCGACCGCACCATGTTCAGCGTGGACGAGTTCCACCCCAGCGGCGCCGGCTACGCCGCGGCGGCAGCGGTCCTGCTGCCGTCGGTCGCCGACGCGCTCGGCGTGTGGCCGGCGCGCGCGGACCGGGGCCTGCGCTCGCTCCGCCGCGACACCGTCCGGCCCGTCGCCCACGCCGCGGCACGGGCCGCCAACCGTCCCGGCACCGAGGTGCAGGCCGCCGAGGTGGCCGGCTCGGACACCGGCCCCCGCGGCCCGTGGGCGCTGCTGCGGCGGCGCCGCCCCACCGAGGTGCCGACGCCCGAGCAGGCGGAACACGCCGAGGCGGAGGCGGGGACGCCGGTCGCCGGCTGAGAAAGGACCCCGTCCTGCCCACCCCTCGCGTGCTCGGGGCGGTACCCGGGACGGGGCCGGGTAGTTTCGAGGTGACCGACGTCCGGCGATCCGCGCCCGGACCCCCCTCATCGTGGAGGCTCTCATGCCCGAAGCCGTCATCGTCGCGACCGCGCGCTCACCCATCGGTCGTGCGTTCAAGGGCTCGCTGAAGGACATGCGGCCCGACGACCTGGCCGCCGCCGTCGTCCGTGCCGCCCTGGACAAGGTGCCCGCCCTCGACCCCACCGACATCGACGACCTGATGCTCGGCTGCGGCCTGCCCGGCGGCGAGCAGGGCTTCAACATGGGGCGCGTCGTCAGCGTGCTGCTGGGCATGGACCACCTGCCCGGCACGACGATCACCCGCTACTGCTCCTCGTCCCTGCAGACCACCCGCATGGCCATGCACGCCATCAAGGCCGGCGAGGGCGACGTCTTCATCTCCGCCGGTGTGGAGACCGTCTCGCGGTTCGTCAAGGGCAACAGCGACGCGATCCCCGACACCAAGAACCCGGTCTTCGCCGACGCCGAGGCCCGGGTGGCGAAGGTGGCCGAGAGCGGCGCCGACTCCTGGACCGACCCGCGCCAGAACGGCGAGATCCCCGACGTCTACATCGCCATGGGGCAGACCGCGGAGAACCTGGCGCTGCTCAAGGGCGTCACCCGCCAGGAGATGGACGAGTTCGCCGTCCGCAGCCAGAACCTCGCCGAGGAGTCGATCAACAACGGCTTCTGGGAGCGCGAGATCGTCCCGATCACCCTGCCCGACGGCACCGTGGTCACCAAGGACGACGGCCCGCGCCCCGGCACCACGCTCGAGGGCATCTCCGGCCTCAAGCCGGTCTTCCGCCCCGACGGCCGGGTCACCGCGGGCAACGCCTGCCCGCTCAACGACGGCGCCTCCGCCGTGGTGGTCATGAGCGACACCAAGGCCGCCGAGCTGGGTCTCACCCCGCTGGCCCGCGTGGTCTCCACCGCGGTCACCGGCCTCTCGCCGGAGATCATGGGCTACGGCCCGGTCGACGCCTCCCGTCTGGCCCTGCAGCGGGCCGGCATGACCATCGACGACATCGACCTCGTCGAGATCAACGAGGCCTTCGCCGCGCAGGTCATCCCGAGCTACCGGGACCTCGACGTCCCGATCGAGAAGCTGAACGTGCACGGTGGCGCCATCGCCGTCGGGCACCCCTTCGGCAGCACCGGCGCCCGGATCACCGGCACGCTGATCAACGGCCTGCAGACTCGGGACGTGACCTTCGGTCTGGAGACCATGTGCGTCGGTGGCGGCATGGGCATGGCGATGGTGCTCGAGCGCCTCTCCTGATTCGATCCTCCGGGGGCTCTCCGCACGGGGAGTCCCCGGAGGACCCCGCGCCGGCGGCGCGGGAGACCCCTGACACGACAGTGGCCCGGCCCCCTTGCGGGGACCGGGCCACTGTCTCGTGTGCGGACGAGGTCAGTCGTCCTGGAGGTAGCTCAGCAGGCGCAGGATCTCGATGTACAGCCAGATGACGGTCACGAGCAGACCGAAGGCGATGTACCAGGCGAACTTGGCCGGCGCCCCACGACGGATGGCCTCGTCGGCCATGTCGAAGTCGAGCAGCAGGAAGAACGCCGCCACACCGATCACGAGCAGGCTGAAGCCGATCGCCAGCGGACCACCGTCGCGCAGGCCCAGGCCGTTGCCGCCGCCGATCCACGCGGCCACGAAGTTGGCCACCATCAGGACCAGGACACCGATACCGGCGGCCATGACCCAGCGGGTCAGCTTGGGGGTGACGCGGATGGCGCCCGTCTTGTAGACCACCAGCATGCCGGCGAAAACACCGAAGGTGCCGATCAGCGCCTGCATGACGATGCCCGGGTAGACGTCGTTGAACGCCTCGCTGATCGCACCCAGGGCGACGCCGTAGAGCGCACCGTAGGCCAGCGTCGCGGCCGGGTTGGCGATCTGCTTGAAGGCGATCACCAGGCCGAGCACGAAGGCGACCAGGACCGACGGCAGGGCCAGGCCCCACGCCAGCTCCTGGGGGAGGAGCGCCCAGGTGACCGCCGCCGAGACGACGGTGACGAGGAAGGACAGACCCGTCTTCTGGACGACGTCGTCCATGGTCATGTACCGCGTCGCCTCGGTCGTCCCGTACGGGGACGGTGCGGTGTACGCGTCGTGCTGCGGCGCGGGGGCGCCGTACTGGGTCGGGGCCCCGTACTGCGGCGCGCCGTACCGGGGCCCGCCGTACTGGGGGGCGTTGCCCCAACCGGCGGACTGCTGGCCGGGGCCCGCATTACCGAACCCACGGCTGAACGCCGGGTTCCTACTGGGCATCGTCATCTCCTCGAGGTGACTTCTGGATCGTGGAGCCAACTTGGTGCACCCCACTCGGTCAGGTCAACGCCGGACACGCCCGAAGCGTTCCACGACACCCGCACGAGGGGAAACGGATGCCCCTCCGGTGCCCCCGGTCGGGTTCGAACCGACGCTGGGACCCTTTTAAGGGGCCTGCCTCTGCCGATTGGGCTACGGGGGCGTGCCCTGCACGCTAGCGGGGATCCCCCGCGAGCTCCGTGGCACGGGACAGCACGGCGTCGAGCATCGGCTCGGTGAGCCTGCCGGTGAAGGTGTTCTGCTGGCTCACGTGGTAGCTGCCCAGCAACGTCAGCGGGCCTCGGGGCCCGGACAGCGCCACCTCGACGCCGTGGCCGAACGCCGGCCGCGGCCGGGGCAGCGCGTACCCGGCGGCGGCCAGGACCGGCCACAGCGCCGTCCAGCCGAAGCCGCCGAGGACGACGACCACCCGCAGCCGCGGCAGCAGCTCCAGCTCCCGGGCCAGCCACGGCGAGCAGGTGTCCCGCTCCTCCGGCGTGGGCGCGTTCGCCGGCGGTGCGCAGCGCACGGCGGCAGCCACCCGGACGTCGGTGAGCTCCAGTCCGTCGCCGATGTGGGTGGAGGTCGGCTGGTTCGCCAGCCCGGCCCGCGAGAGCGCGGCGAAGATCCAGTCGCCGCTGCGGTCGCCGGTGAAGACCCGGCCGGTGCGGTTCCCGCCGTGGGCGGCCGGCGCCAGCCCGACGACGGCGATCCGGGCGTCGGCCGGCCCGAGCCCGGGCACCGGCCGGCCCCAGTAGTCCTGGTTGCGGAAGGAGGCCCGCTTGGTCCTGGCCACCTCCTCCCGCCACGCGACCAGCCGGGGGCAGGCGTAGCAGCCGGAGATGCGGGCGTCGAGGACGGCGAGGTCCCGGGCCGCACGGGCGCCGCGGACGACCCCGGCCGGCGTGCGGGTGACCGGGAAGCCGTCGGCGTCGAGTGCCATGCGGAGCGGGTCAGCCGCGGGCCAGGCGCAGGACGATGCCGTCGAGGATGTCGTGCTCGCTGACGGCGACCTCCGGCAGGGCGAACTCGTCCATGAGCACCCGCAGGACCAGCGCGCCGGCACCGATGACGTCGACCCGGCCGGGGTGCATGACCGGCGACGCCGCCCGCCGCTCCCGGGGAGCCGCGAGCAGGTCCGCCGACACCCGCCGCACGTCGTCCACCGGGATCCGCGAGCCGTGGATGGCCTCGGAGTCGTAGGTGGGCAGGTCCAGGGCGAGCGCGGCCACGGTGGTCACCGACCCGGCCAGTCCGACCAGGGTGGCCGCCCGCCGCACGGGCACCTCGGCGGTCACCTCGGCCAGCGCGGTCCTGATGTCCCGCTCGGTGAGGGAGACCTGCTCGGCGGTCGGGGGGTCGTCGTGCAGGTGCCGCTCGGTGAGCCGGACACAGCCGATGTCCACCGACCGCGCGGCGATCACGCCGCCGGCGTCGCCCAGGACGAACTCGGTCGAGCCGCCGCCGATGTCGACCACCAGGTACGGCGGCCGGGGTGGCTGCAGGCCGTGCGTCGCCGCCGCTTCCGCGACGGACCCGGTCGCGCCGAGGAACGACAGCTCGGCCTCCTCGCGGCCGGTCACCACGTCAGGGGCGCGGCCCAGCGTGGCCAGGACCATCCGCTCGAAGTCGGCGCGGTTGGCCGCGTCCCGGGTGGCGCTCGTGGCCACCATCCGCACCGCGGTGGCGCCCAGCTCGCGGGCCTGCGCCGCGTACTCGGCGAGCACCAGGCGGGTGCGCTCGATCGCCTCCGGCGCCAGCCGGCCGGTCGCGTCCACGCCCTGGCCGAGGCGCACCACCTCCATCCGGCGGAGCAGGTCGGTGTGCCCGCCCTCGGCGGGCACGTCGGCGACCAGCAGGCGGATGGAGTTGGTGCCGCAGTCGATCGCCCCGACGCGGGTCACGCGTCGTCCTCGGGGCCGGGGCCCTCCGGGCGGGCGCAGGGCCCCTTGGCCCACCACTCCCCCATGCCCTCGACGGCGCGGTCGCCGATCGGGTTCGCGCCGGGGCCGGCCGCCAGCGCGTGACCCGCGAGCGCGTGCAGGCACTTCACCCGGTCGGGCATGCCGCCCGCGGAGGCGCGGGTGGGCAGCACGTCCTTGGCGTCACGGGCGGCGAGGTAGCTCTCGTGCGCGGCGCGGTAGCCCGCGGCCAGCTCCGGATCGGTGGCCAGCTCGTCCTGCCACTCCCGCATCCGCCCGGTCGACTCCAGCCGGCTGGCGGCGGCCGAGGCCCGCGGGCAGGTCAGGTAGTAGAGCGTAGGGAACGGCGTCCCGTCCTCGAGCCGCGGCGAGGTCTCGACCACGTCGGGCTGGCCGCAGGGGCAGCGGTGCGCCACGCCCACCAGCGCTCGCGGCGGCCGGCCGAGCTGCCGGGCGACGACCTCCCGGTCCTCCGGGGTGACCGGCTCGCTCACCCGCCCGCACCTCCCGTGCCCGTCTCTTCGGTCCCGTCACCGCCGTCGGCGTCGGCCACCGACCGCATCAGCCCCTCGTACCAGGACAGCGGCTGGGGCTGCTCGGCCGCGGCGGCCAGCGTGCCGGCGTCGCCCTCGACGGCCTCCCCGTCGACGACGATCAGCAGGCGGTCACCGGGAAGCACGTAGGACAGCCGCTCCCGTGCCTGCCGCTGCGCGTAGGCAGGGTCGGACTGCCGGTCCAGCTCGGCCTCCAGGTCGGCCGCCCGCTGGTCGAGCGCCTCTCCCTCGGCGGCGAGCCGGGTCAGCTCTGCCTGCCCGGCGAGGTACTGCCGGATGGGGCCGGCCAGGGTCAGCGCCAGCAGCAGCACCAGCCCGACGAGCACGACCGCGCGTCCGGTGAACATCGGACGGCGACGGGCCGCAGCCGGGCCGGCCGGGCGCCGCTCCGGCCGGCGGTTGGGACGCCGCTGCCCGGGCCGGCTGGACGCGCTGGTCCGCAGGCCCGTGCGGACCGGCCGGGTCGAGTGCACCCGGGGCACCCGGCCGGTCGCCCGCGGACCGTCGCCACCGGCCCGCCGGCCCCGCACGCTGCTCATCGGTCCTGGCTCAGCCGTCCAGCCGGGGGAACGCCGCGGCACCGGCGTAGCGGGCGGCGTCGTCGAGCTCCTCCTCGATGCGCAGCAGCTGGTTGTACTTGGCCACGCGCTCGCTGCGCGCCGGGGCACCGGTCTTGATCTGCCCGCAGTCGGTGGCGACGGCGAGGTCGGCGATCGTGGTGTCCTCGGTCTCACCGGAGCGGTGGCTCATCATGCAGCGGTAGCTGCCGCGGTGGGCCAGGTTCACCGCGTCGAGGGTCTCGGTCAGGGTGCCGATCTGGTTGACCTTCACCAGCAGCGCGTTGGCCGCGCCGCGGGCGATGCCGTCGGCCAGCCGCGCCGGGTTGGTGACGAAGAGGTCGTCGCCGACGATCTGCACCCGGTCGCCGAGGGCGGCGGTCATCGCGATCCAGCCGTCCCAGTCCTCCTCGTCCAGCGGGTCCTCGATGGAGACGATCGGGTAGGCGTCGACCAGGCCGCGGTAGTAGTCGACGAGGTACTCCGCCGAGCGGGACTGCCCCTCGAAGTCGTAGCCGCCGTCGGCGTGGAACTCGGTCGCGGCCACGTCGAGGGCGAACGCGATGTCCGAGCCGAGGGAGTAGCCGGCCTTCTCGACCGCCTCGGCGATCAGGTCCAGCGCGTCGCGGTTGCTCGGCAGGTCGGGCGCGAAGCCACCCTCGTCGCCGAGGCCCGTGGCGAGCCCGCGCCCCTTCAGCACGGCCTTGAGCGCGTGGTAGGTCTCGGTGCCCATGGCCAGCGCCTCGGCGAAGGTCGCGGCGCCGATGGGGGCGATCATGAACTCCTGCACGTCGACGTTGCTGTCGGCGTGGGCGCCACCGTTGAGGATGTTCATCATCGGCACGGGCAGCAGGTGCGCCGACGGGCCGCCGACGTAGCGGAACAGCGGGAGGCCGGCGGAGTCGGCCGCGGCGCGGGCGACGGCCAGGCTGACGCCGAGGATGGCGTTGGCGCCCAGGCGGGACTTGTCCGGGGTGCCGTCGAGGTCGAGCAGCCGCTGGTCGACCAGGCGCTGCTCGCTGGCCTCGTAGCCGACCAGCTCCGGGCCGATGACGTCGAGGACGCCGTCGACGGCCTTGGTGACGCCCTTGCCGCCGTACCGCTCACCCCCGTCCCGCAGCTCCACCGCCTCGAAGGCGCCCGTGGACGCACCGCTGGGCACGGCGGCCCGGGCGATGGTCCCGTCGTCGAGGGCGACCTCGACCTCCACGGTGGGGTTTCCGCGCGAGTCGAGGATCTCCCGCGCGCCTACGGCATCGATGCTCGGCACGGGACGCAGCCTAACCAGCCGCGCGCTGCCGCACCGCCCGCCTCACCCGACCAGGGCGGCGACGGTCAGCTCCGGGGCCCTGGCGCGGTGTCCCGGTCGGCCGTCTCGGCCCCGCTGGGGCCGGTGAACGCCCGCGAGCGCTCGAGCGCCTCGCTGCTGCCGGTGAACAGCGACGCGCCCTCGGTCGGCCCAGCCGGCAGGGGCGCGGCGACGGGCCCGTGCCGCCCGGTCGCCCCCGGCAGCTCCTCGACCCGCACCCGTGGCAGCCCGCGGCCGTGCTCCCGCTGCAGCCAGCCGACCAGCCCCTCGCGGACGTGGCAGCGCAGGTCGAACAGCGTCGGTCCGTCCTTGCCGCTGACCAGCACCCGGACCCGCACCACCGAGCCGACCGCGTCGGTCACCTGCAGGACCGACACCCGTCGGTCCCACAGCTCCTCCCCCTCGAGCAGCCGGTGCAGCTCGGCGCGCATGTCGTCGAACGGCACGGTCCAGTCGACGTCGAGCTCGACCGAGCCGAGCACGGCGGACTCCTTGCGCGTCCAGTTCTCGAACGGCGTGGTCGTGAAGTACGTGGAGGGCAGCACCAGCCGGCGGTCGTCCCAGACGTGGACGACGACGTAGGTGAGGGTGATCTCCTCGATCCGGCCCCACTCCTCCTCCACCACCACGACGTCGTCGACCCGGATCGCGTCGGTGAAGGCCAGCTGCAGCCCCGCGAAGACGTTGGCCAGCGAGGTCTGCGCGGCGAGGCCGGCGACGATCGAGATGACGCCCGCGCTGGCCAGGATGCTGGCGCCCGCGGTGCGCGCGGTGGGGAAGGTCAGCAGCATCGCGGCCACGGTGACGACGGCGACCAGCACGATCGCCAGCCGGCGCAGCAGGCCGATCTGCGTCCGGACCCGCCGGGCGTGCCGGTTGTCGACGACGTCGACGTCGTAGCGGGCCAGCGCCAGATCGGCCGTCACCTGCACCGCCACCGCCACCAGCCAGCCGACGGTCGCGACCAGCGCCAGGCCCAGTCCCCGCACGACCGGATCCCGCCAGCCGCCCAGCTGGGGCCCGGCGTCGAGCACGATGGTGACGGCGATCAGCACCAGCAGGGTGCGCAGCGGCGTCCGGCCGCGCCGGGACAGGTCGCCGGCGACCACCGAGCGGCGGGCCAGCCGGCGCACCAGGACGCCGATCAGGACGCCGACCAGCCAGGCCGCGAGCGCCGCGGCGGCGACCAGCGCGAGCACCTGCCAGGCGTCGTCGGGCACCAGCTCCTCGACCTCCTCGACGGCGGTGGCGAGCGGTGCGGACGCGGGGGCCTCGGGGATCACGGGGCGCTCCTTGCGGGGTCGGCGCGCTCCTCGGCCTCGGCGTCCAGCTCGCCGGCGTAGCGGCGGACCGCCTCGCGGAGGGCGTCCTCGGCGTCCCAGCCGCGGGCCTCGGCGGCCGCGACCACGGCGAGCAGCCGCTCGCCGAGCGCCTCGGGGCTGTCGACGGTCAGCTCCGCCGGCGCGGGCGTCGCGAGGCCCGCCCGCCCGGCCCGGCGGACCAGGGCGGCGCCCCACGACGCCGCCGGCTGCGACCGGGAGACCCCCTCGGTCGGTGAGCGGCGCTGCTTCTCCGCCTTCTTGATCTCGTCCCAGCCCGCCTCCACCTGGGCCACGTCGCGCGGGCCCGCGTCGCCGAACACGTGCGGATGCCGGCGGACCAGCTTGTCGACCAGGTCGCCGGCCACGTCGTCGACGTCGAAGCGCCGCTCCTCCCCCGCCTCGGCGGCGACGCGGGCGTGGAAGACGACCTGCAGGAGGACGTCGCCGAGCTCCTCGCGCATCGCGGCCGGGTCGTCGTCGACGATCGCGTCGTAGGCCTCGTGCGCCTCCTCCAGCAGGTAGCCGCGCAGCGAGGCGTGGGTCTGCTCGGCGTCCCACGGGCAGCCCCCGGGCGAGCGCAGCCGGTCCATGACCGCGACGACGTCGAGCAGCCGTACCCCCGCCGGCTCGGGCGCCGCGACGACGACCTCCGCACCGGGCACCGGCTCCCCGACGGGGACCAGCAGCACGACGTCCCCGTCCAGCGCACCGGCGGCGTCGACGGCCGGGACGTCGAGGACGGCCAGCCCGTCGGCGCGCAGCACCTCCGCGGTGCCGGCGGCCCCGGGCAGCGCGGCCAGCGGACGCCCCGAGGAGACCGCCCGCCACCCCGCGGGGCTCAGCAGGCCGGGCAGGTGGGGGCTGACGGTGACGGCGAGGGCGACGGGCACCCGGTCAGTCTGCCGAAGGCTCCACGGCCCCGTCCGCCCCCGGGACGGCCGCGTGGTCGAGGATGTCGACGACGCCGCCGTCGGCGGGCAGCAGCCGCCCCTCGTCGACGACGCCGTAGCGCGGGTTGACCGTCAGGTCGAGGTCGGCCCGGACGTCGTCGAGCAGGGGCTGCACGGCCGCCTCCACCTCCTCACCTGCCTCGTTCTCGAGCTGCGGGCGCAGCTCCTCGAACGACGGGTAGGTGGTGCCGGCGCGGAAGGCGACGACGATCCCCCCGGTCTCGGGCACCGGCACCGCGACCGCCGTCCCCGGCCCCGCCGTCCCGAGCGGTCCGGCGAGGGCGGGCGGCAGCTCGTCGAGGGCCCGGCGGTCGAGCGCGGGCAGCGTGTACGGGCCGGGGAACCGGGCGGCCACCTCGGCGTAGCCGGCCGGGTCGGCCGCCAGCTCCGCCACGACCGCGTCGGCGGTCGCCTGGTCGGGCACCGTGACGTAGCCGAACTCGACCTGGCCGAGCTCCTCCCGGACCTCCTCGTACCGCGCCCGGAGCGCCGGCTCCGCCAGAGCGGCCACCTCCCCCTCGGCGGCGGCGAGCTCCAGGCGCACCAGCTGCTGGCGCACGCTCTCGCGCACGTCGGCCCGGCCGACGCCCTGCTGGGCGAGGCGGCCGTAGACCTCGTCGGGGTCGTCGCCGCCGAGCAGCTCCTCGATCCGCCGGGTCACCTCCGCCTCGGTGACCTGCACGCCGTAGCGCTCGGCGGCGGCGTCGTGCACCTCGCCCTCGATGAGGAGCCCCAGCACCCGGCGGGTGAGCTCGGTCTCCCGGCCCTCGGCGGCCGCGGCCACGGCGTCGTCGGCGAGCCGGTCGGCGACCGCCGCGTCCAGCTCGTCGACGGTGATCTGCTCGTCGCCCACGTACGCGGCGACGTCCGGGGCCGACCGGCAACCGGCCAGGGCGACGGCGGCCAGTGCGACGGCGGCGCTGGCGCGGGCAGCGCGGTGGATCAGCACGCCGGGAGACTGCCACATCAGTCCTGGGAAACCGCGTGCTCCCGCGGGGGGTGGTACGAAGGTCGTACGCAGGGGCGCAGCGCCCACGTCTGGAGGAGGTCCGCTGATCCGGGACGTTCGAGGTCACGGCGGTACACCCTGGGGCGCCACCCCGGTGGACTTCTCGGTCGAGCAGATCGCCGTCCCCGTCGCCGGTGTCGACGCCTGGCTCGTCGACCTGGCGCAGGGGGCCGACACCGTGTCCAGGGCGGAGTTGACCCTCACTCCCGTGGAGCTGGCCAGAGCACGGCGCGGGGTCCCTGCGGTCCGGGCGCGACGGGTGCTGCTACGGGCGGCCCTGCGCTCCGCGCTCGGGGCAGAACTCCGGCTGGATCCCCGTCGCGTGCCGCTGGGCAGAACTGCGGCCGGACGTCCCTTCGTCGTCCCGTCGGTCGCGGATCCCGTCATGGACGTCAGCTGCTCGGCCAGCGGGACCATCGGAGTCGTGGTGCTCAGCCGGCTTGCTCGGGTGGGGGTCGACGTGGAGCAGGTCGCCCCATGGGCCCCGGAGGTGCTTGAGGAGGCCTGGCTGACCGACGGCGAGCGGGCCACACTCGTGAGCCTCCGTGCGGCCGATCGCGCCGCGGCGGTCACACGAAGCTGGACGCAGAAGGAGGCCGTCCTCAAGGCGGCCGGCACGGGGCTCCACGGAGATCCCGCCGGGTCCGTGACGCCTATCGGGTCCGCAGACGGCATCGTGGCCGGGTGGCACGTCGACGGTCTGCCGGTACCGGACGGGTGGCTAGCGAGCCTCGCGACCGGACCACGGTGGGTGATGCCGACGTGAGGGACGGCGCAACGGGCATCGGTGCGACCGGTGCCGACCGCGACCCCCAGCTCGCCGGGTTCCGCGCACGGTGCGAGCACGTGGCGGGCGTCCGACTGGAGGGGGAGGCCCTCCACGCCTTCTCCGTGGAGCGCCTCGAGGAGTTCTGGCGCACCTTCCTGCTCTGGACGGAGCTGCCCTGGTCCGGGAGTGCGGACGTGGTGCTCACCGGGGACGACGTCGAGACCGCACAGTTCTTCCCCGGTGTCCGACTCAACTACGCGGAGGCCCTCCTGCGGCCGTTGCCCGCATACGAGGACCGCATCGCCCTGAGCTGGGTCCATCCCGGGCGTCCGGCCGAGCGCCTCACCCGCGCCGACCTGCGGACCCGCGTGCAGCGAACTGCGAACGCGCTCACCGAGCTCGGGCTGCGGGCGGGCGAGCGGATGGTCCTCATCGCGTCCAACACGGCCGAGGCAGCCATCACGGCACTGGCCGGGGCTGCCGTGGGCGCCGTCGTGTCGACAGCCACGCCGGACATGGGGACCACCACGCTGCTCGGCCGTTTCGCTCAGCTGGAGCCGGCGCTCCTGGTGGTGGACCGCGTCGGCATGCCGGCGGAGGCGGTATCGGTACTCCAGGCCGGCCTGCGCACGGTCCGCGGGCTGGTCGCCCTGGACGACCTCCCGCTGCCCCGCGACAGCACGCGGTCCGATCGACTCGCCGATGTGGTGGCGGGAGTGTCACCGACGCCCGTGCCGTGGGAACGGCGCCCCTTCGACTCCGCGCTCTTCGTCATGTTCTCCTCCGGCACCACCGGTCCACCGAAGGCGATGGTGCACGGCGCCGGTGGCACCCTGCTCGAGCACGTGAAGGAGCACCGCCTGCACGGGGATCTCGGCCCCGACGACACGCTCTATTTTCACACCACCACGGCGTGGATGATGTGGCACTGGCAGCTGTCAGCGTTGGCCGTAGGCGCTCACGTCGTGCTGTACGACGGGCCGGTCGCGGGTCCGGGGACCCTTTGGGAGCTCGTCGCCGAGGAGGGCGTCACGGTCTTCGGGACCAGTCCCGCCTACCTGCAGCTGTGCCAGGACGCCGGCTACCGCCCCGCGGATGCCGTGGACCTCTGCCGACTGCGCGCCGTCCTCTCCACCGGGGGGGTGCTGCACGACTGGCAGTACGACTGGGCAGCCGACGCCATCGGGGCCATTCCGCTGCAGTCCATCTCCGGCGGCACCGACATCCTGGGGTGCTTCGTCCTCGGGTCTCCGGAGCGGCCGGTCCGCCGAGGGCGGTCCCAGGTGCGCAGCCTCGGGCTCGACGTGGCGGCCGTCGACGAGGACGGCCGCGAACTGGTGGGAGCCGTCGGTGAGCTGGTCTGCCGGAGGCCCTTCCCCTCCCGCCCCATCGGTCTTCTGCAGGACCCGGACGGCACCCGGTTCCACGCCTCCTACTTCGCCCGACACCCGGGCATGTGGACGCACGGGGACCTCGTCGACTTCGACACGGACGGGTCGGCCCGTCTGCACGGTCGATCGGACGGCGTCCTCAACATCGACGGGGTCCGCATCGGGCCGAGCGAGATCCGCACAGTGCTGCGAGGCTTGCCGGAGGTCGCCGACACCATGGCGGTCGAGCAGCGTGTCGCCGACCAGCCGGGGACGTGCCGAATGGTCCTCCTCGTGGTCCTCCGGCCCGGTGCGACCATGGACCGCGCGCTGGCACGGTCAATCCGGCAGAAGTTGCGTGTCGAGGGCTCGCCGGCACATGTGCCGTCACTGGTCGTCGCCGTTCCGGAGCTGCCGGTGACCCACAACGGCAAGTACTCCGAGAGGGCAGCGCGAGACGCGGTCAATGGGGACCCGGTGGTCAACCGCGACGCCCTGCGCAATCCGGAGAGCACGGTCGCCATCACCACCGCCGTCCACGGGGATGCGGGTCCGGGCTCCTTCCCCGTACCGCCCACCGGCGGACCGATGGACGTGGGACTCGCCCAGGCAGCGAGCCGCATCTGGTGCGAGGTGCTCGGGATCGGCGACGCCGCCGTCGACGGCGATTTCACGGACCTGGGTGGCACATCCCGGCAGGCCATGAGCCTGCTGCGCCGGGTGGAACTGGACCTCGGGGTCCATGTGCCGGTGCAGCGCTTCGCGCAGCGCCCGACCCTGCACGGGTTGCTCGACGCGATCCTCGAGGCCGGCTCCGCCACTGCGGAGACCCTCGTCGTGCTGCGGCCGGGGCGCGGACGGCCGCTGGTTCTGCTCAGCGACGCCTGGGGACAGCTGAACCTGTACGCGGCACTGGTCGAGCACCTCGACACGACGCGGCCGATCCACGGGCTGCGCCTGTCGCTCGTCGACGAGGCCGACCGGGCCAAGAACGTTCCGGAACTCGTGCAGGACGCGATCGCATCGCTGCTGCGAGTGCAGCCGGAGGGTCCCTACAGCCTGCTGGGTTACTCCTTCGGGGGCGTCGTCGCCCACGAGGTCGCCGTCGCGCTCGGCGACCTCGGCCACCGCGTCTCCTATCTCGGACTGATCGACGTCCTGCCGCCCGACGCGGCGATGACCCGACGGGAGCGGGCAGCGCGCCGTGGGGCCACCGTCTTCGAGTCCGTGACGTCGGGCAACCTGGTCCGGGCGGTGCTGCGACGGCTGGACAGGCGCGTGGAGCCCGGGACGACACGCTCCGAGTGGGAGATGTTCTGGCGGGCCGCGGAGGTCCTCAACCGGCACGTGCCCTCAGCCTATGGCGGCGCGGTCACGTACTACCTCGCCGAGGAACGGCTCCCGGTCGTCGGGAACAACCTCGAGGCCTGGCGGCGGGTGGCGCCCCACCTCATGGTCACAGAGGTTCCTGGTCGGCACTGGGACCGCGGCGAGCGGCACGCAGGGGTGCTCAGCGCCCGCAACGCCGAAGTACTGGCCGCTCGGATCTCCGCGACCCTGCGGTAGACCCGCCGACGCAGCGCCTACCGGCTGCTCAGGCAGCAGTCACCGGCTGGTCCAGCACCGCCTTCAGCGTCGCGTGCAGGTTCTCCAGCAGGGCGACGTCGCGCAGCGGCGTCCGGCGGTCGGGGCCCACCGGCACCTTGAGCGAGATCGTCCGCACGGCGGCCTTGTAGGAGGCTCCGTCGGCCAGGCGGGCCAGCCGCATCTGCTTGGACTCCGGCAGGTCGACCGGGCCGACCCGGATGTTGCGACCCTGCAGCGACACCTCGGTGACGCCCAGCGCCCGCATCGCCACCCGGAAGCGGGCCACGGCGAGCAGGTTGAGCACCGGCGCCGGAGGAGCGCCGTAGCGGTCGGTGAGCTCGTCGAGCACGGCCTGTGCCTGCTCGTCGTCGGAGATCGAGGCGACCTTGCGGTAGGCCTCCATGCGCAGCCGCTCGCCGGGCACGTAGTCGTGCGGGAGGTGCGCGTCCACCGGCAGGTCGACGCGGACCTCCACCGGCTCGGCGGGCGCCTCCTCGCCGGTGACCTGCGCCCGGTAGTCGGCCACGGCCTCGCCGACCAGCCGGACGTAGAGGTCGAAGCCGACGCCGGCGATGTGCCCGGACTGCTCGCCGCCGAGCAGGTTGCCCGAGCCGCGGATCTCCAGGTCCTTCATCGCCACCGCCATGCCCGCGCCGAGATCGGTGTTGTTGGCGATCGTGGTCAGCCGGTCGACCGAGGTCTCGGTGAGGGCGCGGGTCGGGTCGTAGGTGAAGTAGGCGTAGGCCCGCTCCCGCCCGCGGCCGACCCGACCGCGGATCTGGTGCAGCTGGGAGAGCCCGAAGGTGTCGGCGCGATCGACGATCAGGGTGTTGGCGTTGGGGATGTCCAGGCCGGACTCCACGATCGTCGTCGCGACGAGGACGTCGTACTCCTTCTCCCAGAAGCCGACCATGATCCGCTCGAGCTCGTGCTCCTTCATCTGGCCGTGCCCGACGGCGATGCGGGCCTCGGGCACCAGCGAGCGGATCTTCGCCGCCGCCTTGTCGATCGACTGCACCCGGTTGTGGATGACGAAGACCTGCCCGTCGCGCAGCAGCTCGCGGCGGATGGCCGCGGCCATCTGCTTGTCGTTCCAGGCGCCCACGTAGGTGAGGACCGGGTGCCGCTCCTCGGGCGGGGTGAGGATCGTCGACATCTCGCGGATGCCGGTGAGGCTCATCTCCAGGGTGCGCGGGATCGGGGTTGCCGACATCGAGAGGACGTCGACCGCCGTCCGCATGGTCTTCAGGTACTCCTTGTGCTCGACGCCGAAGCGCTGCTCCTCGTCGACGATGACCAGCCCGAGGTCCTTCCACCGGGTGGTCGGCTGCAGCAGCCGGTGGGTGCCGACCAGGATGTCGACCTCACCGGCCGCGAGCTGCCGGAGGATCTCGGTGGTCTCCCTGTCCGACTGGAACCGGGACAGCACCTTCACCGTCACCGGGAACTGGGCGACCCGCTCGGAGAACGTCTTGAAGTGCTGGTTGGCCAGCAGCGTCGTCGGCACCAGGACGGCGACCTGCTTGCCGTCCTGCACCGCCTTGAACGCGGCCCGGATCGCGATCTCGGTCTTCCCGTAGCCGACGTCGCCGCAGATGATCCGGTCCATCGGCACCGTCTGCTGCATGTCGGCCTTGACCTCGTCGATGGCGGCCAGCTGGTCGGGCGTCTCCTGGAAGGGGAAGGCGTCCTCCAGCTCGCGCTGCCAGACGGTGTCGGGGCCGAAGGCGTGCCCCTGCGTGGCCATCCGCGCGGAGTACAGCCGGATGAGCTCGCCGGCGATCTGCTTGACCGCCTTGCGCGCCGAGCTCTTCGTCTTCTGCCAGTCGGCACCGCCCAGCTTGGACAGCGCGGGCGCCTCACCGCCGACGTAGCGGGTGAGCTGGTCCAGCGCGTCGGTCGGCACGAACAGCCGGTCCGGCGGCTGGTTCCGGCGCGACGGGGCGTACTCGACGATCAGGTAGTCGCGCTGACCGCCGTTGACCGTGCGGCTGATCATCTCGATGTAGCGGCCGACGCCGTGCTGCTCGTGCACGACGAGGTCACCGGGCTGCAGCTGTACCAGGTCGACGGCGTTGCGCCGCCGCGCGGGCATCTTGACCGCGTCGCGCATCGAGGTGCCGCGCTGACCGGTGAGGTCGTGCTCGGTGAGCAGCGCCAGCCCCACGCCCGGGAAGGCGAACCCGCTCTCGAGGTTGCCCTGGGTGACGTGCGTGAGCCCGGCGTCGGGGGGACCGGCGACGTCGGGCACCAGCCGGACGCCGAGGTCGGCCTCGGTGAACTGGTCGGCGGCGCGCTGGGCGGGGCCGGGGCCGGCGAAGGTGACGACCACCCGCCAGCCGTTCCGGTGCCACCCGCGCATCCGCTCGACGGCGGCGCCCTGGTCGCCGTGGAAGCGCTCGACGGGAGCCGCCTCCAGGGTGACCTGTCGCTCGTCGTCCTCGGCCTGCAGTGTGAAGGCCCCGGTGGTCCACCAGGGCAGGCCGCGAATCCGGGCCGCGGTCTCGACCTCCGCGAGGTCGCGGAAGGAGGACGCCCCCAGGTCCAGGGGCGCCTCCCCGGCCTCCGCGGCGGTCGCCCACGAGGCGGCGAGGAACTCCTCGGCGGTGCGCACCAGGTCCGCCGCCCGGCTGCGGACCCGCTCGGGGTCGCAGACCAGGACGTGCGTGCCGGCGGGCACCAGGTCGGTGAGCAGCTGCATGGCGGCGTCGCCGATGAGGGCGGGGGTCAGCGACTCCATGCCCTCGACGGCGATGCCCTCGGCGAGCTTGCCCAGGATCTCCAGGAGGCCGGGGTGCTCGACCGCCAGTGCCGCGGCCCGGGCGCGCACCTCCTCGGTCAGCAGCAGCTCCCGGCACGGCGGCGCCCAGAGGCGGTCGGGGCGCTCGTCGAGCGAGCGCTGGTCGGCGGCGGAGAAGTACCGGAGCTCATCGACCTCGTCGCCCCAGAACTCGACGCGCACCGGGTGCGGCTCGGTCGGCGGGAAGACGTCGAGCAGCCCACCGCGGACGGCGAACTCACCGCGCTTCTCGACCAGCTCGACGCGGGTGTAGGCGGCGTCGGACAGCGCCTGCGCGATGTCGTCCAGCTCGGCGCTGTCCCCGGGCTTCAGCTCGACCGGCGTGAGGTCGCCGAGGCCCGGGGCCAGCGGCTGCAGGAGGCTGCGGACCGGGGCGACCAGGACGTCGATCGTGCCGTTGGCGCCGGGGTGGGTGAGGTCGCGCAGCACCGCGAGCCGGCGGCCGACGGTGTCCGCGCGCGGGCTCAGCCGCTCGTGCGGGAGCGTCTCCCAGGCCGGGAACACCTCGACCCGCCGGTCCGGGACGAAGCAGCGGAGCAGGTCGGCGGTCGCGTCGGCGTCCCGTTCGCCGGCGGTCACCACGAGGACCGGCACCTGCGCGCCCCCCGGTGCGGCGAGGGCGGCGGCGACGAGCGGCTGCACCGGCGGCGGCGCGGTGACGGCGAGGTCGGCGCTCCCCGCCGCGGCGACCACGCGGGCCATCCCGGGGTCGGTCAGGACGACGTCGAGCACGCCGCGCAGGCTCACGCTTCTTCTTCTCCCGGGGATCGGATCGGGCCCGCCGAGTGCGGCAGCGCCCCGCTCCAGGCTAGACGGCCGCCACCGGTGCCGCCGCCGGCGCGGAGACGACGCGGCAACGGGCCCCCGACCGGATCGGTCGGGGGCCCGCGATGGTGCGTTCCGGCCGTTCAGGCCTGCGCGAGCACGAGGGTGAGCATCGTGGCGCGGTTGCTCGGCGTGGGCACCGTGGCGGTCAGCCCACCGACCGGGCCGGCCGGGACCGGGCCGCCGCTGTCGGTCAGCAGCGTGGCGATGTCCCCGCTGCCGACCCCGGCGATGTTGCTGCGCTCGGTCACCCCGGCCGACGGCGGCGTCCACTGCCGCTCGTCGCGCTGCTTGTCCGACCACACCGACAACACCCAGTTGCCCTCCGCCGCGGTGGCCGTCGGAGTGGTGTGGGCCGTACCCGCACCGTCGGCCGCCGCGGTGAACGACGCCACCGGGCCGGCTTCCGCGGTCCCCGAGTAGGCCATCAGCTGCAGGGTCACCTTCGCCTGGCCGCTGAGGGCCACGGTCACCGTCGTCCCGGCGTCACCGGCACCGGCCACCCGCGAGAACACCTGCGTCGTCGGGTTCTGGTCATTGGCCGACACCCGCCCGACCTCGGTCCAGCCGGCCGGAGCCGCACCGGTCACCGTCGAGTTCGTCGACAGCACCAGCACCAGCCCGTCGCCGGCCTGCACCGAGCCCGGCACCTCCAGCGCCGCGCTGGTGACCACCCGGTCCGACGTGCCCGCCGAGCCACGCAGCCCGATCCCGGCGCTCACCGGCGGGGGCGGCGCAGCCACCGTCACCGTCGAGGTGGCCACGGACGTCGCGCCGTCGTCATCGGTGACGGTCAGCGACACCTCGTACTCACCCGCGGTGGCGTAGGTGTGCTCCGCCGTCGCCGTCGAGGCGACCTGCCCGTCGCCGAAGTCCCACGCGAAGCCGGTCACGGTCCCGTCGGTGTCCGACGAGCCCGTCCCGTCGAACGAGCACGTCAGCGTCGCGCACGTCGACTCGATGGCCGCCGTCGGCGGCACGTTCGCCGGCGGCGCGACCGTGCCCCCCTGCGCGAGCACGAGGGTGAGCATCGTGGCGCGGTTGCTCGGCGTGGGCACCGTGGCGGT
This sequence comes from Blastococcus sp. HT6-30, assembly GCF_039729015.1. Classification (NCBI taxonomy): domain Bacteria; kingdom Bacillati; phylum Actinomycetota; class Actinomycetes; order Geodermatophilales; family Geodermatophilaceae; genus Blastococcus; species Blastococcus sp. HT6-30. The sequence continues at coordinate 651,537 of NZ_CP155792.1, read as the reverse complement.
CAGCCCACCGACCGGGCCGGCCGGGACCGGGCCGCCGCTGTCGGTCAGCAGCGTGGCGATGTCCCCGCTGCCGACCCCGGCGATGTTGCTGCGCTCGGTCACCCCGGCCGACGGCGGCGTCCACTGCCGCTCGTCGCGCTGCTTGTCCGACCACACCGACAACACCCAGTTGCCCTCCGCCGCGGTGGCCGTCGGAGTGGTGTGGGCCGTACCCGCACCGTCGGCCGCCGCGGTGAACGACGCCACCGGGCCGGCTTCCGCGGTCCCCGAGTAGGCCATCAGCTGCAGGGTCACCTTCGCCTGGCCGCTGAGGGCCACGGTCACCGTCGTCCCGGCGTCACCGGCACCGGCCACCCGCGAGAACACCTGCGTCGTCGGGTTCTGGTCATTGGCCGACACCCGCCCGACCTCGGTCCAGCCGGCCGGAGCCGCACCGGTCACCGTCGAGTTCGTCGACAGCACCAGCACCAGCCCGTCGCCGGCCTGCACCGAGCCCGGCACCTCCAGCGCCGCGCTGGTGACCACCCGGTCCGACGTGCCCGCCGAGCCACGCAGCCCGATCCCGGCGCTCACCGGCGGGGGCGGCGCAGCCACCGTCACCGTCGAGGTGGCCACGGACGTCGCGCCGTCGTCATCGGTGACGGTCAGCGACACCTCGTACTCACCCGCGGTGGCGTAGGTGTGCTCCGCCGTCGCCGTCGAGGCGACCTGCCCGTCGCCGAAGTCCCACGCGAAGCCGGTCACGGTCCCGTCGGTGTCCGACGAGCCCGTCCCGTCGAACGAGCACGTCAGCGTCGCGCACGTCGACTCGATGGCCGCCGTCGGCGGCACGTTCGCCGGCGGGGTGCTGCCGTTCCCCGGGGCCAGCACGACGGTGAGCATCGTCGCGCGGTTGCTGGCGACCGGCACGGTGGCGGTGAGGCCACCCACCTGGCCGGCCGGCACGGGTGCGCCCCGGTCCGCCATCAGGGAGGCGATGTCCCCGTTGCCGACACCGGACAGGTTGGTCCGGACCACGGCCGCGGACGGCGCGGTGAAGCTGCGGGCCGACGACGAGCGGTCCGACCACACCGAGATCACCCAGCTGCCGGTCTCCACCGTGGTCGTCGGGGTGGTGTGCGCCGTGCCGCCCACGTCCGCGGCACCGGTGACCGAGGCGATCGGGCTCCGCCAGTCGACGCCCGAGTAGGCCGCCAGCTGGAGGGTCACCTTGGCCTGCTTGGTCAGGTCGACGGTCACCGTGGAGCCGGCATCGGCCGCCGTGGCCACCCGGGAGAACACCTGGGTGGTCATCGACGTGCCCGAGGTCTGCGTGCCCACCAGCGTGTAGCCGGCCGGCACCTGGCCCGCGGCGTCGGAGTTGGTGGTCAGCGCCAGGACCAGTGCGTCACCCGCCTGCACCGAGGCCGGCACGGTCAGCGACGCCGACGTCACGACCCGCGCCGAGGTGCCGACGGAGTCCCGCACCGCGATCCCCTCACCGCTGGCGACCGGCGCCACCGTGACCGTCCGCGTGGTGCTCGCCGTGGCGCCGTCGTCGTCGGTCACCGTGAGCGTGACCTGGTAGGAGCCCGCGGCACCGTACGTCTTGCTCGGCTCCGGCCCGGTGGCGGTGGTGCCGTCGCCGAAGGCCCACGAGTACGCCGTGACCGTGCCGTCGCCGTCGGTGGAGCCGGTCCCGTCGAGCGAGCAGACCAGGCCGAGGCAGTCGGAAGCGAACGACGCGGTCGGCGCCACGTTCGGCTGCGGACCGAGGAACATCGCCCGCGTCCGCCAGTCGGCGCCGCCCCGGGTCCACGGGCCGGCCGCCGCGACGACCGAGGCGCCGCTGGGCACCCCGCCGACCAGCGCGATCCGGCGCAGCTCGCCGTTGACGGAGTTCGCCCAGTACAGCTGCCCGCCCGAGACGAACATGCCGGCGACGCTGCCGAAGCCGGAGCCCGCAGCGGTGAACTCGGTGCCCCCGACGACCCCGCTGTCGAGCGAGAAGGAGCGGTAGTACAGCCCCAGCGCCCCGCTGCGGGTGTAGTAGATGCGGCCGTCGGCGTAGGTCATGCCGGTCACCGAGGAGAGCTGGCCGTAGAAGGACGGCAGGGCGCCGCGGTAGCGGATCGGCTCGCCGTTCCGGGTGGATCCGGTGGCGACGTCGCTCCACTCGGGGTCGTTGTACGGGTCCACGAGCGTCGCCGCACCGAAGGTGACCCCGTCGAAGGTCCGCCGGTAGAGGGCGTAGCTCGTTCCCGACGGGTAGCCGTAGTAGAGGGTGTCCCCGGCCATGAAGGCGCCCCGGGCCCGGCTCCAGTCGGTGTCGCCGGTGGCGATGGAGACGTCCGCCGCCGCTGCCGTCCCGTCGAAGAAGCGGCCACGGACGACGTTGTTGCTGACGAGCAACCCCGTCGTGGTCCCGCCGGCCAGGACGACGGTCGCCGGCAGCTGCCGGGCCGGCGCGGGCGCGACGGAGCTGCCGCCGGCCAGCTCGAGGAAGGCCAGCCGGGGGCGGAAGTACTCCCGGTTGCCGATGTACTCGGTGTCGCTGCCCACGTACAGCCCGCTCGCGGTGGCGAGGATCGCCTGCGCACCGACACCGCGCGGGTGCCGGGCGGCGTTCCAGGCCAGCGGCAGCCCGGTGGAGGGGTCGAGGGCGGCGAGGCCGGGCCGCGGCACCGCACCCGGGCCGGCGGAGTCCCGGCCGGTCGGGTTGTTCATCCAGCGCTGGTGCCCGCCGACGTAGACGGCGCTGCCGGTGACCTCGACGGAGAAGAGGGTGTCGCCGCCGGTCTCGTTGACCCAGCGCGGCTCGACCGCCTGGCCGGTCGAGGCGGTGTCGAAGCGCCCCGCGGCGTCGCAGAGGGTGCCCGGGTGCGACCCGCCGGTCGAGACGATGACGAAGTAGCTGCCGTCCGGGGCGAAGTCGACGTCGCGGACGTAGGTGTCGAAGCTCCACGAGGAGCAGGCGGGCTCGTACCGGGTGGTCCGCCAGTCCGGGTCGACGACCGCGCTGCCGGCCTGCAGCTGCACCGACACCACCTGGTCGCGCGGAAGGCCGTCGGCCGTGCGGAAGTTGCCGATCGCCACGAGCCGGGACCGGTCCGGCGAGATCGCGATCTTCTCGACGCCGACCGCGGCCCGGGCCGTGCCGCGCGGCCAGTTGTGGTTCTCGAGGACGTCGATGCCCATGTACTCGTCGAGGGCGCCGGTCGTCGCGTCCACCGTGGCGAGGCCGCCGTGCGGGACCCCGCCGACGGTGGTGAAGATCCCGGCGACGAAGAGCCGGTTCCCGGAGACCTCGAGGTCGTTGACCGCACCGTTGATGTTGCCGGCGCGGAAGCCGTCGGTGCGCAGCCCGGTGGCCAGCGAGAGCTGGACCAGGTTGCGGGAGGCGGCGCCGTTGAGGATGGTGAAGGTGCCACCCACGTAGACGGTGCCGCCCGCGCCGGCGCTGACCGCGTTGACCGTCGCGTTCAGCTGGGGCCGGAACGAGCGGTCCACGGCCCCGGTCACGGGGTCGAACGCGAACACGTAGGCCTGGTCGAACGTCGTCCCGCCGTTGCCGTTGGCGTCCCGCACCTGGGTGAAGGTGCCGGCCACCACGATGCGGTCGCCGACCTCGGCGAGGTCGAGGACCCGGCCGTCCAGGATCTGCGGAGTGCGGGCGGAGGGCGCCTCCGACACCACGCCGTCGTGCGCAGCACCCGCGGATGCCGGGCCCGTGGCGCCGATCAGCGTCGCCAGGATGGCGGTCACCACCAGGCCGCACAGCAGCCTCAACCTCGAAACCATGTCCCCCGAACCCCGTTTCCCCTCACACGGCGAGCCCGGCGCGATCCGACGTCGGCGAGCTGCTTTCCGGGCGGGAGCATCACAGAGCGTGGTCATGCCGGTCGAGGAAAACGGTGGCCATTCGCTCGTCCGGGTGGACGGGCGAACGGGTCGGGCAGGCGAGGAACGCTCCTCGAGTGACCGGTGGACCGCTGTCACCAGCGATGATCACCCAGAGCAACGTTGGCCCGAGCATCGGGCGAGAGTGCGCGGCCGGGGTTCCGGACAGCCTCCGGGCGCCCTCGATCGACTACCAGCCGTAGTGGATGTGGGGCCGGCTCACCCGTGGCATCCGGTCTCGGCGACGGCGCGCCACGCCTCGCGGGACGCCTCGTCGTGCAGCCGCCAGTCACCGCGCCGGCCGGTGCCCTGCCAGTACAGCCACATCCGGATACGGGGGTGCTCGGCGATCCAGGCGGCGTCGCTGCGGATGGCGTCGACGCGCTCCTGCAGGAGAGCGGGATCGGGCTGCTCCCCGTCCCGCAGCACGTACTGGCCGTACTCGGTGATGAAGAGGGGGAGCCCGGTCGGCTCCACGAACCGGTACCAGTGCAGGAAGGACGGGCTGCTGGTCATCGGCTCGGGGTCGGCCCCGTACCAGTCCAGGCCCGCGAAGTCGGCGTGGTCGTCCCCCGGCCACCAGAGGGCCGGGTCGCCGATGTAGTGGGAGGGCCGGGCGGGGTCCCACCAGTACGCCATGTAGACCGGACCCCAGTGGATGCCGGGGTTGGCCTCCGTGACCACCGTGTGCAGGTGCCGCTGGAAGGCGACGAACTCCGGCCCGGTCATGTCGTTCTCCGGCTCGTGGAACGACGTGGCGAAGACCCCGTCGGGCACGCTGCGCGCCCAGGCGGCGACCTGCTCGTCGTACCGGCCCGCCGCCGCGCCGCGGTGGTCACCGCCCGGCGGCTTCCAGGAGACGAACGTGTGCAGTCCGGCTTCCGGGTCCCCCGCGGCCGCCGAGCGGTCGAAGCTGCTCGGCAGGGCGGAGTCGAAGCTCCGCCGGATGGTGAGCGGCCCCATGCGCTCGTCCTCGCGGAGGAAGGTCTCCAGGTTCGACCGCCCGGAGCCCGGGTCGGCGGTCACCGCGGCGCCCACCGCCAGGCAGCGCGTGGCGTAGGCGGCATCGGCCCACAGCGACGAGCGGGCCTGGCCGGAGGAGACGACGACCAGGATGACCAGCAGACCCGCGGCGAAGGCGGCCACCCGGGCCGGCCACGGGAACCTGCGGCCGGCCCGGGGCCGGTGGCCCGCCGCAGCCGATCCCGCACCGGTGCCTGGGGTCATCGAGGAGCGCTCCCGGCCGACGGAGGGGTGGTCGTGCCCCGTCCGCGGCGAGCCGTGGGGATGCGGGGGCTGGACGCTACTGGAACACGCCCGGCCTGCAGATCCGCGCCACGACCGGTCGAACCACCCTCGGGGGTGACGCCCGGACGCGGCGCGGGGACACCAAGGGGTGCCCCGGCCTACGTTGACCGGGCCACCTGTCATCACGGGTGGGTACCGCGAAGGACAGGGGGACGGAGCGTGGACGTGGACGTCGCGCTCGTCGTGGCCGGGCTCGTGATCGGCGTCGTCGTCGGCATGACCGGCATGGGCGGCGGCGCGCTGATGACGCCTGTGCTCGTGCTCTTCTTCGGCGTCCCACCCCTGGCCGCGGTCTCCAGCGACCTGGTGGTCTCCGCCGTGATGAAACCCGTCGGCGGCGTCGTCCACCTGCGCCGCGGCACGGTCGACATGCGCCTGGTCGGGTGGCTGACCCTCGGCTCGGTGCCCGCCGCGTTCTGCGGGGTGCTGCTCACCAGGGCCCTGGGATCGAGCGCCGGCGTCCAGGAGTGGACCAAGTTCGCGCTCGGCGTCGCACTGCTCCTGGCGGCCGCCGGGCTGATCGGCAAGGCCTACCTGGCGATGGTCGACCGCGGACGGCGAGCCGCCGAGCGGGCCCGGGTCCGTCGCGGTGGCCTGCCCGCGCCGGTGGTCGAGGAGCCGGTGGACACCCCCCTGCGCACCCGGCCGCTGGCCACCGTGCTCGTCGGCGTCGTCGGCGGCCTGATCGTGGGCATGACGTCGGTCGGGTCCGGCTCGCTGATCATCATCGCCCTGCTGGCGCTGTACCCGCGGCTCAGCGCCTCGTCGCTCGTGGGCACCGACCTGGTCCAGGCGGTGCCGCTGGTCACCTCGGCCGCGCTGGGCCACCTGCTCTTCGGCGACTTCAGGCTGGACCTGACCACGTCGCTGCTGATCGGCTGCCTGCCCGGCGTCTACCTCGGGGCCCGGCTGTCGTCCCGGGCCCCCGGTGGCCTGGTCCGCCGGGCGCTGGCCCTCGTGCTGCTCGCCTCCGGGCTCAAGCTGCTCGGCCTCGGCGACGTCGCCATGGTCGTGGTGCTGGGGATCGTCGTCGTCGTCGGCTCGCTGCTGTGGTGGGCGGCGCGCTCCCGGCACGGCCTCCCAGCCCGTCCCCACTACCTCCGGGACGCCTGGGCCACCCGCCGGCGCCCCGACCGGGCCGTCCACCGGCCCGGCAGCGGAGAGCCGACGACGACGTCGGCACCCCCTCCGATCGCTGCTCCGTTCGGCTGACCGGGGGGTCTCCCCAATACGGGTGGCGACCCCGCCCGAGACCCCCCGACGGGGCGCCGGCGGGTGATCCACTGACCGCACAGGCAGATCGACATCACCGCGCCCGGGCAGACCAGGGCGTGGGCCGCCGTCCGTGGTGGCCCGGGATCTGCGGACTTGGAGGGACGACGGTGCCGACCGACGACGGGCTGACTGCTGCTGGACTGGGTGACTACGTGGTGCTGATCCGTCGGCAGTGGGTCACGGTCCTGCTGGGACTGGTCACGGGCCTCGCCGTCGCGCTGGCCTACCTGGCGCTCGCACCCCGCGAGTACACGTCGGTGACCGCCGTGCTGGTGACGGCGACCGACGCCGACTCGGTGGCGGGCACCGGCCGCAACGAGATCAACCTGGACACCGAGGCGCAGCTGCTCACCTCGACCGAGACGGTCTCCGCCGCCGCCGAGGTGCTCGAGGTCCCCGCCGACGAGCTCGACGACCTCGCCGACCGGGTCAGCGTCACCGTGCCGCCCAACACCGAGATCCTCCGGATCGCCTTCGTCGGGTCGAGCGCGCAGTCGGCACAGGCCGGGGCGCGCGCCTTCGCCGACGCCTACCTCGACGGCCGCCGGGCGACCGCCGAGGATGCGCTGGAGGTACAGGACGACGCCCTGCAGGAGCGGATCGACGCGGTCGGCGAGGAGCTCCGGGTGGCCACCGAGGCCGTCGCCACCCTGCCCAACGGCAGCCCCGAGCGCGGCCGCGCAGCCGACCAGGCCGCCGCGCTGAACCAGCAGCTGGCCAACCTCGGCGCACAGCAGAACCAGGTGCGGTCCCAGACCGTCTCCCCCGGCCGCGTCGTCACCCGGGCCACCCTGCCGGCCTCCCCGAGCAGCCCCGACCGGTACATCACCCTGGCCGCCGGCGTCGTCCTCGGCGTCCTGCTCGGGTTGGGCGTCGCGGTGCTCCGGCATCGCCGGGACGACGTCCTGCGCGACGGCCATGACCTGCAGCGCCGCACCGGCGTCCGGGTCGCCTCGGCGCCGGAGAACCCGCTGACCGACGGCCAGGTCTCCCTCGCCGCGCCGCTCAGCACCGACGGCCGGGCCCACGCCCGCCTGCGCAACCACGTCGTGACCGCGCTGGCCGAGACCTCCCGCCGGGTGGTGCTGGTGGCCGGCACCCAGCGCGGCGGCGGCCCCGTCGCGGCCAACCTCGCCGCCTCCCTCGCCCGGTCCGGCGAGGAGGTCGTGCTGGTCTGCGCCGACGTCTTCGGTGCCACGGCGACCTCCCTGCTCGACGGACCGCGGCGGGCCGGCCTGGCCGAGGTGCTCGCCGGGGACCGCTCGGCTGCCGAGGTGGCGCAGCGGTTCGCCGGCATCCCGACGCTGCGGATCGTGAGCCCCGGCCGGGACGCCGACCGGGCCGACGCGCTGCTCCAGACCCGCAATCCGCGGAAGGTCGTCGACGCGCTCCTGGACGCCGGCGCCGACGTCGTCGTGATCGAGGCGCCGGCCACCAGGGAGGACTCCAGCGTCCAGACCCTGGCCAACGTGGCGGAGATCGCCGTCCTCGTGGTGGAGGCGGGCCGGACCACCGCCCGGGACGTCGCCGACGCCCTCGGGCAGCTGGAGTCGATGAACACCTCGGTCGTCGGTGCGGTGCTCGTGCGCTACGACGGCGCCCGCACCACCGCCGAGCACATGCCGGCGCCTACGGGCGACGACGCCCCGGCCGAGCCCACGCCGCGCGTGGAGGCCGGGCGCGGACCGGGGCGCCCGGCCGTTCCCGCGGCCAAGGTGCCCGACCCGGCCGGCCGAGCCCGGACGTGACCGCGCCGGTGCCGGTCCGCCCCCGCGGACCGGCGGCCGGCGCGCCGGCGGGGCGGACCTCGAGCGCCGTCTGGCGGCCGGGCTGGCCGCTGACCGCGCTGTTCGTCGGCTACCCGCTGTGGTGGGCGCTCGGCATGGGGACGCTGATCGTCTTCGTGCTGGTCCTGCCCATGGCCTGGGAGCTGCGGCGGCGCCGCCCGGTGCGGGTGCCCCCGGGCTTCGGGCTGTGGGTGGTCTTCCTGCTGTGGGTGGTCGCGAGCACGGTCATGCTCGGCATCGACCCGGCCGGCACGCTCCCGGGCGAGGCCACCGACCGGCTGATCTCCGTCGGGTTCAACCTGGCCGGGTACGTCGCGGTGGCCGTCGCCATGCTGTACCTGGGTAACCTGACCGAGGACGAGTACCCGCGGGCGCGGGCCGTACGGCACCTCGGGGGCCTGTTCGTCGTCGTGGTCGCCGGTGGGCTGCTGGGCACGTTCGCGGACCAGTTCGCGTTCACCTCGCCGGTCGAGATGCTGCTGCCCGACTCGGTCGCGCAGAACGCCTTCGTGCAGAGCCTCGTTCACCCCACCGCGGCCCAGCTGCAGCAGGTGCTCGGCTACACGGCCGGCCGCCCCGCCGCGCCGTTCGGCTACACCAACACCTGGGGCTACGCGCTGAGCCTGCTGCTGGGCTGGTTCGCCATCGGGTGGCTGCGCCGTCCCGGCGGCCGCCGGCTGGCCGGCGTGCTGGTGCTCGCCCTGGCTGCCGTCCCGGTCGTGCACTCGCTGAACCGCGGCGTGTGGATCGGCCTGGGCCTCACCGTCGTCTTCGCCGTCGTCTGGCTGACCCGCAACGGGAGCGTCGGTGCCCTGCTCGGGCTCGCGGCGTCGGTCGTGCTGGTCGTCGTGCTGGTGCTGACGACCCCGCTGACGTCGACGATCCAGCAGCGCCTGGACAACCCCAAGAGCGACGGGATCCGCGGGTTCACCGTCTCGAAGACCCTCGAGGTCGTCGAGGAGTCCCCCGTGCTGGGCTTCGGCTCCACCCGTCGGGCGCTGGGCAGCAGCAACTCCATCGCCGTCGGCCGCGACGAGGACTGCTCCAACTGCGGCAACCCGCTGCTGGGCAGCAACGGGCAGCTGTGGCTGCTCCTCATCGCGCAGGGCGTCGTGGGTGCCGCGCTCTACCTCGGCTTCTTCGTCCGGGTGCTGTGGGCCTACCGCCGCGACCGCTCGCCGCTGGCGGCCGCCGCCTTCCTCTCGATCGGGCTGCCCTTCGTGTACATGTTCCTCTACAACGCGCTGGTGGTCCCTCTGCTGATCTCCTTCCTGTCGGTCGCCCTGCTGTGGCGCAACGACCAGGCCCGCCGCGCCGCGGACGACGGCACCGTGCGCCCGGCCGGCCGGGCGCCGGCCCTGGCCGCGGGGAGCGCGCGGTGAGCGACGACCGGCTGACCCACCTCGACGAGGTGGCGCCCCGGCTCTGGCCGGCTCCGCACACCGTGGCGGTAGGAGCGACCGGGGCCGCGGGGACGGAGCCGGTCGGTGAGTACCTCCTGCTGCCCAGCGCACGCCACCCGCGACTGCTGGCGCCGACCGGCCGCCGGGCCGCCTCCGCCGTCGTCCGGCACTCCGGCGAGGGCCGGCACGCCTCCGCCCGGCTCAAGGCCGCCGTCCTCGCCGCCGGCCTGCGGGCCGGGCTCGGCCGGGTGGTCTGGCGCCGACGGCTGCAGATCTGCCTCCCCCGGGGCGCCGCGTCGGGCAGCCTGGTCGCACACCTCGGCACGGTGCTGGACCGCGAGGTGGTCATGGGGATGCACCTGGGCCCGCCCCGGGCCAACCGCAAGCCGGTCCTGCAGCTGCTGGACCCGGCCGGGCGCACGCTCGCGTACGCCAAGCTGGGCGTCGACGCGCTGACCGACTCCCTGGTCGGCCAGGAGGCCGCCGCGCTGACCGCGCTGGCCGCCGCCGACACCGGGTCGGTGCGGGTGCCCGCGCTGCTCCACGACGGCACCTGGCAGGGCCACCGGCTGCTCGTGCAGTCGGCGCTGCCGGTCTGGCAGCCGCGCCGCCCGCTCGACGCGGGGTCGCTGGCCGCCGCCGTGGGGGAGGTCGCCGCCATCGGCCGGGTGGACGACGTCGTCCTCTCGTCCTCGGGGTACTGGCGCGAGCTGGGCGAGCGCCTGGACCGGCTGCCGGACGGCGCGGCCGCCGAGCGGCTCCGGACGTCGGTCGACCGGATCGGGCGTGCGGCCGGCGCGGTCCCGCTCTCCTTCGGCGCGTCCCACGGCGACTGGACGCCGTGGAACATGGCCGCCGTCGCCGGCGGGCTGCTGGTGTGGGACTGGGAGCGCTTCCGGACGGCGGTCCCCGTCGGCTCCGACCTGCTCCACCACCGCCTGCAGACCGATCTGGTCGCCCGGCTCGAGAACCCGCCGGCCGCTGCCGCCGGCACGGTCCTCGGGGCCGCCGCGCTCCTCGCGCCGCTCGGCGTCGCGCCGCGGACCGGACTGCTCACCGCACTGCTGTACTCGGCCGACCTGGCCACCCGTTACCTGACCGACCGCCAGCTGGAGGCGGGCGCCCGCCTCGGGAACGTCGGGGTGTGGCTGCTGCCCGCCCTCGACCGGGGGATCGCGGAACTCGAGGGAGAGACCTGGACATGATGCAGCGACTGCGGCGCTCGGCCGCCGCCAAGCGCCTGGCGCAGACCGCCACCACCTCGTTCGGACGGGTGACCAGCGGGGCCCGCATGACCCCGGGCTTCCTGATCGTCGGGGGGCAGCGGTGCGGGACGACGTCGATGTACCGCACCCTCAGCCAGCACCCCGCCGTGCTCAAGGCCGTGCTGCACAAGGGCGTGCACTACTTCGACACCAGCTACGGCAAGGGCATGGGCTGGTACCGCAGCCACTTCCCCCTGGAGGCCACCGCCACCCGGGTCGAGCGGCGCACCGGCACCCGTCCGCTGACCTTCGAGTCCAGCCCGTACTACATGTTCCACCCGCTGGCCGCCGAGCGGATCGACCGCGACCTGCCCGAGGTCAAGGTCATCGTCCTCCTGCGCGACCCGGTGGAGCGGGCGTACTCCGCCCACGCCCACGAGCTCGCCCGCGGTTTCGAGACCGAGGACTTCGAGACCGCGCTGGCGCTGGAGGAGGAGCGGCTGGCCGGAGAGGCCGAGCGGCTCGCCGCCGACCCGGCCTACCGCAGCCACGGCCACCAGCACCACGGCTACCTGCAGCGCGGCCGCTACATCGAGCACCTCGAGCGGCTGGAGGCGGTCTTCGGCCGGGACCGCATGCACGTCGTGGACAGCCACGCCTTCTTCACCGACCCCGAGCCGGTCCACGACGCGGTGCTGCGCTTCCTCGGCCTGCCGCACACCGGCTACCCGGTGTTCGAGCGGCACAACGCCCGACCCCGCTCACCGATGCCCGAGGAGCTGCGGGCCCGGCTGGAGGAGCACTTCGCCCCGTACGACGAGCGGCTCGCGGCCTGGCTGGGGCATTCCTTGAGCTGGCGGGCGCAGGGTGTCCCGCTCGCCTGACGCCGCAACGGTGCACAGCGCTCCCCCGCCCCCGACCGGCTCGGCCCGGGACCGGGCCGGCCTGCGCGGGCTCGCCCGCGGGGGTGCGCTGAGCCTGGCGGGCGCGGGCGTCTCCGCCGTCACCGGGGTGCTCGTCGTCCTGGTGATCACCCGGACGCTGCCACAGGCCACCGCCGGGATCTTCTTCACCCTGACGTCGGTCTTCCTGATCGCCGAGATGGTCGCCCGGCTGGGCACCGGCACGGGGCTGGTCTACGCCATCTCCCGTGCCCACGGCCTGGGCACGGCGGCCCGCGTGCCGGGCTTCCTGTGGGTGGCCCTGACCCCGGTCGTCGCCCTCTCGCTCGTGCTGGCCGGCGCCCTGCTGCTCGCCGCGGAGCCGCTCGCCCGGCTGTTCACCGACGACGCCGTGGGCAGCACCGCCACCGCGCTGCGGGTGCTGGCGGTGCTGCTGCCGCTGACCACCGTCTCGGACACGCTGGTCGCCGCCACCCGCGGGCACGGGCCGATCCTCCCCACGGTCGTCGTCGACAAGGTCGGGCGCCCGGTGGTCCAGCTCGCCGCCGTGGCGGCGGTGGCGGCCGGCGGCTCGGTCGTCGCGGTCACCGCCGCGTGGGCCGCGCCCTGGGTGCTGTCCGCCCTCGTCGCCGGCTGGTGGCTGGCCCGGCTGCAGCGGGCGCACACCACCCCGCGGACCGGCCCCCGGGTGCGCCCGGGAACGTGGCGGGAGTTCTGGTCCTTCACCGGGCCGCGCGCGGTCACCAGCGTCGTCCAGCTCGCCCTTCAGCGGCTGGACATCGTGCTGCTCACGCTGCTCGCCGGACCGGTTCCGGCCGCGGTCTACACCGCGGCCACCCGCTTCCTGGTGGTCGGGCAGTTCATCAACCAGGCGCTGGCCGGCGTGGTGGAACCGCGGCTGAGCCGGCTGCTCGCCGTCGGCGACCGGGCCGCCGGGAACACCGTGTACCGGACGGCCACCGGGTGGCTGGTCCTGCTCTGCTGGCCGTTCTACCTGCTCGTGATGACCTACGCCGACGGCCTGCTCGACTGGTTCGGCGCCGGCTACGACGCCGGGGTGACCGTCGTGCTGGTCTTGGCCGCCACCATGCTGGTCGCCACGTCGATCGGCATGGTCGACGTCGTGCTGCTGATGGGCGGCCGGTCCCGGTGGAACCTGGGCAACGCGCTGCTCGCCCTCACCGTCAACGTCGTCGTCGACCTGCTGCTCATCCCCCCGTTGGGCCTGCTGGGCGCGGCCATCGGCTGGGCCGCGGCGATCGGCGTCAACAACTTCCTGCCGCTGGCGCAGGTGTGGCGCTCGCTGCGCATGCACCCGTTCGGCGCCGGCACCGGGACGGCGGTGGCGCTGTCGCTGGGCTGCTTCGCCGTCCTCCCGCTGCTGGTCCGGCTGGCCGCCGGCGACGGCCTCCTGCCCGCCGTGGCCGCGACCGGCCTCGGCGTCGTCCTGTACGCCGCCGGCTGCTGGCGGCTGCGCGCCGTGCTGGCGCTGGACAGCCTCCGCGCCCTGCCCCGGGCGACATCCCGACGTTCCTCCGATGCCGCGTTCGACGGCGTTCCTCCGGTGAGGTGAACCGCATGACCACCCCGATCGACTCGCCCTTGCTCGTCACCGGCCTGCCCCGCAGCGGAACGAGCTGGGTCGGCAAGATGCTGGAGGCCTCCGGCGAGGTCGTCTACGTCAACGAGCCGATGAACCCGCAGCACCCGCCGGGCCACTCGCCGGGCGTGCTCGACGCCCGGGTGACCCGGCAGTTCCAGTACGTCAGCACCGACGACGACGCCGAGTGGCGCCGGGCGTTCGCGCTCACCCTGGGCCTGCGCTACCAGTTCCGCGCCGAGGTGCGGCAGAACCGCGCGGCCTACGACCTGGCGCGGATGGCCAAGTACGGCACGGCGTTCACGCTCGGTCGGCTGCGGTCGCGGCGGGCGATGCTCGACGACCCGTTCGCGGTGTTCTCCACCGGCTGGCTGGCCCGGGAGATGGGCTGCCGGGCGGTGGTGCTGGTGCGCGACCCGGTGTCCTTCGTCGGGAGCTGGAAGAGCCTGGGCTGGACGATGCACTTCCACGAGCTGCTCGAGCAGCCGGCACTGGTGCGCGACCACCTCGGCCCCTACGTCGAGCGGATGCAGCGCGCCGTCGGCTCCGACGACTGGCTGGCGCGCATCTGCCTGCTGTGGGAGGCGACCTACGACGTCGTCGACCGGGCGTTCCGGCCGCTGCCCGGGGTGCACGTGGTGTCCTACGAATCCCTCGTGCGAGAGCCCCTGGACGGGTTCGCCGACCTCTACGGGAGGTTCGGGCTGACCTGGTCGGCGCAAGCCGAGGGCCGGGTGCGCGAGGCCACCACCGAACGCCCGGGAGCCGAGCAGGGCTCGCACCGGTGGTCGCTCACGGGCGGGCTCTCCCGGACGGCGTACCGGCCGATGGGCTCGGCGACCGCGCTGTCCACCTTCCGGTCCCGGTTGACCCCCGACGAGGCGGAGCGGGTCCGCGAGCTGACCGCGGAGGTCGCGGCCCGGGTCCTCCCCCGCGCGGCCACGGAGGTCTGACCGCCGGGACGGCACGACGCCGGCGTCGGCGCCCGAGGGCGCCGGTGCGGTGCGGGCTCAGTGCTGGCGGACAGCGCGCACCCGGGTGCCGAGCGCCCAGCTGAGCAGCACCAGGGCGTAGGGGGCGTCCTCCACGAGGTACCGGCGGAAGAGCCGCCGTGGTTCGTGCGCCAGGCGGTAGAGCCACTCCAGGCCCGCCGACCCCATCCACCGGGGTGCCCGCCTGAGCTCGCCGGCGGCGAAGGGCAGCGCCGCGCCGCACCCGAGCCACCAGGCCGAGGGCAGCAGCGAGGTGAAGGCGTCGATGAGGTGCTCCTGCTTGGGGAAGCCGAGCCCCACGAAGACGATGTCCGGCTGGGCCGAGAGCAGCATCTCGCGGCACTTCCCGAGCTCCTCGGGATCGTGCTCGAACCCGAACGGCGGGGAGCATGCGCCGACGACCTTCAACCGGGGGTAGGCCGCCCGGAGCGCCTCGGCCGCCCGGTCGGGGACACCGGGCTCGCCGCCGAGCAGGAAGACGCTGTGGCCGTCCTGCGCCGCCGCGGCGCTGAGCGACCAGAGCAGGTCGGCGCCGGTGACCCGGGTGGGCAGCGGGCGGCCGGCCAGCCGGGCGGCCCAGACCACCGGGGCACCGTCGGCGACGCTGATGTCCGCGGAGCCGATGAGCGAGGCGAGACGCGGATCGCGCGAGGCACGACGGAGGTGGTCGACGTTGGGCGTGGCGATCCAGCCGCCGTGCCCGAGGACGAGCGCCGCGCGCACGCGCTCGACGACCTGCTCCTCGGTGAGGACGTCGATCGGGAGGCCACCGACCTCGACTCGCCGCTCACTCTCCGTCGCTGTCATCTGCTGATCATGAACGTCTGACAGGCCGTTCACCGGATTTTTCCCCCAGCCTCCCCCCAAGGGGGTAACGGTGGGTCACATCGATCATGCCGGGTGGGATCCTGGACGGGTGAGTTCTCCGAGCGTCGACGGCGTCCCGGCGCCCGCGGTCCCCGCCGGGGAGCGTCCCCGGGTCCTCTACCTGGGCGGCCTCGGCCGCAGCGGGAGCACGGTGCTCGAACGGGTGCTCGGCGAGCTCCCGGGGGTGTGCTCGGTGGGCGAGGTGGTCCACCTGTGGCAGCGCGGCGTCCTCGACGACGAGACGTGCGGCTGCGGCGAGCCCTTCAGCCGCTGCCCGTTCTGGACCGAGGTGGGCGCGGTCGCGTTCGGCGGCTGGGAACCCGCGCTGGCCGCTCGCATGGTGGCGCTGCGCGCCGAGGTGGACCGCTCGCGTCACATCCCGCAGCTGGTGCTCCGCGCCCGCCTGCGCCGGGGTGACCCGCGGCTGGCCGAGTACGTGGCCACGTACCGGACGCTCTACCGGGCGATCAGCCAGGTCTCGGGCGGGGCCGTCGTCATCGACTCGAGCAAGCACTCCTCGCTCGCCTTCTGCCTGCGCACCGCGCCCGACCTCGACCTGCGCGTGGTGCACGTCGTCCGCGACCCCCGCGGCGTCGCCTACTCCTGGACCAAGGAGGTGCGGCGTCCGGAGGCGGGGGGCGAGGCACTCATGACCCGCTACTCCCCCACCCGGTCGTCGGTCCTGTGGGTCGGGCACAACGTGCTGTTCGCGCTCCTGCGCCGCCTCGGGACCCCGACCCGCCGGCTCCGCTACGAGGACTTCGTGGCGCGGCCGGCGACCGCCGTGGAGGACCTCGCCGTCTTCGCGGGGCTCCCCGCCGGCTCGGGAGCGCGCGTCGTGGACGGGCACTCGGTCGTCCTCTCCCCGGCGCACACCGTGGCCGGGAACCCGATGCGCTTCCGCACCGGCCCGCTCGCGCTGCGCCGGGACGACGCCTGGCGCCGGGAGCTACCGGCCGGCGACCAGCGGCTGGTCAGCGCGCTGACCCTGCCGCTCCTGGCGGTCTACGGCTACCTCCGCCGGGCCGCGCGGTGACCCCGGCGGGCGCCCCCGGGGCACCGACCGTCGGCGTCGTCGTCCCCACGCACGACCGCCCGCAGCTGCTGCGGGAGACCCTGGCGACCGTGCTCGGCCAGGAGCTCGGCCCCGACGAGGCCGCCGGCCTCGACGTCGTGGTCGTCTACGACCGAGCCGAGCCGGACAGGTCGCTGGAGGGCCTCAGCCGGTCCGGCCGGCGGGTCCGCGTGGTGACCAACGAACGGAGCCCGGGGCTCGCCGGGGCCCGCAACACCGGCATCCTCGCCCTGGACACCGACTGGGTGGCCTTCTGCGACGACGACGACACCTGGCTGCCCGGGAAGCTCCGTGCGCAGCTGGCGCGGGCCCGGGAGCACCCCGGGGCGCCGCTGGTCACCACCGCGATCCGCGTGGCGTTCGAGGACCAGGAGGTTCCCCGTCTGGCCGGCGCCGACGAGGTGACGTTCGCGCAGCTGACGCGCAGCCGCATGGCGATGCTGCACAGCTCCACCCTGCTGCTGCGCCGCTCGGCGCTCCTGGGATCGCTGGGCCTGGTGGACGAAGCCATCCCCGGCAGCCAGAACGAGGACTGGGACATGCTGCTGCGAGCGGCATCCCTGGCGCCGATCCCGCACGTGGACGAGCCGCTGGTCCGGGTGCTGTGGGGCCGCAGCTCGCACTTCTCGCGCCAGTGGCAGACGCGGGTCGCGTCGCTGACCTGGATGCTCGGGCGGCACCCCGCGATCGCCGCCGACGACACCGGCGCCGCCCGCGTCCTCGGGCAGCTGGCCTTCGGCCACGCCGCCCTCGGCCAGCGCCGGGCGGCGGCCCGGTGGGCCCTCCGGGCGCTGCGCCGGCGCCGGTCGGAGCCGCGGGCCTTCCTCGCGCTCGCGGTGGCGGCCCGGCTGGTGTCCGCCGACACGGTGATGGCCACCCTGCACCGGCACGGCCGCGGAGTCTGATCCCGGCTCCCCCGACGGCGAGGGCCCCGACCGCGCGGTCGGGGCCCTCGTCCGTCAGCGGTAGCTCAGTAGGCGCCCGAGCGGCTGAGGACGGCGCGCACGGTCTTGGCCAGGATCAGCACGTCGGTCGCCAGTGACCAGTTCTCGACGTAGCGCAGGTCCAGGCGCACGGACTCCTCCCACGACAGGTCGCTGCGCCCGGAGATCTGCCACAGCCCGGTCAGGCCGGGCTTGACCAGCAGCCGCCGGCTGACCGAGGTGTCGTAGCGCGCCACCTCGTCGGGCAGGGGGGGCCGGGGGCCGACCAGCGACATGGAGCCGCCGAGCACGTTGAGCAGCTGGGGCAGCTCGTCCAGCGACAGCCGGCGCAGCAGGCGGCCCACCGGCGTGACGCGCGGGTCGGCGCGCAACTTGAACAGCAGGCCGTCGGAGATGTTGTCGCCGCGCAGCGTGTCCAGCTGGCGGTCGGCGTCGACCACCATGCTGCGGAACTTCAGCATCGTGAACGACTTCCCGCCCAGGCCGACGCGCTCCTGCCGGTACAGCGCCGGACCGCGGCTGGTGAGGCCGACGGCGACGGCGATCAGCGCGATGACCGGGGCCAGCAGCAGCAGCGCGATCGCCGCGACGACCCGGTCGGACCCGCCCTTGACCACCCGGCGCCAGCCCTCGAAGCAGGGCTGCTCGACCGACAGCAGGGGCAGCCCCTCGAACGGGCGGATGTGCAGCCGGGGACCGGCCACCTCGATGAGGCCGGGGGCCACCAGGAGCTCGATGCCGGTGCCCTCGAGCTGCCAGGAGAGCTGGCGCAGGTACTGCGCGGCGGTCTCGCTGGCGGAGGTGACGGCGATGGTGTCCGCGTCGTGGGCGGCTGCGAGCGCGAGGACGTCGTCCAGGCCGCCGACCGGCACCCCGGCCTCGTCGGCCACGCGGGCGCGGTCGGCCGGCGTCACCGCCGCGGCGACGACGTCGAGACCGGCGTAGCGCTCCCGCTGCAGCCGGGTGACCAGTTCGAGGACGGCGCCTCCCCGACCGACGACGACGACCTTCTTGGTGCACTGCCCCTGCGCGCGCAGGCGGCGCAGCCGGCTGCGCGCCACGTACCGGCCGAGGAGGCTGGCGACCGTGAGAGCCGGGATGGCGACGACGACGAGGACGCGGCTGAGGTCGAGGGCCGCGATGTAGGACAGGAAGCTGGCCAGGGCCAGGACCAGGAAGCCGGCGCGACCGACCCGGCGGTACTCGTCGCTGCCGGTGCCGTACACCCGCTGGCAGTAGGCGCCGGTCGCGCCCAGCAGGCCGGGCCACGCGACGAGCAGGGCCAGGGCCGCCCACAGCAACGGTGTGCCCGGGGTGACCTCCCCGGCGCGGGTCAGCAGGACCGCCGAGCCGGCCAGACCCGCCATCAGCGTCTCGGCGGTGACCAGTGCGACGGTGTAGGACCGCACCCACCCGGGCGAGGAGCGCCGGCCCAGCGGCCGCGGACGTGGCCGGGCACCGGCGGTCCATCCACCGGGCGACCCCGGCACGATGTCCGCCCCCGTACTCGTCTGCTGGCGGTCCAGAAGCATGCGTCCCCCCGAACGATGTCACGCACCGTAGCCGCAACCATGCCCGCGGCCTGGTGGCGGGCCGTTCAGCAGCGACATCCGCATGCGTGAGCGTGCTGATTGCCAGCCACACTCACCGAGAGTCACCCGAGGCGTCAATCCGCAGCGGGCGCGCTTCACCCGAACGGGCCCTGCGCCGTCCTGCCGGGCCGGGCCGGCGCCCCGGGTGGGTCAGCTGCGGGGATGCACCTGGTTCTGCGCGGCCTCGAGACCGGCGGCGAGGAGGGCCTCGGCGGCGTCGGCGGCGTCGACCAGCAGGAGGTCGAGCTCCTTGCGCTCGGCGCCCGAGAAGTCCTTGAGGACGAAGTCGGCGGGGTCCTGCCGGCCGGGCGGGCGGCCGATGCCGACCCGGACGCGCAGGTAGTCCTTGGTCCCGGTCGAGCGGGTGATCGACCGCAGGCCGTTGTGGCCACCCTCCCCGCCACCGCGCTTGAGCCGGACCGCGCCGAAGGGGATGTCCAGCTCGTCGTGGACGACGACGAGCTGCTCGGGCGACAGCTTGTGGTAGTCGAGCAGGCCGCGGACCGGGCCGCCGGACTCGTTCATGTACGTCAGCGGCTGGCCGAGCACGACCCGTCGCCCGGCCAGCCGCCCCTCCCCGGCCAGCGCCCGGGCACGGGCGCCCTTGCCCGCGGTGAGCCGGATCCCGGCGCGCCGGGCGAGCTCTCCCAGGACCATCGCACCGACGTTGTGCCGGTTCCCGGCGTAGGCGGGGCCGGGATTGCCCAGCCCGACCACCAGGAACGGCCCCTCGGGGACGGGGACGCCGCAGGGGCGCCGGCGGTGCCGGCGCCCCTGCGGTCGGTGCTCTCGGTCAGCGGATGCCTCAGTCGTTCGTGCTGTTCCCGGCGGCGTCCATCGACTCGCCGCTGCCCTGGTCGAGCGGCTCGGGCACGACGTCGCCCTCGCCGACGCCCTCGGCAGCCTCGTCGGACTCCTCGCGCTCGATGCCGGCCTCGGCCTCGGCCTCGGCGAGCTCGGCCTCGAGGGCCTCGGCGGTGGGCGCACCCAGGAAGCCGATGACCAGGGCCTCGGAGTCGGTGATCAGCGTCGAGCCGGCCGGCAGGACCAGGTCGCCGGCGGTGATGTTCTGGCCCGCGCCGCGGCCGGTGACGTCGACCTCGATGCTGTCCGGGAGCCGCGTCGCGTCGGCCTCGATGGAGACGGTGTTCAGCTGGTGGTTCGGGATGGCGTCGGGCGCGGGCTCGCCCACGACGACGATCGGCACGTCGACGGTGGTCTTCTCGCCGCGGCGGACGAGCAGCAGGTCGACGTGCTCGTGCACGCGGGTCAGCGGGTCGCGCTGCACGGCCTTGGTCAGGGCCAGCTGCTCCTGGCCGTCCAGGACGACGGTCAGCAGGACGTTCGAACCGCCGTTGCGCAGGGCCGCGGCGAACTCGCGGGCCGGCAGGGACAGGTGGACGACGTCGTGGCCGTGCCCGTAGAGAACGGCCGGGATGCGGCCGGCACGGCGGGTGCGGCGGGCGCTGCCCTTGCCGAACTCGGTGCGGGTCTCGGCGTCGAGGCGGAAGTCAGCCACGGTGGTGTGCTCCTCAGAAGGGTGGATCGGTCTGCGGTCCGGCGACCGGGCGCAGCACACCCCACGGGGCACACGCACGTCGATCACGGAGTACGGACGGACCGTCTCCCTCGCCGGGCAACGGGAGAAAGGCTACCCCAGCCGCGCGGCGGGCCGGCGCCTGACCCGGAGGGATGAGGGCGGGTGCTGCACCGGCGCCCGATCGCCCAGTATCGGGACACCGCCGGTGAATGGAAGACGAATGCACTCAGGTACTGACCACGCCCTCGCGCACGCCCTCGCCACGTCGGCCGGCGAGGTGCTCCTCCGCGTCCGGACCGGCTCCTTCCCCGGCACCGACGCGCTCAAGGACGCCGGCGACGCCGCCGCGCACGAGCACCTGCTGGCCCGCCTGCGCGAGGAGCGCCCGGGCGACGCAGTGCTCTCCGAGGAGGGGGCGGACGACGCCGCCCGGCTGAGCGCCGAGCGCGTCTGGATCGTCGACCCGCTGGACGGCACCCGGGAGTTCGCCGAGGCCGGCCGCGCCGACTGGGCCGTCCACGTGGCGCTCTGGGAGCGCGGCGAGCTGGTCGCGGGTGCGGTCGCGCTGCCCGCCGAGGGCGTCACGCTGGGCACGGCGGCTCCCGCGACGCTGCCTCCGCGCGCCGTGGGGCCGGTACGGCTGGCCGTCAGCCGCAGCCGCCCGCCGGCGCTCGTGCAGGACCTCGCCGCCGCGCTCGGCGCCGAGCTGGTGCCCATGGGCTCGGCCGGCGTCAAGGCGATGGCCGTGGTCCGCGGGCAGGCCGACGCCTACGTGCACGGCGGCGGCCAGTACGAGTGGGACTCCGCGGCGCCGGTCGCCGTCGCGCGCGCCGCCGGGGCGCACACGAGCCGGCTCGACGGCTCACCGCTGGCCTACAACCAGCCGAACCCGTACCTGCCGGACCTGGTGGTCTGCCGGCCGGAGCTGACCGAGCGGCTGCTCGGCGCCCTGGCGGACCTGGGACCGGCCCGCTCCGATGGGGGGATCCGCGCATGACCACGCTGTACGAGCTGGGCCACCTCGACGCTCTCGAGGCCGAGGCGGTGCACATCTTCCGGGAGGTGGCCGCCGAGTTCGAGCGCCCCGTGCTGCTGTTCTCCGGCGGCAAGGACTCGATCGTGATGCTGCACCTGGCCGAGAAGGCGTTCTGGCCGGCGCGCATCCCCTTCCCGGTGATGCACGTCGACACCGGGCACAACTTCCCCGAGGTCATCGACTACCGCGACCGCCGGGTCGCCGAGGCCGGCGTCGCGCTGGTCGTGGCATCGGTGCAGGAGTCGATCGACACCGGCCGGGTGCGCGAGCAGAAGGGCCCCCGGGCCAGCCGCAACCCGCTGCAGACGGTCACCCTGCTCGACGCGATCGAGCAGCACGGCTTCGATGCGGCCTTCGGCGGGGCGCGGCGCGACGAGGAGAAGGCCCGTGCCAAGGAGCGGGTGTTCTCCTTCCGCGACGAGTTCGGCCAGTGGGACCCCAAGAACCAGCGCCCGGAGCTGTGGTCGCTCTACAACGGCCGGCACCACCGCGGTGAGCACATCCGGGTCTTCCCGCTGTCGAACTGGACCGAGCTCGACATCTGGCAGTACATCGGCCGGGAGGGCATCGAGCTGCCGTCCATCTACTTCGCCCACCGCCGCGAGCTCTTCCTGCGCGACGGGATGCTGCTGTGGCCCAACGAGCACGTTCCGCCCGCCGCGGGCGAGGAGGTCTTCGAGGCGACGGTGCGCTACCGCACCGTCGGGGACGTCACCTGCACCGGCGCCGTGGAGTCCGCGGCGCGCACCGTCGAGGACATCGTCGAGGAGGTCGCGGCCACGCGGGTCACCGAGCGGGGCGCGACCCGCGCCGACGACCGGGCCAGCGAGGCCGCGATGGAAGACCGCAAGCGTGAGGGGTACTTCTGATGGAGATGCTGCGGGTCGCCACCGCCGGTTCGGTGGACGACGGGAAGTCGACGCTCATCGGCCGGCTGCTGTACGACACCAAGTCGATCTTCAGCGACCAGATGGAGGCGGTGGAGCGCACCAGCGCCGCGCGCGGTGACGAGTACACCAACCTGGCGCTGCTCACCGACGGCCTGCGGGCCGAGCGGGAGCAGGGCATCACCATCGACGTCGCCTACCGCTACTTCGCGACGCCGAAGCGGAAGTTCATCGTCGCCGACACCCCCGGGCACGTCCAGTACACCCGGAACATGGTCACCGGCGCCTCGACGGCGAACGCGGCGCTGATCCTGGTCGACGCCCGCAAGGGCCTGCTCGAGCAGAGCCGTCGGCACGCCTTCCTGGCCTCGCTGCTGCGGGTGCCCCACCTGGTGCTGTGCGTGAACAAGATGGACCTCGTCAACTACGACCAGGGCGTCTTCGACGCGATCGCCGACGAGTTCCGCCACTTCGCCGCCAAGCTCGACGTCGGCGACCTGACGGTCATCCCGGTCTCGGCGCTGGCCGGCGACAACGTCGTCACCCGGTCGGCGAACATGCCCTGGTACGAGGGCAGCTCGCTGCTGCACCACCTGGAGGAGCTGCACATCGCCTCCGACCGGAACCTGATCGACGCGCGGTTCCCGGTGCAGTACGTCGTCCGCCCGTTCTCCGAGTCGTACCCGGACTACCGCGGCTACGCCGGGCAGGTGGCCGGTGGGGTCCTCAAGCCCGGTGACGACGTCGTCGTGCTGCCGTCGGGGCTGCCGTCGCGGATCGCCGCGATCGAGACCAGGGACGGCCCGGTCGCCGAGGCGTTCCCGCCGATGTCGGTGACGATCCGGCTCGAGGACGAGCTCGACATCTCCCGCGGCGACATGATCTGCCGTCCCAACAACCAGCCCACCTCGTCCCAGGACGTCGAGGCGATGGTCTGCTGGCTGCACGAGGAGCCGATGCGGCCGGGCGGGAAGTACGTGATCAAGCACACGACGCGGTCGGCCCGGGCCATGGTTAGGGATCTGCGGTACCGGCTGGACGTGAACACCCTGCACCGCGACGAGGACACCGCCAGGCTCCGGCTCAACGAGATCGGGCGGCTGCAGCTGCGGGTCACCGCGCCGCTGTTCACCGACCCCTACCGGGTCAACCGGACCACCGGCAGCTTCATCCTCGTCGACGAGGGCACCAACGCCACCGTCGGCGCCGGGATGGTCCTGTAGCCCGCCCGGCCCCCCGGGACGCGCGAGGAGCGCAGGCACCTGAGCCCGGGTTCGGCGCGCCTGGTCGTGCAGGACCGGCACACCGGCCGCACCCGCTGACCTCTACTGCACCCGGCCGGCCAGGACCGCGTCGAGCACCAGCCGGGCGCACGCCTCGACGTCCTTGCCCGTGGTGTCCACGGTGACCTCGGCGTCGGTGGGCGCCTCGTAGGGGTCGCTGATCCCGGTGAACGCCGGGATCTCCCCGCGGCGGGCCTTCGCGTAGAGCCCCTTGCGGTCGCGGGCCTCGCACTCGGTCAGCGGGGTGGCGACGTGCACCAGCACGAAGCTGCCCCGCCCGGCCTGGGCCTCGACCTCGCGCCGGACATCGGCCCGCACCGCCGCGTAGGGGGCGATCGGGGCGCAGACGGCGATTCCGCCGTGCTTGGCGATCTGCGCGGCCACCCAGCCGATCCGCCGCACGTTGGTGTCGCGGTCCTGCTGGGAGAACCCGAGCCCCGCCGACAGGTGGTGGCGGACCTCGTCGCCGTCGAGCAGCGTGACCGCCGAGCCGGCCTCGAGCAGCAGCTCGACCACGCGACCGGCGATCGTCGACTTGCCCGCGCCGGACAGGCCGGTGAAGAACAGCACCTGCCCGCCCGTCCGCGCCGGCTCGGGATCGACCCGCTCGCCCAGCAGGGTCCCGCCGTACGCGGCGGCCAGGTCGGCCCAGGCGACCTCCGGGTGGGCGGCGGTCACCGGCACCAGCACGAGCTCCACCTCGCGCCCGGACGCGCGGACGTCGGCCCAGGCGGCGGCGCCGGCGGAGACGGCGGCGGAGTCCGCCGGCGTCCCGGCGACGGGCAGCAGCGCCAGGACGCGCGCGGGCAGCTGCGTGGCGTCGGCGGGGGGCCGGCCGACCCAGGCGGCCGGTGCCGACCAGCCGCGCTCCGCCAGCCGCCGCGCGACCTCCGCGGGCGAGCGCCAGCGCGGGATCTCGGCCACCGCCAACCCGTCGCTCTCGCGGACGGCCACCGGCACGCCCTGGGCGTCCTCGAACGCGTCGCCCGCGGGCAGGTCGGGCACCGGGGCGCTCAGCCCGAAGTGGTGGCGCGCCACGGCGGCGACCTGGGCGTCACTGAGTCTGGAACGAGCGGGCACGCCGGCCATCCTCCCAGGGCGTCGGCCCGGCGCCCAGCGACGCGGGCGGGTGGGTGCTCAGCTGGCCCCGTCGAACAGGCTGGTGACCGACCCGTCCTCGAAGACCTCCTTGATCGCGCGCGCCAGCAGCGGCGCGATCGAGAGGACGGTGAGCTTGTCGAACCGGCGGGCCGGCTCGATGGGCAGCGTGTTGGTCACGATGACCTCGCTGACCTTGCTGTTGGACAGCCGCTCGACGGCGGGGCCGGACAGCACGCCGTGCGTAGCGGTGACGATGACGTCCGCGGCGCCGGCGTCGAACAGCGTCTCCGCGGCCTTCACGATCGTGCCACCGGTGTCGATCATGTCGTCGACCAGGATGCAGAGCCGGCCCTCGACCTCGCCGACGACGCGGTTGGCGACGACCTCGTTGGCGACCAGCGGGTCACGGGTCTTGTGGATGAACGCCAGCGGCGTGCCGCCGAGCTTGTCGCTCCACCGCTCGGAGACGCGGACCCGGCCGGAGTCGGGCGAGACGACGGTGATGTCGCGGTCGCCCCAGCGCTCGCAGACGTGGTTGACCAGCAGGTCCAGCGCGAAGAGGTGGTCGACGGGACCGTCGAAGAAGCCCTGGATCTGGGCGGTGTGCAGGTCGACGGTCATCAGCCGGTCGGCGCCCGCGGTCTTGAACATGTCGGCGACCAGGCGGGCGGAGATGGGCTCGCGCCCGCGGTGCTTCTTGTCCTGCCGCGCGTACGGGAAGAACGGCGCGACGACGGTGATCCGCTTGGCCGACGCGCGCTTGAGCGCGTCGACCATGATCAGCTGCTCCATGAGCCAGGTGTTGATCGGGGCGGTGTGGCTCTGCACCACGAAGGCGTCGCAGCCGCGCACCGATTCCTCGAAGCGCACGAACAGCTCCCCGTTGGCGAACTCGTAGGCGGCCGTCGGGGTGGGCGTCACGCCCAGGTGACCGGCGATCTCGTCGGCCAGCTCGGGGTAGGCCCGACCGGAGAAGAGCATCATGCTCTTGTTCGTCGTCTGCCGGATGGCACTCATCGGCTCGCCGTCCCTAGCTGTCGGAGTCCGCGCGGGAGGGCTCGGACCGGTCCTCCCGGGGTGCCGCGGTCCGGCTCTCGGCCGCTGCCGCGGCCTCCGCAGCGGGCGTACCGGACCGTCGGCGACGTACCCAGCCTGCCACATTCCGCTGGGGGGCCCGAGCGACGGCCATGGCCCCCGGGGGGACGTCGGAGGTGATGACCGACCCGGCGGCGGTGTAGGCGCCGTCCCCCACCGTGACCGGCGCCACGAGCATGGTGTCGGAGCCGACCCGCACGTGGTCGCCGATGGTCGTCCGGTGCTTGGTCACGCCGTCGTAGTTCACGAAGACGGTGGCCGCGCCGATGTTCGCGCCCCGGCCGATGGTGGCGTCGCCGACGTAGGACAGGTGCGGCACCTTCGACCCCTCCCCCACCTCGACGTTCTTGGCCTCCACGAAGGCGCCGACCTTGGCGTCGCCCGCCAGCCGCGTCCCCGGGCGCAGGTAGCTGAACGGGCCGACGGTGGACTCCGGCCCGATGACGGCCCCGAGGCAGTGCGACCGGACGACGGAGGCACCCTCCCCCACCTCGGTGTCGACCAGCGTCGTGTCCGGCCCCACCTCCGCGGCCGCCCCGATCGACGTCACCCCTTCGAGCTGGGTGCCCGGCCTCAGGACGGCGTCGGGGCCCACCGAGACCGTGACGTCGACCCACGTGGTCGCGGGGTCGACGACGGTGACCCCGCTGCGCATCAGCTCGTCGAGGACCCGGTCGTTCAGGGTCCGCCGGCGGGCGGCGAGCTCGCGGCGGTCGTTGCAGCCGAGGACGTCGTCGGGGTCCTCGGCGACCACGGCGGCGGTGGGCGCACCAGCGGCTACCAGCGGGGCCAGCGCATCGGTCAGGTACTGCTCGCCCTGGGCGTTGTCGGTCGCCAGCCCCGCCAGCACGCGCCGCAGCGTCCCGGCGGCGGCGACGTAGACGCCCGCGTTGACCTCGCGGATCGCGCGCTGCTCCGCCGTGGCGTCCCGCTCCTCGATGATGGCCTGCGGCGCCCCGCGCTCGTCCCGGACGATCCGGCCCAGTCCGGTCGGGTCATCGACCTCGGCGGTCAGGACCGTGAAGACGCTGCCGGCCGCGTCGTGCGCCGCCACGAGGGCGTCGAGCGTCCGGGTGGTCAGCAGCGGGGAGTCCCCGTTGACGATCAGGACGGCGCCCTCGATGTCGGGCACGGCGGCCAGGGCGACCGCGGCCGCGTGCCCCGAGCCGAGCTGCTCCTCCTGCAGGACGGGCACCGCGGTGGGCGCGATCTGCGCCAGGTGCTGCTCGACCTGGTCGCGACCGGAGCCCACGACCACCACCGTCGCGCCGGCGCCCAGCGGCGCGGCGGCTGCCAGCACGTGGCCGAGCATGCTGCGCCCCCCGAGGGCGTGCAGCACCTTGGGCCGCGACGAGCGCATGCGCGTCCCCTGCCCGGCGGCCAGGACGACGACGGCGGCCACCGGCGGGGCGGGTGCGGGGGCGGCGGGCTGCACGTGGGGCACGGATCTCCTCGGTCGGCGACGACGGACGTCTGGCTGGGGGACTCGGACTCGAACCGAGACTTCCCGGCTCCAAAGGCCGGCGGGCTGCCGATTACCCCATCCCCCATCCCGGTGCCGGTGCGGCCCGGGGGCGCCGGTGCACGGCCGCCCGGAGCGAGCCTAGGGCCCGGTGGCGGTGGTGGGCACCTGCCCCGGGGTCCGCCGTCCCCCGCTCGGGTCGCCGGCTTCCCTACGGAGGCGTAGGTTACGGCCACGGAGCCGGGCCGCAGCCGCGCCGGCCGCATCCCCACCTCGATCGCCCGGAGGCCCCTTGTCCGCTCCTGCTCGCACCCGACCCATGGCGCCTCCGCGCGCCGCAGAACCACACGCCGGGCTGCCGGCCAACGCGATCGGCCGGCGCAAGAGCGTCCTCGAGATCGTCACCCTCTACGCCTTCGTGGTCGTGCCCTTCCTCGCCATCGCGGCGGTCGTCCCGGCCGTGTGGGGCTGGGGGCTGTCCTGGCTCGACGTCGGGCTCGCCGTCGGCTTCTACTTCTTCACGCTGCTCGGCGTGACCGTGGGCTACCACCGGTACTTCACGCACGGCTCCTTCAAGGCCAAGCGCCCCTTGCGGCTGCTGCTGGCCGTCGCCGGCTCGATGGCCGTGCAGGGCCCGGTCGTGCAGTGGGTGGCCGATCACCGGCGGCACCACGCCTTCTCCGACCGCGACGGCGACCCGCACTCGCCGTGGCGCTACGGCACCGACGCCCGCGCGCTGCTCAAGGGCATGTTCCACGCCCACCTCGGCTGGCTGTTCGAGCGGCGCAAGACCAGCCAGGAGCGCTACGCACCCGACCTGATGAAGGACTCCGCGCTGGTCACCACCGACCGCCTGTTCACGGTGTGGGCGGCGATCAGCCTCTTCCTCCCGGCCGTCATCGGCGGCCTGGTGACGATGAGCTGGGCCGGCGCCTGGACGGCGTTCTTCTGGGCCGGGCTGGTGCGCATCGGCCTGCTGCACCACGTCACCTGGTCGATCAACTCGGTCTGCCACGTGGTCGGTGACCGGCCCTTCGTCTCCCCCGGCCGCGACCGGGCGACGAACTTCTGGCCGCTGGCGATCCTCAGCGCGGGCGAGTCGTGGCACAACCTCCACCACGCCGACCCCACGTGCGCGCGGCACGGTGTGCTGCGCGGTCAGATCGACATCAGCGCCCGCACCATCTGGGTGTTCGAGAAGCTCGGCTGGGCGTCGAACGTGAAGTGGCCCGACCCGGTGCGGCTCGCGGCCAAGCGTCGCGCCCCCGCTGCGGCCGGCAGCTGACGGTCCCCTCCCCGGCGTCTCCTCCGCCGGGGCATCCCGCGATCTCCCGGGCGCCCGGGCCGGAGCCGTCCTCCGGGCACGGTGGCGGGGTGAGCGCATCCGGCACGGCGTCCCCGGCCGGGTCCCGTCCGAAGCGGGGCCGGGTGCGCATGACCGGTCCCGAGCGGCGGAGCCAGCTGCTCGACGTGGGCCGCGAGCTGTTCGCCCTCAAAGGGTTCGAGGCAACCTCGGTCGAGGAGATCGCCGCACACGCCGCGGTGAGCAAGCCGGTCGTCTACGAGCACTTCGGCGGCAAGGAGGGGTTGCACGCCGTCGTCGTCGACCGGGAGATGCACCGCCTGCTCGACCGGTTCGGCGCCGCCGTGTCGGCGCCCGGCCACCCCCGGGAGCTGCTCGAGCGCGCGGCGCTGGTCCTCCTCGACTACATCGAGGCGGACACCGACGGCTTCCGGGTGCTCACCCGCGACACCCCCGTGACGAGCGGGGGCGGCTCGTTCGGGTCGCTGATCGGCGACCTCGCCCGCCAGGTCGAGCACGTCCTGGCACGGGAGTTCGCGATCCGCGGCTACCGGGCGGAGCTGGCCCCGCTCTACAGCCAGGCGCTGGTGGGCATGGTGGCGCTGGCCGGCCAGTGGTGGCTGGAGACCCGCTCCCCGGGCAGGCACGAGGTGGCCGCCCAGCTGGTGAACCTGGCGTACAACGGCCTGTCCCACCTCGACCCGCACCCGTAGCCGGGCCCGACGCGTCCCCTCCGGCTAGGGCACCACGTGGGCACCGGGCACCGGCCCGGTGACGGCGCGCACGGTGCGGAAGACCCCGGCCCCGGCCAGCTCGGCCGCCAGCCGGACGGCGCCCTGCTCGTCGGGCGCGAGCGCCGCCACCGTGGGGCCCGATCCGCTCACCAGCGCGGCGAGGGCACCGGCGTCCTCCGCCGCGCGCAGAGCCCGGCGAAGGTCGGGCCGCAGGTTCAGCGCGGCCGGCTGCATGTCGTTGGACAGCGCGGCCGCGAGCTCGGCGGCCGTGCCGGCGCGCAGGGCGGCGAGGACGGGGTCGGGCGGCGTCGGCCCGGTCACGTCCGGCACCCGGCCCTCGGCGCGCAGCCGGTCGAGTTCGCCGTAGACCGCCGGGGTGGACAGCCCTTCTCCGGCCATGCCGAGCACCCAGTGCCACCGGCCGGCGGCCAGCACCGGAGACACGTGCTCACCCCGCCCGGTGCCGAGGGCGACACCGCCGACGAGGCCGAACGGCACGTCGCTGCCGAGCTGGGCAGCCAGCCGCAGGAGGTCCTCGCGGCCGGCGCGGGTGCCCCACAGCACGTCGAGGGCCACCAGCGTCGCGGCGGCGTCCGCGCTGCCGCCGGCCAGCCCCCCGGCGACGGGGATGTTCTTCGCGACCTCCAGGTCCGCGTCGGGCCGGACGCCGGCGGACTCCGCCAGCAGCTCGGCCGCGCGCCAGACCAGGTTGGTGCGGTCGCTGGGCACCTGCCCCGGGCCGCTCGCCGTGCCGGTGCCCTCGCCGGAGAGCCGCAGGGACAGCCCCTCCCCCGGCCGGGCGGTGACCGTGTCGTGCAGCGAGACGGCGAAGTAGACGGTGGCCAGGCCGTGGAAGCCGTCGGCGCGCAGCGGGCCGACGCCCAGGTGGACGTTCATCTTCGCCGGCGCCCGGACGACCACGGCCTCCCGGGCGGTCCCGGTCGCGCCGCTGCTCACGCCTGCACCGCCTCGGTGGCCGCCAGGCGTGCGAAGTCGGTGACCGAGAGCTGCTCGCCCCGGGCGGAGGGATCGATGCCCGCCGCCCGCAGCCGCGCCTCCGCCGCGGCCGGGCTGCCCGCCCACCGTGCGAGCGCCGCGCGCAGGCCCTTGCGGCGCATGCCGAAGGCCGCGTCCACGACGGCGAAGGTCGCCTCCCGGTCGCCCGGCGGCGGTGGGCGACGGACCAGGCCCACGAGGCCGGAGTCGACGTTCGGCTCGGGCCAGAAGACCCGGCGTCCGACGTTGCCGGCCCGGCGCACCTCGCCGTACCAGGCCGCCTTCACCGAGGGGACGCCGTAGGCCGGGGCCCCGGGTGCCGCGGCGAGCCGCTCGGCCACCTCGGCCTGCACCAGGATCATCGCCCGGTCCAGGGTCGGCAGCAGCTCCAGCAGGGTCAGCAGCACCGGGACGGCGACGTTGTAGGGCAGGTTCGCGACCAGCGCGGTCGGGGACGGCCCCGGCAGCTCCGTCACGCGGAGGGCGTCGCCCTCCACGACGGTGAGCCGGTCGGCCAGGTCGGGCCGGCGCTCGGCGACGGTCCGGGGCAGGAGGGTCGCCAGCCGGGGATCGATCTCCACCGCCGTCACGTGCGCCGCCACCGGGAGCAGGCCCAGGGTGAGCGAGCCGAGGCCGGGGCCGACCTCCAGGACGACGTCGTCGGGCCGCACCCCCGCGGTGCGCACGATCCGCCGGATCGTGTTCGCGTCGTGCAGGAAATTCTGCCCGAGTGCCTTGGTGGGACGCAGGTCGAGCTGCTGGGCCAGGTCGCGGATCGCGGCCGGGCCCAGCAGCCCGTCGGCCTGTTCGGGTGTGGTGCTCAGCGGGGGCTCAGCTGAACAGGCGGGGCCCGCAGTGCGGCCACTGGCCGGCACCCGAGGCCTGGTAGAGGAGCTGCGCGCGGTAGGTCTGCTCATCGGCCGGGGCGGCCGACGGGAGACCGCTCCCCCCGACCGCCTGCCACGTGGCCACGGAGAACTGGTACAGCCCGTGGTACTTCCCCGTGCCGCTCACCGCGTTCGCGCGGCCGCCGGACTCGCACGCGGCGAGGGCGGCCCAGTTGAGGCCGTCGGCGGAGGGGCTGTTCGTCGGGCGCGCCTTGGTGCCGACCGACACCAGCTCGTCGACCGGCGCCCGGGTGACGGCGGTGGACAGCTGCTCCCGGCCGGTCTCCTGGCCGTCGACGACGGTCACGCGGTAGGTGGTCGTCTGCTCGCCGTCGACGCCCCGCTGGGTGACCGTCTCGTCGCCTGCGAACGCCTCGGCGTCCTTGGTCTCCACGCGCCCGTGCGCAACCGGGGTGGTCTCGGTGACCTCGGTGACCTGCACCCGGAACACCTGCAGGCGCATCCGGTCGAGCAGCGCCTGGGTGGGCTTGAGGCTGGTGCGGTCGGTGTCGGTGAGCGCGATGCCCTGCTCGGCGAGCAGGTCGCCGGCCGTCGCGGCGGTCGTGGTGACCATGCGCTCCGCGCCGTCGGCCACCAGCACGATCTGCTTCGGCGTGGTGATCGACAGCTGCATGCCCTCGAGCGGCAGGCGGTCGCTGCGGCTGGCGGAGAGGACCAGGCCGTCGGCGCGGAAGCCGAGCTGGTCGAGCGCCTCCTCGACCGACAGCGCGGTCACGTGCACCGAGCGCGAGACGCCGTCCACGGTGAGCTGCAGCGGCCGGGCCCGGTTGAGGACGACGGTGTCGCCGTCGGCCACCTCTTGGTCCGCCGACGGCAGGACGACGTCGTGGGCGGCCAGGGTGATGCCCTCCTCCTCCAGCAGGTCGCCCACGGTGCCGGCGTAGGTGCCGACGTCGCGGGCCTGACCGTCGACGGTGAGCGCGACGGACTTCTGGGCGAGGAAGAAGGCCAGCGTCCCGCCCACCAGTCCGAGGAGGACGAGGGCGAAGAGGCTGAGCTGCAGGGAGCGGCGCACGACACTTCCAGGGGTCACAGAACCCGGGCAGGAGAACGGCCGGGCCGCCGGGGCGGCCCGCCCGCGGGTGCCGGCTCGGGCAGCGGCCGCCGGGAGATCCCGGTCGCGCGCCACCCGGGTCGCTCTCCACCCCGGCTGTCGATCACGACACGATAACGAACACTCTGCGCGTGGCATCGGTGCACGACGAGTGAAGCAGACCGGCCAGCTGCGCGCCGTAGACGCGCCCACACCGATCGTGACGGACGAGCCGGGTGATGCGGATGGGACGTGAGCGCGGCACTCGTACGGGGGTGACCAAGCACACGGCGTGGGCGGTCTTCCGCGGGTCGGGGACGGCGCGGTGTCACCCCGCCAGCGCAGGCGCGCTCGTCCGCACCGGCCGGAGCCAGCTGAGCAGGAAGCCCGTCACGGCCAGCCCGGCGGCCAGCGCGGAGAACCCACCGGCCACGAGAGCCACGGGGAGGACGTCGAAGTTCTCGCTGACCCGTTCCCCGAGGTCCAGCCCGGCGCGCAGCAGGAGCGTGCCGAACGGCAGCAGGGCGGTCACGCTCGCGGCCGCAACCACCAGGTGGGCCGTCCACGTGCGCAGCGCCTCGTCGATCGGCACGTCGGCCCCCTTGGCGGGCAGCGGTCGGACCAGCGCCCTGAGCAGTGCGCCCTCCGCCAGCAGCCAGGCCGCCAGCGGGACGACGACCACCGCCCAGACGGTGGTGTCACCCAGCGCACCGGAGGACCACAGCCACCCGGCCGTCACCAGCTCGGCGGCGACCACCAGGCGCATCGTCCAGACCAGCCAGGGGGAGATCTGCTCGACCTGGCGCGGGCGGCGCGGCGGCGAGCTCAGCGCCCACCGCGGGCGCGGGCGGGTCACCTCGGCCAGCAGGACCCCGGCCAGCAGCCCGACCGAGAGCACGGGGATCCACAGGAACACCGACGCCTCGGCGAGGACGACCACGCTGACCACGATCCCGGCCAGGCCCAGGAGCAGGCCCAGCCGCCGCCAGCGGCGTCCGTGGGCCGCCTGCCGACGCAGCGTCGCCGCCCCCTCCGGAGTCGGCTCGGCCAGTTCCACCGCCCCGCCGGCGACCGCGCGGCGATCCGCCGCGAGCTTCCAGGCACGGGCCAGCAGCACGCCCGGCACCAGCAGAGCGACGAAGACCACGACCGCGATGAGACGACCCACGGTGTTGATTGTCGTCCTCCGGACGACAACGCGGCCACGTGCCGTCCCCCATTTCTGTTGAGCCCCACATGTCCCGCGCCGGGGGAGACTCCGGCCCCCCGCTCGGAACGACCCTGCAGCTACCGGTGGTCGTCGTCCGCCCAGCTGCCGAAGACGCGCTCGGCGGTGGCGGTGAGAGCGTGGCAGAGCTCGGCCAGCTCCGTGCCGGTGACCTCGGCCAGCGCACGGACCGTGTGCGGAACCAGCCGCGAGGCGTTCGGGCGGCCCCGGAACGGCACCGGGGTGAGGAACGGTGAGTCCGTCTCCACCAGCAGCTGGGCCGGCGGGGTGAGCGCCGCCGCCTCGCGCAGGTACCCGGCGTTGCCGAACGTCAGCGTGCCCGCGAACGACAGCACGTAGCCCCGCTCGACGCAGGCCCTGGCGAACACCGCGTCGCCGGAGAAGCAGTGGAAGACGGTTCGCTCGGGGGCGCCCTCGTCCTCGAGCACCCGGAGGATCTCCTCGTGCGCGTCCCGGTCGTGGATGACCAGCGCGACGCCGTGCTCCTTGGCGATCCGGATGTGCGCCCGGAACGACGCCTCCTGGGCCGCCC
Organism: Blastococcus sp. HT6-30; assembly: GCF_039729015.1. NCBI lineage: Bacteria > Bacillati > Actinomycetota > Actinomycetes > Geodermatophilales > Geodermatophilaceae > Blastococcus > Blastococcus sp. HT6-30. The sequence continues at coordinate 617,570 of NZ_CP155792.1, read as the reverse complement.
AGCCCTCCGGGCCGGTGCGGTACCGGTCCAGCCCCGTCTCCCCTACCGCGCGCACCCTCGGCAGCGCGGCCAGCCGGTCGATCTCGGCGAGCGCCTCGTCGGTCGCCCGGCCGTCACCGGCCTCGTTGGGGTGCAGCGCGACGGCGGCCAGCACGTTGGGGTGCCGGGCCGCCAGCGCCGCCGACCACCGCGAGGAGGCGACGTCGACACCGACCTGCACCAGCCGCGGGACGCCGACCGCCTCGGCCGCGGCGATCTCCGCGTCGACGGCGGCCTCGGACGCCCACTCGCCGTGCTCGCTCATCGCCGGGCGCTCCCCCAGGACGATGTCCAGGTGGGTGTGGCTGTCGAGCGCGGGCGCCGGCAGCGGTTCGGGGGACGGCGGCGGCTCGCCGCGCCTGTTGGCGCGCGACGCGGCCGACCGGCTCACTGCGCCTTCTCCTCCAGTCGGGCCAGCTCCTCGGCCACCACCGAGTCGTCGAGCTTCCTGAAGATCGGGGTGGGGGGGACCAACGGGGTGCCCGGCGGCGGGATCGGGGTGGACCCCCAGCCGGCCTGCCCCTCGTCGTAGTCCCCGGTGATGATGGGGTACGGCGAGCCGTCGTCGAGGTCGGCGACCTCCTCGATCCGCGGGGCGGGTGACCAGACCCCGGTCCCGCCGAGCAGCTCGTGCACCTTCTGCGCCGAGTGCGGGAGGAACGGGGTGAGCAGCGCGTTGCAGTCCTTGATCGCCTGCAGCGCCGTGTGCAGGACGGTGTCCCGGCGGGCCGGGTCCTCCTTGAGCTTCCACGGCGCCTGGTCCGACAGGTACTTGTTCGCCTCGGCGACGACCCGCATCGCCTCGCCGATGGCCGCCTTCTGCCGGTTGCGGGACAGCAGCTCCCCGACCGGTGCGAACGCGCCGGACGTCGTGTCCAGCAGCGCACGGTCGGCCTCGGTCAGCTCCCCAGGGGCCGGGACGGCGCCCACGTTCTTGGCCGCCATCGACACCGTGCGGTTGACCAGGTTGCCCCACCCGGCGACCAGCTCGTCGTTGTTGCGGCGCAGGAACTCCGCCCAGGTGAAGTCGGTGTCCTGGTTCTCCGGCCCGGCGACGGCGATGAAGTAGCGCAGCGCGTCGGCGTCATAGCGGGCGAGGAAGTCGCGGACGTAGATGACCACGTTGCGGGAGGAGGAGAACTTGCGCCCCTCCATCGTGAGGAACTCGCTGGAGACCACCTCGGTCGGCAGGTTCAACCGGCCGAGGGAGCCCGGGGTCCCACCCTTGTCGCCCGCGCCGTTGTAGCCGAGCAGCTGGGCCGGCCAGATCTCGGAGTGGAAGACGATGTTGTCCTTGCCCATGAAGTAGTAGGCGTCCGCGTCCGGCGTCTGCCACCACTGCCGCCAGGCGTCCGGCTCCCCGGAGCGGCGGGCCCACTCGATCGACGCCGACAGGTAGCCGACGACGGCGTCGAACCAGACGTAGATGCGCTTGTCGGGCCGGTCGCGCCACCCGTCGAGCGGCACCGGCACGCCCCAGTCGATGTCCCGGGTGTAGCTGCGCGGCTTGAGGTCCTCCAGCAGGTTGACGCTGAAGTTCAGGACGTTGGGCCGCCAGCTCGTGCGGGTGCCCAGCCAGTCGCCCAGCGCCCGGGTGAACGCCGGCAGGTCGAGGAAGTAGTGCTCCTCCTCGACGAACTTCGGCGTCTCACCGTTGATCTTGCTGACGGGGTTGACCAGCTCGATCGGGTCGAGCTGGTTGCCGCAGTTGTCGCACTGGTCGCCGCGCGCGCCGTCGTAGCCGCAGATCGGGCAGGTGCCCTCGATGTAGCGGTCGGGCAGGGTGCGGCCGGTGCTCGGGCTGATCGCGCCGAGCGTCGTCTTCGGGAAGACGTAGCCGTTCTTGAGCAGGCCGAGGAAGATGTCCTGGCTGATCTGCGCGTGGTTGGCCGTCGTCGTCCGGGTGAACAGGTCGTAGCTGAGCCCGAGGGACTGCAGGTCGCCCACGATGATCCGGTTGTTCCGGTCGGCGATCTGCCGGGGCGTGATCCCCTCGGCGTCGGCGGCGACCGTGATCGGGGTGCCGTGCTCGTCGGTGCCGCTCACCATCAGCACCCGGTTCCCGGCCATCCGGTGGTAGCGGCTGAAGACGTCGGAGGGGACGCCGAAGCCGGAGACGTGGCCGATGTGCCGCGGGCCGTTGGCGTAGGGCCAGGCGACTGCGGTCAGGATGTGCCGATCACTCACGCCGATGAGCCTAGGCGGCGTGGTCCAGCCGATCCCCCGCGCGGGCGGGAGAGGCGGGTCTCAGCGCTGCGGGACGACGCTCGTGGCGGGCCCGGCCGGGTCCGCGTCGGCCGGGTCGAGGACGACGAGGCCACCCAGCACCAGGGCGATGAGGCCGAGGGTGACCGTGCACAGCGACCGGTGGACCGACACCGGATCGGGTCGGCGCACCCGCACGCGCGGGCCCCGCCGTACCCACTCCCGCACCGACGGCGCGTCGGCCAGGAGCAGCTTGCCGACCGGCAGCGCGATCGCCGCCGCGAACAGCAACGGCAGCGGAACGCCGCCGGTCAGGACCTCCGGCAGCGGCAGCACGACCGCGACCGCACCCAGGAGCGAGACGACCACGAGCTCGGCGAGAGAGGTGAGCACCAGGAGCCTGCGGCCGGAGCCGTCGACCAGCGCTGCGCCCGCACCGGCGGACAGGACGATCCAGCCGGCCAGGGTGACCAGGCCGAGGAGGACCAGCCAGCCGGCCGGCCGGACCGGTGCGGCGAGGACGGCGTCGATCCTGGTCAGCCCCGTGGCCAGCAGGCCGATCGCCTCGAGGACGGCGAGCAGCCCGGCCGCGAGGGCGGCAGCGGGCACGCGACGCCGCACGTCGGACGAGCCGCCGTCCACCGTGGCGGACCGCGCCGGGACGGCGTACCGGGACCCGACGGTGTCGCGGATGTCGAGAACGGTGCTCGCCACGAAGATCTCTCCCTGACCGGTGGGGGCTGTCACCGTCAGGTCGGCGCCCCGGGTGGCCCGCTGGACCCGCCGGAGGCCGGCGTCACCCCGTGGGGTCGGTGCCGTTCCCCGTCCGCACGGGACGGCAGCGTCGGCCACCGGGGATGCGCGCGCCTACGCTGCACACCGCCCCGACGACCCGGGAGGAGGGGGACCCGCCGTGAGCACCAGGGACGACCCACCGGTGGCACCGCTCGAACTGGCCTCCCAGGTACCACCGCCGGGATCGCCGCCCACGCTGCGGCCCCGCCCGGCCGGGCGGCAGGAGCAGATGCCGACGCGCCGACCCGGGACGGCGGCCGTCATCGACTGCGCCGTGTACGTGGACGGCCGCCGCCAGGAGGCGCTGCGCCCGGCGGACGCGTTGCGGGTCGCCGAGGAACGGGGCGGGTTCGTGTGGCTGGGCCTCTACGCCCCGGACGAGGACGAGCTGGGGGCGATCGCCGAGGAGTACGACCTGCACCCGCTGGCGGTGGAGGACGCCGTCTACGCCCACCAGCGGCCGAAGCTGGAGCGCTACGACGAAGCGCTGTTCATGGTGCTCAAGACCGCCACCTACGTCGAGCACGACGAGCTCACCGCGACCAGCGAGGTCGTGGACACCGGAGAGGTGATGGTCTTCCTCGGGCCGAACTACGTCATCACCGTCCGACACGGTGAGCACGGCGGACTGGGCGAGCTCCGCCACCGGCTGGAGGAGCAGCGGGAGCTGCTGTGCCTCGGGCCCGCCGCCGTCCTCTACGCCGTCGCCGACCTCGTGGTGGACTCCTTCGTCGACGTCACGGCTGCGGTCGAGCAGGACGTGGAGGAGCTCGAGGCCTCGGTGTTCAGCCCCGAGCGCACCGACGACGTCGGCCGGCTGTACCAGCTGAAGCGGGAGCTCATGTCGCTGCGGCGGGCGGTCTCCCCGCTGGAGGTGCCGCTGCAGAAGCTGGCCGAGCGGCCGGTCGACGTCGTGCCCGACGCGATGCGCTCCTACTTCCGCGACGTCTTCGACCACGCCGTCCGGGTGCGCGACCAGGTGAGCGGGCTCGACGAGCTGCTCACCTCGATCCTGCAGGCGTCCCTGGCGCGGACGCAGATGGCCGACAACGAGGACATGCGGAAGATCTCCGCCTACGCCGGCATCATCGCCGTCCCCACGGCGATCGCCGGGATCTACGGGATGAACTTCACCTACATGCCCGAGCTGGACGAGAAGTGGGGCTATCCGGCGGTGCTGCTGGTCATCCTCACGGCCATCGTGCTGCTCTACCGGGGCTTCAGACGCAACGGCTGGCTGTAGCTGCCTCCCCGGGCATAGGAGGCTTCGCCCACGGTTTCGAGACCCGGTCCATAGGCGTAGCTTCCTATGCCCGCTGGGGGCGCCAGGTCGGGGCGTCCGCGGTCTGTCCACAGATCGCTTCGCCGGCGGCCAGCGGAGGACGGCGTCGACGAGGCTGCCCCGCATGAACTGGCGGCAGGTGATCGGCGAGGCGGTACGCGACCACGGCGGCGTGATCACACGCCGCCAGCTGCTCGAACGAGTGCCGCGCCAGGTGCTCGACAGCTACGTCGGCCGCCGTCACCTCGTCCGCATCTTCCCGAGGGTGTACCGGTTGCGCGACGGGGTCGACGACGACGCGACGGTGCTGCGAGCGGCACTCCTGCACGCCGGGCCGGCCGCGGCCCTGAGCCACACGACCGCGCTCGCCGTCTGGGGGCTGCGCGCTCTCGACCGGCCGCTGCACCTGACGGTGGACCAGCGCGTCAAGAGGGCCGGGGCGCCCGACCTGCTGGTGCACCGCCGGCTGCGCTTCGACCCCGAGTCGACTCAGTGCGTGCAGCGACGTGGTCTTCTCGTGACAGCACTTCCCCGGGCCCTCGTCGACTCATGGCCTCTGCTGCCGCCGGCGGATCGCCGTCCGCTCGCCCTGGACGTGACCAACCGCGGACTGGTCACCGCCGAGCAGCTCGACGAGGCGCTGGCCGAGCGCCCGAACGTGCCCGGCCGGCGCGGTCTGCGGCAGACCATCGACCTGATCACCGACGGCTGCAGGAGCGAGCTCGAGGCCCACGGCGTCCTCGGCGTCTTCCGGCACCGCTCGCTGCCGTCGAGCGTCGGCCAGCACCAGGTGCAGCTCCCGGGCCGTCGGATCAGGCTCGACCGGGCATGGCCGGAGGTGAAGCTGGCGGTCGAGCTGGACGGCGCCCGGCACCACACCGAACCTGCAGACCGCCGCAGGGACCTGGCTCGTGACCGGGAGCTCGCCGCGCTCGGCTGGGTCGTCCTCCGATTCACGTACGCGGACGTCCTACGTGATCCCGAGGGCGTCCGAGCGAAGGTGCTCGAGGTCTACCGTGCCCGCCTGGCGCAGCTGCGAGTGAGCTGAGGAACTTCCCGGCATAGGAGGCTCTGCATACGGTCAGGGGGTGGAAACCGCAGGCAAAGCCTCCTATGCCTTGGGCGCGCGGGGGGACTTGGCGGCAACGACGGCGTCGTAGACGGCGCGGCGCGGCAGCCCGGTGCGGGCCATGACCGCCCGGATCGCGTCCTTGCGGGGCGCGCCGGCCGCCTCCTCCGCCGCGACCTCCGCCGCCAGCTCGGCAGGCGTCAGGTCCACCGCCCGCTCCGGCGCCCCGGCGACGACGAGGGTGATCTCGCCGCGCACCCCGTCGGCGGCCCAGGTGGCGAGTTCGGCCAGCCCGCCGCGCCGGACCTCCTCGTGGGTCTTGGTCAGCTCCCGGCAGACGGCGGCCGGCCGGTCGTCCCCCAGCACGGCCGCGGCGTCGGCGAGCGCGTCGGCCAGCCGGTGCGGGGACTCGAAGAACACCATCGTGCGGCGCTCGTCGGCCAGCCCGGCGAACCGGGACCGCCGCTCGCCGCCCTTGCGCGGCAGGAAGCCCTCGAAGCAGAAGCGGTCCACCGGCAGGCCGGAGACCGCGAGCGCCGTGATCACCGCGGACGGCCCCGGCACCGAGGTCACCTCGATGCCGGCGTCGATCGCCGCACGTACCAGCGTGTAGCCCGGGTCGGAGACCGAGGGCATCCCGGCGTCGGTGAGCAGCAGCACCGTCCGGCCTTCGGCCAGGGCCGCCAGCAGCCCGGGCAGCCGGGCGCGCTCCACCGACTCGTGGAAGGTGACCACCCGGCCGGTCAGCGTGACCTCGAGGTCGGCGGCCAGCCGGTGCAGCCGCCGCGTGTCCTCGCACGCGAGGACGTCGGCGGTGGCCATCGCCGCCCGCAGCCGCGGACCGACGTCCCCGGGTTGCCCGAGGGGCGCGCCACCCAGCACCAGCCGTCCGCTCACGCCGACGAGCCTGCCACGACCCGTCTCTCCGGCCCGCCCGCAGGGGCCCGGCGCGAGCCTGCGAGTGCCGGAGGGCAGGCCGGTCCGTTGTCTACCCTGACCGCATGGCGGTGCTGACGCCCGAACGGGTGGGCGGGGACCCGCAGGGTGCTCCGCCTCCGGTGCCCCCGAGGGTGCGCCGCCTGCCTCCTCCCCGGCCGCGCAGGGACGTCGTCCCACCGCTGCCCGGTGACCGCCGGACGGCGTGGATCATCGCCGCCGTCCTGGGCGCGCTCGCCCTCACCGTCCGGCTCTGGGGCATCGGCTACCCGCGCGACCTGCTGTTCGACGAGGCGTACTACCCGCCGGAGGCGCAGGAGCTGCTCGTCTGGGGCCACGAGTACAACCGCGGCTACTCCTTCATCGTCCACCCGCCGCTGGGAAAGTGGCTGATCGCGGCCGGGGAGCTGCTGTTCGGCTACAACTCCTTCGGCTGGCGCTTCCCGTCGGCGGTGGCGGGCTCGATCGCCGTCGTCGTGCTGTTCCGGCTGGCCCGCAGGCTGACCGGGTCGACGACGGTCGGCCTGTTCGCCGGGCTGCTCCTGCTGGTGGACGGCTTCGCGTTCACGATCTCCCGCATCGGCCTGCTGGACGTGTTCCTGCAGGTGTTCGTGCTGGGTGCGGTCGCCTGCCTGCTCGTCGACCGCGACGTCGTGCGGGCCCGGGTCCGGGCGGCCGGCGAGGTCGCGGGCGGCGGGTTCCGGCTCGGGCCGCGCGGCTGGCGGATCGCCGCCGGGTTCCTGTTCGGCTGCGCCTGTGCGGTCAAGTGGAGCGGGGTCTGGTTCCTCGCCTTCTTCGCCGTCCTGTCGCTGTTCTGGGACCGCGCGGCCTGGCGCGAGGCCGGGGTGCGGCGGCCCACCCGGACGGCGGCCCGCCGCGGGCTGCCCGGTGCGCTCTGGGCACTGGCCGCCGTGCCGGTGCTCACGTACCTCGCGAGCTTCACCGGCTGGTTCCTCGGCGAGACGTCGCAGGGCAAGGCCTGGGCCCAGCAGAACCCGGAGACGGCGTTCCCGTGGGTGCCCGACGCGCTGCGCTCGCTGTGGCACCAGCACGCCGAGTGGCTCCGGTTCCACAACGGCCTGTCCAGCCCGCACCCGTGGGAGTCCGGGCCCTGGTCGTGGCTGGTCAACGGCCGACCGATCCTGCTGTGGAACCCTCAGGGCCTCGTCGACGCCGAGGGCGAGCAGGTGGTGCGCTACATCCTCATGGTCGGGACGCCGACCCTGTGGCTGGCCTTCGCGCCCGCGGCGGTCTGGCTGCTGTGGCGGATCGTCGCGCGGCGGGATCCGGCGGCCCTGACCGTCGCCGTCGGCATCGCGGCGGGCTGGCTGACCTGGTTCGTGAACCTCGAGCGCACGATGTTCATCTTCTACATGGCGCCGGTCCTCCCGTTCTTCGTGCTCGCGGTCGCGCTGGCGCTGCAGGACGTGGTGGGGCGCCCTGGCGCGGCCGAGTGGCGCCGGCGTGTCGGCCTGGCCGCCGCCTGCGGCTACGTCGCCGTCGTGGCGGCCACCTTCGTCCACTTCTGGCCGGTGCTCACCGGGCAGCCCCTCTCGCACGCGGAGTGGCTGCAGCGCATGTGGTTCCCGTCATGGTTCTGACTCGGGGTGGCCGCGCGTGGTTGCGGCCTGGGGCCCCACGTCGAGCAGCGTTCCCTCGGCGCGACAGCGACCCGCGCCCGCGCGGGGCGGGCACCCCGCGGGGTGCCCGGCGCCGGTGTCGTCATGGCGGGGATTCCCGCCCGGCGGTCAGGCCGGGGAGCCGGGCTGCAGCTGCGGGAGGACCAGCGACCAGAACGAGTCCAGCCGGCCGGCGAGGTCGCGCCGGGCGCTGAGCTCCTGCGAGACCTGCTGCATGCCGAAGAAGCTCGCCACGATGACCTGGGCGGTGCCCACCGGGTCGGCCGCAGCGTTGATCTGCCCCCGCTGCTGCCCCTCGGTGATCAGCTGGGTCAGCGCGTGCTGCCAGCCGACGTAGGGCTGCGGCAGCTTGGCCAGGGCGTCCGGCGGGAGCTCGGACATCAGCCGCTTGGAGGCCTGGACGACCGGGTCCCGCGCGAACTGCTCCCCCGCCACGTAGGTGACGGCGACCAGTGCTGCGAGCGCGTCGTCGTGGGAGTCCATCACCCCGCGCAGCATGACCGGCCAGGTCTCGAACATCTGGTGGACGACCGCGATCGCCACGCTCTCCTTGGACTCGAAGTGCCAGTAGAGCGCACCCTTGGTCATCCCGGTGCCGGCGACGATGCCGGCGAGGGACGTGGCCGCGTACCCGCGTTCGCTGAACTCCTGGGCGGCGACGTCGATGATGAGCTGGCGGGTGGCGGCGCTGTCGCCGGCCCGCCCGCGGGCCCGCCCCGACGAGGAGGGGGCGCCCACGGGTGTCTCAGCCACGCAACCGCCTCCTGCGGGACGCCCTGCCCCGTGTCGCCGGGGAGCCTAGCGGTCGCGGCGGTGCGATCCGCCGTCCGACACAACGACGTCGGCGCCGCCGGGGTGGGACCCCGACGGCGCCGACGCTGTGCTGGTGGAGCTGAGGGGATTTGAACCCCTGACCCCCTCGATGCGAACGAGGTGCGCTACCGGTCTGCGCCACAGCCCCAAGTGCTGGAGGAAGACTACCGCCAGGCCTCTCCGGCCCTGCCACCGGGGCGGGGCCGGAGAGTCGCAGGCGACCGCTCAGGCGTTGGCCGCGCGCGGCGGCTCGTACTCGTCGATGTCGGCGAAGCCGATGTCGTCGTCGTCGAGGCCCACCACGGCGCTGTTCTGCCAGCCGGCGGGCGCCGGCGTGCGGGCGGCGACGACCCGCCCCGGGCGGAGTGTGTGCACCGGGGCGAGCGGGAGGCTCGGGTGCTGCAGCCCGGGCAGGGCGTCCTGCGCGACCGTCCCGTGCACCTCGGCGGAGGCCGTGCGCTGGACGGGCGCCGGGGCCGGCGCGGGCGCCGGACGGGCGGCGGGGCGGACCGAGGCGCGCGCGGCCTGCCGCGCGGCGGCCCGGGCGGCGCGGCGGGCGGCGAGCCGCTCGCGGCGGACCACCTTCCGCAGCACGAGCACGTAGCCGACCGTCGCGAGGGTGAAGAACGCCTGGGCGATCCACAGCCACGGCGTGAGGAGCAGCGCGCCGGCCAGCGACGCGACCGTGAGGGCCACCAGGCCACCCAGCGCACGGCGGCGCGCCGCGTGCACGTCCACCCTCAGCTCGCCGCTGGTGCGCAGGACCTCGCGGTCGATCGACACCCGCTCGGTCTCCGCGTGCCGCACCGTGTCCACCGACCTCCGCCGCTGCAACGTCCGACCCGAGTCGGCAGGCTCCGCCCGGCAGTCCTGCCCGTCGCCGCGGGTCACCACCATGGGCACCAGCACGACGAACCACAGCACGACCAGAGCCGCCAGAAGCACGCCCGATCCCATACGACACCACCTGTCACATCAGCCACTCGCCGGGCGAGGTTATGCAGCAGGGCGGGCGGGATCAGGGAGGCGCGCGGGCGTGTCGCCGATGTGTTGTGGGACCGGTGTGACGACGGACGGCGCGTCCTCGTCATCCACCCCGGCGACGCCCACCGTGCGTGCTATGTCGGCGAGCCGATCAGTCGACGGGTCGACCCGGGGCCATCCCTCGCCAGCGGTCGAGCACCCCGCCCGGCAGGTCCTCGGCGAGCAGGGCGTACGCCAGGTGGTCGCGCCAGCCGCCGTCGATGTCCAGGTAGCGCCGTAGCAGGCCCTCCCGCTGGAACCCCAGCCGCTCCACCAGTCGCTGGCTCGAGAGGTTCTCCGGCCGGATGTCGGCCTGCAGGCGGTGCAGGCCCGCGGGGCCGAACGCGTGGTCGCACACCAGGGCCACCGCCAGCGAGGCGACGCCCCGCCCGGCGGCCGAGCGGTCGATCCAGTAGCCGAGGGATCCTGCGCGCAGCGCGCCCCGCACGATGTTGTCCACCGTCACCTGACCGACCAGGCGGCCCTCGACCCGGACGGCGAACGGCAGCGAGGCGCCCTGCCGTGCCCGGCGGGCCATCACCCGTCGCATCGCCCGGTAGGCGGCCGGGGCGTGCCGGGCCTGCCAGCCGACGGTGGCGGTCGGCTCCCACGGGCGGAGCCAGTCCTCGTTGGCCAGCCGGAGGCGGCTCCACTCCGCGGCGTCGTCCCGGCGCAGCGGGTGGAGCTCCACCGGGCCCCAGGCCAGGCTCGCGGGCCAGCCCGGGTGCAGGACGGGATCGATCACGGGTCGCGTCAGCCGCCGAGCAGCAGCGGCATGACGGTGACCAGACCGCCGGCGGCGACCTCGGTGACGTCCTCGTCGATGACGATCAGGCAGTTCGCCCGCGCCATCCGGGCCAGGAGGGCGTCGGTGGCCTCACCCACCGGCTCCACCACGTAGCCGCCGTCGGGGTGCCGCATCACGGTGCCGTGCAGGTACTGGCGGTACCCCAGCGGGGAGAGCAGCTGCTGGCCGGCGATCGCCTGCACGGTCCGACGGAACAGCTGGCGCTTGCCGAGCATCAACCGGATGGCGGGCCGGACGAACACCTCGAAGGCGACCAGCGCGGCGACGGGCTCCCCCGGCACGCAGATGACCGGCACCTCGTCGCGGCCCAGCCGGCCGAAGCCCTGCGCGGGCCCGGGGTGCATCGCGACCTGGCGGAACCGCATCCGGCCGAGACCGGCGAGCGCCTCCTGCACCATGTCGAACCCGCCGCTGCCGAAAGTGCCGGAGATCAGCACCAGGTCGCTACGCAGCAGCTGGCTCTCCAGCACCTCGGTCAGGCGCCGCTGGTCGCTCGGCAGGATGCCCGACCGGTAGGCGTCGGCACCGGCGTCCCGGGCCGCGGCGGCCAGCGCGTAGCTGTTGACGTCGACCGCCTGGCCGGGCGCGGGGGTGGCGCTCACGTCCACCAGTTCGGGGCCGGCGCTCAGCACGGCGACCCGCGGTCGTGGCCGGACGAGCACGCGCTCGCGCCCGACGGCTGCGAGCAGGCTGATCTGGGCGGGGCCGATCGGGGTCCCGACGTGCACCGCGGGGTCCCCCGGGGCGACGTCGTCACCGGTGAGGCGGACGTAGCTGCCGGCCGGCGGCCCGGCGAGGACCGAGACCCGGGCCGCACCGTTGTCGGTCCACACCCCCGGCACGACGACGTCGGCGCCGGAGGGGAGCATCGCCCCGGCGGCCACCTTGAGCGCCAGCCCCGGCCCGATCGACGACGGCTCGCCGACCCCCGCCCCGCTCTCGCCGACGACGGGGAGCTCCACCGGCTCGGCCACGGTGGCGGCGGCGACGTCCTCGGCCCGGGCGGCGTAGCCGTCCAGCGCCGCCTGGTCGAAGGCGGGCAGCGCCCGCTGGCTGACGACGTCCTCGGCGCACAGCAGCCCCTGCGCGTCGAGCACCGCCAGCTCGATCGGGTCCGGCTGCGGGACCGCGGCGAGGATCTCGTCGAGGTGCCGCTCGACGGTGCGCACCTGCGGCGAGGCGTCGGAGCGGCCGTCGGCCGGCAGCGGGACGGGGCCGGTGGCCCCGCGCGGCGCGGGCACCTGGTCGCCGGGGGGCCCGGACCCGGCCTGGGTGCCGCGCGGCCCGACCGGGCCGGTGACCCGCGGTGGCGCCATGGGCATGTCGACCTGGGCGGTGTCCCGGTGAACCCGGGAACCTCCGCCGCCGATGCTGCCGTCGTCGTTCTGCCCGGACATCCTCACCACCGTCGTCCCGCGGCGCCGTCCGCCGGCGCCGCACCTGCGGCGGCGCCGGCCCGGAGGGGGCCGGCGTCGCGCCGCGGTCCGATCGTGCCCTCGCGGGCGCCGGTCAGGACGACGACGCGCCCTCGGCGGGCAGCTCGGTGACGAAGTTCCGCAGCCAGCCGCGCAGCGATGGGCCGAGGTCGTCGCGCTCGACGGCCAGCTGGATGACGGCCTTGAGGTAGTCCAGCTTGTCGCCGGTGTCGTAGCGCCGGCCGCTGAAGACCACCCCGTGGACGGGCGCACCGCGCTCGACCAGCGTGGCCAGCGCATCGGTCAGCTGGATCTCCCCGCCGCGGCCGGGGGGCGTCTTCCGGAGCACCTCGAAGATCTCCGGGGCGAGCACGTAGCGGCCGATGATCGCCAGGCTGCTGGGCGCCTCGTCGACCGGCGGCTTCTCGACCAGACCGGTGATCGCGACGACGTCGCCGCCGTCAGCGGTCGGCTCGACGGCCACGGCGCCGTACTTGTCGATGTTCTCCCGGCCGACGTCGAGCAGCGCGACCACCGAGCCACCGTGCTGGGCCTGCACGGTGAGCATCTGCTCGAGCAGGTGGTCGCGGGCGTCGATCAGGTCGTCGCCCAGCAGCACCGCGAACGGCTCGTCGCCGACGAAGGCGGCCGCCTGGAGCACCGCGTGGCCCAGCCCTCGCGCCTCGCCCTGGCGGACGAAGTGCACCTGCGCGACCTCGGTGGACTCGTGCACGGCGGCCAGCCGCGAGGCGTCGCCCTTCTTCTCCAGGGCGGCCTCCAGCTCGGGCGTGCGGTCGAAGAAGTCCTCGATGGCGGCCTTGTTCCGGCCGGTGACCATCAAGACCTCGGGCAGCCCGGCGCGGGCGGCCTCCTCGACGATGTACTGCAGCGCTGGCCGGTCCACCACCGGCAGCAGCTCCTTGGGCACGGCCTTGGTGGCGGGCAGGAACCGGGTGCCCATGCCTGCGACGGGGATGACCGCCTTCCGGGCCGGACGGGTGCTGGACGTCGACATGCAGGCAGCCTAGCTAGCCTGCGCCGGTGAGCACCTCGCCCGAGGGAGGCATCGCCAAGTCGGCGGTCCGTGCGGAGCTGCTGCGGCGCCGGGCGACGCGGCCGGGCGGCGAGCGGGCGGCGGGCTCGGCGGCGGTGGCGGCGACGCTCGCGAGGCGGCTGGCGGGCACCCCGGTGATCGCCGCGTTCGTGCCCGACCCGACCGAGGCCGGGCACGGCCACCTCCCCGCAGCCCTCGGCGTCGGCGGCGCCCGCGTGCTCCTCCCGGTCGTGCCCGCCCGCGGCCGGGAGCTGGACTGGGCGGAGCACACCGGAGAGCTGGCGCCCGGGCGGTTCGGCCTGCTCGAGCCTCCCGGTCCGCGGCTGGGCCCGGCGGCGATCGGGGCGGCCGGTGCCGTGGTCGTCCCGGCCGCGGCGGTCGCCCGCGACGGGGCGCGGCTGGGCCGCGGCGGCGGGTACTACGACCGCGCCCTGCGGCACACCCGCCCGGACGTGGTGCTGGTGGCCGTCGTCTTCGACGACGAACTGGTCGACCACCTGCCCACCGAGGCCCACGACGTGCGTGTGACCGCCGTGGTCACCCCGTCCGGCGGATGGCAGGCGCTACCAGCGGGTCACTGAGACAGTGGGACCCTCGTCGCCCCCGACGCCGTGGAGGGATCGTGTCCCCAGAGATCGTGACCATCGTGGCGCTGGTCGTCATCTTCGCCATCGCCACGTTCCTGCCGATCAACATGGGGGCGCTGGCGTTCGTCGCCGCCTTCGTCGTCGGCACCCTGTCGGTGGGGATGACGACCGACGACATCATCGCCGGCTTCCCCGCCGGGCTGGTGCTGACGCTCATCGGCGTCACGTACCTGTTCGCCATCGCGCAGAACAACGGCACCGTCGACCTGCTGGTCAGGGGCGCGGTGAAGATGGTCGGCGGCCACGTCGCCGCGATCCCGTGGGTGATGTTCTTCGTCACCGCGGTGCTCACCGCCATCGGAGCGCTCTCCCCGGCCGCGGTGGCGATCATCGCGCCGATCGCGCTCACCTTCGCCGCGCGGCACGACATCAGCCCGCTGCTGATGGGCATGATGGTCATCCACGGCGCCCAGGGCGGCGGCTTCTCCCCGATCAGCGTCTACGGCGTCACGGTCAACACGATCGTCGAGGGCGAGGGCCTGCCCAGCAGCCCGCTGACGGTCTTCCTCGGTGCGCTCCTGTTCAACATCGCCATCGCGGTCGTGCTGTTCTTCGTCCTGGGCGGGCGGAAGCTGATCGGCCGCACGGTGGCCGCCGAGCCCATCGCGCACACCGAGCACGCCCACGGCACGCTGGTCCGCGGCCACGGCGCGGCGCCCGGCCCCGCGGTCGGCGGCGACGACGACGAGCACATCCACCCCGACCGCCCCCAACCCGTCCGGTTCGAGCAGGTCCTCACGCTGATCGGGCTGGTCGTCGTCGCGGTCCTGGCGCTCGCCTTCGACCTGGACATCGGTTTCGTGGCGATCACGGTCGCCGTCGTCCTGGCGCTGTTCTCGGCGCAGCAGCACAAGGGGGCGGTCACGCAGATCAGCTGGTCGACGATCCTGCTCATCGCCGGCGTGCTGACCTTCGTGTCCGTGCTGGAGGAGGCCGGCACGATCGACTACGTCGGCGACGCGGTCATCGGGCTCGGCGTGCCGCTGCTCATCGCCCTGCTCCTCGCCTACATCGGCGGAGTGGTCTCGGCCTTCGCGTCGTCGACGGCGATCATCGGCGTGGCCATCCTGCTCGCCGTGCCGTTCCTCGAGGCCGGGCAGATCAGCGCGGTGGGCGTGGTGGTCGCGCTCTCCGTGGCCTCGACCATCGTCGACGTGAGCCCGTTCTCCACGAACGGTGCGCTGGTGCTGGCGAATGCGCAGGACATCGACCGCGACCGCTTCTACAAGCAGATCCTGGCCTACGCCGCGATCGTCGTGGCCGTCGGGCCGCTGCTGTCGTGGCTGGTCTTCGTCGTCCCCGGCTGGCTCTGAGGGGATCCTGGCCCAGATTGCTTAGCGCTGAGAGACTGCACGCACGCCACCGCGGGAGCGGGGCATGACCGAGGGAGAGACCTGTGTCCGGACCGCTGGACGGCGTGCTCGTCGTCGACCTGACCCGCGCCCTGGCGGGGCCGCACGCCGCGATGATGCTGGGCGATCTCGGCGCACGGGTGATCAAGGTGGAGAGCCCCGGCAGCGGTGACGACACGCGCAGCTGGGGGCCGCCGTTCGTCCAGCCCGACCAGGGCGACCGGGAGTCGACCTACTTCCTCTCGACCAACCGGAACAAGGAGTCGATCACCCTCGACCTCAAGGACGACGGGGACAAGGCGGTGCTCACCGAGCTGCTCCGCCGTGCCGACGTGCTGATGGAGAACTTCCGCCCGGGCACGCTGGCGCGGCTGGGCTTCGGCACCGACGTGCTCGCCGAGCTGAACCCCCGGCTGGTGACCCTGGCGATCAGCGGCTTCGGCCACGACGGCCCCGAGGGCGGTCGGGCCGGCTACGACCAGATCGCGCAGGGCGAGGGCGGCCTCATGTCGCTCACCGGCTCCGGGCCGGACGACCCCCAGCGGGTCGGCGTGCCGATCGGCGACCTGCTGGCCGGCATGTACGGCGCCTACGGCGTGGTGGCCGCGCTGATGGAACGGGAGCGGACCGGTCGCGGGCAGGTGGTGCGCACCTCCCTGCTCGCTGCGATCGTCGGCGTGCACGCCTTCCAGGGCACCCGGTGGACCGTCGCCGGTGAGGTCGGGGCCGCGCAGGGCAACCACCACCCCTCGATCGCCCCCTACGGGCTGTTCCGCTGCAAGGGCGGCAGCGTGCAGGTGGCCTGCGCCAACGACTCGCTCTGGCGCAGGCTCTGCGCCGAGTTCGGGTTCGACCCCGAAGCACCCGGGATGGCCACCAACGGCGACCGGGTGGAGCACCGCCAGGAGGTGATCGCGCTGCTCGAGGGCGCCTTCGCCGACATCTCCGCCGAGGAGCTGCTGGCCCGGCTCGGCCGGGTGGGCATCCCCTCGGGGAAGGTCCGCACCCTCGACGAGGTCTACACCTGGGACCAGGCGCTGTCCCAGGGCCTGCTCGTCGACGTCGAGCACGCCACGCTGGGCCCGTTGCAGCTGCCCGGCCCGCCGCTGCGTTTCTTCCACCCGGGTCCGGACGGCGAGACGGAGACCACCCGCCGGGAGCACGCCGCTCCCCCGGTGCTCGGTGCCGACGGCGACGCGATCCGCGCCTGGCTGAACGGCCCCGCCACGTGAGGGCCACCCCCGCCCGCCTCGATGCCCGGGCCCTGCGCGACCTGGTGCTCGATCCCGGGTCGTGGCAGTCCTGGGACTCCCCCATCCCGCCCCGCGACGTCAGCGAGGGTTACGCCGCCGAGCTGGCCCGCGCCGCGGAGAAGAGCCGGCAGGACGAGTCGGTCATCACCGGCGAGGGGACGCTGCGCGGCCGCCGTGTCGCCGTCGTCGCCGGGGAGTTCGGCTTCCTCGCGGGCTCCATCGGGGTCGCCGCCGCGGAACGGCTGATCGCCGCCGTGGAGCGGGCCACCGACGAGGGGCTCCCGCTGCTGGCCGCCCCGGTGTCCGGCGGCACCCGCATGCAGGAAGGCACGGTCGCCTTCCTCCAGATGATCGGCATCACCGCCGCCATCGCCCGGCACAAGGAGGCCGGGCTGCCGTACCTCGTGTACCTCCGGCACCCGACCTTCGGCGGCGTGCTCGCCTCCTGGGGGTCGCTCGGCCACGTCACCATCGCCGAGCCGGGCGCCTCGATCGGCTTCCTGGGGCCCCGGGTGTTCGAGGCGCTCTACGGCGAGCCCTTCCCGGCCGACGTGCAGACCGCCGAGAACCTGGCCGAGCACGGGCTGATCGACGCCGTCGTCCCGCACGAGCAGATCGCCGAGGTCGCCGACCGCGCCCTGCGCGTGCTGTCGGCCCGGCAGACCTGGCACCTCGACGTCCGGGACGCCGAACGGCCCACGCCCGAGGACGGCACCGGCGCCGACGACCCGGAGGACCACCGGACCGCCTGGGACGTCGTGACCGCCTCCCGGCGGGAGGACCGGCCGGGGGTGCGGCGGCTGCTGCGCACCGCGGCGACCGACGTCGTCGGCCTCTCCGGCACCGGGGCGGGCGAGAAGGACCCCGGCCTGCTGCTGGCGCTGGCCCGATTCGGCGGGGCTCCGTGCGTCGTGCTGGGGCAGGACCGGCGGGGGCAGTCGTTCTCGGCGCCGCTGGGCCCGGCCGCGCTGCGGGAGGCCCGCCGCGGCATGCACCTGGCCGAGCAGCTGCGGCTGCCGCTGGTGACCCTCATCGACACCCCCGGCGCCGCGCTCTCCCGCGAGGCCGAGGAAGGCGGGCTGGCCGGGGAGATCGCCCGCTGCCTGCACGACCTGGTGGTGCTCAAGGCCCCGACGCTGGCGGTCCTGCTCGGGCAGGGCACCGGCGGCGGGGCGCTCGCACTCGTCCCCGCCGACCGGGTGCTGGCCGCGGCCAACGGCTGGCTGGGGCCGCTGCCCCCGGAGGGCGCCTCGGCGATCGTGCACCGCACCGTCGAGCGCGCCGACGAGATGGCGGCCGACCAGGGCGTGCGCGCCACCGACCTCTGGCGGGCCGGGATCGTCGACCGGGTGGTGCCCGAGCGGCCCGACGCCGCCGACGAGCCGACCGAGTTCTGCCTGCGGCTCGGCCGGGTGCTGGGCGAGGAGCTGGCCGGCCTGCTCGGCCGGGACGACACCGAGCGCTTCCGCACCCGGCTGCACCGCTACCGCCACCTCGGCCGCTGACCTCCGTGATGATCAGGCCACCTGGTCATCACGGGTGCTGGGACCATGGGGGCGTGGACCCCGCGGATGGCAGCGCCATGGCCGACCCCCGCCCGGAGCAGGACGACCCGGTCGTCCGGCCGGCGCCCCACCGGTGGCTCTGGTACGCCCTCGGCGGCGGGCTGCCCGGGCGGCACCGCGGCTGGGTGCTGCACGACACCACCACCGGAACCTGGTGGGTGCGGCACATCGCCCGGATGCTGGTGCAGCTGGCCGTGCCCATCGCGCTGGTCGTGACGCTGCTGCCCGCCCCGCTGGCGCTGCGCCTCGCGGTCGTCGGCGGCGGGATCTTCCTGGGGCTCATCTTCTCGCTGGCCTACATGCCGGAGACCACCGAGAACCGGGTGGTCAAGGCCGGCTATCCGGCGGGCACCGCCACCGCGCTCCGGGACCGGGCCGGTGTCGGCCGCCAGCAGCGGGAGACCGAACGGAAGCGGGCCGCCGCGGCCAAGCGCGCCGCCCGCTACCGCGACCGCACCGGCCGCTGAGCGAGGCGGGCGCTCAGCGGCCGACGTAGGCCGCGAGGTGCTCGCCGGTGAGCGTGGACCGGGCGGCGACGAGGTCGGCGGGCGTGCCCTCGAAGACGACCCGCCCGCCGTCGTGGCCGGCGCCGGGACCGAGATCGATGATCCAGTCGGCGTGGGCCATCACCGCCGGGTGGTGCTCGATGACGATCACCGACCGGCCGGAGTCGACCAGCCGGTCGAGCAGGGCCAGGAGGGTCGCGACGTCGGCCAGGTGCAGGCCGGTCGTCGGCTCGTCGAGGACGTAGACGGTCCCCTTCTCCGCCAGCTGGGTGGCCAGCTTCAGCCGCTGCCGCTCCCCGCCCGACAGCGTCGTGAGCGGCTGCCCCAGGGTGAGGTAGCCGAGCCCCACGTCGGCGAGCCGCTCGAGGATGGTGCGCGCGGCCGGGGTGCGCGCCTCGCCCTCGCCGAAGAACCCGGCCGCCTCGGTCACCGGCATCGCCAGCACCTCGGCGATGTTCCGGCCGCCGAGCGCGTACGCCAGCACCGCCGCCTGGAACCGCTTTCCCTCGCAGTCCTCGCAGGTGGACTCGACGGTCGCCATGACCCCGAGGTCGGTGTAGACGACCCCCGCGCCGTTGCAGGTCGGGCAGGCGCCCTCGGAGTTGGCGCTGAACAGCGCCGGCTTCACGCCGTTGGCTTTCGCGAACGCCTTGCGGATCGGGTCCAGCAAGCCGCTGTAGGTGGCCGGGTTGCTCCGGCGCGAACCGCGGATCGCCCCCTGGTCGACCACCACGACGCCGTCCCGCCCGGCGACCGAGCCCGAGACGAGCGAGCTCTTCCCGGACCCGGCCACGCCGGTGAGGGCGACCAGCACGCCGAGCGGGATGTCGACGTCGACGTCGCGCAGGTTGTGGGTGCCGGCGCCGCGCACCTCCATCGCGCCCGACGGCGCGCGCACCGACGGCTTCACGGAGACCCGGTCGTCCAGGTGCCGGCCCGTCAGCGTGCCGCTGGTCCGCAGCCGGTCCACCGTGCCCTCGAACACGACCTCGCCGCCGCCCGTGCCGGCGCCGGGACCGAGGTCGACGACGTGGTCGGCGATCGCGATCGTCTCCGGCTCGTGCTCCACGACCAGCACCGTGTTGCCCTTGTCCCGGAGCCGCAGCAGCAGCTCGTTCATCCGCGCGATGTCGTGCGGGTGCAGGCCGATCGTCGGCTCGTCGAAGACGTAGGTGACGTCGGTCAGCGAGGACCCGAGGTGGCGGATCATCTTGGTCCGCTGCGCCTCACCGCCGGAGAGGCTGCCGGCCGGGCGGTCGAGCGAGAGGTAGCCCAGCCCGATCTCGGCGAACGAGTCGAGCAGGTGCTGCAGGCCGGCGAGCACCGGCGCCACGGTGGGCTCGTGCAGCTCACGGATCCAGTCGGCGAGGTCGCTGATCTGCATCGCGCAGAGGTCGGCGATGTTCTCGCCCCGGATCCGCGACGACCTGGCCCCGGGGCTCAGCCGGGTGCCGTCGCACTCGGGGCAGGGCTGGAACGTGATCGCGCGCTCCACGAAGGCGCGGATGTGCGGCTGCATCGCGTCGACGTCCTTCGAGAGCATCGACTTCCGGATCTTGGGGATGACGCCCTCGTAGGTGAGGTTGATGCCCTCGACCTCGATCTTGGTCGGCTCCTTGTGGAGGAGGTCGTGCAGCTCCTCCTCGCTGAATCTCGCGATCGGCTTGTCCATGTCGAAGCCGGCGCCGCGGAAGATCCGGCCGTACCAGCCGTCCATGCTGTAGCCGGGGATCCTCAGCGCCCCCTCGGCCAGCGACTTGTCCTCGTCGTACAGCGCGGCGAGTTCGACGTCGGAGACCGAGCCCATGCCCTCGCACCGCGGGCACATGCCGCCCAGGTAGACGACGTCGCGCACCACGTTCTTCTCGACCCGGCCGCCCTTCTCGGTGCTCATGACACCGCTCGCCTTGCGCGTCGGCACGTTGAACGCGAAGGCGGTCGGCGGACCGATGTGCGGCTGCCCGAGCCGGCTGAACAGGATGCGCAGCATCGCGTTGGCGTCGGTGGCCGTGCCCACGGTGGAACGGGGGTTGGCGCCCATCCGCTCCTGGTCGACGACGATCGCCGTCGTCAGGCCGTCGAGCCGGTCGACCTCGGGCCGCGCGAGCGTCGGCATGAAGCCCTGCACGAAGGCGCTGTAGGTCTCGTTGACCAGCCGCTGCGACTCCGCGGCGATCGTCCCGAACACCAGCGAGCTCTTGCCCGAGCCGGAGACCCCGGTGAACACCGTCAGCCGGCGCTTCGGGATCTCGAGGCTGACGTCCTCGAGGTTGTTCACCCGGGCGCCCTGCACCCGGATGACGTCGTGGCTGTCGGCGACGTGCGGCGCGGCCGCCCGGGGGGCCGCCGTCGTGTCGGTGCTCATGGTGCCGCGGTGGATGCGCTGGTCACGACCCGGATCGTGCCAAGCCCCGGGGTGGTTGGTCGAGCGGTGCGCGCGCGGCACCGGTCGGGCCCACCGGGTCCGGCGCGTCGCTCCTACCGCCGTGTGATCACCCGCACGGGGCGCCGGAGGCGGACACCCGCCCACACACGTGGACGGGGGTGGCGGCATGGCGCATCATTGGCAGTCGCCGGGCGAGAGTGCCAACCCGGCACCCACCTCCGCTCGACCAGGGAGAGCCACGCCGTGCCCACGTACCAGTACGCCTGCACCAACACCGAGGGCAAGCACGAGTTCGAGGTCGTGCAGTCGTTCACCGACGCTCCGGTGACCGAGTGCCCCGAGTGCGGCGCCCCGGTGCGCAAGGTCTACGGCTCGGTCGGCGTCGTCTTCAAGGGCTCGGGCTTCTACCGCACCGACAGCCGGAAGAGCAGCACGGCGTCGGAGAGCTCGGGCAGCAACGGCTCCTCCTCCGGCACGTCTTCGTCGGCCCCCGCGAAGGAGAGCTCGTCGAGTTCCTCCCCCTCGACCTCGTCGACCACCTCCTCGGCGCCCGGCAGCGGGGCCAAGGCCGCCAACTGACGACGGCGGGTACCGCATCCACAGGCCCGCCGCTCCTCCACAGCTCCCGCCGGCCCCTCCGGGACCGCCCCGGCTCCGGGCATGGTCGTCGCATGCCGCGTCTGCGCCGTCCCCGCTCTCCCCTGCTGGTGGCCCGCCGGGCCGCGGCCGCCCTGCTGGCGGTCCTGGCGCTGGTGCTCGCGCTCCAGCCGGCAGAGACCCCGGCCGGGGCGACCGGGCCGGCTCCCGTCCCAGTGGTGGTCGCCGCGGCCGACCTGCCCGCCGGCACGGCGCTGGCCCAGGGCGACCTGTCGCTCGTCCGGCTGCCGCCGGAGGCGGTGCCCGACGGCGTGGTCGGCGCGCCCGACCTGCTGGTGCACCGGGTGCTCGCCGGCCACGTCCGCCGCGGTGAGCCGCTCAGCGACGCGCGACTGGTCGGGGCCGGGCTGAGCACCCTGCTGCTCCCGGGGCAGGTGGCGGCCCCGGTGCGGCTGGCGGACCTGACGGTCGCCGCCCTGGTCCGCGCCGGTGACCGGGTCGACGTCCTGGCCACCGGCACCGACGCCTCGTCCGCCGAGCGGGTGGCCTCGGGCGCCCGGGTCCTGGCCGCACCAGCGTCGGACGCCGACGACCCCGGTGCCGGGCTGCTGGTCCTGGCCGTCGACGAGGCCACCGCGGCGCGGCTCGCCGCCGCCTCGGCCGGCGCGACGCTCACGGTCAGCCTGCCCCCGCCCTGACCGGCACCGGCTGCCCGCAGCGTGCGCGGATGGTACGGCTTGGATGGTCGGCGTGCTGAACGGTTTCAAGGACTTCCTGATCCGCGGCAACGTCGTCGACCTGGCCGTCGCGGTGGTGATCGGCGCGGCGTTCACCGACGTGGTCAACGCGTTCGCCTCGTCGTTCCTGACCCCGCTCATCGGCCTGATCGGCGGTGGCGGCGAGCTCGGCGGCACCGTCCGGGTGGACGGTCAGGACTTCACCTGGGGCGCGTTCCTGAGCACCGTCATCACCTTCGTGCTGACGGCGGGGATCATCTACTTCCTGGTCGTGCTGCCCGTGCACCGGCTCTTCGACCGTCGCGCGCGCGGCGAGGAGCCGGGGCCGGTCGGCCCCACGGAGCTGGAGCTCCTGGTGGAGATCCGCGACCTGCTGCGCGCCCAGCAGGGCCTGGGCCCGGCAGGGCCCGGCGCGGGGCAGCCCGGCCCCCCGGCTCCCTGAGCGCGACGGCTCAGTCGCTCCCCCAGTGCGGCGGCCGGTCCTCCAGGTAGCGCCGGTCGTCGTCGGAGACGTCCGAGGGGCGCTCGCCCCAGCCGACGTCGCTGTCGTCGGGCACCCGCTCCCGCGGCGAGAGCACCGGAGCGGGAGCCGGTGCAGTAGCCAGATCCGGTGCGGGCGGGACGCTCGGCAGCGGCTGGCCGAGACCGTCCAGCACCACCGCACCGGGCAGCGCTGTCAGCAGCGCCCCGGGCACCGCGAGCTTGCTGCCCCGGGTGCCCGAGCCGATGACGACCAGCTCGGCCGCGGCGACCGCGGCGTCGACCAGCACCGGCCAGGACGCAGGCAGCCCCACCGGCGTGATGCCGCCGTAGGCCATGCCGGTCTCGGCGACGGCGACGTCCTGCGGGGCGAACGAGACCTTCCGCGCCCCGAGGTGGCGGCGCACCAGCCCGTTGACGTCGGCGCGGGTGGTGGCCAGCACCAGGCAGGCGGCCAGCGTGGTCTCCCCGCCCCGGCGCGCGGCGACGACCACGCAGTTGGCGGAGGCGGCCAGCGGCACCGCGTAGGCCTCGGAGAACGCGGCGGTGTCGGCGAGGTCCTCGGCGATCTCGGCGACCCACGCCGAGCCGGGCAGCCCCGGCAGCGCGGCGGCGACCGGCGGCCCCAGCAGGTCGGGGCGCTCGGCCGCCGGCAGCCAGCGGAGCGAGCCGAGGGCGGGGGCGGTCATCGGGCGGCGTGGGGGGACGGCACGGCTCGATCCTCGGTCACGCGCCGCCGGGCGTGCATCCCGGGGCCGGATCGCTGCGGCCGGTGGCCGGGAAACGGCTGTCGCCGCACCGGGCGGAGCGCCAGGATGGAGCCATGATCGGTCAGCTGCACTCCGTCGTGATCGACGCGCCCGACCCGCACGCGCTCGCCGGCTTCTACGCCGAGCTGCTCGGCATGGAGGTGAGCAAGGGCGGCCCCGGCGACGACTGGGTCGTCGTCTCCGGCGCCGGGTACCGGATCGCCTTCCAGCAGGCGCCGGACCTGCAGCCTCCCGCGTGGCCGGACCCCGACCGCCCGCAGCAGTTCCACCTCGACATCCGGGTCGCCGACATCGAGGAGGCCGAGCCGAAGGCGCTGGCGCTGGGTGCCCGCACGCTCCCGGGCGGCGGCGGTGACTTCCGGGTCTACGCCGACCCGGTGGGCCACCCCTTCTGCCTGGTGTGGGACGCGTGAGCGAGCAACAGCCGCCGGACGACCCCAGGGTCGCGAGCCCGTTCGTGGCGGCGATGCAGTTCACCGTCACCGAGTCCACCGCCACCCGCGTGGCCGGCCACGTGGACCTCGGCCCGGACCAGCACACCCCGTGGGGCGTGGTGCACGGCGGCGTCTACTGCTCGGTCGTCGAGTCCGCCGCCAGCATCGGCGCGAGCACGGCGGTGCGGGACCAGGGCCAGTTCTCCGTCGGCGTCAACAACAACACCGACTTCATCCGCTCCACGACCAGGGGCCGGGTCGAGGTCGTCGCCGAGCCGGTCCAGCAGGGCCGGACCCAGCAGCTCTGGCAGGTGCTGCTCACCCGCGCCGAGGACGGCAAGCTCGTCGCCCGCGGCCAGGTGCGGCTGCAGAACGTCCCGCTGCCGGGTTAGCCCAGCACCGCCGGGTCGAGGACGACCTGGAACAGCGCGCGCGGGTCCTGGAGGGTCGCGGGCGGCCGGGCGGCCGCGCGCGGCACCACCCTGTCCCAGCGCGCCGGCCGCCGGTGCGGCAGCAGCTCGCGGCCCTGGAACAGGTAGTCCCCCACCACCTCGCCGACCAGCAGCCCGGCGCCGTGCTCGATGGGCAGGCCCACCGGGTCCCCGGGCTTCATCTCGTCGAGGAACGCCGACAGCTGGCGGAGGTCCTTGGCCGGGCGGCGGCCGGAGATGTCCTTGGAGAGCGCCCGCAGCTCGGGAGGATCCATCCCGGTGGCGTCGACGTCGATGCCCGACTGCGTACCCAGCCCGATCACCCCGGCCGCCAGGCAGGCTCCCAGCTCGTTGTGCGCACGCGGCCGCACCACCCACACCCGCACGCCCTCGGGTTCGGGCGCCGGCGGCAGGTCGTCCGGACCGGGCCAGAGGTAGGGCAGGTCGTCGGGCTCGGGGCCGAACAGCTCGGCGAACCGGCCGCGGTAGAAGTCCGGGTCCTTGGCGATCAGGTTCGAACGGTGCGAGAGGTGCAGCGCCTCGTTGCCGATCCAGGACGGGAGCAGACCGGCGGCCGCCAGCTCGGCCTGGGGCACGCCGACGACGTCGGGGGCGAACTCGCCGATCAGCGTCCCCGTGGTGTCGGCGAAACCGCGCTCGCGCCAGACCCGCACCATGGCCAGGCCGTAGCTCACCAGCGCCGCCGTCCGGCCGCGCCACATCGCCACCACCGGATGGCTCGCCCAGCCGTAGTCGGGCAGCTCCAGCGCCCGGAGGATCTGGAGCGTCTCCACCCGCTGCTTGCCCAGCCGCGGGGAGTCGAGCAGCCGCGCGCTCTCCTCGAAGTCGGCCACGGGCACGAAGGTCTGCATCGCGGCGGTTCCTGCCCGGTCCGACACGCGGTCAACCCCGGGCGCGCGCAGGGCGGCCTCCCAGCGCTCGCGCCGCGCGTCGTCGGTGCGCTGGACCTCCCGGCTCATGCGGCCAGGCGGGCCGCCAGCGCCGGCAGGACCTCGCCCAGCGGTGCGTCGACCCGCACGTCGGCCTTCGCGTCACCGCGGGTGGCGCCGACGTTGACGATCCCCACCGGGATGCCCAGCTTGGCCGCCCGCAGCACGAAGCGGTAGCCGCTCATGACGGTGAGGGAGGACCCGAGCACCAGCAGGCTGCCGGCGTCCTCCACCAGGGAGAAGCAGTGGTCGACCCGGTCGCGGGGCACCGTCTCACCGAAGAAGACGACGTCGGGCTTGAGCGGCCCGGCCCCGCAGGCCAGGCAGTCGACCATCACGAAGCCGTCCAGCACGTCGTCGGGGAGCTCGGCGTCGCCGTCGGGGTTGATCTCGTCGGCCTGCGGGCCGAAGTGCGGGTTCGCGTCCCGCAGCCGCTCGTCCAGCGCCGCGCGGTCGGCGACGTCGCCGCAGCCCAGGCAGACGGTGCGGTCCAGCCCACCGTGCAGCTCGACGACGTCCCGGGCGCCGCCGGCCTGGTGCAGTCCGTCGACGTTCTGCGTGACGACGCCGGACAGCAGCCCGGCCTCCTGCAGGGCGGCGACCGCGCGGTGCCCGTCGTTGGGCCGGGCCGCGCGCATCTGCCGCCAGCCCACGAAGCTGCGGGCCCAGTAGCGGTGCCGGCCGAGCGGGTCGCGGGTGAACGTCTGGTACGTCATGGGGGTGTGCCGGCGCAGGCTGCCGGTGGCGCCCCGGTAGTCGGGGATGCCGGAGTCGGTGGAGAGACCCGCCCCGGACAGGACCACGACGTCTCCGTCGGCGACGAGGTCGGCGAGGGCGTCCAGCGCGGCGCCGGCCCCCGGGACGGCGGGTGGTGCGAGGGTCACCCGCCCATCGTCCCTGCCGAACGGCGGATGCGCCGCCGGCACCGGTCGTTCGGGCCTCCCGGTCAGCGAGCGGAGAGCACCTGCTCGAGCCGGGTCAGCATGGCGTCCTGGATGCGGGCCAGCCCCTTCGGGGCGAACGTGCGCTCGAAGAAGCCGCCGATCCCGCCGGCGCCGGTCCAGGTGGTGCGGGCCCGCACCGTACTGACCCCGGCGTCGGCGCCGGAGACGGTCCAGGTGGTCACCATGGTGGAGTTGGTGTCGGTCTCCACGAGCGCCCCGTCCGGGGTCTCGGTGACGACGACGTCCTGTTCGCGCACCCGCTTGGAGGTGGCCTGCAGACGCCAGTGCACCGTCGTGCCGGCGCCCTGCCCGCCGGCGTCCACCCGGTAGTCGCTGTACTGCTCGGGCAGCACCTGCGGCCGGGTGACGGCGTAGTCGGCGAGCGCGGCACGGACGACGTCCGCCGGTGCGCGAAGGACCCGTTCGGTGGTGGCGACGACCTGACCCATGCCACCCATCCTGCCCGCCGGTGGACCGGCTGTGCCCACCGTGGCCCAGCACGGGAACCCACAGGGGCCCGCCCGGCCGGGCTCCACGGCTCAGCGGACGGCGGCCTCCGGCAGCTGCACGGCGCCCACCCGCTCCTCGATCCGACGGCGGGTCGCGGCGTCGAACGCCTGCGCGAACCTCTCGCGCGGGCGGTACCGCAGCGGACCGACGTTGTCGCCCTTCCAGTGCTCGAAGTCCTTGATCAGGCCGCGCGCGGCGGCGGCCCGGCCCTCGACCATCGCCGGGGAGTACTCCAGCCCGACCGCCGAGCAGGTGGCCCGCAGCGTGGGCTCGGGCTGCTGCGCGAGGTCGGCGTAGGAGACGACGTGGTGGCCCGGCCGGTCGCGGTGCGCTGCGGTGAGGGCGACGCACTCGCTCCACAGGTCGAGGGCCTGGTCGACGGTGTAGGTGCTGCCCCAGCCGCCGGCCACGGCGCAGAGGCTGGTGACCACGTCAGCGCCGTCCCGGACGATGTGCAGGACGCGCGCACCGGGCACGAGGCGCTCGATGAGGTCGATCGCGTAGAGATTGGCCGGGGTCTTCTCCACCCATGCGGTGCGGCCCGCGTCCCTGGTCACCGCGTCCGCGGTCGCCACGAACGAACCGGCCACTGACCGCACGGTCGGGGGGACCGGCCAGGGCAGACCGGGCCGGCCCAGGAAACGGGCGACCTGGGGCAGGTCCGCCGCGAGCTCGGCGCCGATCAGCCCCCGCTCGGCGCGGTCACCGGCGGCCCGCAGCCGGTAGAAGAAGTGCGTCTCCGGGAACGAGTGGACGTCGGGGTGGGCGGCCAGGAAGGACTGCAGCAGCGTGGTGCCCGACCGCGGGCAGCCGACGACGAAGAGCCGCTGCACCTGCGCACGGGCACTGCCGCTGTCGACGGTCGGAGGACGCATCGGGGCAACCTAGCGCCACCCCGGGTGCTCGCCGTCTGCCCGGGTCAGACCTCGACGGGCGCGGCGGTCAGGCTGTGCGCGCCGCAGGTGCAGCCGTTGCGGGCCGACAGGACCATGGAGACCGCGTGCGCCCGGTCGCGGGCGCCGAGCTTGCGCAGGATCGCCTTGACGTGGGATTTCACGGTGTCCTCGGAGATGAAGAGGTTCTCGCCGATCTTCCGGTTCGACTGGCCGAGGATCAGCTCGTCGAGGACGTCGGACTCGCGTCGGGTCAGCGGCACCTCGGGGGTCAGCTCGCGGCCCACCGGCGCGGCGCCGCCCTCAACCCGGCGGATCTGCGGGTCGACGACCGTGCGCCCGGCGCGGGCGGCCAGGATCGCCCAGCCGAGGAGGGTCGCGGAGGTGTTCATCAGCAGGTAGCCGCGGATGCCGGCGGCCAGCGCCTCGTTGACCACGGCCGCGTCCTCGGAGGTCGACACGGCGACGATCGCCGCCCGCGGGAAACGGCGCCGCAGGTCGCGGCAGGCGTTCAGCGTGGCGCCGCGTCCGGCCCCGAGCTCGACGACGACGGCGTCGGGGCGGGCGGACTCGGCCAGCGGGACCGCCCGCCGGGTCTCCCCGGGGGCGCCGACGGACTGCATGCCGGCGGTCTCGTCGATCATGCCGACGAGGCCGCGACGCAGGACCGGCGCGTCGGCGAGGACGAGGACCCGGGTGACGGCGGCACTGGGGATGGACACGCTGGTTGCTCCGCTCACGTGGGGTGACGACCTGACCTGCATTCCATCGACCGGGTGAACCCAGTGCTTGAGCAGCAGTTTCACGGCAGCGGACACGGCGCCCGCGGACCGCACCCCCGGTGGTGCACGTCACGCCACGGCTGGCGTCCCGGCGGGTACGACCGGACGGTGACCGCACCGCTGCTGTGGGGGTCCCGATCCGGATCGGGCGAGCCTCTGCTCCTGATGCACGGCATGGGCAGCTCGCACCGCGACTTCACCGCCGTCGTCCCCGCCCTGGCCGAGCGCTTCGACCTGCTCAACGTCGACCTCCCGGGCACCGGCCGCTCGCCGCACCTGCCCGAGCGCCCGACCGTCGCCGCGCTCACCGACGCGGTGGAACGCACCTTGGACGAGGCGGGACTCCAGCGGGTGCACGTGCTCGGCAACTCCCTGGGCGCCCGGCTCGCGCTGGAGCTCGCCCGTCGCGGCCGCGCCCGCTCGGTGGTCGCCATCGGCCCGTCCGGGCTGAACGTCCTGCCCGAGCGCGTCGTCCAGGGCAGCGGCATGGCGCTCGCCCGGGTCGTCATGCGCACCGCGCAGCCGCTGGTGGAGCCGCTCTCCCGCTCCGCCGTCGGCCGGGCGGCGATGCTGTTCCCGCTCAAGGCCCGTCCGTGGGCGACCCGGCGCGACGAGGCGATCGGCGCCCGCGAGGGGTTCGCCGACTCCCGCGACTACTGGCGGATCCTGCTCTGGGCGCTGCTGCTCGACGTCCCCCGCGGCATGGACCGGATCGGGTGCCCGGTCACCCTGGTACAGGGCGCCGCCGACTGGATCAGCTCCGGCCAGACCGTCCGCTACCTGCCCTGGATCCCGGGCTCCCGGTTCCGCCCGCTGCTGGCCGCCGGTCACGCGCCCCATTCGGACCGGCCCGGGACGATCGTCCGGATCGTCGAGCAGACCGCCGCCCGCGGCCGGGAGCTCCCCGATCGAGCCGCCGGGAACGCCTCGGCGCGCTCGACGTGCCCCCGGCAGGATTCGAACCTGCGACACACGGTTTAGGAAACCGATGCTCTATCCCCTGAGCTACGGGGGCCTCGGCGCGGTCTGACCCGCGCCCGGACCTTCGCCGAGAGGCTAGCGGGTGGCCTGGTGGAACCCGCGCTGCACCCGACTCTCGCCCGTACGGAGGAGAGACGGCGCGGTTCCAGCGGGTTACCGTACTGGGACGCATGCCGAGTTCCGGCACCGACGTCGGAGCCCAGGGAGGGTGGACGAACGATGGAGACCACGGTGGTCGACGTCCCCGAACGGGGACGCTTCGAGGTCCGGCAGGGCGAGCGCGTCGTCGGACTGGCCAGCTACCACGTGGAGAACGGGCAGATGACCCTCCCGCACACCGAGGTGGACCCGTCCGTGGGCGGCCAGGGCATCGGGACGACGCTCGTCGCCGGCGTGCTCGACGCTGCCCGCGAGCGCGGGCTCACCGTGCTGCCGTACTGCTCCTTCGTCCGCCGCTACATCCAGCAGCACCCGGAGCTGACCTACCTGGTGGCCGTCGACGACCGCCCGCACTTCGGGCTGGAGACCGCCGACCACTGAGCGCCGTTCCGCGGGGCCACCTAGGCTGCGCGGATGCCCGAGGGCCACACCCTGTTCCGCCTCGCGCGCGAGCAGCAGCTGCTGTTCGCCGGCCGGCCGGTGCACGTCACCAGCCCGCAGGGGCGTTTCGAGGCCGGCGCCGGTCTGCTCGACGGCCGGGTGCTCGACGAGGTCTTCTCCTACGGCAAGCACCTCTTCGCGCGCTTCGGCGGCGACAGCCTGCACGTGCACCTGGGCCTCTACGGCAGCTTCACCACCGGCGCCGGCACGCCGCCCCCGGCGAAGGGGGCGCTGCGGATGCGCTGGGAGGCCGACGGGCCCGACGGCGCCGGCGTGTGGACCGATCTGCGCGGGCCCACCGCCTGCGAGGTCCTGGCCACCCCCGAGGTGGACCGGATCCTGGACCGGCTGGGCCCCGACCCGCTCCGCCCCCGCGCCGACGGCACCGCCGCCCACCGGCGCATCGCCGGCAGCCGCACCGCCATCGGTGCCCTGCTGATGGACCAGTCGGTGCTGGCCGGCGTCGGGAACGTGTACCGGGCCGAGGTGCTCTTCCGGCACCGCGTCTCGCCGTTCCGCCCTGGCCGGCAGGTCGACGCCGACCTGTGGGCGGCGATGTGGCGGGACCTGGTCACCCTGCTGCGGAGCGGCGTCCGGATGGGCCGGATCGTCACCACCCGGCCCGAGGACCGCTCCCGGCGCAGCGGCGCGGTCCGGCGGGAGGACGCGCACTACGTCTACCGCCGCACGGGCCTGCCGTGCCGGCTCTGCGGCACCGAGATCCGCACCCAGGTGATGGCCGGGCGCAATCTCTACTGGTGCCCGGTCTGCCAGGCCGTCTGACCTGCGGCTCCGCCCCGACGCCCTTCCTCGCGTGTACCGTCGGGAAGGATGAGGCGCCGGTCACGATGGACCATCACGCTGACCGCGGTGGCCGGCCTGCTGGGCGTCCCCGCCGCGGCCTCGGCCGCCCCCGTGGAGCGGAGCGAGTCCTCGCGCAGCACCGGCTACGACGTCTCCTACCCGCAGTGCGGCACCGACCTGCCCGGCGACGCCGCGTTCGCCGTCGTCGGGGTCAACGGCGGGCTGGCCACCCGCACCAACCCCTGCCTGTCCGAGCAGCTGGAGTGGGCGGTGGGCTCGTCGGGCGCGGTGCCCGGTCAGCCGCCGCTGCAGCTGTACCTCAACACCGCCAACCCCGGCCAGGTGCGCGACCTGGTCACCACGTGGCCGTCCGCCGGGGAGACGCCCTACGGCGACTGCGACGGCGCCAACTCCACGGCCTGCAGCTGGCAGTACGGCTGGGAACGGGCGCGCACCAGCGTCCAGTCGTTCTTCTGGCCCGCCGCCCGGGCGGTGCAGTTGGACAGCCGGCCGGAGCACTACACCTGGTGGCTGGACGTCGAGACGACGAACACCTGGCAGTCGGGGTCCGGTGACGCCCTGGAGCGCAACCGCGCGACGCTCGAGGGCATGACCGAGTACCTCACCGACCGGGGCGGCCGGGTAGGCGTGTACTCCACCGGCTACCAGTGGCGCCGGATCGTCGGCGAGGTGCCCGGGGACAGCAACCTGGCCGGCCTCGACAGCTGGCTCGCCGGGGCCGACGACCGCGCGGACGCCCGCACCGCCTGCGACGACGACCCGCTGGTGCCCGGCGGCGGCGTGGCCCTGGTCCAGTACGTCGAGGACGACCTCGACCACGACCACGCCTGCCGCGAAGCGCCCGCCCGGGGCTAGATCGCGCCCTTGTCCGGGTCCCCGGCCGGAACGGCGGCGAGCCGGCGCACGTCCAGCGGGGCGGCCAGCTTGTCGGCCAGCGCCGCACCCAGGGTGGTGAGGGCCTCGGCCTTGCCGTGCGCGCGCAGCGCCTCGGGGCTCTCCCACCGCTCCACCATCACGAAGACGCCATCGGCCTCGTGCAGGGCGTAGAGCTCGCACCCGGGTTCGGCGTGCACCTTCGGCACGGCGGCGAGGATCGCCTCCCGGACGGCGTCCACCGCGTCCGGCTTCGGGGTGATGGTGGCGACGACGACGACGGACACGGATGCCTCCTGGGGCAGCGGGAACGGGACGGCCCGGGCGATTGCTCTGGTGGAGCGGCCCCGGTCGGGTCAGGATGCCAGTCGTGGTCGACGACAGCGCTCCCCCTCCCCCGACCACCGGCGCCCCGCTGCGGGTCGCCATCGTGGGCGCCGGCCCCGCCGGCATCTACGCCGCCGACGCGCTCACCCGGCAGAGCGAGATCCCCGTCGCCGTCGACCTGGTCGACCGGCTGCCGACACCGTTCGGCCTCGTCCGCCACGGCATCGCCCCCGACCACCCGAAGATGCGGGCCATCCGCGACACCCTGCACCGCAGTCTCGACCACCCACTGGTCCGGTTCGTCGGCAACGTGGAGGTCGGCACGGACCTCACCCTGGCCGAGCTGCGCGCGCACGTCGACGCCGTCGTCTACACCTACGGCGCCGCCCTCGACCGGCACCTGGGCATCGAGGGCGAGGAGCTGCCCGGCAGCCTGGCGGCCACCGACGTGGTGGCCTGGTACACCGGGCACCCCGACGCCGACCGCGCCACCGTGGAGGCGGCCCTCGCCGGCGTCCGGTCGGCCGTGGTGATCGGCGTGGGCAACGTCGCGCTCGACGTCGGCCGGATCCTCGCCCGCACCGCCGAGGAGCTGGAGCCCACCGACATGCCGCAGCACGTCATCGACGTGCTCGCCGCCGCGCCGGTGGAGGAGATCACCGTGCTCGGCCGCCGCGGCCCGGCGCAGGCCACCTTCACCACCCAGGAGCTGCGCGAGCTCGGCGAGCTGGCCGCGGCCACGGTGCTGGTCGACCCCGCCGACCTCGAGCTCGACGCCGACGCCGAGGCGCGCGCGGCCACCGACCGGAACGCCAGCCGCAACCTCAAGGTACTGCGCGACTGGTCGCGCCACGTGCCCGAGGCCGGCCGTACCCGGGTGCGGCTGCGCTTCTACTCGCGGCCGGTGCGGCTGCTGGGCACCGACCGGGTCACCGGCGTCGAGGTGGAGCGCACCGCCGTCGACGGGGACGGCCGGGCGATCGGCACCGGCCGGTTCGAGGTGGTCCCGGCCGACCTCGTGGTGCGGTCGGTGGGCTACCTCGGGACGCCGCTGCCCGGGCTGCCGGTCGACGAGCGCACCGGGACCGTTGCCCACGACGGCATCGGGCGGGTGCTGCGCGACGGCCGTCCCTCGGCCGGTGAGTACGTCGCCGGGTGGATCAAACGGGGTCCCAGCGGCGTGGTCGGGCACAACAAGCACGACGCGCGGGAGACCGTCGCAGGGCTCCTGGCCGACGCCGCGGACGGCACGCTGCGCGTGCGAGGGCCGGTCGACGACCTCGTGCACACCCTCCAGGCCCGGGGCGCAGAACCGGTGCTGCTCGACGACTGGCGCGCGATCGACGCCGCCGAGCAGGCCCTGGGCGCCACCCGCGGCCGGGCACGGACCACGCTGCACGAGCGGGAGACGTTGATGGCCGCCGTCCGCGCGGCCACGGCGGGCTAGCTAGCCCACCGCGCGGATCAGCTCCTCGGCGGCCCCGGCCGACCCGGCGGCCACGAACCGGATCAGCCCGTCGGTGTCCGGGTCCAGCGTGAGCGGCCGCCCGTCGCCGGTGCGCGCCACCCCGCCCGCCGCCAGCAGCACCGCCAGGCCACCGGCGACGTCGTGCACGTGGGTGCCGCTGCGGTCGAGGTCGTGCCAGGCCATGGCCGAGCCGTCGGCCACCAGGCACAGGTCGACGGCGGTGCAGCCGGTCACCCGGACCCGGCGCGCCGTCGAGGGGACGACGACCGCCCCGCCCTCGGGCCCGCTCGGCACCACCACGGTGCTGCCCGGCCGCGGGGAGATCGGCACCGCGTCGCGCTCGGCGCCCACCCCGCCCAGCCCGGTCCACCGCCGCCCCGAGGCCAGGTCGGCCACCAGACCGGCGACCGGGACGCCGTCGCGCACCAGCGCCGCCGAGAACGCCCACGGCGGCAGCCCCGCGGAGAAGTTGCCGGTGCCGTCGAGGGGGTCCAGCACGATCCACGGCTCCCCCGCGCCGACCGGGCGGTCCCGCCGCTCCTCGCTCAGCACGGTGATCCCCAGCGGGCCCAGCACCTCCACCGCGGCAGCGTGCGCGGCCTCGTCGGCGGCGATCGACGGGCTGCCGTCGCCCTTGGTGCGCTCCTCGCCGCTGTCGCGGGCGAGCGCCACCGCAATCTCCACCCGGGTCGCGGCCAGCGCCGCCAGGTGGCGGAACCGGTCGGCCTCGGTCGCGTCGGGCCCGGGCGCCGGGACGGCGATCGACCGGTCGGTGCTGCCCAGCCGGGCCCGTTCGCAGCCCCACCCGGCGGCCAGCGCGCGCACTGCCGGGTGGTCCAGGGGAACGCCCGTGCGCCGGAGCACGACCGCCTCGGCGTAGCCGTCCGGATGCCACTGCCGTCGCACCAGCGCGGCCTGCCCGCCGCCCAGCAGCGCCCGCAACCGCGGGTCGTGCACCGCCGGCGCCAGCCCGGCGGGCGGCATCCCCAGGGTGAGCGCCGCGGCCCGCACGTCGGCGCCGCCGACCGCCACCCGCAGGTGGTCACCGTCCGGTGCGGGCCGGCGCAGGAACCAGCGCTCAGCCACTGTTGCGCAGCGCGGTCGCGATCCCGTTGATCGTCAGCTGGATGTTGCGGCTGGTGAGCTCGTCGTCCTCGCCGCTGCGCCGGCGCCGCAGCATCTCGACCTGCAGGTGGTGCAGCGGCTCCAGGTACGGGAACCGGTTGCGGATCGAGCGGGCGAGCGCCGGGTTGTCGGCCAGCAGGTCGTCGTCGCCGGTGATGGCCAGCGCCATCCGGCAGGTGCGCCCGTGCTCCTCGGTGATCCGGTCGAAGACCCGGGCCCGCAGCTCCTCGTCGGGCACCAGCTCCGCGTACCGGGCGGCCAGCCCCAGGTCGGTCTTGGCCAGGACCATGCCCATGTTCGACAGCACCGTGCGGAAGAACGGCCACCGCCGGTGCAGGTCGCGCAGCCGCTCCAGCCGCTCCTCGGAGCCGTCCACCCACGACTCCAGCGCCGATCCGGTGCCGTACCAGCCGGGCAGCATGATCCGGGTCTGCGACCAGCTGAACACCCACGGGATCGCGCGCAGGTCGGCGATCGAGTCGCCGGCCTTGCGCGACGGCGGCCGGCTGCCGATGTTCAGCTCGGCCAGCTCCCCGATCGGGGTGGCCGCCCGGAACCACTGCACGAAGCCGGGCGTCTCGTGCACCAGGTCCCGGTAGGCCTGCCGGGCGCGGGCCGCGAGGTCGTCGAGCAGCGCGTAGGCCTCCTCGGCGTCGTCGCCGAGGCCCTCGACGTCCAGCAGGGTGGACTCCAGGGTGGCGGCGACCATGGCCTCGAGGTTGCGGCGGGCGAGGTCGGGGTCGGCGTACTTGGCGGCGATCACCTCCCCCTGCTCGGTGATGCGCAGGGCGCCGGCCACCGCGCCCGGCGGCTGGGCCCGGATCGCCTCGTAGCTGGGGCCGCCCCCGCGGCCGACGGTGCCGCCGCGGCCGTGGAACAGCCGCAGCCGGATGCCCTCGCGGCGGGCGACCTCCACCAGGTCCAGCTCGGCCCGGTACAGCGCCCAGTTCGCGGCGAGGTAGCCGCCGTCCTTGTTGCTGTCGGAGTAGCCCAGCATGACCTCCTGCGCGTCGCCCCGGGCCGCGACGAGCGAGCGGTAGAGCGGCTGGTCGAGGACGGCGCCGAGCGTGGTGGCGGCGGCCTGCAGGTCGTCGATCGTCTCGAACAGCGGCGAGATGCCCACCGGGCAGGTGGGGCCGTCGGCACCGGCCGGGTCGAGCAGGCCGACCTCCTTGAGCAGGACCGCGACCTCCAGCACGTCGCTCACCGACCCGCACATGCTGATCACGTAGTTGGGAATGGTCCGCGGGCCCAGCAGCGCCACCTGGTCGGCGGCGGCGAGCAGGACGTCGAGCTCCTTGCGGGTCTCGTCGGACAGCTCGGCGTCCGGGCGCACCAGCGGCCGGCGCAGCGTCAGCTCGCCGGCCAGCAGCGCCACCCGCGCCGGCTCGTCGAGGGATGCGTAGTCCTCGCACACCCCGGCCCAGGCCAGCAGCTCGGCGACCACCTGCTCGTGGACGGCGGAGTTCTGCCGGAGGTCCAGCCCGCACAGGTGGAAGCCGAAGACCTCGACCGCCCCCCGCAGCCGCAGCAGCCGGTCGTCGGCGAGCGGCCCGGCGCCGTGGCTGCGCAGCGAGGTGTCGACGACGTCGAGGTCGGCGCGCAGCTCGTCGGGGCTCTCGTAGGGCGGGAGGATGCCAGCGGCCTCGGCGCCACCGGGGACGGAGCCCAGCACCCGGACGGCGGTGGCCGCCAGCCGCGCGGAGATCCCGGTCAGCGCCCGCCGGTAGGGCTCGTCGGCGCGGAACGGGGAGTCGTCACGCGAGGCCTCGGCCAGCGAGTACAGCTGCGGAGTGGGCGTGACCAGTCGATCGGACATGGACAGCTCGCTGCGCAGCTGCGCGAGCTCCGCCAGGTGGTGGCCCAGCGCGGTCTCCGCCTGCCGGGTGGTGGCCCGGCGCAGCGCCTCGGCGGTGACGAAGGGGTTGCCGTCCCGGTCCCCGCCGATCCAGGAGCCGGGCAGGAGCATCGGCCGGCGCAGCACCCCGGCGCCGGGCCACCGCTGCTCGACGGCCTGCCGGAGCTCGGCGTTGATGGCAGGTACGACGTCGAACAGCGACAGCTCGTAGTAGCGCAGCGCCTCGTCGATCTCGTCCTGCAGCCGCAGCCGGGACAGCCGCAGCAGCGCCGTCTGCCAGAGGGTGAGCACCGAGCGCCACAGCTGCGCGGACCAGTCGGCGTCGCCGTCGCCGTCGCCCGCGCGGTCCCGTTCCCGGATCAGCCGGCTGACCTGGCGCTGCACCTGGAACACGGTCTTGCGGCGGACCTCGGTAGGGTGCGCGGTGACCACCGGGCAGACCAGGGCGCCGGCGAGCTCGCGGGCCACCGTGTCGACCGGGATGTCCGCTTGGTCGAGCAGCGCGAAGGACGCTGCCAGGCTGCCCTGCTGCGGCGGGGACCCGGCGCGCCGGTGGTGCCGGCGGCGGCGTTCGTGGTGGATGTCCTCGGCCAGATTGGCCAGCACGGAGAAGTGGCTGAACGCGCGGATCAGGTGGTTGGCCGACCGCACGTCGAGCCCGGCCAGCCGGCGGGCGAGGTCGGCCCGGTCGACCTCCGAGCGGCGGATGCGGAAGGCCTCCACGCGGGTGGACTCGACCAGCTCCAGCACGTCGGGGCCGGCATGCTCGCCGATCACCTCGCCGAGGACGCGCCCGAGCAGCCGGATGTCCGCGCGCAGCGGCTCGTCGTCGGCGCGGTCACCGGGACCGGAGGACCCGTGGTGGCGGAGATCAGCGACGTCGACCGTGGCTTCGGACACATCCCGAGTATCGGGGACGCAGGTGTCGCGTTCATGTCCTGCCCGCAACGGCCCCGTCCGGAGGCTCGCCCTGAGCTTGCGAAGGGTGAGGGGGACGGGGTCGTTCTTCAGTCGAGCTCCAGCTCCCGCAGGCACTGGGCGGCCAGCTGGTCCCCGGCCTCGGCGCCGAGCCGGAACTGCTCGACGGCGCCCTCCAGATCGCCGCGGTCGGCCAGCAGCACCGCCAGGTTCTGGTGGCAGTACGGATCACCGGCGGCGATGCCGCTGCGGTAGGCCTCCTCGGCTGCCTCCTCGTCGCCCAGCTCCTCGCGGTAGAGGTTGCCCAGCGGCAGCCAGGCCACCTGCTCCCCGAGCTTGGCGCCGCGTTCCAGCACCGCACGGGCCTCGGCCGAGCGGCCGGTCTCGCGCAGCAGGTGCGCCAGGTCGGCGCGGGCGGCCGGGAAGTGGTGCTGGCCGGCGCGCAGCGCGTCCTCCAGGGCGGGGTCCAGCGTCGAGCACCAACGCCAGCAGGCGACGACGGCCGCCGCCTCCTCGTCACCGGCAGCGGCGAACTCCTCCGCCACCGCCATCGCCTGCTCCCGCTCGCCCTGCTCCCGCAGCAGGAAGGCCAGCTGCAGCCCGCCCTCCAGGTCGCCGGCGGCCGCGGCGCCCCGGTAGGCGCGCATCGCGCCGGCCAGGTCGCCGAGGTCCTCCAGCACCAGGCCGAGGTTGCGCCAGGCGTGGGCCTCGCCACCGCGCAGGGCGGTCTCGTAGGCGTCCACCGCCTCGGCCCAGCGGTTCTGGGCGGCGAGGGAGTTCCCGAGGTTGAACGCGGCCATCGAGTCACCGAGGTCGAAGGCGCGCCGGAAGCAGTGCTCGGCGTCGGTCTGCCGGCCGGCGTCGGCCAGGTCGCAGCCGAGGTCGATCAGCGCGTCGGCGTCGTCGGAGCCGAGCAGCCGCCGCAGCCGCCCGTCCAGGTCCTCGGTCATGACGTCGATGATCGCGGCGCCATGACCGCTCGCGCGCCCCTCTGCGCGGGAACCTCACCCCAAGGGAGCGGCCCGGGGGGCTCCGGTCACCCGATCAGCTGTCCCCGGGCCGGGAGATCAGCTGCCGAACGCCTCGCGCCAGGCCGGCATGAGGTCGCGCCGGGCCCACTCAAGGTAGGGCTGCTGCTGGTCGCCGCCGATCTGCACCAGCGCCAGGTGGGTGAAGCCGGCGTCGGCGTACGCCTTCGCACCGGCGATCACCGCCTCGACGTCGTCCCCGCACGGGATGCTGCCCTCCACGTCCTCCTCGCGGACGAACTGGCTGGCGGCGTCGAAGGCCGTCGGGCCGGGGAGCTCGGAGTTGACCTTCCAGCCCAGGCCGAACCAGCGGAACAGGGCGTGCGCCCGGCTGACGGCGGCGGCCTTGTCGGTGCCGAAGCTGATCGGCATCTGGGCGATCCGCGGCTTGCCCGTGCCGCCGGCGGCGTCGAACTGCTCCACCAGCCCGGGCTTGGGCTCGGTGGCGATGAGCGCGTCGGCGTGCTCACCGGCGATCGTGGACGCCTGCTTGCCCCCGGAGGCGACGCCGATCGGCACCCGCTTCTCCGGGAGGTCCCAGAGCTTGGCCGACTCGACGTCGAAGTGCTCGCCGCGGAAGTTGGTGTAGCCGTCGCCGTCGAACAGGCTCCGGATGATCTGGATGGCCTCGACCAGCATCTCCTGGCGGACGTCGGCCGGCGGCCAACCGGCGCCGACGACGTGCTCGTTGAGGTTCTCCCCAGCGCCCAGCCCCAGCGTGAAGCGTCCGTCGGAGAGGATCTGCAGCGTGGCGGCCTGCTGCGCGACGACCGCCGGGTGGTACCGGAAGCTCGGGCACGTCACGTAGGTCATGAGCGGGATGCGGCTGGTGGCCTGGGCGGCCGCGCCGAGGGTGACCCAGGCGTTGGGCGAGTGGCCCATCTCGTCCAGCCACGGGAAGTAGTGGTCGCTGCTGACCGCGAAGTCGAAGCCCGCTCCCTCGGCCCCCACCACGTGCCCCACCAGGTCCTTGGGGCCGGCCTGCTCGGTCATCATCGTGTAGCCCAGCTGCATCGCCATGCCGCGCGGCTACCCCGGCCCGGTTGCGCCCAACCGGTTCAGCCGCGACCGCCGCGCAGCGCCTCCCGCAGTTTCGTCTTCCCGCTCGTGCGCAGCAGAGCCCCGGCGTAGACCCGCCCGCCCAGCCGGACCGCCGCGACGATGGCGCCGAGCATGAGCACGACCGCCAGAGCCACCTCCCACAGCGCCGCCTCACCCGCCGCCTGCCGGACCGGCATGACCAGGGGCGAGAGCCCGGGCACGTACGAGGTGACGACGGCGAGCGTGCCGCCCGGCTCGGCGGCGGCCTGGATGCCGATGAAGAAGCCGACCACGAGCAGCAGCATCATCGGCGTCAGCACGCTGCCGAGGTCCTCCTGCCGGCTGACCAGGGACGCCGCCACGGCGAAGGCCGCCGCGTAGAAGGCGTATCCCAGCACGAACCAGGCGACCACGGAGACGACGGTGCCGATGAGGTCGCCGGGCACCGCGACGAGGTCGAAGGCGAACGCACCACCCACGGCGATCACACCGATGAGGACGATCTGGGCGAGGCCGAGGACGCCCAGCCCGATGATCTTCCCGGCGAGCAGCTGCCAGGGGCGCATCGTGGCCAGCAGCAGCTCCACCACGCGGCTCGCCTTCTCCTCGACCACCCCCTGCGCGACGAACTGGCCGAACAGGATCAGCAGGCCGTAGAGCAGCGCGACGCCGATGATCGCGACCAGCACCTGCTGCTCGTCGCCGTCCCCCTGGAGGGCCGTGACCTCGACCTCCGGCACCGCGGTGAGGTCGACCCCGGCCTCGGCGAGCTGCTGGCCGACGGCGACCCCGCTGACCGCCGCGCTCACCACCGCCTCCATCGTCGAGTCGCGGTCGTCGACCAGCAGCTCGGGGCGGGCGCCGGGAAGGAGGACGCCGTCGACGTCCTCGTCCTCGAGGGCCTGCCGCCCGGCCGCCTCGTCGGCGAGCTCGACCACGGTGACGTCGAGGCCGACGGCCTCGCCCTGCGCCTCGACGGCCGGAGCCAGCCGCGAGGCGTCGCCCACGACACCGAGCCGGCTCTCCTGGCCGCTGGAGCCGATGGCCACCTGGAACGCCATGATCCCGACGAGCAGCAGGACCGTCAG
This sequence comes from Blastococcus sp. HT6-30, assembly GCF_039729015.1. Lineage (NCBI taxonomy): Bacteria > Bacillati > Actinomycetota > Actinomycetes > Geodermatophilales > Geodermatophilaceae > Blastococcus > Blastococcus sp. HT6-30. The sequence goes on along the minus strand of NZ_CP155792.1, from coordinate 577,122 downwards.
CACCACGCCGACGATGAAGTTCTTGTCCCGCAGGCGGGTGGAGATCTCGCGGCCGGCGACGAGCCGCACGAGTTCGGCGCTGCCCGGCGTCTGCTCCGGAGAGCGGGTCGGGGCGGTCACGCCGCCACCTCCTCGTCGGTGCGCGGATCGGCGACCGCCTCGCGGAACAGCTCGACCAGGCTGGGCTCGCGCCACGCGAAGTGCGCGACCCGGCCGGTGCCCAGGGCGGCCGCCAGGACGGTCTGGTCGTCGGTGCCGGGGGCGAGCTCCAGCAGCGTGTCGCCCGCCTGCTCGGAGACCACCCGGACGCCGGGGAGCGCGGTGGCCCAGCCCGGAGCCGCGTCGGGGACGACGACACGCAGCAGCCGGCCGGCCTCCCGCCGGCGCAGCTCGTCGACGGTGCCGGCCGCCACCATGCGGCCGCGGGCGAGGATGCCGACGGAGTCGCAGAGCCGCTCGACCAGGTCGAGCTGGTGGCTGGAGAAGACGACCGGGACGCCGGTGCGCACCTGGTCCAGCAGCGCCTCGGCCAGGGAGTCGACGCCCACCGGATCCAGTCCGGAGAACGGCTCGTCGAGGATGAGCACCTCCGGCCGGCTCACCAGCGCGGCGGCGAGCTGGACGCGCTGCTGGTTGCCCAGGGACAGCTTCTCGACCGCATCACCCCGTCGGGCGCCCAGGCCCAGCCGCTCGACCCACTCCGCCGACGCCCGCCCGGCGGCGGCGGCGTCGAGCCCGTGCAGCCGGGCGAAGTAGGTGATCTGCTCGCCGACCCTCATCTTCGGGTAGAGCCCGCGCTCCTCGGGCATGTAGCCCACCCGGCGGCGCAGCTGCTGGTCCAGCGGCCGGCCGTGCCAGCGCACCTCGCCGGCATCGGCGACGACCAGCCCCATGGCGATCCGCATCGTCGTCGTCTTCCCCGCCCCGTTGGAGCCGCAGAAGCCGAACATCGATCCCGGGCGGACGCTGAAGCCCACGTCGTCGAGCACCGGGTTGTCGCCGTAGCTCTTGCGGAGGCCGTCGAACTCGAGCACCTGTCCCCCCTGCCGTCGAGCGCTGCCGCGCCGAACCGTAGCGCTCCTCACGATCTCGCAGGGTGGGACGCCGCGGCCCGCAGGTCGACGGCGGGTGACCGCCCGCCTCGCGGCCGGTGCCTGCATGCGGTGTCATCGGGGCATGAGCGAGGACGACGGGGTGGCCCAGCCGCCCCCCGGCGCCGGCCTGGACCAGCTCCGCGGCGCCGCCGCCGGGTGCCGCGCCTGCGAGCTGTGGCAGGACACGACCCAGACCGTGTTCGGGAAGGGCCCGGAGACCGCCCGGGTGGTGTTCATCGGCGAGCAGCCCGGCGACCAGGAGGACCGCAGGGGGGAGCCGTTCGTCGGCCCCGCCGGGCGGCTGCTGGACAAGGCGCTGACCGATGCCGGGATCGACCGGTCGGCGACCTACGTGACCAACGCCGTGAAGCACTTCGGGCACGTGGTCAAGGGCAAGCGGCGGATCCACCAGACGCCGCGCCCCGAGCACCTGCGGGCATGCCGGCCGTGGCTGGAGGCGGAGTTCGCCGTCCTGCAGCCGGAGGTCGTCGTCGCCCTCGGCGCGACAGCGGCCAGGGCGCTGATCTCGCCGTCGTTCCGGATCACCCGCGAGCACGGGCAGCTGATGCCCTGGACCCCGCCCGGGGTGCGGACGGCCGAGGCCGCGCTGCCCGAGGCCGACCAGGAGGAGGACGCCCCGCACCAGACCTGGATCCTCGCGACCACGCACCCGTCGGCGATCCTGCGCACCCCCGACGTGGCCCGCGCGGCCGCCTACGACGCCCTGGTCGCCGACCTCGCGGTGGTCGCCGCGGCGCTGGCCTGACTCCGCCCCGTTCCGTTACCGATGGGTAGGACCGGGGAGGATCGGATATGCAGACCCGGGGTCCGGCCGGCCTCGCCACTCTCGGGGGCGGGCGAGCTCGGTCGGACCCGCCCCGCGGTCAGGCGGTGGGACCCGGGGCCCGGTCGACGGTCGACCGGGAGGCGCGGAAGAGCCAGAACGACGGCACGAGCAGCGCGACGGCGACCATGGCCAGCACCACCACGACCCCGCCGGAGACCATCGCGACGGTCACGCCCGTCGCACTGGCCAGCGCCCCGGCCCGCAGGTCACCGAGCCGGGGTCCACCGGCGACGACGACGAGGAAGACGCCCTGCATCCGCCCGCGCATGTCGTCGGGCGCCGCCAGCTGCAGCATCGCCGACCGCAGGACCGCGCTGACCATGTCGCCCGCGCCGGCCACCGCGAGGAACAGGACCGCCGACCACAGCGTCGACGCCATGCCGAACCCGATGATCGCCACGCCCCAGACAACGATCGCGACCAGCACGACCGCACCCTGCCGGTCGATCCGGGACACCCAGCCCGACGTGAGCCCCATCAGCAGCGCGCCGACGGAGACGCCGGCGAACAGCCAGCCCAGTGCGTTGGGCGCGTCGTCGAACCTGGTCTGGGACAGCTCCGGGAACACCGCCTGCGGCCAGGCGAAGAGCATGGCGACGATGTCGACGACGAACGTCATGAGCAGCACCGGCTGCGTGCGCAGGAAGGCGAACCCCTCCCCCACGCCGCGCACCGCTGCACCCAGCCGCACCGCGGCGGTGCGACCGCCGGGCGGCAGCGCCGGCAGCCCGCGGAGCAGGAGCGCCGCGACGAAAAAACCGACCGCATCCACCAGGTAGGTCAGGAACACCTCGCCACTGGCGATGAGCACGCCGGCCAATAGCGGCCCGGCGATCACGCCCACCTGGCGGACCGTCATCGCCAGCGCGTTGGCCGCCGGGACCAGCGGGATGCCGACGACAGCTGGGATGGCGGCGCTGCGGGCCGGCTGGTTCACCGCCGCGAACCCCGACACGCAGGCGGTGAGGACCCACAGCAGCGCCAGGTTGCCGCCGCCCGGAAGCAGCGCCTGGACGGCGAGCAACGCGCTGGCGACCGCCGTTCCGGTGGAGGTGATCAGCATCAGCCGCCGCCGGTCCATGACATCGGCGATCGCGCCGCCGAGCAAACCGAACACAATCAGGGGGACCAGCGCGACCACGGACGTGACGCCGACGAAGAAGCTGTCACCGGTCAGCGCGTAGACCTGGAAGGGGACGGCGACCAGCGTCATCTGCTGGCCGATCATCGTGAGGGCCACCCCGCCGAACAGCCGGCGGTAGGCCGGGTTCTGCAGCGGAGTGGTGTCCACAGCCCAGCCGCGACGCCTGCGCACCGGTGCCGGGACCGGCTCCTCCACCCCCCGGCCGGGCTCGACGGGGTCCACCGGGTCCAGCGGACCCGAAGGGGGGTGCGGAGCGCTCACGGGGCCAGCCGCTGCACGAGCCAGCTCCCACCCTCCGCGTCGTCGCGCACGAACCGCAACCGGTCGTGCAGCCGGTCGGCGCCACCCTGCCAGAACTCGACCCGCTCCGGAACCACCCGGTAGCCGCCCCACGCCGCCGGCCGGGGCAGCTTGCCCTCCGGCGTCTGCTCGTCGAGCAGCCGCACGCGCCGCTCGAGCTCCTGCCGGGAGTCGACGACGGTCGACTGCACCGAGGCGGCCGCCGCCAGCTGCGACCCGCGCGGCCGCGGGTCCCACAGCCCGTCGGAGGCCGCGTCGCCGATCCGCTCCACCCGCCCGGTCACCCGCACCTGGCGCTGCAGCGCGTGCCACGGGAAGACCAGCGCCGCCCGGGGGTTGACCGCCAGCTGCGCCCCCTTGGCCGACGCGTAGCTGGTGCCGAACACGATGCCGTCGGTGTCGTAGCCCTTCATCAGCACGATCCGGGCGTCCGGCGCTCCGGCTGCGTCGGCGGTCGCCACCACGACGGCGTTGGGCTCGGGGATCTGCGCGGCGACGGCGTCGGCGAACCAGCGGTCGAACTGCTCGACCCAGGTGGGGGCCAGCTCCTCCTCGCGCAGCCTGCCGAGCGTGTAGTCGTTCCGCATGCGGGTCAGGTCGGGCACGCCGTCATGCTGGCACCGCCGGGCGGCATCGGCGCGCGAGGGGAGGCACGCCGGGTGCGGCGCTCCGGCACCCGGCCGGGCCGCCCGGAGGTCACGGGAGCGCCCCCCGTGTGCCAGGACCGGGCCGACGGCTTTAGGGTCGTTGCGCAATCGTGCGCCAGCCCCCTGCGCGCACGTGGGTCCGCGCGCAGAGGAGCATGCGAGATGGCCGACGACTTCGTACCCGGCCTCGAAGGCGTCATCGCCTTCGAGACCGAGATCGCCGAACCCGACAAGGACGGCGGTTCGCTGCGCTACCGCGGCGTCGACATCGAGGACCTGGTCGGCAAGGTCACGTTCGGCAACGTCTGGGCCCTGCTGGTCGACGGCAAGTTCGGCCCGGGCCTGCCGCCGGCCGAGCCGTTCCCGATCCCGGTGCACAGCGGTGACGTGCGGGTCGACGTGCAGGCCGCGCTGGCCATGCTCGCGCCGTTCTGGGGCTACCGCCCGCTGCTCGACATCAGCGCCGACGAGGCCCGCGACCAGCTGGCCCGCGCCGCGGTCATGGCGCTGTCCTACGTCGCGCAGTCCGCCCGGGGCATCGGCGTCCCCGCCGTTCCGCAGAGCCGGATCGACGAGGCCTCCACCATCGTCGAGCGCTTCATGGTGCGCTGGCGCGGCGAGCCCGACCCCCGCCACGTCGCCGCCGTCGACGCCTACTGGACGTCGGCCGCCGAGCACGGCATGAACGCCTCGACGTTCACCGCCCGCGTCATCGCCTCCACCGGTGCCGACGTCGCCGCCGCCATGTCCGGCGCCATCGGCGCGATGTCCGGCCCGCTGCACGGCGGCGCCCCCTCCCGCGTGCTGCACATGCTCGACGAGGTCGAGAAGACCGGCGACGCCGAGAAGTACGTCAAGGACCTGCTCGACCGCAAGGAGCGGTTGATGGGCTTCGGCCACCGGGTGTACCGCGCCGAGGACCCCCGCGCCCGCGTGCTCCGCCGCTCGGCCCAGGAGCTGGGTGCGCCCCGCTTCGAGGCCGCCCTCGCCCTGGAGAACGCCGCCCTCAAGGAGCTGCGGGAGCGGCGTCCCGACCGGCCGGTCGAGACGAACGTGGAGTTCTGGGCGGCCATCGTCCTGGACTTCGCCGAGGTCCCCAGCCACATGTTCACCTCGATGTTCACCTGTGCCCGCACCGCCGGCTGGTGCGCGCACATCCTCGAGCAGAAGAACACCGGCCGCCTCGTGCGACCGTCGGCCCGCTACATCGGTCCCGACTCCCGCAAGCCCCAGGAGGTCGAGGGCTGGAACACCATCGACCCCGAGGCCGCCTCGATCTGAGCAGGCCTGCTCCCGACGACGACGGCCCGGCAGCACTCCGCGACCCGGGTCGTCCTCGGGGCCTGGCGCACCCCACGCACGTGAACCGGAAGGCTCCCCACGGATGAGCATCACCATCCCCGCCGAACTCCTGCCTGCCGACGGCCGGTTCGGGTGTGGGCCGTCCAAGGTGCGCCCCGAGGCACTGCGGGCGCTGGCCGGCGAGGGTGCGGCCGTCATGGGCACCTCGCACCGGCAGGCGCCGGTGAAGACCCTGGTCCGGCGGGTCCGCGAGGGGCTCACCGCGCTGTTCGACCTGCCCGACGGCTACGAGGTCGTGCTGGGCAACGGGGGCACCACCGCCTTCTGGGACGCCGCGCTCTTCGGCCTCATCCGCGACCGCGCCGCCTTCGGCACCTACGGGGAGTTCTCCGCCAAGTTCGCCTCCAGCGCGAACGAGGCCCCGTTCCTCGGTGACCCGGTGGTCGTGTCGGCCGCCCCCGGTTCGCTGGCCCTCCCCACCGCCACCGCGGGCGTGGACACCTACGGCTGGGCGCACAACGAGACCTCGACCGGCGTGATGGCGCCCATCGCCCGCCCGTCAGGCACCGAGGACGCGCTCGTGCTCGTCGACGCCACCAGCGGCGCCGGCGGCCTGCCCGTCGACGTCTCGCAGACCGACGTCTACTACTTCGCGCCGCAGAAGTCCTTCGCCGCCGACGGCGGCCTCTGGGTGGCCCTCATGTCGGCGGACGCGCTGCAGCGGATCGCCGAGATCAAGGCGTCGGGCCGCTGGATCCCCGGGTTCCTCGACCTGTCGATCGCCGTCGACAACTCCTCGAGGGACCAGACCTACAACACCCCGGCCGTCGCCACCCTCTTCCTCCTGGCCGACCAGATCGACTGGATGCTCTCCCTCGGCGGCCTCTCCGGCGCCGTCGGCCGCAGCCGGGAGTCCTCGAGCCGCCTCTACGGCTGGGCGGAGCGGTCGTCCTACGCGACGCCGTTCGTCGCCGACCCCGACCACCGCAGCTACGTGGTGGGCACGATCGACTTCGCCGACTCGGTGGACGCCGCCGCGCTGGCCACGACGCTGCGCGCGCACGGCGTGGTCGACGTCGAGCCGTACCGCAAGCTCGGCCGCAACCAGCTGCGCGTCGGCATGTTCCCCGCCGTCGACCCCGACGACGTGACGGCGCTGACCGCCTGCATCGATTACGTGGCTGAGCGTATCTGAACGGGGACGAGCAGGTGCCCCGGGCGCGAGATGGCGATGGAGTTCGGCAGGTCGGGTCCCGACGGGGCGACCTCTTCGCCGTCGGCGGTGAGGCTGGGCGGATCATGGCCGGCATCGACTGGGCGAGCACGTCCATCGGCCCCGTGGACTCCTGGCCGGCCAGCCTGTGGTTCGCCATCAGGACCGTCCTGGTGTCCCGCTTCCCCATGCTGCTGACCTGGGGACCGGACCAGCTGCAGTTCTACAACGACGCCTTCGCCCCGGTCATCGGCGAGAAGCACCCGGCCATCGGTGACCGCATCCGGGACACCCTCGCCGAGACATGGCACACGGTGGGCCCGCCCATCGAGCACGCCATGGCGACGATGGAGTCCTCATGGATCCCGAAGCTGCTGGTGCTGCTGACCCGCTCCGGCTACCGCGAGGAGACCTACTTCACGGTGTCCCACGCACCCGCCTTCGACGACGCCGGTCGGGTGGCCGGCATGCACGCCGTCTGCACCGAGGTGACCGGTGAGGTGCTGGCCGCCCGGCGCCAGCGGCTGCTGCACCACCTGTCGACGGTCGGCAACCGGCTCGGTGACGAGCGGGACACGGTGACGGCCATGTGCCGGGCACTGGAGGACGACGGCCTGGACGTGCCCTTCGCGGCCCTCTACCTGTCAGAGCCCGGGGAACCGGTGCTCCGCCGCGTGGCATCGATCGGCTGCGACAGCGCACTCCTCCCGGAGACCGCGGCGGGCGACGGAGAGCAGCTCCGCTCGGCTGTGCACGGGCTCCGCATCACCGGCGGCCCCTTCGGTGACCCGGTCTCCGAGGCCGTCGTCCTCCCGCTCACGGCTGCGGGCGAGCAGGAGCCGGTGGGCCTGCTCCTGGCCGGGAAGAGCCCGAACCGGGCACTCGACGCCGAGTACCGTTCGTTCTTCGAGCTCGTGGCCGGCCAGTTCGCCGGTGCCGTGGTGAACATCCGCGCGTTCGAGCGTGAGCGTGAGCGGGCCGAGTCGCTGGCTGAGCTGGACCGCGCCAAGACCACCTTCTTCGCCGACGTCAGCCACGAGCTGCGCACGCCGCTCACCCTGCTGCTCGGGCCGATCAACGACGTCCTGGACGACGCCGAGCCGCCGCTGACCGACGACGTCCGCGAGCAGCTCACCCTTGCCTTGCGCAACGGGCAGCGGCTCCAGCGGCTGGTCAACGACCTGCTGGACTTCGCCGGCATCGAGGCCGGACGGGCGACGCCGGTCCGGGTGGAGACCGATGTCGCCGCCTTCACCGCGGAGCTCGCCGGCATCTTCCGGTCGGCCGCGGAGCGGGCCGGCCTGCGGCTCACCGTGGACTGCCCACCCCTGGACCGGCCGGCCTTCGTCGACCCGCGGATGTGGGAGAAGATCGTCGTCAACCTGCTGGCCAACGCGGTGAAGTACACCTTCGTCGGCGGCATCGGCGTGACCCTGCGCGGCGCGGACGACGGTTTCGTGCTGACCGTCACCGACACCGGCGTGGGCATCGTCGCCGAGGAGCTGCCCCACCTGTTCGAGCGGTTCCACCGCGTCGGGGGGTCCGCCGCACGCACCCGGGAGGGCACCGGCATCGGCCTGGCCCTGGTGCAGGAGCTGGCCGCGCTGCACGGAGGCGCCGTCACGGTCACCAGCGAGCCGGGGCGGGGCAGCACGTTCACCGTGGCGTTCCCGTCCGGGCACCCCGACGCCGCGCCGGCCGGCCCGTCCGCGGTTCCGTCCGAGGCCGCTCGCGGCGAGGCGGCCAGCTGGGAGGAGGAGACCTCGCGGCCCGCCGGCACGGCTCCGGGCACGGCCGGCGGCGCCGACGTGCTCGTCGTCGACGACAACGCCGACATGCGCGCCTACCTGACCCGGCTGCTGGGCCCGCACTGGACGGTGCGCACGACGGCGAACGGCGAGGAGGCGCTCACCGCGGTCGCCGAGCGCGCGCCGGACCTGGTGCTGACCGACGTGATGATGCCGCGCATCGACGGCTTCGAGCTGCTGCGCGCCCTGCGGGCGGACCCGGCCACCCGGCACATCCCGGTGATCATGCTCACCGCCCGGGCCGGGCAGGACGCCTCGGTCGAGGGGCTGGAAGCCGGCGCCGACGACTACCTGGCCAAGCCGTTCCGCGCCGCCGAGCTCATCGCCCGGGTGCGCGTGGCGCTCGAGCGGGCCGCCGGGCGCGCTGTGGCCCCCGCCGGCTCACCGGAGCCGGCACCCGTCCGGGCCCCGGAGCCGGTGCCGCTGCCCGCACCGCCGGCCGCCACCCCGGTCGGCCGTCCGGATCCGTCGCCCGTGCCACCGGCCGCCACCTCCGCCGGCCCCCACCGGGCGCACTGGCGGCTGCCGTCGGAACCGGCGTCGATCCCGGTCGTGCGGCGCGGGCTGCGCGCGCTGCTGGACGAGGCCGGGGTCGACCCCGACCACGCCTACGACCTGCTCCTCGCCGCGTGCGAGGCGGCCAGCAACGCGATCGAGCACGCCCAGCACCCGATCGAGCCGTTCGTCGAGGTGTCCGCCGCCGTCAGCAGCGACCTCGTCGAGATCACGATCCGCGACTACGGGCAGTGGCGGGAACGGGTGCCCAGCATGGACCGCGGTCGCGGCTCGACGCTGATGAGCGCCTTCGGCGACGTCACCGCCGTGCCCAGCCCCTCCGGCACGACGGTGCGGATCCGGTCGGGGCTCTCCGCCGTCTGACCGACGGCCGGTCTCAGCGCAGCAGCCAGGTGTCCTTGGTCCCGTCGCCGGGGGCGCCCGGCAGGTCCGGCCCGTCCCCGGCGGCCACCCGGGTCAGGGCCAGGGGCAGCGCGGTGGTGGTGGCACCGGCCACGGAGAAGACCCGCAGGTCCACCGGCCGCGGCCGCAGCACCCCGTCGACCAGCGTCGGGGACGTCGAGGGCTCCAGTGGCTCGCGGGCCACGAACCGGTGCGGCGCCGCGGCGATCTCCTCGCGCAACGCGGCCAGCTCGGCCCCCGAGCAGGCCGGGCCGGAGACGACGTCCCGGCCGCCGTACCCGGCGACCGACTCCACCTCCAGCTCGTGCAGCCGGTCCCGGACGGCCGCCTCCGCGGCGGGGTCGGCGAGCACCCACGTCCGCGCCGAGTCCAGCAGCGGCTCCTCCCCCAGGTAGAAGCCGATCAGCGCCGGCACCCAGGCGTAAGCCGCCGCGTCGTCGGCCACCCCGTTCCCCGGCACGTTGGCGACCCCGAGCCGGCCGGCCCGGACGGCCTCGGTGAGGGCGAGGTCCAGCGGCAGGCCCGCTCCCGTGGGGTAGACGCCGAGCAGCGCGTCGTCGAACCGCCGGTAGAGGACGTCGACCGGCACCCGGCCGCCGTCCACGGCGGCCTCCAGCCCCCCGTCGCCGCGCGGCCACAGGTCACCGGCCCGCACCAGCGGCACTCCCAGCGCCTCCGCCAGCACCCGGTGCTCGAACCAGGCGCCGGCGCTCTCACCCTGGGTGAGCACGGCGATCCGCGGCGGGCGGGCCGTCGCCGGCGGCGCAGCGGCGGTCAGCGCCTCGGCCAGCAGCGCGACGGCATCGGCCGGTTCCCTCGGCTGCAGACCGGCGAACAGCTCCGGCACGGCCGCTCGCGCGCTCGCCCGGTCGGCCAGCGCGTATCCGATCCCCGACGGCACCCGCAGGTCGTCGCGCGCGACCACCCAGCGGTCGCCGCTGGTGCGCACCAGGTCGGCCGCCGCCACCGTTGCCCGGGCTTGGCCCGGCCAGGCACGGGCCACCGCCTCCGGGTCTCGGCCGGGTGCGTGCGCCACGGCCCACTCGGGCAGCACGCCGGCCCGCACCACTTCCGGGGCGCGGTCGCTGTCGCCCCGCCGCCGCCCGGCCGGGCGGTAGACGTCGGCGAGGAAGGCGTTGAGGGCCCGGTGCCGCTGGGCCACACCCGCCGCCAGCGCGGCCCACGTGGCGGCGTCGACCAGCCGGGGCACCGGGTCGGTGGGCACCGGGCGCACCTCCTGCCGGCCGTCCACCCAGGTCGAGACGGTGACGCCGTGCTCCTCGCGCCAGGCCGCCAGGTGCCGGCCGGCGGCGGTCAGCCCGTCGGTGCCGAGCTGCTCCAGGGTGGCGGTGGGCACGGCCCACCCGTCGCGCAGGCGACCGGCCGCATCGACGGCCTCGTCGGTGCGGGCGCTGGCGTATCCGGCGAAGAGCTCCCCGTTCACAGCCACCGATCGAACCAGGCGGCCAGGCGCCCGCCCAGTTCGACCAGGTGGTCGCGGCTCACGATGGCGTGCCCCTCGCCGGCGAGCAGCAGCACCGGCGAGGTCCGCCCATCCAGGGACCCCCACCGGGGGACGCGGTGCCCGCGGCCCTGCGCGCCACGCCGGGCCGCCTGCGCGCGGCGCCCGCCGGGCCCCGATAGCCTCGGGGACCGGGCCCCCTCTCGGGCCCGCCGCGCCGGTTGCAGGAGGTCGCCCATGCGCACGCTGCGCCTCGTGGCGCTCTCCGACGACGGGAAGAGTCTCATCCTCTCCGCGGAGGGCCCCGACTCCCCCGACAGCGGGGAGCGGTTCGAGCTCCCGATCGACGACCGCCTCCGTGCCGCCGCCCGCGGGGACGCCCGCCGGCTCACCCAGATCGACGTCGACCTGGGCACCGAGCTGCCGCCGCGGGTGATCCAGTCCCGCATCCGCTCCGGCGAGACGCCCGAGCAGGTCGCCGCCGCCACCGGCGCGCGGGTGGAGCGGATCATGCGCTTCGCCCACCCGGTGCTGCAGGAGCGCGAGCGCGTGGCCGGGCAGGCCCGCGAGGCCCGGGTCCGGCTCAGCGAGGGCGCTCCCGGCGCGGTCCTCCAGCAGTTCATGGTGGAGCGGCTGCGGCTGATCGACACCGACATCGACGCGGTGGAGTGGGACGCCTTCCGGGGCGACGAAGGCACCTGGGTGGTCACCGCCGCCTGGCGCGCCGGGGCGAAATCCGGCACCGCCCGGTGGAACTACGACCTGCCCTCCCGCACGGTCACCCCCGCCGACGCCGCGACGACCGACTTCGCCGAGGGCACCCGCTTGGTCCGGGTGGTTCCCGACGTGCCCTCCGGGGGGCCCGCACCGATCACCCGCAGCCGCCCGGTCGCGGTGGTCCGCGCCCCCGAGCCGGTTCCCCCCCCACCCGACCCCCTCCCACCGGCGGAGGGCGACGCGGTCGTGCGCGACGTCCACGCACCCGACGGCTCCCCCGAGGACGACGAGGCGATGGCCGCGCTCCTCGACGAGGTGGCCGAGCACGACACGGTGGTACTCGGCCGCGGCGGCGGTGCGGCCCCGGACGACGACGAAGACCCGCGCGCCCGCATCCCCGCGTGGGAGGACATCGTCTTCGGGGTCCGCCGCAACCGCTAGTGGCGAGAGTCGTCCGCCCGGTCACCACTGCGCCCGGCGTGTGCAGCGAGCTCGTCGTGGACGAGGATGGTCCCCGCCGACCTGACCGCGGGTACCGGCCGATCCGCCGGAGTGCACCGGGCTCGGGCCGACAGCCTCGTCCGAGTGGAAAACCGGCCTCCGCCGGGTAGTCGACCAGGCATGGGTGCTTCGGTGTCGATGCCGCTGGGCGGCGTGCAGGTCGGGTCCTACGACAGCTACGAGCGGGCGCAGGCGGCGGTCGACTACCTGTCGGACGAGAAGTTCGCCGTGGAGAACGTGACGATCATCGGCACGGACCTGCGCATGGTGGAGACGGTCACCGGCCGCATGACCATGGGGCGGGCGGTGGCCGCCGGTGCGGCCGGCGGCGCCTGGTGGGGTCTGTTCGTCGGCCTGCTGCTGGGCATCTTCACGCCCGACGGAGGCAGCTGGGTCGGCTCGGTCCTCACCGGCCTGCTCATCGGTCTGGCGTTCGGTGCGGCCTTCGGCGGAATGGGGTACGCCGCCACCCGCGGCCGACGCGACTTCACCAGCACGAGCAAGATCACCGCGAGCCGCTACGACGTGATGTGCCACCCGGCGCACGCCGAGGAGGCCCGCGCCTTGCTCGCCCGATTCTCGCTGCGCGGCTAGCGCAGCGCGGCGAAGGCGACCGCCGCCGCGGCGGCGACGCCCAGGGAGTCCACCCCCGTCCGCATCGGGATGCGGGCACGCACCCGCGCCGCCTGCTGCGCCTCCGGGGTGAGCCCCGGCCCCTCGGCGCCGAGCAGCACCGCGGTGCGCGGGTGCGCCCGCGGATCGACGTCGGCGAGGTCGACGGCGTCGGCGGCCGGGGTGAGCGCGACCGTCAGGTACCCGGCCTGGTGCAGCCGCTCGATCCCGGCCGGCCACCCGGGCAGCACGGCGAACGGGAGTGACAGCACGTGCCCCATCGAGACCCGCACCGACCTGCGGTACAGCGGGTCGGCGCAGCGCGGGTCCAGCAGCAGCCCGTCCACGCCGAGCGCCACCGCCGAGCGCGCGATCGAGCCGAGGTTCTCGGCGTCGTTGAGCGCCTCGAGGACGGCGAGCCGGCGCGGCGCCGCCGGCTCGGATCCGGCCAGCACGACGTCGAGGTCGTCGGCGGGCCGGCGGTCGGCGGAGGCGACCACGCCCCGGGTGAGCCGGAACCCGATGACCTCCGAGAGCACCCACTTGTCCGCCTCGTAGGCCGGGACGTCGTCGGGCAGGCCCAGCGCGGCCACCCGCCCGGGCACGCCGAAGACCGCCCGCACCCGGTACGGGGAGGCCAGCAGCCGCTGCACCGCCGGAACGCCCTCCACGATCACCGGCCCGGTGCCGCGCGGGGTGCCGGCCGGGCGGTCACCGGCCTTCAGGTCGCGGAAGTCGGCCACCCGCTCGTCGCGCGGATCGGTGATGACGACGGGAGCGGGCACGCCGCCGATTCTGCCCGCCGCTGACCGGCCGGCCCACCGCACCCACCCCCTGGGCCCGACGGGACCACGAGCCCCGTTGACGCCGCGCCGGCAACTCATCCAGCGTCGAGTTCATCACTGGATGAGTTCTGGGGGGCGCGTCATGGACGCCGTCACCGCCACCGACCTCGTCGTCGACCGGGGGCGCCGCCGCGTCTTCCCCGGTCTCTCCTTCACCGTCCCCCGGGGGCAGGTGACCGGGCTGCTCGGGCCGAGCGGCAGCGGGAAGACCACCCTGCTGCGCGCCGTGGTCGGCGTGCAGCGGGTGCGCTCGGGCACCGTCACCGTCCTGGGCGCACCGGCCGGCCCCCCTCCCCCCCTCGCTGCGCGCCCGCGTCGGGTACGTCACCCAGGCCCTGAGCGTCTACCCCGACCTCACCGTGCGGGAGAACGCCCGCTACTTCGCCGCGCTCCACGGGCGGGATGCGGCCGCAGCCGACACCGCCATCGCCGACGTGGGCCTGGCCGGTGCGGCGCGACAGCTGGTGGGCGACCTCTCCGGCGGCCAGCGCGGGCACGCGTCTCTGGCCTGCGCCCTGGTCGGCGATCCCGAGGTGCTGGTGCTCGACGAGCCGACCGTCGGGCTCGACCCCGTCCTGCGGGCCGAGTTGTGGGCCCGGTTCCACGCCCTGGCGGCGGGGGGCACGACCCTCATCGTGTCCAGCCACGTCATGGACGAGGCGGGCCGGTGCGACCGGCTGCTCCTGCTGCACGACGGGGAGCTGCTCGCCGACTCCACGCCCGCGCAGCTGCGGGCCGACGGCGGCTCCCAGGACCTCGAGGCGGCGTTCCTCGCCGTCGTCCGCGCCCGGACGGAGGTCGCGGCGTGACCGCCGCCCCGGGGAGTCCTCTTCCTGGCCGCGATCGAGGCACCGGCGAACCCGGCCGAGCTGCTGCCCGAGGTGCTCGCGGGGGGGGGGGGGGGGGGGGGGGGGGGGGCGCGACAACCTCGGCGAGAACCTCGTCCGGACGCTGCTGCGGGTCTGGGACGGCCCCATGCAGCCGGCGGCGCTGGCGCTCGTCCGGTCCGCCGTGGGCAACGAGTGGACGGCGAAGCTGCTGCGGGAGTTCCTCGTGTCGCAGGTGCTGCGCCGGGTCGTCGGCACGCTGGACCTGCCGCCGGCCGAACGCGAGGCGCGGGGGGCGCTGGTGGCCGGCCAGCTGATCGGGCTGGTCATGGCGCGGTACGTCCTGAAGGTGGAGCCGCTGGCCTCGTCCGCACCGGAGCCGCTGGTCGCGGGGATGGCTCCCACCGTCCAGCGCTACCTCACCGGAGAGCTCGACCTCCCCCGCTGACCGGCCTCACCGACGGGCGGTGCGCGCCAGCTGGCGGCTCTGCGCCACCAGCCGGCCGGTGGAGTCCCAGACCCGGTAGTCCTCGTCGGACCAGCCGTCGGCGATCTCGGTGGCCCGTGCCTCCACCAGGCACCAGCCCGGTGCCGGCAGCGCACGGACGAGGACCTGGAGCTGCACCGTCGGCGCCCAGCCCATCCGGCCGGTCGCGAAGCTGGTGGGCGGCAGGACGTCGGCGAAGGTCAGCAGCGCCAGCGGATCGGCGGGGCGGCCGTCGGCCAGCCGCACCCACGCCCGCAGCACGGGCTCCTCCGAGGGCTGCCCCATCGCCCACGTGGCGGTCGCCGGGTCCAGCCGGCTCTGCACGTGCGCGGTGAGGCCCGGCAGGTGCATCGGCACCGCGGCCAGGTGGGCGTTCGCGGCCATGTCGAGGCACTGCTCGGGGGCGGGCACCTGCGGCATGGGCGTCGAGTACTCGACCTCGCCGTCGCCCAGGGTGGCCGTGGTGGCCTGCACGGTGACGACCGGACCCTTGCTGTCGGAGAGGACGACCGTCGAGTGGGCCAGCGTGCGACCGGCCGGGCCGGGGGTCACGGCGAGGCCGGCCGGGCCCGCTGCGCCCGCGCGCAGGTAGCTCGCCGACATCGCGACCGGGTGCGCGTGCGGGCTCTCCAGCACCGCCGCCCGGCCGGCCACCGACAGCAGGTAGCCGCCGTTGAGGATGCCGCCGCCGACCTCCCACCCGGGGTGCAGGTCGGCGACCAGCGCGCCGCCCTCCCCCCGACGCACCGCGGTGGCGGCGTCGAAGTCGGAGAGGACCCGGTCATCGTTCTGCGGCACGCCGGACAGGGTGCCAGGGCCGCCGGCATGGACTACACCCACCTCGGCCGCAGCGGCCTCTCGGTCTCCCGGCTGTGCCTGGGCACCATGAACTTCGGCTGGAGGACCGAGGAGGGCGACTCCCACGCGACCATGGACCGGGCCCTCGCCGAGGGCGTGAACTTCTTCGACACCGCCAACGTCTACGGCGTCGACGCCGGCAAGGGCCGCACCGAGGAGGTGCTCGGCAGCTGGTTCGCCCGCGGCGAGGGGCGCAGGGAGAAGACTGTGCTGGCCACCAAGGTCTACGGCGGGATGTCGGACTGGCCCAACGACAGGTTCCTCTCCGCCCGCAACATCGTCCGAGCCTGCGAGGGGTCGCTGCGCCGGCAGGAGCGGATCGAGGCCCACCGCCCCGCCCTGGAGGCCTACGAGGCGCTCTCCGGGACCTGGGGCACGCCCCGGCCGACGTCGGCCTGGCCTGGCTGCTGCACCAGCCCGCGGTCACCGCGCCGATCGTCGGGCCGGGCCCCTGACGCGGGGCCGTAGCTCAGCTGCAGGGCCACGTGGCGAGCGCCTCGTACCGGGCGGTCGCGCCGAGGTGGCTCTCGACCAGCCGCACCTCGGTCACCGGCCACCCGGGCCCCCGGTAGCCGGCCAGCCGGTCGGTCAGGCTGCCGTCGGCGGGCCGGCCGGGCCGCCACCGGCCGAGGGTGAGGTGCGGCCGGAACGGGCGGTTCTCCACCGGCATGCCGAGACCCCGCGCGGCGTCGGCCAGCCGGCCGGCGAGCCCGACCAGCGGGGCGACGTCGCCCTCGACCCCGGCCCAGGCGACCTGCGGACGGCGCAGCGAGCCGAACCGCCCTGCCCCGGCCAGCCGCAGCGTCATCGGCGGGGTGGCGGCGATCGCCGGTCCGGCGGCGGAGACCAGGGCCGGCACCACGGCGTCCGGCACGCGATCCAGGAACAGCAGCGTGAGGTGCCACCGCTCGGAACGGCTCCAGCGGGGCGCACCGGGGGCGTCGCGCAGCGGGGCGAGCGCGCGGTCGAGGTGCCGTCGGGCCTCCCCGGGCGGGTCGACGGCGACGAACAGCCGGTGCGCGGGGCCGGGGCTCAGGCCGGCACCTGCAGACCGGCCCGGCGGAGGGCGCTCACCAGCCGCAGCCGCTCGATCGCGCGGGCCCGGTCGTCCCGCAGGGCGCCCAGGTCCGAGGCCTCGCCGAGCATCGCGGCGGCCTCGAGCAGCACGTCGTCGTAGGCGGCCTGCACGGCGCGGCGGCGGGCCATCGGCGCCCCGGCCGGGAGGAGCTCGACCTGGCAGCCGAGCCGGCGCAGGTCCGCCGCCACGAGCTGCAACGGCCGGCCGGGCGGCGCCGGGTGGCGGGCGGCGTGGCGGCGCGCGGACCACGCCTCCAGCCACCGGGTCAGCGGGCCGATGCCGGCGACCAGCGCGGCGAACGCGGCGAGCAGCGCGACGAGCTGGACGAGAGCGACCATGGCGTTCCCCTGCGCACGTGCGGAATCGTGCCGCCGACGGTACGCGCGCGAGCCCGCTCAGAGCGACTGCTGCCCCGGCGCCTTCTCGGCCAGCCTCTCCTCCGCGGCCCGCACCTGCGGGGGCGGGACGACGGGGCCCTGCGGGCCGACCTGCAGGCGGAACCGCAGCGGCGCCCGGTCCAGCCGCACGCGCACCGATCGATGGCGGGCCAGCACCGCGGCCGCACCGAGCCCGGCGACGACGCACACTCCCCCGCCGAGGATGAGGCCCCACGGCGCGCCGAGGTGCTCGGAGACCCAGCCGACCAGCGGCGCCCCGACGGGCGTGCCGCCCATGAAGCACATGAAGTACAGCGCCATGACCCGGCCGCGCATCTGCGGCTCGACACCGAGCTGGACGAAACTGTTGTTGGCCACGCTGAAGACCAGCGCCGCCGCACCGGTCGGCACAAGGAGCAGCGCGAAGGCGACGTGGGTGGGCATGAGCCCGGCGACGACGGTGCAGACGCCGAACAGCACCGCCGAGCCGATGAGGAACCGTTGCCGCGGGCGGACGCTGCGCCGGGTGGACAGCAGGGCGCCGCTGAGCGAGCCGACGGCGAAGCAGGTGGACAGCAGGCCGAACGCCTGGGCACCGAGGTCGAAGGTCTCGCGGGCCATCAGCGCGATGGTGACCTGGTAGTTGAAGCCGAAGGTGCCGGTCACGAACGCCAGGCCCATCGCGAGCAGCAGGTCGGGATGGGCCCAGGTGTAGGCCAGCCCGGCGCGCAGCTGGCCCCGGCCCCGGGCGACCGGAGGGCTGGGCAGCAGCTCGTCGGCGCGCATGCCGGCCAGCGCGGCGATGGTGAAGGCGAAGCTGGCCGCGTTCAGGAAGAAGGCCGGTGCGGTGTTCCCCGACGCCGCTCCGATGAGCAGGCCGGCCAGCGCCGGCCCGACCAGCCGGGCACCGTTGAAGATCGTCGAGTTGAGGCTGACGGCGTTGGTGATCAGCCCCGGCCCGACCATCTCCGAGACGAACGCCTGCCGCACCGGCACGTCGACGGCCGAGACGGAGCCGAGGGCCCCGGCC
Organism: Blastococcus sp. HT6-30; assembly: GCF_039729015.1. Lineage (NCBI taxonomy): Bacteria > Bacillati > Actinomycetota > Actinomycetes > Geodermatophilales > Geodermatophilaceae > Blastococcus > Blastococcus sp. HT6-30. The sequence continues at coordinate 559,055 of NZ_CP155792.1, read as the reverse complement.
AGCACGAACACGTGCCACAGCTGGACCGCGCCGGTAGCCACCAGCGTCCCCAGCACCAGCGACAGCAGCCCCATGAGCCCCTGGCTGATCAGCAGCAGCCGGCGCTTGGGGTAGCGGTCGGCGAGGACCCCGCCGTACATGCTCAACAGCAGCGACGGCCCGAACTGCAGCGCGGTGATCAGGCCGAGGGCGACGCCGCTGTCGTCGGACAGCTGCAGCACCAGCCAGTCCTGGCCGATGCGCTGCATCCAGGTCCCGGTGAGGCTGAGCAGGTTGGCCGAGGCGTAGCGGCGGAAGTTCCGCACCCGGAGGGCCCGGAACATCCCCCTGCCCTGCTCGGACGGCGCCCGCTGGTCAGTGCTCGTGCAGGTCACCCACTGGCGAGCTTGTCCATGATCTCGGCCGCCTCGCGCAGCACCGCCCGCTCCTCGGCGGTCAGCTCCTGGAGCCGGCCGGCCAGCCACGCCTCCCGCGCCCGCGCCTCCGCCGAGAGCAACTCCTCGGCGGCCGGGGTCAGGTCGATGATCACCTGGCGCCCGTCGGTCGGGTGCGGGGTGCGGGTGACCAGCCCAGCGCTCTCCAGCGCGACGACGACCCGGGTCATCGACGGCGGCTGGACCCGCTCGTGGCTCGCCAGCTCACCCGGGCTCATGGGGCCGTGCCGCTGCAACGTCGACAGCGCCGCGAGGTGGGTGAGCGTGACCGAGGTGTCCACCCGCTGGTTGCGCAGCCGCCGCGAGAAGCGCATGACCGCCAGCCGCAGCTCGTGGGCGAGCGCGGCGGTGCCGAGCGTCGTCCGGCCCACGATCGTTAGCATAACTCAGGAGGCCGCTCAGAAGAGCTGCTGCAGCGGCTCGAGGGCGAAGTAGACGAGGAACATCGCGGCCACCACCCACATCAGCGGATGGATCTCCCGGCGCCGTCCCACCGCCACGCGGAGCAGGACGAAGCTGACGACGCCGGCCCCGATGCCGTTGGTGATCGAGTAGGTGAACGGCATCAGCGCGATGGTGAGGAACGCGGGGATGACCAGGGACATGTCGTCCCAGGTGAGGTGCTTGATCTGGCTGATCATCAGCGCGCCGACGATGACCAGCGCCGGGGCGGCGGCCTCCGACGGGACCACGGCCACCAGCGGGGTGAAGAACACCGCGACCAGGAAGAGCAGGCCGGTGACGATGCTGGCCAGCCCGGTCCGGGCGCCGTCGGCCACACCGGCGGTGCTCTCGATGTAGGTGGTGTTCGACGAGACGCTGCCGGCGCCACCCGCGGCGGCGGCCAGCGAGTCGACCAGCAGGACCGGCTGCGACCGCGGCAGGTTGCGGTTCTCGTCGAGCATGCCGCCCTCGGCCCCGACGGCGGTGACCGTGCCGACCGTGTCGAAGAAGTCGGCGATCATGATCGAGAAGACGATGAGCAGGGCGGCGAGGACGCCGATCCGCTCGAACCCGCCGAACAGCGAGAAGTTGCCCAGCAGCGAGAAGTCGGGGCTGCCGACGACGTCCTCGGGCAGCGCCGGCACCTGCAGGGCCCAGCCGCGCTCGTTCTCCGCGCCGTCGGCCCCGAAGCGGGGGCCGACCTCGGCGATCGCCTCGACGACGATCGCGAGCACCGTCGTCGCCACGATGCCGATGAGCAGCGCGCCCTTGACCTTGCGGACGACCAGCAGGCTGCTCAGCAGCAGGCCGACGACGAAGACGAGCATCGGCCAGCCGGCCAGCTGCCCGCCGATGCCGAAGCTGATCAGCGGGTTCCCGGGGCGGATGATGCCGGCGTCCGCCAGCCCGATGATGGCGAGGAAGAAGCCGATGCCGACCGCGATCGCCGTCTTCAGCTGGGCCGGGATGGCCTCGAAGACGGCCTTGCGGAAGCCGGTGAGCACGAGCACGGTGATCAGTAGACCCTCGAGCACGACCAGGCCCATGACCTCGGGCCAGGAGAGCTGCGTGGCGGCGAAGACGGCGACCAGCGCGTTGATGCCGAGGCCGGTGGCCAGCGCGAACGGGTAGCGGCCGACGATCCCCATGAGCAGCGTCAGCGCGCCGGCGAGCAGCGCGGTGACCGCGGCGATGGAGCCGAAGGGCAGCACGGTGCCCTCGACGTCGGCGCCCGGCGTGCCGTCGGGCCCGGCGATGCTGGTCAGGATGATCGGGTTGAGCACCACGATGTAGGCCATCGTGAAGAAGGTGGTGAGACCGCCGCGCACCTCGCGGGTGACCGTCGAGCGGCGGGCGCTGATCTCGAAGTACCGGTCCAGGCCGTTCTTCGGCCTGGACCGCGGGCCCTCGCTGCGTCGCGGCGTCGGGGTGCCGGCCGAGACGTCGGCCGGGGTGCCGCCGTCGGCCGGGGAGCCCGAGGCGCTGGCGCCACCGGAAGGACGGGACTGCTGGGGCATGCGGACTCTCCGGGCGGTGCGGGTGGCCAACGAGCGGCGACAGCGTGCCACACGGCCGGGCCGGGCACGTCCACCCGTGCCCCAGCGGCGATCTAGGGTGCCCTCGTGCCCGGTCCACTCAAGCAGGCCCCGCCGCCGCTCCAGGTCGACACCGCCCGCGTCGTGTTGGCCGGGACCGGGGTGTGGGCGGTGGCCCTCGTCGTGCTGCTGCTCCTGGGCGACCGCGTGGACCGGATGTGGACCTGGACCTGCGTCGCCGCCATCGGGCTGGCGGTGCTCGGCCTGGGCGTCATGAAGCTGCAGGGCCAGCTGCAGCACCGCGACCGCGACCGCGACCGCGGCTGAGCCGCGGTCAGTCGCTCAGGACGTCGTACTCCGAGGTGTCGTAGCGGGCGGAGGTGACCACCTCGGTGTCCTGGACGACCACCAGCGTGGCCTGGCTGTGCGCGCCGCAGCCGTAGTCGGCGGTGACCACCCGCCCCTCGCCGGGTGAGTAGGCGTTGCCGCAGGCGCCGACCGTCTGCCGCAACGACCCGGCCAGCGGGAGGTAGAAGCCGCAGGTGGCGCACGGGCCGGGTGCCTGCCGCGCCATCGGCGACGTCGGGCCGAACTCCCCTGCGCTCCAGCGGGACACCGCCTCGGACCGGCCCTCCCGGGACATCACCCGCTCCCGGCCCAGGCCGATCTCCCCGGCGACGACCCGGCCCTCCGGGTCGTCGGCGGAGTCGTCGTCGACCGTGTACGCCGGCGCCAGCCGCGGGTCGTCCTCGGTGGCCGGCAGGACGTCGCCCACCGACAGGTCGCCCGGGCGCAGCCGCTCGTGCCACGGCACCCAGGCGGGCGCCAGCAGCGCCTGGTCACCGGGGAGCAGCACCACCTCGTCCACGGTGATCCGGTCCTCGCCCGGAACGCGCGCGATGGTGACCGCCCAGTGCCAGCCGACGTACCCCGGCAGCCGGCTGGCGAAGGTGTGGGTGAGCACCTCACCCAGGGAGGACCCGGCCTCGCCGGAGGGGATGGTCTCGGGCGTGGCGCCCAGGTGCTCGCCGACTGCGTCGGCGTCGCCGGCCGTCTCGACGGCGGCCGCGCGGGCCGGCTCGATCGCGGCGGTCAGCGGGTCGACCGCGGCGGAGGCGGGCCGGGCTGCTGCGGAGGACTCGGACACCCACCCATTGTGGCGGACGACCCCGCGTCCGGCTCCGACCGGACTCCCGGGTCGGTGCGGCACCATGGCGATCGTGTCCGCCTCCCGTCGTCCGCCCGGCGCTCCCCGGCGGTCGCGGCTGTCCCGCCGGTCGGTGCCCGCCGACCCGGACCGGGTCGGCACGGCACCCCTCGACGTCGCGCGGGCGCAGACCCGGCCGCTTCCGTCGGCGACCCCGCCACCGGGCCCGGCGGCGGCCGGACCGGCCAAGCTCACGGTCACCCGCGTCGCCGCCGCACGCAGCCGTGAGCTCACCGTCGCCGCGGCGCGGAAGGTGCGGACGGCCAGCCGCGCCGACGGCGCCGGCGAGAGCGGCCTGACGCACCTGCTGTGGGTCAACGCCCTGCACATGGCCGGGGACGCGATGATCGCCGTCTCGCTCGCCGGAACGCTCTTCTTCGCCGCCACGACCGACGCCCAGCGCGGCAACGTCGCGCTCTACCTGCTGGTGACGATGGCCCCGTTCGCCCTCCTCGCCCCGGTCGTCGGGCCGGCGCTGGACCGGCTGCAGCGCGGCCGGCGGTGGGCCATGGGCGTCTCGCTGGGCGGCCGTGCGGTGCTGGCGCTGGTGATGGCCGCCCACTTCGACGACCTCTGGCTGTACCCGGCGGCGCTCGGGGTGCTGGTGCTCTCCAAGGCGCACAACGTGCTGCGGGCCGCCGTGGTGCCCCGCGTGCTGCCCGTCGCCATGTCGCTGACCTCGGCGAACGCCCGGCTGTCGGTGTTCGGCCTGGCGACCGCCGGGGTCGCCGGCGGGCTCGCCGCCGGGGTCGCCGCGCTCGTCGGCTTCGACTGGGAGCTGTGGGCGACGGCCGCGGTGTTCCTGACCGGCGCGGTGCTCGCCGTCCGGCTGCCCCCGCACGTCGACGTCCCCACCGGGGAGGAGCCGGCCGACGTGCTCACCACCACGGAGATCCCGCTGCCCGGCCGACGGCGCCGGGTCACCCCGCACGTGGTGCTCGCGCTCCGGGCCAACGCGGCCCTCCGCGGGCTGGGTGGGTTCCTCACGATCTTCATGGCGTTCCTGGTGCAGGCGACCTTCGCCGACGGCTGGGAGGCGACCCTCGCCCTGGGGGCCCTCGCGGTCGCGGCCGGTGCCGGCAGCTTCACCGGAACGGCGGTCGGCTCCCGGCTGCACACCGCCGCACCCGACCGGCTGGTGCTGTGGGCGGCCTCGGGCGCGACGGTGGTCACCGTCCTCGCCGCGGTGTTCTACGGCTTCGGCATGGCGGTGGTGGTGGCCGCCGTGTCCGCCGTCGCGAACGCGCTGGGCAAGGTGTCCCTGGACGCGATCATCCAGCGCGAGGTGCCCGAGAGCCTGCGGGCCTCGGCCTTCGCCCGGTCGGAGACGATGCTGCAGCTGTCCTGGGTCGTCGGCGGGGCGCTGGGCATCGCGCTGCCGCCCACCGGCTGGATCGGGTTCACCGTCGCCGCGGCGCTGCTCGCGCTCGCCGTCGGGCTGGTCCTGTGGACCCTCTACCGCAGCCGCACGCCGCTGGCGGCGACGGGGTCCCCGGACGCGCCGACGACGCCGGTGGGACCGTCGTGGACGTGAGAAGGCCGACCGCGTCCCTGCTCGCCCTCTGCGCCGCCGGCTCCCTGGCCGCCTGCGCGAGCGAGCCCGACACCCCCGGCGACGTCCGGGTGCAGGCCGGGAGCCAGGACGTGACCGCCCGGCCGACCCAGTACTGCCTGGACGGCGAGGGGCAGCGCTACGCGACCACGCCCCCGGTGGTCGAGGTCTCCCCCGGCACCGCCATCTCGCTGACCGTCCCCGAGCCGATCGCCGAGCGCGGCTGGCAGGTGCAGGTGTTCGACGAGTCGCTGCAGGAGGTGATCGGCGAGGTCGACGTCCCGGCGGGCACGGAGACGTTCGCGGAGATCAGCTCCTCCGACGTCGTCCCCCCCGCGTTCTACCTCGTCGTCGTCGAGGACAAGGGTGGCGACTGCGGCGAGTTCACCGGCGCCTGGCCGATCGGCTTCCTGCGTGCCGGGGGCGACCTGACCGGCTGAACGTCCCCCGCGGGACTCAGCCCTCCAGGTCGCCGGCGACCGCGCGCAGCACCGAGGCGACCTTGCGGGCGTGCCCGCGCTCGGGGTGGCGGCCGTGGCGCAGGCCCTCGGACACGTCGTCGAGGAGCTTGATCAGATCCTCGATGATCGGCACCAGCTCGTCGGGCTTCTTGCGGCTCTTCGCGGCCACGGTGGCGGCGACCGATGGGAGCGGGTCCAGCAGCCGCACCTGCAGCGCCTGGTCACCGCGGCGGCCGGCAACGATGCCGAACTCCACGCGTTGACCGGGCTTGAGGTCGGTACCCGCGGGGAGCGCGTCCTTGTGCACGAAGACGTCGGGACCGTCCTCGCGGGACAGGAACCCGAACCCCTTCTCCGCGTTGAACCACTTCACTCTGCCGGTGGGCACGGTGGATTCCCCTCAGTTCTCGGTATGGCGGGGCCCGCGGGCCGGTCGGACGACGAGGACGGGCGGCACGCTCCACCCGCTGCACAGGTTAGCCGCCGCGACGCACCCCCGACCTGCCGATTGCGGCGGACGCGCGCCGCCGTCCCTACCCTGGGCCGGTGCCCGAGCGCGCCGACGGCCCCGACCATCCCGACTACCGGTTCACCCTCGCCAACGAGCGCACGCTGCTGGCCTGGCTGCGGACCGGGCTGGCCCTGGTCGCCGGCGGGGTCGCCGTCGCCACCTACGCCCCCGACCTGGGCGTGCGCTGGGGCAGCGCCGCCGTGGCCCTGGCCCTCGTGCTGATCGGGCTGGGAACCGCGCTGGCCGGCTACCGCCGGTGGCGGGGCAACGAGGCGGCGATCGCCGCGGGGCGGGCGCTCCCGTCGAGCTACGCCGTGCCCGCGATCGCTGCCGCGGTGGCCGCGGTCGTGGTCGTGGTCGGCGTGCTGGTCGGCGTCGAGGTGATGCGCGGGTGACGCCGGTGGAGACCCAGCCCGAGCGCACCGCGCTGGCCTGGCAGCGCACCGGCCTGGGCGTGCTGGCCGTCGCCGCGCTGCTCGGCCACCGCGCGCTCGAGGTCGGGCACCCGGCCCTGCTCGTCGTGGCCGGGGTGGCCGCGCTGCTGGGCCTGGGGGTGCTGGGCGGCCTGGCCCCGGCGCGTTACCGGCAGGTGCAGGACCGGGTGGCCGGCGGCCGGGCGGTGACCACGTCGGTGCCGGCACTGGCGGCGACCGGCGTGGTGGTGCTCACCGCGCTCGCCGCCGCCGTCGCCGTGCTCGTCCCGGGCTGAGTTCGGCAGCAAGATGAGTTGGTGGGTATAAAGGAAGTCCATTCGAATGCCGATTTCCCCCGTGAAAGCACTTTCCGGGGGTGGAGTTGGCGGCAACGCGTGGGCGACCGAAGACGGCGCCGGTTCAGGTGTGCCCCCAACACCCCGGTTCGCTGGTTGCGTCAGTTGGCCTGCTGACCACGACGACCGGGGTCCGGCGGCGCTACCGCTGCTCACCGCAGGGCGGGGACCGGCACAAGTTCTCCGTCGCCGTCGATAGGGCGGAGCCGGTGCGCGACCCCCGGCCGCGGACCAAGCCGCCGGAATGCGCGCAGCACGCGAATGTGGACCATTCGGTCATCCGATTCGGCCGCTACGCCCGGAGCACGCCACAGCCGCGGCAGCGCTATCAGTGCAGGCGCAAGGAGCTGGACGAGAATGGGCAGCCGGTGCTCGACGAGCGCGGCCGACCCAGGCTGGTCAAGCACGTGTTCACCCCGCCGCTGCCGCGTGCGCACGTCCATCCGGCCGAGGGCGGCTGCGCGGAGTGCGAGGAGCTGCGCGGGCACCATCACGGAGAGACTGCGGTCGCCCGCCGGCACACCTGGCCGACCCGCATCGTGGCCCGTGGGCTGCTGGAACTGTCCCTGGGCGGGTCCTACGCCGACGTGTCGCGCTGGGCGCTGCGGATGGCGCAGGCCGACGCGGACCGGTTCGCCGAGTTGGTCGCCGACGGGATGAGCGAGCCCGACGCCGCTCGGTGGGTGGAGGCGGAGGCGGCGGCTGCCGCCGCGGCCACGGAGGCTGCGGCACCGGCTCCGTCGCAGACCGCGCCGCGGCCGTTGCGCCGCCCGGCCCGGGTGCGGGTCAAGGGGCGTCGGCCGCGCAAGAGCCGGGCGAACAAGCCGACCACCACCGCCGCGCCGAGCGCCACCACCGATGAGCCTGCCGCCGATGGCGGGGAGCCGAAGGCGAAGGTGAAGAACCGGCGGACCGCGGACAGCACCAACGTCTGGCACGTAGCCGCCGACTGGTGCGAGGCGTTCGCTCCCGTGGTCTTCGAGGACGTGGAGCGGCGGCTGCGCGCCCAGGCCGCCGCCGAGACCGCCCGGCTCGATCCGCAGCGTGCCGCCGGGACGCCGCTGGACCGGCCGCAGGTGCTGCTGCTCGACGACATCCCGGTCTACGGCCGCAACCGGGCCACCGGCGGTGTTGCCCGCCGCGACGACGGGTTCTTCCTGCTGGTCGCGGGCGAGGTGGGGTGGGGAGCCCCGCCGCCGGACCCGATGACCCGACCGGACCGCTCGCTGCCGCTGCGCCTGGTGCGGGCGATGCCCAAGAGCAACGCCCCGGCCTGGCGGCTGCTGTTCGACGAGCTGGGCTACACGCCGGACTTCGTCGTCGCCGACGCGGGCACCGGCATCGCCCGGGCGGTGGAAAGCCACTACGACCCGAGCCGAACCACGTTCGTTCCGTCGCTGTGGCACGTCGGCCGGGCGGTGCGCACCGGCCTGGCCGACACCCGCGGCGCGTTCGTGAAGGGACCCACCGGCAACGCGCTGCGGCCGGAGCTGGCCGAGCACCTGGCCACGCTCAGCCGTGCCGAGGCGCTCACCGACCTCGCCGCGTGGTCCCGCTGGTGGGATGAGCTCGAAGCGCGCTGTGTCCGCCTCGGGCTGCCGCTGGACAAGGTGCGCCGGCGGCGGAACAACTACGAGGAGCCGTTCGCCGCGGCCATCCCGCGGCTGCGCCTGCACCCGGAGGTGCCGGTCAGCACCGGCGGGCTGGAAAAGGTGATGGCCAAGCGGGTCGAGCCGCTGCTGGCGCTGCGTCGCACCGCGTTCGGCAACATCGAGCGCACGAACCGGCTGTTCGACCTCGTCGTCGCCCGTGAGCACGGCGCGTTCGACGACATCGGCCACGTCGTGGCGCTGCTGCGCGAGGACGCCACCCGGGCGGTCGGGCAGCGGACCGGCACCGCCGGGTGGACCACGCCGCTGCGCGCCATCGCCGATCCGCGGCCGGAGGACGGCCGCTACTCCTCGCTCCGCGACGCCCTGCTCATCCTCGACCTCGCCGAGAGCCGGGGGCTGGCGTGAACGCCGACACCCACGCCGGGCACGGCGCGGACGTCGAGGTCGCGCTCACCGCGCTGTGGGGCGCCCTGCGGCTGGCCGTGCTCGACGTCGAGACCTGCAACGGCACCGACGGCGACCACATCATCGACCTGGCCGTTCTGACCTACCGCCAGCGCCGCCTGGTCGGCACCTGGTCGCGACGGTTCCAGCCCGGCGTGCCGGTGGACGCCGACAGCCAGGCCGTGCACGGGCTCACCGACGCCGACCTCGCCCACGAGCGGCCCTTCGGCGAGGCCGTCGCCGAGCTGACCGCCGTCCTCACCCCGACCGACGGTGAGCGGCTGGTGCTCGTCGCGCACAACGCCCCCTTCGACGTGTCCCGGCTCCAGCTCGAGTTCGCCCGTGCCGGGGCGCAGCTGCCCGACGTGGCCGTGCTCGACACCGGCGCCCTGGCCCGGCACGTCGGGCTGCGCGTCGGTTCCCTGGCCGAGCTGCTCGACGCCCTGGACCTGGTGAACACCGCCCCGCACACCGCGCACGGCGACGCCGACGCCACCGCCCGCGCCGCCCTCGCCCTGCTACGTCGCGCCGCCGCGGCCGGTGCCCACGACCTCGACGAACTGCTCACCACCGCGATGGCAGGGCGCAAGTCCCGCACCGGCGCCATCAAGGCCGCCGGCAAGTCCCGCCGCCGGGACCGCCAGCCCGACGACACCCCGGCCCTCGACCTGCCCGAGGAACACACCGCCGGGCACGCCCAGCTGCTGCCGGCGCGCCCCAAGCGCGACGACCTCGCCGCGTGGCTGGACCAGGTCGCCGAGTGTGCCCGGCTGCGCTGTCCCTACCTCGACGACCGGGTCGCCACGGCCGGCCTGCCGCCCGACGAGCTGCTCACCACTCTGGAACCGGCCCTTGCCACCGCGCTCGCCACCGACGCCGCGGGTGCCGCCACCGTGCTCGGCGCGCTGCATCCGCTGCTGGCCGCGCTGCCCAACCGGTCGACCGCGCTGCGCTGGTTCACGAAGTGGCGTCCGAAGCTGACCGCCGTCGGCTCCTGCCCGGACGACGACCGGTGCCCGGCCTGCCGCGAGCGGCGGCCCTGCCCGCTGGACACCTGGCACCAGCCGGTCGCCGCTGCCGCCCTCGGCCGTCTCGACGGCGGCCAGTCGGCCCGCTCCTTCCTGCACACCAGCGGCGTGGACACCGGCCGCGGCGTGTTCACCACCTGGCGGGACAAGAAGATGTCCGTGCTGGCCGATCACGCCGCCTGGCTGGTCCACCAGCACTGGATGACCACCGGGCAGCCCAACCGGGCCGAACTCGTCGGCCGCTACGCCTGGGCAGCCGGGGGCCGCGACCCCCGCCTGGTCGCCGCCCACGCCCGCCGCGTGGCCACCGCCGCCAGCACCGAGCGCCTCACCGAGGCGCGGAACATCTGCGACGAAGCCCTCCTGCACCGCGGCGACAGCACCGACGACGGCTGGACCGAACTACGTGAGGTCCGCAACCGCATCGCCGGCCAGCTCGCCCGCCGACAGTTCCGTCCGAGCGGCAAGGCGGACCGCAACGGCAACCCCATTCCGGTCCGCCGCCACCATCCTGGGCACCCCGAGCGGACCCGTCCGGGCCGGTTCGCGATCGACCACTGAACGTCCGGCCAACGGCCTGGTCTGGCCCTGTCCGAAGCCAGCTCTGACAGCGGCTTCACGGCGACCTTCGGCCAGCTTCCCGACTGCCGGCGGATGGCTCGGCCAGGATGGGTGCGTGAAGTGGAACCGGCAAGACCGGCCCGATTCAGGTAGCGGTCCGTCGCCTCGGCAGTCGCTGCTACATCGCCTGCTGGGCGCGAAACTGATCTCGGTGACCTTTATCCACGATTTCCTCGAACTCACTTTCGAGGAGACCGGGGAAGACGGCCATCTCATCGACAGCCCCAGGCTGGACTGTCTGGTGTGGCCGAAGGCCGTGACTGCCACCCACTCATTGACGTTCGGAGCGCCCGGCTACCGGGATGCGCTTTGCGAGTGCATCGGAGCCACGGTGACCCTTGTTCGGGACGACCCGTCGAGCGGCATGCAACTCCACTTCGACGACCGGATTCTCGAGATTCGGCCGACTTTGGACGAGTTGCCGGGCCCGGAGATTGCGCTCCTGCACTTCTTCGAGACGAAGGAGTGGGACGTCTGGCGACCAGGCGAGGACACCTTCGTCGACCTCGTGTAGAGACGGCGGTCCGGAAGGGCCCCAACGCGGGACGCCGTTGGGCATTTCACCGTCCGCGATTTATACCCACCAACTCATCTTGCTGCCGAACTCATCCCGGGCTGAGTCCGGTCCCACCCGTGTCGGGTTGGACGGCCGGGGTACGCCGACTCCCATGCGGAAGCAGCAGTTACCGACCGGAGACCTGATCGTGCGGGGCGTCGTCGCCGGGCTGGCCGGAACCGTCGTCATGACGGGGTTCCAGCGGCTCGTGGAGATGCCCCTCACCGGGCGCGGCGACAGCTACGCCCCGGCCCAGCTCGCCGAGGAGGTGACCCCCGTGCGCCCGCGGTCGCCCGAGGGTCGCCGACGGCTGAACCGGTTCACCCACGTCGCGCTCGGGGCCGTGTGGGGGGCGGCCTACGGCGTCGCCGCCGCCCGGGCGCTGCGGGGCCAGCGAGCGGTCAACGCCGTGTTCGCCGTCGTGTACGCCGGGGACGTGGCGCTGAACACCGCCCTGGGTCTGTACCACCCGCTGCGGTGGTCGGCGAGGGACCTGGTGGTCGACGTCGTGGACAAGTACGTGCAGGCGCAGGCGACCGGTGCGGTGTTCGACCGCGTCCTGGACCCGGTGCGGTAGACCGGACCGAGGGGGCCGCCACCCACGCGGCCGCGGAGGTCATCGGGGGACGACGTCGGGAACGATGCCCAGCCGGTCCAGCAGGGCCAGGAAGACGACGGCGAAGTCGTTGCCGGCCACCTCGCAGGCCACCAGCGGCCAGTCGACCTGCTCGCGCATCGCCCGGGCCACCGGCAGCAGCCGGGCGAAGTCGCAGTAGTGCTCGTCGAGCGCCATGAGCTTGCCGGCCAGGATGTCCGTGGCGGCGAGGACCGGCATCTCCACCGAGAGCACCGGCATGAGGTCGGCCCGCTCGATCAGGTCGGCCTCGACGGGCCGGCCGCAGGTGCGCCACAGGACGTCGACGAAGACGTCGCCGCGCACCACCTTGAGCAGCCAGTCCTCGGCCGGGTCGGTCACCTCCAGGCCGGCGTCGGCCAGCGCCTTGGCGGCCCGTTCGGCCTCGGCTGCCGGAACGAGGAAGTCCGCGTCGTGGTCGGGCTCGGGCGCGCCCCGCATCCACGCGGCGTAGCCGCCGCACAGCGCGAACGGGACCCCGGCCTGCTTGAGCGCGACGCCCGTGCGCTTGAGCAGGTCGCGGACGTCCTCACGGAGCTCCTCAGGATGCGGCACGACGGTGCTGCTACCCGCATCGGGCGGGATGTGCACGGTGTATCGGGCCACTGCGCGGCTATGGAGGTCCCGTGCGCATCGCGACCTTCAACCTCCTGCACGGACGCTCCCTCGACGACGGCCGGGTCGACGTCGACCGGCTCGCCGCGGCGGTGAAGGCGCTGGACGCCGACGTCCTCGGCCTGCAGGAGGTCGATCGCGACCAGCCGCGGTCGCTCGGCGCCGACCTCACCGCCGTCGCGGCCGAGGCGATGGGCGCGGTGGACTCGCAGTTCGTCGCCGCCCTCTCCGGAACGCCCGGTGGCACCTGGATGGCCGCCACCGGTGACGAGCAGCCCGGATCGGCCAGTTACGGCGTCTCCCTGCTGTCGCGTCACCCCGTCGTCTCCTGGCGGGTGGTCCGGCTGGCCCCGTTGCAGGTCAGCGTGCCGCTGTGGTCGCCGGACTCCCGCCGGCCGTTCCTGGCCCGCGACGAGCCGCGGGTGGCCGTGGCCGCCGTGCTGGACGGCCCGTTCGGCCAGTTCACCGTCTGCAACACCCACCTGTCGTTCATCCCGCGCTGGAACGGCCGGCAGCTGCGCACCCTGGTGCGCTCGCTCGAGGGCACGCGGGAGCCGCTGGTGCTGATGGGCGACCTGAACATGCAGCAGCGCGCCGCCGCCCGGAACAGCAGGCTGACGCCGATCGCCACGGCCGACACCTTCCCGGCGCCCCGGCCGACCCGGCAGCTGGACCACGTGCTGGTGCGCGGGGCCCTCCGCGCGAGCGGCCCGGCCGAGGCGGTCCGCCTGCCGCTGTCGGACCACCGGGCGCTCGTGGTGCCCGTCGAGGCGGGCTGACCTGCGGACGCCCGGTCGCGGAGCGTCGTCACCGGGTGGGATCATGATCCGCATGGCCGCCCGGATCCTGTCGCTCGTCGCCAGCATCGTGCGCGTGGTGTTCGCGGTCATCGCCGCGGTCCTCGTGGTGCACGCGGTGTTCGTGCTGTTCCAGGCGAACCCGGCGAACCCGCTGGTCGAGTTCGCCGCCGGCTGGCGGAACTCGTTCGGCTGGTTCACCGAGGACCTGTTCACCCCGTCGGACCCGAGGATCGCCGAGGCGGTCAACGCCGCCCTGGCCGCGGTGATCTGGGTCGTCGCGGGCAGCCTGATCTCCACGCTGATCGTCCGGCTCGCGCCGTCGTCGTCGAAGGTGAACGCCTAAGCGTTCCGGATCGCCGCCGCCCCCTGCAGCCCCAGCTCCTCGACCGACACCTGGCGCATCTCCACCTTGCGGATCTTGCCGGTGACCGTCATCGGGAAGTCGTCGACGACCTTCACGTACCGCGGCACCTTGTAGTGCGCCAGCCTGCCGGCGCAGAACTCCCGCAGCGCCTCGGCGGTGAGCGGCTCGGCTCCCTCGCGCAGCCGGACCCAGGCCATGAGCTCCTCGCCGTAGCGTTCGTCGGGGACGCCGATCACCTGCGCGTCGACGACGTCGGGGTGGGTGTGGAGGAACTCCTCGATCTCCCGCGGGTAGACGTTCTCCCCGCCGCGGATGACCATGTCCTTGATCCGGCCGACGATGTTCAGGTAGCCGGCGTCGTCCATGACGGCGAGGTCGCCGGTGTGCATCCAGCGGGCGCGGTCGACGACCTCGGCGGTCTTCTCCGGCTCGTTCCAGTAGCCGAGCATCACCGAGTACCCGCGGGTGCAGAACTCCCCCGGCGTCCCGCGCGGCACGGTCAGCCCCGTCGCCGGGTCGACGACCTTCACCTCCAGGTGCGGGTGCACCCGCCCGACCGTCGCGGTGCGGCGCTCCAGGTCGTCGTCGGCGCCGGTCTGGGTGGACACCGGTGAGGTCTCGGTCATCCCGTAGCAGATGGTCACCTCGGTCATGCCCATCTCGCTGACCACCCGCCTCATCACCTCCACCGGGCACGGCGAGCCGGCCATGATGCCGGTGCGCAGGCTGGAGAGGTCGTAGTCGGCGAAGTCGGGCAGGCCGAGCTCGGCGATGAACATCGTGGGGACGCCGTACAGCGAGGTGCACCGCTCGTCCTGGACGGCCTGCAGCGTCAGCGCGGGGTCGAAGCCGGGCGCCGGGATGACCATCGTCGCGCCGTGCGAGGTGGCGCCGAGGTTGCCCATGCCCATGCCGAAGCAGTGGTAGTAGGGCACCGGGATGCAGACGCGGTCGGCCTCGGTGTAGCCGCAGCCCTCGCCCACGAAGAAGCCGTTGTTGAGCAGGTTGTGGTGGGTGAGCGTGGCGCCTTTCGGGAAGCCCGTCGTCCCCGAGGTGTACTGGATGTTGATCGCGTCGTCGGCGGAGAGCTCCGTCTCCCGCTGGGCGAGGAGCCCGCGGTCACCCGCCCGGCCGGTCGCCACGAGCCGCGCCCACTCCGGCGAGCCGAGGAAGACGACCTCGCGCAGGGCGGGGCACTCACCGCGGACCTCGCCGACCATGGCGCGGTAGTCGCTGGTCCTGAACTCCGGCGCGCTCACCAGCACGGAGATGCCGGCCTGCTTCAGCACGTAGCCGAGCTCGTGGGTGCGGTAGGCCGGGTTGATGTTGACCAGGATCGCGCCGAGCTTGGCCGTCGCGTACTGGACGAAGACCCACTCGGCGCAGTTGGGGGCCCAGATGCCCACCCGATCGCCCTTCCGGACGCCGAGGGCGTCCAGGCCGAGTGCGCAGGCGTCGACGTCGTCGACCAGCTGTGGATAGGTCCAGCGGCGACCGGAGGCGCACTCGACGAGCGCCTCGTGGTCGCCCACCCGCGCCGCCGTCCGATCGAGGTTCGCCCCGATGGTGTCCCCGAGCAGGGGGATGGTCGAGGCTCCGCTGCTGTAGGACGGCAGCGCGGGTGCGGTCATCGCTCGCTCACCGCCGGCGCCGACCCTCGGGGGTCTGCACGCCGGCCCGGTTCGGCTTGTCCGTCGGGTGGGCGTAGCGCAGCCGGTCGGCCGGGAGCGGGAAGTCGTGGTCCTGCCCGAACGGCGACAGCCCTCCGGCGACCGAGGCCGAGAGCTCGGTCAGCGGCGGGCCGCCGTCCTCGGACTCGCCCCAGGTGGGTTCCACGAGGTGCGCGTGCTTCTCGTTGCGCTTGGCCATGACGCCTCCGTGTGCGGTACCGGGTGCACCGCACGGTGCACCGTCCCTCCTCATCTTGGCCGATCCCGCCCGGGAGGCGCACGCCCGCCCCGGCAGGGGTGGCCGGTGTCGCGCTCAGCGCGGCCGGGCCACCTCGCGCGCGCCGTAGACGGTGCCCGCGCCATCGGCGGTGAGCACCCACCGGCCGCCGCCGACCGGCGCGGCCTGCACGGTGCCGCCGTCGAGGGCCTGCACCGCCCGGGTGCGCCAGACGGCGGTGCTGAGCAGCCGCAGCCGCACCGGCTCGCCGCTCAGCTCGTCGTAGCCCGCCGGCTCGAACGCCAGCAGCGCGGGGCCGGCGATCCGCAGCGTCCCGGTGCGCCAGGGAGCGCCCGCGAGGGCCCGCGCCCAGCGGCGGGTGCGCAGCAGCGCGCCGGCCCCCGCGACCACGGCGGCCAGCCCGCCTGCCACCAGGGCGATGACGGCGAGCCCGGCCCCGGGGATGCGCCCACCGCCCTCACCGGCGGCCGACACCGCGGCGGCACCGAGCAGGGCCCCCAGGACGATGGCGATCACGCCGCCCCCGAGCCAGCGCAGGGCACCCACCTGGTACGCGGCGAGGGCCGTCCTGGTCTGCGGATCGTCACTCGCCGGGTGCATGCACCCATGCTGGCAGCAGCACCGGCGCGGTCGGCGACGTAGCGTGGACCGGATGTCCACGGAAGCCCCTGCGACGCTCGCTGCCTGGCTGCGCACCCGCAGCGACGAGCAGCTGCGCGCGTTGCTGGTGGCCCGGCCCGACGTCGCCCGCCCCGCCCCCTCCGACGTCGTGGCGCTGGCCAGCCGCCTGGCGGTGCCGGTGTCGGTCGACCGCGCGCTCGACGAGCTGGACGCCACCACCCTGCAGGTGCTCGACGTGGTCCTGCTCGCACCCACCGACGGCATGGCCCCTGACGAGCTGATCGCCGCGCTGCCCGAGGTGGCCGACGACGTCCTCACCGGCGCGGTCGAGGTCCTCACCACCCGGGCGCTGCTGTGGGGCGACGACCTGCTGCACGCCCCCGACCCGGTGCGCCGCGCCGTCCGGCACCCCGCCGGCCTGGGGCGCCGCGCGCTCGACCTGCGCGTGCAGCTGCCCGCCGACCTCCCCGCCGCGGTGGCCGAGCTCGCCCCCGAGGAGCGCGCCGTCCTGGAGAAGCTGGCCGGCGACCGGCCGGTGGGCCACCTCCCCGACGCGCCCACCAACGGCTCGGCGACGCCGGCCCGCCGGCTGCTGCAGCGGGGCCTGCTCGCCCGCATCGACGCGCTGAACGTCGAGCTGCCCCGCGAGATCGGCCTGCTGCTGCGCGGCGACCGGCCCTACGGCCCGCCGCGGCACCGGCCCGAGCCGGACCTCGTCACCCAGGACCGCGCGGTGCTCGATCGCCGGGCCGCGGGCGCCGCGCTGGAGGCGGTCGGCCGGATCGGCGAGCTGCTCGCGCTGCTCGAGGAGGAGCCCGCCGGGCTGCTGCGCAGCGGCGGCGTGGGCGTGCGCGACCAGAAGCGCCTGGCGCGGGCGCTGCACGTGACGGAGCCGGAGGCGGCCTGGCTGCTGGAGCTGGCGAACGCCGGCGGGCTGCTCGACGTCGGCGGGCCGCACCGCGACGAGTGGCTGCCCACCCGAGCCTACGACCTGTGGCGGGAGCAGGACCTCGCCGACCGCTGGGCCGTGCTGGCCGCCGGCTGGCTGGAGTGCGTGCGGCTGCCCTCGCTGGTCGGGGTGCGCGACCTCGCGGGCAAGGCGGCCAACGCGCTCTCCCCCGACCTGGTGCGGCACACCGCACCGGCGATCCGCCGCGCGGCGCTCACCGTGCTCGCCGAGCAGCCCCCGGGCTCCGGACTGGCGCCGGAGGACCTGACCGCGCTGCTGCGCTGGCGCACCCCGCGCCGGGCCGACCGGCTCGCCCCGGTGCCCGACATGCTCACCGAGGCCGCGCGGCTCGGCGTCCTGGTGTCCGGGGTGCTCACCAGCGCCGGCCGCGGGCTGCTCGCGGCGGGCGAGGACGGCGCCGCGGACGGCATGCGGGGGCTGCTGCCCGAGCCGGTCGACCACGTGCTCGCCCAGCCCGACCTCTCGCTGATCGCCCCCGGTCCCCTGGTCGCGGAGCTGGCCGACACCCTGTCCGTCGTCGCCGACGTCGAGTCCTCCGGCGGTGCGACGGTGTTCCGGGTCTCGGAGTCCTCGATCCGCCGCGCGCTCGACGCCGGGTGGTCGGCCTCGGACCTGCACGACTTCTTCGCCCGCGCGTCACGCACGCCGGTGCCCCAGGCCCTGGACTACCTGGTCGACGACGTCGCGCGCCAGCACGGGCGGCTGCGGGTGGGCGCGATCGAGTCGTACGTGCGCTCGGACGACCACGGGCTGCTCTCCCAGGTGCTCAACGACCGCCGCACCGCCGCCGCCGAGCTGCGCCGGCTGGCACCCGGCGTGCTGGTCAGCGGGCTGGGGGCTGACGAGGTGCTCACGGTGCTCCGCGAGGCGGGCTACGCGCCGGCCGGCGAGAACCCGGGCGGCGCCGTCCTCACCCGCCCGCCGGCCCGGCCCCGCGCCGCCGGCCGCCGGACCGGCAGCGAGTCGCATCCGGCGCCGCGCCCGCTCTCGGCCGACGACCTGGACGCCACGGTCCGCGAGATCCGCGCGGGCGACGCCGCGCTGGCCGCCCGCCGCGGCGAGGCGGTGCGCCAGGTGCCCGGCGTGACGACGGCGTCGACGCTGGAACTGCTGTCCCGCGCGGTCCGCGAGGGCGTGCCCGTGTGGCTGGGCTACGTCGACGCCCAGGGCAGCGGCAGCCAGCGGGTGGTGCAGCCGGTGTCGCTGGCCGGCGGCTTCCTCTCCGGCTACGACGAGCGGCGCGGGGAGAACCGCACGTTCGCCGTGCACCGGATCACCTCGGTCGCCCTCGTCGAGCCCGACGACACGGTCTGAGCCCGGGTCAGCCGTTCTCCGGCACCGGATAACGGCGGGTGACCATCCACACCACCCGGCCCAGGACGCCGACGAGGTAGCCGCCCACCAGGAGCAGCGGCCACGGGCCCAGAGCAGGGTCCTCCGCCGTCGCGGCCCGGACGACCAGCCAGTCGACGGCGGTGAGCAGCAGCAGCGTCCAGGCGCCGAGCAGCCAGAGATCCGCGACGGCGATCTTCCGCAGCCGGCCGAGGTTCTCCGGCCGCTTCCAGTACTCGGGGCGTGGCGCGTCCACCATCGCCGCCGGAGCCCGCCGTACGAGCTGGACCAGGCCGGCGAAGAGCAGGACCATGCCGAGGCCGAGCAGCCCGCTGAACCACAGCGCGGCGGCCCGGCTGCTCCAGTCGTCGGGCTGGCCGCCGCCGCCGAAGTGGGTGGGCACCCGCTCCGGCAGCCGGGTCCAGGACCACGCCCAGACGGCGGCGTAGAGCACCGCGCAGGCGGCGAACCACGTGCGCGGGCGGCCCATGGGAGCAACCTAGGCGGGAAGGTCCCGGGGCCGCACGGGGTTACGGTGGATGGTCCGGTGCGGCGGCTCGCGCCCGGCACCTCCCGCGACGGAAAGAGTGATGCGTGAACGACGGTCCGCTCATCGTGCAGTCGGACAAGACCCTGCTGCTCGAGGTCGACCACCCGCTGGCCCGTGACTGCCGGTCGGCGATCGCGCCGTTCGCCGAGCTGGAGCGCTCACCCGAGCACGTGCACACCTACCGGGTGACGCCGCTCGCGCTGTGGAACGCCCGGGCGGCCGGGCACGACGCCGAGCAGGTCGTCGACGCCCTGGTGCGGTACTCCCGCTACCCGGTGCCGCACGCGCTGCTGGTCGACGTCGCCGACACGATGGACCGGTTCGGGCGGCTGACGCTGGCCAACAACCCGGTGCACGGGCTGGTGCTCACGACCACCGACCGCGCGGTGCTGGAGGAGGTCATCCGCTCCAAGCGGGTCGCCCCGATGCTGGGCGCGCGGATCGACTCCGACTCCGTCGTCGTCCACCCGTCGGAGCGCGGCCGGCTCAAGCAGGCCCTGCTGAAGGTCGGCTGGCCGGCCGAGGACCTGGCCGGCTACGTCGACGGCCAGGCCCACCCGATCGAGCTGGACCAGGCCGACTGGCACCTGCGCGACTACCAGCAGGAAGCCGTCGAGGGCTTCTGGGCCGGTGGCTCGGGCGTCGTC
This sequence comes from Blastococcus sp. HT6-30, assembly GCF_039729015.1. NCBI lineage: Bacteria > Bacillati > Actinomycetota > Actinomycetes > Geodermatophilales > Geodermatophilaceae > Blastococcus > Blastococcus sp. HT6-30. Next base: position 539,439 of record NZ_CP155792.1, on the reverse strand, counting down.
GTGCTGCCCTGCGGCGCGGGGAAGACCCTGGTCGGCGCCGCGGCGATGGCCGAGGCGAAGGCCACCACGCTGATCCTGGTGACCAACACCGTCGCGGGGCGGCAGTGGAAGCGCGAGCTGATCGCCCGCACGTCGCTGACCGAGGACGAGATCGGCGAGTACTCCGGTGAGCGCAAGGAGATCCGGCCGGTCACCATCGCGACCTACCAGGTGATCACCACCCGCCGGAAGGGCGAGTACCGGCACCTGGACCTGTTCGACGCCCAGGACTGGGGCTTGATCGTCTACGACGAGGTGCACCTCCTCCCGGCGCCGATCTTCCGGCTGACCGCCGACCTGCAGTCCCGCCGCCGGCTGGGGCTGACCGCGACGCTGGTGCGCGAGGACGGGCGTGAGGACGACGTGTTCTCGCTGATCGGCCCCAAGCGGTACGACGCCCCGTGGCGCGACATCGAGGCGCAGGGCTACATCGCGCCGGCCGAGTGCATCGAGGTGCGGGTCTCGCTCGACGACGAGGAGCGGATGACCTACGCCGTCGCCGAGCCCGAGGAGCGGTACCGGATCGCGGCCACCGCGCAGTCGAAGCTGCCGGTGATCCGGCGGGTGCTCGAGCGCCACCCCGAAGAGCAGAAGCTCGTCATCGGGGCCTACCTCGACCAGCTCGAGGAGCTCGGCACCACGCTCGACGCCCCGGTCATCCAGGGCTCGACCACGAACAAGGAGCGGGAGCGGCTCTTCCAGGCGTTCCGCACCGGGGAGATCAAGACCCTGGTCGTCTCCAAGGTCGCCAACTTCTCCATCGACCTGCCCGAGGCCGCCGTCGCGGTGCAGGTGTCGGGGACGTTCGGCTCTCGGCAGGAGGAGGCCCAGCGGCTCGGCCGGGTGCTGCGCCCGAAGGCCGACGGCCGGCAGGCGCACTTCTACACGGTGGTCAGCCGCGACACCCTCGACAGCGAGTACGCCGCGCACCGGCAGCGCTTCCTCGCCGAGCAGGGCTACGCCTACACGATCGTCGACGCCGCCGACCTGGCCGGCCCAGGCGAGGTCAACGGCCCCGACTGGGTGGACGAGCCCGCGGACTGACCCCTCGCGTCACCGGATGCCGGTCGGCAGGTGATCGACGGAGCCGACCGGCACCACACCTTCCACCCGGGCCACCGCCTGCGGGGCGTCCGCCCCGAGCGCGACGGTGACGCAGCGCGCCATGCGGCCGGACCGTGGTGCCGTCGACGCCTCAGTAGGGCGGCGGCGAGGTGCCCGCCACCAGGCCGGTCGGGCTCGTCACCGTCAGCGTGCCGTCGGCGGCCAGGTGGTGCGTCCACCCGGGCGCCTGGTGCTTTCCGCGGTGGTGGGACGTGCAGTAGCCGACGAGGTTCGCCGTGCTCGTCTCGCCGTCGGGCCACCGCCGGTCGTGGTCGAGCTCGCCACCGCGTGGCACCGGCCGGTGGCAGCCGGGGAACCGGCACCGGCGGTCGCGGGCACGGACGTAGCGGTCCAGCGCTGCGCTGGGGCGGTAGCCGTCGGTGGGTGATGGCGGGCCGAGCCCGGGTCGCCCGGCGAGGTCGTGGTCGCACCGGACGGGGTCGCGGCGGCAGCTCGCGGCGCCGCAGTGCGCCAGCCGCCGCAGCTCCCGGCTGTCGGTCAGCGCCAGGAGGGCGCCGGTCAGCTCGTCGACGACCGCGACCCGGGGGCGGTCCACCAGGCCGCCGCCGGCCGTCGCGTCGAGCAGGGAGGTCAGCGCGGTCCGTTGCGCGACGCCGGCGACGCGGAGCGCGGCCAGCGCGTCGGCCGCAGCGGACACCTGCCCTGCCGGGCCGCGCTGCCATGCGTCCTCATCGTGGGCGTCGAGGCGCTGCGCCGCCGTCACCGCGCACTGGGCACGGCCGACCGCCCGCTGCAGATCGAGCAGGACCCCACCCGCCGACTGGACGGCACGGTCCGCCGCAGCCCAGCCGCCCCCCGAGGGCCCCGCGGCCACGCCTGGAGCGGGATCCTCCTCGGGCGCATGGTCGATCGCGTCTTCGGGCGAGGTATCGGCCGCACGGTCGGACCAGGAATCGAGCGCCTCGTCGGGCACGGGGTCGAGCGCGTGGTCCGGCGAGCCGGCGTCGGCCGGTGACCCCGGGTCGTCCGGTGGCCCCGGGTCGTCCGGATTCCCGAGGTCGGCCGCCGAGGGCATCCGCTCCCAGCGAGCGACCTCTGCCCAGTACCGGGCCATCTCCTCGGGTGGCGGATCGTCCTCGCCGCCCCACTCCTCGAGGACCCGCGCCTCGGTGGCCGTCCACCAGTCGGCGAGGGCCTCCTCGTCGCTCGCTCCCGGCCCCTCGATCCGGTTCGGGTCCGCCGACCGGGCACCCGGCGGCACGCCTGGCCACCTCCCGGGCGGCGCGGGATCGGGCAGCAGCCCCAGGGCGCGGGAGAGGGCGCGGACCATCTCCGCCGGGACCGGCTGCCCGCCGATCTCCCCCGGTTCGTCGCCACCCAGCAGGGTGCGCACGCCGGCGACCACGGTGAGCTGCGCCTGCACGGGCGGAAGGCCGTTCTCGCCGGGCCGCAGCACGAGGTCGAGCAGGCAGTCGGCCATCTTCTGGCCGCGGGTGCGCTGGTCGTCCGGGTCGGCGTCGAGGGCATCGGCGTACCGACCGAGCGCAGCCAGCAGCGCCTGCGCCTCGGGCACGGTCAGCAGGGCGCTCAGCACGGCCATCCCGTCCTCAGTGTGGGGCCGCACCGACACCCCGCGTCGGCGCAGCGCCCGGTGCAGCCGGTCGGCGGCGTCGCGGGCGTCCCGCCGGAGCACCAGGCGCCGCGCCTTGGCGCCCAGATGCGCGGGTGTGGCGACCCGTCCCGCCGCCCAGGCCAGCAGCTCGGCCTCGACCTCACCGCGGACCGTCGCGTCGGCGATCGGCGCGACCTTGTCCAGCATCGGCCACAGCTGCCCGACGTGGAGCGCGCCCGACTCCAGCCCGGCCAGGGTGCGAGGCAGCCGGTGCACGAGGGTGAGCGACCGGGCGAGCAGCGCCTCGGCCGCCTGCGACGAGATCGACAGCGCGACGACGAGCTCCTGAGCCGCCCACTCGCTGACGTCGGCGAGCACCTCGGGACGGGAGGCCCGGCGCTCGCCGCTCATGGCACCCGGCTCCCCCGGCTGCCGGTCGGCCGACGCGGGCCGGGTGGCGGCGAACTCGGCCACCGCCCGCGCCCGCAGTGCGGTCTGCCGGGCGATCTCCCGGTCGGCGGCCTGCACCGCACCGAGGGGCCCGGACGCCCAGGCCGCCGACGGCGCACGCGGCGGGGCACCCGTCGTCGGGGCGACATCCTTCATGGGATCGATCGTATGTTCGACCACCGACAGTTCTCGCCGACCCGGGCAGGAGCGGGGACGAGTCGGGCAGTGCGGTGATCTGCTGCGCACCGGGCCAGCAGCCGGGCGCGCGGGTGCGAGACCTCCCGGTGACGCTGGACGAGCTTCTCCCGGGGCTGCCCTGACCCGTGCGTCGGGCGTGACCGGCGTGACGTGACGGGTCGGTCCGGCACGCCGGTGATCCACGCCATACCGCCGTCGGGACTCGAGCGAAAGACCGCTGGTCAGCGGCGTGCGTGGCCGCCTCCATACGGGGCGGTGGCGGTGGCGCGCGGGAGGGCCCCGTTGGGCGTGTTGCCCGGTCGCCGACCAGAATGGGCCCCGACATGGCGACTGCAGCAGCAGCGGCGGCCCGGGCCCCGCAGACGACCAGCCGACCGCTCCGGGCATGGCAGCAGGCTGCCCTCGGCCAGTACGAGGAAGCCTCCCCCAAGGACTTCCTGGTCACCGCTACGCCGGGCGCCGGCAAGACGACCTTCGCCCTGACGCTGGCCGCCCGGCTGCTGTCCCGCCGTGAGGTCGCCCGCGTCGTCGTCGTCTGCCCGACCGACCACCTGCGCCTGCAGTGGGCCGAGGCCGCCGACGCGATGGGCATCGTCCTCGACCCGAACCTGACCAACGCCGTCGGGCCGGTCCGCGCCGGCACGCAGGGCTACGTGACCACCTACGCGCAGGTCGCCGGCAAGCCGATGCTGCACGCCGCTCGCTCCACGGCCGTGAAGTCGCTGGTGATCCTCGACGAGGTCCACCACGCCGGCGACGGCCTCTCGTGGGGCGAGGCGGTCGAGGAGGCGTACGGCATGGCCGCCCGCCGGCTCTGCCTCACCGGGACGCCGTTCCGCACCAAGCCCGACGAGCGCATCCCCTTCGTCCGCTACGAGGAGGACTCCTTCGAGGGCGACGACGGCTCCGGCGGGATCGGGCTGGTCAGCAGGGCTGACTACACCTACGGCTACAAGGAGGCGCTCGCCGACAACGTCGTCCGCCCCGTCGTCTTCGCCGCGTACACCGGCACCTCGCGCTGGCGGAACTCCGCCGGCGAGGTCGTCGCCGCCTCGTTGAGCGAGGCCGGCACCAAGTCGGTGGAGATGCAGGCCTGGCGCACCGCGCTGGACCCCAAGGGCCAGTGGGTGCCGCACGTCATCGCCGCGATGGACGACCGGATCACCCACCTCCGTGAGGAGGGCGGCATGCCCGACGCCGCCGGGCTGATCCTCGCCAGCGACCAGGACGACGCCCGCGACTACGCCAAGATCGTGCGGCGGGTCACCGGCAAGGCGCCAGAGCTGATCCTGTCGGACGACCCGAAGGCGTCGAAGAAGATCGAGAAGTTCAACAAGGGCGGTGCCCGGATCGCGGTCTGCGTGCGGATGATCTCCGAGGGCGTCGACGTCCCGCGGGCCGCCGTCCTGGCCTGGATGACCTCCTACCGGACGCCGCTGTTCTTCGCCCAGGCCGTCGGCCGCGTGGTCCGCTCCCGGGCCTCGCACGAGTCGGCGACGGTGTTCCTCCCCGCCGTCCGTCCGCTGCTGTCGCTGGCCGCGTCCATGGAGGAGCAGCGCAACCACGTGATGCCGCCGCCCAGGACCCAGCCCGACGAGGAGCTGGAGGCGCTCGACCTGCCGCCACGGGAGCCGCGCGAGGGCGAGCTGAAGCAGTGGGAGGCGCTGGAGGCCGACGCCCGCTTCGCGCACGTCCTCCACGGCGGGACGGCGCACACCGGTGAGGGCCGCCCGGCGCTCGTCGCGCCCGAGGAGGAGGACTTCCTCGGCATCCCCGGCCTGCTCACCCCCGAGCAGACGGCGTCGCTGCTGGCCAAGCGGGACGACGAGCTGCGGGTGCGGATCGCGGCGAGCCACCGGAACGACGGCGACGACTTCATGGTCGTCGAGGACCACCCCGACGAGGACGACGCCGGCCGCTCCTGGCGCGACGCCGCGGAGCTGCGCCGGGAGATCAACCGGCTGGTCAACCGGGTGGCGGCGCGCACCTCGCAGCCGCAGGCCGTGGTGCACACCCAGCTGCGCCAGTCGGTGCCCGGCCCGCCGTCGGCGTCGGCGTCGGTCGACGTGCTCCGCGCGCGCCGGGAGCGCCTGCGCACGATGCTCTAGGTGGAGCGACCCCCGCTGGGCGGTGAGCGGTCCGAGCGGCCCTCACGACGATCGGCCCCACCCTGAGGGTGGAGCCGATCGGGAAGTGAGGTCCGGACCGGATGACGGCCGCCTCGCGGCGAGATGCACAACGCGGCTCCAGGCCCCCGACCGAGGTCGGGGCGGTAGTCCGTGAAGGCGTAACCAAATGGCACCCGGGGGCACGATGCACCCGGCCCGGACGTCTTCGAGGCTACCCGCGCACTCCGGGCCGACACCCGTCCGGCAGGACTTTTCAGTTCTCCGCGCTCGCCCTGCGTGCGGAGTCGACCGTGGGCGCTGACACGATGACCACGCCGGCTTCTTCGCGGCGGTCTGCCCGGCCTGGACGACCGCGCCGGTCCGAGGTCCCCGCGCACGCCGGCGCCGCACCGTCCCGGCCCGTCGGCGACGCGTGCCAGACTCCCGCGCATGGCCGACCTCACCGCCGTCGAGGCGCGCGTGCTGTCCGCCGTCGACGAGCAGTGGGCGGTGGACCGGCTCTGCACCATGATCGCCGTCCCGTCGGTCGGGGGGAGCGCGGCCGAGAGCGAGGTCCAGCACCTGCTCGGCGACTGGCTGGACGAGCTCGGCTGCACCGTCGACCGGTGGCCGATCGACCTGGTGGAGGCCGCGAGCGCCCCCGGCGCCCCCGGCCAGGAGGTCGTGCGCAGCGAGGCGTGGGGCGTCGTCGGCACGGTCGACGGCGCCGAGGACGGCGCGCCGGCGCTGGTGTTCGCCGGGCACACCGACGTCGTCCCGCCCGGCGACCGCGACCTGTGGGCCGGCGATCCGTTCGTCCCCCGGATCAGCGGCGGCGCCGTGCACGGCCGCGGCGCGTGCGACATGAAGGCCGGGGTGGTCTCGTTGCTGGCGGCAGTGCACGCCCTCCGGACGGCGGGGGTGCGCCTGGCCCGCCCGCTCGCGCTGCACGGCGTCGTCGGCGAGGAGGACGGCGGCCTCGGCGCCTGGGCCACGCTGCGCCGCGGCCACACCGGCGAGCTGTGCGTCATCCCCGAGCCCACCGCCCGGGCCGTCGTCACCGCCCACGGCGGGGCCCTCACCTTCCGGCTGGAGGTGAGCGGCCACGCCGCCCACGCCGCCATGCGCGACCGCGGCGTCAGCGCCGTCGAGCTGTTCGCGCACGTGCACGGGGAGCTGCTCGCCTTCGAGGCCGAGCGGCAGCGCGACGCCGATCCGCGCTTCGGCGAGGCCCGCTTCCCGCACGGCATCTCCATCGGCCGGGTACAGGCGGGCGACTGGGCCAGCTCCGTCCCGGACCGGCTGGTCGCCGAGGGCCGGTACGGGGTGCGGGTCGGTGAACCCCTGGAGACGGCGAGGGCGGCGCTCGAGGCGCGGCTGGCCGAGCTCTGCGCGGCGCACCCGTGGCTGGCCGCGCACCCGGTCCGGCTCACCTGGACCGGCGGCGCCTTCGCCAGCGGCGAGCTGCCGGCCGGCTCCCCGCTGCTGCCCGCGGTCATGTCCGCCGTGGTCGACGCCGGCGGCGCCGAGCCGGCCGAGCGCGCCATCGCCGCGGGCACCGACCTGCGGCTGTACGCCGCCGCGGGCATCCCCACGCTGCACTACGGCCCAGGCGACCTGCACCTCGCGCACGGGCCGCTGGAGTCGGTACCCGTGGCCGACCTGGTCACCGCCGCCCGCGCGTTCGCCCTGCTCGCGGTGCGCACGTGCGGGGTCCTCCGGTGAGCGGCCCGGTCGGCTTCGAGGCCTGGGCCGCGCTGGCCGGCGACTCCCCCACCTCGCGCACCGAGTGGGCCGCCGTCGTCGCCGCGTGGAGCGAGCCGCACCGCCGGTACCACGACCTGGCACACCTCGCGGCGGTCCTCGGCCTGGTCGAGCGGCTGGTCGCCGACGTCCCCGACCCCGACGCCGTGCGGCTGGCCGCCTGGTACCACGACGTCGTCTACGACCCGCAGCGGACGGACAACGAGCAGCTCAGCGCCGCCCGCGCCCGCGCCGGCCTGCGCGGGCTCGTCCCGGACGAGCGGGTCGAGGAGGTGGTGCGGCTGGTGCTGCTCACCGACGGGCACGACGTGGCACCCGGCGACGCCGACGGCGCAGCCCTCTGCGACGCCGACCTCGCGGTGCTCGCCAGCCCGCCGGGGGCGTACGCGGGCTACGCGTCGGCGATCCGCGCCGAGTACGGGCACCTGGACGACGAGACGTTCACCGCCGGGCGGATCGCCGTCCTGGATCAGCTGCTGGCGCTCCCCCGGCTCTACCGGCTGCCCGCCGCCGCGGAGTGGGAGCCGCTCGCCCGCGCGAACCTGACCGCGGAGCTCACCCTGCTGAGGCAGCGGGCCGGCGGGCCTTCCGGAGCCTGAGCCCGGCCGCGAGCAGGCGCTGCAGCAGCTCGCGGCACTCGACCGGCTGCGCTCCCGCCGCGACCGCGACGTCGTAGAGGTCCTCGGGGATGTCGTAGTGGTCGCCCTGGAAGGCCCGCCGCGGGATGCCCAGCTCCGCCGCGACGAAGGCGTGCAGCTCCTCGTAGCTGACGTCGCTGACCAGGTGGGACCAGCGGCGGCCGCGCCAGGGCCACACCGGGGAGTCGATCAGCACGGCCACGGGAGGCAGTCTGCCGCGCCCCGACTAGCGTCTGCCGGGTGAGTGCAGAGATCCGCTGGGGAGTCATCGGGCCGGGCCGCATCGCCGAGAATGTGATGCACGACTTCGCGCACGTGCCGGGCGCGCGGGCGGTGGCGGTCGCCTCGCGGTCGCCGGAGCGGGCCGACGCCTTCGCCTCCCGGCACGGCCTGGACCGGGCGCACGGCTCCTACGCCGCGATCATCGCCGATCCGGACGTCGACGTGCTGTACCTCGCCACCCCGCACCCGCAGCACCACGCGCTCGCGCTGGCCGCCCTCCGCGCGGGCAAGGCGCTGCTGGTGGAGAAGTCGTTCACCGCCACCACCGCCGGCGCGCACGAGGTGGTCGACCTGGCCCGGGAGACCGGCGTCTTCGCCATGGAGGCCATGTGGACGCGCTTCCAGCCCGCCGTCGTCGCCGTGCGCGAGCTGATCGCCGACGGCGCGATCGGTGAGGTTCGGTCGGTGCAGGCCGATCTCGGCGTGGCCCGCGAGTACGACCCGCTCGACCGGCTCTTCGCCATGGAGCTCGGCGGTGGCGCGCTGCTGGACCTCGGCGTCTACGTCGTCTCCTTCGCCCAGATGCTGCTGGGGACGCCGGAGCGCGTCCTCGCCGCCGGCTCGGTGTTCCCCTCCGGGGCCGACGCCGACGCCGCCCTGCTCCTCGACTTCGGCGACGGCCGCACGGCCGCGCTCACCACCTCGCTGCGCAACGCCCTCCCCGGGCAGGCGCGGGTGTTCGGGACGACCGGCTGGATCGACGTCCTCCCCCGGTTCCACCACCCGGCGACGTTCGTGCTGCACCGCACCGGCGCCGAACCGGAGACGATCACGAAGCCCCCGGCCGGCACCGGGTACGCGCACGAGCTGATCGAGGTCACCGATTGCCTGCGGGCGGGCCGGGCCGAGAGCGCCGTCATGCCGCTGGCCGACACGCTCGTCGTGCAGGACGTGCTGGGCCAGGCGGCGGAGCAGCTCGGCGTCCGGCACGCCGAGGCGGTCGACGTCCTGTGATCGTCGTGACCGCCGCCGGCGGCTCCACCGGCACCGCCGTCGTCCGTGCCCTGCTGGCGCGCGGGAAGCAGGTGCGCGCCGTCGTCCCCTCGCGCCGGCCGCGCCCGCAGCTGGACGCCCTCGGCGCCGAGGTGGTCGTCGGCGACCTCACCGGCGACCTGTCCGCCGCGTGCGCCGGCGCGGACGCCCTCTACCTGATATGGCCCAACTTCGACCCGTCGGAGGCCACCGGCGCCCCCGCGGTCCTCACCGCCGCCGCCCGCGTGGGGGTGCGCCGGCTGGTCTACCACTCGGTGCTGCGGCCGCAGATCCGCGCGATGCCGCACCACGCGGCGAAGGACCGGGTCGAGGAGGCCCTCGACGGCGCCGTCGCGGGGACGGCGGCGCGGTGGCGGGTGCTGCAGCCCTGCGCCTACGCCGACAACCTCGACGGTCAGCTGGCCGGAGCGGCGGAGAGCGGCGAGCTGCGCAGCCCGTGGGGCCTGGAGAAGGCGCAGTCCTTCGTCGACCTGCGCGACGTCGCCGAGGCCGCGGCGGTGCTGCTCACGGCCGACGGGCTGGACAGCGGCACCTTCGAGGCCGCGGGGCCCGAGGAGCTGACCGCACCCGACGTCGCCGGCCTGCTGTCCGCCCGCTCCGGGCGCCCCGTCGCCGCGGTTGACGCGCCGACCGGCAACGACGCGACCTACGCCGGTCACTGCCGCACCGCGATGTTCGACTGGTACCGCGCGCACGGGTTCACCGGCAGCCCGCGGGTGCTCACCGACCTGCTCGGCCGATCACCGCGCACGTTCGCCCAGCACCTGACCGACGCCCCGACCGGGTAGCGCCCGTCCGGGTGAATCGGGCCGCACCGCTACAGCCGCCTCCGCCTGGAGCCGATACCCGTTCGAAGCGCCGCATCCGCGGTTCCCGTTCGGAAGGAGCTCCACCCATGGCACTGCTCGAAGGGCTCGCCGCCGTCGTCGCCAAGATCGCCGGTGCCGGCACCGCGGCGCAGGTGGCCACCGGCCTGGGCATCGCGGCCGCGGGGGTGACCGGCGCCGGTGCGGCCGGCGTCCTGCCGGCCCCGGTGCAGGACACCGTCGCCTCCGCCGTGGAGACCGTGACGCCGTTCGACTTCCCCCGGTCCTACGACCTCGCCCTTCCCGCCCGGTCGACCGACGACACCCCCGAGACCGAGACCGAGACCGAGACCGAGACCGAGATCGAGAGCGAGACCGAGATCGAGAGCGAGACCGAGACCGAGACCGAGGAGCCCAGCGAGGTCGAGACCGGGGCCGAGGTGGTCATCGAGGACGGCGACCGCCGCGGGCTGGTCAACGCCCTTTTCCACGCCAACGCCAACGCCCGGGACGCGCTCGCCGCGGCCCAGGACCGCCAGGTGACTCACGACGGGGAGGAAACCGCGCGTGCGGCCGAGAAGGCGCCCAAGGGCACCCAGAAGGCAGCCGAGAAGGCCGCCCGCGACGCCGACGAGCAGGTCGAGGAGAGCGCCGAGGAAGCCGACGGGGCCGCGGCGGGCGCAGGGCGGGGCAACGGCGAGGGCAACGGCAACGGCAACGGCAAGGGCTGACCGGAGCCGTCAGACCGGGGGGACCTCCACCGGCGCCCAGGCCAGACCGGTCGCCTGGTCGGCCGTGGGCACCCGCGTCGGCGTCCCCCCGGTCCGGCGCACCGCGTCGGCGAACAGGCATGCGTCGATGACCGCGGCGCAGCCCGGGTCGTTGTTGAAGTAGACGAGGACGTCGTCCTCCCCGTACGTGGCGGCCAGCCGGTCGGCCCACAGCTGGAGGGTCTCCGGCCGGTAGCGCCAGTTCTCCAGCCCGGTGTGGAACCTCAGATATCCCCAGTCGGCGGTGCGCCAGAGCGGGGCGACCGGCTGCTCCATCCGATCGGCCCAGCACAGCGCCGCGCCGTAGCGCTCCAGGAGCGCCCGGATCTCGTCGGTCCACCACGACTCGTGCCGCGGCTCCACGGCCACCCGCGTTCCGCTGGGGAACTGGGCCAGGCAGGTGCGCAGCAGCTCCGGGTCGGCCTTCAGCGTGGGCGGCAGCTGCAGCAGGATCGTGTCCAGCTTGGCCTCCAGACCCTCCGCGCGGCCCATCAGCCGGGCGACCGGTTCCTCCGGCTCGCGCAGCCGCTTGATGTGGGTGAGGAACCGGCTGGCCTTGACCGCCCACCGGAAGTCCGGTGGCGTGCGCTCCCGCCACTTGACGAACGTCTCCCGCTCGGGCAGCCGGTAGAAGGCGTTGTTGCTCTCGACGGTGGCGAAGTGCTCGACGTAGTGCTCGAGCCACAGCCGCTGCGCCAGCTTCTGCGGGTAGAAGGCGCCGCGCCAGTCGCGGTACTGCCACCCCGACGTACCGATGATCACCGTCACGCCCGACGGCTACCCCGCGGTGCGCGGGCTGACGCGACGGCAGCCGCCTGCCCCCCGTATTGGGGACAGGTCGCCTCCCTGCGCTCGGCTGCCCGCAACGGTGCCCGCGGACCACTGTTCCGTCCACGAGACCGGCCCACAGCGGTGTAGGGACGGCGCGACAGCGGAGTAGTCGATGACCAGAACAGGACCCACCCGGCACAGGGGTCGCGGCGGTGCGCACGCGACCGTGGTTCCCCCCCGTCACCAGCCGATGGCGGGCCCTCGGCCTGCGTCCTGCCGCTCCGCCCCCGGGTGGTCACCACTGGTCCAGCGAGCGGGCCCCGGAACGCCGACAGGGGCGGCCCGCTGGAGAGCGGACCGCCCCTGCCGGGCAGTGCTGGTGCTACGAGGGGGCCGGACTCAGAAGTCCATGCCGCCCATGCCATCGCTGTTCGGCATGGCCGGAGCGTTCTTCTCCGGCTTGTCGGCGATGACGGCCTCGGTGGTGAGGAAGAGCGCCGCGATGGAGGCGGCGTTCTGCAGCGCCGAGCGGGTGACCTTGGCGGGGTCGATGATGCCGGCCGCGACCAGGTCCACGTACTCGCCGGTGGCGGCGTTGAGGCCCCAGCCGGTCTCCGAGTTGCGGACCTTCTCCGCCACGACGCCGCCCTCGAGGCCGGCGTTGATGGCGATCTGCTTCAGCGGCGCCTCGAGCGCGACGCGCACGATGTTGGCACCGGTCGCCTCGTCACCCTCGAGCTCGAGCTTGTCGAACGCGACGGCCGTGGCCTGTGCGAGAGCGACGCCACCACCGGCGACGATGCCCTCCTCGACGGCGGCCTTGGCGTTGCGCACCGCGTCCTCGATGCGGTGCTTGCGCTCCTTGAGCTCGACCTCGGTCGCGGCGCCGGCCTTGATGACGGCGACGCCACCGGCCAGCTTGGCCAGGCGCTCCTGCAGCTTCTCCCGGTCGTAGTCGGAGTCCGACCGCTCGATCTCGCTGCGGATCTGGTTGACCCGACCCTGGATCTGGTCGGTGTCCCCGGCACCCTCGACGATCGTCGTCTCGTCCTTGGTGACGACGACCTTGCGGGCGCGGCCGAGCAGCTCGATGCCGGCGGTGTCGAGCTTGAGGCCGACCTCCTCGCTGATGACCTGGCCACCGGTGAGGATGGCGATGTCACCCAGCATGGCCTTGCGGCGGTCACCGAAGCCCGGTGCCTTGACGGCGACGGACTTGAAGGTGCCACGGATCTTGTTCACGACCAGGGTCGCCAGGGCCTCGCCCTCGACGTCCTCGGCGATGATGGCCAGCGGCTTGCCCGACTGCATGACCTTCTCCAGCAGCGGGAGCAGGTCCTTGACCGAGCTGATCTTGCCGTTGACGACGAGCACGTACGGGTCGTCGAGGACGGCCTCCATGCGCTCGGCGTCGGTGACGAAGTAGGGCGAGATGTAGCCCTTGTCGAAGCGCATGCCCTCGGTGAGCTCGAGCTCGAGGCCGAAGGTGTTGCTCTCCTCGACGGTGATGACGCCTTCCTTGCCCACCTTGTCCATCGCCTCGGCGATGAGCTCACCGATGGCGGGGTCGGCGGCGGAGATCGACGCGGTGGCGGCGATCTGCTCCTTGGTCTCGACGTCCTTGGCCGTGGAGAGGAGGTACTCGGTGACCGAGGCGACGGCCTTCTCGATGCCCTTCTTGAGGGCCATCGGGTTGGCGCCGGCGGCGACGTTGCGCAGGCCCTCGCGCACGAGCGCCTGGGCGAGCACGGTGGCGGTGGTGGTGCCGTCACCCGCGACGTCGTCGGTCTTCTTCGCGACCTCCTTGACGAGCTCGGCCCCGATCTTCTCCCACGGGTCCTCGAGCTCGATCTCCTTGGCGATGCTCACACCGTCGTTGGTGATCGTGGGGGCGCCCCACTTCTTCTCCAGCACGACGTTCCGGCCCTTGGGGCCGAGGGTCACCTTGACGGCGTCGGCGAGGGTGTTCATGCCCCGCTCGAGGCCGCGGCGCGCCTCTTCCTCGAAGGCGATCATCTTGGCCATGTGGTGGTGTCCTCCATGCATCGATCGCTGCACGGCCGGGTTCGGCGCCCGCGACGGACGACACCAGCGACGTGGACGCTCCGTCGGCCCACGGACCGGTGCCTCACCGTTCCGACCTGATTGGCACTCAGGAGCCCCGAGTGCCAGAAACGAGTCTGGCACTCGACCTTGGCGAGTGCAAGAACGGGGGGTCGGTCGGCGTTCCTGCGGGTGGCCTGACGTGCACGGAGGCCCGGCCCCCCGAGCGGGGAACCGGGCCTCACGGGTGGTGCGGTGCGTCGTCCGGAGGACGACAGGTCACGCAGAGCGGACGGCGTCGGCCTGCGGCCCCTTCGACCCCTGGACGACCTCGAACTCGACGCGCTGACCCTCGTCGAGGCTCTTGTACCCGTCCATCTGGATGGCCGAGTAGTGGACGAAGACGTCCTGGCCGCCGTCGACGGCGATGAAGCCGAAGCCCTTCTCGGCGTTGAACCACTTCACGGTGCCCTGTGCCACGTGTGCTCCCACGTTCGTACCTGCGGACGGCTCCTCTGGATCGGGGAACCGGGTCCACCTCTTCCGCCCGCTCGAACACGAACATGGAACTGGATCCGCGCGAGAAGGTACATCAGGAAAGCCCTGGTCGGGTCGTCTTCGCCCGATCGATACCGGCCCCGTCCCGGGCACCGCCCCGAGCCTGCGAGGGATGCGGAGGACGGCGTCGTCTCTCAGTCGATGAGGCCTGCGGCCCGCACCGACTTCAGGGACGGCTCGACGCGGTGCGTCGGACCGACGACCGGCTCCAGCGGGTCGAGGGTCTTCAGGCCCTCGCCGGTGTTGAGGACGACGGTCTCCTTGGCCGGGTCCAGGAGCCCGCCCTCGACGAGCTTCCGCAGCACCGCGACGGTCACGCCGCCGGCGGTCTCGGCGAAGACCCCGGTGGTGCGGGCGAGGTCGCGGATCCCCTGGACGATCTCGTCGTCGCCGACGCGGGCCACGGCACCGCCGGTGCGCCGGATGGCGTCGAGCGCGTACGGGCCGTCGGCCGGGTTGCCGATGTTGAGCGACTTGGCGATGCCGGTGGGCTTGACCGGCTTCACGACGTCCCAGCCGTTGTCGAAGGCGGTGGCGATCGGGTCGCAGCCGGCCGACTGGGCGCCGAAGATCGTCCACTCCGTGGCCTCGACGATGCCGGCGGCGGTGAGCTCCCGGAAGGCCTTGTCGACCTTGGTGAGCAGCGAGCCGGACGCCATCGGGATGACGACCTGCGCCGGGATCCGCCAGCCGAGCTGCTCGGCGAGCTCGTAACCCATCGTCTTGGAGCCCTCGGCGTAGTACGGCCGCACGTTCTGGTTCACGAACGCGGTGTCCTCGAACTCGTCCGTCTCGGCGAGCTCGCTGGTCAGCCGGTTGACGTCGTCGTAGGACCCGTCGACGGCGACCAGCGTCTGGCCGTAGACCGCCGACTGCACGACCTTGCCCGGCTCCAGGTCGCTCGGGATGAACACGATCGACGGCAGCCCGACGCGGGCGGCGTGCGCGGCGACGGAGTTGGCCAGGTTGCCCGTCGAGGCGCAGGCGATCTTCCGGTAGCCCAGGCCCTTGGCGGCCGTGGCGGCGAGGCTGACGACGCGGTCCTTGAAGGAGTGGGTGGGGTTGGCCGAGTCGTCCTTCACCCAGAGCCCGCCGGTCAGGCCCAGCTCGGCGGCCAGCCGGTCGGCACGCACCAGCGGGGTCATGCCCGGGTCGAGGGACACGCGCTCGGCGGGATCCTGGCCCACGGGCAGCAGCGCGACGTAGCGCCAGATGTTCTGCGGGCCGGCCTCGATCTGCTCACGGGTGACCGCGCGCATCAGCTCGGGGTCGTAGTCGACCTCCAGCGGGCCGAAGCACTCGGCGCAGGCGTGCTCGGCGATCAGCCCGAAGGTGGCGCCGCAGTTGCGGCAGACCAGCCCGCGAGCCGGACACGGCGGGGTGGGGCCGCCTGCCGACGAGTCGGCCTGAACGGAACCGGGAGCGGTGAGAGTCATGCGACGACTACCTCCTCATCTTCCCCGCAGCGGGCCGTCGAGCCGCGCGGGACGGAATTGGCACCTCCCGCCGCGCTGCTCCATGAGATCGCTGCGCGGACGGCGGTTGCCGGGGCTTCATCGGGCCGTGTCCCTCTGCCCCTCTGGATGAGTGAACGATCCGAAGCGTACCCGCGGGCGGTACGGCACCTCGCGGCGGACAGGATGAGGGCGTGGCAGCGCGCATCGTCTACACCGATCTCGACGGCACCATGGTCGGCCCGCGCGGCTCCTTCTGGCACACCGCCGGCCGGGAGCTGACCGACGGCCCGGCCGGCGCCCTGCTCGACCTGCACCGCGCCGGGGTGGCGTTGGTGCTGGTCAGCGGCCGGACCTACGAGCAGGTGGTGGAGGCCGCGCGCATCTTCGCCGCCGACGGCGCCATCGCGGAGCTCGGCGCCATCATCGGCTGGGGCTCCGGGCGGCACACCCACCGGCTGCGCGGCGAGCTGCCCGCCGGCTACGGCGACCGGGCGCCGATGGACGTGATGGCCGAGCTCGGCGTGGTCGAGGACCTCGTCGCCGCGCACCCCGGCCGGCTGGAGTGGCACGCCCCCTGGCACGCGACCCACCACACCGACGCGCTGCTGCGCGGCCGGGTGGACCCGCTCGCCGCCGACGCCTGGCTGGCCGAACGCGGGGTGGGGTGGCTGACGCTCAAGGACAACGGGGCCATCCCCGCGTCGTCCCGGTTCGGCCTCCACGACGACCCGGCGCCGCCGCGGGTCTACCACCTGATGCCGCGCGGCATCTCCAAGGGGGCGGCGATCGCCTGGGACCTGGAGCGCCGGGGCCTGTTCCCCGACGACGCCGTGGCGATCGGCGACAGCCTCAGCGACCTGGACATGGCCCCCGCCGTGGGCCGGCTGTGGATCACCGCGAACGGCGGCGCGGTCGACGGGATGGCCGCGGCGCTGGCCGCGGTCCCCAACGCCTCGGTGACCGCCGCCGCCATGGGCGAGGGCTGGGCGCAGGCGGTGCGCCAGAGCCTGTGACCCGGCATTCTGTGCACGAACGGTCGCCTTGGGCAGTCCGGGACGACGGTTCGTGCACGAACGGCTGTCAGCTGGTCACGTCCCTGCGGGCGAAGTGCCGGAAGCCGAGCGCCGTGAAGACGGCGATGTAGACCAGCGACTGGATCACGCCGCGGAACAGGTCGCCGTCGTCGACCGGTGTCTGCAGCAGGTCGGTCCAGGCGAACTCCTCCGCCGTCGGGAACCAGTCGCGGATCGACCCGAGCTGCTCCACCTGGTCGAGGATCGCGAAGACGAACATGGTGAACACCGCGCCACCGACCGCCCCCAGCGGTGCGTCGGTGATCGTGGAGAACCAGAACGCCAGCGCACCGACGACGAGCAGGTGGACGGCGAGGTAGCCGAGCATCCCGGCCAGCCGGAGCATGCCCTCACCCTGGTCGATCCCCACACCGACCGGCGTCCTGATGTCGTCGAAGCCGAACGCGATCCCGCCGGCGACCACCGCGACCGCGGCGAGCGTGACCAGCGCCGCGACCGACTGCACCAGCGCGGCCAGCCACTTCTGCCGGAGCAGCCGCATCCGGGGGATCGGCGTGGCCAGCGCGTACCGCAGCGAGCCCCACTGCGCCTCGACGGCGACGGTGTCGCCGAAGAACAGCGCGTAGACCACCACGAGGAAGAAGCTGGTCGTCGCGAACAGCACGAACAGGGTGAAGTTCAGCCCGCTCGCCGTCGCGACGTCGACCAGGTTGATCCGGCTGTTCTCCGCCGCCTCCTCGCTGGCGCCCAGCTGGAGGGCGGCGATGAGCACCAGCGGCAGCGCGATCATGAGGGCGAAGACGCCGAGGGTGCGGCGGCGCTTGAACTGCCGCCGCAGCTCCACCGACACCCGCAGCGTCCGCTCCGGCCGGTAGCCGGCGACCGCGCCGGTCGGCTGCACGTGGTCGGTCGTGGCCATCAGCTCTCCCCCACCAGGGCCAGGAAGGCGTCCTCCAGGCGTCGTCGCGGCGTGAACTGCTCGACGGCGATGCCGGCCGACACCAGCGCCTGCAGCACGTCGGCGCGGCGGGAGCCGTCCAGCTCGGCGACCAGGCCGTCGTCGCCGCGCGCGGCGGTGACCCCGGGCAGCGACGAGAGGACGGCGATCGCCCGGTCGGTGTCGGCGTCGTCGGCCAGGCCCACGAGCACCGAGCCACCGGTGCCGACGATCTCCTCCACCGTGCCCTGCGCGATCTTCTGCCCCTTGGCCATGACGACCACGTGGCTGCAGGTCTGCTCGATCTCGCTGAGCAGGTGGCTGGAGACGATCACGGTGCGCCCGGTGGCGGCGTAGGAGCGCAGCACGTCGCGCATCGCGTGGATCTGCGGCGGGTCGAGCCCGTTGGTCGGTTCGTCGAGCACGAGGAGATCGGGCAGCCCGAGCATGGCCTGGGCGATCGCGACCCGCTGGCGCATGCCCTGGCTGTACCGGCGCACCGGCCGGTCGATGGCCGCGCCGAGGCCGGCGACGGCGAGAGCTTCGTCCATGTGCGCGTCCTCGGCCGGCCGGCCGGTGGCGGCCCAGTAGAGGCTCAGGTTGTCCCGGCCGGACAGGTGCGGCTGCAGGCCGGTGCCCTCCACGAAGGAGCCGAGCCGGGACAGCACCGGGGCGCCGGCACCGGCGGCGTGCCCGAAGACGCTGATCCGCCCCTCGGTCGGCCGGATGAGGCCCATCAGCATGCGCAGCGACGTCGTCTTGCCGGCGCCGTTGGGCCCGAGCAGGCCGAGCACCTGGCCGCGCCGCACCTCGAACGACAGGTCGCGCACGGCGACGAAGCCGTCCTTGTAGGCCTTGGTCACGCCGGTGAACCGCAGCGGGACGTCCTCGCCGTCCGGCTCCACCTGCGAGATCTGCCGGCGTCGCCGGCTCCCCCACCAGCGGGCGGCCAGCCAGCCGAGCAGACCCAGACCGGCGACGACGGCGAGCAGCACCCACCAGCGCGAGGTGCCGCCGGTCGACTCGCTCCGGCCGCTGACCTCGGGCGCCGCGAGCTGCGTCTCGCCCGCGGCCACGCCGTTCGCGGCACCGGCCGAGGCCAGGCCGACGGAGTAGACGGCCGCCTCGTCGGGCAGCGCGAAGGCCTGGTCGGTGGAGGACACCAGCACCCGCATCCGGTGGCCGGCCTCGAAGCGGTGCACGATCCCCGGCAGCGTGACGCCCACCCGCGTCGGGGCGGTCGGATCGGTGGAGAGGCCGGTGAGCGCGAGGGGCGCGACCAGGCCACCGGGCAGCGTGGTGGCGCCGTCGGGACCGACGTCGTAGAGCTTGGCGAACAGCGTCGCCGATCCGCTGGGCGAGGCGACCACGAGGTCGACGGTCGAGGCGCCGACGACCTCGACGGCCTCCTCCAGCGGAGCGCTGTCGAAGGCGGCGTACTGGCCGGGGATCTCCGCGGTCGACCCGCCCAGGGCGGAGGTCAGCGCACCCAGCCCCGGCACGGTGGTGAGGGCGGCCGGCGTGCCACCGGCCGGGGTGACGACCGGCTGCACGGGCCCGGAGACGGTCACCGACCGGCGGGTGGCCGGCTCCGCGCCGTCCAGCCCGGGGTAGGCCTCCGCGGCGACGGTCTGGCCGCCGCCCTGGACCCGGCCGATCGTGGCGCCCAGCCCGGTGGGCGCCGGGAACTCGAAGCCCGTGCCGGGGTCCTCGCCCTGTCCCCGCAGGTGCCAGTCGAACCAGCCGGCGATCTGGTCGCGCAGCTCCTGCGTCTGCCGGTCCGACGAGGACGCGTCGTGGCCGCCGGCGAACCAGACCACCTTGACCGGGGTCCCGTCCGCCGCGATGCCACGCGCGTTCGCGTCGGCCTGGCCGAGGCCGAAGAGCGAGTCCTGGGTGCCCTGCACCAGCAGCGTCGGCACGTCGATGCGGTCGAGCACGCCGTCGGGGCTGCTGCGGTCGAGCACCGCGGCCACCTCCGGCGTGAGCGTGCCCGAGGCCGCGGCCGTCTGGTACGCCTCGCACACCTCGACCCGGAACCGGCCGCAGGTGAGCAGCAGCCCGGCGGCCTCCGGGTTCTCGGCGGCCTGCTCGAGCAGCGCGGGCGGGAGTGCGCCGAGGGAGGCACCGCCGGCCGCCCCGCCGGCGCCACCGAGCGCGTCCAGCGGGCCGCCCGAGGAGGAGCCGATGCCGAAGAACAGCCCGGACCATAGCCGCTTGTAGACACCGGCCGCCTCCGTCTGGGGAACCGCGGCCACCGTGTCGGCCGGCGTCTCGCCGGTCTGCGACGGGAAGAGCGCGGTGGTCAGGGAGTTCCAGGTGATCTGCGGCGCGATGGCGTCGACCCGCTCGTCGTAGGCGGCGCCGAGCAGGGCGAGTGCACCGCCGTAGGACCCGCCGGCCACCCCCACCCGCGGGTCGCCGTCGGCGTCGAGCTCGACCTCCTCGCGCTCGGCGAGGAGGTCGAGCAGCGTGGAGAGGTCGGCGATCTCGTAGCGCGGGTCGTTGAGCCCGATCCGGCCGGTGCTCTCCCCGAACCCGCGAGCCGAGTACGTGAGGACGACGTAGCCGCGCCCGGCCAGGTCGGCGGCGTCGTCGGCGACCGACCGCTTGCTGCCGCCGAAGCCGTGCGCGAGCACGATCGCGGGAGCCGGGTCGTCGGTGTCCGGGAGGTAGAGGGTGGTGTCGAGCTCGACGGCGTCCTCCCCGGAGCCCGACGGCACCCGGGCCACCTCGGTGCCGACCTCCGCAGCCGCCGCCGGGGGGGCGAGCACGACCAGACCGGTCGGCAGGGCGAGGGCGAGCAGGGCGGCGGCCGAGGCGCGCGCTGCGGAGCGCGGGCGGGGACGCACGAGCCCGCGGAGGGAGCGCACGAAGCGCCCAACGGCCGGGTGCCCGCCCGTGTTCCGGCAGCCCGGGGCGACCCGGGTCAGGGCTGCCAGTTGCCCGTGGCGACGACGACCAGCCCGGGCGCCGGGACGTCGGCGACCTCGAAGAAGCGGGGCGCGGGGCCGGCGAGGTCGGGGAACTGGTCGATCAGCTGCAGGGCGGCCTGGCGCTGCTGCTCGTCGCCCTCGGTGAAGAAGACGGTGGTGGTGGCGACGTCCGTGCCGGGGTAGGCGCCCACGCCGGGCGACTCCCAGCCACCGGCGACGACGACCCCGGAGATCTTGCCTGCCAGCCCGGTCACGTTGGTGGCGTTGAGGACGGTGACCGGGACCCGGACGGGGGTGGTGACCGGCGGCTCGACGGGAACCGGGTCGACGGTGAGCGGCGGCAGGGCCGCGCTCGGCGGGGCGACGGTCGGCACGCTGGGCGGGGCCGACGCCGACCGGGCCGCCGCCTCCTGGTTCTCGGGGGCGGTGACCGTGTAGACGCCGAGGACGGTGCCGGCGACGACGACCATGGCCACCAGGCCCGTGAGGACGCGGCGCGGCTTGCGCTCCGGCTCGTCGTCGAAGATCACCTCGGGGGTGCCGTTGCGCTTGGCGGCCTTGCGGCGCGCGGCGTCGGCGGCCTGGCGCTCGGCGCGGTTGGCGGCCCGTCCGCCCTTGACCGGGCCGGTCACAGCGCCGTGGACGACGTCTGCGGCCGCGCGGTCGTCGGCGTCGAGGTCGTCGTACGCGGCCTCGAACTCGGCTTCGGGCTCCGCCGCCTCGCCACCGCGGGTCGTCCTCCGCTCCGGGATGGCGGTGGTGGGCGGCGCCACCGGCCCGCGCAGCACGTCCGCGCCGGTGTCCACGCCGAGCCGGGAGCGGCCGGTGTCCTCGGTGCGAGAGGGCTTGGTCCAGTCCCCGTAGGAGGACGACGGCGCCCCCGACGGCGTCGTCTGGCGCGGGACGCGGGGCACGCGGGGTGCGGGGGCGTGCCCGCCGGAGCCGCGGCTCGGGCCGGTGGTGGCGAGGGGCTCGTCGTCGACCAGGACCGACGAGGCGGGGCGGGGGGCGGCCGGGGTGGGTGCGCCGAAGAGCGCGTCGCCCGCGCCGGCCGGCGAGAGGAGGTCGGCGCCGCGGACCGGTGCCGCGGACTCCTCCCGCGGCTCGGGCGTGGGCACCGCGCGGAACGGGGCGACGCTGGTGAGCGGCGCGGACGCCACGGCAGGACGGGGCACGGCAGGACTGTGCCCGGCCTGACGGGGCGCGGCCGGGGCGGCGGATGCGGCCGGGCGGGCACCGGCGGGGACCGGGGGCAGCGGCAGGCGGGAGCGCGAGACCTGACGCGCGGCCTCGCCGGTGGGCGTGCTCAGCAGGGCGTCCCGACGGCGCTCGGAGCGCTCGCGCCCCGGAGCCGTGGGGTGGTCGCTCAGGCGCACGTCCGCGTCGGGCCACAGACCGTCGGGGGCATCGGTCCTGCGCCGCCCAGCGGTCGCAGAAGGGTTCCCTCGACCTAGTCCGTCACTGCCTGACGCGGCGTGCCTGCCCACGGTCACCGAATCTAATCGATGTGATTCCCCTTGCCCAGGATCTGCGAGGAACGCGTCCGCTGCCGCGCCGTGCGCAGCCGACGGAGACGCCGGACCAGCAACGGATCGACGGCCATCGCTTCCGGACGGTCCACCAGGGCGTTGAGCGCCTGGTAGTACCGGGTCGGCGTCGTGCCGAACAGGTCGCGGATCGCCGTCTCCTTGGCACCGGCCCGCCGCCACCACTGCCGCTCGAAACCGAGCATGTCGTGCTCCCGCCGGGACAGCGCCGCGCCGCCGACCTGCGCGGTTCCCTCCCCTGACCCCTCGGCCCGGGGCGGGGAGACCACGGGGGCTGGGTCGCTGCTCATGGTTCGTCCATCTCCTGCCACGCTCCGCCTCCCGGGGACCCCGGGCGGCTCGAGGAGGACGGTAGCCCCGGCCACCGACGTTTCCGGCCGAGCGCCGCGCCGGGCTCCCGGTGATCTCAGGGAGTGGCGACCACCACGTCCCGGCCGGCCCTCCGGGCCCCGGCCCGGGCGTGTCGCAGGGTGTCGACGGTGAAGACGGCGAGGGCGACCCAGACGATGACGAAACCGGCCAGCCGCGCGGGCGGCATCGGCTCGCCGTAGAAGAAGACGCCGATCGCCAGCTGCATCAGCGGGGTCAGGTACTGCAGCAGCCCCACCGTCGACAGCGGGATCCGCCGAGCGGCCGCCGCGAAGAGCAGGAGCGGCACCGCCGTCGCCGCCCCCGCGCTGGCCAGGAGCAAGGCGTGCCCGACGCCGGCGTTGGCGAAGGTCCCGCTGCCCCCGGTGTGCAGGACCGCCAGGACGACGCCGGCAGGGACGGCGACCAGGGCCGTCTCCAGGAACAACCCGGGCGCCGCCTCGACCTTCACGAGCTTCTTCATGAGGCCGTAGAGGCCGAAGCTGAGGGCCACGCCCAGCGCGATCCACGGCGGTCGCCCGTAGTCGACGGTCAGCACGACGACGGCGACGGCGGCGATGCCGACGGCCACCCACTGCAGCGGGCGCAGCCGCTCGGCGAAGACCACCACGCCCAGCAGCACGCTGACCAGCGGGTTGATGAAGTAGCCGAGCGAGGTCTCCACGACCTGGCCGGAGTTCACGCCGTAGACGTAGATCAGCCAGTTCACGGCGATGAGCACCGCGGCCCCGGCCAGCACCAGGAGCGTGCGCGGGCTGCCCACCGCCGCGCGCACGTGCCCCCACCGGCGGACGACGGTCAGCAGCAGCCCGACGAACAGCAGCGACCAGAGCACCCGGTGCGCGACGATCTCGAGCCCGCCGGCGGGCTCGAGGAGGGGGAAGTAGAGCGGGAACACGCCCCAGAGCGCGTAGGCGCCGAGCCCGGAGACCACCCCCAGGCGACGCTCGTCCACGGCCGCACGGTACGCCGGGGCCCGGCGGGCGTGACGGGGCGCCGCCCGGCTCCGCGGCGGCCTACCGTCGGAGCGTGCGCAGACAGCGGCCGACCCCCGCGCAATGGGTCTGGTACGCCCTCGGTGGAGGGCTTCCCCGGGAACTGGCGCCGTGGGTGCTGGCCGACACGACGCGCAGCACCTGGGTGTGGCGCCACCTGGCGCGGGCGGCCGTGCAGCTGCTGCCCCTCGTCGTCGTCTGCCTGCTGCTGGTCCCCGTCCCGCTCGTGTACCGGCTCAGCGCCGCGGGCGGCGGGCTGCTGCTGGGCCTGCTCTTCTCGCTGGCGTACATGGTGGAGACCATCGAGCACCGGGTGGCCAAGGCCGGCTACGAGCCGGGCACCGCCACGCGGGTGCGCACCGAGCGGGCCGAGCGGGACCGGGTCGAGCGGCTGGCCCCCTATCGGCGGGACGGCGCGGGCAGCTTCGACTGAGCCGACGAGGGGACTCGAACCCCTAACCGCCCGATTACAAGTCGGGTGCGCTACCAATTGCGCCACGCCGGCGGGACATGAGCTCCAGGCCCCGCACCAGGATAGGGACATCCCGGGCCACGGCTCCGGGACCTCGGTCAGGACGTCTGCTGCCGCGCGTCGTCCGGGGAGCCGGGGATCGGAGTCGACCCGGAGCGATCATCGGAACGGCGCCGGGTGCCCGCCACCGCCACCCGACCGGTCCACCGGGCCGCGCGCCGACGCAGGGTCGCCTCAGGCCGCCTCGGTCTCGGTGCTGGGGTCGGCGCGCGGCGGCTCGCTGCGGACGTAGCCGGCCGGGTCGCGGCCGTGCATGGGGCCGGCGGCGAGCCAGCGGGCGAAGCCGGCCGGGTCCCGGCGCTCGAGCTCGTCGAGCACCTGGGCCCGCCGGCTCACGATCCGCTGCCGCGCCGCCGGGGCGAGGGGGCCCTGCAGCTCGGTGCCGGTGCGCAGCCACTCCTCGCCCAGCGCCGCGGTCGCCTGCCCGGCGACGGCCGGGGACGGCGCCGGGACCCACCCGCCGGCGACGGCGTGGATGCCGGACACGGAGGCCGGCCGGGCGGCGGCCGCCCGGCGGTCGCGCGCCCAGCGCAGCGCGGCCCAGGCGGCCACCCCGACACCGACGAGCAGCAGAGCCGCCGCGCCGCCGGCCAGCACGGCCGTGCCGCTGACGACCAGGAGCGCTCCGATCGTCACCGCTGCGACCATGCCGACTGCCTCGAGGGCGGAGCAGCGCGCGGGCGTCGGGTTCTCGCGGGCCACCCCCGCGGCCACGCACCCGGCCAGGGCGCCGGACACGCAGACGGCGACGAGCCCGGGACCGCGCAGGGCGATGCCGCCGACGACGGCCACCACGGCGGCGCAGGCCAGGCCGAGACCGATCAGGAACCGGAGGAAGGGACCACGGATGGGCACGGCAGTCTCCACGGCGCGATGGAACGGGGCGGATGACGGGCACCGCCCGTCGTCCCCGCCACTACCCCGTCGCCGGCGGTGATGCACACGGAGCCACGGATCGATCACCCGCCACGGGGCACGCCGGCCCCACCCGGCAGGATCGGCGGTCGTGGGCTCCTCCGTGGTCGACCTCGACCTCCGGCTCGGCGTCGTCCTCCTCGCCCTGACGGCAGTGGCCGCCGTCAGCGGCCGGCTGTCCGGCCTCGGCGAGGACCGCGCGGTGCTGGTCACCGCGGTGCGGGCCACGGTGCAGCTCGCCGTCGTCTCGGCCGTCCTGCTGGTCGTCGTCGACTTCCTGTGGCTCTCCGCCGCCTTCGTGCTGCTCATGGTCACCGTCGCGACCGTCACCGCCGCCGGCCGCACCACCGACCTGCCGCTGCGCTCCGCCGGGGCCCTCGCCCGGTTGGCTGCCACTGCACTGCCCGTCCTCGGCGGCGCGGCGCCCATCGTGGCCCTCGTCCTGGTCAGCGGCACCGTGCCGCTGCGCGGAGAGGCCGTCATCCCGATCGCCGGCATCCTCGTCGGCGGCGCCATGACCGCCACCTCCCTGGCCGGCCGGCGGCTGCGGGAGGAGCTGGCCCAGCGGCACGGCGAGGTGGAGGCCGCGCTCGCCCTCGGGCTCCCACCGCGCGACGCCGTCCTCCTGGTCGCGCGGCCGGTCGCCGGCACCGCGCTCGTGCCCCCGCTGGACCAGACGCGCACCGTCGGGCTGGTCACCCTGCCGGGCGCCTTCGTCGGCGTGCTGCTCGGCGGCGGCAACCCGCTGGAGGCCGGCGCTGCGCAGCTGCTCGTGCTCATCGGGCTGCTGGCGGCGGAGGTGCTGGCCGTCTGGGCGGTCACCGAGCTCGTGGCGCGCGGGCGGCTCCTGCCCGTGCCGCGGTAGCACCCAGGAAGCTCACAGCCTCCCCCCAGCGTTGCGCCAGAGGACGGTCGCACAGTGGACAGCGACGCAGCAGCCGCAGACGGCTGTGCGAGGAGAGGACCACCAGTGAGCGAGCACCAGCACCAGTACCCCGGCGCGGGCCACCAGTTCACCTGGCAGCCCCCGCAGCAGCCGACGACGCCGCAGCCCATGTTCCCCGTGACCTACCCCGGCTACGGCGGTCTGCCCTCATCCGCTCCCGCCCCCGCCCCCGAGCAGCCGACGACCCGACGCGGTGGACGGCTGCGGATCGGCCTCGCGGGCCTGGTCGCGGGCGCGCTCATCGGCGGCGGCGCCGGCGCCGGCGTGACCGCGCTGCTCGACGAGCCGGCCGGCTCCACGGCGTCCTCGGCGTCCGCGCAGAGCGTGACCATCGAGAACCCGGAGCGGGCGACCACCGCCACGGCCGCCGCGGCCAAGGCCGCGCCGAGCGTCGTCACCGTCTACGTGAGCACGGGCGCCAGCGCGGGCAGCGGCTCCGGTGTCATCCTCACCGCCGACGGCTACGTGCTCACCAACAACCACGTCGTCGCGGGCGACGGCGGGGGCTCCGGCACGGTGCAGGTGCGCACCGCTGACGGCACGCTCTACGACGCCCAGATCGTGGGCACCGACCCCGACTTCGACCTCGCCGTGCTCCGCCTCGACGGCGCCGAGGACCTCGTGCCGGCCACGTTCGCCGACTCCGACGAGGTGCAGATCGGCGACGTCGCCGTCGCCATCGGCGCCCCGCTGGGCCTGTCGAACACGGTGACCGACGGGATCATCAGCGCCACCGGGCGCGCCGTCGCCACCGCATCGACGCAGGACGACGCCACCGTGCTGGACGCCATCCAGACCGACGCCGCGATCAACCCCGGCAACTCCGGCGGCGCGCTGGTCGACGGCGCCGGCGAGGTGATCGGCATCAACACCGCCATCGCGACCGTCGCCTCCGGCCTCCCGGGTGGGCAGTCGCAGAGCGGCAACATCGGCGTCGGCTTCGCGATCCCGGGCAACACCGCCCAGCGCGTCGCCCAGGAGATCATCTCGACCGGCACCGCGAGCCGCGCCTTCCTCGGGGTGACCGCGCGCACCGCCACCGACGACCAGAACCGCGAGGTCGGCACGGGCGCGGAGGTGGCCACCGTCGAGCCGGGCAGCGCCGCCGATGAGGCCGCGCTGCAGGCCGGCGACGTCGTCACCGCTGTCGGCGACCGCCCGGTGACCACGTCCACGGAGCTGACCGCCGCGATCCGCAGCCAGGCGCCCGGCAAGACCGTCGAGCTGACCGTCCGCCGTGGTTCGGACGCCCGGACCGTCGAGGTCACCCTGGGGAAGACCAACTGACACCCGGAGGCGGCTCCCGGCCCGGTCCCTAGGCTGGGCCGGGTGGCCGCACCCCGACCGACCGCACCCCTGACCGGGGCGCTCGACGACCCGGCGCGGGCCCGTGACCTGGCCCGGATGAAGCGGTTTGCGACCGGGCTGTTCCTGCTCGCCGCCGCGGTCTTCCTCGGGTGCGTGCTGCTCGGTGAGGACGCCGGCGCCTGGGTCGGCTACGTGCGGGCCACGGCCGAGGCCTCCATGGTCGGCGCGCTCGCGGACTGGTTCGCCGTCACCGCGCTGTTCCGGCACCCGCTGCGGCTGCCGATCCCGCACACCGCGATCATCCCGCGCAAGAAGGACCAGATCGGCGAGAGCCTGGGCGCCTTCGTGCAGGAGAACTTCCTCACCCGCGCGGTCGTCGAGGAGAAGCTGGGGAACATCGACGTCCCGGGCCGGCTGGGTGCCTTCCTGGCCGCGCCCGGCCGGGCCGAGCGCCTGGGCGGGGACGCCGCCACCGTGCTCTCCGGCCTCACCGACCTGCTCAAGGACGAGGACGTGCAGCCCGCCGTCGCGGCGCTCGTCGACCGGAAGCTGCACGAGACGCCGGCCGCCCCGCCACTGGCGCGGGTCGTCGAGCTGGTGGTCGACGGCGGCCGGCACCAGGAGGTGCTGTCCGCGGCGCTGCGGCTGATGGCCCGCTTCCTCGATGAGAACCGGCTGGTCTTCCGCGCGCAGCTGGGCGACGCGTCGCCCGCCTGGGTGCCCGACTGGGTCGACGACCGGGTCTTCGACCGCGCCTTCGCCGGTGTGCAGGCCTTCCTGGAGGAGGTCGGCGCCGACCCCCGGCACGAGCTGCGGCGCTCCTACGACGCCCGGCTGCAGGCCTACGTGCACGCGCTGCGCACCGATCCGGACACCGCCGCCCGGGTCGAGGAGTTCAAGAAGGAGCTGCTGGAGCACCCCGCCGTCCGCACCTGGTCGGGTTCCCTCTGGACCACCGCCAAGGACGGGCTGCTCGCCGCGGCCGCCGACCCGGACTCCCCGCTGCGGGCGCGGGTGACGGCGCTGATCCGCGACGGAGCCCGCCTCCTGCAGACCGACCCCGCGGTGCGGGAGCTGGTGCAGCGGCACAGCGCCCGCGCGGCCAGCTACGTCGTGGAGCGCTTCTCCGGCGACCTCGCAGACCTGGTCAGCAGCACCGTCGCGCGCTGGGACACCGACGAGACCAGTCGCCGCATCGAGCTCCAGGTGGGCCGCGACCTGCAGTGGATCCGGGTCAACGGCACCGTGGTGGGCGGTCTCGCCGGCCTGGTCATCTACACCGTGGCGCAGCTGCTCGGCTGAGTTCAGCGGCGGGCGGCCGCCGCGGCGTGGAGCGCGATGCCTGCGGCGACGCTGACGTTGAGCGATTCGGTGTCCCGGTCGATCGGGATGCGCACGACGACGTCGCACTTCTCCCGCACCAGCCGCGACAGGCCGGTGCCCTCGGCGCCGACGACGAGCGCCACCGGGTCGGCGAAGCCGTCGTACTCGTGCAGGTCGACGTCGCCGTCGCCGGCCAGGCCCACCGTCTGCAGCCCGGCGTCCTGGTAGGCGGCGAGCGCCCGCGGCAGGTTGACCGCGCGGGCCACCCGCAGGCGGGCCGCCGCGCCGGCGCTCGTGCGCCAGGCCGAGGCGGTCATGCCGACGGCGCGGCGCTGCGGAACGACGACCCCGTGCGCGTCGAAGGCGGCCGCGGAGCGGACCACCGCGCCGAGGTTGCGGGGGTCGGTGACGCCGTCCATCGCCACGATCAGCGGTGCCCGGCCGGAGTCGCGGGCGATGTCGAGCAGGTCCTCGGGGTGGGCGTAGTCGTACGGCGGGACCTGCAGGCCGATGCCCTGGTGCAGCGCACCCTGAGACATCCGGTCGAACTCGCCCTTGCCGACCTCGAGCAGCGGCAGGCCACGGTCGGCCGCCAGCGCGAGGGCCTCGGCGATCCGCTCGTCGGTGCCGCCGCGCGTCGTGTCACCGGTGACGACGTAGAGCGCCGTGGCGGGGATCTGCGCGCGCAGCGCCTCGACCACCGGGTTGCGGCCGAGCAGCAGCTCCGGTGACTCCTCGGCGCGCTGGCGGGCGCGGGCTCGGTCGGCCCGCGCCTTCGCGTCGGCGGCCGCCCGGCGCTGGGCCGGGTGCCCGGGCCGCGCCTCGGCGGGCGGGGTGGCACCCCGGCCGGCGAGGGAGCGGCGGTTCTTGCCGCCGGTCCCGGCGGTGGCGCGCTTCTTGCCCGCTCCGTCGCTGCGGCCGCGGCGCTGGCTGTTGCCGGCCATCAGGAGGTCAGCTCCCATCGGGGTCCGGAAGGGGTGTCCTCGACGGTGACGCCGAGGGCGGCGAGCTGGTCGCGGATGGCGTCCGCGGCCGCGAAGTCCTTGCGTGCCCGGGCAGCCTGGCGCTGCTCCAGGGCAAGGGCGACCAGTCCGTCGGCTGCCCGGGTCAGCTTCTCGTCATCGGCGCCGGCGGCGGCCCACTGCGGGTCCAGCGGGTCGAGGCCCAGCACGCCGAGCATGGCCCGGACCGACCCCAGCGTGCCCGCGACCGCCCGGTCGTCCCCGTCGGCCAGGGCGGTGTTGCCCTCGCGGACCGTCTCGTGGATCGCGGCCACGGCCGCCGGGGTGCCGAGGTCGTCGTCGAGGGCGTTGCTGAAGTCGGCGCACAGCACCGGCGCGCCCGCGTCGGCGCCCACCCGCTCGACCGCCCGCTTCACGAACGACTCGATCCGGCGGTAGGCCGACCCGGCCTCCTCCAGTGCGGAGTCGGTGAACTCGATGGTCGAGCGGTAGTGCGGCGCCACCAGGTAGTACCGGAGCTCGACGGGGCGCACCCGCCGCACGACCTCGTCGACCAGGGCGGTGTTGCCCAGCGACTTGCTCATCTTCTCGCCGCCGAGGGTCACCCAGCCGTTGTGCAACCAGTACTGCGCGAACCCGTCACCGGCAGCGCGGGACTGCGCCTGCTCGTTCTCGTGGTGCGGAAAGCGCAGGTCGAGCCCGCCCCCGTGGATGTCGAACTCGGCCCCGAGGTAGCGCCTCGCCATCGCCGAGCACTCCAGGTGCCAGCCCGGCCGGCCGCGGCCCCACGGCGTGGGCCACGAGGCGGTCTCCGGCTCGCCGGGCTTGGCGGCCTTCCACAGCGCGAAGTCACGCGGGTCCCGCTTGCGCTCGTCGGTCTCGGTGTCGGCCGCGGGCTGCAGCTCGGAAAGCCGCTGCCCGGTCAGGGCGCCGTACTCCGGGAAGGACCGCACGTCGAAGTAGACGTCGCCGTCGACGGCGTAGGCGTGGCCGCGCTGGATGAGGCGGGCCATCAGCTCGACCATCTCGGGAACGTGCCCGGTCGCCCGCGGCTCGTAGGTGGGCGGCAGGACGCCGAGGACGTCGTAGGCACGGGTGCAGGCACGCTCGTTCTCGTAGGCCCACGCCCACCACGGGACGCCGGCCGCCGCGGCCTTCGCCAGGATCTTGTCGTCGATGTCGGTGACGTTGCGGACGTAGGTGACGTCGAGCCCCTGGGCGGTCAGCCAGCGGCGCAGCACGTCGAAGGCGAGGGCGGCGCGTACGTGGCCCACGTGGGGCGGGCCCTGGACGGTGAGCCCGCAGACGTAGACCGATGCCTCTCCCGGACGCAGGGGCGCGAAGTCCCGGACCGCACGGGCTGCGGTGTCGAAGAGGCGGAGGCTCACTGCGCAGAGTCTACGGAGGCCCCGGTCAGGGCCGGCGCGCCTGCACCGTCGGCCTTCCCGTCCGGACGACCAGGGCCGTGGCCACGGCGGCCCGCCCCTCGCCCCGGCCGGTGAGCCCGAGCCCGTCGGTGGTGGTCGCGGTGACGCTCACGGGGGCGCCGAGGGCCGCGGTCAGGACCGCCTCGGCCTCGCCGCGACGCGGTCCCAGCTTCGGCGTCGTGGACACCAGCTGCACCGAGGCGTTGCCCACCCGCCAGCCCGCCGCGTCCAGCACCTCGCGGACGTGGGCGAGGACGTCGGCGCCGCGCGCCCCGGCCCAGCGGGGGTCGTCGGTGCCGAGCAGCCCGCCGATGTCGCCGAGCCCGGCGGCGGAGAGGACGGCGTCGGTGAGGGCGTGGGCCACGACGTCGCCGTCCGAATGCCCGGCGCAGCCGTCGGCACCCGGCCACTCGAGCCCGGCCAGCCAGCAAGGCCGGGCCGGCTCGATCGGGTGGACGTCGGTGCCGATGCCGACGCGCGGCAGGTCCGGAACGGTCATCGCGCCACCTCGCACGACGGCTCGGCTCCGGGCTCGTTCCGCTCCTCGGTCGCCGGCGCTCCCTGCGATGCCCGCTCGCCCGTCGTCCGCACGCTCATCTCCGCGAGGACCAGGTCGTGCGGAACGGTGATCTTGGCGGCGCGCTCGTCACCGGGAACCGTGCGCACCGGAACGCCGGCGGCCCGGACGACGGCGGCGTCGTCGGTCAGCTCGGCGGCGTCGTCCAGGGCGGCGTAGGCGGCGACCAGGATCGCGCGGTCGAAACCCTGCGGCGTCTGCACCCGGCGCAGCGGGGCGCGCGGCACCGCCTCGACGACCACGCCGTCGTCGTCGACCGCCACCGTGGTGTCGACGACGGGGAGGACCGGCACGACCGCCGGGGCGCCGGCGGCCAGGGCACCGAGCACCCGGGCGACGACGTCGGACGGGGTCAGCGGGCGCGCGGCGTCGTGGACGAGGACGACGTCGGCCACGGGGCGGCCGGGGCCGCTCAGGGCGGCCAGACCGGCCCGGACGGAGGCCGTGCGGGTGCTGCCCCCGTCGACCAACCGCACCGCCGCGGGCAGGGCGGCCGCGAAGGCTGCGCGCTCGGCGGGCGGCACGGTGACGACGACCTCGGTCACGCCGGCGGCCAGCAGGCCCTCGACGGCCCAGGTGACCAGCGGGCGCCCCGCCAGCGGGACCAGCGCCTTCGGCCGGTCGGCGCCCAGACGCGAACCGCTCCCGGCCGCTGCGACGATGGCGGCAGCGTGCACGGGAGCGGTTCGGTTCGTCCTGGGGTCGCGCGGAGCGCTCAGCTGGCGAGGACCTCGTCGAGCAGGACCTCGGCCTTGTCCTCGTTGGTGCCCTCGGCGAGCGCGAGCTCGCTCACCAGGATCTGGCGGGCCTTGGACAGCATGCGCTTCTCGCCCGCGGAGAGGCCCCGGTCCTTGTCACGACGCCAGAGGTCACGCACGACCTCGGCGACCTTGTTCACGTCACCCGAGGCCAACTTCTCGAGATTGGCCTTGTAGCGGCGCGACCAGTTCGTCGGCTCCTCGGTGTGCGGGGCGCGGAGCACCTCGAACACGCGGTTGAGCCCCTCCTGACCGACGACGTCACGGACGCCGACGATCTCTGCGTTGTCGGCCGGCACGCGCACGGTGAGGTCGCCCTGGGCGACCTTCAGCACGAGGTAGGCCTTCTCTACGCCCTTGATGGTTCGCTTCTCGATCGCCTCGATGAGAGCGGCCCCGTGGTGCGGATAGACGACGGTCTCGCCGACAGTGAAGCCCATGTGTATGTGACCCCTTTCGCTTCCCCCAGGTTAGCACGGCAAACTTGCGAACGGATCGGGCCAGGTCAGTAAAGATGCAGGTCAGCGGCCTGGTCCGGAGCCCTGGAGGGGTTGACACGGCGTGATTCATGTGCCTGCGGAGGTGTTCCGGCCGATGGCCACCATCCGGGCACTGGTCCTCGCGACCCACCCCGGCCCGGCGGTCGCGGTCACCGTCGTCGCCACCCTCCTGGCGGTCGCCGCGGACGTCCCGGCCGGCCGGGCCGCACTGCTCTGCGCCGCCGTTCTCGCAGGTCAGGCCTCCATCGGCTGGAGCAACGACTGGCTCGACGCCGACCGCGACCGGGCCGTGGCGCGCGCGGACAAGCCGGTCGTGCAGGGCGCCCTGACGCCCCGGTCGCTGCGCGGCGCGGCCGTGCTGGCAGCCGCCACCGCCGTCGTCCTCTCCCTCCTCCTCGGCGCCGTGCCCGGCCTGCTCCTCCTCCTGCTCGTCGCCAGCGGCTGGGCCTACAACGCCGGCCTCAAGCGCACGGCGTGGTCCGGCGCCGGCTACGTCGTCGGCTTCGGCGCCCTGCCCGCCGGGGTGGTCGCCGCCGCGCCCGGGACCGCGGTCGCCCCGTGGTGGCTCGTCACCGCGGGCGCCGCCCTCGGCGCGGCCGCCCATCTCGCGAACGTCGCGCCGGACCTCGAGGACGACCTGGCCACCGGCGTCCGGGGGCTGCCCCACCGGCTGGGGCCACGGGCGTCGGCCGTCTCCGGGGCGCTGCTCCTCGCGGCGGCGTCCCTGGTACTCGTGCTCGGCCCGCGCGGCGCACCGACGGCGGCCGGCTGGGCGGCGCTCGCGCTGACCGCACCGGCCGCCGTCGTGGCCGGCCTGTCGGGCGGCGTGCCGCGCTTCCGCAGGCTGGCCTTCCCGGCCGTGCTGCTCCTGACGGTCCTCGACGTGGTCCTGCTGGTCAGCGGCGGGGCAGCCCTGGCCTGAGCCCCCGGCCGGGCACCGCCCGCAGCCGGGCGGCGCGGCGCCGACCTGTCCCTGCGGGCGGGGCAGGAAGGCGACCGATAGGCTCCTGGGGTCTCCGTGCCACCGATCCCGCGGTGGCCGGCACGGTCCTGCTGGAGGTCGACGGCTGTGAACCGCGCTCTGCGCGCCGCCACGATGGGCGTTCTGCTCCTCTCCCCGCCCGCGCTCGCCGCGTGCAGCGCGGGGCAGGTGACGCAGACCGCCACCCAGGAGCGCGACAAGGCCGGCGCCATGGCCCAGGTCGGCGACATCACCCTGCGCGCCGTCAACATCGCCTACCCCGAGGGCGGCGCGTACGAGGCCGGCGACGACGCCACCCTCGAGCTGGCCATCGTGAACGGCTCCAACGAGGCCGACACGCTGACCGGCATCACCGGCGAGGGGTTCGGCGAGGCGGTCATCGACACCGCCGCGGCCTCGCCGTCCACCAGCGCGGCGCCGCAGGCGCCGACCCCCTCCGGCGGCGGCGCGGGGGCCGCCGACGAGCTCGAGATCCCGGCCCGCTCCACCGTGTTCGTCGGCGCCGAGGGCGGCCCGGTGATCACGCTGACCGACCTGGACCAGGCGCTGACCACCGGCCAGCGCGTCGAGCTGGTCCTCACCTTCGAGAACGCCGGCGAGGTCAGCGTGGGCGCCCCGGTGGCCACGCCCGACGAGGTCCTCGAGCGCGACGAGTCCTTCGACTTCCACCAGGAGGAGCACGGCGAGGGGGCCAACCAGCGGGACACCGAGGTCGCCGGCGGCGGAAACCCGGAGAACGTCGACGAGCAGCACGGCTGACCCCTCCCCCGCACCACCGGTGGACGGCGGCTCCTCCCGGGGAGCCGCCGTCGCGCGTTCTCCGCGGAAGTGTCGGTAGCCGCGGTTAGCGTCCAGCCCGTGCCCGCCCCCGGAGTGAAGTCCGCTCGCCCCGCCCACCGCTGCACCGAGTGCGGCCACGCATCGGCCAAGTGGGTCGGGCGCTGCCCCGAGTGCCAAGCCTGGGGCACGCTGCAGGAGACCGGCGCCGCGGTGAGCGGCCTCCGCGCCGTCTCCGCCGGCCAGGTCAGCGCCCCGGCCCGGCCGATCGCCCAGGTGGAGCTGGCCGGGGCCCGCGCGGTGCCCACGGGCATCGCGGAGTTCGACCGTGTGCTCGGTGGCGGCCTGGTGCCCGGCGCCGTCCTGCTCGTCGCCGGCGAACCGGGGGTCGGCAAGTCCACCCTGCTGCTCGAGGTCGCCCAGCGCGTCGCCGCCGCCAACGGCCCGGCGCTGGTCGTGTCCGGCGAGGAGTCCGCCGGGCAGGTGCGGCTGCGGGCCGAGCGGATCGGCGCCCTGCACGACCAGCTGTACCTGGCCGCGGAGACCGAGCTGTCCGCCGTGCTGGCTCACGTGGAGGCGGTCAACCCCTCGCTCCTGGTCCTCGACAGCGTGCAGACCGTGCGCTCCCCCGCCGTCGAGGGCACCGACGGCGGCTCCACCCAGGTGCGCGCCGTGGCCTCGGCGCTCACCGGCGTGGCGAAGAGCCGCGGCATGACGACCATCCTGGTCGGCCACGTGACGAAGGACGGCGCCATCGCCGGTCCCCGCACGCTCGAGCACCTGGTCGACGTGGTCATCTCCTTCGACGGCGAGCGGCACTCCACCCTGCGCCTGGTGCGGGCCACCAAGAACCGGTTCGGCCCCGCCGACGAGATCGGCTGCTTCGAGATCGGCGACAGCGGCGTCGTCGGCGTTCCCGACCCGTCGGCGCTCTTCGTGTCACGGCGGGCCGATCCGGTTCCCGGCAGCTGCGTCACCGTGACGCTGGAGGGCAGCCGGCCACTGGTGGCCGAGGTCCAGGCGCTGGTGGCGAGCACCGGCGGGGGCGGGTCCCCGCGCCGCGCCGTCAGCGGGTTGGACGGGCAGCGGGTGGCCATGGTCAACGCCGTGGTGGAGCGGCGCGGGCGCGTGAAGCTCGCCGATGCCGACGTGTTCGCGGCCTCGGTCGGTGGCGTGCGGATCGCCGAGCCGGCGGCCGACCTGGCCCTGGCCCTGGCGATCGCGTCCGCCGCCAAGGACACCCCGCTCCCCGCCGGCATGGTGGCCCTCGGCGAGGTCGGGCTCTCCGGCGAGATCCGGCGGGTGGGCGGGACCGGTCGCCGGCTGGCCGAGGCCGCCCGCCAGGGATACCGGGTCGCGCTCGTCCCCCCCGACGCCGGCAACGCCCCCGCAGGCATGCGCCTGATCGAGGTCCCCGACCTCGGAACGGCCTTCCACAAGCTGTTCTGAGCCCGTAGGGTCTCGTATCGAGAGGTCGCCCACCGGGGCGGCCACCCCGAGCGCGCCCGGACCCCTCTCCGGGGACGTAGACTCAGCCCCCGTACCACTCGACCGTCAGGAGCGCTCGTGCCCGCCGCTGTGGACCCCGAGGTCGCTCTGCGCGAGCTCCTCGGCCGCATCGCCCCTGGCACGGCGCTGCGCGACGGCCTCGAGCGCATCCTCGCCGGACGCACCGGCGCGCTGATCGTGCTCGGCTACGACCGCGTGGTCGAGTCGCTGTGCACCGGTGGGTTCGCGCTGGACGTGGCGCTCTCCGCGACCCGGCTCCGCGAGCTGGCGAAGATGGACGGCGCGGTGATCGTCTCCTACGACGGCAGCCGCATCGTCCGGGCCGGCGTGCACCTCATGCCCGACCCGACGGTCCCGACGGAGGAGTCGGGCACCCGGCACCGCACCGCCGAGAGGGTCGCCGTGCAGACCGGCTTCCCGGTGATCTCGGTGAGCCAGTCGATGCACATCATCAGCGTGTACGTCACCGGCCGGCGGTACACCCTCGAGCACCCGACCACCATCCTGGCCCGCGCCAACCAGGCGCTCGCGGCGCTGGAGCGCTACAAGCTGCGCCTCGACGAGGTCGCCAGCACCCTCTCCGCACTGGAGATCGAGGACCTCGTCACCGTGCGCGACGCGATGAGCGTCAGCCAGCGGCTGGAGATGGTGCGGCGCATCGCCGACGAGATCGAGGGCTTCGTCGTCGAGCTCGGCACCGACGGGCGACTGCTCGCCCTGCAGCTCGACGAGATGCTGGCCGGCGTCGAGGAGGACCGCGGTCTCCTGGTGCGCGACTACCTCCCGCCCAGCGGCCGCCGTCCCCGCACCATCGACCAGGTGCTCACCGACCTGCGCGCCCTGACGGCGACCGAGCTCCTCGACCTCTCGGCCGTCGCCCGCTGCTACGGGCTCCCCACGTCGCCGGATGCGCTGGACTCCCCCGTCAGCCCGCGCGGCTACCGCCTGCTGGCCCGGGTGCCCCGGCTGCCCGCGGGCATCATCGACCGGCTCGTGGACCACTTCGGCGGTCTGCAGAAGCTGCTCGCGGCCACCATCGAGGACCTGCTGGCCGTGGAGGGTGTCGGTGAGGCCCGGGCCCGCGGCATCCGCGAGGGCCTGTCGCGGCTGGCCGAGACCTCGATCCTCGACCGCTACAGCTGAGCGAGGACCACGTCTCCCTCACCGGAGCACGAGCGGGGCGTCGCCGGAGACCTTGGTGTCGAGACGGCCACGCAGCACGTAGGCGCCCGGCGGCGGAGTCACCCGTTCGGCTGCGCAGCCGGGCTCGCTGGTCAGCCCACCCCAGACCACCGGGAAGACCACCGACTCCCCCGGCGCCAGGGTGCGCGGATCGCTGCTGCTCTCCGGGAAGCAGTCGTTGCTGCCCCAGACCCGGGCGCCCGCGGCGTCGACCATCACCAGCTCCTGCAGCTGCTTGTCCAGCGGCCGCACGCAGGGCACCGACGAGGTGTTGACCACGACGAGCTCGAACGTGGGCTTGCTGCCCACCGCCGCCTGCCCAGGGGTGCGCACCTCCAACCCGAGCATGTCGTCGGTGCAGGGCCCACCCGGAGCGGGTCCGGCCGGCGCCTCGGGGGTCACCGGCGGCGCGGTCACCGGCTCGGTCGAGGGCGGCTGGACCTGCTCCACCGGGGGCACGACCCGCTCGAGTGCCGGCAGCTCCGCCGGCTCGGTCGCCGAGACCTCCGTCCGAGCGGTCACTTCCTCGCCCGACAGGAAGCGGACGGTCAGCCACACCAGGCCGGCGAGGACCGTCAGCAGCACGGCCAGCACGACCAGCCGGCGCCGCCAGTAGACGGCGGCGGGCAGCGGGCCGACCGGGTGCAACACGCCGGGAACGGTAGTGCGCCCGGTGGGGCCCGGTCCGCTCGGCACGCCGCGCCGTCGGCACGGCAGACTGGGTGACCGTGACCGGTCCGTCCCCCACCTCCGGCTCCGAGCCCGCCGGCGAGACGATCGTCGACTGGTACGCGACCGCCGCACGCGACCTTCCCTGGCGGGCCGCGGGTGTCGACCCGTGGGCCGTGCTGGTCAGCGAGGTGATGCTCCAGCAGACCCCTGTGGCGCGCGTGGAGCCCGTGTGGCGCGCCTGGCTGCAGCGGTGGCCCACCCCCGCTGATCTGGCTGCCGCACCGCCGGCCGAGGTGATCCGGGCGTGGGGCAAGCTCGGCTACCCCCGCCGCGCCCTGCGGCTGCGCGAGGCGGCGATCGCCGTGACCGAGCGGCACGGCGGCGTCGTCCCGGCCGACGTGGCGGCGCTGGAGGCGCTCCCGGGCGTCGGGACGTACACCGCCCGGGCGGTCGCCTGCTTCGGCTACGGCCAGCGGCAGCCGGTGGTCGACACCAACGTCCGCCGCGTGGTCTCGCGGCTGGTGCACGGTCGCGTGGAGGCGGGGAACCCCCGGGCCGGCGATCTCTCCGACATCGCCGCCCTGGCACCGGAGGACGACGCCCGCGCCGTGCGCTTCTCCGTGGCCGTGATGGAACTGGGGGCGCTCGTGTGCGTCACCGGCACGCCGAGGTGCGGCGCGTGCCCGGTGCGCGACCGGTGCGCCTGGCGGCTGGCCGGCTCGCCGGCGCACGACGGGCCGGCCCGGCGGGTGCAGAAGTTCGCCGGTACCGACCGGCAGGTGCGCGGACGGCTGTTGGACGTCCTGCGCGCCGCCTCCGAGCCCGTGGACGCCGCCGCCCTGGAGCCGGCGTGGGACGACCCGGCGCAGCGCAGCCGCTGCCTGGACTCCCTGCTCACCGACGGGCTGGCCGAGCAGACCGAGGACGGCCTCTTCCGCCTCCCCGGCGACCATGGTGATCATGGTGATCCGGGCTCAGGGGGTGGATGCAACACCTCCTCAGCCCGGGTGACCTGATCGTCACAGGGGCCGGAGGACGACAGACGACAGGGCCGCCCCCACCTCGCGGTGGGAGCGGCCCCTGTCGTCGGTGCTACCGGGTCACTCGGCCTGGGCCGAGGAACCGTTCTCGTCACCGTCGGCGCCCGAGAGGGCCACCGGCGGGGTGTCGGGCAGGTCGAGCGGCTTCGGCTCCCCGCGGAAGGTGAACTTCTGCGCGGGACCCTCGGCGTCGTCGACGTCGACCACGATGATCTGGCCGCTGGCCAGCTCGCCGTAGAGGATCTTCTCGCTCAGCGCGTCCTCGATCTCGCGCTGGATGGTCCGGCGCAGCGGCCGGGCACCCAGGACGGGGTCGAACCCGCGGGCCGCCAGCAGCTTCTTCGCCGCCGGGGTGACCTCGATCGCCATGTCCTTGTTCTTCAGCTGCGTCTCCAGCCGGCCCAGCATGAGGTCCACGATGTGGACGATCTCGTCCTCGGTCAGCTGGTGGAACACGACGATGTCGTCGATGCGGTTGAGGAACTCCGGCCGGAAATGCTGCTTGAGCTCCTCGTTGACCTTGAGCTTCATCCGCTCGTAGTTGCTCTGGTTGTCGTTCCCGGCCTGGAAGCCGAGACCGACGGCCTTCGAGATGTCCCGCGTACCGAGGTTGGTCGTGAGAATCAGGATCGTGTTCTTGAAGTCCACGATCCGACCCTGACCATCGGTGAGCCGGCCGTCCTCGAGCACCTGCAGCAGCGTGTTGAACACGTCCGCGTGCGCCTTCTCGATCTCGTCGAAGAGGACCACCGAGAACGGCTTGCGCCGCACCTTCTCGGTCAGCTGACCACCCTCGTCGTAACCGACGTAACCGGGAGGGGCACCGACGAGGCGGGACACGGTGAACTTGTCGTGGAACTCACCCATGTCGATCTGGATGAGCGCGTCGTCCTCACCGAACAGGAACTGCGCCAGAGCCTTCGCCAGCTCCGTCTTACCGACACCCGAGGGGCCGGCGAAGATGAACGAACCACCCGGACGGCGCGGGTCCTTGAGGCCCGCACGCGTGCGCCGGATCGCCTGGCTGACGCTCTTGATGGCCTCTTCCTGGCCGATGATCCGCTTGTGGAGCTCGTCCTCCATGCGGAGCAGACGCGTGGTCTCCTCCTCGGTGAGCTTGAAGACGGGGATGCCGGTCCAGTTGGCCAGCACCTCGGCGATCTGCTCGTCGTCGACCTCGGCGACGACGTCCATGTCGCCGGCCTTCCACTGCTTCTCGCGCTCGGCCTTCTCGCCCAGTAGCTGCTTCTCGGTGTCGCGCAGCGACGCGGCCTTCTCGAAGTCCTGGGCGTCGATCGCCGACTCCTTCTCGCGGCGCACAGCCGCGATCTTGTCGTCGAACTCGCGCAGGTCCGGCGGGGCGGTCATCCGCTTGATCCGCATCCGGGCGCCGGCCTCGTCGATCAGGTCGATCGCCTTGTCCGGCAGGAAGCGGTCGGAGATGTACCGGTCGGCCAGCGTCGCAGCGGCCACGAGGGCGCTGTCGGTGATGCTGATCCGGTGGTGCGCCTCGTACCGGTCGCGCAGCCCCTTCAGGATCTCCACGGTGTGGGCGAGGGTCGGCTCGCTGACCTGGATGGGCTGGAAGCGGCGCTCGAGGGCGGCGTCCTTCTCCAGGTGCTTGCGGTACTCGTCCAGCGTGGTGGCACCGATGGTCTGCAGCTCACCCCGGGCGAGCATCGGCTTGAGGATGCTGGCGGCGTCGATCGCACCCTCGGCGGCACCGGCCCCGACGAGGGTGTGGATCTCGTCGATGAACAGGATGATGTCGCCGCGGGTGCGGATCTCCTTGAGGACCTTCTTCAGCCGCTCCTCGAAGTCACCGCGGTAGCGGGAACCGGCGACGAGCGCGCCCAGGTCGAGGGTGTAGAGCTGCTTGTCCTTCAGCGTCTCGGGCACCTCGCCCTTGACGATGGCCTGCGCCAGCCCCTCGACGGCGGCGGTCTTGCCGACGCCGGGCTCGCCGATGAGGACCGGGTTGTTCTTCGTGCGGCGGGACAGCACCTGCATGACCCGCTCGATCTCCTTGGCCCGCCCGATGACCGGGTCGAGCTTCTGGTCGCGCGCGGCCTGCGTCAGGTTCCGGCCGAACTGGTCGAGGACCAGCGAGGTCGACGGGGTGCCCTCGGCGGGCCCGCCGGCGGCGGCCGGCTCCTTGCCCTGGTAGCCGCTCAGCAGCTGGATGACCTGCTGGCGCACGCGGTTGAGGTCGGCGCCGAGCTTCACCAGGACCTGGGCGGCGACGCCCTCGCCCTCGCGGATCAGGCCCAGCAGGATGTGCTCGGTGCCGATGTAGTTGTGGCCGAGCTGCAGCGCCTCGCGCAGCGACAGCTCCAGCACCTTCTTCGCCCGCGGGGTGAAGGGGATGTGACCGGACGGCGCCTGCTGGCCCTGTCCGATGATCTCCTCGACCTGCTGGCGGACGCCCTCGAGCGAGATGCCGAGGGACTCCAGGGCCTTGGCGGCGACGCCTTCACCCTCGTGGATCAGGCCCAGGAGGATGTGCTCGGTGCCGATGTAGTTGTGGTTGAGCATCCGGGCCTCTTCCTGGGCCAGGACGACGACTCGACGGGCTCGGTCGGTGAACCGTTCGAACATCTGCTGCTTCTCCTCTGACCGGCTGGTCCGGCACTGCCCTCCCCGTTCTGGGGAGGAGCACCCGACGTCCGTCGGCGCGCGGGGGCACCGGTCTTTCCACTGTAGTCGCGGACCACGCCGCCCCGTCGTGACGCGACGGTGCGGTGGATGGCTGCCCGGTGCAACGGGCCCCACCCGGGTGGTGTTCCGCCCCCGTTACGCCGTGAGCGGACGACGCGGAAGGCCCCGGCAAGCGAAGCTTCCCGGGGCCTTCCGCGTCCCACCGCGGGCAGCGCGGCGGTTCGTGCTGCAGGAGGATCAGCCCGCCGTGAGGCGGTCCGCTCCCCAGCGGAGCTGCGTCAGTGGGCGGCCTCGTAGGCCTCGACGACGCTGGCGGGGATGCGGCCGCGGTCGCTGACGGCGTGACCGTTCTTGCGGGCCCAGTCGCGGATGGCGCCGGCCTGCTCGCGGTCCATGCGCCCGCCGCCACCGGTGGCGCGTGTCCGGCCACCGCCGGAGGCCCGACCGGCGCCCCGGCCGACCTTGCGGGCCGCAGAGACGTACCGGGCGAAGACGTCACGCATCTCCTGGGCGTTCTTCTCCGCCAGATCGATCTCGTACGAGGTGCCGTCGAGCGAGAAACTGACGGTCTCGTCGGCCGGGAGATTCTCGTCGAGGTCGTCGCTCAGGATGACCTGGACCTTGCGTGCCATTCGTTCCTCGCTAATCGCTGCGGCTGGTGAGCCGGACGGAAATAGCACCCGGCGGGTGCGAGGACCATTAGAGCACGGAGAACTGTTTTCCCGTAATGGCGGAGCGCTCGCCGCCCTAACGGATGACGCCGGAGCTGCGGACCTAATCAGGAACTGATCGGGCGGACCAACGGGAACAGTATCGTCTCACGAATTCCGAGACCGGTCAGGGTCATCATCAGGCGGTCCATGCCCATGCCCATGCCACCCGTCGGCGGCATTCCGTACTCGAGCGCCTCGAGGAAGTCCTCGTCGACCGCCATCGCCTCGGGATCACCGGCCGCGGCGAGCGCCGCCTGCGCGGTGAACCGTTCCCGCTGCACGACCGGATCCACGAGTTCCGAATAGGCGGTGGCCCGTTCGATGCCACCGATGTACAGATCCCACTTCTCGGCCACGCCGGGTGCCGACCGGTGCGCGCGGGTGAGCGGCGAGGTGTCCACCGGGTAGTCGATGACGAAGGTCGGCGCCTCCAGCGTGTGCTGGACGAGCGCCTCGAAGAGCTCCTCGACCAGCTTGCCGTGGATCCAGGCGGGGTCGACGCCCACGTCGTGCCGCTCGGCGAGCTCGCGCAGCCGCTCGATCGGCGTCTCCGGGGAGACCTCCTCCCCCAGCGCCTCGGACACCGCCGTGTAGAGCGGGATCTGCGGCCACTCGCCCGACAGGTCGACCTCGGTGCCGTCGTGGTGCCGGGCGACGTGGTCGCCGAAGAGCGCCTCGGAGCACTCCTGGATGAGCTCCCGGGTGACCGTCGCCATCACCTGGTAGTCAGCGTAGGCCTGGTAGGCCTCGAGCATCGCGAACTCCGGGGAGTGCGAGCTGT
This sequence comes from Blastococcus sp. HT6-30, assembly GCF_039729015.1. Taxonomy (NCBI): domain Bacteria; kingdom Bacillati; phylum Actinomycetota; class Actinomycetes; order Geodermatophilales; family Geodermatophilaceae; genus Blastococcus; species Blastococcus sp. HT6-30. The sequence goes on along the minus strand of NZ_CP155792.1, from coordinate 496,505 downwards.
CGGCGCCTTCGTTCCGGAAGTTCCGGTTGATCTCGAACACCCGGTCCAGGCCCCCGACGATGCAGCGCTTGAGGAACAGCTCCGGTGCGATGCGCAGGTAGAGGTCGAGGTCGAAGGCGTTCATGTGGGTGCGGAACGGCCGGGCGGCCGCTCCCCCGTGCACCGTCTGCAGCATCGGCGTCTCGACCTCGAGGTAGCCGCGGGAGCGCAGGCCGGCGCGCAGGGTCGACATCACGGTCGCGCGCTGGCGCACCGTGCGCCGGGCCTCGTCGCGCACGATCAGGTCGACGTAGCGGCGGCGGACCCGCAACTCCTCGCTCATCGGCTTGTGCGCCACGGGCAGCGGGCGCAGCGCCTTGGCGGTCAGCTGCCAGGAGTCGGCGAAGACCGAGAGCTCGCCCCGGCGGGACGTGCCGACCTCGCCCGTGACGAACACGTGGTCGCCGAGGTCCACGTCGGACTTCCAGGCCGCCAGCGACTCCTCGCCGACGCGGTCGCGGGAGAGCATCACCTGCAGCTCGGCGTCCCCCTCGCGCAAGGTGGCGAAGCAGAGCTTGCCGGTGTTGCGGTAGAAGATCACGCGGCCGGTGACGCCGGCCCGCTCGCCGGTCAGCGTGTCCGGCTCCAGGTCCGGGTGGGCGGCCCGGATGTCGGCGAGCGTCGTCGTCCGGGGGACGCTCACCGGGTACGGGTCGACGCCCGAGTCGCGCAGCCGGTCCAGCTTCGCCCGGCGGACCCGCATCTGCTCCGGCAGCTCCTCGCCGCCGTCGTCGCCGCCCGTCCCGTTCGGTCCTTCGTCGGTCACGGGAGCCCAGCCTACGGGGCGCCCGCCCGCCGCTCGGCGGCCTGCTGCCGCTGGAAGGCCAGTCGCAGCCCGTGGACGGTCAGGTCGGGTTCGCGCTCCCGGATCGACCGGCAGCTGTCGACCAGCAGCGGGGCCAGCCCCCCGGTGGCGACCACGACCGGCGGGGTGCCGAACTGGGCCACGACCTCCGCCGCGATGCGGGCGACCAGCCCATCGACCAGGCCGGCGAAGCCGAGCACGAGCCCCGACTGGAGCGCGGCGACGGTGTTCTTGCCGATCGCCTGGGGCGGGCGGGTCAGCTCGACCGAGCGCAGTTGCGCGGCGCGGTTGGCGAGCGCGTCCCGGCTGACCTCGACGCCGGGGGCCAGGGCCCCGCCGAGGAACTGCCCGTCGGGGCCGACGGCGTCGACGTTGGTGGACGTCCCGAAGTCGACGACGACGACCGGTCGGCGGCCGCCGTCGGGCGACCGCCCGAACATCTCCGCGGCCGCCAGGGCCGTGACGACGCGGTCGGCGCCCACCTCGCGCGGGTTGTCCACGTGCAGGGGGACGCCGGTGCGCACGCCGGGGCCGATCAGCACCACCGGCACCTCGAGGGAGTCCAGCAGTTGCCGCAGCGCCGGCAGCAGCGCCGGGACGGTCGAGCAGGCGGCGACGCCGGTCACCTCGGTGTCGCGCAGCAGACCCCGCCAGAGCATGCGCAGCTCGTCGGCGGTGGACCGCGGCGCGGTGGTCACCCGCCAGGACCCGACCCGCCGGTCGCCGTCGAACGTGGCGAGGACGGTCTGGCTGTTGCCGACGTCGACGGTCAGCAGCACGGCCGTGCGCTCACCGGACGGGCACGCCGAGGTCGCTGCGCCGCTGGTCGGGAGCCCCGGGCACCGGGGCCGACGGGTCCCCGCCGAGCTCGACGACGCGGTTGGCGCCGTCGACGTGCACGACCTTCGGGATGTAGCTCTTCGCCTCGGTCTCGTCCATGACGCCGTAGCTGATCAGGATCACCATGTCGCCGGGGTGGACGAGGTGCGCGGCGGCACCGTTGATGCCGAGCACGCCGGTCCCCCGCTCACCGGGGATGACGTAGGTCTCCAACCGGGCGCCGTTGGTGATGTCGACGATCGCGACCTGCTCGCCGGGCAGCAGGTCGGCGGCGTCGAGGAGATCCTCGTCGACGGTCACCGAGCCCACGTAGTGCAGGTCGGCCTGGGTGACCGTGGCGCGGTGGATCTTGGACTTGAGCATCGTGCGCATCATCGGGTCTCTCCCAGCTGGATCGTGATGTTGTCGAGGAGTCGGGTGCTGCCGGCGCGGACGGCGACCAGCAGCCGGGCGGGGCCGGTGGCGGGCGGCGGCCCCAGGTCGGTATCGGTGAGTTCGAGGTAGTCCTGGACCAGCTGCGGCGCATCGGCGAGCACGCCCCGCGCGGCGGCGAGGACGGCGTCGGCCCCCTGCCGTCCGGCCGCGGCACCGGCCCGCAACGCCCGGTTCACCACCACGGCCGTCCGGCGCTGCTCCGGGTCCAGGTACCGGTTCCGGCTGGACAACGCCAGGCCGTCGTCCTCGCGGACGGTGGGCACGCCGACGACCTCCACCCCCAGGGCCAGTTCCCGGGCCATCGCCCGGATGAGCGTGAGCTGCTGGTAGTCCTTCTCGCCGAACAGGGCGAGGTCGGGGCGGACCAGGCCGAACAGCTTGGCGACGACGGTGAGCACCCCGGCGAAGTGACCGGGTCGCACCGCACCCTCCAGCACGCCGCCGAGCGGGCCGGGGTCGACGGTCACGCCCACCGCGCCGGGCGGGTAGACCTCCTCCACCGGCGGGTGGAAGACCACGTCCGCGCCCTCCTCGGCGAGCGCGGCCAGGTCGGCGTCCCAGGTGCGGGGGTAGCGGTCGAAGTCCTCACCGGGGCCGAACTGGGTCGGGTTCACGAAGACGGAGACGACGACGCCGCCGGCGCGCGCACGGGCGTTCCGGACCAGGGTGCGGTGCCCCTCGTGCAGCGCACCCATGGTCGGCACCAGGGCGACCGGGCCGGGCAGCCCGGCCACCAGGTGGCGTAGCTCGGCGACGGACTCGGCGACGGCTGGGCTGGGGGTGGTGGGGCGGGTCGGCGGCTGGGCGCGGACGGCGCTCACCGCGAGCCGGCCGGGTCGTCGGAGCGCGCGCTCGGCGGGGTGGTGGGGTGGGTGGACCGACGCAGCAGGTCCAGCAGCGGCGCGGCCTCGTGCGCCTTGAGCCGGCCTGCCTCGAGCGTCCGCTCCACGGTGCGCTGGGCCATGGCGACGTAGGCGGCCACCGAGTCCGGGGCGCGCTCGGCGAGGGTGGCCAGGTGGTGGGCGACGGTGCCGGCGTCCCCGCGGCTGACCGGCCCGGTGAGCCCGCGGTCGCCCCGGCGCAGGCCGTTGTCGAGGGCGGCCCCGAGGAGGGGGGCCAGCACCCGGGCCGGCTCGCTCACACCGGCGGTGCGCAGCAGGTCCGCTGCCTCGGCCACCAGGGTGACCAGGTGGTTCGCGCCGGTGACCAGCGCCGCGTGGTAGAGCGCGCGGTCGACCTCGGCGACGAAGAACGGCTCGCCGCCCATCTCGAGGACCAACGTCTCGGCCACGGGGCGGTGCTCCGGGCGGCTGGTGACGCCGAAGGGGGCGAGGGGGAGGCGGTCGGCGTCCTCGGGCGCGCCGGTGAAGGTCATCGCGGGGTGCAGCGCCAGGGGAAGGACCCCGGCCTGCTCCGCGGGGGCGAGGACGGCGAGCCCGTGGGCGCCCGAGCTGTGGAACGCGAGCTGACCGGCGCGCCACGCACCGGTCTCGGCGAGCCCCGCGACGAGACCGGGGAGAGTGTCGTCCGGTACGGCGAGGACCACCAGGTCGGCGGCGGAGACCACTGCGTCGGCCGGCAGCAGCGGAACACCGGGCAGCAGCCGGGCGGCGCGCTCGGCGGAGGCGGCAGAGAGGCCGGAGGCGGCGACGACCTCGTGGCCGGCGGCGGCGAGGGCGGCGCCGAGGACGGCACCGACGCGGCCGGCGCCGATGACGCCCACGCGGAGGCGTGCGGGCGCGTCGGACGGACGGAGGGGCGCGTGGGCGGGGCCCAGCGTCGGACGGGCGGTCCTGCGGGCAGCAGGCATCGGTGCACCTCTCGTTCCAGTCCCTGGCGGGTACCGGACGTCGGGCGCGATCTCCGCGGTCGAAGATCGCGGTCGTGCAGGGTGGTGCGGGTCGTGCCGGCCGGCGTCCGCTGCAACCGTGTGTGTCACGCGGGTGACCTGCCGGTGGCGAGTCTGTGTCGAGTGTGCGCCCGCCGCAACGCCTCGTTGCTGTGTGCTGGCTCACGCCCGCGGTGGCCCCCGGCGGGCGGGCCCTGGCGGGCGGCCGAACGGCCCCGCCCCCTACCGTGACGGCCTGCACATCGGCGAGGGAGGCAGCGTGCACACGTTCGAGGGACGCACCGCACTGGTCACCGGCGGCAGCCGGGGCATCGGCCTGGGCATCGCCCGGAGCCTGGTCGACCGCGGGGCCCGGGTGGTGCTCACCGCCCGCAAGCCCGACGCGCTGGCCGAGGCGGTCGAGACGCTGGGCGGCCCGGAGGTGGCCGTGGCGGTGGCCGGCAACGCCGGCGACCCGGAGCACCGGGCGACCGCCGTGCGCACCGCGGTCGAGACGTTCGGCAGCCTGGACGTGCTCGTCGGCAACGTCGGCATCAACCCCGCCTACGGACCGCTCATGGACCTGGACCTCGATGCCTGCCGCAAGATCCTCGACACCAACGTCGTGGCCTCGCTGGGCCTGGTGCAGGAGGCCTGGCGGGCCTGGATGTCCGAGCACGGCGGATCGGTGCTCTTCGTCGCCTCCGTGGCGGGGCTGCGGTCCTCGCAGCAGATCGGCGCCTACGGCGTGAGCAAGGCGGCGCTGATCAACCTGACCACGCAGCTCGCCGTGGAGCTGGCGCCGAAGGTGCGGGTGAACGCGGTGGCACCGGCGGTCGTGAAGACCCGGTTCGCCGGAGCCCTGTTCGAGGGGCGCGAGGCGGAGGCCGCGCAGGCCTACCCCATGGCCCGCCTGGGAACGCCGGAGGACATCGGCGAGGCCGCGGCCTACCTGCTGGGCGACGGCGCCGGCTGGGTCACCGGCCAGACGCTCGTGATCGACGGCGGCGGGCTCTCGCGCGGCCCCCGCTGAGACATCAGCGGCCGAGAACCCGGGCCAGGACGTCGTCGGAGTCGCCGTCCTCCCGGTAGCGCCGCCGGCGGCGACCGCCCGACGACGGGCTGACGCCGTTCTCCGCGAGGATCTGCGCGAGCCGGTCGGAGGTGCCCGGACCCGGCACCCCGTCCGTCTCCGGTCGCGGCGCCGCCCAGTGCGGCGTCACCGCCGGGTGCGCGGTCGTGGGCGCCGCCTCGCCGGGCAGGGGGGCCACGGACCCGTCCGTCCGCCGGCGGCGCGGGGCGTCCTCGGCCGGGGTCGCCGGGGGGGCGGCAGGCTGCGCGGCAGAGGGCGGAACCACCGAGGAGGCGACGGTGACCGGCAGGTGGGCGTCGGCCGAGTGCTGCGACCAGCGGAAGCCGGGGTACGGGTCTCCGTCGTGCGCGGCGGCCCGGTCGTGCCGGCCGAAGGCCACCGGCTCCCGCGCCGGGACGGGCGGCGCGGCCGGTGCGGCGGGTGCCGGAGGCGCGGCGGGTGCCCGGCGGGCGGGGGCCGCCGGCACCGGCGGGCGCACCGCGGCCGGCGGCGGAGCTGCGGCCGGCGGCGGAGCTGCGGCCGGCGGCGGGGGCGTCACGGGCACGGGCGTGGGAGCCGGCGGGGACACCGCTGACCACGTGCTCGTGCGCACCTGCTCGAACTGCCGGGTGGGGCGCGGCTCGTCCAGCCGGATCGCCGGCCAGCCACCGGTCAGCTCCCGGGGTGGCGCCTCGTCGGCCCAGGTCGCCCCGCCGTCGAGGGTCCGGGCCGGCCCGTCGAGGCCGGCCGCCTCGCCCGGCAGCCGGCTCGCCTGGGTACGCATGACGATCCGCTCGACCAGCATCTCGCTGGACAGCTGCTCGGCCAGCTCCGCGCGCAGCCGGCCCATGTCCTCGCGCAGCGCGGCCAGTTGGCCCAGCTCGCCCGCGAGACCGGTCAGCGTGGCGACGTCGTCCCGGAGCGCGGCCACCCGCGCCACCTCCTCGCGCAGCCCGCCGAGTGCGGCGAGGTCCCCGCGCAGGGCCGACAGCCGCGCCACCTCGTCGCGCAGGCCGGTCAGCGCGGCGAGGTCCCCGCGTAGGGCGTCGAACTCCTCGCGCATCGTGCCCTCGGTCTCGCGGCGCAGCTGGTTCTCCAGCTCGAGCTCGTACTCGCGGCGCGCGGCGACCTCGCGCTCGAGCTCGAGCTCGTAGGCGCGGCGCAGGTCTGCCTCCCGTGCCGCGGCGCGCACCCGGTCGGCGCCGCGGCGGCCCGCGGCGAAGGTGGCGAGCACGAAAGCCCAGGCCACCGCGACGACGGCGACCCGCAGCAGCTGGGCGTCGTCGGTGAGGAAGACCACCGACGTGGCGCCGACGGCGAGCAGGAACCCACCGGCCTGCAGCAGCGTCCGGGCACCCAGGAGGGTAGGGCCGCGGGCGACGTCGTCGTCCTCACGGCGGGGCATGAGGCCAGCCTAGCGACGAGGGGCGCTCACGGGGAGGAGCCGCTCCTGCGCCGACCGTGGTCGGAAGTGCGACAGTGCTCCGGTGGACCTCTCGCTGCTGGACTGGCGCCGCCGCGTGGCCGCGCTGCACGCCGCCGTCCGGGACGCCGCCGATCCGGAGGCCGGCTGGCGGCAGTGGCGCTCGGGCCGCGACGAGCTGTTCGCCGGCCACCCCCAGTCACCGCTCGACACGGCCGCACGGGCGGCGTTCTCCGGCCTGCCGGTGGCCCCGTACGATCCGGCGCTGCGGTTCGAGCCGGCCCTGGAGCCGGCCGGACCGCTGCGCCTGGAGGTGCCCACGGCCGCCGACGGCGTGGTCCCGCTGGACCGGATCGGGGTGGTGACGCTGCCGGGCGTGGGCCGGCTCGACGTCTGGTGGGTGGCGCTCTACGGCGGCGGGGTGTTCCTGCCGCTGCGCGACGGCACCGCCGGCGGCACCACCTACGGCGGCGGGCGCTACCTGCTGGACACCGTCAAGGGCGCCGACCTGGGCGGGGCCGGTGACCGGCTGGTCGTCGACCTCAACTTCGCCTACCACCCGTCCTGCGCCTACGACGCGCGGTGGTCCTGCCCCCTCGCCCCGGAGGGCAACCGGGTCCTCACCCCCGTTGCCGCCGGGGAGCAACTGCCCCCCGGCGGCTGGTACCGGTGACGAGCTGGAACGACCCCCGTGCAGGGCCCCGACGCGAGCCTGCGAGCGTCGGGGGGCGCGGGGGTCCTTCTACTGCTGGGCGAGGGCGCCGTCGGAGCTGAAGACCAGGCCGAGGGAGACCTCGCCCTGCTGGATGGCGGCCTTGGTCAGCGGGCCACCGGCGTCGTACTCCTGGAAGCTCGCGAACTCCAGGCCGTAGGTCTCCTCCAGTCCCGGCTGGCACGCCGGCCGCGTCGGGCACTCGCCCGGCCCGCCGAGGATCAGCGATCCGTCCCCGCAGGCGTCGGCCAGCTCCGACAGCGTGCTGACGCCGACCTGGTCGGCGAACGCCTGGGTGACGGCGAAGGCGTTCTGGTCGGCCGCCTCGGCCGGCTCGCCGAACACCAGCCCGTAGCCCTCGGCCAGCGGCCTCAGCGCCTCGACGGTGGCCTCGACGTCGCCCGAGGCGACCTCGGTGCTGTCGTCCCCCTCGATGAACTCGGTGACGGTGGCGAGGTACTCGGGGAAGGCCTGGATCTCGCCGCGCTGCAGGGCCGGCAGGTAGAGCTCCCGGTTGCCCACGGTCTGGACGCTCGCGTCGAAGCCGGCCGCGGTGAGGACGTCGGCGTAGACGGTGGCCAGGATCTGCGACTCGGTGAAGTCGGCGGCTCCGACGACGATCGGGCCGCTCCCGCCGCTGACCCCGGAGTCCAGGCCCTGCTCGGCGACGTAGGCGGCGGCCACCTCGTCGACGGCCTGCCGCTCGACGTCGACGGCGGCGTTCATCTCGATCAGGTCGTCGGTGGTCAGGACCTCGGAGACGCTGTTCAGCGTCGGGAGCAGCGCCGGGTTGGCCTCGGCCGCGGCCGCGTTCACCGCCGGGATGATGTTGTCGGCGTTCTGCAGCTGCCGGTCGTCCTCGAGCACGACCAGCTGGTCGCCGGGGACGGGGGCGCAGGCATCACCCGACGCCTGGGCGTCACCGCCGGCCTCGCCACCGCCGGTGCCGGAGGAGCCGGACTCGCCGCAGGCCGCGGTGAGGGCCGCGGCCATGGCGAGGGGGGCGATGTATCGGATACGTGCGCGCATGAGCCCGCCTTCTGTGTCCCGTGACCGCCTTGTCGCAGTCACGCGTGTCTGGCGGGAGGACTCCCGCAGCCTCATCGAACCGCTCCGTTGCACGCAACGCAATCGAGTCGGCCGCCTGCGGGATTCCGTTACCGAGGCGTGATCAGAGGGGGACGCTGGACGACGTCGGCTCCGGGGTCGGGCCGCCCCGGCGGACCCGCAGGAAGGGCAGCCGCTTCTCCCCCGGCGTGAGCGCCCAGGACACGGCCACCAGGAGCAGCTCGGTGAGCACGGCGAGAGCGGCGACCAGGATCGCGCCGGCGACGACGGCGCCGTAGTCCTGCTGGCGGAACCCCAGCGTGATGATCCGGCCGAGCCCCCCGCCGGCCACCAGCGCGGCGAGCGTGGCCGTGGCCACGACCTGTACCGCGGCGGTGCGGACGCCGGTCATGAGCAGCGGAGCGGCCAGCGGCAGCTCCACCCGCATCGCCACCTGCCACCCCGAGAAGCCCATCGCCCGCGCTGCCTCGACGACGTCCCGGTCCACCCCGCGGAAGCCGACGTAGGTGTTGGTGAGGATCGGGGGGACGGCGAAGACGCCGAGCGCGATCGTCGTCGCCGTCGGCCCGAAGCCGATCGGGGTGACCGCGAAGACGGTGAGCAGTGCGAGCGTCGGCACGGCGCGGGACACGTTGGACAGCGCCACGGTGAACGCGCCCCCGCGGCCGGTGTGCCCCAGCGCGATCCCCACCGGCAGGGCCACCACCATGGCGGCCAGCACGGCGAGGACCGAGATCCGCAGGTGCTCGGCGAGCAGGTCGAGGATGCCGCCGGCCCGGGTCCAGTTGAACGGGTCGTTGAGGTACAGGAGCGCGTCGCCGAGCCGGTTCATGCCCGTGCCTGCCGGGCCCAGGGGGTGAGCAGGCGCTCGACGCCGGCCAGGAGCAGGTCGGCGAGCAGGGCGAGCAGGACGCAGCCCACGGCGCCGGTCACGATCTGCGCGCGGTAGAAGTTCGCGGCGAACCCGCCGGTGATCAGCTGACCGAGCCCGCCGTGGCCGACGATGACGCCCACGGTCACCAACGCCACCGTGGACACGGTGGCGACCCGGATGCCGGCCATGAACGCCGGCAGCGCCAGCGGGAGCTCCACCTGCCAGAAGAGCCGGACCGGCCCGTAGCCCATGCCCCGCGCGGCCTCCCGGACGTCGGCCGGTACCGCCTGCAGCCCGGCGAGGAAGTTGCGGACCAGGATCACCAGCGAGTACAGGACCAGGCCGATGAGCACCGTCGTCGCGGTGATGCCGGTGATCGGCGCGACGAAGGCGAACATCGCCAGCGAGGGGATCGTGTAGATCAGCGTGGAGAGCCCGAGGACCGGACCGGCGAGCCACCGGCTGCGGCGGGCCAGGAGGGCCAGCGGCAGCGCGATCAGCGCACCGAGGACCACGGCGGCGGTCGTGAGCCGGACGTGCTCGCCCAGGTACCCCACAATGGTGGTCCAGTTGGATGTCACGTAGGACGGGTCGAACCAGGGATTCGGCGCCGCATCGACCGCGAGCGGCTCGACGCTCGCCGCGCTCAGCACCGGGCGCCTCCCAGGAGGATCACCACGTGGACGCTACTTCGTCACCGACTCCGCCGCCGCCCCCTGCCGCCTCCCCCAGCGAGGCCGGCGGCGCTGCGGAGATCCGGCTCGAGGGGGTGAGCAAGGTCTACGCCGACGGCACCGTCGGCGTCGAGGAGCTCGACCTCACCTTCGCCGCCGGCGAGCTGACCGTCCTGGTGGGGCCATCCGGATGCGGCAAGACGACCACGATGAAGATGATCAACCGGATCATCGAGCCGTCGACGGGGCGCATCCTGATCGGCGGGGAGGACGTCACGCGGGCCGATCCGGTGCGGTTGCGCCGGCGGATCGGCTACGTCATCCAGAACGTCGGCCTCTTCCCGCACCAGACCGTGCGGGTCAACGTGGGCACCGTGCCGCGGCTGCTGGGCTGGGACAAGAGACGCACCCGCGCCCGCGTCGACGAGCTGCTCGACGTGGTGGGGCTCGACCCCGCCGTCCACGGGGACCGCTACCCCCACCAGCTGTCCGGCGGTCAGCGGCAGCGGGCCGGCGTGGCCCGGGCCCTGGCCGCCGACCCGGGCGTCCTGCTCATGGACGAGCCGTTCTCGGCGGTGGACCCCATCGTGCGGGAGCGGCTGCAGTCGGAGTTCCTGCGGCTGCAGGAGACCGTGCGCAAGACGATCGTCTTCGTCACCCACGACATCGAGGAGGCCGTGCGCCTCGGCGACCGGATCGCCGTCATGAGCCACGGCGGCCGGGTCGAGCAGTTCGCCACCCCCGCCGAGCTGCTGGGGAACCCCGCGACCCCCTTCGTGGCCGACTTCGTCGGTGCCGACCGGGGCCTCAAGCGCCTGGCCGTCACCGGCATCGACGCCGCCGACCTCGAGCACCCGCCGGTCGTGCACGTCGACGACGGGCTCGCCGACGCGCGCAGCGTGCTCGCCCGGAACGGCGCCCGCTGGGCCGTCGTCCTCGACGACCGGCAGGCGCTGCACGGCTGGCTGTCGGCCGACCGGGCCTCCGGCAGCGGCATCGTGCGCGACGCCGGCAGACGGATGGAGGCCTGGGTCCCGGTGGAGGCGTCGCTCAAGACTGCGTTCTCCACGATGCTCCAGCACGAGGCCGGCTGGGTGGCCGTGTTGGACGGCGACCGTTTCCTGGGCGTGCTCACCCCCGAGTCGCTGCATGCGGCCCTGCGCCGCTCGGTGGAGGGCCGGGCCCCCGAGACCGCCGGCGCGGCATCCGGGTAGGGGTGTCAGGGGCGCTCGCGCCGGTCCTCGAGCAGCGGGCCGGCCACGCGGTAGCGCGCGGCCACGAACGTGCCGCTGACCGCGGCGTCGACCAGCTCCAGGTCCAGCCGTCGTGGGAGCAGCGGCCGCCCCGCGCCGAGGGTCACCGGCGCGACGGAGACGACGACCTCGTCGAGCAGCCCGGCGTCGGCGAACTGGCCGGCCAGGTCTCCCCCGCCGACCAGCCAGAGGTGCCGCCCGCCCGCCGCGGCGGTCATCGCGTGGTGCACCGCACGGACGTCGCCCGAGGCGAACCGGACGTCGGCGCCCTCGCCGGCCGGCAGGTCGCGGCTGGTCATGACCCACGTCGGCAGCGCGAACGGCCACCCGTTCCCGGCGGCGGCCTCGTGCGCGAGGACCCACTCGTAGGTGGTCGATCCCATGACGAGCGCCCCGATCCCGGACATGAACGCGTCGAACCCGGACGTCCCGCCCTCGCCCTCCTCCTGCCGGAACAGCCAGTCGAGGGAGTCGTCGGGATCGGCGATCCAGCCGTCCAGGGTGGTGGCGGTGTAGTAGGTCAGCATCAAATTCCTCCAGGGGTCTCGCCGCGGCGGGCGCGGAGCCAGTCGATGGGGTCGCCGGTGTCGATGTCCCGGCCGGCGGAGCGCAGCAGGTGACGGACGAGCTGGCGGCGGTGCGCCGAGTACGTGAGCACGTGCGCGACGACGCTGCTGAGCACGAAGCTCTCCGGCGGCTCGCACAGCGCGTCGATCAGCCGGTCGTCCCAGCCGCCCCGCCGGTCGACGTCCCGCACCACGGCCAGCCAGCCCGGCGCCGCTGCGTCGTGCCGCTCCAGCAGCCGGGCCGCGCCGGGGTCGTCGTCGCGATCGGGCAGGTCGCGGCCCTCGATCGAGGCCAGCCAGACCTCCACCGTGCACACCAGGTGCTCGAGCACCGCCTGGACCGACTCCTCCGGGCCGTCCCACGGCTGCACCACCAGGCCGGGCAGCCGCCGCGCGCGGTACTCCTCGCCGGTCAGGCCCGCCGCGACCTCGATCAGGTGGCGGGTGTCGTCCAGCGCGTGCGCCACCAGCTGCTCGGTGAGCGGGTTCATGGCGTGCTCCGTGCTCTCCACCCACAGCGAGGTGGGCGGGTGGAAATGGATGCCGTTCGGCGCCGGCAGCCAGTGGCCGGTCGTCGCGTCGACCGTGCTGGGGGCCCGGCCGAAGGCCCGGGCGAAGGCGCGGCTGAAGCCCTCGACCGACTCGTACCCCGCGGCCCAGGCCGCCTCGGTGACGCTGCCGCCCTGCCGCAGCTGCCACGCGGCGCGCTCGAGCATCACCCGTCGCCGCATCGCCACGGGCGCCTCGCCGGCGTCGCGGGACAGCACCCGGCTGAAGTGGAACGGCGAGGCGTAGGCCTCGCCGGCCATCTCCGCGAGGGTGTGGTTGTCCTCGTCGAGCACGGCGTCGAGCAGTTCGCGCAGCCGGTCCCGTCCCGTCATGCGGTCCAGGGTGCGTCGCGGGGAGGCGGAGCTGCTTGACCGTTCTTGCGCCGTCCCCCGTACGGGCGGCGCATGTCCGGGCTAGGCCGACACCCCGGGCGCCGGCTCGTCGTCGGCCGAGCCCGGTGGAACGCGGCAGACCGACTCCAGCCACAGCGCGGCGGAGACCAGCGCCACGGAGGCCACCAGGCCGAGCAGCGCGGTGACGGTGTCGTTCCCGGCCGCCTGCAGCCGGCCGACCGCCGGACCGGTGTAGGCCAGCACGCCGAGCCAGATGCCGGTGACCACCGCACCCACGTAGGCGCTGGCCTGGGCCAGGACCGCCAGGCGGGCCACCAGCATCGGCTCCACCGGCCGCACCGCGGGCGCCCTTCCGTCGGTGGGGCCCCGGCCGGCGCGGGCCTCGCGCAGCGCCGACAGCCGGATCCGGAGGGTGCGGGCCCCCAGCGCCTCGGCGAGGGCGAGCACGGCCAGCGGCGCCGGCAGCCACCAGCGGAGCGGTGGCAGCTCCCCGTACCAGGTGCGCACGAGCAGCCACGCCGCCACGGCCAGCCCGAGGGCGAGCACGGCGAGGTCGGGGCGGCGGACGGGGGTCACGGCCGGCTCAGTGGAGGTGGTCCCAGCGCACGACCGCCGCCACGTCGGCGGGGTCGAGGGCAGCCACGAGGTCGGCGACCTTCCCCCGTGCGGGGAGGGCCGCGGTCGGGTCCAGGGTGAGCCACGGGACCAGCACGAACGCGCGCTCGTGCGCCCGCGGGTGGGGCAGGGTCAGCTCCGGGTCGTCGGAGATCACCGGCGTGCCGTCGTCCCCCGTCACGGTGACCACGTCGACGTCGAGGGTGCGCGCGCCCCAGCGCACCTCCCGGGTGCGGCCGGCCGCCTGCTCCAGCTCGTGCGCCAGGTCCAGCCAGCCGCGCGCGTCACGGTCCCCCCGGACGACGGCGACCGCGTTCAGGTACGGCGGCTGCTCGACCGGTCCCCACGGCGGCGTCTCGTACAGCGTGGAGCGGGCGACGAGGCCGTGCTCCTTGAGCGCCGTCAGCGCTGCGCGGAGCGCGCCGGCGCGGTCGCCGAGGTTGGCTCCCAGCGACAGGACGGCGCGGCTCACCGGCGCTCTCGCCGGATGGTGACCATGACGTCGTCGAACGGGACGCCCAGCTCGGCCTCGGGCTTGTGCACGGTGATCTCCACCGCGTCGACGAGCGGGTTGGCCAGGCACACGTCGGCCAGCCGCTGGGCCAGGGTCTCCAGCAGGTTGACCGGCTCCCCGTTCAGCACCGCGTGCAGCTGCTGGGCCAGGTCGGCGTAGTCGACCGTGCGGTCCAGGTGGTCCCCGGCGGCGGCGGCGGAGGTGTCCACCTCGAGCACGGCATCGGCGCGGAACACCTGACCGCGCTCCCGTTCGAAGGCGTAGACGCCGTGGTGGGCGTGGGCGCGGATGCCGCGGACGACGATCCGGTCCGGCGTGCGGTGGTCAGCCACGACCGGCTCCCTTCACGGCTCGGACGGCCTCGAGCGTGCGGACCGCGTCGACCGACGCCGCGGCGTCGTGGACGCGCACGCCCCACGCCCCAGCCTGGGCGGCGAGCACCGTGGTGGCAAGCGTGGCGGCGTCGCGCTGCTCCGCGGGCCGGGCCCCAGCGCCGGGCCCGGCGAGCAGCTTGCCGAGGAACGTCTTGCGGGACGCGCCGACGAGGACCGGCAGCCCCAGGGCCACGAGCCGGTCGAGCCCCGCCAGCAGCGCCCAGTTGTGCTCGGCGCGCTTGGCGAAGCCGAGACCGGGGTCGAGCACGAGCTGCCCGGGGTGCACGCCGGCGGAGACGACGTCCTCCACCCGTGCGGTGAGCTCGGCGCAGACCTCGGTGACGACGTCGCCGTACTGCGCCGCCGCGTACATCTCCCGGCTGTGCCCCCGCCAGTGCATGAGCACCCAGGGGGCGCCGGCGCCGGCGACCAGCTTGGCCATGCCCTCGTCGGCCAGGCCGCCGCTGACGTCGTTGACCAGCACGGCGCCGGCGTCCAGCGCGGCCTCGGCGACCTCGGCCCGGGTGGTGTCCACGCTGGTGCGCACCCCGGCGGCCGAGAGCTCGCGGATCACCGGCAGCACCCGGCGGCACTCCTCGGTGGCGTCCACGCGGTCGGCTCCGGGGCGGGTGGACTCCCCGCCGACGTCGACGTAGTCGGCGCCGGCCGCGTGCATCGCCAGCCCGTGGGCGATCGCGGTGGCGGGGTCGGCGAAGCAGCCGCCGTCGGAGAACGAGTCGGGGGTGACGTTGAGGACGCCCATGACCAGGCAGCGTCCCGTCCGCGGCAGGGGCTCCGTGCTCATCGCCGCGCCGCGCTCACCGGCCGAGCACGAGGCTCATCGCCTCGCTGCGGGTGGCCGCGTTCTCCCGGAAGAGGCCCCGCACCGCCGAGGTCACCGTGGAGGACCCGGGCTTGCGGATGCCCCGCATGGCCATGCACAGGTGCTCGGCCTGGACCACGACCAGGACGCCGCGCGGCTTGAGGGCGTCGTCGAGCGCGTCGGCGATCTGCCGCGTCATCCGCTCCTGCACCTGGGGGCGGCGGGCGTAGACCTCCACCAGCCGGGCCAGCTTGGACAGGCCGGTCACCCGGCCGTCCTCCCCCGGGATGTAGGCGACGTGGGCGACCCCGTGGAAGGGCACCAGGTGGTGCTCGCAGGTCGAGTACATCGGGATGTCCTTGACCAGCACCAGCTCGTCGTGGTCCTCGTCGAACGTCGTCGCGAGGATGTCGTACGGGTCCTGCCAGAGGCCGGCGAACGTCTCCGCGTAGGAGCGGGCGACCCGGGCGGGGGTGTCCTGCAGGCCGGGCCGGTCCGGGTCCTCGCCGACGGCGATCAGCAGCTCGCGGACCGCCGCCGCCGCCCGCTCCTGGTCGACCCCGGCGGCCGGCTGCAGCAGCAGGTCCTCCGGTGCGGCCGGGATCTCACTCATCGCTGGGCCGGGGCCCCGACGTCCCCGACGGGGGTGGTCTGCGGCACGGAGCCGTTGTGCCCGGCCCGCTCGGCCGGCGTGAGCACCGGCGGCTGGTCCGACGGTGTGCGCTTGCCGAAACCGCTGTAGGGGGCCAGCGACGGGCGCTTGGCGACCGGCGCGCAGATCCGCGCCATGTCCTCCTTCGACAGCGTCTCCTTCTCCATCAGCTCGAGCACGAGCTGGTCCAGGACGGCGCGGTACTCGACCAGGATCTCCCACGCCTCGTCGTGCGCGGCCTCGATCAGCGCCCGGATCTCGGCGTCGATGTCGGCGGCCACGGCCTCGGAGTAGTCCGGACGCGAACCCATGTCCCGGCCGAGGAACGGCTCCGAGTCGGTGCTGCCGTACTTCACCGCGCCGAGCTTGGCGCTCATGCCGTACTGGGTGACCATCGCCCGGGCCATCGAGGTGGCCTTCTCGATGTCGTTGCCGGCACCGGTGGTCGGCTCGTGGAAGACCAGCTCCTCGGCCGCGCGCCCGCCGAGGGCGTAGGCGAGGGTGTCGATCATCTCCGAGCGCGTCTGGGTGTACTTGTCCTCGGTCGGGAGGACGAGCGTGTGCCCCAGCGAACGGCCGCGCGGCAGGATCGTCACCTTGTGCACCGGGTCCAGGTTGGGCAGTGCGTGCGCCACCAGGGCGTGCCCGCCCTCGTGGTAGGCGGTGACCTTCTTCTCCTTCTCGCTCATCGCCCGCGTCTTGCGCTCGGGGCCGGCGATGACGCGGTCGATCGCCTCTTCGAGGGTCTCGTCGGTGATCAGCGAGCCGTTGTTGCGAGCGGTGAGCAGCGCGCCCTCGTTGAGCACGTTGGCGAGGTCGGCGCCGGTGAAGCCCGGCGTGCGGCGGGCCACGGTCTCCAGGTCGACGTCGGGCGCCAGCGGCTTGCCCTTGGCGTGCACCTCGAGGATCTTCTTGCGCCCCATGAGGTCGGGCCGGTCGACGGCGATCTGCCGGTCGAAGCGGCCCGGGCGGAGCAGCGCGGGGTCGAGGACGTCGGGCCGGTTGGTCGCGGCGATCAGGATGACCCCGCCCTTGACGTCGAAGCCGTCCATCTCGACGAGCATCTGGTTGAGCGTCTGTTCGCGCTCGTCGTGCCCGCCGCCCATGCCTGCGCCGCGCTGCCGGCCGACGGCGTCGATCTCGTCGACGAAGATGATCGCCGGGGAGTTCTCCTTGGCCTGGGTGAACAGGTCGCGGACCCGGCTGGCGCCGACACCGACGAACATCTCGACGAAGTCCGAGCCGGAGATGGAGAAGAACGGCACGCCCGCCTCGCCGGCCACGGCGCGGGCCAGCAGCGTCTTGCCGGTACCGGGCGGGCCGAACAGCAGCACACCCTTGGGGATCTTCGCGCCGACGGCCTGGAACTTCACCGGGTTGGCCAGGAACTCCTTGATCTCGTGCAGTTCCTCGATCGCCTCGTCGGCGCCGGCGACGTCGGCGAACGTCGTCTTCGGCATGTCCTTGGTGATCTGCTTGGCCTTGGACTTGCCGAAGGCCATGACGCCGCGGCCGCCGCCCTGCATGGAGTTGAACAGCCAGAACAGCAGCAGCAGCAGGATGAGGAACGGCAGGAAGCTGACCAGCAGGCTCACCAGGAGGCTGTCCTGGGTGACGTTGGTGTCGAACGAGGCGTCCTCACCCTCCTGCGCGCGCAGGAGGTCGACGATGTCGCCCTCCACCGCGACCGGGTAGGACGTCGTGACCTCGGTGGCGCCCTCGACCTCGTCGGTGAGCACCAGGTCGAGCGTCTGCTCCTTGGTGTTGAGGGTCGCCGACTCGACGTTGCCCTCCTCGATCTGTTCGAGGGCCGTCGAGGTGGTGATCTCCTTCAGGCCGCCGCTGCCGCTGAACAGCGACGAGACGGTGAGGGCCAGCAGGATGACGAGGACGACCCAGAACCAGACGGAGCGGAAGATCTTCTTGCGTTCCATACACCGATGCCGGGCGCCGGCGTGCCGGCCTGCCCGTCGACCCTCCTGATCGTCCCGGGACACCGCCAACGGCCCGGGTGCGGACCCCGGCGCTCGGTGCAGCGTCGTCGCCGTCGACGGTACACCGGCGATCCTGTCCGACTCCCGCGTGCGACCTGGGGACCCCCACCCGTCCCTCCCCCGAGGGAAGCGTCGCGGGCACGCGGGCGAGGTCGGTGCGCCGAGCGGGGGCCGGAGGCTCCCCGAGGCGCGCCGAGGACACGCCGGACGAGAGCCGGGAACGGCGAGGAGTCGCGGCACCTGAGGCGAGCCGCTCCGCGAGACCGGCACGCCGAGCGGGGGCCGGAGGCCCTCCGAGGCGCGCCGAGAACGGCTCAACGCAGCAGGGGGACGGCACCTGGCCGCGATCGTCGTCCGGAGGACGACAGAGTCACGGAGTTACTGGTACACCTCGGGCTTGAGCGTCCCAATGTAGGGCAGGTCGCGGTACCGCTCGGCGTAGTCGAGCCCGTAGCCGATGACGAACTCGTTCGGGATGTCGAAGCCGATGTACTTGACCGGCACCTCGACCTTGACCGCGTCGGGCTTGCGCAGCAGGGCGCAGACCTCGAGGGACGCAGGCGCGCGGCCACCGAGGTTTTTCAGCAGCCAGGACAGCGTCAGGCCGGAGTCGATGATGTCCTCCAGGACCAGCACGTGCTTGCCGGTGATGTCCCGGTCGAGGTCCTTGAGGATGCGCACGACACCCGAGGAGCTGGTGGACGACCCGTAGGACGACACCGCCATGAACTCCATCTGGGTGGGCAGCTGCAGGGCGCGGGCGAAGTCGCTCATGAACAGCACGGCGCCCTTCAGCACGCCGACGAGCAGGACCTCCGTGCCCGCGTAGTCGGCGGCGACCTGGGCGGCGAGCTCGGCGATCTTCTCCCGGATCTGCTCCTCGCTGAGCAGCACGTGGTCGATGTCCGGCCCGTAGCCGTGGTCGGGACCGAGCGGCCCGGGAGTGCTGGCTGTCTCGGTCACGGGAGGGGCTCCTCACGGGGTGCGGGTCCGGGGGTGCGGCCCCGGGCTCCCGGCGGCAGCACCACCAGAGTGCCAGACGCCCGGGCGACACCCGAGCCGCCGGGTAGGTCCACGACCCCCTGCCCCCGCCACCGGGTGACGAGGCTCTCGACCGCACGCAGGTGGACCGCCTGCAGGTCGGGGACGCCGGCCGCGCGCAGCCAGCCCCGCAGCACTCGGCGGCGCAGCGCGGCGGGCAACGGCTCCAGCGGACGGGCGGGCAGGCCGCCGTCCGCGGACTCCGCCGCCAGGCGGGCCAGCTCGGTGGCGGCCAGGCCGTCGAGGGCGTCGAGGTCCTCGCGGAGCAGCGCGGCGGTGCGGGCCAGCGCGGGCGCCACCCCGCCACCCAGCACCTCCTCCAGCAGCGGCAGCACCTCGGTGCGCAGCCGCACCCGGGTGTAGGCGGGGTCGGCGTTCCACGGGTCGTCCCACACGGGCAGCCCCTGGTCGGCACAGGACTGGCGGGCCGTCGCGCGGCGCACGCCCAGCAGCGGGCGCCACCAGGTGACCGCGCCGTCGGCCCGCTCCGGCACCATGCCGGCGACCGAGCGCGGCCCGGAGCCGCGGCCCAGCCCCAGGAGCACGGTCTCGGCCTGGTCGTCGAGCGTGTGCCCCAGGGCGACGCGGGCGCCCTGCTCGGTGGCCGCGTCGGCGAGGGCCGCGTACCGGGCGCTGCGGGCAGCACCCTCGGGGCCGCCGTCGTCCCCCACCCGGACGGGCAGCACGAGAACCGGGTCGAGGCCCAGCTCGCCGAGCACCGCGGCGGTCCGGCGGGCGCGCAGGTCCGAGGCGGGCTGCAGGCCGTGGTCGACGGTGACCCCGCCGACGCGAACTCCGGCGCTCCGCGCCTCGAAGGCCAGTGCGGCGGCGAGCGCCATCGAGTCCGCTCCCCCGCTGCACGCGGCGAGCACCGGCCGGTCGCTGCCGCGCAGCCCGGCACGCACCGCGTGGCGCAGCACCGCGACCGCGCGGGGTGGCCCGCTCACGCGTCGGTCAGGCGGGCAGGGCCGGGCGGCCGAGCACCCGCTCGACCCACAGCTCCGGCGCGGTGAGCTCCTCGATCAGCGGCAGGTTCGCCGGGCCCTCCCAGACCCGGTTGAAGCCCTCCATGCCGGCGAGGTCCACGACGCCGCCGACGAAGGTCCGGCCGTCGGCGTACTGCTTCATCTTCTGCTCCAGCCCGAGCAGGCGGCGCAGCACCCGGTCGACCGGGCCGCGCCCCTTGCGCCGCTGGGCGAACCGCTTGCGCAGCGTGCGCACCGACGGCACGACGTCCGGCCCGACCCCGTCCATCACGTACTCGGCGTGCCCTTCGACCAGGCTCATGACCGCGGTTACCCGGTCGAGGACCGCGCGCTGGCGGGGGTCGCGCACCAGCGCCATCAGCCCCTCGGGCTCCCCGTCGCCGCTGCCGCCCCGCACCGCGTCCGCGACGCTGCGCAGCACGTCCTGCAGACGGTCGCGCAGCACGTCGGGAGCGAGGTCGGTGGCGGCCACGAATTCCGCGATCTGCTCCTCCAGGTAACCGGTCAACCACGGGACCCCGGTGAACTGCAGCTGGTGGGTCACCTCGTGCAGGCAGACCCAGAGCCGGAAGTCCGACGGGTCGACGCCGAGCTTCCGCTCGGTCGCCACGATGTTCGGGGCCACCAGGAGCAGCCGGCCGCCGGTGCCGAAGATCTCGTACTGCCCGAGGACCCGGGAGGACAGGAAGGCGAGCAGCCCTCCTGCCTGCACGCCGGTGGCGCGGGCACCGATGGCGGTGGCCAGGGCGCCGGGCCGGGAGCCCTGGCGCGCGACGAGCTCGTCGACCAGCGGGTCCAGCAGCGCGGCCATGCCACGGGCGTTGGCGTCGGCCCAGCCGGGCCGGTCGACGACCGCCACCTCGGGGATGGCTCCGCCGGGGACCGGCCGTAGACCGGTGAGCGCCTCGACGTGCGCCACGGCGGTGGCGGCCGCGCGGTGCAGCTCGGCGACGACGGAGGCGGCCTCCTCCCGCGTCGTCCGCGGGCCCGAGTTCACCAGGCGTCGGGCCGTGCGTCCGGCGAGGTCCCAGTCGACCATCGAGGAGGCGCTGCTCATCGACCCACCTCCGGTGTAGGAGCGGAGCGGCTCCGCCACGCTGACAAGCACATCTCGCCTCACCGTACGCGCGGCCTGCCCGGGAGACCGGCTCCGTCCTCAGCGGCAGCCGCAGGCGGCGAGGGTGGCGGCGATCTGGTCGAGCGCCGCCTCCGCCGCCGCCTCGCTGCCGGTGGCCTCGTCGGCCACCACGGCGAAGGCCAGCAGCCGCCCGTCCGCGGTCACCACCGTGCCGGCGAGCGCGTTGACCCCCAGCAGCGTGCCGGTCTTGGCGCGCACGGTGCCCGGCGCGGTGGCGGGGTCGTCGTCCCCGCGGTCGGCGAGCGTGCCGTCGTACCCGGCGACCGGCAGGCCGGCGAGCAGGCCCGAGGCGTCGCCCAGGCTGCCGTCGGCAGCGCCGCGCATCACCGCGATGAGCACCTCGGCGGTCACCCTGTTCCCCTGCGCGAGACCGCTGCCGTCGGCGAGGGTCACGCCCGAGACGTCCAGCCCGGCCTCCTCGAGCGCGTCGACGACGGCGCGCGCGGCGCCCTCGAAGCTGGCCGGCTCGTTCCGGGCCAGCGCGACCTGCCGGGCCAGCGACTCGGCGAGCACGTTGTCCGACATCGACAGGGCCTGCTCCACCAGCCGGGACACCGGAGCCGACTCCACGGTGCCGAGCGTCTTCGCGTCCGCGGGCGCCTGACCGAGGACGACGGCGGCGCCCGGGGCGCCGAGGGCGTCGGCGAGCGCCGCCCCGGCGTCGAGGCCGGGCTGTCCGCTGCGGGCCGTCGCCCCGGGGCTGACCCGGGCGCCGTCGACGGCGGCGGCGGTGATCGGTGCGGCGTAGCTGGAGGGGGCGTCGCCGGGCCCCCAGCCGCCGGCGGTGAGCGGGCCGGTGAACAGCGAGTTGTCGACGACCACGCGGGTCACCGCGGTGCCGGCGGGCAGCCCGGCGACCACCTGGGTGGCGAGGTCGGCCATGGTGGGCGCCCCCGGGTAGGTCTGCGAGGGCTCGGTGCGCGACAGGGTGGGGTCCCCTCCCCCGACGAGCACGACCTCTCCGGGGGCCGCGCCGCTGACGACCGTCGTCTCGAACCGCTCGGCCGGGTCCAGGGTGATCAGGGCCGCGGCGGTGGTGAGCAGCTTGACGGTGGACGCGGGCGTCAGGGGCGCCGCGGCGTCCTGGTCGTAGAGCACCCGGCCGGTGGCGACGTCGACCACCTGGGCCGTCGTGCCGGGGCCCAGCGCCGGACCGGTCACCAGCGGGGTCAGCGTGGCCTCGAGGACGGCGGGGCTGGGGACGGGCGCGTCGGCGGACAGCGCGGCCAGGACCGGGTCGACGGCGCCCAGCTCGGGCAGCTGGGCGTCGGGGACGGCGACGGCGTCACCGTCGGAGCCCGCGTCGGGGCCCAGCAGGACGCCCAGCCCGACGCCGCCGCCGGCGAGGAGCAGGACCAGCGCCACGATGCCCATCGCCATGCGCCGGCGGAAGCGCCCGTAGTTCGCCGTGACGATCGTCGATCCGCTCGACGAGATGGTGCCCACCCCCTGAGGGGGCCCTGCGCCGACCGGGTCGACCCCCGTGGGCCACACTACGTCCGTGCAGTTCGACGTGACGGTAGAAATCCCGAAGGGCCAGCGGAACAAGTACGAGCTGGACCATGAGACCGGACGCATCCGCTTGGACCGGATGCTGTTCACCTCCACCCGCTATCCGGCGGACTACGGCTACATCGAGAACACCCTGGGCATGGACAGCGATCCGCTCGACGCCCTGGTGATCCTCGAGGAGCCGACGTTCCCCGGGTGCCTGGTCACCTGCCGGGCCATCGGCATGTTCCGCATGACCGACGAGGCAGGAGGGGACGACAAGGTCCTCTGCGTGCCGGCGACGGACCCGCGGGTGGCGCACCTCAAGGAGATCGAGGACGTGTCGGAGTTCGACCGCCTGGAGATCCAGCACTTCTTCGAAACCTACAAGGACCTCGAGCCGGGCAAGTCGGTCGAGGGCGCCGAGTGGGTCGGCCGCGCGGCCGCCGAGGCCGAGATCCTGGCCTCGATCGAGCGCGCCAAGGAAGCATCCGCGCACCACTGATCGATCGCCCGGTCCTCGGCCCGGGCGTCGAGCGCACCGACGGCGGCACAACCTCCCGGGAGGCGTGCCGCCGTCAGCCGTGCCCGCGCGCAGGCCCGCCGGCCGCGTCCGGCGCCCGGAACGCCGCCCGGATGCGCACGGCTGCGGGCCCGCGGGTCGCCTCGTCCGCACCCGGGCTGGGGCCGACCGGTATCGCGGCCCCCGAACGACGCAGCGGGCCCGTCCTCGTGGACGAGCCCGCTGATGGGAGCCGCCTGTCGGAATCGAACCGACGACCTTCTCATTACGAGTGAGATGCTCTACCGACTGAGCTAAGGCGGCGAACTGCCCGCACAGCCTACGACACCGCTCGCGTGGCTCCGCGCAGGGGCCGGGGGCCTCACGAGGGCAGGCGCAGCGCCACGGTGAGCGCCTCCAGGGCCACCTGGGGCTTCACGTTCTGCTCCAGCGCCTCGCGGCAGGCCAGGATGGCGTCGATGCGGCGCAGCGCCCCCTCGGCACCGATCCGGCGCGCCAGTTCCTCGGCGTCGGCGCGGCGGTCCGGGTGGGTGAGCGGGAGCTTTTCCGCGGGTGCGGTGTCGAGCAACAGCGCGTCGCGGTAGAGCCCCGCGAGGTCGACCAGGGCCCGGTCGAGCGAGTCCCGTCCGATGCGGGTCGCCCGGGACTTCTGCCGGCGCTCGAGCTCCTTGAGCTGGCCGGCGCCGCCCCGGCTCGCCGCGACGACGCCCGGACCCCGCGCACCCATGCCCAGGCTCGTCTTCAGGGCCTCCGTCTCGGCGCCGTCGAGCGCCCCGGTGGCGGCCTCGGTCTCCTCCTTGGCCGAGCCGACGAGGTCGTCGGCGGCGTCGAGGCACGCGGCCAGCGAGACCAGCCGGAGCGGGACGTCGAGCACCGCCTTGCGCACCATCCGCGCCTCCTCGTCGCGGGCCAGCCGCCGGGCCCGGCCGACGTGCCCGCCCGAGGCGGCCGCCGACCAGGCGGCGAGCGCCGGGTCGATGCCGTCGCGCCGCACCAGCACCTCGGCGATGGCGTCCACCGTCGGGGTGCGCAGCGCGACGACCCGGCAGCGGGAGCGGATGGTGACCGGCACGTCGTCCGGGTGCAGGCTGGGCGCGCAGAGCATCACCACGGTCCGCGGCGGCGGTTCCTCGATCATCTTGAGCACGGCGTTGGCGGCCGCCTCGCTCATCCGGTCGGCGTCCTCGACGATGATCATCTGCCAGCGGCCCTGGGACGGCGCCCGCCCCGCCACCCGCACCAGTTCGCGAGCCTCGAGCACGCCGATCGAGAGCCCGTCGGGAACGATGACGTGCACGTCGGCGTGCGTGCCGGCCAGCACGGTCCGGCAGGCGTGGCAGGTGCCGTCCCCGCCCGCGGGGCACTGCAGCGCGGCGGCGAACGCGCGCGCGGCCACCGACCGTCCGGAGCCGGGCGGCCCGGTGAAGAGCCAGGCGTGGGTCATCGCCGCCGGGTCGGCGATCGCCGCCCGCAGCTCGGCGACCACGGCCGGCTGGCCGACCACCTGGGTCCAGACGCCCTCGGTGGGCGCCGTCACCGGCGCGGTCACGGGTGGAGCTGGGTGGTCGAGCCGGTCTGCGCGTGCGGGCGGTGGCCCACCGGCTCCGCCTTCTCGTCGTGGTGGGGCGCGGGCGCCGTGCGGGCCTGCTCGGCCGGCTGGGCGAGCGTCTGCAGCGGGAGGCCGGACAGCAGCTGCGCGACCCGCACGCGGATGGCGGCGGCGATCTCGTCGGGTGACCTGCGCGCGTCGAGCACCAGGTACCGGTCCGGCTCCGACTCGGCCAGCGCGCAGAACGTCTGGCGCACCCGCTGGTGGAACTCCAGGGACTCCGACTCCAGCCGGTCGGCGGCCGCCCGGCCGCGGGCCCGTGCCAGCCCCACCTCCGGCGGCAGGTCGAGCAGCACCGTGAGATCGGGCCGCAGCCCCTGGGTCGCCCAGCGGGAGAGCATCCGGACGTCGTCGAGCGGGATCGTGCGCCCGGCGCCCTGGTAGGCCAGCGAGCTGTCGATGAACCGGTCGGTGATCACCACCTCGCCGGCGTCCAGTGCCGGCCGCAGCACGTCCTGCACGTGCTGCGCCCGGTCGGCGGCGTAGAGCAGGGCCTCCGACCGCGGCGCGATGCCGGTGTGCGCCTTGTCCAGGACGATGGACCGGATCCCGGCCCCGGACGGCGTCGCCCCGGGCTCGAACGAGGCCCGCGCGACCAGCCCCTCGTGGGTCAGCCACTCCTGCAGCCGGCGCACCTGCGTGGACTTGCCGGCCCCCTCCCCGCCCTCGAAGGCGATGAGCACCCCGCCGCCGGCCAACCGGCGGCGGGCGGTGGTGTCCCGGCGCAGCGCCGTCACGACGTCGGCGACTAGCGGCACCGGACGACCGTCGTCCATCTGCCGGTAGGCCAGCACGCCGACGCAGACGGCCAGCAGCCCGGCTGCGAACAGCATGATCCGCTCGCCGGAGAGCGGCAGCGTGACCGCGCCGAGGTCGACCTCGTGCTGCCCGAGCGCCCCGACCCCGAACGGCACGAGGCCGAGGGACAGGATGAGCGCCGCCCGGACCAGTGACTGCACGATCGCGAAGGTGCGACCGCGGATCGAGTCCTCCACCTCGGTGCCGATCAGGGTGAAGCCGGCGAGGTACGCCATGCCGGCGAAGAAGCCCATGACGACGACCAGCAGCAGGGAGATCCACAGCGCGGGGGACCAGGACAGCAGCAGCACCACGATCCCGGCGCCGACGATCGCCACCCCGAAGATGCGCTCGCGGGCCAGGTCCCGGGCGACGCTCGGACCGATCCCGATGCCCAGGCCGAGGCCGACGAAGACGGCGCCGAACAGCAGCCCGTAGGCCGCCTGGCCGCCGCCCAGCGCGAAGACGTAGGCCTGCCCGGTCGCGATGATCGCGCCCGCCGCGACGAAGGCTCCGGTGATGCCCACGACCAGGCCCCGCACCAGCCGGGTGTGGCCGGCGAAGGAGAAGCCCTTGACCAGCGAGCCCAGGAAGCTCTCCTGCTGGCCCACGACCGCCCCGGCGGCGCGGCGACCGCTGATCGAGGGGAGGTTCCAGATGACCACGGCGGCGACCAGGAACGTGAGGGCGTTGAGGTACAGGGCCAGGTCGACCTCGTTGACGCCCGGCAGCACGTCGCTGACCCGGCTGCCCACGCTGGTGAGCACCGCGTAGACGACGGCGGCGAGGACCGGGGTCAGGCCGTAGGTGGTGACCAGGGACAGCTGGTTGGCCGGCTCCAGCTGGTCCTTGCGCAGCATGTTCGGGACGGCGGCGTCCTTGGCCGGGATCCAGAACAGGCTGAAGGCCTCGATGACGAACTGGGCGATGAACAGCCAGAGCAGGTTGTCGACGATCGGGATCGAGGCGAACAGCGCGAAGCGGAAGATGTCGGTGATCACCATCGTCTTGCGCCGGTCGAACCGGTCGGCGAACGCGCCGGCGAGCGGGCCCAGGACGATCGCCGGCAGCAGCCGGAAAAGCAGCACCCCGCCGAGGGCGTAGTTCTGCGCGGCGTAGTCCTCGAAGGCCATCGTGGCGGTCGCGGTGATCGCGAGCAGGCCCAGCCAGTCGCCGAAGCTGGACAACGACATCGACAGCCACAGCTTGCGGAAGTCGGGGATCCGCAGCACCGCGCGGATCTTCGCCACCTGCCCGACGCCGCTGTCGCCGTCGGAACCGTGCACGGCATCCGCCCCGGGAGCGTCCTCGGGCAGCGGCGGCGGCGCGTCCGGCGGCACGGGTGTGCCGGCCGGGGGCAGGCCGTCACCCGGCGTGGCCGGGTCCTCGACCGGAACGGCCGCCACCGACTCGTCGGGCGGTGGTGGTACCGGTGCGGTCGGGTCGGCCGGAATCGTGAGCTCCCAGAGTCGGTGGTCGGCGGGGCGGAGCAGGCCGCGGCGGGGTCACGGTACCGGGCCGCCGCGACGATTTCGCCGACAAACCACCCGGCAGCGGATGCGGTACCGGCTGTTCCGCTGCCCCGTGACGCCGCCGCTAGGGTCGGGGACGATGACCGCGGCAGGGGATCCGACGCACCCGGTCGGCGGCTCTTCACCCGGCCGCTGGCAGCCGGACACCTACCTGCGCTTCGCCGGGGAACGCGCCCGGCCGTTCGCCGCCCTGCTCTCCCGGGTGGGTGCGGAGTCGCCGCGCCGCGTCGTGGACCTCGGTTGCGGGGAGGGCGCCCTCACCGCCTCGCTGGCCCGGCGCTGGCCGGCCGCGCGCGTCACCGGCGTCGACTCCTCCCCCGAGATGCTGGCCGCCGCGACGGCGTGGGCGCTGCCGGGCCGGGTCGCCTTCGAGCTCGGCGACGTGCGCGACTGGGCGCCGGCCGGGCCGGTCGACGTCGTCGTCAGCAACGCCGTCCTGCACTGGGTGGACGGGCACCCGGGCCTGATGGCCCGCTGGGCCGGACACCTGGCACCGGCTGGGTGGCTCGCCGTCCAGGTGCCGGGCAACTTCCGCGCGCCCACGCACGCTCTGCTGGCCGCGCTGTGCCGGTCGGCGGAGTGGGCCGACCGGCTCGCCGACGTGGCGCCCCGGGCCGACGCCGTGCTGGAACCCGCCGGCTACGCCGAGGTGCTCACCGCGGCCGGGTTGTCGGCCGATGTCTGGGAGACGACGTACCTGCACGTCCTCTCCGGACCCGACCCGGTGCTGGCGTGGGTCCGGTCCACCGTCCTGCGGCCCGTGCTCGCCCGGCTCGACGACGCGGATGCCGGCCGGTTCACCGACGCCTACGCCGCCGCGCTGCGGACGGCCTACCCGCCCCGAGCCGACGGGACGACGCTGCTGCCCTTCCGGCGCGTCTTCGCCGTCGGCTCCCTGGAGCCGCTCAGCGAGGGGTGAGCCGGTAGGCGTGCGTGCGGTAGGGCAGCTCGACCTCCGGGCGCCCCCGCGTGCCGGGGTGGTCGGCCAGCAGCCGCCTGACCTCCCCCAGGAACTGCTCGCGGCGGGCGTCGTCCATGACCGCCACGTAGCTGCGGGTCGCGATGCCGCCGACCACGTCCTCGGGGGGTACCCGCTGCACCGTGCCCGACTCGGTCAGCTGCACGTCGGCCGCCAGCTCCCGGGCGAACCGGTCGACGACCCCCTGGTCGGCCTCGTGCCCGCGCGACTCGTCCGCGATCAGCTCCTCCAGCGCGGCGACCCAGGGCACGCGGTCGTCGCGGGTGTTCCAGATCAAGCCGAGGATCCCGCCGGGCGCAGCACGCGGCCGATCTCCCGCGCCGCCGGCACCGGGTCGAACCAGTGCGCCGCCTGCCCGGCCACGACGGCATCCACCGAACCGTCGCCGGCCGGGAGCTCCTCGGCCGACCCGACGGCCGTGCGATCCCGGGCAGGCGGGCGGTGAGCTCGGCGAGCATCTCCGGGGACGGGTCGACCGCACGGACCCGGTGCCCCAGGTCCCGCACCACCGCCGTCAGCAGACCGGTCCCGGCGCCGACGTCGAGCACGTCGAGCGACCGGTCCCGGCCGACGACGAAGGCGACCGCGTCGGCCGGGTAGGTCGGGCGCAGCGTGGCGTACCCGGCCGCGACCACCCCGAACGAGCGCGCCCGGGCCCGCGGCGCGTCGTCCTCCGACGACGGCACCGGATCAGCCCGCGGTGACCGGAGCGGCCGTCTTCTTCGCGGTCGTCTTCTTCGCCGCCGCGGTCTTCTTCGCGGTCGTCTTCTTCGCCGCCGCCTTCGTGGCGGTGGTCTTCTTCGCGGCCTTCTTCTTGGTCGCCGGGCCGCGCGCACGGCGGTCGGCCAGCAGCTCCGCCGCCCGCTCGATGGTGATCGACTCGACGTCGTCGCCCTTGCGCAGGCTGGCGTTGGTCTCGCCGTCGGTCACGTAGGGCCCGAAGCGGCCCTCTCGCACAGTGACCTGCCCCTGGGTGACCGGGTCGGGGCCGAGCTCCTTGAGCGGGGCCTTGGCCGCCGCCCGCCCGCGCTGCTTCGGCTGGGCGAAGAGCGCCAGCGCCTCGTCGAGGGTGACGGTGAAGAGCTTCTCCTCGCCGTCCAGCGAGCGGGAGTCGGTGCCCTTCTTCAGGTAGGGCCCGTAGCGGCCGTTGAGCGCCTGGATCTCCTCGCCGTCCGGCGCGGTGCCCACGGTGCGCGGCAGCGTCAGCAGCTTCAGCGCGTCGTCGATCGTGACCGTCTCCGGCGACATGGAGGAGAACAGGCTCGCCGTCCGCGGCGACTCCTTGCTGTCCTCGGGCACGACGGTGGTGACGTACGGGCCGTAGCGGCCGGCCTTGACCACGACCGGGTGCCCCGACTCCGGGTCGGTGCCCAGCTCCCGGTCGCCCGAGGGCGCCTCGAGCAGCTGGCGGACCTTCTCCTCGGTCAGCTCGTCGGGCGCGAGGTCCTCGGGGATGCTCACCCGGCCGCCGTCGTCCCCGGCCTGCAGGTACGGCCCGTAGCGGCCGACCCGGACGACGACCGGGCGGCCCTCGGGGTCGGTGGCGCGCAGCGGGATCGAGTTGATGCCGCGGGCGTCGATCTCCTCCAGCCGCTGGCCGATCACGTGCTTGAGCCCACCGGACTGGGCGATGGCGCCGGCGTGCCGGCCCTCGCCGCCGAAGTAGAACTCGGTCAGCCAGGTGACGCGCTGCAGGTTCCCGCCGGCGATCTCGTCGAGCTCCTCCTCCAGCGAGGCGGTGAAGTCGTAGTCGACGAGCTGGGTGAAGTACTGCTCCAGCAGGTTGACCACCGCGAACGCCACGAAGGAGGGGACGAGTGCGTTGCCCTTCTTCCAGACGTACCCGCGGTCCTGGATGGTCTGCATGATCGACGCGAAGGTCGAGGGGCGGCCGATCCCCAGCTCCTCCAGCCGGGCGACCAGGCTGGGCTCGGTGTAGCGCGACGGCGGCTGGGTGGTGTGGCCCTTGGCGTCCAGCGCCTGGGTGTCCAGCTGCTGGCCGCGCTCCAGGCGGGGCAGCCGGCGCTCGGCGTCGTCGCTGCCGTGGTCGTCGTCGCCGTCCTTCGCGGCGCCCTCGTCGCGGGACTCGACGTAGGCGCGCAGGAAGCCGGGGAAGGTGATCGTGCGGCCACTGGCGGTGAACTCGACCGCCTCGTCGGTGCTGCTGCGGCCGGCCAGCCGGACGCTGACGGTCTGGCCGACGGCGTCGGCCATCTGCGAGGCGACGGTGCGCTGCCAGATCAGCTCGTAGAGCCGGAACTCGTCCCGGGCAAGGCCGGCCGCGAGCTGGCCGGGTGTGCGGAAGCTGTCGCCGGCCGGGCGGATGGCCTCGTGCGCCTCCTGCGCGCCCTTGGCCTTGCTCTTGTAGCGCCGGGCCTCGGTGGGCACGTAGGCGTCGCCGTACAGCTCGCGCGCCTGCTGACGAGCGGCGTTGATCGCCTCGTCGGACAGGTTGGTCGAGTCGGTGCGCATGTAGGTGATGTGGCCGTTCTCGTACAGCCGCTGCGCCACCCGCATCGTCTGCGCCGAGGACCAGCCGAGCTTGCGGCCGGCCTCCATCTGCAGGGTCGAGGTGGTGAACGGCGCGTACGGACGACGGCGGTAGGGCTTCTCGTCGACCCGGCTGACGCTCACCTGGCGACCCTCGAGCCGGGCGGCCAGGCCGCGGGCGCCGGCCTCGTCGAGGTGCACGACCTCGCCGGTGGTGCGGCCGGTGGCGGCGTCGAAGTCGCGGCCGGTGGCGACCCGGCTGTCGTCGACGCTGACCAGCTTGGCCCGCACCGTGGTGGGCTCGCCCTCGTCGGCGCCGGCGGCGCGGCCGGTGACCGCGAAGGTGCCCTCCAGCGACCAGTAGTCGGCCGAGGTGAAGGCCATCCGCTCCCGCTCGCGCTCCACGACGATCCGGGTGGCCACCGACTGGACGCGGCCGGCCGACAGCTTGGGCAGCACCTTCTTCCAGAGCACCGGGCTGACCTCGTAGCCGTAGAGGCGGTCGAGGATGCGCCGGGTCTCCTGGGCGTCGACCAGGTCGGTGTCGAGCTCGCGGGGGTTGGCGACGGCGCGGGCGATGGCCTCGGGGGTGATCTCGTGGAAGACCATCCGGCGCACCGGCACGCGCGGCTTCAGGGTGTCGACCAGGTGCCAGGCGATGGCCTCGCCCTCGCGGTCCTCGTCTGTCGCGAGGTAGACCTCGCTGGCCTCCTTCACCAGCTGCTTGAGCCGGGTGACCTGCTGCTTGCGGTCGGGGCTGACCACGTAGAGCGGCTCGAAGGAGTTGTCGACGTCGACCCCGAGCCGGGCCCACGCCGCGCCCTTGTGCTCGGCCGGCACGTCGGCGGCGTTGCGCGGCAGGTCGCGGATGTGGCCGACGCTCGCCTCGACCACGTAGCCGCTGCCGAGGTAGCCGGCGATCTTGTTGGCCTTGGTCGGCGACTCCACGATGACCAGCGGCCTGCCGCCGGGCGCGGCCGACCTCCGGCGGGCAGGCGTCTTCGCCGCCCCGTCGGTCGTCGGGTCGCTCTCGGCCGCGGGCTTGGTGGTCTTCGTGGGCACGGGACTCCTGTCGGTGGTGCTGAGGTGGTGCCGGCGCGGCGTACCGGTCCGCACCAGGTGGCCCTGGTGCACCGGGCCCGGGGCTCCGGGACCGGACGGGCGCCACCGCGCAACGCCCCTCGGCGGGCCACGGTAAGCCACCCCGCGGCCGGGCCGCCGGGCGCGACCCTCGGTGGGCGTGCCGTCATCCGCACCAACGTGACTGCTGCGGCGGTGTTCCCGGCCCGGGCAGAGGCGGTCCCGGCCACGGGGTCGGTCGCCCCCGGGGACGGCAGGCGGGCGGTCAGGGGGCCGCGGTGGTGAGCCGCGTGTCGTCCGGCGCCGACGACGTCTCGCCGACGACGACCGAGCGGCGCTTGGAGACCACCACCGCGGCCACGACGACGACCACCGCGGCGAGCGCGATCGCCACCCGGACCGGGGTGTTGGCGTCCTCCCCCACCGACAGGGCGACCACAGCGGGCGCGATGAGCAGCGCCACCAGGTTCATCACCTTGATCAGCGGGTTGATCGCCGGGCCGGCGGTGTCCTTGAACGGGTCGCCCACGGTGTCGCCGATGACGGTGGCCGCGTGGGCCTCGCTGCCCTTCCCGCCGTAGCTGCCGTCCTCCACCATCTTCTTGGCGTTGTCCCAGGCGCCACCGGAGTTGGAGAGGAACACCGCCATGAGGGTGCCGGCCGCGATCGCGCCGACGAGGTAGGCGGCCAGCGGGCCGATGCCCAGCCCGAAGCCCACGGCCACCGGGGCGAGCACGGCCAGCAGGCCCGGCGTGGCCAGTTCGCGCAACGAGTCCTTGGTGCAGATGTCGACGACCTTGCTGTAGTCCGGCCGCTCCTCGTAGGTCATGATCCCGGGGTGGGTGCGGAACTGCTCCCGCACCTCGAACACGACCCGGCCGGCCGCCCGCGACACGGCGCTGATGGCGAGCCCGGAGAAGAAGAAGACCACCGCGGCGCCCAGCACCGCGCCGACGACGTTGTTCGGGTTCACCAGGCTGAAGGCGTTCCCGAGCGTGGTCCCCGCGTCGGCCAGCGCGGCGTCGACCTGGGCGTTGTAGGAGCCGAACAGCGCCGTCGCGGCGAGGACCGCGGTGGCGATGGCGATGCCCTTGGTGATCGCCTTGGTGGTGTTGCCGACGGCGTCGAGGTCGGTGAGCACGCGGGCGCCGTCGGCGTCGATGTCGCCGGACATCTCGGCGATGCCCTGGGCGTTGTCGCTGACCGGGCCGAAGGTGTCCATGGAGACGATCACGCCGGCCGTGGTCAGCAGCCCGCACCCGGCGAGCGCGACCGCGTAGAGAGCGGCGCCGCCGCCGATGAGGAAGGCGCCGTAGACCGCGCCGCCGATGAGCAGCGCGGCGTAGACCGCCGACTCCAGCCCGAGCGAGATGCCGGAGAGGATGACCGTGGCCGGCCCGGTGAGGGAGCTGCGGCCGACGTCCTTGACCGGCTTGCGGCTGGTCTCGGTGAAGTAGCCGGTGAGCTGCTGGATGGCCGCGGCCAGGACCACGCCGACGAGCACGGCCACGAGGCCGAGCACCTGCGGGCTGACCGGCAGGTCGGTGCCGCCGCCGGTGTCGGGGAGCACGGTGAACGCGGCGACCGCGACCAGCAGCAGCGACACCGCGGCGGAGACGAAGAAGCCGCGGTTGATGGGGGCCAGGCCGTTGCGGTCGCTCTTGCCCGGGTTGGTGGCCAGGATGCCCACGACCGAGGCGATGACGCCGATCGCGGCCACCACGAGCGGGAAGACCATGCCCACCGAGCCGAAGAAGACCTGACCCAGGATGAGCGCCGCCACGAGGGTGACGGCGTAGGACTCGAAGAGGTCGGCGGCCATGCCGGCGCAGTCGCCGACGTTGTCGCCGACGTTGTCGGCGATGGTCGCGGCGTTGCGCGGGTCGTCCTCCGGGATGCCGGCCTCCACCTTGCCCACCAGGTCGGCGCCGACGTCGGCGGCCTTGGTGAAGATGCCGCCCCCGACGCGCATGAACATCGCCAGCAGCGCGCCGCCGAAGCCGAAGCCCTCGAGGACCACCGGCGCGGTGTCGTCGAAGAGCAGCAGGACCAGCGCGGCGCCGAAGAGGCCCAGACCGATGGTGATCATCCCGCAGACGCCGCCGGTGCGGTACGCGATGCGGAAGGCCGGCCGGTAGCCGCCGTCGCGGGCCGCCGCGGCCACCCGGACGTTGCCGCGGGTGGCCAGCGTCATGCCGATGAAGCCCACCAGCGCCGAGAACAGCGCGCCGACGAGGAAGAACACCGCCCGGCCCAGCCGCGTGCCCAGCCCGCCGTCGGCCACCGGGAGGACCAGCAGCAGGGCGAAGACGATCACGGCGAAGACGGCGAGGGTGCGGAACTGCCGGCGCAGGTAGGCCGCCGCTCCCTCCTGCACCGCCCGTGCGATCTCCTGCATCTTCTCCGTGCCCTGATCGGCGGCGACGACCGCGCGGACCAGGTAGGCGGCGAAGGCCAGGGCGGCCAGGGAGATGACGAGGATGACGGCGACCAGCGCCGTCTCCCCGCCGGACAGCGAACCGTCGGGCATGTGTCCTCCAAGCATCGGCGGCCGCCCGGGAGGCGCCGTGCTCCCCGGATCGGCGGAGGTCGGCGTCCTGCGTACCGACCGGGACCGGCCGGGGCGAGGACGCCGGAAGTGTAAGGGAGATCACGCCTGGTGAGACCGTCTCGCGCTCCGCTTCCTCGGCGGGCGCAGCGGCGGCTTGCCGGAAGGTGTGACAGTGGGGAGGTGACCGAGCTCGCGAGGTCACCCGGACAGACAGCAGCCCTGGGGGCGCGGACGACGAGCGCCAGCGAGGAGTTCGCGTGACCACGATCCACCCGGTCCGGTCGGCCACCCCTCCCGGCCCGGACGACGACCTCGCGCGCGAGGACCGGGCAGGTGGGGCGTCCCCCGGCGGGCCGGGCGCGGGCGCCCTGCCGCCCGGCGGCGAGCTGCTGACCGACCTGCTGGCGCACACCGCCGACGACGAGCGGCCCGTCACGCACGTGCACCACGTCCCGGTGCGGGAGAGCCGCACCCTCGACTGGCCGGCGTGGACGGAGCCCGGGCTCCGCGAGCGGCTGGCGGCCCGGGGCGTCCGGGCGCCGTGGCAGCACCAGGTGGCGGCCGCGCAGCTGGCCCGGCAGGGCCGCCACGTCGTCGTCGCCACCGGGACCGCGTCGGGGAAGTCGCTGGCCTACCAGCTGCCGGCGCTGACCCGGCTGGCCGAGGACCCGCGGGCCTGCGTCCTGTACCTGGCGCCGACCAAGGCGCTGGCCCGCGACCAGCTGGCGTCGGTGGCCGCGCTGGCCGACCCCTCGGTGCGGCCGGCGGCCTACGACGGCGACACCCCGGCCGAGGAGCGCGACTGGGTGCGGCGGCACTCCCGCTGGATCGTCACCAACCCCGACATGCTGCACCGCGGGATCCTGCCGGCCCACCAACGCTGGTCGAGCACCCTGCGGCGGGTGGCCTACGTGGTCATCGACGAGTGCCACGCCTACCGCGGGGTCTTCGGCTCGCACGTCGGCCACGTGCTGCGCCGGCTCCGGCGGATCTGCCGGCGGTACGGCGCCGAGCCGGTGTTCGTGCTGGCGTCGGCCACGGTCGCCGACCCCGCGGCCGCGGCGACCCGGCTGGTCGGCGAGGACGTCGTCGCGGTGACCGACGACGGCTCTCCGCGCCCCGGAGCCACCTTCGCGCTGTGGGAGCCCCCGCTCACCGAGCGCACCGGCGAGCACGGGGCGCCGCTGCGCCGGTCGGCCGCCGCCGATGCCGCCGGCCTGCTCGCCGACCTGGTCGAGCGGGGCGCGCGGACGCTGGCGTTCGTGCGGTCGCGGCGCAGCGCCGAGTCGGTGGCCGAGCAGGCGCGCCGGATCCTGGCCGACCGCGGGCGCGGTGACCTGGTGCGCCGGGTCGACTCCTACCGCGGCGGATACCTGCCCGAGGAGCGGCGCGAGCTGGAACGGGCCCTCTCCGCCGGCGACCTGCTCGGCGTCGCCACCACCAACGCCCTGGAGCTCGGCATCGACATCGCCGGGCTCGACGCCGTGGTGCTCGCCGGCTACCCCGGCACACTCGCCTCGCTGTGGCAGCAGGCCGGCCGGGCCGGCCGGGCGCAGCGGGAGTCGCTGGTCGTCTTCGTCGCCCGCGACGACCCGCTGGACCACTACCTGGCCCACCACCCCCGGGCGGTGTTCGGCCGGCCGATCGAGGCCACCGTCACCGATCCGGCCAACCCCTACGTGCTCGGCCCGCAGCTGTGCTGCGCCGCCGCCGAGCTCCCGCTGGTGCCTGCGGACCTCGCCGACTTCGGTGGCCCGGTCGCCGAGGCGCAGCTCGACGAGCTGGTGGCCGCCGGTCGACTCCGGCGGCGGCCCACCGGCTGGTACTGGGCCGGGCGAGGCCGCCCCGACGTCGACATCCGCGGCGGCGGGGACCAGCCGGTCGCGATCATCGAGGGGGGCACCGGGCGGCTGCTCGGCACCGTCGACGGCGGTGCCGCGCACTCGACCGTGCACGAGGGCGCCCTCTACGTGCACCGGGGCGACACCTTCGTCGTCGACGAGTTCGACGTGGAGGACGCCTGCGCCGTCGTGCACCCGGAGACGCCCGACTGGACGACCGTGGCTCGAGACGTCACCGACCTGGCCATCGTCTCGATCGAGCAGACCCGGCCGCTGGGCACGGTGACCGCGCACACCGGCGTCGTCGACGTGACCAACCAGGTGGTCGCCTACCAGCGGCGGCGGCTGGGCACCGGCGAGGTCCTCGCGGAGTTCCCCCTCGACCTGCCCCCGCGCCAGCTGCGCACCAAGGCGGTGTGGTTGGCCCTCGACTCCCGCGCCGTGCAGCGGGCGGAGGTCGAGGACGCGGCGCTGCCCGGTTCGCTGCACGCGGCCGAGCACGCCGCGATCGGCATCCTGCCGCTGCTGGCCACCTGCGATCGCTGGGACCTCGGTGGCCTGTCCACCGCGCTCCACCCCGACACCGGCACTGCGGCGATCTTCGTCTACGACGGCCACCCGGGTGGGGCGGGCTTCGCCGAGCGGGGGTACGCGGCGCTGCGGCGCTGGCTGCAGGCGACGCGGGCCACGGTGGCCAGCTGCGAGTGCGAGAGCGGCTGCCCGTCGTGCGTGCAGTCGCCCAAGTGCGGGAACGGCAACGACCCGCTGGACAAGGCCGGCGCGGTGCGGGTGCTCGACGCCGTCCTCGACGAGCTGGCCGCCGCCGACGAGCGCGGCGCGACCGAGCCGGACGACGGCGACGAGGACGACGGGCCGACCACCGTCGCCGAGGTCCGGGCCGGAGCGGCCGAGGAGGACGACCTGGTCTTCTGACCGGAGGCCGTTCACCCCGGGGCCCCAGGGCCGGCGCGGGCGCGGCCGTGCGCCGTGTGGACCCCGAGCCGGCCCAGCCGCACGGGAACGGCCACCGCGACCTCCACGACCCCGTGCTCGCCCACCCGGCAGCCGGTCAGCTCCGCTCCGTTGGCGGCCGCGACCTCCGCAGCCGCGGGGCAGGCCGCCGGGTTCCCGAGGACCGCCCGACCGGCCGCGGCCAGCGCCGCGAGGTCGGCGGCTCCCGCGGCCCGGTGCCGGGCGACCGCCGCTATCCCGACCAGGACGGCGGCCGTGGCCAGCAGGGCGAGCACCGCCGACAGCGCGAGCACCCAGACCGTCGCCGACCCGCGCTCGTTCCTCATCCGGCCGGCTCCGCGCCGGGCTCCCACCGGGCGGCCGCGTCGGCGGTCACGGTGACGCGCCAGGGCAGCGGCCCGAGCGGGGCGACCTCCGCAGTCACCCGCACCCGGACCCCGTCCGCTGCCGCGGTCACGGTGGTGCGCGCCCCCTCCGGCGCGGCCCGGCCGGCCCAACCGGTCACCACGGCCACGTCCTCGCCGCGCGACGCCGCCCGCGCGCCCTCCCGGGCCGCATCGACGCAGCGCAGCTGGGCGCCGACCACGGTCACCGCGGCCAGCGCGCCCACGAGCACCAGCAGGAGCACCGGCAGGACGACGGCGGTCTCGGCGGTGACCATGCCGGCCTCCGCGCCGAGGCCCCGCCGCAGACGAGCGCGCACGGCTCAGGAGAGGGTCGCCAGGGCGGCGTCTACGAGATCGGTCAGGCCCGAGACGATCGAGTCGCCGGTGACCACCCGGTGGAGCACCGCCGCGAAGGCGCACGCCGCGACGGTGCCCACCGCGTACTCGGCGGTGCTCATGCCGGCCTCCGCGGCTTCCTGGAGCCGCGTCCACCGGCGGCGGAGCGGGCTGCGCACGGGAGCCGCGGCGGGCTCCCGTGGCGCGGTCCCGGGGGCGGGCAGCGGTGCGGTCATGGCGTCCTCCTCGGTCGGGGCCCCGGCGGGGCCGTGCGACCGAGCCTCGGGGCTGCACCGGGTGCGGCCGAGAGCTCCGCGGCATCTGTGGAGGGCGCCACCGGTTGTGGACGACGTCAGCCGAAGACGTCGCCGGCGATGCCGAGCACGAGCGGGGCGACGCCGAGGCAGACGAAGGCCGGCAGGAAGCAGACGCCCAGCGGCGCCAGCACCCACACCCCGGCGCGCTGGACGGCCGCCTCGGCGCCGGCCCGGGCCGCCGCCCGGGTCTCCGCCGCCAGGGCGGAGAGCGCGGGCACCGCGGCCGCTCCCGACTCCCCCGCCCGCACCAGCGCCCGGCCCAGCCCCGCGACCTCAGCGGGGACGTCCGCCCACGCCCGCCTCGGTGCCGCGCCCAGCCGGTGGAGGGCGGCGACCGTGCGCAGGCACGGCCCGAGCGGCGCCGGCACCGCCTCGCCCACCGCGGCCAGCGCGCCGGCGAGCGGCAGGCCCGCCGCCAGGCAGGCGGCGAGCAGGTCGCAGGCGGCCGGGAGGTCCCCGACCAGAGCCGCCCGCGCCTCGTCGTCCGGGTCGGGGCCGTGCCGGAGCAGCCGCTCGCCGGCCACCGCCACCCCGAGCGCGGTGAGCACCCCGGCGATCCCGCCGACCAGCAGGCCGGCGGCGAGCGCAGCGCCCCCGGCCAGGGCCCACCGGCGTCGCCGGGCCGCCTGGGCACCGTCTCGGGCGGCCTCCTCGCCGTCCCCGAACGGCACGGGGCGAACCAGCCGGCGCACCCGGGAACCCGCGAGCACCGACCCGGGCGCCCAGAGCGTGCATGCCAGCGCCAGCAGGAGCACCGGCAGCCACGGACCCGGCCTCATCGGCCGATCCGGCGCACCAGGCGGCCGGTCCAGGCGATCCCGGCGATCTCCAGCAGCACGCCGGCGACGAGCAGCAGCTGCCCGGGACCGGTCGCGGTGAGCACGTGCCAGGGATCGGCGCCGACACCGCTGCCCATGGCCAGCCCGAGCACCGGCAGCCCGGCCAGCAGACGGGCGCTGGAGCGGGGGCCGGCGGTGGCGACCAGCAGTGCCCGCCGGTGCCGGAGCCGGGCCCGCAGGTCGTCCTCCACCGCCGCGACGACCGTGGCCAGCGAGCACCCCGTGCGGACGCTGAGGGCCACGGCCGCCGAGAGCCGGGCGAGCTCCGCGGCCAGCCCGTCGCCGCGGCCCGGACCGTCCGGGGAGGGCGGCTCACCGGGCGCGCGGACCGCCCGG
Source organism: Blastococcus sp. HT6-30 (assembly GCF_039729015.1). Lineage (NCBI taxonomy): Bacteria > Bacillati > Actinomycetota > Actinomycetes > Geodermatophilales > Geodermatophilaceae > Blastococcus > Blastococcus sp. HT6-30. Next base: position 457,797 of record NZ_CP155792.1, on the reverse strand, counting down.
ACGAGCGCGGTGCCGGAGCGCTGGTCGGGGCAGGCACCGGCCGCCGTGCGCACCGCGTCGTCGAGGAACCGGCCCGCGCGCAGCTCGCCGGAGAGCGCACCGAGCGCCTCGGCCAACGCCGCCAGCCGCGCCTCGTCGGCTGCCGCCGCCCGGCGGGACGCCCAGGCCCGCGCGGCCAGGGCGGCGCAGCCGCCGGCGAGCAGGGCGACCAGCGGCGTGCTCAGGACGCCGGCGAGCGCGCCGGCGCCGATCGCGGCCGTCAGCGGCAGGGTCGGGCGTCCTCGCCCCGGCCTGCTGCCGGCGACCGCGCGCAGCCGCCCCCGCAGCTCGGCCTGCCCGTCCGGCCAGAGCAGGGCGGCGCCGGCCGCGGCGAGCAGCGCTGCGGTCACCGGCCGGCCAGCCGGGCGCGGAGCTCCTCGCCGGCCGGGCAGGGCCCGCCGTCGGCCCGCCACCCCGGCTCCACCGCCACCAGCTCACCGGTCCGGCGGAGCAGCCCGATCTCGTCCACCCGCCGGCCCTCGGCGGTGCGGCGCAGGTGGAGCACGACCTCGAGCCCGGCCGCGGCCTGGCTGTGCACCGCCGCACGCCCGAGCCCCGCCGCGACACCGAGCGCCTCCAGCCGGGCCGGCACCTCGGCCGAGCGGTTGGCGTGCAGGGTGCCGCAGCCGCCGTCGTGCCCGGTGTTGAGCGCGGCCAGCAGGTCGACCACCTCCGCCCCGCGCACCTCCCCCACCACCAGGCGGTCGGGGCGCATGCGCAGCGCCTGCCGCACCAGGTCCCGCAGGCCGATGGCGCCCGCACCCTCCACGTTCGCGGGCCGGGTCAGCAGGCGGACCACGTGGGGGTGCGGCGGGGTCAGCTCGGTGGCGTCCTCGCACAGCACCAGCCGCTCGGCGGCATCGACCTCGCCCAGCAGCGCGGACAGCAGGGTGGTCTTGCCCGAGCCGGTACCGCCGGTGACGAGGAACGCCAGCCGTCGCGCGACCACCGCCCGCACCAGCGCCCCGCTCTCCCCGGGCAGCGCACCCCGGGCCTCGAGGTCGGCCAGCGACTGCGCGCACCGGCGCAGCACGCGGAGGGACAGGCAGGTGCCGGTCCCGGACACCGGCGGCAGGACGGCGTGCAGCCGTGTTCCGTCGGGGAGGCCGACGTCCACCCAGGGTGCGGCGTCGTCGAGCCGGCGCCCGCCCGAGGCGGCCAGCCGGACGGCCAGCCGGCGCACCGCGTCCTCGTCGGGGAAGCGGACGCCGGCGGCCCGCTCCAGCCCGGCACCGCGGTCCAGCCACACCTCGTCGGGCCCGTTGACCAGCACGTCGGTGACGCCAGGCAGGCGCAGCAGCGGCTCGAGCGGTCCCGCCCCGGCCAACTCGTCGACGGCGCTGCGCACGGCGCACAGGACGTCGCCGTCGCCCATCAGACCGCCGGCCTCCTGCCGGACCAGCGCGGCCACCCCGGCCCGCGAGGGCGCCTGCTCCTCCACGGCCAGCCGCGACCGCACCCGGTCCAGCAGCGACGGCGCGCTCACCGGCCGGTCTCCCCGGCCAGGGCCGCGAGCACCTTGCGGGCCAGCGTGGCCAGCGGTGACCGGGGCGCGGCGCCCGGGAGCTGCCCGCGCTCGGACCGGGCCACCGCACCGCGGTCGTGCGCCAGCTCGGCGAGCAGGGGACGACCGACCACCTCGGCCACGTCGTCGGCGGCCAGCCCGCCGGGGAGGTGGCGCACCACCAGCCGGGCGGCCGCCCACGGGGCGTCGTCGGCGTCGACCAGCTGGCGGGCGGCCGTCGCCGCCCGCAGGCGGGCAGGCACCACGAGCACCGCCAGGTCGGCGTCGGCGAGCACCTCCTGCGGACCGCCCCCGACGCCGTCGGGCCCAGGCCGCGGCAGGTCCACGACGACCGGGCGGCCGGTCGCCCGGGCGGCATCCACCACCGCCGTCAGCGCCTGGTCGGGGATCGGCGTGGCGCAGCTCCGGTCGGCGGAGAGGAGGTGCACGCCGCCGACCTCGGGCAGCGCGGCCAGCAGGGCGTCGCCCGCCACCCGCCCGCGCAGCCCGGTGAGCCCCGGCCAGCGCAGCCCCTCGGCGAGCTCGGCCCCCATCAGGAGGTCCAGCCCGCCGCCCCAGGGATCAGCGTCGAGCAGCACCGCGCCCCTCGGGGCACCGACGGCCACCGCGGCCGCCACCGTGCTCGCCCCTGCGCCGCCGCACGCGCCGCCCACGGCGACCAGCGGCCCCCGCTCGGCCGGCGCACGGACGGCGGCCGCGCAGCGGGTGAGCAGCCACGCCTCGTCGGCCGGGAGCACGGCGACCCGCTCCGCGCCGACCTCCACCGCGGCCGCCCACTCGGCCGGGGGAAGCTCCCCGGAGGCCACGACGAGGACCCCGGCCCGGCGGGGCAGGCTGCGGACGGCCCCGGCGGTCAGCGCGTCGACGCCCAGCAGGACCAGCGGCGCCTCCCGGTGCGCCCGCCGCAGCGCCGGCCCGCCGGTGGCCAGCTCCGGCTCGGCCCCGGCGGCCGCCAGGAGCCGGAGGAGCTCGTCGAGCAGCTCCTCGTCGGCGCTGACGACCAGCGGGCGGGAAGGCCGGGACACCGGCGGCAGGACGGGCACGGCGCCGACCTCACCGGACAGTGGGCAGACAGTGCCAGAACGGGAGGGGAACTGTGGATGACCCCATCGGGTGTGGACGGTGTGCGGTCCCCGTTCCGGTCCGCCGATCGACCTACAGTGGCTCCCGTGTCCCGCGCCGCGGCGTTCTTCGACCTCGACAAGACCGTCATCGCCAAGTCCAGCACCCTGGCCTTCGGCCGGCCGTTCTTCAACGGCGGGCTGATCAACCGGCGTGCCGTCCTCAAGACGGCCTACGCCCAGTTCGTCTTCTCCCTCGCGGGCGCCGACGCCCAGCAGATGGACCGCCTGCGCGCCCAGCTCACCGCGATGGTCACCGGCTGGGACGCCGCCACGGTCCACGAGATCGTCCACGAGACGCTGCACGAGATCGTCGACCCGCTCGTCTACGCCGAGGCGGCCGACCTCATCGAGGAGCACCGCGCCGCCGGCCGGGAGATCGTCATCGTCTCCAGCAGCGGGGCGGAGATGGTGGAGCCGATCGGCGAGATGCTCGGCGTCGACCGCGTCGTCGCCACCCGGATGGTCACCGTCGACGGCCGCTACACCGGTGAGATCGAGTTCTACGCCTACGGCGAGAACAAGGGCGAGGCCATCCGCCGGCTGGCCGCCGAGGGCGGCTACGACCTGGCCGACTGCTACGCGTACAGCGACTCGATCACCGACCTGCCCATGCTGGAGGCCGTCGGTCACCCGACCGCGGTCAACCCCGACCGCGGGCTGCGCAAGGCCGCCCTGCAGCGTGGTTGGCCGGTGCAGCGCTTCGAGCGGCCGGTGAGCATGCGGGCCCGCTTCTCCGTCCCCCCGGCACCGGTGGTGACCGGGGCGGCCATGGGCGTCGGCGCGGCCGTCGTCGGACTGGCCTGGTACGCCCGGCACCGGGCGCTGCGCGCCGGGCTGGTCGAGGGGCCGGCACCGGTCCCGGGCCGCCGGCGCCGCCGCGGCGCCTGACCGCAGCTCAGCGCCCGAGGCGCTCCCGCACGCCGTCCAACAGCGTGCGGACCGCCGAGACGGGCCTGAACGCCCGGGCCGCAGCGGTCAGCGCCGCCACCTCGTCGTGGGCCAGCCGCAGCTCGTCGGCCGCGGCGTTCGACTCCAGCTGCTCCACGCTGGACGCGCCGGGGATGACCACCACCCGCGGCTGGGCGATCAGCCAGCCCAGCGCCACCTGCGCGGGGGTGGCGTCGTGGGCGTCGGAGACCTCCCGCAGGACGCCGAGCAGGGGCGCCACGCGCCGGAGGTTCTCGGTGCCGAACAGCGGGTTGACCGCCCGGACCCCGCCCGGCCGGCTCTCCACCGAGTAGCGCCCGCCGAGCAGGCCCTGCGCGAGGGGGCTGTAGGCGATCACCAGCCGGTGCTCGCGCTCGGCGAAGGGCACGAGGTCCGCCAGCGGCCCGGCGTGCGCCAGGGAGAACTGCACCTGGTTGGCCACCACCGGCACACCGAGCGCGTCGTCGGCGGCACGCCAGCGGTCCAGCGAGTAGTTGGAGACGCCGGCCGCGCCGATCCGCCCCTCGTCCAGCAGCACCCGCATACCCGGCATCGTCACGGTGTCCGGCACCACCGGGTTGGGCTGGTGCACCTGGTAGAGCGGGATGCGGTCCACCCCCAGTCGGCGGGCGCTCCCGGCCCAGCGCTGCCGCACCACCCGCGGGAACGGCGCCACCGGAAAGATCTTGCTGGCGACGACCACCTGGTCGCGCTCCTCCCCCAGCGCTTCGCCCAGGATCGTCTCGCTGCGCCCGAAGCCGTAGACCTCGGCGGTGTCGAACAGGGTGATGCCCAGTTCGCGCGCCCGGCGGACGATGTCGCCGGCCGCCCGGTCGGCGTAGGTGTCGCCGTAGCCCCACTCGCGGGAGCCGAACTGCCAGGTGCCCAGGCCGATGCGGCTCACGGGGCCGAGCCCGGGGACGTCGAGGGTGCGCATGCGTCGAGTCTCCCGTTCCGGCGCGCGCGGCGCCCTGCTCAGCCCCGGAGCAGGCTCTCGCAGATGGCCAGCCCCTCGAGCGCGCCGTGCTCGGTGGCCCGGCAGCAGTGCACCAGCCAGGCGGCGACGCCTTCGGGCCGGCCGGAGGCGTAGCCGGCCAGCGCCTCGCCGTAGGCCTCCCGGCCCAGCTCGGCGAACCCGACCTCCGGCACGGACACGGCCTTGGGGTCGAGCCCGCGGGCGATCCCGGTCAGCCGGGCCGCGCCCCGGGCGACGACGCCATCGGCGGTGCCGAACGGGGCCAGCGCGGCCAGCTCGCCGTGCACCAGCCCGGCGACGACGACGGCGGGCACGGTCGTGGCGCCCGTGACGACGGAGAACAGGCCGGAGAGCCGGGCCCCCGCGTGGGGTGCCGGACGACCGAGGTCGGCCCGGTCGGCGAGGTCGGCAGCGGCCAGCACGTGCAGCCGGGCGAGCACCTGCCCGGGCGCCTTCGGCCAGGTCTCGACCATCGAGCCCAGCGCCGCGGAGACGCGCAGCGACCCCTGCACCACCGGGTCGCCGACCGAGCCGGCCCGCAGCTCCGCCAGCGGCACGTCCACGCCGGCCAGCGCGGCCGAGGCACGCGCACCGCGCAGGGCCGACTCGGTGCTCACGCCCGCCGACTCCCGGCGCAGCACGCGGTGGCCCAGCAGCCGGTCGATGCCCGCGCGGGCGGCGTCCGCGGCTGCCCGCACACCCGGGAGGTCGAGCAGGGGGGCCAGCGGGTCGGGGGTGCCCGGACGGGCGGTGGGGCGCGCGGCACCGGGGCGGACGGGGATGGTCACACCCACGACGGTACGAGGCGGGCCGTCACCTCTCGCAGACCCCTGCCCTACGCTGCCTCCTTGCCATGGCCTCCCCCATCACCCTCCTGCTCGTGCGGCACGGGCAGAGCGAGTGGAACGCCGCCGGGCTCATGCAGGGTCAGACGGCGCACGTGCCGCTGACGCCGCTGGGGCACACGCAGGCCGAGGCGGCGGGGGCGGAGCTGGCCCGGCTGCGACCGGGCGCCCTGCTCTCCAGCGACCTGCTCCGCGCGGTGCAGACCGCCGAGCACTGCGCCCGGGCCACGGGGCTGCCGTTCAGCACGACTCCCGCCCTGCGCGAGCAGGGCTACGGGGTGCTGGAGGGTCGGGCTTCCCACGAGCTGTGGGACGTCGTCGACTGGTCCGACGCGCACTGGTCGGCCGAGGACGGCGAGAGCTTGGCGGAGCTGCACGCCCGGGTGGCGGCGTACCTGACCCAGCTGTGCGCCGAGCCGCCGGCCGACGTGGTCGCGCTCGTGACGCACGGGGACACGATCCGTGCCGCCCAGGCCGTGGCGGCCGGGCTCGGACCGGACGCGATGCCCGCGATCACCCCGCACAACGGCTCGGTGACCCGGCTCGAGATCTGCGAGTGAGGACGACCCGGCCGTGCGGCCGGGTCGTCGTCGGCGCTCAGCGACGCCGCAGGAAGCCCTGCACCATGCGTCCGATGCCACCACCGGAGCCAGCGGGAGCGCGTCCGCGCCCCGTGCCCATGCCGCCGCGCGTGGTGGCGCGGCCCATGCCGCGCCCCGGGCGGGCGGCGCCCCGTCCCCCGCGGGCCGCACCCCGGGTCGCGCTCTGCGCCGTGCCCATCAGCTTTCCGAGAATGCTCATGGGAAGCGGGTGCCCACGGGTGTCTCCGCCGACGCGGCGACGGCGCTCCGGCTCGGCGTGCCGCGGCGTGGCGTCACGCTGCGCACGTGGACGCCAGCGCTCTGCCAGTCAGCCGGTGACCTCGACCAGGTCGACCACGAAGACCAGCGTGGAGTCGGCCGGGATGGGCCCGCGGGCCTGGGCGCCGTAGCCCAGCTCGCTGGGGATGGTGATCACCCGGCGTCCGCCGACCTGCATGCCGGTGATGCCCTGCTCGAAGCCGGGGATGACCTGGCCCGCCCCGAGCGTGACCGGCAGCGTCTCGTCGGCCCCGCGGCTCCAGGAGGAGTCGAACTCCTCACCGGTCTCGTAGAACGCGCCGACGTACTTCACCGCGACGGTGGTGCCGTCGACGGCCTCGGCGCCGTCACCGACGACGACGTCCTCGACCACGAGCTCGGTCGGCGCCTCGGCGTCGGACGCGGGCACCTCGGGGGCGACCGAGAGATCGGTCGAGACCGCCTCCGCCACCGCCGTCCCCGCCCCGCCGGAGGCCGACCCCGCCCCGTCCTCGCCGCCGCAGGCGGTCAGGACGACGGAGACGATCAGGGCGAGCAGCGCCCGGGAAACGGTGCGGCGGGTCATGAGGACTCCTGGACGAGCCGGCGGCTCGGATCGGGACCGGGACGGCGGCAGCGCCGCCCGTGCGGATGCGGAGGGCGCGACGGCCACTCCGGCCCATCGTCCCAGAACCGCCCCGCCCGCCCGGGGCGAGACCGTCAGGCGGCGCCGAGGGCGTCGGCCATCCGGTGGTGGGCAGCGGCCTCGCCCACCCGGCTCTGCCGCTCGAGCGTGCGGGCCAGGGCCCGGCGGGCCCAGCCGTTGCTGGGCGCCAGCTCGACCAGCCGGCTCAGCGACTCCTCGGCGGCACCGAGCTGCGCCGAGCCGTAGTAGGCGCGGGCCAGCAGCTCCAGGGCCCCCTCGTTGCGCGGCTCGGCGTCGACGACCGGCTGCAGGATGCGTGCGGCCTCGGCGGGCTGACCCACGGTGAGGAAGAGGTCCGCCCGGAGGAACTCCGAGTGCAGGTCGCGCTCGTTCGGCTGGGTCATGCCGCCGCCAACGCTCCCGGTACGGCGACGCTTCCCGCTCACCTCTCCGGCTCGGGCCAGCGGGCGCCCGCGGACAGCTGGGTGCCGTCGGCCACCTGCGCCGCGCGGCCGACCAGGGTGATGTCGCCGTCCCCGCCGACCGATGCCCCGCTCCCGATGACGACCCGGTCGTCGAGCACCGCCCGGGTCACGGTCGCGCCCGCGCGCACCCGGACGCCCGGCAGCAGCACCGAGTCGACGACGGTGGCCCCCTGCTCGATCACGACGCCCGGCGAGACCACGGAACCGCGCACCTCGCCGCCGACGCGGGTGCCGCCGGAGATCAGGCTGTCCTCGACGACGGCTCCGCCGAGCACCCGGGCGGCGCTGTGCCGTCCACCGCGGGTGTGCACCGGCCACCGCGGGGCGTCGAGGTCCAGCGGCGGCTCGGCGGCGATGAACTCGCGGTGGGCCTCCCAGTAGGCCGGGATGGTGCCGACGTCGCGCCAGTAGCCCTGCAGGGGAAAGGCGCGGGCGAGGCCGTCGGCCGTCTGCGCCGGCAGCAGGTGGGAGCCGAGGTCCTCCAGCCCCTCCTCCCCGACGTCGGCGTTGAGCGCCTCCAGCCGGTCCAGCGTGGGGGTCGGGGAGAACACGAAGACCTCGTTGGTGGCGGTCGTCGTCGCCGGCTCGTCCGGCTTGTAGGCGTAGCCGTCGACCTTACCACCCTCCCCCACCTCGACGATGCCGTAGCGCGACGCGTCGTCGGCCGCGACCTCGGTGGTCACCATCGTGACCTCCGCGCCGGAGCCGAGATGCGCCTCGACGACCTCCCGGTAGTCGAGCTTGTAGACCGCGTCCGCGCTGACGACGACCAGCGCGTCGGCGTCGAAGGCGCGGATCAGCTCCGCGTGCCGCCACAGCGAGTCGGCGGTGCCGGTGTTCCAGCCGCCGCGCTCGGTGCCCTTGTACGGGGGCAGGGTGAGCAGCCCGCCCGTCGTCCGGTCCAGGTCCCACGGCCGGCCGTTGGACAGGTGGTCGTGCAGCGACGTGGGGTGGAACTGGATGGAGACCCAGACGTCGGGGATCTGCGAGTTCTGGCAGTTGCTCAGCGGGAAGTCGATGAGCCGGTAGACCCCCGCGAACGGGACGGCCGGCTTCGCCCGCTGCTCGGTGAGCAGTTCGAGGCGGCCTCCGGCGCCACCGGCGAGGACGAGGACGAGGATCCGCGGGAGCGCCATGCACCCGTCGCTACCCAGGCGCGGGCCTCCGCACCCACTCCGAGCACCGCCGGTCGGCGCAGACGTGGGTGCCCACGGTGATGCCGTTGCGGCCGGCCTCGCCGGTGCGCCGGGCCGTGGACAGCGGACACGCCGCCGCGCTCACCCGGTCGTCCGGCGCCGGGGAGCCGGCCCCTCAGGCGGGCAGCTCGCCACCCGGCCCCGCGGCCTCGGCGAGCAGCCGCTCGCGGTGCTCCTGGGGCAGCAGGTCGACGTACACCGTCCCGTCCAGGTGGTCGACCTCGTGCTGCAGGCAGCGGGCGGCCATCCCGGTCGCCTCGATGGTCACCGGATCGCCGTGCAGGTCGACGCCGTCGACCCGGGCCCGGAAGGCCCGCGGCAGCTCGGCGTACGGCCCGGGCACCGAGAGGCAGCCCTCCTCGGTGACCTCCTCCGCGGGATCGTCCCCGGCCGGCGGGAGCAGGGTGAGCGACGGGTTCACGACGTAGCCGACGACGTCCTCGCCGTCGGCGTCCGGGCAGTCGATGACGAAGACCCGGGCGTCCACCCCGATCTGGTTGGCGGCCAGCCCGACGCCGTCGGCGGCCTCCATGCTGGCGAACATGTCGAGGACCAGCCGCCGCAGCGCGTCGTCGAAGGTGGTCACCTCCGCGCAGCGCCGGTGCAGGACCGGGTTGCTGCCGTAGGTGACGATCGGCCGGGCGACGCCGTCGTAACGGCCGAACAGGCGCATGACGACCGATCCTAGGGACGCCGTCCCGCCCGGCGAGAGGTTCCGGGGGCTTGGCACCATGGCGCCGTGCCGCGCCCCGCCCCCGACCCCGCGACCACGCTCGGCCTGGCCCTGGGCGCGCTGGCCGACCACGCCCTGGCCGATCCCCGGCGCGGGCACCCCGTGGCCGGGTTCGGAACCGTCGCCGCCGCGCTGGAGCGCCGCACCTGGCGCGATTCCCGCGCCGCGGGGGCGGTCCACTGGGCCGTGCTGGTCGCCGGCGTGACCACCGTCGGGGTGGCCGCCGACCGCGCCACCCGGCGGCGCCCGGTGCTGCGTACCGCGGTCACCGCGGCCGCGACCTGGGCGGTGCTGGGGGGCACATCGCTGGGCCGCGCGGCCGGACGGATGCACGACGCGCTGGCCGCCGGGGACCTCGCCGCAGCGCGGGCCACCCTGCCGAGCCTGGCCGGGCGGGACCCCAGCGCGCTGGACGAACCCGGCCTGGCCCGAGCGACCGTCGAGTCGGTGGCCGAGAACACCTCCGACGCCGCTGTCGCCCCGCTGTTCTGGGGGGCCGTCGCCGGCCTGCCCGGGCTGCTCGGCTACCGGGCGGTTAACACCCTGGACGCGATGGTGGGCCACCGCTCCCCCCGGTACCGCCGCTTCGGCTGGGCCTCGGCCCGCGCCGACGACGTCGCCAACTGGGTGCCCGCCCGGCTGACCGCCGCCCTGACCGTGGCGTGCGCACCCCTGGTGAGCGGCTCCGCCGGTGGGGCCTGGCGGGTGTGGCACCGGGACGGCGCCGCCCACCCGAGCCCGAACTCCGGGCGGTGCGAGGCCTCGCTCGCCGGGGCGCTCGGCCTGCGGCTGGGCGGCCGCAACGTCTACGGCAGCCGGGTGGAGGACCGGCCGACGCTGGGCGACGGCCGGCCTCCGGCGACCGGGGACGTGCCGCGGGCCGTGTCGCTCTCCCGCGCGGTGTGGACGTCGGCGGCGATCGCGGCCACGCTCGCGCGACGCCCCTGGCGGGCACGGCGCCGGTGCAGCACTCCCCGCGGCTGCGGACTCACCGGGAGGCCGGCCGGATCGACCCGGAGATGAGCTCGGCCGCGGTGGGCCTGCTCGCGGAGCCGGAGCCGGAGTGAGCGGACCGGCCCCGCCGTCCCGGCGCAGCCGCGCACCGTCGTCCGAGCGTCGAGCCCCGGCCACACGGGGTCGCGACACCCCGGGCCGGCGGGCCGCCCAGCAGACCTGGTTCCCGACCACCCGGCGTGGCGCTGCGACCACACCGACGGAGACGTACGGTCCGGGAGTCGGAAGGGCCGGCCCCGCGGGGCCGGAGCACCGGGTGTCGATCAGCCGGCGGCCGGAGCCTGCCGGGTACCGGAGCGCCTTCCACCGAGGAGGTCGGCAGACGGTGTCACCCGCGCTCCCCCGGGCCCGATCCGCGGCCTCCCGCACGACGCACGGCCGAGGGCCTGAGTCGTCCCGCACCATCACCCGGCACACCGCTGCCCCGGCGGCCGCGGCGGGCCGGTACCGCTACGACCGGCAGGCCGGCAGCTGGTGGTGGTCGCCGGAGATGCACGAGGTGCTCGGTCTGGACGCCGGCGTGACCACTCCCTGCACCGAGGCGCTGCTCGGTGCCCAGCACCCCGACGACGGGAGCCGGTTCCTCGCCGCCCTCACCGCCTGCGGATCGGGACGCCCGTTCGTGCTCGAGTGCCGGATCGTCCACTCGATGCGTGCCCAGCGGTCGGTCGTGCTGGTGGGCGAGCCCGACCGGGACGACGCCGGCGACGTGCGCGCGGTCGAGGGCATCTGCGTGGACATCACCGACTGCCGCCCGCCGGCCCGTGCTCCGCAGAGGGCCGACGAGCTGCGTGCCGAGATCGCGCAGCTGCGCACCGCCATGGCCAGCCGGGCGGTCATCGAGCAGGCCAAGGGCATCCTCATGGTGCTCACCGGCTGCCCGGAGCAGGTCGCGTTCGACCTGCTGGCCCACATCTCCAGCCACACCCACCGCAAGGTGCGCGAGGTCGCCCAGGTGCTCACCGGCTCGGCGGCGGGGCACGGCGGGCTGCCAGACGACGTCGGCGCCATCCTGCGGGACGCCTGCCCGCCGGCCTAGCCACCCGCCCCGGCCGCCGCCGGAGCCGCCGCCCGGCCGCCGGACGGGTTCCGGCAGGATCCGGATCGGCCCGTGGTGTCCGCAGCCGCGGCGCGGAGCCGCCGAGGGGAGCCCCGATGTTCTACGTCCTGGCCACGTTCGTGCTGCGACCGCTGTTCCACGTCCTGTGCCGGCCGCACATCACCGGGCGCGAGAACGTGCCGCTGGACCGCCCGGTCATCCTCGCCAGCAACCACCTGTCCTTCATCGACAGCATCGTGATCCCGCTGGCCGCCCCCCGCCGGGTGGCCTACCTGGCGAAGGCCGAGTACTTCACCGGTCGGGGGTTCGGCGGGTGGCTCACCCGGACGCTGTTCACCGCGCTGGGTGCGCATCCGGTCGAGCGGGAGACCCACCGGGCCGCGCAGGCGGCTCTGGACACCGCGCTGGGAATCCTCCGGGGCGGCACCGCCTTCGGCCTCTACCCGGAGGGCACCCGGTCCAAGGACGGCCGGCTGGCCCGCGGCAAGACCGGGGTCGCCTGGCTGGCGCTGACCGCCGACTGCCCCGTCGTCCCGGTCGCGGTGCGCGGCACCGACAAGGTGCAGCCGGTGGGCGCCCGCTGGCCCCGCCCCCACCGCATCGCGATCACCTTCGGCGAGCCGCTGACCTTCCCGGAGCTGGCGGGGCAGGCGAACCGCAACCGCGCCCGCCGCGAGGTGACCGACCGGATCATGGTGGCGATCGCGGAGCTGTCCGGTCAGGAGACGGCCGGCTGGGACGTCCCCCGCGACGCCGCGTGAACGGGGCGTTGCTCGTCGCCGGCACCACCTCGGACGCCGGCAAGTCGGTGGTCACCGCCGGTATCTGCCGGTGGCTGGCGCGCCAGGGCGTGTCGGTGGCGCCGTTCAAGGCGCAGAACATGAGCAACAACTCGATGGTCACCCCCGACGGCGCCGAGATCGGCCGGGCGCAGGTGATGCAGGCGGCCGCCGCGCAGGTCGAGCCGGAGGCGGCCATGAACCCGGTGCTGCTCAAGCCGGGTGGCGAGAACTCCAGCCAGGTCGTGGTGCTCGGCCGCCCCGTCGCCGACGTGACCGCGCTGTCCTACCGGCCGATGAAGGCGGCGCTGCTCGAGCAGGTGCTCAGCAGCCTGGCCGACCTGCGGTCGCGGTTCGACGTCGTCGTGTGCGAGGGCGCGGGCTCGCCCACCGAGATCAACCTGCGGGCAGACGACATCGCCAACATGGGCCTGGCCACCGCCGCCGGTCTGCCGGTGGTCGTCGTCGGGGACATCGACCGGGGCGGGGTCTTCGCCGCCCTCCACGGGACGGTGGCGCTCATGCCCCCCGAGGACCAGCGGCTGGTCGCCGGGTTCCTGGTCAACAAGTTCCGCGGGGACGTGCGGCTGCTGCGTCCGGGGCTCGACCAGCTGGCCGCGCTCACCGGGCGGCCGCTGCTCGGGGTCCTGCCCTGGCTCGGCGGCCTCGAGCTGGACGTCGAGGACTCGCTGAACGTGCCGGCCGCGACGGCCGGCACGGCGCCGCTGGGGGACGACGTCCTGCGCGTCTCGGTCGTCCGTCTGCCGCGGCTGTCGAACTTCACCGACCTCGACGCGCTGGCCGCCGAGCCCGGCGTGCTCGTGCGGTACGCGACCCGCCCGGAGGAGCTCGCCGACGCCGACCTGGTCGTGCTGCCCGGTACCCGCGCGACGGTCGGGGATCTGGCGTGGCTGCGCAGCACCGGCCTGGCCGACGCCGTGCTGCGCCGCGCCGCCGGCGGCACGCCGGTGCTGGGCATCTGCGGCGGGCACCAGATGCTGGCCCGGACGATCACCGACGAGGTGGAGTCCCGGGCGGGGACCGTGCCCGGGCTGGGGCTGCTGCCCTCCGACGTCCGGTTCGCCCGGGCCAAGACCCTGGGCCGCCCGGTGGGCTCGGCGCTGGGTGAGCCGGTGCACGGCTACGAGATCCACCACGGGGTCGTCACCGTGGACCTCGGCGCCGCCCCGTCCGCCGAGCCGTTCCTCGACGGCGCCCGGGCCGGCGCCGTCTTCGGGACCACCTGGCACGGCGCGCTGGAGAACGACGGCTTTCGCCGGGCCTTCCTCGCCGAGGTCGCCCGGATCACCGACCGCCGGTTCGTGCCGGCGCCCGACACCGACTTCGCGGCCGTCCGCGAGGCCCGGCTCGACCGCCTCGGTGACCTGATCGCCGAGCACGCCGACACCGACGCGCTGTGGCGGCTGATCGAGTCAGGGCCGCCCCCGGGGCTGCCGCTCCTGCCGCCGGGCGCGGGCTTCAGCCCTCGGTGAGCCGCGCCCGCACGTCCTCCGGCCAGGGGGTGGCGCGGCCGTCGGCGACGGAGACGTAGGTGGTGCGGACGACGCAGCAGACCCGGTCGCCCACGCGCACGGTGAAACGCACCGTCGCGCTGGTGCGGCCGACCTTCTCCGTCTCGGCGTCCACGGTGACGGTGTCGCCCCAGCGGGCGGACGACGTCCACTCCAGCGAGCTGGCCTTGACCACCGGGTCCACACCGCGGGTGACCAGCTCGTCCCACGTCAGCCCCTGAGCGGCCCACCACCCGTTGGACGCCTCGTCGGCCCACGTCAGGTAGTGGGCGTTGAAGACGACGCCCTGCTGGTCAGACTCGACGTATCGGACCGGGGAGCTCCACACCTGCGTCACGAGGCGCCACGCTAACCGGGCGACCGTCTACCGTCGTCGCGTGCCCAACGCCCCGCTGCCTCCGCTGTCCACCGACGACCCGGTGCTCGCCGGGTACCGGACGCCGGGCGGCCTGGTGCTGGACAAGGTGATCGACCACCTGGACGCCCACTGCCGGGAGTTCATCGCGCACGCCCCCTTCGCGACGCTGTCCACCGCCGACGCCGAGGGCTGGCCGGACGTCTCCCCGCGTGGGGGCGACCCGGGCTTCGTCCACGTCCTCGACGAGCGCCGGCTCCTGCTGCCCGACCGGCCGGGCAACAACCGGGTGGACAGCCTGCGGAACGTGACCGTCAACCCGCGCGCCGCCCTGATGTTCCTGGTGCCCGGCGTCGAGCAGACCCTGCGGGTGTACGGCACCGCGACGCTGGTCGCGCCGGAGGAGCTGCCGGTGGACCTCACCGAGTTCGGCCGGGCACCGCTGTCGGTGCTCGTCCTGGAGGTGCGGCGGGCGTACTTCCAGTGCCCGAAGTCGGTCATGCGCTCGGGCCTGTGGGACCCGGCGCGGCGGGTGGACCCCACGGCGCTGACGTCGTTCGGCCGGGTGCTCCGGGACCACTGCGCTCTGGAGCACGACCTGCCGGACGACGCCACCATCCGGGGGGAGCTGGCCGAGGAGCTCTAGGAGACCCTCAGCCGGCGCGCAGGTCCCGCGCGAGCTTGCGGTCGGCCACCGCCCGCTCGGCGAGGGCCCGCACGCGCAGCCGCCGGCGCCTGCGGCCGGAGCCGAAGTACCGTGCGTCCTCCACCAGCTGGAAGGCGGCGAGAACGCTCGCCTGGACCTCTCGCGCCCGCGGGATGGCGGGACGGGCCGGCTCGGCCGAAGTCATGAGCACCCCTTTCTCCCGGGGCCCGTGACCTCGCACCCCGCCCGTGCATGGTGCCCCCTCTCGGCGCCGCCAACCCCGACGGTGACCAATTGGTGCCGAAGTGTCACATGTGACACCCGGTGGCCGTTTCGTGCTGCGCCTCCTCCGCCCGGCCGTCCGTACGGTCTGCCCATGGCAGCTCCTCCGCACCTGGTCCGGACGGCGGTGCGCGCGGTCGGCCGCGTGCTCGGCGCGCTGCGACGGGCCTCCTCCGCCCACCCCGTCGGCCGCACTCCGCCCGCGCCCGACGTCAGCTACCGGCCGCACGACGACGGCCGCCCCGACCCCGGCGAGGTGGTCTGGGCGTGGGTGCCGTTCGAGGAGGACGACGGCCGGGGCAAGGACCGCCCGGTGCTGGTCATCGGCCGCCGCGGGAACGAGCTGCTGGGCCTGATGCTGAGCAGCCAGGACCACGACCGGGACGCCGCCGACGAGGCCCGCCACGGGCGGCGGTGGACCGACGTGGGCACGGGCGCCTGGGATCCGCGGGGGCGCCCCAGCGAGGTGCGGCTGGACCGGTTGCTGGTGCTGGACCCGGCGAGGGTCCGCCGGGAGGGTGCGGCGCTGGACCGCGTCCGGTTCGACCGCGTGGTCGGCGAGGCGCGCCGCGTGCAGGGCTGGTGAGCCCCGGTCAGTCCGCGGCCGACTCGTCCCGCGCCGGCCGGCGCGCCTGCGGGCGCAGGTTGTAGACGCCCACGCCCTCGCTGAGCGGCTCCAGGTCGTAGCGGTGCACGACCTTGGGCCCGCCGTGCAGGTGGACGTGGGTCACCGTCGGGAGCGGGTCACCGTGCCGGGCCTCCCGGATCTCGACCCTCCCGTCCAGGGGGCCGCCGACGAACAGCAGCACCGAGTCGTCGGTGCCGGCCTCCGCAGCGGCTCGGTTCTGCTCGGACAGCTGGGTCTCCTCCCCCTCGTGCGCCGACCCACGAGGGTAGGCGCGGACCGGCTGCCCGTCAGAGCCGGCCGCGGCGCCGTCACCCGCGACGGCTCAACCGGAGGGCGACCGCCGGAGCCAGCGGGCGACCAGCGGTGCGCTGAAGAGCATGACGAACAGCCGCAGCACCTGGACCGACAGGACGAAGGTGATGTCGGCACCGGCGTCGCGCGCGGTGGCCAGCACCGCGTACAGCCCGCCCGGCGTGGTGGCCAGGTAGCCGTCGAGCGCCGTCACCCCGGTGACCGCGGTCAGCAGCCCGCCGAGGCCGGCGCAGGCGAGCACCAGGGCCAGCGTGATCGCCAGCGCGAGCGGCAGGGCCGGGCTGATGCCCCGGTGCACGCGGAGCGCACCCCGGCCAGGAGGCTGAGCAGCAGGGTCGCCACGGGGACCAGCACGACCGGCAGCCAGTTCGCCACCACCGCCCGCAGCGTGCCGACGTCGACCAGCGCGCCCAGGGCCACCCCGATGACCGCCTGCGCGGCCGTGGCGGCGGGTTCGGGCACGCGCGCCGGGGACCGCACGCCCAGTGCCCGGACCAGGCCCACCACCAGGCCGCCGAAGAGCGCCGGCGAGGGCAGCCCGGCGAGGCCGAGCAGCAGCCCCAGCCCGGCGGCCGCGGCGACCACGAACGCCGCGTCGAGCAGCCTCGCCCCGCGCCTGCTCCGCACCCCACCCCCGCTCTGCACTCCGCCCGTCGGCGATCACTCTGCCGGGGCGCCGGGCGCTCCGCGCGGAGTCATCCCCTCCGACGAGCGCCGCCCGGGCGGCGCGCAGCGCGGCCGGCTGGGTTCCGGCGTCCGCCTCGTGGCTTCCAGCCGGAGGAGCAACCCCCGTCTCCACGTCGTCGAGTGACGCCACGCCCCTGTTACACGGCCGTGGTCGAATGGCTCCACCAGCGCCGACTGCGAAGAGGAGATGTGACCGACCTGCGGCACCACGGGGACGCCGAGCTGGCCCCCGGCCTGATCGACCTCGCCGTCAACGTGCGGGCCGGCGCGCCACCGGCCTGGCTGCGGCAGGTGCTGCGCGACGCGGTGGACCGGAGCGCCGGCTACCCCGACCTCTCCCCCGCCCGGTCCGCGGTCGCCGCAGCGCACGGGCGCGACCCGGCCGAGGTGCTCCTGACAGCCGGCGCCGCCGAGGCGTTCGTGCTGCTCGCCCGCGCGCTGCGGCCGCGCCGAGCCGTCGTCGTGCACCCGTCCTTCACCGAGCCCGAGGCCGCCCTGCGGGCCGCCGGGCACCCGGTGACCCGGCTGCTCCTGGACCCCGCGGACGGCTACCGGCTCGACGCCGCGGCCGTTCCCGACGGCGCCGACCTCGTCGTCCTGGGCAATCCGACCAACCCGACGTCGGTGCTGCACCCGGCCGCCGCGGTGGCCGCCCTGGCCCGGCCGGGCCGGGTGGTCCTGGTCGACGAGGCGTTCGCCGACACCGTGCCCGGTGAGCCCGAGTCCCTCGCCGGCCGGAGCGACCTGCCGGGGGTGCTCGTCGTCCGCAGCCTGACCAAGACGTGGGGGCTGGCCGGGCTGCGGGTGGGCTACGCCCTCGGCCCGCGGGAGCTCGTCGCGGCGATGGCCGAGCAGCAGCCGCCGTGGCCGGTCAGCACGCCCGCCCTCGCCGCGCTCGTGGCGTGCAGCACCCCGGCCGCCCGCGCCGAGGCGCACGAGGCCGCCGTCGCGCTGACCGGGCACCGGGCGGCGCTCCTGGCCGCCCTCCCCGCGGGCGCGGCGGTGCTCGGCGAGCCCCGCTCGTCGTTCGTCCTGCTCCGCCTCCCCGACGGCGCGCGGGTGCGCGCCGCGCTGCGGGACGCCGGCTGGGCGGTGCGCCGCGGCGACTCCTTTCCGGGCCTGTCCACCGACCACCTGCGGGTCGCCGTGCGGGATCCGCGGACCTCGCGTGCGTTCGCCGGAACCCTCGCTGGGATCCTGTCGGGGACGCACGCGCCCGGCTCCGCACCGGTTCCCGCCCCCGGCATCCCCGAGGAGATCCGCTGAACGCCACCCCGGTGCCCCCCGAGTCGGGCACGGTCTACCCGGTCGGGCTGCGCCTGCGCGACCGGCTGGTCGTGGTGGTGGGCGGCGGCCGGGTCGCCCACCGGCGCGTCGCCGGGCTGCTCGAGGCGCGGGCCCGCGTCACCGTGGTGAGCCCGGAGGTGACCCCGGCGCTGGAGTCGCTGGCCGCCGCGGGCGCCGCGACGTGGCACCGGCGGACCTACCGGCCCGGTGACCTCGACGGCGCCTGGTACGCCGTCGCGGCGACCGACGACCCCGCCGTCAACGCGGCGGTGGCCGAGGACGCCGAGCGGGCGCACGTCTTCTGCGCGCGGGCCGACGACCGGGCGGCGTCCAGCGTCTGGACCCCGGCCATCGGGCGGCAGGGCGACCTGGTGATCGGGGTGCACGGCGGTGGCGACCCCCAGCGGGCCGTCGGCGTGCGCGACGCGATCGTCGCCGGGCTGACCGACGGCAGCGTCGGCGACCGGGTGGCCCGCCCCGCCCCCGGGGGCAGCGTCGTCCTCGTCGGCGGTGGCCCGGGCGATCCCGGGTTGATCACGGTCCGCGGACGGCAGGCGCTGGCGCACGCGGACGTGGTCGTCGCCGACCACCTCGGCCCCCAGTCGCTGCTCGCCTCGCTGCCCCCCGAGGTGGAGGTCATCGACGCCTCGAAGCTGCCGCGCGGCCGGTCGATGGCCCAGGAGCGGATCAACCAGCTCCTCGTCGACCACGCCCGCGCCGGACGACGGGTCGTCCGGCTCAAGGGCGGCGACCCGTTCGTCTTCGGCCGCGGCTTCGAGGAGCTGCAGGCCTGCACCGCAGCGGGCATCCCGGTCGAGGTCGTCCCCGGCATCACCAGCGCCGTCGCGGTGCCCGCGCTCGCCGGCATCCCCGTCACCCACCGCGGGCTGACCCACGAGTTCGTCGTCGTCTCCGGCCACCTGCCACCGGAGCACCCGCAGTCCCTGGTCGACTGGGCGGCCCTCGGCCGGCTGCGCGGCACCCTGGTCGTGCTCATGGGCGTCGACACCGCGCCGGCGATCGCCGCGGCGCTCGTCGCGCACGGCCGGGACCCGGGCACGCCGGTGGCCGTGGTCAGCGACGGCTCCACGGCCACCCAGCGCACCGTCCGCACGACGCTGGCCGAGCTGCCGCGGACCATCGCGGCAGAGGGCGTCCGTCCCCCGGCGGTCTGGGTCGTGGGCGAGGTGGTCGGCCTCACCGCCGGCGGCTGACGGTCAACCGGCGGGGGCCAGGGCGGCGAAGACGACGGTGTTGTCGGTGCTGGTGCCGGCGTCCTCGTCGAACTCGCCACCGCAGGTGACCAGCGCGACGGCGGCGCCCTCCGGGTGCCCGTTGAGGACATCGGCCAGCGCACTGGTCGACTTGTCCAGGCCCGTGAGCGGATCGCCCAGGACCGTGAGCGCCACCTGCGCCCCTGCGCCGTCGCGCAGCAGCACCTCGTCGCCGGAGCGCAGTTCGTGCAGCCGGTTGAACACCGCCGGTCCGCCCTCCTGCTGGTGACCGAGGACGACCGCCATGCGCCCGGAGCCCGGGTGCGGCCCGTCCGACCACCACGACGTCGTCGCCATCGACTCCGGCACGCCGTAGCCCTTGACGGTCTGCCCGGTGAACGGGTTCTCGTACGTCACCGTGCCGCGCGACTCGACGACGGTGTCCACGTCGATCGCGGGGATCACCAGGCCGGCCGGGACGATCGGCCCCGTGGCGGCCATCTCCGAGACGGCGGGCGCGGGTGCCGCCCCGCCCGGATCCGGGCGTGCGGCCACGACCCAGATCAGCGCGAGGCCGGCCGCCAGGACGACGACGAAGGCGCCGGCGGCGCGCCGGTCAGCGCCGCGGATCGGCCGCACGCCACTGCCTCCGGTACGCGGCCGCACCGGCACCGGTGCCGGCGAGCGCCAGCGCGCTCCCGAGGGCGGCCGGCAGCAGGTCGGTGCCGTCGTCCTCGGCGCCCGTCGGCGCGTAGCCGGGGTAGACGACCGGGTGCGCCACCGGCTCCGGCGGGGCCGGGGACGCCGCCGCCGGGACGTCCGGCGGCTCCGGGGTGTGCGTGGGGGGCTCCGCCGCGGGAAGCGCGGGCACGCAGGTCGGGAACGTCTCGGCCAGCAGCGTCAGCCCCTCGACGATCGAGGATTCCTCGAGCGTGGCCGGGTCGAGCACACCCTGCAGCTGCTCACCGAGGCCGAGGAGACCGTCCAGGCCGCCTCCCCCCGACGGGGCCTCCAGTGCACCCTGCAGCTGCCCGGCCAGCTCCTCGAGCTCGGCGGGGAGCTCGGCCAGGCCGCCGACGACGAGCTCGAGGCTCCGCGTGACGCCGTCCACGCAGTCCTGCGGCAGCTGCAGCGCGGCCGCGAGCTGCTGCAGCGCCGACTCGAACTCGGCGGGCAGCTCCAGGGGCACGTCCGTGCCCGTCCCCGGGTCCGCCGTTCCGTCGTCACCGGCCGGCACGCCGGGGAACGGACCGGCGCCCCCACCGACCTCGCCGCCGCTCCCCCCTCCGCGAGCCTGCCCCCCGCCGGTCGCGCCGCCGAGCAGGTCGGCCAGCGGCTGGGGCGCGGCCGGCTCCTCCGCCTGCGCGAGGCCGGGGACGACCACGAGCGCCGCGGCCATGCCGGAGGCGGCCAGCGCCCGGCGGCCGCGCGGCCTCCGGGAGCGGGAGGGGAACTGCGACGACATGGCGGACCTCCGGCGACGGGACGGGCGTGGCATCACTGATCGACGCAACGACGACCCGGTGGACCGGTCACGCACGTCCCTGCGCCGCCCGAGTGTCCTGACCACCCGTCATCACGCGGTCACTGATACCTGACATGCACACGTATCCACCGCCGCACCGGCCGGCGGCGCCCGCCGAGGTGCTGGCACAGCCGCCTGGAACGTGCCGGCCCGGCTCCTCGCAGAGCCCCGCCCGGACCATGCGGAGGGCGGGGGCGAGGAGCCCCCTCCGTCAGATGTTCGCGCCGTCCGGCGGAGGTCCCTCCGGCAGGGCCGCGGCGACGCCGGAGCCCGACAGCTCCGGGGCGTCCATGCCGACGGTGTAGGCCGTCATCGACAGCGAGCCGTAGGCGTAGCCGTCGACGAGCACGTCGACGGGGGCGCCGGTCGCCCCCGCGATGCCGGCGACGTAGAGGAGCGGCAGGAAGTGGTCCGGCGTCGGGACGGCGAGGTCGAAGTCGCGGTGCCCGTCGAGCCGGCCGACGTCGGTCGGGTCGGTGAGCATGCACTCCTTGGCCGCCTCGTCGAACCGCTGCGCCCAGTCGAACCCCGCGTCGGGCAGCGCCCGGCTCACCCCGCCGAGGTTGTGCACCACGTTCCCGCTGCCGATCACCAGCACGCCGTCCTCGCGCAACGGGGCCAGGGCCGCGCCCAGCTGCAGGTGGTAGTCGAAGGACTTGAGCGCGTTGATGGACAGCTGGACGACCGGGATGTCGGCATCGGGGAACGCGTGCGCGAGCACCGACCAGGCGCCGTGGTCGATGCCCCAGCTGTCGTGGTCGGCCCCCACCCACGTGGGGTGCACGATGTCGGCCACCTCCTCGTACAGCTCGGGCAGCCCCGGCGGTTCGTAGCGGACGTCGAAGAGCTCCCGGGGGAACCCGAAGAAGTCGTGGATGGTGCGCGGCCGGGGCATCGCGGTGATCGCCGTCGCCTGCACGTACCAGTGCGCCGAGACGACGAGGATCGCCCGGGGCCGGGGCACCGACCGGCCGAAGGCCCGCCAGGCCTCGGTGTACCGGTTGCTCTCGAGCGCGTTCATCGGGTTGCCGTGGCCGAGGAACGCGGCAGGCATCACGGGCATCGCTGAGCTCCCCCTTCGTCGCCGGGTCCGTCGATCATCTCCCGTGCGCCGCCGCGCGGCGAGGGGCGCCCCGTCCCGCTCACGCCCGCGGCATCCGGGTCGCGGCGTCCTCGAGCAGCACCCGGCGGTCCCCGGGGGGTCGGCGCGGGCAGGACAGGCACGTCGGGCCGTGCGGCAGCCGGTCCACCAGGCAGCAGGAGACCCGGGCGGTGAACCGCGTGCCGTCGACGTCGACGTAGCGGGGCAGCGGTAGCGGGAACCCGACGGCGGCGGCCAGCGGGGCGGCCAGCGCGGTGACCGCCGGGACGTCACCCAGCGCCCGGCCGAGGGTCAGCAGGCCGTTGGCCAGCGAGTCCGTCGCGATACCCCACAGCGGTCGCTGCCGCATCCGGCCCGCCTGTGCGAGCGCGGGGACGACCGCCGTCAGGCACTCCCGCACCCCGGCCGCGGGGTCCGGGCCCAACGCCGCCGACACCGCCGCCACCGGCAGGCCGCCGGGGCCGAGGTACGCGGTCGTGTCGGCCGGACGGGCCGACAGGGGCCGTCCCACGGCCAGGCCCGCCAGGACCGGCGCCAGGAGCACCGCGGACGTCGAGTACCACCACACCGTGGCGTGCACCCGGAGGTCACCGGCCCGCTGCCGGGCGGCCCGGGCGGCCAGCAGCTCACCCAGCCGGACCGGGTCGGCGAGCTGCTCCGCCGGCACCGCCACGGCGCCGGGCGGGGGTACGAGACCGAGGGCGCCGGCGCCCGGGATGCGCGCCGCCACCTCCGCCTGCGCCGCCCTCACCCGGCCAGTCTGCCGCAGCGCCGGGACCACCACGGTGCACGGGGAAGACGCCGGGCCGCCCGAGCCATACGGTGTGTGCTGCACCACGCTGCACCGTCGCAGTCCCAGGCGACGCCGGACCTCGGGAGGACCCATGAGTGAGACGCCCCAGCTGGACGGCCGGACCTTCCCGCCGCCCGAGGCCCTGGCCGCGCAGGCCAACGTCGGCCCCGAGGTGTACGAGGAGGCCGCCCGCGACCGGCTGGCGTTCTGGGCCTCGGCCGCCGAGCGACTGACCTGGGCGCAGCGCTGGGACGAGGTGCTCGACTGGAGCAACCCGCCGTTCGCCAAGTGGTTCGTCGGCGGCCGGCTCAACGTCGCCTACAACTGCATCGACCGGCACGTCGAGGCCGGTCACGGCGAGCAGGTGGCCTACCACTGGGAGGGCGAGCCGGGCGACGCCCGCACGATCACCTACGCCCAGCTCAAGGACGAGGTGTGCAGGTGCGCCAACGCGCTCACCGAGCTCGGCGTCCGGGCCGGCGACCGGGTGGCCATCTACCTGCCGATGATCCCCGAGGCGATCATCTCGATGCTGGCCTGCGCCCGCATCGGCGCGGTGCACATGGTGGTCTTCGGCGGCTTCTCGGCCGATGCGCTGGCCAGCCGGATCACCGACGCCGACGCGCAGGTGGTCATCACCGCCGACGGCGGATACCGCCGCGGGGCGCCCAGCGCGCTCAAGCCCGCCGTCGACGAGGCGGTGGCCCGCACCGAGGGCGTGCGGCACGTGCTGGTCGTCAAGCGCACCGAGCAGGACGTCGACTGGAACGACGACCGCGACCTGTGGTGGCACGACACCGTGGGCCGACAGTCCGCCCAGCACGAGTGCGAGTTCTTCGACGCCGAGCACCCGCTCTACATCATGTACACGTCGGGCACGACGGCGAAGCCGAAGGGCATCCTGCACACCAGCGGCGGCTACCTCACCCAGGTCGCCTACACCCACTGGGCGACCTTCGACCTCAAGCCGGACACCGACGTCTTCTGGACCGCTGCCGACGTCGGCTGGGTCACCGGCCACAGCTACATCGTCTACGGGCCGCTGGCCAACCGCGCCACCTCGGTCATGTACGAGGGCACCCCGGAGACCCCGCACCGCGGCCGCTGGTTCGAGCTGATCCAGAAGTACGGCGTGACGATCCTCTACACCGCGCCCACGGTCATCCGCACGTTCATGAAGTGGGGCGAGGACGTCCCGGCCGGGTTCGACCTCTCCTCGCTGCGGCTGCTCGGCTCGGTCGGCGAGCCGATCAACCCCGAGGCGTGGCTCTGGTACCACAAGCACATCGGCGGTGGCCGCTGCCCGATCATGGACACCTGGTGGCAGACCGAGACCGGGGCGCACATGCTCACGCCGCTGCCCGGCGTCACGAACCTGACCCCGGGCTCCGCCCAGCACCCCTTCCCCGGCATCTCCGCCAAGGTCGTCGACGACGAGGGCAACGAGCTCACCGACGACTCCACCGGGCTGCTGGTGCTCACCGAGCCGTGGCCGTCGATGCTGCGCACCATCTGGGGTGACGACGACCGCTACGTCGACACCTACTGGTCCCGCTTCGGGAACGCCGTCTACTTCGCCGGCGACGGCGCGAAGAAGGACGCCCAGGGCAACATCTGGCTGCTCGGCCGGGTGGACGACGTCATGAACGTGTCCGGCCACCGCATCTCCACCACGGAGGTCGAGTCGTCGCTGGTCGGCCACCCGACGGTCGCCGAGGCCGCCGTCGTCGGCGCCAGCGACCCGACCACCGGCCAGGGCATCGTGGCCTTCGTCATCCTGCGCGGCAGCGTGAGCGAGGAGGAGGCCTCCGGCGACGAGATCGTGCAGACCCTGCGCACCCACGTCGCCCGCGACATCGGGCCGATCGCCAAGCCGCGCCAGATCATGGTGGTGCAGGAGCTGCCCAAGACCCGGTCCGGGAAGATCATGCGCCGGCTGCTGCGCGACATCGCCGAGAACCGCGAGCTGGGCGACGTCACCACGCTCACCGACTCCTCGGTGATGAACATGATCAAGGACAAGCTGCCCGCCGCACCGGCCGAGTAGGAGCCCCCGGATCGGCGCCCCGGACGGGGCCGCGAGTGCGCTGCGCGGTCCCGTCCGGGGGACTCCGAGCGCGCGCCGAGCGTTCGTGGGGCACGATTCCGGTGACCAGGAGTGCAGCCGCCGTACGCGCCGGGCACCCCCGAACGCAGGACCGAAGGAGGAGCCACCCGTGGCCCACAGTGTGTCGTCGACCCGCACCGACGGGGCCAGCCCGGCCGTCGAGCCCTCCATCGGCACGCTCGTGCAGAGCGCGATGGCCGACGTCTCCACGCTGGTGCGCAACGAGATCGAGCTCGCCAAGGCGGAGATCGGCGCGTCGGCGAAGAAGGGCGGCGTCGGCGCCGCCTCCTTCGCCGCGGCCGGCCTCTTCGCCGCCTTCGCCGGCATCTTCTTCTTCATCGCGCTGGCCGAGTTCGTCACCTGGCTCGGTCTGGCCCGGTGGATCTCCTACCTGATCGTCTTCGGGCTGCTGATCGCGCTCGCCGGCATCGCGGCGCTCATCGGCAAGAAGATGATGAACAAGATCGAGAAGCCCGAGCGGACGATCGAGTCGCTGCGCGAGCTGCCCGACGTGATGCACCGGCAGGTCCCCGGGGCCCGGCACCGCGAGGTTCCGGTCGTCCGTGGCGGCAAGGTCGAGCGCCGCAACGAGCCCTATCGGGTCTGAGGCCGATGACCGTCCCCCCGGACGGCCGTCCCGACGCCACGAGCGTCCTGCTCCCCGGGCCGTGGACCCACCGCGACATCTCCGCCAACGGCGTGCGCCTGCACGCGGCGGAGGCCGGCGAGGGGCCGCTGGTCCTGCTGCTGCACGGCTTTCCGCAGTTCTGGTGGACCTGGCGTGCGCAGCTGACCGCCCTGGCCGACGCGGGCTTCCGCGCGGTGGCGCCGGACCTGCGCGGCTACGGCGCCAGCGACAAGCCGCCCCGCGGGTACGACCTGCCCACCCTCTCCGCCGACGTCGCGGCCCTGGTGCGGGCGCTCGGTGAGCGCCACGCGGCAGTGGTCGGCCACGACTGGGGCGGTCTGCTCGGCTGGACGATGGCCGCCCTGCACCCCCGCGTGGTGCACCGCCTCGTCGTCGTCTCGATGGCCCACCCCCGGCTGCTACGGGCCGGCATGACCGACCGCCGGCAACGCCGGGCACTGCGGCACGCCCTCGGCTTCCAGGTGCCGCGCCTGCCCGAGCGACGGCTGACCCGCCTCGACGACGACCCGGTGGCCGACCTGATGCAGCGCTGGGCCGGGCCGGAGTGGGCCCGCACCACCGACTTCGCCGCCGCCGTGGACCGGTACCGCTCGGCGGCGCGCATCCCGCAGGCCGCCTACGGCGCGATGGAGTACTACCGCTGGGCGGGGCGGTCGCAGATACGGCCCGACGGCCTGCGCTACGCGCGCCGGATGGCCGCCCCGATCACCGCGCCGACCCTGCAGCTGCACGGCGCGCTGGACCCGTACGTCCTGCCGGAGACCGCGCGCGGCTCCGGCCGGTACGTCGCCGGCGCCTACGAGTGGCGTGAGCTGCCCGGGGTGGGCCACTTCCCCCAGGAGGAGGCCCCGGACGAGGTCAGCCGGGCCATCATCTCGCACCTCCGGTGAGGGGCTGGACCGGCTGGCGCCGGACTCTCAGGCGCTCCAGCCGGGCCTTCGGCCGACCTCGATGAATGCGCTTCGCGGATACACCGGGATCACTCGCAGGAGCCGGTGCCGACCTCGGCCCCGGCCCGGCTGCCCTGCGCCGCCGCCTCCGCGACCTGCGGGCCGGTGAGCGCGTAGCCGGTCTCCGGGTCGTCGATCGCCGAGGCGAAGACGACCCCCAGGACGCTGCCGTCCGGCGCGAACAGCGGACCACCGGAGTTGCCGGCCCGCACCTGCCCGTAGAGCGCGTAGACGTCGCGGACGACGGTCCGGGTGTTGCGGAAGTCCGGGCCGCTGATCTCGCCGCGGCTCCGGACGCGGGCCGCGCCGACGTAGAGGGGGCCGCCGCCGGGGTAGCCCATGATGATCGCGTCGTCGCCCGAGTCGGCCGGCTGCTCCGTGAAGCGCAGCGGCACCTGCGGCAGGCCCGGCACCGCGAGCACCGCCACGTCGACCTCCTCGTCGACGAGGACGGGAACGGCGTCGTACTCCTTCCCCTCCGCGAGGACGACCGGATCGGTGACGCCGGCCAGCACGTGGGCGTTGGTCATGACCCGCTCGGGTGCGTAGACGAACCCGGACCCGTCGATCTGCCGGGAGCAGGAGGGCGCGACTCCTCGGATCTTCACGACCGATCCCTCGACGGAGGCGACGACCTTGCTGTTCTGCAGCGCCGGGTCCGGCGCCGGGACCGCGCGCGCATCGGTCGGGGTGAGCGGGTCGAGGACGTCGGGCAGCCCCCGCCGGTCGATGGCCTCGCGCAGGTTCTCGTAGACGGTGCGGACGCCGTCGGGCACCGCCTGGTCGACGGCCTGCACCAGCGCCGACTGCCGGACCTGGCTGGCCACCTGCGGGAACGGCGAGCTCGCCAGCGGTGAGGCGACCATCCACGCGACCAGCAGCACCGACGCCGCCGACACCACCGCGCCGGTGACGGAGTCGACCATCTTGGCCGGCTCCCAGGTCACCCGGGCGCGCACGGCCCGGCCCACCGCCCCGGCCAGGATCTGGCCCAGCAGCGCCCCCGCGAGCACCACGACCAGCGCGGCGAAGACGCGCGTCACGCTGGAGCCCTCGATGCGGTCCCCCACCGGCCCCGCCAGCTGCGCGCCGAGCACGGCACCGCCGAGGAACCCGAGGATCGAGGTGGCCGACACGAGCAGCCCTTGGCGGAAACCGGAGAGCGCGAACAGCAGGGCGAGGACGATCAGGACCAGGTCGACGAGGGACACTCAGTTCCCCCGTGACCGGGAGGTGCCGGGCGCCGGCTCCGACGCTCCGGCGCCGGTCGTGACCGCGGTCACCCGCTGACCGTCATCGTGCCCACCTGCCCGAGCTGCAGGTGGAACGTGCAGGCGAACGGGTAGTCGCCGGGCGTCGCCACCTCGAACTCGATCGTCTCCTCCTGCCCGGGGGCGAGGAAGGGGACGCCGGCGTCGATCGGCGCCGGCAGCTCCTCGTCGGTGTACTCGAGGTTGTGGGTCATCTCGTCGGCCGCGTTGACCACGGTGAGCCGCACCCGGCCGGGGGCGACGGTGAACCGGTCGGGGTAGAACTCGTAGTCGTCCCGGGTCTGGACGGTGACCTCCTGGACGCCGTCGGCGGCGACTGCCACCTCGCCGAGGCCCTCGGTGGCGGGTGCCGCCGGCGCCGGGTCCTCGCCGCACCCGGCCAGCAGCACCAGCACGGCGGCGACCGCGACGGCCCTCGCGCGGGGACCCGCCAGGAGCGTGCGAGTGGCGGGGGGCACGGAGGTCCTCCTACTGCTCATCGGGGCCGAACCGTACGCGTCGGAGCGCCGTCGGGCGCGGGATCGGCCACCGCCGGCGCGGCGGCGCCCCCTGCCTCGTCGTCGTCCCCGGAGCCCGGCAGGGTGTAGGGCCGCAGCATCGCCTCGGGGATCGGACGCACGTCGGTGGCGTCCCACGGCCGGGCCAGACCGGCTGCCTCGAGGATCGCCTCCAGCAGCCCGGCGGTGAATCCCCACACCAGCATGTCGGCCACCGCGAAGGCCGGTCCGACGTAGCCCGAGGGGTGCCGCAGCCGGAACCGGTTGTCCGGGTCGGCCAGCTCGGCGAGGGGTACCCGTGCCACGCGGGCGACTTCGTGCGGATCCCCGACGCTGACGTCGCGCGGGTCGTCCCACCAGCCCACCACCGGCACGACCAGCCGGTCGGACGGCGGCAGGTAGAGCTCCTGCAGCGTCGCGAGCACCCGCACGCCCGCCGGGTCGATCCCGGCCTCCTCCTGCGCCTCGCGCAGCGCCGTCCCGACGGGGTAGTCGTCCCCGGGATCGACCCCACCGCCCGGGAAGGCCGGCTGGCCGGCGTGGCTGCGCAGGTGTGCGGACTTCTCGATGAGCAGCACGTCGGGCCCCGCTGCGCTCTCGCCGAAGAGGATCAGCACCGCCGACCGCCGAGCGGTGGCGGTGGCCTTCGGCATGCGGTGCCGCAGCGGTAGGTCGGCTGCGGCGTCGATCAGCCGCCGGAGGTATTCCGGAAGCCCGTCCACGTCGGAACCGGCGCTCACAGCTGCACCCCGAGGTGCTCGGCGACGAGGCCGCGCAGCTCGTCCAGCGAGCCGACGGGACCGGACTCGGTGTGCACCAGTGCGCCGTCGGCGTCGACGAAGTAGGTGAAGGGCAGCACGTTGAGCCCGAGCTCCGCCATCAGCCGGCCCTCGCCGTCGAACGCGCTGGGGAAGGTGACGCCCGCGTCCTCGGCGAAGGAGGCGGCCTGCGGCAGCCCGTCCTTGCTGATGACGCCGACCATCCGCACCTGGTTCCCGGCCATCTCGGCAAAATCCTGAAGGATCGGCGTCTCCTCGCGGCAGGGCGGGCACCAGCTCCCCCACAGGTTCACGACCATGGGGACGCCGGGGGCGCGGCCCAGGTCGAGGGAGCCGCCACCGGGGCAGTCGAAGGACAGCGCCGGCAGCCGCTCGGTGCCCGCCGCCTGCCTGTCGGGCTGCTCGGGGCAGGCGGTCAGCGCGGCGGCGGGGGGCGTCGTGGACGGCGCCGCGGCGGCGCCGTCGTCGCCGGAGGAGCAGCCGCCGAGCAGCACGGCGCAGACGAGGCCGAGGACCGGCACGACCCGGCGCATCACTCGGTGTCCGAGGCCGTCGGGGTCTTCACGAGCTTCAGCGCGAGCTCCGGGTCGACCGGCCCGATGCCGAACGACGGGCACCACTGCGCCAACCCGCACGCGCCGCAGGCCGCCTTCTTGGCGTGGCAGACCCGCCGCCCGTGGAAGATCACCCGGTGGCTGAAGTCGGTCCACTCCTTCTTCGGCACCAGCTGCGCGATCTCGGCCTCGACCTTGACCGGGTCGTCCTCCTCGGTCCAGCCGAACCGGCGCACGAGCCGGCCGAAGTGGGTGTCGACCGTCAGCCCCGGGACGCCGAAGGCGTTTCCGAGGACGACGTTCGCCGTCTTCCGGCCGACCCCCGGCAGGGTGACCAGGTCGGCCATCCGGGGCGGGACCTCGCCGTCGAAGCGCTCGACCAGCGCCTGGCTCAGACCCAGCACCGAGGTCGCCTTCGCCCGGAAGAAGCCGGTCGGCTTGAGGATGGCCTCCAGCTGCTCCCGGTCGGCACCGGCCAGCGCCACCGCGTCGGGGTAGCGCGCGAAGAGCGCCGGGGTGACCTTGTTGACCGTCTTGTCCGTGGTCTGCGCCGACAGGACAGTGGCGACCAGCAGCTCGAAGGCGTTCGTGAAGTCCAGCTCGCAGTGCGCGTCGGGGTGGATGACCGCCAGCTCGCGGGCCATCCGCCGTGCGCGGCGGGTGCGCCCGAGCGGCGTCTCGCCGGGGTCGAACGGGGAGGCCCCGGTCAGCGCCGCGCGGGTGGGGCGCCTGGCTCGGGTCGGGCGCGCGTAGGCCGGTGGGGACGCGGGTGCGGACACGCGGTCGAGGGTATGCGGCCCTGCCGACCCTCTCGTGCCGTGCCATCATCGGGGGCGGACCGCTCCCCCGGTGCCGCCGACGACGCAGAGGAGGTCGGGATGGTCGCCCTCAGTGTCATCCTGTTCCCACCGCTGCTGATCGCGTTCCTGCTGGTCATGGAGCGGGTCGAGGAGCCCCTCCGCCGCCCGGCGTCACCCCGCGAGGTCAGCGAGTTCCTGAACACGGCCACGCCCGGCGAGGTCGACACCCTCGCCACCTCGGGCCTCCGGCGGGCGCTGTCCCGCTGGCGGCGCCGCCGCAGCGGCGGCCGGCGCCGGTCCGAGAACCCCCCGCTGGTCTGACCGGCAGCACGCCGGAACGGCGGCCTCTCGCTCGGACGGGGGAGGCTCCGGACCACCGAACGGGTGACAGACCGCACAGCCGCCTAGACTCGCTGCGAGCGCGGGCATCCCTGCGCCCGAAGATCGTGTGAGAGGACGTGCAGTGGACGAGGTGCTGGCTCAGTCGGGGCTCTTCCAAGGGCTCTCCGAGGACGCGGTGGACCCCGTCATCAGCCGGCTCGAGACGATCACCCTCCCCCGGGGCCGGGTGGTGTTCAACGAGGGCGAACCCGGCGACAGCCTGTACATCGTCATCACCGGCAAGATCAAGCTGTCCCGTCGCTCGCCCGACGGCCGGGAGAACGTGCTCGCCGTCATGGGCCCGTCGGACCAGTTCGGCGAGCTGTCGGTCTTCGACCCGGGCCCGCGCACCGCTACCGCGACCGCCGTCACCGACGTCAAGCTGGCGCGCATGCCGCAGTCGGTGCTGCTGCCTTGGATCGAGGCGCACCCGGAGATCGGCGAGCAGCTGCTGCGCGTGCTGGCCCGCCGCCTGCGCCGCACCAACGACTCCGTCGCCGACCTGATCTTCACCGACGTGCCCGGCCGTGTCGCCAAGGCGCTGCTGCAGATGGCCGACCGCTTCGGCAACCGCGACTCCGACGGCCTGCGCGTCAAGCACGACCTCACCCAGGAGGAGCTGGCCCAGCTGGTCGGCGCCTCCCGCGAGACGGTGAACAAGGCCCTGGCCGACTTCGTGCACCGCGGCTGGATCCAGCTGCAGGGCAAGTCCGTCGTCGTCCTCGACGAGGAGCGCCTGCGCCGCCGCGCACGCTGACACCACCCTGGACGCGAGAGGCCCGGCACCGCCCAGGTCCTGGGCCTCTCGCATCCACTGCAGAGGTGCGCCGGGCCGGTCGTGCCGAGTGGGCCCCCGGAGGGGACCCGCGCAGGCGCGACACAGCGCAAGCCAGCGACGGCACCTGACCGCGGTGCGTCCCGGAGGGGTGCGGTGTCACAGCGGTGTGATCGGGAGGATCACGACGGAAGGGGCACCGCCAGGCGGATGCGGGTGCCGTCGGGCAGGACCGCCCAGCGACCTTCGGGGGTCTCCTCGAACCGGGGGCTGATCGGGTGCAGCGGGTCCGGCGGGGAGCCGGCCAGCGCGGCGGCGACGTCGGGGAACGCGGTCAGCTGACCCAGCGTGTGCGACGTCGGCGGCAACATCGGGCGGGTGCCGGCATCCAGCTCGGCCAGCGCCGCGGCCGGGCTCAGCCACGCGGCCTCGTCGGCCTCACCGGAGACGTCCCGCGCCTCCTGGCCGACCGGCAGGGCCGCGGCGAAGAACTTGGTGTCGTAGCGGCGGGGCTCGACCGGCGGGGTGATCCAGTGCGCGAAGGGGCGCAGCAGGTCCGACCGCAGCACCAGGCCGCGGTCGGCCAGCAGCCCGGCGAGGGAGAGCTCGCGCGACAGCAGCGCCTGGCGCTGCTCCTCCCAGTCGTTCCCCGAGACCGACGGCACGACCCCGCCGCCGTCGGGCAGCCCGGCCAGCAGGACACCCGCCTCCTCGAACGTCTCCCGCACCGCGGCGCACACCAGCTCGCGGGCGGTGCGCTCGTCGCAGCCGAAAGCGGTCGCCCACTGCGCGGGCGCAGGCCCGGCCCAGCCGATCTCGGTGTCGCCGTCCCGCGGGTCGACGCCGCCGCCGGGATAGGCGGTCATCCCGCCGGCGAAGGGCATCCCCTTGGTGCGGCGGAGCAGGTAGACCTCGAGCCCGGGCGCCCCGTCCCGCAGCAGCAGGACCGTCGCCGCCTGCTTCGGCTCGGCGCTCACCGGAGCTCGACGGTGAGCTCGACCTCCACGGGCGCGCCGAGCGGCAGCTCCGCCACCCCTACGGCGGTGCGGGCGTGCGTGCCGGCCTCGCCGAAGATCCGGCCCAGCAGCTCGCTGGCGCCGTTGACCACCCGCGGCTGGCCCGTGAAGCCCTCGACGCTGGCGACGTAGCCCACGACGCGCACCACGCGGGCGACCGAGTCCAGCCCGACCAGCTCGTCGATCGCGGCCAGCGCGTTCAGGGCGCACAGCTTGGCGTCGGCCGCGGCCGCTTCGACGTCGACCGAGCCGCCGACCTTGCCGGTGCGGCGCAGGCCGCCCTCGGCGAACGGCAGCTGGCCGGAGGTGAAGACCAGCGAGCCGGCGCGGACGGCGGGCACGTAGGAGGCCACGGGCGGGGCGACCGGGGGCAGCCGGATGCCCAGCTCCGCGAGCCGGGCGTGCCAGCTCTGCGCCGGTGCGCCGGCCGCCGAGGCGGGGCTGGTCATGCCGGGCGCTTGAGGTAGGCGACCAGCTGCTCGGCCCCGGCGGGGCCGGGGAGGACGGTCACCAGCTCCCACCCGTCGACGCCCCAGGAGTCCAGGATCGCCTTGGTGTTGTGGACCAGCAGGGGGATGGTCGCGTACTCCCACTTCTGGCGGGCGGCTTCGCTCATGGGCGCGACGCTACTGCAGCCGCCCCGTGCGGTGGGCATCGCCGCCGCCCTCATGGCGCTGCCGGGGCGGGCCGACCCGCTCACCAGCTCCTACGCTGGTGGGCGTGCCTCCCGAACTGTCGCCCGCGCGCCTGCACGTGGTCACCGGCAAGGGAGGAACGGGCAAGACCACCGTCGCCGCCGCCCTGGCCCTGGCCCTGGCCGCCGACGGGCGCTCGGTGCTCCTGGTGGAGACCGAGGGTCGACAGGGCGTCGCCCAGCTGTTCGACACCCCACCGCTGCCCTACGAGGAGCGCCGGGTCGCCGTCGCGCGCGGCGGTGGCGAGGTGAAGGCCCTGGCCATCGACGTCGAGGAGGCGCTCCTCGACTACCTCGACATGTTCTACAACCTCCGGCGCGCCGGCCGGGCGCTGCGGAAGATGGGCGCGATCGACTTCGCCACGGCGATCGCGCCGGGCCTCCGCGACGTGCTGATCACCGGGAAGATCAAGGAGGCGGTGACCCGCCGCCGCGACGGCCGGCACGTCTACGACGCCGTGGTCGTCGACGCCCCGCCCACCGGGCGCATCACCCGGTTCCTCGGCGTCACCGGCGAGATGTCGCAGCTGGCCCGGTCGGGCCCGATCAAGACCCAGAGCGACGGCGTCATGGCGGTGCTGCGCTCCCCCCAGACGGTGGTCCATCTGGTGACCATCCTGGAGGACATGCCGGTGCAGGAGACGGCCGACGCCATCGCCGAGCTGCAGACCGCCGGGCTGCCGATCGGCTCGGTCGTCGTGAACATGGCCGCCGAGCCGGTGCTGCCGGCCGGGGCGCTCGCCCGGGCCGCCGCCGGCCAGCTGACCGGCGCGGACCTCGCCCCCGCGCTCACGACGGCGCAGCTCCCGGGCGGCCCCGAGCTCGCCGACGCCCTGGCCGCCGAGGTGGTGGAGCACGCCCGCCGCTGGGCCTCGCAGGACGCGCTGCGTGACCAGGTGACCGCCCTGGACCGCCCCACGGTCGAGCTGCCGCTGCTGCCCGGTCCCGTGGACCTCGGCTGCCTGTTCGAGCTGGCCGGCCGGCTCGAGGAGCACCTGCGCACGGACGGTGGGCGGGCGGAGCGCACGGCGGCTGCGACCGGGGGCGTCGCCTGATGGCCGCCGACACCACCACCGAGCCGCGCAGCCGGGCGCCGCGACAGGCACCGGCGATGGACCTCGACGCCCTGATCGCCGACCGGGAGACCCGCATCGTCGTCTGCTGCGGCGCCGGCGGGGTCGGGAAGACGACGACGTCGGCGGCTCTCGCGCTCGCCGCGGCCCGGGCCGGGCGGACGGTCGTCGTGCTGACGATCGACCCTGCCCGGCGGCTCGCGCAGTCCCTCGGCCTCGTCGAGCTGGACAACGAGCCGCGGCGGGTCGACGTCCCGGGGGCACCGGGCGAGCTGCACGCGATGATGCTGGACATGAAGCGGACGTTCGACGACATCGTCACCGCTCACTCCACGCCCGACCGGGCGCAGGCGATCCTGGACAACCCCTTCTACCAGGCGCTCTCCTCGTCCTTCTCCGGCACGCAGGAGTACATGGCGATGGAGAAGCTGGGCCAGCTGCGGGCCAGCGACCAGTGGGACCTGATCATCGTCGACACGCCACCGTCGCGATCGGCGCTGGACTTCCTCGACGCCCCCAACCGCATGGGCCGGTTCCTCGACGGCACGATGATCCGGCTGCTCACGGCGCCCAGCCGGGCCGGCTTCAAGTTCGCCAGCGCGGGTTTCCTGCTGTTCAGCCGCATCGTCAGCAAGATCCTGGGCGGCCAGCTGCTCCGGGACATCTCCGCGTTCGTCGCCGCGCTGGACACCATGTTCGGCGGCTTCCGCGAACGGGCGACGGCGACCTACGAGCTGCTGCGCCGTCCGGGCACCTGGTTCGTGGTCGTCGCCGCCCCCGAGCCGGACGCGCTGCGCGAGGCGTCCTACTTCGTCGACCGGCTCTCCGCCGAGGGCATGCCGCTGGCCGGGCTGGTCGTCAACCGCACCCACCCCCCGGCGACGACCTCGCTGTCGGCCACCCGTGCGGACGCCGCGGCCGAGACCGTCGCCGAGGCCGGCGGCGACGCAGCCGTGCTGGCGGCGGCGGCGCTGCGGGTGCACGCCGAGCGCATGCAGCTGGCCGCGCGGGAGCAGCACCTGGCCGACCGGTTCACCAGCGCCCACCCCGACGTCGCGGTGCGCACGGTCCCGGCGGCCGCCGGGGACGTCCACGACCTGGCGGGGCTGGAGGTCATGGCCGAGGCGCTGACCGGCGCGGACGGCGACACGCCGACGGGCACGCCGAGGACGCGGGTCCTGCCCGCGCGCCGCGGCTGAGCGCAGCCCCCCCACGCCCCCGCGCGACGTACCCTGGCCGCGATGTCGGAGAACGCGCGCGTCCGGACCCGTCTGCTCGCCAAGCTCGCCGCGACGATCGTCGTCGCCGGCGCGCTCGTGGCCGGACTCATGCTGCCCTGGATCGGCGGCCCGGGCCTCGCGGCACGCAACTCCGTGTCGCTGCTCGACGCGCTCCCGGTGGAGCTCACCGACAAGACGCCCGCGGGCGTCACCCGGGTGCTGGCCGCCGACGGCTCGCTGATCACGAACTTCTACGAGCACAACCGCATCCCGGTCACCTCCGACCAGATCTCCGACGTCATGAAGCAGGCCCTCGTCGACATCGAGGACTCCCGCTTCTACGACCACAACGGCCTCGACGTGCAGGGCACGATGCGCGCCCTGGTGAAGAACGTCGCCGCCGGCTCGGTGCAGGAGGGCGGCTCGACGCTCACCCAGCAGCTGGTGAAGCAGACCCTCCTCCAGACGGCCACCACGCCCGAGGACCGGGCCGCCGCCGACGCGCAGACCGTCGGCCGCAAGCTGCGGGAGGCCCGGCTGGCCCTCGCCCTGGAGGACACCTACTCCAAGGACGAGATCCTCACCCGGTACCTGAACCTCGTGTACTTCGGGCAGGGCGCCTACGGCATCCAGGCCGCGGCCCAGCGCTACTTCAGCGTCGACGCCGCCGACCTCACCCTCCCGCAGGCGGCCATGCTCGCCGGGCTGGTGCAGAGCCCGTTCTACGACGAGCCGATCAACAACCCGGAGAACGCCCAGATCCGACGCAACCAGGTGCTGCAGCGCATGCACGACCTGGGCCACATCAGCGAGCAGCAACTGGCCGAGATCACGCCGACCCCGGTGGAGGTCGCGCCGGGTCAGGCGCCCCCGAACGGCTGCATCGACGCGGCCATCGGCGGCTTCCTGTGCGCCTACGCCCACCAGTACCTCATCGGGACCCTCGGCCTGACCCGGGACGAGCTGGACAACGGCGGGCTCACGATCCAGACCACGCTGCGCCCCGACATGCAGATCGCCGGCGACCAGGCCGTGCTCGAGGCCCAGCCGATGGGCAGCAGCCTCGTCGCCCTGTACACGGCGGTCGAGCCGGGTACCGGCGAGGTGCTGGCCATGAGCGCGAACCGGCGCTACGGCTGCAGCGAGCCCGAGTGCGAGTCGGTCGTCCTCAACGCGACCGCCAGCGCCGGGGCCGGCTCCACCTACAAGACGTTCGTCGCCGCCGCCGCCCTGGCCCAGGGGTACGGCAAGGACTACACGCTCACCTCGGCGGAGCCCTACCTCTCGCGGGTCTACAAGGACTGGGACCCCGATCGGGGCGTCCCGAAGCCCTACGACGTGGAGAACGTCGGCACCAACTACCCGCGGACGATGACGCTGGAGCAGGCGCTCTACGCGTCGTCGAACACCTACTTCCTGCACCTCCAGGACGAGCTGGGCAGCATCGAGGCGCCGGTCCGCACGGCACAGGCCATGGGCATGACCTTCGACGGCCCCAACCAGACCCCGGCCGACCAGATCGTCTCCGAGAACCGTGGCTCGTTCGCCTTCGGCACCGACGCCACCAGCCCGCTCGACCTGGCCACCGCGTACGCCACGCTGGCGGCCAACGGCACCCGGTGCACGCCGGTCCCGGTGGTCGCGGTGCTCGACCGCAACGGCGAGCCGCTCACCCGTGACGGGGAGCCGGTCGTACCCGAGGGCGGCAACTGCACCCCGGAGGCGATCCCGGCCGGCGTGGCCACCACGATGAACCAGATCCTGCGCAAGGACGTCGAGCCGGGCTACTCGCTGCAGACCGGCTCCCGGGCGTACGTGCCCGGGCACCAGATCGCCGGCAAGACCGGGACGTCGCAGGACAACCAGTCGGTCGCCTTCGTCGGCTACACGCCGCGGTACGCCGCGAGCGTCATGGTCTTCAACCCGAAGGAGCAGGAGCGCGTCCCCGGGTACGGCGGCGGGCTGGGCGCGACCGCCTGGCGCACCGCCATGGCCCCGATCCTCAACGCCGAGGAGGCCGTCTCCTTCCCGCCCGCCGACCCGGTCGTCGAGGAGGGAACGCGGCCCTCGCCGCGCTCGGGCGGCTACACCGCCGATCGGACCCGCAGCAGCGCGGACCGTTCCCAGCGCACCGCCCCGGCCACCAGCTCGCCCGCGACCGAGCCCGTGGACGAGCCCGTGGACGAGCCCGTGGACGAGACCGAGCCTGCGACCGACGACGAGGCGGACACCGAGGCCGCCGTCGACGTGGCCGAAGGGGCCGACGCCGGCGCGGACCCCGAGGCCGGCGAGGACGACTAGCACGTCACCCGGGACGGCGGCCGAGGTCGCCGTCCCCGGTCAGCCGAGCTGGCGGCGGACCTCCGCGGCCACGCGTGCGCCCTCGGCCCGCCCGGCGACGGCGCCCTGCACCGCACCCATGACCTTGCCCATGTCCTTCATCCCCGAGGCGCCGGTGCGGGTGACGGCGTCGGCGACGAGCGCCGCCAGGTCGGAGTCGTCGAGCTGGGCCGGCAGGTAGGCGGCGAGGACCTCGCCCTCGGCCTGCTCGCGGGCGGCCTGCTCGGTCCGCCCGGCCGAGCCGAAGGCCTCGGCGGCCTCCCGCCGCTTCTTGGCCTCCCGGCGCAGCACCGCCTGCACCTCGTCGTCGGTGAGCTCGCGCGCCTCCTTGCCCGACACCTCCTCCGCGCTGACGGCGGCGAGCACCATGCGCAGCGTGGCGGTGCGCAGCTCGTCGCGGGCCTTCATGGCCGCGGTCAGGTCGGCGCGCAGCTGTTCCTTGAGGTCGGGCACTGGTCCAGCCTCGCACGACGCCGTCCCGGCCCGCGCCCGTAGGCTTTCGCGGGTGCGCTGGTACACCGCCGTCCCCACCGCCGCC
Organism: Blastococcus sp. HT6-30; assembly: GCF_039729015.1. Taxonomy (NCBI): domain Bacteria; kingdom Bacillati; phylum Actinomycetota; class Actinomycetes; order Geodermatophilales; family Geodermatophilaceae; genus Blastococcus; species Blastococcus sp. HT6-30. Next base: position 419,602 of record NZ_CP155792.1, on the reverse strand, counting down.
GCGGCCGCCGCTGTGGCGGGAACCGCCTACGCGAGCCTCTACGAACGCACCCGCTGGACGCTGCGCCGCTTCGACGTCCCGGTGCTGGCGCCCGGCTCCACGCCGCTGACCATCCTGCAGCTGTCGGACCTGCACATGACCGCCGGGCAGTGGAGCAAGCAGGAGTGGATCGCCGGACTGGCCGCGCTCGAACCCGACCTGGTGATCAACACCGGGGACAACCTCGCGGGCTTCGACGCCGTGGCGCCCACCCTGCGCGCCCAGGACCGGCTGATGGACCGGCCCGGCGCCTTCGTACTGGCCAGCAACGACTACTTCGCGCCCCGGCCGAAGAACCCTCTCAAGTACTTCAAGCGCGACCACAAGCGGGTCCACGGCGACGAGCTGCCGTGGCGTGACCTGCGCGACGGGATGCGCGACCGGGGCTGGCTGGACCTGACCAACGACCGCGGGGGGCTGACCGTCGGCGGCCGGCGGATCGTGTTCGCCGGCGTCGACGACTCGCACCTGGAGCGGGACCGCTACGACCTCGTCGCCGGCCCGGCGGACCCCACCGCGGACGTGCGGATCGGGCTGGCGCACTCCCCCGAGCCGCGGGTGCTCGACCGGTTCGCCGCGGACGGCTACGACCTGCTGCTCTGCGGGCACACGCACGGCGGGCAGCTGCGGGTGCCGTTCTACGGGGCGCTGGTGACCAACTGCGGGATCGACCGCGACCGGGTGCGCTGGCTGCACCGCTGGTCGCCGCCCACGCCCGCGCGCCCGGCCGGCACCTGGCTGCACGTGTCGGCCGGCCTGGGCACCAGCCCGTACGCCCCGGTGCGGTTCGCCTGCCCACCGGAGGCGACGCTGCTGACCCTCACCGCACGCCCCGCCTGAAGGGAGGACACCCTCCTCCTCGTCCCTCGCAGGCTCGGGTGGAGCCTCGGAAGGGGGCCGCGACCCGCCGCCGAGCGGTCCGGCGTCTAGCGCTAGACTCGTCGACGCACCTCGGGGTGTGGCGCAGCTTGGTAGCGCGCGTCGTTCGGGACGACGAGGCCGCAGGTTCAAATCCTGTCACCCCGACCCTCAGCTCAGGGGCCGCCGAAAGGCGGCCCCTGAGTCGTTCCGGACACCCTCCGGTTGGACTCCACCCCCGGCGGGCACCGGACGCCGCGATGACCGAATGGCTGCTCCTCCTCGCCGCCGTCCTGCTGACGGCGCTCACCGGCTTCTTCGTCGCAGCCGAGTTCTCCCTCACCACCGTCGATCGCGGCCGCGCCGAGGACGCCGCCGCCGCCGGCGACCGTCGCGGGCGCGGCGTCGTCCGCGCGCTGCGGACGCTGTCCACCCAGCTGTCGGCCGCCCAGCTGGGCATCACGATCACCACGCTGCTGGTCGGCTACCTGGCCGAGCCCGCGATCGGCCAGCTGCTCCGCGGCCCCCTGGAGGCCGTGGGCCTCACCGGCGGGTCGACCACCGCGGTGTCGGTGGGCCTGGCCATCGCGCTGGCGACCACCCTGCAGATGCTGCTGGGCGAACTGGGGCCCAAGAACCTGGCCATCGCCAACCCGCTGGCCGTGGCCGGCTTCGTCGCCCCGGGGATGCGCGCGTTCACCCGGGTCACCGGACCCGTCGTCAACGCGCTGCAGCGGCTGTCGAACGCGATCGTCCGGCGGCTGGGCTTCGAACCGCGGGAGGAGCTGGAGACCGCCCGGGACGCCGACGAGCTCGCCTCCGTCGCCCGGCGCTCGGCGGAGGAAGGTGACCTCTCCCCCGTCGCGGCGCGGCTGCTGCAGCGCTCGCTCCAGCTCGGCGGCAAGTACGCCACCGACGTCATGACCCCGCGGACGCAGCTGTGGACCCTGCGGGCCAGCGCCACGGCCGCCGACGTCGTCGCCGCCGCCGTGCACTCGGGCAACTCGCGCTTCCCCGTGTACGGCTCCGATCTGGACGAGGTCACCGGCGTGGTGCACGTGAAGCACGCCGTCGCGCTGCCGGAGGCGGAGCGGGCCCACCGCACGGTCGGCGAGCTCGCCGTCCCGGTGCTCGCCGTCCCGTCGTCGATGCACCTCGAGCGGCTGCTGGACCTGCTGCGCGACCAGGGCCTCCAGCTGGCGGTCGTGGTCGACGAGTGGGGCGCCACGCACGGTGTGGTGACGTTGGAGGACATCGTGGAGGAGCTCGTCGGCGAGATCACCGACGAGACCGATCGGCCGCTGCGGACGCTGCGCCGCGTCGACGACGGCACCTGGCTGCTCTCGGGCCTGCTGCGCCCCGACGAGGTGCTCGACCGCACCGGGATCGCCGTACCGGAGGGTCGGTACGAGACCCTGGCCGGCTTCCTGACCGAGCAGCTGCAGCGGATGCCCGAGGAGGGTGACTGCGTGACCCTGGACGGCGTCCGGCTGCGGGTGGAGACCCTGGAAGGACGCCGGGTGGCGCGGGTCAGGGCCGAGCGGCTGGCCGGGCCGGCCGACCCGCCGGGGACCGACGCCGGCGGCGCCACGGCGTCCCGCGTCCGCGCGGAGGTGCCGGCATGACCGTCGTCAGCCTGCTGGTCCTGGTCGCCCTGCTGCTGGGCAACGCCTTCTTCGTGGCCGCCGAGTTCGCGCTGGTCTCCACCCGTGCCGACCAGATCGAGCCCCGGGCCGAGGCCGGCTCGGCCCGCGCGGTCAAGACCCTCGCCGCGATGCGGAACGTGTCGCAGATGATGGCCGGCGCCCAGCTCGGCATCACCCTGTGCTCGCTGGGGCTGGGCGCCGTCGGGGAGCCCGCGGTGGCGCACCTGATCGAGGTCCCACTGGAGGCCGCCGGCCTGCCGGAGGGCCTGCTGCACCCGATCGCGCTGGTCATCGCGCTGGCGCTGATCACCGTGCTGCACATCGTCGTCGGCGAGATGGTGCCCAAGAACATCACCATCGCCGGGCCCGACCGGGCCGCGCTGGTGCTGGGACCTCCGCTGGCGGTCATGGTCCGGCTGCTCGAGCCGTTCATCTGGTTCTTCAACACGATCGCCAACGCATTCGTCCGGCTGTTCGGCGTCGAGCCCACCGACGAGGTGTCCGCCAGTTTCGACGCCGCGCAGATCCGCTCGATGGTCAACCAGTCCCAGCAGGAGGGGCACCTCGGCGCCGGGATGGGCGAGCTGGCCGCCGGCGCGCTCACCTTCGAGCACAACGACCTGTCGACGGTGGTCCTGCCGCTGGACCGGCTGGTCACCGTGCCCCGCAGCACAACCCCGCGGGAGCTGGAGGCCGTCGTCGCCCAGCACGGGTACAGCCGGTACCCGGTGCGCGGGGCCGACGGCGACCTGGCCGGGTTCGTGCACGTGAAGGACGTGCTCGACGTGCCGGCCGGGCGCCGCGACGAGCCGATGCCCGACCGCGACGTGCGGCCCTTCGTGGAGCTGCGGGCCGACGAGCCGCTGCCGGAGGTGCTGGCCGCCATGCGGAAGGCCGGTGCCCACCTCGGCCGGGTGGTCGAGGACGGCCGCACCAGCGGCATCGTGGCCCTGGAGGACGTGCTGGAGCAGCTGATCGGCGATGTCCGCGACGCCGCCGCCGAGCGACGCCGCGTCGAGGAGCAGCAGGCGGCCGCGCCCGACGGGGCCGCCCCCGTGGCCGGCGCGGGCGCCGGGGGAAGATGACCCGGTGACCTCCGAGCCCAGCACCGTCCCCGCCCTCTCCCCCGAGGTCACCGCCCGCTGGCAGGCCCGGTTCCGCGCTCCGCGGGTCTCCCTGCCGGACTGGGCGGAGGAGGCCCCGGACCGGAACCTCTACTCCTCCGATCTCAGCGGCGTGGTCGAGCAGTACGCGTGGGACCGCGGGACCGGGACCCACCGCCAGGTGACCGACCGGCCCAACGGGACGCTCATCGCCACCCTCAGCCCCGACGGCGGGACCATCTGGTGGTTCGCCGACGACGACGGCGACGAGTTCGGCGTGTGGATGACCCAGCCGTTCGAGGGCGGAGAGGACACCGTCGCAGTTCCCGAGGTGGGCCCGGCCTACCCGGCGGGACTGGAGATCGGGCGGTCGCTGGTCGCTCTCGGCCGCAGCACCGACGACGGCAGCGAGCTCTGGCTGGCGCCCTCCGGCGGCACGCCGCGGGTGGTCTACCGGCACCCCGACCCGGCCTCGGTGGACGCGCTCACCCGCGACGACGAGCTGCTGGTCGTCTCGCACTCCGAGCACGGCGACCCGCGCTACCCGGCGCTGCGCGTGCTGCGGACGGCTGTGACGACGGAGGAGGCACCTGCCGTGGTCGCCGAGAAGTGGGACGGCGAGGGCCGCGGGCTGCACGCCCTGGAGTTCGCGCCGCTGCCCGGCGACCGGCGGCTGCTGGTCGGCCACGAGCGGCGCGGCCGCGAGGAGCTGCTGCTCTGGGACGTCGTCGCCGGCACCGAGACCGAGATCGTGCTCGACCTGCCCGGTGACGTGACCGCCGGCTGGTACCCCGACGGCTCGGCGCTGCTGGTCGGGCACGACCACGCCGCCCGCAGCGAGCTCTACCGCTACGACCTCGCCTCCGGTGCCCTGACGAAGCTGGAGACACCGCCGGGCGTCGTCCGCGGGGCCACCGCCCGCCCCGACGGCACCGTGGAGCTGGCCTGGTCGAACTCCGAGCGGCCGCCGGTGATCCGCCGGGCCGACGGGCCGGTCGTGCTGACGGTGAGCGACGAGGAGCCGCCCGCCGCCTATCCGGTGGAGGACCGCTGGGTCCCCGGTCCTGGCGGCGACGTGCACGCGCTGCTCGTCCGGCCGGCGGGCGCGGCGCCGTACGCGACGGCGTTCCTGGTGCACGGCGGGCCCGAGGCCGCCGACGACGACTCCTACCGCGCCCGCCGCGCCGCCTACGTCGACGCCGGGTACGCGGTCGTGCACGTCAACTACCGGGGGTCCACCGGCTACGGCTCCACGTGGCGCGACGCGCTCACCGGGCGCCCGGGGCTCACCGAACTGGAGGACATCGGCGCGGTCTACGACGCGCTGGTCGCCGAGGGCGTCGTCGACCCGCAGCGGGTGCTGCTGACCGGCGGGTCGTGGGGCGGCTTCCTCACGCTCCTGGGCCTGGGCACCCAGCCGGAGCGCTGGGCGGCGGGCATCGCCGAGGTCCCGGTGGCCGACTACCTGGCCGCCTACGAGGACGAGATGGAGGGCCTGCGGGCTTACGACCGCGCGCTGTTCGGCGGGTCACCCGATGAGGTCCGCGACGTGTACGTGCGCTCCTCGCCGCTGACCTACGTCGACGCCGTGGCCGCGCCGGTGCTCGTCGTGGCCGGCGCGAACGACCCGCGCTGCCCGATCCGGCAGATCGACAACTACCTGGGCCGGCTCGAGGAGCTGGGCAAGGAGCACGAGGTCTACCGCTTCGACGCCGGGCACGGCTCGCTGGTCATCGAGGAGACGATCCGCCAGGTGGAGGTCGCGCTGGACTTCGCGCTGCGGCACGTGCGGCCCTACTAGCGGTCCCGCCGGCCGGCGACGCGGGGACGGCGGGGCTCCAGCAGCGCCCGGCGGGCGCTCTCCGCCCGCCGGCGCACCGCCCGCCGGATCGCTCCCCGGCCCCCGTACGGGTCGTCCGGCGAGAACGCCGACCACACGAGGTGGGCGTCCGGCGGCTCGGGCGCCTGGTCGTCGGCGCCCGCCCGCTCGTGCAGCGCGGCCAGCACCCGCTCGGCGAGGTCGTCGTCGTCGAGCAGGACGGCGAGGTCCTGCGGGTCGCGCCGCTCCGCGGTCAGGGCCTCGGCCAGCCGGCCGAACATCCCGGCCCCGAACGCGTGCACCACCGCGTCGGTGACCACCGCGTGGGCGGCGTCGACCCGGACGCCGGCCTCCAGCGCGAGCTCCAGCTCCACCCAGCCCAGCAGCAGGTACCGGTCGGGGCGGGGGCGTCCGCGCTCGACCGCCAGGTCGCGGTCCGGCCGGTCGTCGTCGCGCGTCACCGCGCCATCCTGCCGGGATGCACCCCATGACCTCGTCCCAGGGCCCCGCCCTGAGCTCGCGAGGGGCGGGGAGGGACGAGGTCCTCCGTCACCGGCCGCGGGCGGCGATGAGCTCGGCGATCTGGACGGTGTTCAGCGCGGCGCCCTTGCGCAGGTTGTCGTTGCTGACGAACAGCGCGAGGCCGCGACGGTCGTCGACCCCCGGGTCCTGCCGGATGCGCCCGACGTAGCTCGGGTCGCGGCCGGCGGCCAGCAGCGGGTTCGGGACGTCGGCGAGCTCCACCCCGGGCGCCGTGGACAGCAGCTCGGTGGCGCGCTCGACCGTCAGCGGCCGGGCGAACTCGACGTTGAGCGAGAGCGAGTGCCCGGTGAAGACGGGCACGCGCACGCACGTGCCCGAGACTCGCAGCTCGGGGATGTCCAGGATCTTGCGGCTCTCGTTGCGGAGCTTCTGCTCCTCGTCGGTCTCGAACGTGCCGTCGTCGACGACCGAGCCGGCCATCGGCAGCACGTTGAACGCGATCGGCGCCACGTACTTCACCGGGTCGGGGAAGGCCACGGCCGACCCGTCGTGGGTCAGCTCGGCGGCCTTGTCGACGACCGCCTTCACCTGGCCGTCGAGCTCGTCGACGCCGGCGACCCCGCTGCCGGACACCGCCTGGTAGGTGCTGGCGACGATGCGCACCAGCTGCGCCTCGTCGTGCAGCGGCCGGAGCACCGGCATCGCCGCCATGGTCGTGCAGTTCGGGTTGGCGATGATGCCCTTGCGGATGTCGGCCAGCGCGTGCGGGTTGACCTCGCTGACGATCAGCGGGACGTCCGGGTCGCGCCGGAACGCCGAGCTGTTGTCGATGACGGTGACGCCGGCCGCGGCGAACCGGGGCGCCTGCGCGCGGGAGGTCGTCGCCCCCGCGGAGAAGATCGCGATGTCCAGGCCGGTGGGGTCGGCGGTGGCGGCGTCCTCGACCGTGATCTCGCCGCCGGCCCACGGCAGCGTGGAGCCGGCCGAGCGGGCGGAGGCGAAGAAGCGCAGCTCGGCGAGGGGGAAGTTCCGCTCGGCCAGCAGGTCGCGGACGACGCGGCCGACCTGGCCGGTGGCCCCGACGATGCCGACGCGCAGACCGTCGCTGGTGAAGGTGCTCATCGTCCGGTCCCTCCGTAGACGACCGCCTCGACGTCGGAGCCGAGGTCGAACGCGTCGTGCACCGCGCGGACGGCGATGTCCACGTCGGTGTCGCGGCAGACCACGGAGATGCGGATCTCCGAGGTGCTGATCAGCTCCAGGTTCACGCCGGCGTCGGCGAGCGCGCCGAAGAACTTCGCGGACACGCCCGGGTGCGACCGCATGCCGGCGCCGACCAGGCTGACCTTGCCGATGTGCTGGTCGAAGCTGACGTCGGTGTAGCCGACGGTGTGCTTGACCCGCTCCAGCGCCGCCAGCGCGGTGGGGCCGTCGCTCTTGGGCAGCGTGAAGGAGATGTCGGCGAGCTTGCTGGCCTCGGCCGACACGTTCTGGACGATCATGTCGATGTTGACCTCGGCGTCGGCGAGCACGCGGAACAGCTGCGCGGCCTCACCCGGCCGGTCGGGTACCCCGAAGACGGTGATCTTGCCTTCGGAGCGGTCGTGCGCGACGCCCGTGATGATCGCCTGTTCCACCGGGAGGTCCTCCATCGAACCGGCCACGACCGTGCCGGGGAGCTGTGAGTAGGAGCTGCGGACGTGCACGGGGATCCCGTAGCGGCGGGCGTACTCGACGCAGCGGAGCATGAGCACCTTCGCGCCGGACGCCGCCAGCTCGAGCATCTCCTCGTAGGTGACGGTCTCGAGCCGCTTGGCGTTGGGGACGATGCGCGGGTCGGCGGTGAAGACGCCGTCGACGTCGGTGTAGATCTCGCAGACGTCGGCGCCCAGCGCGGCCGCCACCGCGACGGCGGTGGTGTCGGAGCCACCCCGGCCGAGCGTGGTGATGTCCTTGGTGTCCTGGCTGACGCCCTGGAAGCCGGCCACGATGACGACCGAGCCCTCGTTGAGGGCGTCGCGCAGCCGGCCCGGGGTGACGTCGATGATCCGCGCCCTGCCGTGGCTGGACGTGGTGATGACGCCGGCCTGGGAACCGGTGAACGAGCGGGCCTCGTAGCCGTGCTCGGAGATCGCGATCGCCAGCAGCGCCATGGAGATCCGCTCACCGGCCGTGAGCAGCATGTCGAGCTCGCGCCCGGGCGGGTCGTCGGTGATCTGGCTGGCCAGGTCGAGCAGCTCGTCGGTGGTGTCGCCCATCGCGGAGACGACCACGACGACGTCGTCGCCGTTCTTCTTGGCGGCGACGATCCGCTCGGCGACACGCTTCATGTGCTCTGCGGAGGCGACGGAGGAGCCGCCGTACTTCTGGACGACGAGGGCCACGGGTACACAGGCTACCGACGTCGTGCGGGTGACCGGCGCTTGCGTCCACGCGGCGGTCCGGATGTGATCACCCGGTGGACGACCCGAGCCACTGGCTGCTGACCGCGCAGGAGCGCGGCAACCCCGGCACACCGCTTCCGGCCTGGACCGACGGCAACCGGGTGGTGCCGCTCGTCCACGGGGTCGCGTACTTCGAGCGGCTGGTGGAGGTCGTGGAAGGGCTGGGCGAGGGGGACCGTCTGTGGTTCACCGACTGGCGAGGTGATCCCGACCAGCGGCTGCGCCCGGACGGGCCGACCGTCAACGAGCTCTTCAGCGCCGCGGCGCATCGCGGGGTCGACGTCCGCGGCCTGGTGTGGCGCTCGCACACCGACTGGCTCGCCTACAGCAAGGAGCAGAACCGGGCGCTGGACCGGGAGATCGAGGAGGACGGCGGCCGGGTGGTCCTCGACCAGCGCGTGCGCCGGGTGGGCAGCCACCACCAGAAGATCGTGCTGATCCGCTGCCCCACCGACCCGTCGCGGGACGTCGCCTTCGCCGGCGGGATCGACCTGTGCCACAGCCGCCGCGACGACGCAGACCACGGCGGCGACCCGCAGCCGGTGGACATGGCCTCGGCGTACGGGCCGACCCCGCCCTGGCACGACGTGCAGGCCGAGATCCGCGGGCCCGCCGTCGCCGTCCTGGACACCGCGTTCCGCGAGCGGTGGGACGACCCGACCAGCCCCGTCCGGGGCAATCCGATCGCGTACGTCATCGACCGGTTCCGCCGGGCCCGGCTCGATCCCTCGCCGCTGCCGGCGGAACTCCCACCACCCCCGCCCTGCGGGCCGCACCTGGTCCAGACGCTGCGGACCTACCCCAAGATCCTTCCCCGCTACGACTTCGCCCCCGAGGGCGAGCGCTCGATCGCCCGCGGCTACAGCAAGGCGGTCAAGAGGGCCCGGCGGCTGATCTACCTGGAGGACCAGTACCTGTGGTCCTCCGAGGTCGCCCAGCTGTTCGCCGACGCGCTGACCGACGACCCCGACCTGCACCTGGTCGTCGTCGTCCCGCGCATCCCCGACCAGGAGGGGGCGTTCAACGCGACACCGCAGTACGTCGGCCGCCGGCAGGCGATCGATCTGTGCCTCCGCGCGGGCGGGGAGGAGCGGGTGCACGTCTTCGACGTCGAGAACCACGCCGGCACCCCGGTCTACGTGCACGCGAAGGTTTGCGTCGTCGACGACGTCTGGGCCAGCATCGGCAGCGACAACTTCAACCGGCGCTCCTGGACCCACGACAGCGAGCTGTCCACCGCGGTCCTCGACACCACCCGGGACCCCCGCGAGCCCCTGGACCCGGCCGGAACCGGTGACTGCGCCCGGACCTTCGCCCGCGACCTGCGGTTGGAGCTCGCCCGCGAGCACCTCGACCTGCCGCAGGACGGCAGCGAGGACGACCTGCTGGTCGATCCCGAGCGGTTCGTGGCGACCCTCGATGCCCGGGCCGCCGCCCTGGACGAGTGGCACGCGAACGGCCGGCGCGGCGCCCGTCCACCGGGACGGATCCGGCCGCACCGGCCGGAGACGCTGTCCTGGCTGACCCGGCTGTGGGCCACCCCGGTCTACCGGCTGCTGGTCGACCCCGACGGCCGCCCGGTGCGGCTGCGCCTGCGCAAGGCCTTCTGATCGCGCCGCTGCCCACCGGCACGTCCCTCCCCGCGCAGTCGGTCTCTGCTTCCCCTCGTGAGCAGAGACCGACTGCCGCGGGATCTTCCACCGCCGGGTGGGCGAGCGTCGTCCACAGGCCCGCGATCGAACCACCGCCGAGCGCCCGACCAGCGTGATGATCGACGCCGTGCCGGAGCTCTTCGACCTCTGCGGTGCGCTGCGCCGCATCCGGCGGCTGGCCGACATGTCGCAGCGGGAGCTGGCGGAGGCGGCCGGCCTGAGCGCCTCCGCCGTGGCGCACGGCGAGGCCGGCACCCGCGACCTGCCCGTCACGGCGCTGGCCCGCGCCGCGGGCCTCGCCGGCCTGCGGATCGCCCTGCTCGACGGCAACGGCGACGAGGTGCCCGGCATGGACCCCGACGCGGTGCGGGACCGGGCCGGACGCCGGTTCCCGGCCCACCTGGACACGATGCTCAGCGAGGAGCGTGCGTCCCGGTGGGAGCACCGGCCGCGCCTGCAGCAGCCGACGTACACGTTCGACCGGCGGCTGCCGTGGGAGGACGCCGAGCGCCGCGCCCGGGAGCGGCCCGACGACCACCTGCGCCCGCAGCCCGGGGACTCCCCCGGGGAACGCGCGGCGGTCCGGAAGGCGGCGCGCCGGCAGCGGGACGCGGAGCATCGGCAGCGGCGGTTCCTCGCCGGCGAGCTGGCGGTTCCCCCCGACCCGTTCACCTGCTCGTGCCCGCCGACCTGCGACGAGCTGGACGACCGCAGCGGCCGGCCGGTGCACACCGACGACTGCCCGTGTCGCTGCGACGTGGGCTGACCCGCTGCTACCGTGGGCGGCGTGCGCGGCAGCCTCCTGCTTACCCGCCGCGGCGAGGCCCTCTCCTAGGTCGGCTTCCTCGCCGCGGGGTTCAGGCGTTCCCGACGCCCGCTGACCGTCCCCGGAGCCGTGCGCACTCCGCGCACGAGCAGCCCGCACCAGGAGCCTCCCCATGAGCGACACCCACCCGCACGCGCGCAATCCCCAGCGGCCCTCCGGGATGCCGGCGCACCGCTACGCGCCGTTCGCCCCCGTGGTGCTGGCCGACCGCACCTGGCCCGACACGGTCACCACCGCAGCCCCGCGCTGGTGCGCGGTCGACCTGCGCGACGGCAACCAGGCGCTGATCGACCCGATGACGCCCGACCGCAAGCGGCGCATGTTCGACCTGCTCGTCCGCATGGGCTACAAGGAGATCGAGGTCGGCTTCCCGGCGGCCAGCCAGACCGACTACGACTTCGTCCGCCAGCTGATCGAGGACGACCTGGTCCCCGGCGACGTGACGATCCAGGTGCTGACCCAGGCCCGCGACGAGCTGATCGAGCGCACCTTCGAGTCCCTGCGCGGCGCCAAGCAGGCGATCGTGCACCTCTACAACTCGACGTCGACCCTGCAGCGGCGGGTCGTGTTCGGATCCGACCGCGCGGGGATCGTCGACATCGCCGTCCACGGCGCCCAGCTGGTGCGCAAGCTGGCCGAGCAGATGCCCGAGACCGACATCCGGTTCGAGTACTCCCCCGAGTCGTTCACCGGCACCGAGCTCGACTTCGCCGTCGAGATCTGCAACGCCGTCACCGACGTCTGGGAGCCCACCCCCGACCGGCCGACGATCCTCAACCTGCCGGCGACCGTCGAGATGGCCGAGCCGACCGTCTACGCCGACCAGATCGAGTGGATGCACCGCAACCTGGGCCGGCGCGACTCCGTCGTGCTGAGCCTGCACCCGCACAACGACCGGGGCACCGCCGTCGCCGCCGCCGAGCTGGGCTACCGGGCCGGCGCCGACCGCATCGAGGGCTGCCTGTTCGGCAACGGCGAGCGCACCGGCAACGTGGACCTGGTGACCCTCGGCCTGAACCTGTTCAGCCAGGGCATCGACCCGCAGATCGACTTCTCCGACATCGACGAGATCCGCCGCACCGTCGAGTACTGCAACCAGCTCGGTGTGCACGAACGGCACCCGTACGGCGGCGACCTGGTCTACACCGCCTTCTCCGGCTCCCACCAGGACGCGATCAACAAGGGCTTCAAGGCCCTGGAGGCCGATGCCCAGGCCGCCGGCGTCCCCGTCGAGCAGCAGGCGTGGGCCGTTCCCTACCTGCCGATCGACCCCAAGGACGTCGGGCGCAGCTACGAGGCCGTGATCCGGGTGAACAGCCAGTCCGGCAAGGGCGGCGTCGCCTACATCATGAAGACCGAGAACCACCTCGACCTGCCACGGCGGCTGCAGATCGAGTTCAGCGCGGTCATCCAGCGGCACACCGACGACGAGGGCGGCGAGGTCACCGCCCAGCAGATGTGGACCGCGTTCACCAACGAGTACCTGCCGGACCCGGCCGCACCGTGGGGCCGTTTTTCCCTGTCCGGCCACCGGCACACCGCGCACGGCGACCAGCTCGACGAGATGGTCGTGGAGCTGGTCGACTCCGGCGTACCGGTGACGGTCGAGGGCCGCGGCAACGGCCCGATCGCCGCGTTCGTGGACGCGCTCAAGACCGTCGACGTCGACGTCCGCGTCCTCGACTACGCCGAGCACGCGATGGACCCGGGCCACGCGAGCGTCAGTGCCGCCGCCTACGTCGAGTGCGCCGTCGGCGACCGGGTGCTGTGGGGCGTGGGCATCGACCCCAACATCGTCACCGCCTCCCTGCACGCCGTCGTCTCCGCGGTGAACCGGGCGCAGCGCTGACGACGCACCGCCGCGGAGGGCGGGGTCAGCCGGGCTGCTCCCGGTCGGCCTCGTCCTCCCGGCGGCTCTTCGCCAGCGCCCGGCCCGGTTCCTCCGGCGGCGCATCGGCGGGCTCGTCCCCCCGGTAGACGCTGTCGCGCGCCTCGCCGCCGCTCAGATCGTCCACCAGCAGCAGGTCCCGCCGGATGTGCCGTCGCCGGTAGGCCACCCGGCTGATCATGTGCGCGCTCACCGGCGCGGTGAGCATCTGGAACGCCGCGACGAGCAGCAGCATCCAGGTCGTCGACCAGCCCTGCAGCCGGATCGCGCCCCCGAGCATGATCAGCAGGAAACCCAGCACCTGCGGCTTGGTGCCGGCGTGCATCCGGGTCAGGACGTCGGGGAACCGCAGCAGGCCCAGGCCCGCGGTGAGGCACAGCAACGACCCGACGAGCAGCAGGACGACGGCCACGACGTCGCCGGCGGTGGAGATGTCGTTCACCGCGGCACCTCCCCCGCCGGCCGGTCCGCCGGCTCGTCCGGCCGCGAGCCCAGCATCATGCCGCCGATGTAGCGCGCCACCGACACGGACCCCACGAATGCCAGCAGGGACACCACGACCAGCACGGGGACCACGGTCGGGTCCCGCTCCAGCGCCGCGTGCACGGCCAGGCCCGCCGCGATGATGACCAGCAGCGTGTCGGTGGCCACCACCCGGTCCAGCAGCGACGGGCCGCGGGCGAGCCGGACCAGCGCGAGCAGCGCCCCGCCGCCGAGCAACCCGTAGGCCAGCCAGGAGACGACGGTCACGGCGTCCGCCTCCCCGGGGCCTCGGCCCGCTCACCCGGCGACAGGCCGAGCGCGGCGATCTCGCCAGCGGACCCGAACGCCCGCACCACCCGCTCCTCCTGGGCCAGGACCGACTCCCGCTGGCGCAGCACGTCTCGCTCGTCCGCCACGTGCAGGACGTGCACCGCCAGGGTCCGCCGCTCACGGTCCATGTCGATCACCATCGACCCCGGCACCAGGGTGAGCGACTCGGCCAGGATCGTCAGCAACAGGTCCGAGTCGGTGCGCAGCTGCACCCGGATGATGGCGCTGCGGCCGATCCCGCTCGGCCGGACGGTCTGCCAGGCGACCTCCGCCCCCGAGGTCACGAGGTCGACGAGGAAGTACCCGAGGAAGCGCAGCAGGGCCAGCGGACGCACCTGGGTGCCGCCCACGACCGGCGGCAGCGGGAGCAGCACGGTCACCAGCAGGGCGACGACGACCCCGCCGAGCAGGTTGGCCCACGACCACGTGCCCCACAGGAAGTTCCAGACGAGCACCAGCCAGACCAGCAGCGGCAACTGGTGCCGCAGCTGGTGGGCGACGCCCGACGGCTCATCGGTCACGGCGCCTCCTCCACCCCGATGACGGCCCCGACGTAGGGATCCCGGTCGCGGAGGTCCTCGGCCGCGCGCTCGGCGACGCCGTAGAGCGGCCCGGCGATCGCGGTGAGCCCGACGGTCACCACCACCATCGCCGTCGTCGCCCCCACCATCACGCGCGGCAGCGGCCGTCCGGAGGCCAGCCCGTCCTCCGGATCCCCGCCGAACCCGTCGGTGGGCGGGGTGGCGGCGGTCGCCACGGCGGTGTGCCGCGCCCAGGCCGCACGCCGGGCCGCCGTCCGCCGGGGAGTGCCGGTCAGCAGGGACGCCCCGTCGTCGGTCGCCGCGGCCTCCTTCTCGCCGGCGGGCTGGTGCTCGTCGGCGGGACCGGGCAGCGGCGCGGGGCCGAGCTCCGGCCCGGCGTCGGCGGCGGCCGCGGCGTCGGTGTCCGCCGCCGGAGACTGGGCCGGCGGCCTCCAGAAAGCCCGGGTCCAGACCCGGGAGACGGCCAGCAGGGTGAGCAGGCTGGCCACCACGCCCGCCCCGACCACGACGACCGGCAGCCCGCCGCCGTCGGCGACCCCTGCCTGGAGCAGCCCCAGCTTGCCGATGAACCCGGAGAACGGCGGGATGCCGGCCAGGTTCATCGCGGGCACGAAGAAGAGCACCGCCAGCAGCGGGGACGCGGTGGCCAGCCCGCCGAGGCGGTCGACGGACGTCGACCCGCCCTGCCGTTCGACCAGCCCGGCGACGAGGAAGAGGGTGGTCTGGATGGCGATGTGGTGGACGACGTAGAAGATCGCGCCGGCCAGCCCCGCCTCGGAGGCCAGGGAGATCCCGAAGATCATGTAGCCGATGTGGCTGACCAGCGTGAACGACAGGATCCGCCGGATGTCGGTCTGCGCCACCGCGCCCAGGATGCCGATCAGCATCGTGGCCAGCGCCGCCCACATCAGCACCCGGTCCAGCCCGCCGCCGGGGAACAGCAACGTCTGGGTGCGGATGATCGCGTAGACGCCGACCTTGGTGAGCAGCCCGGCGAACACCGCCGTCACCGGCGCAGGGGCCGTCGGGTAGCTGTCGGGCAGCCAGGCCGACAGCGGGAACACCGCCGCCTTGATCGCGAAGGCGATCAGCAGCATCGACTGCAGCAGCAGCTGGGTGCCTTCCGGGAGCGCCGCCAGCCGACCGGCCAACTGGGCCATGTTCACCGTGCCGGTCGAGGCGTAGACCAGCGCGATCGCCGCCAGGAACAGCAGCGAGCTGAGCAGGCTGACCACGATGTACGTGATCCCGGCGCGGATGCGCGCGGCCGAGCCGCCGAGGGTCAGCAGCACGTAGCTGGCGGTCAGCAGGATCTCGAAGCCGACGTAGAGGTTGAACAGGTCGCCGGCCAGGAAGGCGTTGGCGACGCCGGCGATGAGCACGAGGAACGTCGGGTGGAAGATCGAGATCGGCGTCTCCTCGTCGCCGTCGGCCGCGCCCTGCCCCACGGCGAAGAACAGCACCCCCAGCGCCACCGTCGCCGCCACCACGAGCATCAGCGCCGACAGCCGGTCGACGACCAGCACGATGCCCAGCGGGACCGGCCAGCCGCCCAGCGAGACCGCCACCGCCCCTTCGGCGTCGGCCAGCACCAGGAGCGCCACGGAGACGGCGAGCACCGAGCTCAGCACCAGCGCGCTCAGCGTCCGCTGCACGTGCGGGTGCCGCCCACCGACCAGCAGCGCGGCCGCCGCACCGAGCAGCGGCAGCAGGACGGGGAGCGGGGCGAGGACGCCGGTCACCGCTTCCTCCGCCGGGTCGGGGGCAGGTCGACGTCGTCGGAGGGGATCCCGGCGAAGTCCTGCTCGAGCCGCGCCACGACCTCCTGGTCGCTCACCCCGGTGTCGGCGTGCGCGGCCGACCGGTCCTCGGGCGCGAGGTCGTCGGGGTCGATCTCGTCGGCGTCGGTGCCCGACCGGCTGGCCACCCGCCGGTCCTCCTCGTCCACCTGCACGACCTCCTGCCGGACCAGCCGCCAGGACCGGTAGATGACCGCGAGCACGAACGAGGCGATGCCGAAGGTGATGACGATGGCGGTGAGGATCAGCGCCTGCGGCAGGGGATCGCTCATCTCCGCCGGCTCGGCGTACCCGACGATCGGCGCGAGGCCGGACGGGCCGCCGGTGGACAGCAGCAGCAGGTTGGTCGCGTTGCCCAGGAGGAGGAAGCCGAGCAGCACGCGGGTCAGGCTGCGGTCGAGCAGCAGGTAGACCCCGGCGGCGTACAGCGCGCCGATGACCAGCGGCAGGACGACGGTCGGCGTCATCGGGCGATCACCTCACCGGGGGTGGCGTCGATCGGGTCGTGCTCGTCGGCCTGGCGGTCGAGCTCGGCGCCCAGGCTGCGCAGGATGTCGAGGACCAGCCCGACCACGATGAGGTAGACCCCGACGTCGAAGAACAGCGAGGTCACCAGCTTCACGTCGCCCAGCACGGGGAGCGCGGTCTCCAGGATCGCCGTCTCCAGGACCTCCGCGCCGAGCAGCAGCCCGGTGACGCCGGTCCCGCCGGCCAGCAGCAGCCCGATCCCGAGGAGCAGCCCCGGGTCGACCGGGGCGGCCTCCCCCAGCTCGTAGCGGCCGCCGGCCAGGTACCGCAGCACGAGGGCGAGCCCGGCGACCAGGCCGCCGGCGAAGCCGCCACCGGGCTGGTTGTGCCCGCTGAAGAGCAGGAACACCGAGAAGACGACGATCGAGTGGAACAGGATCCGGGTGACCACCTCCAGCACCACCGAGCGCCGCTCGGGAGCCAGCGCGGCCGACGCCGCGAGCCAATGCCGGCGCGGGGCCCGACGGGAGCGCTTCTCCTGGCGGGCCAGGCGCACGGGGTCGAGCCGGTCGACGGTCCCGGTACGCCGGCGCAGGAACACGAGGCTGGCGATCCCGGTCGCCGCGACGACCAGCAGGGAGATCTCGCCGAGGGTGTCCCACGCCCGGATGTCGACCAGCGTCACGTTGACGACGTTCTGCCCGCCGCCGAGCTCGTAGGCCGCCTCCGGGTAGGCGACGGAGACCGGCTCGGCGGTGCGGGCCCCCAGCGCGACCGCCCCGGCTCCGGCCATCACCAGGCCGACGGCGACGGCGACGGCGGCACGCACGGCGCGCTCGCGAGGACGGTGCCGCTCGGTGATGTCCTTGGGCAGCTTGCGCAGGACCAGCACGAACACCACCAGCGTGAGCGTCTCGACCAGGAACTGGGTGAGCGCCAGGTCGGGGGCGCCCTGCAGGGCGAACAGCACCGCGAGGCCGTAGCCGGAGACGCCCACGACGAGCACCGCCGACAGCCGCTGGCGGATGCGCACGGCCAGCACCGCCGCGATGACGACGACCGCCCCGACGAGGGCCTGGATCGGGGTGTCCCAGGCCCGCCACTCCCCCGGCCACGGGGCCCGGAACAGCAGCACGGAGCCGGGCAGCGCCAGCACGACGACCAGGATCGTCCCGAGGTAGGCCGGCAACGAGCCGCGCTGCGTCGTCCCGGTCACGAGGACGGCGAGGCGGTCGAGCGCCTGCATGGTGTTCCAGTAGCCCTCGTCGGCAGAAGCTCCCACGGCCAGCCGCCGCTGCAGCCGGAACACCCGCCGCCGGGCGGCGAACAGCGCGGCGCCCCCGAGCAGGGTGAGCGCCGACAGACCCAGCGCGGGCTGGACGCCGTGCCAGAGCGCCAGCTTCTCGGCCTCGGGGGCGATCAACGGCAGGCGGTCGGCGTAGCCAGCGACCAGCGGCTCGAGCAGGGGGCTGGCCGGTCCGGCGACCAGCCCGGTGAGGGCCAGGACCGTCGGCGCGGCGAGGAACAGCGGGCCGGGGGGGTGGGCCAGCTCGGCCGGCTCGGTGGGCGGGAGGCCGCCCTTGCGGGCGAACGCGCCCCAGAGGAAGCGGGCCGTGTAGCCGGCGGTGAACGCCGAACCGACGACCAGGCCGGTCAGCACGAGCACGGCGGCGGTGCGGTCGGGCAGCCCGCCCGCCCAGAGCGCGGTGAACGCCGCCTCCTTGCCGACGAAGCCGAGCAACGGCGGCAGGCCCGCCATGGAGGCGCCGGCCAGGCCGCCGACGACCGCCAGCACCGGCAGCCGGCGGCCGAGACCGGAGAGCCGGCGCAGGTCGCGGACGCCTGTGGCGTGGTCGATGACGCCGACGGTCAGGAACAGGGTGGACTTGAACAGCGCGTGCGCCAGCGTCATGGCCAGCCCGGCGGCGGCCAGCTCCCGGCTGCCCGCGCCCACCAGGACCATGAGGAAGCCCAGCTGGCTGACCGTGCCGAAGGCGAGCAGCAGCTTCAGGTCGTTCTGCCGCAGCGCCCGGTAGCCGCCGACGAGCATGGTCGCCACGCCCAGCCCGAGCACCACCGGCCGCCAGCCCGGCACGTCGGCGAAGCCGGGGGCGAACCGGGCGACGAGGTAGATGCCGGCCTTCACCATCGCCGCGGCGTGCAGGTACGCGCTGACCGGCGTCGGCGCCTCCATGGCGGCGGGCAGCCAGAAGTGGAACGGGATCATCGCCGACTTCGTGACCGCCCCGGCGAGCACGAGCATCGTCCCGGCGACCAGGAACGGCCCGCTGCCGGGATCGGCGACGACCTCCGACAGCAGGTAGCTGCCGCTGGCCCCGCCGACCATGATCAGCCCGACCAGCATGGCCAGGCCGCCGGCGGTGGTCAGGATCAGCGCCTGGCTCGCCGCGCGCCGGGCGGCGAGCTTGGTGCCCGAGCCGCCGATGAGCAGGAACGAGAAGACGGTCGTGAGCTCCCAGAACACGTAGAGCAGGAACAGGTCGTCGGCGAGGACCAGGCCCAGCATGGAGCCGGCGAAGGCGGTGAGGTGACCGGCGAAGCGGCCGGCCCGCTCGTCGTCGGGCTCGAAGTACCGCGAGCAGTAGAGCAGCACGAGGGTGCCGACCCCGGTGACGAGCAGCGCGAACAGCAGCGCGAGTGCGTCCATCCGCAGGGCGACGACCAGGTCGAGCGCCGGCACCCACGGCACGGTCTCGGTGACCTCGCCGCCTCCGGTCACGCCGGGCAGCCGGGTCAGCACCCATCCGAAGCCTGCCGCCGGCACGAGCGCGAGCACGAGGAACGCCTGCCGCCCCCACCAGCGCACGAGCACGGGCGCCAGCACCGCGGCCAGCGCGTGGAGGAGCAGGGCAGCGAGCACGGGTCTCCGGGAGTCTGGGTGGGCTCGGGGACGACCACTGACGTCCTCGGACGGCCGGCGGGCGGTCAGCCCAGATTACCGGTGGGTGTCACCGGCCGCCGGGTGTGACCAGCCCGCTCCCGGGGCGAACGCCACGGCGTGCGCCCGGCCCCGGCGGTCGGCTGACCCGACGCACTCTGCAGCGCAGTCGGCCTCTGCTTCCCAAGGGAAGCAGAGGCCGACCGCGTCGAGGACACCTATCCGACGGCGCTCAGCCCTCGGCCGTCTCGGAGGCGACCAGCCAGGCCTCCTCGACCTGCTCCTTCTCCGCCTGCAGCTCCTTGAGCCGGGCGTCCAGCTCCGCCGCCTTCGCGTAGTCGGTGGCCGCGGCGGCGAGCTGCTCGTGCAGCTTCTTCTCGTCGGCGTCCAGCTTGAGCATCCGTCGCTCCAGCTTGCTCGCCTCCTTCTTCGCCGCCCGCGCCTCGGCCGCGGAGACCGCGGGAGCCGACGTCGACGGCGCGCCCACCGGACGCGGCCCGCCGCCCCCCGACGCCGTGGTCAGCGGCGCGCCACCGGCCGCGCGGCGGCGCAGGTACTCGTCCACCCCGCCGGGTAGCTCGGCGAGCGTTCCGTCGCCCAGCAGGGCGACCACCTTGTCGCAGACCCGGTCGACGAAGTACCGGTCGTGGCTCACCACGAGCACGGTGCCGGGGAAGCCGTCGAGCAGGTCCTCCAGCGCGGTGAGGGTGTCGATGTCGAGGTCGTTGGTCGGCTCGTCGAGCACCAGCACGTTCGGCTCGGCCATCAGCAGGCGCAGCAGCTGCAGCCGCCGCCGCTCGCCGCCGGACAGGTCGCCCACCGGCGTCCACTGCCGGTTCGCGGCGAAGCCGAAGCGCTCGGCCAGCGACGACGCCGAGATCTCCTGGTTGCCGATCCGGGCGACGCGGGCGACGTCCTGCACCGCCTCGACCACCCGCAGCGTGCGCGGCAGCTCGGTGACGTGCTGGGACAGGTACGCCGGCGCCACCGTCTGCCCGACGACGACGGTCCCCGAGTCCGGCTCCGCCTCCCCGACGAGCAGCTTGAGCAGCGACGTCTTGCCCGCGCCGTTGACCCCGACGATGCCGATCCGGTCGCCGGGGCCGACGTGCCAGGTCAGGTCGCGGAACAGCGTGCGCGGGCCGTCGTCGGTGGGAACGGCGTAGTCGACGCCCTCGACGTCGTAGACGGTCTTGCCCAGGCGCCGGGCGGCGAAGCCCTTGAGCGCCATGGAGTCCCGGGCCGGAGGCTCGTCGGCGATCAGGGCCTGCGCGGCCTCGATGCGGAACTTCGGCTTGCTGGTGCGGGCCGGCGGGCCGCGGCGCAGCCAGGCCAGCTCCTTGCGCACCAGGTTGAGCCGCCGCTCCTCGGTCACCGCCGAGATCCGCGCCCGCTCCGCCCGGGCCAGCGTGTAGGCGGAGTAGCCCCCGTCGTAGGCGTGCACGCTCCCGTCGGCGACCTCCCACGTCGTCGTGCAGACCTCGTCGAGGAACCACCGGTCGTGGGTGACGACGACCATGCCGCCGGTCCGCTGCTTCACGTACTCGGCCAGCCAGGCCACCCCCTCGACGTCGAGGTGGTTGGTCGGCTCGTCGAGGATCAGCAGGTCCAGCGGCCGGATCAGCTGCGCGGCCAGGGCGACCCGGCGACGCTCGCCACCG
The DNA here is from genome assembly GCF_039729015.1 of Blastococcus sp. HT6-30. Lineage (NCBI taxonomy): Bacteria > Bacillati > Actinomycetota > Actinomycetes > Geodermatophilales > Geodermatophilaceae > Blastococcus > Blastococcus sp. HT6-30. The sequence continues at coordinate 398,662 of NZ_CP155792.1, read as the reverse complement.
GACATCGGGGCCACCGGGGCGTCCAGGCCCAGCCGGTCGAGCTCCAGGCCGGTGAGCACCGAGCGGACGGCGGGGTCGCCGGCCCACTCGTGCTCGGCGGCGAACATCGACGGGGGCAGGACGACGTCACGCACCGTCGTCCCCGGCGGGAGGGTGCCGCTCTGGTCGAGGGCCCCCATCGCCAGGTCGCCGCGGCGGGTCACCCGGCCGGAGTCGGGCTCGTCGGCGCCGGTGAGCAGCGAGAGGAGGGTGCTCTTGCCGCCGCCGTTGCGGCCCACCACGCCGATCCGCTCGCCGGCGGCGACGCCGAGGGAGACGTCGTCGAGGATCACGGTGGTGCCGTGCGCCTTGTGCACCCGCTCGAGGTTGACCAGGTTGAGGGGCGCGCTCATCGGCTGCTCGGAGAAGTCATGGGCCCTCAGTATCCGACGGGCACCTCCCCGGGGGCCACGGCGGTCTCCACGGCGGTCGACCGGGGCAGGCGCAGGCAGCCGAGCACGCCGAGAGCGACCACGGCCGCGACCGCCACGAACCCCGCCTCCAGGCCGGCGGCCGCGACGAGCGGCGGGACCGTCAGGTTGCCGACGATGCCGCCCAGCGCCATGGCCAGGGACATCGCCGAGACCGCGGTGGCCCGGTGGACGGCGATCACCCGGGTGTGCAGGACCGCGCTGAGCAGCGGCCACGAGGCCCCGTGCGCGACGTAGTAGAGGGCGAAGCCGGTGGCGGCCACCGCCAGGACGTCGGGGCCGGCCAGGATGGCCAGCGCCAGCCCGCCGACGGCGGTGAGCACCGCGCAGGCGGCCCGGGTCGAGCCCCGCAGCAGCCGCCGCAGGGCCGGGGCGGCTGCTGCCCCGGCGGCCGCGGCGCCGAACGAGATCGCCAGCACGCTGCCGTAGACGGCGGCGCCGTCGTCGCTGCCTCCGGCCAGGTCGGCGAAGCGCACCGGGCCCAGGAGCTCGCAGCCGACCAGGCCGACGCCGCCGAGCGCGGTCAGCAGGAGGACCAGGCGCATGGGGCCGTCGGTCACCGACAACCGCACCGCGCCTGCCACGGTCGCCGGCACCGCGCGCACCCCGGCCACGAGGACGGCGCGGGCGCGGCCCTCGTGCGGCGGCCGCGCCTCGGAGAGCAGCCGGAACACGGCGGCGACGAAGACCAGGTCGAGGGCGGCCGCGGTCAGGTAGGGCACGGCCAGGGCATCTCCCACAGGTCCGTCGCCGACGCCGCCGAGCAGCCCCGGGAGGAACCCGCCCACCACCGCGCCGAGCGCGAGGCCCCCGCCGTCGGCCGCCGAGTGCTTCGCCAGGCCGGGCGCGACGTCGGCCGCCGGGTCGAGACGGTGGACGGTGTCGACGTACCAGGCCTCGACCGGCCCGGAGTCCAGCGCCCTGCCCAGGCCGAGGAGCAGCACGCCGACGAGGAAGCCCGCGAAGCCGGTGGCAGTGGCGTAGACGACGCACGAGACGAGGTGCAGGAGGGCGCCGGCGATCACGACCGGGCGACGGCCGAGCACGTCGGCCAGCCCACCGGTGGGCAGCTCGAGCAGGAGCACCACGACGCCGTGGACGGTGAACAGCAGGCCGATCTCGGCCAGCGACAGCCCCCGGGCCTGCGCGAGCAGCACGGTGATCGGCGTGGTCAGCCCGACCGGGAGCCAGCGCAGCGCCGTCAGGCCGACCAGCCGGCGGGTCGCGGAACGGACGGTCACCGGGCCGGTCACGACGGCCACTCCGGCAGCGGCAGCACGTCGAGCAGGACGCAGACCTGCTCGCTCCCCTCGGTGGGACGGGCGCTCACGGGGTGGGCGGCCAGCCAGCGGGCCAGCGTGGCGGCCAGCTCCCCGGTCAGCGCGCGGGCCTGCCCCGGCGTCAGCCGCAGCGCGTAGTCGTTGAGCGAGGCGGCGTCGGTCCAGCCCGGCCCGAGCCGGTCCCGCTGCTCGTACCAGGCGTCGAGCACCCGCGCGTGCTGGTCGATCTGCAGCCGGCTCATCTCTTCCTGCACCTCCGCACCCCCCTCCTGGGCGACGAGGTCGGCGGCGCGCCAGCTGGTCATCCGGTGACGGGCGCGCCACCAGCGCTCGCGGCCGGTTCCCTGACCCTCGACCTCCTCGACGAAGCCGTAGGTCGCCAGCTGCCGCAGGTGGTAGCTCGTCGATCCGCTGCTCTCCCCCACGGCCCGGCCCAGCCGGCTGGCCGTCGCCGGCCCGTGCAGGCGCAGCTGGCCGAGCAGGCGGTTGCGCAGTGGGTGGGACAGCGCGCGCAGGGCGCGGACGTCGGTCACCTCGACGGCTGGTTCCAGCGGTTCGGGCGGTGTGGTCACGAGCGCACTCTAAATTGCAAAGATTCCTTTGCAAAGATGCGTCTGCATCCTCCGCCACCCCCACTCCGCGGGCGAGATCGGCGGTCTCGGCGCCTGCACGGGGCTGATGCGGACGAGATCGGCGATCCCGCCCCGGCGGGCGGGAAGACAGCGGGGTTCAGGGGCGCTACAGTCACCGATAGTTGAACCCTCAACCAAGGAGGCCGGCATGCCTGCCGTGACCGTCGAGGACACCACCACCCTGCCGCGGGTCCCGCTCCCTGCCCCCCGCACGGTGCGCCGCCGCACCCGCACGGTGACGACGGCGCCGTCGGGCTTCGAGGGCGAGGGCTTCCCCGTGCGCCGCGCCTTCGCCGGCGTCGACCTGCGTGCGCTGGACCCGTTCATCCACATGGACCAGATGGGCGAGGTCGAGTACGCCCCGGGCGAGCCCAAGGGCACCAGCTGGCACCCCCACCGCGGCTTCGAGACCGTCACCTACATCATCGACGGCACCTTCGAGCACGCCGACTCCCACGGGGGCGGCGGCACGATCAGCAACGGCGACACCCAGTGGATGACCGCCGGCGGCGGCGTGCTGCACATCGAGCGCCCGCCGGAGCACCTGGTGGTGAGCGGCGGCCTGTTCCACGGGCTCCAGCTGTGGGTGAACCTCCCCCGCGCCCAGAAGTGGGTCGAGCCGCGCTACCAGGACCTGCGCGCCGACTCCTCGGTGCTGCTCGCCAGCCCCGATGCCGGAGCGTTCCTGCGCGTCATCGCCGGGAGCGTCGCGGGACACACCGGCCCGGGGTCGACCTACACCCCGATGTCGATGGTGCACGCGACCGTCTCTCCCGGCGCGACGCTCGACCTGCCGTGGCGGCCGGACTTCAACGCGCTGGTCTACGTGCTCTCCGGCGCCGGCTCGATCGGCATCGACGGCGCCCCGGTGCGCACCGGCCAGCTCGCGGTGCTCGGCCCCGGCGACACGGTCACCGTGCGCGGTGCGGTCCACCAGGAGTCGCGCACGCCGGCCCTCGACGTGGTCGTCCTCGGCGGGAAGCCGATCAACGAGCCGATCGCCATGTACGGGCCGTTCGTGATGAACACCCGGCAGGAGGTGACCGACGCGTTCACCGACTTCTCCGCCGGCCGGCTGGGCTCGATCCCCGCGCAGCGCGTCGAGGGGCCGGTTCCCCACGCCGACGTCCGGGGCGGGACCGGGCAGACGCCGGCCTGACGCCCGGCCGCGAGAGAGGACGCGCTATGAGCAACCTGGACCGCCGGCCACCCACGCGTGACCTGGGCGCGCTGGAGGGCACCACCGCCGGTCCGGTGCTGGACCTGCTGCCGGGCAAGGATGTGCTGCTCGGCGAGAGCACCCGGGTGCGCCGGCTGCTGCCCACGCTCGGCCGGCGGATGGTCGGCGCCTGGGTGTTCGTCGACCACTACGGTCCCGACGACATCGCCACGGGGCCGGGCATGCAGGTGCCGCCGCACCCGCACACCGGGCTGCAGACGGTGTCGTGGCTGCTCGACGGCGAGGTGCACCACCGCGACTCGCTCGGCAGCGACGTGCGGTTCCGCCCCGGGGAGCTGGCGCTGATGACGGCGGGGCACGGGATCACGCACTCCGAGCAGTCCCCGGCCACCCACCCGAGGTACCTGCACGGCGCCCAGCTCTGGGTGGCGCTGCCGGAGGCCGACCGCGAGGCGGCTCCGCACTTCGAGCACCACGCGGTGCTGCCCGGGTTCAGCTCCGACGGGCTCGCCGCCACGGTGCTCATGGGCAGCTTCGGCGGCGCGACGTCGCCCGGACGGGCCTACACCCCGCTGGTCGGGGTGGACCTGGACCTCGCCGCCGGCGCGGACGTCGAGATGCCGCTCGAGCCCGACTTCGAGTACGGGCTGCTGGCCTCGGCGGGGTCGGCCACGGTGGACGACGTCGTCCTCGAGCCCGGCGCGATGCTGTACCTCGGTACCGGGCGCCGGGCGCTGCGGCTGCGCGCCGGGACGGGCTCCCGGCTGCTGCTGCTCGGCGGAGAGCCGTTCGAGGAGCGCCTGGTGATGTGGTGGAACTTCATCGGCCGGTCGGGCGAGGAGATCGCCGGCTACGCCGAGCAGTGGAACGCCGAGTCGCGGCGCTTCGGGGCGGTCGTCGGCTACGACGGCGACCGGCTGGAAGCCCCGCCCCTGCCGCCGGTCGCCCTCCGGCCGCGCGGCCGGGTCCGCTGAGGCAGGCTGCGACCATGACTACCTCTCCCGGCCCGGATCCGCGGCTGCTGGCCTTCGTCGCCGAGCAGCGCTGGGGCGTGCTCGCCACCGTCAAGCGCGACGGCCGGCCGCAGCTGTCCAACGTCGGCTACGCCTGGGACGACGGCCTGATCCGCATCTCGGTGACCGCCGACCGTGCCAAGACCCGCAATCTGCGGCGGGACCCCCGGGTGACGCTGCACGTGTCGTCGCGGGACTTCTGGACCTGGGTCGCCGTCGAGGGCACCGCCGAGCTCACCCCGGTCGCGCAGGAGCCGCACGACGCCGCGGTCGAGGAGCTGGTCGCCTACTACCGCGGGATCTCCGGCGAGCACGAGGACTGGGACGAGTACCGGGCGGCGATGGTGGCCGAGGGCCGTCTGGTCGTCCGGTTCCGGCCCGAGCACGCCTACGGCCAGCTCCCGGGCTGAGCCGGGGACCGCCGGCGCGCCCCGCTCGCACCGGCCGCCGAGCGACTACTCAGCCGGCCTGAGACTCCATGACCGAGAACGACGCGCCCCACGGGTCCGCGACGACCGCGAAGCGACCGAACTCGGTGTCCTCGGCCCGGGAGGAACACCTTCCCGCCCGCGGAGGTCACCGTGGCGACGGCACCGTCGGTGGAGGCCACCGCGAAGCAGGTGGACCAGCCCTTGGGCACCCCGGGGACGACGCCACCCAGCCCACCCAGCGGGTCGTCGCCGGTGGAGAAGGTCGTGTAGCCCTCCCCGCCGGGGATCTCCTCGAACCGGAACCCGAAGACGGCGGAGTAGAACGCCCGGGCCGCCTCCGGGTCGTCGGCCGCCGCCTCGTTCCAGACCAGCGAGCCCGGCTCGTTGTACCGCTGCACACCGGTGTGCTCGCCGGCCTGCCACAGGCCGAACGGATGGCCCTGCGGGTCGGGCGCGATGACCATCGTGCCCATCGGCCCGACCTCCATCGGCTCCACCACTACCGTCCGGCCTGCCTCCCGGATCCGGGTCACCGTGGCGGGTCCATCTGCGGACCGAGCCCGGCCGACAGTTCGGGCGGCCCGCGGCGCGGCGGTCAGAACCGCCCGCCGCCGGCCCGGCCGCCGCCGAACGAGCCGCCGCCCGCACGGCCACCGCCGCCGAACGAGCCGCCCCCGGACCGGCCACCGAAGCCACCGCCTCCGAGGCCGCCACCGAAGCCACCGCCGGAGAAGCCACCGCCGAAACCGCCGCGCCGGCCGCCGCCCAGCAGGATGCCGCCGAGCACCAGGCTGCCCAGGTCCACCCCGCCGCGGCGGTACCCGCCGCCGTAGCCACCGCCCATGCCGCCGGGCCCGTAGCCGCCGTAGCCGGAGTTCCACCGGTCGACGTCGTCCTGCGCCAGGTCGAGCGCGTGCTGCGCGAGCATCCCCGCCTGCTGCGCCTCCCGCAGCGCGCTCACCGGCTCGCTGCGGCCCAGCTCGACCGCGGCCTCCAGGTGCCGCTGCGCCTCGGCCAGCCGGGTGCGCGCCTCGGGACCCACCGCGCCGCGCCGGGTGTCGATGAAGTCCGCGGCCGCGGCCACCGCCGAGCGGGCGGTGAGCAGCGCCTGGTCCAGCGCCGCGGCGGCCCGACGGGCCTGGGTCTGCGCGTCGCGGGCCACCGAGAGGGTCTCCTCCAGCGCGACGTCGGCGTCCTCGAGCTGGCGGAGCGCGGCGAGCGGGTCCCCCGGCGTGCCGTCGGCCGGCCGCAGCGCCGCGTCCGCCGCGGCCAGCGCTGCCTCGGCGCGGGCGATCTGCGGCTGCAGGCCGCTGCGGTCGCCACCGGCCACCAGGGCACGGGCCTCGGCAAGGTCCTTCTCCGTCTCCGCCCGCGCGGCCGCGACCCGGCCGGCGGCGGCGTCGAGGTCGGCGGCCAGGCGGCCGACCGCGTCGAGCAGGGTGCCCGTCTGCGCCACGGCGTCCTCGGCCGCGCGGATGTCGCCGACGGCGTCCCCCGTGCGGCCGGCGGCCAGCGCCTCGCGGGCCTCGCGCACCTCCTGGTCGGCGGCGTCGAGCCGGGCCCCGGCCTCGCGCACGTTGTCGGCGACGGCGGCCACCGCCGGGCCGGAGAACCGCTGCCGGATGCCGGCGAGCCGCTGCTCCTCCTGCGGCAGCCGGGCACGCAGCGCCGCGATGCGCGGTTCGAGGCCGGCGAGCACCTCCGGAGCGGTCCGCTCGAGGTCGCGGAGCCTCTCGAACGCCGCGCTCTGCTCGTCGAGGCGGGCGTCGGCGGCCTGCGTCAGGGACAGGATCTCGGCCAGCATCCGGCGCGTCGTCGGCTCGTCCTCGGGGACGTCGTCGTCCAGTTGCTGCCGGACGGCGAAGGCGCGGGCGACGTCGGCCTTGGACTGCGCGAGCGCGGCGCCGAACCCGGCGACGGCCTCCTCCCCGTACTGGGAACGCGCGAAGTCCAGGTCCAGCTGCGAGGTCTTCACGGCCTCGTCCATCTCCAGCAGCGCCTCGCTGGCGCGGCCCTGCAACTGGTCGGTGGGAACGCCCTCGTAGGGGTCGGGCGCCGGCCGCTGCCCACCCGCGGGCAGCGCGCCACCGGCGCGGTTCCGGCGCGAGCGGCTCACCAGGTAGGCCCCGCCGCCGATGACCGCGATGGCGCCGAGCGCCAGCAGGGCGCCGGCGCCGCCGGAGCCGCTGTCGGCATCGGACCCCACCGGCTGCCCCGGAGCCGTTCCGCCCGACTGCAACAGCTCGGCGAAGGTGGCCACGCCCCCCGCCCAGTCCTCGGCCCCGAACTGCGGCGCCACCTGCTCGTCGGCCAGGACCTCGAGCTCCTCCCGCGAGAGCGGGGAGTCCGCCGGGCGCAGGAACCCGTACTGCTGGTCGCCCACGGCGACGGCGAGCAGCGCGTCTTCCTCGGAGAGCTGGCTCAGCTCGGCGGTCGCCTGCGCCCACTCGGAGCTGTCCGCGCCGTCGAAGCTGGACACGAAGACCACGTACAGGTCGGTGCCGGTGGCCGAGCGCAGGTCGTCGATCGCGTCCTGGACCTGGGCGGTGCTGCCGTCGAGCGCGCCGACCTCGTCGACCACCTGCTCCGCCAGCCGGAACGGCGGCACCGCGTAGGCGGGCCCCCCGGCGAGCAGGAGGGCGGCGAGCACTCCCAGGACGACGCACAGCCGGCGCACGGATACCTCCTGGAAGGGCGAAGTCGATCCGGGACGACCCTACCGACGGGCGAGGGGTCCGGCCCGGTCGCGGTGGGTAGGGCGCCGGCCACCGCCGTCCACCGCACCGAGGAGATCCGCGTGCCCGAGCACGACTCCGTCCCCGCCGCCGAGCTGCCGCCGGGGACGGTCCGCCGCGTCGGCGACTGGGCCGTGGGCAACCGGGGCCCCGGCCCGGACGGCGGCGACCGGTACTTCGCCGTCTCCCGGCGCTGCCGCCACCAGCTGGCCGACCTCGCCGAGGGCAGCGTCGACGCCGACGGGTGCCTGGTCTGTCCCTGGCACCAGAGCCGCTACGACGTGCGCACCGGCGAGATGGTCGAGGGTCCGCGCGGGTTCCTCGGCTACCACGGGCCGACGCCGGTCTACTCGCAGCTGGTGCGGGCGCTGGGACAGCTGGCGAGGCTGCGGGTGCGCCGGGCGGTCCGCACCGGCGACGACGTCGTCCTGGAGTGAGGCCCTCGTGCAGGGCCCCGACGTGAGCTCGGAGCGACGGGGGCACGGGGCTCCTGTTACTGGAGCTGCTCCCAGACCGACCGGCGCCGGGCCTGCTGCTCGGGGTCGGGCACGGGCAGGGACGCCAGGAGCCGCTGCGTGTAGGGGTGCTGGGGGTTGCCCAGCACCTCCGCCCCGGTGCCCTCCTCGACCAGCGAGCCCCGGTAGAGGACCGCGATCCGGTCGGCCAGCAGGTCGACGACGGCGAGGTCGTGGCTGATGAACAGGCAGGCGAAGCCGAGCTCGCGCTGCAGCTCGTCGAACAGCTCCAGCACCCGCTTCTGCACCGACACGTCCAGCGCCGAGGTGGGCTCGTCGGCGATGAGCAACTCCGGGTCGAGAGCCAGCGCGCGGGCCAGGCTGGCGCGCTGCCGCTGGCCGCCGGACAGCTCGTGCGGGAACCGGTCGCCGAAGGCCTTGGGCAGCTGGACGGCCTCCAGCAGCTCGTCCACCCGGCCGCGGGCGTCCTGCGGGTCCTTCGCCCGGCCGTGCACGACCAGCGGCTCGGCGACGGCGTCGGCGATGGTGAGCAGCGGGTTGAAGCTCGATGCCGGGTCCTGGAAGACGAAGCCGATCCGCTGGCGCACCGGGCGGAACCGCTTCTCCTTCACCCCGTTCATCTCGGTGCCGAGCACCTGCAGGGAGCCACCGGTGACCTTGGTCAGGCCGGCGATGGCCCGGCCGATCGTCGTCTTGCCGCTGCCGCTCTCCCCCACCAGGCCGAGCACCTCGCCGGGCCGGATCGCGAAGCTCACCCCGTCGACGGCGACGAAGTCCGGCTTGCGCAGCCGGCCGGGGTAGACGATCCGCAGGTCGCGCGCCCCGACGACCGGGGTGGCGTCCGCCCAGGCCCGGGTCCGGGAGTCGGCGCGGTCCTGGGTGCGCGCCCGCCCCTCGCCCAGCCGCGGCACCGACGACAGCAGCTGCCGGGTGTAGGGGTCCTGCGGAGCGGAGAACAGCGTCCGGACGTCGGCCTGCTCGACGATCCGCCCCTGGTACATGACGGCCACCCGGTCGGCCAGGTCGGCGACGACGCCCATGTTGTGCGTGATGAGCACGATCGCGGTGCCGAAGTCGTCGCGGCAGCGGCGCAGCAGCTCGAGGATCTCCGCCTGCACCGTGACGTCGAGAGCGGTGGTCGGCTCGTCGGCGATGATGACGCCGGGGTCGAGCACCAGCGCCTGCGCGATGACGATGCGCTGCTTCTGGCCGCCGGAGAACTGGTGCGGGTAGTGGTCGACGCGGTGCTCGGGATCGGGGATGCCGACCCGCCGCATCACGTCGATCGCCTTCTCCCGCGCCTCCTTGCGCGAGTACTTCCCGTGCGCCCGCAGGCCTTCGGCGATCTGCCAGCCGACCGGGTACACCGGGTTCAGCGCCGTCGACGGCTCCTGGAACACCATCGCCGCGTCGCGGCCCCGGACGTCGCCGAGGTCGGCGCGCCCGAGGCTGACGACGTCGGCGGTGCTGCCGCCGTCCTTGCTGGTGAGCAGCACCGCGCCGCGGGTGGTCGCGGTCTCGGGCAGCAGGCCGAGGATGCTGCGCGCGGTCACCGTCTTGCCGCTGCCGCTCTCGCCCACGATGGCCAGCACCTCGCCGGCGGCCACCGACAGGGTCACGCCCTGGACGGCGGCGACGTCGCCGGCGTCCGTGGCGAAGGAGACCGTCAGGTCCTCGATGCCGACGACGTGGTTCGCCGTCGTGCGGGTCGCCCCGGTCATCGCTGCCCCTCCTGCGGGTCGGTGGGTCGCTCGAGCTCGTCGGTGCCGCCCGGGCTGGGAACGGGGGCGGTGTACGGGCCCACCGCGACCGAGGTCTCGGCGACGTCGGACGGCGCGGTGCCACCGCGGCGCCGGCTGCGCAGCCGCGGGTCGGCCAGGTCGTTGAGGCTCTCCCCGACCAGCGTCAGGCCGAGCACCACGAGCACGATGGCCAGGCCCGGGAAGATCGAGGTCCACCAGATGCCGCTGGTGACGTCGGACAGCGACTGCTTGAGGTCGTAGCCCCACTCCGCGGCCGCCGTCGGCTCGATGCCGAAGCCGAGGAAGCCCAGCCCGGCGAGGGTCAGGATGGCCTCGGAGGCGTTGAGCGTGAGGATCAGCGGCAGCGTCCGCGTGGCGTTGCGGAAGACGTGCCGCGACATGATCCGCCAGTGGCCGGCGCCGATGACGCGCGCGGACTCCACGAACGCCTCGGACTTGATCCGCACCGTCTCGGCGCGCACCACCCGCAGGTACTGCGGCACGAAGATGACGGTGATCGACAGCGCCGCGGCGATGATGCCGCCCCAGAGGCTCGACTGGCCGCCGTTGAGCACGATGCCCACGACGATGGCCAGCAGCAGCGACGGGAAGGCGTAGATCGCGTCGGCGACGACGACCAGCACCCGGTCCAGCCAGCCGCCGAAGTAGCCCGAGACCAGCCCCAGCAGGACGCCCAGGAGCAGCGAGAAGACGACGGCGGCGACGATCACCAGGAGCGCGGTGCGCGAGCCCCAGATCACCCGCGACAGCACGTCGTAGCCGCCGACGGTGGTGCCGAGCAGGTGGTCGGCCGACGGCTCCTGCTGGGCGCCGAACGGGCCGGCCGCGTCCCGCAGCTGGTCGTACTCGTAGGGCGCCAGCAGCGGCGCGAAGATCGCCGTCAGCACGAAGATGCCGGTGAGCACCAGGCCGGCGACCAGCATGCCGCGCTGCAGGCCGACGCTCTGCTGCACCTGGCGGATCACGGGCAGATCGCGCCGGCCGCGGCGCCGGCGCCCGGCGGGCGCCGTCTCGGGAGCGTTCACAGCGGTGGCCATGTCAGTACCTCACCCGCGGGTCGATCAGCGCCGCGATGACGTCGACGACGAAGTTCACGACCGCGACGATCACGGCGGCCAGCACGACGATGCCCTGGACGGCGACGAAGTCGCGCGCCTCCAGGTACTGGACCAGCTGGAAGCCCAGGCCCTTCCACTCGAACGTGGTCTCGGTCAGGACCGCGCCGCCCAGCAGCAGGGCGATCTGCAGGCCGATGACGGTGACGATGGGGATCAGCGCCGGCCGGTAGGCGTGCTTGCGCAGCAACCGCCGTTCGCTGACCCCGCGGGAACGGGCCGCCTCCACGTACCCCATGCCCAGCGTGCCGATCACGTTGGTGCGCACCAGCCGCAGGAAGACCCCGGCGGTGAGCAGCCCGAGGGTGAGCGCCGGGAGGACGGCGTGCTCGAGGACGTCGGTGACCACCTCGCCGTCCCCGGTCGAGATCGCGTCGATCAGGTAGATGCCGGTGGCCGAGTCCTGCGTCTGCAGCTGGATCTCCGAGCGGGTGCTGGCCCGCCCGGCGACGGGCAGCCAGCCCAGCTGGACGGCGAAGACCAGCTTGAACACCAGCCCGGCGAAGAAGACGGGGGTGGCGTAGCAGAGGATCGCGAACACCCGCAGCGCCGCGTCGGGCCACCGGTCGCGCAGGTAGGCGGCGAGGCGGCCCAGCGGGATGCCGACGAGGAAAGCGACGACCAGCGCGTAGAAGGCGAGCTCGAGCGTCGCTGCGCCGAACGTGGTGAGGACCTCGGTCACCGGGCGGTTGTCGCTCTGCGTCGTCCCGAAGTCTCCCTGCACCAGCGAGGTCAGGTACTCCCAGTACTGCACCAGGATCGGCCGGTCGTACCCGGCCTCGACGACCCGCTCGCGGAGCTCCGCCGCGGGCAGCCGGCCGCCGAGCGCGGCGGTGATCGGGTCACCGGTCAGCCGCATGAGGACGAAGACCGTCGTCACCAGGATGAAGATGGTCGGGAAGATCAACAGGAAGCGGACCAGCAGGTAGCCGCCCAGTCCGCCGCCCCCGCCGCCGCGCCGGCGGCGGGGTGCCGGCTCGTCGTCCGGGGCGTCAGTGCTCCCGGTGAGCTCGGTCGTCGTCGTGGTCATGTCTCCACCAAGGTCGGTGCGGGGTCCGTACGTGGACGGCCCCGGGTGACCCGCGCGCGGGTCACCCGGGGCCGGGCGGTGCAGCCTCTCAGCTCAGGCTCGATCAGCCCTTGCTGAGGGCGCCGTACCGGAACTTGAACGAGGCGTCGAGGGTGTCCTCGGCGCCGGAGACGTCGGCACCGGTCACCGCCACCTGGGAGCCCTGCAGGTAGGGCACGGTGGACAGGTCGTCGGCCACCAGCTCCTGGATCTGCTCGATCAGCGCCTGCCGCTCAGCCGGGTCCTCGGTCGTGGCCTGCTGGAGGATCAGGTCGTTGACCTCGGGGTCCGCGTAGTGGTTGCCCAGGAAGTTCTCCTCGAGGAAGAACGGCGTCAGGTAGTTGTCGGCGTCCGAGTAGTCCGGGAACCAGCCCAGCTGGTAGGCCGGGTACACGTCGTTGGTCCGCTGCTCGGAGTACTGCGTCCACTCCGTGGTCTGCAGGTCGACGGTGAACAGGCCGCTGGACTCCAGCTGGTCCTTGATCAGCGCGTACTCGTCACCCGAGCTCGGGCCGTAGTGGTCGTTGGAGTACTGCAGGCTCAGCTGCACCGGGGTGGTGACCCCGGCTGCCTCGAGCACCTGCCGCGCCCTGTCGACGTCGGGGCCACCCGAGCCGTCGCCGTACTTCTCCATGAGCGGCTGGATGGCGCCGGTCAGGCCCTCGGGGACGAAGGAGTACAGCGGGGTGTAGGTGCCCTTGTAGACCTGCTCGGCCAGCTCCTCGCGGTCGAGCAGGTTGGCGACCGCCTGGCGGACGGCGAGCGCCTTGGCCGGGTCGGCCTCCGGCGTCGTCGCGCCGTAGGGCTGGGTGTTGAAGTTGAAGACGACGTAGCGGATCTCGCCGCCGGGGCCGTCGACGACCTGGACGTTGTCGTCGCCGCGGAGGTCCTCGATGTCGGTCGCGCTGAGGCTGCGGAAGGCGACGTCGATGTTGCCCTCCTGCACGTCGAGCTTCAGGTTCGAGGCGTCGGCGTAGTACCTGACGTTGACCTGCTCGGTCTCCGGCTCGCCCAGCAGACCCTGGTACTCGGGGTTGGCCGCGTAGGTGACCAGGTTGTTCTGGTCGTAGTTGGTGACCGTGTACGGGCCGGCGAAGGCCTCGCCGTCCACGATCTCCTGGTCGGGGGTCAGCTCGGTGGCCGAGAAGACGTCCTCGTCGACGATCGGGCCGGCCGGGCTCGACAGGATCTGCGGGAAGATCTGGTCGTTCGGCTGCTTGAGGGTGAACACGACCGTCTGGTCGTCCGGGGCCTCGACGCTGTCCAGGTTGTAGAGCAGCGAGGCCGGGCCCTCGGGGTCGTTGATCGCAAGCTGGCGGTCGAACGTGAACTTGACGTCCGAGGAGGTCAGCTCGTTGCCGTTGGCGAACGTCAGGCCGTCCTTGAGCGTCACCGTGTACTCGGTCGGCGAGGTGAACTCGGCCGACTCGGCGATGTCCGGCTCGACCTCGGGGCTGCCGTAGGGGGTGTTCATCAGGAACGGGTAGACCTGGTTCATCACGGCGAACGAACCGTTGTCGTACGAACCGGCCGGGTCGATGGTGGTGATCTTGTCGCTGGTGCCGATCGTGATGCTGCCGCCATCGCCGCCGCCGGAGCCGCCGCCGCTGCCGCCGCTGTCGCCGCCGCCGCAGGCGCTGAGCACCAGGGCCGTGGCTGCGACGCCCGCCGTGGCGACCACACGCCGACGGCTGATCGAACCGGAAGTCATCCGTTACCTCGTTCTCATCGACAGCGACCGCGGAGGATTTCCACGCGGTCGCCCGGGGGACCAGAAGATCTCAAGGTTTAACACAGCGCTTCTCAGCCGCGAGAGGCCCCCGGGACGCTGTTACCGCGTCGTGACTGCACGCCGAGAGGTGCCGCACACCGGGGCCACCGATCGCGTGACCGAGGGTGCGCCGACGACCCCGTGACGTCGCCGCCCGCAGCCGCGCGGACCGTTCCGTGCTCGGTCGGCGCTGCTCTACCGGGGTGTCGCACCCTCAGGTGACCCCGCCTCGCCGGGTGCTGACCACCGAGCGACCCGGCCCGGCCTCAGGCGTCGATGCGGCGGCGGCCCTCGAAGGCCCGGCCGAGCGTGACCTCGTCGGCGTACTCCAGGTCGCCGCCCACCGGCAGGCCGCTGGCCAGCCGGGAGACCGCGAGCCCCATCGGACCGACCAGCCGGGCCAGGTACGCCGCGGTCGCCTCGCCCTCGAGGTTCGGGTCGGTGGCGATGATCAGCTCGGTGACGGCGCCGTTCATCAGCCGGGTCATCAGCTCCTTGACCCGCAGGTCGTCGGGGCCGACCCCGTCGATGGGGCTGATCGCGCCGCCGAGCACGTGGTAGCGGCCGCGGAACTCACGGGTGCGCTCGATGGCGACGACGTCCTTGGGCTCCTCGACGACGCAGAGGACGTCGTCGGAGCGGCGCGGATCGCGGCAGATCCGGCACTGCTCTGCCTCGGCCACGTTGTAGCAGGTCACGCAGAACCGGACCGACTCCTGGACCCGGGTCAGGGCCGCCACCAGCCGGCTGACGTCGGCCGACTCGGACGACAGCAGGTGGAAGGCGATGCGCTGGGCGCTCTTCGGCCCCACGCCGGGCAGGCGACCGAGCTCGTCGATCAGGTCCTGGACGGCACCCTCGTACACGGTGCTCCTCGGGTTGCGAAGTGGATCGGGCGGGCGCGCCCGATCAGAGGCCGGACAGCCCCAGGCCGCCGCCGAGTCCACCGGCCAGCGGGCCCATGCGGTTGGCGGTCAGCTCGTCGGCAGCCCGCTTGGCGTCCCGGACGGCGGCGACGACGAGGTCCTGCAGCGTCTCGAGGTCGTCGGTGTCGACGGCGTCGGGCGCGATGGTGAGCGCAGTCAGGTCGCCGTCGCCGGTCATCGTCGCCGAGACCAGGCCGCCGCCGGCGGTGCCGGTGACCTCGGTGGCCGCCAGCTCCTGCTGGGCGGCGGCGAGCTGCTGCTGCATCTGCTGCGCCTGCTTCATGAGCTGCGACAGGTCGGGCTGCTGGCCTCCGGGGAACATGCCACGAGAGTAGGCCGCGAGTGCGACAGGTGAGGACGCGCCGCCCCGCCGGTCAGCTGTCGACCGGACGGGCACCGAGCTGGGCGCGCAGCAGCTGCAGCGCCGCCTGCTCCTGGTCGACGGCCGGCTCGGGCTCGC
Organism: Blastococcus sp. HT6-30; assembly: GCF_039729015.1. Lineage (NCBI taxonomy): Bacteria > Bacillati > Actinomycetota > Actinomycetes > Geodermatophilales > Geodermatophilaceae > Blastococcus > Blastococcus sp. HT6-30. Next base: position 383,341 of record NZ_CP155792.1, on the reverse strand, counting down.
GGTCGCCGCCGGTGGAGGTCTCCGCCGCGCGCTCGGCCATCAGCTCCTGCGCCTCGGCGGCCTCGGCCGCCCGCGCCGCCTCGCGCGCCGCCTCCGGTGCCGCGTTCCGCGCTGCACCGGCCGCCAGGCCGGCTCCCTCGACGACGGCGTCGACCCGCCAGCGCACGCCCAGCAGCTCGTTGAGCGCCTCGCGGAGGACGTCTTTGTTCAGGTCGTCACCCAGCCGCCGCGCCAGCGCCGGCGAGGACGTGGACAGCGTCAGGACGCCGTTGGCCAGCTGGTGCACCTGGGCGTTCTTCAGCAGCGCCTCGGTGGTCCGCTTCTGCTTCTTGACCACGGCGAGCAGCTCCGGCCACACCCGGCGGACGTCGGTGGTGGTCAGCTCGCCGTCGGACGCGGTCTCCGGCGGGTTGGCCGACACGACCGGCGTCGGCTCGCCGCCCCGCGGTGCGGGCGAGGACTCGGCGGCCGCGCGCGGCGGGGACGCCGGTGGGCGCGGCTGCTCGACCCGCGCGGCCGCGGCCTGCACGGCGGCGGGCTGCGACGGGTGCGGCCAGTCCTCGTCGTCGGTGGGCTCGGGCGGCAGCGGGATGTCCGGCTCCTCCGCCGTCACCCGGACACGCCGGGCCGGAGCCGGCTCGGTGGCGCGCGCTGCGGGAGCGGCCGGCGCCCCGCTGCGCGGCCGGCTGCCCGGCTGGGCCGTCTCCGGCCAGTCGTCGCCCACGGGGGCGGCGGCTGCGGGACGAGGCCGGCTTCCCGGCCGTGCGGCCTCCGGCCAGCCGTCCCCCGACGCGGCCGGCGCGGGAGCGGCCGCGGGCGCAGGTACAGCCGGCGCGGGTGCGCCGGGCTCCGGTGCGGGTGCGGCGGGGGCGGGCGGTCGGTCGGCGCTCGGCCCCCGGGGCGTGGCGGGGGCGACCGGCTGGGCCGCGGGCTGCTGCTGGGCCTGCGACCTGCGGACGAACTCCCGCCGGGGCCCGGAGGCCGGGCCGTCGGGGCTCGGGCCGGTGGCGGCGGGCGCCGAGTCGCGGGGCGCCTCGGGAACTGCGGTCTCCCGGTGCCCGACCTCCGCGGCGGGGCGGCCAGCGTACTCGCCGGCGATCGACATCCGGCGCTCGAGCCGTTCGAGGCGCTGCAGGGTCGCGGCGGCCGAGCCGTCGGTGGCCGGCAGCAGCATGCGGGCACACACCAGCTCCAGCAGCAGCCGCGGTGCCGTCGTCCCGCGCATCTCGGCGAGGCCCTCGTGCACCGTGTCGGCCATGCGGGACAAGGTGGCCGAGCCGAGCGCCTGGGCCTGCTGGTTCATCAGGTCCAGCCGGTCGGGTGGGCAGTCGAGCAGCCCGTTGCCACCGGCGTCGGGCACGGCGTCGAGGACGATCAGGTCGCGCAGCCGGTCGAGCAGGTCGGTGGCGAAGCGGCGCGGGTCGTGCCCGGCCTCGACCACGCGGTCGACGGCGCGGAAGACACCGGGCGCGTCCGAGGCGGCGAGGGCGTCGATCGTCTCGTCGAGCAGTGCGTCGTCGGTGACGCCGAGCAGGCCGACCGCGCTCCGGTAGGTCACGCCCTCCGGACCGGCGCCGGCCAGGAGCTGGTCGAGGATGGACAGCGAGTCGCGGACCGAGCCGCCGCCGGCGCGGACCACCAGCGGGTAGACGGTGGGCTCGACCGTCACCCCCTCGGCCGCGCAGGTCCTCTCCAGCAGGCCGCGCAGCGTGGTCGGCGGCACCAGCCGGAACGGGTAGTGGTGGGTGCGCGAGCGGATGGTCGGGAGGACCTTCTCCGGCTCGGTCGTGGCGAAGACGAAGACCAGGAAGTCCGGCGGCTCCTCGACCACCTTGAGCAGGGCGTTGAAGCCCTGCGTGGTGACCATGTGCGCCTCGTCGACGATGTAGACCTTGTAACGGCTGTTCACCGGGGCGAAGAAGGCGCGCTCGCGGAGGTCGCGGGCGTCGTCGACGCCACCGTGACTGGCCGCGTCGATCTCCATGACGTCCAGCGAGCCGGGACCGTCGGGCGCCAGCGCGACGCAGGACTCGCAGACCCCGCACGGCGTGGACGTCGGGCCCTGCACGCAGTTCAGCGAGCGGGCCAGGATGCGCGCCGACGAGGTCTTGCCGCAGCCGCGGGGGCCGCTGAACAGGTAGGCGTGGTTGATCCGCCCGCCGTCGACCGCGTTCATCAGCGGCGTGGTGACGTGCTCCTGCCCGACCACCTCGGCGAAGGTCGCCGGGCGGTACTTGCGGTAGAGCGCCAGAGCCACGTGGGCAGGTTACGTCCCGACGCCGACAGGGCGGCGCACGCAGGTGACCGCGGTCGTGGACCGGGTCGCGGGGCCCGGAGGGCTCCCCGCCCGGACATGGGCAGCGGCTCCGCACGCCAGGGGAACGGCACCTGGCCCGCGGTGCGGTCCGAGGCACCGTGGGAAGCATGCAAAGGACCCCTCGCGCACCCGCCAGAGCCCGCTTATCCTTGCTGCCTTCCGGCCCTGGGGAGGTTCACAGGGTGACGCCACACGAGGGGTCGGGAGCCACTGTAGAGCACGCGGCTCAGCCGGGGCGCCGAGCCCCGCTAGGCTCCTGTCCGTGACGCCCCGCCTCCGTCTCGTGCTCCCCCCGCCCCGGTCCTGACCCGGAGCGATCCGTGCACCCCCCGACCGGCGGGGCCGTGCGCCGCGCTCCGTGACGAGCCCCCCGACCGGATCCGGCACCTGGAGCGTCATGTCCACGCCCGAACTCACCGCGAACGGCGAGCGGACGCACGCCATGCCCGCCGCCGCCCGCCGGGGCTTTCCCCTCGTCGTGATCGCCGCCCTCTGCTGGGGCACCTCCGGCCTCAGCGGCGCGGTGGTCGCCCGGCACAGCGATCTCGGCCCGCTGGACATCGCCTGGCATCGGATGGCCATCGGCGCGGTGGTCCTCCTCACCGTCTGGGCGTCCACCCGGCGCCGGTCCCGGCCCGCTCCGGCGGTCACCCGCGGCACCGTCGTCCGCCTGCTCATGGTCGGCGCCGGGCTGGCCGTCTACCAGCTGGCCTACTTCGCCGCGGTCGCGACGAGCGGGGTCAGCATCGCCACTCTCGTGGCGCTGGGCCTCGCGCCGCTCCTGATCGCCGTAGGCGCCGCCCTGCTGGGTCACGGCCGGCCCGACCGGACCACCGCCGTCGCGCTGGTCGTGGCCCTCGTCGGGCTGGTGCTGCTCGTCGGCGTCTCGGCCGGCGCCGACACCGGCTCCGCCGTCGTGCTCGGCGCCCTCCTGGCGGTCGGCTCGGCCCTCGGCTACACCGTCGTCACGCTCGCCGGCGCCGGCGTGCCCGCCGGGGTCCCGGTGACGCTCGTCGGCTTCGCCGGCGGGGCGCTGCTGCTCACCCCCGTGGCGCTGGCCGCCGGCCTGCGGTTCACCACCGACCCGGTCGCCCTCGGCGTGCTGCTGTACCTGGGCGTCGTCCCCAGCGCGGCCGCCTACGCGATGTTCTTCGCGGGGCTGCGCACGGTGCCGGGGGCGGTGGCGTCCATCGTCACCTTGCTGGAGCCGCTGACGGCGACCGCACTCGCCGCCCTGCTGCTGGGGGAGCGCCTGGCGCCGGCGGCACTGGCCGGCGGCCTGCTCGTCCTGGCCGCCGTCGCGGGCCTGTACCTGCGCCGCCTGCAGCGTCCGGCCCCCGTTCCGCCGACTTCCGGCACCTGACCGGGCGGGCCCGCGGATGCGACGGGCCCCGGTGCATGCACCGGGGCCCGTCCGTACTGCGGAGGATGGGAGATTCGAACTCCCGAGGGGTTGCCCCCAACCCGCTTTCCAAGCGAGCGCCATAGGCCACTAGGCGAATCCTCCAGGTACGGCAGCGATCGTACCGGGCGCCCGTGCGGCGGTCGCCGGGACACCACCGGACGGGCCGTCCGACGCTTCGTGCGGCATCCTGCACCCCAGAGCGGTTCGCCGGACGTCCGGCGGGGAAGAGCTCGGAACTGCGGGCCGAGGCGAGGAGGCGCAGGACATGGGTGAGCACGGCGAGGTACGGCCGGACGTCGTCGATGCGATCGTCGGCGTGCTCAAGGGGGGCGACGCCGGCGAGCTGCCGGCCGGCGCCACCGCCGCGGAGAAGACGGCGGCGAAGGACCGGTACCTGTCCGAGTTCGTCGCCGAGCGCAGCAAGCGCGACCGCCAGGCGCAGGCCTGGGAACTGCTGCTGACACGCAGCTACGACGACCCGCCCACGTGGCAGCGGATCTTCGACGACCTCGACCCCGGGGCGCACACGGAGCTCGGCGAGCTCTACGACGCCCTGCCCGAGGGGGCGCGCGAGGAGTACGCACGCCGGTACGGCGTGCCCTCCACCGTCTGAGCCCGCCACCCGCCCGCCGATGACCCGTCCCGTCACCGGGCCCGGCCGGCTCGTCGCCGGCCGCTACCGGCTGGAGTCCCAGATCGGCGGCGGGGGGATGGGCACCGTCTGGCTCGCGCGCGACGAGCTGCTGGGCAGGCAGGTCGCGGTCAAGCAAGTGCTCTCGCCGCTGGGAGCCGACGACAAGCAGATCGACGAGCAGCGCCAGCGGGCGCTGCGCGAGGGTCGCATCGCCGCCCGGCTGAGCCACCCGCACGCGATCTCGGTGTACGACGTCGCCCTGGAGGGCGGGGCGCCCTGGCTGGTGATGGAGTACCTGCCCTCGCGCAGCCTCGCGGAGGTGCTCGGCACCGAGGGCGTCCTGCAGGCAGGCCTGGTCGCGCAGATCGGGGCGCAGGTCGCCGACGCGCTGGCGGCCACGCACGCGGCCGGGATCGTCCACCGGGACGTGAAGCCGGCCAACATCCTCATCGGGCAGGGCGGCCGCGTCGCCGGTCTGGTCAAGATCACCGACTTCGGCATCTCGCACGCCCGCGGCGACGTCACCCTCACCCAGACCGGCCAGATCACGGGCACCCCGGCGTTCCTCGCCCCCGAGGTGGCCCAGGGGCACGAGATGACCGAGGCCAGCGACGTCTTCTCCCTCGGGGCCACGCTCTACACCTGCCTCGAGGGCACGCCCCCGTTCGGCATGGAGGACAACGCGCTCGGCATGCTGCACCGGGTCGCCGCGGGGCGGATCACGCCTCCGCTCCGCGCCGGGGCGCTCACCGAGCCACTGCTGCGGATGCTCGCCGAGGACCCCACCGCGCGGCCACCGATGACCGAGGTGCGCGACGAGCTGGCCCGGCTGGCCGCCGGCCGGGACGGCGACCCGACGACGGTGCTGCTGGCCCGCACGGACCTGCGGCCGTCGTCCGGGCCCGCCGGCACGGCGGTGTTCGCCGCCACCCCTCCGCAGGGATCCGCCGGCCCACCCACGCCCGCCCCGGTCCCGCCCGCGGCCGAGGCCGCTGCCGCTGCCGCAGGGGCTCCCCCCGCATCTGCGTCCGCTCCCACCTCCGCACCGACCGGGCGCCGACGCCGGGGTGCGTGGGTCACCGTCGGGGTCCTCGCCGTCGTGCTGCTGGGCGTGCTCGGACTGTGGCTGGGCACCTCGGGCGGCCTCGACCCCGACGACACGGCGGCGTCCTCCACGACGGGGACGTCCGAGGCGCCCGCCTCCAGCGAGGAGCCGGCGCCCACGCAGCCGGTGCAGGAGGAACCCGCGGCCCCCGTCGTCCCCCCGCCGGACGAGGACCCGGAGGACGGCGACGGTGGCGACGACGAGGGGAACGGGACCGGGAACGAGGAGGAGAACGGGGACGAGGCGGGCGACGGCGACGGCGAGGACCGCGGCGACCCGCTGTCCGAGCAGAACATCCGGAACTTCGTGCGGGACTACCACCGGCTGGTCATCCGTGATCCGGCGCAGGCGTGGGAGCTCACCGGCCCGACGCTGCGGGCGAACATCAGCCGGGACGGCTACATCCGCTACTGGAACCAGTTCGAGGACGTGCGCCTGAGCGACATCCGGGCGGCGGACGGGCAGACGACCGCGGCGGCCACCATGGAGCTCCGCTTCGCCGACGGCCGCCGCGAGACCGGGCCGCACGTGTTCACGTTCCTGGTCCGGGACGGGCAGTTGGTCCTCGACAGCGACTTCCCCGCCTGAGCGGACCGCCGGGACGACGACGGCGGCGCCCACCGGGTCCGGGAACCCGTGCGGACGCCGCCGTCGGAACTGCTGGCTGGCTGGCGGTGGCGGTGGGATTTGAACCCACGGAGGCTTGCACCTCACACGCTTTCGAGGCGTGCTCCTTCGGCCGCTCGGACACGCCACCGCCGAAGAGACTACAGGCCCCGCTGACGGCGGAAGAAGGCACGTAGCAGCGCGCCGCACTCCTCGGCTCGGACGCCGCCGGTGACCTCGGGCCGGTGGTTCAGCCGCCGGTCGCGGACCACGTCCCACAGCGATCCGGCCGCCCCGGCCTTGGGGTCGTCCGCGCCGTAGACCACCCGGTCGACCCGCGACAGCACGCTCGCCCCGGCGCACATCGTGCAGGGCTCGAGCGTGACCACCAGCGTGCAGCCGGCGAGCCGCCAGCCGTCGCCGTGCACGGCCGCCGCGGCGCGCAGCGCGAGCACCTCGGCGTGCGCCGTCGGGTCGCCCCGCTTCTCCCGCTCGTTGGCCGCCTCGGCGAGCACCGCGCCGCCGGGCCCTAGGACGACGGCGCCGATGGGCGTGTCGCCCCACTCCTCCGCGGCGGCCGCCAGCTCGAGCGCCCGCCCCATGGTGGCGTCGAGGTCGGGGGTCACCGGGTACCTCCGCGGGCGGTCGGTCTCTGCTTCCCCTGGGAAGCAGAGACCGACCGGGCCGGGGACGACTCCCCGGCCCGGCTCACGCGGCCCCGTCCAGGGGGAAGCCGACCAGCTCGGACAGCTCGGACAGTGCAGCGGCCGGGTCGACGACCTTGATGGTCGCGAAGCCCAGGGCCCGGGCCGGCTTGAGGTTGATGCCCAGGTCGTCGAGGTAGGCGCAGTCGGTCGCCTCGATCCGGCGGCCCACGGCGTCGGACAGCCGGTCCAGCGCCCGCCGGTAGATCTCCGGCTCCGGCTTCCGCACGCCCTCGACCGACGACTCGACGACCGTGTCGAACAGGCCGAGCAGGTCGCCCAGCGGTCCGGTCCGCTCCATCGGCGCCACGTTGTTCGACAGCAGGCCCACGGGCAGCCCGGCCTCCCGCAGCCGGCGCACCGCCTCGACCATCGCCGGGCGCAGCTCACCCCGCAGCCCGGCGAGCACGCGGGACGCGTCGATCCGGTGACCCAGCGCGGCGGCCTCGGCCTCGAATGCGGCGGAGAACCCGGCGACGTCGAGCTCGTTGCGCTCGTACCGCGCCCAGGCGTTCGTGTCGGGATCGGTGGAGTTCAGCTGCCGGATGAGCCCCTCGGGCAGCCCGGCCTCCCGCTCGTAGGCGGCGAAGGCGTGCATCGGGCTCTCGGTGATCACGCCGCCCAGGTCGAACACCACCGCCGAGACCGTCACGGGGTCACCGCCGCGGCCAGCTCGTCGGCGAAGCCCAGCCGGGTGGCGATCCGGGCCACCATCTCGTTGGCCCACAGGTCGTCAGCGGTCACGATCGGCCTCAGCTCCTCGGCCGGCAGCCCGTCGTCGGCGAACAGGTCGAGGTCGCCGCCGGGCCAGCCGGTCTCGTCGTCGTCGAAGGCGCCCTCGGTGTCGACGCCGATGCCGTAGCGCTCCACCACCTCGGCGGCGAGCACCCACTCGAGCATCGTCGCGTCGGAGATCAGCACCCGCACCATGCCGCCGGGACCGTGCCGCAGCGCCACGAAGTACAGCCGCGAGTCGACGACGAGCACGAACGGCGGCGGCCAGCCCCCGGCGCCGGGCTCCCCCAGCGCCCGCTCGAGCACCGGCAGCTCGTCACCGGCGTCGGCGGCGAGCAGATCCACCCTCCACCGGGAGCCGACGCGGGCGACCCGCACCGCGTAGCTGGCCGGGCCCATTCCTGCGCCCTCGCTCATCGCTCGCGTAGCAGAGTCGGGCCGGAGGTCTCCTCCACCGGCCGGTCCCGCAGGACGGCCATCACGTCGTCGACCGCGTCGGAGGAGACGCGGACGCACTCGGCGAGCTCCGGGGTGAGCAGGAGCGAGCGGGGCGCCATGGCGCGGAGGGCGGCAGGAGCGGGCAGGTCGGCGTCATAGCCTCTGATCATGGCCGAAGCCGCACGCCCTGGGGGACCACCCACCGGTGGGGCGCCGTCGTTCCCGGTCCCGACCATGCCCGCTCCCCCGGTCGGCGTGGTGGGGCTGGGCCAGCTCGGTGGCTCGCTGGCCGCCGCGCTGGCGGCCGCGGGGCGCCCGGTGTCCGGCTGGGACGTGGACCCGGCCGCCCGGGAGGCGGCGGCCGCACGGGGCGTCCGGATCACCCGCGAGCTCTCCGGCGTCGTCGTGCTCGCCGTGCCGCTCCCGGTGATGGCGACTGCCCTCGACGGGCTGACCGTCGACCCCGACGCGACGGTGACCGACCTGGGCTCGGTGAAGGTCCCGGTGCTCGACGCCGTCGGCGGCGCGCTGGGACGGCGTTTCGTCGGCGGGCACCCCATGTGCGGCACCGAGCGCTCGGGCCACGGAGCCACCGACCCCGGGCTGTTCACCGGCGCCCGCTGGGCGCTCTGCCTGGAGCCGGAGACGGAGCTGCCGCGATGGCTCCGGGTGGCCGAGGTGGCGCTCGCGGTGGGCGCGGAGGTCGTGCCGGTCACCGCCGCCGAGCACGACGACGCCGTCGCCGCCATCAGCCACGTCCCGCACCTGCTGGCCGCCGCCCTCGCCGCCGCGGCCGCCGATGCCGGACCGCTCGCGCTGGCGCTCGCCGCCGGCAGCTTCCGCGACGGGACCCGGGTGATCGGCAGCGACCCCGGTCTCGTGACGGCGATGGTCGAGGGCAACGCGGGCCCGACGACCGCGGCGCTGGATCGGGTCCGCGCCCAGCTCTCCCGGCCCTGGCCCGAGCTCGTCGCCGCGGGTCACGCCGTCGGCACCCGGGCCGGCGACCGACGCACCGTCCGGGTACCGCTGGACCGCGCCGCCCTGCTGGCCCTCGGCCGCGCCGGCGGGGCCGTGCACCGCCGGCTGGCCGCGTTCGTGGAGGGCTGGGTCCCCGGCCAGGGTTGACCGCCCTCGCCGTTTCGCGCACGCGTCCCCGGGCACGGACCGGGGCATGGACGAGGAAGACATCCTGAAGCGCATCCACACCCTGGTCGACGAGGAGCACGCGCTGCGCGACAGCAGCGAGCACACCGACGAGACGCGGGCCCGCATGAGCAAGCTCGAGGCCGACCTCGACCAGTGCTGGGACCTGCTGCGGCAGCGCCGGGCGAAGCGGCAGTACGACGAGAACCCGGACGAGGCGCAGGCCCGCCCCGAGCAGCAGGTGGAGAGCTACCTGCAGTAGCAGTGCCGTCCGGAGGCTCCCCCGGCCTGCGAGGGGTCAGGGGGCGGGCGGAATCCTCCCGGCTAGGCGGAGCGCCGGGCAGGCTCACCGTGCTCGGTGCCCAGCAGGGCCAGCTGCCAGAGCAGCCGCGACCGCGGGTCGGTCACCTTCCGGCCGGTCACCGACTCGATCCGCCGGAGCCGGTGCATCACGGTGTTCCGGTGGCAGTACAGCGCGTCGGCGGCGCGGGTCGGTGACCCGTCGGTGGCGAGGAACGCCGCGAGCGTGTCCAGCAGCACCCCGCGCTCGTCGTCGGGCAGCTCGAGCAGCCCGCCGAGGGACTGGCCCACCAGGCGGGAGCTGATCTCGGGCGAGTTGCTCAGCAGCGCCTCGGGCAGCCGGTCGTCGATGCTGACCACGCGGCGCACCCCTGCGGGCAGCGTGCGCACCGCTGTCTCGGCCAGGCGGTAGGCCGCACCGACCGCGGCGGCGCCCTCGACGACGTCGGACACCCCGACCGGGCCGTTCGCGGCCCCCCGCAGCAGGCTCAGGAGATCGCCCGGGCGGATCGCCGCGAGCACCACGACACCCACCTGGGTGTCACCGCGAGCCCCCCACACGGACCGGACGCCGCGCTTGAGCAACGCCTCGCCCGGGGCGTCGAGCGCCGGAACCCCACCGGAACCCGGCAGCGCCACGACCGCCATGAGCCGACCGTCGAGCGGCATGGCCAGCGTCTCCGCGGCGATGCGCACGAACGCCGGATCGCTCCCCCGGCCCTCCAGCAGGCCGTCGAGCGCCTGCTGCCGGGCCTGCTCGTCGACGCCGGCGAGCCGCCGCTGCTCCTGCCGGTAGCCCTCGGCGACCGCCGCGCACTCCGCGTCGTTCGTGCGCCAGACCGAGCCGGCGACCTCCAGCAGCAGGGTGTCGTGCTGGCCCGTGCCGCTCCGGGAGACCAGGAGGAGCGCCTCCCAGGTGACCTGCCCGCCGAGCCGGTAGGCCCGCAGCACCGCCTCGAGCGGCAGGCCCTGCGCCGCCCGCCGCCGGCCGACCTCCCGCGCCGACGCCAGGTGGGGGGTCCCGGTGCCGGCCGCCGCGGACATCAGCGACCGGAGCCCGTTCTCGAGGTTCGACCGCGTGGACATCCGCACGTCCTGCTCGGACTGCCCGACCAGCTCGCGGTAGGCCGGCTCCGTGCGGACCAGCACGTCGAGCATCCGGTCGGTCATCGCGTCGAGCTGGTCCATCAGCCGGGGCGCCAGCTGCCCGAGCCTGGTCGCCACCTCCGGACGGAAGGGCTGCACGCGATCACCTCCTCCGACGGCGCCGCTGAAAGCACAACACGAGACGCGCATGACTGTGCGATCAGCCCATTGTGAGTGCGGACACAGCCGGGCAGGGTCGGCGCAGCACGGTCGTGACCCATCGACGCCGGCCCCGCGACCCGGCGGCCGTCGGCGACCCGTCACCGGCCTCCGGTCACCCGTTCCCCGGCGGCCCCGCGCACCCCATGAGCCCCGCCTCCCCGAGACCCGGGACACACAGCACAACCCGATCTCGTGATCGCTGTGCGGTGCGCCCATTGTGACCGGCGACACCGCCGGGCAGTCTCAGCGGGACATACCCGCGACCCGACTCGCCGCCCCGCTCACGGGGCGGCGACCCCGCCGATGCAGAGGAGCAGTGGGCCCCTTGGCGCAGCCGCCCGGCAGCCAGCGAACGCACGAATCACCGCCCACGGCCCGGCTCGAGATGACCGGGATCAACGTCGCCTTCGGCGGCGTGCTGGCCCTCACCGACGTGTCGGTGACCGTCGAGCCGGGCCAGGTGCACGGACTGATAGGCCCGAACGGGGCCGGCAAGACGACCCTCTTCAACGTCGCGTGCGGCCTGGTCCGCCCGACGTCGGGCCGGATCACCTGGCGCGGGGAGGAGATGCGCCGGCTCAAGCCCAGCAAGCTCACCTCCCTGGGCATCGCCCGCACCCTGCAGGGGGTCGGCCTGTTCCCCGGCATGACCGTGCTGGAGAACGTCATGGTCGGCGCCCACCGGCACGCCCGCGCCGGCTTCTTCTCGGCGCTGGTGGCGCTGCCCACGTCGGACAAGGACGAGCGGCTGCTGCGCGAGCGGGCGATGCGCGCGCTGATCGAGCTGAACGCCGGGGAGTACGCCGGCCGCTACCCCGGCTCGCTGCCCTACCCGGTGCAGAAGCGGGTCGCGCTGGCCCGGGCGCTGGTCTCCGAGCCCGAGCTGCTGCTGCTCGACGAGCCCGCCAGCGGCCTCTCCGAGGACGAGATGAACGAGCTCGGCGACCTGATCCGCTCGGTCGTCGGCCGGATGAGCGTGCTCCTGGTCGAGCACCACATGGACCTGGTCATGCGGGTCTGCGACCGGATCACCGTCCTCGACTCGGGCAAGCAGATCGCCGCCGGCACCCCGGCGGAGGTCCAGGCCGACCCGGCGGTCACCGAGGCCTACCTCGGCGACGCCGTCGACCCGATGGCCGACGCCGACGAGCTGACCCACGCCGACGGAGGACGGACCCATGCCTGAGATCCACGGCAGCACGGCGCTGTCCGCCACCGGCGGCAACCCGACCGGCGGCACCGCCACCACGACCCGGCTGCTCGAGGTGGAGGGACTCACCTCCACCTACGGGCCGGTCCGCGCCCTCGACGGCGTCTCCCTCTCGGCCGAGGCCGGGCGGATCACCGCCGTCCTGGGCGCCAACGGAGCGGGCAAGACGACGCTGCTGCGCACCATCAGCGGCCTGGTCCGCCCGGTCGCCGGACGTGTGCTCCTCGACGGCGAGGACATCACCAAGGCACCGGTCGAGGCGATGGTCAGCAAGGGCATGGCGCACGTTCCCGAGGGCCGCGGCGTGATCTCCGAGCTCACCGTCGACGAGAACCTGCGGGTCGGTGCGCTCTTCCGCGGCAAGGTAGGCAAGGAGGAGTTCGACCGGGTCTACGACCTGTTCCCACGCATCGCCGAGCGCAAGAACAACGCGGCCCACACCCTGTCCGGCGGTGAGCGGCAGATGCTCGTCATCGGCCGGGCGCTGCTGGCCCAGCCGCGCGTCCTGCTGCTCGACGAGCCGTCGCTGGGCCTCGCACCGCGCATCGTCGCGCAGATCTTCGGACTGCTCCGCCAGCTGGTGGACTCCGAGAACCTGTCGGTGCTGCTGGTCGAGCAGAACGCCCGCAGCGCCCTGTCGGTCGCCGATGTCGGCGTCGTCCTCAACCTCGGCCGGGTGGTGGTCACCGACTCCGCCCGCACGCTGATGGCCGACGAGGACCTCCGGCACGCCTACCTCGGTTTCTGACCCTCCCCGCACTGCCAGGAAGGCTTCCTCCTCCGTGGACTACTTCGTCAACGTGACCCTCACCGGGTTGACCCAGGGCATGATCTACTCGGCCTTCGCCCTGGCCCTGGTGCTCATCTGGCGATCGACCCGCATCGTCAACTTCGCCCAGGGCTCGATGGCCGCGGCCACCACGTTCATCGCCCTGGCCCTCATCCAGGCCGGCGCCTCCTACTGGGTGGCGCTGATCGCCGCCCTGGCCTCCGGCTTCGTCCTCGGCGCCATCGTGGAGCGGGTGATCATCCGCCCGGTCGAGGGTGGCCCCGAGCTGAACGCGGTCATCGTGACCCTCGGCCTCTTCGTCGCCATCCAGGCGAGCATCGCCATCATCTTCGGCTCGTCGTTCCAGTCGTTCCCCACGCCGTTCGGCGTGCGCGGGTTCGAAGTGGGTGACACGACGATCCCGCTGACCCCGACCAGCCTCTACGTCATCGGCTCGGTGCTGATCGTGATGGCGCTGCTGGTCGCGCTGTTCAGGTTCACCCGCGTCGGCCTGGCCATGCGCGCCTCGGCGTTCAGCCAGGAGGTCGCCCGGCTGCTCGGCGTCAAGGTCGGCGGCATGCTCACCCTCGGGTGGGGGCTGGCCGCCGTCGTCGGCTCGCTCTCGGGCCTGCTGATCGCCGGCGGCACGTTCGTCTGGCCGGCCTACATGGACGCGTTGATCGTGTTCGGGTTCGTCGCCGCCATCATCGGCGGCCTCGACTCGCCGGTCGGCGCGATCGTCGGTGGGCTGATCCTGGGACTGGCGCTGAGCTACGTGAGCGGCTACGCCCCGCGCGGAAGTGCGCTGGTCAACATCTCCGCCCTGGTCATCCTCATCGTCGTGCTGCTGGTGCGTCCGGGCGGCCTGTTCAGCAGCACCACGGCTCGGAGGGCATGACCATGAGCGACCTGCAGAGCCCCGCCTCCACCCCCGGCACGGCCGGCAAGGCCTCCTCCGAGGCGCCCGTCAAGGCCACCGCCGGCGGGGACGCCCCCTCGGCGCCGGCCGAGGCCGGCCGTTCCTTCCTGCCCGGGTCCACGCTGCTGCGCCACCTGCTGGTGCTCGCCGTCTGCGCCGTGCTGGCGGTGGTGATCCTCGAGATCACCAGCCCGTTCCAGAACTCGCAGCTGGCGACCCTCACCTACTACGCCATCGCGGCCGGTGGCCTCACCGTGCTCACCGGCATGAACGGGCAGATCTCGCTCGGCCACGGTGCGCTCATGGCGGCCGGCGCCTACACCACGGCGTTGTTCCTCGACGCCGAGGAGCCGCTGCCCCTGCCGGTGATCCTGCTGGCCGCGGTCGTGGTGGCCACGGCGATCGGCGCCCTCGTCGGGGTGGCCGCCGCCCGGCTGCACGGCCCGTACCTGGCCGGTGCGACGCTCGCGCTCGCCGTCGGCCTGCCCGGTCTGGCGATCTACTTCCACGACATCTTCGGCGGCGAGCAGGGCATGCGGGTCCGCGCCCCGCAGGCCCCGGAGTGGTTCGACGGGTTCATCGCGGCGGTGTCGGGCAACGCGGCGTCGAGCACCAAGTGGCTGGCCTACGTCGGCGCGATCTGCCTGCTGATCACGTACTTCTTCCTGGCCAACCTGATCCGCAGCCGGATCGGGCGCACCTGGCGGGCGGTGCGCGACCAGGAGGTCGCCGCGGAGCTGGCCGGCGTGAACCTCGGCGCCTGGCGGGTGCTGGCGTTCGTCGTCAGCGCCGCCGCGGCCGGGCTGGCCGGTGGCGTGCTGGCCATCGTGGTCCGCCTCGCCGCCCCCAGCGGCTTCACGCTCGTGCTCTCCATCGCCCTGCTCACCGCGATCGTCATCGGCGGCCTGGGGAGCCTGATCGGCGCCCTGCTCGGCTCGGCGCTGCTGGTCTTCCTCCCGCCGTTCGTCACCGACCTCGGCGTCGACTTCGGGCTCAACCAGACCGAGGCCGCGCAGCTGGCGCCGTTCGTCTACGGCGTCGTGCTCATCGTGGTGATGATCGCCGCTCCGGCCGGCTTCGTCGGGACCATCCGCCTCCGCTGGATGACCCGCAAGGCCAAGCGGGCGATGGCTCAGGCCGGCGCCGACGGCGCGAGCAGCAGCAGGGGGTGAGGGCGACCCCTTCGACCCGCCTCATCCGGCCGCTCCACCCCACCCATACTCCCGGGCACCGACGCCCGGGCCGCACCAGAGGAGAACTGTTGTCCAGATCCTCCCGACGTCTCGTGTCCTGCCTCGCCGCAGCCACCGTCGTCTCCACCGTTGCCGCCTGCGGCGGCGGCGGTGGTGGCGGCGGCGGTGGTGGCGGCGGCGGCGGCGGCGAGAACGAGGCCTCCGACATCGGCGTCACCGAGGACACCATCCGCCTCGGCGCCCACTACCCGCTCACCGGTGTGGCCGCTCCCGGCTACAGCGAGATCCCGACCGGTGTGGAGGCGTACTTCGAGTACGTCAACGCCAACGGCGGGGTCAATGGCCGGCAGATCGAGTACATCTACCGCGACGACGCCTACAACCCGACCAACACGACGCAGGTCGTGAACCAGCTCGTGCTGGAGGACGAGGTCTTCGCGATCGTCAATGGTCTGGGCACCCCGACCCACAGCGCCGTCCTGGACTTCCTGAACAGCGAGGGCGTGCCCGACCTGTTCGTCTCCTCGGGCTCGCTGCTGTGGGGTGACGACCCGGAGACCAACCCGTACACCTTCGGGTGGCAGACCGACTACATGAGCGAAGGAAAGATCATCGGCGAGTACATCGCCGAGAACCACCCCGACGCGCAGGTCGGGCTCTTCCTCCAGGACGACGACTTCGGCGAGGACGGCGAGGCGGGCATCCGCCAGTACGTCGACGACCAGATCGTCGCCGCCGAGCGGTACGTGCCGGGCAACACCAACGTCGGCCCGCAGATCGCCGCGCTGCAGGCAGCCGGGGCCGACTTCGTCGTTGGCTTCAACGTGCCCAGCTACACGGCCCTCTCGCAGCTGACCGCCCTGCAGCTCGGCTACGACCCGCAGTGGTTCTACTCCAACGTGGGCTCCGACCCGACGCTGGTCGGCAGCCTGCTGCAGAACTTCTCGCAGGGCGCGGTGAGCGACGCCAGCCTGCTCGACGGCGCGCTGACCACCGGCTACCTGCCGACCGTCGACATGACCGACAACCCGTGGATCCAGCTCTACCAGCGGATCTGGGACGAACACGGTGGCGAGGGTGAGCTCACCAACTACCGGGCGTACGGGATGAGCGTGGCCTACACGACCGTCCAGGCCCTGCAGGCCGCCGGTCAGAACCCGACCCGCGACGGCATCATCGAGGCGATCGAGACCGTCGGCGCCGACTGGGAGGGCCCGATCTTCGCGCCGTTCCGCTACTCCGAGGAGAGCCACATGGGCACGAACGGCATGACCGTCGAGCGCATCGTGGGCACCGGCTCGGAGCTCGTCCAGGACATCCGCACCACCGACATCGGCGACGCTCCCATCGAGCCGTTCGACGGCGAGCCGGCCTCTCCGCCGGAGAACGGGATCCCCGACGAGGAGTCGGCCGTCGACTGAACGAGGACCCCGTCCCTCTTACCCTGCCCAAGCTCGGGGTGAGGCTCCGGACGGGCCAGCAGCACCACGGCGGGCCGCCGGTCTCCTTCGGGAGGCCGGCGGCCCGTCCGCGTTCCCTTGCGAAAACACTTCGGCCTCGAAGTGTGTGCGCTGTTGATCTCCGGGTAGGGCGCGGGGAACGCGCGATCGGTCTTAGGAGGACAGCCATGGTGGAGCAGCCGGTAGGCGAGGCGCGGACGATCCGCCGGGCGGTCGTCACCGGAGGAGCCGGGTTCCTCGGCTCCCACCTGTGCGAGCAGCTGCTCGAGCGCGGGGTCGAAGTGGTCTGCCTCGACAACTTCCTCACCGGCTCACCCGAGAACGTCGTGCACCTTCTGGAGCACCCCGGCTTCCGGCTGGTCCGCTGCGACGTGACCGACTACGTGCACGTCCCCGGCCCGGTCGACCTGGTGCTGCACTTCGCCTCACCCGCCAGCCCCATCGACTACCTCAAGATGCCGATCGAGACGCTGAAGGTCGGCAGCCTGGGCACGCTGCACACCCTGGGCCTCGCCCACGACAAGGGAGCCCGGTACGTCCTCGCCTCGACGTCGGAGGTCTACGGCGACCCGCTGCAGCACCCGCAGACCGAGGAGTACTGGGGCAACGTCAACCCCGTGGGCCCGCGGGGCGTCTACGACGAGGCCAAGCGCTTCAGCGAGGCGATGGCCACCGCCTACCGGACGTCGAAGGGCACCGACACCGGCATCGTGCGGATCTTCAACACCTACGGCCCCCGGATGCGCGCCGACGACGGCCGCGCCATCCCCGCCTTCGTCAACCAGGCCCTCGAAGGCCGGCCGCTCACCGTCGCCGGCGACGGGTCGCAGACCCGCTCGATCTGCTATGTCGACGACACCGTCGCCGGGATCCTGGAGATGGCCTTCTCCGGCCACGCCGGCCCGGTGAACATCGGCAACCCCGACGAGCTGTCGATGCTGCGGCTGGCCCGCTGGATCGTCGAGCTGACCGGCTCCGACTCCCCCATCGACTACATCGACCTGCCGGTCGACGATCCCAAGGTGCGCCGCCCCGACACCACCCGCGCCGAGCAGCTGCTCGGCTGGCGGCCGCGGGTGACGTCGGAGGAGGGTCTCCGGCGCACCGTCGAGTGGTTCGCCGCCCGGCGGAGCGCGACGCAGGCCCACGCTGCCTGACCGTCCGTCGCGGCGCGTGCGAGGAGGGTCACCCTGGAGCGACGCAGGACACATCTACTCTTGAGCAGCGCGCTCGGGGGGAGCCGCATCACCCCGAGTCGACCCTAGAGAGCGAGCATGGGCCGCCACGCAGATCCCACGACCCAGCGCCGTCCGGCGCCGCCCGTCCTCGTCGCCGCAGGTCTCGCGGTGGTGCTGGTCCTCGGTGGCCTCGGCTGGTGGCTCACCGCGGGTGGTGGCTGCGACGAGAACGTGACGGTCGAGGTCGCCGTCGCCCCCGAGCTGGGTGAGCTGTCCCAGGGGCTGCTCACCGACCTCGGATCGCCCGACGACGAGGTGTGCGTCACCGCCGAGGTGACCGCCCAGGAGCCGCTGCAGGTCGCCGGCGCCCTCGGCGCACTGGCGGAGGACGCCCTCCCCGACGTGTGGGTGCCCGACGCCCGCCTGTGGGCGGCCCGCGTCAGCGCCGCCCAGCTCGAGCAGGCCGGTTCGATGGCGGTCTCCCCCGTCGTCATCGGCACGAGCCGGGCCGTGGTCGACGACCTGGGGTGGTCCGACGCCGCCCCGGGTTGGGCCGAGGCCCTGGGCACCGGTCGGCCGCTCGCGGTACCGGACCTCGCCGCGAGCGCCGAGGCCCTCTCCGCGCTGGCCGCCGTGCGCACCGCGCTGGGCGGGGACGCCGATGCGGACAACGCCGTGGTGCAGGCCGTGCTGTCCGCGGCACGGAGCACGGCCCTCTCGCCCGGCGAGGCCCTGTCCGCCGGGAGCGAGGGCAGCGAGGACGCACCGCTCGTGCCGGTGAGCGAGCAGGAGGTCTACGCACTCAACACCGAGGCTGCGGAGGCCAACCTCGTCGCCGTCTACCCCGCCGAGGGGTCGCCCGTGCTCGACTACCCGGTGCTCCGGGTCGGCGCTCCCGGTGGGGCCCAGCAGCAGGCCGTCGACGTCGTGGTCCGCCGGCTGCTCTCCGAGGACGCGCAGGCCGCCGTGCGCGACGCCGGCTTCCGCGGGCCCGAGGGCGCCGCGCCCGAGGGCGCCGGCGACGCGACCGGCATCGCGGAAGCGAGCCCCACGGTGGTGCCGCTCGAGGCCGCGCAGCTCCAGGCCCTCCTGACCCGGCTGTCCAGCCTGGCCACGCCGTCCCGGGTGCTGACCGTCTTCGACGTCTCGACGTCCATGGAGGCGCCGGTCGGCGACGGCACCCGCGCCACCCTCGCCCGCGACGCCGCCAAGAGCACGCTCTCCCTCGTGCCCGGCGACTTCGCGCTGGGGCTCTGGGCGTTCGCCTACCAGCTCGACGGGGAGCGCGACTGGACCGAGCTGGTGCCCACCCGGGAGGTCGCCGCGGCCGTCGACGGCCGCACGCAGCGCGAGGTCCTCGACGACCAGCTCGACACGATCCCCGAGCGGCTGACCCCCGGCGGCACCGGCCTGTACGACACCACGCTGGCCGCGGTGCGGGCGGCGCGGGAGAACTACGACCCCACCGCCGTCAACAGCGTGCTGATGGTCACCGACGGCACCAACGAGGACGACGCCGCCGGGCTCACCCTGGATGCCCTGCTGAGCACCCTGGCCGAGGAGGCCGACCCCCAGCGGCCGATCAAGGTGATCGGTGTCGCCCTGGGGCCGGACGCCGACATCAGCGCCCTCGAGCGGATCGCCGACGCGACCGGTGGAGCGGCGTACTCGGCCGTCGACGAGAACGACCTCCAGACCGTCCTCTTCGACGCGCTCCGCCAGCGCGCCTGAGGCGATGACACCGCGGTCTTCGCCGATGGCACCGCGGCCGGTAGGAGGACCCCGTTCCCTCACCCCTCCCGGGGAGAGCCTCCGGGCGAGGCCACCTCGAGGAGGCGGTCGAGGGCATCGAGCACCTCGGTGACCGTGATCTTCTCCAGGGCGGGGTCGAGGTCGGCGCCCCAGGGGTCGCCGGTGCCGTCGCCGTGCCACAGGACGATGTGCTGCGGGCGCGGCGGCGGGCCCCACAGCGCCGGGGACACCGGGCCGAACAGCACCACCGAGGGCCGCCGGTAGGCGGTGGCCAGGTGCGCGACGCCCGTGTCACCGCAGACGACCAGGCGGGCCGCGGCGACCACGGCCGCAAGCCCCATCGACGTGGTCCGCCCGGCGAGGACCGCGGACTCCCCCAGCCCGGCCTGCTCGGCCACCGAGCGGGCCAGCTCGACCTCGGCCGGGCCGCCGGTGATCCGCACGTCGTGACCGGCGCCGGCGAGGTGGCTTGCGACGGCGGCGAACCGGTCCGGCGGCCAGCGCCGCCCGGGGAACGCCGCGCCCGGGTGGATCACCGTGGCGCCGCGCACCGGCGGGGCGACGGCCGGGACCGCGATGTCGAGGGCATCGGGGTCGGCGGCGACGCCCAGCCCCTCGGAGACCAGCCGGCACCAGCGCCGGACCTCGTGCTCGTCGGGGTACCAGGTGGGCCCGGGATAGCCGGGGCTGTCGAAGGTGAGCAGCCGATCCGGCCGCAGGTCCGCGACGACCACGTGCGAGGCCGGGCCCTTCCCGTGCAGGTCGACGGCGAGCTCCGGCCGCGAGCCGGCCCAGTCCAGCGGCTCCAGCTCGCGGGCGGGCAGCACCTCGTCGACCGCGTCGATCAGCCGGGCGAGGGGTTCCAGCGCCGTCGTCGTCGCCAGGACCAGCCGGTGACCGGGAACGGCGGCCCGCACCGCCCGGATGGCCGGCACGCCGGTGAGCAGGTCCCCCAGCCCGAGCGGCCGGAGGACGACCGCGACGGGCCTCACACTCTCGAGCGCTCGACCAGGGCCGTGGTCGAGTGGCCGTCGAGGTAGGGCAGCACGACGGCCTGGCCGCCCCAGCTGCGCAGCACCGCGGCCTCGGGCAGGTCCGCCCCGGCGTAGTCGCCGCCCTTCGCCCAGACGTCGGGCCGCAGCCGGTCGAGCACCTGCGCCGGGGTGTCCTCGCCGAACACCACGACCGCGTCGACGAACTCCAGCGCCTCCAGCACCCGGGCCCGGTCCTCCGCCGTCACGAGCGGCCGGGAGGGGCCCTTGAGCCGGCGGACCGAGTCGTCGGAGTTGATGCACACGACGAGGCAGTCGCCCAGGCCGCGGGCGGCCCGCAGCGTGGCGACGTGGCCGGGGTGCAGCAGGTCGAAGCAGCCGCCGGTGGCGACGACGGTGCCCCCCGCCGCGCGTACCCGGGCGATGACCGACTCGGCGCCGGGCTCGGCGACGGCGTCAGGCCCGGGCCGGTCCGCGGCGTCCCAGGCGGACGCCCCGCCCCGCGCCACGAACGCCGACGCGGAGGCGACCGCGGTCGCCACCGCCTCCCCGGTCACCGCGCCGTCGGCCAGTGCCAGCGCGGCAGCGGCGGCGAAGGAGTCACCGGCGCCGCAGGGGTCGCCGCCGGTGACGGCCGCCGCGGGCACGACCATGGGCGCTCCCGAGCCGTACGAGAGGAGGGCGCCGCGGGCGCCGAGGGTGACGGCGACCGCCCCGACGCCCCAGTGCCGGATGAGGGCCTCGGCGCGCGCTCCGACGGCGGCCAGGCCGGTGCCGTCGGCCGCGAGGCCGGCCGCGGCCGCGACGCGGGCGGCCTCGGCTCCGTTGGGGGTGACCAGCCGGGCGTTCCGCACGGGATCGGCGCCGCGGGGGTGCGGGTCCCAGACCACCGGGCCCCGAGCGGCGCCCAGCGCGGCCCGGACGGCCGGGTCCGCCGTCGTCCCCCGGCCGTAGTCGGCGACGAGCACGGCGGCGGCGTCGCGGATGACCGCGGCGGCCTCGGCCGGGAGCCCGCCGAGCTCGGCCACCGGCGCGCCGCTGTCGAGCCGGGCGACCGAGTGATCGCCCACGCGCACCCGCTGCTTGACAGCGGTGCCGCCGCCGGCCGGGATCGCGACCAGCCGGACCCGGCCCTCGAGCAGCGTCCGCAACCGGGCCGCGCCCTCGTCGGTGTCCATCGGCGCGACCAGCACGACCTCGCGCGGGCCCGCGGCGGCGGCGATGACGGCGGCCAGCGCCGCCCCGCCCGGGCGCTCGCGGCGCTCGATGTCCTCGACCACCGGCACCGGCGCATCGGGGGTCAGCCGCGAGGCGGTGCCGACCAGATCGACGTCGAGCAGCGCGTCACCGACGACGACGAGCGGCCGGCTCACTGGGCGGCCTCGAAGGACGGGCCGGAGGGCACCCGCGGCGGCTCGGCGAGCACCGCGGCGTCGAACGCCGCGCAGACCAGGTGCAGGGCGACCAGGTGGCACTCCTGCACGGTCGCCGTCCACGGCGAGTCGATGCAGACGGCCTCGTCGGCGGCGGCGGCCAGCGGATTGGGCGCCGGGCCGGTAATCGCCAGCGTGGTGATGCCGCACTGGCGGGCCCGGCGGGCGGCGGCGACGGCGTTGGGCGAACGACCCGACGTGGACAGCAGGACGAGGACGTCGCCGGCGCGCCCGTGCGCCTCCACCTGGCGGGCGAACAGCTCGTCGGCCGGGTAGTCGTTGGCGATGGCGGTCAGCGACGACGTCTCCGCCGTGAGGCAGATGGCCGAGAAGGGCGGCCGGTCGGCGCGGTAGCGGCCCACCAGCTCGGCGGTGAGGTGCTGGGCCTGGGCGGCGCTCCCCCCGTTGCCCGCGGCCAGCAGGCGTCCGCGGGACTCGCCGCAGAGCACGTCGGCGAGCAGCCGGCCCCAGCGGTCGAGCACGTCCACCTGGGCGTCGACCGAGCGCAGCGCGCCCATGAGCGAGGCGACGTGGTCGGCCCCGGTCAGGTGGGTGCAGGTCTCCGGCTCCGGCACCTGGGTTGCGACGTTCTCGAAGAACGAGTGCGGTGAGACGCTCATCGGGCGACCTCCACGGGACGGCGCCGGGTGAGCACCTGGCGGTAGACGGTTTCGGTGTCGGCGACGACGCGGGCCCAGCGGTAGCGGGCCCGCGCCCGCCTCACCCCCGCGGCGCCGTAGGCGGCGCGGCGTTCGTCGTCGGCGAGCAGCGCGGCGATGACCTCACCGAGCCGCTCCGGGTCGCGCGCGGGGACGAGGTCCCCGGTGACGCCGTCGACGACGGTGTCCTGGAGCCCGCCGACGGCGGTGGCGACGACCGGCCGCCCGCAGGCCATGGCCTCCAGCGGCGTGATGCCGAACGGCTCGTACCAGGGGACGGCGAGGACGACCTCGGCCGAGCGCACCCACGCCGGGACGTCGGTCCGCGCGACGGCGCCGGTGAACACCAACCGGTCGGCGACCCCGGCGTCGGCGGCGACGGCGCGCAGCCGCTGCACCTCCGGATCGGCGGCCAGCTCGCCGGCCGGGGGCCCGCCGACGACGACCAGCTCGGCGTCGGGCACCGCGCGCAGCGCCCGGACGGCGTCGTCCTGGCCCTTGCGCTCGACGATCCGGCCCAGGACCAGCAGCCGTTTCCGGTCGCCGCGCGGCGCCACCGGGCCGCGGGGCGTGAACACCGAGGTGTCGACCCCGCAGGGCACGATCGAGACCCGGTCGCTGGGCAGGCCCAGCCGGCGCAGCTCGAAGACCTCGTCGGAGCAGGTGGCCACGACGTGGCTGACGTCGCGGCACAGCCCGCGCTCGAGGTCGACCCGCTCGGCCGGCGAGGTGTCCGCGTCGCCCTGGTGGCGGCGCTTGACCGAGCCCAGGGCGTGGAAGGTCTGCAGCACCGGGACCGGGGTGAACAGACTGGCCGAGGCCTCCACCGACGCCAGGCCGCTCATCCAGAAGTGCGCGTGCACGACATCGGGGGCCTGCGCCGCCCAGCCGTGCCGGAGCACCCGGGCGAAGGCCGGCATGTGCGGCAGCAGCTCGTCCTTGGGCAGCGCCTCGGCCGGGCCCGCGGTGACGTGGACGACGTCGTAGCCGTCGTCGGTGGTCACCCGGTCGGGCAGCGCGGCGTCGTCCCGGCGGGTGTGCACCGTGACCTCGTGGCCGCGCCGGGCGAGCCCGGCGGCCAGCGCGGCGACGTGCACGTTCTGCCCGCCGGCGTCGACGCCGCCGATCGCGGCGAGCGGACTGGCGTGCTCGCTGACCAGATCGATCCTCATCGACCCACCTCCGGTGTCGCAGCGGAACGGCTGCGCCGTGCTACCAGGCACATCACCTGGTCACCTCCTCCAGGAGCGCGTCCCAGTTCCGCAGGAAGCGGTCCAGCCCGTAGCGTTCCAGGGCCGCCGCCCGGGCGGCCTTCCCGGCGAGCCGGGCGGCGTCCTCGTCGTGCACGAACTCGCGGACGGCGGCCCACAGCCGGTCGGGCCGGGTGGAGAGCACGCCGGCCTCGGCCGGCACGGCCTCCGTCGCCTCGGTGGTGGCCAGGCCCACCACGGGCAGCCCCAGGTGCATGGCCTCCAGCAGGGAGAGCCCGAGCGACGTCCAGCGCACCGGGTGCACGTAGACGCGGCGGCGGGCCAGCTCGGCGTGCATGGCGGCCTGCGGCGGGTCGTCGTGCAGCGCCACCCGGTCGGGATCCAGGCCGTACCGCTCGTGCAGGCCGGCCAGCCCCATGCCGAAGACGTCGACCGGGGCGACCTCGGCCAGGCCGGGCAGCAGGTCCGCGCCCACGGTGCGGCCGCGGCGCACCGGCTCGTTGGTCACGACGGCGGCGCGGGCCAGCTCGCCGGTGTACCGCTCCCCGGGGTCGACGATGCCGTGCTCGATCACCGTCGTCGGCGCCCGCCCGTTGTCGTAGAAGAGCTCGTTGAAGAAGGTGACGTGCGCGATCGGGATCTCCGCCTGGTCGGCCATCGGGTGCCGGGTGTGCGGGACCGGCCCGTCACCGGGCTCCAGCCCGGGCGCGTTGTGCTCCAGGAAGACTGCGGGCAGGTCGCCGCCGGGCGTCCGGCCGAGCCACTCCCGCACCAGCTCCAGGTCGCGCATCCGCTGGAGGACCACGACGTCGACCTGCTCGTCGCGCAGCTGGGCGGGCGTGACCTCGCGGGCCGATGCCGGCCAGTTCCAGGTACGGGCGCGACCGAGACCGTCGGGGCCCCGATCGGGGAGCACCGGCAGCAGGTACCGGTGCCGGCCCTGGACGAACGCCGTCGTCCACGAGCCGTGCACGTGCCAGAGCAGGATGTTCACGCGCTCACCTGGATCTCCGCCGCCTTCCCGGCCGCGACGTCGGGGTGGGGGACGGCCGTGGGCTCGACCGTGCAGAGCTGCTCGACCGCGGCGACCACGTCCTGCGCGGTCACCGAGGTCAGGCAGGGGTGGCCGGGGACGGGACACTCCCGGGCCCGCGTGCCCCGGCACGGTGCGGTCTGGTCGCCCAGGAGCACCGTGGGCACGCCGTAGGGCGCCCACCGCTCGGCCGGGACGACCGGCGCGAACAGCGAGACCACCGGCGTGCCGACCGCGGCGGCCAGGTGCGCCGGGCCGGTGTTGCCGACGACCACCGCGGCGGCACCGTCGAGCAGCGCGGCCATCTCGGCCAGCGACGTCTCCCCGCCGAGGTCGACGCCACGGGCGCCCGCGACGGCCGCGGTCAGCTCCCGCTCGCCCGGCCCGCCGGTCACCAGCACGCGGTGCCCGGCGTCGGCCAGCGCCTCGACGGCCTCGGCGCACCGCTGCGCCGGCCAGGCACGGGCCGGCACCGAGGCGCCGGGGTGCACGACGACATAACCGGGTTCGTGCGCGACCGGGGGCAGGGGCCGCCGCACGGAGAGCCGGCCGTCGTCGCCGGCCGGCAGGCCGAACCCCGCCGCCCGGGCGAGCGAGAGCGCCCGCTCGGGCTCGGGGAGGTCGTCGTCGACGCGGTGGCGGACATCGAGCAGCGTGCCGGGGTAGTCGACGCTGATCGCCGAGATGCGCGGCACGCCCGCCGTGCGCAGCACCAGCGCCAAGGGCAGGGGCGACTGGTGGAACGACGTCGAGACGACCGCCTCCTCGGGCGCCAGCGCCCGGACGCGGTCGGTGAGGGCGGCGAGATCGGCGGGGTCGACCGCCGGCGGGTCGCCGAGGATCCACGGGCACGACCAGGTCCAGACCTCGTCGACCCCGGGCAGCAGCTCGGCGGCCGCGGCGCCCGCCGGCCCGGCGAGGAACACGACCCGGTCGGCGCCCGCGGCGACGGCACGCACCAGCGGGCCCTGCAGGAGGACGTCGCCGGCGTTGTCGAGGCGGGCGACCAGGACGGTGCGCGTCACCACGCACCCGCCAGCACGTCGTCCACCGCTCCGGTCAGGGTCGCCGCCACGTGCGGCGCGGCGTCGACCTCGGCGGAGCGCGTGACCGGTGTGGGAACCATGATCCCCGTGGCACCGGCGGCGGCCGCGGCCTCGACGTCGGCGCCGATGTCACCGATGACGACGCAGCGGGCCGGCTGCACGCCCAGCTCGGCGCAGGCGGCCTTCACCATGCCGGGCGCGGGCTTGCGGCAGCCGCACCCATCCTCGGGGCCGTGCGGGCACACCTGCACCGTCTCGAACGGGCCGAGCAGCTCGTCGAGCCGCGCCATGCAGGCGTCGACCTGCTCGCGGGTGACGAGCCCCCGGGCGACACCGGACTGGTTGCTGACCACGCCCACCCGCACACCGCGGGCGCGCAGCCGGTCGAGGGCCTCCTTCGCCCCGTCGACCGGGCGCACCCACTCCGGGTCGCCGTTGTAGGGGAAGTCGTGGACCAGCGTGCCGTCGCGGTCGAACAGCACCAGGTCGGGCAGGCCGCGCCACCTCTGCACCCGCCGGTGGCCCACGATGCCCTTGAGCCAGTGCCACGTGGCCAGTGGCGGGATGAGCACGCTGGTGGCGAGCATCGTCGTCACCTCGGCGCGGTCGCGGGGGCCGGGCCCGATCCGCAGCCAGGCGAACTCGGCGGTACCGGCGGCCCAGGCCGCCGCCGCGACCAGCGCGGCCCGAGGCCGCCGTGCGGCGGCGAGGCCCACGGCGGCGAGCGCGGCGGCGGCGACCGCCGTGTGCTGCGGACGGCGGCCCAGCGGGGCGTCGGCGCGGTGCGGGGCGCGCCAGTCCGGCCCGTGCAGGCGGCGCATGAGCACGTCGTCGGCGTTGCCGGCCTGCACCCGGACGCTCACCCAGCGGTCGGCCGGCCGGACGGGATGGGTGATCCAGCGCTCGCCGCGCACCAGCCGGGCGCCGGTGTCCATGATCCGCAGCGCGAGGTCGGAGTCCTCGCGGAAGGCACGCGGGAAGCGCTCGTCGAAGCCGCCGACCGCGGCCAGGGCCCTGCGGCGGTAGGCGAGGTCGGCGGTGATCCAGCTGGAGGTGGCCAGCCCGGCGGTGCCCCGCTCCCAGTCGGTGGGCCGGCGGTGCTCCGGCAACGGGACGCGCACGCGGCCCTGGCTGCCGGCGACGTCGGACGGCAGTCCCCTGAGGTCGGCGGCCAGGCGCTCGTACCAGTCCGGGTCGGTCACCACGTCGTCGTCCAGGAAGGCGATCCACTCGGTGCGGGCGGTGCGCCAGCCCAGGTTGCGGGCGCGCGCGGGCCCGCCGCCCCCGGTGCGGACGACGCGGACCGGCGGGAGACCGGGGCGCTGGAGGAACAGCGGCTCGCCGTCGGGCCGGTCGTCGACGACGATCAGCTCCGCCGGTCGCGGGCCCGGCGCCGTGGCGAGCGCGTCGAGCAGGACGTCGAGCGAGGGACGCCCGATCGTCGGCACGACGACGGTGCACTGCGCGAGCATGATCACGTCGTGCCCGTTTGCCATCGGGCGAAACACTACGGGCTTGAAGTGTTTTTCGGGGCACCCGATCGGGGCACGCTCCCGCCCCCCGGGACGAGCGTGCCCGGGCGGAGCAGCAGGTCAGCGACCGGAGGGGTCAGGACGGCGACCTCGTCGGCGCACTGCAGCGGTGCACCGGTGCGTTCTTGCAACTCCTCACCGGCCGACTCGGGAAGCGGGTGACGTACCCGCGGCGCGGGGCCGGCCGCCACCGGCCGACCCCGTGGCGGGGTCAGTCCTGCAGGACCGGTCCGTAGACCTCGACGATGTCGTCGATCATCGCCGAGAAGGCCTCGGAGCCGATGAACTCCTCGGGCACGTACTGCTCACCGAGGACCTCTACCGTCTCCTCCTTGCTGAGGCAGTTCTCGATCGCGCTCTCGAGCGCGGGAACGACCCCGTCGGGAACACCCGCCGGCGCGGCGAACCCCCAGACCGACGTGCTGTAGACCAACTCGGGGAACCCGACCTCGGCCAGTGTCGGCGCGTCGATGTAGTCCACCCGCTCCTCCGGGCTCACCGCGAGCGGCACGAAGCTGCCGGCCTCGATGTTCTCCAGGACGTCTTGGGTGGAGTTGATGAAGACCGCGTCGACGTTGCCGCCGAGCAGCGCGGTCGTCATCTCGGCGTTGCCGTTGAAGGGCACCGCCGTCACCTCCACGCCGTACAGCTGGGCCATGCGCATCAGCTCCATCGCCTGCGAGGTGGTCGCGCCCGGAGTGCCGACGGTGAGCTCACCGGGGTTCTCCCTGGCGTACTGGAAGAACGCCTCCGCGTCGGCGAACTGCGACCCCTCACCCACGGCCAGCACCGAGGGGATCACCTCACCGACCGCCACCGGCACGTAGTCCTCGTTGGTGTAGCCGACATCGGCCTGGAGCGGGTTGGTCGCGGAGGCCGGGACCGCGATGACGGAGATGGTGTGGCCGTCGTTCCCAGCGGCGAGCATCGCCTGCATGCCGACCGAGCCGGACGCGCCCGGGCGGTTGTCCACCACCACGGTCTGGCCGAACTCCTCCTCCAGGCAGGTTCCCACGGTCTGCCCGAGGACGGTGATCGGACCACCGGCGGCGTAGGGCACGATCAGGGTCATCCGCTGGGTGGGGTACTCAGCGGCGGCCGACTCCCCACCGCCCTCGGCCTGGGGCTCGGCCGTGTCCTCACCGCAGGCGACGAGGACCAGCATGGATGCCGCCAGGACGGCGGTGCCGGTGGTGCGGAAGCGTCGCATGATGTCTCCTCCGGACGGATCAGTCGGTACAGGGCGGTCGACAGGGCAGCCGAAGATCCTCTCGTGGACCTGCTGGGTCTCGTCGGGGACCTCGGTCAGCTGGTCCACGCCGGCGCACTCCTCGAGCAGGGTGCCCGCCGCGCTGGTGGCGGACCACTCCTCCGGTCAGGACCCCACGCCGGCAGGTGGCCAGGAGCCCGCCCCGGCGGTCTTCCGCGGGCCGGCAGTCGGCCGGGTACCGGTCCCCGGCGATGCTCGCCCGCACAGTCGGCCTCTGGCCGAGTCGACGGGGCTGAGACCGACTCACCGCAGAACTCCTCAGCGGCCGGAGGGGACCAGGACGGCCACCTCGTCGGCGAACTCCAGCGGTGCTCCCGTGCGCTGTTGCAGTTCCTCCCGGCTCAGCCCCGCCACCATGTCGCGGACCACGAACCCGGCCGGCCCGACGTCGATCACGGCCAGCTCCGTGTAGACGCGGTCGACGACCTGGGCGGCGGTCAGCGGGTAGGTGCACTCGGGGAGCAGCTTGGGCCGGCCGTCGGGCGTGTTGTGCATCATCAGGACGAGCACTCGTTTGGCACCGACCGCGAGGTCCATGGCCCCACCGACCGCCGGGGGGAGGTGCGCGTCGTCGGTCGCCCAGTTGGCGAGGTCCCCCTGCGCGGACACCTGGAAAGCGCCCAGCACCGTGACGTCGATGTGCCCGCCGCGCATCATCATGAACGAGTCGGTGTGGTGGAAGAACGAGCCGCCGCTCAGCAGCGTGACCGCTTGCTTGCCGGCGTTGATCAGCTCCCAGTCCTCCTCGCCGGGCGCCGGCGCCGGGCCCATGCCGAGGATGCCGTTCTCGCTGTGGAAGACGATCTCCTTGCCCGCGGAGACCACATCGCCGACGAGAGTGGGCATCCCGATGCCCAGGTTGACGTAGGAGCCGTCGGGGATGTCGCGCGCCACCCGGGCGGCCATGTCGGTGTGCGAGAGCCTGGCGACGGTCACGCTTCCTCCTCCACCTCGACGACCCGGTCGACGAAGATGCCCGGGGTCACCACGGACTCGGGATCGAGGTCCCCCAGCTCCACGAACTCGCGCACCTGCACGACGGTGAGGGTGGCGGCGGTGGCCATCGTCGGACCGAAGTTCCGGGCCGCCTTGTTGTAGACCAGGTTGCCCCAGCGATCCGCGCGCAACGCCTTGACCAGCGCGACGTCCCCCTGGAGCGGCTCCTCGAAGACGTGTCGCCGTCCGGCGATCATCCGCACCTCCTTGCCCTCGGCCAGCAGGGAGTCGGCCCCGGCGGGGGTGAAGAAGCCGCCCAGGCCCGCCCCCGCCGCCCGCATCCGCTCGCTCAGCGTGCCCTGCGGAACCAGCTCCAGCTCGATGTTCCCGGCCCGGTAGAACTCCTCGAACCAGATCGAGCCGACCGACCGCGGGTACGAGCAGATGATCTTCCTGACCCGCCGTTCACGGATCAGCGCGGCGACGTCGGTCTCCCCGCTGCCCGCGTTGTTGGTGACGATCGTCAGGTCCGTGGCCCCCTGGTCGAGGAGCGCGTGCACGAGCTCGACGGGCACACCGGCGGCGCCGAACCCGCCCACGAGGACCGTCGCGCCGTCCGCGATGCCCTCGACGGCGTCGGTCAGGGACGCCACCCGCTTGTCGATCATCGCTGCCACCTGGTGTCTGCGGGGCGCGCAGGCGCGCCCCGCAGACCCGGTCGGGATCCGGTCCGCTCGCTCAGGGTCGATCGCTCCCCACACCGCGCCCTGTGGGAGGCGCGGTCTCGTCGGTGTTCTCCGCACCGGGCGTGCCCTCGGGCTCGGCGGTCATCCCGGTCGCCGCCAGGTCCTCCTCCCCCGGCGTGGCCGGTCGGCTGCGTCGCCGGCGACGGATGCCGGCGACCGTGCTGAAGACGACCACCAGGGCCATCGCGGCGAAGAGGGTGCCCGACATCGGCCGGGTGACGAAGATCGAGAACTCGCCGCCGGAGAGCAGCATCGACTGGCGGAACGCCCGCTCGAGGATCGCGCCCAGGACGAAGGCCAGCACCAGCGGACCCGGTTCGAAGCCGGTCTTCTTCATCAGCCAGCCGACGATCCCGAACACCAGCACGACCCACATGTCGAACGGGTCGTTGTTCACCGAGAACACCCCGGCCATCGTGACCAGCAGGGCGAACGAGGCGAGGATGCCCGAGCGGACCCGCAGCAGCTGTACGAAGAAGCCGACCAGTGGGACGTTCAGGATCAGCAGCATCAGGTTCCCGATGTACATCGAGGCGATGACGCCCCAGAAGATCTCCGGGTTCTGCGAGATGAGCTGCGGGCCGGGCGTGACGCCCTGGATGAGCAGGGCTCCGAAGATGAGGGCGAGCACGACGTTGGCCGGGATGCCGAGGGTCAGCAGCGGGATGAACGCCGACGTGGACGACGCGTTGTTCGCCGTCTCCGGTCCGGCGACGCCCTCGATGGCGCCCTTGCCGAACCGGGTCGGGTCCTTGGCCCGCCGCTTCTCCATCGCGTAGGAGGCCAGCGAGGAGATGACGCCACCACCGCCGGGCAGCACCCCGATGAAGAAACCGACCACCGAGCCGCGGGCGATCGCACCGGAGGAGTCCCTGAGGTCCTTGCGGCTGGGCCAGATGTTCTTGACCTTGCCGATGACCGCCTGCGCCTTCTCGGTCTGCTCGACGTTGTAGAGGATCTCGCCGACGCCGAAGAGACCCATCGCCACGGCGACGAAGTCCAGCCCGTCGAACAGCGAGATCTGGCCGAAGGTGAAGCGGGTGGTGCCGGTGATCGCGTCCTGCCCGATCGTCGCCAGCAGCAGGCCGAGAGCGGCCATCGACAGGCTCTTGATCGGGTGCCGGGTGCCCAGGTAGGTGACCAGCAGGATGCCGAGCGCGGTGAGGGCCACGTACTCGGGCGGGCCGAAGGAGACGGCGAGGTCGGCCAGCGGCGGCGCGAGCAGCGTCAGCCCGATGACGGCGACCGTGCCGCCGACCCAGGAGCCGATCGCGGCGATACCCAGCGCCGGGCCGGCCCGGCCCTGCTTGGCCATCTGGTAGCCGTCGAAGGTGGTGACCACCGACGCGGCCTCACCGGGCAGCTGCAGCAGCACCGAGGTGATCGTGCCGCCGTACATCGACCCGTAGTAGATGCCCGCCAGCAGGATGACCGCGGTGACGGGCTCGATCTCGTAGGTCAGCGGCAGCAGCAGCGCGATGGTCGCCGTCGGGCCGAGGCCCGGCAGCACACCGATGACCGTGCCGATCAGGACGCCGATGAAGACGTAGAGCAGGTTGGTCGGGTCCAGGGCGACCGAGAAGCCCTGGCCGATGCCCTCGAGGATTTCCACGTCAGCCCCCGAACGGTGCGAAGACGATGCCGTCGGGGAAGGGTACGGCCAGCGCCTCCACGAACAGCAGGTGGAAGACCAGCGCCCCGATCACCGCGAGGGGAACGGCCCAGCGCCACGGCTCCCGGGCGAAGATCCGCAGCCAGAACAGCAGCATGAGCACGGCCGACACCAGGAACCCGATCGCCTGGAAGAGCACGATGAACACCCCGAGGCTGACCAGGCCCATGGCGATCCCGAGCGTGCCGCGGGTCCACGGCTCGTACTCCTCGGGGTCGTCGACGAACAGCAGGATCAAGCCCGTTCCGGTGAGCAGGATCGACACGATGAACGGCCACAGGCCTGGGCCCGGGATGCTCAGTTCACCCAGCCCCAGACCGCGGGCGCCCAGCAGTGCGGCCACACCGAGGAGCACCAGGACCAACGGGCCGATCCGGTGCAACTGCTTCGACATCCAGGTCTCCGGGGGACGTGCGGACGGGGATGGTTCGTGCGTCGCGGGGGCCGGTGCGACACCGGCCCCGCGGCGGGGCGACTCACTCCTGCAGGATCGGCCCGTAGGCCTCGACGATCTCGTCGATCCGGGTCGAGAAGGCCTCGCTGTCGATGAACTCGTCGGGCACGTACTGCTCGCCGAGCTGCTCGCGGACCTCGTCCTTCTGCAGGCACGTGTCCACCGTCTCCTCCAGCGTCGAGACGACGTTGTCGGGGACGCCCGCCGGCGCGGCGAGACCGAAGACCGACACGCTGTTGGTGAGCTCGGGGAACCCGGACTCCGCCAGGGTCGGCGCATCGATGTAGTCCACCGGCTCGGCCGGGCTGATCGCCAGCGGGACGAAGCTGCCGGCCTCGATGTTCTCCAGCACGTCCTGCGAGGAGTTGATGAAGATCGCGTCGACGTTGCCACCGAGGATCGCCGTGGTCATCTCGGCGTTGCCGGTGAAGGGCACCGCCGTGACCTCGACGCCGTACTCCTCGGCCAGCCGGCGCAGCTCCATGGCCTGCGACGTCGTGGTGCCGGGGACGCCGACGTTGAGCTCGCCGGGGTTCTCCTCGGCGTAGGAGAAGAAGTCCTCGGCGGTGGCGAACTGCGAGTCCGCCCCGACGATGAGCGCCGACGGGATCTCGGTGACCGCGGCGATGGGGAGGTAGTCCTCGTTGGTGTAGCCGACGTCGTCCTGCAGCGGGTTGGTGGCCGAGGCCGGCACCGCGATCAGCGACAGGGCGTACCCGTCGTTCCCCCCGGCGAGCATGGCCTGCATGCCGACCGACCCCGAGGCGCCCTCGCGGTTCTCCACGACGACGGTCTGGCCCAGCTCCTCCTCGATGCAGCTGCCGATGGTGCGCGCCGCCAGGTCGGTCGGGCCACCGGGGGCGTAGGGGACGATCAGGTTGATGCTCTCGGTCGGGTAGCCGGCAGCGGCGGCGTCGTCGCCCGAGGCCGGCTCGCCGGCGTCCTCCCCACCGCCGCAGGCGGCGAGGGTGAGCACGGACGCGGCGATGAGCGCGGGCCAGGTGGAGCGGGTACGGCGCATGGGTTCCTCCGGAGGTCGGGGGCGGGGTGTGTGCGGGGATCGGGTCAGCCGAGGATCGGTTCGTAGACCTCCTGCGTGCGGTCGAGGATCTCGGCGAGCTCCTCGCTTCCGGCGAACTCCTCCAGGACGTACTCCTCGCCCAGCTGCTCCTGCACCTCCGGCTTGTCCAGGCAGGTCTGCAGCGTGTCCTCCAGCGTCGAGACGACGTCGTCGGGCAGCCCGGCCGGTCCGGCGAGGCCGAAGGTCGAGCCGGAGAGGGTCAGGCCGTCGTAGCCCAGCTCGGTGAAGGTCGGGGTGTCGGGCAGCCAGGACAGCCGCTCCTCGGGCGACGCGACGAGCGGGACGAAGGCGCCCGACTCGATGTTCTGGACGACGTCGCTCGAGGCGTTGATCAGCACGGCGTCCACGTTCCCGCCGAGGAGGGCGGTCGTCATCTCGGCGTTGCCGTTGAACGGCACGGCGGTGACCTGCACACCGTGCTCCTCGGCCAGCCGCTGCAGCTCGATGGCCTGGGGGGTGGAGGCACCGGGCGTGCCCACGGTGACGGTTCCCGGCTGGGCCTCGACCGCCGCGAAGAAGTCCTCCGCGGAGGCGTACGGCGAGTTCTCGCCGACCGCGAGGACGGACGGCACCTCGGTCATGACGCCGACCGGCGTGATGTCGTCCTTGGTGTAGCCCACCTCGTTGGCCAGCGGGGTCAGCACCATGGTGCCCGCGGTGACCAGCGACAGCGTGTGCCCGTCGGGCTCGGCGCCGATCAGCTCCGTCGTCGCGAGTGCGCCGGAACCGCCCGGCATGTTCTCGACCACCACGGTCTGCCCGAGCTCCTCCTCGACGCAGGCGCCCATGGTGCGGGTGGTCAGGTCGGTGGGCCCGCCGGCGCCGTAGGGCACCAGCATCCGGATCGACTCGGTCGGGTAGGACGCCGCGTCACCGCCACCGCCACCGGCGTCCGTGGTGCCGCCGCCGTCGTCCCCGCCGCACGCGGCGAGCAGGCTGACCAGGGCCACACCCGCGAGGCCTGACGAGATGCGCATGCTTCCTCCTCCGTCGGTCACCGTTGACCGGTCGCCACCGCCGGACGCCTCCGGTCGGTGGTGTGGATCATCTGGATACAAGCACAGGGGTGGGACTGCGGCTCACCCGGAAAAGCAACGATCCGGACTCGGTCAGGGCACCGAGAACACGACGTCGATCACGTGCGGTCCCGGCGCCGCGTTCGCCCGGCGGAACTGCTCGGCGAACTCCTCCGCGGTCGTCGCCCGGCTGCCGGGGACGCCCATCCCGGCGGCCAGCGAGACGAAGTCGAGGTCCGGCCGGGCCAGCTCCAGCAGGTCCCTCGACCGCGGCCCGGACGCCTCCGCCCCGACGTTGCGGAGCTCGCCTTCGAGGATGCGGTAGGACCGGTTGCTGAACACGACAGTGGTGACGTCGAGCGACTCGCGCGCCTGGGTCCACAACGCCGAGATGGTGTACATGGCGCTGCCGTCGCCCTCCAGGCAGACGACGCGCTGCCCGGGGCGGGCGACGGCCGCCCCCGTGGCGACCGGGAGCCCCTGGCCGATCGCCCCGCCGGTGAGCGTCAGCCAGTCGTGGCGCGGCGCACCGGCGGTCGGGACGGGCATCTGCCGGCTGGACGTGACACCCTCGTCGACCACGACCGCCCCCTCCGGCAGCAGGGCGCCGAGCGCCGCGCCCACCGTGTCGGGGGTGAGCGCGCCGGTGGGCAGGTCGGGCCGCAGGAGGGGCTGCCGTTCGGGATCGGTGGCCGGGCCGAGGAGGTCGGCCAAGGAGTCGAGCGCGCCGACCACGTCCTCCCCTGCGCCGGCGAGCACGTGCACCTCGCACCCGTCGGGGACCAGGCTGCTGGGCCGGTCGGGGTAGGCGAAGAACTCCACCGGTGGCCGCGCCCCGGCGAGGACGAGGTGGCGCACCCCGGCCAGCCGCTGGGCGACCTGCTGGCCGGCCCGGGGCAGGCGCTCGACGGGCGGCAGGCCCTCGCCGCGCTCCAGCCGCGCCGGGAAGGTCTCGCAGTACAGCCGTGCGCCGGCCGCCCGCGCCACCCGGCTGGCCGCCCGCAGCCCCGGCGCCCGCGTCGCCGCCCCGCCCACGAGGATCGCGGAGGGCTCGCCGGAGGTCAGGAGCGCTGCGACCCGGGCGACGGCGTCGTCCGGCACGGCCCTCGCCGCTCCGGGCGCCGGCGGCGCCGCGGGTTCGGCACCCTCGGACCACGAGACGTCGGCGGGCAGGATGAGCGTGGCGATCTGCCCGGGGGCCGTGCGGGCCGCGGCGATCGCCTCTGCCGCGTCGCCCGCGACGTCGGCGGCGCGGCCGGAGCGGCGCATCCAGCCCGACACCGTGCCGGCGAGGGCGTCGATGTCGGACTCCAGCGGGGAGTCGTACTCCTTGTGGTAGCCGGCGTGGTCACCGACGACGGTGACCATCGGCGTCGCTGCGCGGCGCGCGTTGTGCAGGTTGGCCAGGCCGTTGGCCAGACCCGGCCCGAGGTGGAGCAGGACGCCGGCCGGTCGGTCGGTCATCCGGCCGTAGCCGTCCGCCGCACCGGTCGCCACGCCCTCGAACAGGCACAGCACGCCCCGCATCTCCGGAACGGCGTCGAGCGCGGCGACGAAGTGCATCTCCGAGGTGCCCGGGTTGCTGAAGCAGACGTCGACGCCGCCGTCGACCATCGTCCGGATGAGGGCCTGCGCCCCGTTCACGCCGCCACCCCCGCCCGCTCGGATGGGAGGTGGTCGGGATCACGCTGCGCACCCATGGGGGCACCGTACGCGGGCCGGCAGGTCGCGGCGCGAGCCACCCGCCACCGCGCGGGCGCCGCGGTCAGCAGCGAGTCTTGGTGGCGGCCGAGACGCGGGCCAGGGCGTCGGTGACGACGGCGGCGTCGCCACCGAGCAGGCCCAGCAGGTGCGCGACCAGGTCGTCGTGGGTGACGCGCGCCGCCTCCACCCGCTCCCGCCCGGCCGGGGTGAGCCGGGCGTGCAGCAGCCGCCTGTCACCCGCCCCGCGCTCCCTGATCACGAGCCCCTGCGCCACCAGCCGGTTGATCGTGCTGGTGACCCCGGGCCGGGACAGGCCGACGGCGTCGGCGACCTCCCCCATCGAGGCCCGCTCCCCTGGCGACTCGGCGACCCGGCGGAGGGCCTCGAAACCGGTGAGGGAGAGGTCGTGGTGGCGGTGGAGCGCCGAGTCGACCCGCCGGGTGATGCGGTCGTGCACCTGCACGATGCGCAACCACGTCTCGGCGGGGCGGGGAGCTGCTCCGGGAAGAGCGGCGGCATCCCGGGGGACACCGCGCGCGATCGCGTCCTCGGACCGTGGCACCTGCTCTGGGTCCCCGCATCGGGGACCGGTGAAACCGATCAGGTGGTCGGGATCGGCGCGTGGCTGCGCCGGTCGGCGTGCTGCCGCCCGGCGACCGACACCAGCCCGCCGGCCGCGGCCACGAGGGCCACCGCTGCGGCGACGAGCGAAGCCAGCGAGAGGACGCCGCGGGGAGGGCCGACCGGCTCGGCGGCCGAGGCCACCTGGAGATCGACGCCGGCGCTCACGGCGGAGTCGGCGCCGACGAGGTCGAGGGTCGCCGGGCCCGCCGGCGCCTCCTCCGGGATGCGCACGTCGAGGCGCACCGCACCGTCGGGGCCCGCGGTCGCGGTGGCGAGGACGGTGTGGCTGCCGTGGAGCACGATGCGGACCTGCTCGCCGGGCAGGAAGCCGGCCCCCCGCAGGGTCACCGTGCCGCCGGGCCGGACCTGCGCGGCGCTGCCCGCGCCGGAGCCGCCCGCGCCGGTGGCGCCGGGTGCCACGGCGGCGTCGGTGTCGGAGGTCGGCGTGCTGCCCACCGGGGTGGCCCCGCCGGTGCTCGTCGTCGTGCTGCTGCTCGTGGTCGTGCCCGGCGTCGTCGTCCCGCTGGGCGTGCGGGACGGGCTCGGCCGGGTGCCGGTCGTCGTGCTGCCCGTCGGCGAGGGGCTGGGGCTGGTCGGCTCGACCGTGACGATCGGCGGCGCCGGTGGGGGCGGTGGCGGGGAGAGGGCCACCTCGCAGTCCTCCGCCGTCGGACGGGTGAGGGTGTACTCGTCGAGCTCGTCGACGTAGGTGAGACCGGAGCCGTCCCGGGCGGTGAACTCCAGCCGCGGGTCGATCGTCTCGCCGGAGGCGACGTCGCCCGTGCGCAGCACCGCGCTGCCCCGGGCGACCAGGACGGCCTCGTCCTCGCCGCCGGGCCGCCGGGCGGTGGCCAGCCGGACGGCGTAGGGAGCGGTACCCGCGACCACCTCGACCACGATTCCGCCCGGCCGGCAGCTGGGGCCGTGGGTGACCCGGGCGTCGGGGCGGGTGGGGTCGTCGATGGCGAGCGCCGGGGCGGCACCGGAGACGGCCGCGCCGAGCAGGAGTACGAGCAGACCGGTCACGACACCGGTGGAGAGGGCGGTGCGGGCTACCCGGGGCGACGTCGTCCGCGTCGGCTCGGCAGCTCGCGCGAACCTGCTGATCAGGCCGTCCTCCCTGTTCCGGTGCACTCGAGTTTCAGATCATGCCTGAAGTGACGCTTCGTTGCTAGCCCGTTACGCGCCTGCCGCGCGTGTCGTGCGGCGTGTCGACGATTCGTTCCCCGGAGCGCCACCGGGCAACCCACCCGACGGGCCTCGCACCGCCGATGAGAGGCGAGTCACTACGGTGGCCGGGTGGACACAGCGGGTGTGGGGCGGCGGCGACAGAACGAGGTGTACCGGGCCGGGGTCTTCGGCCACTCCCCGCGCGTGCCGGTCGGCCTCCGGCGGCTGCAGGAACGCGCCGAGCGGGTCCTCGACGCGCGCGCCTACGCCTATGTCGCCGGCGGCGCCGGTGACGAGGTCACCCAGCGCGCCAATCGGGCCGCCTTCGACCGGTGGGCGGTCGTGCCGCGCGTCCTGCGCGACGCCAGCGTCCGCGACACGTCGGTGGAGCTCTTCGGTCGCCGGCTGCCGGCTCCCCTGCTGCTGGGCCCGGTCGGCGCTCTGGAGCTGGTGCACGACGAGGCCGACCTGGCCGTGGCCCGGGCGGCCGCCGCCACCGGGGTGCCGATGGTGTTCTCCAACCAGGGCTCGGTGGCGATGGAGGTGTGCGCGGAGGCGATGGGCGACGCGCCGCGCTGGTTCCAGCTGTACTGGTCCAGCTCCGACGAGCTCGTGGAGAGCCTCATCGGGCGGGCCGAGGCCGCCGGCTGCGACGCCCTCGTGGTCACCCTCGACACGACGATGCTCGGCTGGCGGCCCCGCGACCTGGACCTCGGGCACCTGCCGTTCGCGCTCGGCAAGGGGATCGCGCAGTACACCTCCGACCCGGTCTTCCGCCGGCTGGTCGAGGAGCGCGCAGCAGCCGGCGGGCCGAAGCAACCCCAGCCGCGCCCGACGCCGGCCGCGATCAAGGCGCTGGTGAGCATGGCACGGGCGTGGCCGGGCTCGTTCCGCGACAACCTGCGCTCGCCACTCCCCCGCGCCGCCGTCGACACGTTCCTCTCCATCTACTCCCGCCCGTCGATCAGCTGGACGGACCTGGCCTGGCTGCGCTCCCGCACGAAGCTGCCCATCCTGCTCAAGGGCGTGCTGCACCCGGACGACGCCCGGCGCGCGCTGGACGAGGGCATGGACGGCGTCGTCGTCAGCACCCACGGCGGGCGGCAGGTGGACCGCTCGATCCCGGCGCTGGACGCGCTGCCCGACGTCGTGGCGGCGATCGGCGACCGGGCGCCGGTGCTGCTCGACAGCGGCATCCGCACCGGCGCCGACGTGTTCACCGCGGTCGCCCTGGGCGCGCGCGCCGTGCTGCTGGGCCGGCCGTTCGCCTGGGGCCTCGCGCTCGCCGGCGAGGAGGGCGTCCGGCAGGTCGTCTCCGACGTGCTGGGCGAGTTCGACCTCACCCTCGGGCTGACCGGGCACACCGCCATCGACCAGCTGAACCCGGACATCCTCCACCGCGTCCCCTGACCCGGCGTCCGCCGCGACATCCCGCCCCGGCTTGACCCGGATTGTGATCGGTACCACAGTAGGGGGTGGGTGGGGGTAGCCGGGACCGAGTGGCTACCCACTGCTGGGTAGACCGACCAACGCGGCCAGACCGTCAGAACCGGCCCCCCGCCCCCACTACTCCTCCGCCGCGCTCGGCGACGGCGCTGCCGTCTCCGGCGGCGGCTCAGGCGTGCCCGCTGTCGGTTCGGCCGGCGGCGGAGGAGGTGGCGTCGGTTCGGCCGGCGCCGGAGCTGGCGTCGGCTCGGTCGGCGACGGCTCCGTCGGTGCCGGAGGGGGCGGCGTCCGCTCGGTCGGCGACGGCTCCGTCGGTGCCGGAGGGGGCGGCGTCGGCTCGGTCGGCGCCGGCGGAGGAGGCGTCGGTTCGGCCGGCGCCGGAGGTGGCGTCGGCTCGGTCGGCGACGGCTCCGTCGGTGCCGGAGGGGGCGGCGTCGGCTCGGTCGGCGCCGGAGGCTGAGGAGTGGGCGTCGGCTCGGGCGTCGGCTCGGTCGACGGCGGCGGAGGAGGAGTCGTCGGCTCGGTCGGCGCCGGAGGCTGAGGAGTGGGCGTCGGCTCGGGCGTCGGCGGGGGCGGCGGCGGGGGGACCCACCGCGCGCCGTTGCTGACCAGCACCGACACGGCGCGGCTCTGGTCGACGACCGTCCCCGGGCCTGGGTCGATGCCCACCACGACGCCCGGCGGGCGGGCGCTGTCGACCGCGATGAGGACGGCGCCG
The DNA here is from genome assembly GCF_039729015.1 of Blastococcus sp. HT6-30. NCBI lineage: Bacteria > Bacillati > Actinomycetota > Actinomycetes > Geodermatophilales > Geodermatophilaceae > Blastococcus > Blastococcus sp. HT6-30. The sequence continues at coordinate 343,419 of NZ_CP155792.1, read as the reverse complement.
AGGTTCCGGGAGCCCAGCAGCCCGCGGCACCGGTCGGCCGACCGGCCGATGCAGCCTGGGGGCACGGTCGCCCGGGTGCCCTGCACGAAGAACGGGTCGGCCGGCGGAAAGGGAACCGGCTGGCGTGCGCCGAGGATCGGCTGGAGGGCGTCGTGCCAGATCTGGGCACCCTTACCACCACCGAAGCCACCGACGTCCCGGTTCTCCACGGGGTCGTAGACCATGACGCTGGCCGCGATCTGGGGGGTGTAGCCGACGAAGGCGATCGAGTAGTTGTTCTGGGTGGTCCCGGTCTTCCCGGCGATCTGGTGCCCCGGGATGTACGCGCGGCGGCCGGTCTGCCCGGGGTTGCCGGGTTCGACGTCCTTGCGCAGCGCCTGGTTGAGGGTGTGCGCCAGCCCCGGGGGCACCACCTCGCCCTCGCACCGCGGCCCGCCGAGCGGCTGGCCGTCCTCGCCGAGCAGCGGCTGGCCGTCGCGGTCGAGGACGCGGGCGATCGGGTTCGGCGCGCACCGGGTACCGCCGGCGGCGAGCGTGGCGTAGGCGTTCGCCAGGTGCAGCGGGCTGGTGGCCTCGGGGCCGAAGGTGAACGAGCCGCGGTTCTCGGCGACGATCTGGTCGGCGACGGGATCCAGGGAGGCCAGCCCCAGCCGCTGGGCCATGCGCACCGGCGCCTCGACGCTGCCGAGTTGGTCCTCCAGCGCGAGGAAGTAGGTGTTCGAGGACATGTAGAGCGCCTGCTCCATGTCCAGCCGCTGGCGATAGCGGCCGGCGTTCTCGACGTCGTAGGGCCCGTCGCCGTCCCGGTAGACCGTGGAGACGTATGGATCCGGCGTGCTGATCACGTGGCCGAGCCCGAAGCCCTGCTCGAGCGCGGCGGCCGCGGTGAACACCTTGTACGTCGAGCCGGCGCCCTGGCCGGCGACGACGGGGAGGTTCACCGTCGTCCTCGTCCGGTCACCCTGCGCCGCACCGAAGATGCGGTTGACCGACATGGCGAGCACCCGGCCGGTGCCCGGCTCCACGGCGGTGTAGATGCCGGCGCGGGGGTCCTCCAGCGCCAGGGTCTGCCGGACGGCGGCGTCCCCGGCCTGCTGCATCACCGGGTCGAGCGTCGTCTCGACGGTGAGACCCCCGGTCTCGATCCGCTCACGGGCGACGCCGAGGGTGTCGGTCAGGTAGCTCAGCGCGTAGTCGCAGAAGAAGCCGCCGATCCGGGCCTCGCGGCAGCCGCGCGGCGGGCCGTCGCCGGGCGTGAGGGTCACCGGCGCGCTGCGGGCCTCCGCCACGGCGGCGGGGTCGGCCAGGCCGAGCTCGGCCATCCGGGCGAGCACGACGTCGCGCCGCTCGGTGGCGCGTTCGGGCGCCGTGAAGGGGTCGTACTGGGTGGGGCTCTGCACCAGCCCGGCGAGGGTGGCGGCCTGCGCGAGCGTGAGCGCGTCCGGCGTCACCCCGAAGTAGGTCTCCGCGGCCGCTGCCACGCCGTAGGCGCCGGCCCCGAAGTAGACCCGGTTCAGGTAGCGGGTGAGGATCTCGTCCTTGCTGTACTGCTGCTCCATCGCGAGCGCCAGCTGCGCCTCGCGGAGCTTGCGGCCGATGCTCTCGTCGGTGGCGGCCTCGCGTGCGTCGGGATCGGTGGCCGACTGCAGCCGGATCTGCTTGACCAGCTGCTGGGTGAGCGTGGAGCCGCCCTCGACCACCTCGCCGGCCGAGAGGTTGCGCAGCAGCGCCCGGGCCAGGCCCTTGCCGTCGACGCCGCCGTGGGAGAAGAAGCGGCTGTCCTCGATGGCGACCAGCGCATCCTTCATCACCGGGGCGATCGCCTCGCTGGGCACCACGGTGCGGTTGCGCCGGTAGAACTCCGCTATCAGCGAGCCGTCGGCGGCCAGCACGCGGGTGTTGCCGGGTGGGGTGCGGTGGAGCAGCTCGTCGGAGACCGGCTGCAGGAGCCCGGCGCCGGAGCGGGTGGCGACCGAGACCCCACCGACCACCGGCAGCGCCAGTGCGGCGAGCAGCGCCCCTGCCAGGACCAGTGCCAGCGCCAGCCGGAGCACCACCCCGCGCCTGCGGGGGCGGGAGACGGGTGCCTCCTCGACCCCGGGCAGCAGCAGGCCCTCGGCGGTGGGACGGGACGACACGGAACTCCTCGGCAGGCGGCAACGGCGGCGCCCACACGTGGCGGACCCGGCTCCTCGTTACCCCCCGTGCCGCGATCCCGCTGCCGGATGCCGGGTTCGTCACGCGATCGCAAAGTTGGCCGCCCCGCCAGACCCTCAGGGCGTGAGCGAAGCCCCAGAGCGGGAGCGCGGCAGCCAGATGCTCGGCGGAACGACGAAGCGGCCCCGCACTTCCGTCGAAGTGCGGGGCCGCTCGGTGTCTCAACCAGACGTGCACCCGAAGGGATTCGAACCCCTAACCTTCTGATCCGTAGTCAGATGCTCTATCCGTTGAGCTACGGGTGCGTGTGTTCAGTTGTCGTGCGCGGAGGCTCCGGGATTTGAACCCGGGATGGGGATTAACCCAAACCGCATTAGCAGTGCGGCGCCATAGACCGGACTAGGCGAAGCCTCCCGGGGTCCGAGTCACCTCGTAACCACCGAGGAGAGAGACTACCAGCGCTCCCCCGGCCTCCCCAGCCCGGGTCCGGGGAGGCGGCTCACGCGGCGACGGGCTCGCGGGCGCCGGCCGGCCGCGTCGCCGGACGGCGGCCGGGCACCAGGGTGACGACGACGGCCGCCGCCGCACCGGCACAGGCCAGCACCAGCGCGCCGGGCACCCCCGCGGAGGTCTCGATCAGCGCACCACCGAGGGCGGCACCGACGGCCGAGGCGCCGACGGTGATGGTGGACAGCCAGGTGAACGCCTCGGTGGTGGCGTGCACCGGGGCGAGCGAGCCGACCAGCGAGCTCTGCACGGTGAGGGTCGGGGCGATCACGGTGCCACCCAGGAAGAGCAGCACGCCCAGCGCCCACGGGCTGGACACCCAGGCCAGCGGCGCGAGGCCGATGGTGACGCCGAACAGCAGCCACCGGTACTGGCGAGGCAGCGATGCGCTCATCACGCGGGCGCCGAACCACAGGCCGCCGGCCACCGAGCCCAGCGACCACACCGCCAGCAGCAGGCCGGAAAGGGCCGGCGAGCCGCTGGAGTCGGCGAAGGCCGGAATGGCCACCTCGAGCGCCCCGAAGCCGAGCATCACGGCCGAGCCGCTGATCAGGACGCGGGGGATGCCCGGCGCCAGCACGGTGGTGAACAGGCCCGCAGAAGGGGCCGGCTCGGGCACCCACGAGCGGGCGGCGCGGGCGATCCCGAGCGCACCCGTGACGGCCAGCCCACCCGCGACGGCCATCGCCCACGCCGGCGCGGCGAGCACGGCGAGGGTGGCGACCAGCGTGGGGCCGACGACGAAGACCAGTTCGGTGGCGGTGGCGTCCAGCGCGTAGGCGGTGGAGCGGGAGCGCGGGTCGGTGCGGGACCACAGGGCCCGGACGGTGCCGGAGACCAGCGGCGTGCTGGCGCCGGCGAGGGCGGAGGCGGCGATGACCGCCGGCTCCGGGGCGCCGCCGAGGGTGACGCCGACCAGCAGGCCGAGCAGCAGCGGGTAGAGCGCCGACTGCGCGAGCAGGATGCGGCGGGGGCCCTTCCGGTCGGCGAGGCGGCCGAGGACCGGCGCCATTCCGGCCGAAGCGATCCCGAGCGTGGCCGCGGCGAGACCCGCGACCGCGTAGGAACCGGTCTGCCGCTGCACCATGAGCAGCAGCGCGAGCGGCACCATGGCCGACGGCAGGCGGCCGGCGAAGCCGGCGAGGAGGAGCGTCTTGGCGGAGGGGAGCCGCCAGACGGTGAGGTAGGCACGCACGCTTGCACTCGTTTCGCACGGCAGGGAAGGAACAGTAGGCGGCCAAAGAGCGTTGACCGCCTACGCAGTCCCGAGAGTAGGGGCCCGGAAGTAGGGAGTCAATTGGACTACGACACCTACGGGTCGACCGCGGTCGAGCTGGCCATCGCCCTGGCCAACGCCGACCTCGGAACCGACGACGGCGTGGCGCGCTTCCTGGCGGCGCACGACGAGTGGTTCACGCACGGGACGTCGCTGGACCTGGCCCCCACGGACGCCGCGAAGGCGGCCGCCACGGCGACGCTGGTGCGCGCCGTCGCGCTGGCCGAGTCGCAGCCCGACGTCCTCGCCCGGCTCAACGAGCTGTTGGCGCTCGCCCGGCCACACCCCTACGCCACCGACCACGACGGCGAGCTGCACCTGCACTACGCCCGCCCCGACACTCCCGCCCTCGAGCAGCTGACGACGACGGTCGCGATGGGCCTGTCACAGGTGGTCGTGCAGCACGGCTGGCAGCGCCTCGGCGTCTGCTCGGCCGAGGGCTGCGACGACGTCTACGTGGACACCTCGCGCAACGCCAGCCGCCGCTACTGCTCCAACACGTGCGCCAGCCGCTCGACGGTGGCCGCCTACCGCGCGCGCCGGAAGTCCTAGGGACCCCCAACTTAGCGGTGCGGCGGCGGGACACGCGGTCGACGGCGAGGGTGGCCGGACCACGGTGCGGACCGGGGCGCCCTGTCCGCGAACCCCGGCTGACAGGGCTAGCGTCCGACTGCGTGCGCTCCACCCGGAACCTCGACGCGCGCCTGCACTCCTTCGTCGGGTCGCTGCCCACCAGCCCTGCCGACCGCTGGCTGCGCCGGCTGTCCACCGCCGCCGACCACGGCACGCTCTGGATCCTGATCGCCCTCGTCCTGGGCGCCCGGCCGGGGCCGCTGCGGCGGGGCGCCCTGCGCGGGGTCGGCTCGATGGCGCTGACCAGCGCGGTGGTCAACGCCGTCCTCAAGCGGGCGTTCGGGCGGGTGCGGCCGGATCTGGCCAACCTGCACACCGAGCGCCGGCTGCGGCGCGAACCGGGCAGCCTCTCCTTCCCGAGCGGGCACGCCGGCTCGGCCGCGGCCTTCGTCACCGGCCTGGCGCTGGAGAGCCCCGTGGCCGGGGCCGTGCTCGCCCCGGTCGCCCTGGGCGTCGGCTACTCGCGGGTGCACGTCGGGGTCCACTACCCCGGTGACGTGCTGGCCGGGTTCGCGGTGGGCGGCGCGGTGGCCGCGGCCGGCCGGCACCGCTGGCGAACGGCCCGGGACGACGGCTCGCGACCTCGGTGATTGCGGAATCGATCTTCGGGGCAGTGCACGACGCGACTGCCCAGTGGCATCGAGGAAAGAGGTCACCATGCTCGTTCGCCGGATCGCCCGGCCCCTGCTCGCCGCTCCCTTCGTCTACGGAGGGGTCAGCACGCTGCGCAAGCCGCAGGACCGCGTGCCGGGCGCCGCCCCCGTGGTGGAGAAGATCGCCGACACCGCCGACAAGCAGCTCCCCGTGGAGGTGCCCCGCGACGTCGAGCAGTGGGTAAAGGTCGACGCCGCGATCAAGGTCGCCGCCGGCTCGCTGTTCGCGTTGAACAAGTTCCCGCGGCTGACCGCCATCGTGCTGTCGGCGTCGATCGTGCCCACCACCCTGGCCGGCCACCGGTTCTGGGAGCACGACGACCCGACGGAGCAGTTCGGGCAGATCTCGAACTTCCTGAAGAACACCGGTCTGCTGGGCGGGCTGCTGCTCGCCGCCGTCGACACCGAGGGCAAGCCGTCGGTGGGCTACCGCACGCGCCGGGCGGCGAAGCGGGCCGCCGATGCCACGGAGAAGAACTACGAGAAGGCCCAGAAGCGCGCGCTCAAGGCCCAGAAGAAGACCTCCCGCAAGGCCGGCAAGAAGGCCGGCAAGAAGACCGGCAAGGGAGCCCTGAAGGTGTTCAGCTGAGCACCCCGCTGCCGCCCGCGGCCGCGCTCCGGAGGATCGCCTTTCTCCTGGAGCGCGCCCGCGAGGCCAGCTACCGCATCGCGGCCTACCGCAGCGCCGCGGCGGTGGTGGACGGCCTCGGCGAGGCCGAGCTCGACCGCCGGATCCGCACGAAGACGCTGACCGACCTCAAGGGCATCGGCCCCAAGACGGCGACCGCGATCGTGCAGGCGCACGCGGGCGAGGTGCCCGAGTACCTGACGGCGCTGGAGGAGGCCCACGCCGCCGAGCTGCCCGCGGCCGACGACGTCGCCGCGTTCCGCGCCGCGCTGCGCGGTGACCTGCACGCGCACTCCGACTGGTCCGACGGCGGCAGCCCGATCCGGGAGATGGCCGAGGCCGCGATGGCCCTGGGCCATGAATACCTCGCGCTGACCGACCACTCCCCCCGGCTGACGGTCGCGAACGGGCTCAGCCCCGAGCGCCTGGAGCGGCAGCTCGACGTCGTCGCCGAGCTGAACGCCGAGCTCGCACCCTTCCGGATCCTCACCGGCATCGAGTGCGACATCAACGTCGACGGCTCGCTGGACCAGACCGACGAGCTGCTCGGCCGGCTGGACGTGGTCGTGGCCAGCGTGCACTCGGACCTGCGGGCACCCGCGGCGCAGATGACCGAGCGGATGCTCGCCGCCGTCGCGAACCCGCACACCGACGTCCTCGGGCACTGCACCGGCCGGCTGGTGATCGGCCGCAAGCAGCGCAACGGCACGCAGCGCCCGCGGCCGGAGAGCGAGTTCGACGCCGAAGCGGTCTTCTCCGCCTGCGTCGAGCACGGCACCGCAGTGGAGATCAACTCCCGCCCCGAGCGGCTGGACCCGCCCCGCCGGCTGCTCACCCTCGCCCTCGAACTGGGCTGCGCGTTCGCCATCGACACCGACGCCCACGCGCCCGGCCAGCTCGACTGGCAGTACAACGGCTGCGAACGGGCGATCGAGTGCGGCGTCCCGGTGGACCGGGTCATCAACACCCGGAGCGCCGACGACCTGCTGGCCTGGACCTGACGAGCCAACTCGACGAGCCCTGGTCCGGCCACGGGGAGATATGCGTCACGCCGGATGGCAGGAGCGGTTGCGAAGCGCGCTTCGGTGCGCCGCCGTTCGACCCGACACACCGACGAGGGCCACCGGGACCACTGCGATCCTCACGCTCCGGAGTCGCCCGCCCAAGGCCAGGGGTCCCGCGCCACGCCATGGCTCCATGACGGGCACGAGGGGCGGGACGATGATGTGAGCAGCCTCGACCGCTCGTCCGAGCGGCGCATCACCTGGAGCAGTCATGGTCCCGTCCGGGCCGGGGCACGGAAGTGAGGGACCATCGGTGATGTCCTCCGCGCGGACCGTGGCCGCCGCCGTCCTGCTGTCCGTGTCATCCGTCGCGGCTTGCACGTCCTCCCCTGCGGGCGATGGCGCGGCCGTCGTGAGCAGCGCGCCGGCCGTCCCCTCCGCACTGAGCGCCGAGGACGCCGGCCAGACGTTCCTCGCCGACTACGTCACCGGAGAGGGCCGGGTCGTCCGCCGGGACGAGGGCGGGGACACCGTCAGCGAGGGCCAGGCTTACGCCATGCTCGTCGCCGCGGCGATCGGTGACCGCGAGACCTTCCACGCGGTGTGGTCGTGGACCGAGGACAACCTCCGCCGCCCCGACGGGCTGCTCAGCTGGCGGTGGGCCGATGGCGCCGTCGCCGATCCGTCCTCGGCGTCGGACTCCGACCTGGACGCCGCCCGGGCCCTGGTGATCGCGGGTGCGGCCTTCGACGACCCGCAGCTCACTGCCGAGGGGGTCGCGCTCGGAGAGGCCGTGCTGGATCTGGAGACGGTGCAGACCGGTGCGGGCCGGGTTCTGGTGGCCGGCAACTGGGCGACCAGTGCGCCGTACGCCTACAACCCCAGCTACCCCTCCCCCGCGGCGAGCGCCGTGCTGGCCGCAGCGTCGGGCGACCCGCGCTGGGCCGAGCTGGACGCCGGCACCCGGACGGTGACCGCGTCGTTGCTGCAGCGGGGGGCCCTGCCGCCCGACTGGGCGCAGGTCCGGGAGGACGGCACCGTCGAGGCCACCCCCGGAGCCCTGGGCCGCGGCGAGCGGGTTCTGTACGGCTACGACGCCGCGCGCATGCCCGTGCGGTTCGCCGAGTCCTGCCAGCGCGGCGACCGCGCCCTGGTCGCCGCGCTGGCCGATCCGCTGAGCCGGGGTGGCGACGCGGCCCGGCTGGACCTGGGTGGGCAGCCGATCGTCGACTACGACTCGGTCGTCTCAGCCATGGCCCAGGCCGCGGTCGCCGCGGTTCAGGGCGACCAGGACCGCGCCGCGCGGGAGCTGGCCGACGCCGCGCAGATCGACGAGGTCACCGACACCTACTACGGCGCCGCCTGGAATGCACTGGGCCGGCTGGTGCTGACCGACGACGCGCTCGGCGGCTGCCCGCCCCTGGGGTCCTGAGCACCGGGCCGGCGGCTCGTCACCCGGCCCGGCGCGCGAACGTCACCCGCGCGCGAGCGCGAGGGCGTACTCCGGCCAGAAGACGCCGGCCTGCGGGCCACCGTTGCAGGTGCCGTCGGACTCGCCGGGGGTCTTGACCCACAGGTAGGCGTCGACGAGGGGGTGGCCGGTGGAACTGGTCGGGCGCTCCCCCATCGCGCGTCCGGACGGGTTGCACCAGTCCGTCCCGGCACCGTTGCCGTTGCGGCTGGTGTCGACGACGAAGCGGGCGCCCCCGAGCTCGGTGGAGAGCGCGTTGCCGTAGGCCACGTTGTCCGCGGTGGTCTCGAAGTTGGAGACGTTGAGGGCGAAGCCATCCGCCCGGTCCACGCCCGCGGCGCGCAGCCGCTGGGACATCTCCTGCGGGCCGATCCAGTTGGAGTGCCCGGCGTCGAGATAGGTGCGGGTGCCGGAATTGCCCTCGAGCACGTCGACCGCCGACGCGAGCATCCGGTAGCGCTCCGCCGGGTCGCCGCAGAGCAGCGCCAGGGTGTCCGGTTCCACGATGACCACGGCCTCCGCGGAGCCGATCCCGTCCGCGATCCCCTGCACCCAGGCGGCGTACGCCGCCGGGGACGACACACCCCCGGCCGAGTGCCCGCCGCAGTCGCGGCCGGGGGCGTTGTAGGCGACGAAGACCGGCACCGCGCCGGCCGCCCGGGCAGCCTCGACCCGCTGCCGGACCGCGGAGGCGACGTCCCCGCTCCAGGCTCCCAGCCAGGTCGCGCTCGGTACGCCGGCGAGCTCCGCGAGCAGGGCCGCGCCCGCGGGGTCGCTGGCCTGCAGCCTCGCCGCAGCCGCGGCCGCTTCGCCGTTCGGGCCGTAGAACGTGTCCCCGGCGAGCGGATTGACCTCCGGACCGCCCGCGGCGGAGCCGGGCGTCCCGGCGTCGCGCGCCGGCAGGATCTGGACGTCCGCTCCGGCGCCGAGCCCGGTGGCAGTTCCCACTCCGGAGGAGGGCAGTGCCGGATCGGCCACGTAGGTCTCGGTCGGCGCCTTCTCGCCGACGACCGGCGCTTCCGGCTCCAGCGGCGCTGCGGGCCCGGGCGCGCCCGTACCCGCAGGTGGGGCGTCCGCCGCCGCAGCCGGTGCCACCGGCGCGTCGTCGGCCGCCTGCTGGGTCGGACCGGCCAGAGGGGTGCAGGCGACCAACCCGGGAACGACGACGGCGGCGGCCAGCAGTGACCGCCACGGCCGCCGGGGGATCGGCGCCCGTGCGAAAGCACCCCGGTGCGACGTCGCCGGGACCCCCGACGACGACGTCCGGACAGACAGGTCGCCAGTCGGCGGGTCAGCCTGTACGAGCGACGATTCGACTACGTGGCGTAGTGGCGAGAGCACTTGCGAACCGTAACGGAACGAATCCGCAATGTCACCGGACGGGTCGAACTTTACCTCCGACGAGCGCTGGCACCGACCCTGCCGACCCATCGGTCGGCCACCGGACAACCCGTGCCCCCGTCCGCTGGACGCGGACGGGGCACGGGGGGACGCCTAGGCCGGGCGCAGGATCGCGCCGGGCCGGAACTGGTCAGTCGTCCGTCGCCAGGATCGCAGTGATCGTCTCCTCGGCGGTGGCGTACTTGTCCGCCAGTTGCGCCACGGACATGGTGGCGCGATCGACGCGAATACCCTCGATCTGACCATTGGTCAGCTCGGGGAACTCCGCGCTGGGTGCGGCCATGAAGGCCTCGAGCTGCTGACGCTCGGCCTCGGCCTCCGCGGCCTGGATCGCTGCCTGCTCGGCGAGTGAGCGGACGCGGCGGACCTCCACCTCGGCCTCGCCCGTGCCGTCGGTCCAGAGCAGTTCGCTGTGCTCGTAGGCCTCCACCACGATCGGGCCCGCGTTCTTGGCGGCGGCGGCAGACCACACGAGGTAGTCGATGCCGGTGTAGTCGCCGCCCACCTGCTCGGTGACCGCGCCGTCGGAGTCCACCTTGTAGAACCACAGGACGTCCTCGGAGTCCCAGCCGGCGTCCACCAGGTCGTTCCAGAACGCGTTGTCCGTGACGACCGTCGACTCGCGCGGCAGGTTCGCCTCGGCGAACTCGAGGGCGTCGGCGCGGACGTCGTTGGTGTCTGCCGTCCAGGCCGCCGCGTAGTTGTACCGCCAGTTCGCGAGCGGCACCGCGACCGCCGCCAGCACGAGCAGCAGTGCCGCGCCCGAGACGGCCCGCACCGGCACACTCCGGGCCCGCATGAGCCACTTCCAGGCCACGTCGAGGAGCCCGACGAGCACGAGCGCGGCGAAGGGCAGGACCGCGACGACGTACATCTGCGGGAGGTAGCCGGCCGGGCGCAGGGCCACGAGCGCGGCGATCAGCACCCCGATGGCCAGCGGCCGGAGCCGGCGGACGGCGAGGGCGGCCAGCGACGCCGCGACGCCACCCACCACCAGCACACCGCTGTCGAGCTGGAGCCAGCCGGTGAAGGAGTCGTAGGCGCCGTCGCTCGGGCCGTTCGGGTCCAGGAGCCAGCCGGAGCCCTCCCGGCCGCCGAGCTGGAAGGCCAGCGCGTCCCAGACCGAGACGTGGTCCGGGCCCGGGAACAGCTCGTTGCGGATGAGCGCGAACAGCAGGTACATCGAGCCCGAGATCACCGTGATGGCGGAGAACCCCATGACCGCGAACGGCCGCGTCGGGCGGTACGCCGACTGCCAGAGGCCGACCAGCAGCGCCGGCAGGAACACCAGGGTGGTCTCCTTGCTGAGCACCGCGACGCCGAAGCAGAGCCCGGCGGCCATGTGGTGGCCCAGGTGCCGGTCCTTGCTCAGCACCAGCAGGAAGGCACCGATCAGCCACGGCAGGGCGACGTTGTCCAGGAACACCTGGCGGCCCTCGTAGAGGACCAGCGGGTTGACCGCCCAGAGCAGCATCGCAGCCAGCGCCCAGCCCCGGGCCATGCCGACGCGCTTGGCCAGCAGGTAGGTGAGCAGCGCCGTCACCAGCGTGTAGCCGACCATGACGATCCGGCCGGCCAGCACCGAGGAGTTGGTGCCGTCGAGGATCGCGTCGGGGATCCAGGTGAACAGCGCCATCTGGAGCCAGCCCGCCGGCGGGTGGTCGTACCAGTAGGTGTAGGGCGACAGTGCGCCGAGGTTGGCGACCGACCACGCCTGGGAGTAGTACGTCCCCTCGTCGTCCCAGTAGCGCGGCCAGCCGGCCAGGTTCAGCGAGTGCGCCACCCCCACGACCAGGAGCCCGAGGGTGACGAGCAGGCGCTCCGAACGGAGCCCCAGCGCGCCGCGCGGGCGTGGCGGCGCCGGGGTCCGGTCGGTCTCGACGACGTCGGGGCGTTCGAGGACGGTGGTCATGCGGCGCGCTCCTCGTTCGGGACGACGGACAGCTGGGGGGTGATGTGGGAGCCCGCGTGGGCGGTCTTCTCCCAGGCGAAGTCGCCGGTCACGTACTTCCAGATCGCCCGGAGGACCGCGATGGCCAGCAGCAGCTGGTAGAAGGGCAGCGAGACGAGCAGCCGGAGATAGTCGCGGAACCGGACCTCGAGCCCCATCTCCTGGCTCCACTCGCGGAGGATGAGCATCTCGAAGCCGAGCATGGTCACCGTCGGCGCCAAGGGCAGGAGGGTGATCAGCACCACCAGCGGGGGAACGCTGGCGAGGACCCCGGTCAGGATGGCCAGCGGCAGGACGACGCCCGAGAAGGCCACCGCGTGCTGCTGGACCAGCGTCCACCAGGCGTGGAACCGCTGCGACCGGGTGGGCAGCCGCTTCCACTCCCCCTTGGCCAGGACCTGCATGAAGCCCAGCGCCCACCGGGTCCGCTGCTTGATCAGCTGCGGGATGCGCTCCGGCGTCTCCTCCTGGGTGGCCAGCGCCGGGTCGTAGCCGACCACGATCTTCTTGCCCAGGGCCGAGAGCCGGACGCCGATCTCGCAGTCCTCGGCGAGGCAGTCGCCGTCCCAGCCACCGACCTGCTCGATCAGTTCGCGCTTCACGAAGACGGTGTTGCCGCCCAGCGGGATGAAGCCGGAGAGGGCGTGGCCGTGCAGCCGGGAGCGGAACCAGATCCGGTACTCCATGCAGTTGCGGAGGCTGAACCAGGAGTCCCGGTAGTTCATCAGGTGCACCGCGCCCTGGACGACGTCGGCGTCGGTGTCCTGGAAGGTCGCGTCGACGTGCCGGAGCAGGCCCGGCTGGGTGAGCGACTCGGCGTCGATGATGCCCACGACGTCCTTGGTGCAGTCCAGCAGCGAGGTGTTCAGCTGCCGCGGCTTGTTCTTGACCGTGTCGTAGTTGATCGAGACGCGGACGCGGGTCGGCCACCGCCGGGCCAGCTTCTCCGCGATCTGCACGGTGTTCAGGCCGTTGCTCATCGGCTTCGCGTCGTCGTGCCCGACCGAGAAGATGACCTCGAAGTCGGGGTGGTCCTGGGCCAGCAACCGCTCGACCGTCGACGTCATCACCTCCTCGCTCTCCTCGCGGCAGGGCACGATCAGGCTGAAGGAGTACTTCGCGCGCCCGGGCACGCGGAAGCCGACGGACTCGAAGGACCGCGGGGACATCCAGGCGTGCATCTGCCACCACAGGGTCGTGCTGGCGATGACGAGCAGGGCAAGGGCGATGAGGACGAGGACCCCGGAGAGGATCGCCATGGTCAGACCTCCACGGTCTCTCGAAGGGGGGCCGGGGCCGAACGCCGCCGACGCGGGCGGTAGACCACGCGGGACACGAAGAGGAACCGGATGACGAAGGCGGCGGCGAGGGTGGCCGCCTGCGCCAGGAGCGGCCAGACGCCCACGGTCTCCACGAGCAGGACGAGCAACGGGAGACGGATCCCGGCCTCGACGCTGTTGAACACCAGGTGCTGGGCCAGCCGGCGCGTCCGGCGGTGTGCGCCGTCGCGCAGGTCCGGGAAGACGAACCGCTCCTGGAGCACGAAGTTGTGCAGGATCGAGACCTCGGCGGCGACGATCGCGGCGACGACGTAGTTCACCGGCAGGGGTCCGGCGAGCAGCAGCGCCATCACCGCGAGGTTCACGATCGTGCCGAGCGCCCCCACGGCTGCGAAGCGGCTCAGCCGGCCCAGCCGCAGGCTCGCCAGCTGGCGGAGGAACCGGAGACCGGTGCGCCAGGACGCCTTGCTCTCCCCCGCCGCGCGCTCGCCGAACGTGAACGGCAGTTCCCGGACCCGCAGGTCGTGGCGCGCGAGGATCTCGAGCAGGATCTTGAAGCCGCGCGGCCGGAGAGCCGACGGGTCGATCGCCGAGCGGCGAACGCAGAAGAAGCCGGTCATCGGGTCGCTGCAGACCCGGCCGACCCGGCGCGGGAAGCATGCCTGGGCGATGGCCGTGCTGCCGGTGGACACCCAGCGGCGGTAGGTGCTGCCCAGCCCGGAGGAATCCCCGCCGCCGTAGCGGGACGCGACGGACAGATCCACGTCCTCGGCGGCGTCGCGCAGCGCGGGCACCATCTCCGGCGGGTGCTGCAGGTCGCCGTCCATGACGACGACGAAGTCGCTGCGCGACGCGGAGATGCCGGCGACGACCGCACCGGCCAGGCCACCGACCCGCTCCTCGGCCTCCCGGTGGATCATCCGCACGGGCAGATCGGCGTGCGCGGCGAGGCGGGCAATCTGCTGGGGCGTGTCGTCGGTGCTGTCGTCGACGAAAAGGATCTCGGCGCTGCGCCCGCGCATGGCCGCCGCGAGGCGCTCGACCAGCGGGGCGGCGTTCGCGCCCTCGTTGAAGGTCGGCACGATGACGGTCGTGTCGAAGCCGGTGCGGGCGAACCGGGACCGGTAGGGCTGCCCCACACGCTCTCGGTGGTCGGCGACGACGTTGCCGACCATGACGACCGTCCGATCCGGTCGCTGGAGCCCATCGGGCACGTGCGGTGGAAGCAGCGGACGCATGGGGATCCTCATTCGGAGCAGGGCGGTCGGACTCACCGCCCACACGCCCGCCGTGGCGGCGCGAGAAGGGATCCGGGTCGGTGACACAGGCGACAGGCGGCAGGCGGTGAAGTTGTTCGAGCACACGCCGCGCCGTTGCGGTCCTGCCACACACTCGTCCTCCGCAGACGGACGTGCCACGTGTCAGCACCGAGCCAGGGGCGACGACGAGGAAGGGCGTGACACGCGGTCACGGGGCCCACGGGATCGGCAACACGGAGGCCCGGCGTGTCTAGCGCGTTCGAACGTCACGTAGGCAGGAGGGTGCACCCGGTCGCCACGTGACTGAGCTATGAGCTCTACCACATGGTTGCCAAATCCTGTCACAGGCGGGCGGCGCTGCGACACGCAGTGCCGCGGCCGGAGACCGACTTGGACGCCAGAGCGGTCTGCTCCGCCTGAGTCGAGCACGGCACCGCGGTGGGCATCAGCTTCCGCCCCGAGCAGCTCGACGCGCAGCGCCGACGACCTGCTGGCCGACGGTCGAAGAGCTCAATCTGCTCCGCGCATGCCTCTCAGACCGGGAGCGAGGGTGTCAACCGAACGGGTCCCGGCCGGTGCGCAGGTACGACCAGGCCTGCAGCCCTCGATATGGTCGGTCTCGTCCTGCCCGGCACGGCCGGCGAATGCGGTTCCCGCCCATGCGACCTTCCCTTTGCGCCTGTTCGTGCCCGACCCACAGGAGACACATGACCGCCGGCACCCCCTCTCGTGAAGCGCAGAGGCATCTCCGGACGCTCGCCGACCACCTCGAGGGCGCGCCCACAGCGTTGTCACTGCCCGCCGATCGGTCGCGACCGACCGCGCTGACCACGGACGTCGCGACCCTCGAGGTGACCCTCGACGAGAAGCTGACGCGCGACCTCCGATCGCTTGCCGAACGAGTCGGCGCCGGCCTCGACGTCGTGCTCCTCACCGGGTTTCGCGTCCTCCTCAGCAGGACGGCGGAGGAGGACGACGCCGTGGTCGGCGCGGCGGGTCCCGGTGGGACGGCGGGAGTTACGGTGGTCCGGGGCCCGGTGTTCCTCGATGGCGGCCTGCGGGCCAACACGACGGCGACGAACGAGGCACTGTCCACTGCCGCGGCATTCACCCGGGGCACCGTCGAGGACCTCGTGCGCGACCTCGGCGTCGAGCCCGGTCCTACCAAGCACCCCGTGTTCCAGGTCGGCTTCGTCCACTCAGTGTCTGACAGCAGTCCCGAGTGGCCGGACACCTGGCCGACGCCTCCTGACCTGGTCCTGGCCTGCGGGGAGAGCGACGAACGCATCCGCCTCCGGCTCGACTGGGCCGCTGAGTTGTTCGACCGCTGGCGGATGTCCCGGCTCTCCCAACACCTGGTCCGCCTGCTGGCCGAAGGCGTCGCCGACCCGGAAAGCCCGGTGGGATCGCTGCCGCTCCTCGCCGAGGACGACATCGCCGACCTGACCCGGTGGAATGCCACCGATCACCCGCACGACCCGGACGCGCCGTTGGCGGCTCGCTTCTGGCGGCAGGTGGAGCAGACACCCGACGCGCCGGCGGTCGAGCACCACGGGCGTGCGGTGTCCTACAAGGAGTTGGGTGACCGGGCGGCGCAGTTGGCAGCCCACCTCCACTCGCTGGGCGTGAAATCGGACGTCACGGTCGTCGTCTGTGCCGAGCGCTCGATCGAGATGGTCGTCGGGGTGCTCGGCGTCCTGATGGCGGGCGGTGCCTACGTGCCGGTCGACCCCACCTACCCGGACGCACGCCGGGAGGTCATGATCGGCGACTCGGGGGCGACCGTGCTCCTGACCCTGAGCCGTCTGCGGGACAGCGTTCCGGAGGATTACCGGGGACACGTCGTCCTGCTGGATGAACCGGTGGCCGACAGGACCGTCCCGGCTCTTCCTTCGGGGGGATCGGGCCGAGACCTCGGTTACGTCATCTACACCTCCGGGTCCACGGGTCGCCCCAAGGGGGTCGCCATGCCGCAGGCCGCCCTCGACAACCTGGTCGGCTGGCAGCTGCGCAGACCTCAGTTCAGCGAAGCGGCCCGGACGCTCCAGTTCTCGTCGCTGAGCTTCGACGTGTCCTTCCAGGAACTGTTCACGACATGGGCCTCCGGCGGGACGCTCGTACTCGTCGACGACGCGACGCGCCGGGACCCGCTCCGGCTGCTCGACTACCTGATCGCCCACCGCGTGCAGCGGTTGTTCCTGCCGTTCGTCGCCCTGCGCGGCCTCGCCGCCGCCGTGGCGGCCACGGGCCGCGTCCCGACCACCCTGACCGAGGTCTACACGGCCGGGGAACAACTGCGCGCCGACGACGTCGTGCGCGACCTCTTCCGGGCCCTGCCGGGGTGTGTTCTGGAGAACCAGTACGGCCCTTCGGAGTCCCACGTGGTGACCGCCCACACCCTGGGGCGCGACCCGGCCGACTGGCCGCTGCTCCCCCCGATCGGAACCCCCATCGACAACAGCCAGGCCCACGTCCTCGACCCGGCCGGTGGCCGTCGACCGGTAGGCGTCCCTGGCGAGCTGTACCTCGGGGGCGCGTGCCTGGCCCGGGGGTATCTCGGCCGCCCTGACCTGACCGACGAGCGGTTCATCCCGGCACCCGCCTGGGCCGCTGCTTCTGCCCGGCTCTACCGCACCGGGGACGTCGTCCGCTGGCTGCCGACTGGGGAACTGGAGTACCTGGGCCGCACCGACCACCAGGTGAAGTTCCGCGGCTACCGCATCGAGCCGGCGGAGGTGGGCGCAGTGCTCTCCTCGGCTCCCGGGGTCGGCCAGTGCGTCGCCGCGGTGCGCGAGGGAGAGGGTGGCGCCCGGTTGACCGCGTGGCTGGTCGCGGCCGAGGACGAGGCTCCCGAGCTGGGTCAGGTTCACCGCTACGCACGCCGGCACCTGCCGGCGTACATGGTGCCCAGCCACTATCTCGTGGTGCCCGAGCTGCCACTCACCGCCAGCGGGAAGGTCGACACGGCATCTCTGCCGGACGCGGCGTTCGACCGGAGTGTCCTTTCTGCCCCCTACCAGGCCCCGTCCGACCGGCACGAGGAGGTCGTCGCCGAGATCTGGTCGACCCTGCTCGGGGTACCGGAGGTCGGCGTGCTCGACGACTTCTTCGAGCTGGGTGGTGATTCCCTCATCGCCGCGGAGATGACCCAGCGGGTGGCCGAGCAGCTCGGACAGGAGATGCCGCTGGGCGCACTGGCGCAGGCCCCGACGATCGCGGGGCTCGCCGCGCTGCTTCGCGACGACCAGGGCGACCGGTGGGGTTCGCTGGTGCCTCTCCAGGTGGGCGACCCCGCAGTCACTCCCCTGTTCATCGTGCACGGTGGGTCAGGCAACATCGCGAGCTTCCCGCGGCTGGCCCGAGGGCTCCCCCAGGAGCAGCCGGTCTACGCGCTGCAGTGGGACGGGCTGGACGGCAGCCGCGGGCAGCGGACCATCGAGGACATGGCGGCGCACTACCTGGCCGAGGTCCGCACGGTGCAGTCGGACGGGCCGTATCGGCTGGCCGGTCAGTGCATCGGTGGCCTGGTCGCTCGAGAGATGACCCGTCAGCTCCTCGGTCAGGGCGAGCAGGTGGAGCTCCTGGTCATGTACGACTCCCCCCACCTGGGGTCTCGGGCATACGTCCCGGCCCGGTGGCCGGCGCCACGACAGCTCGCATCGAAGGCGGACGTCCGCCGCACCGCCATCCGCGACCTGGCGCTAGCGGTCTTCCGCAAGCTGCCGACCCGTGATCCCGTCCGGCGGAGTTCACGGGCCATGCGCACCGCCGCCCTGCGTCACCGGCCGGCGCCCCTGCCTCGCCCGGTCCCGACCATCTACATAGGGTCGGGAGAGTGGCAGGGGCGCAACATCGCCCTCAGCGGGCACTGGACCGACGGTGCGATGGGTTGGGCCGAGGAGGCATCGTCAGACTTCACGATCCACCGCGTCGAGGGCGATCACAACGAGATCCTCTACGACCCCGCCGCGATCGCAATCGTGACCGACGCACTGCGAAGCCTCTGACCTGTCGGCGCCCTGTCCGGCTGGTGCTCCGGGCGAGTCATCGCAGTCCGGACGCCTCTTCCGGACTGGCCGGACGACGGAGCCGCCACCCGAGGTGACTGAGCCCATATGCCACCCCGTCAGCGGATTTCGGGGGCCTGCGGTCGCTGGTTGAATCGGAGCCCGGTGTGGATGACGGTCCCGTCGGTGGTCGTGACCTCGAAGGTTCCCCCGCTCTTCGCCCGGTGACCGGCGAGGTGCACGATCGAGATGGTCTCGAGTGCGCGATTGGGCGTGCAGAAGACGGAGCGCTCGGTATTCCAGCGCGGGATGCCGCGGCTCGACACCCAGTTGTTCCGTGGCTCCAGCACGCCGACGGGTACACGGTCCAGAAACACGATCTTGTTCATGGCGAACTGGTCGTGCGGTGTGACGCGTCCGGTTCTGGACACCGCCGTCTCCATCGCGGTGCGCCAGCTCGCCCATTGCGGAGCGTCCCCGAGTGCACAGAACACCCCAGCGTTGAGTCGCCGTCGTTGAACCGCCAGCCGTGCCCCGCCCACCAGGCCGTAGCCGGTGAGATAGTGCTTCGCGTTCCACGCCGAGAGCTCGGCGTCGAATCGGTAACCCGGGTCTGACTCGTGAACGGCCGCGAAGCCGCTGGCATCCGCCCCGGATACCAGCTCGTCAATCGCGTCCCACGTCTGCAGCCAGGCATCCGCATCCAGCCAGATGTACCGGCGGTATCCCGGGAAGTACTCGGGGAGGTAGAGCCTGCTCGTGTAGGTCACGGCCTTGCGCTCATCAGTCCCGTCTGGCAACGGCATGAGCTGGTCAGGGCGGACCAGTAGCCCGCCCTGACCCTCGACCCAAAGCCGCTCCTGCTCCGTCAGGCCGTAATCGAGAACCCCCAGAGCCAACTGCTGCGACTCCGGAAAGCTCCGAAACGAGTTGATTGCGTCGCTCATCAACGAGAAGTAGTTGGAGTCCGCGCCGGTGACGAGGATCGTCTGCGGCGGGGGAGAGGCTGTCATGGTCGCTCCAATGCGTACGAGGATGAGCAGTAGCACCGGGCACGGGACGCCCCCGATGCTGACGGAAAGGTGCCCTCAGGAGCCATGCTTCTCCTCAGCGAAGCCGCTGCGGACTGCAGCAGCGATCCGGCCGACATAGTCCTCGACCCGGTAGATCTCCGTCACCGTTGCCCGCCCTCGCTGTCCCACCGCGGCCGCCTCCTCCGGATGGTCGGCGACCCACTGAAGCACCGACCGCAGTTCACCGGCGTCACCGACGGGTACGTGGAGGCCCGTTTGCCCTTGAGCTGTCGCCGAACCGAACCGCGCCGCATAGGTAGCCGACGTCGACCGCATGGGTCCACGCCGCAGAATGCGCCGGCGGTCGGTGACGTAGTCGCCGGCACCCTCGGATCGCGACACGATGACCGGCTTGCTCATCGCCATCGCCTCCAATATGGAGGTGGTGCCGGCCGGGAAGCTCGTCTCGACAACAGGTACCACCACCGCGACGGCCCCGGCGTAGGCATCCCGCAACTCGCCCAGACTCGGCGACTCCACCGTGATCCCCGGCGGCTGTTCCTCGCCGTCCAGCTGATTGGCGCTCTTGCTCCAAGGGCTCGCCGCCGCGATGAGCACCTCTAGGTCCAGACCGTCGGCCGCCCGCACCAGCGTCCGGTAATCGCGATGCTGCAGTCCTGCTGCGATGACATACGGCCGATCCATCTGGCGGGGAGTCGCCTTCTCCATCTGCCAGTACTCGGTATCGATGCCGTACGGCAGCACCTCCACCTTGCTCGCCGGGACACCAAGGTCGTTCACCAGGTGCTCGGCCTGCACACTGCCTAGTGGCATGAGCCGGTGGATGTGCGTATGCACGCGGGCGATCCGCCACGCCGCCCACTTCTGCGGCTTCGCCGGGAACTGGCCCACGGCGACGATCGGCAGCGAACGGCGGGTCAGCTTGAGCAGGAGCGCCAAGATGATGGCCTCGTTCTCCGAGTTGCTGACGAACGCGGTGGCGGTCCCCCGCTGGCGGAAGGCGGTCACTGCGAGGGCTGCGTACGTCCCACAGACAGCGCGGGTGAGGCGACCGAGACGACTCGCCTGCACGTCGTTCAGGTCGACGAAGCGAGCGCCCAGCTCCTTCCGGAGCAGCGTGTAATCCGATCTCGGTCGGTCTTCCGCCCGAGTGGTGTCGGGTACGGCCCGGGTGTCGCCACGGACGATGATCACGGGCTGCCGCCGCCCCGGATCTCGCACCAGCCAGCCTCCCTCCGAGAGACGATCATGGATGGGCTGAGACGATACGGTGCCCGCGCCGCGGGATGGGCGGAGTTCACGAAAGGACGACCCCGCTCACCCCGGCCGCACCGGGTCGGCAGCCCCTGCGCGCACGAGCTTCCACATCGAGCGGAACCACAACGGCATCACCAGCCAGTAGGCGATGAGGAACCCGTAGGCGGCGCCTACCGCCCCGCCGGTCAATACGCCGCCGACGCCCAGGACGACCAGCAGGACGGCGAGCGTGGAGTTGATGCGGAACACCGTTCTGGTCGCGGCCATCGCGAGGATCATGCTGACCGGGCCGAGCGCGAAGAGGTTGGCCGCTTGACCGATGACTGTGGGCAGCAGCACGGGTTCGACACCGCTCCAGGTGTCGCCCAGCAGGAATACACCGGCTTGGTCGGGAAGCAGCAAGGCGACGGCTCCCCAGGCCAGGCTGGCGGTGCCCATGAGCGCGCCGATCCCGGATGCGACCGCGAGCCGAGTCCGCGCAGGCATGTGCCGCCGACGCGCGAGCTCCGGCACGGAGAAGGACATGGCACTCATGGCCAGCAAGGACACTGGCCCGAGCACCACTGCGGCGCCACGGAGGGCGCCGGCGGCGCTAAGCGTGCCCAACGCTCCCACCAGCAGCAGTGCCCCCTGGAAAGCTCCCTGGACGAGCACGGCATCGAAGAGGAGGAAGCGGGTGATGTCCCAGTGGGAACTCAACCACGTCCAGGTACGGACCACCTGCGGCCGCACCCGCCCCCGTGCGACGCCCAGAGCAGCAGCCGCGGTGGCCGCCAGCCCCCAGGCCAGGAGGTAGGGAACCGGGCTGTCGATGCCCACCGCGAGCAGGCCGGCGACTCCGCCTACCTGGACCAGGAGCCACGTGCCGTCGATGAGTGCGGCCTGGTCGGGCCGCCCGTGGGCGGTGAAGGCAACTCGCCACGCGTCGTGGACCAGCAGGCCGGGAAGCAGGAGGCCCACGGTCGCGAGCGCGTGACCGACCGTCCCCCCGAGGAGCAGGCCCAGTGCGGCGAGCGGTACGGCCGCCGCCAACCCGATGGCCAACGCCGTCCCGGTCGAGAGGCCACTCGCCGCCCGGTACTCGTCGACCGGCACCCCGGCGTACCGGATGGCCAGCGGTTGGCTCACGAGCGTCCGCGAGACCTGAACGGCGATGGTGTAGACGCTGAACGCCACGGTGAAGGCACCGAAGGCGTGCACGTCCACCGCTCGGGCGACGAGCACGGCCAGCAGCAGGTTGCCGAAGCTCGAGAGGGCCTGGTCGAACACCCCCCAGCCGGCCCGGCGAGCGAGGCGGACGACGACTCCACGACGGCCCTGAGGGGTGACCGGAGCCGGCTCCGTGCCCGAGAATCCGCTCACCAGCAATCCCCCGGCGGGGCGTGGAATGGATCGCCGGCCGGACACGCAGCCGATCGGCTCCTGCTCACGCCGACACGGTAACTGCCAGGGTTGCGCGGACGGCCGCACTGACCCGATCGGGTGGCCTTCGCGTCACACCCCTGCGATGAGCGACCGTGCCACGAGCCGTGCGATAGGCTTTCGCTTGCTGCGCCAGGGAACAGGAGCGCTCCGCGAGGGGCCACCAGGCGCACAGTGGCCACGCTTGGAGGCTGACCTGACTTCCACCCGGACGTCGTCCGCTCGCACCGATGAGCCAGTCTCCGCGAACGACTCGGTGCTGTCGCGGCCGGAGCAGCCCGCTGCGAACGGTAAGCCCTCCCAGCCGCGGTGGGGTCGGTCGCGTACGAAGCAGTCGGTAGCCATCGTGCTCGTGAGCACAGCGCTCGGCGCCGCGGCCGTCGGAGTCGGCAGCACGCTCGCCGGCCCGGAGTACACGAGCGAGGCGCAGATCCTGTGGGACCCGGACGCCCTCGAGTACCTGGGCTCCCCGCCAGCGCCTGAGAACCCCGAGGCCTTGGACCGGCAGGTAACCGATCAACGGCAGGTGGTCCTGTCCGACGCGGTCATCGGGCAGGCAGCGGACTCACTCGACATGGATCCCGAGGACCTCCGTGAGGCGGTTGCGGTCGAGGTCCGGCCAGGGACCAGCCTGCTGACGATAGCCGGTCCCGCCGATGAGCCGGATGAGGCAGCCGCGTTGACCACCACGCTGACCAGCGCCTACGTCAACCACGTCCGCGACTCCGGAGTGGATGCTATTCAGCGGCAGGCAGATCTTCTCCAGCCCACGATCGACCGGCTCGTCGGCGAACTGGAGGCCGTGGACGCGGAGCTGGGAGAGGTCAGCGCCCAGCTCGCGGCCACGCCGGTGACTGCACCCGCCTACGGCGTTCTGAGCGCCCGCGCCGACCGGCTTGCCACCCGGAGCGCCGACATCGGGAACCGCCTGGCCGACCAACTCGGCCAGCAGGAAACACTCCGGGGGACGGCGGAAAGCTTCCCCGGACAGGCGTTCCTGCTGCGTGAGCCGTCGACGCCTGAGGAGCCCTCGTCGCTATCCCTTGCGACTGCACTCGTCCTCGGTGCTGCGATCGGCCTCTTTATCGGGGTCTGCATCGTGTTCTTCCTGTTCGGTAGGAGCGCTCGCTCCGCGCCCGGCCCAGCGACCGGGTACGCGGCCGACTAGGAATGGTGCCGGATACAACGGCTGTCCGGGGGTGGGCGGCGAAGGCACCTTGCACCATCACCCTGCTTGTCAGCTCCATGCTCTTCCAGCGCCTGGGTGTCCCCTACGGCGAGGGCCAGATCCCGTTGATGGTCCCCGTGGTCCTGCTCCTCCTGGCAGCGGGACTGCGCTCAGGTGAATTCCGCATCGCGCCGGCCAGGCTGCCGGCGCTGGCCCTCATCTGGGGAACCGCCGGAGTCTGCACACTCGTCCAGCTAGCCCTCGGGGGCGCTCCGTCGATCTTCTCCCTCGGCCTGGTCGTCGCTCTCTACGCCATGGTCGCCGTCACGGCGAACCTGGGGCCGGAGGCAGTCGACCGAGTCCACCGCGTCTATCTGAGGCTAATGACCGTCTTCGCCGGCGTGTCGGTCGCCCAGATGGTGATCCAGTACCTCGGTGTGGCTTACCGCGACTACCTATCGCTTATCGTCCCCGACATTCTGCTTCTGGACTTCTACAACACGGGTGATCCCATCGCCTACGGCGATTCCCTCTACCGCTCCAACGGGGTCCTATTCCTCGAGCCGTCGTTCCTGTCGATGTTCTTGGGCCTCGCGGTAGCGCTGGCTCTGTATCGGGGCAGTGGGTGGCTCCAGGTCAGCGTCCTGCTCGTCGGGATGGTGCCGCCCCTGGCCGGCAGTGGCTTCGTAGTCCTCCTGCCCGCCGTGGTCGCGCTGGCTTTGACCGGGTACCGGCGCAACCTGCTGACGGCCTTGCCGGCTGGCATCCTCGCAGTGCTCGTGGCCACGCTGACCCCGCTGGGTGAGCGCTACCTCGAGCGATCGACCGAAGCAACGAACCCGGAGACGAGTTCGAGCTTTCGCCTGGTCCAGCCCTACACAGCTTTGCTGCCTCCCTCGTTCGACGACGAGATCCCTGCTGCGATCGGTCACGGTGCGGGCACAGCTGATAACTACCTCATCAGCGAGGGGCTAGGCGCCATCACCCAACCCCTCATGCCCAAGGTGCTGTACGAGTACGGCATTCTCGGCGTTCTGGGCATCCTGGTGGTGCTCCTATTTCTGCTGCTCGTCGGGGTACGGGCCCGCCCCTGGACCGCAGGACTGCTACTCCTCTACGTCTACGTGAATGCTTCATTCCTGCAGCACACCCAGGTGTTTCTCACTTTGTTCTGGATTCTCATGCTCCCGCCGCTGCGCAACCGTGGTCCCGCGGAGGTGTCGCGGGGAGAGCCTCCCGCCGGGCAGGCCGCCGGCGCCTCGACCGCGGAGTCTCTTCAGCGCGTCAAGGAACCGCTGCCCGCAGTCCCTCCGGTCCCCAGGTAGTCGACGACCACCGCCCCGGGTACGGCCGGACGCAGAAAGCGGTGGCCCGACCGGGGGTGTTCCTATGGGCTGGTAAAGCCGCTGAGGCAGCCTCCGGTTGGTATGTGGTGCCGCCGCGGAGTACTGCCCAGAGGCGTCGACTCGGCGGCGGGCCAGGCAGATGAGGGCGGCGTTGTGGCACTTATCGGCGGCGTGTTCGCGGTCGCAGCAGGCCTGTGAGATGTCGTCGGCCGTGGGGACGGCGCTGCCGTCGCCGACCTCGAGCAGGATGCGAACTGTAATCCTGACCCTCGCGTCGGGCATCGAGACGTTGGCTAGGAGGTGACCAGCGAGGATCCCTTAGAACTGGTTTCAGAATGACCGGCGCGCCTCCTCTGGTTGGCGGGCGACACGCAGAGGCTGTTCTGGTGATCGAGGAACTGGTGCCCGATGGAGTGTGGGAACGGGTTTGGCCGCTGCTGCCGGCGCCGAAGCCGCGCCGGCATCGTCATCCGGGGCGTCGGCCGGTCGATGACCGTGCCGCGCTGGCCGGCATCGTGTTCGTGCTCAAGACCGGAATCTCTTGGAACCAGCTGCCCACCGGGCTCGTCGGTTGCTCGGGTGTCACCTGCTGGCGGCGGCTGCGGGACTGGACCGAGGCCGGCGTCTGGCGGGCGCTGCACCAGGCTCTGCTGGCCGAGCTGCGTGCCAGCGACCATCTGGACCTGGACCGGTGCGCCGTGGACGGCTCTCACGTCCGGGCGCTCAAAGGGGGGACCACGTCGGGCCCTCGCCGGTTGACCGCGGTCGTCCTGGCTCCAAGCACCACCTGATCTGCGACGCCGGCGGCATCCCGCTGGCAGTCACCCTCACCGGCGGCAACCGCAACGACATCACCCAGCTCATCCCGCTGCTGGATGCGGTGCCCCCCATCCGGGGCCGCCGCGGGCGGCCGCGTCGCAGGCCTCCCGAGGTCTACGCCGACCGCGGCTACGACCACGACAAGTACCGGCGGATCCTGCGAGACCGGGGCATCACGCCGCGCATCGCCCGCCGCGGCATCGCGCACGGCTCGGGTCTGGGCCGCACCCGCTGGGTCGTCGAGCGCGGCTTCGCCTGGCTGCACGCCTTCAAGCGGCTACGCACCCGCTACGAACGCGCCGCGCCGACATCCATCTCGGCCTCCTGCACCTGGCCTGTGCCCTGATCTGCTACCGACGACTTCCGTTCCTTGTGGGATGTGACCTGTTGGAAGGGTCAGCTGCCAGAAACTTGGACTCGGCTCGTCCAGTGGTGTGGACGAGCCGTAGGGCTACCCGTGCACGCTGGCAGCCCTACGGCCATCCCTGCTCGAGCAGTGGGGTGACGGTGACCTCGTTGAGCACCACGTCCGGCGGGGCGGCGGCGATCCAGCTGATCAGGCGGGCGACCTGATCGGGAGCCAATGCGTCGGCGGGCAGGGTCGGCTCGGCAGAGCCGGTCCGATCTTCCGGTGACCAAACGCCCCAGCTAGTGTCCATGGCGCCGGGGTAAAGCACGCAGGCGCGGATGCGGTGCGGCTTGCCTTCGGCCGCGAGTGCCTGGGTGAGGCCGGTGAGCCCGAACTTGGCGGAGCAGTAGGCCGCGGCATCCGCCCAGCCGCGCCGACCAGCCACCGAGGACACGTTGAGGATGGTTCCGCGGCCGTTCTCACGCATGTCCGGCCAGACCGCCTTGGCCAGCAAGAACGACGCGCGCAGATTCACCGCGAGCACCCTGTCCCAGGCTGCGACGTCGAGCTCGGCCACCGGACCAGGCACGTCTGTCCCGGCCGCGTTGACCAAGACGTCGACGCGGCCCAGTTCGGCGCGCACCTGGCCTACGGCTCGCTCGATCGCATCGGCATCGGCGAGATCCACCACCGCCGCGCTCGCTCGCAGTCCACGGGCCCGGACCTAGGTGATCGACCAGCCCGCCCTGCAGACGGCATAGTCAGCACCACCGCAGAGCAGCACGCGGACGATCTACACCGCCCCACGGGGCGCGGCCGTGCATCACCGAGCGGTGTTCACTGCAACTGTCTATGTGCCGTCTACCGGCGGCGCTCGGACAGCATCTACCGGCTGAGTTCGCAATGTCGGAGGCGGCCCCGATCCGCCATGGCTAACTCGCCGTTCTGAAATGAGCTCTTAGACGTCGGCGGGGCGATGGCCCGCCGCTGGGCGAGCACGGCGGCCAGCCTGGGCCGCACCTCGTCCGCCGCAGCACTGTCGGGCACCACCACGGCCTGCTCGGCCAGCACATCGGTTATCAGCTGCCCGCCGGCGCGGGGCGGCCTGGTGAGCAGCTGGCGGTGGCCCGCCAGTGCGCCGTCCCGCCGGGCCGCCTCAACAGTTCAACGACGGCGGTGGCGGCCACCTCTGGACCGAAAACTCACTCCAGCACGGATGACGTAGGCGTCACGGGCGTCGGCCTTTCCACGCCGGGGTGCAGGTCGGCGATCCGGCGCATCGCCAGTCCGGGCAGCTGAGTCTTACCAGAGGTTGCGGTAGGCCTCCGCCGACTCGGGCATGCGCACCCCGTCGCCGTACATGTAGAACCGCCGGTCATAGCCGTCGACGTTGAAAAGGATCTCGTACAGGATTTCGCCGGGCCCGTCCCCGGCATGGGTACTGAAAAAGTCGTGCATGCCCTCGATGAAGGCCGGGGAGTCTCCCCAGTCGGCGTTGCCCGACCACTCGGAGACGGCCAGCGGGAGGCCCACGCTCTCGGCGAACTGCCGGTGCCCCTCCAGCCCCTTCGGGGCGCCGTAGGCATCGACGTCGTCCAGGCTCTCCACCCAGTCCTGCGCAGTCCCAACGTACGGAAACTGGTTGTAGTAGTCGACGGACATCACGTCGACGTACTCGGCCCCGGGAAAGGTCTCCCGCCAGTCGATGCCGCTGTCGACCGACTCCCGGTTGAGGGAAAAGACCAACTTGGACTCGGGGTATATCTCCTGCTGAAGGGCCCGGAACCGCTTCCAGGCCGACTGGAAGTCCTCCGCTTCACCCGCATCCACCGACCACGGATACCAGTTGCCGTTCATCTCGTGCGCGAAGCGGATGTAAAGGGTCCCGCGATCGCCGCGCAAGTTCCGCAGATTGGTGAGGGACTGCCGCCACCGCGTGTCGTAGGCCCCGGCCGCTGCCTGCGCCCACGTCTCGTCCGGGCCGATGGCGCCGATGGCGGTGTCGATCGGGCCGTCCCAGTCCCACCACTGCGAACCGGGTGCCATGTCCCACAGGTGCACCATTGCCTCATTGGTGTCCGACCACTGGCCGACGATGTCAACCGGCCGGCCCCGCCATTCACCGAACTCACCGGACGACACTCCTGTGCCCGCGGCCCCCGACAACCACTGGCCGGCGGGCGCTGCCCCCGAATCACCGGTTGTCCTCCCCGGCTCCCCGTCCGACTGCCTGATGACGGCCACGCCGATCACCAGCAGGAGCGCCGCCAGGGCCGCAGCCACCGAACCACGACGGAGGCGCTTGCCGGACAGCCCCTCCGACGACTCGGGCTGGTCTTGCGCTGCCGTGACGTCCGACCGGGCATGCGGTGATGATGGGGACAAGACGACCTCCGCGTGCGGGCACTCGGTCCCGCGCCGGTAGGGCCCGGCTTGCTCAAACGCCCATGTGGATGTGGTCGAGGCGAGGCCGCAGCATCGCCCGACCCGGACCTCCCTACGACTCTAGGCAGATCCGCCGGGCGATGCCATCAACGTGGCCGTTACCACAAACGCTGGTAGGCAGATGCCGTCTGCGGCATGCGCACACCGTCACCGTAGACGTAGAAGCGCCGGTCATAACCGTCGACGTTGAACAGGATCTCGTAGAGCATCTGCCCGCCCCCACCTCCGGCGTGGTCGCTGAGGAAGCCGTACATGCCCTCCATGAAGGCGGTCGAGTCGCCCCAGTCGGCGTTGCCGGACCACTCCGAGATTGCCAGCGGAAGACCCACGCTCTCGGCGAACTCCCGATGCTTCTCCAAACCCTTGGGAGCACCGTACTGATCGACGTCGTCGAGGCTCGCCGTCCACTCCTGGGAAGTGCCGACGTACGGCCACTGGTTGTAGTAGTCGACGCTCATCACGTCGACGTACTGGGCTCCAGGGAAGGTCTTGCGCCAGTCGATACCGGTGTTCACCGACTCGCGGTTGACGCAGAACACCAGTTGCGACTCGGGGAACACTTCCTGCTGGAGCGCCCGGAACCGCTGCCACGCCGTGCGGAACGCCTGCGTCTCGCTAGCGTCGACCGACCAGGGATACCAGTCGCTGTTCATCTCGTGCGCGAACCGGATGTAGACGGTGCCGCGGTCACCGCGCAGCTTGCGCAGGTTGGTCAGGGACTGCCGCCACCGTGCGTCATATGCCCCTACGGCAGCCTGCGCCCACGTCTCACCAGGACCGATGGCCCCGATGGCGGTGTCGATGGGCCCGTCCCACCCCCACCACTGCGAGCCGGGGGCCATATCCCAGAGGTGAATCATGGCCTCGTTGGTGTCCGACCACTGACCGGCGATCTCCAGGTCACGCCCGCGCCAGGAGCCGAAAGCGCCCGACGCCGCACCCGTACCGGCCGCTCCGGAAAGCCATGTACCGGCGGGAACCGCAGCAGGCTTGGCGGCCGCGGCAGCCGCCGGCGAAGGGGCCGGTCCACCTCCGGCCTCGGGGGCGGGTGCCACCGACTTGGCCGGATGTGGCTCGGCGTCGGACTGGACACTCGCCGACGTGGGCGCCAGCGAGTCCACCTCTTCGTCGACGGTGCCTTCGGGGACGACTGTCTCGGTCGGCGCCACGGACGGCACGACCGGCGTCGTTGCCACACCGCGGTCGGCGCTGACGCCAGGCTCGACGGTCTCATTCCCGGCCTGGCCACCGGAGGTCGATGCGGTGCCGCCGGTGCCGGGAAGGCAGCCGGACACGGAGACGACCACGGCGGTGGCGGACGCGAGGACGACGGCGGCACGCCGGGAGGCGAGCACGGCGCGGGACCAGGGGCGGGGGTGGGAAGGCACGACGCTCCAGCACTGTTTCGCTTACTTGATGTGACTCGGCGAATCACATCTGTGACGTTTGTCAGGCTGGCACACGCACAGCGGAGTCGCTAGGTCACGCTAAGTATTTTCGGCGAAATCCGTCGTGCGTTCGGCTGCTGCTCCACCACGTGCCCCAGCTCCAAGCACCCGCCACTCCAGTCACAGGCAGCCGATAGGTTGTGGATCACCCGTCCCGCCCGGAGGTCCCCGATCGTGCGTACCGTCGTCGTGGCGAAGTTCGTCCCCTGGCCGCCCAACAGCGGTGACAAGCGCCGGACCCTCGGCATCCTCCGAGCGCTGCGCCGGCAGGGCGACGTGACCCTCTGCGCCTTCGAAGGGCCCGACGACGACGCCGGCCCCCTGCGCGCGGAGGGCATCGACGTGCGCAGCGTGCCGATGCGTCGTCGGCCGGCCACCCTGCTGCAGGGACTGCTCCGCGGCCGGTCGATCACCTCGGCCCGGTTCTGGGATCCCCGCCTGGCGGACACGGTGGCGGCCGCCACGACCGGCGGCACGGACGTGCTCGTCGTCGAGCACGTGCAACTGCTGCCCTACGCCCGCCGGGCGACGGCAGGGCTCCGGGTCGTCGACATGCACAACGTCGAGTCCTCCCTGGCCGGCCGCATCGCCGCATCCTCGTCGGGCCCCCGGCGATGGGCCTGGGCGGCCGAGGCGCGGGCGCTGCGCTCGATGGAGCGCCGCGCCGGCTCGGCGGACGTCATCGCCGTGGTCAGTGACGTCGACCGCGACACGCTGGCCGGCATCCTCGATCACCCACGGATGGTCGTGGTTCCGAACGCCTGGGACGAACCCGAGCCCCTGCCGCCGG
This sequence comes from Blastococcus sp. HT6-30, assembly GCF_039729015.1. Lineage (NCBI taxonomy): Bacteria > Bacillati > Actinomycetota > Actinomycetes > Geodermatophilales > Geodermatophilaceae > Blastococcus > Blastococcus sp. HT6-30. The sequence goes on along the minus strand of NZ_CP155792.1, from coordinate 313,114 downwards.
CGCCCGACCCCGTCGTCAGCTTCGTGGCCCTGCTGTCGTGGGGCCCGAACGTGGACGCCGCGGTCTGGTTCGCCCGCGAGGTGTGGCCACGGGTGCTGGCCGACGTGCCGGAGGCTCGGCTGCAGCTGGTCGGTCGCAACCCCGCCGACGCCGTCACCGCGTTGGCGAGTCCGACCATCGAGGTGACCGGCACGGTCCCCGACCTGACGCCCTGGTACGCCCGGACGCGCGTGGCGGTGGCTCCGCTGCTCGCCGGTGGCGGCTCGCGACTGAAGATCCTCGAGGCCCTTGCGGCGGCGCGGCCGGTGGTCGCGACGACGATCGGCGCCGAAGGCCTGGAGGACCTGATCGGCCGCGGCGTCGTCGTCGCCGACGACCCTGCCGGGATGGCGGCCGCGATCTCCGAACTGCTGACCGACCCCGAGCGGAGCGCTGCACTCGGCGAGGCGGGCGTCCGCGCGGTCGCCGAGGACCACTCATGGCTCGCTGCCGTGCGACCCCTCCTCGCTGAACTGCCCACCGACACGGCCTGACGCGGGGGCGAGGCGGGTCAGGCGACGGGTACCTGGTTCCCCGTGGCGTCGCGCGCAGCCGCGCTGCCGAAGAACCGCTCGTCCTGCTCCGCGCGGAGCCGGTCGACCAGCCGATCCTCGGGCAGCTCCACATCGGCGTAGCCGATGACCTCGTCCTTCCGGATGTCTCGCAGCACCCGGCATCCCTCGGCCAGGCCGACCGGCAGCAGACGGTCGGCGTGCGTGACGTCGGCCCGCTCCGCCTCGCCGTAGTAGTGGTAACCGCCCGGCCGGTCGAGGACCGTGCCGGCGATCAGATCGGTCTTGGCCAGCGTCACCACGTCCACCTGCGGCGCTCCCGCCGGCCGGATCGCCGGATCGCCGAGCAGGGCGACCCGTGCCACCGTCATCGGCACCTCGAAGTGGCACAGGTGGTAGGGCGTGTAGAAGCTGTAGAGCGGCCCGGTTCCGAGCTTGTAGAGCTCCAGGTAGTGCCGTTGCTTGGGGTCCTCGTGCTCGGCCATCACGTAGACGCCCGGGCCCGGCCTGGCGCCGACCACGTAGTCCACGACACCGCCCAGTGCCCGCAGCTCTTCGACGTCATAGCGCTGCGTCAGCTCGTCGACGTGCCCGGTGTGGTCCATGGCGTACAGACCCCGCTTGGGCACCGTCAGACCGGCTGCGTTGGCCACGAGCGCCTGCTCGACGCTGACCTTGGTGCCGTCGGCGAAGCTCGTCACCATCCACGGGTCCTGGCCCCAGCGCTTCGCGAAACCCTCCTGGGTGGTGGGGTTGCGGTACGGGTCCTGCAGGCCCTTGATGTTGCCGGCGACCAGGGGCCGCAGGCCGATCTGCCGGACGAACCGGATGAGGTTCATCTGCACCGCCGGCTGGTCGCCGTCGGCGCCGGAGTAGACGACGCCGGCCGCGTCCGCCTTGGTGGCGAGCAGAGGACCGAGCGTGGCGTCGACCTCGGCGTTGAGCAGTACCAGGTGCTTACCGCCGGCGAAGCAAGCGAGGGCGAGCTCTGCCCCGAACGCAACGGCACCAGTTGCGTCGACGACGACGTCGACGACGTCGCTACCGGCGACCAGCGTGATGTCGTCGGTGATCGCGACATCGCCGCTACCGGCGATGCGGACGACGTCGGCCGCGGATTCGGCCGCTACCGGGGTTGCCCCTGCCTCCGCGACGATGGCCTGGGCCTTCGCCGGCGTCCGGTTGCAGACGACGGTCAGCTGCACCCCCGGGGTGCTGTTGACGACCTGGTTGACCAGCCCCCTCGCCATGAACCCGGCGCCGACCAGACCGAGGCGGACCGGCCGCCCCTCGGTTTGCCGCTGGCGCAGCAGGCTGTCGACGATCACGCGGGAGCCCCCGCCCGGAAGCGCGTGGCGTTCGCGTCGGCGTCGAAGGCCGGCCACGCGGCGTCCTTGTCGCTGATCACCGTGACCTCGCGAGGCCAGGCGATGCCGAATGCCGGGTCGTCGTAGCGGTAACCGACCTCGGCCCCTGGCGCGTAGGGGACGCTGACCATGTACAGCACCTCGGCGTCGTCGGTCAGCGTCTGGTAGCCGTGCGCCAGGTGCGGCGGCAGGTAGAGGCCCAGCCGGTTCTCCGCCGTCAGCTCCACCTGGACGTGCTCGAGATACGTCGGGGAATCGGGTCGTACGTCGACGGCGACGTCGACGATGGCGCCGCGGGTGCACCGGATGAACTTCGACTCCGGGTGGCCGGGCAGCGACAGGTGCATCCCGCGCAGGGTGCCGGCACGGTGGTTCCACGAGACGTTGCACTGTGCCACTTCGGCCTGCATGCCGTGCGCCTCGAACTCGAGGCTGTCGAACGAGCGGGCGAAGCCGCCGCGCTCGTCGGTGAACGGGGTCATCTCGACCACGTGGGCCCCGTCGACCCCCAGCGGCGTGTACTTCACAGCGATGCCTTCCAGAACAGCTGGGGATCGACCTGCTCGGTGCGCATCAGGTACTCGATCTGCTTGAGGCGGGTGTGACCACGGCCGGTGAAGGTTGCGTCGTCCATGTCGATGGACCGGAAGACGGCGTGCAGCTGGGCGGCGCCGGCCTTGGCGTCCCAGTCGGTGTCGTAGCCGGGGAGGATGTCGCGGATCAGGTCGAAGGCCACCCGGTAGCTGCGGTTGTCGGCGCTCGGGTCGCCGAACGTCAGCTCGCAGCCGGGGAACTCCGCGGCGACGATCTCGGCGATGTCGCGGACGCGGTAGTTGTTCCCCTCACTGCCCACGTTGAAGATCTGGCCGTGGACCCGCTCGCGGGGGCTCTCCAGCGTCATCCGGATGGCCTTGGCGATGTCGAGGGCGTGCACCAGAGGGCGCCACGGCGAGCCGTCGCTGGTCATGGCGATCTTCTTCGTCGTCCAGGCCAGACCGGACAGGTTGTTGAGCACGATGTCGAATCGCATGCGGGGGCTGGCACCGAAGGCGGTTGCGTTCCGCAGGAACGTGGGCGAGAAGTCATCGGTGGCCAACGCCGAGACGTCCCTCTCGACCAGCGCCTTGCAGCGGGCGTAGGAGGTCTGCGGCGAGACCGGGCTGCTCTCGTCGACCGTCCCTTCCGCGACGCCGTACACGCTGCACGAGCTCATGTAGACGAACCGCGGGACACCGGCCGTCTTCGCTGCCTCGGCCAGGTGCACCGACCCGTGGTGGTTGATGTCGTAGGTGACGTCGCCGATCAGGTCACCGATCGGGTCGTTGGAGAGTTCGGCCATGTGCACGATCGCCTCGACCCCGTCGAGGTGCTCGGGACCGAGCTTGCGGATGTCGAGGGCCAGCGTCTCGGGCACGTGCTCGAGCCCCGGGTACAGCCAGCCGTTCTTGTAGTAGCCGGTGTCGACGCCGATCACCTCGTGACCCGACCTCAACAGCTCCTGCGCAGTGAGGCATCCCAAGTAGCCCTCGGTGCCGGTGACCAGTACTCGCACGTTCACTCGCCTTGTCGTAGGGGGAACCGGACGATAGTCCGGACGCCGCCACCAGGTGACGTCGTTCACTCGAACGGGAAGAGGCGTAGCCGTCCGCTCGGAGGCCGTCCCTGACGCATCACCGCGACCGGGCGCACGCCTCGGACGGGTCGCTCCTACCAGATCTTCCACTCGGCCCGGCCGTCGTCCCAGAGGCCGTTGAGCTCCTTCCAATCACGGAAGGTGTCCATGCCCATCCAGAAGCCCTCGTGGCGGAACACGCCCAGCTGTCCGTCCCGGGCGAGCCGTTGGAGCGGAGCGTGCTCGAGCATCTCGTCGGTCTTCTCGGGGTCGAGGTACTCGTCGACGAAGGAACGCTCGAAGAAGAAGAACCCGCCGTTGACGTAGCCGGTCTGCGACTGCTTCTCGTTGAACTGCGTGACGTCGTCACCGTCGAGGACCATCTCGCCGTAGCGACCGGATGGGTGCACGGCGGTCATGGTGCCGAGCTTGCCGCTGGCCTCGTGGGTCTTCAGGGCGCTGGGGAGATCCACCGCACCGATGCCGTCGCCGTAGGTGAGCGCGAAACGCGGCGCGTCCAGGTACTGGGCCACCCGGGCGATCCGCGCTCCGGTCGCAGTCGTGAGCCCGGTCTCCGCGAACGTGATCTCCCAGTCCTCGTCCTCCAGGGCGGTGTGGAACTCGAGCTCCTGGTTCCCGGCGAGACGGAGGGTGAAGTCGTTCATCCGGGCTCGGTGGTCGACGAAGTAGTCCTTGATCAGATCGCCCTTGTAGCCCAGGCACAGCACGAACCGCCGGAACCCGTAGTGGCTGTAGGTCTTCATGATGTGCCACAGGATGGGGCGGCCGCCGATGTCCACCAGGGGCTTGGGCAACTGCTCGCTCGCTTCCCGCAGCCGCGTTCCCATGCCGCCGCACAGGATGACGACGGGGATCTCGGCGGTCTCCAGCGCTCCCTCGGTTCCGGCCATCAACTACTCCCTCCTTCGGTGGCGATCCGGGCAGCGGATCGACCGGCTGACGACGCTTCGGGCGCGGACCATCGGGCTCCCCCGATCAGCCGCCGGCGCCCCGCAGGACCGAGCTGACGGTACGGAGAATGATCTTCGTGTCAAGCCACAGCGACCAGTTCTCGATGTAGTAGTTGTCGAAGCGAGCCCGGTCGGCGATCGACGTGTTCCCGCGGAGGCCGTGCACCTGGGCCCAGCCGGTCAGCCCGGACGGCACGCGGTGCCGGGCTTCGTAGCTGGGGTAGGCGTTCCGGAACTCGTTCACGAAGTGCGGCCGTTCGGGTCGGGGACCCACGACGCTCATGTCCCCGCGGAGGATGTTCAGCAGCTGGGGCAACTCGTCCAGGGAGGTCTGGCGCAGCAGCCGACCGACCCTCGTCAGCCGCGGGTCCTCCGCGATGTTCCAGGTGGTGGCCGCCTCCGTCCCGGCCGGGCGCAGCGTCCGGAACTTCAGGACCTCGAAGGTGCGACCGTCGACGCCCACCCGCTCCTGGCGGAACAGCACGCCCGGCCCGCTGTCCAGGCGGACCGCCAGAGCGAGGACGGCCATGAGGGGCGCCAGCGCCAGGAGGAGCGCTCCGGCGAAGCACACGTCGAACAGGCGCTTCATCCGCCAGGCGCGACTCCGATAGGTCGACCGCCGCAGGCGCACGAGCGGCAGCCCCCAGGCGGTGTCCATGTCGTCGTCGACGTGGTGCAGCTCGAAGAGCCGGGGGACGACGAACAGTTCACAGCGGTACCGGTCACAGGTCCGGATCAGCCCGACCATCTCCGACTCACGCATGGAGGAGAAGGCCACGACGACGTTGTGCACCCGCCCGTCCCGCAGCGCGTCCGTCAGCGCTTCCGGCCCGCCCATGACCGGCAGCTGCGACGGATCGGCCGGAATGCGTGGGTTTCCGTCGAGAAAGCCGACCGGGTGCAGGCCGTACTCGGGGTGCTCGCGGAGGATGTCGGCGACCTGGTGCCCGACGCGTCCCGCGCCGATGATGAGCGTGCGATGGGACACCAGCCGCCGCGAGCGGATCCGGCGAATGGCGGCATAGCCCACGACGCGGAGCAGAGCGGTGAGGAGTCCGATGGTCATGGCGCCCCAGAGGAAGCGCCAGTTGATGATGTAGTCCTCCCACAGAGCCCTGGACCACATCATCTGCCCGAGGACGGCGATCGCGGCTGCGACCAGCCATCTGCCGGCGAGCGCAGGTAGGTCGTCGAGGACGGACAGGGCCAGCCGGGACCGGTACAGACCTGCCTGTGCCATGGCGAGCAGAAAGATCAGCGCGAAGGCGGCCGTCTTCCGCGACGGGGAGTCGTCCCCTACCTGCCTGCCCACCCACTCGAGCGCGAGAACTCCTATGGCCCCCGCGAGGAGGTCCAGCGCGATGAGCAGCGGGCGGATCCCGAACCGGGAGGTCAGAGCCCAGGGACCGGCCGGGTCGTCGTCACGGACCGGCTGGACACCCACGCTCCCGGATGCTTCCGAGGCCGTCACGGGCGAGGTGACCGAGGCGTCCGATGGGGCCTGGGTGTAGTGGAGGTCGACGACGTGATTCGATTCGAACTGCTGCAGCGGACTGGTCACGTTCTGTCACAGACTCCTCTCCAACGCAGGGCCTCCGCGCCGTGCGCAGTTCCGGTGCCCCCCGACTCCCGCGTCCGGACGGTAACGGTTGCCGACGGTCGAACCGCGGACTGTGACGATGCTCATGCGAGGGGACCCCTCGACAAGACGCGAGGGCGGTGTTTCGTCACAAGCGGTGACCGCATTGAGCCTCTGTGGCCATCGGCTCGTGCCACCGCCACGGACGTCCCTCCTACCCACCCGCGTGGTGGTGGCTTCACGGCCGACGCCCGGCTACGTGTCGGTATCGTTCGCGGTCCTACTGAGAATCAGGGTCGCCGGGCTCCATGGCAGATCATCGAAGAAGCCTGTCCCCGACCGGCTTGCCAGCGCAGGAGGTAGGTAGCGGTGCCGTCACCGAGCATGGTCCCGGACGCAGTCCCGGTGAGCCCAGGGAGCGCGGCGGACGTACCGCAGGTCAGCGTGATCGTGCCGGCGAGGAACGAGATCTCGACCATCGACGCCTGCCTCGATTCGATCTTCGCGCAGGAGGGAGTCTCCCTCGAGGTGGTGGTCGTGGACAACGGGTCGACCGACGGCACGTCCGAGCGGCTCGAGGCTCGAGCCGCCGCCGAGCCCCGGCTCTCCGTGCTCAGCAACCCCGTCCCGTCCATCCCCGCGAGCCTCAATGCCGCCCTCGGCGCGGCCCGGGGAAAGTGGCTCGTGCGCGTCGACGCTCACTCGACCATCCCCGCGGGGTACGTCGCACGGGCGGCGGCCCGGCTTTCGGAGGGCCGCTGGGTGGGGGTAGGCGGGCGCAAAACCGCTGTCGGGCGCTCTCCGGTCGGCCAGGCCATCGCCACGGTGCTCAACTCACGTCTTGCCGTCGGCGGTTCCGTCTACCACTGGGGGACGGCGGAGACGGTGGTCGACCACATCCCCTTCGGGGCCTACCCCACCGCGCTGGTGCGCGAGCTCGGCGGATGGGACGAGACGATCCTGAACAACGAGGATTTTGAGTTCGATCAGCGGTTGCGCAGCCGTGGGGACCTCCTGTTCGACCCCCAGCTGTCGATCGACTGGAACGTGCGCGAACGCGTCGGCGACCTCTTCCGGCAGTACCGACGCTACGGGGCCGGGAAACCGGCTGTGGCGTTGCGGCACCCCGACGGAGTCCGACTGCGCCACCTGGCGCCACCTGCGTTGGTCGCCTGGCTCGCCGCAGCCGCCGGCATTTCGTCGCGGCGACCGCGCCTCGGCGCCGCGGCCGTGGCGCCCTACGTGGCAGCCGTCGCAGCAGCGTCTGCCGCCATTGCCCGGCAGGCCCCCCCGGGAGCCGACCGTCGAGTCATACCTGTGGCATTGACGGCCATGCAGGTAGCGTGGGGACTGGGCTTCTGGAAGGGCGTGGCGGGCGTCCTCCGGCAGGCCGTCACTCGGCCGGCGCAGACGGCTGACGGCGGCGACACAACCGAGTGAGCTAGCTGTACTGACCGGAGACGTTGGTGCAGCGGGTGATCGGTGGGAGGTAGCCCAGGGCGGTGTGAGGGTGGTGGTTGTTGTAGTGGTGCAGCCAGCCTGACAGGGCCGCCCGACGTGCCTTCTCCGAGGCGTAGAGCCGCTCGTAGGCCCACTCCTCGAGCAGGGTTCGGTTGAGCCGTTCGACCTTGCCGTTGGTGCGCGGACGACGCACGCGGGTGCGGGAGTGCCGGATGCCAAGCCGGGCGTGCTCGTCGCGCCAGGCGTGGGAGCGGTAGGCGCTGCCGTTGTCGCTGAGCGCCCGGTCGATGGTGATCCCGTGGCCGGCGAAGAAGGTCCGCGCGCGGGACCAGAAGGCCAGTGCGGTAGCGGCCGATTCATCGTTGAGGGCCTCGGAGTAGGCCAGTCGGCTGAACCCGTCGACAGCCGATGCACGTAGCAATAGCCCAGGTTGGGTCGTCCGTGCACCTTGCGCGGCCGGGTCGGGTCCCGGTGCGCCTGGCGGTTCGCGATGCCCTGGGCCTTGCCGTGGATGCTCCAGCCGCCACCATCGGGGATGTTGCCCAGCTTCTTGATGTCGACGTGCACCAGCTCGCCAGGGCGGGTCATCTCATAGCGGCGGACCGGTTCGCCGGTGACGCGGTCGACGTGCCAGAGCCGGTTGATCCGGCAGCGCACCAGGACCCGGTGCACGGTGGAGGGCGCGCAGCCGACGCGGCCGGCGATCGCTACCGGGCCCAGTCGCTGTTTCCAGCGCAGGTGCACGATCTTGCGCACCGTTGGCTGTGGCGTCCGCCGAGGCGAGCGGTGCAGCCGGATAAGCGATCGGCCATGCCCGCAGCTCCCTGCTCGCGGTAGCGCTCGGCCCACCGAGTGGCCGTCGGGCGGGACACCTGGAATCGCTCGGCGGCCCGGGCGATCGGCCAGCCCTGCTCGACGATGCAGCGGGCCAGCCGAGGGCGGCCGGTCTCGGTCAGCGGCGCATTACGGTGGAGCACGAGGGACCTCCTGGGATCTGGTTGGGTGCTTGGCGGCTCCCACACCGAACCCGGAGGTCCCTCCTCACATCAAGACCGACCGCTCACAACGCCGGTGCACCAGCCTGTCCGGGCAGTACAGCTAGCCGATCACCGCCCCCGGCGCGGGAGAGTGGATCACTCCCGCCACGCGGTCACCATGCTCCGGTCGAGATCCCCGAGCCGTGGGGCGCCGGACAGCGCGAGCACGTGTGCCAGGTCCGCGGTCAGCGTGCGAAGCGCGTCTTCCACGGCATCAGCGCCACCCGCTCCCAGGGCCCACAGGACCGGCCGGCCGATCAGCACGGCGCTCGCTCCGAGGGCCAGTGCCACGAGGGCGTCCAGCCCGCTGCGGATACCGCCGTCTACCAGTACCGGGACGCGGCCGGCGACGGCGTCGACGACCTCCGGCAGCGCGAGCGCCGTAGGCACCGCCCGGTCCAGTTGCCGGCCCCCATGGTTGGACACGATCACGGCGGCTGCCCCGGCATCGACGCACTTGGCGGCCTCGTCGCCGCGGAGGACGCCCTTCACCACCACCGGCAGACCGCAGACCTCGGCCAGTCGGCTGATGACCTCCGACGTCATCGACGGGTCCTGTTCCGCGGCCTCTCGGCCGATCGACCCGGGGACGAGGTGCTGTGCCAGGTTCACGAGGAAGAGGTCGTCGGGCACCGAGATGCGGACGCCGTCCACGCGCGACTTCCGTCCGACGTAGGGGGTATCCACGGTGAGCACGATGGCCCGGGCCCCGGCGACGGCGGCACGTTGCACAAGCGCCTCGGTGAGCCCTCGGTCACGCATCAGGTAGGCCTGGAACCACCAGGGCCCCGTTGCGCTGACGCCTACGTCCTCGAGCGTTCGCGAGGCACGCGTCGACACCACGCCGAGCGCGCCCGCTCTGCCGGTCCCGGTCATCGTGGCGCATTCACCGTCCGGATGGGCCAACGCGTGGAAAGCCATGGGAGCGACGACGAACGGACTGTCGACCGTGACGCCCAGCAGGGTGGTTCTCAGATCGACCTCGGAGACGTCCCGGAGGACGCGCGGCCGGAGACGGTAGCGGCACCAGGCGGCCTCCGCCTCGCCGACCGTCAATTCCTGCCCCCCACCTGACCGGTAGTACTCCCAGACCGCCGGCTCGAGACGTTCACGGGCGGTGGCCTCGAACTGGGTCAGGGCAGGCAGCATCCTCGCAACCGGGGCAGCGCCCCGTCTCCTCTCCGCCGGCGGTCGCACATCCGCAGGAAGACTACGGGCCCGACGGATGGCAGGCACTGCGCCTGCGCAGCCGGGGTCGCGCTCGCCCCGAGGCCGGCAACGTAACGGCCGCGTTTCGTCGACGCAGTCCCGTCCGACGGCGTCCTCCTCCCTGGAGGTCCTTGGCCGCGCACGATCCTCATGGGTGCGCTCCTGCTCGGGGCCGCGCTCCCGCTGCTGATAGCCCTGTCAGGTCCGGCGCAAGCCGTCCCCGGGGCAGCCGGACCGCAAGGGTCTCTGAGTGAGAAGTCACCCGGGCAGGCGCCGGCGGTGGCAGGCGCCGACCCGGTCCACCACGAGCGCGCTCGAGGGATCGACCTGACATCCTTGCCGGTCACCGCACCGCCGACAGGGCTTCCGGGAGATGGCTTGGACCCGGCGGCCGATCCTGGCAGTGGGGGCGGCGGCGTCTCGTCCGCAACGACGGTCGATGGCTCGCCTGCCGACCCCCCGGTCGATGCCCCACCGGTCCAGGTTCCGGGCGACGCCCCTCCCGTGGCGGGTCCGGAAGCAGGCTCCCTGGTGTCGGTGCCCGCCGACCGCCCCGGTCTCCGAGGCCCCCCCGACCTCCGATGTACCACCCGATGAGGACGGGCTCCGACCTGCGACGGCGCCGGCCAAGGATCAGCAAGAACGGACGCCTGGCGAGCCGGGACCGCCACTTGCCCGGATGTCACTCCCCCCACCGGCGGGTCGCCCACCGGGGGGAACGACATCTCCGGGGACGAGGTCACTTCCGACAGCACCACCCCGGACGACACCAGCACCCCGGACGACAGCACCACCACCCCGGACAGCACCACCACCCCGGACAGCACCACCACGTCCAAGGTGAACGCAGTCGCCCCGAGCGCCTCGATCGCCCCCGTCGACCCGGGCAACTCCACCCCCGATGAGGATGCGGTGGCGGACTACAGCAGATACGTCGCGGCGGCCATGCTGCTCGGGATGATCGACACGTTCGCTGCCGCACTGATCCCGATGCCCCTCACGCACGCCGTGCGGAGCAACCCGCCGGGCTCCGAGGCGCGCCGACGCGGATTGGCATTCGCCTGCTCGTAGCGGGACTCGTGGGCACGCTCGCCGCGGCGATCACCACGAGCTTCGCCCCGCCCTCGGTGGCCACCGCCGTCGCCGTCGCCGCCTTCACGCTCTTCGCGTGCAGCCACGTGTGGGCCTGGCTGCACGGGGAGCTGCGGTTCACCCGCTACGCGATCATGACGGTGGCGGAGGTCGCCGCCCGGGTGGCCTTCAGCGCCGGGATCGTCTTGCTGGGCTGGCGCGCAGGCGGTGCACTCCTGGGATTCCCCCTGGGCGTGGCGGTCGTGCTGCTCACCGCGCCGCGCGCCATGCTCACGACCTGGTCTGGCGGCCCGGGTGCTGAAGGAACGCCAGCGGTGGGCCGAGACCGGCGACATCGCACTGGCACAGTTGATCGCCTCGGTCCTCGTCGGTGCCGACGTCGTGCTGGTCACCGTGCTGGACGCCGTGCCGGTCGAGGCCGCGGGCTTCCAGGCGCTGTCGACGCTGGCCAAGGGCCCGGTGTACGTCGCGGCCGGCGCCGCGGTGGTCGCCTTCCCCTTGCTGCGCAGCCACAGCGCCCGGCTGGGCGACATCCTCCTCGCGACGCTGCGCTCGTTCGGCACCCTCGCGTTTCCCGGAGCGGCCGTGCTGGCGACCGCGCCGCCGACGCTGATCATGCTGGTGCTACCCGAGCGTTACGCCGACTCGGTCCGGCTGCTGCCCGTGCTGGCAGCGGACGGGGTCGCCTACGCCGCGATCACCATGCTCACGACGGTGCTGCTGGGCCTGCGTGCCTACCGGCGAGCCCAGCTCGGCCTGGTCGTGGCTGCGGTCCTGCTGCCGGCCGCCATGCTGCTGGGGTGGGCCTCCGGGGGCGTCGCCGGGGTCGCGGTGGGAACTGCGGCGCAGCGCGCTGGCCGGAGCGGCCGGCATGGCCGTCGCGGCCGCTCCGCTTCTTCCGTCGGGATCCGTGCGCGTCGTGGCCGCCCGACTGGGGGCGGGGACGGTGCTGCTGGCGATCCTCGTCGCCGTCCGGCCGCTGCCGGCGCTGTGGCCGGCGCTGGTTGTCCTGGCGGGCCTGGTCGTCCTGGCGGGCCTGGTCGTGCTCCGCGCGCTGCGTCGTGCTCCTGCCGTGGCTGACGACGATCCGCGCGCCGAGCCCATCGACGCGGGGACGAGATGACCGCCGAACCACTGGCTGCCCGGCTGACCGCGGCGACGGCGGACGGGGGGTCGGTGCTCGTGCTGTCGCCCCACCTCGACGACGCCGTCCTGTCCTGCGGAGGGCTCCTGAGCACGCTGCTGCCCCGGACGCCGGTCACGGTGGTCACCGTGTTCTCCGCCGCGGGGTCGCCCCCGCACACGCGTGCGGCGCGGGCGTTCCTGAGCCGGTGCGCCGCCGTCAGCACCGCCGACCTCTACGCCGACCGTCAGCAGGAGGACGCCGAGGTCCTGGCCCGGCTCGGGGCCGAGCGCCTGCACCTGGACGTGCCGGATGCGCTGTTCCGCCGCCGGGAGGCCCCCGGTCCCTTTCCTGGCTGGGCCGCGCGTTGCCCGAGCTGGCGCACCGGTACCCGACGTACCGTTTCGACATCGCCCGGGGACGGATCGCCCGCGGGGATCAGCGGCTCCTCGATGAACTCACCAGCCGACTCGCCCGCGTGGTCGAGGCGCACGACCCCCAACTCGTCCTGCCGCCGGTCGGCGTGGGCCGGCACGTCGACCACCTCCTCACGCGCGAACTCGGTGTCCGCCAGGAGAAGCCGGTCGTCTACTACTCCGACTTCCCCTACGACCTCAGCGGGGCGGCCGATCCGGTGCTCCTCGCCGCCATCGGCTCGAGCGCTGCGCGTGGGATGACGGCATCGACCGCAAGGTCGAGCTCGTACGGGGTTACCGCACCCAGGTCGACGCGCTCTTCCCCGACGGGCGGATTCCCGTGGTGCCCGAGACCTACTTCGTCGCCGGGCCCCCGCCATAGCGGCAGTCGAGCGAACTGCCACGGCGAAGCCGCTTCGGAGGCGCCGAACGAATCCGGTCGACCGGCACCGGCCAGCCCCAGAGCCGGGTGGCGCGCCGCCTCACACGCCGTGCAGGTTCCCCGCGGTGCGACCGGGCAGGACGTCGGCGGCCTCGAGGGCGTGTGCGTCCGCGGATCGACGCAGCACCCAGTCGGCCGGCAGCACCAACCGGGGCGCGACACCGATCAGGACGGCCATGAGGAAGGCGACCCCGGCAAGCGCCCCGCCGGCCGCCTCGAGGTAGGTGCTCGCCGCGGCCAGCGTGCTGGCCACGCCGTACGCCCGCTCGACCAGCCAGGTCACCGCGGACAGTCCCACGGATGCCGCCGCGTAGAGGGTCAGGGTTCCCAGGACTCGGCGACGGTCACGTCGCTCGTGGCGGCTGAGGAACCACAACCCCGCGATGACGACCAGCGCGGCCCCCGAACCCACTCCCACTCCCGCGCCGGTGCCGATCGCTGTTCCGACGCCGGCCATGGCGTCGGTGTGCAGGGTGCCGTCCGCCTTCGTCACGGCGATCCCGGCGGCGACGACCGAGACGGCCGACCACCACGTGCGCCGACCGGGGAGCCGGCCAGCGGCGAGGATCGCGGCCAGCGCGGCGACGGCGAAGAGGCCGGCGGTGAACACATCAGCCACCGAGACCGGGCCGTCCATCGACAGCAGCCGGGCGGCGGCACCGGAGCTGCCTCGTCGTTCGAGGACGAACGCGGTCGTCGGGAGCGCCACGGCGAGAGCGGCGAGAGCCACCCCGGCGGGAGGCAGCGGAACGGCACGCCGCCGTGCACGAGGTGCCGGGCTGGCTCCCTGGGGTCCGGTCAGCACGTCCCGGCTTCCCGGCCGTACCCGGTCGGCGGCACGGATGGTCTGGCCGACCGCCACCCCGACGACCGCGGCGAGCACCATCCACACGACAAGTCCACCGACGACCCACACCCACTCCACGGGATGATCATCGGCGAGCCGGGCCCGGACCTTGACCGGCCCGAGCCCGGTGACGGTTCCCCTGGGGCGGCCGGGTCAGCTGAGCCGCCGGAGCAGCTCCCGGAGACCGTCCCGCCAGTCCTTCGGCCGGTAGCCGGCCGCCTGGATCTTCGACAGGTCCAGCACGCTGTTGAGCGGACGTGGCGCGATGCCCGCCTTCCCGGCGAAGTACTCGGCGGTGCTGACGCGGCTGACGTCACCGGCGGAGCGGCCGCGGGCGGTGAAGACCATCTCGGCGACGTCGGCCCAGGAGGCCGGGTCGCCGTCGCCGGTCAGGTTGTAGGTGCCGTGCGGGGCGCCGGTCTGCACGAGGTGGCGGATGCCGGCCGCGAGGTCGCCGGCGTCGGTGAGCCGGCCGATCTGGTCGTCGACGACCGAGGGCGAGGCGCCCCGGTCGGCCAGGCCGGCCATCGTGCGCACGAAGTTGCTCCCCTCCCCCACCACCCAGGTGGTGCGCACCAGCCAGTGCCGCTCGATGGCGGTGGCGCAGGTGTCGCCGTCGGCCTTGCTGCGCCCGTAGACGCTCAGCGGCGAGGGCGGCAGGTCCTCGGGGATGGGGCCGGCGTGCCGGCCGTCGAACACGTACTCGCTGGAGACGTGCACGAGTGCGCATCCGTGCCGGTCGGCCGCCTCGGCCAGGTACCCGACGGCGTCGACGTTCGCGGCACGGACCGCCGCCAGGTTCGCCGGGTCCTCCGCGGCGTCGACCGCCGTCCACGCGGCGGCGTTGAGGACGATGTCGACCCCGGTCCAGTCGAAGGCGCGCACGGCGGCGTCGTCGGTGACGTCGAGCGCGGACCGGTCGAGGGCCACGGCGTCGGGGAACTCGCGGCGCAACGCCCGGCCGAGCTGGCCGCCCGCGCCGACGATGACGGCGTTCACTGCCCGCGGGCGGCGTAGCCGGCCTCGACCTGCTCCTTCTGCGGGCGCCACCAGCCCCCGTTGGCGCGGTACCACTCGATGGTGGCCGCCAGGCCGTCGCGGAGGTCGGTGTAGCGGGGGGTCCAGCCGAGCTCCGTGCGCAGCTTGGTGGCGTCGATGGCGTAGCGCAGGTCGTGCCCGGCGCGGTCGGTCACCGAGTCGAAGGCGTCGGCCGGCTGGCCGGTCAGCTCGAGGATGAGCCCGAGCACCTCGCGGTTGCTCCTCTCCCCGTCCGCGCCGATGAGGTAGGTCTCCCCCGAGCGGCCGCGGTCGAGGATCGCGTGCACCGCGGAGTTGTGGTCGTCGACGTGGATCCAGTCGCGCACGTTCTCCCCCGCCCCGTACAGCTTGGGGCGCCGGCCCGACAGCACGTTGGTGATCTGCCGCGGGATGAACTTCTCCACGTGCTGGTAGGGCCCGTAGTTGTTCGAGCAGTTCGAGATGGTGGCGGAGATGCCGAACGAGCGCACCCACGCGCGTACCAGCAGATCCGAGCCCGCCTTGGTCGAGGAGTACGGGCTGGAGGGGTTGTACGGCGTCTCGGGGGTGAACCTCGCCGGGTCGTCGAGTGCGAGGTCGCCGTAGACCTCGTCGGTGGAGATGTGGTGGTAGCGGATTCCGTGCGTGCGCACCGCCTCCAGCAGCGTGAACGTGCCGACGATGTTCGTCTGCAGGAACGGCGACGGGTCGCGCAACGAGTTGTCGTTGTGGCTCTCGGCGGCGAAGTGGACGACGACGTCGCAGCGGCCCACCAGCCGGTCGACCAGCTCGGCGTCGGCGACCGAGCCGTGCACGAACTCGATGTCGTCGCGGACGGCGGCCAGCGACGCCTCGTTGCCCGCGTAGGTGAGCGCGTCGAGGACGACGACCTCGAACTCCGGGTGGTCGCGCAGCGTCTGGTGCACGAAGTTCGCGCCGATGAAGCCCGCGCCGCCGGTGACGAGCATGCGCATCGTCCGCTGACCCCTCCCGCCGGTGCGCCACCCGCCCGACTGCGGGCGAGCCTGTCCGGTCACCGTAGTAGCCGGGGCTCGCCCAGCGCCGTCAGCTCCGTGCAGCGCCGGGCTCCGGGACCGTGCCGGGCAGCTGCTCGGGGAGGTCGAGGGCGTGCGCGTCCGCGGCCCGGCGGAGCGCCCACTCGGCCGGCAGCGCCAGGCGCGGCGCCACACCGATGAGCACGGCGACGAGGAACGCCACCCCGGCCAGCGCCTCGCCTGATTCCTCGACGAACGTGGCGGCGTAGGTCCACCGGCTGGCGACGCCGAACGCGCCGGCCGTCACGTAGGAGACGGCCGAGAGGCCGACCGACGCGACCGCGTAGCAGGCCAGCACGGTCAGGATCCGGCGGCGGTCACGGCGTTCGTGCCGGCTGAGCCACCAGAGGCCGCCGACGACGACCCCGGCCGCGACCGCGCTCATCGCCGTGGCCACGCCAACGCCGACGGCGTCGGTGAGGCCGACGACCACCCGCTTGTGCACGTTGCTGCCGGCCTTGACCGTGGCCATCCCGGCAGCGACAAGCCCGACCGCCAGCCACCAGGTGCGCCGGCCGGGGATGCGCCCGGCCCCCGCCCACGCCACGACGGCGGCCACGGCGAACAACCCGGCGATGTAGAGCCGCGGCAGCGAGTAGCGATCGTCCATGGAGAACAGCTGCGCCACGGCGCCGGCGTCGCCGGCGAGTTCCAGCACGTAGCCGGTGGTCTCCAGGAGCACCGCGACGGCCATCAGGGCGATGCCCAGTCGCGGCAAGGGAACCGGCCGGCGACGCAGCCGCCTGCCCGCCCGGTGGAGCGGCGGAGCCTGGTCAGGCCCGGCGGCCCGCGCAGCAGCGGCCTCCGGCATCGCGTTCGTGCGGTGCCGCGACCGGGCGGCGGACACATCGGCCAACCGGATCCCGCGGCCGATCAGCACCGCCAGCACCGACGCGAGGACCAGCCACGCGACCAGTCCGGCCAGCACCGAGAGCCACCACACCTTCTGTCCATCGGGACGGCCGTGTGGAATCTTGAGCGGTGGAGCGGCGATTTCCCGGCACGGGGATGCTAGCGACGTCGCAGCCGTCCGACGACCGAGCACGATCCACTGCGTCGCTCGTGGCGGCAGGGCCCAGGTGGCGGGGGGTGACAGACGCGGTCAGCCCGACCGTGGCTGCGGCATCTGCACCGGCCAGTCAGGGCGGGCCGGAGGAGCGGCGGATACCGGTACCCGGAGCACGGCCGGATCCGCGCCCGGGGCGTCCAGCCAGACGTGGGTGCGCACCGACCGCTGGTCCGCGAGGTCCACGGCCCGGCCGATGGCCAGCGCCAACACGGCCGCCACCGTCACCCAGACCACCAGTCCGCCGAGCGCCCACAACACCGACGGACACTCCCCCGATGCGCGGTTGTCTGAAACGCGCGTCCGGCCGACGGCTGGCACCGCCTCGCCGTCGGGCTCCCGTGCGGGTCAGTACGCCCCGGAACCGCCGCGGACCGCACCGAGGGTCTTCCAGAGGATGAACAGGTCCATCCCGAACGACCAGTTCTCCACGTAGCGGACGTCCATCCGCACGGAGTCGTCCCAGCTGAGATCGGACCGGCCGCTGATCTGCCAGAGCCCGGTCATCCCGGGCTTCACCAGGAACCGGCGGTGCATGTCGAAGCCGTAGCGGTCGGTCTCGTGCGACAGTGGTGGCCGCGGGCCGACGAGGGACATCTGCCCGCACAGGACGTTGACCAGCTGCGGCAGCTCGTCGAGGGAGTAGCGACGGAGGACGCGTCCCACCCGGGTCACCCGTGGATCGTCCCTCATCTTGAACAGCACCCCGTTGCCGTCGCTGTTCGCCTGGAGCTCGGCGAGGCGCTGCTCGGCATCGACCACCATGGATCGGAACTTCAGCATCCGGAAGATCCGACCGTCCCGGCCCACCCGCTCCTGCTTGTAGAGGACCGGCCCCCGGCTGGTCAGGCCGACCGCCGCGGCGATGCCCAGGAGAACGGGGAGCAGCAGCACCAGCCCGATCGCCGCCGCCGTGGCGTCGAAGGTGGCCTTGGCCATCCGCCGAGGGCCGGTGAGCTCGGGGCGTTCGACGTGCAGGAGCGGCAGGCCCGCCACCGGCCGGATCGCCACCCGGGGCCCGGCGAACTCGGTGACGGCCGGGGCGAGCAGGAGCTCCGCCTCCGTCTGCTCGAGGTCCCAGCCCAGGCGCCGCAGCGCCGGCCCCTCCAGCTCGGGGCTGGGCAGCACGGCCACGGTGTCGATCCCGTACCGCTGGACGACGTCGATGACGTCGTCCAGCGAGCCGAGCACCGGCAGTCCGTCGAAATCCTGCTCCCGGGACCCGGCCGCGGCGGGCAGGCAGCACCCGACGATGTGGAGGCCGTGGTAGCGGCTGGCGTCGACGAGCTCGTGCAGGGCCGCCACGCCACTGCGGTGCCCCACGACCAGCGTCGTCTGCTGGCAGCGGCCCCGGCCCCGCTCCCGGTGCAGGGCCTGCCGGCGGGCGTAGCGCTGGAACAGGGTGAGGAGCGCGGCCATCGGGAGGGCCACCACCACGAACCCGCGGGCGACGTCCCACTTCAGCGCCCAGCTGGTGGTGCCGAACGCGGCCATGACGCCCACGCTCGCCATCGCCACCCGGCGGAACTCGTCCGCACCCACCCACAGGTAGCGCTGCTCGTAGGCGCGGCCCATGAACATGGCCAGCACCCACACGAACGGCATGGCGGCGACGACGGCCACCGCCTGCTCCGGGCCGGCGCTCGAGATCGCCACCGCGTCCCCGCCGAAGCGGGCGAACAGACCCATGAGGCCACCCGCCAGGGCGCAGCCGGCGTCACCCAGGACCACCGAGACGACGTACCGGGAACGCCACCTGCGGCGGTCCGCACCGTGGTGCTCGCGCACCGGCCGCAGCGGGGACGGGGCGGGGCGGACCTGTCCGTCACTCCGCGGAGAGCCGACGACGTCCTCGGTCGTCGAGATCATGTTCCCCAGCCCCCGCTGTCGGCGCCCTCCACGAACACCCGCCTGCCGGGCGCCGGCCAGATGGATCTCGGCGACGCCCTGCTCCGCACCGTCGCCGCTCGGCCATCCTCTTGCGGTACCGGACGTTGCCGACGCGGATGCCGACACGGAATGTGACGTCGGTCCCCCGATCGGGGGACGACCGTGCTGGCGAGCCCCCCGAGGCGCGGGGACGACGGGGGTGGCCTCCTCCTGCACCGGTCGGCTCATCGGGCGGACCACGGCCGGCCGGGCAGCGACAGCGAGGGGTGCGCGGCGCCCGGGCAGACGACGTGGGTGAGCACGCCCCGACCCTAGTTTTGCGGACCGACGAGTCTCGACCACAGGACTCCACAATCGCGGCCGTCGATTTCGTCAGGTCCAGGCGACCACGGGGACGGGTGTGGTCAGGGTTGACCGTGGTGACGGAGTGACGCACGAGGCGCTCAGGGAAGGTGAGTCACGGCCACGCTCACCTCGCCGCCGGATCGTCCTCGACCGCGACGCGCTCCCGGCGGAGCTGCCACGCCGCTCGGCAGCGGACTCAGCCGGCGCGGCGGCCGAGCGCGCGGTAGGTCCAGCCGGCGGCGGTCCACCGCTCCCGGTCCAGCGCGTTGCGCCCGTCGAGCACCCGCTTCTGCGCCACGACCCGGCCGAAGGCGACCGGGTCCAGTTCCCGGTACTGCGTCCACTCCGTCAGCACCAGCACGGCGTCGGCCCGCTCGGCCGCCTCTTCGGCGGTGTCCGCGTACTCCAGCTGCGGCCACAGCCGACGACTGTTCTCCACCGCGGCCGGATCGGTGACCCGCACGACAGCGCCCTGCAGCTGCAGCTGGGCGGCCACGTTCAGCGCCGGGGAATCACGGATGTCATCGCTGTCGGGCTTGAACGCCGCACCCAGCACCGCCACCCGCTTGCCCAGCAGCGACCCGTCGCAGACCTCCCGGGCCAGCTCCACCATGCGGATCCGCCGCCGCATGTTGATGTTGTCCACCTCGCGCAGGAACGTCAGCGCCTGATCCGCCCCCAGCTCGCCGGCCCGGGCCATGAACGCGCGGATGTCCTTGGGCAGGCAGCCGCCACCGAACCCGAGCCCGGCGTTGAGGAACTTCCGGCCGATCCGGTCGTCGTACCCGATCGCGTCGGCCAGCTGCTTGACGTCGGCACCGGTGGCCTCGCACAGCTCGGCCATCGCGTTGATGAAGGAGATCTTCGTGGCCAGGAACGAGTTCGCCGCCGTCTTCACCATCTCCGCGGTCGCGTAGTCGGTGACCACCTGCGGCGTGCCCCGCTCGACGATCGGCGCGTACACCTCATCGAGCAGCTTCCGCGCCGTCTCGCCGTCCTCCCCTGCCGGCAGCCCGTAGACCAGCCGGTCCGGGTGGAGGGTGTCCTGGACGGCGAAGCCCTCGCGGAGGAACTCCGGATTCCACGCCAGCAGCGCCCCCGGCACCTTGCCCGCCACGAGCTCGGCCAGGCGCGCGGCGGTGCCCACCGGAACCGTCGACTTGCCGGCGACCAGCTCTCCCGGCCGCAACACGTCGAGCAGCGACTCGGTGGCCGCTTCGACGTAGCGCAGGTCCGCGGCGTACTCGCCGCGCTTCTGCGGCGTGCCCACGCACAGGAAGTGCACCGCGGCACCGGCAGCATCACCGACGTCCGTGCTGAAGCGGAGCCGTCCGGTCGCGAGGGTGCGCTCGAGCAGCTCCTCGAAGCCTGGTTCGTAGAACGGCGCCTTCGCGTCCGACAGCGAGGCGATCTTGCGCTCGTCGACGTCGATGCCGACGACCTCGTGACCCAGCTCGGCCATCGAGGCCGCGTGGACGGCACCGAGATAGCCGCAACCGACGACCGAGATCTTCATGCAGTGCTCCAGCCCGAGAGGTGCGAGGTCGGTCAGCCGGCCGAACGCTGCTGTCCGGGGGAGCACGCTACGGGGTCCGGGGCGGCCGCAGCCACTGCCGCGAGAGCCACTACCCAGGAGCCGGTCACAGACAGAGCGCGAGCCGACGCGGCGCTCCCGCCCGGGAGCGGGGCGCTGACCGGCCCGCCGGGCGAGGAAGTTGACTCGTCCGCCCCAACCGCCCCGATCTGCCTGCCCGTCCGGCGTGGCGCCTGGACCGCCCGTGGGCGACACGGATGGTCGTAACCTCGGCCGGGCACGACAACGGGGGACCTTGTGGACGACGACACACGCCGCATCGGCGACGGGCGCACCGACGCCGAGCTGGGGCGTGCCCGCGCGGAGCGGTTGCTCCTCCGGGACCAGGTCGACGAGGAGGGTCCGGATCGTGACGGGACGCCGTCGGACCCCGAGCGCCCGCGCCGCCGACTGCGGCGGCTGCTGATCTCCCTCGGTGTGCTCGGCCTGGTTCTCGCACTCCTCATCGGTGGCGGATTCTGGTACCTGACCAGCCGGTACGGCGGCAACATCGACCGGGTCGGCGACGTGTTCGCCGACCTCGAGGAGGGAACTCGCCCCGCGCCGGCTCGGACCGCCGCGGGAACGCCGGTCACCTTCCTGCTCATGGGTTCGGACACCCGGGCGACGTCGGACGAGGGCATCGCCGAGGGCGGTCGGTCCGACGCGATCATGATCGCCCGCTTCACCGGTGACCGGACGCACGCCCAGGTCATCTCGATCCCCCGGGACAGCTGGGTGGAGATCCCCGGCCACGGGATGAACAAGATCAATGCCGCGTATGCCTTCGGCGGCCCCACGCTGCTGATCCAGACCGTCGAGCAGTTGACCGGCGTGCGCATCGACCACTACGCCGCGATCGACTTCGAGGGCCTCATCCAGGTCACCGACGACCTGGGCGGGGTGGACGTCGTCGTGGCCGAGACGACGACGAACGGCCCGTACACCTTCACGGCGGGCGTCAACCACCTCGACGGGGACCAGGCGCGCTGGTATCTCGGGCAGCGCTACGGCCTGACCGGCGGCGACTTCGACCGCGTGCGCCGGCAGCAGCAGTACCTGAAGTCGATGTTCGGCCAGCTGTTCAACTCGAACACGTTCGGCGATCCCGCCAAGCTCGACAGCGCCCTGCTGACCGTCACCGACGCCGTGGCCGTCGACGACGGCCTCGGCAACGCCGACCTGCTGAACCTGGCGTACTCCCTGCGGGGCATCACCCCGGAGACGGTGGACTTCTTCACCGTTCCCGTGCTGGGGACCGGGCAGGAGGGCGCGGCGAGCGTCGTCTACCTCGACCACACGTCGGCCGACCGCCTGTGGGGCTACCTCCGCACGGACTCCCTGGCGCCGAACGCCGACGAGTTCGCCGAGCAGGCGTTGCCGGACGTCCCCCGCTGAGGGCAGGTCTCACGCTCCAGACGCCCCGACCGCCTCGGTCGCGACCAGCTCCGCGATGCGCGCCAGCACCGGCACCAGCGCTCCGCTGATCTGCTCCCCCACCTCCTGGTGCACCTCGATCGATCGGCCGATCGGGTCGGGGATGTCGTCAGCCCGGCGCGTCGCCCGGCGCCCGCGCGCGGCCGCCATGGCCGCCACCCACGCCCGGAGCTGATCGACCGCACCTCCCGACCCCACCTCCCCGGGGTCGCGCCCGCCGACCAGACCGGCCGCCTCGCGGAGGAGGAAGGTGCGGGTCAGCGCCCGGGGCTCCAGCCCGAGGACGGCGTCCCGGTGCCGGCGGGTCATGACCAGCACGAGATCCGCCTCGGCGGCCAGCTCGCCGTGCAACTGCTGCGCCCGGAACCCGGCCGGATCGCCACCGAGCCCGCGCAGCACCAGGCCGGTGTCGGGGTGCATCCCCGCACCGGCCACGGCCTGCGTGCCGGCGCTGAGCAGCCTGACCGTGGCGGCCTCTGCGCCCAGGGTGTCGTCCAGGTAGGCGCGGCCCAGCTGCTCGGCCAGCGCGGAGCGACACACGTTCCCCGTACAGACGAAGAGGACGGTGAAGGGGCGGGGGGACGGATGCTCCGAGGGCACCCGCCCAGTCTGCGGCGACACCGACGACCTCACCTCTTCCGGGCGTCACATCCTTCTCACCAGGAACCGCGTCGACGCGCGCCTGCGCCACTGTCATGTTCTGCCTCCATACAGTCACGACATGCGCCTCCTCTTCGTCTGCACGGGCAACATCTGCCGTTCGCCACTGGCGGAGCGGCTGGCCACCGCCTGGGCTGACCAACGACTCGGGCCCGTCGCGGCAAATGTCTACATCGCCAGCGCCGGCACCGACGCGCTCGACGGCCGTGCCATGGACAAGCGGAGCGCCGCAGCCCTCACCGGTCTCGGCGGCGACCCGAACGGCTTCGCTGCCCGGACGCTCGTGCCGGAGATGGCCACCCACGCCGACCTGGTGCTGACCATGACGCGTCGGCAGCGTCGCCTGGTGCTCGCCGACGCACCGCGTGCGCTCCGGCACACCTTCACCCTGCCCGAGGCGGCCGATCTGCTCCAGACGGCGGACCTGCGCGGCGTGACGGAGCTGCCGCTGCACACGCGGGCGCGGGAACTGGCCGTGCGCCTCAACGCCGGCCGGGCGCACCGCATGAGCATCGAGGCCGACGACGTGAACGACCCGATCGGCCACTCGGGTTCGGTGCACAAGGAGGTCGGCGCGCGCATCGCCCGCAAACTCCGGCCGCTGGCCGACATCCTCTTCGCCGAGGGCGCTGCGGGCCAGCAGTGGTCGCCCCGTCCCGCCATGCGGCAGCTGCCGGACCTCCGGGAACTGGCTCGCCCGCGCACTCGCTGAGCACGCCAGGCACTTCCGGTGCAACGAGCCGGTCACGGAATGCGCCGGCCGGTTCGTCGCTGACCGGGGCGCGTTGCTCCGGCACCGTAAAGTCGGAACGTGCTGGGTCTGGAACGCCCCCCTCGCTGGGGCATCATCACCCTCGTAGCGCTGGTCGTGGTGAACGCGGCGCTGCTCACCTACCTGGCCCTGCGGCCGGCGCCCGACGACCCGTTCGCCGGCCGGTCGGCGCCTGCGGGGCAGGCATCCGAGGTCTCACCGGCCACGCCGTCGGAAGGCGCGGTAACCACTGCTCCCGCGTCGACCGAGGAGTCTCCGGTTCTGGCCGTCTACGGCGACGGCTACTCCACCGGGTCCGGCCTGGGTGGCCGGGGCGCCGCCGGCTGGCCGGCGCTGGTGGCCGAGCGGTCGGGCGCGGACCTGCGGCTCAACGCCGTGTCGATGGCCGGCTTCGCACGAGCCGGGGTGACAGGCCAGGACTTCGCCGACATCGCGGCCGCCAGCCCGGTGCCGGAGGCGGACGTGACGGTCGTCTTCGGCAGCCGCAACGACCTGGGCAGTTCCTCGGCCGCCGTCGGGGCCGGTGCAGCCGAGACCTTCGCACAGATTCGCACGGCCGCCCCGGACACGGAGCTGGTGGTCGTCGGGCCGGCGTGGAGCAGCGCTGACGTTCCGGCGGACCTCTACCTGCTGCGCGACGCCGTGGAGGAGGCCGCGGTCGCTGCCGGCGCCACGTTCGTCGACCCGTTGGCCGATGACTGGTTCACCGCGCCGTCCGGCCTCATCGCGGCCGACGGCATCTCCCCCACGGACGCCGGCCACCGGTACCTGGCTGACCGCATCGCACCGGCCGTCGAGCAGGCCCTCGAGGCGACGACCTGACCCGCTGCACGTTCGGCCGGAGCCACCTGCGGTCGCCTGGAGCTGAGACCGGCCCCACAAGCCGAACGGCCCACCGCCGGAGGGGCGGTGGGCCGTTGCGCAGGTGCCCGCAGGCGGGGACTCTCAGCGGCTGTGCTTGGGCGCGGGAGGCTTCGGGCGCTCCCGCAGCGGCGGTGCCGTGGCGTCCCGGACGGCCGGCATCGAGGTGGTGTGGGTGGCGAGCTTCTGCCGCCCGTCCTTGTCCCGCGCCTCGGCGCCCAGCTCCGGGCGGGCGTCGTAGCTGTAGCCGTACCCATACCCGTACCCCCCGGCCACCTTCGGCGGAATCCGGTTGAGCACCACGCCGAGCAGCTTGGCGTCGATCCGGTGCAGGTTGGCCGCGGCCTGCTCCAGCTGCGCCTTGGTGGTGACGCCGTGCCGGGCGACGATGATGGCCCCGTCCGCGGCCACGGAGAGCACAGCGGCGTCGGTGACCGGCAGCAGCGGAGGGGCGTCGACGAGGACGTAGTCGTTCTCCTGCCGCGCCTGCGCCAGCAGCATGCGCATCTGCTTCGACCCCAGCATCTCACTGGGGTTGGGCGGCATCGGACCTGCCGCGAGAACGGTCAGCTTTCCGTCCCGGAAGGGCTGGGTGAGCTCGTGGTAATCCGCGTTGCCGGCGAGCACGTTGGACAGACCCGCACCGCTGATCATGCCGAGGTACCGGGTGACCCGGGGCCGACGGAGGTCGCCCTCAATGAGGGCCACCCGTGCGCCGGACTGAGCGAGGACGACCGCGAGGTTGACCGCGACGGTCGTCTTGCCCTCGCCGGGCAGTGAGCTCGTGATGACGATGGTGCGGGCCGGGTCGTCGACGTCGAGGAACTGCAGGTTCGTCCGGATCTGCCGGTATGCCTCTCCCGTCTCCGAGTAACCGTCCTCGTCCTCGGCGACGTGCCGCTCGCTGAGCGCTGGGTCCTCGACCAGGGCACCGACGAGCCCCGCCCCGGCGAGCCGGCTCACGTCGTCGGCGGTCTTGACCGTGTTGTCCAGCCGCTCGCGGCCGATCGCCGCGCCCGCCCCCACCAGCAGGCCGGCCAACCCGCCGAGGGCGAGGTTTCGCATCGGCTGGGGAGTCGTCGGGGCTTCCGCCACCTTCGGCGCCTCGGTGACCGTCACCTTCACCATCGACGCGGTCGCGCCCTCAGGCGTCTCGAGCTCGGTGACCAGGTCGGTGAACTGCTCACCGATGACGGCGGCGATGTCGCGGGCCTCGGTCGCCGACGGGCGGGTCACGGTGACGTCGAGCAGGACGGTATCGGGGATGGCGCTGGCCGTGACGGACGCCGCCAGCTCACCCGGCGACTCAGCCAGCTGCAGCTCCTCGACGACCCGGCCGGCGACCTGCTCACCGGTGAGCAGCTGCACGTAGGAGGTGACCCGCTGCTGGGAGAAGAGGTTGCCCTGGTAGGCGGTGGAGGTGTCGTCGGTGCCGGTGGTCGAGACGAACAGCTGCGTACTCGACGCGTACAGCGGCGTGGTCTGCAAGGTGACCGCGCTGGCGGCCGCCAGGCCGATCAGCAGCCCGACGACGAGAAGCCACCAACCGCTGCGCAACGCCTGCACGACGTCCTTCAGTTCCACGGACGGGCCTCGCAATCGGGAGATGGAACGAAATGAGCGCCGTCCGTGGCGGAGAAGAGCAGACCTGCGTTCGCCGCAACGCTACAGCGAAAGGGTCGGTACAGCCTGCAAGGAGCGGGCATGGCGAAGGTCAGACGATGCGACAGCCTCACGCGGCCCGGACGGAACCCGCCTTCACCTGCTCCAGATACCAGGCGTACGTCTGCTCCACTCCCTGGCGCAACGGGATCTCGTCGCGCCACCCCAGGTCGTGCAGCTTGCTGACGTCGAGCAGCTTGCGCGGCGTCCCGTCGGGCTTGCTGCTGTCGAACTGCAGCTCGCCCCGATACCCCACGACATCGGCGACCAGCTCGGCGAGCTCCCCGATCGACAGGTCGCTGCCGATGCCCACATTGATCGGCTCCGGTGCGTCGTAGTTCTCGAGCAGGAAGAGGCAGGCGCGCGCGAGGTCGTCGACGTGGAGGAACTCGCGGCGGGGGGTGCCCGTACCCCACACGGTCACCGAGGGCGCGTCGTTCTGCTTGGCCTCGTGGAAGCGCCGGATCAGGCCCGGCAGCACGTGTGAGTTGGTGGGGTGGAAGTTGTCCCCGGGGCCGTAGAGGTTGGTCGGCATGGCGGAGATGTAGTGGACGCCGTACTGGCGGCGCAGCGCCTGCACCTGGAGGACGCCGGAGATCTTTGCGATCGCGTAGGCGTCGTTCGTCTCCTCCAGCGGGCCGGTGAGCAGGCTGTCCTCACGGATCGGTTGCTCAGCGAACTTCGGATAGATGCAGCTCGAGCCCAGGAAGAGCAGGTTGGTGGCACCGTGGCGGGCCGCCGCATCCAGGACGTTGACCTGCATCCGCAGATTGTCGGAGATGAAATCGGCCGGATAGGTCCTGTTGGCCAGAATCCCGCCTACCTTGGCGGCGGCCATGACCACGGTCGCCGGCTTCTCCGCGGCGAAGAACGCCTCGACGGCCGCGGCATCGCGCAGGTCGAGCTCGGAGGAGCTCCGGGTGAACAGCGAGGTGAAGCCGGCGTCCTGGAAGTGGCGGAGCACGGCGCCCCCCACAAGTCCGCGGTGTCCGGCGATGTACGTACGGGCACTGCGATCGAGCCGTGTGACGCGCATTACGCTCCCTGATGTTTCGACTTGCCACTTACAGTAGCGGCACAACGCCCGAGCGCTTCGGGCCCAACGGTCTGGAGCAGTTCTGTGGCGAAGTCGGCCTTGATCACTGGTATCACCGGCCAGGACGGCTCATACCTCGCGGAGCTCCTGCTCGGCAAGGGATACGAGGTGCACGGGCTCGTTCGCCGGTCGTCGAGCTTCAACACCGGCCGGCTGGACGGCATCTACGAGGACCCGCACGTCAGCGGCCGGCACCTCTTCCTGCACCACGGCGATCTGAACGACGGGGTCACGCTGATCAACCTGCTGCGCGAGGTCAACCCCGACGAGGTCTACAACCTCGGGGCGCAGTCGCACGTACGAGTGTCGTTCGAGCAGCCGGTCTTCACCGGTGACGTCACCGGGGTGGCCGCGATGCGCCTGCTCGAGGCGGTCCGTGCTGCCAGGGTGCGCACCAAGATCTACCAGGCGTCGTCGTCGGAGATGTTCGGTGCGACGCCGCCGCCGCAGGACGAGAACACCCCCTTCTACCCACGCAGCCCCTACGGCGCCGCCAAGGTGTACGCCTATTGGGCGACGCGAAATTACCGCGAGGCCTACGGTGTGTTCGCCGTCAACGGGATCCTGTTCAACCACGAGTCCCCACGTCGCGGGGAGACCTTCGTCACCCGCAAGGTCACCCGGGCCGTGGCCCGCATCCAGGCCGGCATCCAGGACAAGCTCTACATGGGCAACTTGGACGCCGTTCGTGACTGGGGCTACGCCCCCGAATTTGTCGAAGGTATGTGGCGCATGCTGCAAGCTTCCGAGCCGACGGACTACGTTCTGGCCACGAACACGGCATACTCGGTGCGCGACTTCGTGCAGATGGCCTTCGAGCACGTCGGGCTGGAATGGGAGAAGTATGTCGAGCACGACTCGCGTTACGAGCGCCCCACCGAAGTCGACGCACTGATCGGTGATTTCTCCAAGGCGAAAGCGCAACTGGGCTGGGAGCCTAAGGTCCTCACCCCTGAGCTGGTCAAGATTATGGTGGACGCGGACGTCCAACAGCTCGAAGACGAGCGCTCCGGTCGACTAGTCCGAGTCGATAGGTAGCTCGACAACTGCAGCTACCCCCTTAACCAGTAGCCGAATGCGCCTGTCGCCTAGCAGGCCCGCGGACTTCACTGACCACTCATCACCCTTAACGCGCAGGCGACTAGACACTCCTATCGGAGTGCAATAGTTGGCAGATCGACAAAGGGAGAGGTCCTCTTGAACACCAGAATGAGCGCAATAGCCCTCCGGGGCGTCTCATTCAGGACCGCACCTATCGCAGAGGTGTCGGACGAGCTAATCCGCCGAGCCCTAGGGGGCTTGCCGGAACCAGTTCGGCTAGTTAACACAAACACCTTAGCGAACGCGGGCGCAAGCTCTGAGTACAACCGACTCCTGCACGGATCCGGTGTCAACATCCCGGATGGAACGCCACTACGGTGGCTACTCTCACTAGTTGGACGGCGACGTATCCCTCCCTTGAGGGGCCCCGACCTCTTTCGAACGACATTGTCACGCGGGCAAACAGTAGGCCTACGCCACTTCCTCTTGGGTGGCACCCCGACGAGCCTCGGTAGACTTGAACGTGAGATCAAGGCCTCGTACCCAAACTGTCATATTGCAGGCGCCTGGAGCCCCCCGTTTCGGGCCCTCTCTGCAGAGGAGATTAACCAGCAGGACGCCACCATAACCCGTAGCGGCTCGCACATAGTATGGGTGGGACTCGGGGGATCCCGACAAGACTATGAGGCAGCTCGAATTGCGACCCAGTTGCAGATCACCGCTATCGGCGTTGGCGCTGCGTTCGACTTCGTTTCCGGGGCTAAACCCGAAGCGCCTCGTTGGCTCCACGGCTCCGGGCTCGAGTGGATTTACAGATTGATCACCGAACCTCGACGCCTCTTTGCTCGGTACATGGTGCAGTCGATCAGTAGCCTCAAGTGGCTGGTCTTCGGATGAGAATAGCCGTCGTCCACAGCTACTATTCATCAAGTAGCCCCTCGGGAGAGAACGCAGTAGTAGACGCACAGGTAGCGGCTTTGAGGAGTCGTGGCCATACAGTCGATCTGCTAGCCCGGCGCACAGACGACGCTGGCGACTTCAAGGCTCTGAAAGGTGCCGCGACTACACTCACCGGTGTAGGTCCATCTCCCGGTCGCCAAATACAAGAACTCGCTCCCGACGTCATCCACGTACACAACCTGTTTCCCAATTGGGGCAGTCGCTGGCTGAAGGGGCAGACTGCACCCATCGTCGCTACGCTGCACAACTACCGCCCTTTCTGCAGCGCCGCCATCCTCTATCGTGACGGCGCCGAGTGTACGGCCTGTCCCTCATCAGGCTCATCCCTCCCCAGTATTAGGCATGCCTGCTATAGAAACAGCCGCCTAGCTACCCTGCCTCTAACCTGGCAGACTCGGTCAAGCGGGATCCACAATCCGATTCTGGGGGCGGCTCAACGCGTAGTCGCGCTATCGGAGCGCTCAGCGTCCATGATCCGCAAGTATTACCCGGCGCCCCTCGATCTCGAGGTGATCCCGAACTTTACGGCCAGTGCCTCTTTAAGGACAGCGCCCCGGAGTGGATGGCTGTACGTCGGCCGCCTCACAGAAGAGAAGGGCGTAGAGCAGCTCCTCGCCGCCTGGCCGGCCTCCGAGCATCTAACGATAGTGGGTAACGGACCGCTGGCCCCAGTTGTGCACGAACACTGCCGAGAGAAGCCCAGGATCACGTACCGAGGTCGTCTGAATGCCCGAGAGGTGCGGAACGCGATGGCTCAGGCTGAAGGATTGATCTTCCCCAGTAGGTGGGCAGAGGGCTTGCCAACGGTCTTCCTGGAATCTCTGGCTGAAGGATTGCCGGTCATCGCGCTGGCGGGATCGTCGGTTGGCGACGCAGTGCAGACTCGCGGCCTCGGACAAACATTGAGTCACTTCGGCCAGCTTCGCGACGCCATGCGCAGCGTCCGGGAACGCGCCCCAGAGCTGAGCCGACTGGCCCGGGCTGAGCATGCGCAACAGTACTCTGAATCTGTTTGGGCTTCAAAGATGACTGCGCTATACCGACAGCTTGTCGATGCCCGATGACGACTGTAGTCATAATGCAGGAACACATACCGCAGTACAGACTCGACTTTTTCGAGGCGTTGCTTGACACGCTCCGCAACAACAGCGTTGACCTACTGATATACGCCGGAAAAGCGAGTTCGACTCTGTCCTCCCGTAGCGACTCGGCTACACCTCAGTGGCGTCGCCTTGTCCGGCAGGTCCACATTAACATCGCCGGTCGGCGTGCCACCCTTCGCCTTGTCCCCACAACTGTTTGGACAGCCGATCTAGTCATAGTTGAGCAGGCCCGCAGGAACCTGGACGTCTACCTTCTAGCTTTACTACGACCCGACCATCTGGCCCTGTGGGGGCACGGCCGTGACTTTGTGCAGTCGCGAGGCCGCGTCAGTCGTGCGGTCCTGAGGTGGCTTTCCAAGCGCGCGGCCCACATATTCGCTTACACAGGCTCGGGCGCGGCCAGTCTAATACTGCAAGGCGTCCCTAGGGACCGCATCACTACTGTCATGAACAGTAAGGCGCATCCCGATCCAACAGCTGGTGAGGATCATGGGGTCGTTGATCGACGTCGGATGGTTAGCATTGGCGCCATCGATTCTTCTAAGAGACTATCCTTGCTAGTCGAGGCATACCATCGGGTCAAGCAAGAGCTGCCCAGTCTAGAATTGCACGTTGTGGGTGCAGGCCCCGACTTGGGGACGTTGATGGAGAAGTGCAAGACAGAACCTGGCATTGTATTCCACGGAAGAATGACTGGGACCCAGTTGACCGCGCTGGTGCGGAGCGCCCGGCTGATCGCCAATCCCGGTCGGGTAGGCCTCGTGGCACTTGACTCGTTTTACTATGGGCGACCAATATTTACGACTGCCGACTGGCATCATGCGCCTGAATTCGACTACTTGACCCACGGGGTGAACGCCGTAGTTGCTGCTGGTGATGTTGACTCATACGCAGCGGCGCTACTGGAAGGCATGGTGAATGACGACCTATGGGAGCGCCTGCGTCATGGCTGTGTAGAGTCCGCAGGGAACTATTCTCTCGAGAACATGATAACTAGGTATGCGCAAGGAGTCCTTAGCGCCTTAGCTCAACAGGGTATAGCGGCGGGGAGGTAGCCGGATGCTACGCACCGTCTGGGCACTTGTCAGCCTGTAGCGAGGGTTCTTTATCCAACCAGTCCGGGTACTGGAATGCGCCGAAGCATGCATTATCACAACTCGCTGGGCGACAGAAGGCTTGGGAGGCAGGGAATTGGCCAGGCGCGTTTCCGCGTATACCGGCTTGAGGCATCCTCGCGTCATCGTTGATCAAGTGTCCCTCACGCGGCTCGGAACTCGGGCCGAGCTGACGCTGCGTAAGCACGCTCGTCAGCATGTCTTGTTGAGGCGTGTGTGGACGGGGCTTAACGCAAGCGGTCCCAGACACGCCACTGGACAGCCCGGGGCGCATGCGGCAGGCGATGGGGTCACGGAGACTGCGGCTGGCTACCTTCTGCCCACGCCCCACCCGCGTGCCGGCATTGGACACCGCCTGAGCTCATGGATCAGCGCCTACTCGGTTTCGAAAAGGCTTGGACTAGAGCTCCTACACCGACGCCAAAGCCCAGTATGGGATGCGGAATTCGGGTTGGATATGGACCCTGCGTGGGATCCTGCGGCTTCTCACGGACGGAACTTCTTCTTCCTGCCCCCCGCAGAAGGAGATGAGGATCAGGAAGCTTGGCGCCTAATCGAGGCCGAAGTGAGGCGTCGCGGAGGCAACCAGGCCATCTTTCGGCTAGCGATGGACCACCCCTCGCACGTGCAGGACTTAGGGGGCCAGGAGCTTGCCCGCAGGTATTGGTTGAAGCACGAAGTTCCTGCAATCAGTGGCCCTCTCCAGGTCTCGGTCCATGTGCGCCGTGGCGACGTCAACCGCGGCATGACGGCGCGGCACAGAGATTACGCATACTTTGAGCGCTGCCTGGATGCGGTCGCCCTTGGGGCTGGAAGCACTCCGATGGTGGTGACCATACATTCACAAGGAGCCGCGCCCTCGATCTCGGTGCCTAGCCGGGCCAAGGTAGTGTCGGACCTGGACGGCGATCCAGTGAAAACGATGCTCGCGATGGCCAGTTCTGACGTTCTGATTACCAGTCCCAGCAGCTTCAGCATGACCGCAGGATTTCTTTCTAAAGGGCTGGTTATTCGAGAGGAGCCTTGGTGGCATTCGTTTCCTGAGGGCGATCGTTGGTTGGCTGTCTACACGCGCGATGGCTTGCCAACGCGGCAGAGCCTTGGCGAGATTGCGCATGAAGTGTCAGCACGCCTTGTCCACTGAGTCTTCGTCCGACGTACCCCTCAGCTCAAGCGGGAGGGTTCTTCGCCGGAAGAACCGTCGCTGCGGCGCCCGATCAGCGCCTCGCTGTGGCTAAGGTGGCGAAGGACCAGGTGGAAGCCGATGGGCGGCCTTCAGCAATGCCAAGTGCGATGAAATGCGGGAGATTGTGAGCCTCCGCCAGGCGGGGTCGCGGAAGGTGGCGATCGGCGCTCTCTGGATTTATGGATCTCAGGTGGGCACCATTCTTCTGCAATTCGGTTACGCCGCGATAACCTCACGCGCCCTTGACCCAGCGGCGTTCGGTGCGTACTCCGTGGCGCTCACCGTGGCTGCATTAGCTGGCCTCCTGGCGAATGGTGGTCTGGGCCAAACAGTGGCACGCGTGCAGTCGTTGACCTCAGCTACAGTCGAGGGCCTCCTGACGTTGGCATTGCTAGTCGGCCTGATTGGGGCGTCGGCGCTCTATCTGACATCTGGTTTCTGGTCGGCTCTTTGGTCTGCGCCAGACGCGGAACTTTTGTTGAAGGTAATGGCGATAAGTGCCTTCATATCGCCGTGCCTTGGATTGACTTCTGGACTAGTGCGACGCTTGGGCCGTTTCCGTCAACTGAGTATAGGAATCCTGGCTAGCAATCTGCTGGGTATGGCGCTCAGCCTAGCCGTACTAGCGGTGCACCCCTCGGCCATCGCCCTAACCGTCTCGCCGGTAGCGGCGCAGCTGGCTCAGCTAGCCACCTTCCTCTACCTGGGGCGGGGCGTTGTCCGCAGGCCCGGCAACCTGCGGCCCGTGCGTACACACTTGTCGTTCAGTGGAAAGATCATGCTTACTTTCCTCCTGGCCTATGCGACCGGGAACCTGCCCCGTTTGGCGGGATCGCATGCTTTGGGTACCGCCTTTCTGGGTCAGCTTAATCGAGCTGAGGTTCTATCGTCGATTCCTCTACAGCAGCTGCAGAACGCTATAGTCCAAGCGGTGTACCCGGAATTTCGTCATGACGAAAAGTCGCCGGTTCGTGCGTTTCGCGTCTGGACCGACATGCTGGGAGTCATCGCATGGCTGGTAGGCCCTATCGCTGGCCTCGGGTGCGTCGCCATCCCGGCCTTGTTGCCAGTGATTTTTGGTGATGGCTGGGAGTTGGCTGCGACACTGACGGTTCCTCTGGTCCTGCTGGGTGCTGTGCAGATGCCAACCGTTGTACTGATGAGCGGGATTGAAGCAATCGGGCGGTTCGCATGGATCTGGTTCACCCAAGCGTTGGCCCTGGTTGCCAGTTGTGCAGGGGCAGTCCTCGCCTGGCAGCTGCATTCGTGGGTGCCGGTTGTCATCGCACCGTTGGCCGCCACGATCGTCCAACACCTCGTACACGTCGCGGTGGCCATCAGTTGGGGCTACGTCGACGGTCGGCGACTGCTCCTGTTTTACGTTGGCGGCTTACTCGCGGGCGTTGCCGTTGGCGCTTCAG
This sequence comes from Blastococcus sp. HT6-30, assembly GCF_039729015.1. NCBI lineage: Bacteria > Bacillati > Actinomycetota > Actinomycetes > Geodermatophilales > Geodermatophilaceae > Blastococcus > Blastococcus sp. HT6-30. Next base: position 279,147 of record NZ_CP155792.1, on the reverse strand, counting down.
CGTATGCGTGCAAGTACGCCGCGTTCGCCGATGGTGCAACTGGCTGGGGTCGCATCCTCGGTGGCTTAGCCCTTCTGTGCCCCGTCATTGCAGCGTTCTTGTTTAGGCGCCAGCTGCCTATTTCGAAACTTCTAGCTACTTACAGCATCCTGAGGTAGTCGCCTCGGAGGCGCTGAACTCGAACTAGGTGGTCGGCTCCTCCGGCGGGACGACTCGGGGCGGAGCGACAAAAGGGCTCTTCTTACTTGAGGTGGGGGCTGGTGAGTCCGCCGCCGATCAGGAGCATGCGGAGTCGGTAGTTGTCCCGGTCGCGGAAGCCGCGGGCGATCCGCCGGTGGAGCTCGATGAGGCCGTTGACCGCTTCGGTGCCGCCGTTGCTGGATCGGCCGGTGTCGAGGTAGGCGAGGAACGCCGCCCGCCACTGTTTCAAGGTGCGGCCGAGGCGGGCGATCTCGGGGACCGGGCAGCTCGGGAACGAGGCGAGGACCTGCTCGGCGATCTTGCGGCCCTCGGCCGGCTGGGGGTGCCGGTAGGCGGCGCGCAGCTGCTGGGCGCAGGACCATGCCAGCCACACGGGCAGGTGTCGTTCGTCGGCGTCGAAGGCCGCGCGCAGACGTGCCCACTGGCGGTCGGTGAGTTTCTCCGCGCCGGCGCGCAGCATCGTGCGGATCCCGTAGAGCGGATCGCCCTTGCGGCCCCGGTGGCCGAGGGTCTCCTGTTGGACCCGGCGCCGGCACTCATCGACCGCGGCGGTGCCCAGCTTCACGACGTGGAAGGCGTCCAGGACAGCGACGGCGTCCTCCAACTGGTCGTCGATGGCGTTCTTGTAGCCGTGGAACGGGTCCAGCGTGGCGACCTCGACCCGACTGCGGAACGCCTCGCCGCGTTGGGCGAGCCAGTCGGCGTAGGCCTTCCCCGACCGGCCGGGCACCAGGTCCAGCAGTCGTGCGCGGACCCGTCCTGCCTGGTCACGGGTCAGGTCGACCATGCCGGTCAGCTCCTTGGGGCCGCGACCACCGTTCTCGATTGGCTTGGTGGAGACGTGGTGCCAGATGTGCTTATCCACGCCCAGGGCGGTGACGTCGGCGAAGCGGCCCTCGTCGGCGGCCATCCCCTCCAGCAGTGGCTTGATCGCCCGCCGCACCGTGCGCCAGGTCGTGCCCAGCTGCCGGGCGATCCCGGCGACCGAGGCGTGCTCGCGGCGTAGCTGCCCGAGAGCCCACCAGCACGCCCGCGTGGTCAGCAGCGCCCGTGGCCGAGCGAGGGCGTCGTTCTGCTCGGTGAACGCCTTGCCGGTGCACTTGGCCTCGGCACAGCGCCAGGTCCGCTTGCGCCACACCAGCTGGACCGGACGCCCGAAGCAGGGCACGTCGACCAGGACGACGTCACGACGGCCGTGGCTGCCGACGAGGACACCACAGGCCCGGCAGCCCATCGGCTCGGGCGCCGACTCGACCACCACCTGCACCCGGCCGAGATGCTCCACGACCTCGACGACGTGGAACCCGACCAGCCCGACCAGCCCGACCAGCAGATCACAGCGGTCGCAGTAGGAGGGATCAGGACGTGAGCGCGCGCGAGCGCACGCCCTAGGCTCGGACACCGTCGAGGCCTTCCGGATGGGCAGCTTGGTCGCTCCCGATCTTGGAAGGCCTCGACCCCTTCCCGGCCTCAGCTCACGCGCGCGAGTCCCTCACACCCACCGCAGGTACGCAGAGCCGACAAAAGAAGGTGCGTCCGCGGAGCGAGGATGCTGAGGCTCACCACCGTGGCCCGTAAGGCCGCGCCCCCAGGCGGGGAACGGCTGGTCGAAGACCTGTTTACGGCTCTGGACGAGCACACCGTGGTCGTTCCCGGATCGGTGGCCGTGGAGAAGGTCCTGCCCCGGCTGGCGACCTCGCTGATCCAGATACGGACGGGCGGCGCCAGATCGCCGACGCGGTTCCGGGGCTGCTCGATGCCCACCCTCTTGCCCCGGGTCCTGACCTTGATGCCCGGCGTGGGGTCAGGATCGCAGCCCGCGTCCTCCTCGCAGTCGACCACGGGCGCCTTCCCGACCGCCGGGCACCTGGCCGCCTACGCCGACTGGCCCTGGGCACCCGCCGCTCAGGCACCTTCATCCGCGGTGAGCACCCACCCCGAGCCGGTAACAAGCAGCTCAAGCGAGCGCTTTTCGTCTCCGACTTCGCCGCGCTCCGACCCGACCTCACGGGCCTACTACGATCGTAAACGCGCCGCCGGCAAGCGCCGCAGCGCCGCCCTCATCCGCCTTGTCCGATGCCTTACCGACGTCCGCTGCGCGATGCTCCGAGAAGGTGCACAAGCGTCCAACCAGGGCGAGTTGGCTGACCAGGTGGGGCACGGCAGGAGGCGGCACAGCAGGTGTGGCAGTGACACTCGGTGCCCGCGTGTGGTCAGCCCAGTGCGAGGAAGGCTTTCCGGTCTAGGGCGACACCAAAGCCGCTCCCTGCTAGCCAGCTGTTCTGCGGGCGCTCTTGGAAGAACGCGAAGTGTCGCCCCGCTGCCTCAGCCCACATGGGCAGCGTGAGGGACGGATTATCGCTGAGGACTATTCCTCGAGGCGCCAGATGCTCGGCGGCCATCAGTAGCTCCTGCTGCTCGTACTCCAGGTTGTGGTCGCTGTCGTGCAGGAAGACGTCGATTTGCTCGTCCAGTGATCGCAGCACGTCGACCGACGGCGCGATCGCCTGGTCGACGTAGGCTGCATACGGGCCGCCGATCAGCGCCCCGGCGCTTGGGTTGACGTCAATGGCAAGTACTCGGCCAGTCGTTCCACCTTCCATCTCGTTCCTACGAAGAGCGGCGGCAAAAGCGAGGGTGCCGAGCCCCTTGTCAATGCCGCACTCCACGACGAGGCGCGGCTGCCGGGCCCGGGTTATCGCATACCAGCCGAGGCGTCTCCCGAAGCGTGCTTCCGGATCGATCAGCCCGCTACGTGGGCCGACGCGCGCTCGGTGACGGACGAACTTTTGGAGTTCTTCGTCCTCACGAAGCTCCTGAATGTATCCTCGGGCTTGCTGCACGGTAATGCCCGTCAAGTCCGCTACGAACCAAGCCAGGTGCTCGTGGTTAGTTTCCTGCAAATGGACTGTGAAGTTTGTGTGCTCTTTGCTGTGCGCCAACCACTTGGCGAGCTGGCCGAGATGTCTTCCGGCGTGCTTCGCCGCGATGCCGGCGCGGGCAGGTAAGGCTGCTGCACGACCTGCCCGCCCGTCCGTCGCCGCACGTACTTGCTTCCTGACTATCTCGACGGTGGATCCATGCCGGGCCATGCCGAGACCGTAGAGGATCGGGTCGCGGCCCGCCCTCCCCGCAACTTGGAGTCGCGGCTGAAAGGGCTTGGGCCGGGATCCGGGATGCGCTGGTCGCGGCCGAACTTGCCCGGTCAAGGCCAGCGGCGCGCGCAGGGACAGAGGAGGGAGCATTGCCAGCGGGCGGGGTTGCCCCCTCTCAAGTGGCCCCAGCGGGCCGGACACCGGGACCTGCCCCCGTCTGGTGGACACGCTGAATCCAGGCTGAACCTGGAGGAAGCGAGATGATCGGCTCGTGGTGCGGAAGGTGTACTCGGAGGAGTTCCGCCGAGACGCGGTGGAGCTGTACCGGACGACAGAAGGGTCGACGGTTGCTGGGATCGCCGCCGACCTGGGGATCGTGGACACGACCCTGTCGGCGTGGTTGAGGGCCGCCGGGGTACCGATCCGGGGCCGCTACCCGCGACCCGACGGCGCTCCGCCGCCGGGCGGGGAAGCGCCCGATCAGGAGCTGGCCCGGCTGCGCGCCCGAGTCGCCGAGCTGGAGGCGAACGAGCGGAAGCTGGGCGCCGAGCGGGGCATTATGCGGGCGGCGGCCAAGTATTTCGCCGGGGAGACGCGCTGGTGACCCGCTTCTAGTTCGTCGCCGACCACCGGGACGCCTTCGAGGTGAAGCGGATGTGCCAGCTGGTGGAGGTCAGTCGGGGCTCGTTCTACGCGTGGGAGGCCGCCGCCGAGTCCCGGGCGGCCCGCCAGTCCGCCGATGAGCAGCTTGCGGAGCGGATCCGGGCGGGTGCATGCCGCCGAGCCGTCCAACCGCGCCTACGGGGCGCCGCCGGTGACCGCCGCGCTCAACGACGGCGCCGACCCGGCGGACCGGGTGAACCACAAGCGGGTCGCACGGGTGATGGTCGCCCACGGCATCGCCGGGATCCGGCTGCGTCGCCGGGTGTGCGCACCACCGTGCCCGAGCCGGCCGATGAGCAGGTCCCCGACCTGCTCGAACGCGACTTCACCGCCGACGATACGAACATGAAGTACGTCGGGGACATCACCTACCTGCCCTGCGCCGACGGCAGCACCCTGTACCTGGCGACGGTGATCGACTGCTTCTCCCGCCGGCTGGTCGGCTGGTCGATCGCCGACCACATGCGCACCGACCTGGTCACCGACGCCCTACTCGCGGCCGCCGCCACCCGCGGCAGCCTGGCCGGGGCGATCTTCCACGGCGATCATGGCGCGCAGTACACCTCCCGGGCCTACGCCGCCCTCTGCGCCCGGCTCGGTGTCGTCCGGCCGATGGGCGTGGTCGGCTCAAGTGCGGACAACGCGCTGGCCGAGTCGTTCAACGCCACCCTCAAGCGCGAGACGCTGGCCGGCGCGTCCGGCTGGAGCACGCCGGCCGAGGCCCGCCGGGCGGTCTTCGCCTGGGCCACCCGCTACAACACGCGCCGCCGGCACTCCGCCTGCGGCCAGATCAGCCCGAACGACTACGAGGCCCGCCGGGCTCCAGCTACGCTGCCAACCGCGGCGTAGACACCCCACGCGTGCCCAAGATCAGGGGGCAAGGCCCGTCGCGGCCCCAAGGAGCTGACCGGCATGGTCGACCTGACCCGTGACCAGGCAGGACGGGTCCGCGCACGACTGCTGGACCTGGTGCCCGGCCGGTCGGGGAAGGCCTACGCCGACTGGCTCGCCCAACGCGGCGGCGAGGCGTTCCGCAGGCGGGTCGAGGTCGCCACGCTGGACCCGTTCCACGGCTACAAGAACGCCATCGACGACTAGTGCCGCGCACCTGGCCATCAGGTTGGTGCCAGACGGCTGATCGGGGGCGGGCAGCCGAGTGCACTGTGGCGACGTCGAGCGTTGTACTGCTCTAACCAGGGGGCAAGGGCGGCAGCGCGCCGCTCGTTTATGGGTGAAAATCCCGCGATATGCCCACTCGGTGACCAAGTACCACCGTGGGGCACGAGGACCTCGGAATCGGTTCCGGCCTTCGACAAGCCACCCCTCACTCGGAGATTTTCTGCGTTCGGCCGCGATCCGCCGTCACTAACCTCCTGGCCGGGTGCAACTAGGCCGCTCGCTCATTACTCATTCACTTCAACTGGTCCGACTATAGCTCGTCCGGCACGTTCACCGATAGGTCCCATTCATCTGGCCGAGCCACAACTCGACCTCCGTCCCGCCAATTTAACATTTGCAGGAGCTGGTCATCCTGTCGCATGTACCGACTAGCATACTTTTGCGCCTCGATGCACGCCGCCAGCCGCTCCGAGATAGACGCGTTCAAGGCCTCCTCGACCAAGTCGCCTAACCGGTCGAAGTCCCCCGCATATTTAACGAAGGGCCTGGTGTTATTCGGGAATATATCCTCGTAGCCCGGATGGTAGCCAGTAGCATGGATCGACCCAGCCCACAACGAGATCGGCAGTCGGTTCGAGAAATACCAGGGTTCATCGGCATAGTGGTCCCAATTCGTGGAGACCCAGCCAGCCCGAATAGCCTGGTCTTGCTTCGAGAAGGGGATCGGGCCACGAGCGGAGGGCCCATCCCAGCCCGCTCCGAAAAGGGCGAACCGGGATCCGAAGCGGCCCTCGAGGTATTGTGCATAAGCAATGCGCTTCCGCCATCCGGGCAGCCCGCGCATGCGAGGTGAATTTCGATTGGCGATCATGACGACGTCAAACTCACGCGTTGAGCTCAGACGAGCCGGGACGAATGGATAACGATCCGGCTCAAACACGTGCGGGACCCAGCGGACGTCCCGCGCACCCGCACGCACGAAGTTCTCTGAGAAAGTGCCCCGCCCTACCGTGAACACTACGTCAGCGGCTCGACCCGCGGCTCGTGCCGCGCGAGGTAACGGATGAACAAACCGGCTGTACGGGTCCGCCTCATGATATATCAGCTCGAAACTGCCGGCTTGGCGCATGAGCCGGAAATGCTTGTCCTGTAAACCGGTGGCACCCAGGTGCTGCATCAAGATGACGGAAGGCTTGAAGCTCTCTACGCGTTCGATTAGACCGCGCCGCTCGACTTCGGCGTTACCCGACCGTCGAATGCGCCATTGCAGACTATAGACACTGACCGCAGCGATCCGGCCCGCGTCAAGCAAGTTTTGAAGTGGGCGACGAAAGCCTAGTTGGCGGAAGTCGCCATCCTCATTCGGCACATACAAAAGTCGCAACCGGCTTCCACCTCCTCCAACACCAGCAACCGTCCGCTACATCACGGTGGTTGCCATCGCTCGCTACTTCGCGACGCAAGGCCGGATACCCTTGGCGCCGAGAACCGCCCAGTGCTCGTCCATTTCCGCCTGGCTGAACCTGCGACCCACGACTCGCGAGGGGTTGCCAGCAACCACCGTATTCGGTGCCACATCCCTCGACACCACAGCCCCCGCCCCCACAATCGCGCTATCCCCGATACGTACACCCGACAGGATTGTGGCCCCGTACCCGAGCCAGACATCGGAACCTATAGCCACTGGGTCGCTCAAGAGGGCAGCGTTCTCCCCTACCCACATGGCCTCTGTTATCGGCACGCCCAACTGCGTTGCCAGATGATCCCGGCGGCCGACAACACCGACTGAGTTTGCGATCAGGACGCAATCCCCAATCTGCCCGTCGACCTCGATTCGCACGTCCGATCCCACCTGAACATTTGACCCAACGATAAGGGAGCTGGGTGCCCAGAGTACGGACCGCTCACCCAACCGGAAACCCTCGCCCACGGATACGTTCTGACGAACAGACCGTCTCAGCGTCCGAGCGCGACGGACAACATTAGCCTTCCTCCGCAAGCCGAAGCTTTGCTCCACCACGCTCCTGATTAACGGCGATTCCACACTTCCCCCTCCGCGACGTGACCAGGGCCATTACCCGGCGTAGATGCTCAGGTACTCGCTGACGCCGCGAGAGGCTGAGAAGTCGATTGGTAGGGCTGCAGGGGCTGGCCCCGAGTCCAACTCATCGATAGCAGCAGTCCACTCGTCGATGAGTGGCGGCACCATGGATACTCCCGGCAAGCCCTTAGACCATTGTAGCCCCGGCGAGTCGCTCACTACCGCCGGAAGTCCAGCCACTAGCGCCTCGGCTAAAGCCACGCCCATTCCCTCCCACACGCTTGGCATCAGAAAGTAGCTAGCCGTGCTCATGATAAGCGCCGGGTCTCCTACGCCTCTTACAAGTACAACGCCCGCCTGGTCAAGCTTGTCTAGCAGCACGGCCTCCTGCTGCGAAGCAGACGTTTCTATCCCCAGGTGGGCTACAGAATGTCCGAGGCGAGAGACAGCCTCCAGCGCCAGTTCATGTCGCTTGACTTCAGAGCAGTTGCCAACGATGAGTCCCACAGCAGGACTTGCACCCTCCTCACGGTTGCGCCGACGCCTCCGCACGTCAAAGAACTCGTCGTCCACCCAGTTATAGATCAGGCGCGGACGTCGGCCGAACATCCTCTCGTGCCGTACTACATCGTCGGAGGGTGCAACCACTACGTGAACGAATGGATCCGCCAAAGTGGCTTGCAGGCGACGTTTGAAGAGCCACAGCCCCTGCGCGTTGAAGACGTTATGCACCGTTCGGACGATCCTCGCCCGGCCTCTAGAGGCCAAGACGACCGCGAGGACAGTCGCCAAGTACTTTCCCTCTGTGTGTATGTGCACCACGTCGAAACGTCCGCGCCTTAGCGTACGCGCAAGATCGCGCCAAGACCCCATTCCCTGGCTCGAAGTCATATGGACGACGTAGCCAGCCTCCCTCAGGCGCTCACTATAATTTGCAGCATCGGTACGTCCGAAGACGTGCGATTCGACGCCAGCCGCAGCGAAATACGGGGCAGCCGAAACCAGCATGCGCTCCATTCCACTTGGACGAATGGGGCCCAATATGTGCAGTACCCTCATCGCTTAGCCTGACCGCTGGCGGTTGAGTTGCCCCAGTCCAGATTTAGTGGATAATCCCGCGGTGGGGTACCGCCCTCGGATTTGGCGGCAGCTTGCCAGGCAAGGGCAAGCGCCGGGATGGCGAACCACACCCACGAGTATGTCCATCCGTACACGGTAAGCGTCACAAGTACGGACAGGAGCAACCAGGACCGACTGGATAGGGCCAACCGGAAGCCGATCACTAGTGCGGCTAAGAAGAGCAGGAAACCGAGAACGCCGGTACGTAAGTAGATCGAAAGATAAAAGTTGTGTGGCGCGTACTCAACCCACCTGCCCGGGCCTTCGAACCTCCCATAGCTCGTGCCCATCGGAGAGCCGAGGAAGACGTTCACGTAGCCCGAATGCCAGGATTCGACGAGCAGCCCCCTCCAGCTCTGCACTCGCCCTTCATAAGTTCCTGTGTTAGCCAAGGTGCTCTGCACTCCAGCAAGTGCATCGTGGTACATCGCGTAAATTGCACTACCACCTGCTGCGATGGTCAACCCGAGAGTTGTGCGAGTGTGGGGGTGAAGATATGGGAAAGCCAAAGCAATACCGAGAGCCGCCGCTAACCAGACGGATCGCTGTTGACTGAGTACAACGACCACAAGCGCCATCAGGGCGAAGAGACACCGATACCGCTCCGTCGATGCGTAGACGATGTATGCCGCTAGAAGTGCTAGCAGCGCCTGGCCCGAGACGAGTACCCTGGAAGTCTGCTCCAACCCGCTCACGGCGTCGATTCGCGAGTTTGGATCGCCCAGCCCGTACTGCATAAGGTGAAAAAGGGCTACCGTCGTCATTGAGACGATGGCAATTCGCGCCCATCCGACTGACGAGACTGATCCTGCGCTCGCTCTTTTCGCCCAGTTGAGACTCATCGACCATGCAAAAGTCACCGCCAAGTACGCGAAAGAGCGAACGTCATTGACCGCTCCTCCGAGGTCGTTCGCCACTAACCCGCGCAATGTGGAGATGACCAGAAGCAGCGCCAGCCCTTGGAGCCAGATGGTCGCACGGCCGAGGCTTGCCGCGATCACTGCGCGCCTCTGGAGCGCAACCAGGCCGAATGCGACGGCGATCAAGTCGTAGGCGAATACGTTGCTACCGCCTACAGAGAACAATGGCGGGGGCGCGGGCATCTCCCACGCGAGTACCGCGGGAGCGAGCAAGCTGGTCAGACCCAAGGTGGGCCAGTTGCTCACGCCGGCTGTGAACAGTGCAGCTGCAACCACGGCGCCTCCGAGTAGGAAAGCAAGCCAGGCGACTTCGATCACCTTCCCAACCCTCGCATGGCCGCCCTCGCCCACCAAGCCATATAGCTTACGATCATGGCCCACGGCCACTTACTGGGCTCGTGCCTCAGCACAAACCGACGCATCGAACTATAGTGCCCGCCGCCCTTGACCCCGACGTACATGCGCCATCGTGATAGAACAGGCTGCGTTGAGTCCGCTGGCGGGTTCGTGTCGCATACGCCTACGGTGGTTGCTGACAACTTCACAGGCACCCCAAGGTTGCGGCAACGGAGTCCATAGTCGATGTCAGCTAGTGCATGACTGAATTCGCCGTCGATGCCTCCGACCCTCAATGCCGTGCGCATGGATACAAGTACCGCGTTTCCGTTGAAAGCGTCCACTGGTGCTGGGTGGCCCTGTGGGTAGACCGGCTTGAACGCGAGCGGATGCCAACCGTCTGATTTGAATCCACCGTAAGTCGGCACTCCGGATCCGCTACTACGGACGGCGCCAACGCAGACTCCTGGCTCTGTCATCATCCGGACGAGGTGGCCAAGGCCTGTTTCGTCAAGGACAGTGTCGTCGTTCAACCATAAGATTAGGTCGTCGGTTCGCCACCATCTGTCCAGAACGAATTTTTCCGCTACTGACATGCTCTTGGCCCAATAAGCATGGCCCGAGCCAGTTAGGACGATGATGTCTTCAGGCAATGCCTGAAGTCCTACGGCCGTTCCATCCGTCGAACCGTCGTCATACACGACGAAATCAATGTCCACCCCTGCAGCTTTTGCCGCCCGGCTGGCGGACTGGATTGCCCTCACGGTCAAGGGAGCACGGTTGTGACACGCGAGAATACTGTGGACGCGCCGAGGGGCAGCATCACCTGTGCAGGGCGTCTGAGGACTTGAGTGGCCGCACCATTCAGTGCCGACCTCGCCGGCGGTGTTCGCGACTCGGCGACCATGACCCTGACCGGTCGCCTCAGCTCGCAGAGCGTCCATGCCTACATCTCCATAGCGGCCGCTGTTGTGAAATCATGGATGGCCAGCACGCGGTGAACAATGCGCTTGAGGCAGTGCAGCCGGGGCCAGCTTACCGGTGAGCGAAGAGCCCGGTGGCGCGATACGGTGCCTAACCAAGCTTGTGTACTAGTCGGGATCGGGCAGCTGCGCCTACATCGGCGACAGTTTTGCCCAAGGTGTTGTACGGAATGCCTAGGCGTTTAGCGAGTTGCGCGCTGTCGACAGCATGGGTGATTGCGCCTCCTTTGAAGTAGCTTGCGGAGAGTTGTCGGTAAAGGCGTCGCAATCCGTAGCGCTTTTCTGCCGGAACATGCCATAGCGCCAGCTTGGAATCGTCTGCCGTGACGTTTCGGGGCTTGAGTGGCTGAGTCCAAAGTCTCTTGATATAGGCGTTACCTCCGCCCACGTCAAGGCCGAGACGCATGACGGCTAGGCTCAGGAGGTGAGCCTCTTCACGGACGTTTATTAGCCCCTCGACGTGGCGCCGCATTACGATCGGCCAGAGTTCGCGTGCAGTCGCATTCAGCGCAGCCAGGTTGTCTCTCGTGGCTGCGATGAACTCCCCTCCGCAGTACCGGACGACGTGCCGGTCAGGCAGCACGATGATATCGCTCGCCAGGGCGGTCAACTGCCGCCGCGAAAGTCCGTTGATATCGGAATCGACCGGGTAGTCGATGGCATAGGTCAAGGACCCCCGCCGGTCAAGATCTTTCCAAAAATCATCGACAGCGAAGCCTGTCCATACGACATCACTGTCTAGCAATACAGCCGATGAAGTATCTGTCTTGAGCCAGCGTTCGATCTCTACTAGGGCGTCGTAAACAAAGAACTGATTTCGCCAGGCCGCATTCCACGTGGAGGGCGGTGCGTAAGAGTAGTCGACTACGGTCATAGTAACACCCAGGGCGTCAAGCATTCGGCGCACGACTAAAGCAGTTTCACTCGCCTTTGTGTCCCAGGGTCGATTCAGAATCAGTAGCAGTTGCGCGTCTGGGTTGTGTAGGTGAGCGGTCGCGAAGAATGTTCCGATGCAACGTCGGTAGACGTCCCTAAAATGTTGAGTGCTAGAATCTCCGGGATTCTGCGCGTACTCTCCACCCTCACCAGCCGACTGCTCGTAGTACCACGTGGCAATCGTCTGCGTCACGTCCGTGAGGTTATGTATCTGGACAGGCATTGGCAAGGCGACCTGCCGATCACGTGGGCGTTTCTCGTCCGTCTCGCGAGTGCTGCCCAGACCCGATAAATCGCCCCACCCCATCGGCGATCATCGCACCCGGCCCTGGCAGCGCTTAGGGCGTGTCTCCAATATGAAGCGGGAACCGGGGACGATGCTGGACGGATGACGCGCGAGCCGGTGCTCAGTGACGAGATGTGGGCTCGTGTCGAGCCACTGCTGCCGCCGGTGAAGGGCGCTCGCGGACGGCCGATGCGGGATCACCGTCGGCTGGTCGAGGGGGCGATCCACCGGTACCGCACCGGCGTCGCGTGGCGTGATCTCCCGGCGGAGTTCGGGCCGTGGCAGACGGTCTGGAAACGGCACCACCGTTTCGCTGTCGACGGCACCTGGGATCCGGTCCTGTCCGCCCTGCAGGCCCAGGCCGACGCCGAGGGCGACGTGGATTGGCGGGTCAGCGTCGACTCCACCGTCGCCCGGGTCCACCAGCACGGCGCGACCGCGGCGCGACTGGTCGGCCCGAGCGGGAGGTCGTCGTCGAAGACGCTGTCCCACACAGGGGGCGCCACCGAATGACAAGAGTTCCGGCAAGGCGGCGGATCGAGCCTGACGACCACGGGATCGGTCGATCTCGCGGAGGCCTGACCACCAAGACCCACGCCCTGGTCGATGGCCGCGGCCGACCGCTGTTCATCGCGGTGACCCCCGGCCAGGCCGGTGACAACACCCAACTGCTGCCACTGCTGGCCGCCCTACGCATTGCCCGGGTGGGGCCAGGCCGACCGCGGACCCGCCCGACCGCGTTGCGTGGGGACAAGGCGTACTCCTCGCGCGGGCACCGCGCCACCTGCGGGCTCGGGGCATTACCGCGGTCATCCCTGAGCCCGCCGATCAAGCCGGCCACCGCACCAGCGCACACCTCCTCGCGCCCGGGGACGCCTCCCCGATTCTGTCGAAGGAGCCAGTCCCGCAACCGGGTGACTCCCCCGCAAACCTTTGCTGGACGCTAAGCGCGGATCCGATGTAGATCGACGATTTGTTCTGCACCCCGCCGATCGGCGGATCAAGGGGCAAGCGACTTGCCCAGCCGAATACGCGCTGTGACCACCAGCGGCGATGAGCCCACGTCTACGGATCGTCCTGGGACTGGCCAACCACGCGTGCCGGCTCGCGGCACCGGCAGACCGCAGTTGGTCGAGTCCCGCAGGATTCGCTGCCTGCGGGACCGGCTCAAGATGGCCTGGGACCCGAAGGTCCGGCTCACCGAGGTCTGCCCTGCGTGCGGGGCGCGCACGCGGGTCGATCCCTCGGTCACCGGAACGAACGTCTGAGCGGATGCCGGCCGCCGCCCTAACCGACTACATGCTCGTCCTGCGCGCCGACGCGTTCCATCGGACCGCTCCGCGCAGTCCGGCGCTCCACCATCAGGAACCGCAAGTCACCGGGCGCCTATTGTGGGCGTCGGCAACCACCCCGCCCGGACCGACGGCGACGCCGACGCGGCGCAGTGGCCGCCCCGGGTCAACCAGCCCGCCGCGCCCTCAGAGTGAGCCAACGAGCGGACCCCGGACCCGCTCATCGCCGCCTGTGTTCCTGGGTGTTTCGAGCGCGGCGGATCGGTCACCGCACGCATCCCGGCGGCTCGCGGCCGTTGCATCGCGGAGCTCCCCCGTCGAGTACGCCGAGGAGGAGCATCCCGATCTTCTAGTTAGGGCCGAACTCATCGAGACCCTGGCCGACGGCAGCCGCGGGGAGACGACTCTGCGGGCCTGGGACGAGTCCGGCGTCGGCACGTGGACTTGGATCGATGTCGAGGCCGTCGGCTCAGATCGGCTGCACGAGACCGCCGCGGCGGCGCCCCGGCTCGTGCGGTCGCTGCTCGATACCGCCGTCGATCCTCGACAGGATCCGACCCGGCTCGCGACCGAGCCGATCGCGGTGTTCTCTCCCGTCAGCACCCCTGCGTCTCCGTCGTGCGGATGGCCGAGGATGAGGTCTGCGCGGTGCCCGGACGACAGCTCCTGGGCGTCGGCAGCCGGCTCCCCGACTTCGCTCCCGGTGAGGCGTAGCAGCCGAGCGCGGTGGCCCGGCCTCCCGACTCTTCTCCGGTGAGTGGCACCGGCAGGCCACGATCGACGACGGCACCACCCGCAGGTCCCAAGCGTGGCGTCACCCGCTCACCGACAGTCACGACGCGACCGGATCACCACCTGACGAGTGGGGGTCTGCAGGCGAAGCGCTTGGCGCTCGGACCAGGAGCCGTAACCATCTCGAGCCGTGACCACCCGTATCCGAGTGATCCGCGGCCTCGCTGACCACCCGTGCCGCCTCTGCGGCGAAGTGGTTCCCGAACTCGTCGAGTCACGCAGCGTGCGTCGGCTACGGGACCGGCTCAACGTCCGCTGGGATGCGAACGTGCGGCTCACCGAGGTCTGCCGGGGCTGCGGCGCGCGCATCCGGCTGGAGGAGACGGAAGCCTCGCTCCACTGAGCCGGCCGTCCGCACGAGGGGCACCGCCGACCGTCAACGGGTGATCTCAAGGCGTGCTCGTGCTGCCGCCGCCGGCCGCTCGCGCTGCGGAGTGACAGGAAGAAGGTCACCGTCCCCTGTCGCCCTCGTCGCGGCCGTACAGCCCAGGGTTCGAACGACCTCCGTGGACGCCTCGAGCCGTCCATCGGCGAACGCGTCGGTGGGTGACGGACGCCCGGGCGTGTGCCGGCGACCGACAGCGGGCCTGCGGAGCGCCGGCGGGCGGATGTTACCCGGACCTAGCGGTCGTCTGGCGCATCGGTGGGACTTTGGCACCGACATCTCGCATCGTGATGCACCCATGCCCCTGCATGCATCCCGGCGCTTGCGTCTGAACATGCGCACCACGATCGATCTACCCGAGGACATCCACCGGGTGGCCTCCGCCATCGCACGGGACTCCGGCAGCTCGCTCAGCGACACGCTCACGCGCCTGCTCCGCGCTGCTCCGCGCCGCCCTGGCCGCTCCGGGGCCGGTCCGGTCAGCACGAGTCCCCGCACCGGCCTGCAGGTCGCATCCATCGGCCGGGTGATCACCAGCGAGGACGTGCGCTCCTTGGCGGACGACGAGTGACCGTTCTGCTCGATGCGAACGTGCTCATCGCACTGACCGTCACGGACCACGTGCACCACGACCTCACGGAGGACGGGTTTCTCAAGCGCTCCGAGCCCTTCGCGACCTGCTCGCTGACCCACGGGGCGACTCGTCCGCTTCCTGCTCCGCAGCGGCGCCACCGCACGCGAGGCGGTCGAGGTCGTGCGCGGGGTCGGCGCCGTCAGCGACCACCAGTTCTGGCCCGGCCACCTCGGCTTCGACGGCATCGACTCGACCTACGCGGCGTGGTGGGCCACAAGCAAGTGACCGACGCCTACCTGGCCGGGTTGGCGCGCTCACACGGTGGTCGACTGGCCACCCTCGACCGCGCCCTCGCCGCGCTGCACGACGACGTGCCCTGCCGCTCGACGTCGAGACCTGAGCCGCGCTCCGGAGGGACGGCGGCGGTGCCGGCTCTCGGGCTGCCGCAGGAGGCGGAGGGCCGGTCAGCGATCGGCCCCGTGTGTCACGCCGCCTTGGGAGACAGGCGCAGACGCGCCCAGAAGCCGGTCGTCTTCGTCGACACCTCGTCCGCCGACCGGTCACCGGAATCGACACCGCCCGCGGCGACGAGCTCGGCTTCGACCGCGTCGTCGATCGCCTCCACCGGCGGCTTCTCGAAGTCGGTCTCTTCAGTCGCAGGGCAAACGGTGGGCGGCTCGGGGAGCAGGCGATGGAGATCGGACGGCCCGTAGGCGGACGGCGGCGCCGCATGGCGGCCGTAACCGGCAGCCCCTGCACTGCGGAAGAGGACGGTGACACCCATCGGCGCGGGGGCCGGCTCCGGGGCGGCACCCTGACCGATCAGCCGGGGCAGCAGCTCTGCGTGCCCGTGTGAGTTCTCCACACGGGAGTCATCGGCAGTCGAGGAACCGCTCGTGACCGTGCACGCCGACCGGCACCGCCGGAGCCGGTCCACCGACGCCCCCCATAGGTCACCATGCGAACGACCGACGGAGGGTGCATGTCATGGATCTACCGAGCCATATGGCGCGACCGCCGCCCGCCGGACGCACCCCCGGTCATGAGCCACTTCGCGGACTGGGTCGCAGACAAGACCTCCGGTGCCGTCTGCGTGCCCGAGCGCGGCGGATCGGTGACCGCACGCATCCCGGCGGCTGCCGGCCGTTGCATCCCGGAGGTCACCGTCGAGTACGCCCGAGGACGATCACCCGGATTTTCTGGTCCGGGCGGAACTCATCGAGACCCTGGCCGACGGCAGCCGCTGGGGGACGACTCTGCGCGCCTGGGACGAGGCCGGCGCCGGTACGTGGATCTGGGTCGATGTCGAGACCGTCGGCTCGGATCAGCTGCACAAGACCGCCGCGGCGCCCCGGCGCGTGCGGTCACTGCTCGACACCGCCGCCGATCCCCGACGGGTCCGACGCGACTCGCGACCACGCCGATCGCGGCGGCCGGCGAGGCGGACGGCGAGGCGGACGGCGAGGATCTGGCCGCGGAGCTGTCCGACCCCAACCGGACCCTGCCGATCGCGGTGTTCGCCAAGGACCCGATGCTCGACCAGCAACTGGCCGGCCAACCGTTCAACGTCGACAACATCGTCCGGCGTGCCGCCGGGCAGCTGGCCGGACTCGGTCCTGCTGTACCCGGTGACCAGGGACGGCACCGCGTCGTGCCGTTCCAGCGCTACACCCGCTACCGCGACCTCGTCGCCCAGACCCTGGCCCGCACCGTCGGGCCGCCGGCGGCGAGCCGCCGTCCCCCCTCCTCCTACGAGAAGGCGCGCAGGGCGCTGCGACGACGCCGGGATGCGGTGCACCACTACGCCGAGCTGCTCAGGATCGCCGACTCCGACATCGACCGGCTGGCCTCCCGCGTGAACGCGCTGGAGCACACGCTCGAGCAGCAGGAGCAGAACGTCGTCGGGCCGCAGGCCGACCTGGAGGAAGCGGTCGAGCGCGCGTCGGCCGGGCAGGCCCTCGCCGAGCGGCTGTCCCGCCAGCTGATCGCCGCCGAGGTCGGGACACCCGGCCGCGGATCGGACGACGACACCGATCTCCTCGACCTGCGCCCGACCCGCCCTGCCGCGCACCGCGCGGCAGGGCCGCGAGAGGCGCTCGACAGCCCAACCCACCCGGCCCGCGCCGGCCGCGCGTCGCCCGACCACCGGGCGCGGGGGCCGGTTCCCACGGCGGAGCTCGTAGGATTGCTTCCCAGCACATGCTCACCCGCCCTGTCCGGTGTGACCGGTCCGAGGAACTGCAGGAGGGGAGCCGGTGCCGTCTCGCGTCCGCCGGGCGGTGAAGCCGGTCTTCCTCGGCGCTGTGACGCTGGTGGTCGCGATGGGAGTTGTCGCCGCCGTGCGTTCGACGGGACCCGACCACGGCACCCCGGTGAATCCGCTCCCTCCGGCCGTCGTCGCCGAGTACTGGCGTGCCGACGGCTCACCGCGGCTGACCACGGCCAGCGACCGGGTGAACGTCTTCTTCCTCGCCTTCGCCACCAGCGCGCGAAGCGGCACCGGGGAGCTGGAGTTCGACCCCGACCAGGGCAGCGGCGTGACGCCCGAGGTGCTGCGCGCCGACATCGCCGCGGTCCAGGCCCGCGGGGCCATGGTCCTGCTGTCCATCGGCGGCGCGGTCGACGGCGGGATCCGGATGCGCACCGACGCGCAGGTCGACGAGGCCGTCGCCTCCATCGTGGGAATCTGCGACTACTACGGCTGCGATGGCATCGACTGGGACCTCGAGCAGGGCGGCGCGGGCACCGACCTGCAGGCCCTGGTCAGCGCCAGCGCCCAGCTCAAGGCAGGGCGGGGGGCCGACTTCGCCGTCACCGTCTCCGCCGAGCCCGGCTTACGCCTGTACGAGGACTTCGCCCTGGCCGAGGGAGAAGCCACCGTGGACGGCCGCACCTGGCGCGGCCGCGTCTGCGACCTCTACGGACCGCAGTTCTACGACTTCCCGCAGAGCCCCGCGCAGCGCCGGGCCGACATCGTGGCCACGGTGCAGCGGATGGTCGACCGCGGACTTCCGCCGTCCCGGTTCGCCATCGGGACCACCTACGCAGGCTCCGCCCTCGGCGCGCCGGGACAGATGCCGGTCGAGGAGTACCTCGCCGCCTACCGCACCCTCGCCGACGCCGGCTCCCGGGTGCGCGGCGCCTACGTGTGGGACATGACGATCGAGAGCGCGCGGGGCTACCCGTTCGCCGAGGCCTTCGGCGCCGAGCTCGGCACCTGATCCCCCGCCGGCTCGGGGAACTCGAGAATCCGCCCGGCCGCATCGGGCCGCACCTCAGTGGTGGTGCAGAGCCCGCGCTCGTTCATGGCGTCGACGATCGCCTGCAGAGCCTCGATCGAGTTGAGGGTCGCCTGGCCCAGGCCGTCGTGCATGGTGATGATCGAGCCGCTCCGCATCGGCCCGACGACGTTGGCCGCGATCTCCTCCGCGGAGATCCCCTCGCTGTCGTGAGAGTCGACCAGGTTGTCGCTCGCCCCGTGGCCGAAGGACATGACCAGCCGCAGCCCCAGTGTCTGCGCCACGTCGTCTACCTGGCGGTTCACCGCGCCGTACGGCGGCCGGTACAGCTCCGGAATGGGGGCCCCGTTGGCCACGAGCAGGTCGTTGGCCCGCCGTAGCTCGTCCCGGATCTGAGCCTCCCCCCACGGCACCACCATGTCGCCGCCGGGCAGCCGCCCGGTCACGAGGTTGGCGTGCGACTGGGTGTGGTTGCCCAGGACGTGCCCCTCGGCGACGGCCCGACGGACCAGCTCCCCGCGGCCCTCGACGTTGTGCCCGCTCCAGAAGAAGACGGCGCGCAGCCCGTAGTCGCGGAGCCGGTCGAGAAGTTCACCGGTGTGCTGCCGCGGCCCGTCGTCGAAGCTGAGCACGACGTACCCGCCGGAGCAGTCGCTGGCGAGGGGCCGGACGGCCGCCGGCTCCTCGGCCGACGGCGCTGGGGTCGCCGACACGTCGGAGACCACCCGGTAGCCGGCGAAGGTCAGCCCGAGCACGACCGCCAGCGCGGCCAGCAGCGGCCGCCCCCGCCGCCCGCGATTCACCGGGACACCTGCCGGTAGACCAGCCAGACGTCCGCGTCGGCGACACCCGAGGCCGGGATCGTCGCGACCAGCTCGTACTCGGTGTAGTTGTCGTGCAGGGCAGTCAGCACGACGTCCTCCATCGCGTCCTCGGCCGGCGAGCCGGTGCTGGCCGAGTGGAGAACGATCGCCTCGTAGCGCAGGTCCTCCACGGCTACCCGGACGGCGTCCTCGCCACCGGCGTAGAGACCGTAGGTGTCCGCCCACTGCACGGTGGGCTGGTCGGCCGTGTGGTACTCGAGCGCCTCCGCGGCCGTGCCGCTGGCCAGGTACAACCCCGGCTGCGGGTCGTCGAGGATCTGGGCGACGACCGGGCGGACGTCCGGCCAGGCCGCGTAGACCGCGCCCGACCGGGAGAAGCCGAACAGCACCAGCACCGGCAGGACCAGCAGCACCGGCCCGAGCCGCCACGGTCCCCGCGACATCCGGGTCAGCGCGACGCCGGCCAGGGGAGCGAGAAACAGGGCCGAGTACGCGAGGTTTCGGTCGAAGGCCACCGCCGAACCCATCCACAGCTGCGCGGCCGGGAACAGCGCGCTTCCGGCCAGCAGGGCCGCGGCGAGCAGCGCATTGCGGCCGCCCGTGGCTACGAGCAGCACCGCACCGGCTCCGGCGATCGCCACCAGCAGCCCGATGTCGAGCGCGAGCCAGCCGACCAGCCCGGTTCGGGAGTGTGGGCTGAGCGGCGCGTTGCCGACGAGATCGGTCCACGCGCGGGCGCCCGGTCCTGCCCCGAGCAGGTGCGCCACGCCGGTCAACAGCACCGTCGTGCCGCCGGCGACCGCCGTCCGGCGGAGCGCACCAGTGCGGCGGCACGCGCCCGTGCGGCGGTGCGCGCCCCTCCGCCGGGACGCGCCGGCGCCGGCCAGGCAGGCCCCCGCTGCGAGGACGAGCGGAACCAGCAGGGAAGTGGAGTGCTCGAGGACGGGCACCAGGGCGAGCAGGGCGCCTGCTCCCAGCGCCGACGCGGGACCGCCGCGTGCGGCGATCGCCCAGAGGGCCGCAGCGAGACCGGCCAGCGCCACCGCGTCCGCCGTCCCGAGGCCCGCGACGAACACCACCGGAGCGCTCAGCGCGAAGGCGACGGCCGTCAGGACCCCGGCGCGGTGCGGGAAACGTACGGACACCGCACCCGCCAGTAGCACCATCGCGGTAACCACGCAGGCCAGCCCGGCCGCGCGGACGAGGAACAGCCCGCCGACGCTGTCGAGCGCGGCGGCGAGCACGGGGTAGAGGAACGGCGCGCCGGGCAGCGCGCCGCCGGGCGCGCCCGCCGGGGACTGCGTGACCCACTGGAAGATCAGATCCCGGCCGGTGGTGATGGCGAGGGCCTCGTCGGCCGAGGCGCCGTTGCGCAACCGCAAGGCCAGGACCGCGAGCACGACCGCCGTCAGGAACAGCGGAAGCCGGGTGATCCACCGGCGGATGCCCGGGGTGACCAGGCGGTCGGGGAGGCTCAGCAGCAGCGCGTCGTGCCAGTGCGGTGCCCGGTAGGACCCCGTCGGCGGGGCGGTGGTGACCGTCATCGCCGCCCCGTCTCCGGGGACGGCAGGGTGTCGTCGCGCTCGTTCTTCGGCAGGATTCGTCGCACCGCGAGGCCGAGCATCAGGACGGTGACCGACGTCAGGACGGCGGTGGCGCCCATGAACCCGTCGTGGGTGACCTGCTCGAGCAGCGCGGAGAAGCCGGCGGGGTCCATCAGGTGATCCACTCGGGCTCGGCGCCGTGCAGCGCGCGGGACAGGGCCTGCCAGTTCACGACCGACTGGGCCATGTCGTAGACGATCATCGGGAGGAGGAGCGCGGCGTAGAGGCGCCCCCGCCGGCCTGCTCTCCAGGAGGCCAGCACCTGGTCGACGACGAACACGGGGATGATCGCCAGCCAGATCAGGTGCAGCGCCGGCTCCTCGAGGGCCAGCGCGTAGGACCAGGCCGCGAGCATGAGCAGCGGCACCAGGCTGCGGAAGTACGTCCACGCCTGGACCAGCCAGGCCTTCCGCGTGTGCTCCACGAAGCCGTAGGACATGAGCGTCTCCAGCGTCCCCCGCTGCCAGCGGAGCCGCTGGGTCCGCCAGTCCGACCAGGTCGGCATGATGTCGGTGACCACCTGGCAGTCTGCCGCGCACCGGGGGTCGTACCCGAGCCGCTGCAGGGCGACGGTCAGCTCGTAGTCCTCGGTGAGCGACGTCTCGTGGTAGACCTGCCCCGGCACACCGGGCAGGAGCGCGGAGCCACGGGCAGCAGCCACGGCCCGCAGCGCCTCGGCGGTGAACATCGTCGCCGCGCCGGAGAGCACGTGGATCCGGCCCGCGCGGCGGTGCACCGTCCGCAGGCCCTGGGCGTACTCGATCTTCTGCAGCAGGCCGATCCGGGACGGGTGGTCCGCAGCCACGTAGGAGCCGCTGATGCCCCCGCGCTGCCGGTAGGCCTCGAAGTAGCGCATCCCGCGCTCGATGAAGTCGGGGCTCAGCCGGCTGTCGGCGTCCATCGACAGGACGACGTCGTCCGGCTCCAGCGCCGCCAGGACGCGTGCCAGCCCCTGGTTGAGCGCCCCCGCCTTCTTGGCGGTGTTGCCCCGCGTCTCCAGCACGTCGACGCCCAGCGACCGGGCGATCTCGACCGTGCCGTCCGTGCAGTTGTCGGCGGCGACGAGGATGCGCTGCGGCGCCCTCGTCTGCCTCCGGAGGCTCGCGATCGTCTGCGCGATCCCGACCTCCTCGTTGTGTGCCGGGATGATCGCCGTGACCCGAGGCTGCTGCCGCGCCAGGGGGCGGCGGGGTGCCGGCGCCGTCGCGGGGGCCGCCTCGGCCGGCGGCAGCACCGCGGTGTTCGAGTCGAAGCGGTACTGCCGCGGAATCTCCGGCGCCAGTGTCCCGCCGGTCTCCGTGGGGCGCGCTCGCCCGTCAGCGGGACGCGCGTCGCCGCGCCCGATTCCTGCAGTCCCCACCAGAGTCCCCCCGCGTGCCGCGAGGCCGGCGCGTGCGCTGCGGGCTCACGGATTCGTCAATGCTGCGCTGCGCTGATCACCGCGATGACGACCGGCAGGCAATGTGCAACTTAATACGCGCGGAGGCCCCCGAATAGGCATTGGCCATGCAATCTTTGTGCTCCCAGCCAATCACAATCTGTGATCGGTATACGGAGAGAGATGACATTGTGACGTGGGCGTTCGTTGGGTTCGGCCGGAGATCACTCACAGCCCGGCGCCGCCGTCATCACTCTCCGTCCGCGCCGATGGGCGACAGGGGTCCATTCCGGGCACAATTCCTACGCGTTCACCGACCGCCGTCCGCACCGAAATGCCGGGTCGCACCGGTGCCGGTCCCGGTCGCGCCCCCGGCACCTTGCGTAGCCCAGAAACGCCTGGTGAGCAGCCCGGAAGCCATTCCGGACCATCGAGCAGACGACGCCGTCGACACCGCTCGCCACACTCGGAAACCGAGCCCCCCGGACCGCCGCCGGGAGCTCACCGCTCGACGCCGTACGGGCCGGCACAAGCGGGCCGGTCACTCCCCGGGGATATAGGTGACCGCGCTCGCGCACGGGACGGCGCGCGCCCGCCGCCGGCGCCGGGCGTGGGTGGCCGACCGACGGTGAGGACTGCGGAGAAGGGCCGTGCGCGCCTCGAGCTTCCCCTTCCTGCCGAGTTGGGCGACCAAGGTCATCGATGCGGGCGGTCGGGCAGAGCCCTGGCCAGGGCCTCGGGCGCGACGCCGCCCTGGGCAGCAGGCGGAGTCGCGACCAGAAGCCGGACATCCGCGCCGGCTTCTGGTGGGACGACCGGGCATCGAGATCGGTGACGACCTCGGCGTCAGCCGCGTCGTCGGCGTCCTCCGCAGGCGTGTCCCCGGCGTCTGCCTGTAGCGGGAGCGCACTGAGCGGCTCGGGGAGCAGGCGATGGAGATCGGACGGCCCGTAGGCGGACGGGGGCGCCGCATGGCGGCCCTATCCGGCAGCCCCTGCAGTGCGAAAGAGGACGGCGACACCCATCGGCGCGGGGTTCGGCTCCGGGGCGGCACCCTGACCGATCACCCGCGGCGGCAGCTCTGCGCGCCCGTGTGGGTTCTCCACACGGAAGTCATCGGCAGTCGAGGGACCGCTCGTGACCGTGCGCGCCGGCCGGCACCGCCGGAACCGGTCCACCGACGCACCCCCTCCGGGTGATCCGGGGGCCCGCGCCGGTGGACTCCGCCCGTTCCGCAGCCGACAGTCCTCCCATGGACGAGCGAGAGCAGGAGGCGGCCACGCGGCCACGCGCCGGCCACGCGCTGTTCCTGACGATCGGGCTGGTCGCGCTCTTCGCCACCGGGATCGGCCCCCGCCCGGCCGGCGCGGCGTGGGACCGGGCCTACGACGTCGTCCTCTACAACCTCCCCTACCTCGCCGCCGCGGCGGCGTGCGTGCTGGCGGCCAGGCGGGTCCGGACGGAGCGGTACGCCTGGGCCGCGCTCGCCGTCGCGCTGGCGCTGGGCGCGGTGGGCAACGCGCTGCGCGTGCTCTCCGCCGGCCTGGCGGGCAACGAACCGTCCTCCACGCTCTCGCACGCGGTCTCGTTCGCGGCCTACCTGGTGATGTACGTGCCGGTCGTCGTGCTCATCCGCGCGCGGGTGCCGCGCTTCCACCCCAGCATGTGGCTCGACGGCCTCGTGGCCGCCCTCGGCAGCCTCTCCGCCGGGGTCGCCTTCCTGCTCGGCCCCTACCTGCTCACCGGCCCGGACGAGACGCCGGTGGCCGCGATCGACCTCGCGGCACCGACCACGACGATCCTGCTCATCGCCGTCGTCATGGCCGTCGGCGGCATCCTCGGCGTGCGCCTGGACCGCACCTTCGTGCTGCTCGGCGCAGGGCTGGGGTTCATCTGCGTCTCGGACCTGGTCCTGTTCGCCCTCAAGGTGCAGGACACCTACGTCGACGGCGGCCCGCTCGAGCTCGGCTGGCTCGCCACCGTCGTCCTGGCGGCCGCCGCCGCGGAGGGGGCGACCGAACCTCCGCGCCGCCTGAGCAGCACCGGCTCACGCATCGGCTGGCGCCTGCTCGCGGTGCCGCTGGCCTGCCTCGTGGCCAGCCTCGTCGTGCTCAGCCCGTGGGCGCAGCCCGTGCCGGACATCGCGGGCTGGTTCGCCATCGGCTGCGTGCTGGCCGGCGTCGTCCGCATCGCCGTGACCTTCCGCGAGGTCCGCGGGTACAACCAGATCAAGCTCGAGTCGCGGACCGACGAGCTCACCGGGCTCGCCAACCGCCGCGCCCTGCTCGAGCACGCCCAGCGCGTCGTCACCTCGGCCGACCAGGAGCGCCCCGCCGCGCTCCTGCTGCTCGACCTCGACGGCTTCAAGGAGATCAACGACAGCCTCGGCCACTCCGCCGGTGACGACCTGCTGCGCCAGATCGGCCCGCGGCTGCGCGGCTCGCTGCGTGCCGACGACGTCCTGGCCCGGCTCGGCGGCGACGAGTTCGCCGTGCTGATGCCCGCCGCGGAGACCGCCGAGGCGCGCGCGCTGGCCGAGCGGCTGCGCGGCCTGCTGCTCACCCCGTTCACGGTGGCCGACGTCCGGCTGCACGTCGGCGTCAGCATCGGTGTCGCGACCACGCCGGCGCCGGCGACGACCGTCCAGGAGCTGCTGCACTGCGCCGACGTGGCCATGTACCGGGCCAAGCGCGGCCGCGAGGGAGTGCACGTCTACGTGCCCGACCCGGTCACGGGCACCGCCGGCAGCGACCGGCTGCGCACCATGGAGGAGCTGCGGACCGCTCTCGCCGGGGACGAGCTCTGCGTCTTCCTGCAGCCGCAGATGGACCTGCGCGACGGCCGGGTCGTGGGCGCCGAGGCGCTGGTGCGGTGGAACCACCCCACCCGGGGGCTGCTCTCGCCCGCCCTTCTGCTGCCGGCGGCCGAGCAGGCGGGCCTCCTGCGTCCGCTGACCGACCGGGTGCTCGAACTGGCGCTCACGGCGGCCGCCCGCTGGTGGCCCGACCGCGAGGTGCCGGTGTCGGTCAACCTGTCGGCGGCGAACGTCACCGACCTCGACCTGGCGGGGAAGGTCGGCGCCGCGCTGCACCGGCACGGCCTGCCCGCGCGGGCGCTCACCCTGGAGCTCGTCGAGGACACCCTCATGGCCGACCCCGAGCGCGGCCGCACGGTGCTCGGCACCCTGCGCCGGTCGGGTGTCCGGACGTCGATCGACGACTACGGCACGGGCTACAGCTCGCTGGCCTACCTGCGGCACCTGCCGGCCGACGAGCTCAAGCTCGATCGCAGTCTGACCGCCGACGTCGACCGCGATCCCCGGGCGGCGGCGATCGTGCAGAGCACCGTCGCGCTCGCCCACGCCCTCGGCCTGAGCCTGGTGGCCGAGGGGGTCGAGACCCTGGCCACCGGCGCCACGCTCGCCCGCCTGGGCTGCGACGTCGCCCAGGGGTACGCCATCGCCCGTCCCATGCCGGTCGACGACTTCCTGCGGTGGCTGGCCGCGTCGGACTCCGGGCTCGTCGACGCCGAGCTGATCCCCCAGTTGAGCCAGGGCCCGGCGCGCGACTGACCTGCCGGAAGCGCCGGTCCCGGTGCAGCTGGGGCGACACGCCGGAGAAGATCAGCACACTCCGCGGCCGGCTGGACACTATGTGCGTGTGACGCCATCCTCCCCCGCCCCAGACCTTCCGCGGATCCGTTCCGTCCCCTGGCGGGACCTCGCACCCGAGATCGTCCGCCAGCGGCTGGTGATCGAGGGCATCCCGGCCTCGCCGGTGGACGATGCCCAGATCCGCACGTACCTCTCGGCGCTGTCCCGCGAGGTGGACATGGTGCAGCTCCTCGAGCCGGTGACGCACCGCTCCGATCTCTACGGCTGGGCCGGCTGGATCCACTGGGAGACGTCGGGCGCGCACTTCTACGCCTGGGAGCAGCCACGGCTGTTCTTCTCGGTGGACGTCTACACCTGCAAGGCGTTCGACCCGGACGTCGCGGTGGCGTTCACCGCCGACTTCTTCGCCGCCCGCACCGTCGTCGCGAAGTCCTTCTGACATGACCCTGCGACTGCTCGTGGCGCACTCCCCCGAGGAGCGGAACGCCGCACGACAGGTCGAGGCCCGGGTCTTCCTGCAGGCGTTCGGCAACACGCCGGAGCTCCTGGAGCAGGAGTACGGCCCGTTCGATTCGCGGTCGCGGTTCATCGCGGTGATCGACGACGAGGCCGGCACCGCCGTGGGCACCGCTCGGCTGATCACCGCCGCCGCGAGCCCGGTGAAGACGCTGGTCGACGTCGCCGGCGAGCCGTGGCACCTCCCCGTGGCCGACAGCCTCGGCGAGGTCGGCCTCACTCCCCCGACGGTGTGGGACGTGGCGAGCCTGGCCGTGGACCCCCGCTACCGCACCGGGGCGGCAGGCGCCGAGATCAGCGTCGCGCTGTGCCACGGCATCTGGCGGTACGCGCGCAACTGCGGCGTCCCGGGCATGGTCACCGTCCTGGACGACCGGGTGCACCGCTTGGTCCGCGCGATGGGTCTCCCCTGGCACGCGATGCCGGGGGCGACCTCCCAGCCCTACCTGGGCTCCCCCGCCAGCACGCCGTGCCTCTTCGTCGTGGCGACGGCGGAGGAGGAGGTGTACGCAGCCCGTCCGGACCTCGCGCCGGCGCTGGACCACGGCGTGTTCCGCTCGATCTCCGTCGACCCGGCCGACCTGGCGCCGACCCGCGGCGCCCTCGTCCCACCGACCGCACCGGCCGACCGGCCCGAACGATCGCTGCCGCCGCGGCGCGACACCACCGGGTGGCGGCCGCCGACGTCCCGCCGCACCGAGGTCTCCGCGCACCCGCCGGGCGCGTAGTCCCCGGACGACCCCCGGCCCGCCGCACGCCGCCCGCCCGGACGGACGAGAACGGCCCGCCCGGGCGCACGAACGCCGGTCAGCCGGTGAGCAGGTCGCGCACCGCTCCGGCGATGACCGCCGTCTCCGCGGCCCGGATGCCGGGCCGGCCGGCGATGTGGCCGAGCTCGGACCGCAGCGGGCGCAGCTCTGCGCCCGGCACGAGCGCCGCCTCGATCTCGGAGTCCGCCGCCGTGAAGTAGGCGTCCGTCGTCGACGGCATGACGATCGTCCGCGCCCGGACGCCCCCCAGCGCGCCCTCGTAGCCCCCGGGCCGGCCCCGCCCCACGTCGCCGCTCTGCCAGGTGTCGATCATCGCCAGCAGATCGTTGGCGTCCATCGCCGCGTGGTCGGCGGCCCAGCCGTCCAGCAGGGCCTGCACGCTGGCATACCCGAGCTCGCGGTAGGTGCCGTGGTGGAAGAAGTCACGGGAGTAGGCCCATCCGGCGTACACCCGCCCGAACGCCGCCAGCCCCGCCACCGGCGGCTTCCCGTACTCGCCGCCGCGGAACGCGGGATCGGCCGCCAGCGCCGCCCGCACCCCCTCGAGGAAGACGTGGTTGTGCGGGGAGCAGCGGGCGGCGCCGCAGATCGGCAGCAGCGCCTCCACGTCGTCGGGGTAACTAGCGGCCCACTCGTATGCCTGCATCGCCCCCATCGACCACCCCACGACCAGCCGCAGCCGGCGGACGCCGAGGACGTCGAGCAGCCGGCGCTGCGCCCGCACCTGGTCCCGCACGGTCACCACGGGAAAGCGCGGACCGGCGACCTCCGCCTCCGCGTTCGAGGGCGACGTCGAGACGCCGTTGCCCAGCATGTTCACCACCACGACGAACAGGCGGTCGGTGTCCAGGACGCCACCGGGGCCGATCCACGGGCGGTAGCTGTCGGCGGTGCCCGTGTAGTAGCTCGGCACCAGGACGGCGTTGCCGCCATCAGCGGCGAGCGTGCCGTGCGTGGCGTAGACGAGCCGGGCCGGCAGGTTCGCACCGGACTCCAGTGCGAACCTGCCGAGGTCGAAGGTGGCCGGCATCAGAAGAACTTCAGGTAGCGCTCCGTCTCCCATGCGGAGATGTGCGACTGGTAGGAGTTCCACTCGGCGCGCTTGTAGTCGATGAACGAGTTGTACAGCGCCTCGCCGAACACCTCGCGGGAGAGCGCGTCGGCCTGGAACTCGTCGATCGCGGCGGAGAGGTCCCGGGGCAGCACGTCGATCCCGAGGTCGGCGATCTGGGCGTCGGTGTACTCGTACATGTTCTCCCGGTGCGGCGCGCCCGGGTCCAGCTGCTCGCGCACACCCTCGAGGCCGGCGGCGAGGATCATCGCGGCCCCCAGGTACGGGTTGCAGCTGATGTCCGCCGCCCGGCACTCCACCCGGCCACCGGCCAGCGGAACGCGGATCATGTTCGTCCGGTTGTTGTCGCCGTAGCTGACGAAGACCGGCGCCCACGTCGAGCCCGACGTCGAGCCCCCGCGGACCAGCCGCTTGTAGCTGTTCACCGTCGGGGCGATGACCGCGCTGATGGCCTTGGCGTGCCGCAGCACGCCGGCGATGAAGGAGTAGCCGAGCGCCGAGACGCCCACGCCCTTCGTGTCCTCCCCCTCGGCGAAGAGGTTCTTCCCCGTCTCGAGATCGGCCAGCGACATGTTGAAGTGGGCGCCCGAGCCGGTGCGGTCGGCGAAGGGCTTGGCCATGAACGAGGCGAAGTAGCCGTGCTTGCGGGCGATCTCGCCGGCCATCATGCGGAAAAAGGTCACCCGGTCGGCGCTGGTGAGGGCGTCGGCATAGTCGAAGTCGATCTCGAACTGGCCGCGGGCGTCCTCGTGGTCGAAGGAGTAGACGTCCCAGCCCAGCTCGTCCATCGCCTCGACCAGCTCGGTGAGCCAGCCGAAGTTGTCCAGCGTCGTCGTCAGGTCGTAGCAGGGCTTGGCCGCCACGTCGCGCTCCGAGACCTCCTCGGGGCCCTCCTCGCCGTCCTTGAGGACGAAGAACTCCGTCTCGATGCCGAGGTTGAAGGTGAACCCGAGCTCGGCTGCGGCGGCCAGCTGGCGCTGCAGGATGTACCGCGCGCCGGCCTCGAACGGCTTGCCCTCGGTGTAGAGGGTCGAGGGGAAGTAGGCGACCTCGCGCTGCCACGGCAGCTGGAACCCGCGGTCGAGGTCCGGGTGGGCCGCGACCTCCTCGTCGCTGATGTCCTGCGGCACGCCGTCCACTGCGGCCCCGGTGAACAGCTCCGAACCCCCGGCCATGTTCGCCAGGTGCGCGAGGGGGACGACCTTCCCCTTCAGGCGCCCGTGCAGATCGCTGAAGCCGGCGAGGGCGTAGCGGACGCCGGCGGCCTCCAGGCGGGCGCGGACGGCCTCGACGTCCTGCGTGCCGGCCGGGGTTCCGATGGTGGCGGTCATGGTGTCCTCCTGGGGAGATTTCGATGTCGTCTCGAAATATGGTCGCACATGGTTCCGATGGAGCATCGAAACTATTGCGCCCGTGTTAACTTCCGCCCGTGGAGGAGACCGCGACGCCCCCGACCCGCCCCCGTACCGACGCGCCCGCCGACCGCCCGCGCACGGTGGGGCGCCCCCGGCGCACCGGCGCCACGCCGTCCGGCAACCCGAGGCAGGAGATCCTCGACACCGCGGCCCGGCTGTTCGCCGACCGCGGCTACGTGGCGACGACGATGTCCGAGATCGCCCGGGCGGTCGGCCTGGGTCAGTCGTCGGTCTACTACTGGTTCCGCTCGAAGGAGGACCTGCTGCGGGCGATGACCGGCGCCAACCGGGAGTCGTTGGAGGTCGCCCACCGGCTCGCGGCCGTGTCGACGCCGCCCCCCGTGCACCTGTACGCCGTTCTCTATGCGGACGTGCTGCAGATGTGCCGGGGCGCCCTGGACTTCTACGACCTCGAGCGGGTCGCGTACACGCAGCCGGAGGCCTTCGCCGAGATCCTCGCCGACTACGGCCGGCTGCGCGCCGAGATCGAGGCCGTCGTCGACGCCGGCATGCGATCCGGCGACTTCCTGGCAGGCGATCCCCGGGCTGCGACCCTCGCCTGCCTGGCCCAGACCGAGGGCATCCAGCACCGGTTCCGCACGCCGGCGCCGGACGCGACGGAGCGGGGCTCGGCCCTGCGGGGGCCGGCGGACGCCGCGCGGCTCGCGGCGGCGACCGCGGTGCGCGCCCTGCTCGTCGACCCGGCCCGGTCGGCGGAGGCCGAGCGCGGCGCCATGGCGGCACTGGGCGAAGCGTAACGCGAGCGACATTGATTCGATAACTCATCGGAACGGCGCCTGCGCAGGATATCGATAGCGCATCGAAGGTGTCGGTGCGCCCGGGCCGCACCCTGGAGGCGCACATGGACCCCACCACGTCGGGCAACACCGCATGGCTGCTGACGGCGATCATCGCCGTCATCCTCATGCTGCCGGGGCTCGTCCTCTTCTACGGCGGCATGGTGTCCCGCCGGACGACGACGAACATGATGATGATGGTCTTCGGCGCCTTCGCCGTGACCGCGTTCGTCTGGGTCGCCTTCGGCTACTCCGCCGTCTTCGGCGACAGCGTCGGTGGCGCGGGGATCCTGGGGAACCCGCTCGAGTTCGCCGGGCTGGGCCAGCTGCTCGCCCCCGCCGAGGACGCCGCGCTGCCGCCGCTGGCCCTCGCGACGATCCACCTCGGCTTCGCCGGCCTGACGATCGGCATCATCGCCGGCGCGGTCGCCGACCGGATGAAGTTCGGCGCCTGGATGGTCTTCGCGCCCCTGTGGGTGACGTTGTGCTACCTGCCCGTCGCGCACTGGGTCTTCGCCTTCGACAGCGCGGACGGCGGCACCACCGGCGGCTGGCTGGCGAACGTCGTCGGCGCCGTCGACTACGCCGGCTCCACGCCCATCCACGTCAACTCCGGCATCGCTGCCCTCGCCCTGGCGATCGTGCTCGGCAAGCGGCGCACCTGGCCGGTGCAGCCCAAGGCGCACAACCTGCCCTTCGTCATCGTCGGCGTGGGCCTGCTGCTCACCGGCTGGCTCGGCTTCGACGGTTCCGCGCTCGGCGCCGCCGACAACGACGCCGCCGTCGCCGTCTTCAACACCCTCGCGGCTGCCTGCGCCGGGGCGTGCGCGTGGTTGGTCGTCGAGAAGCTCCGCGACGGTCACGCCACCACGCTGGGCGCGTGCTCCGGCGCCATCGCGGCGCTGGTCGCGATCACGCCGTCGTGCGGTGTCGTCTCCCCCGTCGGATCGCTGCTCATCGGGGCGGGCGCCGGCGTCGTCTGCTACTTCGCGGTGCTGCTCAAGCACCGCCTCGGCTACGACGACGCCCTCGACGTCGTCGCGCTGCACCTCGTCGGTGGCGTCGTCGGCGCGCTCGCCATCGGGCTGCTCGCCCACCCCGACGCCCCGATCGGGGAGACCGGCCTCCTCTACGGCGGCGACCCCGGCCTGCTGGGCCGCCAGGCGGTCGCGCTGCTGGCCACCTGCGCCTGGACCTTCGCCCTCACGTACCTCATCGCCAAGGTCCTGGACCGGACCATCGGGATCCGCGTCACCGAGGAGCAGGAGAGGGAGGGCCTGGACAGCGCCCTGCACGCCGAGAACGCCTACGAGGACCCCGACGTCCTGGCACACCAGGCCCGGGGTCACGCGGAGCACGGGCACCACCTCGACATCGGCATCGACGCCGGTGCGGAGCCGGCCCGCCGGGGGTGAACCCCGCGGCGCCGCGGGAACAGGACGCAGTTCCCGGCCCGGGTCGACCTGCCGCCGGTCGGTGACCAGACGCGCTCCGTCCCCCGCCGGGCCGCTGCGGTCCGGCGGGGGACGGACTCGGTGCCGGGGGCACCCCTGGCTCCGGGGAGGGGGAGCTGAGCTCCTCCTCCCCGGAGGCGGGTCAGCCCTGCGTACGGGGGATGATGCGCAGCAGCGCGGTGCCGGCAGCCAGCAGGGCGAATGCCGCCAGCACCCACCACAGGCCGTCGAACCCGGTGTAGGCGAGGACACCGCCGGTGCCGCCCGCGGCGAGCGGAGCGGAGGGGTTGTCGTACAGCGTTACCACCTCCTCTCTCGTCCGAGTGCCGCGTCGGCGTAGGCCTTGGCGTGCACGAGTTGGAGGAACAGGTCGTACACCAGCTCGTACATCGAGGCGGCGGCGAGCATGTGCCGCCAGCCTCGATCCCGGACCGTGACGACGCGCTCCACGACGAAGATGGCCGTGACGGCCAGCCACACCGGCTGCATGCGCAGCCCCCCGCCGATCAGCAGCGCCCAGAGCAGGCTGCCGAGATAGGCGAACGTGACCAGGACGCCGGCCAGGGTCAGCGCCTGGCGACCCCAGTACCGCCAGGTGATCGGGGTCAACCCGTACTGGAAGCAGTTCTCCACCGCTCCGCGCTTCCACCGCAGGCGCTGGGACCACAGCGCACGCCAGGTCGGCATCACCTCGGTGACGAGGGTGCACTCCTTGGGGCTCAGGACCTGGTAGCCCAAGTGGAGGATGGCGAAGGTCAGCTCGTTGTCCTCGGTCAGGACGGTGGTGTCGTAGATCCCGCCATCGCCGTCACCCGCCGGAAGCCGGCCGTCCCGCCTGGCCGTCGAGACCTCGCGCAGGGTCGCCGCGCGGAACATGGCGGCCGTCCCCGTGACCACCAGACACCTGCCCTTCAGGCGGCGCACGTCCCTCCCGTACCGGGCGTATTCGTTGCGCTGGAGGTGCCCGACGAGACCGCCGCCCTCGTCACCGCGGAAGGTGCCCCCGACCGCGCCCATCGTCGCGTCCCGGAGGACGTGACGAGCGGCGCCGGCGAGGAACCCTGCGTCCAGCTGGGAGTCGGCGTCCTGCACCAGGAGGAGGTCGTCGTCCGCGGCGTCCGGGCGCGGCAGCCCTTCGGACCGCCTCTCGCGCGACGCACGCCGGTCCTCGCCCCGCCGGTCGATCGGGGCGCCACGGCGTTCGGTACCCGCGAAGGATCGCCCCTGCCGCCGCCGTGCGCCGCCGCGCCGATCAGCGGCGCGGCGGTCGGCCGCTGCAGACCGGCGGAACCGTCGGCGCCACGCCTGATTCAGGGCGCCCGCCTTCTTGTCCCGGTTGCCGACCGTCTCGAACACCTCCGCCCCGGCGGCGCGGGCGATGGCTGCGGTGTCGTCCGAGCAGTTGTCGGCCACGACCACGATCCGGCTGGGCGGCAGGGTCTGGCTCCGCAGACCCGCCAGGGTGGCGGCGATCCGCTCCCCCTCGTCATGGGCGGGGATCAGGACCGTGATGTGCGGAGACGGCGCGGTCGGCAGTCCTCCCGGCGACTCCTTGCCGTCGGCGTCGCCGACGACGGACGCCGACCTCGTCGGCGTGGCGAGCAGGCCTGCGGCCACCATGCGTACCTCCCCCGGTGTGACCGGCTGGTCGGCCGATCACGAGTACGAGGTGACCGTAAGTCACTGCCCTGGGGTGGGGTACCGCTCAGGCACCACAAGTCCACCGATCGGGTGGCACCAGGGATGACTCAGCGTCACCGGATGGAGCGAACGGGGGCAGGTGCGGGCACTCTCGGGGGTGTGACCCTCCCCGGCGAGATCGGGGAACGGCCATGCCGCTCGATCAGCGCGGCTTCTTCCGGCGATCCGGCCGGCCTCGCCGCAGCCAGTCCCCGCGCTCCCCCAGGCTCAAGCTCCGTCCGAGGAGAACGCCGAGCAGGACGGCGATCAGCACCCAACCGATGCTGAGCCAGACCCACCAGGGCATCGAGCACCTCTGTCCGCCGGGTCGCGCACGCCACGTGTCGGGGAACTAGCTGCCCGCCGACCTCATCAGGCAGCCCAGAAGTGGGTGGTTCCAGGCCCCTTCGCGCCGAGCGCCCCGCCTGCCGGCGAGCGGCGGGTCAGCGGGTGGTCGTGTCGACGTGGTCCTGCGCCTCGCGGGCGGCCAGCCGCTCGCGCTGCGGGACGACGACGTACTTCGGGTCCTTGGTGCTCGCGATGCCGGCTTCGAAGACGCCGAAGCGGGTGAGCAGCGACCCCGCGGCCAGCAACGTCCCCGACGCGATGGCTCCCAGCCGGGTGCGCCCGGCGACGGCGGTCAGCCCGGCCCCCACCGCGGTGCACGTCCGGGCCGCCCGCATGAACGTTCCTGGCCGGCCCTCGTGGAACGGCTCGCTGACGATGCCGTGGTCGTTCTCCACCTTGTGCACCACGGCCAGCTCGATCGCGGCACCGGCCATCGCCATCTTCCGGGCCGGCCCGGCCTCCTCCACCGGCGTGAACATCATCGTGATGCCCCCGCCGGCGGCCATCGCCGAGCCACCGAAGACGTAGGGCAGCTGCGTGTGCGCCGCGTGCCACGACGGCACCGCCGTGTTGGCCAGCAGCACCCCGGTGTAGGTGGCCAGCGGCCCGCCGAACAGCGCGGACACCACGCCGCCGAACCGCTTCAGCCGCGGGAACCAGCCCAGCAGCTCCACCGCCGCCGTCGCCCCGGCCGCCGCGCTGAACGGCGCCAGGATGTACGTGCCCACCGACAGCGGCGAGGTCACCTTGAACACCCGCAGCATGTGCAGGAAGCGCTCGGGCCGCCCGAGGTCGTGGATCAGCCAGCCCACCGACAGGATCGACCCGGCGCCGGCGGTCAGCCGGGACGCCTTCGTCAGCGCCGGCCGGCCGGTGACGTCGGCCAGCGCGCCGAGGATCGCCGAGGACCCGGCCGCCCCGCCCAGGAACAGGTACAGCGGCACGTCCGGCGACTTCCACACCGGCGTCTTCACGATCTGGCGGCCGTAGTAGGAGGTGAACTCGACGTCGTCGACCATCGAGACCTCGCCGCGGCCCCGCCACCCGCCGCCGCGCCGCTTCTTCTTGCCGGTGCGCTGCGTCGCCGGGCCGCGGTCGGCCTGGCGCCAGCCTGAGCCCGGACTGGTGATCCCGCCGGTCATGTCACCTCCGCCGCGAGCCGACGATCGCCGTGACGGCGACCCCGACCATCATCGCCGCGGCCTTGCCGGCCGCCTTCCACATCGCCGGCAGGTCCCGCGTCGTCACGATCGGGTCCGGCGGCAGGCCGTACACCTCGGGCTCGTCGAGCAGCAGGAAGAACGCCCCGTCCCCGCCGACGCCGTCGTGCTCGTCCCGCCCGTACAGCCGGGCGGTCTCCACGCCCTGCTCCTTGAGCGTCGCCAGCCGCGCGTCCGCCCGGGCCTGCAGCTCGTCGAGGTCGCCGAACTGGATCGACTGGGTGGGGCAGGCCGTCGCACAGGCCGGCTCCTTGCCATCGGTGAGCCGGTCGTAGCACATCGTGCACTTGAAGACCCGGCCGTCGTCCTTGCGCTGGTCGATCACGCCGTACGGGCAGGCCGCCACGCAGTAGCCACAGCCGTTGCAGATGTCCCCCTGCACGACGACGGTGCCGAACTCGGTGCGGAACAACGCCCCGGTCGGGCAGACGTCGAGGCAGCCGGCGTGCGTGCAGTGCTTGCAGACGTCGGAGCTCATCAGCCAGCGGACCTGCTTGTCCGCGCCGCTCTGGCCGGTCTGCGGGTCGAACTCGCTGAGCGCCTCGGCGTTGAGCACGCTGCTCTGCTGGGCGTTCGCCAGGCTCACGTCCTCCCCGGCTTCCGCCGGCGACGGACCGCTGCCCTGCCGGTCGTCCCCCGGCCGGCCGAAGGTCGGCATCGGCAGGTCGACGGCCCGGCTCTGCTCGATGAAGGCCACGTGCCGCCACGAGTTCGCACCCAGCTGGCCGGTGTTGTCGTAGGACATCCCGGACATCCCGATCGCGTCCCGCACGCCGTGCGAGTCGTCCATCGGGAGGGTGTTCCACTCCTTGCAGGCCACCTCGCAGGCCTTGCAGCCGATGCACACCGAGGTGTCGGTGAAGAACCCGACCCGCTTGGGGTGGTCCTCCTCGTACCCGGACTCACCGGTCACGTCGGGCACCGGACCGTACAGCCGGTTACCGGGATCGTGGCCGGTGAACGCCGCGCTCGCCGAGCTGATCGTCATGCCGCGCCCTTCGCTGCGATCGGAGTTCTCACAGGGTCGACCCTTCTCCGGCGTCGGCGGCGACCGGGTCGCGGCCGTTGACCCCCACCCGTCCGGACTCCACCCCGGCCCGCCGGCGGTAGTCCTCCACGAACTCGAGGAGCTCCGGGCCGCGCGGCCGCCGTCCGGGGACGATGTCGGCGGTGCTGACCTTGTCCTCCTGGATGTGCGTGTTCGCGTCGAGCACGATGCCCAGCAGGTCGTTGGCCGAGTCGCCGGTGGAGATGCCGTTGTAGGACCAGTGGTAGGGCATGCCGATCTGGTGCACGACCTGGCCGTCGCGCAGCCTGATCGGCCGCATTCGCTCGGTCACCAGCACCTTCGCCTCGATCGCCGTCCGGGCGCTGACCAGCGTGGCGTAGTCGCCGTGGGTGAGCCCGCGCAGCGCCGCCAGCTCCGGGCTGACCTCGACGAAGAACTCCGGCTGCAGTTCGGCGAGGTAGGGCAGCGTGCGGCTCATCGCGCCGGCCGTGTGGTGCTCGGTGAGCCGGTAGGTGGTCACCTGGAACGGGAAGATCTCGCTTCGCGACGGGTTCTCCCGGTTCCACGGCCCCGGAATGCGCTGGACGGTCGGGTTCGCCTGCTGCTGGTACAGGGGGTTCTCGACCACCGACTCGACCGGCTCGTAGTGCGTCGGCAGCGGGCCGTCGACCAGCCCCGCCGGCGCGTACAGCCAGCCCTTCCCGTCGCCCTGCATGACGAACGGGTCGTTCCCGGCGAGGGCGTCCTGCGCCCTGGCACCCTCCGGCGGCACGTAGTCCGGCCGCTTGTTCTTCTCGAAGTCGGGAACGTCGAGACCGGTCCACTCACCGGCGGCCTCGTCCCAGTACACGTACTTCTTCCGTTCACTCCACGGCTTGCCGTCCGGGTCGGCCGAGGCGCGGTTGTAGAGGATGCGCCGGTTGAGCGGCCAGGCCCAGCCCCACTCGAGGGCGGCGGGGCCCTGCTCGTCGGCCGGCTTCCGGCGCGCGGCCTGGTTGACCTCGTCGGCGTAGACGCCGCAGTAGATCCAGCAGCCGCCGGTCGTCGAGCCGTCGTCCTTCATCTGCATGTAGGACGACAGCGCCCGCCCGTCGGGCCCGGTGCCGTTGATCTCGCGAAGCACGTGCTCGGCGCTGGGCTCACCCTCGGGGCCGTGGGTCGGGTAGTCCCACGTGAGGTCGAGCAGCGGACGGTCGCGGGGGTCGGTGGAGTCCTTCAGCTTCTCCCGCAGGATGCGGCCCAGGTGGAAGTAGAACCACAGGTCGCTGCGGGCGTCGTTCGGCGGATCGACCGCCTTGTCCCGCCACTGCAGCACCCGCTGGGTCTGGGTGAAGGTGCCTTCCTTCTCCACGTGCGTGGCCGCCGGCATGAAGAAGACCTCGGTGCCGATCGTCTCGGGGGCCAGCTCCCCCGTCTCGATCTCCGGCGACTCGTTCCAGAAGGTCGCCGACTCGATCATCTGCAGGTCGCGGACGACGAGCCAGTCGAGGTTGGCCAGGCCGAACCGGTTCATCCGGCCGTTCGGGTGCCCGACCGTGGGGTTCTCCCCGACCAGGAAGTAGCCGGAGACCTTGCCCTTGATCATGTCGGCGATCGTGCGGTACGAGCTGTGGTCGCCGTTGATCCTGGGCAGGTAGTCGAAGGCGAAGTCGTTCTCCGCCGTCGCCGCATCGCCCCACCAGGCCTTGAGCAGGCTCACCATGTAGGACGGCTTGTTGCCCCAGAAGCCGGCCTTGCCGGCGGCGTCGGCGACGTAGTCCTCCAGCGTCTGGTGCTGCAGGGCGTGGGGCATCGGCAGGTAGCCGGGCAGGATGTTGAACAGCGTCGGGACGTCGGTGGAGCCCTGGATGCTCGCGTGGCCGCGCAGCGCCAGGATGCCGCCACCCGGGCGGCCGATGTTGCCCAGCAGCAGCTGCAGGATCGAGCAGGTGCGGATGTACTGGGCGCCGACGCTGTGCTGTGTCCAGCCCACCGAGTACACCCACGCCGTGGTCCGCTCGCGGTTGCTGTTCTCGGTGACCCACCGGGCGACCTGCTCGAACACCGCCGGCTCGATGCCGCAGACCTCGGCCACCATCTCCGGCGTGTAGCGGGCGTAGTGCCGCTTGAGGATCTGGAACACCGAGCGCGGGTGCTGGAGCGTGTCGTCGCGCTTCGGCTTGCTGGCGATCGGCGGCCCACCGCTGCCGGCGGCCTGGGCGTGGTCGGCCCGCTGGACGCTCGGGTCCTGCTCGATGCGCTGCTGCTCGGCGGCCTCGGCCGGGTCGTCGGAACCCGAGTGCGGCGCCTCCTCCGGCTCGTACTGCCAGCTGGACTCGTCGTAGGTGCCGGTCTCCGGGTCGTAGCCGGAGAACAGGCCGTCGAGGTCCTCCGAGTCGGCGAAGTCCGCACTGACGATCGCGGCCGCGTTGGTGTAGGCGGCCACGTACTCCTTGAAGTACAGGTCGTTGCTCAGCACATGGTTGATCAGCCCACCGAGGAAGGCGATGTCGGTGCCCATCCGCAGCGGGACGTGCAGGTCGGCGATCGCGCTGGTGCGGGTGAACCGCGGGTCGATGTGGATGACCTTGGCACCGCGGGCCTTGGCCTCGACCACCCACTGGAACCCCACCGGGTGGCACTCGGCCATGTTCGAACCCTCGATGACGATGCAGTCGGCGTTCGAGAGGTCCTGCTGGGTGTTCGTGGCACCGCCACGACCGAACGAGGCGCCCAGACCGGGCACCGTCGAAGAGTGCTATATGCGCGCCTGGTTCTCGATCTGGATCGCGCCCAGAGCGCTGTAGAGCTTCTTCATGAGGTAGTTCTCCTCGTTGTCGAGGGTCGCCCCTCCGAGGCTCGCTATCCCCATCGTCCGGCCGAGCCGCCGGCCCGCGTCATCGGTGTCCTGCCAGCCTTTGCGACGGGCCTCCAGGACGCGGTCGGCGATCATCTCCATCGCCGTGTCGAGGTCCAGGTCTTCCCACTCCGTCCCGTAGGGACGGCGGTACCTCACCGTGGTCTGGCGCGTCGGGCTGGTGACCAGCTGCTTGCTGGCCGAGCCCTTGGGGCACAGCCGGCCGCGGTTGATCGGCGAGTCCGGGTCGCCCTCGATCTGGACGATCTTCTCGTCCTGCACGTAGACGTTCTGCGCGCAGCCGACGGCGCAGTACGGGCAGACGCTCTTCACGACGCGGTCGGCGGTCGCGGTTCGCGACACCACCGCCTCCGTCGCCTTGCTGCGCGCGGCCACGCCACGCCCGAACGGGTCCGAACCGGTGAGCTGCCGGTACACCGGCCAGCTCTCGAGCCAGGTCTTCACACCCGTCACTCTGCCACCCGATCCGCGGCGCGGCGCGCTGACGGGCCCGGCGCCTGCTCCGCGACTCCCCCGGACGAGTCGCGCTGGGCCTCGGTGAACGTGAACGCCAGGGCGCTGGACTGCCGGCGCAGCCCGTCACCCGCGCCCGAGGGGAAGGAGATGGTGGTCAGCAGGTGGTCGAGAACGGGGCGTCAGCCGCGGGGCGGGAGCTCGCTGCCGGGGCGCCGGGCCGGCATCGCGACGAGCGCGAGCAGCGCGAGGACGGCGACCGCCCACCCCGCCAGGACGAACAGGTCACCGGCGTGCAGCCCGTGGTCGCCGCTCAGCCTCAGGAGCACCGGCCCGTCGTTGCTGTACTGACCGGTGACCAGCAGGAAGGCGAAGCCGGACACCACCGCCCCCGCGACGAGGGCGCACAGCCGGCGGAGCATCGACCAAACATAGCGGCAAGGGATCGCGGCGTTCAGGCGCGGTCGGTGCCACGCCCCGCCGGGCGCCCCTCGCCGGCCGCGAGGCGGGCCGCCTGCGCGCGGCGCTGCGCCGACCGGCGCAGCAGCACCTGCGCCTGGACGAGGTCGTCGGTGCGCCGGGCGCGCTCCGCCAGGACGTCGGCGGTCTCGAGCAGCAGCGCCACCCGCCGTCGCTGCTCGCCCCTGACGTGCGGGAGGGGCACCTGGTCGGGCAGCTGCCCTGAGGTCATGCCCGCATCGTGGGGGCTGCCCGGCGGCGCCGCGAGTCGACCCGGTCGCCGACCCCGCTCGGCGTCGGCGCCGGGCCCGCTCGCGGCATGGTCGTCGCGCTGCGGCCGGGAAAGCTCCTGTGACGGCCTGGTGAACAGCAGGGTGGCCCGCTGGTGCGGGCGTCACGGCTGGTCGACAGTGTCGGCGTGAGACCTGACGCCCGCGCCTGGTTCGCCGACCGCACCACCGCCGCGCGCTCCCTCGCGCAGCTCGATCCGGTCGCCCTGCTGCAGGCCAAGCGCCGCGGGGGCCACCGGGTCAGCGTCGTCCTGCCCGCCCGCAACGAGGAGGCGACGGTCGGCCGGCTCGTCGCCGACCTGCACGCCCGCTGGGTGCGCGAGGTTCCCCTGGTCGACGAGCTCGTCGTCGTGGACTCCGACAGCACCGATGCCACCGCCGCCGTCGCCCGGGCCGCCGGCGCCGACGTCGTCGCCACCACCGACGTGCTCCCCGGCCACGGCACCCGCCGTGGCAAGGGCGAGGCGCTCTGGAAGTCGCTGGCCGCCACCACCGGCGACCTCGTCGTCTTCCTCGACGCCGACCTGCTCGGCGACGTCGCCCACTACGTGCCCGGCCTGCTCGGCCCGCTGCTCACCGACCCGCAGGTCGACTACGTCAAAGGCTGCTACACCCGCCCCCTCCAGGTCGGCGGCGTGGAGCAGCCGGCCGGCGGGGGCCGGGTGACCGAGCTGACCGCCCGCCCGCTGCTCAACGCGCTGTGGCCCGAGCTCGCCGGCTTCGTCCAGCCCCTGGGCGGGGAGTACGCCGGCCGGCGCTCCGCCCTCGAGCAGGTGCCGTTCGTCTCCGCCTACGGGGTGGAGGTCGGCCTGCTCGTCGACCTGCTGCGGCGGGGCGGGCTCTCCTCGCTCGCCCAGGTGGACCTCGGCGAGCGCCGGCACACATCGCAGAGCGTCGAGGCGCTCGGCGAGATGGCCGGGCAGGTCGTCGCGGCCGTGCTCGCCCGCGCCGCTGCCGAGCGCGAGCCGAGCGGGCTGCTCACCCAGTTCCGGCACGACGGCGCGGGTTTCGTGCCCCGTACCAGCGCCGTCGCCGTCGACGAGCGCCCGCCGATGGCCACCGTGCCGGAGTACCGCGCCCGCCTCGTCGGCTGACCGCTCGCGCCCTCGGTCGCGGAGCCCGCCGCGGGCGGGGAGGATCCCCGCGTGCCGCTCGACCGTCCCGCCCGTCGTCCCCCCCCGTCCGCACCGGTGAGCGGACCCGAGGTCGTCGCCCACCGCGGAGCCACCGCGGAGGCGCCCGAGCACACGCTGGCCGCGTACCGGAACGCCGCCGTCATCGGCGCCGACGCGGTGGAGTGCGACGTCCGGATGACCCGCGACGGCATGCTCGTCTGCGTCCACGACCGGCGGGTCCGGCACACCTCGAACGGCCGCGGCGTCGTCTCCGCCCTGCACCTCGCCGAGCTGGAGCAGTTCCGCTTCGGCGCCCGGCGCGGCCGGCTGGACCGGTGGAAGGACGACACGATCACCGCGGTCACCGACGAGCCCGACGTCGAGAACGGTCTGGTGCTCACCCTGGACCGGTTGCTCGAGTACGTCACCGCGACGCCCGAGCCCGTCCGGCTCGCCATCGAGACCAAGCACCCGACCCGGCACACCAACCGCGTGGAGCAGGAGCTGGTGCGGTCCCTGCGCCGCTACGGCCTCCTGCAGGGCGACCGTCCGGCGGAGTGGAGCGGGAAGCCGGCGTTCCGGGTGATGAGCTTCTCCCAGCGCGCGGTGCGCCGCGTCCACGCGCTCGCCCCCGGCGTGCCCACCGTGCAGCTCATCGGGAAGCGGCTGCGCCCGGTGCGAACCGAGCTGCTGGCGGGCTCGATGAGCGCCGTCGGCCCGGGGCTGGCGCTGCTGCGCGCCGATCCGGGGTACGTGGCGGCGGCGCAGGCCGCCGGCAAGGAGGTCGTCGTGTGGACGGCGAACACGGCCGCCGACATCGACTTCCTGGTCGGCCTCGGCGTGGACGCGGTCATCACCGACCGGCCGGAGGAGGCGCTCCGCCGGCTGGGCCGCGGAACGACCCCCGCGGCCTGACGGCCGGCCGAGAGCGGGCAGCGACCTGCGGAGCCACCACGCAGCGTGAGGCCTGCGGGCCGGGCGGTGCATCCGGAGACAGTCGGTCTCTGCTTACCGTGGTAAGCAGAGACCGACTGTCCGTGGGGCAGACCACCGGACCCCGGCGCGGGATCCGGTCAGCCGGCGGAGAGGTCCAGCCGGTCCAGCGCCGCCGCGAGGTCACCAGGGGTGTCGAAGACGTCGAGCGCACCGGCGTCGCGCAGTTCCTCGTCGCCGAACCCCCCGGACCGCACGACCAGCGCCGGCATCCCGGCCTTCCTCGCCGCCTCCACGTCGAAGACGGAGTCGCCGATCATCACGCTCGGCGCGTCCGCGGGCTCGCCCAGCTTCTCCAGCGCCACCTCGAGCAGGTCGGGCGCGGGTTTGCTCGACTCGACGTCGTCGCTGGTGGTCCAGGCCTCGGCCAGGTCCCGCAGGCCGAGCAGGTCCAGCGAGTGGTCGACGTGCTTGGCCTTGCCCGAGCTGGCCAGCACCACGCGGTGACCGCGCTCGCGCAACGCCTGGACCAGCTCACGGGCACCGGGCAGCGGCGCCACCTCGTCGATCAGCCGGTCGAACTCCTCGGTCCACCGCTCGCGGGCCTGGTCGCCGATGCGCTCCTCGACGTCGTCGCCCCCGAGCGCGGCCGGCAGCCGGTCGCCGCCCATGCCGATCAGCCGGTGGATCCGCCAGACCGGGAACGTCTCCCCCAGGGACCGCAGGGCCCGGTACCAGGCCAGGGCGTGCTGGTAGTTGGTGTCGACGAGGGTGCCGTCGACGTCGAGGACGGCGATGCGCGGGGAGCTCATGCGCCACGGGCTGCCCACCGCCGCCGCGCCTGAACCCTGGGGTCAGCCGGAGTGGACGAGGAGGCCCCGGACCGTCTCGCCGGCCGCCTGGTCGCGGTAGCCCTGGTCGACCTCGTCGAGGGAGTACCGGCGGGTGATCAGCCGGTCGAGCTCCAGCCGGCCCTCCTCGTGCATCCGGAGCAGGCGCGGGATGTCGGTGAACGGGTTGCAGGAGCCGAACATCGAGCCCTGCACCCGGTTCTCGAACACCGTGGTCAGCTGGCCGTTGAGCGTCGCCCGGCCCTCCTCGGGGCGGTCGGCGAGCGCGGTCAGCACCAGGGTGCCGCCCTTGCCCACGCAGCCCGACGCCGCCTTGTAGACGTCCCCGGACATCTTCCCCACCGTCACGACGACGACGTCGGCGCCGGTGCCGCGGGACAGCTCCCGCGCGAGGGCCGCCGCCTCGCCGGCGTCGGCGACCGTGCGGGTGGCGCCGAGCGACTCGGCGAACTCGCGCTTCATGGCCACCGGGTCGACGCCGATCACGTGCATCGCGCCGGCGTGCACCGCGCCCTGCACGGCGTTGACCCCCACCCCGCCGAGGCCGATGACGACCACGGTGTCCCCGGGCCGGACGCCACCGGAGTAGACCGCCGACCCCCAGCCGGTGGGCACGCTGCACGCGACCAGGGCGGCGGTGTCCAGCGGCAGCCAGGGGTCGATCCTGACGCAGGAGAACTCGCTGAGCAGCGTGTGCCGCGCGAAGGCGCCGATCATGCAGAACCCGCCCAGCGGCTCCCCGTCGAGCCGGTACGGGAAGGTGCCGGTGGGCAGCTGCCCGGTGGCGATGGTCGCGCCCTTGTCGCAGAGGTTCGACCGGCCGGAGGCGCAGTACCGGCAGTGCCCGCAGGCGGGCAGGAAGCTGGTGACGACGTGGTCGCCGGGGGCCACCCCGGTCACGCCGGCCCCGACGGCCTGGACGACGCCGGAGCCCTCGTGCCCGCCGACGATGGGGTACCGCCCGCCGGGGTTGGCGTGCCGCAGGTGCTCGTCGGAGTGGCAGAGCCCGGCGTAGGCCATCTCGACCAGCACCTCGCCCGGGCCGGGGTCGAGGACCTCCAACTCGACGATCTCGTACTCGGTCTCCGGCTCGCGCAGTACCGCAGCTCTCGTCCGCACGGTGCGGCTCCTCCTCGGGTCGTGGTCGGGCGCCGTCGGCATCGGCGCCGGGCTGACCACCGGTCATCGTGCCTGGCGGCTCCGGGCGCTCAGGCGGCGACGGTCTCCCCGGCCGGCCGCAGCAGCGGCACCAGCACCTCGTCGACGACGCATCCGATCTGCTCGGCGGTGAACGGCTCGGGCATCCGGTAGCGCTGCCACCAGAACGCCTCGAGCACCGAACTCAGCAGCCGAAGGCGCTCGAGCCGGACGCCCTCGCCCCGTCGCTGGGCGCGCGCGCCGATCTCCTGCACGGCCGCCTCCAGCGGCCGGACGAGCGCCTCGTCCAGGCCCGCGCGCAGCTCCTCGTCGTGCCGGGCCGCGCCGAGCAGGCTCGCCACCGCCCGTTCCTCGCGGTTCAGCGGCTGCGACCAGCGTTCGGTGAGCAGCCCCAGCAGATCGGCGCGCATCGAGCCGCCGTCCTCGGGGAGCACCACCAGCTCGGACCGGCTCACCGCCGCGCGGGCGAGCGCCGCCATCGTGGGCCACCGGCGGTAGATGCCCGCCTTGCCCGCGCGGGCGCGGGCGGCGACGCGGTCGCTGTTGAGCCGCCCCCACCCCTCCTCGGCCAGGATGTCGACGGCCACGGCGAGCAGCTGCTCGGACAGCTCCGCACTGAGCGGCCGCCCCGGGGTGCCGCTCATGACGTCGTTCCATC
The DNA here is from genome assembly GCF_039729015.1 of Blastococcus sp. HT6-30. Taxonomy (NCBI): domain Bacteria; kingdom Bacillati; phylum Actinomycetota; class Actinomycetes; order Geodermatophilales; family Geodermatophilaceae; genus Blastococcus; species Blastococcus sp. HT6-30. The sequence goes on along the minus strand of NZ_CP155792.1, from coordinate 234,692 downwards.
CCGGCTCGTCGTATGCACCCGCACATACTTGCTGCTCAGCGGTGCGACCACAATGATCTGATGCCTTCGGGTCACAGCTACTTCTCCGGGCGGACCGGGTGGCCCGGTGGCGGCTGCCCTGCTCAGGCGCCTGCGGCGCTCTCCACGTGCACCTGGAGGGTGGCCCCGTCCGCGGACAGCCAGCCCTTGCCGCGGGCGCCGCCGATCATCGCGTCCCACCGGGTCGACCAGTTCTCCGCGCTCGCCCGCGGCTCCGCGGCCGCCCGCAGCGCGGCCACGTCCAGGACCGCGGTGTCCGCGTCCCGCAGCCGGCCCAGTCCGGAACGCTCCAGGGCCTCGGCGGCCTCCTCGTCGGTCACGGCGCCCAGTGCCAGGTGCAGCCGACCGAGGTCGTCGACGTCGACCACCCGCGCCTCCGGACGCTCGTCGGCGCCCGTCACCACCTCGACGATCATGCGGTCCTCCTCGTTCAGACGTGCCAGGGGAAACGGGTGAAGTCGGGGTCACGCTTCTCGAGGAAGGCGTCCCGGCCCTCGACGGCCTCCTCGGCCATGTAGGCCAGCCGCGTGGTCTCACCGGCGAACAGCTGCTGGCCGACCAGGCCGTCGTCGATCAGGTTGAAGGAGTACTTGAGCATCCGCTGCGCGGTCGGCGACTTCGCCACGACCTTCTTCCCCCACTCCAGGGCGGTGGCCTCGAGCTCCGCGTGCGGAACGACGCGGTTGACCATGCCCATGGCGTGGGCGTCCGCGGCGGTGTACTCCTCGCCGAGGAAGAAGATCTCCCGGGCGAACTTCTGCCCGACCTGCCGCGCCAGGTACGCCGACCCGAAGCCGCCGTCGAAGCTGCCGACGTCGGCGTCGGTCTGCTTGAAGCGGGCGTGCTCGGCGCTGGCGAGCGTGAGGTCGGAGACGACGTGCAGGCTGTGCCCGCCACCGGCCGCCCACCCGGGCACGACGCAGATGACCACCTTGGGCATGAAGCGGATCAGCCGCTGGGCCTCCAGGATGTGCAGCCGGCCGCTCGAGCCCTGCGCGTGCTCGTAGCCGTACTTCCCGCGCACCCGCTGGTCGCCACCGGAGCAGAACGCCCAGCCGCCGTCCTTCGGGCTGGGCCCGTTCCCGGTGAGGATCACGCAGCCGACGTCGGTGGACAGCCGGGCGTGCTCCAGGGCGGTGATCAGCTCGTCGACGCTCTGCGGCCGGAAGGCGTTGCGCACCTCGGGCCGGTCGAAGGCGATGCGGACGACGCCGGCGTCGACGGCCCGGTGGTAGGTGATGTCGGCGAAGTCGAAGCCCTCGACCGGCCGCCACGCGGAGCTGTCGAAGATCTCGGAGACGTCGTCGCGCGCGCTCATGCGCCGAACCTAACGCCCTCGCCGGGGGCCCTCGCGGCCGCCGGGTCACCGGCCGCCAGGGCGGACGCGGTCCCGCGGTGTGCGGTCCGGGATGCGCGGTGGCGGAACAGGGCCGGCTCCTTCGTCGTGCGGGGACGCAGCTCCGCCGGGGCGGGGCATCGGCACCGCCTGTGCCCCGCGCCACCCGGGTCTACGCGTCGTCGCCCGCGAGAAGTGGGCGGAGCCGGTCGAGGGAGGCGGCCAGGCCCGGGTGCAGCTGCACGGCGACGAGCCCGGCGAGGGGGACCCAGGCCACGCCGTCGCTCTCGCCGTCCAGCCGGAGGTCCGACGCCTCGAACGGCCGCGCCGGACGGGCCAGCACCGTCGTGTACGCCCAGCCGCCGTGGTCGTCGACCGACTGCGCGCCCAGGACGACGTCGCCGGGGGCGAGGCCGAGCTCCTCCCCCACCTCGCGCAGCGCACCGGCGGCCGGCGACTCGCCGGTGTGCAGCGCGCCACCCGGCGTCCCCCAGGTACCGCCGTGGTGGGACCACCAGGCCCGGTGCTGCAGCAGCACCTCGACGCCGTCGGGGCCGCCGCGGTGGATGAGCAGGCCGGCGGCGCCCGCCCGCCCCCAGTGGCGGTGCCCCTGGCTGCAGGCGGTCCAGCCGTCGGTCGAGGCGAGCACCCGCCCAGTGAACCCGGTCCCGCGCCCTCCCCGCGAGGCCAAGGGGTGTCCTGCGGGACGTCGGTCTCTGCTTCGCTTGCGAAGCAGAGACCGACGTCCCGCGGGACTAGGTTGCAGGGAGGCATCCGCACGTCCGACGGAGGAATTGCGCGCATGAGCACCACCACCACCATGGCCGAGGTCCCCGGACTCGTCGGCACCCAGCTGGGCACCAGCGACTGGCACGAGGTCACCCAGGAGCACGTGAACCTCTTCGCCGACGCGACCGGCGACCACCAGTGGATCCACGTCGACGTCGAGCGCGCCAAGGCCGAGAGCCCCTTCGGCGGCCCGATCGCCCACGGCTACCTCACGCTGTCGCTGCTCGCCACGCTCTCGGGGCAGGTCCTCGCCGTGACCGACACGGTGATGGCCGTCAACTACGGCCTGAACAAGGTGCGCTTCCCGTCCCCGGTGCCGGTCGGCTCCCGGGTGCGGCTCACCGCGACCGCGAAGTCGGTCGAGGAGGTGGCCGGCGGCCTGCAGGTGACGCTGGCCGCCGTCATCGAGCGCGAGGGCGGCGACAAGCCGGTCTGCATCGCCGAGCCGGTCTTCCGCTACTACCGCGGCTGATCCGCGCGTGCGGATCGCCGTCTTCACCGGGTCCCACGCCGGCCCGCCCGCGCACGCCGAGGCCGCCGCGGCCTTCGCCACCGGGCTGGCGAGGGCCGGGGTCGGGATCGTCTACGGCGGCGGGCACGTCGGGATGATGGGCGTGGTCGCCGACGCGGCGCTGGCCGCCGGCGGCGAGGTGGTCGGGGTCATCCCGCAGCACCTGGTCGACGACGAGCTGGCCCATCCGGGTCTGCCGCGGCTGGAGGTCGTGCACTCGATGCACGAGCGCAAGGCCCGCATGGCCGAGCTCTCCGACGCGTTCGTCGCGCTGCCCGGCGCCGCGGGCACGCTCGAGGAGCTGTTCGAGGCCTGGACGTGGGGGATGCTCGGGCTGCACGCCAAGCCCACCGCCCTGCTCGACGTCGACGGGTTCTGGCAGCCCCTGCTGGCCCAGCTGCGGCGCATGGTCGACGACGGCTACCTGGACGGCGCCCGGCTCGATGCGCTGGGCGTGGTGCAGGACGCGGGCGCGCTGCTGGAGTTCACCGAGGGTTACCGGCACCCAGCGCGGAAGTGGACCGCCCCGCCGCCGGCTTGATCGGCGGGGCGTGCGCCCGGCCGCCACGCTGCCTAGCGTCGGGCCCGTGGAGCACTGGGACGTCGTCGTCGTCGGCGGGGGGCCGGCCGGCGCAGCCGCCGCACTGGCCGCCCGGCGGGCCCGCCCCTCGGCCCGCGTGCTGGTGCTCGACCGGGCCGACTTCCCCCGCGACAAGGTGTGCGGCGACGGCATCGCCGCGGAGGCGCTCGACGTCCTCGCCGGGCTCGGCGTGGATCCCGCAACGGTCACCGACGGCTATCCGGCCGTGCCCCGGCTGCGGCTGCGCTCCCCCGGCGGCGCGACGGTCGAGCGGGCCACCGCCCGGCCCTCGTACGTGATTCCCCGGGCGGTGCTCGACGCGCGGCTGATCGCGGCCGCCCGGGAGGCCGGGGCGGTGCTGCGCCGCCAGGTGGTCCGGTCCGTCGTGGTCCACCCCGACGCCGTCGAGGTGGACGGTTCCGTCACGGCCGGGGTCCTCATCGGCGCCGACGGCGCGGAGTCGGTGGTCCGCCGCGCCGTGGACGTCGGCCGCAACCGCCCCGACCAGCTGGCCGTCGCCATCCGGGGCTACGCACCCGAGCCACCAGGGCAGCGCGGCGTCCAGGTCATCACCACGACCGAGCAGCGGTGGCCGGCCTACGCCTGGTCGTTCCCGCTCGGGGACGGGCGGGCCAACGTAGGCTACGGCGAGCTGGTCTCGGGCGGGGCCACGCGCGCCGCCCTCGTCGACGGGTTGCAGCGCCTGCTGCCCGGGGTGGTGGCCGACGAGCTCCGCGCGCACCGGCTGCCGCTGAGCACCGGCCGCCCGCGCCAGCCCGACGGCCGGGTCCTGCTGGCCGGCGACGCGGCGTCGCTGATCAACCCGCTCACCGGCGAGGGCATCTTCTACGCCGTCCTCTCCGGTGCGCTGGCCGGCGGGGCCGCCGGCTCCGGCGCGGACGCCGGTGCGGTCTACCGGTGGGCGCTGGCCGGCCGGCTCGGCCACCACCTGAGGCACTCCTCCGTGGCGTCGGGTCTCAGCCGCTGGCCGGTGTTCATGGACGCGGTCTTCCGGGCCGCCGCGGCGTCCCAGCGGGTGTTCGACGACGTGGTGGTGCTGGGGCTGGCCGACGGCCGGCTGACCCTGCCGGCGCTGGCCGGCGCCGCCCGCCACCTGCGCCCGCCGGCGTCGGCCGGGGAGTAGGGCTCCCGCGCCGGTCAGCGCAGCGCCGTCACCAGTGTGACCCCGGTGGATCCGGAGGTCTGGACGACGAACCCGAGCTCGGCGAGGGTGTCGGCGACCGCGGTGTTCATGAGCTCCTGCACCGCGGTGTGCGCCGACTCCCCACGGGAGCCCAGGACGCTCATCCGGTCGTGCGTCCGCCAGCTGACCAGCACACCGCAGGAGCCGGTCTCGGGCACCAGGCAGACGCCACCGGCCGAGGCACCCGAGGCGGCGTCGTACAGCGGCATCCCCGCCTCGGCCAGCGCCGCGGCGACCTCCACCACCAGGGTGGTCAGCGGGTCGGTGTCGGTGAGCAGCGCGTCCCAGTCCTCGGGCAGCCGGTCCAGCTGGTCGCCGAGCTCGGCCAGCCACGCCTGGTCGGCCGGGGTGGGCCGGGGAGCGACGGTCCCGTCGGGGCGCGCGAGGCCGAAGACGGCGACGGCGACGGGGGACAGGCCGCCGGCGAGGGCGGCCCACTCGGCGTCGATCCGGTCGTCGAACGGGCCGGCCAGCACCCGCGCCGCGTCGTCGACCAGCAGCCAGCCGAGCGCGGGGGACGCCGGGGCGGCGGGCGCGGACGCCGGGGCGGCGGGCGCGGACGCCGGGGCCGGCTCGGTGGCGAGGGCGACCGCCTGCCGGCGGGCCTGCGGCTGCGCGCTCCCGCCGGCGTGGGCTGCGGCCCGGCGCCCCGCCGGGTGGGTGCCGGCGGTGCGGGCGGCCGAGCGCTGCGCGCTCTGCTGCGCCGCGGCGCGCGCGTACTCGTAGCGGGCGGTGGAGCTGGCGCCGAGGGCGACCACCACAGCGGTGCAGAGGAGGAAGCCGACAACCGCGACGGTCGGCCACAGCAGCATCGCGTCCATGATCACGTGGGTGCTCCTCGGTGCGTTCGCGCGGCGGGGAAGTACCGCGGTCAGGAGCGAAGCTACGTCGCCGCACCGGCGTGGACGGCCGGTTCCGGGACATCCCGGAACCGGCCGTCACCCGATCGTTGCAACCGGCCCCCGCGGCGCCCGGTGACCCCTTCCCCGCGACACCGCCATGTCGACAAGTACTGCTCTGACCAGCGCGAACGCGCCTTCGCGTGCGTGCGGTCATCCCCGTACGGCGAGCTCGCCCGGCATGTCGGGACGGGTGCCGCGGGCGGGTCCGGCCCCCGGCCTACGGGCTCTGGGCGACCAGCCGGACACCGAAGCCGAGCAGCGCGGCCGCCGTGACCGCATCGAGCGATCGGCGCACTCGGCGACGGCCGAGGACATGCCGGGCCCGGTGCACTCCGGCGACCAGGAGCAGCAGGTACAGCAGCGTCAGCGCCGCGTGCGTGAGGGACAGCGCGCCCATCGCGACGGGTCCGGAGTGCGGGCCGAGGAACTGCGGGAGCACCGCGAGGTAGAAGACGAGCACCTTCGGGTTGGTGATGTTGACCAGGAAGCCCTCCCGCCAGCCGGACGACGCGGCCCGGCCCGGAGCGGTGTCGCCGTGGTCGAGGGGCGGGTACGTCCCGACGACCGCCGACCGGATCGCCTGGGCGGCCAGCAGGACCAGGTAGGCGATGCCCGCCCAGGTGATCGCCCGGAACAGCGGCTGCGCATGGGCGATCGTCGCACCGAGGCCCGCGACGGCGGCGATGCCCTGCGCTGCGGCTGCGCCGGCGACACCGACCGAGCACCACGCTCCTCGCCGGCGGCCGCCCGCCACGGCGTTCTTGACGACCACTGCGAAGTCCGGCCCGGGGATGACGACGAGGACCACGGCGACGACGAGGAAGGAGGCGTAGGCCGGCCAGGTCACGACCGGAGCGTTCCACCTCCTCGCGTCCCGCCGGTGGCCGCGGAACGCCGGGACGGCCTCCCCCACCGTCCGGCGGGAGCTGCCCCTACGAGAGCGGAGGGCGTGGGATTCGAACCCACGAAGAGGGGTTACCTCTTAGCGGTTTTCAAGACCGCCGCCATCGGCCACTAGGCGAGCCCTCCTGGCGCGTCGAGGCTAGTGCCTGCGCGGCCGCCGGTCGCGCGGAGCGTCTGCCCGGCCGCCGCCGCACCCGATGCGGGCGCCTGGCGGGCGGGGGGCCAGCATGGAGTCATGGCACCGGGCACCGAGGCGCACCAGGTTCCGCGCACCCGACCGGTCTGGCTGCTGGCGCTGCCCGCCGCCGTCCTGGTCCTCGTGGCGCTCTGCCTGCGTGCCCCCTTCACCGCCGTCGGCCCGCTGCTGGGCGAGCTCGGGAACGAGTTGTCGCTCTCCACGGGGGCGCTCGCCGTCGTCACCGCCCTGCCGCTGGTGTGCTTCGGGCTGGTCTCCCCCTTCGCCCCGGCGCTGGCCGTGCGGTTCGGCGTGCACCGGGCCGTGCTGCTGGGCGTCGTCGCCCTGACCGTCGGCATCCTGCTGCGCCTGGCCGGGGCGCCCGGGCTGTACGTCGGCACCGCGCTCCTCACCGGTGGCATCGCCGTGGCCAACGTGCTGCTGCCCGCGGCGGCCCGCGCGGAGTACGGCAACCGCAGCGCGCTCGTGCTCGGCGTGATCACCGCCTCCATGGCCGCCTCGGCCAGCATCGGCGCGGGCCTCGCCCAGCCGCTGGCCGGCGCCGCCGGCAGCGCCCTGGCCGGTCTGCTGCTCTGGGGCGTGCCGGTGGTGGCGGCGCTGGTCGCCATGGCCGCCCTCACCCGGGCACGGCGGGACCTGCCGCGGCCGGCCGCCGCTCCCCAGGGTGCCCGGACCGCCGTGCTGCGCGACCGCGTGGCGCTCGCGGTGACGCTCTTCTTCGGGCTCCAGTCGCTCTCCTTCTACACGATGCTCACCTGGCTGGCGGACGTGCTGGAGGCGGAGTCCGGCGTCTCCCCCGTGGCCGCCGGCGGTCTGCTGGCGCTCGCGGCGGCGCTGGGGCTGCCCGCGTCGCTCGTCGTCCCGCCACTGGCCGCCCGCCGCCCCGGCCAGCAGGGGTGGGTGCTGCTGGGCACGCTGCCGGTGCTGGCGGCCATCACCGGGCTCCTGGTCGCCCCGGCGGCGGCGCCGTTGCTGTGGGTGCTCCTCTTCGGGCTCGGCACCGGCTCGGCGTTCCCGCTGGCGATGACGCTGATCCTGCAGCGCACCCGCGACGTCGCCCAGACCGGCCGGCTGTCCGCGGCGGCGCAGAGCGTGGGGTACCTGCTCGCCGCCACCGGCCCGCTCGGTGTCGGCCTGCTGCACGAGGCGACCGACACCTGGGCCCCGGGGCTGGTACTGCTCCTGGTCGTCGTGCTCGCGCAGCTCGCCGTCGGGCTCGCCGCCGCCCGCCCCCGCCTGGTCGGCGCGGAGGTCTGAGCCCCACCCCGGCCTGTTGATCGGTCAGGGGTCGGCGGTGACGCCCTCGGGGGTCCGCGTCACCGGGGTGCCGACGACGCCGTGCAGGTGGCACGCGGCCAGCTGACCGGGCGCCCCGGCCGGCTGCAGCGCGGGGTCGACGTCGTCGCAGGGCTCGAAGACGTACGGGCAGCGGGTGCGGAACCGGCAGCCGCTGGGAACGGCCGACGGCGAGGGGACGTCGCCGGTCAGGACGATCCGCTGCCGCGCCCGCTCCTTCGCCGGGTGCGGCACCGGGACCGCCGACAGCAGCGCCTGCGTGTAGGGCATCTGCGGATCGCTGCCCACGGCCGCCGCCGGGCCGATCTCCACGACCCGGCCCAGGTACATGACCGCGATCCGGTCGGAGATGTGCCGGACGGCGGACAGGTCGTGGGAGATGAACAGCAGCGTGAGCCCCAGCTGCCGCTGCAGGCGGCGCAGCAGGTTGAGCACCTGGGCCTGGACGCTAACGTCGAGGGAGGCGATCGCCTCGTCGCAGACCAGGAAGTCCGGCTCCCCCGCCAGCGCACGCGCGATCCCGACGCGCTGCCGCTGGCCGCCGGAGAACTCGTGGGGATAGCGGCCGGCCACCACCGGGTCCAGGCCGACCAGCTCCAGCAGCTCCCCGACCCGGGCGGCGCGCTCCTGCCTGCCCGACCGCAGGCCGTGCACCTCCAGCGGCTCGCTGACCGTCTGCGCCACGGTGCGGCGCGGGTCGAGCGAGGCGAACGGGTCCTGGAACACCATCCCGGCCCGGCGGCGCATCTCCTTGAGGCCGCGGCGGTCCAGTGAGGTGACGTCGGTGCCGTCGAAGGTGACCGTGCCCCCGGTGGGCGGGATCAGGCGCAGCAGCGCGTTGCCCAGCGTGGACTTCCCGCAGCCGGACTCACCGACCAGGCCGAGCGTCTCACCGCGCAGGATGTCCAGGTCGACCCCGTCCACCGCGCGCAGCACACCGCCCGGCGCCCGCCGGAGGCCGCCGCCCCCGACGGGGAAGTGCACCTCCAGCCCGCGGGCGGAGACCAGCACGTCCTCGCTCATCCCCTGCTCCCCCCGTCCGCCGTCTCGGCGCACCAGGTCGCCGCGCGGTGCGGCAACCCGGCGCCGTCGGTGGCGCCGTCGCCCGGATACGCGCCGGACGCCGTGGCTCCCGCCGGCCCGCCCGCAGCGGCGCGGGAGACGACGGCCAGCGGCGGCTGCTCGGTCTCGCAGCGCGGGTCCGAGCGCACCGGGCACCGCGGCCAGAAGACGCAGCCCGGCGGCAGGTCGGTGGGCGGGGGCGGCAGGCCGGGGACGGCGGTCAGCTCGGGGACCTCGCCGTCGGGGCCCACCGGCGCGGCCAGGTCGGGCAGCGAGCCCAGCAGCCCGCGGGTGTACGGGTGCGCCGGGTGCTCGAGGACGTCGTCGACCGTGCCGTCCTCCACGCAGCGCCCGCCGTACATGACCAGCACCCGGTCGGCGATGCCCGCGACGACGCCGAGGTCGTGGGTGATCCAGATGACGCCGGTGCCGTGCTCGGCCTGCAGCTTCCCGACCAGGTCGATGATCTGCGCCTGCACGGTGACGTCCAGCGCCGTCGTCGCCTCATCGGCGATGAGCAGCGACGGCGAGTTGCTCAGCGCGATGGCGATGACGACCCGCTGGCGCATCCCACCGGAGAGCTCGTGCGGATAGCGGTCCAGCGCCCGCTCGGGGTCGGGCAGCCCCACCTCGCGGAGCAGCTCCGCGGCCCGGGCCCGGGCGTCGGACCTGGAGACGTCGCCGTGCGCCCGGATGCCCTCGACCAGCTGACGGCCGATGGTGAGCACCGGGTTCAGCGACGTCATCGGGTCCTGGAACACCATGCCGGCGCCGGGGCCGCGCACCTGGCGCAGCCGGTCCGGCGACATGGTCAGCAGGTCCTCGCCCTGCAGCAGCGCCCGGCCGGTCACCGTCGCCACCCGCGCGGGCAGCAGGCCGAGGAGGGCCAGCACCGAGACGCTCTTGCCGCTGCCGGACTCCCCGACGACGGCGACGGTCTCCCCCGCCCCGACGGTGTAGCTCAGCCCGTTGACGACGTCGGCCGGGCCGCGCGGGGTGCGCAGCCGCACCCGCAGGTCCGATACCTCCAGCACCGGCTCGCCGGCCGGCCGGCCGCCGCTCACTTGCCACCCCCGGCCATCAGCGTGCGCTGCCTCGGGTCGAGCGCGTCACGGAGCCCGTCACCGAGCAGGTTGAAGCAGAGCACGGTCAGGAAGATCGCCATCCCCGGGAAGAACGCCAGCCACCAGGCCAGCTCGATGTACCCGCGCCCCTCGGCCAGCATCAGCCCCCACGACGGGTTCGGCGGCTGGGTGCCCAGGCCGAGGAACGACAGCGCCGCCTCGGCGAGCACGGCGAAGGCCAGGCTGATCGAGGTCTGCACGATGATCGGCGGCGCGGCGTTCGGGAGGATGTGCCGGGTCAGGATCCGCCAGTCCGAGGCGCCCACGGACCGGGACGCCCGCACGTAGACCTCCTCGCGCACGCCGAGCACGCTGGCGCGGGTGACGCGGGCGAAGATCGGCGTGTAGACGATGCCGATCGCCAGCGCGGTGTTGCCCGATCCGGGCCCCCGGACGGCGAGGACGGCGATCGCCAGCAGCACCGCCGGGAACGCGAACAGCATGTCCATGACCCGCATGAGGACGTCGTCGACCCACCTGCCGTAGTAGCCGGCGAGCAGGCCGATCATCGTGCCGACGACCAGCGCGAAGCCGACCGCCAGGAAGCCGACCCTCAGCGACACCGAGGCGCCGAGGATGACCCGGCTGAGGATGTCCCGGCCGAGGTCGTCGGTGCCGAACGGGTGCTCCCAGCTGGGGGACTGCAGCCGGTCGGCCACCTCGATGTCGTTGGCCCCGGCGGGCGCGATGGCGTCGTCGAAGATCGCCACCACCACGATCAGCAGCAGCACCACCGACGCGATGGCCGCCGTCGGGTTGTGCGCCAGCAGGCTGAGCGTCTCCCGCCAGCGCGGGCGGGCCGGCCGCAGCGTCGCCGGCCCCGACCGGGACTCCCGCTGCGGCGATCCACCCGGGGGCTCCTCGGGGGTCTCCGGGCGGCGCTCGCCCCCCGGCTCCTGGTAGGGCGGCGGGCCCGGTGTCGGCTGGATGCTCATCGGCGGATCCGCGGGTCGATGGCGGTGTAGAGCAGGTCGACGACGAGGTTGATCACCAGGAAGACGACGGCGAACAGCAGGATCGCGCCCTGCAGCACCGGGTAGTCGCGGGCCTGCACCGCCTGCAGCGCGAGCTGCCCCAGCCCCGGCCAGGAGAAGACGATCTCCACGACCACGACCCCGGAGAGCAGGTAGGCCAGCTGCACGCCGGTCACCGTGACCAGCGGCAGCAAGGCGTTGCGCAGCACGTGCCAGGTGAACACCTGCCGGGTGGGCAGCCCCTTGGCCTGCGCCGTCCGCACGTGGTCCGAGCCCAGCGCCTCGAGCATGCTGGACCGCACGAACCGGGTGATGACCGAGCCGGAGACCACCCCGGTCACCAGCGCGGGCATGAGCAGGCGCTGGAGCCAGGCGCCCGGGTCCTCGGTCAGCGGCACGTAGCCACCCGACGGCAGCCAGCCCAGCGTCCCGGCGAAGATCAGGATGAGCACGATGCCCATCCAGAAGTCGGGCACCGAGATGCCGAACTGGCTGACCACCGTGGCGACGCGGTCGATGATCGACCGCGGCCGCAGCGCCGAGATCGTGCCGAGCGGGACCGCGATGAGCAGCGCGACCAGGATCGAGGCGAACGCCAGCGTCAGCGTGGCCGGCAGCCGCTCGGCGATCTGCGAGGTCACCGTCTCGCCGCTGCGGAAGCTCACGCCCAGGTCGCCGGTCAGCGCCCGGCCGAACCAGGTGAAGAACTGCTCGATCAGCGGCTGGTCCAGCCCCGAACGCTCGCGCAGTGCGTCGTAGCTCTCCTGGGAGAACCGCGTGCCCAGCGCGAGGCGCACCGGATCGCCCGGTACGAGGTGCACCAGGCCGAACACGATGACGCTCACCCCGGCGAGGACGACCGCGGACTGGCCGATCCGCCGGACCAGGTAACCGGTCAGGGCAGCTCCACGTTCTCGAAGTTGATCGCCTTGTCGGCGCGGATCTGGTACCCGCTGAGCCCCGGTGCCCACGCCTGCACGACGTCGGGGTTGTAGAGGTACAGGTAGGAGACGTCGTCGACGATGAGCTTCGCGGCCTGGTCGTAGAGGTCCTTGCGGGTGGCCTGGTCGGTCTCCGTCGCGGCCGCGTTCAGCAACCGGTCGACCTCCGGGTTGCTGTAACCCTGGTAGTTGCTGCCCCCGTCGGTGATGTGCTGGGCGTGGTAGAAGTCGAACGGGTCGATGTTGCCCAGCCAGCCGAGCATGAAGGCGTCGAAGTCGCCCTGCGCCTGCCGGTCGAGCCACGTGGCGAAGTCCACGGTCTGGACGTCGACGTCGATCCCGATCGGCTCGAGCTGGCTGGCGATCACCTGTGCGGCGGTGACGGTCTCGGGGAACTCGTCGGTGACCATCAGGCCCATCGTGATCGGCGTCTGGACGCCGGCCTCCTGCATGAGCGCCTGCGCCTCCTCGACGCTGGGCTCGAACGGCGCGTAGTCGTAGTGGTAGAAGCTGTCCTCGGGGATGGCGGTCTGGTTCGGCTGCGCCGCTCCGAAGCGGGCCGCCTCGGTGACCGCGCCGCGGTCGACGGCGGTCGCGATCGCCTGCCGCACCTGCGGGTTGCCGAAGGGCTCCCGGGCGTAGTTCATGCTCATGTACCAGTAGTCGACGCTCGGCGTGGTGGCCAGCTCCACGGCGTCGTCACCCTCGAGCGACTCGATCTGCTGCGGCGGGATGTTGTCGGTCCACTGCACCTCGCCGTTCTGCAGCGCCGTCAGCGCCGCGGCCGGCTCGGTGATGTAGCGGAACTCGACGCCGTCGATGCTCGGCGCGCCACCCCAGTAGTCCTCGTAGGCGGCGAGCTCCGTGGTGCTGGCGTCCGTGCTCTCCAGCGTGAACGGGCCGGTGCCCACCGCCTCGGTGGTGAGGTCGAACTCCTCGGCCGCGCCCTCGGGCAGGATCGACATGCCCTTGAAGGCGCCGATCAGCGCCGGGAGGTTGGGCGTGGGCTGGCTGACGGTGATCTCGACGGTCTGCGGGTCGACGGCCTCGACGCTCTCGACGGTGGCGAACCGGTAGGCGTTGTTCAGCTCCTCGTCGATGATCCGGTTGTAGGAGTAGACGACGTCGGCGGCGTCGAACTCGCTGCCGTCGTGGAAGGTGACGCCCTCGCGGAGGTTGAACGTCCAGGTCAGGCCGTCCTCGCTGACCTCCCAGTCGGTCGCCAGGCTCGGCTCCATCGTCAGGTCCTCGGGGTTCGGGACGACGAGGGTGTCGTAGACGTTCTCCAGCACCTGGAAGCTCGGGTAGGCGCTCGTGACGTGCGGGTCGAACTGGTCGGGCTGCGCGCTCACCGCGGCCACGAGCACGTTGTCCCCGCCGCCACCACCGCCCCCGGTGTCGACGCTCTCCCCACCCCCGCTGCACGCGGTCAGGGCCACTGCGCCGACGGCGCCGAGGGACAGGAGACGGGTGGTGCGCACGGGAACCTCCGGGGTCTGGGCAGGTGGTGCAGCTCCGACCTTGACCCCGTCCCCGCCGGCCGACAACCCGAACAGCGCCCTGACCGGGATCGTTGCCTGTTTGAGACCTGCCTCGGCCCGCCAGACTGCCCCCGTGGAACTCACCTGCCGTCCCCGGACGCTGCGCCTGCGGAACACGTTCACCATCGCCCGCTCGTCGGTGGACACCGAGGAGGTCCTCCTGGTCAGGGTCGACGACGGGGGCGTGCGCGGGCACGGCGAGGGCGCCCCGGTGGGCTACTGGGGCGAGTCGGTGGCGGGGATGGCCGACGCCGTCGCCGCGGACGGGGCCGCCCTGCTCGGCGACGACCTGCGCGACCTGGAGGGCATCGCCCGTCGGTTGCGCGCCTGGGACGGGCCGCAGGGCGCGAAGATGGCGCTCGACGGCGCCGCGCACGACTGGGTCGGCCGCCGCTACGGCCGACCGGTCTGGCGGCTGCTGGGCCTGGACGGGGTGCTCCCGCCGACCAGCTTCACCATCGGCATCGCCACGGTGGAGGAGACCGTCGCCCGCGTGCGGCGCGCGCCCGGGTTCGCCGTCTACAAGGTGAAGGTGGGCGGCCCCGACGACCTCGAGCGGCTGGAGGCGATCCGGTCGGTCACCGACGCCCGGCTGCGGATCGACGGCAACGAGGGCTGGACGTCCGACCAGGCCCGCGACCTCACCCCGCGGCTGCGGGAGCTCGGCGTGGAGATGGTCGAGCAGCCGTTCCCCGCGGCCGACCTCGACTCCTTCGCCCGGTACCGCGAACTGCCCGACCGGCTGCCGGTCTTCGTCGACGAGGGGTGCAAGGACCTCGCCTCGGTGGCCGGCATCGCCGGCTACGCCGACGGGATCGTGGTCAAGCTGGCCAAGTGCGGCGGCATCCGCGAGGCGCAGCGGATGCTGGCCGCCGCCGCCGCGGGTGCTCCGGTACGGCACCCGCGAGGTGGTCTGCGTGATCGACGACGTGCACGCCGGCCGCCGGGCCGTGGACGTCGTCCCCTTCTGCGCCTCCCCCGCCCCCGTGGTCGCCGACGTCGCGGCCGCCCGGCAGCTCGGTGCGACGACGGTGCTCCTCGGCGTGGCACCGCTGGGCGGCCGACTGACCGACGCGTGGCGGCGGGCGCTGCTCGGCGCACTGCAGCTGAGCCTGCACGTCGAGGCCGGGCTGCACACCGATCTGCGGGCCGATCCGGAGCTGGCGGCCGCCGCGCGGGCAGCGGGTGTCGGCATCCGGGACCTGCGGGCGGTACCGGCCGATCTCGGCGTTCCGCTCGCCGAGCCGGTCGGGGCCCGGGTGGTGCACACCGTCGGCTCCGACTGCGCCATCGGGAAGATGAGCGTCGTGCTCGAGCTGGACCGGGCCGCCCGGGAGCGCGGCCTGGCCTCGGTCTTCGTGGCCACCGGCCAGACCGGGGTGGCGATCTCGGGCTGGGGCATGGCCGTCGACCACGTGATCTCCGACTTCGTCGCCGGCGCCGCCGACCGGCTGGTGCGCGAGGGGGCGGCCCGCGGCGACCTGCTCTGGCTGGAGGGTCAGGGCTCGATCCACCACCCGGCCTACTCGGGCGTGACGCTCGGCCTGCTGCACGGCTCCTCGGCCGACGCCCTGGTGCTGTGCCACCGCGCGGGGCGCACCGCGATCGCCGACTACCCGGCCGCCCCCCTGCCGCCGCTGGCCGAGATCGTGCGTGGCTACGAGCAGGCGGCCGGCTGGGTGCGCCCGGCACGGGTCGTCGCCGTCGCGCTCAACACCGCCGGCCTGGACGACGCGGCCGCCCGGGCCGCCGTCGAGGACGCCGCTGCGGAGACCGGGTTGGTCACCGACGACGTCGTCCGCTTCGGTTCCGGCCGGGTGCTCGACACCGTCCTCGCCGCGCTCGACCGGGGGTGAGCCGGCTCAGCCGTCGACCGTGACGTCGTTCCACGGCAGCCGCGGCTCCACCCAGGGGAAGACGACGAGGAGCAGCAGGGCGCAGACGGCGAGGACCAGCACGAGCGACTGCGCGGCCTTGAGGCCCCTGCCGCCGGGCAGGTGCCGCCAGATCCAGCCGTACATGGGTCCTCCGGGGAGCTCGGGTCAGCTGTCGCGCAGCCCCGGCGGGCCGTCGGGCATCTCGGCCTTCGGGATGCCGGCACCGTCGAGCTGCGCGTGGACGATCAGCCGCTGCCTCGCGGAGAACCGCGGATGGCAGGTGGTGAGGGTCAGGTAGGAGCCGGTGGGGGCGGCGGTCGGGGCCTGGTCCGGCGTCGGGGCGATGACCCAGACGTCGGCCGGGCTCACGATCCGGCGGCCCGGGATACCGCTGGGGTCGGCGCCGAGGTCGCCGGTCGCGGCGTCCCCGAGCACCCGGTAGACGAACCAGCTGTCGGCGGTCTCCAGGACGATCGGGTCGCCGGGCTGCATCAGGTCCAGCTCCAGGAACGGCGAGCCCTTGCCCACCCGATGGCCGGCGAGCGCCACGTTGCCCGGCTCGCCGGGCATCGCCGTCCCGACGTAGTGGCCCGGCCCCTGCGACAGCTGCTCCTCGCTGGTCCCCTCGAGGATCACGCGGGCGTAGTCCTCGCCCAGCCGCGGAATGCGCAGGACGCCGAAGGCGTCGCCGATCTCCACCTGCACCGGACCGGCCTCGGCGGGGGCGTCCTGCTCCCACTGCGCGTTCAGCTCCTCGCTGAGCTGGTCCTGCCGGCGGTCGGTGAGCAGGTCGGTGACGTAGACCTGGTAGACGACGAAGAGCAGCAGGACCAGCCCCGAGGTCACCATCAGTTCACCGATGACGCGGGCGACGCCACGCGCGCGGTTTCCGCGGGCGGACGGCGCCGCCGGCGGCCGGGGCGGCGGAGGCACGCGCTCGATGGGCTGCGTGTGCGTCATCTGCTCCCGTCCGTGCTCCAGCGGATCCGCGCGCACGGGTGCGCTCCGGGGACGGGGAGCACGACACCACGGCGCCCGGGGATCTCCGGGTACCGCCACGCGGGGCGCACGACGGTCGCGGCGGACTCGTGCACCCACTTCTGCAGCGCCAGCTGGTCCTCGGCGAGGTCGAACGGGACGGCCGTGGAGGCGGACTCGACTATCGGAGGGGGCGGATCGTCGTGACGAGGTGCTCGGTGCCGGATCCCGCGTTGCGGACGGCGGCATCCCAGCCGCCGTCGGCCCGCGCCGTCGACAGCGTGACCGTCGAGGGCAGGAACAGCGGCTTGCGGAAGCCGACGTCGACGGTGAGCGCGTCCGGCAGCCGGTTGGCCACCGCCGCGAGCACCCGCGCCTTGACCCACATGCCGTGCGCGATCGCCCGCTTGAAGCCGAACGCCTTGGCGGTGAGGCCCGTGAGGTGGATCGGGTTCACGTCGCCGGAGACCGCGGCGTAGCGGCGACCGGCGTCGCCGGGGACCTGCCAGGTGGCGGCCACCCGGTCGAGGTCCCCCACGACGACCGTCACATCGGAATCCGGAGCGCCCGCGGGGGCCGTCGCTCCCCGCGCCAGGTACGTGGACCTGCCGCGCCAGACCTCCGCACCTCCGGCCGACACCGAGGCGCACAGGTCGACGGTGGCCCCGCTGCGGTGCGCGGCGAACCGCTCGGCCCACACCTCGAGGTCGAGCACCTCGCCGGTGCGCACCGGGCGCAGCACGTCGATCCGGTTACGCACGTGCACCAGCCCGGGCAGCGCCAGCGGGAAGGACCGGTCGCTCATCAGCGCCGTCTGCAGCGGGAAGGTGAGCACGTGCGGGTACGTGGCCGGGAGCGTGTCGGCGAGCGGGAACCGGCAGACGCGGGCGTAGGCGGCGAGGTTCGCCGGCTCCACGGTCACCCCGGTGCGCGCCAGCCGGGTGTCGGGCAGGTCGCCGCCCCGGCCGCGCGCGGTGAGCGCGGCCCGGGCGAACAGCGCCGCCATGCTCGGCGGCTGCTCCAGCACGGTGCGGGCCACCTCAGGCTCCCAGCATCGACTGGCCGCAGACCCGCACCGTCTGCCCGTTGACCCCCGCGCTGCCCGGCTGCGCGAGCCAGGCGATCGTCTCGGCCACGTCGACCGGCAGCCCGCCCTGCTGCAGCGAGTTGATCCGCGATCCGATCTCCCGGGTGCCGAAGGGCATCTTCGCCGTCATCTCGGTGACGATGAAGCCCGGGGCGACGGCGTTGATCGTGGCGCTGCGGCCGGCGAACTCCGGCGCCCAGGCCCGCACCATGCCGATGACACCGGCCTTGCTGGCGGCGTAGTTGGTCTGCCCGCGGTTGCCGGCGATGCCCGACTGCGAGCTGACGCAGACCACCCGCGCGCCGGCGTTGAAGACGTCGCCGTCGAGCAGCGCCCGGGTGATGTCCAGCTGCGCCTGCAGGTTCACCGCCATGACCGAGTTCCAGCGCGCGGCGTCCATGTTGACCAGCAGCTTGTCGCGGGTGATCCCGGCGTTGTGGACCACGACGTCGACGCCACCGTGCCGCTCGCGCAGGTGCTCGACCAGCCGCTGCGGGGCGTCGGGAGCGGTGATGTCCAGCTGGAGCGCCGTTCCGCCGATCTCGTTGGCCACCTCGGCCAGCGTGTCGCCGGCTGCCGGGACGTCGACGGCGACGACGTGGGCGCCGTCGCGGGCCATCACCCGGGCGATCGCAGCACCGATGCCCCGCGCCGCGCCGGTGACCACGGCGACCTTGCCGGCCAGCGGCTTCTCGCCGTCCTCCCCGGTGGGCACGTCGGCCGCCGAGAGGGTGAGGAGCTGCCCGTCGACGTAGGCCGACCGGCCGGAGAGGAAGAACCGCAGCGGGCTGCCCAGCGAGCCCTCCGCGCCCTCGGGGACGAAGACCGCGTTGGCCGTCGACCCGGCGCGGAGCTCCTTCGCGATGGACCGGACCAGCCCGTCGACCGCCTGCCGGGCCGCTGCCTGGGCCGGGGAACCGGCGTCCGACGGCGGGTCGGTCAGGATCAGCACCCGGCCCGAGGGCCGCAGCCGCTTGATCGCCGGGGCGAGGAACTCGTGCGCGCCGGCCAGGTCGGCCGGGCCGGCCAGCCCGGTGGCGTCGAGGATCACCGCGCCGAGCTTCTCGCCGTCGGTCGAGCCGTCGGCAGCCATCGGGGACAGCACGGGGATTCCGGCGTCCCGGAGGACGGCCGAGACCGTGTCGTTCAGCCGGCCCGCACCGGCAGAGCCGACGACCGCCGGGCCCGGCAGCAGCGGCTGCCCGGGCTCGTAGCGGCGCAGCTCGACCGGGCGCGGAAGTCCCAGCTGCTTGGTGATCGTGGTGCCGAGGCCGGAGTTGGCGAAGTTCGTGTACCAGTCAGCCACGAGGGACTCCTTCCGAGATGGTGGGGGGCGGCGGAGCCGCCCGGTTCCCCACCGGAGGTGCGTAGGTCAGGTGGTTGGGCGGCGGAGCCGTCCCGTTCCCCACCGGAGGTGAGTGGGTCAGGACTCGAGGATGGCGACGACGCCCTGGCCGCCGGCGGCGCAGATGGAGATCAGGCCACGCTTGCCGGGGCCCGCCTCGTGCAGCTGCTTGGCCAGCTGCGCCACGATGCGGCCGCCGGTCGCGGCGAACGGGTGCCCTGCGGCCAGCGACGAGCCGTTGACGTTGAGCTTGGCCCGGTCGATGGAGCCCAGCGGGGCGTCCAGCCCGAGCTTCTCCTTGCAGTAGCCCGGGTCCTCCCAGGCCTTCAGGGTGGCGAGCACCGTGGAGGCGAACGCCTCGTGGATCTCGTAGAAGTCGAAGTCCTGCAAGGTCAGCCCGTTGCGGGCCAGCAGCACCGGCACCGCGTACACCGGCGCCATGAGCAGGCCCTCGCCGCCGTGCACGTAGTCGACGGCCGCGGTCTGCGCGTCGACCAGGTGGGCCAGCACTGGCAGCCCCTTGGCCTCGGCCCACTCGTCGGAGGCCAGCAGCACCGCCGACGCGCCGTCGGTCAGCGGCGTGGAGTTGCCCGCGGTCATGGTGGCGTCGGGGTCGCCCTTGCCGAACACCGGCTTGAGCTTCGCCAGCTTCTCCACGCTGGAGTCGGGCCGCAGGTTGTTGTCCCGGGCCAGCCCCAGGAACGGCGTCACCAGGTCGTCGAAGAAGCCGCGGTCGTAGGCGGCGGCCATGGACCGGTGCGAGCGGACGGCGAGCTCGTCCTGCTCCTCGCGGCCGATCTCCCACTCCTTGGCGGTGATCGCCGCGTGGTCGCCCATGGCCAGGCCGGTACGCGGCTCGGCGTTGCGCGGGATCTCCGGCGCGATCATGCCCGGGCGGATCCGCGCCAGCGCCTTGAGCCGGTCCTGCACCGTCTTCGCGTTGTTCAGGGAGATGAGCACCCGGCGCAGGTCGTCGCTGACCGCGAGCGGGGCGTCGGAGGTGGTGTCGACGCCGCCGGCGATGCCGGACTCGATCTGCCCGAGGGCGATCTTGTTGGCGACGAGGGTCGCCGCCTCCAGCCCGGTTCCGCAAGCCTGCTGCACGTCGTAGGCCGGTGTCGTGGGCGACAGCTTCGAGCCGAGCACCGCCTCGCGGGTCAGGTTGAAGTCGCGGGCGTGCTTGAGGACGGCACCGGCGACGACCTCGCCGACCGACTCGCCCTGCAGCCCGAACCGGGCGACCAGCCCGTCGAGCGTGGCGGTGAGCATGTCCTGGTTGGACGCCTGGGCGTACGCCGAGTTGGACCGCGCGAACGGGATCCGGTTCCCGCCGACGATCGCCGCCTTACGGGTAGCAGGCTTCGCGTTCTCAGCCATGGGGACCTCCGGGGTCGGGGAAGTGGCCGGTACCAACAGTACCCGGTACCGTGGGTCCCGTGAAAGTCGAGGCGACGAGGCCCACTGGAGGAGAGGCTGTTGCGGCCGTCCGGGACCGGCGCGACTCCCGGTGGGACGAGCACCGCCGCGCCCGCCGGGCCGCGCTGGTCGATGCGGCGGTCGTCGCCGTCGGCAAGCACGGCGCCGGCGTCGGCATGGAGGAGATCGCCGCCGAGGCGGGGACCAGCAAGACCGTCGTCTACCGCCACTTCGCCGACCGCAGCGACCTGCACGTCGCCGTCTGCACCCGGGTGGCCGAGCAACTGCTGCCCACCCTGCGCGCGGCGATGGAGGCGTCCGACCAGCCCCGCGAGATGCTCGGCGGCGCCGTGGAGGCCTACCTGGCCTTCCTGGAGGCCGACCCCGAGCTCTACCGCTTCGTCGTCCACGGACCACCGGGCTCGGTCGACGCGGCCGACCCGATCACCGGCCTGTCCGACCTCGTCGGCGACCAGGCGGCCGCCGTCCTGGCCCCGGCGCTCGAGCAGGCCGGCCGGGATCCGGCCACCGCCGCTCCCTGGGGCCACGCCGTCGTCGGCCTGGTCCGCGCCGCCGCCGACTGGTGGCTCCGCGCGGGCCGCCCCACGCCGCGCCGGGAACTCGCCGCCCACCTCACCGAACTTACCTGGGCCGGACTCTCCGGCGTCGTCACCACCGAACCCCGCAAGGAGGACCTGTGACGAGCACCCTGCCCCCCACGGTCGACCCGGCCCGCCTCCAGGAGGCGCTCGACGGCCGCTGGGCGCACGTGCGCCGCGACGCCCGCGAGAACCTGCACGACCCGGAGATGCTCCCCGTCTACGGCGAGACGATGGCCGAGGCCCGCGAGCGGGTCACCCGCATGACCCGCACCCTCGCCGAGTCCGGCCGCGTGACCCTCGGCTTCCCCAAGGAGTTCGGCGGCGAGGCCGACGCCGGCGGCTCGGTGACCTCGATCGAGATGCTCGCCTTCGTCGACCTCTCGCTCATGGTCAAGGCCGGCGTGCAGTGGGGGCTGTTCGGCGGCGCCGTCCAGCTGCTCGGCACGCGCCGGCACCACGAGGCCTACCTGCGCGACATCATGAGCTACGACCTGCCCGGCTGCTTCGCCATGACCGAGACCGGCCACGGCTCCGACGTCCAGCAGCTGCGCACGACCTGCACCTACGACCCCGCGACGCAGACGTTCGACCTGCACACCCCGCACCAGGCCGCGCGCAAGGACTACATCGGCAACGCGGCCCAGGACGGGCGGATGGCCGTCGTCTTCGCGCAGCTGGTCACGCAGGGGAAGAACCACGGCGTGCACGCCTGGCTGGTGCCCATCCGAGACGAGGACGGCAACCCG
The DNA here is from genome assembly GCF_039729015.1 of Blastococcus sp. HT6-30. Taxonomy (NCBI): domain Bacteria; kingdom Bacillati; phylum Actinomycetota; class Actinomycetes; order Geodermatophilales; family Geodermatophilaceae; genus Blastococcus; species Blastococcus sp. HT6-30. The sequence goes on along the minus strand of NZ_CP155792.1, from coordinate 213,243 downwards.
ATGCCCGGCGTCACCATCGGCGACGACGGCCCGAAGGCCGGGCTGCTCGGCGTGGACAACGGCCGGCTGACCTTCGACCACGTCTCCGTCCCGCGCGACATGCTGCTGGACCGCTACGGGCAGGTCGCCGAGGACGGCACGTACACCTCGAGCATCGAGAACGAGACCCGCCGCTTCTTCACCATGCTCGGCACGCTCGTGCGCGGCCGGGTCAGCGTCGGCGGCTCGGCGGCGTCGGCCACCAAGCTGGCCCTCGACATCGCCGTCCGGTACGGCAACGCCCGCCGCCAGTTCGCCGCCCCCGGCGAGGAGCGCGAGATCGTCATCAACGACTACCTCGTGCACCAGCGCAAGCTGCTGCCCGCGCTGGCGAAGACCTACGCGCTGCACTTCGCCCAGGCCGAGCTGGTGAGCACGATGCACGACGTCCAGACGGCGGTGCACGAGCACGGGCAGCAGATCGACGAGCAGGCCCAGCGCGAGCTGGAGTCCCGCGCCGCCGGGCTCAAGGTGGCCCAGACCTGGCACGCCACGAACACCATCCAGATGTGCCGCGAGGCGTGCGGCGGTGCCGGCTACCTGCAGGAGAACCGACTGCCCCACCTCAAGGCCGACACCGACGTCTTCACCACGTTCGAGGGCGACAACACCGTCCTGCTCCAGCTGGTGGCCAAGGGGCTGCTCACCGGCTACCGCGACACCTTCGGCTCGCTCGACGGCTGGGGCCGGATCGGCTTCGTCGCCGACATGGTCCGCGAGACGGTGCTGGAGCGGACCGCCGCCCGCGCCCTCATCCAGCGGCTCGTCGACGCCGTCCCCGGCCGGGACGACGAGGTGCCGATGCTCGACCGCGGCTGGCAGCTCAAGATGTTCGAGTTCCGCGAGAAGCACACGCTGGAGGGGGCGATCCGGCGGCTGCGGAAGAACTCGACGACCCCCGGCATGGCCCCGTTCGACATGTTCAACGACGTCCAGGACCACGTGCTGAAGACCGCGCGGACGCACATCGACCGCATCGTCCTCGAGGCCTTCGTCGAGGGCGTCGACCGCGCCACCGACCCCGACGTCGGCACGCTGCTCGACAGGGTCTGCGACCTCTACGCGCTGTCGACGATCGAGGAGGACAAGGCCTGGTTCCTCGAGCACGGGCAGCTGACCCCGGGCCGGGCCAAGGCCCTGACGGCGACGGTGAACGGCCTGCTCAAGGAGCTGCGGCCGCACATCACCACGCTGGTCGACGCCTTCGCCATCCCGGCGGGCTGGAAGGCCGCGGCCATCCTGGAGGAGGAGCCGGGCCGGCAGGAGGCGATGGCCGCCCGCGACGCCGAGCTGCGCGCCCGGCACGGAGGCGGAAGCCCCGAGGGCACCGCGACCGACCTGGACGTCCCACCCGGCCAGTGAAGGACCGCCCTTCCCCCCACGCCTGCTCGGCTCGGCGTGGGCCCTGGAGGGCGACCGTTCCAGCCCGTGACCGGGCTCACCCGGTGGGCGGGGACGGGACGTGCTGGCCGCACGTCGGCCTCTGCTTCCCCACGGAAGCAGAGACCGACTGCGCGCCGACCCCTCGGGCCGCGGTCCGGCCGGCGACCGGAGAATGAGCGCCCGTGGAGATCCTGGCCGCGGCCGAGACCCTGCGGGTACCGGCCGCGGTCGACCTCGCGGCCATCGTCATCGGCGCCCTGACCGGCGGCCTGCTCGCCGCCCGCGAGGGCTTCGCCGTCTCCGGTGTCCTGCTGCTGGCGGTCAGCGGCGGGCTCGGCGGCGGACTGATCCGCGACGTGCTGCTCGCCGAGGGCCCACCGGTCGCCCTCACCAACCAGGCCTACCTGCCCACGGTCGCCATCACCGCCGGCGTCACCTTCTTCTTCTCCGGCTGGCTGGCCCGGCTCACCGGCCTGCTGGTGGTGCTCGACGCCGTCACCCTGGGCTTCTTCACCGTCATCGGCGCGCAGAAGGCTCAGCTCGCCGGCCTGCCCAGCGCCTCGGTGGTCTTCATCGGCACGCTGACCGCCGTCGGCGGGGCGCTCATCCGCGACATGCTGCTCGCCCAGCGCGCCGACATCATCGGGCCAGGCCCCTACAACGCCGTCGCGGCGCTCATCGGCGCGACCGCGCTGACCGTCCTCGCCGGCCCCCTCGGCCTGGACCCGATCCCGGTCGCCGCCCTGGTCATCGCCCTGGTGGCGGCGCTGCGGGTGCTGTCGGTGTGGCGGGGCTGGGAGGCGCCGGTCGCCGTCGACCTGCCCGGCCGCACCCGCAGCCGGCTGCTCCGCCGGCGGGAACGCATACCGCACCGGCGCCGGGCGGGTGCGGCGCTGTTCCGTCGCACGCGCCGGGGCTGACGCCCGCGTCAGTCCTCGGGCACCAGCCGGACGGCGAGGACGGCGACGTCGTCCTCGGCGTCGGGGAGGAACATCTGCTCCAGGACCCGGTCGCAGAGCTGGTCCAGCGGCAGCCCGGCGCACTCGCCGAGCACCTCCAGCAGCTGCTCGGTGCCGCTGTCGATGTCGCGGTCGCGCCGCTCGACCAGCCCGTCGGTGTAGAGGAGCACCGTCGAGCCCGGCGCGAGGACGGCGACGTGGTCCTCCCGCACCGTCTCCGGCGCCACCCCGAGGAGCAGGTCGGCCTGCTTGCCGTCGAGGAGCACCACGCTGCCGTCGGAGGCCAGCAGCGCCGGCGGCGGGTGCCCCGCGTTGGCCCAGCGCAGCCGCATCCTGCCGGCCTCGTCGTCGGGCTCCGGCTCGAGGTGGGCGACCAGCGCGGTCGCCATGGTGTCGAGCGCCAGCCCCTGGACGGCGCGGTCGAGCTCGCTGAGCACCTCCGCCGGCGAGCCGCCGCTGGAGTAGCTGATCCCGCGCAGCAGGCCGCGGACCTGGCCCATCGCCGCGGCCGCGCGGGTGTCGTGGCCGACGACGTCGCCGATCGCGAGCACCGTCGCGCCGCCGCGCTGCAGGAAGGCGTCGTACCAGTCGCCACCGATCTCGGCGCCCTCCGCGGCCGGCACGTAGCGGACGACGATCTCGCAGTGCTCGGGCTGCGGCGGCTCGGTGAGCATGCTCCGCTGCAGGGCGTCGGCCAGGTCGCGCTGCTGGCCGTAGAGCCGCGCCTGGTGCAGCGCCACACCCGCCCGCCGGCCGATCTCGACGGCGGTGTCCACCTCGGCCTCGCTGAGCGCGCCCCGCTCCTCACGGGTGAACAGGCCGAGGGCGCCGAGCCCCTGCCCACGGGCGACCAGGGGCACCACCACCCCGGAGGTCGCTCCCAGCCGGGCGAACCGCTCCCGGGCGCCGGCGTCGGGCAGCGCCCGGGTCACGTCCTCCCAGTCGATGACCGACAGGACCAGGGGCTGGCCCGAGCGGGTGACCCGTCGGGCGGCGGACCGCTCGCTCATCGTGGCGATCATCGTGGCGACGTACGCCTCGACCTCGAGGCACCGGGCAGGGTCGCGGTGGTTGCTGGCGACGTCGTACAGCCGGCCCTGCTCGTCGGTGACCACGATCCAGCACCAGTCGGCGAGATCGGGCACGACCAGCTTCGCCAGGTGCCCGATCTGCTGGTCGATGTCGAGGGTCCCCGAGAGGACCCGGCCCGCGTCGGCGAGCAACCGCAGGCGCTGGTTGGCCTGGGCCATCGCCGCCACCGCGGCGCCGCGCTCGGCGTCGGCCTGCAGCCGCGAGACGCTCAGCGCGATCTGGGCGGCCAGCGCTTCGAGCACCTCGACGTCGTCACCGGCGAACCGGTGGTCGGTGTTCCAGACCGCCACGAACGTCCCCAGCACCCGCCCCTCGACCCGCAGCGGCAGCGCGGCCACCGCGCGCAGGCCCAGCAGCTCGACGACCGGGGCGACCGCAGGGAAGCGGGTGACCGTCTCGGCGTGGTCGTCCAGCAGCAGCCGGCGCCCGTGGCGCGCCACGTGCTGGGCCGGCATCGCGTCGTCCATGGGCAGCACGACGCCGTCGGCCAGGCTCATCTCCGGATGCCCCTGCTGCACCGCTTCGAGGAGGTTGCCGGTCATGTGCAGGCGCAGCGGGCCGTCGGCCGAGTCGAAGATCGCCAGCGCGCTGGACTGCGCGCCGAGCACCTGGGCGCCACGCATGACCACGTCGGCGAGCTGGTCCAGGCGGGCGGCGTTCGCCAGCTCCGCCGCCACCTCGGCGATCGCGGCGGCGCGCTGCACCGCGCTGAGGCGCTCCTGGGCCTGCCCGCGCGCCTCCGTGATGTCCACGGCCGTGCCCAGGACCCGCGCGGCCGCCCCTGTCGCGTCGGCCACGACCCGGCCGCGAGCCAGCACCCAACGCACGCTGCCGTCCCCGCGCAACGCCCGGAACTCCACCAGGTAGTCACTGCCCGTCTCGACGGCGTTCCGCATGGACTCGTCGATCGCGGCGTGGTCGTCCGGGTGCACGTGCGTGGCCAGGACGTCGTCCAGCGAGTTCAGCTCCATCGCCGAATCCATGCCGAAGATGGCCGCGCACCGGTCGTCCCAGTGGATGGCCTCGGTGCGCAGGTCACGCTCCCAGATGCCGACCGAGCTCGCCTCCAGCGCCACCTCGAGCCAGGCCCGTGACGTGCCGACGGCCGACTGGGCCGCGGAGAGCTCCAGCTCGGCGACGACGGAGGCCGCCAGCTGCTCGAGGAGCTCCGTCACGTCGTCGGACCACTCGCGCGGCTCGGGGGCGTAGACGGCCAGCGCCCCGACCACCTGCCCGGAGGCAGCCCTCAGCGGCGCCCCGAGGTAGGACAGCACCTGCCCCGACGTGACGGCCGGCAGCTCGCGGACCCGCTCGTCGTCGGCGGCCGACGGGATGACCAGCGGCCGGCCGGTGCGCACGGTGATCGCCGACAGCTCCCCGGTGAGCAACCCGGGGCCCCCCACCACGCCGGCCGGCAGGCCGTGCCCGCCGACGACGACGTCGTGGTCGGTGAACAGGGTGACCTTGGCGTGGCCGACCCCCATCACCCGCGCGGTCAGCGCAGAGAGCCTGTCGAACGCCGCCGGACCGGGCACCTCGAGCAGCAGCCGCCGAGCAGCGGCGATCCGCAGCGGATCGGCGAGCGGGTCGTCCCCCTGCGAGCCCGTGGGGGCGGCGGAGGCGAACGTGGCCACGCACCCCTCCGCCCGGCTCCCGGCGCCCGGTCGGGCGCGCACCAGAGCACATGCTGGCACGGCCGGTCCGACGGATCGAGGCGGGCGTCCAGGTGGAATCCGTCTGCCCTCTCATCCCGAGGGGTGACGCGCCGGAACCGCGGTCAAGCTGCGCGGCCGCCGGGCCGATGCCCCCACCATGCTCGGCACGCGCACGGCCCGTCTCCCGGATTGCCGGCCGCTGCTCGCCGACGCCGACGACCTCACCCTGGTCTTCCAACCGATCGTCGACCTCGCCGCCGCCACCGTGGTCGGCTACGAGGCGCTGGCCCGCTTCCCCGGTACCGCCGGACCCGACGTCTGGTTCGCCGCCGCCGCCGAGGCCGGCATCGCCGCCGAGCTCGAGGCGCTGGCCGTCCACAAGGCGCTCGCCGCCGTCGACGCGTTGCCGCCCGACACGTTCCTGACCGTCAACGTCAGCCCGCACCTCCTCGGGTCCGCCGTCGTCCGGGAGGCCCTCGCCTGCCGGGGCGACGACCTGCACCGGGTGGTCGTCGAGCTCACCGGGCACACGCAGGCGGCCGGCCTGGAGTGCCTGCGCCGGGAGACCGACGCGCTGCGCGAGCGGGGCGCGCTGATCGCCCTCGACGACGCCGGCAGCGGCTGCTCCGGCCTCCAGCACCTGGCCGCCGTCCGGCCGCAGCTGGTCAAGCTCGACCGTGCGCTGGTCGCCGACGTCGACGGTGATCCCGTGCGCATGGCGCTGGCCGAGGTGATCGGCGAGCTCGCCGGCCGGCTGGACGCCTGGCTGCTGGCCGAGGGGGTCGAGACCGCCGCCGAGCTGGCCGCCGTCGCGCGGCTCGGCGCACCGCTGGCCCAGGGCTGGCTGCTCGGCCGCCCGGCGCCCGAGTTCCGCCCGCTCGACCCCGACGTCGCCCGGCTGGTGCGCACCCAGGTGACCCGCGCGCGGCCGACCGACAGCGTGGCCGGCCTCATGCGCCCCGTCCGGCAGTGCGCGCTGGGCGAGGAGCTGCCCGGCGTCCCCCCGGCCGTGCTGGTCGGCCCGCACGGGGAGCCGGTGTCGCTGCTGCTGGCGGACGCCCGCACCGGTGAGGTCCACACCGCACCGGTGTCGCTGAGGGTCACCCCCTCCACCGACGTCGGCGACGCCCTCTCCCGGGCCCTCACCCGACCCCCCGCCCGGCGCTTCGACCCCGTGATCTGCACCGACCCGGCCGGCCAGGTGCTCGGGCTGCTGCGGATCGAGGACCTCGCGACGGCCGGCCGCGCCGCCCGCTGACGCCGGCCTGCGGGCAGGTGTGACGCCCGGGACCGACGGGTCTGCTGCGGGCCTCCGGAAGGCCCCCGCTGGCGGGACCTGCGGGCAGCATGGCACCGTGCCCTCCGGCTCGGCCTCCCGCGAGACCGGGCGGCCGGTGCACCGCACCCGTGCCGACATCGGGGAACCCCGCCCGCGCTCCGCGCGTCAGGGTGAGGAGCCGGCTGCGTGCCGAGACCACGGCACGCGCCACCGCCTACGGAAGGAAACACATGAACAAGGCCGAACTGGTCTCCGCCATCGCCAAGCGCGCCGACGTCCCGGCCTCGACCGTGGACTCGGTCCTCGCCGGCCTGCAGGACGAGCTCGTCGACGCCATCACCCGCGGGGAGAAGGTCGCCGTCTCGGGCCTGATCACCGTCGAGCGGACCCAGCGCTCCGCTCGCACCGGCCGCAACCCGCAGACCGGTGAGTCGATCGACATCCCCGCCGCCAACGCCGTCAAGGTGACCGCCGGCTCGAACCTCAAGAAGGCCGCCAGCTCCGTCCCGGTCTGATCGCGCGCCGTGTCCGCCGCCGGGCGGGCGCCCCGACCCCGTGTGCCCGGGCTCACAACGACGTGAGTCAGGATGCCGGTCGAGGCGTCGCCGGCGGCGGACGACGTCCGGGACCCGGAGGTGTGCGTGAGCGAGGAACTGCAGGTGGGCACCGACCCGGCCGAGGTGGGCATGGACCCCGCCCGCCTGGGACGCATCGACGACCGGCTCGCCCGCTACGTCGACGACGGCCAGCTACCCGGCTTCCTGGTGACGGTCGCCCGCCACGGCAAGCTGGTGCACGTCGGGCGCTACGGCTCCCGCGACGTGGAGAACGGCCGCCCCGTCGAGGTGGACACCCGGTGGCGCATCTTCTCGATGACGAAACCGGTCACCTCGGTGGCGGCGATGATGCTCTACGAGGAAGGCGCCTTCCAGCTCGCCGACCCGATCGCGCGGTGGCTGCCGGAGTTCGCCGAGACCCGCGTGTACGTGGCCGGGTCGGCGATGAAGCCGGTGACCAGCCCCCAGGTCGAGCCGATCAGGATCTGGCACCTGCTGACCCACATGTCGGGGCTCACCTACGGCTTCCACCACGCGCACCCGGTCGACGCCATGTACCGCGCGATGGGCCACGAGTGGGGCACGCCCCCGGGGACGGACCTGGCCGAGGCGTGCCGGCAGTGGGCGTCGGTGCCGCTGGTCTTCCAGCCGGGCAGCGAGTGGAACTACGGCGTCTCCACCGACGTGCTCGGCCGGCTGGTGGAGGTCGTGTCCGGGCTGTCCCTGGACGAGTTCTTCGAGCAGCGCATCTTCGCCCCGCTCGGCATGCGGAACACCTCCTTCGGCCTCCGCGAGGGTGACGACCCCGACTCCCTGGCCCGGCTCTACGCCGCCACCCCGGGGCAGCCCGGGGGCGCCGCCACGGGGTTCGCCCCTCTCGACACCATGGGGCAGGCGGCGCTGAGCAAGCCGGCGTTCCTCTCCGGCGGCGGCGGGCTGGTCTCCACCGCCGGCGACTACCTGCGGTTCCTCGAGATGCTCCGCCGCGGCGGGTCCTACGACGGCGGCCGGATGCTCGGGCCCCGCACGCTGGCGCACATGGTCCGCAACCACATCCCCGGCGGGCAGGACCTGGAGACCTTCGGCCGGCCGCTGTTCGCCGAGACGCCGCTGCGCGGGGTGGGCTTCGGCCTCGGGTTCTCGATGGTGATCGACCCGGCGCGCTACGGCGTCGTCTCCAATGTGGGCGACTACAGCTGGGGCGGGGCGGCCTCCACGGCGTTCTACGTCGACCCGGTGGAGGACGTCACCGTCAGCTTCTACACGCAGCTGCTGCCCTCGAGCACGCTGCCGATCCGCAACTACCTGCGCTCCCTGGTCAACCAGGCCATCGTCGTCTGAGGGCCGCGCCTCCTCGGCCGAGATCGGCGATCTCGCCCCCATCAGCACCGTGATGGGGGTGAGATCGCCGATCTCGCCGGGGAGTGCCGGGGCTACCGGGGAGTGCCGGGGCTACAGGTAGCGGCGGTAGACGACGGTCGCGACCATCGCCGGCTTGGACCCGCCTTCGATCTCGACGGTGACGGCGAGGTTCATCTGCACGCCGCCGTCGAAGGGGGTCGCCGCCTCGAGCGTCGCCCCCGCCCGCACCTTGGCACCCACCGGCACCGGCGAGGGGAAGCGCACCTTCTCGGTGCCGTAGTTGACCCCCATCCGGAAGCCGGTGATCTCCACGATCTGCGGCATCAGGGAGGGCAGCAGCGACAGCGTCAGGTAGCCGTGCGCAATCGGCCCGCCGAACGGGCTCTCCTTCTTCGCCCGCTCCGGGTCCACGTGGATCCACTGGTGGTCACCGGTCGCCTCGGCGAACTGGTTCACCTGCTCCTGCGTGATCGTCACCCAGTCGCTGTAGCCCAGGTGCTGCCCCACCAGGCCCTGGACCCCCTCGACGCCCTCGGCCGTCGTCTGCGCCATCTGCTCTGCCTCCTCGTGCACGACTACGTTGGCGAACTCCACCACACACCACGATGGGACGGAGAGCGGGTTGCTGCGACTGGGGGCCCTCGACGTGCCCGACGGACGGTTCGTGGTCATGGCGATCGTCAACCGCACCCCGGACTCCTTCTACGACCGCGGCGCCACCTTCGAGCTGGCCGCCGCCGTCGAGCGGGTGGACCGGGTCGTCGCCGAGGGCGCCGACATGGTCGACGTCGGCGGGGTCAAGGCCGCGCCCGGTGAGGAGGTCTCCCCCGCCGAGGAGGTGCGCCGGACCGTCGACCTGGTGGCCGCGATCCGGGCGGCGCACCCGGCGCTGCCGATCTCCATCGACACCTGGCGGGCGGAGGTGGCGCGGGAGGCGCTGGCCGCCGGCGCGGACATCGTGAACGACGCCTGGGGCGGGGTGGACCCGGCGCTGGCCGCGGTGGCCGCCGAGGCGGGGGCCGGGCTCGTCTGCACGCACGCCGGCGGGCTGCCGCCGCGCACCCGGCCGCACCGGGTGACCTACGCCGACGTCGTCGCCGACATCGTCACGCGGACGACGGCGCTGGCCCAGGCCGCCGTCACCGCGGGGGTGGACCGCGAGCGGGTGATGATCGACCCGGGCCACGACTTCGGGAAGAACACCCGGCACTCGCTGGAGGCGACCCGGCGGCTGGGCGAGCTGGTCGGCACGGGGTGGCCGGTCCTGGTCGCGCTGTCGAACAAGGACTTCGTCGGCGAGACCCTCGACGTCCCGCTCGAGCAGCGGCTCACCGGCACCCTGGCGGCCACCGCGGTGAGCGCCTGGCTGGGCGCCCGCGTGTTCCGCGTGCACGACGTCGCCGCCACCCGGCAGACGCTGGACATGGTCGCCTCCATCCAGGGCACCCGGCCGCCGGTGCGCACCGTCCGCGGCCTCGCCTGATGATCAGGGTCACCTGATCGTTCTGGTTCCTGGCTCAGGGTCGACGGTGAGCGAGGAACCGGCGCGGTGAGCCAGGAGGCCAGGCGGTGCCCGACCACGGTCCGCACCGCGGGGTCGCAGCGAGAGGTGCGGGGGCGCCTCGCTAGGTTTCCAGCCATGTCCGCCACCGGGTTCCTGACCGCCGACGAGCTCAACGCCCTGCTGCCGGGCACCTTTCCGGGACTGCTGGGGATCGTCGTCGACAGCCACGAGCCCGGGACGCTGACCTCGCACCTGGACATCCGCACCGAGCTGCTCGCGCCGAACGGCTACCTGCACGCCGGCACGGTCGTCACGCTGGCCGACACCAGCTGCGGCCTGCCCACCCGCGCGCTGCTCCCCGAGGGGTCGACCGGCTTCACCACCATCGAGCTGAAGAGCAACCACCTCGGCACCGCCCGCGAGGGCCGCATCGCCTGCACGGCCACCAACGTGCACGCGGGGCGGACGACGCAGGTCTGGGACGCCGTCGTCAGCAACGCCGCGACCGGGAAGACCATCGCGCTGTTCCGCTGCACGCAGTCGGTGCTCTGGCCCCGCTGATCGGGCGAACCCGCCGGTAACCCCCTTGTGAGCGGGGACCCGGCGGGTGTGAGACTGGCGCCACACACCCTGCGAGGAGGAACGACCCGTGGCGCTGTCCAGCCCGTATCCCGACGTCGAGATCCCGAACGTCTCCGTCCCCGAGTTCGTCCTGGCGGCCGGCCGGGAGAAGCCCGATGCACCGGCGCTGATCGACGGCCTCAAGGGTGACGTCATCACCCACGGCCAGCTGGCCCAGTACGTCGACCGGGTGGCCGCCAACCTGCACGCCCGCGGCCTGCGCAAGGGCGACGTCGTCGCCGTCTTCTGCCCGAACACCCCCTGGTTCCCGGTGGTGTTCCACGGCATCGCCGCCGCCGGCTGCGTCATGAGCCCGATCAACTCGCTCTACACGCCCGACGAGATCGCCTTCCAGCTCAAGGACTCCGGCGCGAAGATCCTCATCACGATCTCGCTGTTCCTGGACCGCGCCACCGCGGCCGTGGAGAAGTCGCCGCTCGACGAGGTCATCGTGCTCGACGGCGCCGAGGGCCACGCCAACCTGTTCGACCTGCTCGGCGCCGACGCGCCGTCGGTCCAGGTGGACATCGACCCGGCCAACGACCTGGTCACGCTGCCCTACTCCAGCGGGACCACGGGGCTGCCCAAGGGCGTCATGCTCACCCACCGCAACCTGGTGGCCAACGTGACCCAGTGCCTGCCGCTGCTCCGGACGGGTGCGGACGAGCGGATCATCGCCGTCCTGCCGTTCTTCCACATCTACGGCCTGACCGTGCTGATGAACCAGGGCCTGGCGCTGGGCGGCGCCGTGGTGACCCTCCCCCGGTTCGACCTCGAGGACTTCCTGCGCACCATCCAGGACTACAAGATCACCCGCGCGTTCGTCGCGCCGCCCATCGTCCTGGCGCTGGCCAAGCACCCGATGGTCGACCAGTACGACCTCTCGTCGCTGACCTCGGTCCTGTCGGGCGCGGCCCCGCTGGACGAGCAGCTGGCGCTGGCCGCCCAGGAACGGCTGCGCAAGGGCGCCGACACCGGCGTCAGCGTGGCCCAGGGCTACGGCATGACCGAGCTGTCCCCGGTCTCGCACACCACCCCCGACGTCGACGCGCAGCCGCCGGGCGTCTCCATCGAGGTGCCCAAGGGCTCGGTCGGCTTCGCCATCCCCAGCACCGAGTGCCGGCTGATCGACCCGGGCACCGGGGAGGACGCCGCCCCGGGCGAGCGCGGTGAGCTGTGGGTCCGCGGCCCGCAGGTCATGAAGGGCTACCTCAACAACCCCGATGCCACCGCCGCCACCCTCGACGCCGACGGCTGGCTGCACACCGGCGACGTCGCGGTCGTCGACGAGAACGGCTGCTACACCGTCGTCGACCGGGTCAAGGAGCTGATCAAGTACAAGGGCTACCAGGTGGCCCCGGCCGAGCTCGAGGCCGTGCTGATCAACCACCCGGAGATCGCCGACGCCGCGGTCATCGGCGTGCCGGACAAGGAGAGCGGCGAGGAGCTGCCCAAGGCCTTCGTCGTCCGCGCCCCCGGCTCGGAGCTGACCGAGGACGCCGTCATGGCCTACATGTCCGAGAAGGTGGCCCCGCACAAGAAGATCCGGTTCGTCGAGTTCATCGAGACGGTGCCGAAGTCCGCGGCCGGCAAGATCCTGCGCAAGGACCTCAAGGCCCGCGCCTGAACGCACTTCCGGTGAGGGACCGGAGCGGCTGGGCGGCGCTGGGCTGCTCCGGAGCCGGCCTTCGGCCCGCCCCGACGAATCGCTTCGCGATTCGTCGGGGCGCCTAAGGTCGGGGCATGCGTGCGGTGACGATCAGCGAACCCGGTGGCCCCGAGGCGCTCGGCTGGGGCGAGGTGCCCGATCCGGTCTGCGGCCCCGGCGAGGTGGTCATCGACGTCGTCGCCACGGCGGTGAACCGCGCCGACCTGCTGCAGCGGCAGGGCTTCTACCCGCCGCCGAGGGGCGCCAGCGTCGTCCTGGGCCTGGAGTGCAGCGGCGTCGTCAGCGAGGTCGGCGAGGGCGTCACGAGCTGGTCGGTCGGCGACGAGGTGTGCGCCCTGCTGGCCGGCGGCGGCTACGCCGAGCGGGTGGCCGTTCCCGCCGTCCAGGTCCTGCCGAAGCCGTCGGGCGTGGAGCTGGCCACCGCGGCCGCCCTGCCCGAGGTGGCCTGCACGGTCTGGTCGAACGTCTTCATGCTCGCCGGCCTCCAGCGCGGCGACTCCTTCCTGGTGCACGGCGGCTCCAGCGGCATCGGCACCATGGCGATCCAGCTGGCCGCCCGCGCCGGCGCCCGGGTGTTCACCACCGCGGGCACCGCCGCGAAGCTCGACGTCTGCCGGGAGCTGGGCGCCGAGGTTGCCGTCAACTACCGCGACGAGGACTTCGTCGAGCGGGTGCGGGAGGCGACCGACGGCCGGGGCGTCGACGTCGTCCTCGACAACATGGGCGCGAAGTACCTGGCCCGCAACGTCGACGTCCTGGCCGACGGCGGCCGGCTGGTGATCATCGGCATGCAGGGGGGCGCCAGGGCGGAGCTCGACATCAACGCGCTGCTGCGCAAGCGCGGCTCGGTGCACGCCACCGCGCTGCGCTCGCGGCCGGCGACCGGCCCCGGCGGCAAGGCCGACATCGTCGCCGCCGTGCGGCACGACGTGTGGCCCGACGTCGAGCGCGGAGTCGTGCGGCCGATCGTCGACCGGCGGCTGCCCATGTCCCGGGCCGCCGAGGCCCACCGGGTCGTCGAGGCCAGCGAACACGTCGGCAAGGTCCTGCTGCTCGCCGATCGCTGAGGGAGGATCCCGCGGCTAACGGGGGCGCAGCCCGGCGACGGCGTCGACGATCCGGCCGACCTCGTCGGCGGTGTTGTAGTGCATGAGGCCCAGGCGCACCGCTCCCCCGGTCTCGTTCACGCCCAGGGCGTCGAAGAGCTCGCGGGCGTAGAAGTCGCCGTCCCACGCGCAGATGCCCGCCCGGGCCAGCTCCGCGGCGACCTGGCGCGGGCGCATGTGCGCGACGGTGAACGACAGGGTAGGGGTGCACCGCTCCGGTTCACCGAGCACCTGCACGTGCCGCATCGCGCGCAGCGCCTGGTCCAGCCAGTCGAACAGGTCGCCCTCGTGCCGGGCCACGGCGGCCATCGAGGCGCGCAGCCGGTCACGCCGCGTGCCCCCGGCCGCGCAGAGCCCGGCCAGGTGGTCGACGGCGGCGCTCACCCCCGCGTAGAGCTCGTAGGGGGGCGCGCCGGTCTCGAACCGGTCGGGCACCCGGTCCGACGAGGGCAGCAGCTTGTCCGGCCGGAGGTGCTCCAGCAGGTCGGGGTCGGCCACCACGGCGGCGACGTGCGGCCCGCACCACTTGTAGGCCGAGACGGCCAGGAAGTCCGCCCCCAGTGAGGCCTTGTCGAGGAAGACGTGCGGGGCGGCGTGGACGGCGTCGACGTAGACCAGCGCACCGACCGCCTGCGCCTGGGCGGCGATGTCGGCGACATCGGGCCGCGTGCCCAGCGCGTTGCTCGCGGCGGTCACGGCCACCAGCCGGGTCCGGCGGTTCAGCAGCTCGGCGTACTGCCACGCCGGCAGGTCACCGGTCTCGATGTCCACCTCCGCCCAGCGCACCTGCACGCCGGCCGTGGCGGCCAGTTGCACCCACGGCCGGATGTTCGCGTCGTGGTCCAGCCGGCTGAGCACGATCTCGTCGCCGGGGCGCCAGGTGCGGGCCAGCGCGCGGGCCATCCCGTAGGTCAGCGTGGTCGTGCTGGGCCCGAGCAGGACGCCGCCGGCCCGGCCGCCCACGAGGTCGGCGACGGCCGCACGGGCCCCGGCGACCAGCGCCTCCGCCCGCCCCGATGCGGGGAACACCCCGCCTCGGTCGGCCACCGGCATGCGCATCACCGAGCCGACCGCGTGGGCGACGTTCTCGGGCACCAGCGACCCGGCCGGCCCGTCGGCGTGCACGTACCCGTCGGAGAGCGCCGGGAAGAGGCCGCGCACCCGCGCGACGTCCAGCCGGCCCTCCCCCGTAGCCATGCGCCGCACCCTAGTGGCCCGCCCGGCCCCGCCTCCGGGGCGTGCCGGTGTCACGCCCCCGCGACCCGCTGTCCCCGGCGGGGGGCAGGATGGAGGGCATGACGGCACCGGAGAACGGCAGCGAGCGTCCCCAGCAGGTGGTCGTGGTGGGTCCCGACGGGCGTCCGGTCGGCACCGTCCCGATGCCCAAGGGGGCCGACGACGACGGCGACGGCGATGGCGGCATGAACGTCGGCGAGCTCGTGGAGCAGCCCGCGAAGGTCATGCGGATCGGCACGATGATCAAGCAGCTTCTCGAGGAAGTCCGGGCCGCTCCCCTGGACGACGCCAGCCGCAACCGGCTGCGCGACATCCACGCCTCCTCGATCCGGGAGCTCGAGCAGGGGCTCGCCCCCGAGCTGCGTGAGGAGCTGGCCCGCATCACGCTGCCCTTCAGCGAGGGCGAGACACCGTCGGACGCCGAGCTGCGGATCGCGCAGGCGCAACTGGTCGGCTGGCTCGAGGGCGTCTTCCACGGCATCCAGACGGCGCTGTTCGCCCAGCAGATGGCCGCCCGCGCCCAGCTGGAGGAGATGCGCCGCAAGGCACTCCCCGGCGGCCACGCACCCGGCCACCAGGGTGACTTCCGGCCCGGGGGCGGCCAGTACCTCTGACACGGGCCGGCGGTCGCCCCGCCGGGTGACCGCCGGTCTGGTCGCGGGCGCCGCCGAGTGCTACAGAGAGGTGAGGAAGGCGGCGACCCCGTCGTCGTCGTTGCCGCCGGTGACGTCGGTGGCGGCGGCGAGCAGATCGGGGTGCGCGTGGGCCATGGCGACGGCGCGGCCGCCGCCGTCACGCACCCACTCGAACGCGGCGATGTCGTTGGGCATGTCGCCGAACACGACCACGTCCTCGGGGCCCACACCGTGCCGGGCGGCGACCTTCGCCAGCCCGGTGGCCTTGGTGACGCCAGGTGCGGAGATCTCGGCCAGCGCGTCGGTCGAGGAGCTGGTGACCGTGGCGCGGTCCCCCACGACCTCGTCCACCAGCTGCACGAAGGCGTCGCGGGTCATCGATTCGTGCCGGGCCAGCAGCTTGGCCACGGGGGCGACGGTCATCTCGTCCAGCGTCGCGGCGGCCACGCCGGGGGCGTCGACGTCCCAGCGCGGGCGGTAGACCGGCTCGTGGCGGAACTCCCACCCGTACTCGACGGCGAACCAGATGCTCGGCCGGCGGGCGCGCAGCTCCGCGGTGATCGTCCGCAGGGCGTCGGGCTCCAGCGGCGCCTCGTCGACGATCTCCATGGGTTCGAGGTCGAGCAGCACCGCGCCGTTGCAGCAGACGGCGGTGCCGTACCGGAGCACCTCGCGGATGCCGTGCATCCAGCGCGGGGGGCGGCCGGTGGCGAGCACCAGCGGCACGCCGTCGGCGCGCCAGCGCTCCAGCTCCGCGACGGTGGCCGCGCTCACCGACTCGTCCCGGCGCAGCAGCGTGCCGTCCATGTCGCTGGCGATCAGGCGGGGGCGCCAGTCAGACACCGAGGACCTCTTCCAGGTAGCGGGCGACCCCGTCGGCGCGGTGACCGCTGGTCAGGTGGGCGGCGACGGCGCGCACCGCGGGGTGGGCGTTGGCGACCGCGACCGCCCGGCCACCGGCCTCGGCGACGGCGGTCAGCATCGGGAGGTCGTTCGGCATGTCGCCGAAGACGAGGACGTCGCCGAAGTCGACCCCGTGACGCTCCAGCGCGATCGCCAGGCCGGTGGCCTTCGTGATGCCGGGCGGCAGGACCTCGATGAAACCGAGACCGGCGTGGGTGAGCTCGGCAGCAGCCGGGTCGACGACCGACCGGGCGCGGGCGAGCAGCTCGTCCTGGCCGAGGGCGGGCGCGCGCAGGAAGACCTTCAGCACGGCCTCCGGCGGCAGCACCTCGTCCTTGGCCAGCAGCTGCGCGTCCTCCGGGTAGGGCCAGTCGAAGCCGTGCTGCACCCGCAGCGCGCCACGCGCCTCGCCCTGCTGGGCGGCGTCCTCCACCGCGATCACCAGGTCGCCGGTCACCGACTCGATCCGCTCGATCACGGCCATGGCCTGCGCCCGGGGCAGGGCGACGGTGCGCAGCACCTCGTCCCGCTCCAGGTCGACGACGAACCCGCCCTGCGCGAGGACGGCGACACCGCGGCCGTCGAGGGCGGCCCGGACGCTGTCCAGCAGCCGCGGGCCGCGGCCGGTCACGCCGACCACCGGGATGCCGGCGTCCCAGCAGGCGGCCAGTGCCGCGCGGGTCCGCGGGCTCACCTCGCCTGCGGCGTCGAGCAGCGTGCCGTCGAGGTCGGTAGCCACGAGCTTGGGCCGCCACGGGCCCAGATCGCCCAGCTCGACGACCTGGTCGGCGCCGGGCAGCACGCCGTAGGCCTGCAGCGCCTTCGGCGGGCGTGCGCTCATGCTCATGCGATGGGCGGCGGGGTCGGCGCCGCCAGGGTCATGCCCGGCGTCAGCGCCTCGACGCCGCCGAGCCACGGGCGCAGCGCGACCGGGACGTGCACCGAGCCGTCGGCGCGCTGGTGCACCTCCAGCAGGCACGCGATGGTGCGGGCGATCGCGCACAGCGTGCCGTTGAGCGTGGCGGCCGTCTGCGTCCTCCCGTCGTCGTCGCGGTACCGGATGTTCAGCCGGCGGGCCTGGAACGTCGTGCAGTCCGAGGTGCTGGTCAGCTCCCGGTAGGTGCCCTGCGTCGGGAACCACGCCTCGATGTCGTACTTGCGGGTGGCGCTGATGCCGAGGTCGCCGGCGGCGATGTCGACGACGCGGTAGGGCAGCTCCAGCGCCTGGAGGAACTCCTCCTCCCAGGCCAGCAGCCGCAGGTGCTCGGCGGCGGTGTCCTCGGGCCGGGCGAAGCTGAACATCTCGACCTTGTCGAACCAGTGCACCCGGATGATGCCGCGGGTGTCCTTGCCGTAGGACCCGGCCTCGCGGCGGAAGCAGGACGACCAGCCGGCGTAGCGCCTCGGGCCCTGCGACAGGTCGAGCACCTCGTTCTGGTGCATCCCGGCCAGCGCGACCTCGGAGGTGCCGACGAGGTACAGGTCGTCGCGCTCGATCCGGTACACCTCCTCGTCGTGCTCGCCGAGGAAGCCGGTGCCCTCCATGGCGCTGGGCTTGACCAGCGCCGGGGCGATGACCGGGGTGAACCCGGCGGCGACCGCGCGGGAGATGGCCAGCTGCGCGAGCGCGAACTCCAGCAGCGCGCCGGGGCCGGTGAGGAAGTAGAACCGGGAGCCGGAGACCTTCGCCCCGCGCTCCATGTCGATGGCGCCGAGCCTCTCGCCGATCTCGATGTGGTCGCGCACCGCGAAGTCGTAGGAGGGCACCTCGCCGACCGTGCGGAGGGTGACCGCGTCGTCCTCACCGCCCGGCGGCACCTCGCCGGCCACCACGTTGGGGATCCGGACGTGCACGTCGCGGAGCGCGGCGTCGGCGGCGCGCTGCGCCTCCTCCGCCTCCTTCACCTCGGCCGCGAGCGCCCTGGCCCGCGCCAGGACGGCGGGCCGCTCCTCCGGGGACGCCTTCTTCACCGCCTGCGAGGCGCTCTTCTGCTCGGCGCGCAGGTCGTCGCCCCGCTTGACCGCCTCCCGCCGGGCCACGTCGGCGGCGAGGAGCGCGTCGACGAGGAACTCGTCGGCCCCCCGAGCGCGCTGGCTGGCACGGACGAGGTCGGGGTTCTCGCGCACGAGCCGGAGGTCGATCACGACCTGATCGTAGGTGCCGCACCGACGGGGTCCGCGGTGTGCGCCGGGCGTCGCAGGAGCCGGCGTCCACTCCGGGTCCGATCGACGCGGGGGGCCGGCGATCGACCGGTCCGGACCGCACCTCCGGGTGCTGCCGCCCCGTCCCGACGTCCTCCCCGGCACAGTCGGTCTCTGCTTCCCACCGGGAGCAGAGACCGACTGTGCGCAGGACACCTCTGGCCCGCCCGGCCGATCGGGGACAATGGCCGCCATGCGCTTCCTGCAGCGGCCCTCGCACGACCTGACCTACTCCGACGTCTTCATGGTGCCGGCGCACTCGACGGTCGGGTCGCGGCTCGAGGTCGACCTGACCACCCCGGACCGGGTCGGCACCACGATCCCGATCGTCGTCGCCAACATGACCGCGATCTCGGGGCGGCGCATGGCCGAGACGGTCGCGCGGCGAGGCGGGCTCGCCGCGCTGCCGCAGGACATCCCCGTCGACGTCGTCGCCGAGGTCGTCTCGTGGATCAAGACCCGGCATCCGGTCTACGACACGCCGATCACCCTGTCCCCCACCTCCACGGTGGGCGAGGCGCTGTCGCTGCTCACCAAGCGCGCGCACGGGATCGTCGTCGTGGTCGAGGGCGGCTCGCCCGTCGGCGTCGTCACCGACGGCCAGTGCCAGGGCGTCGACCGGTTCAGCCAGCTCTCCGAGGTGATGACCCGCGAGCCGCTCACCATCCCGGCCGGCACCGACCTCACCAAGATCTTCGACGTGCTCTCCGGTGAGCGCGTCAGCGCCGCTCCGGTGACCGACGGCGACCGGCTGGTCGGCGTCATCACCCGCAAGGGCGCGCTGCGCTCGTCGCTGTACACCCCGGCCGTGAACGGCGAGGGCCACCTCCTCACCTCCGCCGCGGTCGGGATCAACGGCGACGTCGCCGGCAAGGCCGGCGCCCTGCTGGCCGCGGGAGTGGACGTGCTGGTGGTCGACACCGCGCACGGGCACCAGGAGAAGGCGATCGAGGCGCTGCGCGCGGTGCGCTCGGTCGCCGGCTCGGCCCCGGTCGTCGCCGGCAACGTGGTGACCGCCCAGGGCACCCGCGACCTGATCCAGGCCGGCGCCGACGTCGTCAAGGTCGGTGTCGGGCCCGGCGCCATGTGCACCACGCGGATGATGACCGGCGTCGGCCGGCCGCAGTTCTCCGCCGTCGAGGAGTGCGCCGCCGAGGCGCGCTCGCTGGGCAAGCACGTCTGGGCCGACGGCGGCGTCCGGCACCCCCGGGACATCGCCCTGGCGCTGGCCGCCGGGGCGGCCAACGTGATGGTCGGCTCCTGGTTCGCCGGCACCTTCGAGAGCGCCGGCGACGTCCACGAGGACGGCGGCCGGCTCTACAAGGAGTCCTTCGGCATGGCGTCGGCGCGCGCGGTCAAGGCGCGGACGGCGACCCAGTCGGGCTTCGAGCGGGCGCGGGCCGGCCTGTTCGAGGAGGGCATCTCCTCGTCGCGGATGTACCTGGACCCGCAGCGTCCGGGGGTCGAGGACCTGATCGACCAGATCGTGGCCGGCGTGCGGTCCTCGTGCACCTACGCGGGCGCGCGCACCGTCGACGAGCTGCACGAGCGCGCCGTCCTGGGGGTGCAGAGCCCGGCCGGCTACGACGAGGGCCGGCCGCTGCCGACCAACTGGTGAGGCCACTCCCCGTCCCGGTCTTCGAGGGGCTGGTCGCCGACGCCCTCGACGAGGTGCCGGCGGAGTTGATGGCCCTGTTGGACAACGTCGTCGTCCTGGTCGAGGACCGGAACCCCGAGGAGCCCGAGCTGCTGGGGCTCTACGAGGGCTACGCGCTGACCGAGCGCGGCTGGGACTACGGCGGCTCGCTGCCCGACCGGATCATGATCTACCGCGAGGCGATCTGCGACATCTGCGAGACCGAGGACGACGTGGTCGGGGAGGTCACGATCACCGTCGTCCACGAGATCGCGCACCACTTCGGCATCGAGGAGGACCGCCTGCACGAGCTCGGCTGGGGCTGAACGGCGGAGCGGTAGCGTGTGACGACGTGCCCGAGAACTCCGCCCACGGCAAGCTGCCGATCAAGATGCTGCACGACCGCATCCTCGTGGCACGGCGCACGGAGGACGGTGACCGTCGCTCCAGCGGCGGCATCCTCATCCCGGCCACCGCCCAGGTGGCCAAGCGGCTGGTGTGGGGCGAGGCGAAAGGCGTCGGGCCGTCCGTGCGCCAGGTGAAGGTCGGCGACCAGGTGCTCTTCTCCCCCGAGGACCAGCACGAGGTCGAGGTGCACGGCGAGGACCTGATCATCCTGCGCGAGCGCGACGTGCACGCCGTCGCCGCCGAGCGCATCGAGGAATCGACCGGCCTCTACCTCTGACGACCGCTCGTCGGGGAGCTCGTCCTCGCGCCGTTCGTGCACATACGGTCGTCCCGCCTGCCGTGAGACCACCGTTCGTGCACGAAGGGTGGTCTGCCCAAGGTCAGGACTCCGGCGGATCCGGCATGCGGGCGTGCTCGACGACGACGTCGGTCATCTCCACCAGGAACCGGCGGACGACGGCGAGCTCCTCGGGCGTGTAGCCCTCCATCGCGGCGGCGAGGTCGCGGGCGAGCCCGCCGAAGTGCTCGACGCCGGCCGCCATCGCGGTGTCCGACATCTGCAGCACGACCCGCCGGCGGTCCTCGGCGTCCCGGTCACCCGGCGCATCGTCGACGAGCTGCGCGCCCGCCTGGGCTGACCGCCGTCAGCCGGCGACGAGGACCCGAGGTCAGCAGGGCGGCGAACGCTCAGACCTCGCCGGCGCGCACGCGGGTCAGCCAGGTCGCGGCCTCGGCGAACGCCGCGTCGGACGACTCGTCGGGCACCGCCCGGTTCTCCCGGCCGTCGGTCCGGGGGTAGGAACCGAGGAAGCGGACGTCGTCGCACACCCGGTGCAGGGCGGCCAGCGCCTCCCCCACCCGGGAGTCGGCGACGTGGCCCTCGCAGTCGAGGGAGAACGAGTAGACGCCGAGCCGCTGCCGGGTCGGGCGCGACTCGATGCGCGTCAGGCTGATGCCGCGGACGGCGAACTCCCGCAGCAGCTCCAGCAGGGCGCCGGTGCGGTCGCCGACCACTGCGGTCAGCGACGTCTTGTCGTTGCCGGTCGGCGCCGGCAGCGCGCCGGGGGGCTGCACGAGCACGAACCGGGTGACGGCGCCCGCCTGGTCCGCGACATCGTCGACGAGGGCCTCCAGCCCGTAGCGCTCGGCGGCGATCGCCGCGCAGACCGCCGCGTCCACCTCGCCCGCGGCCACCGCGGCCGCTGCCGCCGCGGTGGAGTTCGTCGGCAGCGGGGTGGTTCCGGGCAGCAGCTCGGCCAGGCGCCGGGCGGTCTGCGCGAGGGCGTGCGGGTGGCTGGCGACCGACCGGACGTCGGGCAGCGCCGTGCCCGGTCGGACGGCCAGGACGAACGCCACGTCGAGGAAGACCTCGCGGGTGATCAGCAGGGGCTCGCCGTCGGCCAGCCCGTCCATGGTCGCGGGCACCGAGCCCTCGACCGAGTTCTCCAGGGGGACCAGGGCGGCGTCGGCGTTCCCCGTCCGGACGGCGGCCAGCGCCGCGGTGACACTCGGGTGGGGGTCCCGCCGTCCCTCCGGAGTGGCAATCGCCCTGCTCAGAGCCGCTTCGGCGAAGGTACCCTCGGGCCCCAGATAGGCGAACCGCGTCGGAGACGGACTGGGTGGCATCCCGGGCATCCGACGAGGGTAGTGCGCACATCACGAGGCGGTCGCCCCACCCGGGGAACGGGTGCGGGGGCCGAATCACCGGCCCCCGTGGCCGCCTGGCCCGGAGTGGAGGACGCGTGACCCCCGGCCCGGCCCGTATCGCCCCCGGCGCGCTCCAAGCTGCGCTGTGGCGGCTGCTCGACGCCAGCGACCGGGAGGACCCCGCCCCCTTCCTCGCGCTCGCCGACGACACCGCCGGCGCCTTCGCCGCGACCGGCGAGCCGACCTGGACCGCCTGGGGCCACGCGCTGGACGCCCGGCGGGCGATGGTCGACGGCGACGAGGACGGCCGCGCGGCCGGGGTGGCCGCCGCCCGGGAGCTGCTGGACCGGTGTCCGGTGTCGTCGGAGACAGCCCTGCTGATTGCCTACCTCGCCCACATCGAGATGACCACCGACCACCTCGACCACGCGATGCTGCTGTCGGTCGACGCCAGCCTGCTCACCGACGGGCCCTCCGCGCAGCCCTCCCGCGCCCTGCTGCAGGCGCACCGCTGGCTGTCGATGACGCTCTCGGGCCTGGACCTGGAGGAGCTCGCCGTCGCGCACGCCATCCGCGGGCACCAGGTGGCCGCCGCCCTGCCCGACGTCGGCGACCGCGGGCGGCTGCTGCTGCTCACCGCGCGCCAGCACGTCGAGCTCGCCCAGACGTTGCGCCGCCGGGGGGAGACCGGGCGCGCCGCCGAGCTGGCCGGCCAGGCCATCGCCCACGCCACCGAGGCGCGGAGCCTGGACTGGGACGCCGAGCAGGCCGACGCCGACCTGCTGGACGTGGTGCAGGCCTGGGCGCTCATGTGCAGCGGCGACCTCGACGCCGCGCTGGGGCCGCTGCGGCGCGTCCGCCGCTCGCTGCAGCGCGAGGGCGGCCTGTGGCTGCGCGGCTACACCGACCTGGTGCTCGCCCGGCTGCTCACCGCCCTCGCCCGGCGGGACGGGGACACCGCCGTGGGCGAGGAGGCGATCGATCTGCTGGTCGGGGCCTCGGGGGCGTTCGCCGCCACCGGCGACCGCCGCCGTTACCGGCAGACCCTGCTGGAGCTGGGGCAGGACAACGCCGACCTGGGCCGCCCTGCCGAGGCGCTGCACTGGCTGGAGGCCTACCGCGCCGACACCGGCCGCTCGCACGCCCGGGGCCGACAGCTGTGGGCGGAGATGTTCGTCCGCCGCAGCCGGCTGCGCGAGGCCGAGCGCCAGGCGGCGATGCTCCGCCGGCACGCCCTCGAGGACCCGCTCACCGGGCTGGGCAACCGGCGCAGCGCCGAACGACGGCTCGGCGCGCTGCGGATCGGCGAGGAGCCGCTGTCGCTGGCCGTCGTCGACGTCGACCGTTTCAAAGAGGTAAACGACGACACCTCGCACACCCACGGCGACGCCGTGCTCCGCCGGGTCGCCGACCTGCTGCGGGAGCACAGCCGCACCGGTGACGAGGTCTACCGCTGGGCCGGTGACGAGTTCCTCGTCGTGCTGCCCACGGCGACCGAGGCGCAGGCCGTCGTCGTGATGGAGCGCCTCCGGTCGGCCGTCGCCGAGGCCGACTGGACCGACCTGCAGCTGTCCGGGCCGGTCACGGTGAGCATCGGCGTCGCGACCGCCCCCGCTGTGCCCGACGGGCAGCCGGGCACCGTCATCGGCTGGCGGGCGCTGTTCGACACCGCGGACCTGCACCTGTTCTCCGCGAAGCGCCTGGGCCGCAACCGGGTGCGCGCGCACGGCCCCGCCGACTCCGCTCCCGCGGACCGCGGGGCGAGTGCGTGAGCGGGCTCGCGCGCTCAGCAGGGGACGCCGCAGGAACGCGGTCGACGAGCGCCGGCGAGGAGAGCAGGTGAGCATCCCGCACGCGTGGGACGGGAGAGACGGGACGGACGGAGGACGGCGCGTTCCCGGTCACCTACTCGAAACTGTCCGTGACGACATGCAGAGTGCGCTCGTGCCACCGGGAGCCCTGCACCACCGGGTGACCGCCGCCCTCAGCAACTGGCAGCTCGACGACGCCGAGCAGCTGCTGGCCGGGGGCGAGCGCGATCCCTCGCCCTACGTCGCCGCCGCTCCGGCCGCCGACGCGCCCGACGGCGCCCCCGTTCCGCTCGGCCGCGCCTGGGCCGACACCCTGCGCGCCGAGCTGCTGGTGCGCCGGCTGCGCGTCGCCGGCTTCACCCTGGTCGGGGACCCGGTGTCCCCCGACTCCCCCGCCGAGCCGGCGCTCGACCTGCACGCCGGGGTCGCCGAGCTGATCGACGGCCCCGGGCAGGCCGACGGCGCAGACGCCGACCCCCGTGCTGAATCGGCCTCCCGCGCCGCGCTCGCCATCGCGCTGGTCCGTTCGGCCAAGGCCGCGTTCGACGCCACCGACGACGACCTGCAGCGGGCGGCGGGCCTGGCCCGGCACGCCCGCATCGAGCTGCTGTCGCGGCGCATCGACGCGGCCATGGACGAGGCCGTCGAGGCAGCCAGCCTGCTGGACCCGGCCCTGGCGCCCAGCACGCTGCTGGTCGACACCCTGAGCACGCTGGCCGGGGTCCTCGCCGACCTCGAGCTGATGCCGCTCGCGCTGGACTACCAGCGGCGGGCGCACGAGACCGCGCAGGCGGCCGCCGCCGACCCAGGGCTCCTGGGCCCCGACGACACCGACCCCGACGTGCTGGTCGCCGTCGCCGCCACCCGGCTCGGCGAGCTGTGCGCCGAGCTCGGCGAGGGCTTGCTCGACGACGGCGCCCCCGACTCGGCCGCGCCCTACTTCGCCGAGGCGCGGCACCTGGCCGAGCAGGCGCTGGTGCAGCTGCCGCCGGACGCCGAGGGCGTCGTCCCCGCGCAGATCGTGCACGGGTGGGCGCTGGTCGGCCTCGGCGAGCAGGCCGCCGCGACCGGTCCGCTGCGCGCCGCCGTCCGGCTGTCCGCGGCCGTCGCCGACCGGGACCGGCTGGCCTCGGCGCAGCTCGCCCTGGGCCGTGCCCTGCGCCGCCAGGGCGACGGCCGGGCCGGCGACGAGCACCTGGTGGCCGCGCTGGCCCTCGCGACCGAGCACGGCCTGCCCCGGCTGCGCCGGGCCGCCCTCCGGGAGCTCTGCACGCTGCACGCCGACCTGGACGACGCCGGCCGCGCACTGCCCTACCTGCAGGCCTACCTCGCCGACGAGCTCGACCGCGTCGACGAGCGGCGCACCCGCTGGGTGGAGCTGTTCGGCCGGCGCAAGAGCCTGCTGGAGACCGAGCGCGCTGCCGGGCAGCTGCGCCGGCAGGCCTACGAGGACCCGCTCACCCACCTGCCGAACCGGCGCTACGCCGAGGCGCGGCTGGACGGCCTGCTCGCCGCCGGCGACGTGCCCGCGCTGGCCGTCGTCGACGTCGACAACTTCAAGGCCATCAACGACGCGATCGGGCACCCCGGCGGCGACGCCGTGCTGCGGATGATCGGTGAGCTGCTGGTCGCCGGCGTGCGCGACACCGACGAGGTGTGCCGCTGGGCGGGCGACGAGTTCGTCATCCTCCTGCCCGAGACGACCGCCGAGCAGGCGGAGCGGGCGCTGGAGCGCATCCGCGCCTCGGTCTCCCGCTACCCGTGGTCCGAGCTCGGCCTCGAGGTGCCGGTGACGATCAGCGCCGGCATCGCCTCGGCCACCCGGGGCGACGACCGCAAGACGCTGTTCGCCGCCGCCGACGGCGTGCTCTACGACGCCAAGCGGAGCGGCCGCGACCGCGTCGTCCGGCTCTCGGCGCTGACCCAGACCCGGGCGTCCGGCGCTCCGCTCGACGTGCTCTCCGGCGGCGCCCCGCCGGTGGCCGCACCGGGCGGCGCCGGGCACGACGACGCGAGCCCCGAGCCGCCCGCTCCGGTGGACGACGTCGTCCGCGCCCTCGCGGCGGTGCGTGAGGAGGCCGCCGGCTTCGCCGCCCTGCTCGGGAACCCGCACCCTCCGCTGGGCACCGCGCGACCCGGCGAGCCGCTGCTGGCCCCGGTCCCGGTGGCCGCGGAGCCGGCCGGCGCCGTCGAGCCGGTGGTCGTCTGGGCCACCGGCCGCAGCACCGAGCAGGTGCTGGCGCTGGTCCGCGAGGCCCGCCGCGAGCACCGCGACCGCCCGGCACTGGTGCTGCGCGCCGCCGCCGACACCCTGGTGGCGCTCGCGACCGAGCACCAGGGGACCACGATGGACGTCGCGGCCATGGCGGCGGCGGTCGGCCCGGTGCCCGAGCCGGCCGGCCGCACGACGGTCCTGTGCGCGGGCGGCGCGGACACCCCGGTGGCCGCCGAGGTGGCCTTCGTCGCCCGGGTGGCCGGTACCGAGGTCGTGCGGGTCGACGACGTCGCCGGCCGGATCCGCGCCCTGGCCGAGGACCGGACGCTGTTCGATGGGGCCGACTGCGTCGTCGTCGTCGCCGGCATGGACGCCTCGCTGGCGACGGTCGTCGGTTCGCTGACCGACGTCCCGGTGATCGCCGTGCCCACCTCGGCTGCGCAGCCCAGCGCGTTCGGCGGGCTCGGCGCGCTGATGACGATGCTCAACTCGTCGGTGCCCGGCGTGGCCGTCAGCACGATCGACAACGGCTACTCGGCCGGGGTGTTCGCCGCCCGCGTCACGCGCCGCTCCGGCCGCTCCTGACCGACGCCCCACCGGTCACCGCCGGTCGCGCAGCCCGACGGCCACCGCGGGGACGACGGCCAGCACCAGGAGGGCCACCGCCGTCCACCCGCCGGTGGCCCAGGCGAGGAAGACCAGCAGCGACGCCAGCTCGATGCCGGCCCGGCCACCGAGGTGATGGTCGCCCGGTACGGGCCGCTGATCCGCCGCTGCAGCTCCGCCTCGGCGGCCACCAGCACGGCGAGGTAGATCCCGTACGCCGCGGTGAGCAGGATCGGGCGCCGCACGGCCAGGACCAGGCCCGTGTACCGCGACCCCTCCTCCTCGGGATCGCCGTCCGGCCGGGGCTCCGGTAAGCGCAGCGCCAGCGCCGCGGCGGCCAGGCAGGCGAGGACGCTGACCCAGCCGACGAGGCGGTAGTCGCCGAGGGCGTGCAGGCCGGTCGCCGCCAGCGCCGTCGGCACCTGAACCAGCAGCTCGGCCGCCGTCATGGCGCCGTTGACCCGGGCATAGGACTCGGCCGCGTCCACCTCGGCCAGCCCGTCGTGCACCAGCGCCTCCGCGGCACCCGAGGTGCAGGCCCCGGCGATCCCCCAGATCACGAAGCCGGCCAGGAACACCGCGAAGGAGGGCAGCGCGGTCCACAGCGCGAAGGCCGCCGCCTGCAGGCATCCGCCGAGCACCAGCGAGCCGCGCCGCGACCACCGGTCGGCCAGCAGGCCGGCCGGCACCTCGGTCACGAGCGCCGTGAGCGACCAGGTGGCGAACAGCAGCGACAGCTGGGCCTCGGACAGCCCGGTGTCGAGGAAGAGCAGCGCGTAGAGCGGGTACAGCGGTACCAGCTCCGAGAGCGCGGCCCAGCCCACGGCGAGCCGGGCGAGGGCCCGGGCCGGAGGCGGTACGGGATCGGATCAATGTCGGTGCACGGCCGGGACGGTAGCGGGGCCGGACGTCGTCCGCACCAGATGTGCGGCCCGGGGGCCCCACGGACTCGGCGCCGACCGCCGCGTGCGGAGCCCTCGGCGGCGGTCGCTATCGTCGACCGTCGACTGAGACTGCCCGAGCCCCGCCCGGCAGTGCCGAGCGAGGAGTGCATCCGTGATCTGGTCGGTCGTCCTGGCCGCGTTCGTCCTGGTGCTCCCGGTCGAGCTGCCCGACAAGACGCTGTTCGCCAGCCTCGTCCTCGCCACCCGGTTCCCGCCGCTGCCGGTCTTCGTCGGCGTCGGGACGGCGTTCGGCCTCCAGGTGGCGATCGCGGTCACCGCCGGCTCCCTGCTGTCCCTGCTGCCCGAGGCGCTGGTGACCGGGGTGGTCGCGCTGCTGTTCCTCGTCGGTGCGGTCGTCCTGTGGCGCAGCGCCGGCAGCGGCGCGGAGGACGGCGGGGAGACCGCCGACGCGCGCGAGCAGACGTCGTTCCTGCGCGCGGCCGCCATCTCGTTCGGCGTGCTGTTCGCCGCCGAGTGGGGCGACCTCTCGCAGCTGGCCACCGCCGGCCTCGCCGCCCGCTACGAGGAGCCGCTGTCGGTGTTCGTCGGCGCCTGGGCTGCTCTGCTGGTGGTCTCCGGCCTCGCGGTCTTCCTGGGCAAGAAGCTCGCCGACCGGCTGCCGATCGCGATCATCCGGCGGGTGGCCGCCGGCCTGTTCCTGGTGTTCGCCGTCGTCGCCGCCGTGGAGACCGTCCGCGCGCTGACCGGCTGAGCTACGGCAGGGTCGGGATCCAGTCGGCCACCGCGCGGCCGATCTCGTGCGGCGAGTCCTCCGGCACGAAGTGGCTGCCCGCGACGGCGACCTCGGTCAGGGCGGGCCAGCCGCGCACCAGCTCGCGCTGCCGGCCGACCAGGATCGACCCGGGGTCGGCGTCGATGAACAGCTTCGGGACGTCGCTGCCCGCCAGCCACCTCCCGTACCGCTCCACGCGCTCGACGACGGCCGCCGGCTCGCCCTCGATCGGCAGCTGGCGCGGCCACTCCAGCGTCGGCCAGCGGTCCTCGCGCTCGGCGAAGGGCGCCCGGTAGCGGTCGTGCGCCTCCGGGGAGAGCCCGCGGGCCACGGACGCCGGCAGGATCTTCTCGACGAAGACGTTCTTGTCCAGCACTGCGGCCTCGCCGTTCGGGCCGCGCATGAGCTGGAAGATGTTGCGGGCGTCGGCGGGCCAGTCCTCCCAGGTCACCGGCGTGACGATCGCCTCGGTGAAGGCGATGCCCCGCACCGCCTCGGGGTGGCGGGCGGCCCAGTCGAACCCGAGGCCCGAGCCCCAGTCGTGCAGGACCAGCGTGACGCGCCCGGTCGCCCCCACCGCGGCGAGGAAGCCCTCCAGGTAGGCGGCGTGCGTGGCGAAGTCGTAGGTGCCCGCGCCGGGCGTGGGGAGCTTGTCTGACTCGCCCATCCCGATCAGGTCGGGCGCGAGGCAGCGGCCGAGGTGCTGCACGTGCGGGATGACGTTGCGCCAGAGGTACGACGACGTCGGGTTGCCGTGCAGGAAGACGATCGGATCCCCCTCGCCGACCTCCACGTAGGCCATCTCGGCGTCCTGGACCTGCACGCGCCGGCGGGGGAACGGGTCGTCGGGGGAGATCTCGTCGGCCATGCTCCGATACTTGCATCCGGGACGTCGCCCCGCCGTCCCGGTCCCAGCGGTCCTCGCCTGGCGCCAGCAGTGCCAGGCGGCTGACCAGATCGCGCAGCTGCGGATCGAGCTCCGGCCACGGCACCTCGGGGGCGGCCGCCCGCAGGGTCACCATCCCGTGCAGCGCAATCCACAGCAGGTTGGCGTCCGCCTGCGGGGCGGCCTGGGTCCGCCGCGGCCTGTCCGCGCTCGGCGCCCCGGAGCTCCAGCACACCGCGCCGTGAGCGCCGCTGCTCACATCCGGAGGAGCAGCTCGCCGTGCAGCATCCCCCCAGAGCGGGGGTCCGGTCAGCCCTCCTCGGCGAGGACCTGCTCCGCCACCGGCACCGCGCGCTCGCGGTCCCCGGCCACCAGGCCGATGCGGGTGCGGCGGTCGAGCAGGTCGGCCACCGTCCGCGCACCCTCGTGCCGGACGGCGAACCGCAGCTCGCCCACCGTCTCGGGGCGGCCCGCCACGACCACGGCCGGGCCCAGTGCCTCCACCAGGGGGGCCTCGGTGCCGTAGCGGGCGACCAGGCGAGCGGGCGCCGCCACGCGGTCCAGCGCCGCCCGGGGCGCCGCCCCGACCAGCGGCAGCCGCGCGGTGGGCGAGCGCGCCGCGCCCCGCCCGAGCCGCGCCACCACGGCGTCCACGGCCTGCTCGGCCATCGCGCGGTAGGTGGTCAGCTTTCCGCCGACGACGGAGAGGACCGCTCCGTCCCAGGCCAGCAGGTGCTTCCGGGACAGGTCGGCCGTCGCGCCGTCCGGCCCCGTGCCCGCCCGTGACTGGACCAGCGGGCGGTAGCCGGCGTAGGCGCCGATCAGGTCGGCGCGGGTCAGCGGCTCGGTGAGCACCTGGTTCACCGTGTCGAGCAGCTGCTGCACCTCCGCGTCCGACGGCGCGGCGTCGTCGTCGGGCACCGGGCCTTCCACCGGCTCGTCGGTGAGCCCGAGGTGGACCAGCCCGTCGGGCTGCGGCAGCGCGAAGACGTACCGGGACCGCGATCCGGGCAGCGGCACCGTCAGCGCCGCCGACGGGGAACCCAGCCGCACGCCGGGCACCAGCAGGTGCGAGCCGCGCGAGGGCACCAGCCGGATGCCCGGCGCCAGCCGCTGGGCCCACACGCCGGCCGCGTTCACCACCACGCCGGCCCGCACGGTCAGCGGCCCCTCGCCGGTGGTCACGTGCACGTCGGCGTCGTCGACGCCGGTGACCGTCGCCCCGGTCAGCACCCGGGCTCCGTACGCGGCCGCAGTCCGGGCCAGGGCGACGACGAGCCGCGTGTCGTCGGTCAGCTGCCCGTCCCAGAAGACGACGCCACCACCGCGCCCCGGCCGGACGGCGGGCGTGCGGCGGGCGACGTCGTCGGCGCGCACCCGGCGGGTCGGGGGCAGCGACCCGCGCCCACCGGGCACCGAAACGCGGACCGCGTCGCCGAGCCGGCCGCCCAGCCCGGCCAGCGCGGTGACGTCGCGGCCGGCCGCGTCGGGCACCAGGAAGGGCAGCGGGCGCACCAGGTGCGGCGCCGTCGCGCCCATGAGGACGGCGCGCTCGCGGGCGCTCTCCCGCGCCAGCCCGATCTCGCCGTGCGCCAGGTAGCGCAGGCCACCGTGCACCAGCTTCGACGACCACCGGCTGGTGCCGGCCGCGAGGTCCGTGCGCTCGCACAGCAGCACCGACAGCCCGCGTGCCGCCGCGTCCAGGGCCACCCCGGCGCCGGTGACGCCACCGCCGACCACCACGACGTCGACGTCCCCGGTGGCCTCCGCGAGGTCGCGGACGCGGCGCGCGGACGAGAGGGAACCGATCACCTCGTCCTCCGGCGCTGCGGCACCGGCAGACTGTAGCGGTGCCCGAGCAGCCGGAACTGACGATCCAGGGCTGGGGCCCGCGCCCCACCTCCGCGGGGGACGAAGGGCTCGACGGCGCCCTGCCCAAGGCCGCGCGCCGGTACCTCGGCCGGGAGCTTGGCTGGGAACCCCGGGCCACGCCGCCCGCGCCGGTGGACGCGATCCGGCTGGCGCCCTGCCGGCTGCCCGAGGCGGCCCGCACGGCGCTGGCCGACCTGCTCGGCGAGGACAACGTGCGCACCGACCGCGAGTCGCGGCTGCGGCACGCGGGCGGCAAGAGCTACCTGGACCTGCTCCGCCGGCGGGAGGGCGACGCCTCCGACGCCCCCGACGCGGTGGTGCTGCCCGGCACGACCGAGGAGACCGCCGCGCTGCTCGCCCTGTGCGGTGAGCGCGGGGTCGTCGTCGTGCCCTTCGGCGGTGGGACGAGCGTCGTCGGCGGGCTGGCCGGGGTGGACCCCGACGACCGGCCGACGATCGCGGTCGACCTGGCCCGCATGTCCTCGGTGCAGTCCCTCGACGTGCCGTCGTCGCTGGTCACCGCCGGGCCGGGCATGCGCGGCCCGGCGCTCGAGCAGGCGCTCGACCGGGAGGGTCTGACCTTCGGCCACCTGCCGCAGAGCTGGGAGTTCGCCACTCTCGGCGGCTACGCGGCCACCCGCTCGGCCGGCCAGTCCTCCACCGGGGTCGGCCGGTTCGACGACCTGGTCGCCGGCCTCACCCTCGCGACGCCGGCGGGGGTGCTCGAGCTCGGCTCCCCGCCCGCCTCGGCCGCCGGCCCCGACCTGCTCGGCCTCGCGCTGGGCTCGGAGGGCACGCTCGGCGTGATCACCGAGCTGACGTTGCGCGTCCGCCCGAAGCCGCCGGCCAGCGCCTACGAGGGGTGGTCCTTCCGCACCTGGCCGGCCGGACTGGCCGCGCTCCAGGCGCTCGCCCGGCACGACCTGCTGCCCGACGTCGTCCGGCTCTCCGACGCCGACGAGACCCGCGCCAACCTCCTCATGGCCTCCGGGGCCGGGGCGAAGGCGCTGCGCGGGAAGCTCCGCGCCCGCAGGCGCGGCGACGGCTGCATGCTCGTGGTCGGCTGGGAGGGCGTCCCCGACCTGGTGCGTGCCCGGATGCGGGCGGCAGCCTCGCTGCTGCGCGACGGCGGCGCGATCCGGCTCGGTCGCACGGTAGGCCAGTCCTGGCGCAGGCACCGCTTCGAGGCGCCGTACCTGCGCGACCGGCTCCTGGACCGCGGCCTGCTGGTGGAGACGCTCGAGACCGCGGCCACCTGGACCGCGCTGCCCACCGTCTACGACGCGACCCGCCGGGCACTGCGCGAAGCGCTCACCCGTGGCGGTCACCCGCCGCTGGTGCTCAGCCACCTGTCGCACGGCTACCCGACCGGCGCCTCGCTGTACCTGACGGTGATCGCCGACCGCGACGACGCGCTGCCCATCCAGCAGTGGCTGTCCGCCAAGCGTGCGGCGACCGATGCGCTCCTGGCGGCCGGGGGCACGCTCACCCACCACCACGCCGTCGGCGCCGACCACCGCCCCTGGCTGGAGCGCGAGATCGGTCCGCTCGGCGTCGAGGTGCTGCGCGCGGTCAAGCAGAGGCTGGACCCGCAGGGCATCTGCAACCCCGGCGTCCTGCTCCCCGACTGAAAGAGGACCCCGTCCTCCTCATCCCTCGCACGCTCGGGACGAGCCTCGGGACGGGGCCGACGGCGGGCGCTGCAGCGGGGCCGCCGCTCGCTAGGCGGTGGTCGCGATGCCGCCGTCGACGGGGATGACCGCGCCGGTGACGTAGGCGCCGGCCCGCGAGGACAGGTAGACGACGACGCCGGCCATGTCGTCGGGGCGGCCGATCCGACCCAGCGGCGACTTCGCCGCGATCTCGGCTCCGAAGGCGTCGAGCGTGGCGGCCATCATCTTCGACTCGAACGGCCCCGGGGCCACGGCGTTCACGGTGATCCCCTTGGGCCCGAGCTCCTTGGCGAGCACGCGGGTGAGGTGGTGCAGCCCCGCCTTGCTCGCGGCGTAGGAGTAGGTCGGCATCGGGTTGACGTGCAGCCCGTCGATGCTGCCGACGTTCACGATGCGGGCCGGATCGCCGTCGGCCGCCGCGGCCTCGAGCTTCGGCAGGAAGGCGCGGGTGAGGAAGAAGGGCGACTTCAGGTTCAGGTCGAGCAGCTTGTCCCAGGCCGACTCGGGGAAGGTCTCCAGCGGCTCGCCCCAGGTGGCGCCGGCGTTGTTGACCAGGATGTGCACCCGCTCCTCCGAGCGGCCCACCTCCTCGGCGAGCCGGATGCATTCGGCCTCGGTGGAGAGATCGGCCGGGATCGAGACGGCGGTGCCGAACTCGGCGAGCTCCGCGACGGCGGCGTCCCCGGCCTCGGCCTTGCGGGAGCTCAGGTAGACCCTCGCCCCCGCCTGCAGCAGCCCCCGGGCCATCATCAGGCCGATGCCGCGGGTGCCACCGGTGACCACAGCCACCTTGCCGGTCAGGTCGAACAGGTCCACGGGTACCTCCGGTTCGGCGTCGCGGAGCCGTCGTCGGCACCGCCCCCGGCACCCTAACGAGGGTCACGACGGGCGGCGCCGGAGCCGGTTGTGCCAGCCTGACGACCGTGACCGGGTCCGCCGCGCCGTCGAGTGCGACCAGCGAGGTAGGTCCGCTGCGCACCGTGCTGCTGCACCGCCCGGGCCCGGAGCTGCGCCGGCTGACCCCGCGCAACAACGACCAGCTCCTCTTCGACGGCGTCCCGTCGGCGGCCCGCGCGCAGGAGGAGCACGACGCGTTCGCGCAGGCGCTCACCGACCGCGGCGTCGAGGTGCTGCACCTGGCCACCCTGCTCGCCGAGGTCCTCGCCATCCCGGCCGCACGGGCGGAGCTGATCGGGGCCGCCGTCGACGACCCGCGCCTGGGCGCGACCCTGCAGCGCGACACCACCCGGCACCTGGCCCGGCTGTCGCCGGAGGACCTCGCCGCGGCGCTGATCGCCGGCGTCGCCCACGACGAGCTGCGCGGGCACGGGCTGGCCTACGAGCTCATGGACCGCTCCGACTTCGTGGTCCCACCGCTGCCCAACCTGCTCTTCACCCGCGACTCGTCGGTGTGGATCGGCGAGGAGGTGGCGGTGACGTCGCTGGCGATGCCCGCCCGGCACCGGGAGAGCACCATCACCGCCGCCGTCTACACCCACCACCCCCGCTTCGCCGGCACCGAGCAGCTGTACGCCTCGAACCTGGAGCACCTGGAGGGCGGCGACGTCCTGCTGCTCGCGGAAGGCGTGGTGGCGGTCGGTGTCGGCGAGCGGACGACGCCCGGCGGGGCCGAGCGGCTGGCCCGCCGGCTGTTCGCGCGCGGGCTGGCGCGCACCGTGCTCGTGGTCCCGATCGCCCAGGAGCGGGCGACGATGCACCTGGACACCATCGCCACCATGGTCGACGTCGACGCGATGGTCATGTACCCCGCGGTGGCCGACTCGCTCGTCGCCTGGACCGTCCGGGCGGCCGGTGGCTTCCCCGCCGCCGACGACGACACTCCCGACCTCGCCGTCACCGGGCCGCAGCCGTTCGTGGTCGCGGCCGCGGCCGCCATGGGGATCGACGAGCTGCGCGTCATCGACACCGGCCTGGACCCGGTCACCGCCGAGCGCGAGCAGTGGGACGACGGCAACAACACCCTGGCGCTGGCGCCCCGGCTGGCGGTGGCCTACGAGCGCAACACCGTCACCAACGCCGCGCTCGAGGCGGCCGGCATCGAGGTCGTCCGGATCGCCGGCTCCGAGCTGGGCAGCGGCCGCGGCGGCCCGCGGTGCATGTCCTGCCCCATCTCCCGCGCCCCGCTCTGAGGGCAGCCCGGCGAGCCGCCGCGTGACGACCGGGGGACATCTCGCACCGGCGGGCGGCCGAGGCGACCGGGGCCATTACGCTCCCAACTTCCCGCGCCGGGCCCGGCGCCGGCGAAGGGACGATGCGGTGGCACGCACGGAGGCGGCACGGCGGACCGGGCGGATCGCGGGGATCGGCGGCGGGCTCGTCGGCTACCTGGTCTTCGTCGAGTTCACCAGCGGCGTCCTGCAGGGCTACTACGTCCCGCTGCTCACCGACATCGCCCGCTACCTCGGGGTCAACGACGCCGACGTCAACTGGCTCGAGGCAGCGCAGCTCATGCTCTCGGCCATCGCGGTGCCGGTGCTCGCGAAGCTCGGCGACCTGCACGGCCACCGCCGGGTGCTGCTCTGGTCCGCCGCAGTCGTGGCGCTGTCCACGGTGGTGCTGGCCTTCGCCCAGAGCTTTCCGCTGTTCCTGATCGCCTGGGCGCTGCAGGGGATGTACGTGGTCTGGCTGCCGCTGCAGGTGGCCCTGATCTGGGACCGGTCGCGCCGCACCCCGGGCGCCGCGGGCCAGACCCGGCGCGCGACCGGGCTGATCGTCGCCGCGCTGCAGGCCGGTGCCATCGTCGGGGCGCTGGCCGGCGGGCAGATCGGGCAGAGCCTCGCCGACTCGTTCTGGCTCGTCCTTATCGCGCCGCTGGTCCTGGTCGTCGGCGTCTGCGC
The DNA here is from genome assembly GCF_039729015.1 of Blastococcus sp. HT6-30. Taxonomy (NCBI): domain Bacteria; kingdom Bacillati; phylum Actinomycetota; class Actinomycetes; order Geodermatophilales; family Geodermatophilaceae; genus Blastococcus; species Blastococcus sp. HT6-30. Next base: position 177,752 of record NZ_CP155792.1, on the reverse strand, counting down.
CGTCGTCGCCCTCCGCGTGCCGGAGAGCGTGGACCGCCCCGGCGGCAGCATCGACGCCACCGGAGCCGCCCTGCTCAGCCTGGTGCTGCTGGTGATCACCGGCGGGCTGAGCTTCGTCCGCCTCAACGAGGACGCGGTGTGGCCCTGGGCGGTCACCGCGCTGGGGCTGCTGCTGCTGGTCCCGTTCGTGCGGTACGAGCTGCGCCGCGACGACCCGCTGGTCGACTTCCGGGTGCTGCGCAGCTCGTCGATGTGGCCGGTGCAGCTGACCGCCGGCCTGTTCGGCATCAGCGTGCTCGGCGCCCAGGGCCCGCTGTCGACCTTCGCGCGCACGGATCCGGAGGTCTACGGCTACGGGCTGGGGCTGTCCACCAGCGAGGTGTCCGTCGTCATCGGCGTGTACGTGATCTCCATGCTGGTCGGCGCCGGCCAGTTCTCCCGGGTGAGCCGGCTGACCACGCCCCGACGCACGCTGATCGGCGCCGCGACGCTCACCGGCATCGGCTACCTGCTGCTCGTTCCCTTCCACGGCACGCTCGCCCAGATGCTGGCCTGCATCGCGGTCGCCGGGCTCGGCTCCGGCGCGCTGGTCGCCGCGCTCCCCGCGGCTGCGGCCGCGGCGGCCCCGGTCGGCCGCACCGCGGTGGCCACCGGGCTGACCAACACCACGAAGGTGCTCGGCGGCTCGTTCGCCTCCGCCGCCTTCGCCATCGCGCTGGCCTCCAACGTCCCCCTGCTGCCCGATGGGTCGGCCGGCACCGCGGGGTCGCTGTCGGGCTACATCACGGTCTGGGTGGTCTGCGGCACGGCCGCGCTGCTCGCGGCGCTGGCGCTGCTCGTCGTCCCCAAGCTCGCCTTCTCCGACCCGCCGGCCGCCGCACCCGCTGAGGAGCTCCGGGCATGAAGCGAACCCTCGCGGCCGTCGCCGCCGCGGCGACCGCTACCACGACGGCCCGGCGGGTGGCCCGCTTCCGACCCGAGGACCGCGACGTCGTCCCGGTGGACCTCGCCGGCCTGGACGCCGACGCCGCCGCCGGGCGCCTCGCGGAGCTGATCCGCATCCCGACGGTCTCCTCGCGGAACCCCGCCGAGGTGGACCAGGAGGCCTTCGCGGCCTACCGCGCCCGGCTCGCCGAGCTGTACCCGCGCACGCACGAGGCGCTGGAGCGGGAGCAGTTGGGCGACGGTGCCCTGCTCTACCGCTGGCGCGGCGCCACCGACGAGCCGCCGCTGGTGCTGATGGCGCACTACGACGTCGTCCCCGTGGACGGGCAGCAGTGGAGCCGCGACCCGTTCTGCGGCTCGATCGAGGAGGGCTACGTGCACGGCCGCGGCGCCATCGACGACAAGGGGTCGATGGTCGCGATCCTTGAGGCGGTCGAGGCGCTGGCCGCGGACGGGTTCACCCCGCGGCGCGACGTCTACCTCTCGTTCGGCAACGACGAGGAGGTGGCCGGCGTCGGGGCGCGGCTGGCGGTCGAGGCGTTCACCTCCCGCGGCATCCGGCCCTGGGCCGTGATCGACGAGGGCGGCGCCGTGGTGACCGGCATGTTCCCCGGGGTGCCGGGGCAGGTCGCCGTCGTCGGGCTGGCCGAGAAGGGGCTGCTCGACGTCGAGCTGGTCACCACCGACGCCGGCGGGCACGCATCCTCACCGGTCCGCGGTGGTGCGCCGGCGCGGCTGGCGAAGGCGATCCTGGCGCTCGAGGAGGACCCGTTCCCCGCCCGGCTGCACGACGTCGTCCTCGGCATGATCGACGCCGTCGGCCGGCGGGCCCCGCTCGGCTACCGCGCCCTCTTCGCGCACGCCGCCCAGCTGCGGCCGGTGCTGGCCGAGGTGCTCGCCCGGGCGGGCCGGGAGGCCGGCGCCATGGTGCGGACGACCGTCGCGGTCACCCGGCTGGAGGGCAGCCGCGCCGCCAACGTGCTGGCCACCCGGGCGCTGGCGCACCTGAACATCCGGATCGCGCTGGGCGAGACGGTGCAGTCGACCGTGGATCGGCTGCGCCGCGTGATCGACGACCCGTCGGTGGAGGTCCGCGTCGTCTCGGGCAACGACCCCTCGCCGGTGTCACGGACCGACAACGAGGCGTACGCGCTGATCTCCTCGGCCGCCCGGGCGGCGTACCCCGACGCCGTCGTCGCGCCGTACGTGATGGTGCAGGCCAGCGACGCCCGGCACTTCAGCCAGATCAGCGACAGCGTCTACCGGTTCATGCCCTTCGACCTGAGCCGGGAGGAGCTGTCCGCGCTGCACGCCGCCGACGAGCGGATCTCCGTGGCCGCCCTGCACCGCGGCGCGGGCTTCTTCCGCCACCTGATCCGCAGCAGCTGAGCCGCCTGTCCGCCGCGACGGTCAGCGGGCGTCGCGCCGCCCGCGCCGGAGGTTCACCACCAGGACGGCGGCGGCGAGCGCAGCGGCCGCCAGCAGGAGCACCCGGTAGCCGCCGGCAGCTCCCCGAAGAACGACAGCACCCCGGTGACGCCGCAGACGAGCAGCACCGTGGCGGCGAGGAAGGTCAGTACGCTGCGGCCCCCGCCGGGCGGCGGCGCGAACGCCCCGGTCGCCGTGGCGTCGGCCGGGGGTCGCGCCTGCTCGTCCCGGGCGTGGGTCGATCGGCCATGACCGGCCGGTCAGCGCAGGGTGATCTGGCGGGACAGCAGGCCGGCCCGCGCGCGGCGCTCCTCAGTGGTCAGCGGCGCGGTCTCGGCGAGCGCCTCGTCCAGCCGGGCCTGGAACTCCGTCGCCGGGGTGATCCACTCCTCGGCGGGGATGTCGGCGGGCAGGTCCCACACCGGGACGACGAGCCCGTGCGCGCGGAACGCACCGGCGTACCGCGTGCCCTCCCCCAGCAGGATCTGCTCGGCCGCGGAGAGGCGGGCCAGCGCGTCGAGCAGCTGCTCCTCCTTCTCCGGCCGCACCCAGCGCAGGTGCGCGCGCTCGTTGCCGGGGCGCACCCAGTAGGCCGCCTCCAGCCCCTCGAGCCGGACGGTCGGCAGGATCGCCTCGTTGGCCTGCTGCAGCCCCGCACGGGCCGCGGCACCGGGCTCGGTGCCCTCCAGCCAGAAGCCGAAGTCGTCGTGGACGGTCACCTCCAGCGGCGCGGTCAGGTCCAGGACCTCCTGCAGCCGGGGCCCGGCCGAGCCGGCGCCGCCGATGGGGCCCGGGTCCACGGGAGCACCGGCGGGGGCCTCCAGGGCGGCCGCGACGGCGGTGCCGAGGTCCCGGCTGACGTCGTCCGACGACGTCTGCAGCTGGCAGCCGACGAGGATCTCGCCGTTCGCGCGCACCAGTGCAGGCGCGCCGCCGGGCAGGACACTGGCCAGGGTCAGCTCGCGGCCGTCGGCCGCCTTGAGCTTCGCCGTCGCCGCCGGGACCAGCTCGCGCAGCGCCACCCAGTCGGCCTCGCCGGGCAGGCCCTCGAACGGACGGATGACGGCGGGCGCGTACCCGGAGCCGTGGCAGTGCTTGTAGCGGCGGCCGGATCCGCAGGGGCACGGGGCCTTCGGGTTGACGCCGTCCTCGGCGGCGGCGGCGGCGGAGGAGGAGCGCTTGCGGGAAGCCATGCGGAAAGCGTATGCGGCGGCTCGCAGCGGCCCGCCGCGAGCCTGCGAGCGGCGGGGGGCGGGGGTCCGCTCACTAGGCTCAGCCCGTGACCCTGGCCGTCGACTCCCTCGACCTCACCGCCCCGTCCTTCGTCGCCGATCCGTACCCGGCCTTCGCGCGGGCCCGCGCGCAGGCGCCGGTGCAGTGGCACGAGGACCTGGGGCTGTGGCTGGCGTTCACCCACGCCGAGGCCAACGCGGTGCTGCGCGACCGCCGGCTGGGGCGCATCTGGGCCGACAAGGAGCCCGGCGACCGGTTCGAGAGCTTCAACCTGATCCACCGCAACGCCATCCTGGAGATGGAGCCGCCGAACCACACCCGGCTGCGGAGGCTGATCACCAGCGCCTTCGCCCGCGGGCACGTGGAGCGCCTGCGGCCCTGGGTCGAGGAGCTGGCCGGCCGGCTGGCCGGCGAGCTGGTCGAGCGGTCGGGCGGATCCGAGCCGGTCGACCTGCTCACCGGCATGGCCGAGCAGCTTCCCGTCGCCGTCATCGCGGAGCTGCTGGGCGTGCCGGAGGCCGACCGCCCGCTGCTGCGGCCGTGGTCGAACGCGATCGTGAAGATGTACGAGTACGACCGCACCCGGCAGCGGGAGGACGACGCCGAGCGCGCCGCCGACGAGTTCGTCGCCTACCTGCGCGAGCTGGCCGCCGACCGCCGGCAGCAGCCTGGCGAGGACCTGGTCAGCCACCTGGTGAGCGTCCGCGACGCCGACGGCGACAAGCTCACCGAGGACGAGCTGGTCACCACCTGCATCCTGCTGCTCAACGCCGGCCACGAGGCGACGGTCAACGTGACCGGCAACGGCATGCTGGCGCTGCTGCGCCACCCCGACCAGCTGGCCCGGCTGCGCGCCGACCGCTCTCTCCTGCCCGCAGCCCTGGAGGAGCTCATGCGCTTCGACCCGCCGCTGCAGCTGTTCGAGCGCACCGCGACCGCCGACGTCGAGATCGGGGGCGTCACCGTCGCCGAGGGGCAGAAGATCGCTGCGCTGCTGGGCGCGGCCAACCACGACCCGGCCGTCTTCGCCGAGCCGGAGATCCTCGACGTCACGCGCACCGACAACCCGCACATCGCCTTCGGTGCGGGCATCCACTTCTGCATCGGCGCCCCGCTGGCCCGGGTCGAGCTCCAGGCGACGTTCGGCGCGCTGCTGGATCGCACGTCGGCGCTGGAGCTGGGCGGGGAGCCGGTGCGCCGCCCCGAGTTCGTCATCCGCGGCCTGGAGACCCTGCCCGTCGTCCTCACCCCCTGACCTGACCATCGCACCCCTACCGCTGGAAGGTGAGCGGGGTCACTGGCAGGATCCGGTCATGCGCGGCCTCATGCAGGACACCCCACTGACCGTCGACGCGATCTTCCGGCACGTCGAGCAGCACTACGGCGACGGGACGATCGTCACCAACAACCCCGGCGGCGTCACCCGCGCGACCTACGCGGAGTGGGCGCAGCGCACCCGCAAGCTCGGCGGGGTCCTCGACACCCTGGGCGTCAGCGCCGACGGCCGGGTGGGCACGTTCGGCTGGAACAGCCAGCGGCACCTCGAGCTCTACTTCGCCGCCCCGTGCACCGGTCGGGTGCTGCACACGCTCAACGTGCGCCTCTTCCCCGAGCAGCTCACCTACATCGCCAACCACGCCGAGGACGAGGTCATCTTCGTCGACCGCAGCGTGCTGCCCCTGCTCTGGCCGCTGATCGACACGATGAAGACGGTCAAGCAGGTCGTGGTCATGGACGACGGCGGCGACAACGAGATCCCCGACGACGCCCGGATCCTCGACTACGAGACACTGCTGGCCGACGCCCGACCGGTCGAGTTCGCCGTCACGGACGAGTGGCGGGCCGCCTCCATGTGCTACACGAGCGGCACGACGGGGAACCCGAAGGGCGTCGTCTACTCGCACCGCTCGACGTGGCTGCACACCATGGGCGTGATGGCGCCCAACGCCTTCGGCCTCGGCATCCGGGACGTCGCGATGCCGGTGGTGCCGATGTTCCACGCCAACGCCTGGGGCATCGCCCAGGCCGCACCGGCCGCGGGCGCCTCCCTGGTCATGCCGGGTGCGATGATGCAACCCGAGGCGCTGGCGAAGCTGATCGTCGACGAGGGCGTCACGTTCACCGCCGGCGTCCCCACCATCTGGCAGGGCGTGCTCCCCCACCTGGCCGGCCAGCCGCACAAGCTGCGCGACATCGGCTGCGGCGGCTCCGCCGTCCCCAAGGCGCTGAGCGAGGCGTACCGCGAGCAGGTCGGCATCCCGATCCTGCAGGCATGGGGCATGACCGAGACCCACCCGGTGGCCTCCTCCGGCGTGCTGCCCAGGCGCTACGAGGACGCCGACGACGAGACCAAGGCCGCCCAGCGCGCCCGCGCCGGCATCCCGTTCCTCGGCGTGGAGGCCCGCATCGTCGACTCCGACACCCTCGAGCCGCAGCCGTGGGACGACAAGGCCACCGGCGAGCTCCAGGTGCGCGGCCCGTGGTGCGCGCAGGACTACTACAACCCTGATGCCGGCGTGGAGCTGACCACGCCCGATGGCTGGATGAAGACCGGCGACGTCGCCGCGATGGACGAGTTCGGCTCCATCCGGATCGCCGACCGCACCAAGGACCTCATCAAGTCCGGCGGCGAGTGGATCAGCTCGGTCGACCTGGAGAACGCGATCATGAGCCACCCGAAGGTGAAGGAGGCCGCCGTCGTCGGCATCCCGCACCCCAAGTGGGACGAGCGCCCGCTGGCCTGCGTCGTCCTCCGGGAGGGCGAGAGCGCCACCGAGCAGGAGATCCTCGACCACCTCAAGCCGCTGGTGGCCAAGTGGTGGATGCCCGAGGCCGTGGAGTTCATCGACGAGGTGCCCAAGACCAGCGTCGGCAAGTTCTCGAAGAAGGACCTGCGCAGCCGCTTCGCCGAGTACCAGCTCGAGTCGTAGCTCCCCGACGCCCCTCGCGCGGGGAAGGAGGGCTCCGGGGATCGGACCAGGGCCTTCTCCCCCGCACGAGAGGAAGCGGCCGGCGTGTGAGCGCGGCGGAACCGCTTCCCCGCCCCGACCCGTCATCCTGCGCAGAGGGCGATCCGGCGGAGGGCGAGTGGAGCGGGACGAGGCGTTCACGCGGTACGTGGACGAGCGCTGGCCGGTGCTCGTCCGCTCCGCGGTGCTCCTCGGCTGCACCCGCACCGAGGCCGAGGACCTGGTGCAGACGGCGCTGGTGCGCTGCTACGTGGCATGGGAGAAGGTCAGCAGCGCGAGCAACCGGGACGCCTACGTGTACCGCGTGCTGGTCAACTGCCACCACGACTCCCACCGCAGGCGGTGGTGGCGGGAGCGGCCGACCGACGAGGTGCCCGACGCGATCACCGAGGACCGCACCGGCCAGGTCGACGACGCCGACGCCGTCCAGCGCGCGCTGCGCCGGCTGAGCGCGCCGCACCGCCAGGTCGTCGTGCTGCGGTACTACGCCCACCTGGGCGAGCAGCAGATCGCCGAGGCGCTGAGGATCGCGCCGGGAACGGTGAAGAGCCGGCTCTCCCGCGCGCTCGCCCAGCTCTCGACCGACCTCGACGTCACCGCGCTGCGCGGCGGGAGGGCATCGTGACCGATCGGGAGACCAGCGTGCTGCTCGACGAGCTGGCCGGGCGGGTGGCCGTGGGCCCGCCGCCGACGGGGCAGCTGCTGCGCGCCGGCCGCCGGGCACGGAGACGCCGCACCGCCGGGGCCGCGCTCGCGGTGGCGGCCGGGGTCGCGGTGGTCACCGGCGGGGTGTTCGCCGTCGTCGACCCGGGCGACGGCGCCACGCCGGCGCCGACGGTGGTCGCGGAGGAGCCACCTCCCGGCGGGAGCGGCCAGGGGGACGAGCCGGCCGGGGCCGCCCTGGCCCCGCTGCCCGACGACCCGACCGCCGGCCGCACGGGCCCGCTCGCCGACGGCGCGGCTGCGTCGTGCGCGGTCGCGTACAGCCCCGACGCCGTGCGGGAACGCGACTTCTCCTTCGACGGCGTGGTGACCGGCATCGGCCCCAGCGTGACGGACTGGTCCGGTTCGCCCGGCCCGGAGCTGGTCGGTGTCACCTTCGCCGTGAACGAGTGGTTCTCCGGCGGCTCGGGCGCGACGGTGACCGTGGACCTCCCCGTGCCGGCGTCGCCCGGTGCCTCCACCACCAGCGAGGGCGGTCCGGTCTACGGCGTCGGATCGCGGCTGCTGGTCAGCGGCGCCGACCGGTGGGACGGGGAGCCGCTGGAGCCGATCGGCTGGACCTGCGGCTTCACCCGGTACTTCGATGAGGAGACCGCGGCGTCCTGGCGCTGAGGGAGGACCCGGCCCCGCTCACGCCCCCCGGGCCCGAGGTGCGCCTCAGCGGACGAAGGGCTCCTCGCCGGTCTCGCTCACCATCGGCTTGCCCGCGGCCTGCCACTCACCCATGCCGCCGCCGACGTTCACCGCGTCGAACCCGTTCTGGTTCAGCCACGCGGCCACCCGCGCCGAGCGACCACCGCCGCGGCAGGTGACGTAGAGCGGGTCGCCCTCGGGCAGCTCGTCGAGCCGGGCCGGGACGTCGCCCATCGGGATGTGGGTCGCGCCCTCGATGTGGCCGTGCACCCACTCGTCGTCCTCCCGGACGTCGAGGACCACGGCGTCCTCGGGCAGCTCGGAGGCGGGCACGGTCGGAACCTGCTGCGGCATCACGCGCCCCATCGTGCCAGTGCACGCCGCGCGGTGGCCGGGCGACGGCTCCGGAGGCTGCTCCCCGGGCGGGGGCGCCTGCGAGGATGGGGGCGATGTCCCCGAGCCACCGGACCGCGCCGCGGACCGCATTCCCGTCGCCCGTGCGCGAGCCCGCCTGGGAGCTCCCGCGGTCGGCGATCGGGCTCTGGGTGACCGAGAGCGTGTTCAGCACGATCCTCGTGTGGCTGGCCGTCGGCGCCTTCCTGCTGTTCGTGCCCGACGACGGGGGGCCGCTGCCGCTGCTGCACCGGCTGCTGCCCGTCGCCGCCGGGCTCCACTCGGTCGTCGCGGTGGGCATCCGCCCGTGGTTCAAGCACCGGGTGTACCGCTGGGAGATCACCGCCGAGGCCGCCTACACGCGCACCGGCTGGCTCACCCAGACCTGGACGCTCGTGCCGATCTCGCGCATCCAGACCGTCGACGTCACCCGCGGCGTCCTCCAGCAGATGTTCGGCCTGGCCACCGTCGCGGTGCTCACCGCCTCCAGCCAGGGAACCGTGCGGATCTGGCACCTGGAGCACGACGTCGCCCAGCGCGTCGCCGACGACCTCGCCCACCGCGCGGAACTGGTCCGCGACCAGGCCACGTGACCGCTCCCCCACCCGCCCGGCGCACCTCCCCCCGGATCGTGCTCGTGCACACGATCACCTTCCGGCAGGCCCGCCAGTTCGTGCCCGTGCTCATCCCGATCGGCGCCGCCACCGGGTTCGGCGGCGGCACGGGCACGATCGCCGCCCTGGTCCTGGGCGTCACCCTCTTCTCGCTCGCCGCCGCCGCCGTGGCCTGGTGGCGGTTCGGCTACACCGACGGCCCGACGGCGGTCGTCGTCACCCGCGGGCTGCTCTCCCGCTCGGTGCGCACGGTGCCCAACGACCGCATCCGCGGCGTCGAGGTGGAGGCGCCCGCGCTGCACCGCCTGTTCGGGCTGGTCCGGGTACGCATCGACGCCGCCGCCGGCACCGCCGGGCAGGACGAGGAGCTGCTCGTCGACGGCGTGCCGCGCGCCGAGGGCGACCGGCTGCGGGTCGCCGTCCTGACCCACCGCTCCACATCGGCGGAGGCACCGGGGGGCGGCGCCGCGGCACCGCCGGAGGAGGAGCTCTCCCGCTGGGACAACCGGTGGCTGTGCTACGCACCCCTGGTCGGCAGCTACCTGGCGCTGCCGCTGGCCGGGATCGGCGCGCTGTTCCGCCTGGGCGAGGAGCTGCCCGACGACCTGCTCGGCGACGTCCTCGACGTCGATGTCCCGTCCGGGGCGGTGATCGGCGCGGTCGTCGTGGGCATGCTGCTGCTGGTCCTCGCCGGCTCGATCATCGGCGCCGCGATCGTCAACTGGGGCTTCCGGCTGGTGCGGCGCGGACGCACGCTGGTCGCGGTGCGCGGCCTGCTCACCCGGCGGCACACCGAGCTGGAGCTCGACCGCATCCGCGGCGTCGCGGTCTCCGAGGGCCTGGGCATGCGGCTGGTGGGAGCCGCCCGGGCGGGTGCGCTGGTCACCGGGCTGGGCGACGCCGAGCGGCGCGGGCAGCTGCTGCCGCTCGGCCCCCGCGACGAGGCGTGGACGCTGACCCACCGGCTGGTCGACGACCCGGGGCCGCTCACCGCGCATCCCCCGGCCGCGCTGCGCCGGCGGATCGTGCGGGCGGTCACCGTGGGGCTGTCGGTCACCGCGGGCGGCGTGGTGCTGCTCGCCGCCACCGGCCGCTGGGACGTGCTGGCGGCGGGCATCGTGCTGACCGCCCTGGGTGTCCCGCTCGCGTACGGCCTCTACGGAGCGCTCGGGCACGCGGCGGGCCCGCGCTCGTTCAGCGTGCGGCGCGGCTGGCTGGTGCGCGAGCAGGTCGTCCTCGAGCGCCGCGCGGTCGTGGGCTGGGAGATCCGGCAGTCGGTGTTCCAGCGGCGCGCCGGGCTCGCGACGGTCACCGCCTGCGTGGGCGCCGGCAGCGGGGGCTACCCGGCCGTGGACATGGCCGCCGGTGACGTCGCCGCCTTCGCCCTCGCCGCGTCCGAGCCGTGGGCCGGCGCGCTGGAGCGGCCACGGCGGTGAGGCGACCGGGTAGAGGGAAGGAATACCTCTCCTGGCCCACGCTTGACGATCACCGCCCCGGGTAGCTGGTCGGTCGATGCCGCCTCGGAGAGCTCACCCGGTCTCCCGTCCCGGCGCGCCGGAGTCCTTTCCGAGGCCCACCCGGCCGGCCAGCGCCGCCGCCTCCACCCGGGTCGCCACGTCCAGCCGGCGCAGCAGGTGCGCCACGAGCCGCTTGGTCGTCCGCTCCGAGACGTGCAGCGTCGTCGCGATGTCCACGGTGCTCGTGCCGTCGGCGATCAGCCGCCACAGCCGTCGCTCGTCGGCGGTCAGCGCGTCGGCGATGCTCTGCTCCCCGGACGGCGTCGCCTCGTCGAGCAACTGGCGCAGCACCGCCTCCGGCAGCACCGCCCACCCGTCGAGGACGGCCAGCAGCGGCCGTACCAGCGCGTCCGGGTCCGCGGTCTTGGGCAGGAAGCCCGACGCCCCGGCGCGCAGCGCCTCGATGGCGGCGTCGGCCTCGGCCAGCCCGGAGAGCGCGACCACCCGGACCAGCGGATCGGCCCGGCGGATCGCCGCGATGGCCCTGGTTCCGCCGGGCGGCGGCATGTGCAGGTCGACGATCGCCACGTCGGCGTGGTGCCGGCGCACCAGCGCCGCGGCGGCCGACGCGTCCTCCGTGGTCCCCACCACGCGGACCCGACCTCCGCTGAGCCCGGGCAGCAGCAGGCTCAGCCCACGCGTGAACAGCGGGTGGTCGTCGACGACCACCACATCCACCGGCGGCCTGCGGTCAGCAGCGGTCGCGTCGTCGGTCTCGCCCACATCGCTCCCTGACGGTCGGTGCGCCTTCCGGCGCTGCCGGCCGGCCTCCCGAGGAGGTGCCCGTGACCCTGGCTGCCGACACACAGTCGTCCACGCGTGACTGCGGACTGCTCACCGATCTGGCCCGAGTGCTGCGCGCGCACCTGCCGCGCCCGCGCCGGGCCCCCACCCCACCGGAGAGGCCCAGCCCCGAGGACGCCGTCGTCCGCGCGCTCTGCCACGACATGCGCAGCCCACTGGCCTCGCTGGAGGCGGTGCTCGGGTCGCTGGACCGCGCGCCCGCGCAGGCCGCCGAGCTGCTCGCGCTCGCCCGGGCGCAGGCGGCGCACCTGTCGTCGATGCTGCGCACGGCCGACGCGACCGGCGGAGCGGTCCGGCAGTCGCCGACCACCCGCCGCCTCGGCGACGTCCTCTGCGCGTCGGTCGCCGCCTCGGGGCTGCCCCGGTCGCAGCTGGCACTCGAGGTGGACGGCGACGCCGGCGACGTCGGCGTCGCGGACGCCCGCGTGCAGCGCATCCTGATCAACCTGCTGGAGAACGCCCACCGCCACGGGAACGGCGCCCCGGTGCGGCTGCGGGCGACCGCCCGCACCGGCTGGGTGGAGCTGGCGCTCAGCCAGGCCGGCGTGCCCGTCGACCGCGTCGTCCAGCACCTGCAGACCTCGCGGCCGCCGGTGGACCTCACCGGCCTCGGGCTTTGGTCGGTGCAGCGGCAGGCCGGCGAGCTCGGGGGCCGGGTGCTGTGGTCGGAGAACGGTTCCGTGTTCACCCTCGTCGTGCAGCTCCCCGACCGCTGAGGAAGGACCCCCTCGTCCGACGGGCGACTCACATTGGCACCGGCGGGCCACCGGACGGCACCGGTGGGCCACCCGGGGCGGGCAGATCCCCTGTGTCACCGCGATCGCGGGACGGCGACGACGCAGAGGAGACACCGTGTTCACGCACACCCAGGCGCTGCAGTACGAGGCCAAGCCCGACGGCCCGGACCCGGACTTCGCGCGCAAGCTCCAGGAGGTCCTCGGCGGTCAGTGGGGCGAGATGACCGTCGCCACCCAGTACCTGCTGCAGGGCTGGAACTGCCGGCTGCCCGGCAAGTACAAGGACATGCTGCTCTCGATCGGCACCGAGGAGCTCGCCCACGTCGAGATCCTCGTGACGATGATCGACCGGCTGCTCGACCACATCCCCCTGAAGCCGGACGCCGCCGACCGCAGCAAGGAAGCCGCCGCCGGCTACGGGACGCACAACCCGCAGCACGCGATCGTCAACGGCGGGGGCGCCTACTACCGCGACAGCATGGGCCTGCCCTGGAGCGGCGGCTACGTGACCGCCAGCGGCAACCTGATGGCCGACTTCCACTACAACGCCACGGCCGAGATGCAGGGCCGGCTGCAGGTCGCCCGGCTCTACAACATGACCGACGACCCGGGCGTCAAGGAGACGCTGAAGTTCCTCATCGCCCGTGACCACATGCACCAGATGCAGTGGCTCGCCGCCATCGAGGAGCTCAAGGCCGACGGGCTCGAGGGCATCCCGGTACCCGAAGCCTTCCCGATCGAGGAGGAGCCGGGCGACGCCGGCTTCGCCTTCATCCTGGCCTCGGACGGCCCCGAGGCCGCCGCCGGTCGCTGGGCGCACGGCCCGACCCCGGACGGCCGCGGCGAGTTCACCGCCCGGCCGATCGAGGCCGCCGCCGACGCCCCGCAGCTGCCCCCGGGTGACCCGCGCCTGTTCCCGACGCCGCAGATGCCGGGTCAGTCGATGCTGCAGAAGGCCAAGGACATGCTCACCTGAGGCCTGGCCTCACCCCGTCGCGCCCTCGCCGTGCCGGTGGCCCACCCGATCCCGGGGGGCCGCCGGCCCGGCGGGCCACCCCTCCAGGAGGTCCTGCCGTGCACCCCCACCTGCAGCCGCCCCGCCCCGCCCTTCCCGCCGTCCTGCTCTCGCTGGTCTACCTCGCCGCGATCGCCGTCGCGGTCAGCGCCCCCGGCCAGCACGCGGTCGCCGGGCTCGTCGTCCTCACCGGCCTGACCGCTCGCTGGGTCGCCCACCACCGGCGCTCCCCGGCCCCGGCCCCGGCGGGCGCCGTCGTCCGCGCACCCGCCGCCGCTCCCGCCCGCGCCACCACTGCCTGACCCGGACGCGCGGAGGCGCGCCCCCCACCGGACAGGGGAGCGCGCCTCAGGCGCGGGGGAGCGGACCCCCTGCCGGGGTCCCACCGCGAGCGTGCGAGCGGTGAGCGGCAGGGGGGTCCTCGCTCAGTGCGAGCGCGGCTCGTGCGGCGGCTCCCCGTGGGTCAGGTCGTCCAGGTGCCCCTCGGCGTGCGCCGCGACCAGCCGGCTCTTGCCGGGGTAGCGGATCTCCTCGACCAGCTCCTGCATCACCGGCGACGGCTTCGTGGTGAACTGCGACACCACGATGGTGACCACGAAGTTGATCAGCATGCCGATCGTGCCGAAGCCGGTCTCGGGGATGCCGAACAGACCGTCGCCGTTGCCGTAGATGTCGATCGTCCACAGCATGTAGGCGACGGTGGTGGCCAGGCCCGCCGCCAGACCCGCCGTCGCTCCGGCTGCCGTCGTCTTCTTCCAGAAGATCCCGAGCACCAGGATCGGGAAGAAGCTCGCACAGGCCAGGCCGAAGGCGAGCGCCACCACCTGGGCCACGAAGCCGGGCGGGTTGATGCCCAGGTAGCCGGCGACGACGATGGCCAGCGCCATCGCGATCCGGCCCACGAGCAGCTGCCGGCCCTCCGTGGCGGTGGGGTTGATCCGCTTGTAGTACACGTCGTTGGCCACCGAGGACGAGATGACCAGGAGCAACCCGGACGCCGTGGACAGGGCGGCGGCCAGGGCGCCGGCTGCGACCAGGCCGACGACGGGTGCCGGCAGGCCGGCGATCTCCGGCGTCGCGAGCACGATGATGTCGTTGTTGATGAGCAGCTCGCCGGTGTCGGGCCCGTAGTCGATGATGCCGTTGCCGTTGACGTCGTCGACCGTGATCAGACCGACGTCGGCCCAGGTGTTGAACCAGCTGGGCGTCGCGCCGATCGAGGTGCCCGCGATCTGGTCGATGAAGTTGTACTTGCTGAACGCGCCCACCGCCGGAGCGGACGTGTAGAGGAGGGCGATGAAGAACAGCGCCCACAGCGCCGAGTACCGGGCGGCCCGCACGCTCTTGGCGGTGTAGAAGCGGACGATCACGTGCGGCAGGCCGGCTGTGCCGAACATCAGTGCCGCGGTGATCAGCACCATGTTGAGCATGCTGGTCTGGGTGAAGGCCTCGGTGTACGCGGCGAATCCGAGGTCCTGCTGCAGGCCGTCGAGCTCGCCGAGGATCTGGCCGAAGCCGATCTGCGGGAACGGGTTGCCGGTGAACTGCGCGGAGATCGCCACCACGGGGATGAGGTAGGCGACGATCAGCACGCTGTACTGGGCGACCTGCGTCCAGGTGATCCCCTTCATGCCGCCGAGCACGGCGTAGAAGAAGACGATCACCATGCCGATGACCACACCGGCCGTGGTGCCGACACCGAGGAACCGCTGGAACACCAGGCCGACGCCGGCCATCTGTCCCGCGACGTAGACGAACGAGACGACGATCGCCGCGACGACGGCGACCAGGCGGGCGCTCTCGGAGTACCGGTCACCGACGAAGTCCGGGATCGTGTACTTCCCGAACTTGCGCAGGTACGGCGCCAGCAGGAGCGCCAGCAGCACGTAGCCGCCCGTCCATCCCATGAGGTAGACCGACCCGGCGTACCCGTTGCCGGCGAACGCGACGATGCCGGCCATCGAGATGAACGACGCGGCGCTCATCCAGTCCGCCGCGATCGCGGCACCGTTCGCCGACGCCGGGATGCCGCCACCGGCGATGTAGAAGCCCGCCGTGGTGGACACCCGACTGGCGTAGGCGATGTAGATGTAGATGCCGAAGGTGATGACGACGAAGACGAGCGTCCAGACCTGGATGTCGCTCATGAGTGGTGGACCTCTTCCTCGTACTCGTCGATGCCGAACTCGGCGTCGAGCTTGTCCATCCGCCAGACGTAGACGGCGATGAGGACGACGAAGGTGACGATGGACCCCTGCTGGGCGAACCAGAAGCCGAGGGGGAAGCCGAGGACCTGGATGGTGTTCAGCGGCTCGACGAAGACGATTCCCGCACCGAACGACACCAGTGCCCAGATGACGAGCAGCACGCTCATCAGGCGGATGTTCCTCCGCCAGTACTCCTTACGCTGCGTAGCGTCCACCCGCTCCTCCGAAGGGTCGGCCGTGTGTGCCAGATCACACGCGCGCGAGAAGGGAACCAGACCAGCCCGGTACGGTCAAACACTCGAACGGCAACGGACACGAAGGCGTGACGTCGATGGACTTTCGAGCGAGCCGGTGCGCGACGGGCTACCGGGCCGGCGCTGCAGCACCTAGAGTTCCGACCTCGTGGTGATGAGTACACGGGAGACAGGGCGCCGCACCCGGCGTCGCAGCCCCGGGAGCAGGCGGCTGCTCGGCGCTGCACTCCTGGTGCTCTTCGGAGCCTTCCTCCCCTGGGTCGCCACCGCTGCGGGCAACGTCACGGGCGTGCGGGGAGCAGGTCTGTGGACGATGTACGCGGCACTGCTCGGCATCGCCGGGGCGATCATCCGCTCCTCCACCCTCGCCGCCGTGCATGCGCTGGCGCTGGCCGTCGTGGCCATCGCCCTCCCGCTGTGGCAGGTGCTGCACCTGGCGGGCCTCGTGGGTTTCTCGGGCTGGGCGCCTGGCCCGGGCCTGGTCCTGACCGTCGGTGGGGGGATCCTCGCCGGCTCCGCCGCCGTCTCCTTGTTCCGGGTCTCCCGAGCCGCTTCCCCGACGAACTGACCCGTCGCCCGACGCGGCACCCTGCGGAGGGTCCGGCCCCGCTCACGGAGCACACGACCGTCGGCTGACCCACAACGTTGCACCGCCCGTAACCCGGTCGGAACCGGCCACCGGTGCAATGGCTCATGGCCGCATCCAGTGCTGCGTCGTCGGGATGGTTCGCGGTGGCCCGCGCCGCCGAGATCGGCACCACGCCGGTGCCGGTCGGCGCGGGCGGGCGCGCCTACGTCGTCGTCCGGCTGCGACCCGGGGGCGAGGTGAGCGCGTTCCCCGCCCGGTGCCCGCACCGGCTCGTGCCGCTGGCCGGGGGACTCGTGACCGACGGCCGGCTGGTCTGCCCCGCCCACGGATGGCGGTTCGACGGTGACGGCCGCTGCACGGAGGTCCCCACCCTGGGGGCGGACGGCTGCCCGCCTCCGCGGGCGGACCTGGTCGGCCCGTGGGCGGTGGAGGAGCGGTACGGCTGGATCTGGCTGGCCCCCGAGCAGACCAGAGCCGGCCCGCCCCGGCCGGTCGCCGAGCCGCGACCCGAGCCGGCTCCACCGCCGGGTCCGCCCAGCGGCCGGGTCCTCGACAACCTCGACCCGTCCCTGGAGCACGCCTGGCACCCGGTGGCGGTGACCACGGAGCTCCGGCCCGGCGGCTGGCTGCAGGTCCGGCTGCTGGGTCGCACCTGGACGCTGGGTCGTTCCGACGACGGCCTCGTGATCTCACCGTCGGCGTTCGGCGTCCGCGAGCGGCTCGGCGTGGTGTGGCTGGCGCCGGCCGACCCCATCGACCGGACGCTGGACGTGCCCGAGGCCGCCGATCGGCGTTTCGTCCCCCGGTGGCTGCCCCCGACGCGGTCCCCCGGCCCGGCGGGACCGCTCGCGGACACCTTCCTCGATGCGACGCACGGCCCGTTCGTCCACGCCACCACGATCGGCACGCCCGACCGGGCCGACGTGGATCCGGTCGAGGTGCTGGCCGAGCCGGGTGGCTTCCGGGTGGTGCGCGAGCAGTGGGTGGACAACCCCGTGGACCCCGAGGTGGCCACCGGCGCCCGCCCGCTGCGGCAGCGCCGCCGGACCACCTACGTCTTCCGGGCGCCGTTCCGGCTGCGCCTGCGGCAGGAGTTCCTGGACTCCGGGGCAGCCACGACGCTCCTGTACTTCCTGCAACCCGAGGACCTGGACTCCACCCGCATCTACACCTGCCTGCTGGTCTCCGCCGGCCCCGGGCAGCCCTTGCCCACGCCAGGCTGGCTGGCCGACCAGGTGGCCCTGCAGCGCCGGATCCTCGCCGAAGACGTCCGCTCGCAGGAACTCCTGTCGATCAGCGGGCTGCCCCTGGACCCCCGGGACGAGGTGCACGTGCCGGCCGACCGGGCGGCTGTGGCACTGCGGCAGGGGCTGTGCGAGTTCGTGGCGGCCGCCCGGCACCTGGCCGGCCGCTCCGCCGCAGCCTGAGCGCTCACCCGGCCGGCAGCCGCGTCCCGCAGCGCGGGCACACCGTCGGCGGGTCCTCGTCGGCCAGCCCGCCGCACGCCGGGCAGACCCGGCGCAGCCAGCAGGCCGGGTCCCCGCCGTCGTCGTCGGGCGGCCGGCGCGCCCGGTCGTCGTCGCCCACGTGCCCTCCCCAATGCGACGACTGTGTTGCGGTCGGCCTACCGGCGCCGTGCCGGCGACCGCCCGGGGTAGCCCCGGACGGTCGCCCGCCGCCCCCGGAAGGACCAGCATGACCCGCCGCACCCGCACGCACCCGTTCGCCGCCCTGCTCTTCGCCACGGCCCTGCCCCTGGCCGCCTGCGGCGGAGTCGCCGAGGAGGAGAACTCGGCCAACCCGATCGAGGAGATCGGTACCGAGGTCGACCGCGGCAACCCCGGGCCGGACGAGTCCGTCACCGAGGACGTGACGCTCGCCGACGTGGAGCTCCCCTACCCCGCCGACGGCCTCTACAGCGCCGGCGAGGACGCCCCGCTGACCTTCGCGGTCACGAACTCGGGGTCCGACGTCGTCACCCTCGACACCATCACCGGGGAGGAGTTCGCCGAGGCGCGGATCTTCGCCGACAGCACCGAGCAGGCGGCCTCGTCGCTGGAGGTGCCCGCGAACGACAACCTCTACGTCGGGGCGCCGGACCTGCCTTCGGTGCAGCTCGTCGGGTTGGACCGCGACCTGCGCTCGTCGCAGTCGATCCCGGTCACCTTCTCCTTCAGCAACGGCCAGGAGGTCACCGTCGACGCGGTCGTCGCCGCCGCGGGCGACGACATCCCCGAGCCCGACGAGGACCCCTCGTCGGGCAGCTGATCCTCCTGCGGGGGGACGCGGAGATCCTCCCGGGGGGCGACGAGGTGCGGCGCGGCCGTCCCTAGGCTCTCCGGCATGGACGGGTCTGCCCCCGGAGAGCGCCTGGTGGCGGAGCTGCGCGAGCGGCCGTTCCTGGTCGACCTGGCGCTCGCGACGGCGATCGGCATGGTCACGGTCGTGTTGCCCGCCGGGTCGTACTGGCCGGACGAGGGTGCGTCCTTCGTCGTCGGGGTGCTGCTGGTCGTGCCGCTGGCGTGGCGGCGTCGGGCGCCGGTTCCCGCCGCGGCAGCGGTGGTCGCGGCCGGGCTGCTGGAGCTGGTCGTCTCCTCGCAGTTCTTGGCCGCCAACTACGCGGCGCTGGTGATGGTCTACTCGCTGGCCGCCTACGCCCCGCGCTGGGCCGGCCGGGCCGGCCTGGTCGCCGGCCTGGTGGGCGCGGTCCTGGCCGCCGCCCGCTACTTCGGCGCCGACACGTCCGACAGCACGCTCATCACTGCTGGTGCCATCGGGGTCTCCGTGGTGGCCGCGTGGGCCCTGGGGGATCTGCGCCGGGCGCGGGCGCTCCGCATGGCCGGCCTGGAGGAGCGCGCCCGGCTGCTGGAGCTGGAGCGCGACCAGGAGATGCGGCTGGCGGCCACCGCGGAGCGGGCCCGGATCGCCCGCGAGATGCACGACGTCGTGGCGCACTCGCTGTCGGTGGTCATCGCACAGGCCGACGGCGGCCGCTACGCCGGCAGGGCCGATCCGCAGTCCGCCACCGACGCCCTCGATGCGATCGCCGCCACCGGCCGCCAGGCGCTCACCGACATGCGCGCCCTGCTCGGCGTCCTCCGGGACGGCGGCGGGGAGGAGTACGCCCCGCAGCCCGACGTCGACGCGATCCCCACCCTGGTCGAGGACGTGCGCGCCAGCGGGCTGGACGTCGACCTGATCGTCGAGGGCACCCCGCAGCCCCTGCCGGCCGGCCCGCAGCTGGCGGCCTACCGGATCGTCCAGGAGTCGCTCACCAACGTGCTCAAGCACGCGGGTCCGGCCGGGCGGGCCTGGGTGCGCCTGCAGTGGCGGCCCGACGCGCTGGAGCTTTCGGTGCTCGACGACGGCCGCGGGGCTTCGGCGGCCGTCGCCGGCTCCGACGGCAGCGGCCAAGGGCTGCGCGGCATGCGGGAGCGGGCCCAGCTGCACGGCGGGCGGCTCGAGGCCGGCCCGCGACACGGCGGAGGGTTCGGCGTGCACGCGGCACTGCCCTACCGTCCGGCTCGATGAGCGCGATCCGGGTGGTCCTCGTGGACGACCAGCAGATGGTCCGCGCGGGCTTCCGCATGGTGATCGACTCCCAGCCCGACCTCACCGTGGTGGGGGAGGCCGGCGACGGCGCGGCCGCGGTCGAGCTGCTGGGCGGCACCTCCGCCGACGTCGTCCTCATGGACATCCGCATGCCCGGCACCGACGGGATCGAGGCCACCCGGCAGGTCACCGCGCTCCCGGATCCGCCCCGGGTCGTCGTCCTGACGACGTTCGACCTCGACGAGTACGTGGTGGCCGCGATCGGCGCCGGGGCCAGCGGCTTCCTGCTCAAGGACGCCGCGCCCGAGGACATGCTCGCCGCCGTCCGCACGGTGCACGCGGGCGACTCAGTGATCGCGGCCAGCTCCACCCGCCGGTTGCTGCAGCACGTCGCCCCGCTGCTGCGCGGCGGAGCGCCGGTCGTGCCGGCCGGCCAGGCCGATCCGGGCCTGGCCGCGCTCACCCAGCGCGAGCGCGAGGTGCTGGAGCAGATGGCGTACGGCGCGACCAACAGCGAAATCGCCGCGCACTTCTTCGTCAGCGAGGCGACGGTGAAGACGCACGTCGGCCGGGTGCTGGCCAAGACCGGCTCGCGGGACCGGGTCCAGGCCGTCGTCCTGGCCTACCGCACCGGCCTGGTCGCCCCTGCGGACCTGCTCCGCAACGCGTAGGCCCTCGCGGGGGCCTCGGCGAGCCCGCGAGCGGTCGGGCAGGGGAACCCGTCTGTACGACCGGGGGATGACGCCGCAGATCATCCCGCGCTCCGACGCGGGACGACGACGCCGGAGGAGAACGTGATCCCCGTCGTCGTCCCCCACCTCGGAGGCATCCGTGCCCGTCCCGGTCCTGACCGTCCCCGGCGAACCGCCGGCGTCCCTGTCCGGCGCAGCCGTCCGCGCCACCGGCCTGCGCAAGACCTACGGCAGCGGGGAGACCGCCGTCCACGCGCTCGCCGGCGTCGACGTCTCGTTCGCCCGCGGCGAGTTCACCGCGATCATGGGCCCGTCCGGTTCGGGCAAGTCCACGCTCATGCACTGCCTGGCGGGGCTGGACGCCGCCACCGCCGGGCAGGTCTGGCTCGGCGACACCGAGCTGACCAGCCTGCACGACGACGAGCTGACCGCGCTGCGCCGCTCGCGGATCGGCTTCGTCTTCCAGGCGTTCAACCTGCTGCCGGTGCTGCCCGCCCGCGAGAACATCGTGCTGCCGATGCAGCTGGCCGGCCAGCGCCCCGACCCGGTGTGGTTCGACGACGTCGTCGCCCGGCTCGGCCTGCGGGAACGGCTCGGGCACCGGCCGCACGAGCTCTCCGGCGGCCAGCAGCAGCGGGTGGCGATCGCCCGCGCCCTGCTCCCCCGTCCCGACGTCGTCTTCGCCGACGAGCCGACGGGCAACCTCGACTCCCGCAGCGGCGCGGAGGTGCTCGGCCTGCTCCGCTCCAGCGTCAAGGAGACCGGGCAGACCGTCGTCATGGTCACCCACGACCCGTCCGCCGCCGCCTACGCCGACCGCGTGGTGCTCCTGGCCGACGGGCGGCTGGCCGGCGAGCTGCTGCACCCCACCGCCGAGTCGGTGCTCGACGCGCTGCGCGGACTGGGTGCCTGACATGCGCGGCGTCACCCTCGCCACCGCCCGGGCGCACGCCGCGAGGCTGATCGCCTCCACCCTCGCGATCGTCATCGCCGTCGGCTTCGTCGTGGCCACCCTGGTGCTCAACGAGACCTCCCGCGCCACCGTGCTGGAGGCCGTGGGCGCCCCCTACGTCGGCACGGACGCGGTGGTCGTCTCCGAGGACGCCTCCGGCCTCGACGACGAGCTGGACCGCATCGCCGCCCTGGACGGCGTCGCCGCCGTCGACGCCACCTGGGAGACCGGTGTCCAGGCCTTGCTGCCCGGGCGGACGGGCGCGCAGTACCTGCTCGCCGAGTCGGTCGCCGGCGCGCCCGTCCTGCGCTGGCAGGCGTTGGCGGAGGGCGAGCTGCCCGACGCGGCCGGCGAGATCGCCGTGAGCGAGCGCACCGGCGCCGCCGTCGGCGACACGATCGACCTCACGTACTTCGCGCCGGACGGCGCCGAGCGGAACGCCACCGCCACGGTCACCGGTGTGGTGGACCTGGGCGGCGACCCCACGGCCGGCAGCTACGGCCGCATCTGGGGCACGACCGACCAGCTGCGCGGCTGGGGTGCGGTGGACCCGTCCGAACTGCGGGTGGCCGGAGCCGACGGCGTTCCGGCCGCGGAGGTGGCGCAGCAGGTCGGCGCCGCCCTCGCCGACCGGCAGGTCGTGGTGCGCACCGGCACCGAGCAGGCCGAGCAGGCCGCCGCCCAGCTCACCGGTGACACGATGGCCCTCACCGCGGTGCTCCTGGTCTTCGCCACGGTCGCGGTGCTGGTCGCGGGCCTGGTCATCGCCAACACGTTCGCCGTCCTGCTGGCCCAGCGCACCCGCGAGCTCGCGCTGCTGCGCTGCGTGGGCGCCACCGCGCGCCAGGTACGCCGCAGCGTCCTCGGCGAGGCGGTGCTGACCGGGCTGGCCGCCTCGGTCATCGGGGTCCTCGCCGGCATCGGCCTGGCCGCCGGGGTGTCGGCGATCGCCGAGGCCGCCGACTCCCCCGTCCCCCTCTCGGACCTCTCCGTGCCGCTGGTCGCGGTGGTCGCCGGTCTCGCCGTCGGCACTCTCACCACGCTGCTCGCCGCCCTCGCGCCCGCCCGTGGCGCCACGACGGTCGCGCCGCTGGCCGCGCTCCGGCCGACCGACCCGGCGCCGCTGCGGTCGCGGGGCGGCGTGCTGCGCCTGGTGCTCGGGCTGCTCCTGGTCGTCCCGGGGGTGCTGCTCATGGGGCTCGGGGTGTATCTCGCCGACGTCCTCATCGCGCTGCCGGGCGGGGCGCTGAGCTTCCTCGGCGTCGTCCTGCTCGCCCAGCGGGCCCTGCCGCCGGTCGTGGGGGCCGTCGGCCGGCTGGCCGCCCGGCTGGGCGGCGTGCCGGGCCGGCTCGCCGCCGGCAACGCCACCCGCAACCCGCGGCGGACGGCGGCCACGGCGACCGCGCTGCTCATCGGCGTCACGCTGACCACCGCCATGGTCGTCGGCGCGGCGTCCACGCGGGCCACCGCGCAGGCCGGCCTGGCCGCGCAGTACCCCACCGACGTGATCGTCTCCGGCGGCGAGCCGATGCCGCCGTCGCTGCCGGGTCGGCTGGCCGCGGTCGACGGCGTGGTCGCTGCGTCGGCTCTCACCGCCGCGACGGTGATCGGGCCCGACGGCGAGGAGACCGGCGTCGCGGGGATGGACGCCGCCACCGCGGCGAAGGTGATGCACTCGACCGGCGACGTGCCGATCCCCGCCGCGGGCGAGGTCGTGCTGCCGTGGTGGGCGGAGTGCAGCTGGGAGGTCCCGGTCGGCGAGCAGGTCACCTTCACCTCCGGCGGCCGGACGGCGACGGCCACCGCGCTGTACGGCGACGTGGAGCGGCCCACGCTGCCCGCCGCGGAGCTGGCCCGGCTCGCGCCGGACGCCGCCGTCGACACCGTCTGGCTGCGGCTGGCCGACGGCGCCGACCAGGCCGACGTGATCGACGAGGTCACCGACGTGGCGGGCGCGGCCATGCCGTTCGCCTTCGTCACCGGCCTGGCCAGCGAGCGCGCCGCGATCGACTCGGTGCTCGACGTGCTGCTGCTCGTCGTCACCGGCCTGCTGGGGGTGGCGGTGGTCATCGCGCTGATCGGCGTCGGCAACACCCTGGCCCTGTCGGTGGTGGAGCGGCGCCAGGAGAACGGGCTGCTGCGGGCGCTCGGGCTGACCCGGGGTCAGCTGCGGCGGCTGCTGGCCTGGGAGGCCGCGCTGGTGGCCGGGGTGGCCGCGGTGCTCGGGGTGGTGCTGGGCAGCGCCTACGGGCTGATCGGGGTCGCCTCGGTGCTCGGCTCGTACGGCGAGCTGGTGCTGAGCATGCCCTGGCTGCAGGTGGCCGCGATCGTCGCGGTGGCCACGGCGGCGGGGCTGGTTGCCTCGGTGCTGCCGGCCCGCCGAGCGGCCCGCACGGCCCCCGTGGCCGCCATCGCCGGCTGACCCGCCCGGGCGGGATCTGCGCAGTGGCCTCCGTCGACCGGCTGACGGGCCACCGTGCAGGTCTGGCCGCCCCCTCCGCGGCTGCGGCCTGGGATGCTGGGAACCGTGCCGTCCCGCCTCGCTCGTCGCGCCGCCCTGACCGCCGCCGCCCTCGCCGGTCCGGTCGGCTGGCTGACCGCGGCCGCCTGGGGTCTGCCCACCGCGCTGGGCGCGCACCGCCGCCGGTTGCGCCCCGTGGTCTCCCGCTCGGCGCAGTTCTCCGACGGCAAGTTCCACAACCGGATGCCGACGCCGGCGCTCTCCCCCGCGAACACCCGCGACGGGCTGCTCCGGCAGTGGCACGAGGAGCGGCACGTGGGCCTGCCGGGCGGCCCGATCCCGCTGGCCTCCGCCGAACTGCCGGCCGACGCGGCCGAGCTCGCAGTTGCCTGGTTCGGGCACGCCAGCGCGCTGCTCGAGGTCGACGGTCAGCGCATCCTGGTCGACCCGGTGTGGGGCTACCGCGTCTCGCCGTCGCCGGTGTTCGGGCCGACACGCCTGCACGAACCGCCGACGGCGATCGAGGGCCTGCCCCCGGTCGACGCCGTCCTCATCTCCCACGACCACTACGACCACCTCGACCTGCCCACCGTCCGGGCCCTGCTGGCCACCCAGTCGGCGCCCTTCGTCGTCCCCCTGGGCGTCGGCGAGCACCTGCGCAAGTGGCACGTGCCCGAGGAGCGGATCGTCGAGCTGGACTGGGAGGAGACGCACGTCCTCGGTGGGCTGACCCTCACCTGCACCGAGGCGCGACACTTCTCCGGCCGCTACTTCCACCGCGACACCACCCTGTGGGCGTCGTGGGCGATCGCCGGGCCGCGGCACCGGGTCTTCTTCGGCGGTGACACCGGCTACACGCCCGCGTTCGCCGCGATCGGGGCACGGTTCGGCCCGTTCGATCTGACGCTGCTGCCGATCGGGGCGTACAACGACGCCTGGCACGCCATCCACATGGACCCCGAGGAGGCGATGCGCGCGCACGGCGACCTGGGCGGTCGGGTGCTGCTGCCGATCCACTGGGCGACGTTCAACCTGGCCTTCCACCGCTGGGCCGAGCCCGTGCAGCGTCTGCTGGCCGCCGCCGAGCGGACCGGCGCACGGGTCGTCGTACCGCAGCCCGGCGAGCGCATCGACGTCCTCGACCCGGCACCGCTGCGCGACTGGTGGACGGCGGTGGGCTCGGCGGCGCCCGGGCCGCACGAGGACGCCGGGCTCGGCTCGTCGGTGCTGGCGCGGACGATGACCCGGCTGCTGTCCCTGCTGCCGGGCTGATTCTCAGCGCAGGAGCTTGGACATCCGGCGGTCGGCCAGCGGCTTCCCGCCGGTCTGGCAGGTGGGGCAGTACTGCAGCGAGGTGTCGGCGAAGCTGACCTCCCGCACGGTGTCGCCGCACACCGGGCAGGGAAGGCCCGTGCGGGCGTGGACCTGCAACCCCGAGCGCTTCTCGCCCTTCATGGTGGCGGCCCGCTGGCCCACCTGGCGGTCGAGGGCGCCGGTGAGCGTCGCCCGCACGGCGTCGAAGAGGCGGACCAGTTCGTCGTCGGTGAGCTTGTCGGCCATCTTGAACGGCGAGAGCCGCGCCGCGTGCAGGATCTCGTCCGAGTAGGCGTTGCCGATGCCGGCGATGAGGGTCTGGTCGGTCAGCGCGCCCTTGAGCTGGCCCGAGCGGCCGGCCAGCAGCCGGGCGAAGGTGTCACGGTCGGTCTCCAGCGCGTCGGGACCCAGCCGCGCGATGCCGGGCACCTCGCCCGGGTGCCGGACGACGTAGATCGCCAGGCCCTTGCGGGTGCCCTGCTCGGTGAGGTCGAAGCCGTCGCCGTCATCCAGGTGGACCCGCAGCGCCAGCGGCCCCTTGCCCGGCTTCGGCGGCGCGGTGGGCAGGCCGGTGCGCCAGTGCAGCCAGCCGGCGCGGGCCAGGTGGACGACGAGGTGCAGCCCGCTGACGTCGAGGTCGAGGAACTTGCCGTGCCGGGCGGCTCCGGTGATCTGCAGCCCGGCCAGGGACGACAGCGGCGGGTCGAAGGTCTTGATCGCCTGGACCGCGGCCAGGTCCGCGCGCGCCAGCACCTGGCCGACGGCGTTCTCCCGCAGGAACGCCGCCAGAGCCTCCACCTCGGGCAACTCGGGCACCCGGCCATGATCGCGCGGATCGCGACGTCCCGCCGTCCCCGATCAGGCGGTTTCCGGCGGCGGCGTTGCGGCGGCGCGACGACCGGATGACGGCCACGACGACCTGGTGGAGACCCTGTTGCGGCGGCTTCCGGAGCCCTCGCGGACGAGTACACCTCCGTCCGTGGGCCCGTTCCACTGGGCACGGGCACGAGAGAGGGAGGTCATCGTGAACAGGTCCCGACTCGGTTTCCTGGCGGTCCTCGCCGGCGTGATCACGCTGCTGGGCGGCGTCCTCACCCCGGCGTCGGCCGCGGCCACCCCCGCACCGTACTGCGGTCTGGTGTGGGGCTCGCTGCCGGAGGCCAGCAATGCGGCCACCGCCGGCCTGAGCGTCACCGACGTGCGCGCCGGCCGGCACGCCTGCTTCGACCGCCTGGTCGTCGACCTGCGCGGTCCCGCGGCGGCGACCGGCTACGCGGTGCGCTACGTCGACGCGGTGCACCAGGAGGGCTCGGGCACCCCGGTCCCGCTGGCGGGCGGAGCGGCGCTCGAGGTCGTCGTCGCGCCCCGGCCTACGACGGGTACGGGCGGGCCACCTACCTCCCGCCCAGGCGCAACGAGGTCGTGGACGTCGACGACTTCCGCACGTTCGAGCAGGTCGCGTGGGCCGGCTCATACGAAGGAAGAACCACCCTGGGCATCGGCACCCGCGCCCGACTGCCGTTCCGCACCTTTCCGCTGCTCGGCACCCCCGGGGACGACGCCGTCCGCCTGGTGATCGACGTCGCGCACCGCTGGTGACCGGTCCGGCCCGGAAGAGGTCTGCGCACCGGCTCCACGCCGGTGTGCAGACCTCCTCGTCTCAGCCCTGGTGGAGCACCTCGACCACGACCCGGTCCGGGCCCTGCAGCCGGTACACCCGGAACGGGCGCTCGGCCGCGGCGCCGACGAACGATGCCATCTGCCCCTCGAAGACCGCGTCCAGCACGACCTCGCGCACCGCCGGGTGCCCCGCGACCACCGGATCGGGCCCCGCGTACGGGGGGATCCCGGTGTCCCCGGGCAGGCCCACCCCGGTGAGCACGAGCCGGAGGACCGCCTCCCCCGCCACGTCCACCGGGGCGCCACTGCCCGCCGACCGCGCCTCGGGCACGTAGCGGGCGTCCCAGCCGGGCAGCCCCGCGCCGTCCACCTCGAGGGTGACCCGGTCGAAGCCCTCGTGGCGGCCGACGCGGACGTCGGTCACGGTGACGGCAGCCCCGGGTGACGCCGCAGCCGTGTCGGGCCGGGTGTCGGCGACGAAGGGCGACGCCACGGTCGGCGGCGGCGCGCCGGGCGACGACCGGGGCTCGGTCGGGACGGGCTGCGGCACGGCGGTGGCGGGGTCCGACGGGGACGCCGCGGGCGGCGGTGGGGTGAGGAAGACGGCGTAGTCGGCCGGGAGCAACGGCGCGTCGGTGAGCGCGCCGGAGGGGAGCGGCGCCTCCACCGGCTCGCCACGGCTGGTCAGCAGGACCGCCTGCACCCCCGGCAGGCTCGTCGCGGTGAGCACGATCTGCGCCACGGCCCGGCGGCTGGACGACAGGGCCGCGGCACCGGCGAGGTCGATCGTCGCCGTGGCGCCGTCGATGCCGGCCACCGACAGCGTCATCCCCGTGGGCAGGGCGGTGGACAGCCCCTGGGCCCGCTCCTCCTCGGTCGGCCCGGCGGAGAGCGCCGCCAGCAATTCCTCCAGCCGCTCCTCGGTAGGTCCCGTGCCGCTCTCCCGGGCCCTGGGCACGAGCGCCTCGTCGGCGCCGACGAGGTAGGCCCAGCCACCGTCGCCGGGGACGGACGACGGCGCGGCCGTCGGCGCGGGATCCGGTGCGGCGAGCCCGTACGGGACGTCGGACGGCGCGATCGTGGAGGGGCCCTCCCCGGTGGGGACCCCGCACGCCGCCGTCACCACGAGGACCAGTCCCAGCCTGCCGGCGGCACCCAGCCGGCGCAGGCGCCTCACGTCGACGCCGCCGGCAGCGAGAGGACGAAACGGGCGCCCCCGCTCGGACTCGCGGCGCACCACGCCGCGCCGCCGTGCTGCGCGGTGGTCTCGGCCACGATGGCCAGCCCCAGCCCGGCTCCGGGCACCGAGCGTCGCGCCGAGCCGGGCGCCCGGGCGAAGCGCTCGAAGATCCGCTCCCGATCCAGGGGCGCCACCCCCGGACCGGTGTCGTCCACCGTCACCACGACCGAGCCCTCGCAGCGCCGGACCCCCACCCGGTCCGGCCCTCCCCCGTAGCGGTCGGCGTTGTCCAGGAGGTTGCGCACGGCCCGCTCCAGGCGCGCCTTGTCGCCGAGCACGGTGGTCTCGGGTTCGGGCCCGGCCTCCAGCAGGGCCACGGGCCGGCCGGTTTCCTCGAGCACCTCCCGCACGAGCGCCGTCAGGGACACCGGGACGGCGTCGGGCACGTGGCCGGCGCCGTCGAGCCACGCCAGCTCCAGCAGGTCGTCGAGGGTGATGCGCAGGCGCGTGACCTGGTCCTCCACCAGGGCGAGGGCCTGCTGGGCCCGTGGCGGCAGCTCCTGCCGCCGGGTGGCCAGCACCTCGACGCTGGTGGTGAGGCTGGTCAGGGGGCTGCGGAGCTCGTGGCTGACGTCGCCGACGAACCGGGCGTCCCGCGTGATCCGCGCTGCGAGGGCGTCGACCATGCTGTTGAAGGCGGCGACGATGCCCACCAGGTCGGGGTCGTCGGTCGCCGGGAGCCGGGTGGAGAGCTCGCCTCCGGCGATCCTCGTCGCGGCGCCGGCGACCTGCTCCAGCGGGTGGACGGCGCGCCGGCTGGCCCACGCCCCGAAACCGGCACCGGCGACGGTCGCCACGCCCGCGCCGGCGGCGAGCACGACCGCCAGCGTCCGCAGCAGCGTCTCCAGGTCGTCCAGCGGCGCGACCTCGTAGAACTCCACCCCCGCGCTGACCACGGGGACGGCGACGACGAGCCGCGGGCCGTCCGCCGTGTCGACCCGCACCGCGCCCGCCGCGCCGGTGGCCACCACCTCCTGGAGGGCCGTCGGCACGTCCCGGCCACTCACCTCCAGGCTCGAGGAGTACCAGTCCTCGCCGCGCCGGACGACGACCTCCGCATCGCCGAACGGGACGAGCTCGCCCAGCACCCGCCCGACGTCGGCGCCGGCGCCGGACAGCCGGTTGCGCAGCACCTCGGCGTCGGCGAACGCCTGCTGCGTGAGCGCCTGCTCGCGCTGCTCCACGACGAAGCTGCGGGCCAGCAGCCAGGTCGTGGTCACGAGCACGGCCGAGACCAGCAGCGTGCTGGCCGCGAAGCCCAGCACGATGCGGCGCCGCAGCCCCCGTCGCCCCGGGATCCGGCTCACCGGCGGCTCCGCACGCCGGCGAAGGTGCCCGTCACTGCGGATCCAGGCGGTAGCCGAGCCCCCGGACGGTGACCACCAGCCGGGGGCTGCCCGGATCGCGCTCGACCTTCGTCCGCAGCCGCCGCACGTGCACGTCGACGATCCGCTCGTCCCCGAAGAACCCGTGCTCCCACACCCGCTCGAGCAGCGCCTGCCGGCTGAAGACCCGCCCCGGGGCGCCGGCCAGCTCGCACAGCACCCGGTACTCGGTCAGCGTCAGGGGGACCAGCTCGGTCCCGCGGTAGACGGTGCCGCTGGCCTCCCGGAGCACCAGCGGGGCCGCGGGGTCGTGGTCGAGGACGACGCCCGCCCGGGTGCCGTCGGCCGGGGAGCCTGCCGGGGCAGCGGCGGTACGGCGGCGCAGGGCCCGCAGCCGGGCGGTGATCTCCTTGATCTGGAAAGGCTTGGTCACGTAGTCGTCGGCGCCCACCTCGAGCGCCTCGACGATGTCCTGGGTGTCCGCGCGGGCACTGACGACGACGACCGGGAGGTCGTGTGCGCGGCGCACCTCCCGGATGACGGCGAAGCCGTCCATCGACCCGAGCATCAGGTCGACGATCATCATGTCGGGCGCGGCGATGCCCACCATGCGGACGGCGTCCTCCCCGCAGGCGGCCTCGGCCACGTCGTACCCCTCGTCCTCCAGGGCCCACCGCAACGCAGTCCGGATGGAGTCGTCGTCCTCCACGATCAGGATCCGCAGCGACACGCGGCCATGCTGCCACCGCGGGACCGCGCCCCCGCCCGCGTCGGCCACCGTCATCCGATCGCAATGTCCCGACCCGGGAGATCGCAAAGTCCGGCGGCGAGGCTGCTGGGCGACCGTGCGGAACCGACCGCCGAGGAGACCGCCGTGCGCCCTGCCGACCGCGACCACCGGAGTGCCGGTCCCGACGACGAGAGCGGCTCCGGCGAGGTCGTCCTGCGGCTGACCGAGGAGATGCTCGCCGACGGCGTCGCCGACATCCGCTGGCTGCTGCACGACGCCCTGCTCACCGGTGCGCGACGGGTGGTCGTCGACGTCCGGGAGGTGGAGCACCTGTCGAGCCCGGCGGCGGCCAGCCTCCTCACCGCGCACCGGGCGTGCCGGGCCCGCGGCGGCAGCGTCGTCGTCCGTGGGGCCAACCGGCGCACCCTGGCCCTGCTGCGCCGGACGGGGCTGTGGCGGGTGCTGGGGCTGGAAGGCCTGGACCGCTCCGCCTGAAGTTCCGGTGAGCGCGGGCGGGGATCGTTCCTCGGCTCGGCCGGTGCCCACCGCGCTGCTCTGGGTCCGCAGGGACCTGCGGCTGCAGGACCACCCCGCGCTGCCCGCCGCGCTGGACGCAGACCCGGGCGGCGCGCTGGTGTTGCGGTCCGGCGATCCCGCGCGGGTGCTCCCCGGAGCTGGCTCGCGAGGTGGGCGCGACCTCGGTGCACGTCAGCGCCGACGCCGGCCCTTACGGCCGCCGCCGGGGCGACGCCGGGGACACCTGGCCGGGTCACCAAGTCCGACGGAACGCCCTTCCGGGTGTACTCCCCGTTCGGTGCCGGAGCCTCTCGTCGACCACGCCCACCAGCGCCAGGTGGCGCCGGACCGCTACGCCCGCGTCCGCGACCGCTGAGCTCCGGACGTCCCGGCCGGCTCAGCCCCGCAGCCGGGGGGCCGAGGCGGCCGGGTCGGTGACGGTGCCCGGAGCCGCGGCCAGGGCCCGCGCCCACGCCACCACCCCGTCGACGTCGACCCGGTGGAGTGGGGAGGCCGCGTACCCGGCGACGTTCCCCGCGCCGCGTTCGAGCAGGGTGGTCGCGCCGCGCTCGTTGCCCCGCGCGGCGTGGGTCAGGCCGACGGCGAGCTGCGCCAGGCCGCGCCACAGCTGGCGCTCCTCCTCGGGCGCGGACTTCCAGGCGTCCTCGAGGACCTCGTGCGCGTGGAAGGGGCGGCCGGCGTCGAGCAGCGCCTGGGCCTCGGCGAGCGCCACCTCCGGCGCCCGGACGACGCCCTCGGGAGCGCGCTCCTCCCCCACGGCGCCACGCGGCAGGGGACGCCCGAGGGCGTCCCGCGGCCGTGCGTTGCGGGCCCGCCCCTCGCCGTCGCGGTCGCGCTCGTCCATGCCGCCATCCTGCCCGCGCCCGGCGGGCGACGCCTCGGGGGCCGCCGGCGGGACGGAACCGACGACGATGCGGCCCCGCGCCGCACTCGGGTGTCTCAGTGGCCCGTGGAGGGCTGGACAGCCGACCGGCGCCTAGCGTGCAACGCGTGACCGCCCCGCACCACGACCTGCCCTCGCACGACCTCGGCGCCCACTGGCGCGCGGTCCGCCCGCGGCCGCCGGGGCGACACCTGGACAGCGCCGCCTCCAGCCGGCAGAGCCACCGTGCGCTCGAGGCCGCGGCGCACCACGCCCGGCACGAGGCGGAGCTCGGCGGATACGTCGCCGAGGCCGCCGCCGACGACCTCCTCCAGCAGGGCCGCTCGGTGCTGGGTGGGCTGGTCGGCATGGCCGCCGCCGACGTCGCCTTCCTGGAGTCCGCCCAGGCGGCGCTGGTCGCCCTCCTGGACGGCTGGCGGCTGCCCGCCGGGGCACGGGTGGCCTGCCTGCCCGGCGAGTACGCCCCCAACGTGGCGCAGCTGCGGGCCGCCGGCCTGCAGCCGGAGCCGCTGCCCGTCGACGGCCTGGGCCGGGCCGACGTCGAGGGCGTGGCACGGCTGCTCGCCGCCGATCCCCCGCGCCTGGTGCACCTGACGCACATCGGGAGCCACCGCGGGCTGCTGCAGCCGGCGCGCGAGATCGCGGCCCTGTGCCGGGAGGCCGGCGTCCCGCTGGTGCTGGACGCGGCCCAGTCGCTGGGGCACGTGGACGTCGACCTCGGCGCCGACGTCGTCTACGGCACTTCGCGCAAGTGGCTGGCCGGCCCCCGCGGCGTGGGGATGCTGTTCGTCCGCCCCGTCATCGCCGCCCAGCTGGTCCCGGTGCTACCGGAGCCCCCGGGCGTTCCGCCGATCCGGGCGTTCGAGTCGGGGGAGGCGCACGTCGCCGGCCGGGTCGGCCTCGTCGTGGCCGTCGGCGAGCACCTCGCGGCCGGTCCCGACCGGGTGCGTGAGCGGCTGGCCGCGCTCGGCCGGACCACCCGGGAGCTGCTCGACGGCGTCGCCGGCTGGCGGGCCGTGGAACCGACCGGGGAGCCGACGGCGACGACGACGCTGCGCCCGCCGGACGGCGTCGACGTGGTCGAGACGCGCACCCGGCTGCTGACCGAGCACGGGATCGTGCTGAGCGCGATCGGGCCGGAGCGGGCGCCGGGCGAGATGACCGGTCCGGTGCTGCGGGTCTCCCCGCACCTGGACGCGACGGTCGATGACCTCGAGGCGCTCGCCGCGGCCCTCTGAGGCGCGCCGTCAGCCGGGGGGGTACTCCAACCCCCGCGGGCAGCCGAAGAACTCCCAGTGAGCAACGAAGGACTGCCCACGGTCCCTGGCCGCCCCGACCCAGCGTCGTACAGCCTGGGGCCCTGCTCCGCCACGTGACGGAACAGGGCCCCAGGCTGTGGGCGCCTCCCCAGGGCGACGACCACTGCACGACCACTGCTATCCCGCGGGCCGACCGGGCGGACGCGAGACCACCTCGAGGCGGTCTCGGTACCGGCAGCGCCGGCGCTCCGGCGGGACCGGCGCGCGGCGGGCCTCGAACGGCCCGGCGACCTCGCCGGTGGACCCCCGCCCGGGTCACCGCCATGGCCTCTGCAGGTGAAGCCAAACGCACGAAGGGGCCCCAGCACGGATGCTGGGGCCCCTTCGGGAATGGTTGTCCGGCGGCGTCCTACTCTCCCACCCCGTCTCCAGGGCAGTACCATCGGCGCTGAAAGGCTTAGCTTCCGGGTTCGGAATGTGACCGGGCGTTTCCCTCTCGCCATGGCCGCCGTAACTCTGTGAACCTGTCGAACCAACTGGTTCGTGCGTTCAGAACCGCACAGTGGACGCGTAGCAAAATTTGTGACCCTGACCTGTCACAGACCCCGATGGATGTGGGTGTGTGTGGTCAAGCCCTCGGCCTGTTAGTACCGGTCAGCTCCACACCTTGCGGTGCTTCCACTTCCGGCCTATCAACCCGCTGGTCTGGGCGGGGGCCTTACCCGGTTGACCCGGTGAGAGACCTCATCTTGAAGCGAGCTTCCCGCTTAGATGCTTTCAGCGGTTATCCCTGCCGAACGTAGCTAACCAGCAGTGCACCTGGCGGTACAACTGGCACACCAGAGGTTCGTCCGTCCCGGTCCTCTCGTACTAGGGACAGCTCTTCTCAAGTCTCTTACGCGCGCGGCGGATAGGGACCGAACTGTCTCACGACGTTCTAAACCCAGCTCGCGTACCGCTTTAATGGGCGAACAGCCCAACCCTTGGGACCTACTCCAGCCCCAGGATGCGACGAGCCGACATCGAGGTGCCAAACCATCCCGTCGATATGGACTCTTGGGGAAGATCAGCCTGTTATCCCCGGGGTACCTTTTATCCGTTGAGCGACACCGCTTCCACATGCCGGTGCCGGGTCACTAGTCCCAGCTTTCGCTCCTGCTCGACCCGTCGGTCTCGCAGTCAAGCTCCCTTGTGCACTTGCACTCGACACCTGATTGCCAACCAGGCTGAGGGAACCTTTGGGCGCCTCCGTTACATTTTGGGAGGCAACCGCCCCAGTTAAACTACCCACCTGACACTGTTCCTGATCCGGATCACGGACCGAGGTTAGACATCCAATTCGACCAGAGTGGTATTTCAACGGCGACTCCACGAACACTGGCGTGCCCGCTTCGCAGTCTCCCACCTATCCTACACAAGCCGAACCGAACACCAATATCAAGCTATAGTAAAGGTCCCGGGGTCTTTCCGTCCTGCCGCGCGTAACGAGCATCTTTACTCGTAGTGCAATTTCGCCGAGCCTGTGGTTGAGACAGCTGAGAAGTCGTTACGCCATTCGTGCAGGTCGGAACTTACCCGACAAGGAATTTCGCTACCTTAGGATGGTTATAGTTACCACCGCCGTTTACTGGCGCTTGAGTTCTGAGCTTCGCACACCGAAGTGCACTAACCCGTCCCCTTAACGTTCCAGCACCGGGCAGGCGTCAGTCCGTATACATCGTCTTACGACTTCGCACGGACCTGTGTTTTTAGTAAACAGTCGCTTCTCACTGGTCTCTGCGGCCACCCACCGCTGCCC
The DNA here is from genome assembly GCF_039729015.1 of Blastococcus sp. HT6-30. NCBI lineage: Bacteria > Bacillati > Actinomycetota > Actinomycetes > Geodermatophilales > Geodermatophilaceae > Blastococcus > Blastococcus sp. HT6-30. Next base: position 143,328 of record NZ_CP155792.1, on the reverse strand, counting down.
ACCGCAAGGATGTTGACAGTAGATGGCCCCCCTTCTCCCGAAGTTACGGGGGCATTTTGCCGAGTTCCTTAACCACAGTTCGCTCGATCGCCTCGGTATTCTCTACCTGACCACCTGAGTTGGTTTGGGGTACGGGCCGCTCGGAACTCGCTAGAGGCTTTTCTCGGCAGCATAGGATCATCCAATTCGCCTCATTCGGCTATGCGTCGGGCCTCACCCTGTGTGCGACGCGGATTTACCTACGTCACGGGCCACACCCTTGCACCGGTACTACCACTCACCGGTAGGACTACCTTCCTGCGTCACCCCATCGCTTGCCTACTACCAGTCCGGGTCCCCAGCTCCACCGGATTACCCACAAGTGGGCGCACCGGCTTCGGTGGGTTAGCATCGCTGGGTTCAGCATGGGCGTTCCTTCGCGGGTACGGGAATATCAACCCGTTGTCCATCGACTACGCCTGTCGGCCTCGCCTTAGGTCCCGACTCACCCTGGGCGGATTAGCCTGGCCCAGGAACCCTTGGTCTTCCGGCGGGGGAGGTTCTCACTCCCCTCTCGCTACTCATGCCTGCATTCTCACTCGTGTGGCGTCCACGGCTGGATCACTCCGCCGCTTCCACCGCCACACGACGCTCCCCTACCCATCCACACACCTGGCCGGCACCCCGAAAGGCACCAGCGGGCGAACGTGTGAATGCCACGGCTTCGGCGGTGTGCTTGAGCCCCGCTACATTGTCGGCGCGGAACCACTTGACCAGTGAGCTATTACGCACTCTTTCAAGGGTGGCTGCTTCTAAGCCAACCTCCTGGTTGTCTCTGCGATCCCACATCCTTTTCCACTTAGCACACGCTTAGGGGCCTTAGCCGATGATCTGGGCTGTTTCCCTCTCGACTACGAACCTTATCGCCCGCAGTCTCACTGCCACGCTCTCACTTACCGGCATTCGGAGTTTGGTTGACGTCAGTAACCTTGTGGGGCCCATCGGCCATCCAGTGCTCTACCTCCGGCAAGAAACACGTGACGCTGCACCTAAATGCATTTCGGGGAGAACCAGCTATCACCGAGTTTGATTGGCCTTTCACCCCTACCCACAGCTCATCCCCCAGGTTTTCAACCCTGGTGGGTTCGGTCCTCCACGCGGTCTTACCCGCGCTTCAACCTGGCCATGGGTAGATCACTCGGCTTCGGGTCTAGAGCACGCGACTCAAACCGCCCTGTTCGGACTCGCTTTCGCTACGGCTTCCCCACACGGGTTAACCTCGCCACGTACCGCTAACTCGCAGGCTCATTCTTCAAAAGGCACGCAATCACCCCAGCCCCGAAAGGCTTGAAGCTCTCACGGCTTGTAGGCACACGGTTTCAGGTACTATTTCACTCCCCTCCCGGGGTACTTTTCACCTTTCCCTCACGGTACTTGTCCGCTATCGGTCACCAGGGAGTATTCAGGCTTAGCGGGTGGTCCCGCCAGATTCACACCGAATTTCACGGGCTCGGTGCTACTTGGGAAACAAGCTCGGGAGAGACTGAGTTTTCGTGTACGGGGCTATCACCCTCTACGGCGACCCCTTCCAGAGGCCTTCCACTAACACAAGTCCTTTATGACTCCCTGCACCCCCGGCAGAGGATGCTGAACTGTCCCACGACCCCGACCACACAACGCCTGCCGGCTATCACATGCGATCGGTTTAGCCTCTTCCGCTTTCGCTCGCCACTACTCACGGAATCACTGTTGTTTTCTCTTCCTGTGGGTACTGAGATGTTTCACTTCCCCACGTTCCCTCCACACGCCCTATGTGTTCAGGCGCGGGTCACACCACATGACTGGTGCGGGGTTCCCCCATTCGGAAATCCTCGGATCAACGCTCGGTTGACAGCTCCCCGAGGCTTATCGCAGCCTCCTACGTCCTTCATCGGCTCCTGGTGCCCAGGCATCCACCGTGTGCCCTTAACAACTTGGCCACACAAAAATCCCGCCCCACACCCCCGGAAGGAAATGATGAGACGGGCCTACAAACTCGAAACTCTGCTAATCAGAGTCAGAAGATGCTCGCGTCCACTGTGCAGTTCTCAACGTACGACCAGCCACCCCCCACACCATCCCCGCCAGACCCACCCACCCCACACAAGGGACACGGTGACGGTACGAGAACCAGGAGGCCCTGACACGAAGAAACGGACCAACCCGCTCCCTCAGGACCCAACAGCGTGCCTACGACCAACCCACCCCTCCCACCCCGTTCCCCACACCCACCCCATCCCGAAGGACAGAGCAGACGCCGTACTAGGAGCAGCAGCAGCTGCCGGCCGAACTGGTCAGCGTTCCACCCTCGAGCACCACCCCAGGAACTGTGCAGCCCACCGGTAGTGGCGGACCGTCATGCCCTGAGCGCGGCTCTGGACCACACCCCACAGGGACGCGGCCAGTGCTCCTTAGAAAGGAGGTGATCCAGCCGCACCTTCCGGTACGGCTACCTTGTTACGACTTCGTCCCAATCGCCGATCCCGCCTTCGACGGCTCCCTCCACAAGGGTTGGGCCACCGGCTTCGGGCGTTACCGACTTTCGTGACGTGACGGGCGGTGTGTACAAGGCCCGGGAACGTATTCACCGCAGCGTTGCTGATCTGCGATTACTAGCGACTCCAACTTCATGAGGTCGAGTTGCAGACCCCAATCCGAACTGAGACCGGCTTTTTGGGATTCGCTCCACCTTACGGTATCGCAGCCCTTTGTACCGGCCATTGTAGCATGTTTGCAGCCCTAGACATAAGGGGCATGATGATTTGACGTCATCCCCACCTTCCTCCGAGTTGACCCCGGCAGTCTCCTATGAGTCCCCACCATCACGTGCTGGCAACATAGAACGAGGGTTGCGCTCGTTGCGGGACTTAACCCAACATCTCACGACACGAGCTGACGACAACCATGCACCACCTGTGCACGGCCCTTACGGACCCACCATCTCTGGAGGATTTCCGTGCATGTCAAGCCTAGGTAAGGTTCTTCGCGTTGCATCGAATTAAGCAACATGCTCCGCCGCTTGTGCGGGCCCCCGTCAATTCCTTTGAGTTTTAGCCTTGCGGCCGTACTCCCCAGGCGGGGCGCTTAATGCGTTAGCTGCGGCACGGAGACCGTGGAATGGCCCCCACACCTAGCGCCCAACGTTTACGGCGTGGACTACCAGGGTATCTAATCCTGTTCGCTCCCCACGCTTTCGCTCCTCAGCGTCAGTTTCGGCCCAGAGACCCGCCTTCGCCACCGGTGTTCCTCCTGATATCTGCGCATTTCACCGCTACACCAGGAATTCCAGTCTCCCCTGCCGAACTCAAGTCCGCCCGTATCGACTGCAGGCCTGAGGTTGAGCCTCAGGTTTTCACAGCCGACGCGACGAACCGCCTACGAGCTCTTTACGCCCAATAATTCCGGACAACGCTTGCACCCTACGTATTACCGCGGCTGCTGGCACGTAGTTGGCCGGTGCTTCTTCTGCAGGTACCGTCACTCTCGCTTCGTCCCTGCTGAAAGAGGTTTACAACCCGAAGGCCGTCATCCCCCACGCGGCGTCGCTGCGTCAGGCTTCCGCCCATTGCGCAATATTCCCCACTGCTGCCTCCCGTAGGAGTCTGGGCCGTGTCTCAGTCCCAGTGTGGCCGGTCACCCTCTCAGGCCGGCTACCCGTCGTCGCCTTGGTAGGCCACTACCCCACCAACAAGCTGATAGGCCGCGGGCCCATCCCCAGCCGATAAATCTTTCCACCACCAGACCATGCGGCCAGCGGTCATATCCGGTATTAGCCCCAATTTCTTGGAGTTATCCCAGAGCCAGGGGCAGGTTGCCCACGTGTTACTCACCCGTTCGCCACTGATCCCCCCGCAAGCGGAGTTCACCGTTCGACTTGCATGTGTTAAGCACGCCGCCAGCGTTCGTCCTGAGCCAGGATCAAACTCTCCGTAGATGATCTGATCGCAGCTGAGAACCGAGAGCTGACACTCTCGATATCAATCAACCAAAGGAATCCCAGCCGGCCCGAAGACCGGCACGGGGTATTACTTGGCACTGACTTTCGGCACGCTGTTGAGTTCTCAAGGAGCGGACGCGCAGACACTCGACCCTTCCGGGCCTCGTCCCTGGCTGGATGTCCAACTCTACGCCGGTTTCCAGCAGCCCGTCGAGCGGGGGGCTGGTCCGGCGGCCCTTCCGGGCCGCGCGGCGCAAAAAGAAAGTTACACGCCCCCACCAGCCCCGTGCAACCCGACCCCCCGGTGACGCCCGACACGTCCCCGCCACGTCTTTGTCACGCGCCGTTCACGCGGGGCCGAGGGGCTCAGCCCAGGCGGGCGGCGGTGACGCAGGGGCGTCGCGGCCTGGGACGGCGGCCCCTTCCCGGCGACCGGCCGGTTCACGCGACGCCGCAGGGGCGGAACTGGACGCTCACGCGCGGTCCGATCGGCTTCGTGGTCTTCGGGATGCAGTGCTCCCAGGTGCGCTGGCACGAGCCACCCATCACCACGAGGTCGCCGTGGCCCAGCGGGAAGCGGAGGGAGTCGCCGCCGCCCATGGGGCGCAGCAGCAGCGGACGAGGGGAGCCGAACGAGACGATGGCGACCATCGTGTCGCTGGAGCGCCCGCGCCCGATGCGGTCGCCGTGCCAGGCGACGCTGTCCCGACCGTCGCGGTACAGGCACATCCCGGCGGTCACGAAGGGCTCGCCCAGCTCGGGCCCGTAGTGGCGGTTCAGCTGTGCCCGGGCCTCGCTCAGGAGCGTGTGGGGCAGCTCGTCCCGGCCGGAGTACCAGCGCAGCAGGCGCGGCACGGCGACCTCCCGGTCGTACATCTGGCGGCGGTCCTCCCGCCAGCCGATGTCACCGAGCAGGACGTCGAGCACCTCGTCGGACCCGGAGACCCAGCCCGGCAGGTGGTCGACCCAGGCCCCTCGGCCCAGGGCGTGGCGGGTGACGCCCTCCAGCGGCGCGAGCGTCGCCTCCTCGGCGAGGTCCCACATCGAGGGCTGGTGTGCCAGCGTCATACCGGCACGCTACCCGGACTTTTCGCACATGTGTGCGAAAAGCTGTGGACGGAGCTCACTCAGGCGGCGAGGGCGAGGGCGAACGGGAGGACGGCCGATGCACCGGCCCGGCGCAGCTCGCGCCCGGCGACGGTCACGGTCCAGCGCGAGTCGGCGAGGTCGTCCATCAGGAGTACCGGGCCGTCCACCGACGCGAGGGCCTCGCGCAGCTCCGGGCCGACGACGATCCGGCCCCACACGGCGGCGAGCCGAAAGGCGCTGTTCCCGCCCGGCTGCCCCGTGGGCCCGCCGTGGGCGAGCGAGAGTTCCCCCAGGTAGGGCAGCCGGCCCATCCGCGCCAGCCCCTGCGCCACCCCGCGCACCAACTGGGGACGCCGGCGCGACGGCACGGCCACCACGGCCGCCGGGCGCTCCTTCCAGTCCCAGGCAGCGAGCACCCGGCCGCAGGCCCGCAGCAGCTCTTCATCCGGTGGGACGTCGGAGACGGAGCGGCGCACGGGCACGTCGAACGCGGCGTCGGGGTCCTCCTCGATGCTCGGCGCCTCGAGGTCTAGCTCCACCACGCCGCCGACGCCGTCGTCCCCCAGCAGGGAGCGCAGCCGCTGCCCCCAGCCCAGGTCGGTGAGCCGGGCGACGGCACGACCGGTCTCCAGCTGGTCGGAGGGCGGGATCTTGCCCTTGACGTCGACGCCCAGCCGGTCCGCGCCGGTCGGCCACATCGCCCGTGGGGCCAGCTCCACGCCCGGCCGGTCGAGGGCGGCGGAGGCGGCGTCCGCCGCGGCCTCGGGGACATCGGTGGCGTACCAGGGGCCGGCGCAGACGTCACAGCGTCCGCAGGGCGCGGCCGTGGGGTCGTCCAGCGCGGACTGCAGGAAGGCCATGCGGCACTCCGCCTCGTCCACCGGCTTGGCGTAGGCCAGCATCGCGCGCTGCTCGGCCTCCCGGGTGCGCGTGACGCGGGCGTAGCGGTCGGCGTCGTAGACCCACGGCCGCCCGGTCGAGCGCCAGCCGCCCTGCACCCGCTCCACGGCGCCGTCGACGGCGAGCACCTTGAGCAGCAGCTCGAGCCGGGAGCGGCGCACGTCGGCCACCGTCTCCAGCCGGGCCACCGACCACGCCTTGCCGTCGGCCATCGCCGTGAGCACCGCCGCGGCGTGGTCCTCCCGCGGCATGGAGGACGTGGCGAACCACTGCCAGATCGCGATGTCCTCCGGCCCGGGCAGCAGCAGGACGTCGGCGTGCTCGACGGCCCGGCCCGCGCGGCCGACCTGCTGGTAGTAGCTGACCGGGGAGGAGGGGGCGCCCAGGTGGACGACGAACCCCAGGTCGGGCTTGTCGAACCCCATGCCGAGGGCCGAGGTGGCAACCAGCGCCTTCACCTCGTTCTTCCGCAGCGCCTCCTCCGCGTCCTTGCGGTCGGCGTCGTCCAGCCGGCCGGTGTAGGCCCGGACCTCGTGTCCGGCGCCGCGGAGCAGGTTCGCAGTCTCCTCGGCCGCGGCGACGGTGAGGGTGTAGACGATGCCGCTGCCCGGCAGATCGCCCAGGTGGGCAGCCAGCCAGGCCAGCCGCGCCCGGTCCGACGGCAGCCGGAGCACGCCCAGCCGCAGCGAGTCGCGGGAGAGTGGGCCACGCACGGTCGTCACCTCGACGCCGCCGGCTCCCAGCTGCTCCGCGACGTCGGCCACCACGCGCTCGTTCGCCGTCGCCGTGGTCGCGAGGACGGGTGTGCCGTCCGGCAGCGTGCCCAGCAGATCGCGGATGCGGCGGTAGTCGGGGCGGAAGTCGTGCCCCCAGTCGGAGACGCAGTGGGCCTCGTCGACGACGACGAGCCCGCACCGGGCGACCAGGCCGGGCAGCTGCTCCTCGCGGAAGCGGGGGTTGGTGAGCCGCTCCGGGGAGACGAGCAGGACGTCGACGTCGTCGGCGGCCAGGCGGGCGGCGATGTCGTCCCACTCGGTCACGTTCGCACTGGAGATCTCGACCGCGCGGATGCCGGCGCGGGCGGCGGCGGCCACCTGGTCGCGCATCAGGGCCAGCAGCGGGCTCACCAGCAGCGTGGGCCCGGCGCCGCGGCGGCGCAGGAGCGCGGTGGAGACGAAGTAGACGGCCGACTTGCCCCAGCCGGTGCGCTGCACGACCAGCGCCCGTTGGGAGCGCTCGACCAGCGCGGCGACCGCGGCGTCCTGCCCCTCGCGGAAGACCGCGTCGGGCCGGCCGGTGAGCTCCCGGAGGATCTCCAGGGCTTCGTCGGCGATCGAGGACGGCGGTGCGGCGGTGCTCATGCCGACGACAGTAGGCACCCCGAGGGACGAGAACGGGTGCCCGCGCGCGGCCTGGGGACGACGGTGGAGAATCCCCAGGCGATGGCACACCAGGGGCAGCTTCCGGCCGACAACCACGTGCACAGCCACTGGTCGTGGGACACCCCCGACTCGTCCACCATGCGCAAGGCCTGCGAGCGGGCGATCGCCCAGGGCCTGCCCGCGATCGCCTTCACCGAGCACCTGGACTTCACCGTCTGGCACGACGAGGACCGGGCCACCGAGGAGGGGCTGGTCGACCGCAACCCGGCGCACCAGCTGCCGATCGACGTCGAGGGCTACTTCGCCGAGCTGGCGGAGGTCCGGGACCGGTTCCCGGAGCTGCGGATCTGGTCGGGCATCGAGACCGGTGAGCCGCACCTGTTCGCCGCGAGCATCGCCCGCCACCTCCAGGACTCACCGGTCGACCGCGTCCTCGGTTCCCTGCACTCGCTGTCCGACCAGGGCCGGCTGGTCGGCGTCGGTCGGCTGCTGCACGTCGACGCCGACGCCACGATGCGCCGCTACCTCGGCGAGATGGTCGGGATGATCGAGAGCAGCGAGGTCTTCCAGGTGCTGGCGCACGTGGACTTCCCGCGGCGGTACTGGCCCGGCGGATCGCACCGGTACGTGGAGAAGGACTACGAGGCGGAGTACCGGGCGGTGTTCCACGCGCTGGCCGCCAGCGGCCGCGCGCTGGAGATCAACACGAGCAGCCCGCTCGCCTCGGCCGACCAGGTGCGCTGGTTCCGCGAGGAGGGCGGCGAGGCGGTCAGCTTCGGCAGCGACGCGCACGCCCCCACCGCGGTGGGCCAGAAGTTCGACCTCGCGGTGGCCGTCGCCGAGGCCGCCGGGTTCCGGCCGGGACGCGACCGGTTCGACTTCTGGCGCCGCTGACCGTCCCCCCTCACGCCGAGACGACCGCGCCCTCAGGGCGGGTCCGGGACCAGGCCCAGAAAGCCAGGCCCACGACCAGCGACCAGAACGCCGACCCGATGCCGCCCACGGTGATGCCGCTGATCGCCACGAGGAAGGTCGCGACGACGGGGATCCGGTCCTCCGGTTGCGCCAGGGCTCCGCTCAGGGACGAGGCCAGCACCGGCCAGAGCGCCAGGCCGGCAGCCGCGGCGGGGAGCTCGGCGGGGGCCGTGACCACGAGCGCGGCGACGGCGGCGGAGACGAGCGCGAACCCGACGTAGGCCAGCCCCGCGGCGCGAGCGGCCCGGTAGCGGCGTCCCGGGTCGGCGTCCGCCTCGGGACCGGCCGCCAGGGCGGCGCTGATGGCGGCCAGGTTGATCGCGTGACCACCGAACGGCGCACCGAGGACCGTCCCGGCTCCGGTGACGGCCATGGCCGGCCGCCAGGGCGCCCGGTAGCCGTGGGCGGCCAGCACGGCCATGCCCGGCACGTTCTGGGAGGCCATGGTGACCAGGAACAGCGGCAGCGCGAGCCCGATCACCGCAGCGGAGGCGAAGTCCGGCGTCGTCCACTCCAGGGTGGGGACCAGGGCGGCGGCCGGGACACCCCCCTCGCGCCAGGCGAGCCACCCGATGATGCCGAGGGTGAGGGCGAAGGCGGCCGGCACCGCCCAGCGCGGGGAGAACCGCAGCAGCACCGCCCAGACCAGGACCACCGGCGCCACCAGCCAGGGCATCTCCAGCGCGGAGCGGACCGGCTGGAGGCACAGGGGGACGAGCACGCCGGCCAGCATCGCCTGGGCCAGCACCGGCGGGATGGCTGCGATCGCGCTACCCAGCCGGGGCCACCCCGCGGTGAGCAATACCAGGGCGCCGACCAGGACGAAGGCGGCGACGGCCACCGGCCAGGACGGCGCGGCGGCGGTCGCCAGCAGGGCCGCGCCGGGCGTGGACCAGGCCACGGTGATCGGCATCCGCGTCCGCTGGGCCAGCAGCACGGTGGCGATCCCCATGGTGAGCGACAGGACCACCAGCCCCGAAGCCGCCTGCCCCGGCGTGGCCCCGACCGCGCGGAGGCCGGTGAGCACGACGGCGAAGGAGCTCAGGAACCCGACGAGTGCGGTCACCAGCCCGGCGACGGTCGTCGACGACGGGGCGGCGGGCACGGCTCGGAACGCTAGCGGAGCCGCCCTGACGCAGACCGCCACCGCAGGCGGACGGCCGGGAGCGGGTGGCCGACGTCACCTCCGGGCCGGATGGCCGGTCCCGCAGACGGTCGCCGCCGGGGCAGAGGTGCGCACGTCAGCCCCGGGTGCCGCTACCCCGAAAGCGGACCTCGAGCCGGCAGCCGTCCCCAGGTCCTTCACCGCTAAGGAATTTCCGGCTAGGGTCGGCGGGGTGACGTCGAGCCGCGTGGTCATCGCCCTCGGAGGCAACGCCATGACCGGAGCCGACGGGTCGGCGACGCCGGCGGCCCAGCGCGCCGCGCTCGCCCAGGCGGCCACCCACATCGCCGCCGTCGTCGCCGCAGGCGCCGAGGTGGTGATCACCCACGGCAACGGCCCCCAGGTGGGCAACCTGCTGGTGAAGAACGAGCTGGCCGCGCACGAGGTGCCGCCGGTGCCGCTGGACTGGAACGTCGCGCAGACACAGGCCACCATCGGCTTCACCCTCGCCGACGAGCTCGACGCCGCCCTGCGGGCCCGTGGCCTCCCGCAGCGCACCGCGGGCCTGATCACCCGGACGCTGGTCGACGCCGACGACCCGCACTTCGCCGAGCCGTCCAAGCCGGTCGGCCGCTACCTCCCCCGCGAGAAGGCGGACCGGTTCATCGCGCTCGGCCAGACGTGGGAGGACCGCGGCGACCGCGGTTGGCGGCGGGTCGTCGCCTCCCCGGAGCCGAAGGCCGTCGTCGACTCCGCGGCGATCCACGCGCTGGCGGGGGCCGGGTTCGTCGTCGTCTGCGCCGGCGGAGGCGGCATCCCCGTGGTCGATGACAGCCGCGACCACGACCGGGTCCGGTCGCCGCTGCACGGCGTCGAGGCCGTCATCGACAAGGATCTCACCGCGGCCATCCTGGCCCGGGACGTCGAGGCCGACACCCTGGTCATCGCCACCGACGTCACGAACGTGATGGTCGACTTCGGCACGCCGGACCAGCGCCCGCTCGGCCGGATCACCGCGGCCCAGATGCGCGAGCTCGCCGCGGTCGGCCAGTTCGCCCGCGGCTCGATGGGCCCGAAGGTGGAAGCAGCTCTCCGCTTCGTCGAGGCCGGCGGCGCCCGCGCCGTCATCACCTCGCTCGAGCACATCGCCGACGCCGTCCGTGGCGACGACGCCGGCACCGTCCTCACCCACTCCTGAAGGGAACCCGCATGCCCGCACCGATCGAGGTCCGCAAGGTCCCGCTGCACAACGTCTCCGACGCCTCGGAGCTGGCCAAGCTCATCGACGACGGCGTCATGGACGCCGACCGCGTCGTCGCGGTCATCGGCAAGACCGAGGGCAACGGCGGGATCAACGACTACACCCGGATCATCGCCGACCGCGCGTTCCGCGAGGTACTCATGGAGAAGGGCAGCCGGTCGAAGGAGGAGGTCGGGGACATCCCGATCGTGTGGTCCGGCGGCACCGACGGCGTCATCAGCCCGCACGCGACCGTTTTCGCGACCCTCCCCGAGGAGGCCGTCGAGAAGACCGACGAGCCGCGGCTGACCGTGGGATACGCGATGAGCGACGTCCTGCTGCCCGAGGACATCGGCCGCGTCGCCATGGTGGAGAAGGTGGCCGCCGGCGTGAGGAAGGCGATGGCCGAGGCCGGCATCACCGACCCGGCCGACGTGCACTACGTGCAGACCAAGACGCCGCTGCTCACGATCGACACGATCCGCGACGCCCACGAGCGCGGCCAGACCACCATCCTGGAGGAGCCCCACGGCTCCATGGACATCTCCAACGGCACGACGGCGCTGGGCATCGCGGTGGCGCTCGGCGAGATCGAGATGCCGACGCAGGACCAGATCATGCGCGACCTGTCCCTGTACTCCTCGGTCGCGTCCTGCTCGTCGGGCGTGGAGCTGGACCGGGCGCAGATCGTCGTCGTCGGCAACGCCCGCGGCCACGGCGGCACCTACCGCGTCGGCCACTCCGTGATGAAGGATGCTCTCGACCAGGACGGCATCTGGGCGGCGATCCGCGACGCCGGCCTGGAGCTGCCCGAGCGGCCGCACCACACCGACCTCGGCGACCGCCTGGTCAACGTCTTCCTCAAGTGCGAGGCCTCCCCCGACGGGAAGGTCCGCGGCCGGCGCAACGCGATGCTCGACGACTCCGACGTCTCCTGGCACCGCCAGATCAAGGCGTGCGTCGGCGGCGTGACGGCGTCGGTCACCGGTGACCCGGCGGTCTTCGTCTCGGTCGCCGCGGTGCACCAGGGCCCGTCGGGCGGCGGCCCGGTCGCCGCGATCGTCAGGGCGTGACGACAGCCCGGGAGCATCGCAGCGAGGAGCGGACCGGGGCGCGCGGTCGCGCCGGCATCGAGGCCTGACCACCGGGTGACGCAGGAGGAGGGGGCCGGGACGTCGTCCCGGCGCCCTCCTCCTGCGCATCCGGGGCGGACGCCGGGCCAGGAGCCGGCGGAGGCGACGTGGTGCAGGACGACGGTGTCGAACCGCTCCCCGACACGGCGCAGGAACTCGGCAGCGAGTGGTCGATGACGGTCCCGCCCGGGGTGAAGGCGGTGCCGGGCACGATCCGCTCGAGTCGTGGACGAACGGATCGCGGCGCTGCAGGCCGCGAGCGAGTCGATCACCGAGTTCGTCCGCCTGGTCACGGCCATCAGCCAGCAGAGCCGTCTCCTGCCGCTCAACGCCTCCGTGGAGGCCGCGCGGTGCTGGCCGCGGTCCACGCCGGCGACGTGTACACCGGCGCAGCCACCGTTGCCGACCGGCCCTACTTCACCGCGTACGCCGGCCTGCACGACGAGGCCGGCGTCCTCATCGGGATGCTGTACGTCGGGCTGCCCATGGACGCCATGCCGGGCTCCACGGGCTGACGGCTCCCCGGCGGAACGGCCCGTCGGTCCAGCGTCGTCCTCTAGGTTGGACGCCGCTGGAGGGACAGGCGGCAGCTCGCGGCCGGACGAGGGGGACGTGGTGGACCGGTCGGAGCGCTTCCACCAGGCGCTGCCCGCCCTCGCCCTGGCCCTGGTGGTGCTCGCGGAGATCCTCAGTGGCCGCGGCCAGGTGGTGCTCGGGCTGGCTGTGATCGCGCCGCTGGTGGCCGCGACCGCGCTGAGCCGGCGGGCGACCGTCGCCTACGGGGCGGCCGCCTTCGTCGTCGGCACGCTGCTGGGCCTCTACGAGCAGCAGTACACCGCCGAGACGGCGGTGGCCCAGAGCGTCCGGCTCGTCGCCGTCGCCCTCGCCGGGGTGCTCGCCGTCGCCACCTGCGAGCTGCGGCTGCGCCGGGAGGCGCAGCTGGCCCGCCTCGGCGCCGAGGCGGCGGCGACGCGCGCCGCCGTCCGGACCGGCGAGACGCTGCAGCGGGCCCTGCTCGGCGACGCCCCGCGGGTGCCCGGCATGGAGACCGCCGCCCGCTACCTGCCGGGCGCGCGGGAGGCCCAGGTCGGCGGGGACTGGTACGACGCCTTCCCGCTCGCCGACGGCCGCACCATGCTCGTCATCGGCGACGTCGCCGGGCACGACGCCCCCGCCGCGGCCACGATGGCCCAGACCCGCGGCATGCTGCGGGCCCTGGCCCGGTCGGGGCACACCTCGCCGGCGGCCGCCCTCACCGCGCTGGACGACGTCCTGGCCGGGCTGTCGCTGGAGACCCTGGTGACCGTCGCCGTGGCCACCGTGGACGTGCGTGGTCTCGCCGCCGGCGCCGTCCCGCTGCGCTGGTCCAACGCAGGGCACCCGCCGCCGGTGCTCGTCCGCGCCGACGGCAGCGCCGAGGTGCTCCAGCGGGTGCCCGACCGGCTGCTCGGGACCACGCCCACCGACGCCCCGCGCAGCGACCACGAGCTCGTGCTGCACCGCGGGGACACGCTGCTGCTCTACACCGACGGCCTGATCGAGCGGCGCGGCATGACGCTCGACGACGGCACCGCCTGGCTGGTGCGGGCGCTGCGGCAACTGGGGCGCGAGCCGCTGGACCGGATGTGCGACGGGCTGCTGAGCGCCCTGGGCACCCGGGGCGACGACGACATCGCGCTGCTGGCGGTCCGGCTCCCCGCCTGACCGTGCGCCGGAAATCCGCGCGCAGCGTGCCCCCGTGGCCCGGATACCGCACGATGGATCCACCGCCCGACACGGACGGGGCCCGGTGCGGCGACGACGCCGTCACCCCACGTCAGGAGATCCGATGAGACCTGCCCGCGTGCTCGCCGCCCTCCTCGCCACCTCCCTGCTGACCGCGTGCGGCGGTGAGGACTCCGGATCCGGCGGCGGGGACGCCGCGGGCGACTTCCCGACGCAGAACGTCCGGCTGCTCGTCCCCTACACAGCCGGCGGGCCGACCGACATCGCGGCGCGCGCCCTCGCCGCGCACATGGAGCAGGAGCTCGACGAGTCGGTCGTCGTCGAGAACCTCCCGGGCGCCTCGGGCGCCACCGCCTACCAGCAGCTGATCCAGGCCGAGGCCGACGGGCACACCCTCTCCATGACCGCGCTGCCGACCGCGGTCCTGAACTACCTGAGCAACGACGTCGGGTACACGCGCGAGGACTTCACGCCGATCGGCGTCGTCACCCGCGTGCCGTCGGGGATCGTGGTGCCGGCCGACTCGCCGTACCAGGACCTGGCGTCGCTCTTCGGGGCCGCGCAGGCCGAGCCCGGGTCGATCACCGTGGGCACGCCCGGCGCCACGAACACGCACGCCGCCGAGACCCGGCGGATCACCCAGCTCTACGACGTGCCCCTGACCGTGGTGCCGTTCGAGGGCAACTCGGAGGTGCAGACGGCGCTGCTGGGCGAGAACGTCAGCGCCGGGTTCGTGAACCTCTCGCAGGACATGCTGCCGGCGATCGAGTCCGGTGACCTCCGGGTGCTCGCCGTCGGTAGCGAGGAACCACTTCCCTACGTCGACGCGCCGACGTTCGTCGAGGAGGGCTTCCCCGAGCTGGTGCAGAGCACGACCACCTTCGGGGTCATCGCGCCCGCCGGCGTCCCGGACGAGGTGCGCCAGACCGTCGAGGACACGCTGCGCAGCGCGGCGGAGGAGCCGTCCGTGGTGGAGACGCTGGGCGAGCGGTACGTGCCCGAGGAGTTCATCGGCGGCGAGGGCCTGCAGGAGCTGTTCGTCGAGACCGAGGAGACCTTCCGCGACGTGATGGCCGGGTGACCGACGGGGGGGTCAGCCGTCCGGCGCCGACGCGGCGTCCACCACGGTCAGGAACTGCGGGGGGACGGTGTCGACGAGCCACACGCCGTTGGCCGAGCGGCTGAAGGAGGACCCGCCGGCGGCCATGCCGGCGGCGTCCACCCGGAGCACGACCGGGCGGCCCCGCCGGCCGCCCACGGCCCGGGCGGTGACGACGTCGGCGGAGAGGTGCACCGCGTGCCGGCGCCCCGGCCGCAGCCCCTCGGCGAGGATGGCCGGGAGGACGCGCTCGACCGTGCCGTGGAACAGCACCTCCGGCGGCTGCTCGGGTCCGTAGCCGAGGTCCACGGCGACGCTGTGCCCCTGGCTGGCCCGGATCCGCGTGCCGGTCGGGTCGAAGGCGAACCGGCGCTTGTCGTTCGTGGCGACGACGAGCTCGAGCTGCTCCCTGGAGATCCGCAGCGCGGCGAGCAGCTGGCCGACGTCGGCCCAGCCGGCGTCGTCGAGAGTGAGCCCCACCGAGTCGGGGCGGTGCCGCAGCACGAACGACAGCCGCTTGCTCATCCGGACGACGTCCATCTCGGCCTCCCGGGCGTCAGCCGCAGCGGAACAGGACGAACGCGACGTCGTCGTCCGGCGCGTCACCGAGCAACCGCTCGGTGAGCCTCGTCTTCAGCTCGGCGGGACCGAGGTGCCGCCCCGCCACCAGCGCCTCCGCGGCCCGGCCGATCCCCTCGTCCAGCGCCTCGTCCCGCCGCTCGACCAGGCCGTCGGTGTAGAGCAGCAGCGTGGAGCCGGCGGGCAGCGCGACCTCCGCCTCGGGGCGGCGGGCCCCCGCCACGACGGCGAGCGGGAGGGCGCTCCCGCCCTCCAGCAGGTGGACGGCGCCGCCGTCCTCCACGAGCATCGCCGGCGGATGCCCGGCGCTGCTGTAGCAGAGGCTGCCCGCACGAGGGTCGATGACGGCGCAGAACACGGTGCTCACGGCCGCACCGGGGACCAGCGCCGCGAACCGGTCGAGGGCCGACAGCACGTGGGCGGGCGACCGGCTCTCCAGCAGCAGCGCCCGGCCGGCGCTGCGCAGCTGGCCCATCACGGCCGCGGCGGGCAGGCCGCGGCCGACGACGTCGCCGACGACCACGCCGTAGCCGCCGCCGGGCAGGTCCACCACGTCGTACCAGTCGCCGCCCACCTCCAGCGTGCCGCTGGCCGGTTCGTAGTGGACGGCGAAGCCCTCGGGCAGCACGGTCGGACCGAGGACCGCGCGCTGCAGGGTCACGGCGACGTCGGTGAAGAACTGCGCTCGCGCCTGGTCCGACCGCGCCCGCTCCTCGGCCCGGCGGCGCTCGGCCGCGACCGCCTGCGCATCGGCGACCGCCGCGGCGACCTGCCCGGCCGCCAGGGCCATGAAGATGCGATAGCCCTCGTCCAGGGGGAGGTGCGGGCTGGCGCCCAGGACCAGCGCGCCGATCGGCCGCTCGGCACCGGCGGCGGTGAGCGGTAGGACGACCGCGGTGCGGACGTCGGCCTGCCCGGCGGGGCTCGCGGCGGCGCTGGACAGCCCCGGCAGGAGCGCGGCCAGCGAGGTCACCGTCTGCGCCTCCCCGGTCGCCATCGCGCGGAGCACCTGCCCGGGGACGACGCCGCCGGCCGGCTCCCCGCGCACGTCGAGGCCCTGCCCGGCGACGAACCGCGGGGTCCCGTCGTCGCCGTCGGCCAGGTAGACCAGACCGAAGGGGCAGTCCGCCCGGGCATCGGCGAGCACCCCGAGCGCGGTCGACACCGCTTCGGTCGTGTCCCCGTGCGAGGCGCGCGGCAGGCTGCCCAGCCGCTGCAGGACGCCGAGCCGGCGGGCCGCCAGTACGCGCTGGGTGGTCTCGACGACCGTGTCGAGCAGGCCGACCACCTGGCCACCCGGCTCGAGGACCGGGCTGAACGAGAAGGAGAAGTAGGTCTCCTCCTCGTAGCCGTGCCGCGTCATGACCAGGGGCAGGTCCTCGGAGTACGTGGCTCGTCCGGCCATCACCTCGGCGACCATCGGCTCGAGGGCGGCCCAGATGTCGGACCAGACGTCGCGCGCCGACCGGCCCAGCGCGGCGGGGTGCCGGGCGCCGAGCATGGGGGCGTAGCCGTCGTTGTAGATCATGACGAGCTCCGGGCCCCACATGAGCAGGAACGGGAACCGCGAGTTGAGCGTGGTGCTGACCGCCGTCCGGAGCGTCGGTGACCAGTCTGCCTGAGGCCCGAGGGCGGTCGTCCCCCAGTCGTGCTCGAGAACCAGTCGTTGCAGCCCGGTCCGGGGACCGCTGGAAATCAGCTCCGCCAGGTGCCTGTTCAGCTTCGCTCCCCCACGCGGTCGGGGCGCTGCGCCGTTCCAGCGGCCGCTCGATCGTGTACCGAGCATCATCGCATCCGCGTGACGGACAGGCTAATTGGGCACTACCTACCGCATCTCCACGGGGGTCCGCAGGACGTCGCCGCGCGTCGCGTCGGACCACGACACCGGGCCGATCCGCGGACCGCGCGGCGCCCCTCCTCGCCGCCGTCGACGACCTGCTCGCGGCGGCCCGACCCGGCTGGATCGGGGCGAGATCGCCGATCTCGCCAATTTTCCCGGCCGGATGGGGGCGAGATCGCCGATCTCGCCCAGAGGCCTCAGCCGGCGAACCAGCTGTCCGGCGGTAGGTCGGGCCCGGGCCGGTGCTGTTCACCTCGCGGGGCGGGCGGCGCCCACGCCAGAGTGTCACGACGTCCTCGGCCGCGCGGGACGACGACCCGGAGCGGACCCTCGGGCGGCAGCGGGTGCAGCCACCAGTCCAGCTCCAGCTCCAGCTCCCCGCCGGAGCCTGACCCCTGGCTGAGCACGATGCCGTCGTCGAGCTCGTCCGCGGAGCCGACCGTGCTGGCCCGCCGGCCGTCGGCGAACTGCACGCCGAGCAGGAAGCGCCGCGGACCGGGCCCGTGCGACCCATGAGGTGGTGCAGCCGGTCCAGCTGGTGGTCCCCGCAGGCGCGCACCCGCACGACCAGGGTGAACGACAGCCCCGCCGAGTAGACCTGGAGGCCGACGAGCGCGATCGCGGCGTCGTCCGTGCGCGCCAGCAGCGCCTTCACCGGCAGGGCGGCCGGGATTCCGTTCGTCCGGGGCCACCGGAGCCCGACTCGGGATCTGCGCGCACCGTCCGCCAGGTGGCCACCACCGCGGGTCGGTGCGCAGCTCCCGCCCGGGGGTCAGCGGGAGTAGTACTCCACGACCAGCTGCTCCTCGCAGACGACCGGGACCTCCTCGCGGTTCGGCGTCCGCTCGTAGCGGGCCACCAGATCGGCCAGCCGCACCTCGAGGTACTTCGGCGCCTCGGCGTGCGCGCCGGAGGCGGCGACGACGAACGGCTCCCTGGTGCGGGACTTCTCCGCGATCTGCACGAAGTCACCCGGCTCGAGCCGGTAGGAGGGCCGGTCGACGCGCTTGCCGTTGACCAGCACGTGCTGGTGGGTGACGAACTGGCGAGCCTGGTAGATCGTGCGGGCGAAGCCGGCGCGCAGGACGGTGGCGTCGAGCCGCGACTCGAGGTCCTGGATCAGGGCCTCACCGGTCTTGCCGCCCGACCGCCTGGCGCGGTCGAAGGCCGCTCGCAGCTGCGTCTCGCTGATGTCGTACTGGGCGCGCAGGCGCTGCTTCTCCCTGAGGCGGGTGGAGTAGTCGCTGTCCTTGCGACGCTTCCGCCCGTGCTCGCCCGGCGGGTACGGGCGGCGCTCGAAGTACTGGGCGGACTTCGGCGTGAGGGGGATGCCCAGCGCGCGACTGAGCCGGACCTTGGGACGGGGCGTGTTCACTCAGATCTCCAACTTGGCGGTGGCGGAGGCGACCGCCACCCGCGACGGCGACGTCCCCGCGCGGCTGACCACCCCGGGCAAGGCGCCGTTCCGTTGCGCCACCCGGTTCGTGAGCTCGTGCAGGAGACGGGCGTGACAACCCCCGTGCACGGTCAGGACATTCCCGGGTGCCATTCGCCGCCTCGCTGGACGACGTGGACGGATTTGCCTCCGCCGTGCCCCACCTGCCCACCTGCGGCCCCGCTTCAGTTCCGCCCGGGCCTCCCGCCCGGGGCGGACGGCACGCCCCACGGCGACACGCCGGCCAACCGGCCTCGGGCGGCATCCCGCCCCGATAGCCTGCGCGGGTTCCAAGACGCGTCCGTTCTAGAAGGAAAGGGGGCCAATGATGGTGGAGAACCCGGGGGTGGACTACCCGGAGCCACGGACGGTGGTGGACCTGCTGGCCACCAGCAGGGGCGACGTCCTGATGAGCCTGGTCGAGTCGTCGGGCAGCGCCGAGATCGTGGTGTCGATCGCCGAGGACCGCTCGAGACGGCGGGTGCGGCTGGAGCCCGGTGAGCACGTCGAGGTGATCTGGCGCGGACCCGAGGAGCTGCGGTCCCTCCCGACCGCGCTCGTCGCCGCGGAGCTCGGCCCGCCGCAGTGGCGGCTGCGCCCCGTCGGCCCTTCCATCCGGGGCCAGCGCCGGTCCGCGGTGCGAGCGCCGCTGACCCTGCAGGTGCGGATGACCGTCGGCACCGACGCCCCGGGTCCTGCCGGCCGGCTCAGGCCTTCCGCGCCTCCTCGGCGAGCGCGACCAGGGCCTGCTCGAAGCACTGCTGCGGGGGCTGCACCAGCCCGGCGCCGACCTGGCCGGTGCCGGCGATCCGCCCGGCCATGCCGGTGTTGATCTGCGGCAGCCAGCCGGTGCGGGCGACCTTGAGCACGTCGATGCCGGTCGGTGACCCACGGAAGCCCATGATAGGGATCGCCATCGCCGGGTTCTCGGCGAGCGTCAGCTGGTACATGCGCTCCGTCGTCGCCAGGGCATCGGGGACGGTGCCGCCGACGAACCGGACGATCGCCGGGGCCGCGGCCATGGCGAAGCCGCCGATGCCGTAGGTCTCCATGATCGCGGAGTCGCCGATGTCGGGGTTGGCGTCGTCGGGGCCGTAGTCGCCCAGGAAGAGCCCGACCGGGGTGTTCGCCGGGCCGGTGAACCAACGGTCGCCGGTGCCGGCGGCCTGGATGCCGAACTCCGTGCCGTTGCGCGACATCACGGTGAGCATCGTGGAGCCGGGGACGTCGCGGGCGGCGTCGAGCGCGAGCTTCGCCGTCGGCATGCCGAGGTTGAGGAAGAAGTGCTCGTTGCCGCCGATGAATCGCAGCACCGCGGCGATGTCCGACGACGGCACGCCCTCCACCGCGACGATCGACGGCGACAGCTCGCGCAGCGCCATCAGCGAGCCGGCGCGGTTGCGGTTGTGCCCCTCGTCGCCCATCTGGAGCATCTGCGCCAGCACGGCCTTCACGTCGAGCGGGTCGTTGCCGGCGTCGATCGAGCCGCGCACGGCCTTGGACAGCACCGGCCCCAGCACGTCGCGCATCCAGCGCAGCCGGGCCTGCACCTCCTCGTTGAAGGCGCCCATCCGCAGCACCTTGCCGAGGCCCTCGTTTAGGTTGCAGAACGCCTGCCCGCCGGTGACCGGGTCCTCCAGGCACCACATCCACATCGACGGGCTGGTGACGCCGGCCATCGGGCCCACGGTGCGGTGGTGGTGGCAGGGGTCGAGGGTCACCGCGCCGGTGGAGAGCAGGATCTCCGCCTCCTCGACGTCCGCCGCCCACCCCTCGAACAGGCAGGCGCCGATCAGCGCGCCGCGCATGGGGCCGGAGGCGTTCTCCCACTCCAGCGGCGGGCCGGAGTGCAGGAGCATCCGGTCGGCCAGGCCGATGACCTCGCGGGCGGGCCGGACGTCGACCAGCACCGCCCCGGCGGCGAGCAGCCGCTCCACCGCGGTGCGGTTGGCGGCGGCGCGGCGGGTGTCCAGGGCGAGCGCGGCGAGGTCGTCCGGGTCGCCGAAGCCCGGCGGCCGCCAGTCGACGTCGGCCACCTCGGCGCCCTGGGCGCGCAGCGCGTCGGAGAAGACATCGACGCCGGCCGCCACGATGGACGGCGGGCCGGAGAGCAGGTTCCCGAGGTTCATGCGGATGCTCCCAGCAGGTCGAGGGCGTACCGCGTGGCCGCGGCGTTGGACGAGAAGACGGCACAGCCGGCGGCGGCCAGGGCGTCGGCCTGGCGCGACCAGCCCTGCGGATCGCCCTCGGTGCCGATCAGCGCGACGACGACCGGCAGATGCTTCTGCGCCCGGGCCGCCCGCAGCGCAGGGACCAGCGCGCCGGCCGGATCGGGGTCGGCCCCGTACCCGAGGACGACGTCGAGCAGCAGGACCGCCGGCTCGTCGGCGGCGGCGACGCCGGCGATGGCCTCCAGCCGCAGCGTCGGGTCGATCATCGGGTGCGCGCGGCCCACGGTGAGGGCGTCGTCGCCGAAGTCGACGACCAGGTGGCCGGAGGCGGACAGGTCCGTGCCGAGGTCGAGCTCCGGCTCCAGCGGGGTGTTCGAGCGGATGCCGCCGAGCGCCGGGGCGGCGATCAACATGGCCTCGTCGGCGAGCGTGCCGCCGGAGTAGAGGCCCTTGAGCGCCGCGCCGGGAACGGCGGCCTCCGCGGGCCCGGGGCGCGACGGCCACACCGGGACGTCGAGCCCCATGTCGGTCAGCAGCGCCTCGACGGCGGCGGTGAGGTCCGGGGTCTCCGCCGACAGCGCGGCGCTGCGGACGGGCACGGAGAGCCCGTCGGCGAACGACGTCACCGCGGCGGCGACCGAGGGCGCCGGTGGCTTGGACACCACCAGCACCCGCTCGGTGGCGGGGTCGGCGTCCAGCGCGGCGAGCGCGTCCAGGGTGGCCAGCCCACCGACCTCCTCCTTGAGGTCGCGGCCGCCGACGCCGAGCACGTGGGAGACCCCGACGCCGGCCATGTCGAGCAGGCAGGACACCTGCTGGGCGCCCGTGCCCGACGCGGCGACGAGCCCGACCGGGCCGGGGCGGACGACGTTGGCGAAGCCGAGGGCGACGCCGGAGACGATCGCGGTGCCGCAGTCGGGCCCCATGACGAGCACGCCGGCGTCGTGGGCGGCGCGCTTGAGCGCGACCTCGTGCTCGACGGGGACGCCGTCGGAGAAGACCAGCACGCTGCGGCCGGCGGCGATGGCGTCGGCGGCCTCGGCGACGGCGTACTGGCCGGGGACGCTCACGATGGCCAGCGCCGGGGAGTCGGGCGCGAGCTCGTCGAGCCCGGCCCCGACCGTGCGGTGCGCGACGGCGGTGGCGCTGCCGGTGGAGCGCTCCCGCTCGGCCAGCGCGGCGTCGACGTCGGCGAGCGCATCGGCCAGCGCGGCGTCGTCCTCGGCGCGGACGGCGATCAGGAGCTGCTCGGGCGAGGCGTCGCCGGCAGGGGCGAGCCCCATGTTCGCGGCGAGCTCCAGGTTCAGCGGCGTCGCCATGGCGACGAGCACGGCCGAGACGCCGTCGCGGGCGCCGACGCGGCGGCTCACCTGCATCAACTTCACCGAGTCGGCGTAGACCCCGGATCGCAGCTGCACCGAGACCGCGGCGTCTCCACCGGAGGGGGCTGAGGGGCTCATCCTCGAAACCGTACCGACAGATCTCTCAGCGGTGAAGTATCGGCATCTGCCTGCAATAACGATTTAGCATTGAGGTACTTCCGCCCACCGGGTGGGGCGTGCCACATTGACGCCTCCCGGTGGGGACGACGACCCGTCGCCCGACACCGCACCGCATCGAAAGTGCACGTCGAGGAGGCACTCATGGCGTTCGGGTGGAAGCTCTACGGGGACGGCAAGACGCCCCCGCTCGGGGAGGCCGTCGCACCCGACGAGCGCCTCTCCTGGCCACGCACGGTCGGCATCGGCGCGCAGCACGTCGTCGCGATGTTCGGGGCGACGTTCGTCTTCCCGATCGTCATGGGGCTGGACCCCAACCTCGCCATCATGATGAGCGGCGTCGCGACGATCATCTTCCTGCTGATCGTGAAGAACCGGGTGCCGAGCTACCTCGGCACCAGCGCCGCCTTCGTCGGCGGTGTGGCCGCGATCCGGGCCAACGGCGGTGACTCCAGCGACGTCGTCGGCGCGCTGCTGGTCGCCGGCGTCGTCCTCGCCCTGGTCGGTCTGCTGATCCACTTCGCGGGTCTGGGCGTCATCAACCGGGTGCTCCCGCCGGCCGTCACCGGCGCGGTGGTCATGCTCATCGGCTTCAACCTCGCCCCGGTCGCCGCCGGCGTGTACTGGCCGCAGGACCAGTGGGTCGCGCTGGCCACGATGGCCTTCGTCATCGTCGCCTCGCTCGCCCTGCGCGGCTTCCTCGCCCGCATCTCGATCCTGCTCGGCCTGATCTTCGGCTACCTGCTGTCGGTCCTGCTGGACGCCACCGCCGGCCAGATCACCTCGGTCGACGGCACGGGCGCGGTCAGCACCCGGGACCGGATCAACTTCGACTCGGTCGCCGGCGCCGACTGGTTCGGCTTCCCCGACTTCACCGGGCCGAGCTTCTCGCTCAACTTCTCGCTGCTGGTGATCCCCGCGGTGATCGCCCTGGTGGCGGAGAACGCCGGCCACGTCAAGGCCGTCTCCGAGATGACCAAGCGCGACCTCGACCCGTACATGGGCCGTGCCGTCGCGGCCGACGGCATCGCGACCGTCGTCGCCACCTCCGTCGGCGGCTCCCCCACCACCACCTACGCCGAGAACATCGGCGTGATGGCTGCCACCCGCGTGTACTCGACGGCGGCCTACTACGTGGCCGCGCTCGTCGCCATCCTGCTGGGCCTGATCCCCAAGTTCGGCGCGCTGATCAACATCGTCCCGGGCGGCGTGCTCGGCGGCATCACCGTGGTCCTCTACGGGATGATCGGCCTGCTGGGCGCCAAGATCTGGAAGGAGAACCGGGTCGACTTCGCCAACCCGATCAACCTCGTGCCGCTCGCGGCCGGGATCATCATCGGCATCGGCAACGTCACCCTGACCTTCACCGACGAGTACGTGCTCAACGGCATCGCGCTGGGCTCGATCGTCGCGGTCGTCGCCTGGCACGTGGCGCGGGCGCTGGCGCCGGCCGAGATGAAGGCGGCGCTGCTCCGCGAGGGCGCGCACCCGGCCGCCGGCAGCACCTTCGGGCACGGCGTCGGCGACGAGGTCAGCTCCGACCCGTCGTCGGTGGACGAGGTCGGCCGCCCCGGCGTCCTCGACGGCAAGACCCCGGGCTCGGACGCACACCGCCGCTGACGCCCGCACCACCCCCGCCGCCCCCGGCGCCCGGACGACACCGTCCGGGCGCCGGGGGCGGCGTGCGTCCGGAGGCGTCGCCGAGGACGTGCGGTGCCGAATACGGGCGGTTGGGGAGGAGCGGGCGGCGCTAAGCGGCCGCCGTTACGAAGTTTTAGCGCTGAGGTACTTTCGCCCGCCTCCACCCGGGTGACAGAGTGACTCCTCCGCAGCCGCTCGCACGGAGGTGACCGCAGCCGGTGAAACCCGCCCCCTTCCGCTACGCCGACCCAGGCTCCCTGGACGAGGCCCTCGAGGTCCTCGCCGAGGAGGGCGCCAAGGTGCTCGCCGGGGGCCAGTCGCTCCTGCCGCTCCTCTCGATGCGCCTCGCCGCGCCGGCCACACTCGTGGACATCAACCGGGTCCCGGGCCTGGGCTCCGTCGAGGCCACCGACGACGGCGTCACCGTGGGGGCGCTGGTCCGCCACCACGCCCTCCTGCACGACGACGGCGCCGCCCGGGTCCAGCCCCTGCTGGCCCGCGCCACGGCGAACGTCGCCCACCCGGCGATCCGGAACCGAGGAACCACCGTCGGGTCGATCGCGCACGCCGACCCGTCGGGCGAGATGACGTCGGTGCTCGCCCTGACCGGCGGCTCCGTCACGGTGGCGACCGCGGCGGGCAGCGAGACCGTCGGGTGGCGGGACCTCTTCGTCGGCCCACTGGAGACGTCGATCACCGGGCCCGCCGTCGTCACCTCCGCCTTCTTCCCCGCCCTGCCGGCCCACTCGGGCACCGCGTTCGCCGAGGTCGCCCGCCGCAAGGGCGACTACGCGGTCTGCGGCGCGGGCGTCGTCGTCACGCTGGACGCCGACCGGCGGGTGGAGTCGGCACGCGCCTCCTACGTCTCGGTGGGCCTGACCCCCGAGGTGCATGATCTGACCGAGGCCGTCGCCGGGTCGCCGGTGGAGAAGGCCGACTGGGCCGCTGCCGGCGCGCTGGCGCGGACACTGGTGGACCCGGACACCGACATCCACGCCAGCGCCGACTACCGGCGCCTGCTGGTGGGTGTGCTCACCGAACGAACTCTGGCCGAGGCTGCCGCCGAAGCCGCTGGGAGGGCCGCATGACCGCCGTCGACACCGAGCGGACCATCACCGTCACCGTGAACGGTGTTCCCCGTGAAGCCACCGTGCCGGTGCGCCGGCTGCTGTCCGACGCCCTGCGGCACGACCTGGGGCTGACCGGCACCCACGTCGGCTGCGAGCACGGCGTCTGCGGAGCGTGCACGGTGATCGTCGACGGCGCTCCGGTGCGCTCGTGCCTGATGCTCGCCGTCCAGGTGCACGGGTCGGAGGTGCGCACCGTGGAGGGGCTGGCGCACGACGACCACCAGGGCGGCCAGGTGCTGCACCCGGTGCAGGAGGCCTTCCGCGAGTGCCACGCCCTGCAGTGCGGGTTCTGCACGCCGGGCTTCCTGATGACGATCGCGGCCGGGCTCGAGGGGCGCGACAACTCGGTGGAGATCACCGAGGAGGAGGTGGACGAGATGGTCGGCGGCAACCTCTGCCGGTGCACCGGCTACGCCAACATCAAGAAGGCCGTGCACACCGCGGCCGCCGCGATGAAGGACGACGCGTGACGACGAAGCTCTTCGGCGAGCCGGTCCGCCGGCGCGAGGACCAGCGGCTGATCACCGGCAAGGGCCGCTACCTGGACGACATCGGCTCGCAGGCGCTGGCCGCCGCGTTCGTGCGCTCGCCGCACGCGCACGCCCGCATCGTCTCCGTCGACGTCGACGAGGCGCTGGACGTCGAGGGTCTGGTGGCCATCTACACCTACGAGGACCTGACCGGCCCGATGGCCGAGCCGCTGCCGGTGCTCATCCCGCACCCGCAGCTGCACGCCCCGCGCACCGGGTTCCCGCTCGCGAACGGCGAGGTGAACCACGTCGGCGAGCCCGTCGTCATGGTGGTGGCCACCGACCGGTACGTGGCCGAGGACGCCGTCGAGAAGATCGTCGTCACGTACGAGGAGCTGCCCGTCGTCGTCGGCGTGGACGCCGCCCGCGCGGCGCGCAACGCGGTGCACGAGGAGATCCCGGACAACGTCGCGGCCCGGCACCACCAGGAGACCGGTGACGTCGAGCCGGTGCTGGCCGCCTCGCCCCGCACGCTGAGTTTCACCCAGTACATCGAACGCAGCGCCTGCATGCCCATGGAGGGCAAGGGCGTGCACGCCCGCTGGGACGCCGACGACTCCTCGCTGCGCGTCTACACGAGCACCCAGGCGTCGACGTCGGTACGCGCGGCGATCGCGGCGAAGTTGAGCCTCTCGCTGGACAAGGTCGAGGTGATCGCGCCTGACGTCGGCGGCGGCTTCGGCGTGAAGATCGTGCACCCGTGGCCCGAGGAGCTGCTGGTGCCGATGGCCGCCATCGCCCTGGGCCAGGAGGTGAAGTGGGCCGAGGACCGGCGCGAGCACTTCATCGGCTCGGCGCACGAGCGCCAGCAGCGGCAGGAGATCACCGTCGGGTACGACGACGACGGCCGGATCACCGCCCTCGACGTGCACATCTGGCACGACAACGGCGCTTACACGCCCTACGGGATCATCGTGCCGATCGTGACGGCGACCCAGCTGGTCGGGCCGTACGCGCTGCCGGTGTACCGGGTGATCGTGGAGTCGGTGTTCACCAACACCGTCATCGTGACGCCGTACCGCGGCGCCGGGCGGCCGCAGGGCTGCTACGCGATGGAGCGGACGATGGACCGCATCGCCGACGAGCTGGGCCTGGACCGGGCGCTGGTGCGCGAGCGGAACCTGATCCAGCCCGATCAGTTCCCCTACGAGCACCACCTGACGTTCCAGGACGGCCGGCCGGTCATCTACGACTCGGGCGACTACCCGGGGCTGATGGTGAAGCTCAAGGACCTCGTGGGCTGGTCCTCGGTGGACGAGCTCCGAGCCGGAGCCGAGGCGCGCGGGAAGCTGCTCGGCGTCGGGATGGCGCTGTACGTGGAGGGCACCGGGCCCGGGCCGTACGAGGGCGGGCACGTGCAGGTGCTGGGTTCGGGCAAGGTGCTGGTGTCCACCGGGCTCACCTCGCAGGGACAGGGGCACGAGACGGCGTTCGCGCAGATCGTCGCCTCCGAGCTCGGTGTGCCGATCGAGGACGTCGAGGTGACCACCGGCGACACCCGGCGCTTCGGCTACGCCGTCGGCACGTTCGCCTCGCGGGCCGCGGTGATGAGCGGCAACGCGATCGCACTGGCCGCGCGCGGGGTGCGGGAGAAGGCGCTGCGGATCGCCGCCGAGGTGCTGGAGGCGTCGCCCGAGGACCTGGAGATCGACGAGGGCCTCGTGCAGGTGAAGGGCGTGCCGGGCACG
Organism: Blastococcus sp. HT6-30; assembly: GCF_039729015.1. Classification (NCBI taxonomy): domain Bacteria; kingdom Bacillati; phylum Actinomycetota; class Actinomycetes; order Geodermatophilales; family Geodermatophilaceae; genus Blastococcus; species Blastococcus sp. HT6-30. Next base: position 116,212 of record NZ_CP155792.1, on the reverse strand, counting down.
TCGATCCCGCTGCGCACGGTGGCGGTGCTGTCGAACCCGCTGCGGTACGCCTTCGACGAGGCGGCCCGGCAGGCGACGCAGTTCGCCGGCCCGGGGGACGACTCCAAGCCGCCGGTGGCGCCGGGCGATGCGCCGGGGCTGGAGCACCGCGACTACTACTCGCCGATCCGGTCGACGTTCGCCTCCGGGGCGCACGCGGCGATCGTGGAGATCGACCCGGCGACGTGGGAGATCGACGTCGTGAAGTACGCGGTGGTGCACGACTGCGGCAACGTGGTGAACCCGATGATCGTCGAGGGCCAGGTGCACGGCGGCGTGGCCCAGGGCGTCGGCGGGGCGCTGTACGAGCGGATGGCCTACGACGCCGACGGGCAGCTGCAGAACGCCTCGTTCATGGACTTCCTGATGCCCTACGCGTCGGAGGTCCCGGACATCGACATCGACCACCAGCAGACGCCGTCGCCGCTGAACCCGCTGGGCATCAAGGGCGCCGGCGAGGCCGGCGTCATCCCGGGGACGGCGGCCCTGGCCTCGGCGATCGAGGATGCGGTGGGACGGCGGATCGCCTCGATGCCGATCTCGCCGACCGAGCTGTACGACCTGGTGCGTTCCCCTGATTCGGAGAAGACCGCTGCGGCCGGGCGCCGGGCGGGGACTGGAGTGATGGCGTGAACCTGGACGGCTCTGCGGTTCTCTCGGGCGACCCGGAGAAGGTGTGGTCGGTGATCACCGACCCGGCCGTGCTGGCGCGCACGATCCCGGGCTGCGAATCGCTGGAGCAGGTCGGGGACGACGAGTACAAGATGAACGTCTCCGTCGGCGTCGGCGCGATCCGCGGCACGTACGCCGGTGAGGTGAAGCTGTCCGACAAGCAGCACCCGGCGTCCTACGTGATGCACGCATCCGGCGCCGGCGCCCCGGGGAACGCACGGGCGACGGTGACGATCAACCTCTCGCCCGCCGAGGACGGCAGGACCAACCTGACCTACTCGGCCGACGCCGTGATCGGCGGGCCGGTGGCCGGCGTGGGCCAGCGGATGATCACCGGCGTGGCCAAGCGGATGGCCGGCCAGTTCTTCAAGGCGATCGACGACGAGCTGACCGGCGCCGTTGCGGCTACCCCGGCAGCGGCCCGGCCGACGGCCGCTGCGGTCAGCGGCACGTCGGTCTCTGCTTCCACTGGGGAGCAGAGCCCGACTGCTGCACCCCCCGTGTTCGCCGGCACGGCCGCCGGCCTTCCGGCGGGAACGTCCAGCGATGCGCAGACGCTCGCGCTGGGCGCCGCCGGCGGTGCCCTGCTGACGCTGATCGGTGTCCTCGTCGGCTACCGCCTCGGCCGCCGGGTGTAGTGCCGTCGCCCGTCCTGTGATCCGTGTCAGGGTCGGGCGCCGACGTCGTCGGCGAGCTGTCCTCCGACCACCGACCCTGGCGGACTCCCGTCATCCGGGCCATGCCGGCGGGGACGGAGCGGAACAGGACGGGGAACGCGGGCGCTGACGACGGCGGACGTCCGACGAAGGAGGCTCCGCATGCCCAAGACCTGGTTCATCACCGGCGCATCCCGTGGCTTCGGCCGCGAATGGTCGATCGCCGCCCTCGAGCGCGGTGACGCCGTCGCCGCCACCGCCCGGAACACCGACAGCCTCGCCGACCTGGTGCGGCAGTTCGGCGACAGGGTGCTGCCGGTCGAGCTCGACGTCGACGACCGCGATGCCGTCTTCGCGGCCGTGCAGCAGGCGCACGACCACTTCGGCGCGCTGGACGTCGTCGTCAACAACGCGGGCTACGGCCAGTTCGGCATGGTCGAGGAGATCAGCGAGGCCGAGGCCCGCGCCCAGTTCGACACCAACGTCCTCGGCGCCCTGTTCGTCACCCAGGCCGCCCTGCCCTACCTGCGGGCCCAGCGCTCCGGCCACATCCTGCAGGTCAGCAGCATCGGTGGGATCAGCGCGTTCCCGAACATCGGCATCTACCACGCCTCCAAGTGGGCGCTGGAGGGGTTCAGCCAGTCGCTGGCCGCGGAGGTCGCCGACTTCGGCATCAAGGTGACGATCATCGAGCCAGGCGCCTACGCCACCGAGTGGGGCGGTGCCTCGGCCAAGCACGCCACCCCGAACCCGGCCTACGACGACTTCCGCGAGAAGGCGGCCGAGCAGCGGAAGGCCCGCGCCGGCAACCCGGGCGACCCGCTCGCCACCCGCGAGGCGGTGCTGCAGCTCGTCGATGCGGAGAACCCGCCGCTGCGGATCTTCTTCGGCGACGGCCCGCTGGCGATCGCCGAGCGCGACTACGAGTCCCGGCTGGCCGAGTGGCGCGCATGGGAGCCGCTCTCCAAGGCGGCGCACGGCAGCAAGAGCTGAGCCGGGGCGGGCCACGCCGGGGACCGTGCCCGCTGGGCAGGTGATCAGCACGTACCGAGGGCTGTCCGCGAGTCGGTCCGGGCAGCCCTCGGTGCGTGCTCGTCGGCGTCAGCCCGCGAGCAGCCGCCGGGTCTGGCGGCCGAGGGCGACCAGCGAGCCGTCCTCCGCACTGGTGCGACCCGGGAGCGGCTGACCGTCCGGCTGAACGCCCTCGTGAGCGCCGGCGTGCTGGAGCGTCGCGAGTACAGCCAGAGCCCGCCGCGGGCCGACTACCACCTGACGAAGGCCGGCCGGGACCTCCTCCCGGTGCTGCAGGCGCTCATGCAGTGGGGTGACCGCCACGTCGCCGACACCCCGCCGGTCGAGCTGCACCACCACGGGCACCGCATCTCGGCCTCCTGGGTGTGCGACGTCTGCGGCGAGCCGGTGGGGCGCGACACCGAGCGGCACGTTCCCGGCGGGCACTGACCGGACGCGCCTCGCGCGGGGGACGAGGGCTCCGGCCACCACCGGCAGGAGCCGGGCGGCGCCGAACTCCCTCAGCCCAGGGCGGCGTAGACGGCGCGGACGTAGGTCTCGCTCCGCGGAGAACCGATCAACCCGCTGCCCATCCTGTTCATCATGTAGCTGATCGTCAGCCGCCGGTCGAGGTCCATCACCGCCAGCGAGCCACCCCAGCCGCCCCAGAAGAACGTCCGGCCCGTGGGCACGTAGGGGACCGTCGGGGAGCCCAGGCAGAAGCCCATCCCCCACCGGAACGGCGCGCCGAGCACCAGGTCCTCGCCGTCGGCCTGCTGGTCGAACACCTTCTCGACCGTCTCCGGCGACAGCAGCCGCACGCCACCGGCCTCGCCACCCAGCGAGAGGGTCCGCAGCACCCGCATGACGCCGCGGGCGTTGGAGTGCCCGTTCAGCGCGCCCAGGTCGGCGGCCCGCCACTCCGGGGAGTTCGCCGCCTTCGCCGACGCCGTCGGCCCGGTGAAGGTCTTGACGCTCACCGACCCGGGGTCCAGCGTGCGCGGGTCGACGTCGGGCCGCGGTGGGGGCACCACCGGCGCGATCCGGGACACCTCCGACTCGCGCGCCCCGATCTGGAAGTCCGCCCCCAGCGGATCGGCGACGTTGTCGGCGACGAACTTCTTGAACGTCGTGTTCGTGATCCGCCGGATGACCTCGCCGACCAGGTGCCCCTGGTTGTTGGCGTGGTAGCCCGAGGCCGTTCCCGGCTCCCACCAGGGACGCTGCTGGGCCAGCCGCTCGGTGGCCGAAGGCCAGTCGTACATGTCGCGGATGGAGAACGGCTGCTCCCAGCCCGAGACGCCGGAGGTGTGCGAGAGCAGATGGCGCACCTGGACGTGCTTCTTGCCCTTGGCGCAGAACTCCGGCCAGTAGTCGCCCACCGGCGCGTAGAGGTCCAGCTCGCCGCGCTCGACCAGCAGCAGCGCCGACAGCGCCAGCACGCACTTGGTCGTCGACCAGACGTTGACGATGGTGTGCTCGGACCACGGCTGGGTGCGGGCCTCGTCCCGGTAGCCGCCCCAGAGGTCGACGACGGTCTCGCCGTCGAGGTCGACGGCGATCGACGCGCCGAGCTCCTCGCCGTCCAGCTGCTGCGCCAGCGCCTCGCGCACCCCGGCGAACCGCTCGTCGCACCTGCCGTGGACCTCCGCCATGAGCCCTCCTCGTCGTCGCCCCCGACTGCCGCCTGCTGTGGATGAGACCACCACACACTCGCCGCCCGGACCGGCGCCCGCCACCGCGCGAGCCCGCTCGCCGAGAAGAGCGCCCGTTCGGCCGGGTGGACCGCCGGCAGCCCCGGACGACGTCGGCTCCCCGGTCGAGCGGCAGCGGGTACCGCGCCACGTGGTGCGGCTACGCCCCGGCCGGCTCCGTTCTCATCGGCGGAGATCCCGGCCAGTGATGGAATGCTCAACCATCGGTGCCCGTTGCCCCGCCCGGAACGACCACTCGAGCAGCACGGAGGAATCGACATGGCACGGATCGGCGTGTTCGGCGGAACCGGTTACGCGGGCGGCGCGCTCGTCGCCGAGGCGGCCCGGCGGGGTCACGCGGTGACCTCCTACAGCCGGAGCCTCCCCGACCAGCGGGTCGACGGCGTCGAGTACGTGGCGGGGTCGCTGCTGGACGAGGGCACCCGCCGCGCCGCCGTCGAGGCCGCCGACGTGATCGTGGTCGCCGTCGCCCCCCGCGGGGACATGGCCGGCTCCGTGCGCGGTGGCATCGCCGCCCTGGCCGCCGACGCCGAGCGGGCCGGCGTCCGGCTGGGCGTCATCGGCGGTGCCGGGTCGCTGCAGGTCAGCGAGGGGGGACCGCTGCTGTTCGACACCGCCGAGTTCCCCGCCGACTACCGCCCCGAGAGCCTGGAGATGGCCGGGGCCCTGGACGACCTGCGGGCCACCGAAACCCTCGACTGGTTCTACCTCTGCCCGCCGGCGGGCTACGGCGCCTTCGCCCCCGGGGAGCCGCGGGGCACCTACCGGGTGGGCGACGACGTCCTGCTGACCGACGAGCAGGGCAACTCCTTCATCGGCGGCGCAGACTTCGCCCTCGCCCTGGTCGACGAGATCGAGCGGCCGGCCCACCGCCGGGCGCGTTTCACCGTCGCCTACTGATCCGCGGGACCCGGGGCGTGCACCGGGACCGGGTCGTCCAGGTCCTCGCGCGGAGCTCCGTTCAGCCGTCGGTACGGCCGGCGGCGCGGGTACACATCGGCCCGGTCAGGCGCGCGCGGTCCGCCGGCGCTGGGAGCTCTTCGCCCCGTACATGGCGCGGTCGGCGCGGGCGATCACGTCGTCGGCCGCCTCGTCGGGGTGCCCGACGGCCAGACCCACGCTGACCCCGATGACCAGCGGTCCGTCCGGCCCGGGGAAGGGCACGCCGAGCCGGGCGACGACGCGGCGGGAGAGGTCGGCGAGCTCCTGCTCGTCGCTGCGGGGGCTGAGGATGACGAACTCGTCGCCGCCGAAGCGCGCCACCAGGTGGTCCGTTCCGGCCACCTCCACCAGGCGGGTGGCCGCCTCGGCGAGCAGCCGGTCGCCGACCCCGTGCCCGTACTCGTCGTTGACCGTCTTGAAGTCGTCGAGGTCGCAGAACAGCACCCCGCAGCCGCCCGATCCGAGCTGGACGGCGAGCATGTCGAACAGCGCGCCCCGATTGGCCACGCCGGTGAGCAGGTCGGTCCGGGTCTGCTCGTGCAGCCGGGCTTCGCGCGCCCGGTCGTCGGTGACGTCGAGGCCGACGCAGGCGATCCCGTAGGGCCGCCCGTCGTCGTCGAGCAGGACGGTGTTGCGCATGGCCACCCGGCGCAGCTCGCCCCGGGCGTCGATCCAGTCGGCCTCCTGCGGGTGAGCTTTCCCGCTCGCGATCGCCAGGCGCACGGCGTCCTCGGCGTACGGCACGTCGGCCGGGGTCACCCACACGTCGATGAACCGCCGGCCGACCAGCGCGTCGCCGTCGCGGCCGGTGAAGCGCTGCAGTGCCGGGTTGGCGAGCACGATGCGGCCCTCGGCGTCGATGATGCACAGCAGCGCGTCCACCGCCTGCACGAAGGCGTGCGCCATCTGCACCTCAAGCAGGGCAGGGCCGGCCTCGCCCTGCTGGGCCGAGCCTCCCTGCGCCTTCATCAGGCCTCACTCCTGGCAGTCATCAGACGAATTCGTTCCGCACCCGGAGCTGCGAACATACGACGCCGCGGCGTTCCGCGGACCCTTTCCGGGGCTGCCCCGCCACCCCGGGTTGCCTAACGTGGATCGCGGAACCAGCACGCCGCAGCCCAGGGGGAAGGAACCCGCATGCTCTCCGAGAGGTCCACACCCGTCATCCAGGCGACGCTGCCGGTGGTGGCGGAGAACATCCAGGAGATCGCCCGGCGCTTCTACGCGCACCTGTTCGGAGAGCACCCGGAGCTGCTCGACGGCACGTTCAACCGGGGCAACCAGGCCGAGGGCACCCAGCAGATCGCGCTGGCCGGCTCGGTCGCGGTCTTCGCCAGCGCGCTGGTCAACCACCCCGACCGGTTGCCGGAGCACCTGATGAGCCGCATCGCGCACAAGCACACCTCGCTTGGCATCACGCCCGAGCAGTACCAGGTCGTCCACGACAACCTGTTCTGGGCGATCGTCGACGTCCTCGGCGACGCCGTCACACCCGAGGTGGCCGCCGCCTGGGACGAGGTCTACTGGTTGATGGCCAACGCGCTGATCAACCAGGAGCGCGGCCTCTACAGCGCCCGCGGGGTGCGGCCGGACACCGTCTGGCGGCCGTGGGAGGTCACCGAGAAGGTCGCCGAGACCGACGACGTCGTCACCTTCCGGGTGCGGCGGGTCGACGACCGGCTGGTCAAGACGTCGTTGCCCGGCCAGTACGTGACCGTGCGGCCGGTCATGCCCGACGGCGTCCGCCAGCCCCGGCAGTACAGCCTCACCCGGGCCGACGACGGCGAGCACCGCCAGTTCTCCGTCAAGCGGGTGCGCGGCGGCGACAAGCCCGACGGGGAGGTCTCCAACCTGCTGCACGACTCCGTCGACGTCGGCGACCGGCTGGAGCTGTCGGTCCCCTTCGGCGACGTCGTCCTCGACGACTCCGGCCGGCCGGTGGTGTTCGCCAGTGCCGGCATCGGCATCACGCCGATGGCCGGGATGCTCTCGCACCTCGCGCACGCGGGTTCGGGTCTCGACGTCCGGCTGTGGCACGCCGACGTGGACGAGGAGTCCTGGGCGCTGCGGCAGCAGGTGCTCGGCGACCTCGGGAAGCTGCCGAAGGCCTCGGTGCACGTCTGGTTCGAGCGGGGAGCCGAGTGCTCGCTGCCGGTCACCGGGGTGCACGCCGGGCAGATGGACCTCGCCGACGTCGAGCTGCCGTGGGGCGCGGTCTACTACCTCTGCGGTCCGCTGCCGTTCATGCAGGCGCTGCGCAGCGCGCTGATCGACGAGGGCGTTCCGGCGAAGGACATCCAGTACGAGGTGTTCGGCCCTGACCTCTGGCAGGCCGACCTGGATTGAGCGCCGAGCCGCGCACCCGCCGGAGCCTGGGCCCCGGCGGGTGCAGCGGAGCGGGTCAGCGGGCGGCGGCCAGGAACGGGTAGTCGACGTAGCCCTCGGGCCCGGGCGCGTAGAAGGTCAGCGGGTCGGGCTCGTTCTCGGGGTGCTCGCCCCGCCACCGCTCGACGAGGTCGGGGTTGGCCAGCACGGGGCGCCCGACGGCGACGGCCTCGGCGTGCGACTCGTCGATCAGCGCCACGGCCTCGTCCCGGGTGGTGACGGTACCGAAGCCGCTGTTCGCGACCAGCGGACCGCCGAACCGGCGGCGCAGCTCCTGCACCAGGTCGCCGGCAGGTTCCACGTGCAACACGCTCAGGTACGCGAGGCCGAGCGGGCGCAGCCCGTCCACCAGCGCGCCGTAGGTGGCGAGCACGTCCTCGCGGTCGGTCTCCAGGGCGTCCTGGATGTTGTGCTCGGGGGAGATCCGGAGGCCGACGCGGCCGGCCCCGACCGCCTCGGCCACGGCGGTGGCCACCTCGATGACGAAGCGGGCGCGGTTCTCCGGGCTCCCGCCGTAGACGTCGTCGCGCTGGTTGGCGGCCGGCGACAGGAACTCGTGCAGCAGGTAGCCGTTGGCCGAGTGCACCTCGACGCCGTCCAACCCCGCCTCGACGGCCCGCTTCGCGGCGGCGACGAAGTCGGCGATCGTCGCGCGCGCCTCCTCGGTGGTGAGCGCGTGCGGCACCGGGAACGCCTTCTTCACACCTCCGCCGACGTGCACCTCGCCCCGGATGGCCACCGCGCTCGGTGCGACCACGCGGGTGCCGGTGAGCTCGGGGTGGGACACCCGCCCGCCGTGCATGAGCTGCAGGACGATCCGGCCGCCGCGGGCGTGGACGGCGTCGGCGACCCTGCGCCAGCCCTCTGCCTGCTCGTCGGTGACGATGCCCGGCTGGCCGGCGAACGCGCGCGACTCGTCGTTCGGGAAGGTGCCCTCGGTGATGATCAGGCCGACGCCGGCCCGCTGCTCGTAGTGTTCGACGACGATGTCGCGGGGGATGCCGGCGCGGCCGGAGCGCATCCGGGTCAGCGGGGCCATGACGACGCGGTTGGCCAGCTCGAGGTCACCGAGCCGCACAGGGGAGAACAGGTCCATGCCGACCGCAACCACCCGCCGAGCGGCAGGGATTCCGCGGTGCGGCGATCGTCACGCCCTCGCCGTCCGCGGAGAAGGCCCTCCACCTCGCGGTACTGCAGCCGGCCCGGCGAGGGTGGCCGGGCAGGCCTGGTCAGCCGGCGAGGACGGCGTCCCGCTGCGCGATGCCGGCCAGCCGGGCGTACCGGCCGCCGAGGGCCATGAGCTCCTCGTGCGTGCCCTGCTCGGCGACCCGCCCGGCGTCCAGGACGACGATCCGGTCGGCGTCGCGCACCGTGGAGAGCCGGTGCGCGATCGTGATCGTCGTGCGGCCGCGGCTGGCCTCGTCGAGCGCCGCCTGCACCGCCCGCTCCGTCTCGTTGTCCAGGGCGCTGGTCGCCTCGTCGAGAACGAGCACCCGGGGATCGCGCAGCAGCGTGCGGGCGATGGCCAGCCGCTGCTTCTCCCCGCCGGAGAACCGGTGCCCGCGGGCGCCGACGACCGTCTCGTACCCGTCGGGCAGCGCGGCGATGACCTGGTGCACCTGCGCCCGGCGGGCGGCGTCGACCAGGTCGGCGTCGGTGGCCTCCGGCCGGGCGTGCAGCAGGTTCTCCCGGACGGTGCCGTGCAGCAGGTAGGTGTCCTGCGAGACGACGCCGACGACGCGGGCGAGGTCGGCCAGCGACACGTCGCGCACGTCGACCCCGTCGATGAGCACCCGCCCGGTGGTGGGGTCGTTGAGCCGGGCCACCAGCGAGGCCAGCGTGCTCTTGCCCGAGCCGGTCTCGCCGACCAGCGCGAGCGTGGAGCCGGCGGGGACGGTCACGTCGACGTCGGAGAGCGCGGGGCGGGCCCCATCGGGGTAGCGGAAGCCGACGTGCTCGAACCGCACCTCGCCGCGGACGGCGGTGGCCTCGAGCGGAACCGGGTCGGCGGGGTCGGCGATGTCGACGGGCAGGTCGAGGTACTCGAACACCCGGCTGAACAGCGCCATCGAGGCGGTGAGCGAGACGCCGATGTCCAGCAGCTGCATGAGCGGGCGGAACAGCGCGCCCTGCAGGGTCGTGAAGGCGACGAGGGTGCCGATGGTCATGCCGCCCGAGGTCGCCGGCAGGCCCGCGGCCAGGTAGATCAGCGCCGGGATGCCTGCGAACACGATGCTCATCGTGGCCATGCGCCAGCGGCCGGCCAGCTGCGAGCGCACCTCGAGGTCGACCAGGAACTCCGAGGTGCCGGCGAACCGCTGCGACTGCGCCGGCCCCGCGCCCAGCGTCTTGCCCAGCAGCACGCCGCTGACGCTCAGGCCCTCCTCGACCTGGGAGTGCAGGTCGGCCAGGTGGCGCTGGCGCTGGGCGGTGATCGCCCGCCGCATGCGGGCGACCCGGCGGGTGAGCCAGACCGCCGGGGGCAGCACCACCAACGAGAGCAGGGACAGCCGCCAGCTCAGCACGGCCATCGCGACCACCGTGCCGATGACCGTGGTGGCGCTCGATGCGAAGGAGGTCGCCGTCGAGGTGACCACCGACTGCATGCTGCCGACGTCGTTCATCAGCCGGGACTGCACCTCACCGCCCTTGGTGCGGGTGAAGAAGCCCAGCGACTGGCGCTGCAGGTGGGTGAAGACCGCCGTCCGCAAACCATGCATGACCCGCTGCCCGACGGTGGTGGACAGCCAGGTCTGCACCACGCCGAGGACCGCCGTGACGACGGTGACGGCGAGCATCCCGCCGACGGCCCACAGCAGCAGGGGAACGTCCTGCTCGGGGATCGCCTCGTCGATGACCAGCCGGATGAGGAACGGGGTGGCCAGCGCGACGGCCGAGGACGCCACGATCAGGGCCACCACCACGGCCAGCTGCCACCGGTAGGGCCGGAAGAGCGTGGCCACCCGGCTCCACCGGACCGGGGAGCGCTCGAGCTGGGCGCGGTCGGCGGGGTCGGGCTTCCGCCCGGCGTTGCCGCCGCCACCACCGGGCCCGCCACCCCGGCCACCGGTCATCATCATCCCGCTGATGTCGCCACCTCCCGCCGTGGGTCGTTGAGGTTACCTCACTGTCCGCCAACCTCAGGACCGTCGGTACCATTCCTCCGTGGCGGATGACGGGGCCGGCGAGCTGGGCGACCTGCTGATGCGGGTGGCCCGCAGCCAGCGCCGCCGCTGGCGGGACGCTCTGGCTCCCTGGGACCTCTCCCCGCACCAGGCGCGGGCGCTGCGGGTGATCTGCGCGCGCGACGGCGTCCGGCTGTCCGACCTCGCCGACTCCCTGCACATCGCCCCCCGCTCGGCGACCGAGGTGGCCGACGGGCTGCAGGAGCGCGGCCTGGTCGAGCGCACCCCCGATCCGGGCGACCGCCGGGCGGTGCTCCTCCGCCCGACCGCCGAGGGCCGGCGCGTCCGCGACGAGGTCGGGCGCGCACGGGCCGCCGACTCCGCCGAGCTCTTCGGCCGCCTCGGGCCCGAAGACCAGGCCGCGCTCACCCGGATCCTGCGCGCGCTCGCCGACTGAACCTCCGCTGCGCCGACAATGGGCACCCGTTCGCCGTCCGGGGAGGCCGATGATGGATCAGCTGGGGATCGACGCGGGAACGGCCGGGTTCGTCGTCCTGACCACCGTGGCCATGTACCTGCTCCTGGTGCTCTGCGTCCGGCTGGTGGGGCAGCGCAGCCTCGCCACCATGTCGAGCTTCGACCTCGGCTGCGCCATCGCGCTCGGCGCGGTCGTCGGTCGCACGGTGCTGCTGCTCGACCCCACGCTGGCCACCGGCGCCGTCGCCATGGTCACGCTGTTCGCGACCCAGACCGCGCTCGCCCGGCTACGGCAGAGCCGGTGGGCCGACCGGCTGATGAACCGGCCGCCGGTCCTGCTCATGGCCGGGGACACCCCGCTGCGGGAGAACATGCGCGCCGCCCACGTCGCCGAGGACGAGCTGCGCCAGAAACTGCGGCTGGCCGGGATCCGCAACCTCGCCGAGGTGCGGTGCGTGGTCCTCGAGCGCACCGGGGCGGTGAGCGTGGTGCGCCGGTCGGAGCCGCTGGACCCGTGGCTGTTCTCCGACGTGCCCGGTGCCGAGCACCTCTGCGGGGCGGAGGAGCCCGGCGGGCGGCCGACGTCGTCCTGACTACTGCCGCTCCGGCGGGTGCTCGGCGCGCCAGGCGTCGAAGGCGTCGAGGAACGACACCGCCATCCGGTTCTCGGTGAGCACCTCCGCCCGGTCCCGCTCGTCGTGCATCCGGTCGGCCAGCGCCAGCGTGTTGAACTTGATGGCGCGGAAGTAGGGGATGAACGAGCCCGGCGTGAAGGCACGCTTCGACGGGCGGGGCTCGACGCCGTCGGGCGCCCACGGGGCGGGCTCCCGCAGCGCCGGAAGGCCCAGGCCCTCGAGCGCGGCCAGGAACGGTTCGTCGTCGGTCCGGTCGGTGAAGTCACGGGAGAGCTCGGAGAAGACCTCGGCGCCGTCCGGGGCCACGGCGACGACCACCGGCCGGAAGATCGCGGCGTCCTCGTCCCAGGCACCCAACGGCTTGGCCAGCCGCGCACCGTCCGGGTCGCTCGCCCAGCGGAACGGGACGTGCCAGGTGCGGTCGAACGCGAGCTGGACCTCCGGCGGGTCGACCGAGGCGAGGACGACCTCGGTGCCGGCGGCGGCGAGGCGGGGCAGCGACCGGGCCAGGCGGACCGCCTGGGCGCAGCAGTAGGGCTACCAGTCGCCGCGCAGACCGACCAGGAGCAGGGCGGCGCGGTCGTCGGAGCGCAGGGCGAGCAGATCCCGGGTGTCCATCCACCTACGGTAGGGAGCGCGGGGCGACCGCGCACGGCGGAGCCCCGGGCTGTCGGAACCGCTCGCCACCGTCCGGGTCGAGCGGCCGGCCGCCTTGCGCGGCGGGAGGGGCGGTCCGGGGCGCAGGGCACCGGCGGGCCGGAACCTCGACGCCGGTGCTTCCCGAGCAGGTATCTCAGCGCTAAGCTTTCACCCATGACTGCGCGCCGGGTCCGCATCGGCATCGACACCGGCGGGACGTTCACCGACGTCGTCGCGGTGGACGAGGAGACCGGCGCGACCACCACCACCAAGACGCCGTCCACGCCCGCCGATCCGGCGGAGGGCTTCCTGAACGGGGTCCGGAAGGTCCTGGGCATCATGGGCCTGGACGGGTCCGCCGTCACGGCCGTCAGCCACGGGACGACGGTCGCCACCAACCAGCTGCTCGAGGGCAAGCTGGACCGGATCGGCTTCATCACCACCGAGGGCTACGAGTCGGTGCTGGAGATCGCCCGCCAGTCGGTGCCCGACGGCTACGGCAACAGCTACTTCTGGGTGAAGCCGCCGCGGATCGTCCCGGCCGACCTGGTGCGCACCGTGCGCGGTCGCCTGGATCACACCGGCGCCGAGGTCCGCCCGTTCGACGTGGACGACGCGCGTGCGGCCGCCCGCTTCTTCCGCGACGCCGGCATCACCACCATCGGCGTCTGCTTCCTGCACGCCTACGCGAACGACGCCCACGAGCGGGCGATGCTCGAGCTGATCCGCGCGGAGCACCCTGGCGCCGTGGTGAGCATCAGCTCGCAGGTGCTGCGGGAGTACCGGGAGTACGAGCGCTCGGTGACCACGCTCGTCGACGCCGCGGTCAAGCCCAAGGTCGGCGCCTACGTCACCAACATCCGCACCCGCCTGGACGAGATCGCGCCGGGCGTGCCGTTCTACGTGATGAAGAGCAACGGCGGCGTCCTGTCGGCGACCGAGGTGGTGCACCAGCCGATCACCACGATGCTCTCCGGCCCGGCGGCCGGTGCCCTGGGCGCGGCGCTGATCGCGGGGACCGCCGGGTTCGACCGCGTGCTCACCTGCGACGGCGGGGGCACCTCGACCGACGTCACCGTCGTCATCGACGGCGAGCCGGCACTGACCACCGAGGGCTCGGTCGGTGACTACCCGTCGAAGATCCCGATGATCGACGTCGTCACCGTCGGTGCGGGCGGCGGCTCGATCGCCTGGCTGTCCCCCGAGGGCACCTTGAAGGTGGGACCGAAGTCGGCCGGCGCGGACCCCGGACCGATCTGCTACCCGTCGGGCGGCGACCAGCCGACGGTCACCGACGCGCACGTCGTCCTCGGCCGCATCCCCCCGCACCTGCTGGGCGGGGAGATCCCGCTGTCGGTGGACGCGGCGCGCGCGGGCCTCGAGCAGCTCGGTGGAAAGCTGGACCTCACGCTGGAGCGCACCGCCACCGGGATCCTGGAGATCTCCGCGTGGAACCAGGCGAACGCGCTGCGCCAGGTGACCGTGGCCAAGGGTCTCGACGTCCGCGATTTCACGCTCACCACCTTCGGCGGCTCGGGCTCGCTGCTGGCCTGCCGGCTGATGGACATCCTCAACCTGCCGCGCACGCTGGTTCCCCCGAACCCGGGCAACGTGAGCGCGTTCGGGCTGCTGACCGTGGACGTCCGCAACGACTACGTGCAGACCGTGGTCAGCAAGCACCTCGACCTGGACCTGGATCGGGTGCGCTCGGTCTACGGCGCGCTGGAGGACCAGGCCCGCGAGGCGCTGGACGGCGAGGGCTTCGGCCGCGACGAGCAGCGCATGCAGCGGACGGCGGACCTGCGCTACGTCGGCCAGGCCTTCGAGGTGCGGGTGCCCGTGCCCGACGGCCGACTCGACGCCGAGGGCAGTGACACGGTTGCACAGGCATTCCACGCCGCGCACCGCCAGCTCTACGGCTACGACTTCGCCGACGACCCGCGCCAGGCCGTGGAGTGGGTGAACCTCCGGGTCAGCGGGATCGGGCCGATCCGCCGTCCCGACCTCGTCGAAATGCCTGCGAAGCCGGGGGGCGTGGACCGCACCGTCACCGGTTCCCGCCCGGTCTTCTTCGACGACTGGGTGGACACCCCGACCTACGACCGGCCCGGCCTCGCCCCCGGCGACGTCGTGCACGGCCCGGCGATCGTCGAGGAGTTCGGCTCGACCGTCCCGGTGCACCCCGGCTTCACCGCCACCGTCGATGCCCACGGGAACCTCATCCTCACGCGAGAGACCACGAGCGACCTGCTGCTCACGAAGGAGACCGGCCGATGAGCCTCACCGACAGCAGCGTCGCCGCCGACCCGGTTCTCGTCGAGATCGTCGCCGGCACACTCGCGGCGATCGAGAAGGAGGTCGAGACCTCCATCGGGCGGACCTCGCGCTCGCCGATGATCCGCGACGCCCACGACTTCCGGGCCGGCATCCACGACCGGCAGCTGCGCAAGCTCACCGGCCGCTCGTACTCGGCGCTGGTGCACCCGGTGGTGCGCGACTACCCGATCGAGACGATGAACGCCGGGGACGTCTACTTCCACAACGACGTCTACCTGTCCGAGGGGGGCATCGGCCACCTGCCGGACCTCTGCGTCACCGTGCCGGTGTTCGCACACGTGGACGGCGCGGAGCGCGTGGTCGCCTTCGTGCAGGCGTTCGGCCACCACGACGACATCGGCGGGGCCGTCCCCGGCTCGATGCCGAGCGCGGCGACCAGCGTGTACGAGGAGGGGCTGATGGTCCCCCCGATCAAGCTGTGGGACCGCGGCGTGCCCAACGAGAGCGCGCTGAAGATCATGACCCGCAACTCGCGGATGCCCGACTCGCTGGCCGCCGACCTCGACGCCGAGTGCTCGGCCTGCCTGGCCGGCGCCCGGCGGCTGGGCGAGTTGTTCGACCGGTACGGCGTGGCCGCGGTCGAGGCCTGCTTCGACGCGATCCTGGACGGCTCCACCGAGATCTACCGGCGCGAGATCCTGTCGCAGATCCCCGACGGCACCTACGTCTGGGAGGACTACGCCGAGCACGACGGGGTCGAGGAGCCGCAGCTGCACCGCCAGCGGATCACGCTGACCATGGATTCGGCGAGGGAAACCCCGCTGGTCATCGACTTCACCGGCACTGGCCCGCAGGCCAAGGGCCCGATCAACCACTGCGGCGACTACGCCGACGGCAACTTCCTGAAGAAGTGGCTGGCGCCGATCCTGCGCAACCTGGCCGAGAGCCCGGAGCGGATGGCCCAGCTCGACGTGAACGAGGGCGTCGTCCCGCTGATCGAGATGCGCTTCCCCGAGAAGGGCACGCTGCTCACCCCGATCTTCCCGGCGCCGACCAACGCCCGGACGTTCGTCATCCTGCGGCTGCTCGGCGTCCTCGCGGGCGTGCTCGCCAAGGCCACCGGCGGCCGGATGCCCGCCGACCAGGAGACGATCCGCTACACCGGCGTCTACGGCACGGACTTCGACGGGCAGCCCTACCTGATGCGCGAGGTGCTCGGTGGCGGCTCGGGCGGGCGCTACTACGCCGACGGCGAGGACACGATCCACGTCGTCCCCGACTCCCGGAACCTGCCCACCGAGTTCACCGAGGGCCGCTTCCCCCTCCGCGTGGAGCGGCTCGGCCTGGCGACGGACTCCGGCGGCCCTGGGCGCTACCGCGGTGGCTGCGGCTACGAGAAGCACATCCGGGTGCTGCGCGACGCCCACTTCATGTCGATCGCCGACCGCTCGATCCTCGCCTGCTGGGGCGTCAGAGGCGGCAAGGCCGGGCGGCCGTTCCAGATCACCGTCGACCCGGGCGGTCCGGACGAGCACGAGGTGGACGCGCTGGCCGACGCCGAGCCGCTCAAGGCTGGCACCGTCGTCCGGATCCGGACGACGGGCGGCGGCGGCTGGGGCGACCCGCTGGACCGGCCGGTCGAGGAGGTGCTGCGCGACATCGCCTGGCGCAAGGTGTCGGTCCAGGGCGCGCGGGACGACTACGGCGTGGTGGTCCGCGAGGACGGCACCGCCGACGAGGCCGCCACCGAGACGCTGCGCGCGGAGCTGCGGGGCGCCCGGACCGGCGAGGAGCCGTTCTTCGACCGCGGCCCGGGGTACGCCACCCTCTCCGGCGGCGCGGCCTTCAACGAGTTCGACGTCCTGTAGGCCTGCCGCGGACGGTCGGTCTCTGCTTCGCATGGGAAGCAGAGACCGACCGCGCCGGCTAGGTCACGGGGTCGGTGCTCCCCGACGCAGGCTTGGCGTCGTCGCCGGTCACGCCGTCGTCCCCCGTCGGGCGGGCCTCGTCGTCGGCACGCTCGACGTCGTCGGGGACGAGCGGGGTCTGCTCGTCCACGTTCTCGCGGGCCTGGTCGCGGTCGGTGCCGGGCACCTCGGTCATGGGACCTCCTCGGGTTGGGATCCGCGTTCCCTACCCCCGTCGGCCGGTGGGCAGGCACACGGCCGACGACCGAGCCGGGCTCAGGTCCGGCGGGGCAGGCGCCGCCACCAGGGCCGCCGCCGCCCCACCTCCGCCACCGGGGGTGCCGGCGGCGGCTCCGGCGGGCGGGCCGCCAGCCATCCCGCCACCAGCGCCTCGACGTCGGCCAGGCCGGGCACCGGCGCCCAGCGGCTGGGCTGGGGTGTGCGCCAGAAGGCCTCCACGCGGGCGTTGTAGTCCTCGGCCAGCGCCCGGACGGCCACCTCGCTGTCCAGCCGCGCCGCGCGTTCGGGCAGCACGTCCCGCTCGCGGCGCAGCGCGAGGCCCGGCGGCAGCATCTCCGCGGTCTCGATGCCCTCGCGGCGAGCCTTGGCGACCGCCCAGTCGTAGGCGGTCATCTCCCGGTGCAGGTCGGCGATCGGCTTGCCCGCGCCGCTGAGGCGGTCGAAGTCACCGCGCTCCCGGGCTCGCGCGATCTGGGTGTCCACCCAGGTCTCGAAGGAGACCCCCGGCGGCTTTCGCTCGGTCATCACCGTCCATGGTCCACGCCTGTGCCAGGCTCGCCACCATGCGGACGACGGGCAGCCGGGAGGTCTACCGCAACCCGTGGATCCGGGTGCGGGAGGACACCGTCGAGCGGGCCGACGGGTCCAGCGGGGTGTACGGCGTCGTGGAGAAGCCGCACTTCGCGCTGGTGCTGCCCGCCGAGCGGAACGGCTTCTGGCTGGTGGAGCAGTTCCGTCACCCGCTCGGCCGGCGCGCCTGGGAGTTCCCGCAGGGCACCTGGTCGCAGGGCGTGGACGGGACCGCGGAGGAGCTCGCCCGGGTGGAGCTCGCCGAGGAGACCGGGTTGCGGGCCGGCACCCTGACCCACCTGGGCCACCTCGACCTGGCGCCGGGCCTGTCCACCCAGGAGTTCGACGTCTGGCTGGCCACGGACCTGACGCCCGGCTCCACCGCGCGCGAGGCGACCGAGGCAGACATGGTCTCCGCGTTCGTGCCGGAGCGAGAGCTGCGGGCCATGATCCGGGCCGGCCGGTTCACCGACGGGCCGTCACTGGCCGCCTTCGCGCTGCTCCTCCTCGACCGAACCTGAGGGGCCCTGCCGGCCCGCGCTCCGGCGGGTTGACGCCGTCGCCGGGGCGTGCCGCCCACCGGCGTCACAGCGGAGCGTGGCGACCTGCCACGAAGGAGTGAACCGCCCGCTCACGGGGCTGCGAGCCGGCTCGGCACCCCACAGGCTGGTCGCCGTGCCGCTGTCCGTCCCGGGTCTGCCCGCGCTGCCGCCGGAGCTGGCCGGTCCGGTCGCCGTGGAGCTGGCCAAGCCGATCCGGGAGATCCCGCACCCGGGAGCCCTGGCCGGCGGTTGCCGCTACGAGCCCAAGTGGGACGGCTACCGGCTGGTGATCGTGCGCGACCGGAGCTCCACCCGGCTGTGGTCGAAGCAGGGACGGGATCTCACCGACCGCTTCCCCGACGTCGCGGCGGCCGCCCTCGCCCAGCTGCCCGCGGGCTCGGTGGTCGACGGCGAGGTCGTCATCTGGAACGGCGACCGGCTGGACTTCGGGCTGCTGCAGCGCCGGATGGTCGCCTCCGCCGGCCGCATCGCCGCGCAGGCCACCGCCACGCCGGCCTCCTACGTCGCCTTCGACCTCCTGGCCGCCGGCGGGGAGGACCTGCGCGGCCGCACCCTCACCCGCCGCCGGGCCGCCCTCGAGCAGCTGGCCGGCCGCTGGGCGCCGCCGCTGCAGCTCTCCCTGATCACCGCCGACCCCGCGCAGGCCCGGCAGTGGTTCGACGACTTCCGGCCCGCCGGCGTCGAGGGCCTGGTGGTGAAGGGCGCGGCCACCCGCTACGCCCCGGGCCGCCGCGAGTGGTTGAAGGTGAAGAGCTGGGAGACCACCGAGGTGCTCGCCGGCGGGGTGATCGGCTCCCTGGAGCGGCCAGGCCAGCTGGTCGCCGGCCGCTACCGCGACGGCGAGCTGGTCGTCGTCGGGCGCACCAGCCCGCTGTCCCCCGCGCAGTCGGCAGAGCTGGCGGCGGTGCTGCGCCCGGCGGGCGAGGACCACCCCTGGCCCGAGCGCATCGGCACCGGCCG
This sequence comes from Blastococcus sp. HT6-30, assembly GCF_039729015.1. Lineage (NCBI taxonomy): Bacteria > Bacillati > Actinomycetota > Actinomycetes > Geodermatophilales > Geodermatophilaceae > Blastococcus > Blastococcus sp. HT6-30. The sequence goes on along the minus strand of NZ_CP155792.1, from coordinate 97,399 downwards.
GTTCGGCGGCGGGCGGCTGTCGGTTCCGCTCACCCGCGTCGAGCCGGCCGCCGTCGTCGAGGTGAGCGCCGACGCCGCTCTGCAGGCCGGGGTGTTCCGCCACCCCCTGCGCTTCGTCCGGGTCCGGCCCGACCTCCGCCCCGAGGACCTCCCCCCGGTCTGAGCAGCTCCGTGCCGAGCCGCTGCCGCAGCTCGCCGGCCGCTCGGGAACGTCCCCTTCTGAACCGGAGCCCTACGGCTCCTGCGGCACCCGGCCCAGGCCGACCAGGAGACGGCGCAGCAGCGCCGCGAGCTGCTCGCGGTCCTCCGACGGCAGCGCGTCGAGCAGCCGCCGCTCGGTGTCCAGGTGGTCGGGTAGCGCGGCGTCCAGGGCCGACCGGCCGGCCGCGGTCAGCGTGACGACGACGGCCCGGCCGTCGGCCTCGCTCCGCTCGCGGGTGATCAGGCCCTTCTCCTCGAGCCGGTCCAGCCGCTGGGTGATGGCGCCGGAGGTGACCAGGGCCGTGCGCATGAGCGCGGTGGGCGTGAGCTGGTAGGGCTCGCCCGCCCGGCGCAGCGCGGCCAGCACGTCGAAGGACGGCGCGTCCAGGCCGTGACGGGCGAAGGTGGCCCGCTGCGCCAGGTGCACCTCGCGCTGCAGCTGGGTGATGCGCCCGACGATCCCCATCGGCGAGCAGTCCAGGTCCGGCCGCTCCCGGGCCCACTGCCGCAGGATCTGGTCGACGGCGTCCTCCACGTCGCTCACCGTAGTGGCCCAGCCCACACGGCTCGGGCGGCGCGCGTCAGCGCAGCCGCGTGCTGAGCCGGACGGTGCACCCGACCTGCTCCGGCAGCACGTCGACGTGGTCCCAGAGCTTGCGGGCCAGCCACAGGCCCATGCCACCGTTGGCGAGGTCCACCCCGTGGGCCGGCCGGAAGCCGGCGAAGGGGACGTCGAAGCCGCCGCCGTGGTCGCTGATCGTGCACACCAACCGGTCGGCGGTGGCCCACACCCGGGCGGAGACCGGTCGCGAGCCGTGCCGGAAGGCGTTGGAGGCGATCTCGCTGACCGCGAAGTGCAGGTCGGCGGCCTGGTCGGGGTCGGGGACGCGGCTCTCGACGACCCCCCGCAGCTCGCGGCGGAGCACGGCCAGCGACGGGGAGTCCTCGATCGCGACGTCCGGTGCGGCGTCCTCCACCGGCTCGCGCGGCAGGGGCAGCCGGCGGACGAAGTCGGCCGGCTCCTGGAACCCGGGGCTGGCGACGGCGCGGGGGCGGCCCCCGTCCAGCAGCGTGGGGTGCGTGCCGGGGACGTCGGCCAGCACCTCGGCGGGCAGCGCCCGGCGGTCGAAGAGGCACAGCGCCGAGACCGGGCGGGCCGCCAGGAGGAGGTTCATGGCGGCCTCGTAGCGCAGACCCTCCCGCCAGTTCCGCGGCTCTGGGCCGAAGTCCAGCTGGCCGGCGATGCGCAGCCGGCCGGAACCGCCCGCCTTCGCCCGCCGCATCAGCTCCCACGTCGCCGCGACGGCGTCGGGCACGGCGGTGTCCAGCAGGCGCAGCCGGGCGTCGGACTCGACCGCCCCCGCGCGCTCACCCAGCGCGCCGGAGATCAGCATCGCGGTGTCCGGCGCGCAGGCGAGGACGACGAGGTCGTCGTCGCGCAGCCCCTCGTCCAGGTACGGCAGGGCGCAGGCGAGGAGGTCGTCGTCGGAGCCGACCAGCGCCGCCACGTGGCTGCCGCGCGGACGGGTCCCGGCGACAGCGCCGGCCGCGTCGCCGTCCGCCACCTGAGACATCCCGACCCCTGCACCATCCGGGACCGGAACCGTCCCGGCCAACTGGTTGAGCATTCTCCGACATCATCCGGCACGCGCCGCCGCCGGGGCGCGGCGGAACGAGCTCCGTTCACTCCGAAGGGCGGCCTCCGGCGGAGGCGCCCCGCCGGATGTTCCACGTGGAGCAATGCGCGGGTGGGCCGCAGCACGGGAGGAGCGGCCGGACCGGGCCTGTCCCGTTCCCGATCACCGGCCGCCCCACCCGCCTCACCGGCGGCGGGACACCGCCACCGTGAACTTGGGGTCCTGCCCGGCCACGCGCGTCGGCCCGACCACGCGACCGAGCACCGGGCGGTAGCGCAGCGCGGAGTTGTAGACCGTCCAGAGCTCACCTCCGGGCCGGAGCAGCCGTGCCGCGGCCGCGAACATCCGGTCGGCCGCCGTGGTAACGACCGCGGCGCCGACGTGGAAGGGCGGATTGCAGACGACGAGGTCGACGCTGCGGTCGGGCACCGTCGCCGCGGCGTCGTCCCGGAGGGCTACCACGCGGTCGGCCACCCCGTTGGCCGCAGCGGTCGCCGCCGCGGAGGCGACCGCCGCCGCGGACTGGTCCACGGCGAGCACCCGCAGCTCCGGCCGGCTCCGTGCCAGGAGGGTGGCCAGCACCCCGGTCCCGCAGCCGAGGTCCAGGGCGCTCCGCGCGTCGGCGGCCATCTCCGGCAGCGAGCGCACCAGCGCCCGGGTACCGATGTCGATCTTCGTGCCGGCGAACGCGGCGCCGTGGGCGCAGACGGTCAACCCCAGGTCGGGGTGCACATGCTGCCGGGGGAACGACGACGGTCGCGGCCGCGGCCCGCGGGCGACCAGCACCCGCGACTTCTGCCGCGCCAGCGTCGCCTGCACCTCGCCGAACGACGCGCCGAGGACGTCGTTCATCGCGTGCGTCATGTGCTTCACCCGGCCGCCCACCAGGACGGTGACGTCGGGGGCCGCCGAGGCGGCGACCACCTCGGCGATCTCCCGCAGCGCGTCGAGCGCCTTGGGGGCCTTGACCAGCACCACCCGGGCCCCGGCGGCCAGCTCCTCGCCGAGCGGCAGCGAGCGGAAGCTGCCGGCCAGGCCCACCCGCTCGGCGTTGGCGGCCAGCGCCCGCTCCCCCACCAGCAGGTCCTGGCTCACCCGCAGGCCGGTCAGCCCGTGCCGGGCCGCCAACCCCAGGGCCAGCGCGCCGTAGGAGTCGTCGACGACGGCGACCTCCCCGCCGCCGCAGCCGGCGACGAGGTCGGCCGCGATGTCGAGCAGCAGCCGGTCGGTCGCGTCGACGGCGACCAGGTCGGGGGCCTCGACGTCCGGCTCCCGCCGGAGCGCCCCGAGGACCTCGGCCGGGGAGACGGGCACGTCCGCGTTCAGGGCCGGGGAGTGGCGGCGACGAGGTCGGCGACGACGCGGGCGAGCTCGGGGCCGACGTCCTCCTGGAGGAAGTGCCCTCCGCCGCGCAGCGTCGTGTGCGCCATCCCCCGGGCCCCGGGGACGAGCTTCTGGAACACCCGCTCGCCCCCGCCGGTGATCGGGTCGCCGTCGGAGAAGGCCGTCAGGAAGGGCTTCTCCCAGCGGGTCAGCACCTCCCAGGCGGCTCGGTTGGCCGCGGCCGCCGGATCGTCGGGCGACGTCGGCACCAGCGCGGGGAACTGCCGGGCCCCGGCGGTGTACCGGTCGTCCGGGAAGGGGGCGTCGTAGGCGGCGACCACCTCGGGGGCGAGGCCGGCGACGGTGCCGTTGCCGACGATCCGGCCGATGTGGAACTTCGGGCTCTCCTGGGAGAACCGCTGCCAGGCCAGGAACGCCTCGCTCATCTTCTGGTCCCCGGTCGGGAGGCCGGTGTTGGCGGCGACCACGCGGGCGAACCGGTCGGGGTTCTCCGCGACCAGCCGGAGACCGATCAACCCTCCCCAGTCCTGGCCGACGAACGTGATGTCGCGCAGGTCGAGCTCGTCGAGCAGCGCCTGCCGCATCCACTCCACGTGGCGGGCATAGGTGTAGTCCGCGCGGTCGACCGGCTTGTCCGAGCGGCCGAAGCCGACCAGGTCAGGAACGACGACGCGCAGGCCCGCCGCCGTCAGGACGGGGATCATCCGGCGGTAGAGGAACGACCACGACGGCTCGCCGTGCAGGAGCAGCACCGTCTCGCCGTCCGCGGGGCCCTCGTCGAGGTAGGCGATCCGGAGCCGCCCGCCGTCGCCGTCGTCGACCTGGACGTAGCGGGGCTCGTACGGGAAGTCGGGCAGGCCGGTGAACCGCTCGTCGGGCGTCCGCAGGATCTCCATGAAGCCGCCTTTCCCAGGCCTCGGGCACGCCGAACCCATGCATCCGTCTCGTCGCCAGGACCGTGTGCACAGCCTCCTGTTCCGGAGGGCGGGTCACACGTTCGGCAGGCCCACGGGGCAGGAGACGCCGGTCGAGTGCACCGGGCAGTAGCCGTTGGGCACCTTGTAGAGATACTGCTGGTGGTAGTCCTCCGCGTAGAAGAACTCCCCCAGCGGCGCGATCTCGGTGGTGATCTCGCCGTAGCCGGCGGCGGTCAGCCGCTCCTGGTAGGCGTCCCGGGTGGCCAGCGCGGCCTTCTCCTGCTCGGGCGAGGCGTAGTAGATCGCCGAGCGGTACTGGGTGCCGATGTCGTTGCCCTGGCGCATGCCCTGCGTCGGGTCGTGGTCCTCCCAGAACGCCTTGAGCAGCTGCTCGTAGGAGGTCACCGCGGGGTCGAAGACGACGAGGACCACCTCGGTGTGCCCGGTGCGCGCCGAGCAGACCTCCTCGTACGTGGGGTTGGGCGTGTGACCGCCCGCGTAGCCGGCCGCCGTCGAGTAGACCCCCGGGAGCTCCCAGAACACCTTCTCCACCCCCCAGAAGCACCCGGCGCCGAACACCGCGGTCTGCATGCCGTCGGGAAACGGCGGCTGGATGCGGTTGCCGTTGATCGCGTGCACCTCGGGCACGTGCGGCAGCGGGTCGGGACGGCCGGGCAGCGCGTCCTCGGCCGAGACGGGCTGCGTCTTGAACCGGGAGAAGAGCATGCCCCGAGCGTAGGCCCGGGCCGCAACCCGGCGGCGCGCGACCGGACCGCCGTCTGCGGCCCTGACCTGCACCGGGCAGGATCGCGGTCGTGCCCGTAGCGACGCGTGAATGGCAACTGGCGGCCCGGCCGCACGGCGAGCCGACCCCCGACGACTTCCGCCTGGTCGAGCTGGAGCGACCCGATCCGGCCGACGGACAGGTCGTCGTCCGGATGCTCGTGATGAGCGTCGACCCGTACATGCGCGGCCGGATGAACGCCGGCAAGTCCTACGCCGCCCGCTGGGAGATCGGCGAGACCATGCGGGGCGGCGCGGTCGGCCGGGTGGTCACCTCCCGCTCCCCCGACGTCCCGGAGGGCGCCCTCGTCCTCGCCGACGCGGCCTGGCGCGACATCGCCGTGCTCGACGCCGCGCACGTCCGGGTGCTGCCCGAGCTGCCGGGCATCCCGCCGAGCTACCACCTGGGCGTCCTCGGCATGCCGGGCCTCACCGCCTGGGCGGGCCTGTTCCGGCTCGCCGCCTTCCAGGAGGGCGACGCGGTCTTCGTCTCCGGCGCCGCCGGCGCGGTGGGCAGCCTGGTCGGCCAGTTCGCGCGGCTCAACGGTGCCTCGGCGGTCATCGGCAGCGCGGGCACGCCGGAGAAGGTGCGCTGGCTGACCGGGGAGCTCGGCTTCACTGCGGCCTTCGACTACCACGACGGACCGGTCGCGGAGCAGCTCGCGGCGGCGGCGCCCGGCGGCATCGACGTCTTCTTCGACAACGTGGGCGGTGAGCACCTCGAGGCGGCCATCGGCGCGTTCAACGAGCACGGCCGGGGCGCGCTGTGCGGCGCGATCTCCGGCTACAACGCCACCGAGCCGCCACCCGGGCCGCGCAACATGTTCATGATGGTGACCAAGAAGCTGAGCCTGCGAGGGTTCATCGTCGGGGACCACGCCGATCTGGCCCCGGAGTTCAGCGAGAAGGTGGGCGCGCTGCTCACCTCGGGGCAGCTCGTCGTCCGCGAGACCGTCCGCGAGGGGCTGGACGACGCAGTCGACGCCTTCCTCGACCTCCTCCGCGGCGGGAACACCGGGAAGATGATCGTCAAGCTGGCCGACTGACCCCGCGGTTTCCGGGGACGACGGCGGGGCAGAGTGCGGGTCATGTGGCTCTTCTTCACCCGCCGGCTGCGCATGTGGCTGATCCTGACCGTCGTCGTCCCCCTGGCCACCGGCGTGCTCCGCCGTCTCGGGCGGGGGATCGAGCAGCGCCGCGGTCCCTCCACGGTCAGCAACGCCCTGCTCAAGGCCGGTGACCTCGGCGACCGCGCCCGGGCGAGCCTGGGCGGCGGCCGCCGGTCCCGCCGGTCGCGCCGGGCGTGACCGGGCCGGTCCTCGAGACCCGTCCGGCCACCGCCACCCCCCGCGCGGTCGCGCTGTTCTGCCACGGCGGGACGGTGGCCAGCGCGGAGCCGCCCAAGGAGCGGGCCCTGTCGCTGGTCCGGATGCGGGCGGTCGAGCACTTCGTGTCCTCGGCCGCCGCCGGCCGGGGGCTGACGACCTGCCTGCTGCGGTACCGGGTGGCCGGCTGGAACGGTGCGGCGGCCGACGCCTACGCGGACGTGCGCTGGAGCCTGAACCGGATCCGCGCCGAGCACGGCGACCTGCCGGTCGTGCTCGTCGGGCACTCGATGGGTGGCCGGGCGGTGCTGCGCGCGGGCGGGGACGACGGGGTGGCCGCGGTGTGCGCCCTGGCGCCCTGGACGCCGCCCGGCGAACCGGTGGGGCACCTGCGGGGCCGCACCGTCGCGATCCTGCACGGCCGCGGCGACCGCTGGGTCCCCGCGCAGCTCTCGGCCGAGTTCGCCGTCCGCGCCCAGCGCGCCGGTGCCCGGGTGGCCCGGTTCACGGTCGCGGGCGGGCACAGCATGCTGCGTGCCGCGCCGCGCTGGCACGCCTTCGCCCGCGACGTCGTCCTGGCCGGGGCGGGGCTGGCGCCGATGCGGCCCGACGTCGCCGAGGCGCTGGCCCGGCCGGCGCCGGAGGGTCTGGCCGTTCCGCTCTGACCGGAGGTCAGCCCGGGCCCGGGGCCGGGTCGCCGGCCAGCCGCGCCCACATCAGCTCGTCGTGCTTCGCCCCGTCGCCGTAGCGGACGACCGCCGCAGCCGGCCCTCGTGGGTGAAACCGGCCTTCGCAGCGACCCGGCCCGACGCCGTGTTCTCCACCGCGTGGCACAGCTCGATCCGATCGATCGGCAGGGCTGCGAAGGCCCATCGGCAGACGGCGTCGACCGCCCCGCCGGCCAGGCCCCGGCCGCGTGCGGCCGGCATGGTCCGGTAGCCGATCTGCGCGTCGCCCTGCAGCCGGTCGATGGAGTGCAGCGAGACCGACCCCAGCAGCTCGTCGGTCACCGGCTCCACCAGGGCCCAGGACGCGTGGTCACCCGACGTCCAGTCCATCCGGCGCCCGAGCAGCACCAGGGCGTCGGTGCGGGAGGCGACGCCACCGCCGTTCCACAGCCGGATGTCGGGGTCCTGGAAGGCAGCCCACACCGCGGCCACGTCGTCCTCCCGCCAGGGCCGCAGCAGCCGGCTCCCGACCGGGAGCTCGAACGGCTCCAGCGGCTCGGGAGGAGGCGGCGGCGGCTGCGGCGTCACGGCACCGATCGTGCCCGGCGGCTCACTTCTCGGCAGAACCAGGGGCGGTGATCGGCTTGTGCGTCTTGCCGGCGAGCGCGTCGGGCATCAGCGCGGAGAGCCGGCCCATGAGCTTGCTGCTCACCGACCCGGCGAACACCGAGGTCTCGCCCTTCATCAGGCCCTCGAAGCCCTGGCGCGCCACCAGCGCGGGGTCGTCCTTGCTGTCGCTGGCACCCAGCTTGGTGTCGGTGAGGTCGCCCCGGTCGAAGAACTCGGTGTCGGTGGGGCCGGGCAGCAGCGCGGTCACGGTGACGCCGGTGCCGGCGAGCTCCTCGCGGATGCCGAGGGCGAGGAACTGCACGAAGGCCTTCGTCGCGGAGTAGACCGCCTGGAAGGGCTCGGGCGCCTGAGAGGCCACCGAGGAGGTGAACAGGATCCGCCCCTCGCCGCGGGCCACCATGTCCTGCACCACCCGCTTGGCCAGGTGCAGCGTCGACACGCAGTTCAGCTCCACCATCCCGATCTCCGCGTCGAGATCGGTCTCGGCGAAGCGGCCACCGACGCCGACACCTGCGTTGAGGGCGGCCGCGTCGAGCGGTCGGCCGGCGCCGCGGACGGCGGCGACCAGCTTCTCCACCTCCCCGCGCCGGGTGAGGTCGGCCCGCACCGGGGAGACGGCGGCGCCGAGCCCGCGCAGCTGCAGGGCCGCGGCCTCCAGCTCGGTGTCCTCGGCGGCGACGATCAGGTCGTAGCCGTGCTCGGCGAACTGCTTGGCCAGCTCGAGCCCGATGCCGCTGGAGGCACCGGTGACGAGGGCGAGGGGGCGGACGGCTGTTTCGGACACGGGACCTCCACGGTCGGACGGGGAACGGCTGATCCGTGCCCAGGGACGGCGCGGCCCACTCCTGGCCGGCCGCACGTGTCGCCCGGCGGACCGGCCGGGTAGGGGCCCCGGCATGGCCGTGGACGTCACCGTCGCGGTGCCACCCGCGCTGCGGTTCCTGCTCCCGGCGCGGGACCGCGCCGTCGGCGTCCGGCGACTGCGGTTCGATCCCGACGCGACCCTCGGCCACCTGGTGCGCGCGGCGGGCGTGCCGCCGACCGAGGTCGGCTCCCTGCGGCTGGACGGGGAGCCGGCCGCCCCCGCCGCCCGGGCCCGGCCGGGCAGCACCCTCGTGATCGAGGAGCGCGCCCGCCCGCAGGCCGCGCCGCCGGGCGGCTACCTGCTCGACGTCGGCCTCGGCACGCTGGCCCGCCGGCTGCGGCTGCTCGGCCTGGACGCGGCCTGGTCGAACCGGGCGGAGGACGCCGACCTCGTGGCCCGCGCCGCCGCGGATGACCGGGTGCTGCTCACCCAGGACCGCGGGCTGCTGATGCGCGCGGCCGTGCGGCACGGGGCCCTCGCCCGCGGCGCGGGCACCCAGGCCCAGCTCGCCGACGTCCTCGACCGCTTCGCGCCCGCCTTGGCGCCGCTGACCCGGTGCCCCGCCTGCGGCGGCGTCGTCCGGCCGGTGCCGAAGGCCGAGGTCGCCGAGCTGCTCGAGCCGGGCACGCGACGCAGCGTCGACGAGTTCGCCCGGTGCACCGCCTGCGGGCAGGTGTACTGGCGCGGCGCGCACGCCCGGCGCATCAACGCCCTCGTGCGCGCAGCGGGGGCGCGGGCAAGGCCAGCCTGACCTTGGCCCCGGGGGGCCACCGGTCGGCCCCGGCGTGACACCTCCGCCGGGCAGGAGAGGAGCGATCGCCCACCGTCCGCCCGCCCCGGAGGCCGCCGTGTACCTGTCGAAGACCGAGGCCGCCGTCCTGCCCACGACGCTGGGGCCGGCTCCGCGGCCCCACGCGCCCGCCCCGGGCCGCCGGCGGCTGTGGTCGATGCTGGGCCCGGCCTTCGTCGCCGCCGTCGCCTACGTCGACCCCGGGAACTTCGCCACCAACTTCTCCGGCGGTGCGGCGTTCGGGTACACGCTGCTGTGGGTCATCGTCGCGGCGAACCTCATGGCGATGCTCATCCAGTCGCTGACGGCGAAGCTCGGGCTGGCCACCGGCCGCGACCTGGCCACCCTCTGCCGGGAGCGTCTCCCCCGGCCGGTCACCTGGGGCCTCTGGCTGCAGGCGGAGGCCGTGGCCATCGCCACCGACCTGGCCGAGATCGTCGGCGGCGCGGTGGCCCTGAACCTGCTGTTCGGGGTGCCGCTGCCGATCGGCGGGCTGATCACCGCGGTCGTCGCCTTCATCCTGCTGGCCGCCCAGTCCCGCGGGCACCGGCCCTTCGAGCGCGTCATCACCGGTCTGCTGCTGGTCGTCGGCCTCGGCTTCGGCTACACGCTGATCGGCGCCGGCGTCGACATGGGCGGGGTGGCCGGCGGGATGGTGCCCTCGTTCGACGGCGCCGACAGCGTCGTGCTGGCCACCGGCATCCTCGGCGCCACGGTCATGCCGCACGTCATCTACGTCCACTCCGCGCTCACCCCGGGCCGCTACGGCGACGCCGTCACCGCCGGCCGCACCCGGCAGGGACGACGGCGGCTGCTGCGGGCCCAGCGGCTGGACGTGCTGCTCGCGATGGGCCTGGCCGGGCTGGTCAACGCGGCGATGCTGGTCATCGCCGCGCAGCTGTTCACCAGCGGCAGCGGCGCCGACACCCTCGAAGGCGTGCACGCCGGGCTCGGCGACCAGCTGGGCACCGGCGCGGCGCTCGCCTTCGCCGTCGCGCTGCTGGCGTCGGGGTTCGCCTCCTCCTCGGTCGGCACGCACGCCGGCCAAGTGGTCATGGCCGGGTTCCTGCGCAAGCACATCCCGGTGCTCACCCGCCGGCTGATCACCCTCGCGCCGGCGCTGGCGGTGCTCGTGCTGGGCGGCGACCCGACGACGGCGCTGGTGTGGTCGCAGGTCGTGCTGTCGTTCGGCATCCCGTTCGCCCTGGTGCCGCTGCTGTGGCTGACCAGCCGCCGCGACCTGATGGCCGGCTGGGTCAACCGGCGGATCACCACCGTCGTCGGCTGCGTCGTCGCGGCGCTGATCATCGGGCTGAACGGCCACCTGCTGCTCGGCCTGGTGATCGGCTGACCCGCTAGCCGCCCCAGATGCCGGCGAAGTGGTGCACCGGCCCGTGCCCCGAGCCGACGCCCAGCGCCGCACCCCCGGCCAGCGCCACCTGCAGGTAGTCGCGGGCCCCCTCGACGACCGGCGTCCAGTCGGCCACCTCGACGGAGACGTCCACCGATCCGGCGCGACGGCGGGCCAGCAGGGCGGCGATCGCCGACGACAGCGTGCAGCCGGTGCCGTGCGTCGCCCGGGTGGAGATCCGCGGCCGCACGGTGGTCAGGACGCCGGCCGGGGTGGCCAGGACGTCGACGCTGTCGGCCCCACCGAGGTGCCCGCCCTTGAGCAGGACCGCCCGCGGGCCGAGCTCCAGCAGCGCGCGTGCCTGGGCGGGCAGCTCGTCGGCCGTCGCAGCCGGCGGTACGTCGAGCAGTGCCGCGGCCTCGGGCACGTTGGGTGTGATCAGGTCGGCCACCGGCAGCAGGGCGTCGCGCACGGCGGCGATCGCGTCCTCGTCCACGAGCCGGTCGCCGCTGGTGGCGACCATGACCGGGTCGACCACCACCGGCCCGGCGGCCCGGCCGGCCAGTGCGGCGGCCACGGCGTGGACGACGTCGGCCGTGCCGAGCATGCCGGTCTTGGTGGCGTGCACCGTCACGTCGTCGAGGAGCGTGCCGATCTGCTGGGCCACGAACGCCGCCGGCACGGGGTGCACGCCGGTGACGCCACGGGTGTTCTGCGCGGTCAGCGCGGTGAGGACGGCGGTGCCGTAGACGCCCAGCGCGCTGAACGTCTTGACGTCGGCCTGGATCCCGGCGCCGCCACTGGGATCGCTGCCGGCGACGGTGAGCGCGACGGGCGTCATGCCGGCTCCCGCCCGGCGAGGGCCGACCGCAGGGATCGGGCCGCCGCCTGCGGATCGGGGGCGGCGCAGATGGCGGACACCACGCAGATCCCGTCCACGCCGGTCACCTGCGGAGCCCGCGCCGCGTCGATGCCCCCGATCGCCACCGAGCGCAGCCCACCGCGCCGGGCGGCCGTGGCGAGGACGGCGACCCCGGCCGGTCCGAGACCGGCACCGGCGTCGGGCTTGGTCGGCGTCGACCACACCGGGCCGATGCCGACGACGTCGACCGTGCCCGGCGGGAGCGCCAGCGCGACGGCCAGCTCCGCCTCGTCGCCGGTCGAGAGACCGAGCAGCCGGTCCGGCCCGATCAGCGCCCGCACCTCCGCGGGCGGCAGGTCGTCCTGGCCGACGTGCACACCGTCCGCCCCGGCCAGGAGCGCGACGTCGACCGCGTCGTCGACGAACAGCGCCACCCCGGACGTGCCGGCCAGCGCCTCGCGCACGGCCACCGTCAGGTCGTACAGCTCCCGCCGCGACGCCGTCTTGTCCCGGACCTGCACGGCCGTGACACCGCCGGCCACCGCGGCCCGGACGACGTCGGGGACGCCCCGGGCCCCGGCCAGTGCCGTGTCGGTGACCAGGTAGAGCGTGGGGTCGAAGGCCGGCCTCACCCCGTCACCTGCGCCGGGCCGAAATCGGTCACCGCATCGAGGGCGTCGAGCCAGAGCGGGGCGAACGTGCCGGGCCCGGCGGCGACGGCGGCCGCGGCCTCGGCAGCGAGGGCGACGTGCGCGTGGGCGGCGACTGCTCCGGTCAGCGCGTCGCCGGCGACCGCGACGTAGGCGGCGACCAGCGCGCCGAGGGCGCACCCGGCCCCGGTGGTGCGGGTGAGCAGGACCGACCCGCCCCCGATCCCCACGGTGCGGGACCCGTCCGTCACCAGGTCGACCGGCCCGCTGACCGCCACCACTCCGCCGGTGCGTCCTGCCAGCGCCGTGGCGGCCCCCAGCGCGTCGTCGGCGGTCGCCGTCGAGTCCACCCCGCGCCCGCCCCCGCCGGCACCGGCCAGCGCCATGATCTCGGAGGCGTTGCCGCGGACGACGGTGGGCCGGGAGTCGAGCAGCTCGGCGGCCAGGTCGGTGCGGAAGGCCAGCCCGCCCACCGCAACCGGGTCGAGCACCCAGGGCGTGCCCGCCGCGGCGGCCGCCCGCGCCGCGAGCCGCATGGCGGCAGCGGTGCGCTCGTGCACCGTGCCGAGGTTGACCAGCACCGCCGAGGCCACGGCCGCGAAGCCCTCGGCCTCCAGCGGCTCGTCCACCATCGCCGGAGCGGCTCCCACGGCCAGCAGCGCGTTCGCGGTGAGCGTCTGCACCACGGTGTTGGTCAGGCAGTGCACGAGCGGAGCGGCGCCGGTCAGCGCCGATCGGGTGGTGGTCAACGCAGCGGCATCCACGCCGTGACATCCCTTCGCCAGCATGACCTGGTCAGGTTCGACGGGTGTGGTCTCAGCCCGCGCGACGGCGGACACCCCGTGTCACTCGGCAGCGACGGTACCCCACCTCCGGGCAGCGGCGTCGAAGAAGTCCAACTCCAGCCGCATCGCCCGGCGGTACGCCCGTCGCACCTCCGGGGTGTCCGCGGCGGTCCGGTCGAGCAGCGCCTCCAGCGTCGCGGCGAGCTGGTCGAACCCGGGGTCGGCGTAGGTGTCCACCCACTCCCGGTAGGGCCCGGTCGCCCGTGGAGCCAGCGCCTGACCGAGGTGCGCGTACAGCCGCATGCACGGCGTCATCGCCGCGCACGTCTGCCCGGCACCGCCCAGCGCGGCGGTGGCCAGCAGGAACTCGGTGTAGGCCAGCGTCGCCGGCGCGGGCTCCACGTCGGCCAGGTCGATGCCCCACCGGGCGGCGTAGCCGTCGTGCAGCCGCAGCTCGTCCCGGACGCCGGCCAGCAGGTCGGCGAACGTCTCCAGCGTGCCCCGGTCGCGGCTGTGCGCCACCCCGAGGGCGTAGCCGCGGGCGAACGCCTCGAGGAAGAACGCGTCCTGGGCGACGTATCCGGCGAAGCGCTCGCGGGGCAGCGACCCGTCGGCGATCCCCGTCACGAACGGGTGCGCCAGGGCGGCCCGCGCGAGGTCGGCGCTGCCGGCCCACAGCGCGGCGGAGAGCGTCATGCGGGCAGCGCCGTCGGCCAGAACGCCGTCTCCGCGTCGACCACCTCGAGGAAGACCGCGTCGACGGACGCCGCGTCGGCGACCGCCGCGTGGACGGCCGCATCGGCCGCCTCCTGGAGCAGCGCGACGTACGCGGCGAAGCCGGGAACCGTCCAGTGCTCGACGAACGCGCGGTAGGCCGGCGCGCCGGGCAGCGCCGAGGACCATGCGTCCAGGTACGTCCGCTCGATCGTCCACAGCGCGGTCAGCGCGGTCGCGACGTCGGCGCCGTCCAACCGCTCCAACAGCCGCGCATAGGCCTCGGTGGCCGGCAGCCGCGGCCCGCCGAGGTCCAGCCCCCGCACGGCGGCCTGCTCCTCGAACCAGGCCAGCTCCTCGACCAGCGCGACGCACCCCGCGGCCAGCACCGGCTGCGCGGCGCGTGGGGCGCGTGCCAGCAGCCGCGCCTGGAAGCGCAGGAGGTCCGCGACGAAGTGCGCGTCCTGCACCAGCCAGGTGTCGAACGCGGCGGCGGGCACGGTGCCGTCCCGGACGGCGCCGAGGAAGGGATGGCGGGTGGCTCCGCGCCAGGCGTCGGCGTGGCGGGCGAGCAGGTCGGTAACCGGCATGCCGGCCAACCTACGACGTGCGTATGGTGACGACGCCATGTGCGGGAGCTCGGGTCGACCGGGCTGAGAGGGCGACTGGACACGTCGCCGACCGCTGGAACCTGACCGGGTAATGCCGGCGTAGGGAGCGACCATGAGCACGTCGGACCACGTCCGTACCCCTGATGCACCCCTCACCCTCGGCGAGGCGCCACCACCCACGCTCGGCCTCCGGGACACGGTCGGCCTCTGGGCCAACCTCGGCGTCAGCCTGCTGCTGCCGGTGGCGGCGGTCTTCGTCGTGCTGCCGGGCCGGCCGCTGTCGGTGACCCTCGCCGCGATCGTCGTCGGCGCGGTCATCGGATCGGTCCTGCTGGGACTGGTCGCGGCAGCGGGTGCGCGGGAACGCGTACCGGGGATGGTGCTGCTGCGCGGCCTGCTCGGCCGGCGCACGTCCTGGCTGCCGACCGCGTTCAACCTCGTCCAGTGCATCGGCTGGGCGACGTTCGAGATCGTCATCATCGCCGAGGCCGCGTCGCGGGTGCTCGATGCACCCCGCTGGCCGTTCGTCCTCGCCGCGGGGGTGCTCGCGACCGCGATGGCGCTGCGGCCGCTCGGCGTCGTCCGCGTCCTGGCCCGCTACGCGGTCTGGGCCGCGCTGGCCGCCGTGGTCTACCTGTTCGTGCAGGTGCTGGCCGAGCCGCTGCCCCCGCTCGAGGGCGGCGGGGCGACGTCGTTCTGGACGGCGGCCGACGTCGTCATCGCGCTGCCGGTCTCGTGGCTGCCGCTGGCCGCCGACTACACCCGCCACGCGCGCAGCACCCGGGCCGCCGGCGTGGGCGCGGGCGTGGGTTACGGGCTCGCCACGGTCGCCATGTTCACCCTCGGCGTGCTGGCGCTGGCCGCCTACGGCAGCGGCGGGCTCGACGTGATCGACGCGCTGCTGGCCGTGCCGCTCGGCGCGCTGGCGGTGCTGGTGCTGGTCACCGTGGAGCTCGACGAAGCCTTCGCCAACGTCTATTCGACCGCGGTGTCTGCGCAGAACGTCGTCGGCCGGCTCGACCGGCGAGTGCTGGCGGTGGCCGTCGGCGGCGTCGCGACGCTGCTCGCGCTCAGCCTCGACGTGGTCGCCTACGAGCCGTTCCTCTTCCTCATCGGCGCGGTGTTCGTGCCGCTCGCCGGCGTGCTGCTGGTGGCCTACTGGCTCACCCCGCGCGGCGGCTGGGACACCTCCGACACCGCGCCGGCCCGGCCGCTGTACCTGCTGCCGTGGCTCGCCGGCTTCGTCGCCTACCAGCTCACGCTGCCCACGTACTTCCCCGGTCCGGGCTCGGGCTGGACGGCGTGGTGGAGCGCGCGGCAGGCCGACCTGGGCATCGATGCGGGCAACGGCTGGTCGGCGTCGCTGGTGGGTCTGGCCGTGGCCGTCGCCCTGACGCTGCCGCTGGTGCTCGCGGGCCGGCGCCGGTGACCGACGTCGCCGTCGCGGGCGGGGGGCTCGTCGGAATGGCGGTGGCCTGGCGCTCGGCGCTGCGCGGGCTGTCGGTGACCGTCGTCGACGACGCCCCGGGAACCGGTGCCTCGGCCGCCGCGGCCGGGATGCTCGCGCCGGTGACCGAGGCGGGCTACCGCGAGGAGGCGCTGCTGGGGCTGGGCACGGCCTCGCTGCAGCGCTGGCCCGCCTTCGCCGCTGAGCTGGAGGCGGCCTCCGGCCGGACGGTGGGTCTGCGCACCGCCGGCACGCTGGTGGTCGGCTTCGACGAGGACGACGTGCGCGAGCTCGACGCACTGCACGCCTTCCAGCGCGAGCTCGGCCTGGCCGTCGAGCGGCTGACCCCGCGCGAGGCCCGCCGCCGGGAACCGGCGCTGGCCACCCGGGTGCGCGGTGGGCTCCTGGTCCTGGGCGACCACTCCGTGGACGGCCGTGCCGTGCACGCCGCGCTGCTGGCCGCCGCAGAGACCGCGGGCGTCGCGGTCGTGCGCGGGCGGGTGGCCGACGTCGCCGTGGCCGGCGGCCGGGCCAGAGGGTTGCGGCTCGAGGACGGGACCACGGTGCCGGGTGACCGGGTGGTGCTCGCGCTCGGCGCGCACAGCGGCGGGCTGCCCAGCGTGCCGCCGCTGCCGGTACGACCGGTGAAGGGGCAGATCCTGCGGTTGGCCGGCGCGGGCGGGCTGCTCGAGGGCACGGTGCGCGCGCTGGTCCGCGGCCGGCACGTCTACCTCGTCCCCTACGGCGCGGACCGGCTGGTCGTCGGCGCCACCGTGGAGGACCGTGGCTTCGACGCCCGGGTGACCGCCGGCGGCGTGCACGACCTGCTGCACGACGCGATCGAGGTCGTTCCCGAGGTGGAGGAGCTGGAGCTCGCCGAGACGCTGGCCCGCTGGCGCCCGGGCACGCCGGACAACGCGCCGCTGCTCGGGCCGTCGCGGCTGCCCGGCCTGGTGCTGGCCACCGGCCACCACCGCAACGGCGTGCTGCTCACCCCGGTCACCGCGGAGGCGATCGCCGAGCTGCTTGCCACCGGCGCGCTGCCCGAGGTGGCCGCGTCGTTCACCGCCGACCGCTTCGCCGTCGGCTCGTCAGGGGAGGTTCGAGGATGCAGGTGACCGTCAACGGCGATCCGGCTGAGCTGGCCGACGGCGCGACCGTGGCCGACCTGGTGGCCGCCCGCGCCGGCGGGCACGACCGGATCGCCGTGGCCCGCAACGGCGACGTCGTCCCGCGCAGCAGCTGGGCGCAGACCCCGCTGGCCCCCGGCGACGCCGTCGAGGTGCTGGCCCCGACCGCAGGAGGGTGAGATGACGACCGACGACGTGCACACCGAGGGCCTGGCGTCCGCGCTGGCGCGGGAGGAGACGGCCGACCCGTTCCTGCTGGGCGGGCAGACCTTCCGCTCGCGGCTGCTTCTCGGCACCGGCGGGGTACCCAGCCTGGAGGCCCTCGAGGCCGCGGTGCGCGCGTCGGGCACCCAGCTGGTCACCGTGGCGCTGCGCCGGGTGGAGGCTTCGGCGTCCGGCTCGATGATGCAGGTCCTGGAGCGTGCCGGGGTCCAGCTGCTGCCCAACACCGCCGGCTGCCGGACCGCCAGGGAAGCCGTGCGCACCGCCCGGCTGGCCCGCGAGGCGTTCGGCACCCCCTGGGTGAAGCTCGAGGTGATCGGCGACGACCGCACGCTGCTCCCCGATGCCGTCGAGCTGCTCGACGCCGCCGAGCAGCTGGTCGCCGAGGGGTTCACCGTGCTCGCCTACACCACCGACGACCCGGTGCTCGGTCGCCGCCTCGCCGACGCCGGCTGTGCCGCGGTCATGCCGCTGGGCTCCCCGATCGGCAGCGGTCTGGGGATCCGCAACCCGCACAACATCGCCCTCCTGCGCGAGGCGGTCGCCGTACCGGTGGTCCTCGACGCCGGCATCGGCACCGCCTCCGACGCCGCGCTGGCCATGGAGCTCGGCTGTGACGCGGTGCTGCTGGCCTCGGCCGTCACCCGCGCCCGCGATCCCGAGCGCATGGCGCTGGCGATGCGCCAGGCGGTCGAGGGCGGCCGCTCGGCGAAGCTCGCGGGTCGCATCCCGCGCCGCTGGCACGCCGAGGCCTCGACGTCGTTCGAGGGTCTGCCCGGGCTGTGACGGTTCCCCGGCTGCTCGTCGTGACCGACCGGACGCAGGCGTCCCGGCCGTTGCCGGACGTGGTGGCCGCAGCCGTGGCCGCCGGCGCGCGGGCGGTGCTGCTGCGGGACAAGGACCTGTCGCTCGGGGATCGGCGCGCCCTGACCGGGGAGCTGCGCGCGGTGCTCGACCCGGTGGGCGGCCTGCTGGTGTGGGGCGGCGCGGCCGGGGCGCCGGCAGGCACGGCGGTGCACCTGTCGGCCGACGACCCGTTCCCGGCGGTGCGCCCTCCGCTGGTGGGGCGCTCCTGCCACTCGGTGGCCGAACTGGCCGGGGCCGCAGCCGAGGGCTGTGACTGGGTCTCCCTCTCCCCGATCTTCCCCACGTCGTCCAAGCCCGGTTACGGCCCGGCGCTCGGACTGGACGGGCTGGCCGCACTGGTCCCGGCGGCGCCGCCGGTGCTCGCCCTGGGCGGCGTGCGACCGGAGCACGTCCCCGGCTGCCTGGCTGCCGGCGCGCACGGCGTCGCCGTCATGGGAGCGGCCATGCGGGAGCCCGCCGTCGTGGCCGACCACCTCGCTGCGCTCGCGGGAGCCACGTACCCAGCAGGGGACCGCCTCGGCGCCGGGAATGCGGGATCCTGATGCGCTGTGGTCCTCCGCCGCGGGCCGTCAGCGCGTCTGACCCGAGGGTGCTCGGGAGAAGCCCGCCGAACGGTCGGTCTCTGCTTACAGGGGGAAGCAGAGACCGACCGTCCACCGACCACACCCCCGGCCGCGTCGTGGCCCGCGACCTGGCGGTCCGGCACTCCTCACGGCGCGCGTGGGTGCTCGCCGGCGTCGACCTGACCGGGTACTGGTCACCGGTGTTCGTCGGCTGATCTCCCTCGTCGGTGTGATGTGGGCGACTTCGGGTTTGATCCGCCTCGCGGAGGCCGATAGGAGATTGTTCGGTCGGCACGGGCATCGCGTCGGCCCGGGACCGAGGGGCACACACGTGACAGGGCAGGCGGCCGGCACCAGCTGGCCGTCGGCGTTCCCGCCGCCCGCTGATCCGGTGCTCTCCTGGCAGCTGCGGGACGTCGCCGAGCTCCCCGCCGTCCGCGCGCAGGTGCGGGCGCGCGTGGACGGAGCCGACGCCGACGACCTCCTCGACCGGCTGGTGCTCGCGCTCGACGAGATGGCTTCCAACGCGCTGCGGCACGGCGGCGGGGGCGTGCGCGCAGCGGTCCGCCGCACCGGGAGGGCCTACCTCGTCGAGGTCTCCGACCAGGCGGCGCAGACGCCGCCCACGCCGGCGGTCGGCCGCGATCCCAGCCTCGGTGGCCTGGGCCTGTACCTCATCGCCGAACTCGCGCCCCAGCACGGCTGGTACGTCGACGGCGGCGCCAAGCACGTCTGGGCGCTGCTCGCCGGCTGAGCCTCGCGCCGTGCTGACCCGCTCAGTCCTGGGGGTGCAGCCGGATGGCCACGAGCGCGACGTCGTCCTGCAGCCCCTCGGGTCGCAAGCGCTCGATCACCGCGTCGCACAGCTCGGGCAGCGGCCGGTCGGCCAGTTCCCCCAGCGCCGCCCTGAGCCGGGCCGTGCCCTCGTCGAGCGAGAGGTCGCGTCCCTCCACCAGCCCGTCGGTGTAGAGCAGCACCGTCGTCCCCCGCGGCACGGTCACCACCGTCTCGGTCCGCCGAGCGCCGGCGTCCACCCCGAGCATGAGCTCGGCCCGCTCCCCGGCCAGCTCCTCCATCCGGCCGTCGGGCCGGAGCACGAGCGGCGGCGGGTGCCCGGCGTTCGACCAGCGCAACCGGGTCACGCCCGCGGCACGCTCCTCGGCGGTCTGCTGGATCCGCACGATCGCGGCGGTCGCCAGCGTGCCCATGCCCAGGCCCTGGACGGCGGCGTCGAGCTCGGCCAGCACGGCGGCCGGGCCGATGCTGTCGCGGTAGCCGATGCCCCGCAGCATCCCGCGCAGCTGCCCCATGGCCGCGGCCGCCTCGGTGTCGTGGCCGACGACGTCGCCGATGACCAGCATCGTGGCGCCCGACGGCTGCACGAAGGCGTCGTACCAGTCACCGCCGACCTCGGCGACGGCCATCGCCGGGAGGTAGCGCACCACGATCTCGGAGTGGTCCGGCTGCGGCGGCGCGGTGAGCAGGCTGCGCTGCAACCCCTCGGCCAGCCGCCGCTGCTGCTCGTAGAGCCGGGCGTTGTCCAGCGCCAGCGCGACCCGCCCGGCGATGTCCCGCGCCGTCGCGACGTCCTCGTCGTCGGGCACCGGCCGGTCCGGCGAGCGGTAGACGCTGAGCGCACCGAGCGTCCGGCCGCGGGCCGTCATGGGCAGCGTCATCGCCGATCGCGGGGCCAGGGCCGAGAAGGCATCGCTCACCGGGCCGGGCGGCAGCGTCCGGCCGACGGCCGCGCCGACGTCGGGAACGACGAGCGACTGACCGGAGGCCAGCGCCCGCAGGACGGGCGCGTCCGGCTGCAGGGCCGCCAGCCGGGTGGCCGCGTACGCGGCCACCACGTCCCGGCGTTCCGCGTCGCGGTGCCAGCTGGCGACGTCGCGCATCCGCCCGTCGGCGTCGACGAGGCTGATGATGACCCAGTCCCCGAGCTCCGGGATGAGCAGCCCGGCGACCCGCTGCAGCGCGGCCTTCTCGTTCTCCCGGCTGTCGAGCGAGGCGGCCATCGCCGTCGTGGCGTGCGCGACCAGGCCGAGGCGGGAGGCGCTGCGGCGGGCCTGCTCCCCGGCCGCACGGCGTTCGCTCACGTCGAGGAAGGACACCGACAGCCCGTCGGGCGTGGGCCAGGCGCGCACCTCGAACCACGCGTCCAGCGGCGGCGGGTAGTAGGCCTCGAACAGCCGCTCGTCACCGCTGGCCACGGCCGCCCGGTACTGCCGTTCGAAGTCGCTGCCCACGGCGGCCGGGAAGAGCTCCCAGACGACGCCCCCGAGCAGCTCCTCGCGGGAGGCGCCCAGCACCCGCTCGGCCTCGGCGTTCACGTAGGTGAAGCGCCACTCCCGGTCCAGGGAGAAGAACGACGCCTTCATCGCCTCCAGGAGGCGGGCGATGCGGACGTCCTCCTGCCGCTGTGGCGTGGTGTCGTAGCCGGCCCCGAGCAGCCGCGCCGCGGCCCCGCTGTCGTCGGCGACCGCCCGGCCCCGGCCACGCACCCAGCGGGTCTGCCCGGCCGGCAGCACGACGCGGAACTCGGCGTCGTACTCGCCGACCGTCTCGACGGCGGTCTGCAGGGCCTCCAACGTCCGCTCGCGGTCGTCGGGGTGCAGGCGCGCCGCGAACGACTCGATCGTCTCCTGGAAGTTCGCCCGCTCGTAGCCGAACAGGGCGAGCATCCGGTCGTCCCACAGCAGCCGCCCGGTCTCCAGGTTCCAGTCGAAGCTGCCGATGCCCGCGGCGTCGATGGCCAGCTCGAAGCGCAGCCGGTGGGCCTCGTACTCGGCAGTGAGCGCCATGAGCTGCAGCTCGGTGCCCACGGAGTCGGCGAGCTGGCGGAGCAGGGCGACGTCCCGGTCGGTCCAGCGCCGCGGCCGGGACTCGTACACGCACAGCGCACCGATCGGCCGGCCGGTCACGCGCAGCGGGATGCCGAGGTATGCCCCGACCTCCCCGCTGCGGACCGGGGCCCGGTCGGACACCCGCTGGTCCCGGGCGGCGTCCGGCACGACGACGGGCGCGTCGGCGGCGACGGCGACGGCGCACAGCGACTCGGCCAGCGGCAGCCGGGCCCCGATGCCGCCCGGCGGCAGCCCGGTCCCGGCCACCGCGGTCTGCACGTCGCCGACGAGGGAGACCTGTGCGGAGTCGCACTCCAGCAGCCGGGTGGCCAGGTCGGTCAGGCGCTGGAGGCTGCGGTCGCCGAGGGCCTCCCCGGCCAGCCGGCGCACCAGCTCGGCGCCGTCCTCGGAGCCGGACGCCGCACCGTCGTGGGCGCCCGAAGGGGCCGGCCCGTCGGGGAGCTCGGCGGCGGTCACGGGGGGCTTGCCTCCACAGGCGGTCCGCGGGGTGGCCGACGGCACGGTTGCTCCGGTACGCGGCGAGGTAGAGGCTTTCACACCCGCCGCCGACCGTGCGCATCACGGGCGCGAAACGGAGGGAGGGGGCCGGGGGCGGTGCCCGGGAGCCGGGGCGGGCGCCCGGCCGGGAACCGGACCGCCGGGCGGTCCGGCCCGCTCCGGCGGGCGCCCGCCGTCCGGCGGGAGAGCGGACGGGAGGTCCCGTCCACCGGCACGTGCGCACGGTTCCCGGGGACGTCGTCCCACGCTGCCCCGGAGCGCCGGTACCTGGACGTCGGACGTCGGCCCGGAGACGTCGACACCCCTTCCGGCCGCAGGCCGGTGGCGCGCCGCGCCGCAACCGGGTAGGCACCGGCCGGTCAGAGACCCGGTGGTCGCGGGGGGATCGCGCCAGCGGGCACCGGCAGGAGGCCTGTCGTCCACCTCGCGGGACGGTTCCGGGTCCGCGGTCCACGCCGCCAGTCATCCGGGCCTCCCTGGAGGGTCCGCGCGCGTCCTGCGGTGCAGGAGCCGTGCGGGGGAACGAGGCCGGGTAGGACGAGCGGAGCGGTCCGCGGCGCCCGGAGGGGCACCGTCGGAGGTGGGCCAGGTGCGGCCGAGGTCGGCCGAGGGGGGACGTGCTCGCAGGACCGAGTCGACGATCCGCGCCACCCGGGGAAGAGGGCGGCCGGTTCCGGCGTGCTCGACAGGAGAGCGGAAGACGGCGTTCCGCGGCTGGCTGCCGTGGTCGCGCTGCGCGGATCAGCTCGGCGCGGGCGGCGCCGGGCGGGTGTGCGACGGGGGTGCCCGCTCGGTGGACGGGCCGGGATCGGCGTCGTCCGCGGGCCGGGCTCGTCGCGGGGGGAGGGGCGAACCCCGGACCGGACACCCGGACGGGTCGCCCCGTGCACCGGCTCCACCCGACCCCCCGGGGGTTCTCGGTGCCGGTACCCGGGAGGTGCGGCCCGACCGGCCGGAGATGCGGACCGGGAAGGACGGCGGCGTGGGCCGCGCCCCGTACCGACCCGAGGACGCCCGCTCCCGCGGTCGAGGCGAGCCGACGCGTGGCTGCGACCCTGCCGAGGGTTCCGTGGCACCCGGGTGAGGGGGACGGCCGGTCGCGTCAGATGCGGCCGTACCGGTTCGCGATGCCGGCGAGGAGGCCGGTCCCGCGGAAAGGAGCGCCGCGGCGGGGGAAGGCGCCACGGGCTGGATCGAGGGGGTGCTGGGCAGCTCGCGCAGCACCACGGGTGGGTCGACGTCGCGCGGCGCCGGCCGGGCGGCACCGCCCCAGGCGAGGTGCTCGCCGCGCTCGCCGGCGCCCCACAGGGCCATCCGGCGGCCGAACGCGCGCACCGCGGCGCGGCGGCGGCCCGGCACGGGACCCGGGTGCGCGGGAGTGCGCCAGGCCAGGTTCTCGCCCTGCTCTCCCGCACCCCACATCGCCATCCGGCGGGTGATCCCGCGCAGCCCGCCCAGCGGCTGGCGGACGTGCTCGGGAACGACGAACACGCGCGGGGTGAGCGGGGCGGGCACGCGCGGAGCACGGGCCGGTGGAGCCGGCTGCACCGATCGCAGCGGCACGGGGCGGGTGGCCGTGCGGTGGGTGGCCGGACGGGGGTGCTGGCGCGGACGGGCGTCGTCGGCCCGGTCGAGGACGTCGATGAGGACCGCCAGCGTGCTGGCCGGCTCGCGGCCGGGCAGGTCGGCGCGAACGGCCGCCGAGGCCGACCGGCCGGCCCGCTGGCTGCTGCTCATGTCGCCTCCCGAAGTCGTGTCCGCAGCAGGGGAAGGTGCCGCGGACATGGAGAAAGGTAGGGACCGGAAACGTCCGGCAAGCGCTTCTGGGGCAGCCCTCCGAATGCGCGTGACCGAACCGTTGCCGAGCCATTCCCGAACGGCCGGTGACCCGTTCTCCCGCGCATGATCTTGTCGACTTGACGGTGCTCGCCGAGCGCGAAAACGGCTTTCGGAGGGCTCGGTCGTCCCGGGACCCGCCGCGGCGCGCCCGCGTGTCGGGCGCCTTCCCCGATCGGGCGCGCGCTCCTCCACCCCCTGGCGCGGGCCTCCTGGTGGAACGGCCCCGACCGGGCCACCCAGGGCCGGGACGCGTCCGCGGAGCCGACTGGGAGGATGCCGCGGTGACCGACCGCATCCCGCTGGTGATCGACACCGATCCGGGCATCGACGACGCCCTCGCCATCCTGCTGGCGCTGGCCAGCCCCGAGGTGGACCTGCGGCTGGTGACCACGGTGCACGGCAACGTCGAGCTGGCGCAGGTCACCGAGAACGCGCTGCGGGTGCTGCACCTGGCCGGCCGTTCGGACGTGCCGGTCGCCGCCGGGGCGCGGGCCTCGCTCGTCCACCCGCAGCCGGAGCGGGCCGGGCACGTGCACGGAACCGCAGGGCTCGGGGGCGTGGAGCTGGCGCCGTCCCCGGCGGCGGTGGACCCGCGCCCGGCCGTGACGGCCCTCGCCGAGCTGCTGCTGGCCTCCCCGCAGCCGGTGACCGTGGCCGCCATCGGCCCGCTCACCAACATCGCGCTGCTGCTCGCCGTCCACCCGGAGGCGGCCGGGCGCATCGGACGGCTGGTGGTCATGGGCGGGTCCGCCGGCCGGGGCGGCAACGTCACCGCGGCGGCGGAGTTCAACATCTGGTCCGACCCGGAGGCGGCGCAGGCGGTCTTCACCTCCGCGCTGCCCACGGTGATGGTGGGGCTCGACGTCACCCTGCCCACGGTCCTCACGGAGGAGGGCATTGCCCGCTTCGCCGCGGCAGGTCCCGTCGGGCGGCAGGCCGCAGCGATCCTGCAGCAGTACGTCGACCACGCCCGGAACGCCTACGGAACGGCCGGCGTCGTCGTGCACGACGCGCTGGCCCTCACCGAGGCGATCGCCCCGGGCAGCCTCGGCACGGTGCGGCGCGACGTCGTCGTCGACACCACGCTGGGTGCTGGCCGCGGCCAGACGCTGGTCGACCGGCGGTCGGTCGGCACGTCCACCGCCGCCGTGCAAGTGGCGGAGACCGTGGACAGCGACGCCGCCGTGGAGTTCCTCGTCTCCCGGCTGGCCCGCCTGGACTTCGGCTAGGCCCGCCGCACGACCCCGTCGACGATCCCTGCGGCGATGTCCCGCAGCTTGCGGTTGTACCGCTGGGAGGCCTGCCGGAGGACCTCGAACGCCTGCTCCGCATCGATCTGCTGCTGCGCCATCAGCACCCCCTTGGCCTGCTCGATGACGGCGCGCGACTCCATGGCGATGCGCATGTTGCGGGCGTCGTCGGCCAGCCGGGCGTGCGCGTCGGCGTTGGCGACCGCCACCGCGATCATCTCCGCCGCGCCCAGCCCTGCGGCCAGCGAGTCCGGCGACGCGAACGCCGCCACCTCGGTCGAGTAGGCGTTCAGCGCCCCGATGCTCGTGCCCTGGTAGGGCAGCGGTACCGACAGCGAGCTGCGCACCGCCGTCGTGCGGACGCGGGCGATGTAGGCCGGCCAGCGTTCCTCGACGTGCGTGTCGTCGATGCGGAGGACGACTCCCCCGCGGCCGGCGTCGAGGCAGGGACCGCTGCCCTCCGCGTACTGCAGCTCGTCGGCCTCCAGCGCCATCGCGCCGCAGTGGGCGGCGGTGAAGCCGGCCTCGTCCCGGACGAGGGTGGTCGACACCGCTTCGGCACCCGGGATCACGCGGGCCGCGATCGCGGCGATCTCCGTGAGCACGTCGGCGAGCTCACGGCCACCGAGACTGACCAGGCTGAGCTCTCGCAGGGCGTCTTCCACGCGGACAGTGTGCCCGGTGGGCAACTCACCGGTCGCCCCCCTTCGCGCACCGGGTCGGCATCGGTCAGGATGGTGCGACCGGATCCCCGTCCCCGCGCCGCCTGCGGAGCAGACGCGAGAGGAAGCGATGGCCGACGAGCTGGCGCACGACGCGTGGCCGAGCGCCCCCGTGCCGTCCGTCCCCGGCGACGTCTGGCACTGGCAGCTGGAGGCCATGCAGGTGGTCTCCCGGGTGCGCACCGACCTGCGCGCGCGGATCGCCCACCCGTCGGTCTCCTCGGCGTCGACGGAGGACGCGCGCGACGGGCTGCTCCTCGTCTTCGAGGAGCTGGCCTCCAACGCCCTCCGGCACGGGGGCGGGGACGTGCGGGCCCTGGTGGTGGCCGGCCCGGCCGGCTGGCTGCTCGATCTCAGCGACGAGGCCCCCGACCGCCCGCCGGTCCCCGCCGTGGACCGCGATCCCGCACTCGGCGGCATGGGGCTCCACCTCGTCGCCCAGCTCTCCACCGCCTACGGCTGGGAGGAGCGACCCGGCCGCAAGCACGTCTGGGCGCTGCTGCCCACCGGCCGGGAGGTGGTCGAGCCGCTGCGCGACCGGCTACCCGAGCAGCGCTCGCCCGGCGTGCCCCGGGACTGAGCAAGGACCCCCTGCCCCCCACCGCTCGCAGGCTCGCGGCGGGGCCCTGCAGGAGGGCCGATCCAGCGCGTCACCGGGCCGCGGCGGCCACCGCGGTGCAGAACCGGCCGGCATCGGCGCGCACCTCGGCCATGGGGGCCAGCAGCTCCTCCTCCGCCACCCCGCGGACGGCCGCGCGCAACCGCCGGTCGGCCGTCCGGGCACGACGGCGCGCGCGCAACGCCACGAGCGGACGGCACACCAGCGCCAGGAGCAGCCCGGCCAGGAGCCCCCCGCCGAGCAGGAGGGTGGGCAGCGGCAGCCCCTCCACCCGGGGCAGCGGCACGATCTCGTCGAGCTGGAAGAAGCCCAGCGCGACGAGGGCCAGCAGCCAGAGCGCGCCGACCAGCGCGGTCGCGACCAGCAGCCACTGCAACCCCGCGGCCGCCCGCTGCCAGAGGGGCACCCGGTCGGGGCCGAGCTCGGTTCCCCCGACCGCCCGGTCCAGCGCATCGGCGAGCCGGTCCTCGGACACCTCGGCCGTGCGCCGCAGCTCGTCCCGCCAGGCCGGTGCCAGCCCGTCGCCGACGGCGTCCCGCGCCTCGCGGACCGCGGTCGCCATCCGGGCCCGTTCCACGGCACCGGCCGCCGGCAGCGACGTGCGGGCCCGCTCGTCGCCCAGGTGCAGCCGGGTCAGCGGGTCGGCGCGCAGCTTGCGCGTCCAGCGGAGCAGCGGCCAGCCGGTGCGCCCGGAGCCCTCCCGCCGGGTCGAGCGCTCGACGGCGGCGGTCACCGTGGGCACCCCGGCCGCGTCGGCCAGGGCATCGGTGAGGTCGTCGGCGAGCCCACCGGTGGAGGAGCCGCCGGCCGATCGGCCCCACCGCCGGCCGCCGCCCGTCGTGACCTCCGGGCAGTGCGCCGCCAGGCCCGCGGCGCTGCTGCGCACGTCGGCCAGCAGCCGCTCGCCCGCCGCGCGGCGCGCACCCACCCGGCGGGCGAGCTCCCCGCGCAGCTCGGCGAGCCCGGCCCCGGTGCGCCCGGAGACCGCCAGAAGGGGGGTGGCGGCCAGGCCCTCCCGGTCGAGCAGGCCCCGCAGGTCGGCCAGGCAGGCGCGGGCGGCCGCCGCCTCGAGCCGGTCCACCTGGTTCAGCACGACCAGCAGCACCCCGGCGTGGCCGGCCAGCGGCGCCAGGTAGCGCTCGTGCACGGCGGCGTCGGCGTACTTCTGCGGGTCCAGCACCCAGACCAGGACGTCGACCAGCCCGACCAGCCGGTCCACCTCCAGCCGGTGCTCGACGCGCACGCTGTCGTGGTCGGGGAGGTCGAGCAGCACCAGCCCGTCCAGGGCCGGCTCCGGCTCCCGCCGGTGCCGCCGGGGCACCTCCAGCCAGTCGAGCAGCCGGTCGGTGCCGTCGTCGGGCCGGCCCCAGACGGTGGCGTGCGCGACGCCCGTGGTCGGGCGCCGCACGCCCGGTGTGCTGACCTCGCTGCCCGAGAGCGCGTTGAACAGGGTGGACTTCCCGCTTCCGGTGGCGCCCGCCAGCGCCACCACCGTGGCGTCGCCCAGCGCCTCGCGGGCGCCGGCCTTGGCGAGCACGGCCCGGGCCTGGGCGACCTCCGGCACCTCCAGCCGCCCGTCGGCGAGCTCGACGGCCTCCCGCAGCGCCGCCAGCCGATCGGCCAGCGACTTCTCCCCTGCTCTCATGCCCGGCGCGCCTCGGCCAGGGCCCGGGCGGCCGCACGCAGGTCGTCGACCGCGGACGGAGCCGGCGCCACCGCGTCCACCCGACCGTCGAAGCGGTCCTGCTCGTACCGCAGCAGCGCCTCGGCCCGCTCGTCCAGGTCGGCCCGTGCCCGCTCGGCCAGCGCCCGGACCGCGGCATCGCCGAACACGGCCTCCAGCACCCGCTGCCCCACCGCCGTCGTCCCGCCGGCCACCGCGACCTCACCGCCGAGCAGACCCCCGGTCTGGGCGAAGACCGCCACCATCACCACCGCGCCCGTTCCGCTGACGCCCCAGGACAGCAGCCGGGCCCGCGAGCGCTTGTCGGCGCCCTCGCTGCGCACCAGGTCCAGCACCGTGCCCTGCCAGTCGCGCACCTGCGCCGCGGCGGCCTCGGTGAAGTCCGGGGAGACGCCGGCCAGCTCCCGCTCCTGCCCCGCCAGCAGCGCCGGACCCGCGGGCAGCGCCCGCCAGGCCGTGACGGTCCGCTCCGCGGCCCGGTCGGCCTCGGCCCGCAGGAGCTGCTCCACGCTGCTCTCCAGCGCGCCCTGCAGGCTCTCGGCCGGCGCCGGACGCCCGGTCAGCGCGGCGGCGACGCGGTCGCGCACCCGGCCGACGCGGCTCTGCAGGGTGCGCATCCACTCCCCGGTGCCGACGAACTCCTGCCAGCGGGCCAGCACCTCTCCGCGGAGCAGGCTGCCGCTGCGGACGCCCTGGTCGATCCCGTCGCGCGCCGCGTCGTACGCGGCCGCCGCGGCGTCGTGCAGGGCACCGGCGACGGCGAGCTGCTCCTCCACCGCCGCGGCGACCGCGGCGGTGCGCTCCTGCAGGCTGTCCAGCGCCCCACCGAGCGTCTGGCGGACCACGGCCGCCCGCTGCTCCTGGTCGGCGGCCAGGCCGTGCAGCCAGTTCCGCAGCGGGGCCACCTGGTCCTCGGGTAGCCGGCCGTCGGCGAGCGGGCGCTCCTCGATCACGAACAGCCGGGCGGCGGCCAGCCCGGACCGGTCGAGCATGGCCGTGAGGTCCGCCGAGATCTCCGCGGCCGCCTCCGGCGGCACCCGGTCCAGGACGACGGCGAGCGCCGTCCCCCGTTCCTCGGCGGTGCGCAGCAGGTCCCAGGGCACCGCGTCGGCGTAGCGGGCCGCGGTCGTGACGAAGACCCACAGGTCCGCGGCGGCCAGCAGCTGCCCGGCGAGGTCGCGGTTGGAGGTCACCACCGAGTCGACGTCCGGCGCGTCGAGCAGCGCGAGGCCGGTCGGGACGTCGTCGCGGACGACCAGCTGCACCGTGCCGGGCCCGCCGTCGCCGCCGGTGACCCGCGCCAGGCCGGGGAGGACGCGGTCGCCGGAGAAGCTGCCGGCGTCGGCCCGGGCGCAGACCAGCACCGGGGCCCGCGTCGTCGGGCGGAGCACCCCGGCGGTCGTGACCGGTGCACCGACCAGGCTGTTGACCAGCGTGGACTTGCCGGCGCCGGTGGATCCACCGATGACCGTGAGCAGCGGCGCGTCCAGGTCGAGCAGGCGCGGCAGCAGGTAGTCATCGACCTGGTCGGCGACGCCCCGCGCGACCCTTGCCGCGTCGTCGCGCCCCGGCGTCGCCAGCCCGAGGGGTGCGGCGGCCAGCAGCTCGCGGAGCACCGTGAGGGCCTCGGGCAGACGGGGCGGGGACGTGGTCACGTCTGCTCCTCTGCCCCGGGACACCGCCCGCTACCCGCCGGTTTCCTGCACCGCCGGGTGGCCGGCCCGACGGTCAGCCGTTGCGGCGGGCCGTGAACCCGGCGACGAAGTCGCGCAGGCTGCGGGTGGGCCGCAGCCATGCACCGTTCGGCGGCAGGGCGTCGAGACGGACCCGGTCCAGCGGCTCGACGAAGGCGCCGGGGACGTCCTCGATGTCGATGAACTCCAGCAGGTCCGAGCCGATCGCGTAGCCGGCCACCTCGCTGAAGGCGACGACGACGACCTGGGTGCCCTGCCGGGCGAGCTCCTCCAGGGGCTCGGCGAAGTTGCGGCCGTCGCCGGAGAAGACCACCAGCCGCCGCAGCCGGTGGCTGTGCTGCCGGACGGCGATGTGGTCGAGCATGGCCTGGTCGATGTCGTCGTCGGGCTGCGACTTGGGCCGGGCGAACACCGAGTAGCCGAAGCCCCGCAGCGCCTCGACCCAGCGCTGCAGCGAGCCCGGCTGCGGCGGGATGTTGGCGAAGACGCACGCCTCGACGTCGGACGAGTCGGGTGCGGACGGGTCGCCGGCCCCCTCGACGAACCAGGCCGCGATCGCGTCGAAGCGCGGACGCGAGGCCGCCGTCGGCCGTGCACCGATGACCGTCGACAGCGTCATGTCGATGTTCGGGGCGTCCCAGATCAGCAGGTCGAGCGGGGGACGCGGCCGACCGTCGTCGGCGGCCCGCGCCGACTCCTCGCCGATCCCGGCGGTGGCCTCGGAAGTGTCCAGCACGGGGACAGTCTGCCCGGCGCCGGCATCCGGCGTCCCCGCGGGCGGTGCGGGCGCGGCGACCGGCCGCGGCGGGCCGGCGGGAGAGGTCGCACGCCGGCCGGGACGGCGGAGGTTCACCCGGGTGCCGGAACGGCGTGACCGGCCATCGCGAGGGCGCACAGGTCTCCTCCGGCCTGCTGGACCTCGCGGACCCAGCCCGGCAGCCGGTCGGCGGGCATCGGGTGGCCCAGCAGCCAGCCCTGGGCGAGGTCGCACCCGGCCTCGCGGACCATCCGGAGGTGCTCCGGGGTCTCGACCCCCTCCGCCACCGAGCGGATGCCCAGGGTGCGGGTGAGCCCGACGATCGCCGCGAGCACCGCGCCGGTCTCCCCGGCGGCCACCCGCTCGGCCGCGGCCAGCAGCGAGCGGTCGATCTTGAGGGTGCCGATGGGCAGGGCGAACAGCTGCGCCAGCGACGACCAGCCGGTGCCGAAGTCGTCGATGGCCACGCGGACGCCGAAGCCCCGCAGCACCGACAGCTGGTCCTCGGCCCGCGTGGGGTCCTCCGCGACGCTGGTCTCGGTGAGCTCGAGGACCAGCTGGTCGGCGGGCAGGCCGGACTGCTGGAGCGCCACCCGCACGTCACGCACCAGCGTCTCGGCGGAGAAGTGCCGGGCGCTGACGTTGACCGACATCCGCAGGCGCAGGCCCTGGGCGGCCCACTCGGCCGCCTTCCGGGTGGTCTCCCGCAGCAACCACCGGGTGATCGGGATGATCTGGCCGGTCTCCTCGGCCACGGACAGGAAGGTGTCCGGGGAGAGCAGGCCGCGCTCCGGGTGCTGCCAGCGCACCAGCGCCTCCACACCGTCGATCTCCCCGGTGTCCAGCCGGACGACGGGCTGGTAGTGCACGACGAGCTGGTCGATGGCCTCCCCGCGCAGCCGGGTGGCGACCTCCAGCCGCCACCGGGCCGCCTCCCGCAGGGCGGGGGAGAACAGGTGCACGCGGTCCCGGCCGGAGCTCTTGGCCGCGAACATCGCCGCGTCGGCGTCGCTGAGCAGGTGGTGGGCGTCGCGCACCTCGGGGCGGGCGACCGCCACGCCGATGCTGGCGCTGAGCGGCACGGTGATCTCCCGGACGGCGAAGGGGCGGGCGAACGCCGTCTGCAACCGGAACGCCAGCGCCGCGGCCTCGGACGCGTCGCACCCGTGGGCGAGCACCACGAACTGGTCGGCCCCCAGCCGGGCGACGGCGTCCCCGGGGCGGACCTGCTCGGACAACCGGCCGCCCACCAGGCGCAGCAGTTCGTCGCCGATCTGGTGCCCGAGCGAGTCGTTGATGGTCTTGAAGCCGTCGAGGTCCAGCACCAGCAGGGCCACGCCCGCCCGGTGGTCGGCGGCGAGCGCCATCCCGGTGAGTTCGAGCAGCCGGGACCGGTTGGGCAGCCCGGTGAGGTCGTCGTGCCGGACCTGCCAGACCAGCTCGTCGCGCGCCCGCACCTGGTCGGTGATGTCGGTGTGGGTGACCACCACCCGCCCTTCGTCGTCCACCCGGGTGGCCTGGAGCTGGAACCAGCTGATGCCCTGGCGGGTCGTGCAGGAGTAGTCCCACCGGAACGTGTCGCCGTCGGCGGCGTCGTCCCCGGCCAGCAGCGCGCGCAGACCGGCGGCCAGGCCGGCGTGCATCTCCGGCTCCAGGCCTCGGGACATCACCATCAGGTAGTCCTCGCCGGCGCGGCCCGGCAGGACGACGTCGGGCAGGTTCTCACCGGCGCGGACCCAGGCCGCGTTCGTCGAGAGGATCCGGCCGTTGCGGTCGACCAGGACGGTGGGGGAGGGCAGCGCCTGGAGGACCGCGGTCAGCTGGCGCACCTGCGCGTCGCGCCTCAGGTCGCGCCGGTGGCGGGAATCGACGTCGCGGAAGAGTACGGCCGCCCCAGCGTGGTCGGGGAAGATCCGGACCTCGTACCACCGGGACCGCGGCTCGTAGAAGAACTGGAACTCCCGTGACCGGCCGTCGTCGAGCACCTGGCGGTACTGCTCCTCGGCCACCGAGTCGCGCAGCCCCGGGAAGGCATCACGGGCGTCCCGGCCGATGAGCTGGTCGGCGCGGTGCCCGAGGAGGCGCTCGGCGGCCTCGTTGAGGTAGGCGAAACGCCCCTGCGCGTCCAGGCGGTAGACCGCGTCGGGCACGCCGTTCAACGGGTCGGGCCGGTCCTCGGGGGGCCGGTCGTCACCTGGTTGCACGCTGCCCGCTCTCGTCCGGTGGTGGTCTGCGTCCGCGCACGGACCTGGGCACGGACCGCCTCGCCGTCGGAACGGGCAGCACGTGAGCCGTCCCCGAGAGTAATAGCCCGGGGCCGGCCTCAGCGCGGGACGACCCCCGATCGCGGGCGCCGTCCGCGCGCCCGGCCGGCCTCCGACGACGGCCCCGGCGTCCCCGGCCAGGTGGGCGGCGTGATCGGCGGTGCGTCCCCGCTCGCGGTCAGGCCGGCGGACCCCCGAGCAGGAGCTCGCGCACCAGGTGCATCGCCATCGTGACGGACCGGTCCCGGATCGCCGACCGGGAGCCGGGCAGGGCCAGCGACCGCGTCCGCTCGCCGTCGGGACCGAGCACGCACAGGTGCACGGTGCCCACCGGCTTGGCCGCGGTGCCCCCGCCCGGGCCCGCCACGCCGGTGATGCCCACGCCGATGTCCGCGCCGAACCGGGTGCGGGCGCCCGCGGCCAGCGCGCGGGCCACCGGAGGGCTCACCGCGCCGTGCTCGGCCAGCGCCGCGGCCGGAACGCCGAGCAGCTGCTCCTTGGCGCCGTCGGCGTACGCCACCACCCCGCCCAGCACGGCGGCCGACGCGCCCGGACGCTCGGTGAGCCGGGCCGCCAGCAGGCCGCCGGTGCAGGACTCGGCGGTGGCCACCGTCAGCCCCCGGTCGGTCAGCGCTCCGGTGACGAGCTCGTCGAGCGTCGGCCCGGTGGAGAAGAGGGTGCCGGCGTACCGCTCGCCGAGGACGGCGGCGAACCGGTCGTAGGCCGCCTGGGCCGGGGCGGGGAAGCGCGTGACGATCTCCAGCTCCCCCTCGCGCAGGCAGGTGGTGATCTCCAGGCCCGCGAGCTCGGGCTCGAGGTCGCGCAGGGTCGCGGCCAGCTGCGCCTCGAGGGTGCCCCACAGCCGGAGGGTCTCCTGCCGCAGCTCCGTGGCGCCGGACAGCGCCGCGCGGGTGGGCTCCGCGGCGAGCGCTGCCGCCCACATCCCGCGCAGCTCCCCCGGCGGGCCGGGGAGCACCACCACGGGCGGGCCGGTGCGGCCCGCGGCGGGGGGCACGACCAGGCCCGGCGCCGTGCCGACCGGCTCGAGCACCGTGGCGCCGTCGGGGACCATCGCCTGCTTGGCGATGCCGGCCGCGGTCGACTCCGGATCCGACCGCCAGCCGCGGCGCGCCATCAGCCGCTCGACGATCTGCCCGATCCGCTGCTCCAGCCCGCGGTCGAGGGCCGCCGGTCGGCCCTGGAACCCGCCCACGACCTGCGCGGTCAGATCGTCAGCGGTCGGGCCGAGCCCGCCGGTGGTGATGACCAGGTCGGCCCCGGTGCCGGTCAGGAACGACAGGGCGGCCTCGAGGTCCTCCGGCCGGTCACCGACCACCACCACGTGACCGACGTCGACGCCGATCCGGCGCAGCTGCTCGGCCAGCCAGGGACCGTTCCGGTCGGCGACCCGCCCGGTGAGGACCTCGGTCCCGGTGACGACGATTCCCGCTCGGATGACCACGGCCCGACCCTAGGCGCGCCGACCGGCCCCGGCAGACGAGGGACGCCCGCTCCGGGTGGCACGCGGACGCGGGACCCCGGCGCCGATAGCGTGCGGAGCGCAGCACCGACCGGCGATCGGAGCCGGAGCCGTTCCGAGGAGGCACCCGTGAGCACGCCGTCCGACCCGCAGACCCCCGGCACCGGCTCCGCGCAGCCTGTGACGAAGGAGATCCCCGTGGTCCCGCCCGCCTCGGCCAGGACGACCGTGCAGCAGCTACCGCCGCCCTCCTCGCCGTCGCCGTCCCCGTCGGCAGGCTCCGCGCCGCAGCCGGCCCCCGCCACGGCGGCGCAGCCGACCGGCCCGGTCGACTTCGTCCCGGGCCCGCCCGGCGCCGGCTCCTCTCCCCCGCCGGCTCCGCCGGTGCAGCCGATCCGGGCCGACCAGCCCGAGGGGTCGTCATGGCCGGAGATCCTCGACGCCGGCGAGGCGGGTGACGACGACGCCGGTGCCGCGCAGGAATCCAAGGCCTCCCGGGACCGGGTCGCGCTCGCCGGCGCCGGGCTGGTGGTGCTGTCCCTGCTGCTGCTCGAGCTGGGACTCTCGCTGCGGTTCGGCACGGTGTCGGCGTGGTCGGCCATCCCGCTGTGGTCGGCCTTCGCCACCGCCTGCGTCGTCCTGGGGCTCGCCGCCTCCGCGGGCCTGGTGCCCGCCGGCCGGCGGCTGCGCGGGCGGACGGGCTGGCGGATCGCCGCCGGCGGGCTGGTCGGCCTCACGGTGTTCTGGGTGCTGGTGGTGCTGCCGAACGCCGACAGCGACCGGGGTTTCCTGCTCACCGCCGCTCTGGGCGCCCTCGGCGGCGCCCTGTGGCTGACCACGGGTCGCGACGACCGGGCCGCCTCCGGAGCGGACCGCTAGGTCCGGCCCCGCCCGCGGCCCCGTCCGTCGGCGGCTCCGTTGCCGTTCCCGCCCGCGTTGCCGTTCCCGTTCCCGCCCGCGTTCCCGTTCCCGTTCCCGCCCGCGTTCCCGTTCCCCGGGTCGTCGCCGGAGGTGCCCCTTCCGGGCAGCTCGTCGTTCCCCCCGTCCTCCTCCGGCTCCCCGGCGTCCTCGTCGGCCGGCGGCGGGGTGGGACCACCCGAGTCGACCTGCTGGGGGACCGAGGGCGCCGGTGCCGGGGCCGGCGCGGGTTCCGGCGGCGCGATCGCGTAGGTGACGGTGACGACGGAGCCGCGGGCCAACGTGCCCACCGGGCCGACGGCCAGCACGTGGTCGGGGGGCACCGCCGCGCTCTCCTCCCCGACCAGGTCGACGCCCAGCCCGGCACCGGTCAGGTCGGCCGCCACGTCGGCCACCGGCCGCCCGAGGTAGTCGGCCGCGGTGACCACCACCGCCTCCGGGGCCTCCGTGGTACCGGTGCCCGGGTCGGCCGGGGCGTCGCCCCAGACCTGCAGCGCGGCCACGCCCAGCCCCGCGCCGACCAGCAGCGCGGCGAGCAGGGCCACGAGCCGCCGGGAGACCGGACGGGGGGCCCGGGTTCCGGCCGCGACGGCCCCCGCGGCGAAGGGCCGGGTGTCCACGCGAGGATCGACCGGGGGCAGCGGTCGCCCGGCACGGACGTCGTCGACGGCGTCCCGGAAGGCCGCGCCGTCGGGGAACCGCTCGGCGGGGTCCTTGAGCAGCGCCCGGTCGATGAGCGTGCGCACCTGCGCCGGGACGTCGGCCGGCAGGGGGGCGGGCACCTCCCGGAGCTGGCGCAGCGCGATCTGCACCGAGTTCTCGCCGTCGAAGGCCCGGTGCCCGGCGAGGCACTCGTAACCGATCATGCCGAGCGCGTAGACGTCGCTCGCGGGGCCGGCCTTGCTGCCGGCGGCCTGCTCGGGGGAGAGGTAGTGGGCGGTGCCCACCACCTGACCGGTCTGGGTCAGCGGCGCGCTGGCGGCCGACCAGGCGATGCCGAAGTCGGTGATCTTCACCGTGCCGTCGGAGCCGACCAGCACGTTGCCCGGCTTGACGTCGCGGTGCACGAGCCCGGCGGCATGCGCGGCGGCCAGGCCCGCGGCCGTCTGGCGGAGCACTTCGAGCGTGCGGTCGACGCCCAGCCGCCCTTCCCGCTGGAGGAGCTGCGCGAGGGACTCGCCCTCGACCAGCTCCATCACCAGGTAGGCCAGCGGCTCACCGTCCTCGGCGGTGGACTCGCCGTAGTCGAACAGCGCGGCGATGTTGCGGTGGGTGAGCAGGGCGCTGTGCTGTGCCTCGGCGCGGAAGCGGGCGAGGAACGTGGCGTCCCCGGTGTACTCGCTGCGCAGCACCTTGGCCGCGACCGGCCGCTGGAGGACGACGTCCCGGGCGCGCCAGACCTGCCCCATGCCGCCGGTGGCGAGCAGCGACAGCAGCTCGTACCGACCGCCGAGCAACCCCGTCGAGGGCGGCCGGCGCCCCGGCGTCACGGGACCGGGGACGTGGTCGGCGACGACGTCGTCGGGCTCGGGGTGGGCTGCGTGGTCGGCGTCGGCTTGGTCGGCCCGGTCGGCTTGGTCGGCCCGGTCGGCTGGGTCGGCTCCACCGTCCCGGTCGGCCCGGTCGGCCCGGTCGGCCCGGTCGGCTGGGTCGGCTGGGTCGGCTCCACCGTCCCGGTCGGTCCGGTCGTCGTCTCCTCGGGCTCCGTGGTCGTGGGCGTCGCCGGGAGCGTGGACGTCGTCGTCCCCGCCGGGGTGGTGGCCGGGGGGGCCGCAGGCTCCAAGGTCCGTCCCCTGCTCGACGGCGCCGCGCCGCCGAGCGCCGCGCCGGTCACCACCGGCCCCCGGGGCTCCTCGCGCTGCTCGGGCGTGGCCGCGGCGTAGTGCACGACCACCCGGTCCCCGTTCCGCAGCGGGCGGCCCGCGGGGTCGATCCCGGTCACCCGGTCGGGGACGACGTCGTCGCGCACCTCGGCCCGCACGGTGACGGTGAGGCCCAGCGCGGCGAGCCGCTCGGCGACCTCGCCCACCGGCCGGCCCACGTAGTCGTCCTCCGCGAGCACGATGCTGCCGCTGATGCGCTGCTCGGCCGCCGCGGCGGTGGCCGGCGGCGTCCCGTCGGTGAGCGACTGCAGCAGGGCGGCGGTGATCCCCGCCCCGACCAGCAGGCCCAGCAGGGGCAGGAGGGCCACGGCCAGCCGGCCGCGCCGACGGGCCACCGGCGGACGAGCCACACCCGGCTCGGTCGGCGGCCCCGCCGGGTGCCGTCCGGCCGGGCGCCCACCGGCGGTCCGGCGACGCCGCGGCGCGCCGGCCACGACCGGGGCGGGAGCCGGCCGGCGACCGGCCTCGAGGTCGGCGACGGCGGCGGCGAAGCTGGCGCCGTCGGGGATGCGGGCGTCCGGGTCCTTGACCAGGGACCGGTCGATCAGCGTCCGGACACCCGGGGGCAGCTCACCGGGCAGCGGCTCCGGCTCCTGCCGGACCTGCTTGAGCGCGATGGTGACCGCGTTGTCGCCCTCGAACGCCGGGTGCCCGGTGAGGCACTCGTAGCCGATCAGCCCGAGGGCGTAGACATCGCTGGCGGGGGTGGCGTGCCGGCCCTCGGCCTGCTCGGGGGAGAGGTACTGCGGGGTGCCGATGACCTGGCCCGTGCGGGTGAGCGCCACGCTTCGCGCCGACCAGGCGATGCCGAAGTCGGTGATCTTCACGGTGCCGTCGGGGCGGACCAGGATGTTCCCGGGCTTGACGTCCCGGTGGACCATGCCCATCCGGTGGGCCTCGGCCAGCCCCGAGGCCGTCTGGCGGAGCAGCGACAGCGTCGTCCGCGGGTCGAGCGGGCCCTCCCGCCGGAGCAGGGACGACAGCGGCTCGCCCTCCACGAGTTCCATCACCAGGTAGGCGAGCGTCTCCCCCGACCCGTCCTGTGCGGTCTCCTCGCCGTAGTCGAAGACGGCGGCGATGTTGGGGTTGCTCAGGGCGGCGGCGTGCTGGGCCTCGGCGCGGAAGCGGGCGACGAAGGTGGCGTCGCCGGTGTACTCGCTGCGCAGCACCTTCACGGCGACGGGGCGGTCCAGGGCGGTGTCCACCGCCCGCCAGACCTGGCCCATGCCCCCGGCGGCGATCAGCTGGTGGAGCTCGTAGCGGTTGCCCAGGCACCTGCGTCCTGGTTCCACCACGGAGGTCGCTCCTCGTCCGTCCGGCCCGTGCGCTCGGGCCGGTGCATGTCTGTCCGGGGAGCCGCACAGCACCCCGCCGTGCGGTGTCCAGTTCGCATCCGGGCTACACATCACGGTTCGGCCTCATCGTCCCCGACGGGTGGGGCCGCTCCGGACCCGTCCCGCTGTGGCGCTGCCCGCCTCCGGCGCGCCGGTCGCACCACGTGCACGTAGGGCCACCGGAACGGTGACGCTCCGGCGAGCCGCGCCCGACCGGCCGTCGCGGTCCCGGATGCCGGCGCCGTGGAGGACCGCGTGATCGGCCCCCCGGGCCTGGCAAGGTGACCGGTGACACGGGCCGCTCCTGCGGCCGCACCGAACGAGCCGGAAGGCAGGGCGACGATGTCCGACACCGTGACCCGGGAGGACGCCGGCGGCGTCGCGACCCTCACCCTGCTCCGCGCCGGGCTGACGTCGGCGCTGCGGCGCGACCTGCGGGCCGCGGTGGAGGACGTCGCGGCCGACGAGTCGGTGCGGGCCGTGCTGCTCACCGGGGCCGGGCGGGCCTTCTGCGTCGGCCAGGACCTCGGCGAGCACCTGCAGAAGCTGCAGGGCGGGGGCGATGCGCCGCTGGCGG
Organism: Blastococcus sp. HT6-30; assembly: GCF_039729015.1. NCBI lineage: Bacteria > Bacillati > Actinomycetota > Actinomycetes > Geodermatophilales > Geodermatophilaceae > Blastococcus > Blastococcus sp. HT6-30. Next base: position 58,651 of record NZ_CP155792.1, on the reverse strand, counting down.
TCGTGGAACGCGAGTACAACCCGCTGGTCCTGGCGCTGGCCGGGCTCCGGGTGCCGGTCGTCGTCGGCATCAACGGGGCGTGCGCCGGCGCCGGCCTGGGCATCGCGCTGGCCGGGGACCTGCGGATCGCGGCCGCCGGGGCCAAGTTCACGACGGCGTTCACCGGCATCGGCCTGTCCAGCGACTCGGCGCTGGCGGCGCGGCTGGTGCACAGCGTGGGCGGCTCGCGCGCCGCGCAGCTGCTGCTCGCGCCCGAGCCGTTCCTGGCCGAGACCGCCGCCGAGTGGGGGCTGGTGCACCGCGTGGTGTCCCCCGAGCAGGTGCTGCCGGAGGCGCAGGAGCTCGCCGCGCGGCTGGCCGCGGGCCCCACTGCCGCCTACCGGGCGGTGAAGACCGTGCTGGCCACCGCGGCCACCGACTCGCTGGAGGAGACCCTCGCCCTCGAGGGGCGGCTACAGGCGGAGGTCGGGCGGACCGCTGACCACCGGGAGGCGGTCGAGGCCTTCCTGGAGAAGCGGGCACCCCGCTTCACCGGCCGCTGAGGCGCTCCCGGCGCGGCCGGGACGTGTGCACCTCCGCCGTCGGGCCGGTGGGTCCGACCCGACAGCAGGGGCGTCAGAGGGTCGCCGTCCCCGGCGACGGCGCGGCGAGGGTGGTGCAGGCGGAGCAGGCGTCGGCGGCGCGGACCGGCCACTCCCGCTCAGGGGTGACGCGGGCGAGCGAGCCGCAGACGGTGAGCTCGCAGGCGCCGTCCACCTCGGCCGGCGGCCGGTGCAGCTCCACGGCGTGCCACAGTGCGGCGGTGGGCCCGTGGGCGCGGCTGCGTGCGGCGGCGAAGACGGTCGTCTGCAGCATCATGCGCAGGACGTCGGCAGGTCGGCGGTCCCGGGTGACGGGGCCGGGCGCCTGTCTCCCCCCGACGGGTGAGGGCCCCGGGTCGGGTGCAGGATCGGGCGCATGGAGCTCACCAAGCACGGTCACGCCTGCGTGGTTCTCGCCGACGGGGAGCGGCGGCTGGTCGTGGACCCCGGCGCCTTCACCGACCCGGTGGCTCTCGACGGCGCCACGGCGGTGCTGGTGACGCACGAGCACGCCGACCACTTCGTGGCCGACCGGCTGCGCGCGGCCATGGCGGCGAGCCCGGGGCTGGAGGTGTGGACGAACCGGTCGGTGGCCGCCCAGCTGGAGGGGGCCGGGAACCGGGTCCACGTGGTGGGGGCCGGTGACGTGGTCACGGTGGCGGGGTTCGAGGTGCAGGTGCACGGGGAGCTGCACGCCGAGATCCACCCGGAGCTGCCCCGGGTGGCCAACGTGGGTTTCCTGGTCGACGGCGAGGTCTTCCACCCCGGCGACGCCTTCACGGTGCCCGATACGCCCGTCGCGACGCTGCTGCTGCCGCTGCACGCGCCGTGGTCCCGGACCGCCGAGGTCGTCGACTACCTGCGGGCGGTCCACGCCGACCAGGCGTTCGCGGTGCACGACGGGCTGCTCAACGACACCGGGATCGGTGTGGTGAGCGGGCTGCTCGGGGAGCGGGGTCCGGGGACCCCGACGCCGGTCGCCCGGCTGACCCCCGGGGAGACGGTCGAGGTCTGAACCCGACCGCCTCCGCCGGGGGAGGTCTGAACCCGACCGCCTCCGCCGGGGGACGGCGGTCAGGTCAGGGTCAGGTCAGCGGACGGCGCGGTCGTTGCGACCGGTGAGCGTGGACGCCGCCACCACCAGGACCGCCGCCAGGACGATGGAGATGATCCACCGCAGCCAGTCGATTCCGGCGGTGTCCTCGACACCCAGCAGGCCGCTCACCCAGTACCCGAGGAGCACACCGCCGACGCCGCACAGCAGCGTGAGCCAGATGGGCGTGTTGTCGCGCGTGCTGGGGGCGACGAACTTCCCGAGCAGGCCGATGATGAGCCCCGCGATGATCAGTCCGATGATTTCCATGGCAAGCTCCTCAGATCGGTCGACCGGCGCGCACGTCCCTCCCGGCACGGTGCCGAGCGTGCCGCCGGTGCACGACAAGGCTCCGTACCCGGGTTGATCACGACCAAGCGTGATTCCCCCGAACGTGCGGCACGCCGATCCCCGATCAGGAGCCCGCGGCCGCCTGGGCCACGTGCGCGGGCACCTTGGCCAGCTCGGCGTCGACCGTCCGCTGCACCAGCCGGCGCACGGCGGTGCGGGTCAGCCGGCGGACCAGCCGGCTGCCGGCGGTGGGCTCGCGGGTGATCGCGATGGCGACCCGTGTGCCGCCGGCGGCGGTGTCGGACAGCTCGATCTCCGTCGTCCAGGTCTCGGGGGTGAGCTCCAGGCGCGTGGTCACCCGGCGGCGGGGCTCCCAGGCGACGATCTCCCCGCGGGGCGCACCGGGGCGCGGCGCCGCGCCGTCGAGCCTCCCGGGCGAGCAGACGAACGTCGTCCCGGCTCCCGGCGACCTGGAAGCGTCGAGCGCGTAGGAGACGTCGCAGACGGCGCAGTAGGGCTCCAGCACGGCCAGCGCCCGCCAGACCTCGGCGCGTGGTTCGGGCACCTCACGGGCACCGGTCGCGGTCGTCACCTCAGCGCCCTCCCACGGAGACCTCGAACTCCACCTGGCTGACGTCCGGCCGGAGCCGGGAGAAGCTGTGCACCAGCGGCCGCCCGTCGCTGTCCCGGACGGTGGTCCGCACGACCAGGAGCGGTGAGCCGGCCACCACGCGGAGCAGATCGGCCTCCTCCGGCGCGGCGGTGCCGACGTCCACGACGATCCGCGCGTGGGCCAGGTCGGCCGAGTACTCCGCGCGCAGGTAGTCGTAGAGCGATCCCTCGCCGAAGTCCGCATCTGCCGCCCGCGGGTAGAGGCCGGCCGGGAGGAAGCTGTGCGCGACGTGGTTCGGGGTGCCGTCCACGCTGCGCAGCCGCACCAGCTCCACGACGTCCGCGGCCGGCTCGAGGTTCAGCTCGGTGGCCACGGTGGCCGGCACGGGCACGATCCGCTGGGTCAGGACCCTGGTGCCGACCTGGGCCCCCTGCTCGGTCATGACCGAGTTGAACCCGGCGATGCGGTGCACGAAGCTCTCGCGGTACTCGTGCCGGATGGCCGGGCGGGTCACGTAGGTGCCCCGGCCCTGCTCGCGGACGAGGTGCCCGTCGGCGACCAGGCCGTCGACCGCGCGGCGCAGTGTGATCCGGCTGACCCCGTACTCGGCGCAGAGCACCGGCTCCGGTGGAAGGAGCGTCAGCTCCGGCAGGGCGGCGACGCGGCGCCGGAGGTGCTCCCGGACCGACAGGTACTTCGGTCCGGACAGAGGGCTCGCCACGCCCCGAAGGTACTGCCCGAACAGACGTCTGGTCGTCATGTCGTATGAGACGTCACCTCCACGTGTCCCGAACCCTCGCGGTGACGGGCGCACGGAACCTGGAGGCGGCGGGTGGCACGCATCCGGGCGGGAGCAGAAGATCACCGGGTGACCGGATCCCCGGACTGGCGAAGGCGCAGGTGGGAGGCGACCCACGAGCGGATCTTCACGGCCGCGGTGCGGTTGTTCGAGGACGAGGGCTTCGACCAGGTGAGCGTCAGCAGGATCGCCACGGCGGCCGGCGTCTCGGTGCCGACCTTCTACGCGCACTACCCGAGCAAGGAACACGTCGTCATGCGCCTGATGGCGCCCGAGCAGGTGGCCGCGCTCATCGCCGCCCAGCCGGCGTCGCTGCCCCTGGCGGCGCGCATCCGCCAGGCCGCGTACGACTCGCTCACCGGGATCGACGGCGAGACCCGCGCGCAGCTGCACGCCCGCTGGCAGATCATCGCCGGCAGCACGGCGCTGCGGCACCGCGCCGGCGAGTTCGACCGGATCACCGCGACGATGGTCGCCGCCTCCCTCACCGAGGACGGGTCCCCCCGTCCGGCCGACCTCGTGGTGGCCAGCGCCTACCTCGCCGCCTTCACGACCGGCCTGCTCGTCTGGGCCGACGGCAGCGAGACGAGCCTGGAGGAGTGCATTCGGGCGGCCTTCGCCGCCCTGGAGCAGGCGTGAGCGGTCAACCGCGCGGCGCCCGGAGCTCGATGACGGTGACCTCCGGCCGGGCCCCGATCCGCATCGGCGGACCCCAGTACCCCGCTCCGGTGGTCACGTACAGCTGGGTGTCGCCGTGCCGCGACCAGCCCTCCACCGCCGGCTGGTCCAGGCGCACGGCGTAGTCGAAGGGCCACAGCTGCCCGCCGTGGGTGTGGCCGGACAGCTGCAGGTCGACCCCCGCCGCCGCGGCCTGCTCCACCTGCACCGGCTGGTGTGCGAGCAGGACCACCGGCGTGGCGTCGTCCCGTCCGTCCAGCGCGGCGTCGAGATCGGCGCCGTGACCAGGCAGCCCCGAGATCGCCGCCGTCCGGTCGTCGATGCCGGCGAGGTCGAACGAGGCGCCGCCCCGGCGGATGGCCACCCGCTCGTTGCGGAGCACGTCCACGCCCAGGGTCGGCAGGTGCCGCATCCAGGCGCGGGTGTCGACGAAGTACTCGTGGTTGCCGGTGACGAAGTAGACGCCCTGCCCGCTCACCAGGTCGGCGAGCGGGGCGACGTCCTCCCGCAGGTCGTCGACGTCGCCGTCGACCAGGTCGCCGACGATCGCCACGACGTCGGGGCGCTGCTCGTTGACGATCTCGACCACCCGCTCGAAGCGGCGCCCGCCGTAGGTCGCCGAGAGGTGGCCGTCGGAGAAGGTCACGATCCGCAGGCCGTCCAGCGCCGGGTCCAGCCCCCGCAGGGTCACCGGGACCCGCCGGACCACCGGCGCGGAGTTGGCGAACCAGGCGCCCGCGCCGGCCGTGCCGAGCGCCACCGCGCCTGCGGTCACCGCCAGCCCCCGGGCCAGGAAGAGCCGCCGGGGGAGGGCCGTGTCCGTGACGCCGCGGTCCTCCTGGACCGCGACCCGGCCGGGTTCGCCCCCGTCAGCCCGAGCCGCTGCGTCGTCCCTGCGCGGACCCCCCCGGAGCCCGTTCGGGACGACCCTGTCCCGCGTCCTACGGAGCCAGGCATCGCCGACCAGCCGCACCGGTTCGAGGGCGACCAGGGCCAGGACGGCGTAGAGCGCGATGCCGAGCCAGCTGTAGCCGATCCAGCTCAAGGGGGTGATCGCGTCCAGGGACAGGACGCCGCGCAGCGTCACGGCCAGGACCGGCAGCACCGCCAGGACGACGGTGAGCGCCGTCAGCCGCCGGCGCAGCCGTCCCGGCCGCGTGGTCCCGCGCACCACGCGCACCCACAGGTAGGCGTGCAGCGACCCCACGGCCAGCAGGACGACCGTCCCGAAGCCCAGCAGACCGATGAGGGACAGGGCAGGCCTCCGGAGGCGTCGAGCGGCGTGGGCGCCCGGGCGGTACGCACCGGTGCAGAGGGTGGACGACGGGGGACGGCGCCGCGTTCCCGGGGGTCAGCCGGCGGTGCCCAGCCGGGACGAGAGCGCGGACGCCAGCTTCGAGACGCGCGGCGAGGGACGGGCGCCCGCGGCCACCAGCACCTCGCCCACCGCGGCCAGCAGGGGCTCCTCCCCCTCCACCAGCTCGACCTCGACCTCCCGCCAGGACCGGACCTCCGGGGATCCGCCCGGCGCCGCGGCCGGCACCGTCGCCGTCACCGTGTCGTCGGCGAGCTCGGCCAGCGCGCGGCCCGCGGCGTTCCGGAGCACGGTGACCACCCGCCGGGTGCGCATGGTCACGACCGGCCCGGGGACCTCGCCCGCCAGGAGACCGGCGACCACGTCCAGCAGCTCGGCGGGGGCCGTGCCGGTGCGGTGGTCGAGCGGCAGGTGCAGTTCCCGGCGGGCGGCCCCGGCCGGGAGCTTGAGGTGCCAGCCCTCGTCGGGCCCGCCGGTGCGGCGGCGGAGGGTCACCCGGCCGCGGACCAGCCGCAGGTCGGCGGTGTCGTGGTACACCGCCGTCAGCTCGTGCGTCACCGGTGCGTCCACGACGGCGACGCCGGGGACCGCGTCGAGCGCCGGCAGGACGAAATCCGTGTCGACGTCGAACTTGCGCTCGACCTCCAGCTGCTCGGTGACCACGGACCCGACCGTAGGGCAGCCACCGGTCGGCGGCCGCTCCGCGCGCTGGCTACCGTGGCGGCCATGTCCCCGGCGCCCCTCGATCCGCGATGGGCAGCCGGGGCGGCGCTCCCGTGGGCGGTGTGGGCGGCGCTGCGCGCCACCGGCGCCGAACGCGGCTACCCGCTCGTGCCGGCGCTGGCCTTCACCCCGTACACGGCCGCCACCGCAGTCCTCCCGCTGGCCGCCGCCGTCCGGGCCCGCTCGCTGCCCGGCACCCTGCTGGCCGCCGCGGCCGGCGCGACGCTCGGCGCCGCGGTCGTGTCGCACCGGGGCCGCCCGCCCACCGGTCCCCCTCCGGCGGGCACCCGGCTGCGGATCGCCACGGTCAGCCTGCGGTTGGGCCGGGTTCCGGCCGGACCGGTGGTCGAGCTGGTGCGCGAGCACGACGTCGACGTCCTGGCGGTGCAGGAGCTCACCCCCGACGCCCACCGGCGGCTGACCGCGGCCGGCCTGGACCGGGAACTCCCCCACGTCCACGTCGTCCCCGCCCGGCCGGGCAGCGTCGTATCCGCCTCCGGCGGCGTCTGGAGCCGGTGGCCGATCACCGGGCGGCGGGTGGTGCCCGGTGGCTACGAGCAGCCCGTGGTCCGCCTGCCGGGCGGCGACGGGCCCGACGTCGAGATCACCTCGATCCACTCCCGGCCCCCGTCGACCTCCCCCGCCGCCGTGCGCGGCTGGAGCGAGGACCTCGCCGCCCTGCCGCCGCCCGACCCGGTGGTGCTGCGGGTGCTGGCCGGCGACTTCAACGCCACCCTCGACCACGCCGCGCTGCGGGCGGTGCTGCGCCAGGGGTACCGGGACGCCGCCCGGGCGGCGGGCCGGGGGCTGACGTGGACCTGGCGACCGCTGCGCCTCCGCTTTCCACGGCTGGCGCTGGACCACGTCCTGATCGACCCGCGCCTCGCCGTCACCGGCTTCACGGCGGCGCCGGTGGAGGGCAGCGACCACCGGTCGCTGGTCGTGGATCTGGTGCTGCCGGGCCGCTGACCGGGCGTCGATGTTCATCGACGCTCCCGACTGGGCAGGCTCGGGGACGTGGCGCACCCCGAGCGCCGCACCGGAGGGGAGCCGACCCATGTTGAGCGAGCGCGAGGTGGCCGCCGCGATCGGCAGCACCGCCTACGGCGACGGTGGCGACAAGCTGGGCACCGTCGAACACTTCTTCGTCGACGACCGGACCGGGAAGCCGACCTGGGCGGCGGTGACCACCGGCGTGTTCGGCACGCGGCACTCGGTCGTGCCTGCCGGGAACGCCACGTGGGACGACGGGCGGCTGCACCTGCCGGTGAGCGCCGAGGCGGTCAAGACCGCCCCGTCCGTGGGCGGGAACCACCTCGACCCGGGCGAGGAGGCGGAGCTGCGCCGCCACTACGGGCTCGCCGAGGGACGCGGCACCGACCTGGACGAGGACGGTGAGCGCAGCCCCGACGCCGTCACGCCCGTCGCCGCCGCACCGCTGGCCGGGCCCACCGACACGGTCACCGTGCCGGCGGCGGGCGCGGTCCCCCCGCCCCCGGCCGCCGGAGCCGCGCCCGCCGGAGGCACGGACGGCGCCATGACCCGCAGCGAGGAGCAGCTGCGGGTGCACACCGAGCAGGCGGTCACCCGACGGGTGCGCCTGGTGAAGTACGTGGTCACCGAAGAGGTGCAGATCACCGTGCCGATCCGGCGCGAGGAGATCCGCCTCGAGGAGGTGCCGTCGGACGCGACCGGGACGGCGACGGAGGACGTCCCGGGTGAGTCGCTCGTACCGGAGGGCGCGTCGGCCGGCTCCGGGCTGCCGGACGAGATCGTGCTGCACACCGAGCGCCCGGTGGTCAGCGTCGAGGTCGTGCCGACCGAGCGGGTGCGGCTGCGCGCCGAGCTGGTCGAGGGCCACGAGACGGTCACCGAGCAGATCCAGCGCGAGCAGGTCGTCGTCGACCAGGACGGCACGCCCCGGACCTGAGCCGCCGGATCAGCCGCGCCGGTCCTCGAGGAAGCGCAGCCGGTCGCGGGTCGCCGTCACCTCGGCGGGGTCGACGTCGGCCAGCACGAGGGTCTCGGCGCCCGCCGCGGTGGCGAGCAGCTCGCCCATCGGGTCCACGACTCGGCTGTCGCCGGCATGCTCGGTGCCGTCCCCGGCGGTGCCCACCCGGTTGCAGCCCACGACGTAGGCCTGGTTCTCGATGGCCCGGGCCTGCAGCAACGTCTGCCAGTGCAGCCGCCGGGCGCCCGGCCAGTTGGCCACCACCACGTAGAGGTCGGTGCCGGGCGCCGCACGCCAGAAGACGTCGGCGAAGCGCAGGTCGTAGCAGACGAACGGGGTGACCCGCAGGCCCCCGATCTCGACGGTGACCGGCCCGTCGCCGGCCCGGAAACGCTCGTGCTCCCCGCCGTGCGTGAACGGGTGCAGCTTGCGGTACCGGTGCGTGGTCCCGTCAGGCCCGGCGAGGACGAAGGAGTTGTAGGGCAGCTGCTCCCCCGGCGCGATCTCCGGGCAGCTGCCGCCCACCCACACGCCGTGGTCGGCCGCCTGGGCGGCGAGGAACCGCGCCGACGGACCGCCCTCGGGCTCCCCGATGCCCGGCGTCATGGAGAAGCCGGTGGAGAACGTCTCGGTGAGGAGCACCAGCTCCGCACCGGCGGCGACCGCCCGTCCCACCTGCGGCGCCAGCCGCGCGAAGTTGGCCTCCCGGTCCTCCCACACGATGTCGTGCTGCACCGCCGCGACCCTCATGCCAGCCTCCCCAACCGCTCGACCGCCTCGGCGAGCACCGCATCGCTCTTGCAGAACGCGAACCGCACCAGGTGCCGCCCCAGGGAGGCGTGCGCCGGTGTGTAGAAGACCACGGTCGGGACGGCGACGACGCCGGCCCGCTCGGGAAGGGCCCGGCAGAAGGCCAGCCCGTCGCCGTCGGGCTGCACCGCGCGCACGTCGACCGTGGCGAAGTAGGTGGCCTGCGGGCTGATCACCGGCAGCCCGGCGTTCCGCAGGCCGGCGACCAGGACGTCCCGCCGGGCCTCCAGGTCGCGGGCCACCCCGTCGAAGTAGGCGTCGGGCAGCCGCAGTCCGGCGGCCACCGCGGGCTGCAACGGCCCGGCGTTGACGTAGGTGAGGAACTGCTTGGCGGTGCGGACGGCGGTGACGAGGGGCGCGGGCCCGCAGACCCAGCCCACCTTCCAGCCGGTCACATCGAACGTCTTGCCCGCGCTGGAGACGACGAGCGTCCGCTCGCGCATGCCCGGCAGCGTGGCGGGGGAGACGTGCCGGGCGCCGTCGAACACCAGGTGCTCGTAGACCTCGTCGGTGATCACCAGGAGGTCGTGGGCGGTGGCCAGCTCGGCCAGCACCGCGAGCTCGGCCGCGGTCAGGACCGTGCCGGTGGGGTTGTGCGGCGTGTTCACCAGCAGCAGCCGGGTGCGCGGCGTGACGGCAGCGCGCAGCTCGGCCTCGTCGAAGGTCCAGGGCCCCACGCCGTCGGCGGGTGGGTGCAGCGGCACCGGGCGGAGCACGCCGCCGGCCATCGCCACCGACGCGCTGTAGCTGTCGTAGATCGGCTCCAGGACCACGACCTCGTCGCCGGGCTCGAGCAGCGCGAGCATGGCCGCCGCCAGCGCCTCGGTGGCACCGGCGGTCACCAGCACCTCGGTGTCCGGGTCGTACGCGAGGCCCTGGAACCGCTGCTGGTGCTCGGCGACGGCGGCCCGCAGCTCCGGGATGCCCGGGCCGGGCGGGTACTGGTCGGCGGCGGTCCCGATCGCGGCCCGGGCGACGTCGAGCACCTCCGGCGACCCCGGGTAGTCGGGGAAGCCCTGGCCGAGGTTGATCGAGCCGGTCGCGACGGCGAGGGCGCTCATCTCGGCGAACACCGTCGTACCGAAACCGCGCAGCCGGGACGCCAGCGGATCCCTCACCGTGCTCCTCCCCCCCCGGTTCCACGTGGAACCGCTGCCGCGCCTCCCGGGCCGCGAGCCTCCCGGCATCAGCCGATCCGGACGTCCTCGGCACCCTCGATCGCGACGACGTCACCGGAGCGCAGCTGCCGGCCGCGGCGCTCCTCCGGCTCGCCGTTGACGGTCACCGCCCCGGAGAGCAGGACGTCCTTCACCTGGGCGCCGGTGGGGACGGCGTCGACGAGCTTGAGCAGCTGGCCGAGGCGGATGCTGTCCTCGCCGGGACGCAGGTCGATGGTGCGCACGGTCGTCAGTCTGCCGTCGGTGCCAGGACGTCGCCGACCCGGACGGTGCCGGGCTCCACGACGGCGGCCCGCACCGCCAGCAGCCCGCCCCGTTCGCGGTGGACGGTCTTGAGCACCGAGGTGTCGCGGGCGATCCCGCCGGGCTGCGGGCGTGTGGTCATCACGCAGCGGGGGATCCCGGTGCCGACGCGCAGGTGCACGCCACCCAGCTCCACCTCCCGGCCGCGCAGGTCGTCCTCCCCCGCGCCGTCCAGGACGACGTTGGCCCGGAACCGGCGGCGGTCCCAGGTGCCGAGCGTGCCGGTGGAGACCAGCGAGAGCCGGATGCGCGGGCTGTCGTGGAACGGGCCCGACGCGCCCTCCCACTGCAGCCATTCGGTGGGGTCGGGGACGTCCTCGTCCGCCGGGGTCTCGTAGGTGGGTGCGGCGTCGTGGTCGGCTGCCGCGCGCAGCTCCACCCGGCGGCCGAGCCAGGCCGACAGGACGCCGTCGTCGGCGGTGACCGTGCCGTCGGGCAGGACCACCTCGACACCGCCGCCGGGGCGCAGCCGGGCGGCACCGAACAGCAGCTCGGGCACCCGCCGCGCGGTCAGCCCCAGGCCGGTGTCCCGGTCGAACAACGCCCAGCCCCGGTCCCCGGCGATGCCGAGCGGACCGATCCACGCCTCGGTCAGCCGCTCGCCGTGCAGCGACTTCACCGGGTAGCGCCAGAGCTCCTGCACCCGCACCTCAGGCCGCCGGGGTCCAGGCCAGCGACCAGGTGCCCGACCACGTCCGCCCCGGCGCGAGGACGACCAGGTCGACGCCGTCGGCCAGCGCGTTCGGCGGGCAGGTCATCGGCTCCACGGCCAGGCTGCGGCGCCACTGGCCGGCGGGAAGGGTGTCCCCGCTGTAGACCTGCAGCCAGGGCCACGAGCCGTCGACCGAGAGCACCAGCTCGCCGGCGCGGCCCCGCAGCCGCACGCGCGCCCAGCCGTCGTCGTCGCGCTCCAGGTCGGTGAGCGGGGTGTCCAGCGCCCGGTCGCCGATCCGGCCGGCCGCGCCGTCGAAAGGCCGCCGCTCCCCCGTCGGCAGTCCGCCGTCGACGACCAGCTCGGTGCGGGCCGGGAGGGTCAGCTCGGCGTCCGCGATGCCGCCGTCCGCCGTCGCCCCGACGGAGAGGTAGGGGTGGAACCCGGCGCCGAACGGCGCGGGCGCCTCACCCACATTCCGCACCCGCAGGGTGGTGGTGAGCCGGTCGGGGGCGAGTCGGTGGTCGACCGCGACGGCCAGCCGGAACGGGTAACCCGGGTGCGGCTCGACCGTGGTCCCGACCGTGACGAACCCGTCCGCCTCTGCCAGCACCGACCACGGCTGCCAGGCGACCAACCCGTGGATGGCGTGCGGCTCCTCGGGCGACCGGACGTCGAGCTGCAGGTCCTCGCCCCCCCACGTCCACCGGCCGTGCCGCAGCCGGTTGGGCCAGGGCACCAGGGTGGCGCCGCGCCAGCCGGGCAGGACGCGACCGGCCGGGTAGCCGTCGAGCACCTCCCAGTCCCCCACCGCGAGGCGGCGCAACGTCCCGCCGCGCAGGTCGACGGCGAGGACGGCACCGCCCGCGGCGAGCTCCACCTCGGTGCGGTCGGCACGGGGCCAGACGTCGGGCATGGCGCCACCTCACCACACCCGCCGCCAGCACTCCCCTCGAGATCCGCACAGTCGTGGCCATCGAGCCCTGATGGCCCCGGGTGTGCAGATCTCGCGCGACGTCAGGGGTGGTAGGTGACCTGCTCGGCGAACTCCAGCACCTGCTCCTGAGTGAACGCGTCGGGCACCTGGAGCTCGAAGGTCGTCCCGTCCTCGAACTGACCCTGCAGGAACCAGGCCTGCCGCTGGTCCGCGTACCCGGCGTCGATGCGGGCCAGATAGGCCGGGCGGTCGTGGACGGTCACCGGGACCACGTCGCCGACGGGCCCCATGAGCTGGTCGCGCAGCTCGTCCGGCGGAGAGACGTCCTCGGGCAGCGGCACGTGCACTGTGATCGTCTGCTGCTCGTAGGCGTCGTTGACCAGGGTGAGGACCCGCCCCATCTTGTAGAACTGCACCGACCACCCCGCCGGCGCCAGTTCGGCGGTCAGGGTGACCCGTTGCGGCCGGTCGACCAGCGACTCGGCGACGGCGACGAGGCGCTCCGCTGAGCTGTAGCGGCCGTACCCGAGGAGCATCACCCAGTGGTCGTCGGACCGCTCCCAGTTCAGCCGGGCGAAGGTCCGCCGGCCGCAGTCCTCCCCGACTCCGGCGCCGGTGCACCACGTGCGCGAGTACCGGACGAGCTCGGCGTCGCGTCCGTCCACCGACACCTCCCCGGCCGACAGCTCCCGGTAGTCGGCCGAGCCCTCGTCCGGGCTCTCGTGCTCGTCCTCGGCGACGTAGACGGTGAACCCGTTCCGCCCGGTCGCGTCGTCGTAGGAGGCGATCGAAGCGCCCTCCCCGTTGCCGTCGAAGGCCGGCGCCATCCCCTCGGGCTCCGGCTCCAGCGACAGGGGGAAGGTCGGCATCTGGAAGTCGACGAGGGTGACGCTGGTGGCCGGCGTCCCCGGCCCGTCCGGGGCGGCGATGACGACGGCGGCGGCCCAGGCGGCCGCGACCGTGACGGCGGCCAGCCCGGTGCGGACGGTGGCCTTCCGGCTCGGCCGGCGGCGACGGTGGAGGGCAGGGCCCTCGATCTCGGCGAGCAGCGCGGCCCGGGCGGCCGAGCGGGCGGCGGGGGCGAGCGGCGGGGCCTCGGGCCCGGCCTCGCGGAGCAGCGTGAGGTCGTTCATCGGTCCTCCTCCTCGGAGGTCGGCGCCAAGGGGGAGACGTCGCCGAGGGCGGCGCGGGTCTGGCGGCGGGCGCGGTGCAGCCGCGAGCGCACCGTGCCGACCGGGACGTCGAGGACGGCGGCGATCTCCTCGTAGCCGAGCTGGCCCCAGGCGAGCAGGAGCAGGGCGTCGCGGTCGCGTGGCTTCAACCCGGCCAGCGCGGCGGCGAGCGGGCCGCGCAGGGCCTGGGCGTCCAGCCGGTCCGCGGCGTCACCCGGGTCCTCGCCGTGCCGCTCGGGTTCGGCGGCCGCCCGGGCCAGTGCGCGGTAGCGGCGCTGCTCCGTGCGCCGGTGGCCGTGCACCACGTTGGTCGCGATGCCGAGAAGCCACGGCCGGACCTCGACGTGCTCGGGGCGGTACGCCGCACGGCGCCGGAACGCGACGAGGAAGACCTCGCTGAGCAGGTCGTCGGCGAGCTCGCCCACGCGGCGGCCGAGGTAGCGGTGCACGGTCGCGGCGTGCCGGTCGAACAGCGCGGCGAACTCCGCCGGGTCGTCGACCGAGCGGGCGATCAGCTCGGCGTCCCTGGGGAGCGCGTCGGGCAGCGCCCGCAGCCGAGGGGGCTCGGCGGGTGGACCGGCGGACCGGTGCATCGCCGTCGGGGTCACGGCAGGTGATGATCCGGCCGCGATCGGTGAAGTCGTCACACCCGTTGATGTCCGGTGCGCCGGATTCGGTTCACGGGCGGTCGGTGCGGCCGGGAGGCGGTCAGTCGCCGCAGTTCTCGTCGCCGTAGGCGAAGACTGTGTCGGCGGCGGCGAAGAACTCCTCCGCTTCCTGCTCGGAGAGCTCCCCGGCCTCGAGGGCCCCCGCGAGGTCGCCGTCCTCCGGGAACGCCTCGACCATGTGCTCCGCGGCCTCGCGCACCTCGTCGCCGGCCTCGTCCGGAACCCTGTCGGCCAGCTCCTCCAGCACCTCTCGGACCTGCGCGCCGTCCTCCGGCTCCACCTCGGCGGTCGACAGGTACTGCTCGCAGAAGTCATCGACGCCCGGGCCGCCGCACGCGGTCACGGTCAGCGACAGCAGCGCCGCGGTGGCGGCCCGGGCGATCCTCCGCAGGCGCACGGCCATTCCTTCCAGAGCGGGGCGGACCGCCCAGTCGGCGGCTCCGGCCCACCCTCACACATCCGGTTCCCGGACCGGAGCCGACCGGTACCCGAACCCGGTCAGGCCGCGAGAACCTGCTCGAAGAACAGCGAGTGCTCGGCGTCGGGGTCGCCCACGTAGTGGCCGAACGCCCCGATCGGCCGGTACCCGGCGCCCGAGTAAAGCGCGATCGCCTCGGGCTGACGGGGTCCGCTCTCCAGCCGCAGTGTCGTCCAGCCCCGCGCCCGGGCGGCGTCCTCGAGCCCGGCCAGGACCGCCTTCGACACCCCCCGGCCGCGGGCGGCGGGAACCACGTACATGCGCTTCACCACCGCCGCGCCGTTCCCCAGCGCGCAGTGCTCCGCAGCCGAGCGCCGTCGCGTCGTCATCCCGGCCACCGGGACCACGCTGACGTCGGCGGCCGACGGGGGCCGGCCCGGCTCCTCCTTGCCGTCGTAGCGGCCCCGGACCTCGGTCTGCCGGTCGGTCGTGAGCCGCCGGACGTCCGGGTCGTCCCAGGCAGCCGGCTCGACGATCACGCCGTCGATCATCCCAACCGCCCGGAACCGCTCCGGAGGTACCGTCCGCTGGACGCCCCACCGAAGGAGCACCGTGCCGGTCGACCGCGAACTGCCCACTCCCGAGGCCGAGGACCTGCTGGCCCTCGTCCGCGAGATCGCCGACGCCGAGCTCGCGCCGAAAGCGGCGGCGTACGAGCGCGAGGAGCGCTTTCCCCGCGAGGTGTTCCGCCTCCTCGGCGACGCCGGGCTGATGGGGCTGCCCTTCCCCGAGGAGATCGGCGGGGGCGGTCAGCCCTACGCCGTCTACCTGCAGGTACTCGAGGAGCTGGCGGCCCGCTGGGCGAGCGTCGCGCTCGGCATCAGCGTGCACACCCTGGCCTGCTCCCCCGTCGCAGCGTTCGGCACCGAGGCCCAGCGCCGCGACCTGCTGCCGGAGATGGTGGGCGGCACCCTGCTCGGCGCCTACTCGCTGTCCGAGGCGCACGCCGGCTCCGACGTGGCGGCCATGCGCGCGAGCGCGGCGCCCGCCGAGGACGGCTGGGTCGCCCGCGGGGAGAAGGCGTGGGTCACCCACGGCGGGCACGCCGACTTCTACTCGACGTTCCTGCGCACCCCTGCCGACGGGGAGCGCGGCATCTCCTGCTTCCACCTGACCCCCGACCTGCCCGGGTTCAGCGCCGCGAAGCCCGAGGAGAAGATGGGCCTGACCGGCTCGACCACCTCCGCGATCCGGCTCGACGACGTGCCGATCCCGGCCGACCGGCTGGTCGGCGAGCCCGGGCGCGGCATGGCCATCGCCCTCGGCGCGCTGGACTCCGGGCGCCTGGGCATCAGCGCCGTCGCCGTCGGGCTGGCCCAGTCCGCCCTCGACGTCGCCGTCGCCTACGCCGTCGAGCGGGAGGCCTTCGGTCGCCGGATCGCCGAGCACCAGGGCGTGTCGTTCCTGCTCGCCGACATGGCCGCCGCCGTGGAATCCGCCCGCGCCACCTATCTGGTCGCCGCCCGCCGCAAGGACGCCGGCAAGCCGTTCTCCCGGCAGGCGAGCATCGCCAAGCTCGTCGCCACCGACGCCGCCATGAAGGTCACCACCGACGCCGTCCAGGTGCTCGGGGGAGCCGGCTACACCCGCGACCACCCGGCGGAGCGCTACATGCGGGAGGCGAAGGTGATGCAGATCTTCGAGGGGACCAACCAGATCCAGCGCATGGTGATCGGCCGCCACCTGACCGCGGAGGCGGTGCCTCCCGCCGGCTGAGCCGCTGTCCGGCGCCCGACGGGTTCCACGTGGAACCGGTGACAGCTGTCAGTGGACCCCGCCCGTCGAGCCGGAACAGACTGGGGCACCCGAGCGAGGAGACGCCATGCCCAGCCCCACCTGCGTGCAGCCGATGCCGACCGGGCCGCGGTAGCCACCGTCCTGGGCAGGGCCATGTCGGAAGGCCGGCTCACGGTCGCCGAGTACGACGAGCGGCTCGCCCAGGCCTACGCGGCGCGCACGTTCGGCGAGCTGGCCCCGCTCACCACCGACCTGCCGAACCCTGCCGACGCACCCGCACCCGGGCCGCGGCGGCCACCCCCGATCGGACGACGGCGGCGACCGCCTGCGTGGCCGGCCGGGGTGCGCACGGGTGGCCGGCATGGGGCTCGTGGTCGACCACCGCGCTGATCGTGCTGGCGATCTGGGGGGTGACCTCCCTGGCCGCGCGGGAGTTCCCCTACTTCTGGCCGTTCTGGGTGATCGTCCCGTGGGCGCGATGCTCGCGGCCGGCTCGCTGGGCGAGCGCCTCCGCGGCGGGGCGGACCGGCAGGTCACCGGCTGCTCCCCAGACGCCCCGCACGGCGGCGGGAGCACCGCAGTGCCGGAGGCGGTACCCGCGAGGCCGTCGTCCAGCCGAGCCCGGCGGGTTCTCCGCGGCCGGCCGCCGGGGCCGACCGCGGGGAACGCCGTTCTCAGTAGGTGAAGCGGCCCACCGTCGTGCGCAGGTCGGCGGCCATGCGGGACAGCTCGTCCACCGCGATCCGGGTCTGCCCGAGCGCCTGGGTGGTCGAGTCGGCCGCCGTGGAGACCCCGGTGATGTTCTCGGCGATCTGCGTCGAGCCGCTGGCGGCCTCCACCACCGACCGGGACATCTCGTTGGTGGTCGCGGTCTGCTCCTCCACCGCCGAGGCGATGGTCGTCTGCCGGTCGGAGATCTGCGCGACGATCGCGGAGATCTCCCCGATCGCCGCCACCGCCGCGGTCGTGTCACCCTGGATCGCCTGCACCCGGCGGGCGATGTCCTCGGTCGCCTTCGCCGTCTCCTGCGCCAGCTCCTTCACCTCGTTGGCCACCACCGCGAAACCCTTCCCGGCCTCACCGGCCCGCGCGGCCTCGATCGTGGCGTTCAGCGCCAGCAGGTTCGTCTGCTCCGCGATCGAGGTGATCACCTTCACCACGTTGCCGATCTCCGCCGAGGACTCCCCCAGCTTCGCCACCGTCGCCGTCGTGGTCTCCGCCGCGGTCACCGCACGCGCCGCGACGTCGGAGGCCTCCGCCGCATTCGTCGCGATCTCCCGGATCGAGGCACCCATCTCCTCCGCACCCGCGGCGACGGTCTGCACGCTGCGCGAGACCTCCTCGGCCGCAGCCGAGACCACGCCTGCCTGCGCGCTGGTCTCCTCCGCACCCGCCGAGATCTGCGACGACGACGCGCTCAACTCCTCCGACGAGGCCGCCACCGCATCCGCCGAGGACGCGACCCCCGAGAGGACCTCCCGCATGTTGGCCACCGCGGTGTCCAGGGCCTGACCCATCCGGCCGAGCTCGTCCCGCGTCTGCAGGCCACTGCTCTGGGTGAGGTCGCCCGCGACGAGGGCCTCGGCGACCCGCTGCACCCGCCGGACGCCACCGGCGATCCCCCGGGCCACGACCAGCCCGATCACCGCCGCGAGCGCGATGCCGGCGAGCAGCACCACGATGGAGAGCGTGCGCTGGGAGGTGTACTGGTCCTGCGCTGCGGCGGCGGCCGCCTCGGCGTCCGCACCCTCCATCTCCCGGACCTGGGCGAGGTTCTCGTCGACCTGCACGGCCAGCGGCGCGACGTCGGTCTCGTTGGCGGCCCACCATCCCTGGTGGTCCAGCGCCAGTGCGAGCGGACCCAGGCGCGTCTGCGTCGCGCTGACGTACTCGTCGAACGCCGCGGCCGCCTCGTCGACCAGAGCCTGCTTGTCCGCGGTCGGGAACGTGTCGGCATAGGCGTCGGCCGCGACATGGAAATCATCGGCCAACTGCGGAATGGTGGCCTCGCTGATCTGCACGCTGTCCGCGTCATCGGGCGTCAGGAGGGCGTTCCGCGAGTCGATGCGGATCTGCAGGAGCGCCTCTTTCATGTCCGCCGCCATCTCGAGGCCAGCGATGTTCCTCTGGTACAGCGCCTGGCTGGTGTCGACCGAGGTGCCCAGGGCAGTGATGCCCATGACGCCGACCCCGACGGCCACGGCCGCCGCGGTCCCCACGGCGGTGAGGGTCTTCGTGCTCACGCCGCGGTCACCCCACCAAGCACGCGGAGGAGTCTGGGTGGTCGGCTGGTCGCCGGTACGGACGGTGTCGTGCATGGACATCAGGTGCTCCTACGGTGGTCCGCTGAGACGGACGGGGTTGCGGGTTTTCGGCGCCAGCTCCGCGACGGTGCGGTTCTCATCCCCGGTGACGCCGGACGGTAGAGCTTCCCGAGAACACAGTGGCCGGAATAGCCGGGCGTGTCGGAATGGCGAAGTGCAACTTTTGCGACACGACATCTGCTTGTCGACCCGAAATGGCGATCACCTCCGACATCCACCGGGGACGTCGATCCCCGGTGGCGTCATCGCTTTGTCGACAGCGGAAAGTCGGTGGCCATTGTCGTGCCCAACTGCAGCCCGGGACGGAATGGTGACCGGCCCCCGGTCGCGCACCGTTCGATCTCCGCAGGTGGCCATCGGCGATGGGCAGCGACGCATGCGGCGGCAGCACCGTGACGGACCGGTAGGCCGCCGGCCACGTCGAGGACGGTGTCCGGGAGCCCTGACGAGCCGACAGGAACCACCGGGAGTCCGCTGAATCCCCCATAAGGGGGCGACCCGCTTCTCGTCCGCTCAACCCGCGACGACTTCGACCGATGTCCGCCGGGAAGGCGACGGTCCGGTGCCGACCGAGGCCGCGCCGGACAGGACGAACGGGACGGGAGGCGCCGTGGACGAGATGGGGGCGCTGGCGGGGACGTCCACGGTCACCACCCGGCTGCTGCTGCGGATCGTGGTCGAGCGGGGCGGAGAGGGTGCCGTCGAGCGGGTGCTGGTCAGCGCCGGCCTGGTCGGCCGGCGGACGCAGCTGCAGAGCCTTCGGGGCCGGGTGTCCTACCCGGAGAAGTTGCGGCTGTTCGACGCCGCCGTCCAGGAGCTCGGTGATCCACGGATCGGGCTCGCCCTGGGCGATGCCGCGGTGACGGACCCCGCAGTCGCGGCGCTGCGGCGGGTGCTGGTCACCTTCGGTTCCCCCACGGGTCTGTTGCGGCAGGTGTCCCGGATCTCCACCCGCATGGACAGCTCGGCGGTGTTCCGCTGCGAGTCCGCCGCAGCGGGCACGGCGCGGCTGACCTGGCGGGTGCTGTCACCGCATCGGCCCAGTCGCGTGGACTGCGACTACAACATCGGGTTGCTGAGGAAGGCCCCCGTGCTCTTCGGTCTCCAGCCTGCTGTCGTCGAGCACTGGGCCTGTCAGGTCGACGGCGCCCCGCAGTGCGACTACGCCGTCACCTGGCAGGAACAGCCCGCACGTTCCCGGTGGGGTCGCCGGCGCCGGCCGACGGCCCGGAACCGCACGCACGCGCCGGTCCCCGATGCCGAGGAGCGGCTGCGCGACCTCCAGGAAGCCGCGACGGACCTCCTCGGCGGCGACTCCCTGGAGGACACGCTGGACCGCGTGGCGTCGCGTGCGGACCGGGCCGTGCACGCCCCGGGTTACGTCCTCGACGTCCGCCTGCCGGGCGGGGCGCGGCACGTGCGCTCACGCGGTCTGGGGTCGTCGATACTGGCCGCGCTCGGGAACGGCCGACTGGAGGTCGGCTGCAGGCGGACCGGCGGTACGTCGGTGCTCGCCGTGCCGGTGAGCTCCGCGACGCGGGACTACGGGATCCTGGCCGTGATCGCCTGGCCCGGGCAGGCGACCTTCCCCGGGGACGTCGAGCTGCTCACCGCCTACGCCCGCCACGCCGCGGCCGCCATCGAGATGTCGGCGTCGCTGGCCGAGGCCCGGGAGCAGGAGGAGACGGCGCGCCTCCTGCTCAGCGTCGCGCGTTCCCTGGCGGGCCGGCGGGAGCCCCAGGCGATCGCGCAGACCATCGCCGACGCCGTCCCGGCGCTCTGCGGAGCCGACCGGTCCGCGGTCGCGCTGTGGGAGCCAGGGATGCAGGCGGTCTGGATCGCCGGCCTGAGCGGCTGGCCGCAGGAGCTGGCCGAGCACCTGGCCGGGTACGTGACCACGACGGAGGAGAGCCCCGAGCTGTGCGAGCTGATCGCCGTCGGCGCACCCATGCTGGTCGACCGGTCGAGCTCGGTCTGGGCCGACGAGGTGTTCGGCACGTTCGGCATCACCGCGATGGGCGGGGTGCCGATCAAGGTCGACGACCGGCTGGTGGGCATCGTCCTCGCCCACTGGGCGCACGGCGCACCACCGACCGCCCTCGGGGAGGGGACCACCGAGCGGATGTGGGGGCTCGCCGGCCTGGCCGGCGTGGCGCTGGACAACACGCAGCTGCTCGACGAGATCGCGCGCCAGGCCACCCACGACTCCCTCACCGGCCTGCCGAACCGCGCACTGCTGGAGTCACGGGTCCACACCGCCCTGAGCCGACCGGAGTGCCCGACCGGCCGCACCGCCCTCCTCTTCTGCGACATCGACCGGCTCAAGCGGGTCAACGACAGCCTCGGGCACGGCGCGGGGGACGAGGTGCTGAGGGAGGTCGCCCGCCGGCTGCGGTCGGTGGTCCGCGATCAGGACACCGTGGCGCGTTACAGCGGCGACGAGTTCGTCGTCCTGCTGCCTGGCGGGGCCGAGCCCACCGCCCGTGAGGTGGCCGACCGGATGCGACGGTCCCTGTCGGCACCGCTGCGCGTCGATGGCCAGGAGGTGTTCGTCGCCCTGGCCGTCGGTATCGCCGTCTCCGAGGCGTGCGAGGGCATGCCCGACGACGACGTGCGGCACGCCGCACGCGATCTGGTCGAGCGCGCCGAGGAGGACATGCAGCGGTGCACGACCGGCGCCTCGGCCGGCCAGGAGGAGGAGGCGCGGGAGCGGCTCCGGCTCGAGACCGACCTGCACGGCGCGGTCGCCCGCGGCGAGATCGTGGTGCACCTGCAACCGCAGGTGGAGCTGCCGGGCGGACGGATCGTGGCCGTCGAGGCGCTGGCGCGGTGGGACCACCCCACCCTGGGCCCGGTCGGGCCGGACGTGTTCGTCCCCGTCGCCGAGGCGAGCGGCCAGATCACCACCATCGGCGAGCACGTGCTCCACGAGGCGTGCCGGACCGTCGCCGGGTGGCGGGCAGACGGGCTGGAGCTCGAGGTGGCCGTGAACGTCTCCGCCGTCCAGCTGACCGACCCCGATTTCGCCGGGTCCGTGCTCCGCGTCCTCACCGCGACCGGGCTGCCGCCCGCGTCGCTGACGCTGGAGGTGACCGAGAGCCAGGTCCTCTCCGAGGTCGCCACCCGCCACGGGCACCTCGAGCTCCTCCGCGCACTGGGGATCGGGATCTCGATCGACGACTTCGGCACCGGGTACTCCTCGCTGGCCCAGCTCCAGCGGCTGCCGGTCACCGAGCTGAAGATCGACCGGTCCTTCACCTCGCAGCTCTCCGACGCTGCTCCTCCTTCGCCCCTGGTCGCCGGGATCGTGGGGCTCGCGCACGGACTCGGGCTCCGGGTCGTGGCCGAGGGCGTGGAGACCTGCGCCCAGTCGGCGGCGCTGCAGGGCATGACCTGCGACCGGGCCCAGGGCTACCGGTTCGGCGGTCCCGCGCCACCCTCGGTGGTGAGGGATCTCCTCCTCGCGAGGAACGGAGCAGCAATGCTCGAGCGGCTGTGACGACGGAAGGCGGTCGTCGACACGACCCGACCGTGGTCGTCCCCCCGGGTGGTGTCCCCCCTTACGGATCGAGTCGGCGACCCAGCCGACCACGTCTCGGCCGAGGGCACGCACCGGGCCCGGACGACGAACGAGCGCCGGACCCGAAGGGCCGGCGCTCGTCGTGTCGTGGTGGGCAAGGGGGGAGTTGAACCCCCACGTCCTTTCGGACACACGGACCTGAACCGTGCGCGTCTGCCATTCCGCCACTTGCCCTGGCGAGGGGAGACAGTAGCAGCAGCGAGCCGCATCCCCGGCAGGGGGTCGGTCGTCGGGCGGGTCCGCAAACGCCGTGCGGGGCGTCGCACGTCACCGGCCGGTCAGTCGCGCCGGGTCCGGCTACGATCACGGGTGGCAGAGTGGGACGTCCGGTGCGAGCGCGAAGGAGCGACTGTGGGTGTGCTGCAGCGCTTCGAGCGCCGGCTCGAAGGCATGGTCGGCCTGGCGTTCGCGCGGCTCTTCAAGGGCAAGGTGCACCCGGCGGAGATCGCCAAGGCGCTGCAGCGGGAGGCCGACGAGCAGCGCTCCATCCTCGGCGAGGGCCGCGTCCTGGCCCCCAACGTCTACGTCGTCCGCCTGGGCGAGACCGACTTCGCTCACCTGGGCCAGTGGTCCGACCAGCTCGCCGGCGAGCTCGCCGACATGGTGACCGAGCACATCGAGGACGAGGGCTACCAGGTCTTCGACAAGGTCACCGTCGAGCTCGAGCGCGACGACGAGCTGACCACCGGCGTCTTCGAGGTCAGCTCCCAGGTCGCCGACCCGGCGCGTCCGTCCGCCCGTGCCGACGTCCCCCCCATGGCGTCGGCCCCCGTCGGCGGTCACCCGCCGCTGCCCCCGCTCCCGCCGCTGCGCGGCCGGATGGCCACCGACACCGGGAAGCAGAACCCCTCGGTCCTCGGGCGGGCCGGCGCGCGGACCGCCGCCACGCACGTGCTCGTCGTCGACGGCCCGGCCACGCGCCACGAGCTCTCCACCGGCCGCAACGTCATCGGCCGGGGCACCGAGGCCGACATCCGGCTGCCCGACACCGGCGTCAGCCGGAAGCACGTGGACGTCGTCCTCGACGGCGACGTCGCCACGGTCGAGGACCTCGGATCGACCAACGGCACGCTGGTCAACGGCCGCCGCATCACCCGCCAGCCGCTCAGCGACGGCGACGTGATCCGCATCGGCCACTCGGTCCTGGTCTACCGGCAGGACGGGGCGTGACCGGTCACCCGCGGTCGCAGCACGACGGGATAGGGCGCGACGCACTCCGCCGGGATGCCGCACCGCGCCCTGCCGGGGTGACGTCGTGACCGAGCTCGTCGTGCAGATCTTCCGCTTCGGCTTCCTCCTGCTGCTGTGGCTGTTCATCTTCGCCGCGTTCCGCGTGGTCCGGGCCGACCTGTTCGGGGGGCGCCCGGGACGGGTGGCCGCCGTGCCGCCGCGCGCGTCGGCGTCGAAGAAGCGCGGCGCCCGCGGGCCGAGGTCGCTGGTCGTGACTGCCGGTCCGCTGAGCGGCACCAAGATCACCCTCGGTGACCAGCCGATCCTCATCGGCCGCGCCGACGACTCGACGCTGGTGCTCACCGACGACTTCGCCAGTTCCCGGCACGCCCGCCTGACCAACCGGGGCGGCCAGTGGTACGTCGAGGACCTGGGTTCCACGAACGGGACCTACCTGGACCAGCAACGGGTACAGGGCCCGCTGCTCGTCGCCCCCGGCCAGCCGATCCGCATCGGCCAGACCGCACTGGAGCTCCGTTCGTGACGTTGGTCCTCCGCTACGCCGCGCGTTCCGACCGCGGCCTCATCCGCGGCAGCAACCAGGACTCGGTGTACGCCGGGCCCCGGCTGCTGGCCGTGGCCGACGGCATGGGCGGGCACGCCGCCGGTGACGTCGCGAGCAAGGTGGTCATCGCCGCCCTCGAGCACCTCGACGACGACACGCCGTCGGGCGACATGCTGCAGTCGTTGCGCTCGGCCGTCTTCGACGGCAGCGAGCACCTGCGCGAGGTGATCCGCGAGTCCCCACAGCTGGAGGGCATGGGCACCACGCTCACCGCGATCCTCTTCGCCGGGGGCCGTCTGGCGCTGTGCCACGTCGGCGACTCGCGCGCCTACCTGCTGCGCGACGGCCAGCTCTCGCAGATCACCCACGACGACACGTTCGTGCAGACGCTGATCGACGACGGCCGGATCACGCCGGAGGAGGCCAACACCCACCCGCAGCGCTCCCTCCTGCTCCGCGCCCTCAACGGTCAGGAGGTCGAGCCGGACCTCTCCATGCGAGAGGCGCGCGACGGCGACCGGTACCTGCTGTGCTCCGACGGGCTCTCCGGCGTCGTCAGCGAGGAGACCCTGGCCGAAGCGCTCAAGGACCCGGACCCCGAAGCGACCGCCGACCGCCTGATCGAGCTGGCGCTGCGCAGCGGCGGGCCGGACAACATCACCGTGATCGTCGCCGACGTCCTCGAGGACACCGGGAGCAACGGGCGCTTCGACCCCGTCATCGACGGCGCGGCCGGTGACAACATCGGCCAGCGCGAGGTAGACCCCCGCTCGGCGGCGGGCCGGGCGGCGCTGGCCGATCCAGGCCCTCCTCCTCCGCCGCCCCCCACACTGCCGACGGGCGGCGGCCCCTCCGCCCGCCGCCGCCCGCTTCGCATCCTCCTGGTGGCGGGGGCCCTTCTCACCGTGCTGGGGGCAGGGGCGATCGGTGTGTACGTGTGGGCGCTCAACCACTGGTTCGTGGGCGTGAGCGGCTCGGGCGACGACGAGCAGGTCGCCGTCTACCGGGGTCTGGACGCCTCCGTCCTGGGGATGGACCTCTACCGCCTGGACCGCGGCACGGACCTCGCGGTCACCGACCTGGTCCCGGCGGCCCGCAGCCGGGTCCGCGACAGCATCACCGCCGACGACTCCGGCGACGCCGACCGGATCCTCGCGGCGCTGGAGGACCAGCGGCTGCCCCTGTGCCGCACTGCTGCGAACAGCGACGCGACGCAGCCGGGCCTCCCGCAGTCGCCGCCGGTGGCCGCGCCCACGACCGCGCAGGAGCCCGTCCCCGGTGAGCCGGCCCTCCCCGAGGTGCCGGTGACCGAGGAGACGACGACCACCCCGTCGTCGGCCCGGACGACCTCGTCGTCCGAGCCGGGGGTGAACTGCCGGGAGGCGAGCTAGTGAGCGCCCCAGGCCCCGGTTCCCCACCGGAGGTGTGCTGATGCCCGGGCCCGTCACCGACCCCCGCAGCGCCGCGGCCACCACGCCCACCCGGCGGGGTACCGAGGCAGCGCTGCTCGCCTTCGCCGTCCTCATCACCGTCGTCGCCCAGGCGATCGTCGACCTCACCGTCACCGGCTCGCTGCGCCCGGAGATGGCCGCGTTCAGCGCGTGGATCAGCGCCCTGTGGGTGGTCGCACACCTCGTCGTGCGCAAGTGGGCCTCCTATGCCGACCCGCTGCTGCTCCCGGCCGTCGCGCTCCTGGTCGGCCTCGGCCTGACCGTCATCCACCGGCTCGACCTCGCCGCCGAGCAGGCCGGCGACACGGCGAGCCGTGAGGACGCCCCGGTGCAGCTGATCTGGGCCACGCTGGGCGTCGCCCTCTTCGTCGCCGTGCTCGTGGTCGTGCGCGACCACCGGACGCTGTCGCGCTTCGCCTACACCCTGGCGCTGCTGGGGATCGTCCTGCTCGCGCTGCCGGCCGTCCTGCCCGCCTCCATCTCCGAGGTCAACGGCGCCAAGATCTGGATCCGGGTGGCCGGCTTCTCCATCCAGCCCGGCGAGTTCGCGAAGATCTGCCTCGTCGTCTTCTTCGCCGCCTACCTGGTCGACAAGCGCGACGTGCTGGCCCTGGCCAGCAAGAAGGTCGCCGGCCTGGAGCTGCCGCGGGGCCGGGACCTCGGGCCGGTCCTGCTCGCCTGGATCCTGTCGATCCTGGTGCTGGTGTTCGAGCGCGACCTGGGCAGCTCGCTGCTGCTCTTCGGCATCTTCGTGGTGATGCTCTACGTGGCCACCGAGCGGGCCAGCTGGCTGTTCATCGGCCTCACCCTGTTCGCCGGCGGAGCGCTCATCGCCTACCAGGTGTTCGCGCACGTGCAGGCCCGCGTCGACACCTGGCTGGACCCCTCCGAGTACTACGACGGGGCCGGGTACCAGCTGATGCAGTCGCTCTTCGGTCTGGGCACCGGTGGGTTGTTCGGCGCGGGCCTCGGCGGCGGCCGCCCCGAGCAGGTGCCGGTCGCCAAGAGCGACTTCATCGCCGCGGCCGTGGGCGAGGAGCTGGGCCTGTTCGGCCTGGTCGCGGTGATCGTCGTCTACCTGATCCTGGTGGAGCGCGGGCTGCGCGCGTCCCTGGTGGTCCGGGACGCGTTCGGCAAGCTGCTGGCCGCGGGCCTGGCGTTCGCCATCGCGTGGCAGGTGTTCGTCGTCCTCGGCGGGGTGACCGGCCTGTTGCCGCTGACCGGCCTGACCACGCCGTTCCTGGCCTACGGCGGATCGTCGCTGGTGGCCAACTTCGTCCTCGTGGCCCTGCTGGTGCGGATCAGCGACGCCGCCCGGCGGCCGACCACCCCGCACGCGCCGTCGCCCGTGCGGCTCGGGGACGCCCCGACCGAGGTGGTCACCCCGTGAACGCCCCCCTGAGGCGGGTCGCGATCAGCGTGCTCGTGCTCTTCACGCTGCTGATCGTCAACGTCAACATCATCCAGGTGGTCCGCTCCGACTCCCTGCGGGCCGACGCGCGCAACACCCGCGTGCTCGCCGAGTCCTACGAGCGCGAACGCGGCTCGATCATCGTCGCGGGCACCGAGGTCGCGCTCTCGGTCCCCACCGACGGCCGGCTGGAGTACCTGCGCAGCTATCCGCAGGGCCCGTTGTACGCGCCGGTCACCGGCTACCACTCGCTGGTGTACGGGAACACCGCGCTGGAGCGCGCCGCGAACGACGTGCTGTCCGGCGAGGACGACCGGCTGTTCGTGCGCCGCGTCGCCGACCTGTTCACCGGCCGGGACCCGGCGGGCGGCGACGTGGTCCTGACGCTGGACCCCGCGGTGCAGGCCGCCGCGATGGCCGGCCTCGAGGGCGTCACCGGCGCCGTCGTGGCGCTCGACCCCGAGACCGGCGCCGTCCTGGGCATGGCCAGCACCCCGACCTACGACCCGACCGTGCTGTCCAGCCACGACCCGGCGGCGATCCGCGCCTACATGGAGGAGCTCACCGCGGGCGACGGGCCCAGCCCGCTCAACAACCGCGCGATCTTCGACAACTACCAGCCCGGCTCGCTGTTCAAGGTGATCGTCGCGGCGGCGGCGCTGGAGGAGGGCTACACGCCGGAGACGGTCGTCCCCGCGGTCGACGTCCTCACGCTGCCCCAGACCACCACGCCGCTGCGGAACTTCGGCAACTCCCGCTGCAGCGACAGCCAGGAGCAGCGGCTCCTCGACGCCCTCACCATCTCCTGCAACACCGCCTTCGCCCAGCTGGGCATCGACCTGGGCGAGGAGAAGGTCCGGGACATGGCCGAGGCGTTCGGCCTCGACGACCAGGGCCTGGAGATCCCGCTCGAGGTGGACCCGAGCACCGTCGGCGACATCGTCGACGCCGCCGCCCTCGGGCAGACCTCGATCGGGCAGCGCGACGTCCGCATGACCGTGCTGCAGGCGGCCATGGTCGCCGCCACCGTGGCCAACGACGGCGTGCAGATGAAGCCCTACCTGATCGATGAGCTGCGCGCCCCCGACCTGTCGGTGATCGACTCCACCGACCCGGAAGAACTGCGCGAGCCGATCTCCGCCGAGGTCGCAGAAGGGCTCACCGAGATGATGGTCAGCGTCGTCGCCCGGGGCTCGGGCCGGGCGGCCCGCCTCCCGGGCATGGAGGTCGCGGGCAAGACGGGCACCGCGCAGGTGAGCCCGGACGTCCCCGACCACAACTGGTTCATGGGCTTCGCGCCGGCCGACGACCCGCAGATCGCCGTCGCCGTCTTCGTCGCCAACGGGGGCGGCACGGGCGGGGACGTCTCCGCGCCGATCGCCCGCGACGTCATGGCGGCCTACTTCGAGGGGCAGGGCGGCTGATGGCGCTGGGCATCGGGAGCATGCTGGCCGGGCGCTACGAGATCACCGCGCCCATCGCCACCGGCGGGATGGGCGAGGTCTGGAAGGCGCGCGACCGGGTCCTGGACCGGATCGTCGCGGCGAAGGTGCTCAAGACCGAGTACACCAACGACCCGAGCTTCCTGGCCCGCTTCCGCAACGAGGCCCGGCACACCGCGGCGCTCTCGCACCCCAACATCGCCTCGGTCTACGACTACGGCGAGACCACCGACGACAGCGGGGTCCAGACCCTGGCGTTCCTCGTCATGGAGTTCGTCGAGGGGCAGCCGCTCGTGACGATCCTCCACGAGGAGGGCCGGCTGCCGGTCGACTGGACGCTGCACGTGCTGGGCCAGGCCGCGGACGGGCTCTCCGCCGCCCACCGGGCCGGGGTGGTGCACCGCGACATCAAGCCGGGCAACCTGATCGTCCGCCCCGACGGGGTGGTGAAGCTGACCGACTTCGGCATCGCCCAGGCCCGGGACGCCGCTCCGCTCACCAAGACCGGCATGGTCGTGGGCACCGCCCAGTACCTCTCCCCCGAGCAGGCCCAGGGCCTGGAGGTGAACGCCGCCTCCGACGTCTACTCCCTCGGGGTCGTCGGGTTCGAGTGCCTGGCCGGCGTCCGGCCCTTCGACGGGGCCTCGCAGGTGGCGATCGCCCTCGCGCACATCAACCGACCGCCGCCACCACTGCCCGGGGACATCCCACCGGCCGTGCGGCTGCTCGTCGACCGCGCACTGGCCAAGGACCCGGCCGACCGCTTCACCGACGGCGGCGCGTTCGCCGCCGCCGTCCGGCGCATCGCCGACGGCGGGACCCTGTCCGCGGCGGCCACGCCGGTCGCCGGGCCGGCCACCGCGCCCACCCAGGTCGTCAGCGCCGGGGCCGGGTCCGACGGGCACACCCAGGTCTTCGCGACCCCGGCCGCGGGCATCCCCACGGTGTCGCCGGCCACCGCCGGCCGTCCGATGCCCCCGCTGTCCGGTCCGCCGGAGGACGACTGGTCCGCCGGCGACGAGCCACCGCCCCGTGCCGGCGGCCGGCGGTGGGCGTGGCTGGGCGCCGCACTCGTCCTGCTGCTCGCGCTCGCCGGCACCACCTACCTGCTGCTGTCCGGATCCGGTGCGGACCCGGGACGGCAGCAGGCCGACGCCACCACCAGCGCGCCCATCACCAGTGCCGGGCCGACAGGCGTCCTCCTCGACCCCGCCCTGTTCGTCGGCCGCGACGCCGACGAGGTGGAGGAGGAGCTGCGCGAGGCCGGCGTCACGCTCGTCACGCGGCGGGCTGCCTCGCAGGAGCTGCTGGCCGAGCTCGGACGGTCCCTGGACGAGGGCGACGTCGCCGGCCTCGACCCCTCCGGCGTGCAGGCCGGGCCGGACACCGAGGTGACGCTGTTCGTCGCCGAGGACGGCTGGGCGCTCGAGGACGAGCGGGAGGAGCAGGAGGAGGAGGTGGAGGAGGAGGAGGCGGTGCCGACGACCGGGTCCACCCCCCCGACCACGACGCCGTCGGAGACGACCACCACGCCGCCCCCGACGACGACCACCTCCAGCCCGGCCACCACCTCGACCCCGTCATCGGTCCCGGGCACCTCGGCGCCCCCGCCGCCGGCCCCCGAGACCCCCGGCACCGAGCCGCAGGGCGACGACGGCACCGACACCGAGGCCGGGGGACCCACCCGCTCCGGCGCCCCCGGCGCAGCGGGAGTGACGGGTGGCGGCCAGTGAGCCCCGTGGTCCTCGCATCCCCGGTTCCGCCCGGTCCGGCGATTAGGCTCGCCGCCGGCTCCCCGTCCGCGGCGACCGCCGCCGGAGCGCCCCGCACCACCGGGCTGCGCGGGCCGCACCGAACCGCCCGAGAGGACCTCCGATGACCACGCCGAACGTGCTCGGCGAGCGCTACGAGATCGGTGGCGTCCTGGGCCGCGGCGGAATGGCCGAGGTGCACCACGGACGCGACCTGCGCCTGGGGCGCGAGGTGGCCGTGAAGGTGCTGCGCCACGACCTGGCGCGCGACCCCTCGTTCCAGGTGCGCTTCCGCCGCGAGGCGCAGGCCTCGGCGTCGCTGAACCACCCGGCGATCGTGGCGGTGTACGACACCGGCGAGGACCGCACGCCCACCGGCGCCACCCCGTACATCGTCATGGAGTACGTCGAGGGCGAGACGCTGCGCGACGTGCTGCGCCGCGAGGGCCGGCTGCCCATCGAGCGGGCCATGAGCCTGGCCGCCGACATCTGCGGGGCCCTGGACTTCAGCCACCGCAACGGCATCGTGCACCGGGACGTGAAGCCCGGGAACGTCATGATCACGCCGCAGGGCACGGTCAAGGTCATGGACTTCGGCATCGCCCGTGCGGTCTCCGACTCCGCGGCCACGATGACCTCCACCGCAGCGGTGATAGGAACCGCCCAGTACCTCTCCCCCGAGCAGGCCCGCGGCGAGGGCGTCGACGCCCGGTCCGACGTGTACTCGCTCGGCTGCCTCCTCTACGAGCTGGTCACCGGGGCGCCGCCGTTCACCGGCGACTCCCCCGTCTCGGTCGCCTACCAGCACGTGCGCGAGGACCCGCGCCTGCCCTCGTCGATCAACCCCGACGTCCCGCCGGAGCTGGACGCGATCCTGCTCAAGGCGATGAGCAAGAACCCGGCCAACCGGTACCAGTCGGCCGCCGACATGCGCAACGACCTGCTCCGGGCCCTCGCCGGGCAGCGGGTCGAGGCGACGCCGGTCATGGGCGACGCCGAGAAGACCGCCATCATCGGCGCCCCGGTGGGCGGCTACGCCAGCGGCTACGGCGACGACGACTGGGACGACGACGCCGATCGGCGCCGCAAGCGCCGGATCATCGCGATCGTCTCGGTGCTCGCCGTGCTGCTGCTCGGCGGCGCCGTCGCCGCGGCCGTCGCGCTCAGCCGGGGCGACGACACGCCGGCCGTGACGCAGGTGGCCGTGCCGCCGCTGATGGGCCTCGACCGGACGGCCGCCGAGCAGGCCATCACCGGTGCCGGCCTCGTGGTGGGCGACGTGGCGGCCGAGGTGAGCCCGACCGTCCCCGAGGGCCAGGTCGTGGCGAACAACCCGCCCAGCGGCGCCCGGGTGGACGAGGGCAGCGAGGTCGACCTGGTCGTCAGCCTCGGGCCGGACACGATCCTGGTGCCCAACGTCGTCGGGCTGACCGAGGAGCAGGCGCGGGCCAACCTGCAGGCGCAGGGCTTCTCCAACATCTCCAGCCGACCGATCGAGTCCATCGAGATGCCCGAGGGACGGGTGGCCGCGGTCAGCCCCGCCGAGGACAGCCAGGCCGGCGTGGACGACGTCATCACGTTGAGCATCTCCACCGGCACCATCGAGATGCCCGACGTGCTCAACCGCTCCGAGACCGACGCCCGGGCGGCGCTGCAACAGGCCGGCGTCGGCGCGGGTCAGATCCAGCGGCAGGACGTCGAGCGGGACGACGTCCCTGCGGGCAGGGTCGTGGAGACCGACCCGTCAGCCGGCCAGGACGTCGGCTCCGGCGACACCATCACGCTGCTGGTCGCCGTCCCGCCCCCGGCAGAGGAGCCGGCCACGCCCACCACCACGCCCACCACCACGACCACCCCCGAGCCCAGCACGCCCACGGCCACGACCACCGGGGGACCCGACGACGACGTCGACTGACCGCGCCAGCGCCCAGCCGGGCCCCCTCCCGGACGGGCAGGAGGGGGCCCCGCTGCGTCCGGGTGCCGGCGTGGCTCAGGCGGTGGCGGACGACAGCCGCTGGACGGTGGCCGCGGCTGCGGCCACGACCTCCTCGTCGGGCGCCAGGCCGCAGCGCGCCAGCCAGGTGGCGAGCATCCGGTGGCCGCCCTCGGTGAGGACGGACTCGGGGTGGAACTGCACGCCCTCGATGGGCAGCTCGCGGTGCCGGAGGGCCATCACCAGCCCGGAGGGGGTGCGGCCGGTGACCTCGAGCTCCTCGGGGACCGTGCCCGGGTCGACGGCGAGCGAGTGGTAGCGCGTGGCGGTGAAGGGCGACGGCAGGCCGGCCAGGACGCCGTGGCCCTCGTGGACGACCTGGCTGGTCTTCCCGTGCAGCAGCTCGGGTGCGCGGACGACCTCGGCGCCGAAGGCCTCCGCGATGGCCTGGTGGCCCAGGCACACGCCCAGCACCGGGGTGCCCTGCTCGGTGGCGGCCCGCACCATCGGCACGGTGACGCCCGCATCCGCCGGCGTGCCGGGGCCGGGGGAGAGCAGCACGCCGGCGACGTCCAGGTCGGGCAGCTCCTCGACGCTCACCGCGTCGTTGCGCCGCACGACGCAGCGGACGCCCAGCTGGCCCAGGTACTGGACCAGGTTGTAGACGAAGCTGTCGAAGTTGTCGACGACGAGGACCGGTCGGTCGGCGGCGGTCATCGCGGTCGGGGCTCCTCGGTGGACGGACGGGCGACCAGAGCGCCCACGGATGCGGCCGCTCGGCTCAGCCGACGGTCGCGTACTGCAGGGTGAGGCCGCCATCGTAGGCGGGCACGGTCACCTGGGGGCGCTCGCGCAGCTCGAAGGTGAGTCCGAACGCGTCGACGGCCTGCTCGAGCACCGTGATCTGGGGCGAGGCGTCCAGCGCCGCCTGCACGGCGGAGGCGTCGGCGACGGCGGTGATCACGAACGGCGGGGAGTAGGTGCGTCCCCTGAGCAGCAGCGTGTTGCCGACGCAGCGCACCGCGCTGGTGGAGATCAGCCGCTGGTCCATGACCGCGACGCCGTCGGCCCCGGCGGCCCAGACGGCGTTGACGACCGCCTGCACGTCGCTCTGGTGGATGACGAGGTCGTCGGGTCGGGCACCGCCGGGGAGGCTGCCGTCGGGGCGCTGGGGGGCGTCGTCGAGGGTGATGACCACGCCGGAGCCCGCCACCGGCGTCAGGCCGGCCGAGGGGGCGCCCACCGCGCCGACGGCCTGCGCCTCGGCGACGGCGCCGTCGCGGGTGGCGGCCTCCTGCGTGAGCTGCTGCACCCGCTCCTCGAGCTCGGTCTGCTGACGCCCCAGCCGGGCGACGGCGGCGTCGCGCTGCTCCATCAACTCGGAGAGCTGGGTGATCTCCCCGGCGCGCAGATCGGTGCCCTGGGCGGTCCGCCCGGAGGTCGCGAAGAGCAGCCCCGCTGCCAAAGCCACGACGGGCACCAGGGCGCTCCAGCCGGACGGGCGCCGGCCACGCAGCAGGGAACGGGTCACGGGCACCTCCTCCGACGGGCACGGACGGCGGCGCGCACGGGCGAGCTACCACCGTCGTCGTCCCGGTGAAGTTTAGTCTGGTGGCAGTTCCGGCCGGGGAGGACTGAGGCCCGGCCGCCGGGAGGGAGTACGCACGTGCCCAAGTCGAAGGTGCGCAAGAAGTCGGCGTACACGCCGCCCGAGGACCGCTCGCGCGGCACGCAGGCCAAGGCGCTGCAGCCAAGCCCGCGCTGGTATGCGCCGGTGATGGTGGCGCTGATGCTGTTCGGTCTGCTGTGGATCGTCGTCTACTACGTCGCCGGCGACCGCATCCCGTTCATGGTCGAGCTGTCGGCCTGGAACTTCGCCATCGGCTTCGGCGCCATGGTGGCCGGCCTGATCATGTCGATGCGCTGGCGCTGACCGCCGCCCAGTCGCTCGAGGCCCTCGTCCCCTCCGGGACGGGGGCCTCGTTTCGTTCCGGCGCCCGTCCGAGGGGCTGGGGACGCTGTGCACAGCGACCGGCGCCGTCCACAGGTCGACATGGCGCCCCGCCCCCAGGGTTGTCCACCGAGTGTGGAGGGACCGACCCGGTCGTTTCCCCACTGACCTGCGGTTTCGCGCGCCTGGGACTCCTGTGACATGAGGGCCACGGCCGTAACTACAGCAGTGTGAGTCTGTCCCCAGCTGTGTACCCAGCTGTGGACGAGTCGACATGTCCGTCCGCCGGGCCGCTGACCGCACGGCCGCCGCACCCGCTCTGACCTGCGGATACACCCAGCCCCGAGGGCGGTGCGGACGGACCTGTCCG
Organism: Blastococcus sp. HT6-30; assembly: GCF_039729015.1. Classification (NCBI taxonomy): domain Bacteria; kingdom Bacillati; phylum Actinomycetota; class Actinomycetes; order Geodermatophilales; family Geodermatophilaceae; genus Blastococcus; species Blastococcus sp. HT6-30. The sequence continues at coordinate 24,724 of NZ_CP155792.1, read as the reverse complement.
ATCACGCCTCGCTGTGGGGTGTGCACGGACGGACACGGATCTCCACAGCCGCGGAGCCCGGCGGCGGCGTAACGACGCCAGCCCCCGGCCAGGTGGCCGGGGGCTGGCGGGGACGGGCACCGGAGCACCGGCGCGCGTCGGGGGTCAGGCGTCGATCAGCTCCAGGATCGTCGCATTGGCGGTGCCGCCGCCCTCGCACATGGTCTGGAGGCCGTAGCGGGTGCCGGTGGCCTGCATGTGGTGGATCAGCGTCGTCATGATGCGGGCACCGGATCCGCCCAGCGGGTGACCCAGGGCGATGGCGCCGCCGAGGGGGTTCAGCCGGGCCGTGTCGGCGCCGGTGTCGGCCACCCAGGCCAGCGGGACGGGCGCGAAGGCCTCGTTGACCTCGAAGACGCCGATGTCGTCGACCGACAGGCCGGAGCGGGCCAGCACCTTCTGCGTCGCCGGAATGGGGGCGGTGAGCATGATGACCGGGTCGTCGCCGGCCATGACCGTCGTGTGGATCCGCACAAGGGGACGCAGACCGAGCTCCCGAGCCTTCTCGCTCGTGGTGACCAGGAGCGCGGCCGAGCCGTCGGAGATCTGGCTGGCGTTGCCGGCGCTGATCACGCCGTCCTCCTTGAACGGCGTCTTCAGCGAGGCGAGCTTCTCCAGGGTGCTGCCCGGCCGGATGCCCTCGTCGGCGCTGACCACGGTGCCGTCCCCGAGCGGAACCGGCGCGATCTGCTCGTCGAAGGCGCCGTCGGCCTGCGCCTTGGCGGCCTTCTCGTGGGAGGCCAGCGCGAACTCGTCGAGCTGGGCGCGGGAGAAGCCCCACCGCTCGGCGATCATCTCCGCGCCGATGCCCTGGTTGGGGAAGACGCCGTCGTAGCGCTCGAGGAACCGGGGCCCCAGCGGCTTGCCCGCCGCGCCGTCCCCCCGGGCAGAGCCCATCGGCACCCGGCTCATCGACTCGACACCGCCGGCGACGACGACATCGGCCTGGCCGCTGATGACCGTGGCTGCGGCGAACGCGACGGCCTGCTGGGAGGAGCCGCACTGCCGGTCGATGGTGGTGCCGGGCACCGACTCGGGCCAGCCGGCGGCCAGTGGCGCGTTGCGGCCGATGTTGAACGTCTGCTCGCCGACCTGGCTCACGCAGCCCCAGAAGACGTCCTCCACCACGGCCGGGTCGATGCCCGAACGCTCGGCGAGCGCGTTCAGCACGTGCGCGGAGAGATCAACGGCGTGCACGCCGGACAGCCCTCCCCCGCGCTTTCCCACCGGTGTACGGACGGCGGCACAGATGACGGCATCACGCATGGACCCACTCCTCGTCGACGACGGTCCGGCGCGGCCGGGACCGGCCACCCCGCTACGATCGTATGTTCCACGTCACGCCTGGCAGGCTGGTGTCGTGCAGTGGTCCCCTCCCGCCTACGTCCCGGCCGTCCTCGCGGCGGGCGCCGCGCTGCTGGGTGCGACCACCCTGCTGCTGGACACGCCGGGGCGGGTGCTGGTGGGTGGCGCGGCCGTGCTGCTGCTCGCGCTCGCCGCGCGGGAGTCGGTGCTGCGACCGCGGTTGCGCACCGGGCCGGACGGCGTCGAGGTGCGCACGCTGACCGGTGCGCGCGTGCTGCCCTGGGCGCTGCTCCGGGTGCGGGTCCGGCCGGCCCGGCGATGGGGGACGACGGTGCGCACGCTGGAGCTGGAGCTGGAGGGCGACGACGGCGTCCTCGTCGTCCTCGGCCGGTGGGACCTCGGCACCGACCCGGAGGCCGTGGCCCGGGACCTGGGCCGGGCCGCACCCGGTCGGGCGTAGGCCTGCTCCCGCGAGCTAGGCCACCGCGCCGGTGGGCACACCGAGGGACAGGGTGAGGAGCGTCAGGACCAGCACCGCCAGGCCGACCGCCTGGAGCGTCGTCCGGCGGCGGGCGATCACCAGCAGCGCGGCGACCGCCGCACCGGTGACGAGGCCGCCGAGGTGCCCGAGGAGCGAGACCCCGGGCAGGAAGCTGATGAACACGTTGAGCCCGAGCAGGACGAGGATGCCGCGGACGTCCTGCTTGCGGACCACCATGAACACCGCCAGCGCCCCCAGGAGCCCGTAGATGGCCGTGGAGGCGCCCGCCACGGGGCGCAGCGGGTCCCCGAGCAGCTGGATCGCCGTGGAGCCACCCAGGGCGGCCACCAGGTACAGGGCCAGGTAGCGCCACCGGCCCAGCTGCCGTTCCAGCTCGGAGCCGAAGACGAGCAGCGCCAGCATGTTGAGCACCAGGTGCAGCAGACCGATGTGCAGGAACGCCGCGGTGAGCAGCCGCCAGTACTCGCCGAACTCCACGGCCAGCGGGTACTGGGCGAGGTCGACGAAGACCTGGGACCGGTAGTTGTCGAGCGGTGCGTTGCCCGCCAGCCCGGCGGAGACCGCGGTCACCAGGAACATGACGACGTTGAGCGAGATCAGCGTCAGCGTGACCGTGCCCCAGCGGGAGGCGGCGGCGCGCAGCCCGGATCCCCGGCGCGGGGCGCGGACGGAGGCCGCGCCCTCCCGCACGCAGGCGGGGCACTGGAAGCCGACCGACGCCGGGATCATGCACTCGGGGCAGATGGGCCGGCCGCACCGCGCGCACGAGATGCCCGTGGGCCGCTCGGGGTGGCGGTAGCAGGCCGGGGGCGGGGGCGCCGGCTGGTCGCCCGCGCCCCCGCCGTGCGGATCCGTGGTCAGCTGCGCTGCACCTCGACGGATTCGATGACGACGTCCTCGGCCGGACGGTCGTTGCGGCCGGTGGGGACCGCGGCGATCCGGTCCACGACGTCGCGGCTGGACTGGTCGGCGACCTCACCGAAGATGGTGTGCTTACCGGTCAGCCAGGACGTGGGGGCCACGGTGATGAAGAACTGCGAGCCGTTGGTGCCCGGGCCGGCGTTCGCCATGGCGAGCAGGTAGGGCTTGGTGAACGCCAGCTCGGGGTGGATCTCGTCGCCGAACTGGTAGCCGGGGCCGCCGATGCCCTGACCCAGCGGGTCGCCGCCCTGGATCATGAAGCCGGAGATGACCCGGTGGAAGACCGTGCCGTCGTAGAGCTTGTCCGTCGTCTTCTCGCGGGTCGCGGGGTGCGTCCACTCACGGGCGCCCTCGGCGAGGTCGGCGAAGTTGGCGACCGTCTTGGGAGCGTGGTCGGGGAACAGGTCCACGGTGATGTCGCCGTGGTTGGTGTGCAGGACCGCGCGGCGGGCGGGAGTCGATTCAGTCACGGCTCCACTGTCCCACCGTCGTGCCGCCTGGGCGCCGCGGGAGTGGTTTCACGTGGAGCGGGGCGCCTCGCCGGGCGTCCTGGTGGAGACGAAGTGTCACCGCGGAGGAGGGGCCCCCGGTGGCGCCTCAGCTCGTCGATGCGCTCGCGACGGGACGCGCCGTGTCGGCCAGCGCGACGGCGTCCTGAGCGCCGTCCAGCGCTTCGAGGAGCGCCTGGCCCTGCCGCAGATTGGCGGTGAGCAGTCGCCGCGCAACCGCGAGCAACTCCGCCGTCTGAGGATGGGCCAGACAGCAGATGACGTTGTTTCCCGCCCGCCGACTGCCGACGATGCCAGCCTTCCGCAGGACCGTGACCTGCTGGGAGAGGTGTGAGAGCTCGAGTCCGGTGCCCGCGGCCAGCTCACCGATCGTCCGCTCACCCTCGGCCAACAGCTCCAGCACCCGGATACGCGCCGGATGAGCCAGGGCCCTGAACAGGTCCGCCTTGGCCTCGGCCAGCGGGCGACCGGGAGTGAACGGCATGCACACGAGTCTATCCAGCGTGCGAGGCTCGCCGGACTTGATAATCTTCTCAAGTCCACAAGTTGTGGACCTGCGGGGATGGATGAGGTGCGATGGCGCGCGGGTGGCGCACCAACGACGACTCCGGGGACGGAGGCGCCAACGCCGATCCGCAGACCCTCGAGACGATGCCGATCGGACTGATCGAGCTCGACACCGACTGGACGGTCCGCTACCTCAACGCCGCCGCGGAGACGATGGTCGGGTACTCGCGGACCGACCTCATCGGCAGGTCCTACTGGGATGCCTTCCCTGCGAACGTTGACAACGACTTCGGTGATGCCCTCCGGGAGGCAGTCACGACCAGGCAGCCCCGAACGGTGGACGGCTTCTATCCCGAGCCGTTGAACCAGTGGTTCGAGGTGCAGGCTGTGCCGACGCCGCACGGGTTGTGGTTGTACTTCATCGAGGTCACCGCTCGCCGCCAGGCCGTGGAGCGGCTTGCCCTCTTGGCCCGCGTGAGCGACGAGCTGGTCGGTACGCTGAACGCCCCCGCTGCCGTAGCCCGGATCCCCCGGCTCCTGGTCCCCGCCGTCGCCAGTTGGGCGACCGCCGCGTTGCTCGGTGAGGACGGGATCCTGCGGCATGTCGGCGGCTGGCACGTCGACCGGTCGAAGACACCAGTCGTGCGGCGCTACGCAGCCGCCGCCCAGGAGTCGTCCCCGACGACGGCCCCTGTGCTGAGAGCCGTGACCACCGGCGCCCCGGTCACCGTCTCCGCGGGACAGCTGGCTGGCACCGCAACGCGCACCGTCGCCACCGGAGCCGCCCGCACCGCGCTCCAGGCGCTGACCCCCGGTGCGATGACCGTCCTCCCCATCCGCGGCCGCGACCGCGTCCTCGGCGCGCTGACGTTGGGCTACGACAGGCACCGCACGCCGGAAGCGGCGGACATCACCACCGCCACCGACGTGGCCGAGCGGGTAGGACTCGCGCTGGACAACGCCCGCCTGTACGAGCAACAGCGCCGGCTGGCCGAAGAACTGCAACGCAGCATGCTCACCGCGCCTCCCGAACCCGACCATGCCCAGATCGTGGTGCGCTATCTACCGGCCGCCGAGGCCGCCCGCGTGGGCGGCGACTGGTACGACGCCTTCATGCAACCCGGAGGCGCCACCACGCTGGTCATCGGCGACGTGGTTGGACACGACACGGCGGCAGCAGCGTCGATGGGTCAGCTACGAAGCATGCTGCGCGGCATCGCCGTTACCGGCGACGTCGGTCCCGCCCAGCTGCTCTCCCAACTCGATGCCGCCATCACCCAGTTGCGACTGAACACCTACGCCACCGCCGCGCTCGCCCGATTCGAGCAGACGAAGGCCGAGAAGGAGCGTGGCATCACCCGCATGCGCTGGGCCAGCGCCGGCCACCCGCCGCCGTTGATCATTCACCCCGACGGCGCGATCGCCGAGCCCGCCAGCTGGCACGGTGACCTGATGCTCGGGGTCGACCACACCACGCAGCGAGACGACTCGGTCATCAGCCTCCGCCGCAACGCCACTGTCCTGCTCTACACCGACGGACTGATCGAGCGCCGCGCCGCCGACCTCGATGACGGACTGGAACGCCTCCGTACTGCCGCCGCCGAGCTCGCCGACCAACCCTTGGACGACCTGTGTGACCAACTCATCGACCGGCTGGTCGAGAGCACGCCCGAAGACGACGTGGCCCTCGTTGCGATCCGCCTGCACCGCCAGGATCGACCGCGCCCAGACGAAGCAGGCCCGCAGATCCTGCCGGCCACCGTGAGCGCGGATGACTGATGGGTCGCCGGATCGCGCCGCCTCGGTCCCGCGGACCTAGCGCGTCCTGAATGGCTCCCAGGAACGACGGCTGCATTCCGTGGACGACCGAGACCTGCAGACGTGGGCAGCCTCCTGGCAATATCCGTGCCCTCTTCGCCGACTGGACAATGTGCTCGAGCGTGTCTGGAAGCTCACTTCAACCGGAATCGACGCGCGTCAATTGCGCGGCACGGCGGGTCGCGACCCGCTGCCGGCGGCATCCTTCCCCGCTTGAGCGGGCCTCTGGATGGTCCACTCATGCTGGGCGGAGTACCGGCGGGCGCAGCCACGAGCCGATGACGCTGCTCCGGACAACTATTCGTTCGACGTCCGCGGTCAGGCGTACTCGCGCAGGTATCGGGCGGCAACCGGAGACCACACGGTCCGTCCTGTGACCACCGCTCTCATCATGCGGGGGAGGTCGTCCGAGCGCTCTCCCTTGACCAGGTAGCCGGCGACGCCCAGGTCCTTAGCCTCACAGGCCGTGTCGACGGTGGCTGTGGCCGAGTGCATGACGATTCGCTCGTCCGGCCGGCTCGTCAGCAGCTTCCGGGTTGCCTCTAGGCCCGTCATGCGAGGCATGGACACGCCCATCAGCACGACGTCGGGCTCCGTGCGGATCGCCGTCGGCAGCACCTCGGTGCCGTCCTCACATTCCCCCACGACGCAGATGTCCTGCGTCTCGTCGAACACGGTCGCGAAGGGCGTCGCGCACGAAAGGGTGATCATCGACGAGCTCGCCGGACCGCGGCGACCCGTCCCGCGGACGAGCTGGCCTTCCCGTCCCCCGCAGAGGGCGGTGCTGCGCAACCGCAACGCCCGTGCCGCCTGGCTCGACCCCGCGGCCCGGGCCATCGGCGAGCCCGGGCTCACGCCGCACGAGTTGCGGTCACCGCGGCCTCTCTGGCGATCACGGCCGGCGCCAACCTCAAGCTGTTCAGCGGATGCTCGGCCATGCGTCGGCGGCCGTGACACTGGACCGCTAGGCCGGCCTGTTCACGACCACCTGGACGACGTGGCCGACCGCCTTGGCGCGTTGGGAGCCGCCGCCCGCGGACAAGTAGCGGACCTGCTGCCGACTGAGGCGATCTGCGCCCCGACGAGCCGGTGCCTGCCGCAACAGCTCAGCTCGACCGTGGGGAGTGGAGACGAGGGGAATCGAACCCCTAACCCCCGCCTTGCAAAATCGACCGAGGGATGGTTTGGCGGAGTGGGCTGTCACTGAGAAACCGTCCTGACCAGCGCTTTAGCCATCGACCACTGACGGGCGTCGTTGGCCGTTTTGCGGACTGTCTGCGGACTGTGTGCGGACTGGACAGGCCACAGCTCGTGATCAGCGCAGGAGCGTCCGCCCCCATCCCCGGCAGCCTCTCCGACTGCACCGGCCGCCGGAAGGGCGCTGCGCGTCCCTACGGGATGGGCCTCCGGCCCACCCTTCCCCCGGCTCGGTGCAGCCGGAGGTGGAGCGGGTTACGGGATGCGGGAGGAATGGGACTCACCCAACCCCCCATCCAGTCCCGCCAACCCGCTACCGTCGGAGAGACCTTTGGGGGCTCACCGCAATGGAGGGGGTGCGGGACGAGTACTGCCGGTACACTGAGGTTCACGGTTCGGTGTTGCTGACGGTCCCCCTCCCGAGGACCCGTGCCACATCAGTGCCACCCCGCTGAGCAGTGACACCGCGGCGGTGAGGACGAGCAGCATCCCTAGCCCCAGGCCAGGGATGACCGCACCGGCCACGGCGGGCGCTGCGACCGAGGTGAGGGCTCCCACGACCAGACATCCGGTGAACGCCGCGCCTGCGCGGTCGGGCACCAGCTCGGCGGTCCAGACCGCGAGCACCGCAGAGCCGGTCATGTAACCCACGCCGAAGATGCATGCCGAGGCCGACGTCACGGCCAGGGAGTCGCTGGCCAGCCCCAGCAGTGCCAGCGCCGCAGCCACCATCATCAGGCATAGCGCCGCCACCCTGACGCTGCCCAGCCGCTGCGCGATGGCCCCGGTCGTCACAGCAACCACGCCAGTGACGCCGATGGCCGCGTAGAGGGCCGGGACGGCTGCCGTCGGAAGCTCGTCCCGCTGGATGACGTCCGCGGCGTAGGTGAAGTAGACGACGATGACCGCGAAGTAGACGACGGAGTAGGCAGCCGGAACCCGCAGCGCTCTCACCAGTGAGGAGGTGCCGCCCCGCCCGTCCGGGCGTGGGGCCGGCCTGGTTTTCGGCACCAGCCGGAGGTTCACCACGGCGGCAGCCACGGCGGCGAGCGCGATGCCGCCCCAGACCAGGCGCCACGAGCCCAGCGCGGCGAGGGCGGACAGACCACCCAGCGCGACCAGTCCGCCGCTGGTGCCGGTGGTGATGATCGCCAACGCCCTCGGCTGCTGCCCCAAAGACACCGTCCGCGTCACGATGTCGGAGTAGGGCGCCCAGACCCAGCCGCCCGCGCTGCCGGCCAGGACGGCACCGACGGCGAGCAACCAGGGGGACTGTGCGACCGTGACGATCACCGCCCCCAAAGCGCCGCAGACCCCGCCCACGGTCGTCGGGGCGCGCGAGCCGCGGCGAGTGGCAAGCGGCCCCGTGAGCAGCAGGCCCGCCAGGTAGCCGGCGAACGTGGCGCTGGCGACCAGGCCGAGTACCAGCTCGGAGAGTCCAAGGTCCCGCCGGATGTCGGGCAGTGTCAGACCGTAGGCGTACCGGGCCATACCAAAAGCGACCCCGACCACCGCCGCTCCGGCCACGCCGACCCTGGCGGCTGGGGACAGCGTCATGAACTCTCCTCGTTCGCAGCGGGCATCGGAGCCGCTTCCCGCTTCAGCGAGGCTGGCGGCGCCATGCACTCAGCCCGACCGCTGGGCGTCTACTGCGGCGATGTGACCGGAGAGCTGCTCGCACCGTCCGCCCGGGATCGAGGCTACTTCGATCGCTCGCTGAAGCCGACCTTGCCGGTGCCCAGGCAGGCCAAGGCCAAGACCCGTTCGATGGGGGCGAGGGACCTTTCAACCGCTTGGTACGGCGAAGCTCCCGGCACGAGACGTCAGCGTACGAGGGGCAAGGCCATGAGCACATCGAGCAGCCCGGGGTGGTCATCGGGATCGATGTCGCCGACCTGTTCGACGAGGACCTGGACGACGTGGCGGACCGGCTGGACGCGCTGCGGGTCGCGTCCTGCGGACGAGTTGCGGACATTTTGCGGACTGAGACCCCGTCGGAGGGCTCGCCGGAGCCCGCGACGGAGGTGAATCCGCAGGTTAGACGAGTGGAGACGAGGGGAATCGAACCCCTAACCCCCGCCTTGCAAAGGCGGTGCTCTGCCAATTGAGCTACGTCCCCGGGATGGCCCCCAGGGGCCTGGTTCAGCGGGTAGGGGTGCTGACCGCCTCCGGGCCGCTGGTGGCTTCGTGCCACAGGTCGGCCTCGTTCTTGCCCGACGAACGCTTGCGGACGGCGGTGATGGCACCGGCCGCGGCGGCGAGCAGCGCCAGCTTCTTCAGCACGCGGAGAACCTCCTCGAGCGTTCGCTCGCCGCGGAGGCGACGTGCGGAGGAACACGGAGCCGACGGGCTCCGGTACACGGGTGGGCCTGGGAGGACTTGAACCTCCGGCCTCATCCTTATCAGGGATGCGCTCTAACCGCCTGAGCTACAGGCCCGTGAACCTCGAAAAGCGTACCTGACCCCCGAGCCCGCCCCGCAGGGGCCCCCGGCCCGTCCGCCGCCCCGTCCCCGCTGCGGCCCGGGCTCCGAGCCCTCCTTCGGGGAAGGCGGGCGGTGCGGCCATCCCGGCCCCTCGTTCCCCGCAGGGCCGGTGGAGCGCCCCGGGACGTCGGGGTGCGCGCCGGACGGGCTCCCCCTCGCGATACCGCAGCCGGACACACGGCCGAGCGCCGAACCGGGTGAGGAGAACGGGGTCCTCGCTCAGTCCCGTTCGGAGAGGGTGACCTCGAGCCCGCCGACCAGGTCGGAGCACAGGTTGTAGATGAACGTCCCGACCGTGCACAGCGCGGTGAGCAGCACGATGTTGATGGCGCCGATGACCGCGGCGCCGCCGAACACCACGCCGGGCGTCAGCAGATCGCCGGTGGACTCCGACCCGGAGGCGCTGCCGATCTGCCCGACCAGGTCGTTGACGGCGTCGAAGACCCCGAGCCCGCCGAGCACCATGTACAGCAGGCCGACCGCGACCATCCAGATGAAGAACAGGGCGATCGAGAGCACCAGCGAGATCTTCAGGGCCGACCACGTGTCGATGTGGCGGAGCTGGAGGCGGGCACGCCGCGGGCCGCGGCTGGACTGCCGCCCCCGGACAGCCTTTGTCGCCGCCGCGGACCCGGTGGCCGGACCGGTCGCGCCGTCCCCGAGGCCCACGGCCCCGCCCGAGCCCTCGGCGGGGCCGGACGACTCGGTCGCGGCCTGGGCCGGCGCCGTCTGCGCCGGAGCCGCACCGGTCTGCGCCGGAGCCGCACCGGTCTGCGCGGGAGGCGCGCCGGTCTGGGCGCCGAGCGGCTGGGGGACCACCGGTGCCGCGCCGGTGCCCGGGGCCTGGACCCGCTGGGCACCTGTCGTCGGGATGGACTGCGTCTTCGAGGCGTTGCCGCCGGCGGGTGCGCCCGCCGGCTGAGCACCGTCCCCGGTCCGGGAGTCGGTGCGCACCGAACCCTGCGTCCGGTCGCTCATACCAGTCTCCCGTTCCGCAGCGGCCATACCGCTCCCTCAGTTCCGGGCTCCGCGACGGCCTTGAGCCGTCGCGGAGCCGCAGTCGCTTCCGTGACTAACTACTCACCCTAGGCCGCGGCCTCGTCGTTGTCCGTCGTACGCGCGATCGCGACGATGCTGACGTCCTCGGGCAAGTTCATGAGCTTGACACCCATCGTGGCGCGGTCCTTGTTGTGCCGGACCCCGTTGACCGGCGTCCGGATGACCCCGCCGCCCGACGTGATGGCGTACAGCTCGTCGCCGAGGGTCACCGCCAGGGCGCCGACGAGGGCCCCCTTGCGGGCCTTCGGGTCGGCGGTGAGCACGCCCTTGCCGCCCCGGCCCTGGTTCGGGTAGTTCTCGATGCCGGTCCGCTTGGCGAACCCGCGCTCGGTGGCGACGAGGACGTCGACCCCCTCCTGGGCGACGATCATCGACAGCAGCCGGTCGTCGTCGGCCAGCGAGATGCCGCGGACGCCCTCGGTGGCCCGGCCCATCGGCCGCAGCGCGGCGTCGTCGGCCGTGAAGCGGATCGACATCGCCTTGCGGGTGACCAGGAGCAGGTCCTGCTCGGGGTTGATCAGCGCCGCGCCGACCAGCTCGTCGCCGTCGCGCAGGTTGATGGCGATGACGCCGCCCTGGCGGGGGGAGTCGAAGTCGGTCAGCCGGGTCTTCTTGACCTGACCCTTCGCCGTGGCCAGGACCAGGTACGGCGCGACCCCGTAGTCCTTGATCTGCATGACCTGGGCGATCTTCTCGTCCGGCTGGAAGGCCAGGATGTTCGCCACGTGCGCACCGCGGGCGGTCCGGTTGGCCTCCGGCAGCTCGTAGGCCTTGGCCCGGTAGACCCGGCCCTTGTTCGTGAAGAACAGGATCCAGTCGTGGGTGGAGCCCACGAAGAAGTGGTCGACGAGGTCGTCCTGCTTCAGCTGCGCACCCATCACGCCCTTGCCGCCCCGGCGCTGCGACCGGTAGAGGTCGCTCTTCGTCCGCTTGGCGTACCCGGTGCGGGTGATGGTGACGACGACCTCCTCCTCGGCGATGAGGTCCTCCATGGAGACGTCGCCCTCGTTGGCCACGAACTGGGTGCGCCGGTCGTCGCCGTACTTCTCGACGATCTCGGCGAGCTCGTCGCGGACGATCTGCCGCTGCCGCTCCGGGGACTCGAGGATCGCCTGCAGATCGGCGATCCGGGCCTCGATCTCGGCCAGCTCGTCGAGGATCCGCTGCCGCTCGAGCGCGGCGAGCCGGCGCAGCTGCAGGTCCAGGATCGAGACGGCCTGGATCTCGTCGACGTCGAGCAGCTCCATCAGGCCGGTACGCGCGGCGTCGGCCGACTCGCTCCTCCGGATGAGGGCGATGACGGCGTCGAGCTGGTCGAGCGCCTTCGCGTAACCGCGCAGGATGTGCGCCCGCTCCTCGGCCTTGCGCAGCCGGTAGCGGGTCCGCCGCTGGATGACCTCGATCTGGTGCAGGACCCAGTTGCGCACCAGCTCGTCGAGGCGCAGCGTCCGCGGGACGCCGTCGACGATGGAGAGCATGTTGCAGCCGAACGACGTCTGCAGCTGGGTGTGCTTGTAGAGGTTGTTCAGCACGACCTTGGCGACAGCGTCGCGGCGCAGTGTGATGACCAGCCGGCGGCCGACGCGGTCGCTGGACTCGTCGGCGATCTCGCTGATGCCCTGCAGCCGGCCCTCGCGGACACCCTCGGCGATCGCCTCGGCGAGGTTGTCGGGGTTGACCTGGTAGGGCAGCTCGGTGACGACGAGCTGCACCCGCCCGCGGCTGTCCTCCTCGACGGTGACGACGGCGCGCATGCGCACCGACCCGCGGCCGGTGCGGTACGCGTCCTCGATGCCCTCACGGCCGACGATCAGGCCGTGGGTGGGGAAGTCGGGGCCCTTGATCCGCTCCATGCAGGCGGTGAGGGCCTCCTCGGCCTCCGCCTCCGGGTGGTCGAGCATCCAGAAGACGGCCTGGGCCACCTCGCGCAGGTTGTGCGGCGGCATGTTGGTGGCCATGCCGACCGCGATCCCGGCGGAGCCGTTGATGAGCAGGTTCGGGATCCGCGCGGGCAGGACGACGGGCTCCTCGGTGCGGCCGTCGTAGTTGCCCTGGAAGTCGACGGTCTCCTCGTCGATGCCGGCCAGCATCTCCATGGCCAGCGGCGTGAGCCGGCACTCGGTGTAGCGCATGGCGGCCGCCGGGTCGTTGCCCGGGGAGCCGAAGTTGCCCTGCCCGTCGATCAGCGGGTAGCGCATGGACCAGGGCTGGGCCAGCCGCACGAGGGCGTCGTAGATCGCCGAGTCACCGTGGGGGTGGTAGTTGCCCATCACCTCGGCGACCGGGCGGGCGCACTTGACGTACCCGCGGTCGGGGCGGAAGCCCTGGTCGTACATGGCGAACAGCACGCGCCGGTGCACCGGCTTGAGGCCGTCCCGTACCTCGGGCAGCGCACGCCCGACGATCACGCTCATCGCGTAGTCGATGTAGCTGCGCTGCATCTCCTGCTGGAGGTCGACCGCTTCGACGCGGTCGCGGAATGGGGTCTCCGTCACGGTTCAGGTCTCCACAGGTCGGTGCACAGAGGTGGATGGATCCGCCGGCCGGGAGCTGCGAGTGGCCGGCGCATTCATCCACCTTCCGCCGGAGGCGGCGTTCGGATTGGCTTGTCGGTACAGCGGAGCTGTTCGTCTCCGTCACCGGAGGTGGGTCAGACGTCGAGGAAGCGGACGTCCTTGGCGTTGCGGGTGATGAAGCTGCGCCGGGCCTCGACGTCCTCGCCCATGAGCACGCTGAAGATCTCGTCGGCTGCGGCGGCATCCTCGAGGGTGACCTGCCGGAGGATGCGGGTCTCCGGGTTCATCGTGGTCTCCCAGAGCTCGCTGGCGTTCATCTCGCCGAGCCCCTTGAACCGCTGGATCATCTCGTCCTTGATCTTGCGGCCGGCCTCGACGCCGGCCTTCACGACCGCGTCGCGCTCCTTGTCGCTGTAGGCGTACTCGTCGCCGACCTTGCCGCCCCACTTGATCTTGTAGAGCGGCGGCTTGGCCAGGTACACGTACTGGCCCTCGACGAGCGGGCGCATGAACCGGAACAGCAGGGTCAGCAGCAGGGTGCTGATGTGCTGGCCGTCGACGTCGGCGTCGGCCATCAGGACGATCTTGTGGTACCGGAGCTTCGAGATGTCGAACTCGTCGTGGATGCCGGTGCCGAAGGCGGTGATCATCGACTGGACCTCGGTGTTCTTCAGCACCCGGTCGATGCGCGCCTTCTCGACGTTGATGATCTTGCCGCGGATGGGCAGGATCGCCTGGTACATCGAGTCGCGGCCGGACTTCGCCGAGCCGCCGGCCGAGTCGCCCTCGACGATGTACACCTCGGAGTTGCGCGGATCGGTGGAGCGGCAGTCGGCCAGCTTGCCGGGCAGGCCGCTGACCGACAGCAGGCTCTTGCGGGCCAGCTTGCGGGCGTCCTGCGCCGCGCGGCGGGCCCGGGCGGCCGAGGCGGCCTTGGTGATGATCACCTTCGCCTCGGCCGGGTTGGCCTCGAACCAGTGGCCGATCTGCTCGTTGCACACCCGCTGGACGAAGCCCTTGACCTCGGTGTTGCCGAGCTTGGTCTTCGTCTGGCCCTCGAACTGCGGGTCGCCGAGCTTCACCGAGACGATCGCCGCCAGACCCTCGCGGATGTCGTCGCCGGTGAGCTTCTCGTCCTTCTCCTTGAGCAGCTTCTTCTCCACCGCGTACCGGTTCACGATGGAGGTCAGCGCCGCACGGAAGCCCTCCTCGTGGGTGCCGCCCTCGTGGGTGTTGATGATGTTCGCGAAGGTGTGCACCGACTCGGAGTAGGCGTCGGACCACTGCATGGCGACGTCCACCGACATCGCGGTGTCGTTCTTCCCCACGCCGTCGGCGGAGAAGCCGATGACCGACTTGTGGATCGCCGTCCTGCGCCGGTTGATGTAGGCGACGTAGTCGACCAGGCCGCCGTCGTACCGGTAGGTGACCTCGGTCGGCTCGAACGCCTCGTCCTCGGCCTCGACCGGGGCGGCCGCCTCGGCCAGCGACTCCTCGCCGATGCCGGTCTCGGCCTTGCCCTGACCGGGGCGCTCGTCGCGCACCACGATGGTCAGGCCCTTGTTCAGGAAGGCCATCTCCTGCAGGCGCCGGCTGATGGTGTCGAACGAGTACGTCGTCGTCTCGAAGATCGTCGGGTCGGCCCAGAAGGTGATCTGGGTGCCGCGCTTCTTCGTCGGGCCGACCTTCTCCAGCGGACGGGGCTTGGCCATGTCGTAGTTCTGGTGCCACTCCGTGCCGTCCCGCCAGATGCGGACGTCGAGCCGGGTGGACAGCGCGTTGACCACGGTGACGCCGACGCCGTGCAGACCACCCGAGACGCCGTAGCTCTTGCCGTCGAACTTGCCGCCCGCGTGCAGGATCGTCAGCACGACCTCGACGGTGGGGCGCTTCTCCACCGGGTGCATGTCCACCGGGATGCCGCGGCCGTTGTCCTCCACCCGGACGCCACCGTCGGCCAGCAGGGTCACCCGCACGGTGTCGCAGTAGCCGGCCAGCGACTCGTCGACCGCGTTGTCCACGACCTCCCACACCATGTGGTGCAGGCCGCGCTCACCGGTCGAGCCGATGTACATACCGGGGCGCTTGCGCACCGCCTCGAGACCCTCGAGGACGGTGATGGAGCTGCCCGAGTAGGCAGACTGGGTCTGGGGTGCTGCGACCACGTGGGGCCTTCCTCTCGAGCAACCGGCGACCTCGGGCCCTGGACTCCGGGCCGGGGGCGGAACGGCGCAGAACGGCGCTCAGCCGGTTGCTGACGGTTTTCGCCTCCCACGATACCGCGACGTCTGACAGGAACAGCGTCGTCCACGCCCTGACGTCGTGTCTGCGCCTCTCCCGAAAGGTCCGCCACCATCGGGGCTGCCCCCTGGGTCGACACGCCGTCGTCGGCCCGATGCGCGGCCCGGAGCCAGCCCGGAGCGCCGGGCGGGCTCGTACCGGGGGAAGCAGACTCGGCCGCATGGCAGCCCCCGACGTCCCCGCGGCCCCCGCTCCCGCGGGCCCCCTGCTCACCTGCCTGGTCACCGGGGCCACCGGGTACGTGGGCGGCCGCCTGGTGCCCGAGCTGCTCGCCGGCGGCCACCGCGTCCGGGTCATGAGCCGCTCGCCGGAGCGGCTGCGGGACCACCCGTGGGCCGGGGACGTGGAGGTCGTGCGGGCCGACGCCGCCGACGCCGCATCGGTCGCCGCGGCCTGCGTCGGGGTCGACGTCGTCTACTACCTGATCCACGCGCTGAGCACGGGCCCCTCCTTCGAGGCGGCCGACCGGCACACCGCGACGGTGATGGCCGGGGCGGTGCGCGACGCAGGGGTCGGCAGGCTCGTCTACCTGGGCGGGCTCGAGCCCGAGGACGAGCAGCTGTCGCCGCACCTGCGCTCGCGGGCGGAGGTCGCGGCGATCCTGCTGGGCTCCGGCATCCCGACGGTCGTGCTGCGGGCGGCGGTGATCATCGGGTCGGGGTCCGCCTCGTTCGAGATGCTCCGCTACCTGACCGAGCGGCTCCCGGTGATGGTCACCCCGCGCTGGGTGCACAGCCGCATCCAACCCATCGCGGTCCGGGACGTCCTGCGCTACCTCGTGGCCTGCGCCGGGCTGCCGGCCGAGGTGCACCGCTGCTTCGACATCGGCGGCCCGGACGTCATGAACTACGCGGAGATGATGCAGCGGTACGCCCGGGTGGCCGGCCTGCCGCGGCGCCGGATCCTGCCGGTGCCGATCTTCACGCCGTCGCTGTCGAGCCACTGGGTCGGCGTCGTCACGCCCGTGCCCGCCGGCATCGCCCGCCCCCTGGTCGAGTCGCTCCGCAACACCGTCGTCTGCGCCGAGCACGAGATCGCGCAGTACGTGCCCGATCCGCCGGAGGGCCTGCTCGGGTTCGACGACGCCGTCCGGCTGGCCGTGCAGCGGGTCCGCGACTCCGCCGTCTCGACCCGCTGGTCGTCGGCATCGGTGCCCGGCGCCCCGTCGGACCCGCTGCCCACCGATCCGGACTGGGCCGGCGGCAGCCTCTACGTCGACGAGCGGGTCCGCTCCACCGCGGCATCGGCGGAGGGGGTGTGGCGGGTGGTCGAGGGGATCGGCGGGGACCGCGGTTGGTACTCGTGGCCGCTGGCCTGGCGGGTGCGCGGCCGGCTCGACCGGGCGGTCGGTGGGGTGGGTCTGCGACGCGGCCGGCGCGATCCCGACCAGCTCTACGTCGGCGACGCCCTGGACTTCTGGCGGGTGGAGGAACGGGAGGTCGGGCAGCTGCTGCGGCTGCGCGCCGAGATGCGGCTGCCCGGGTTGGCCTGGCTGGAGTTCCACGTGGAACACGACGCCGCGACCGGGGGGACGACGCTGCGCCAGCGGGCCACCTCCGCCCCGCGCGGGCTGTCCGGGCACCTGTACTGGTGGACGGTCGCCGTCTTCCACGGGTTCGTCTTCGGCGGGATGCTGCGCGGCGTCGTCCGCGCCGCCGAGCGCAGCGGCTGACCGGGTCCACCCGCTGTCCTGGCCCACCTCGCGTGGTCCTGGCTCAGCGCTCACGGGAGCCAGGACCACGAACGACCAGGTCACCTGATCCTCACCGGTGCGCCGGTGGTCGCGCTCCGTCACGTGCAGGCGCAGCAGCCGGTCGGGAAGGGTCGGCCGGGTCGTGGGAACCACACCCCCGGCCGTCCGCCGGAGAACTCACTGCTGGGCGCTCCGTCCTCTCAGGCGCCGGCGGCCAGGGCGCCGGCGACGGCGGTGAGCAGCCGGGCGTGGTGCTCGAGCAGCTCCGGTCGGTGCCCGTCGGGCCGGATCGCGGCCACGAACCCGGCGGCGGACCAGAACTCGTCGCCGTCGTCGCTGCCGAGCAGCAGGCCGTGCACGGACTGGTCCTGGGCGAGCCGCCGCAGCTGCGGGCTGTCCTCGGCGGCCAGCAGCAGCCAGCGGGAGTCGAAGCTCGGGTCGCCGCTCGGCATCGGCACCATGCCGCCGGTGCCGTGCCGCCAGAACCGGGCCGGGGCGAGCCGGAAACCGGGCACGCTGCCGAGCATCGGGACGGCGGTGACCGCGTACTCGGGGACGACGCGGCGGCGCTCCACGTAGACCACGTCGAACGCCACCAGCTCGAGCCCGTCCGCCCGGCCGCGCAGCACGTTGCCCGCCCGGTGGTCCTTGGTGGCGCGCACCGGCGCGCTCGCGATGAGGTCGGCGAGGACGGCGTCCTCGGGTGCCGTGCCGTCGGACACGGTCCAGCCGCGCTGCACCGCCCAGCCCTGGGCTCCGACGGGGTCGCCCTCGTAGGCGAACACGCGCTCGACGGCGCCGGGCTCCCGCCGACGTCGACCGAACAGGCCGCCCCAGCGGCCGGGTGGGACGGGCGGCTGCGGGCCCGTGACCGGCGGTCCCTGCGGCGGCGGGGCGTCGTGCGGAGCTGGGTCCGGCGGCTGCTGCTGCGCCGGGCGGGACGGCTCGGCGGCGGGCAGGTCCCAGCCCGGCGGCTGCCAGGGTCGGCCGGCCGGCTGCTCGTCCCGGGGCGTCTTCCGCCGGTCGGTGACGTTGGGACGGTCCTCGTCGTCACCGGCTCCGCCGGACCCGAGGTGCGGCGGCTCGCGCCAGCCGCGGCCCTCGTCGTCGTCGAAGCCGTCCCGGTCACCGTCGCGGGGGGTGCTCATCGCTGCATCGTCCTCCCGGCGCCGGCCCGCCGGCCGGGCGCCTCATCCGTAGGTGTCGCGCGGCCCCCGCCCGCGTACCGACCGCGGGCCCTTCTTCCAGCTGGGAGCCGTCGGACCGACAACGCGCAGCCGCGTCACGACGTCCCCGCCGACCTGGGCGCGCAGCTTGCCGAGGATCGACGGCGCGAGCAGGCGCAGCTGCGTCGCCCAGGCCGTGGACTCGGCGATGACCAGGAGCTCCCCCTCGCTCAGGGTCTCCGGCCGGCAGTGGGCGGCGATGTCGGAGCCGACGATCGCGTCCCACCGGCCGAACACCGAGCCGACCAACGTCTGCGACGACCAGTCCTCCGAGCTGACCAGCGAGTCGACCAGGCGACCCAGCGGCTGGGGGTCGTCGGCACCCGGCCGGGGCCCGCTCCAGGCGCGCCGCGGACCGGCGATCCGCCGGCGGGTCGGCCTGGGGCGGGCCGCCGACGCCGCACGGGCCGCCTCGAGGGCGGCGCGGGCGATGTCGCTGGGCCGAGCCGGCCGGTCGTCGCTCACGGCATGCCTCCCTCGCCCACCGGGACCGCATCCTTCACCACGAGCGCCATCCCGCTCCCCACCTCGACGCGTGTCCCCCGCAGCTCCTCGGGGACGTCGTCGACGACCGCCGCGGTGATGAGCGTCTGCTCGGCCGAGCGGGCGACCTCGGAGAGCGCCGCCCGCCGCTCGGCGTCCAGGGTGGCGAACACGTCGTCGAGGATCAGGATCGGGTCCTCGCCGTCCCTGCGCAGCAGCGCGAACGTGGCCAGCTTGAGAGCCAGGGCGAGCGACCACGACTCCCCGTGGCTGGCGAAGCCCTTCGCCGGGGCGGGGCCGAGATGGATCACCATGTCGTCACGGTGCGGCCCCACCAGCGTCATGCCCCGGTCGAGCTCGTCCCCGCGGCGCTCGGCGACCCGGGCCCGCATCGCCTCGGTCAGGTCCGCCACCGAGGGCAGCTCGTCGCCGGCCCGCAGCGCCGCGCCGTCCCCGGCCGGCGGAACGGTCGAGCTGTAGCCGAGCCCGGCGACCGCGGCCCCCTCCCCGGCGACCCGGGCGTAGGCCCCGGCGACGTGCGGCGCCAGGTCGGCGACCAGCCGGAGCCGGGCGTGCAGCAGCTGCCCCCCGAGGTCGGTGAGGTGGCCGTCCCAGACGTCGAGGGTCTCCATCGCCTTGCCACGGGCCAGCCGGGCGGTCTTCAGCAGCGCGTTCCGCTGCTTGAGCACCCGCTCGTAGTCGCTTCGCACCCCCGCCAGCCGTGGCGTGCGGGTGACCAGCAGCTCGTCGAGGAAGCGGCGTCGCTCGGTTGGGTCGCCCCGCACCAGTGAGAGGTCCTCCGGCGCGAACAGCACCGTGCGCACCAGCCCCAGCACCTCCCGCGGGCGGGGCAGGGCGGCCCGGTTGACCCGCACCCGGTTGGCCTTGCCGGGGTTGATCTCGATCTCCACGAGCAGCTCCCGGTCACCCCGGCGCAGGGCCGCGCGGACCACCGCCTGGCTCGCACCGTGGCCGACCAGCGGCGCGTCACCGGAGACCCGGTGGCTGCTCATGGTCGCGAGGTACCCGACCGCCTCGACGAGGTTGGTCTTGCCCTCCCCGTTGCGGCCGACGAACACGGTCGGCCCCGGGGACAGGGCCAGGTCCACCCGGTCCCAGCTGCGGAAGGAGCCGACCTGCAGGTGCCTCAGGTACACGTCAGCCGCCTGGTGAGTTCCTGGAACGGCCCCTGTGCAGGGCCCCGGCGTGAGCCTGCGAGCGGTGGGGGGCACGAGGGTCCTTCTTCACGCGGGGCGCTCGGCCTCCTGCGCCTGCACGGCCCGCACCGCGTGCCCGCCGAACTGGTTGCGCAGCGCGGCGACCGCCTTCATGGTCGGCGAGTCCTCCTGCCGGGAGGAGAAGCGCGCGAACAGCGAGGCCGCGATGGTGGGCACGGGGACGGCGTTCTCGATCGCCTGCTCGACGGTCCAGCGGCCCTCGCCGGAGTCCTCGGCGTAGCCGCTGATCTCCTCGAGCTCCGGGTCCTCGTCCAGCGCCCGGACGAGCAGGTCGAGCAGCCACGAGCGGATGACGGTGCCCTGCGTCCAGGACGCGATGACGCCCGGGACGTCCTCGACGAGGTCGACGGCGGCCAGCAGCTCGTAGCCCTCGCCGTAGGCCTGCATGAGTGCGTACTCGATGCCGTTGTGGACCATCTTGCTGAAGTGGCCCGCACCCACCGGCCCGGCGTGCACGAAGCCGGCGCCGGGCATCTCCTGCCCGGACTCGTCGTGCGGCGCCGGCGGCTTGAGGGCGTCGAAGATCGGCTGCGCCGTGGCGACGTCCTCCTTGGTGCCGCCGACCATCAGGGCGTAGCCGTTCTCCAGGCCCCAGACGCCGCCGGAGACCCCGGCGTCGATGTAGCCGATGCCCTTCTCGCGCATCATGACGTCGTGCACCTGGTCGTCGGTGTACTTCGAGTTGCCGCCGTCGATGACGACGTCGCCTGGGCTCAGCAGCTCGCTCAGCTCCTTGACCGTCGCCTTCGTCGGCTCGCCCGCGGGCACCATCACCCAGACGACGCGGGGCGCCTCGAGCGCCTCGACCAGCGCGGGCAGGCTGTCGACGTCGCGCTTACCGGGGTTGCGGTCGTATCCCACCACCTCGTGCCCGGCGCGGCGCAGCCGCTCGGCCATGTTGCCGCCCATCTTGCCCAGCCCGACCAGACCCAGTTGCACGTCTCGCCCCTTTTCGACCTCGACTGCGTTGCCTGTCATCGTGCTCGCCCCACGGCCTCCTCGCAGAGTGCCGCTGCGAACGTGTACGCGGCGGAGGGCCGGGTGGCCGTCCGCTAGCCCGGGAGACGCACCGGCATGATCAGGTACCGGTAGCTCCCCGCGCGCTCGACCGGCGCCGGCTTGTCGTCGTCGGCCGCCGGCTCCTCGACCCCGGAGAGGACGGCGGGCTTCAACGGGCTGGTGAAGTCCATCCGCGCACGATCGGTGTGCACCGCCGCCAGCCCGTCGAGCAGGAACGTCGGGTTGAAGCCGATGGTCAGCGGCTCCCCGTCGAAGTCGACGTCGCAGCGCTCCTCGGCCTGCCCCTCGTCGTCGCTGCCCCCGGCCCGCAGGGTGACCTGGCCGGAGGTGAACTCGCAGCGCAGCGGGGTGCCCCGCTCGGCCACCAGCGCCACCCGCTTGGCGGCGTCGGTGAACAGGCCGACCGGCAGCGTGGCGTTGGCCAGCGACTCGTTGGGCATGATCGCGCGGTACTTCACGAACTCGGCGTCCAGCAGCCGGGTCGTGGTCTGCCGGTCCTTGCCGGAGAGGCCGAGGATGCCCTCGCCCGAGCTGCCCGAGGACAGCGACAGCGTGATCTCCGGGCCGCTGGTCAGCGTCTTGGCCGCCTCGGCGAGCGTGCGGGCCGGGACGAGCACCGCGGCCGACAGCCCCGGGGTCTCCGGCCGCCAGGCGAACTCGCGCACCGCGAGGCGGTACCGGTCGGTGGCGGCGAGGGTGATCAGGTCGTCCTCGATCTCCAGCCGGACGCCGGTGAGCATGGGGAGCGTGTCGTCCCGGCCCGCGGCGACGGCCACCTGGGCCACGGCCTCGGCGAAGACGTCGCTGTCGACGATCCCCGCCGCCGACGGCATGGAGGGCAGCGACGGGTAGTCCTCGACCGGCAGGGTCGGCAGGCTGAACCGGGCGTTGCTGCAGGTGATGGCCAGGCGCGGGCCCTCGGCGGTGATCTCCACCGGGTGCGGGGGGAGCGCCCGGATGATCTCGGCCAGGAGCCGCCCGGGGACGAGCACCCGGCCGTTCTCGCTGGTCTGGACGTCGACCTCGGAGCGGGCCGACACCTCGTAGTCGAAGCCGGAGACCGACAAGACGTTGCCGTCGGCCTCGAGCAGGATGCCCGCCAGCACCGGCACCGACGGCCGCGGCGGCAGGCTGCGCGCCGTCCAGGCGACGGCGTCGGCGAGCACCTCACGTGCCACCCGGAACTTCATCTCTCGACCCACCCATGTTCGGTCCGCCCCCCGCGGGCCACCGGGAGGGCGGCCGGCACGGCACGGAGCTCGTTGTTCGTTCTGCTGCGGGGCGAGGGCTCCGCTGCGGTGCTCATCGTGCCTGTTGCAGTGCCCCGTGGGGAAACCCCGGTCCCTCGACGGGTGCCGGGAGGTCCTGGTCGCTGCGCTCCGGGCGCCTGCGGAGCGCAGCGTCCCCACCCAGAGTGTGGTTCAAGGATTCCTCGAGACAACTCCCTCATCCTCGTCATCACTGGTGTGGAAGCTGGGGATCGGGCCCCTTCTCGCAGGTCAGCCGCCGATCGGGGGTGTTGGCCGACTGTGGGTGGTCAGCGTCTTCCTGTTGTCGACACGTGGACAGATCGACGGTTGTGCACCGTGACCGGCGGCGGTCCACCTGCTGTCCCCTGCGTCTCCCCGGTCCGTCCCCAGGTGGCGTGCAGCGCGCGGCCGGGATCGCGCCGTGCGCTGCGCCCCCGGCCCGGTCTCGACGGCATCGATGCAGGTCAGCAGCGTGCGGCGGTGATCCGGGCCGTAGCGGTGCAGGTCGCCGCCGGGCCGGCCGCGACGCGGCGTGACGGCGTCGGTCCGACTTTCCCCCAGCTGTGCACATTCCTGGGGACAACTTCTCGACGAGTCGATGCCGGTCGCCGCCGTCCCGCGGCTCATCGTGCGGAGGACCAGCGATTCCGCCGTCCCCAGGGATCCACACAGGTGTGGACAACCACTTGTCGACCGTGCCGGCACCGTGACCGGCAGGCATCCGGACGGTGACCGGATCGGACCCGGAGCGTCACCGCCGGCGGCCGTGCGGCCGGTGTCCGGCAGGGCCGCCGGAGCGCAGGGGATCCGGGGGCCCTGCCGGACACCGGCAGGCTCATACGGAGTCGGGCCGGCGGGTCCGCGCAGGGGTGGGGAGGACGGGGTCCTCCTACTGCCGGGCGCGGCTCTTGATGCGGGCCGTCAGCTCCGTGACCTGCGTGTACGTGGCACGCCGCTCGCTCATCAGGTTGGTGATCTTCTTGACCGCGTGCATGACCGTGGTGTGGTCCTTGCCGCCGAAGGACGCCCCGATGCGCGGCAGGGACAGCTCCGTGAGCTCCCGGCACAGGTACATGGCGATCTGCCGTGCGTTCACCAGCGTGCGGCTGCGGTTGGTGCCCTGCAGCTCCTCCATCGTCACGGAGAAGTACTCCGCCGTGGCCGCCATGATGATGGCGGCGGTGATCTGCGGGCCCTGCTCGTCGCTGATGAGGTCCTTGAGCACCAGCTCGGCCAGCGGCAGGTCGACCTGCTGCTTGTTCAGGCTGGCGAACGCGGTCACGCGGATCAGTGCGCCCTCGAGCTCGCGGATGTTGGTCTGCACCTTGCTGGCGATGAACTCCAGCACCGGGTCGGGGACCTGGAGCCGCTCGCCCCACGCCTTCTTCCGCAGGATGGCGATGCGGGTCTCGAGGTCCGGCGCCTGGACGTCGGTGATCAGCCCCCACTCGAAGCGGGTGCGCAGCCGGTCCTCCAGCGTCGTCAGCTTCTTGGGCGGACGGTCGGAGGTGATCACGATCTGCTTGCTGGCGTTGTGCAGCGTGTTGAAGGTGTGGAAGAACTCTTCCTGCGTGCGCTCGGCCCGCTCGAGGAACTGGATGTCGTCGATCAGCAGGAAGTCGATGTCCCGGAACCGGCGGCGGAACTCCTCGGCCCGTCCGGAGTGCACCAGGTTGATGAACTCGTTGGTGAACTCCTCCGTGCTCACGTAGCGCACCCGGACGTTGGGGAACATCCGCGCCGCGTAGTGGCCGATCGCGTGCAGCAGGTGCGTCTTGCCGAGCCCGGACTCGCCGTAGATGAACAGCGGGTTGTAGGCCCGTGCCGGTGCCTCGGCGACGGCGACGGCCGCGGCGTGGGCGAACCGGTTGCTGTTGCCGATGACGAAACTGTCGAAGACGTACTTGGGGTTCAGGCCCGGGTCGAGGCCGGTGGGGCGACCGGCCTCGGGGCGGCGCGTCCGGGCACCGGACGCCCCGCCGGAGCGGCGTTGCTCACCGGCGGAGGCGTCGACGTCGAACGGCAGCACCTCCGCGCTGCGCTCGTCGTCGGCACCGCCCCAGTCGCGGGCCCCGGCGCCACCGGCCGCGTCGGCGCCCCGGGCCGTGGTGCTCCAGTCCTCCGGCGCGCCGCGGTCCACGGGCGGCCGTTGCGGTCCGTCGGCGGGGTGCAGCTCGCGCACCTCGGGGAAGTCGGCGCGCGCCGGCCGCTCGGCGCTCGCGCCGCGGTCCCAGGGCGCGGCGGTGCCGACGACGTCGGTGCGCACGCCGAACGCGCTGCGCCCGTCGTCGGCCCGGTCGCGGGTGGCCCGGTCCTCCTCCGCCCGCTGCGCCTCGGCGGCGGACCAGGGCCGGCGGACGGGCTCCTCGTCGCGGTGGTCGGCCGACGGTGCCGCAGGGGCGTCCTCGAGCTGGACGGCGACACGGATGTCGCGGCCGAACTGCTCGGACAGCGCCTCGGCGAGCACCCGGCGCATACGCGACTCGAGCACCGTCTGGGTGAACTCGTTGGGTGCGGCGAGGACGGCGGTGTCCTCGACCAGGCCCAGCGGCCGGGTGAGGTTCAGCATCGCGTTCTGCTGCGGGGACAGGCTGGTCGCCAGCCGCTCCCGGATCTGGTCCCAGACCGTGGCCAGGTCCAGCGTGGCATCGGCCAT